>NZ_CM135111.1:0-3409881 GCF_054165885.1 Microbacterium sp. HM-570
GTCGCCGCGAGGAACTCGAGGACTCTCGACGTCGACGCCTCGGGCGTCTGCTCGACGACGGGCACGTCCCAGTACTCCGCGTTCGGCAGGCACTCCTCGAGGTACCGCGCCGCGGACCTCGTGTGAGAGAGATCCTCGCCGGGCACGATTAGCGCCGGGGTGTCGAGCAGCTGCAGGTCCTCCGGCTCCGGCCCCGGTACGGTGTCGCGATCGAACAGCAGTCGGGACGAGCCTGTGACGATCGTCGCGTAGCGCTCGAGGCTTGTCTGGGCGTACCGTGCGGCGAACTCGTCGTCGCGGCGCAGCAGCGGGGCCCACGGCCCGACCCGCGGGTCCTTCGTGAATCCTGCCGTGGTCGAGCGGGCGAGCTCGACGATAGCCTCGACGCCGTGCTCCAGCGCGAAGCCGAGGTGGCGTGTGAAGCGCTTGTGCTGGGCAGCACGATACGTGACTCCGCCTGCGGGCGAGAAGAGCACCATGCTGCGCACGCGCTCGGGCTGGGCGATTGCGAGCAGCGCCGCCGACGAGCATCCGACGCACCCGCCCATCGTGTGGACGGCGTCGACCCCGAGGTGGTCGAGGAGGCCGGCGGCCTGCGAGACGTACTTCTGCCACGACAGTCGCTCGAGGCGCCCGCCCGACTGACCGGACTCCCGACGGTCGTACACGATGCACGTGTAGTCCTTCGACAGCCCCTCGACGAAGCCGAGCTCCTTGTACCGGCCGAACGTCGTCCAGTTGTCCAGGCTCGAGTCGAAGCCGCCCGGGCTGAACATCAGAATCGGCGGGCCATCACCCACCGTCTCGTACCGCGTGGGGATTCCGTCGATGTCAACGACCGGCATGACCTTCTCCTCTGTCTCTTGTCAGCGCGGACGTCGTCAGCCCGCGCTCGGCACGCGGACCCCGCCGCGAATCTGGCGACCCGCGCGGATGTCCGCTGCGCACGCCGCAAGGGCGTCGTGCGCGATGCTCGCCACATTGGCGTAAGTGTCTGGCTCGGCGTCGACCCACTTCTCGTTGTAGCCGAGCGCCGCCGTGATCATCCGGATGCGGCCGTCGAGCCACGGTCCGCCGCCGAATCCACCCAGGACGGGAATCGACACGGCCTCGACGACCGCCGGACCGACCACAGGGCCGGAGTTCGTGAAGTTGAGCGCGACGGCTCCCGCCGACTCCAGGCGCCGGGCCTGCTCGACGAACTCCTCCGTCAGCTCGTCGGGCACCTGCGTCTTGTCGGCGGCGGAATAGTCGATGCCGTACTTGAGCGACGTCTGGGGCGTGATGCCGAACTGCGCGAAAACCGGGATGCCGGCGCGCGTGAGGCGCTCGACCTCCTCCGGGAAGTCGGCAGCCCCGTCGAGCTTGACGACGTCGACACCCGCCTCCTTGACGAGCCGGATCGCCGCGGGCAGCGCCTCCCCGGACTGCAGGGGACCGAACGGGAAGTCGCAGCTGACGAGCGCGTCTCGAACACCACGACGCACGGCCTTAGCGACGACGAGCATTTCGTCGAAGGTCACCTCGAGCGGGTTCGGCTGGCCCCACAGGTTGGCGCCGACCGTGTCGCCGACCGAGACGATGTCGGCGCCGACACGGTCGGCGATGCGCGCCATGTGGTAGTCCCAGGCGACGAAGCACACGGACTTCTCGCCCTTCGCCTTCATCGCATGAAGTTCGGGGATCGTCGTCATGCCCGGATCGCCCTCAGAAGCTCGAAGAGGTCCGTCGCGTCGGCCGGCACCAGGAGGATGCGCGCATAAGGTCGGATCGCGGCCAGCGTCGACCCCGAGAGTGCACCCGCGTCAAGCATGAGCAGCCCTGCGGTCATGATCGATCGCTCGCGACATGCCGCACCAACGCTGGCCACCGCATCCGCTGCCATCTCGTCGGTCGCGACGAAGATCACCGAATCCGAATGCTCGATCTCGGCCGCCATGGAGCGCACATCGCCCGAGAGGGTCACCAGCTCATCGCCCGCACCCGACGCCGTATAGAACTGCGCCTGGCCCCACTCGCTGGATGCCACTGCGGCAACGATGCCCGCAGCGACATCGTCGAAGGCAACGACCCGCGTCGACCTCGCGTGGGCGAGCGGATAGTCGATGCGGTAGGCCGCCTCTTCCGCGGTCGCGGCCCGAGCACACGCGCTGAGAGGATTCGTGGGAATCGTCATCGCTACACCGTGGTCTGCGGCACGCCCTCGCGCGCCAGGAACCCCTCGCCGATGCCCTCGACGAACGGCAGGTCGGGAGGCAGGACAATGGCGACAGAGCGGATCTTCTGGTGCTCGGCCACGTTGCCGACCGGCTCGGTGCCATGGTCGCGGAGCGCCTCAGCGGCGCGGCGCAGCTTCTGGCGCGCCTTGATGATGCCAGCGTCGGTCGCTACGAGGCGCTCCTTCGTGCGGTCGACGATGGGGCCCATGCTCTCCTGCAACGAAGAGTCCTGAATGGCGATGCCCTCAACGCCTGAGAACAGCTCGCCCGTCTTCTGCCGCTCGCGGTCGATCAGGTAGTCGTTGTCCTTGTTGGCAACGGGACGGTACGTGCCGGGGATGTTCTTGCTGTGCACACCGGCGCCGGCCTTCATCGCCGACACCTCCTTCTCGGTGAGCTCGCGAGTGGGGTGGTAGTCGAAGCTCCACGCCCAGCAGTTCTCGTCATCGATCGGCACCCAGAAGTGGCCGTGGATGGGGTGGTCGCCGCGCGGGGGCACCATTGTGAAGTTGGGGAGCACCCACGGCGTCACGCGCCAGTAGTAGTGACCGTCCTCCGCGTTGCGGCGAGCGCCGATGAAGAGCCCGCCCTCGTTCTCGACGACCTCGAAGAACGGCTTGAGGTCGCCCTTGTTGTACTGGTTGCCCTTCGCTCCGGCGAAAAGCGGGTCGGCCTCGAGGCCCGCACCCGTCGGTCCGCCGCCGTGGAGCCACGTCACGTGGCTCGAGTCGATGCCGCCTTCGAGGGCCTGCAGCCAGTTGCTCTCCTGGAGGCGCTTCGACGTGAAGGTCTGGCCGGAGGGCACGGTCGCGAACTCCCATTCCGGAAACGCCGGCTGCTTCTCCGGGTCACCCATGTACGTCCAGAGGATGTCGCCGACCTTGACGAGGGGGTACGAGCGCAGCTTGACGTTCTTGCAGAACTCGGAGTTGTTGAGCTCACTCGGCACGTCGATCGCCTGGCCATTGGCCGCATACTTCCACCCGTGGTACGGGCAGCGGATGCCGCCCTCCTCCACACGGCCGAAGAACATCGAGACGCCGCGATGCGCGCAGAACTCGTCCATGAGTCCGTACTCGCCTTCAGGCGTGCGCACGGCAATGAGGCGTTCCGAAAGGATCTTCACCCGCACAGGCGGGCAACCATCCTCCGGAAGCTCGTCGGTGTGCAGCACGGGCTGCCAATAGCGACGGAACAGATTTCCCATGGGGGTATTGGGGCCAGTCTGCGTGAGCAGCTCGTTAATGTCAGGGCGCAGCATTGCTATCCCACTCCTCTCAGTGCCACGCCTCGGGGCGCGGCTCCACGGTGAGCCCGTCGAGCTCGTCCGTGATGGTAATTTGACAGCCGAGTCGGCTGGCTTCGGAAAAATCGGAGACGCCGAGGTCGAGCAGGTCGGCTTCGAGTTCGCCGGGGCCACCGACGCGCTCGCGGTCCTTGTCGCACACCCACACGTGACACGTGGCGCAGGAGAGCTGTCCACCGCACTCGCCGACGATGCCGGGCACGCCGTTTCGAACGGCAGCGCTCATGACGTTCTCACCGGGGTTCGCGTCGATTTCGCGCTTGTCCTGGTCACTGACGATGTACACGACTTTGGGCACTCGAGACTCCTTCGAACTAATGGCCTAACCAATGTACCGTAAGCTATTGCCATGTCAACAGGAGATGAAGCAAACGTGGCGCTGCACCGCGAGCGCGTGCTGATCGCCGACGCCTGCCGCGTGCTTGCAGGCCGCGGCCTCGCCGACGGCATCCTTGGCCACATCAGCCTGCGCATCGACGAGGAACACCTGCTCGTTCGATGCCGGGGACCTCGCGAACGCGGACTCGCCGACACGACAGCGGACGACATCCGACTCGTGCGGTTCGACGGGAGCGCGGGAGCGCCGGGCGAACTCGACGGGTGGACAGTGCCTCACGAGTTGCCACTGCACACCGCCGTGCTGCGCGCTCGGCCAGACATCGCCGCGGTGGTCCATGCGCATCCGCCGCGCACCGTCGCCGCCGACCTCGCGGGAATCGCCATCCGGCCCATCGTCGGGGCATTCGACATCCCCGGCGCCTGCCTCGCCGCGGGCGGGGTGCCTGTCTACCCGCGCGGGGTGCTCGTGCGCAACGAACAGTTGGCCAACGAGATGGTCGCGGCGATGGCGGGACGACCCGTTGTGCTGCTGCGCGGGCACGGTCTCACGAGCGCCGCCGCAACGGTCGAGCAGGCAGTGCTCCAAGCCATCAGCGTGGACACGATCGCAGCCCTCTCGCTCGAGGTCGTCTCGGCAGGAGGCACCCTCCACGATCTACCATCCGACGACATGGCGGAACTGCCGAATCTCGGCGCAGGCCTCAACACGCGGACCGCGTGGCGCCATGAACTCGCGCGGCTCGGGGGCACTGCCGAACGACGATGACCATCCAGCGTCATCCCGGCCTGTGACGACGCGAGGCGCGACTCAGAGAGACGTTCCATGAGTGTCGAGTTTGTGCGCCTCAGCAGCATGCTGTTGCGCAACTACTCGACACTCACGGCGTCCAGCGGCCTCGACGACGACGGCCTTCCCGATCGTGTAGGCGGCCAGCGGCGGGCACAAAGCTCTAGCGCTGCCATGTGTCGTGGCTACGCGCGGCCCCTCGATTCTGAGCAGGCGCATCCGTCGCCAGCGCGACCGCGTGCAGCACCTGCGCGACCGAGGGCACGCCGGTCGCGCGCCGCACCTCTGCGCCATCGGGCGAGCGGATGATCACGGTCGGCGTCGCCACGATGTTGTCGCGCTCCGCGAGGTCGGGGTGGGCGGCGATGTCACGCTCGACGAGTGACAGTCGCGGGAGCATCCGCTCGACGTGGTGCAGCACCGTGCGGGTCTGGCGGCAGGCGGCGCAGAAGCTGGACGTGTAGAACTCCAGCTGGATGCCCTGCGCCGGTTGCTCCATGGTTCGACCGTACGCCAGGCCACGTCGACGGGGTCACCGCAACTACGGAGAAACGGCGACACGCCGCCGGATCTGACCGGCAGTCTCGGTGTGTCGCCAAATCTCCGAAGTTGCGGTGGAGACCCGCCAGTTCAATTCAGATCAGGCCAGCTCGCTCACCAGCTGCTCGATGCGACGCTTGATGTCGTCGCGGATGGGGCGCACCGCATCCAGTCCCTGCCCGGCCGGGTCGTCGAGCTCCCAATCCTCGTAGCGCTTGCCGGGGAAGATGGGGCAGACGTCGCCGCAGCCCATCGTGATGACGACATCCGACTCCTGCACGGCGTCCGTCGTCAGCACCTTGGGTTGTTCGCCGGCGATGTCGATGCCGAGTTCCGCCATCGCCTCGACCGCGGTCGGGTTGATCTGGTCGGCGGGCATCGAGCCGGCGGAGCGTACCTCGATGCGGTCGCCGCCGAGGTGGCGCAGGAAGCCGGCGGCCATCTGGGAGCGGCCGGCGTTGTGCACGCAGACGAAGAGGACGGAGGGCTTGGTCATGCTGGGATCCTTTCATGGGCGTGCTCGGGGAGAGCATGCGGGTCGGTGTTGAACCATTTGCGGGCCAGCCAGAGCGACACGTAGACGAGGCCGACGAGCACAGGCACTTCGATGAGCGGTCCGACGACCCCGGCGAGCGCCTGACCGGATGTCGCGCCGAAGGTTCCGATGGCGACGGCGATCGCGAGTTCGAAGTTGTTGCCCGCGGCCGTGAAGGCGAGCGTCGTGGATCGCGCGTACCCAAGACGCAGTGCGCGACCCGCGAGCAACCCCACGAACCACATGACGGCGAAGTAGGCGAGTAGCGGCAGGGCGATGCGTGCGACATCCGCTGGTCGTGACGTGACCTGCTCACCCTGCAGCGCGAAGAGCAGCACGATCGTGAACAGCAGGCCGTAGAGCGCCCACGGACCGATGCGGGGCACGAACTTCGTCTCGTACCATTCGCGGCCCTTGCGGCGTTCCCCGATGAAGCGGGACGCGAACCCCGCCAGGAGGGGGATGCCGAGGAAGATGAGCACGTTGACGGCGATCTCGCCCATCGAGATGTCGAGCCCCTGCGTGTCGAGCCCTAACCAGCCGGGCAGCACGGCGAGGTAGAACCAGCCCAGCACCGAGAAGGCGAGCACCTGGAAGACCGAGTTGATCGCCACCAGCACGGCGGCCGCCTCCCGGTCACCGCAGGCGAGGTCGTTCCAGATGACCACCATGGCGATGCAGCGGGCGAGCCCCACGATGATGAGACCGGTGCGGTAGTCGGGCAGGTCGGGCAGCATCAGCCAGGCGAGCGCGAACATGAGGGCGGGGCCGATGAGCCAGTTGAGCACGAGCGACGATATGAGCAGTCTCTTGTCGCCCGTGACGGCAGCGACCCTGTCGTAGCGCACCTTCGCCAGTACCGGGTACATCATCACGAGCAGGCCGAGGGCGATGGGCACCGAGATGCCGCCCACCTCGAGGCGGGCAAGCAGGTCCGATAGCCCGGGCACAAAACGTCCCAGGACCACCCCGCCGACCATCGCGAGACCGATCCAGAGAGGCAACCAGCGGTCGAGGGTCGACATGCGGCGAGCAGCGGATGCCACGGGCGAGGGCTGCGTCGCAACGCTCACGCGTTCACACCCACTGGCGCGCCGGGGCGGACGCCGATCTGGAGTGTGGCGGGGGCGCAGCATCCGCTCGCTGCGGAATCGCCGAGATCGCCGGACCCGCCGCAGACCCCTGTCTCGGGCAGCACGAGTTCGTTGCGTTCGGCGGCCTCCCGGTCGCCGGCGAGGTGCGCGACGACGCTGCGCACCTGCTCGTAGCCGGTGAGGGCGAGGAAGGTGGGGGCTCGGCCGTAACTCTTGGCGCCCACGATGAAGAATCCCGGCTCGGGTTGGGCGAGCTGCCGTGCGCCCGTCGCCGCGACCGTGCCGCACGAGTGGATATTGGGGTCGATCTCCGACGCGATGCCCGCGACGGCTTCCAGGGCCGGGTCGAGGTCGATGCGCAGTTCGGAGAGGATGCTCGTGTCTGGGCGGAAGCCGGTGAGCGCGTAGACGTGTGCGACGTCCGCGATCTCGCGGCCATCCTCCGAGACGACGGTCACGCTGTCGTCCGCGGTGCGGAACTCGGCCACCCGGAACCCCGTCACAAGGGTGATGAGGCCCGCGTCCACCAGCTCGCGTGCACGTGCGCCGAGGGCGGCCCGCTCGGGGAGCCCGTCCGCGTCGCCGCCGCCGAAGACATTGCCTGCGCTGCCACGACGCAGCGCCCACGTCACTCGCGTTCCCGGCTCCCTCCGCGCGAGCTCGGCGAGCCGCAGCACCGCGTGGATCGCCGAGTGGCCAGCGCCGACCACGAGCATGTGGCGGCCGGCGCAGAGGGAGACGTCGTCGGGAATCCGGTAGGAGACACGGCGGTTGCCCGACTCACCCAGCGCGGGGAGACCGTCGGCGCCCGCTGGGGCTGGGCGCTGCCAGGTGCCGCTCGCGTCGATGACGGCGCGGGCGAGCATCCGCTGTTCGCCGCCGTCCGGGCCAACCGTGTGCACGACGAAGGGTTGCGCTGCGCGGCCGCTATCGGCGACCTTGTCGCGGCCGAGGCGGCTCACGCCGGTGACCCGGATTCCGAAACGGATGCGGTCACCCAGGACGTTCGCGAGGGGAACGAGGTACTCGCTGGCCCACTTGGCGCCGGTCGGGTAGCCGCTCGCGGGGGCCACCCAGCCTGTCGATTCGAGCACCCTCTGAGACGCGGCGTCGACGAGCTCGGGCCAGGCCGAAAACATGCGCACATGGCCCCACTCCGACACGGCGGCCCCGGCGGTGTCCCCACGCTCAAGTACGATCGCGTCAAGGCCGCGCTCGCTCAGGTGCGCCGCGGCGGCGAGGCCCTGTGGGCCGGCGCCGATGACGATGACGGGGTGCTGTGACATCCGCTCTCCTCAGATTGAGAAACTTCAATACGACGACTGTGCGGCATCTATCGAAGAATGTCAATACGTGGGATGATGGCGACATGACCCTGCCCGCCACTGTCACCGATGCCACCTGCTGCACCACCAACGCAACGCCAGCCATCAGCGTCGCCGAAGCCGAGCGCATCGCCCGCGTCTTCAAAGCACTCGGCGACCCCACGCGCATCCGCCTGCTCTCCCTCATCGCCGCCGGCGAGCGCGGCGAGGCCTGCGTCTGCGATCTCACGGAACCGGTCGGGCTCTCACAGGGCACCGTCTCGCACCACATGAAACTGCTCACGGATGCCGGGCTCGTCACCCGCGAACAGCGCGGGCGGTGGGCGTACTACGCCATCACGGACGGGGCGCTGGAGACCGCGGCCGACGCCCTGCGATTGGTCTAGGGCGTGTCTCCCATATGAATGGTGAGGTTCGGGGCAGTCTGGTTGCGTGAGGTCTGATTCGCGATTCCGAGTATTCACCGACGAGCAGTGGGCGCGGATCGAGCCGTTGCTGCCATCGAACTCTGGCCGGCGGGGTCACCCGTTCAGTTACAACCGTCGGGTGGTTGAGGGGATCGCGTACCGGTATCGCACCGGGATCCCTTGGCGTGACCTGCCGCGCGAGGAGTTCGGTCCGTGGCAGACGGTGTGGAAGCGGCACCGTCGCTACGCCGGTGATGGGACCTGGGACCGTGTCCTGGCCCGGATTCTCGCGGAAGCGGACGCGATCGGGAAGGTCGACTGGTCGGTGTCGGTGGACGCGACGATCACGCGTGCGCATCAGCATGCGACGAACACGACCCGTCCCGAGCAGGACACAGGAGGCAGGGTCGAACTACAAGAATCTTCCCTGGCACGAGATTGAACCTGCCGGGCATGGCATCGGTCGGTCCCGCGGCGGACTGACCACGAAGATCCACCAGGCCGTCGACGGCCGCGGCCGGCCGTTGGCGATGGTCGTCACCGGCGGGCAGCGCAACGACGGCGCGATGCTCGCACACGTGCTCGCCGAGATCCACGTGCCCCGGCTCGGGTCGGGGCGTGCGCGCACCCGTCCGGACGCGGTGATCGCGGACCGCGCATACACGTCAGGAGTGACCCGGACCGAGCTGCGTCGTCGCGGCATCCGCGCCGTGATCCCGGAGAAGAGCGACCAGATCGCCGCCCGCAAACGCCGCGGATCTCGCGGCGGACGCCCGCCTAGGCTCGACGAAGACGCCTATCGCGGCCGCAACGTCGTCGAGCGATCCTTCGCCCTGGCCAAGCAGTGGCGCGGTCTTGCCACCCGCTACGACAAACTCGCGATCATCTACCGCGCCGCTGTCACCATCAGCGCCATCCTCACCTGGCTACGCCATATGGGAGACACGCCCTACCTGCGTTCGATGAAGCAGGATGACTCGTACCAGTTCTCATACGACTATGAGTACGTTGCCGACAGATTCGGCGACGGTGATGACGACGTGAAACTGGAGAACGCGAGGTTGAACGTCTCGCTGTCTTGGGACGACTCCTCAGCTCCGGGATACGTCGTCTCGTACACCGTCGATTCGCCGACCCCGATTCCAAACGACTGGACGGGCGACGCTGACCAGATCTTCAGTGACTTGTGGCTTGCCGTTACCGCGGACCTGAGTTCCCTTGGTATCGGCTCGGAGCTGCACAAAGACTGGCCGATCTAGCGTCCGCGGTGGGTGCCGATCTGGCGGTCACGCGAAGTTGGTCAGTCGCCGATGGCTGTTGCCTCACCTATCCCGGCGGTGCCCGGCTGCATGAGCGACTCGACCTCGGCGCGCTGAGCGAGCAGCGTCTCGGCATCCGGCCGATGGAGCCAGTAACGCATGGTCGTGATGATCGGTGGCGCGGAGCGCAGCAGCACGAGTGAAGTGCCCTGGGGCAGGGTGCGGATGTCTTCGACCTTCATGACCGGAACGCGGCGGATCGAGCGTTGATTCGAGCGCAAGCCGCGCTCGCCGATGGTCACGGACTCAGTCGTCTCGTCGCGTTCGCCGATCAGTGTGGAGATGTCGTGGAGGTGCCGTGTGTCCGTCCCGCCGCCGAGCACGATCTTTGTAATGCTCGCGTCCCACATCGCGGTCGCGGCGTCGTCGCCCCAACGACCTCGCGCCTGGGCGAGCGATTGGAACACGGGCATCACCGTGAGACCCGTGCCGCCGCCCTCAGCCATGAGGACCGGGAGCGAAGGCAGAGGCGCGAGGTTCCCGATCTCGTCGAGCGCGACCAGCACGGGCGGGTCGAGTCGCGCGCCCGGCGAGCGCGCGGCGATGCGCCGGGCCGTCTCGACGAGGTCTTCGATGAACGCCGCGACGAGCGACGAGGACGCCCCGGCTCCGGCTCCTGTCGCCAGCAGGTAGAGCGTGCCGGAGTCGCGCAGGAACGCCTCGGGGTCGAACTGCTCGTCCTCGCTGGGGCTGACCGCTTCCAGCACCCGCGGATCGGCAAGGGAGGCGAGTGAAAGCGAGACGCCCTGCCAGATTGAGTCGCGCGTGCGCGGGTCGGATTGCAGCATTCCGTCGAGTGACTCGGCCCATCCGGTCGCGGCCTGGGGGTGCGAGGCGAGAATGGAGACGGCATCCGCCGCAGCCGCGGGGTCGAGCGTCCAGCGGAACAGCTCGGCGGGTTGCCGGTGGTCGAGGGCTGCGGCGTGAAGAAGCGCCTGAAGCGCCGTGCGGGTCTTGCCTTCCCAGAATCCGCCGTTCTCGACGGAGGGGCCGGAGAGCCCGGTTCCCGCGGCGAGACCTGTGCCGCGGATCATCGCCGTCAGGGGCACCTCGCACCCGCGGATCGGCGACCATCGCAGACCCGCAGGCACGCCCTCGGCGAGATGCTGGGGATCGAACACGGAGACCGGGCCGCCGCGCGCCTGGCGAGCGCGGAGCGTCGCCGTGAGGTTGTCCGGCCGGGTCGAGGTCGTGATGACCGCACCGGGCGCGTCGAGGATGGTGTTGATGACGATGTTCGCGCCCTTCCCGGATCTCGGCGGGCCGATGAGGAGGATCGAGTCCTCGACGGATGTCCACACGCGCTTGCCGCGCGAGGTTCCAAGGAGGTAGCCGACCTCCTCGGGCTTCGGCTCGGTGAGCGAGGGGCGCAGCGTCGTCGCGCGACGCAGAAGGTCGCGTTCGGATGCGGCGCGCTGCACGTCGCGCGCGTCGGCGATTCCCTCGATCCGGTTCGGGTCGGCCTTGGTCCGCTTGCCCAGCTCGCGCACCCATCGCCAGATGAACCACGCCGCGGTACCGATGGCGGCGAGCAGGAGTGCGGCGGTGATCCAATAGGCGACGGGGCTGAGCGACGCGGAGCCGAGTGCCGAGCCGGGGTCGTCGGCGTGGAAGACCACTCCGACTCCCGCTTCGAGACCCGCCGCGGGCTGGGGCGCGCCCGTGACGAACGCAGCGATGCTCCCGGCGAAGCGGAGCGCACCGGCCAGCAGCATCGCACCGATGAGCGCGCCGAGGGCGAGGTTCGTCAGTTCGTCGCCGAACGCCCCGGCTCGCGGTGATGAGCTGGTCATGCCGGGTGTCCGACGATGCAGGTGCCCGAGACGCGGCCCAGCAGGATGACCTCGTGCGTGGGACTCAGATCGAGCAGACTCGGCTCGACGATCGCCCGTGCTGTGCCCTCGCTGTCAGCCCCGGTGTGCCGGACGATGACGGCGACCGCGACCTCCTCACCAGGCACGTAGCCCTCGCCGTTCTGGCATGGGAGAGGGTGCGCTGGTTCGGTTGTATCTGGCGCAGGGCTAGTCTGGTCGACCGGGGCCGGCGACTCGGGAAGGGATGAGCTGAGGAATGTGGGATGAAGCGGAGCCGTCACGATGTCCGTGTAGACCCTCCCGTCGAGTTCGTGCACCACGATGCGCACGGGCGAGTGGCGCTGTTCGACGACCTCGCTGATGATCTGCGCGAATGAGTGCCGGTGCCACGGCGGGGCGAACGTCGGCGCGCCGAACGGCTCCCCGTCGACTGCGACGCGGAGCGTCGCGTCCGGCTGCACCGTCATCGTCACGACCGGCAGCACAGGCGGCACGTTCGCAGAGACCTCCCGTTCTGCGCTCTCTTGGCGTGCGAGGCGTCGCCGGGCAAGTGTGATGGCCATCTCACGCTGTCCCAACTGCCGTGAGTTCGCGCGAGTGGTCTCGTCGGGGATGGCTCATGCACACTAGGTGCGCCCGGTGTGCTGGCGCGTTGACGAATCTCAGCGAATCCTTGGAATCGTGCCAGTTGGTTCAGGAATATTGGCGTTCATTCACCGCTCTTGAACTCGCACCATTCAGGCACGCCCGCACCCGGCTACCCGACGTTTAGCGCTGCGATCTGTTCCGGCGTGCCAGTGACGATGAGTCGAAGGTGGGCGTGGGTCTCGTCGATACTCCAGTCGACGAAGGCGCAGCAGGTGCTGTCAGCCGCGACGAGCTCTCGGAGCCGTCGGGTGGAGTCGTCGACCTTGGCGTAGTGGATGGTCAGGCGAGCGTCGGTGCGCTCGGTCTCGAGCGCGTAGTCCTCGTCGAACGCTCGCCACTTCTCCACCTGCGCTTTGCCGGCAGCCGGGGCGAGGGTGCAGGCGATCGGTGGGCCGTTCAGCGGGCCGACGTGCGTCATGGGGTGACCTCCTCGTGGTCGAGGTCTTCGAGGACTTCCAAGGGGGATTCGATGTCGCCGCGCCATGCTTCGATGCCTTCCCGGATCGCGAGGACCGCGACGACGAGCGCGGCGACGGAGTCCGCCCACGCCCACTCGAACAAGCTGTTCAGCAGCAGGCCGATGAGGACGGTGCCGGAGAGGTAGATGCACAGCAGGAGCTGCTTGGCGTCGGCCTGCACGCTCTTGGAGCCGAGCTCGCGGCCGGTGCGGAACTCGAACCAGGCCAGGCCGGGCATCACGATCAGGCTCGCGACCGCGATGCCGATGCCGACCGGGCTGTGCTCCGGCTCGCGGACCCCGGTGAAGGCGAGGATAGCGTCGACGGTGATGTAGGCGGCGAGGGCGAAGAACGCGACCCCGATGATCCGGACGGTGGCCTTCTCCCACAGCTCGGGATCCTTGCGGGTGAACTGCCAGGCGATCGCGGCAGCGGAGGCGACCTCGATCACCGAGTCCAGCCCGAACCCGATCAGCGCGGCCGAGGAGGCGAGCGCGCCGGCGGAGAGGGCGATGATCGCCTCGATGACGTTCCAGGTGATCGTGAAGAAGACGATGAACTTCACCCGACCGTGCAGTCGGGTCCGGCGCTCGTCGGTCAGCGTCGCCGTGCTCATCCGGCGATGGCCTCGGTGTCGCAGCAGCCCGGGACCGTGCACGCCGGGTCCAGGCACGGCGCGCTCTCGTCCACCGCGAGCGTCACGTCCACGAGTGCAACGAGCGCCGCGGCCAGGTGCGGGTCGGCGATTTCATACCGGGTCTGCCGGCCCTCAGGATCGGCAACGACGATCCCGCAACCGCGCAGACAGGCCAGGTGGTTCGAGACGTTAGTGCGGGTCAGGTCCAGGTCGCGAGCGAGCTTCGCCGGGTATCCGGGCTGCTCCAGAAGCGACAGCAGGATGCGGGAGCGGGTCGGGTCGGCCATCGCCCGGCCGAGCCGGTTCATCACGTCCACCCGCGAAGTAAGAGTCAGCATGTAATGACCATACAGTAAATGATGACCTATTGAAGGCTGTGAAGATAGGAGCTATGCGAGCGGTTGCGGAGTGGATGGAGCGGCACCAAGTGACGCTCTACCTGGCCGCGCTCGTCGTGGGCGCCGCGGTCGGCCTCCTCGCCCCCGTCGTCGCGCATCCGGCGGAGTTCGCGATCAGCCCCGTGCTCGGGCTGCTGCTCTACGCCACCTTCCTCGGGGTGCCGTTCGCCAAGATCGGGCAGGCGTTCCGCGACTGGCGCTTCCTTGCCACGGTCCTGGTCGTGAACTTCGTCCTCGTGCCCGTCGTGGTGTTCGTTCTGTCGCGGATCGTCGCCCACGACCAGGTGCTGCTGGTGGGGGTGCTGTTCGTGCTACTGACCCCGTGCGTGGACTACGTCATCGTGTTCACCGGCATCGCGGGCGGCGCGAAGGACCGACTGCTCGCTGCCGCCCCGATCTTGATGCTCGGTCAGATGCTCCTGCTGCCGCTCTACCTGCTGCTGTTCGTCGGTCCCGAGTTCGTCGAGGCCATCGACCTCGCCCCATTCGTCGAAGCGTTCGTGCTGCTCATCGTCCTGCCGCTTGTCGCGGCCGGACTCACTCAGCTCGCCGCCGCGCGCACCCGCAGGGGAGCCGCGGTGCAGGAGGTCGTGCTGGGGGCGATGGTGCCGCTGATGATGCTCACCCTCGCCGTCGTCGTCGCCTCCCAGATCGCCGGGGTCGGTCAGCAACTCGGTGCGCTCTTGCTCGCCATCCCCGTCTACGTCCTGTTCGCCGCGGTCATGGTCCCGATCGGCGCCGCAACCGGCAAGGTCGCCGGCCTGGACGTGCCGGCGCGCAGGGCGATCGTGTTCAGCGGCACGACCCGCAACTCCCTCGTCGTGCTCCCCCTCGTTCTGGCCCTGCCCGCCGCGTTCGACCTTGCCCCGCTCGTGGTGGTCACCCAGACCCTCGTCGAGCTCATCGTCATGGTCATCTTCGTCCGCCTCATCCCACGCCTCATCCCGACCCGAGCGTCGGAACCCGTTATCGCATGGGCCCGCCACCTCCGCGTCCTCGATCCCGACCTTCGCCCGGAGGACGTGCAATAATCTGCGTGTGGATGCAGATAAGAAGATTTGCGGGCTGAGCCCGGACAGCCAGTTCGTCGAACTCGCCGTCGAGGTCTTCGCGATGCTCGCCGACGCGACCCGGGTGCGGATCATCCTCGCGCTGCGCGCGGCCGACGAGCTCTCGGTTAACCAGCTCGCCGAGACCGTCGATAAGTCCCCGGCGGCGGTCTCGCAGCATCTCGCGAAGCTGAGACTGGCGCGGATCGTCGCGACTCGGCAGGAAGGACAACGGGTCTTCTACCGGCTCGAGAACGAGCACGCCTCTCAGCTCGTCTCGGACGCGATCTTCCAGGCCGAGCACTCCCTGGGCGGTACCCCTCGTCACCACCACGGAACGGATGAGGCATGACCGCGCACACCCACGACTTCCCGCACGAGCACGAGCACGACGGTCACACGCACGCCCGCGGCGGGCACTCGCTTGGCGGGCACGAGCACCCGACCGGGTTCAGGGGCTTCCTCTACGGGATTTTCGTGCCCCACTCACACGATGCGTCGGACTCGATCGACAACGCCCTGGAGGCCAACACGGAGGGCATCCGGGCGCTGAAGATCAGCCTCGTCGTGCTACTGGTCACCACCGTCCTGCAGGCGGTGATCGTGGCGTTCTCCGGATCGGTCGCGCTGCTTGCGGACACGATCCACAACTTCTCTGACGCGCTCACCGCGGTCCCGCTCTGGATCGCGTTCGCCCTGTCCCGCCGCGCGGCGACCCGCCGCTACACCTACGGCTACAACCGCGCTGAGGACCTCGCGGGCTTGTTCATCGTGTTGATGATCGCCCTGTCCGCGGTGCTCGCCGCCTGGCAGGCCATCGACCGTATCATCAACCCCCAACCCATCGGCTACCTCGCATGGGTCATCGCCGCCGGCGTTGTCGGCTTCCTCGGCAACGAGGCCGTCGCGATCTACCGCATCGGTGTCGGCCGCAAGATCGGCTCCGCCGCCCTCGTCGCCGACGGCATCCACGCCCGCACCGACGGATTCACCTCCCTCGCCGTCGTGATCGGCGGCATCGGCGTGCTCCTTGGCTTCCCCCTCGCCGACCCGATCGTCGGTCTGGTGATCTCCGCGATGATCGTCGTCCTCCTGATCGGCACTGTTCGCTCCGTCGGCCGACGACTCATGGACGGCATCGAACCCGAACTCCTCGACAAGGCCGAGCATGCCCTCGAGCACGTCCCCGAAGTCATCGGCATCGACCACGTCCGGCTCCGCTGGATCGGCCACCGACTCCATGGCGAAGCCGTCATACGCATTCCGGACGTCTCGCTCGCCGAGGCGAACAGGATCGCGGGCGCCGCCGAGGACTCGGTCAAGCGGCACCTGCCCAAAGTCGACGACATGTCCATCCGCACTCTCGCCCGATAACCCCCGCCCCGCCAGGCAGAAACTCACGGGTCCAGATAGGCTGAAACCGGCCCCGAGACCGTGAGTTCCCGGCCTACTCGGATTCAAGAATCGTGAACTTGTCGTCGTATTCGGTGTCGGGAACCTCGGCGAGCGCGGCCTGCACTTCGTCGGCGGTCCGCCCCGTGGCGGTCGCCAGATCGGCGATGGTGACAGGTTCGCCTTCGGCGAGGAGCTTCAGAAGGGGAGCCAGAGCCAGGTTTCCAGCCCGGTCTCAGCAGTGGCGAGGCGGTCGGTGATCGCGGCGGGTTCGTTGGTCATTCTCTTTTCCTTTCAGATGGATCTGGTGATGCGCTCAGAAGGCGCAGCAGGAGAGTTTGGAGACGTCGGCGGTGAAGGCTTGGCAGGCGATTTTGATGCCCTCGGCCATCGTCAGGTAAGGGCTCCACAGGTGGGCGACTTGGTCGGTGGTCATGGCCGCTTCGAGGATGTACACACCGGCGGCGGCGAGGTCGCCGGCGTCGGCGGCGACGGCTGTGATTCCGAGGATCTGGCCGGTGTCGGCGTTCTGCACGACCTTGATCACACCGCGCAGGTCGCGGTTGACGATGGCCCGGGAAACGTAGTCCAGGGGCAGTACCCGGCACTGGCAGCGGATACCGGCAGCGACCACTTGCTGCTCGGTCATCCCGACGGCGGCGAGAGCGGGACTTGTGAAGGTGACCCGCGGCAGGTGCCGGTAGTCGACCTCCCGGTTGGTGCCGGTGAAGGCGTTTTCCGCGACCAGGGACCCGTTGGAGGCGGCGACGTAGACGAACTGCGGATGCCCGGTGACATCGCCGGCCGCCCAGATCCGCGGGTTGGATGTCGCGAGCCGACCGTCGACCATGACCTCGCCCGAAGGGCCGGTCTGGATCCCGAGCGCTGCGAGGTTCAGTCCTTCGGTCACCGCCTGCCGACCCGTGGCGATCAGGATCCGGCTGGCACGGAACTCTTCTGCTCCACCGGATACGGTGGCCGTCGCGATGATGTCGCCGGTGTTCTTGTCGGTGCGGACCGTGTCGAGGTTCGCGCGGCGGACCACCCGGATGCCCTCGTCGGCGAAGATCCCCATCATGGCCTTGGACGCCTCGGGTTCCTCGCGGGACGCCAGCCGGGATCGGACCAGCATGGTGACCCGGGAACCCAGCCGGGCGAACAACTGCGCTTGCTCCATCGCCACGTAGCCGCCGCCGAGCACCAGCAACGACTCGGGAACCGCCTCCAACTCCATCGCTGAAGTTGAGGTCAGGTAGTCGACACCGGCCAACCCGTCGACCGCCGGGATGGTTGGGGTGGAGCCGGTGGCGATCAAGTAGTGCGCTGCACCGACCGTGCTCCGCGTCCCGTCCGCTGCGGTGATCTCCAACCTCGGGTCCGCCGTGGTACCGGCGAATGCGGCCGTTCCGGCTCGCAGGTCCCAACCGTAGGAGGCGATCAGATCCTCGTACTTCTCCGCACGCATGCCCTCGACCAGGGCGCGTTTGCCCTCGATCAGCGCGGGCATGTCCACCCGCCCGGTCGATGCGGAGATGCCCGGGAACCGTCCAGAATTTAGGGCAACGTGCCGGGCGTCGGCCGCCGCCAGCAGCGCTTTGGACGGCACACAGCCGGTGTTCACGCAGGTGCCGCCGATGACGCCTCGCTCGACCATCACCACCCGCTTGCCCAATTGGCTGGCCCGGATCGCCGCAGCGAACGCGCCGGCACCGGAACCGATGACGGCCAGGTCGAAGGAGGTCGGATCTTCCATGGCCTCAGCCTGCACCTTCCACTACGCTGGAAGGTCAAGGGATGCCGGAGGCTACTCCGGCGACGGAGGTGTACCGTGCTGATCGGTGAGGCGGCCACAGCGGCCGGGATGACGAGCAAGACCCTGCGGTTCTACGAAGACCGTGGGCTGCTCCCAGTCCCCAGCCGTGCGGGGAATGGGTACCGCGACTACAGCGCTGACATCGTGCCGCGGCTCGATTTCATCCGGCGCGGTCGGGCCACGGGCCTGACGCTGTCCCAGATTGGCGACATCCTGAAGGTGCGCGACGCCGGCGCCGCACCGTGCACCCACGTCCGCGACATCCTGAACAAGCAGTTGACCGACATCGACCAGAAGATCGCCGAACTCACGGCCCTCCGTGCCACGGTCGCCGAAGTCCGCGATACCACCGAAACCGGCGACCCGGCCAGGTGCACCGCACAGGACATCTGCAGCTACATCTGAGGCACCGTATCCGAGGGCAACCAGGCTAAGTATGACGACACCGACCATGCAGCACAGTTGCTCATGCTGCGGGCGAGAACTCCCGCGACGCAAGCTCCACGCCCTGGCGCACGACAACGCCTTCATCTGCCGCCGATGCGGCCTCTGGGTGGCATTGCGGCTCTCAGGCGACCGATCGGAGACCTCCGGGCTGAGTCCATGACGCACTGACGCGCCTGCTTGCTCGCATGTTCACCGAATGCCATCCATCATGCGATGCTGTCCAAGCTATTTCGGACACTGCCTGCAACCTCACCAGCGAGAACGTGCAGGTTCCGCAAACTTCGACCCCCGCATGGGCGCTTGAGGTCGGGGACCTTCATTGTTCCCGCCAAGCCGTCAAATCGCGGGAACATCTAGGTCTTTCCTCTTGCCTTCTGCCCTGTCTCGTACATCGCAAGTTCGGCAGGGTGGAGCTGATGCTGGACGACGAACGAGCGGTTCTTGATCCTCCAGAGCCCCTGTCCGGTGCCGAGACCGGGTAGCAATCCCTGCTCCGTTCCGGTGAGTCCGAGGGCCTGCGCAGTAGCTCCGAGCTGATCGCTCTCCTGCCGGTAGATCACCCGTGTCTCGGCGTTGGCGAGCAGGGACGAGGCGAGCGCGCGCATCGCCGAGCCCTGGTCGCCTACGTTGTCGAGGTCGCTGAGCTTGTGGAAGATGAGCAGGTTGGCGATGCCATAGTGCCGCGCGAGCCGCCACTGTGCGTCCATCCGGCGCAGCAGCGCCGGATGTGACATGAGCCGCCACGCCTCGTCATACACGACCCACCTCGGGCCGCCTGCCGGGTCGAGAAGCGCCGACTCCATCCACGCCGAGGAACACGTCATGAGCACGGAGATGAGCGTCGAGTTCTCTGCCACCCGCGACAGGTCGAGCGACACCATCGGCAGTGACGGGTCGAAGCGCACGGTGCTCGGGCCGTCGAACAGCCCCGCCAGGTCCCCGGCCACGAGCCTCCGCAGCGCGTGTCCGACGAGTCGGCCGTCCTCGGCGAGCCTGCCGTCGTCGTCCTTGGGCTGCGGGGCGAGGATGCGGTCGACCACCATCGGAAGGATCGGCACCTCGGCCGAGCGCACCGCATCGGCGAGCGCGAAGTCGACGGCGGTGTGCTCCAGCGGGGTGAGGCCGCGGTCGAGGACGGTCTCGGCGAGTGCGCCGATGAGGTCGCGTCGCCGGGAGGTGACCTGGCTTTGCCACTCGGCATCGCTGAGGCCCGAAGGCCGATGCCCTTCATCGAGCGGATTCAGCCGCGTAGACATCCCGTGCCCCAGCACGATCGCCCGTCCGCCGACTGCTTCAGCGACAGCCGTGTGCTCGCCTTTCGGATCGCCGGGGACATATACCCGCCGACCGAATGGGATGGAGCGCGTGTAGAGGCTCTTGGCGAGCGAGGACTTGCCGGAGCCGACGATCCCCGCGAGGACGATGTTCGGTGCGGTGATGAGGCCCTGCGCGTAGAGCACCCAGGGGTCATAGACGAACGATGCCCCGCTGTAGAGATCCTGGCCGACGAACACCCCGGCAGAGCCCAGTCCGCCCTCGGCGAGGAACGGATACGCCCCGGCCAGCGTCGCGCTCGTGTCCTGGTGACGCGGCAGCCGGAATCGGCCCGGTGTGCGGAGTGCCGCGGGCCTCGTCTCGCCGGACGGTGGCAGGTAGGTCGTCGCCCGCCGCGCCTCGCGTTCGGCCTCCCACGCCGCGCGCGCCAGATCCTGCTGCGCCTTGCGGTCGGCGGTCTCGATCTTGTTCGCCGCTCGCCGTCGCGCCTTCCGAGCGGCACGGCGCTCGCCCGCTGGGTCGAGCAGGACCGCGGTGTGCAGGCGCTCGCGGTCGTCGGGACTCATAGCGACAGCCCCTTTGGCGAACTGACGGGGTGGGCCTCGAACGGATCGCGTGAGAACGGGTCCAGCTCAGGTCGGCTGGCGACAGGTGCCGGGTGCCAGGCGATGTAGCTCGAATGCTGCGTCGCCTGATCGACGGCAGTCTCGGCCAACTGGACGAGTTCTGCGGCCTTGCGCAGGGCGTTGGCGGCGGCCCAAGCCTCATCAACCCCAGCCTCGTGGTCGCCATTGTCGAGAAACGCCTTGTCCTGGTGCCGAACGTGCGCCGCCGCGACCTGCTCCAGCACTTGCTCCAGGGAGCGCAGCGTCCCCAGCAGCTCGCCGACCACCTGATAGGTGTCCGCGGGGTCGGCGAAGGCGCGGCTCGCATGAGCGAGCGCCCGCACCGCCTGGCGGGTCTCCGTGGCGTCCTGCACGGGATTGCTGAAGGTCGGCATGGCCACTCCTTCCGGGGTCGAGGGCTGGGTTTGTCACACGTCCCGACAGAGCGGGAGCGCGGCGGCGGCGAAGGCGGTGGCCTGCTGGCCAACGAGGCGGCGCGTCTCACAGGACGCCTGCACGGCGGCTTGCTCGATAGCGGCGACGGCGGCATCCAGCTCATCGACCGTGGGCGCGGAGACGGAGATGAGGCCGGTGTAGCGAAGGACTCCATGTCCCGCGGTGAGATCGGACTCTTGCTGGAGCAGGTCCTGGTACTCGGCCGTGCGCGAGGCATCCTCGACCTGGCCGATCTTCGCGCGCTGCGTCGCATCGGAGAGAAGACCGACCTTCTTCTTCCGCAGGTCGCGAGCCGCGATGTCGGCGCGAACCGGCGTGCAGACGAGCGAGAACGTGCGTTGCACTCCCGAGGTAAGCAACAGAGGGGCGAGGAATCCGGGGAACACCTGCGAGCGGGGCCATTCGGAGAGCCAGAGCACGGTGTGGTAACCGGAGTCGGTTCTCACGCGATCCCAGCTCTCGGTCACCGCGACCGGCCCCGCGGTGGCGAGGAAACGTCCGATGTCGGCGTGCCTCTCCAGCGCGGGCGCGGCAGCCGGGTCGTAGGCGGAGCGCAGGATTACAGCGACCTCGCCAGGCGCGAGCCAGCCGGTCGTGGCGAGGTCCGCAGCTCGCAGCGCAGCGACGAGCGTGGTCATCTCCTGACGCAGCACGGCGGCAGCTCCACGGATGCCGCCGCCCGCGGAGCGGATCTGTCGTCCCGAGGTGTTCATATCGAGCGCAATCGAGATGGTCGTCGCATGGCGCTCGCCGGTCGGCCCAGCACGCTCGATCAGCTCTCGGTATGTAGTCGCAGGCCAGGAATCATCGTCGGCGCCGTGCCTGGCCCACCATTCGGCGAGCCCCGTGCCGGACTCCGGCAGTGTCCGCTCGCAGACCTGGAGCCGGGCGATCCGGCCCGAGCGACACGCCGTAGCGAGCACCCGACCCCAGCCGTTGATCCGCCGCTCCTGCTCGCCCGGATCGAGCAGCACGAACGCCGGGTGCGTCACCCCCAGAACCGCGGTCAGGGTCTGAGCGTGGGGGTCGTGCACCATCGCCGCGCCCGTCTCGGGATCGACCCATTCGCGCAGCGCGGTCGCATCGCCGGGGAGCGCGAGCGTGCCGACGGGACGCGGCTTGATGACGCGGCGGCGGAAGATCAACTGCCCTGCGGTGCTCCGCCACATCCAGCGCGACACGATGGGCAGCCAGTCCACCAGCTTGCGGCCGCCCGCGGGGACGACCGCGAGCAGCAGACAGCTGAGCCAGATCGGGGATGTCCAGACCAGCCCCATGCCGCCGCCCGTGTAGATCGTGGCGACGACGGTGACCACGCCGATGCCCAGCACGATCAACTGCGAGATCGACAGTCCGAGCAGGATGCCACGGTGCGCGAGTCGGGAGAACTGCACGGGGGAGACCTGCTGCTCGGGAGCCGGAGGGTGCTGGGTGGCCACGTTCTACCCCTTCCTCGGCGCTACGGGTATCGGCGGCGTGGATGTCTCTGCGTGCCCGGCTGCTGCGCCGCCGACCGCGGCACCGACTTTCGGCCCAGTCGTCGCTGCGGCTTTGACAACCTGCGCCCCGACGACGGCTGCGGCCGCGGGGCCGGCCGCTGCTGCCCCGGCACCTGCCGCGCCTCCCGAGGCCGCCGCCCCGCCACCGGAAGCGGCCGCCCCGCCACCTGCGCCCGCAACGCCGCCTGCTACGCCACTTGCAGCGGGAGCTGTGCTCGGCGCGGGAGGAGTCCCGCCTCTCCCGCCGCTTTGCCCTCCGAGGACGGACTTAGCCGCGTTCGGCTGGGCCTTGACCGGCAGCGGGACGGGCCGGTTGAGCGCCGACTTCGCTTCCTGCTCGCTCGACATCGCGTGGTACATGTCGAAGCCCACGAACGAGATGAACTTGTACGTCAGGTATGGCGCGAACGCGGCGATGAACATCAGCACGATGCCCGAGATCGGGTCACTGATCGAGGCGAGGTCGAGATCGATGGGCGCGCTGATCTGCCCAATGGCGACCAGGAAAACGACAACGATGACGAGCTTCGAGAAGATGAGCGCCACGACGAACGCCGCCCAGCGCCCGAACCATCCCTTCGCGGCATCCCAGGCGAACCCGGCGAGGGCGATGGGCGCAAAGACAATAGCGACCAGTAGCAGCGCCTTACGGATGAGCAGCGTGAACCACACGATGCCCGCACCCGCGATGCCGAGCCCGGCCAGGAAGATCGTGATGATCGCACCGACGCCGGGAGAGGCGATGTTGATCGTCGTTAGCCCAGCGGCGAGCAGTGCCATGCGGTCGCCGATGCCCTCCATCGTGTTGCCAGTCGCTTGCACGATGCCGATGGTGAGTTGATCGGTGACCTCCAACAGTGTCGCGGTGAGGGTGATGGCGACGAACGAGCCGAGCACTGACTTGGCAAGTCCCACGCCCGCGCGCGACAGGGCCATCGGATCTCGATGCACGAGCCCGGTGATCAGTTGGAGGCAGAAGAAGACGAGCATGACGAAGATCGCCACCCCGAACAGCACGTTGTAGACCGAGACGTACTGGCTTCCAGTAACGTCGATGAGCGTTGTCGAGTCGAATACCGCCCACACGCTCTCGAACAGCCAGGCGGCGGCCTGCCCCATTGCCTGCGCGAGCCAGTCGAACGGCGCGGAGATGAGCGACGCAGTTCCCTCGCCCACGGCATCGCACACCGAGGCGATGACGGGCACATCACAGATACTCATCGGCTCAGCCATCTCAACTCGGTCGTGGAGTCAGACCGACTGGCCGACGTTCCAAAAGAAGTTCACGAGCGTCACCGACGCACCGCAGATGATCGCCGCGCCGCACGAGACGAGTACGCCGACCTTGCCCCGGCTGGCGAGGTGCGGATTCGAGCTGTTCGCCCCGTAGCCCCAGACCACGGCCGAGATGATCAGGGCGAGGACAGCGAGGATGAGCCCCACCGTCATGGCCGCGCCGACGATGACGCGGAGCTGTTCGATGCCGGGCAACCCGTCGGTATTGGGGTCGATGTCGATCAATGTGTGCTCCTTCAGCAGGCGAGGGGACGACTTACCCGGTAGGTGCGCACGCTGTCCCAGTTCGATGGCGTCAGATGCTTGCTCCGACCCCAAGCAGGAAGTTGATCCAGGTGACACCGAGGCCGGCAAGTGCGGCAGCTCCGATGGAGACAAGGAACCCGACGCGCGCGCGGACAGCCGAAGAGATGTTGCCGTTCGCCGACGCGATCGCCCACACTGCGGCGCAGACGACGAGCATGAGCACGGCGAGGATGAGCACGATGGTCAGCAGCGCGCCAACGATGGCGCGCAGTTCTGCCTGACCGCCGACGGCTCCGAAGTCGGGGAATACGTCCATGTCATGCCGCCATCTGTGCTGAGCAGAGTGCCGCGGTGCTTGCGGCATCGAGGTTCTGCACACCGTGAGCGGCAAGCCACGGCTCGGCATCGACTGCCGTGGCGTTCGACCCGCCTGGCCGGATCTCGAAATGCAGGTGGGCTCCGGTCGACTTGCCCGCCGAACCGACGTTGCCGATGTGCTGCCCGGCAACGACCCGGTCCCCGACGCTGACGAGGACGCCGCTCTGCCACATGTGTGCATAGGCGGAGGCGATGCGCTCTCCATCGATCGTGTGCTCGATGATGATGAGGTTGCCGTAGCCGCCCGACGGCCCGGCGAAGCTGACCACGCCGTCGGCGAGTGCAAGGATCGCCGTGCCGTCGTCGGCAGCCCAGTCGGTTCCTGAGTGGAACGCTCGCTCACCAGTGAATGGGTCTTCGCGCCACCCGAAGTCGCTGGTGTTCACCCACGTCCCACTCGGCACGGGAAAGACGATTGCGGTTGTCTCAGGTATGTCGCCGAGCGGCGTACCGCTCGGCGTGGTCTCAGCGCGCCGGGTGAGCGCAGTGAGGATCGTTTCGGCGACCGGCTGGTAGTTCTGATAGCGGTCGGGATAGGCCGAGACCTCGACCGCCTGCGCCGCCTCGCCGGGGTCGAGGTGTTGCCAGTCGGGGATGTCGAGCAGTCCACGCGGTGATGGGTAGTTCGGCCCGCTCGAGCCTCCATAGAAGGCACGCGATTGGTAGGTCGCATTCATCAGCTCTGCGACGGTGCCCCATCCTGCGCTCGGCCGCATCTGGAATAGGCCGAGAGAGTCGTGATCGGTGCCTTCTCCGTCGCTCGGGAAGTCGCTTGATTCTGGAATCGCAGCCGAGTTTGCGAGCATCCGTAGCCGCGACTCGGTGAGTGCGGCCATGAGCGCGATGACGATGCCAGCGCGACCAACGCCCTCGGTGTGCGCGCCGACCGTGATGATGGTGGCTGCATGGGTTAGCTGCTCGTGGTTGAGGGTCACAGCCGCGCCCGCGCGCGTTGTGGCTGTGAGTGACTCGGGAATCGACCCGACGACGAGCGAGCTTGACGAGAGACACGTGGCGAATACCACGGGCGACACGAGCAGACTCACGCCGACCAGGCTCATGGGGAGCAGTGCGATGAGCGTGGCGATGGCCACAACGAGCTTCTTCATACGGGTGCCGATCAGCGCAGAGGGTTGTCAAGCTCAGAGAGGCGAAGCGCGCGGCAGGTGTCGAAGGTCGGCTCGCAAGTGATGAAGACGGTGAACGCGACATCGTGGGAGCTGCTCACGGGCTCAGTGCCGTGGATGCCCTCGCGTTGCCGAACGCCGGTGATCGTGTAGGCGACGGTGCCAGGGAGGATCTGCCCCTCGGATGCCTGCTCCAGCGCCGTCGCCCACTCGTCCGGCACGAACACGTCGTTGATGTCGAGCCATTGGCGGGTCTGCATTGTGCGGAGTTGCGCCCAGGCGTCCGCGGTCGGGAGATAGGTGCGCACGTCAGAGGCGAGCCCGGCGGTCTCATTGCCGGAGGGGTCGCCCACATCCACGATGACCTGCGCGTAGTCGGTCGGCCCGAACTCGGTCGCGGTGTCCCATGTGAACAGCGCATTGGCGAGGGCTCGTGCGAACGTCTCGGGGTCGTCGGACTCACGGACGACGGGTGGCGCGCTCGATGTCGGGGACGGTGCGCTGGTGGAAGCGCCTGGTGGGTCGCTCGCGGAGCTGCCGCCCGGCGAAGGCTCGGATCGAGGCGCGAGCAGCAACCCATAGAGCCCGACTCCGACGAGGACGGCGAGCACGGCGGCGCCGACGATAAGGAGGATCATGAGGCGACGAGGGAAGCGAGTCTGCGGCATCAGGCACTCTCCTTGGCGAGACGTTGGCGGGCGGTTCGGGCGGCGCGGGCCGCGTCGAAGAAATGGACGGTAGCGTCGAGGATCGTCTCGAAGTGCTCCCATTGGTCATCACTCAGCGCGGTGCCGACCTCGGCAGGGTCGTAGTGCGACCACCACTGATCGAGGTCATTCCAGGTGAGGGTGAACGCCCGCACCGGATAGCGAACCGGCACGGCGCTCGACGCTGGTGCGGGTGCCGGGCCTCGCTTGCGCCCTTGCTTCGCGCGCTCCAGCGCCTCCTGTGCGAGCAACTCCAGCTCGCCGGGTGGCTCGGGTTCCTCCTGCGGAATCGCCAGCATGGCGATCGTGCGGGCGTGCGCCGTGGTGATTGACGAGCCGCGGTCGATGGCGTCGAGTTCGGAGCGGGCGAAGCTGCGCACATCCTCCGGCTGGCGGGGGTCGTTCGCGATCCGCTGGAGATCGTTGATCTGCTCCAGGCTCGTGTACGACTTGCGCCCGGTGACCATGAGCGCGGCCTGCGCACGGGACTTGCCCGGAGCACCGATCAGCGGTGGTGCCGTCACGGCACCACCGCTCGCTCCAGCGATCTTCCCGCCAGCACCGAACTGCGTCGCCGCCTGACGACGAGCGGCGTCCTCGGCCATGAGCGTCTTCAGCTCGCGGTACAGGGCCGCGGCCTCCGTTTGCGTTAACGGCTTGTGCAGCACGTTGTCGGCTTGCTCGGCCATGAGCCTCTGGAGCCGGTCGCTGATCCCGGAGCGCACGAAGACGTTGACCTTCTTGTGGCCGAGCTTGCGCAGCGCCGCGATGCGTCGAGCGCCGCACACGAGCACGCCGTCCGGTGTCACGGTCGGAGGCTGGAGCAGTCCGTTACGTTCGATGGACGCTGCGAGTGCGTCGATGTCGCCCAGCTCCATGCGATGACGGCTGCCGACGACGATGGAGTCGATGGTGCGCTCCAGCTCGATGTGCCCGGTGCTCGCCGCCATGTGCTACCTCGCTCCCGCCAGAGTGGGCGCGTTCAGGCCGAGCAGCAGCACGAGGTCGTCATCGGTGAGCAGCGCACGCAGGGGCTCGCCGACAAGAAGGCGGAACAGTACGCCGCGGCCGACGGCGGTGTGGGCCTGATCGGGATCGGGGTTGCCGAGGATCGCACGGAGCAGCGCGTTCCAGCTGGTCGACGACAGATCGAGCACGGCCCGAGCGTGTGGGTCTCGCCGAAGCGATTCCGCTGCGCTCGCCCGCGACGGCGCTTCGCCGAGTCGAGTGCAGATGTGCTCGATGGCCGCGCGCGCCGTCTGCTCCGGCCAGTCGAGCAGCGTCAGTAGCTTGATCGCGTCCTCGACTGCACGGACGACGCCAGATACATCGTGGTCCGATTCGTTCTCGTCCTCACCCGCGGGCGCGACCTGCAATGCTTCGTGGTACTCGGTGAGCGGGTTCTCCCGGTCGCTGAACCGCTCCGGGTCGTGGAACCCGCTGTATTGCGGCCTGCGTGCCTGATGCGTCGAGCACAGCAGTCCGTTGCCTCGTTCCTCGGCGATCAGTGTGACCTGCACGGCACGGGTGACGACTGCCCACGGATCTTCCGCGTTGCGCACGGCCGGGGTGCGCATCGCGTCGAACGCGGCGCTCGCCGCCTCCCACGGGTCGAGGCCGTGCTTTCGCGCGAGGCTCGCATACCGACCCGCCGTGTATTCCATGAGCGCCGCGACACCCACGTCGCGCCGCCACGCGCCTTTCCCATCGTCGTGCAGACGCTCCAGGAGCGCGCGCAGTCCCTCCGAGGTGCGGAACGACGTGGGAGCGGCCTGGGCAGACATGGCGCGCTCACAGGCGGCGGAGCGGGTCGCGGCTGACAGAGGACTGGCGCGCAGGCGCCTGCCCGAACGCGGAGAGCGGCGCGATGCCCTGGGCACGCGCCCGGATGCCTGGCCGGGTCACCGGAGTTGCCTGCGGCGAGGTCTGCCGACGCTCCTCGACGCGGCGCGCCAGCTCGGTGCGCAGGTCGATGCCGCGCCCGATCATGCGGGCCGAGGCGGATGGGAGCAGCTCGGTCGGGCGCACCCACACCACCTGGCTGCGGTCGTGCTCTGCGCTCAGGCGCTCCAGGAGTGGGTGGCCGCCGCGCCACGTCTGCGCGGCGAGCCACGGGTCGGTGTGGCGCGCCAGCTCCGAGATCTCAGCAGCCTCGATCGGAGTCGGCTTCAGCGTGTGGAGGACATCGGCAAGCCGACGGGCGTGCTCGTCTTCTGGCAGTTCATCGTTCACAGCGCGCCTCCTTCCGATGCGGAGGCGAGCGCGGGCGTCGCCAGCCAGCGACCGACCGTGGACGGATGCACCCCGGTCGCATGAGCGATGGCGGTGTTCGTCATGCCGTCCTCCTTCATTCGCAGAGCGAGTTCTCTAGGAGCAAGGTGCGCAGGCGCTTCCGGCGACAGGTGCTCGACCGCGCTCGACACCAACTTGGCCGTCTGCGTCGACGGCTCTGCACGGAACCGTCGGGTGAGCACCACCGTCAGGTGCGTGATCGCCAGCAGCACGAGCGGCGGGACGGCGGCGACCGATCCCGCGAGCGCAGAAGGAACGTCGGCGTCAGCGGCGACGACCGCGTGGATCGCGTTGGCTGCGACCGAGACCGCGGCACCGGCCATGAGCAGCAGCCACGGATACCAGGCGGCGCGTTGCCCCGCGAGCGCGACGACGGACACCGTGGCGACGACGATGATGCCGTCCACGATGAGCGGCCACGCCCACGCCTGGCTCTGATCGACGCCTGAGCGTTGCGCGAGGTCGGCGAGCGCCGTGAACGACAGCCAGAAGGCGGCTGCGGCGATGAATACGGTCCCAGCTACCGCCGTCCAAACAGCGATCCGCCCGCGCGGCTGTTGCGTGCTGCCGGGGATCACGAGAGCACCTGACCCGATGAAGGCTGAGCTGCATGGCTGGGCACGGAACTGGCGGCAGGCGCGGACAGTGCGCCCCTCGCTACGCGGTGCGCCGAGCGGATCGTCGTCTCGATCTCCGGGGCGGGCAAGCCTGCGCGCTCGGCAGCCGGCCCCAGCGCGGCACGCACGCGGTCGGGCGGGATGCCCGCCTCGATGAGTCGACACGAGGCCCAGAAGAGGCCGCGGTTGCGCTCGCCCTCGCCGCGCATCCCGACCCAGTGGGCGATCCGCTCCACGTCAACGCCGTCCGTTCGCTCGACAGGGATGGCGGGCATCAGGCGCGCCGGTCGCGGATCGAGGAACTGTCGCAGTGCGCGGGCATCGACGGGAACCGCGTCGCCTCGCCCGGAGCCGATGAGGGAATACGCACTCGGCCCCGCATCGGTGGCGATGATCGAGGGCGGCACGATGACGTAGCCGCCCGCTCCCCGGAAGTCGATGCCAGCACGCGCCACCTGCCAGGACGGCTGCACCAGCTCGGGATCGGCCGGGTAGTAGGCATGGACGCCGCCCGAGGGCGTGCGGATGAACGCGGCCCAGCGATCCGTCAGCCCCGCGCGCCGGGCCAGCTCGAACGCCGCGAAGCCGCGGATCGCCCCGTGTACGTCGACATCCACGACCTCCAGCCCGGAGATCTGGCCCGTCGGCATCCCGATGTTGGCGCGCGGCCACCGCGCCCACCAGCGAGCGACCTGGTGCGGTTCGGTGCTCGCCTCGTGGAATCCCCGCTTGGTCAGCGGGCGCTTGCCTCCTGTGACGCAGGGAAAGACCGGGATGCCTGCCTCGGCGTAGCGACACGCTGCGGCGCTCGGCGACAGCCCGGTGAGCGAGGCGAGCAGGGCGGTAGCATCCAGCGGCTGGCGCTCTCCGCGCGAGGCTTCCGGCATCATCATCTCGGCACCTCCTGTGGCTTCGTCGTGAGCTATGGGGCTCTTGTCGATCAGGTGCGCCCGGGTTCCCAAGAGCCAGTCGCCGTCCAGTGGGCAACGCAGTCAGGCTGCGGGATGGTGCTGTGCTCATGGAATCGTCCTCCCGCTCACCGGGAAGCCGCGTTGAGCATGCTCAAACCTTCCCGATTCCGTTCTAACACCGCACGTTGAGCATGCGCAACGGTTGTATTGTGCATGCTCAACGGGTAGATTTGGGCATGCACAACTACCCTCGGGTCTGGGCTACGTCGACGCCTTGGCCCTCCCGAAGGGAAGGGGGTCAGCGACGATGACTGAATACGAAAGTCAGGCTGCGGCTAACGACCTCGCCAAACGCCTGCGGCTTCTGATGGATGTCGCTGTCGCCGAGTCCGGCTCCGAACCGACCTACTCGCAGATCGCGGAGTATCTGAGGCAACGTGGCATCAGCCTGTCTCGATCACGATGGACATACATGGTCAACGGCCACCGATACGTTCAAGACACGGCGATCTTCCAGGGACTTGCGGACTTCTTCGACGTCGATGCTGCCTTTCTTGCGGGGGAGAGCGGCGGGGCTACCCCGGAGAAGGTCTCCGCTCAGCTCGACCTCGTGCGTTCGATGCGCGCGGCGAAGGTGAAGTCCTACGCCGCCCGCACTCTCGGCGACATCTCGCCGAGAGCACTTCAAGCCATCAGCACGTTTCTAGATGAGGAGTTGACGCGTACACCTGAGCCCTGACGGGCTTCGCGCGCCGCAGAGCCGAGATCAGTACATGCTCGGACGAAAGGAGGCATCCGTGAACACCGAAGAGACCGTTTCGGCGGCCGTCGCCGAACTTCGGCTCGGCAGCAGGTTCACGCTTGAGCACCTTCGCCAGGCCGTTCAAGATAGGCGCCATCGCAGACTCCGTGTCGTCGAACTCGCCGACCTCGACACTCGCGACGGCATCTGTGCGCTCTGGTTGGTCACCGACACCGAAGACTTCGTGCTCCACGCACGCAGCGACTCCATGCTGCACCGCCAGCAGTTCGTCCTTCACGAGTTCGCCCACATGATCCTCGGTCACACGGAGGGCGATGACTGCACGGCCGGGGATGTCTTGCTGCCCAACATTCCTCCCTACACGCGCGGACGCCTGCTCAAGCGGCAGGACATTGACAGTGAGACGGAGGTCGCTGCCGAGTCCCTCGCTGATCGGCTGGCTGCGGGCATCCGAGGATCGGTGTTTGCCGAGTCGCGCTATTCGGAGATTTTCGGTTGATCCAGACGCTCGTCGCGATGCTCATGTGGGCGCTCGTGGCGAGCCTGCTCATCTTCCGTCGCAAACGGGCGGATCGGAGCATCACCTACGCCTCCGTCACGATCGCCGTCGCGATGACCCTGAACGTCGACGCCATCTACCTCGCCACCGATCCGCTTCTTGGTGGAACGAATGTCACCACCCTCCTTGCGGATGGGCTGCTGATGACCGGGATCTTCTTCCTCGGTCGAGGCGTCATGAAGGCCGACGAGTACCGACCCAGGTTCGTGCGCGCCGCCGTGGGCCTCCCGGTGCTCGTCATCTCGCTTCTCGCGATCACTACGACATTCATGTTCATCGACCGGGGCGCAACCACGACTCGATTCATGATCGACTTCGGCGCGCAACCCGCAGCAGCGACCTACTCGATCATCAATTTCAGCTACTTCTTCCTCGTTATCACGACGATGATGATCCTCGCCGCGCGGCAGTACCGGCACAGCTCCGGAATCCAGCGTCTCCCCGCAGGGCTGTTGAGCCTGGGATCGGCATTCGGCGGCGCACTGTGCCTGGCTGTGCTCATCATGGACGTCGCACACGTCACCGGCCATCTCGATCTCCTGCGCGCCGTGCAACCGGCCTACGAGCCGCTCTCTCTGCTCGCGTTCATCTTTCTGTGCGCGGGTTTCGCGGTACAGCCCGCCGTCCGCCGAGCCCAGCACGACATGCGCCGGAAGCGCACCGCCGGCCTCGCAACGCAGTTGGAATCACTCTGGAAGCGGGCGTCGCTCGTGCGACCTGGGCTGAGCCAAGCAGACCCGCTCGCTGCGGTCGCGGATGACCCGGAGAGCCGTCTACACCGAGAGATCGTTGAGATCCGCGACGCGATGATCGACCCGCGAGTCACCTTCGACATCAGCGCAGCGGAGCGCGCGCTACTGGAGAGCGCGGAGAGCCACCTCCTCGGACTCGACACGAGGGTGACACGGGCCATCGTTTCACCAGTGACCTGGGTCGAGGACGGGGGCAGCTCGTGATGCCTCGGGTCGCACTAGGTACCGGACTCGTTGCGGCGGCCGCGCTGGGTGTCGGCTGGGTGATCGCGCGGCGGCTGACAGCCCCCAGCACGCGACGATACGACCTGATCGTCCGCGAGGTGGAACACGACGGCGACGGCTGTCTCATCGTGCTCGACCGAACTCACCAGACCGCAGCCGAAGGCGCTTACAACCTCTGGTTCGAGAACGGAGGCTGGGCGCAACTCTCCGCAGACGTGCTCGACCGCGGACCGGGCCTGATCGCGCGACCGGTGACGAGCACGGCACCGGGACTCACGCCCAGGGCGGGTGATCGCGTCTCCTGGAGCGGCATCTACTACGCGACCCCTCGCGACGCCGGCCTCCACGCACACGACATCACCATCGATACTCCCGCGGGGCCTGCCCCCGCCTGGCGCATCGACGGCGACAGCGCCAGTTCGACGTGGGCGATTCACATACATGGCCTCGGCAGTCTCCGCGCCGGAACACTTCGCGGTGTGCTCGCCGCAACCGAGCGCGGCTATACCTCGCTCGTCATCACCTACCGGGCCGACGGCGAAGGTCCGAGAGTCGGCAACGGCCGCTCAACGCTCGGCTTCACCGAGATCGACGACGCCGCGGCTGCCATCGATTACGCGATGCGGCACGGAGCCCGACAGATCGTGCTGTTCGGATGGTCGATGGGTGCCGCCATCGCGCTCCAGCTCGCTCACCACCCGTCATATCGACGCAGCGTCGCAGGTCTCGTGCTCGACTCGCCTGTGCTCGACTGGAACGAAGTCATCAAAACGAACTGCACCCGCAGCGGACTCCCCGCAGCCGCGGGAAGCCTCGCGATCCCGTGGCTGACGCTCCGCCCGCTGGCCCACATGGTCGGCCTGCCCGAGCGCATCCCGCTCCGATCCTTCGACTGGACGGTTCGAGCCGAGGAACTCACCGCGCCCACGCTCATCCTTCACGGCACCCACGACGACTCCGTACCGATACGGCTGTCAAAAGCACTCCGAGATTCTCGGCCCGGCCTTGTTTCGCTAGAGGTTTTCCAAGCCGGACACACGCTCTCGTGGAACTCCAACCCCGACCGATGGCAGACGGCGGTGATCGCCTGGCTCACCGCCCACATCCCAATCCCTCTTCGCCAACCGGAACGTGTTGCGGATCTCCTTCGACACCGAGGAGATCAAAGTCCATGAGGAGCGGTGTCTGCCACGCAGCAAAGCGACTACAGCGCGCGGCGGGCAGCGTCGAGGCGTTCCATTTCTGCCGGGCGGAACGGTGGCCGATCGTGGAGGCGCCGACGCACCTTGAGCCCGTGCCCGGTCTGTACGCGATCCACGCCGCGGAGGAGGCATGGTCGGAGCTCGGCCTTGAGCACCGTCGCGACGTCCCTCTCTATGTCGGGATGTCCAGGAGCAGCCTGGTGACGAGTGACGGGGGCGAGGATCATGTACCCCGATTGGCCCTTCTCGACTTGCCTGCCAAGTGCCTGCCATTGTTTGAAGCCAGCCACGTACGACGGCAACGGATCGGGCACCCGGCCCGCCTCGAACGCCCCCTGATGCTGCACGAAGATCAGCAGCGTGTTGTTGAACGAGCGGGCACGAAACCGGGCCGCGAACGTGAGCGCCTGCATCCAGTCCTCACCTGACACCAACGACTCCACCGCGCTGGTGAGTTGTTCGTGCAGGGCGTCGAGCTTCGCATCCCGAGCCGCCCGCGCCTCCTCGCTGGTTGCCATCGCCGTCCTCCTTCCGCAGGTACCTGCACACGGCGGGTGGCCTCTGCGACCAGAAGGTGCGCGAAGGGACTCAGGAAACGCAATCGAGACGGACGACGGACAGATTGTGAGCGACCGCCAGGTGCATCACTGAACCCGACGTGGTCAGCCCACCTTTACCCCAGAAACAGGCACCCTGAATCGGCCTGACTTTCGTTCCTATCGGGAGCCTTGTCCGGCAGGTGCCGGTTGGGCTGATTCCAGGTCAGCGTGGTACGCGTCCTCGACCTCGATCGGGGTGCGCATGTCGAGCTCGCCGTGGAGGCGCTGGTTGTTCCACCACCAGACGTACTCGAGGGTCGCCAGCTCGACCTGCTCGACGGTCCGCCAGGGTCCGCGCTGGCGGATCAGCTCGGTCTTGTAGAGGTTGTTGACCGCCTCGGCCATGGCGTTGTCGAAGCTGTCGCCGACGGTTCCGGTTGAGGGCACGGCTCCGAGCTCGACGACGCGGTCGGTGTAGACCATCGCCATATAGTTCGAGCCGTGGTCCGAGTGGTGGGTCAGCCCGGTGAGGTCGCCGCCGGCTCCCCAGGCGGCCATGTCCAGCGCCTGCAGCGGCAGAATCTCGGCCTTCAAGGTGGCGGCTACATTCCAGCCCACGATCCGTCGCGAGTAGACGTCGGTGACGAAGGCGACGTACGCGAACCCTGACCAGGTCGCGACGTAGGTCACGTCGCACACCCAGAGCCGGCGAGGGCCGTCGGCGGTGAACCTCCGGTTAACGAGATCCTGCGGCAGCGACAGCATCCGGTCGCTCTTAGTCGTGAACACACGCTTGGACTTCTTGACGCCGCGCACCCCGGCCAGCCGCATCAGCCGTTCGGTCTGGTCCCGGCCGATCTCCCACCCCTGCCTGCGCATCAGCGCATGCATCTTCCGGCGCCCGTAGACGCCGTAGTTCTCCACATGCAGCCGGGCGATTTCCGGCACCAGCAGGTCGTCGCGCAACCGGCGGGCGGACGGCGCACGGCCGACAGCGGCGCGATAGCCGCGGGAGGTGAGGAAGCCCTGGACTGCCGGGCGCAACACCCGGCAGATGAGCTCGACCCCGAAACGATCCCGGTGTTCGTTGATGAACTGGATCATCTCGGTCAGGGGCGGTCGAGCTCCTTCGCGAAAAACACGCTCGCAGCCTTGAGGATCTCGTTCGCCTTCCGCAGCTCCGAGACCTCCTTCTGCAGGCGTTTGATCTCCGCAGCCGCTTCGGTCGTGACGCCGGGCTTCACCCCGGCGTCGACCTCGTAGCGGCGTTGCCACAGCCGCAGCGTCTCCGGGCTCATGCCCAGAAGGCCCGCGACGTGACGCACAGCGCTCATCATCGTCGGATGCGACGGCCGCGTCTCTGCGAGCATCCGCAACGCCCGCTCACGCATCTCCGGCGAATACTTCCTGTTCATCGTGTTCCATCCTTGCTTGAAGAACGGAACGAAAGTCAGGCCGATTCACTCTGACATTGGATTCCTCGAACGCAACGGTCCCTGCAGCCGTGAAGTCCTCTTGGAGCTCAACGCCGAAAAGGAAATCGAACTCGAGTCGGACCGGGTCAGCCAGTGATCCATAGTCCGCATCCGACCAGGACCTCATCCAAATCTCGGTAGTGTCTGTCGCGCCGGGAGCATGCTTATCCAGGAGCGCACCGATCCGCACCGAATCCGTCGCTTCGAATTCATACTCCATGCGTCGGTCCCCAATCTGTCAGCGAAACCCTCCTAAGCCCTACCCGCAAGATCGTCCGAGGTCGCTACGGGGCGACAAGCTTCAGGGGGCTGGTCTCCGCAGGAACATCCCACTGCTCAACACCAGGACCGTTGCGGTCCCACTTCGTGAAGCGGACGTAGGTGGTTCGGAAGTCTTCGCTTACCGGCCGAAGCTTCCTCGCCAACAACGAGGCGAACGCATGATCGTGGGTTGTAACGATCAGCTGGCGATGAGGAAGGATCTTGCGAAGTAAGTCAACGAGGCCGAGAAGATGCACGTCGTCCAGGTTCTGGAGAGGATCATCGAGTATCAATGACTTCACGTGAGTAGGCGCGAAGCCAAGGTTGAACGAGAGGAACAAGGAGACGGCAAGCGCATTTGCTTGCGATGTAGATAGCGTCTCTCCGGGCTCCGTGACATCAACCTGAACCTCATCGTCACGCAACATAGGAGTGAGACGGTGCTTCCCACCAAACTGACGTGTGGCAATCTCAACCGATCGGAACGTTGGATGGGGGTCGATTGCTGCGTAGAACTGACGCAGGAGAGGCTTCAACTGCTTCAGACGGTCGGCAACAAACGTCTCCGCGTCTGACTTCACTGCATCAAGAAGTGCGGTAGCGACGTCATTTGTGTGCCGCCGATCGGCAATGTCTTGCTCCTTGGAAGCCAAAGAGTTGCGGAGTGCCTTGGACTCGATTTCGATTCGATCACGTCGTGTCTTCGATGAGTCCAGTGAAGCGGCTGCATCGAACTCGCGCCCTGCCTCCAATGTCCGCGCGATCTGAGACTTCCGCCTCGCTACACGATCTAGTTCAGATGCGAGTCGTTGGATTTCGTTGCCTGCCTCTGCTGACGCGTCAGGCACCTCATCAGAGAAGCTGGCAAGAACCTCCTGTATTCGCCTCTCTCGATGCTCCTTCGCCGCTTGTGCTGATGCGCGTTGTTCGAGCATGGCGCGGTGCTGATCTGAGACAGTCTTGAGTCGCAGGGACAGTTCACCCAGTCGCTTCTCTGTGACTTGGAGATTTGTTCGTTGTAGTTCAGCGCCTTCTCGGAGAGCTGCATTCTCTGTTTCGTTGGCGATGGTTTCGAGGCGACGACGATACGCTTCCGGATCGACTTCTTGGCCGCAGGCTGCGCAGCTATCTGCCACGTGACGGAGCAGGATCGACGCCATACTTGCGAGTTCTTCACGAATAGAGGTTGCCTGTCTACGCGCCGCGTCTGCTTCTCCAACTTCGACGCGAAGTAGCTGGATGTCGCGCTCGACCTGTTCCTTCTGAGCCGTCAGATCAGCGACTTGACGTTCGAGTTCGATGACCTCAGCTTCGTCCGGACCTTCGGGAAGCGGCACGCTCAGCTCCGCCTGTGCCGCGAGCAAGGCGGCTTCATCCTGCTCGATTGTGCTTCGCTCCTGGTTGAGGGCAGCACGCAACTTCGTCAGTGTGCTTTCACTCAGTTCCCAATCTTGGGCGTCCTGGATCGCGACGAGCCCGAGTGCCGCAACGTCGCTGCTCCATGTCTGCCATCGAGCGGTCACCTCGGCCGTATTTGCTTTGGTGATCTCGGTTTCAAGCGCAGACAAAGATGCTGCTAGGTCTTCGACCTTTGCGCGATCACCTTCGAGCGCCGAGTCAGCGTGGTTGACCGCGCGAACCCATGCTCGCTTGTGCGATTGGAGTTCATCCGCAAATTCTCGTAGACGCCCGGCACCCACCATGCTTGCGACCGCATCGAACCGCTCTGTGTCCTGACGTCCGGTCAGGAACTCGCGCAGCGACTCTTGCCTCAGGTAGATCGAGTCCACGAACGACTGTGCCAGTGTGGCGAAGTCTTCGTTGGTATCGGTGCCCGCGAGATTTTGGCGGAGCCAGACCTCCGCATCCGCGCCACGAAGTGACGCATCGTTAACCCGCACTCGAAGTGGAGCGCGCAGTTTCTTGGCGTCGGTCTCGCCCGGGTTTTCCAACGACCTCGTGATGACAACATCGTCACCGTTGAAGTCGGTTCGCAGCTCAACCGTCGTGGTTCCTGACTTGCTGTAGAGGTTTCGGGGTCCCTGGGAGCCGGTGGTCTCGCCCGAGATCGCCCATGAAATCGCGTTGCAGATCGTCGTCTTGCCGTAACCATTCGCGCCAACGACGATCACCACGTCCGCGTCGAGGTCGATGTCGACCTCGCCCGAGACTCCGCCGAACCCTGCGATGGAAACTCCGGTGACTCTCATAGTGCATCCGTCCCTGCCCGCTGGGTGGTGATCAATCGTTCGTGGAGCGCTTCAAGCGGAGGCTCGCCTGCCTCGTAGGCAGCGATGACCACGTCGAGGTGCGCATTGCTGCTAAGTACCCCCGCAACGCGCGATGGGAGCGTGGCCAAGGGGTCGGCCCTCCCCGGCGTGGTGTCGAGATCAAGATCGAGAATCGGCGCCAGTGTGCGCCTAACCTGTGGTGTCAACTCAAGCGGATCGAAGACACGACTTGGTAGATCGTCCGCTGTCAGGACCAACTTGCGTACACGTCGCGTGTCAGATCGTATGGCGCTCAGCTCGGCAGCCAGTTCCTCCGGAACGCCGTCCATCGCGACGAGGATGAGGTACCCATCCCAAGACTTCGGGTCTGTCGCAATTACGTTCGCACCTAGGAAATCGACCACGTGATCTTGTGCCGTACCCCATCCGGCGACGAGCTCTTCGACCGACTCAAATGCCCACACCGCGATCACCGAGTACTCGTCTTCGAATGCCATCGAGCCGGAAGGCCAGGATCGGTGGCGAGCGCTGTCTACGCGGACGATCTCAGACTCTGCAAGCAGCCTTGTGATCTCCGTGAGGAGTAATTCGTTCGTTACAACCGCGTCGGTCATCGTCGTAGCTCCTCAACCGCTGACTGCAGGTCAGTCGCGGGCCGTCCTAGGTAATCGTCTGCGAAGATCGGGTGGACGGTGTCGGCGCCCCTAATGAGGTCGCCTGACGTGTCCTCCCGAACAAGGTCATCAACACTTGGCGTTCGCGTGTTTCTGGCTCCAGCCACGATGACAAGATTTGTTCGTTGCTGAGGCGCCAGGCTATTGTTTCGCTCACGAATCTTGGTGCTGATGGCGCTCCACGCGATGGTGCCTCCGCCATGCGCAAGCCCAAAGACGAGCGTTGAACCGCCATCGGTCTTGACCGTGAGGCGGCCATGCTCATCCAGGTCCAGGGAACTCGTTGCGAGCGCTGCTGATAAGTGGTCCGTTGCTACCAGGAGGTGCGCGATCTGCCTTTGGTTCGCGGCGTCCCCTTCTCCGGCATAGGGGTGCGGGCCCAGTAGCCAGGTGGCTCTAGCGCGGCCGAGGTCGAGCAGCGTGATCTCTTGGATAGGTGTTGCGACATCTTCCGACCGGCGCAACGCCATTTCGGGGTCATCGTCCGCCATTTGGCTATGTGCGTCACGGACTCTTTGCAACTGTTCGAGAACTACTCTTTGGGCGAGTCTCGACATGAAGTCGCCCCAGTAGAGGTCAACAGTGCCGGTGAGGTTTGCGCTCAATGCTTCGTGGAACTTCGAGTCTTGATTGCGGTCGACCAGATAGTAGGAGGATTGTGCTTTTGCGGCGAGGTTGCTGACGCTCTCAGTGAGAACATTGGCGGGACTGCCCAGTCCGACAAAGACCACGACCGGAGCTGACAGGTTTGCCGCTGCGATCACGCTCTCCCATTCTGCAGCCCAGTCTGTATCGAGCGCGCTCTTTCTGAGTACCCAGGTCTCCTCTGGCTGATTGACGCTTCGGTGTAGGTGCACCACGGAATGTGAAGCAAGGTTCGCGTGTTCGTCAGGACCTTCCACGAATGTGATGTTCGTGCTGTTGCCCAGGGCGGTTACGGCGTGTTGGAAGGCCAAGTCGTAGTTCAGAGTGATCACATGTCGAATCGCGCCTTCGATGAGCAAGGCGGCAGCTATGAGGTGCCCCGAATTTGGAGCGGCCGTCCGCCAAGCGTCCTTCGGTAGGCGACTCGTCAGTTCAGCTTGCGATCCGTACTTGTCGTACAGCAGATCAGCTAGAACCGAGAGGTCGTCGGGATCTGTGCACTCTCCGTCGTTCAGAACGCCATCTGCAACAAGTCGCCGGTGGGCTTCGCGGGAGTAATGCGCACCACTCGCAAAGCCGGTCGGCTTCTCCATCGAGACCCCGGCACCAACAACGAGTACCACGCGGCTGCCTGCTGCGTCTGTGATGCGTTGAAGGATCTCCGCGGGGAAAGCTGCCGGTTCCGTCGACTGGCTCTGGTCGGCTTCTGGCAACACGTCCTCCTCATCGGTGAGAGCTTTCACGTCTACCGATGAGGTCAGCCGTGGTGATCACATGACCCCCACTCTACTAACTCCACCTCCTCAAGCCGAAGAAGCTCGGCGAGCCTCGTGAGGGCGTCTGCCTCGCGGCCGGATCAGGCCGCTCTCCTCGACCACTGCGTTCCGGACCGTTTTCTCGTCGACGCCAAGCCGTTCAGCGACCTCCCGTAGCGTGAGACCTTCTGCGTATAAAGAAGCAGCACGAGCGCGGCCGGCAAGACTGAGCCCAGACGTCCTGAGCCGCGCTCCCTCCTTGGTGACGAGCGCGGGGACTGTCCCGCGATGTACTGCATACTTCGCGGCGATCATCCGAACTGGCATCCCCGCTTCATAGTCCGCGACCAACTCGGCCCGCCGTCCCGGGGCCAACCGTGTTTGAGACTTCGCCGGATTTTTCGCGACTACGCCTCGCGAATCGTGCCTCTCCGGGGTTCGACTCCGCGGTCCACGTCGCTCAGGCCCCTTGAGAACACGGCGAATCAGCGTTTTGAGTACCGGCCTTGTGTTTGAGAATCGCTTGGGAAGGCCCTGGAATCCGCCGCACACATCGACACCGTCGTCCTCGACAAGACCGGCACCCTGACCAAGGGCGAACCCGAGGTCACCGACTACCTGCCGATCGGGATGGATGACATCGAGCTGTTGTCATTGGCCGCCGCCGCGGAACGCGAGTCCGAGCATCCCCTGGCCAAGGCGGTCGTCGCCTACGCCGACGCGCGCAACGTTCCTCGCCGCACGGCCAGCGCGTTCCGCAACGTTACCGGGCTCGGAGCGGTGGCGACCGTGGACGGACGCCGCGTCGTGATGGGCAACGCCCGGCTGATGGCCGAGGAGGGAATCGACATCAGCTCCATCTCTGCGGCGCAGAACGACCTGGCAGCCACCGGCCGCACGGCGATCGCCTTTGCCGTCGACGGCAAAGCAGCCGGGGTGATCGCACTGGCCGACGCGCCCCGAGAAACCGCCGCGGCAGCGATCGCCGCCCTGCACGAGTCCGGGATCGAGGTCGTGATGCTCACCGGCGACAACGAGCCCACCGCCAAGCGCATCGCCTCCCTGCTGGGCATCGACACCGTCATCGCCGAGGTCCTCCCGGAGGACAAGTCCGCCAAGATCGCCGAATTGCAACGCTCGGGCAAGAAGGTCGCGATGGTCGGCGATGGCGTCAACGACGCCCCCGCCCTAGCTCAGGCCGACCTCGGTATTGCGATCGGCGCCGGGACGGATGTCGCGATCGAGACCGCCGACGTGGTGCTGATGCGCTCCGACCCGCTGGATGTCGCGATCGCGCTGCGCATCGGCAAGGGCACCGTGCGCAAGATGCGGCAGAACCTCGGCTGGGCCATCGGCTATAACGTCATCGCCCTGCCCATCGCTGCGGGCGTGTTCTTCCCCCCGTTCGGCATCATGCTCAGCCCGGAGATCGCCGCGATCTCGATGTCCGGCTCGAGCGTGATCGTCGCCGTCAACGCCCTGCTGCTGAAGCGACTCCACCTTCCCGCCCCCGCCGCGCCCGCGGCGGTGAGCAGTCCCGAGCCGGCGCCCGTTCCCAGCAGCACCCGATAAACGCTACCCATCACCATTCGACATGACACAGATAGCGAAGAACTCATGAGCACACACTCAGCCCCCAGGGGCGCCGATCCGGTTCTGGATCCGGCCCAGCTGGAGCGCATCAATGCCTGGTGGCGGGCCGCAAACTATCTCTCGGTCGGCCAGATCTACCTGATGGACAACCCGCTGCTGCGGGAACCCTTGCTGCCGGAGCACATCAAGCCCAGGCTGCTCGGGCACTGGGGCACAACGCCGGGGTTGAACTTCATATACGCCCACCTGAACCGGGCCATCATGGAGCGCGATCTGGACACGATCTACGTCATGGGTCCCGGTCACGGTGGCCCCGGCCCAGTCGCGTCGGCCTGGCTGGAGGGTACCTACACCGAAACGTATCCGGACATCACCCAGGATGGGGAGGGGATGCGCCGGCTGTTCCGGCAGTTCTCCTTCCCGGGGGGCATCCCCAGCCACGTCGCGCCCGAGACGCCCGGGTCGATCCACGAGGGTGGTGAGCTGGGCTACGCCCTCTCGCACGCCTACGGCGCGGCGTTCGACAACCCGGACCTGATCGTCGCCGCGGTGGTCGGCGACGGCGAGGCGGAGACCGGCCCGCTGGCGGCGAGTTGGCAGTCCAACAAGTTCGTCAACCCCGCTCGTGACGGGACGGTGCTGCCGATCCTGCACCTGAACGGGTACAAGATCGCCAACCCCACGGTGCTGGCGCGGATCAGCCCGGAAGAGCTTGATCACCTGCTGCGCGGCTACGGGCACACCCCGTTCTATGTCGAGGGCGACGACCCGGCGCGGATGCACCAGGACTTCGCCCGCGCCCTGGACGCCTGCCTCGACGATATCCGCGAGATCAAGGACCGGGCGCGCGGGGGAGACACCGAACGGCCGCGCTGGCCGATGATCGTCCTGCGCTCCCCGAAGGGGTGGACCGGGCCGATGGAGGTGGACGGCAAGCAGGTCGAAGGCACCTGGCGCTCGCACCAGGTGCCGTTCGCCCAAGCGCGGGAGAACGATGAGCACCGCGCCATCCTCGAGCAGTGGCTGCGCAGCTACCGTCCCGAGGAGCTCTTCGACGAGACAGGCGCACCCGTTCCAGCGGTGAGGGCGTTGCATCCGTCTGGCAGCCGCCGGATGAGCGCCAACCCGCACAGCAACGGCGGCGGCCTGCTGAAAGACCTGCGGATGCCTGACTTCCGGGACTACGCCGTCCCAGTCGACACACCCGGAACAGCCACGGGGGAGTCCACCCGTGCTCTCGGAACCCTGCTGCGCGACGTCATGGTCGGAAACATGGACAACTTTCGGGTGTTCTCACCCGACGAAAACAACTCCAACCGGCTCGACGCCGTGCTCGAGGTCACCAACCGCGCCTGGAACGCGGCCACCGTCCCCGGAGATGACCACCTTGCCGTTGACGGGCGGGTGATGGAGATCCTCTCCGAGCACACCATCCAGGGCTGGCTCGAGGGCTACCTGCTCACTGGACGGCACGGGTTCTTCTCCTGCTACGAGGCATTCGTCCACATCATCGACTCGATGTTCAACCAGCACGCCAAGTGGCTGACCACCACCAACGACATCCCCTGGCGCCGCCCGATCGCCTCCCTGAACTACCTGCTCACCTCCCACGTGTGGCGGCAGGATCACAACGGCTTCTCCCACCAAGACCCGGGCTTCATCGACCACGTCGTCAACAAGAAAGCCGACGTCATCCGGGTGTACCTGCCGCCGGACGCCAACACCCTGCTGTCGGTCGCCGACCACTGCCTCCGCAGCCGCCAGTACGTCAACGTCATCGTCGCCGGCAAGCAGCCCCAGCTGCAGTTCCTCGACATGGAGCAGGCGATCGAGCACTGCACCAAGGGCATCGGCATCTGGGACTGGGCCAGCAGCGACGACGGGCAGGCACCCGATGTCGTCATGGCCTGCGCCGGCGACGTGCCCACCCTGGAGACCCTCGCCGCGGTCACGATCCTCAAGACGCACTTCCCCGACCTGCGCATCCGGGTGGTCAACGTCGTCGACCTGATGCGCCTGCAGGACGACCGAGCGCACCCGCACGGGCTCTCCGACGCGCAGTTCGACGCCCTCTTCACCAGCGACACGCCCGTGATCTTCGCCTACCACGGCTACCCCACGCTCATCCACCGGCTCACCTACCGGCGGGCGGGCCACGGCAACCTGCACGTCCACGGCTACCAGGAGGAGGGCACCACTACCACCCCCTTCAACATGTGCGTGCTCAACGAGCTCGACCGGTACCACCTGGCCATCGACGTCATCGACAGGGTGCCCCGGCTGCGCGACGTGTCCGGGCACGTCCGCGATGAGCTGCGCAACGCCCTCATCCGGCACAGCACCTACATCCGCGAGCACGGCGAAGACCTCCCCGAGATCCGCGACTGGACCTGGTCGGCGGGCACCGTCCCGCCGGTTCGAGTCGGCGAGTCCCAATGAGCAGGGCGCCAACCCACCCCGACGCTCACCAGCTCGAGGCGGCCTACGAGGCGGTCCTGTTCGACATGGACGGTGTGGTCACCGACACCGCCACCATTCACGCCGCCGCCTGGCAACAACTCTTCGACGAGGTCCTCCAGGACCCCCGCGCCGACGGCGCGGACCTGCGGCCGTTCGATCCGCTTGAGGACTATCGCAAGTACGTCGATGGCCGCAACCGCGAGGACGGAGTCGCGGCATTCCTGGCCGCCCGCGGAATCAAGCTCGACCCCGGACGGCGCGGGGACTCACCCGAAGGGTGGACGATCGCGGGACTCGCCGAACTCAAGAACGACCTGTTCCTGGCCGAACTCGCCTCGCGAGGACTGCGCAGCTATCCGGGCACAACGGACCTGCTGGCCCGGCTTCGCGCCGGCGGTATCCCGGTCGGTCTGGTCACAGCGAGTCGCAACGCCCACCGGATGCTGGCTGCGGCGGGCTTGGCTGGCATGTTCGACGTGGTCGTGGACGGGCAGATCGCCGCCGATCAGCAACTGCCCGGCAAGCCCGATCCGGCGATGTTCCTCGAGGCCGCCCGCCGCCTGGGAGTTCAGCCGCTGCGCGCCGTGGTCGTGGAGGACGCGATCTCCGGGGTCCGGGCCGCCCATGAGGGCGGATTCGGTCTGGTTGTCGGGATTGTCCGTGAAGGGCGTCGGGAGGCCCTCGAGGCGGCCGGAGCCGACGTCGTCCTGAACGACGTCGGCGAGCTGGACCTCGGTGCCACGTCCACCGACCCGTGGACCCTCACCTACTACGGTTTCGACCCGGCCCATGAGGGGCATCGGGAGGTGCTGACAGCACTGGGGAACGGATACCTGGTCAGTCGCGGCTCCCGCCCCGAGCACCGCGACGACGGAACGCACTACCCGGGGACCTATCTGGCCGGCGTCTACAACCGCCTCACCAGCAGCATCCACGGCCGGAGCATGGAGGAGGAGCATCTGGTCAACACGCCAGACTGGCTTCCTCTGGACATCCGAGTCGCCGCCGGACCGTGGTGGTCCAGCGGTCGAGTCGCTGTCCGCGATGAGCGACGGGACGTGAGCCTGCGCGCGGGGACCTCCACCCGGCACGTGACCCTCCTCGGTGCCGACGGAGCGGAGCTGAGCGTCGTGCAGCGGTCCTTCGTCTCGATGGACGACCGGCATCTGGCCGTGCAGGAGACCACGGTCACCGCGGCCGGGTGGAGTGGTACGGTCACGCTCCGCGCCGGCCTCGACGCCGGTGTCGGCAACAGGAACGTCGCCGGGTATGCCGGGTCGGACAATACACACCTCGGACCCCCGACGTTCAGGCAGGCCGGGGACATCCTTCTCTGCGAGGTGCGGACCAGGCACAGCGAGATCGACATCGCGTCGGCCATCCACCTTCGACTCGAGGGAGCCGACGGAGAATGGCAGGACCCGAGCACCCGGGCAGGACGTCGGTACACCAGGGACATCGAGGTGGCGCTGGTGGATGGGGTACCCGCGACCCTCACCAAGACGGCCGCGATCTTCACCTCGCGCGACCCTGCGATCGCCTCGCCAGCGGCCGCCGCTCTCGATCGGCTTCACGAGCACGCCCGCGGCACCCGCGGCCTGGCGGACCGCCACCAGGCCGCCTGGGAGCGGCTCTGGCGGCGCTTCCCCGTGACCATCGAAGCCGACCCGCGCAGCCAACTCGTTCTCAACCTTCACATCTTCCACCTCATGCAGACGCTCTCCCTCCACACCTCGACTTTGGACGCCGGCGTGCCGGCCCGGGGTCTGCACGGAGAGGGATACCGCGGGCACGTGTTCTGGGACGAGCTCTTCGTCCTTCCCGTGCTCGGCCTTCGGCTGCCGCAGGTCGCCCGCGCGATGCTGCGATACCGATGGCACCGGCTGGAGGCCGCCCGCTCTGCGGCACGGGAGACCGGGATGCCCGGCGCGCTCTTTCCCTGGCAGAGCGGCAGCGACGGACGCGAGGAGACACCGGACCACCTCTACAACCCCCGCTCCCAGCGGTGGATGCCCGACAACTCACACCTCCAACGCCACGTGGGGTTGGCCGTCGCATACAACGCCTGGCAGCACTATCAGGTCACCGGCGACCTCGACTGGCTCGCCGGGCAGGGCGCCGAGCTCATCATCGAAGTCGCCCGGTACTTCTCCGCCTCCGCCGTTCACGATTCCCAGACCGACCGCTTCCACATCGCCGGCGTCATGGGCCCGGACGAATACCACGACGGACACGGGCACGGCGTTCGTGACAACACCTACACGAACGTGATGGCCGCATGGGTGTGCGCCCGCGCCGTCGCCGCCCTCCAGGAGTTAGCCGGCCACCCCCGCGACGATGTCATGGCGCGACTTCAGATCGGGGAGGCCGAGATCGCGCACTGGACGCACGTCAGCCGGCGTCTGGCGATCGCCGTTCACGCCGACGGGATCCTCAGCCAGTTCGACGGGTACGAGGATCTCATCGAACTCGACTGGGCCAGCTACCGGAACCGGTACGGGAATATCGGCCGACTCGACCTCATCCTCGAATCCGAGGACGACAACAGCAATCGGTACAAGCTGGCCAAACAGCCCGACGTCGTCATGCTCGTCTACCTGCTCGGCCAGGACGGACTGAGGCAGCAACTGGCGAGGCTCGGCTACCCCTTCTCCCAAGACGACCTCGTCCGCACCGTGACCTACTACCTCGACCGCACCTCGAACGGCTCCACCCTCAGCCGAGTCGTCAGCGCCTCCGTCCTCGCCGGCCTCGACGAATCCCGGTCGTGGTCCCTGTTCCGCGAGGCACTCATCGCCGACCTGGACGACACCCAAGGGGGCACCACCCGCGAAGGCATCCACCTCGGCGCGATGGCCGGCACCATCGACCTCATCGCTCGATCGTTCGTCGGGCTGAGCTGCGATCCGACCCGGGTCAGCTTCGCACCGCGCCTGCCGCCACGACTGCCGAATATCCGCTTCCAGTTCGCCTACCGGGGGCACCGGATCGACCTTGAACTCGACCACCACACCCTGCGACTGCAGCTGCTGCCCAGCCCAGCACCGCCGATCCGACTCAGAGTCGCCACCGAAGAGGTCTCGCTCGCCGGCGGCGAGTCACACACGTTCGCCCTGGCTCCCGGGCTCCAACCGGCGGAACCCACCGAGAGAGAACCCACCGAGAGAAGGGCACGTCCATGAGCAAGGTCAAAGTCGGCGTCAACGGTTACGGAGTGATCGGCAAGCGCGTCGCGGACACTGTCCTGCTGCAGCCCGACATGGAGCTGGTCGGCATCGCCGACATCGCCACCGACTGGCGCATCAAGTCCGTGCGGGGCCGGATTCCCCTCTTCGCCGCCACGGACGAAGCGCTCACCGCGATGGCGGCGGAAGGGCTGAACGCAGCGGGCGGCCTCGAGGACCTGCTGGCGACATCCGACATCATCATCGACACCACCCCCAAGCACGTCGCCGCGGGCAACCTGCCACGCTACCGAGCGGCCGGGGTGAAGGCCGTCTTCCAGGGCGGCGAATCCCACAAGGTCACCGGACACTCTTTCGTCGCCCAAGCCAACTACGACAGCGCCCTCGGCCGAGACACCACCCGAGTGGTGTCCTGCAACACCACCAGCATCGTCCGGGTACTCGGCGCGCTCGACACCGCCGGGCTACTCCTACGAGCCCGCGGGGTGCTCATCCGACGCGCCACCGACCCGTGGGAATCCCACCTCGGCGGAATCATGAACACGATGGTCCCCGAGCCGACCATCCCCTCCCATCAGGGCCCAGACGCGCAGACCGTGCTGCCCGGCCTCGACCTGGTGACGATCGCCGCCAAGGGCGCCCACACCCAGACGCACAACCACTACTGGACGATCCAACTGACCCGCCAGGCGACGCGGGAAGAAGTGCTTGCCGCGCTGCGCGCCGCCCCCCGAATCGCGTTCATCCGGATGTCCGACGGTCTGGTCGCCCTCAACTCCACGATCGAACTGATGCGCGACCTCGGCCGCCCCCGAGGCGACATGTGGGAGGTGGCGGTGTGGGAGGACCTCGTCACCGTGCAAGGCGACGAACTCTTCCTGACCTACCAGGTCTACAACGAAGCCATCGTCGTGCCAGAAACCATCGACGCGATCCGGGCACTGACCCGGACCGCCCCCGACGCCGCCACCTCGATGCACATCACCGACACCACTCTCGGGATGCTCAAGGACTTCCTGGCTCCCGCCACCCCGAACAGCTGAACTCGAGCATCACCACACGAAGGAGAAAACGATGGCGATGGAATCAATATCAGGACGCTTCAACGGGAAGACTGCTGTGGTCAGCGGCGCGGGATCCGGCATCGGCAGAGCCACCGCGGTGCGGCTCGCGCAGGAAGGCGCCCGCGTGATCGCCACTGACATCAGTGAGCCCCGGCTGCAGCAGCTGAACGCCGAGCTGCCGGCGCTCGGCTTCGTGACGGTGGTTGGCGACGTCAGCTCGCAGGCCACTGTCGACGCCGTCCTGGAGGCGGCGCAGGGACGGGTGGACGCCCTCGCGAACGTGGCCGGGATCATGGATGGATTCCTCCCACCCGCCGAGCTCGTGGACGAGGTCTGGCAACGGGTCATGGACGTGAACGTCACCGCGATCATGCGCCTGACCCGCGCCGTTCTTCCGTCGATGATCCAGGCCGGATACGGCTCGATCGTCAACGTCACCTCGGAGGCGGGCCTGCGTGGATCCGCCGCCGGCACCGCCTACACGACCTCCAAGCACGCCGTCATCGGCTTCACCAAGAGCACCGCATTCTTCTACACCCCCAACGGGGTCCGGTGCAACGCGGTTGCCCCTGGGGGCGTCGCCACCAACATCGAGGCACCGTTCACGTCCCAGTTCGCCGGCGAACGACTCGGACCCTTCATGCAGGTCAATGTGCCTCCGGTCGCCACCTCCGAGGAACTCGCCGCAGCAATCACTTGGCTGCTCAGCGACGACTCGACCAACATCTCCGGTGCCGTGCTTCCCAGCGACGGCGGCTGGATCGCGATCTGACGGCCATGCACACTCCAGCCCACCGCGATGGGGCGGGCACTAAGGCTGCTCTCCTTCGCGTTACAAGTCCACCACCGCGGCCGCGTCATCAATGTGGCGGTCGGTCACGCCGTCTGGCCCATGCGGCTCGGTGCCCGCGATCCGGGGTGCCGAGCGACTACACCGACGAGCTGTTGTCCGCTGGCCAGACCAGCAAGGTGCTCTCCACCGGACCGACCTGCATCCCCCCGACTATCTCGCCGAGCTCGCCAAGCTGCAGGACGGGGCATGCTCATTCGGGGTGATTTGGGCATCTGACACCGCTCTGGGCAAGCTCCACCGGGGATACTCGGTCAAACCCGGCTTAAGCGGCCTCCGTCATCGGTAAGGTGAGAGGGGCGAGGCACGAGCGGAGGGAGGAGCCGATGGCGGAACCTTGGCTGTCTGCCGACGACATCGCGAACCATCTCGGCATCACGAAGGACACCGTGTACGCCTGGATCGCCGACAAGGGGATGCCCGCCCACAAGATCGGGCGGCTCTGGAAGTTCCAGGTCTCCGAGGTCGATGAGTGGGTGCGGCGCAAGGGTGCGTCGGACTCTGACACCCCGGGCTCGACACAAGGGCGGGACTGAGTGCGCATCATCGACAATGTCAACGAGCTGCTCGGTGACGACATGAAGGCAGAGGTCAGGCCAGGCTCCAAGCTGCGCATCGCCGCCTCGACGTTCTCGATCTACGCGTTCGAAGCGCTCAAGCGTGAGCTGTCGCAGATCAAGGAGCTGGAATTCATCTTCACCGCTCCGTCGTTCAACACCGTGAAGGCGACGGACAAGCCCTCGCCGGAGCGTCGTCAGTTCGAGGTGCGGCATGGTCGCGGCTCGGAGTCGACACTGTATGGCTCCGAGTTCGAGATCCGTCTACGGAACAAGCTCACGCAGCGCGCCATCGCGCGCGAGTGCGCCGAGTGGGTGCGCCAAAAGGTCACCTTCCGCTCGAACCGAACGGGTGCCCCGATGCAGCCGCTCGCTGCTGTGGATGATGCGGCGGGGTACTTCCCAATCCAGGGCTTCACGACCGCCGATCTCGGCTACGAGCGCGGGCCGGCGACGTCGAACTACGTCACCAAGTTCGAGGGCACGAGCGAGACTCGCCAGTTCGTGCAGCTCTTCGACCAGATCTGGCACAACTCGGAGCAGCTCGATGACGTGACGCAGACGGTCTATGACCACATCGCGAGCGTCTACGCGGAGAACTCGCCGCAGCGGGTGTACTTCCTGATTCTCTACAACCTCTTCTCCGAGTTCCTCGACGACGTCAACGAGGACGTGCTGCCGAACGACCTGACCGGCTACCAGGACACCGAGATCTGGAACGCGCTCTACAACTTCCAGAAGGACGCCGCGACGGGCGTCATCAACAAGCTGGAGACCTACAACGGCTGCATCCTCGCCGACTCGGTCGGTCTTGGGAAGACGTTCACCGCGCTCGCCGTCATCAAGTACTACGAGCTGCGCAACAAGTCCGTGCTCGTGCTCGCGCCGAAGAAGCTCGCCGAGAACTGGACGAACTACAACGCGAACCTGACAACGAACGTCTTCTCGAAGGATCGCTTCAATTACGACGTGCTGGCCCACACTGACCTTTCGCGCGAGTCGGGGGAGTCACTGGGCATCCCGCTCGACCGGGTGAACTGGGGCAACTACGACCTCGTGGTCATCGACGAGTCCCACAACTTCCGCAACGCGGACTTCACGACCGAGAACGAGACTCGGTACCAGCGCCTCATGCGCAAGGTGATCCGCGAGGGCGTGAAGACGAAGGTGCTGATGCTGTCGGCGACACCCGTGAACAATCGCTTCAACGACCTGCGTAACCAGCTCGCGCTGGCCTACGAGGGAGACTCCGCACAGCTTGCCGCGAAGCTCAATATCTCCACGACGGTGGAGGAGGTCTTCCGTCAGGCGCAGCGCGCCTTCAACGAGTGGTCGGACTTGCCGCCCGAGGATCGCACATCGGAGGCGATCCTGTCCCGCCTGGACTTCGACTTCTTCGAACTGCTCGACTCGGTGACGATCGCGCGCTCGCGCAAGCACATCCAGGCGTTCTACGACACCTCCGACATCGGTGCGTTCCCGGAGCGACAGCCGCCGAAGTCGGTGCACGCGCCGCTGACCGATCTGCCGGACGCTCCGACGTTCAATGAGATCTTCGACCAGCTCCAGTCGCTCACGCTCGCGGTCTACGCGCCGCTCGCCTACGTCTTCCCAAGCCGGACAGAGAAGTACGAGCGGCTCTATGGCAACGTCGGCGGTGGCCGCAACATCGCGGGCGGGTCGGTCGCGAACCTCGGTGCGGCGAACCGCGAAAAAGGCATCCAGAAGCTGATGACCGTCAACCTCCTGAAGCGGTTGGAGAGCAGCGTGGAGGCGTTCCGCCTCACGCTCAACCGTCTGGAGATGACCGTCGCGGAGGCGCTGGAGGCGATCGACAACCACGCCAGCGCGGTCACGGACGTCGCGTCGAGCCTGGCCGACCTGGATGCCGACGACGACGATTTCGAGTTCCCCACGAGCGGCACCGTCGGCAAGAAGGTGCAGATCGACCTTGCCGATATGGATGTCGAGTCGTGGAACCGGGATCTCTCCCACGACGGGCTCGTCATCTCACGACTCCTCGCCTCGGTCGAAGCGATCACCCCCGAGCATGACCTGAAGCTGCGCATCCTCAAGGAGCTGATCGAGGCGAAGTTCGCCGAGCCGATCAACCCTGGCAACCGCAAGGTGCTGATCTTCTCGGCCTTCGCTGACACCGCCTCCTACCTCTACCGGGAGCTCAGTCCTGCGCTGAAACGTCGCGGCTACGAGTCTGCGCTGGTCACCGGCCAGGGCAACCCGAGCACGACGCTCGGCAGAGGCTACGGCTTCCAGCAGACCCTCACCCTGTTCTCCCCGCGCTCGAAGCAGCGCCATCTCGTGATGCCCAAGGAGTCGAACGAAGTCGACGTGCTCATCGGCACGGACTGTATTTCGGAGGGCCAGAACCTCCAGGACTGCGACTACCTCGTCAACTACGACATCCACTGGAACCCGGTCAGGATCATTCAGCGCTTCGGCCGCATCGACCGCATCGGATCGACGAACGAGCGCATCCAGCTCGTGAACTTCTGGCCCGACATCTCCCTCGATGAGTACATCAACCTCAAAGAGCGCGTCGAGAACCGCATGGTCATCGCCGATCTCGCCGCGACCGCCGATGACAACGTGCTCACGCAGGAGTCGAGCGATGCCGCATTCCGCAAGGAGCAGCTCCGCAAGCTCCAGGACGAGGTCATCGAGCTGGAGGACGTGCGTACCGGCATCTCCATCACCGACCTTGGGCTCAACGATTTCCGCATGGACCTGCTCGGGTACATCAAGGAGTATGGCGACCTGGCAGGCACGCCCAAGGGCCTGCACGCCGTCGTGCCGGCCAATCGCGAGAAGGGGCTCAAGCCGGGTGCACTGTTCGCGCTGCGTAACATCAACGCCGACGAGATGCTCCACCGGGGCAACCGCCTGCACCCGCATTACCTCGTCTACCTCGACGACGAGGGCAACCTCATCGCCGACCACACTGAGGTGAAGTACCTGCTCGACCTGATCCGCGCCGGGTGCCGCAACCGCGACGAGCCCGCCTGGGAGGTGTGCCGGGTCTTCAACGCGGCCACCCGCGACGGCGCGGAGATGGGCAAGTACAGCGGTCTGCTCACCGAGGCGATCCGCTCCATGATCGACGTGACGGAGGAACGCGATGTCGATAGCCTCTTCAGCCCCGGCCACACCACCGCGCTCGTGCAGACCATCGCCGGGCTTGACGACTTCGAGCTGATCGCGTTCCTCGCCATCGTCGAGGAGCCTGCCGGTGACTGATGCGCCCCAGACCCCAGCCCTCTACCGCTGGCCCCCGGCCGCGAAGTTCGGCCGCGTGGTGCCGAAGACGAAGTTCTACGAACACGGCAGCGTGCGCACCGTGCTGCGCGAGAAGTTCGTCGGTGACATTCAGCGCATCACTTGGGCCTACAAGCTCGCCGAATCGACGATCCGGCTGAAAGGCACCGAGGCGGTGCCGGAGATCCAGGTCTTCACCGTCGAGACGAAGGGCGGCGATGTCGGCGACGACGTGTTGACCGCCATCGACAAGGCGGTCCACTTCCCGATCCTCTTCGAGGTGTCGAGGGGTGATGAGGTGCGCATGGTCGCGGCCCACAAGACGCTCGGTGGCACGACTCCGAAAGTCGGTGCGTACTTCACGACCGCGTGGCTTCCGCTCGATACCGCCCGCACTCCGCTGCCGACCGCCATCGACCTGTCTGCCCTCTACGAGGCGCTGCTGGCGCCGCTGCTCCCCGTCGCGTCACGCCGCGGCGAGTCCGTGTCGGCTGCCACCCAGAGAATGGAACGGGCGAAGAAGCTCGAACGCGAGATTGCTGCACTGGAGCGCAAGCTCCGCACCGAGCCGCAGCTCAACCGCAAGGTAGAGCTGCGGCGAGTACTGAAGGACCGCCAGGCCGCACTCGCGGCACTGGTATGAGCGCACCAAGAGGAACCAGATGGAAATGCCGGAGAAGCTGGAACTGCAGTCGGTCGACGTCACAAGGAAGAACGTCGAGGCGATTGCGGCCCTCTTCCCGAACGTCGTGAAGGAGGCGCGCGACGAGGACGGTGAACTGATCCACCGCGTCGACTTCGAGGCGCTCCGCCAGGAGCTGGACGACTACGTCGTGGAGGGCAAGGAGGTCTATCAGATCGACTGGCCGGGCAAGCTCGAGGCGGAGTTCCTCTCGAACACCCCCACGGCGAAGACGCTCCGGCCGAATCGCTCGGACTCGGTCGACTTCGACACCACGAGGAACCTCTTCATCGAAGGGGACAACCTCGAGGCGCTGAAGCTCCTCCAGGAGTCGTATCTCGGCAAGGTCCGGCTGATCTACATCGACCCGCCCTACAACACCGGGAGCGACCTCGTTTACCACGATGACTTCGCGTCCTCGAAGCAGGAGTACCTCTGGAAGTCCGGGCAGGTGAACGACACGGGCGAAAAGCTCGTCGCGAACACGAGCGCGAACGGTCGCTTCCACTCCGACTGGCTCAGCATGGTCTACCCGCGCCTCCGGCTCGCAAAGCGGTTCCTTGCGCAGGACGGCGTCATCCTCGTCAGCATCGACGACGCCGAGCAGGCGTCGTTGCGCCGGCTCATGGACGAGGTCTTCGGCGAGCAGAACTTCATCGCACAGCTCGTATGGGAGAAGGGGCGCAAGAACGACGCGAAATTCTTCTCCACCGGGCACGAGTACGTCATGGTCTACGCAAAGTCGCAGTCGTACCTGCGCGAGCAGAAGACGAAGTGGCGAGAGGAGAAGCCGGGCGCGCGGGAGATCTGGGACGAGTACCTCCGTCTCCGCGAGATGCACGGTGCGGACGATTCCGCCATCGAGAAGGATCTCTCGGCCTGGTTCACGGCGTTGCCGCGCACCGACCCGTCGAAGAAGTGGGCGCGCTACAAGCGGGTCGATGCGAACGGCCCGTGGCGTGACCGAGACATCTCTTGGCCGGGTGGGAACGGGCCGACCTACGACGTCGTGAACCCGGCCACAGGTCAGGCGGTGAAAGTACCCGAGGCTGGCTGGCGCTACAGCAGTCCTGACGAAATGAAGCGTCAAATCAAGCTCGGGCTGGTCGCATTTCGCGAGGACGACCCGACCGCATCGCCGTTCCGAAAGGCACATCTGCGTCCCGTCGCGGGTGAGACGGTTGATGTCGAGGACGACGAGGCCGAAGAGACCGAAGACGAGGCGGAGCTCGCGACACAGGTCAGAGGAACGTACTTCTACAAGCAGTCGCAGGTGTCGGTGAAGCACCTTCGGGCACTCATGGGCGCGAAGGTCTTCAACAACCCCAAGGATCATGAGGCGCTGTCACGGCTGTTCGAGTACGTGCTCAATGGTCACGATGGGATCGTCCTCGACTTCTTCGCTGGTTCCGGCACGACCGCCGAGGCCGTCTTCGAACTTTGCGCTCGAACGGGTCTGAACTGTCCGGTCGTACTTGTGCAGCTCCCGGAGTCGCTCGAAGACAATCTGAAGACTGCGACCGGGGCAGCGAAGACCACGATCCAGAACGCGATCCGGCTACTGGAGAAGCTCGGCAAACCGCTGACGATCGCCGAGCTGACCAAGATCCGAATCGCCAATGCTGGCACGGCGATCCTCAATGACCGGAAGCCCTCCAGCTGGAACGGCGACGTCGGTTTCCGAGCCTTCACGATCGACACGAGCAACTACGCGCCGGTGTCGGCGACTCCGGACGGGACCGACCAGACTCAGCTCGCTGGGCTCGTCGAGACCTTCAGGGCCGATCGCACTAGCGAGGACATCCTCTTTGAGGTGCTCATCAGCCACGGGCTCGAACTGTCAGCGCCGGTCACCGTCGAACAGGTCAACGGTCATGAGGCCCTTGTCGTGGACCCGGAGGTCAATGCACTCATCGCGTGCCTGGATGACGCAGTCGATGATGCACTCGTGCGGGAGGTCGCGAAGCGGCAGCCCTTGAAGGCGGTCTTCAAGGACTCCGCGTTCGCATCGGACTCTGCGCGCATCAACGCGAAGCAGATCTTCCAGGAGCTTTCGCGCGACACCGACTTCAAGGTGCTGTGAGCCGATGAAGCTCCAGTTCAAGGTCCAGGAGTATCAGACGGCCGCGGTCGATGCCGTGATCGACTGCTTCCGTGCGGTGCACCGCCAGCCGTATGCCGATGGCGTGAAGTACAAGATCGACCCTGGCAAGGTCGGCGTTACGCCAGCGCCGGACTCGAACGCGGCGTCGATGCTCGCCGGACTCACGCCCGAGCCGCCGAAGGAACTCGGACCCGGTCTTCGCAACACCGAAGTCGTACTGAGCCAGGCGGAGGTACTTGAGAACATCCACGCAGTGCAGGGTCGCACGCGGGGGCTGCCCCTCTCACCTAGCGTCATGACGAGCCCTGCCGCGGGTCTCAACCTCGACGTCGAGATGGAGACCGGCACCGGCAAGACCTACGTCTACACCAAGACGATCATGGAGTTGCACCGGCAGTTCGGCTGGTCGAAGTTCGTCGTCGTCGTCCCGAGCGTCGCCATCCGCGAAGGCGTCAAGAAGTCTTTCGAGATCACCGCTGACCACTTTCTCGCCGAGTATCGGACGCGGGCCCGCGCCTTCGTCTATGACTCCGACCACCTGGAAGACGTCGAGACCTACGCCTCCGACGCGGGCATCCAGGTCATGATCATCAACGCGCAGAACTTCAACCGGGATGCGAAGAGGGCCACCGACGACACCGACCAGAAGGGCAAGGCGTCGGGCCTCAGGATGTTCAAGGTCCTCGACGGCTTCAAGTCTCGCCGTCCGATCGACGTCATCGCAGCGAACCGGCCGATCCTCATCATCGACGAGCCGCAGCGCCTCGGCAGCAACCCGAACCGGCCGAGCGAGACGCTGAAGGCTCTTGGGCGTTTCAACGCACTCTTCGCGCTTCGCTATTCAGCGACCCATGCCATCGAGCACAACAAGGTGCATCGTCTCGATGCTCTCGACGCCTACAACAAGAAGCTCGTCAAGAAGATCGCCGCGCGCGGCATCAGCGTCAAAGGTCTCGCCGGCAGCAGCGCGTACCTCTACGTCGATGGTATGGAGCTCGGTAAGGGCGCCGACTTCCCGAAGGCGCGCGTCGAACTGGAAGTCCAGGCCCGCGGTGGCGGCATCACGCGCAAGACGGTCAAGCTCAAGAAGGGCGACCGGCTGCACGATATCTCCGGCGGTATCGAGGCATACAACGGTCTCGTGGTCGACGACGTCGACGCGATCGCGAACACCGTGACCCTGATCGACGGGCAGGTACTCCAGGCAGGCCAGGTCACCAACGACGTGACCGATGAGCAGAAGCGCCGACTGCAGATCCGGGAAGTCATCCGCGCCCACTTCGACAAGGAACGCCAGCTCTTCGGGCTCGGGATCAAGGCGCTCTCCCTCTTCTTCATCGACGAGGTCGCGAAGTACCGCGACTACGAGCGACCGGACCGAATGGGCGACTACGCGCGCGTGTTCGAGGAAGAGTACGAGGCACTCAAGGCGGAGAAACTCGGCGAACTCGACCTGGACGAATCGTCCGCCCTCTACCGCGCGTTCCTCGAGCGCGACACCGTCGGGGACATCCACAACGGCTATTTCTCCAAGGACAAGAGCGGGCGCTGGATAGACAGCGACAGCTCGGATGCGTCAGACGAGCGGCAGGGCGTCTCGAAGGATGCGGAAGCGTACGACGCGATCCTTCGCGACAAGGAGAAGCTGCTTGATCCGGACTTCCCACTACGGTTCATCTTCAGCCACTCCGCGCTCCGCGAGGGCTGGGACAACCCGAACGTATTCACCCTCGGTTTCCTCAAGAAAGCGACGGCCAGCGATTCCCGTAGGCAGGAAGTTGGACGAGGGCTCCGCCTCGCCGTCGACCAGCACGGTGACCGCGCCGACAATCCCATGACGGTCCACGAGGTTAACGTCCTGACTGTCGTCACCGAGGAGTCATACGTCGATTTCGTCGCAGGATTCCAGAAGGAGACCCTCGGTCTGCTCAGTGCGAGGCCGCGAAGGGCGGAGCCGGAATTCTTCGTCGGCGCGGTGCTCCGCGATGGCGCAGCTGGAACTGAGCACAAGATCTCCGAGGAGGAGTCGAAGCAGCTCCAGCGGTGGCTGCAGAAGCATGACTTCGTCGACCTCGACGACCAGCTCGCGGAGAAGTGGATCGGGAGGGCAAGCCTCCCGGAGATCCCGCCCCTACCCGAGGCGCTCCAGCCGTACTTCTACCAGGTCGCCGAGCTGATCGACTCACTCAACGTGCAGGCGCCTAAGGTCGACGACGGTCGAAAGACGAAGTCGATCCCGAGGAACGAGACGAACTTCTCCAAGCGCGAGTTCCTCGACCTATGGGACCGGATCAACCGGCGCGCCGTCTACCAGGTCAACTTCGACTCGCAGCAGCTGATCGACAACTGTGTCCGTGTCCTGGATACCTCACTGCATGTCGCGCGCCTGCAGTACGTCGTCGTCCAGGGCATCCAGCGTGACGCGATCGAGGTCGAGCATTTGTCGACCGGGGAGAGTTTCAAGGTCTCGCGGACGAAGACCGAGGAGTCGTCGCTGAGCGCGAACTCGACCGTCCCGTATGACCTGCTCGGCGAGATCTCGGAGAAGACGCACCTCACACGGCGAAGCTGCGCCGCGATCCTGTCTGGCATCAAGCCGTCGACCTTCGAGATGTTCCGCCAGAACCCGGAGCAGTTCATCACGGAGGCTTCTCGCCTGATCAACGAACAGAAGATCGCCACGGTCGTGGCCGACATCGAGTACGACATCCTCGACGACCGCTACGACCTGTCCCTCTTCACGGAGGCGCAGACAGGGCAAGATCTTGCGAAGGCGGTGCACACGCCGAACCGGAACGTCTACGAGTACGTCATTGATGACTCCGAGGTCGAGCGCGCATTCGGTGCGGCCCTCGACGTAAGCGAGGAGGTCGTCGTCTATACGAAGCTCCCGCGCGGCTTCAAGATCCCGACCCCGCTCGATGATTACAACCCTGACTGGGCGATCGCCTTCAAACAAGGCGCGGTCAAGCACGTCTATTTCGTCGCCGAGACGAAGGGCTCGCTCTCCTCGCTCGAGCTCCGCCCCGCAGAGAAGGCGAAGATCGATTGCGCCAAGAAGCTCTTCAAGAAGCTCAACGAGGTCGCGGGCACCCCCGGCATCAAGTACGACGTCGTCCGCAGTTACGACGACCTGCTGCAGCTTGTGGGAGCGTAGGCCGGATGGTCATCGAGCTGTATTTCTCTCAGCACTTCGGGGTATCGCCGAAGGTGCTGGAGGACTACGGCGCGTTCGATGTGAGCCTCGCCTCCGATTTGCCTCTCTTCGTCGACCCCTTCCTGCTCTTCAACAGCAGGAAGCAGGAGTACCGCGATCTACACGACGGAATGATCCGCTACCTCATATTCCTCCGTGACCGGGCCGCCCCCGATCTCGATCCGGGGCTGATCAAGTCCTGGTACATGTTCCAGGAGGTGAAGCAGAACTGGCTCGGGTTCACCGTCCTCGGCAACTCGGGGAGCGGACTCGGCAAGGACTTCGCCCGCGCGCTCCACAGCTCCCTCGGCTCGATCCTGAAGGGGTTCGGGTCGGAGTCGATCACCAAGGGTGCCCACTTGGAGAAGCTCGCGCTCATCAAAGAGGGCGTCGGGCGCGATAACATCAGCGACTTCACCACGAACCTCATCAAGGGCTATCTGCTGGAGTACACCCAGGCGTTTGCGCTGGCGCATCTGTCGGCCGACCGGCGCGGCACATTCTCGGTCGCCCGCGCGGTCTTCAACTACGAGACCGAGACCTGGGAATCGAGCCAGTACGAACTGCCCGCGCTCCGGGGAGACTACGTTCTACTCACCCCGGCCGACATGCTCACCAAGGACGATACCTGGATCAGTCGCTCCGACCTTGTGCGCGAGTTCAGCAGCATCCCCGGCGCCATTGAAGACGACCAGCTTCGCGCGCAGGTCAACAACTACCTCTTCAAGAAGCTGAGCGACAATCCCACGAAGAAGGAGTACTCGGACCTGGCGGCTGCGGCGATCCTCCAGTTTCCCGAGGTCATCGACTACTACATCCGCCAGAAGGAAGACACGGGGGAGCAGGCAGTCGGCCTCAGCGCAAGACGGCGGCAGGAGGTCTTCGAGATCCTCGTGCAGATGGTGCAGACGGTCGTCGAAGACATCCGCGCCAATACCTCGCTGTACCTGACGCCGGTCACCAGCTACGACGAGGCGCTTGCCCGCGCCAACGGCTTCAAGCAGTACGTCGAGAACCAGGACGGCTACCGGCTCCTCAACAAGCCCGGCAAGGAACGCCCCCTCGCCACGGAGAAGGAGGTCCAGCTCTTCTTCGGCCTCATCTTCTTCGGCAGCGAGTTCGACGTGAACCGCGAGGTCAACAACGGCCGCGGTCCCGTGGACTTCAAACTGAGCAAAGGGGCCGTCGACAAGTCGCTGATCGAGATCAAGCTCGCCAGCAACAGCCAACTGAAGCGGAACCTCCAGAACCAGGTCGAGGTCTACGAGAAGGCGAACGGCACGCGCACCTCGGTCAAGATGATCATCTGCTACACAGAGGCGGACGTGGCGAAGGTCTATGCCGTCCTGAAGGAGCTGGATCTCCGCGGCGAGAAGTCCATCGTCGTCATCGACGCGCGCGCCGACAACAAGCCCTCGGGCTCGAAGGCGTGATCGGGACCGCTTCCGAGCCTGGTGGAGGGGGTTGGGTCGCCCGGTCAACGCGATCTAGCAGGATCATCTCGACTTGCCTTCGTTCAGCTTCTTCAGCTCCTGGAGCTCGGCCCAGTGCTGTTCGAGCCCAGCAAGAGTCGGGCTGACGCCCTGAGTGATGAGAGCCTGTGAATGACCGTCGATGTACCGGCAGGCCTGCTCGAACACTTCGCTGACCTTGGGGATGATCTCGCCGAGCTTGTCGACGTTGATGTTGATGAGCGTGGTCATCTGAACGTTCGCCTGATAGCGCCGCGTCACGCCCTTGAGCAGCTCGTCCTCCGTGAAGACCTCGCACCAGGAACGAACGTGGCTGTAGCCGGTGTGGACCAGCGCACCCCGGGCTTCGCCGTCCAACTGCTTGGCGGCCTGGATGGTGCTGTTGATCCGTCCCTTGATCGCGTTCAAGGAGTCGATGCGTGGTCCGGTGGCACGGGACACGTTGCCCTTGCCGCTCTCGTCAGTGATCTGGAAATAGGCGCACCGCTTGGACTTCTCGAACAGTGCGAGAAGCGTTGTGGCGAACAGGATGTCGTGAGTGAAGACGATGACCTGGTTGCCGTCAGCCAGTCGAGCGATGCGCTGGGCAACTTCCTTGATGCGGCGGTGATCGAGGCTTGACACCGGATCATCGAAGATGACCGGCGCTGTGATGCCCGCGAGGCGTGCCTCGGCGAGGAAGTCTGCGAGCGCCAACACCTTCTGCTCGCCCTCGGAGAGCACCTTGGAGGGCTTGTGCTTGCCGCTCAGTACCTTGCGGCGCTGCGCCTTACCCTCTCGCCCGACGAACTGGACTTTGAGCGATGGCGCGCGGAGCGCTTCGCACTCCTCGAGGAACAACGCATCGAAGCTCTGATTGATCAACTGGTCGCTGGCGGTCTTGGCGAGCGCGGTCACGGATCGGCCGAGGCCCGGCAGCGGACGCTTGAGCGTCTTGAGGCGATCGGCCTCCTTAGCGCTCTTGACCTGCGTCTCGATCAGCGACCAGGACTTGCCCAACTCGACGGCATCCTTGAGTTCGAGCAGCTCTGCCTGCTTCTCAGCCAGTGCCTCGGTTCGGCCCTTCTGCAGGATCTCCAGCTCCGAGATGCTGTTGCCCACGGTGGTCAGCGCAGTGCCGACCTCGGCCCGGGGCTTGGCCACGAGATCGGTGATCTGGATGCTGACCGGCTGGCCTGCTGCGGCTGCCGTGGCGGAGGTGTTTCGTGCCCCTTCGATCGCTTCAACCTGAGCGAAGTAGGTCGGGCGCTCGCTTGGATCGACGTCCTTGTACTGCTGGATGAACGACGCCATCTCGTTGCCTTGGAGCGCGACAGCCTGCCGCTTGTAGCCATCGAGCGTGGTGTCGGTGGCGCGGATGTCCGCCGAGATCTTGTCCTCAAGGTATGCCGAGTAGCGGGTGAGCAGATCACGCGCCGGATCGAGCAGAGGCTGGCGGCAGTAGAGACAGCGGTCTGCATCGTGCGCCTCAATCTCGACGAGATGCTGGCGGTACGTCTCGCCCGCCTCGATGAAGTCGTTCCAAGTGTCGTCGGGTTCAGCGGGCAGATCCGCAGCCGCGAAGAGCTCGCGACGGAACGTCTGGTAGTCGGTCGTGAGCTGCGCGCGCGTTGCCAGTGCCTCGTTGTACTTGATCTGCTCGAAGCCGAGCAGGGCTTCGGCCGTGGTCACGGCCTCCGACAGAACTCGTTGCTCGCTCTTGAGACCAGCGATCTGGGCGCCCATCGTGTTGGCGCGTAGGGCCGCAACGCCTTGGTTCAGGGCATCAAGCTGTTGGTCAACGTCGTCTCCGCTCTTAGCCTTGGCCTTGAGATCGGCGAGATCGGTTGACGCGCCGAGGGTCTCGATCAGTGGATAGATCGTCGATCCGCGTTGGAACCTAGAGAGCAGTCCCGATCCACTCGAACCAAGCTCGGCGATAGCCGCATCGATCTGCGCGGTCACTGCCTGAATTGCAGTCGTGACGTCATTGAACAGCGCCAGCGAGGCCGGGGTGTAGACGTAATCGAGGTCTTCATCGACGTGGGTACGCACGGCAGGGCTATCGAAGATCGACACGCGCGTGAACGGTGAAACACCCAGCTCGCCCGTCCAGGTCAGAGCCTGGGCGTCTTCACCCAGCTTGAACTCGAGCTTGGCGGACTGTGCCTCCGAAGTGTCGGCATCGATGTTGCCCAGGATCGTGTCGGCCGTGCGACTGTTGGCCAGAGCCTTGAAGATGCGCGAGTAGCCCGTCTTGCCGGTGCCGTTCTCCCCGTAAAGGATCGTCAGACCCTCGTGAGGCTCGATCACTGCGCCTGCCACCAGTGCGTTGACACCGCGCACCTCGGAGAGCCGCGTCAGCGACAGGGGCGGTGCCAACTCGTCCTGGCGAGCCTCGATATCGAGCAGTGGAACGGCCGGAAGATCCCGCTTATCGAGCGCCTTCTCCTGCCGGAACAGCAGGTAGGCCTTCTCGACCACGGAGGTTCCGACCGGTCGTCCAGTAGCGATTACTTCGGCGACAAGCAGGCGTGCCCACTCGTCATTGGAGTTCCCCCATTCAGCAAGTTGCGCCCGCGGATCGATCAGTTCGGTCGGCTCGGTTGCTTCAACTTCGATCTGCGTAGTCATCAGGCGCGCACCCCCTGCGGTGCATCGGCGCTGATCCGTGATGACGGCCGGCGCCGATGGTGTCCCTTCATGACCTGCTCATGACCTCCTCTACGCCATTGCAGACGCTCATCTGCTGATGCTCGATCCCTAACCATCAACGCTAGCCGCGGTGTCCGACACCGTTGACCCTGCCGCGCTCAAAGCGCGATTCGCGGTGACCCTCTTTCAGGTCTCGACTGACGATCTGGCCGACGTCTACGGCATCCCCGTGGCCTCACTTCGAGACTCTTACACGTCTTGCACATCGAGGCCGACCCGGCCTGACGGCGGGCTCGGCGGCTCACCTCTCTGACGAGAGAGGCGGTGCCGGGTGTCGGTTTCGATGCGGGTCATGGGCGCGGGGGACGGCTACAAGTACCTGCTGCGCTCGGTGGCGTCGGCTGACGGGGAGCGGGCGCTGTCGACGCCGCTGACCCGGTACTACGCCAAGCAGGGCACGCCGCCGGGCCGCTGGATGGGCGGCGGGCTCGCGGCGCTCGGGGAGGGTGAGATTCACGAAGGAGCGCCGGTCTCGGAGGCGCAGCTCCAACTTCTGCTGGGGATGGGGCGCGACCCGGTGACGGGCGATCCGCTGGGGAAGGCGTCTCCGGTGTTCCCGAGCATCGAGGATCGGATCGCGGCGCGCATCTTGCGGCTCGATCCGGCGTTGGGCGCGGATGAGCGGGCCGAGGCCGTTGTGGTGATCGAGGCGGAGGAGTCGGCGCGCACCTCGCGGCGGGCGGTCGCCGGGTACGACTTCACCTTCTCGCTGCCGAAGTCCGCGTCGGTGCTGTGGGGGGTTGCGGATGCGGCGACCCAGGCGCGGATCGCGGAGGCGCACCATGCGGCGGTTGCGGAGGTGGTTGCGTTCATGGAGCGCGAGCTTGCAGCGACGCGCTCCGGTGCAAGCTCCCGTGACGGCGCTGTTGCGCAGGTCGAGGTGACCGGACTCATCGCAACCGCGTTCGACCACTTCGACTCGCGGGCGGGCGATCCGCAGTTGCACACGCATGTTGTGGTGAGCAACAAGGTGCGCACGATCTTCGACGGCAAGTGGCGGTCGCTGGATGGCCGGCCTCTGCACGCGGCGACGGTGGCGCTGAGCGAGCTGCACACCGCGGTCTTCGCCGACCACCTGACTCGCGCGCTCGGCGTGGGCTGGCAGCGGCGCGAGCGGGGAGCCGACCGCAATCCGGTGTGGGCGGTCGCCACGGTGCCGGAGGACCTGGTTGCGGAGTTCTCGTCCCGGTCGCGGCACATCGACATCGAGAAGGATCGCCTGATCGCCGAGTACGAGGCCGCGCACGGGCACGCGCCGTCGCGGGAGACGATCATTCGGCTTCGGCAGCAGGCGACGCTGGCGACCCGGCCCGACAAGGAAGTCCGCCCGCTGGCCGACCTCGCCCAGGAGTGGCGCACCCGTGCGAGCCGACTGCTCGGCCGAGACGCGAGCGCATGGGCGCGGGAAGCCGTCCAGGTCGAGCCAGTCGAGCTGCTGCGCGCGGAGGGTGTGCCGCTGGAGCAGATCGCCCGGCTCGGCCTGGCGGTGGTCGCAGCGGTCGCGGAGAAGCGCACGACGTGGAGCCACTGGAATCTCTACGCCGAGGCCGCGCGGCAGGCGATGGGCTGGCGGTTCACCGCCACAGAGGATCGTGAGGCGATCACGGGGATGATCGTTGACGCCGCGGAGCAGGCATCCATCCGGCTCACCCCGCCCGAGCTGGCCTCCAGTCCCGTTGCGTTCCAGCGCACGGACGGGACGAGCGTGTTCCGCCCGCGCAACGCCGCCCGCTACAGCGGTGCCGCGGTGCTCGCTGCCGAGGACCGGCTACTTGCACGCTCCCGCGAGCAGGTTGCGCCGCGCCTGGCGGATACAACCATCGCGCACGCGCTGCAACCCCAGCGGGGCCGCGCGCTCGGCGACGACCAAGGGGTCGCGCTCACCGCGATTGCGTCGTCGGGCCGAATGCTCGACCTGCTCGTCGGCCCCGCGGGGGCGGGCAAGACCACCGCGCTGTGCGCGTTGCGCCGCGCGTGGGAGGCCGAGCACGGGCACGGCTCGGTCGTCGGCCTGGCACCGTCCGCGGTCGCGGCCGAGGTGCTGGCCGGTGACTTGGGCATCCCGACGGAGAACACCGCGAAGTGGTGGCAGACCTACCGCGACCACGGCATGGGATTCGCCGCCGGGCAGCTCGTGATCGTGGACGAGGCATCGCTCGCCGGGACGCTTGCCCTCGACCGGCTCGTTCGCATCGCAGCCGACGCCGGGGCGAAGGTGCTGCTCGTGGGCGACCCCGCCCAGCTCCAGTCCGTCGATGCCGGGGGAGCGTTCGGGATGCTCGTCGCCGACCGTGAGGACGTGCCCGAGCTGACCGACGTGCGCCGCATCGCCGCGGCTTGGGAGAAGGACGCCACGCTCGACCTGCGCAACGGTCGTGTCGAAGCCATCGACACCTATCAAGCGCACGGCCGCATCCGCGCGGGCGAAGCCGAGCGCATGGCCGACGCCGCCTACGCCGCATGGCAGCGCGACCAGGCAGCCGGGCTGGCGAGCATCCTCATCGCCGAGTCGAGCACGATGGTCACCACGCTGAACCAGCGCGCCCGCGCCGACCTCATCCTCGCCGGGCAAGTCGACGCGCGCGCCGAGGTGCGGCTGCATGACCATACCGAGGCATCCGTCGGGGACGCGATCATCACCCGCCGCAACGACCGCGCGCTGCGCGCCGGGCGCGGATGGGTGCGCAACGGCAGCCGGTGGACGATCACCGCCATCTTCAGCGACGGGTCGTTGCGGGTGCGACCCGCCGGACGGCGCTGGGGCGCGAGCGTGCGCCTCCCGGTCGAATACGTCGCCGAGCACATCGAACTCGGCTACGCCGTCACCGCGTACCGGGCGCAAGGGGTCACGGTCGAGACCGGGCATACCCTTGTCGAGCCCGGCGCGACGCGTGAGAACTTCTACGTCGCCATGACCCGCGGCCGACTCCGCAACACCGCCTACGTCTCGATCAACCGCCCCGACGACGACCACATCCACCCGCCGACCCAGGACACCACCGCGGTCGCGGCGCGCAAGGTGCTCGCCGGGGTGCTCCAGCACGTCGGCGCGGAACTCTCCGCCCGCCAGATGATCACGGCCGAGCAGGACACCTGGGGCTCGATCGCGCACTTCGCCGCCGAGTACGAGACCATCGCCGCCGCCGCACAACAGCCGAGGTGGGAAGCCCTCGTGCGCGCCACCCGACTCACCGAGGCCGAAGCGGACGCGGCCATTGGATCGACCGCGTTCGGCGCGCTCGGTGCCGAGCTGCGTCGCGCCGAAGCGGACGGGTACGACGCGGATCGCCTGCTGGGCGCGCTCGTCGCCTCACGCCCGCTCGACGACGCGGACGACGCGGCCGCGGTGCTCCACGAACGCGTGATCCGAGCCCTGACCCGAACGAACGGTGCCGGGCGCGTGCGCCAGCCCACCACTCCCATCGCCGGACTCATCACCCCGGCTCTCGGCACAATGGACGAGGACATGCGCACCGCGCTGCGCGAACGCGCCGCACTCATCGAGCAGCGCGCAGACGCACTCGTCGCCGAAGCGGTCGGCGCGTCCGCGGCATGGGTCGTGGAACTCGGCACAGAGCCCGCAGATCCGCAGCTCGCGGCTCTGTGGCGACGCGAGGCGCGCACCGTCGCTGCCTACCGCGATACCTACGGCATCACCGAGGCCAGCACGCGCGGAGTCATCGGCGACGACGTGCGGCAGCGCACAGACGCCGCGCGAGCACGCGCCGCGATCCACCGCGCACAGCAGACCGCGGCACGCGCGGCCGAACCGGAGCCGGGATCGTATGTGCCAGAGTTCTCTACGCCCCGCTTGGGTATGTAGCGGCACGGATGCACGTCGTCCCGTGTTCTCCACGTAGGTGCCTTGGTGGCCACGCCTACGCACTGAATCGCCCGTGATGTCCGGGCCCCCGAGTACGTTCGAAGCGTGCCTCTACTTACCTTCCGCCGTGCCAAGAGACCGGCTGCGCCCGACCCCAATCCTGACCACGCGTGGAAACTGCTGAGCCTTGTAAACGAGTGGATTCGTCACTCCGACGCCAAGGCGGGGGTGACTCTCGCTTTCGTTGGTGTTCTCGGCACGATGCTGTTCAACCTCGTCAGGGCGTTCACGCAGCGCTCTCCCATCTTCGATGTGGTTGTCGTCGCCGCGTGTGTGCTGCTGGTGCTGGCCGCGGCGCTGTGCGGCTGGACTCTGACGCCGCGCGTCAACGACAAGGACGCCGCCCCTGAAGCAATGAATCGGGTCTTCTTCGCAAGCATCGCCCGACATTTCAGAGGCGACCGTCCCGGCTACACGGAGGTGCTAGGCACGCTGACAGCGGATCCGCGCGAACTCGTCCGGGATCTCGCTGATCAGGTCCACGCGAACGCAAAGATCGCGACGCTCAAAGCAAAGTACGTGAAATGGGCGATCCGGTCGGCCCTAGCGGCTGGCACGTGCGTCGCGGCGGTCGCAATCATCGTCGGGATTGAAAGCATCTGAGGACGGGGAACATGGACGGCAACTACAAGGCGTACAGCTACACGAGCAGTGCCGATCGGATCAAGGCGATCCTGGATCAGCCCGCAGGAAGCTTCGAGGAGGTCGACGGGCTGCCCGACCGGGACAAGCTCACGTTCACGAACGGGTTCTATGGAATGTGCTCGGCGGTCTTCATCGACATCCGAGACTCTTCTGGGCTCACCGCCAAGCACAAGCGTCCGATTCTCGCAAAGATATACCGCGCTTTCATCTCTGAGATGGTGGCGGTGCTGAACTCCGATCTGTACGTCAGGGAAGTGAACATCGTTGGAGACTGCGTTTGGGCTGTGTATAAGACCACGCAGAAGACGCACATCGACGATGTATTTGGCATTGCTTCTCAGGCGAACACACTCATCAAGCTCCTCAACCACCACTATGCGAAAAAGGGAATCGACCCCCTGAAGATCGGCATCGGCGTTGACTACGGCCGAGTGCTCATGATCAAGGCGGGATTCAGCGGAAGTGGAATCAACGATGTCGTCTACATGGGTGAGGTCGTCAACCGCGCCGCTCACCTGGCACACGAAGCAGGCAGAGGGTGGTCCGACCCGATCTTCGTGGGCGGTGTCTTCGAGCAGAATCTCAACGACCACAACAAGGCGCTGCTGACTTCTCGATACGTGAACGGTCTCGGAACGGTCCACACTGGCAACGTCGTGAGCACGTCGATGAACGATTGGGTCGACACCCTCAGCTGACGGGTTCCGGGCTGATGAGGTTCGGCCGCTGCTCGTCCAGGTCGTTGTGCTCCTCGCAGGGTGATTTGGCGCGGAAACATCCGTGCGTCCGAGGTCGGGCGTACCCTAGGTGTCGAGGTAGTAGCCACGATTTCTAGGTCGCTTGCGACGGTCCCCTCGGGACGCTCACCACATGATCTACCTCCTCGGCGGAGCTACGCACCTCTCAGGAGGCGGACATCATGTTCCGACTGCTCTGGAATCTCGGCATCAGAGTTCGGCTGTTCCTGCGGACGTACATGCCAACGAACATCCTGCTCGACGCGCTGCGCACCCGACGCGGCCTGAAGTGGGGCGTGCCCGCCATGCTCATCGCCGTGCCGTACTTGCTCGGCGCGTGGCTCTTGACCATCTGGATCGCCGACGGCGGGCCGGGGTGGCTGAACCTGCTCGTGCTGCTCTTCATCTGGAACACGCTGAAGTTCCTCGTCAACGGGCCGATCACGCTCGTCGTCCTGATCCGGGCTCGCCTCGCCGAGCGGCGCGACCGCCGACTCGTCGAGCGCGAGTCGGCGGCTTACGCGGCGGGCGACGACCTTCCCGTTCTCACCGCGACGCGACTCTGACCCGGACGCATCGGGATCGCCAACGGCACTGTAAGAGCGGCCCTGCGCTCTGTCCGAAAACCTGTCCGTTTACTGCCCGTAGCCGTCCGTAAGCGTCCAGGGATAGACTGAGCCCCAGACGGCAACTGCCGCCTGGGGCTCAGTAAATTGCTGGTCTCAAGAACCGGAAGTGTGGCTCTGAGGGCCTCCCGGAATCAGACCCCGAAGTACAGCTCGTACTCGAACGGGTGCGGGCGTGCCGCGATCGGCTTGATCTCGTTCTCGATCTTGTACTCGATCCAGGTCTCGATCAGCTCGGGCGTGAACACGCCACCCGCGAGCAGGAAGTCCTGGTCGGCACGAAGCGCCTCGAGCGAGTCGAGCAGCGAGTTCGGAACCTGCGGGATGTTCTTCGCCTCCTCGGGGGGAAGCTCGTACAGGTCCTTGTCAACGGGCTCGTGGGGCTCGATGCGGTTCTTGATGCCGTCGAGGCCGGCCATCATCTGCGCCGCGAAGGCGAGATACGGGTTGCCCGAGGCATCCGGTGCGCGGAACTCGATGCGCTTGGCCTTGGGGTTCGATCCCGTGATCGGGATACGGATGGCCGCCGAGCGGTTACCGGCCGAGTAGACCAGGTTGACCGGGGCCTCGTAGCCCTTGACCAGACGCTTGTACGAGTTGATCGTCGGGTTGGTGAAGGCGAGCACGGCGGGCGCGTGCGCCAGCAGGCCACCGATGTACCAACGGGCGATGTCGGACAGACCGCCGTAGCCGTTCTCGTCGTAGAAGAGGGGCTTGCCGTCGAGCCACAGCGACTGGTGCGTGTGCATGCCGGAACCGTTGTCACCGAAGAGCGGCTTGGGCATGAAGGTCGCGACCTTGCCCCACTGCTCGGAGGTGTTCTTGACGATGTACTTGAACTTCAGGATGTCGTCCGCCGAGTGCACCATGGTGTCGAAGCGGTAGTTGATCTCCTGCTGTCCACCGGTGCCGACCTCGTGGTGCGAGCGCTCGAGGACGAAACCGGCCTCGATCAGCTTGAGCGTGATGTCGTCTCGCAGGTCGGCCGTCTTGTCGACGGGGCTGACCGGGAAGTAGCCACCCTTGTACGGGGTCTTGTTGGCGAGGTTGCCGCCCTCTTCGGCGCGGCCCGTGTTCCAGGCGCCCTCCTCGGAGTCGACGCTGTAGAAGCTGGAGTTCTGCTTCACTTCGTAGCGAACGTCGTCGAAGATGTAGAACTCGGCCTCGGGGGCGAAGAACGCGGTGTCGGCGATGCCGGTCGAGGCGAGGTACTTCTCAGCCTTCTTAGCAACCTGACGCGGGTCCTTGTGGTATATCTCGCCGGTGCGCGGGTTGTAGATGTCGAAGATCATGATGAGAGTCTTCGCCTCGCGGAACTGGTCGAGGTACGCCGTCGACACATCCGGAATCAGCTGCATGTCCGACTCGTGGATGTTCGCGAAACCTCGGATCGAGGAGCCGTCGAACAGCTGGCCGACGGTGAAGAACTCCTCGTCGACCGTGGAAGCGGGGATGTTGAAGTGCTGCTGAACACCAGGAAGATCCGTGAACCGGATGTCGAGGAACTTGACGTCCTCGTCCTTGATGAACTTCAACACCTCGGATGAGTCTTTGAACATTCTGGCTCCAGAGGTAGGGCATTCGGGAACTGCCGCCCGCGATGCGGGCCTCCCTGAAAGCTATCGTCGGGGCATTGCCCGACAATGACGCTATTGTTTCCGGCATGTTACGCGCGGCTGGATACGCTGGTCCGGTGACATCGAATGCACCCGACGCCTATCCCGGTCAACGCCTCGGTTTGCCGCGGGATGGCGCGGGTTCTGTCGCCCGCGTCGGACGCCGTATCGGGGCCCTCGTGATCGACTACGGCGCGGCGTATCTGATTTCAGGATTCTTCGCTTTTGACGCGTTGGCGATCCTGGCGATCTTCGGCGCGATCCAGATCTTGTTCCTGCCAACGCTGCAGGCCAGCCCCGGTCACCGAATCTTCGGCCTGCGGCTGCAGATGGTCGGCGGCGGATGGGTGGGGCTCTGGCGCCCGATCATCCGCACGCTGCTGCTGATCGTCGTGATCCCCGCGGTGATCTGGGACGCGGATCAGCGTGGCCTGCACGACAAGGCTGTCGGAACGATCCTCGTCCGGCGCTAGGTTCCGGACCTTCACACCGACCCGGACGGTGCGAGCAGGGTCAGCGGGGACGCGGCGCGCGAACCTTCGTGGGGTCGATCCCCTTCGGGATCGGTAGCGATGCGAGGGACTGCGAGACCGAGTCCACGCGCTTCATGACGGCGACCATGGTCGCCTTGTCGAGCTTGCGCGGGAATGACTTGATCGTCTTGGCAAGATCCTTGATCGGAACCTCGCCCGCGCCGTGGCCGATATAGATGACGTGCACCGGCACGCCGTTGGCGACGCGGTTCACCTTCGAACGCTCTTCGTTCACAAGTCGCTGGAGGCGGCCTTGCGAGCCCTCGCCGATGACCACGACACCGCCGCGGCCGATTGCGCGGTAGACCGCATCCTGAGTCTTCGGGTTGACGCCCACGGGGGTCTCGGACGCGGTCCAGCTGCGCCCGAGGAACGTGGTGATGACGTGACCTACGGCACCCGGCATGCCGTCGATCTGGTCGTACATGGCGCGCGTGGACAAGCGCGTCATGGTCATCAGCGACGCGAGGATGCCCGCGAGGAAGCCGGTGATGCCCCAGAGCAGGATGTTCCACCACTCCGGCTGGATCAGGAACGCGACCACGATGCCGAGCCCCGTCGTCACGAAGAAGATGCCCGTGAGCAACCACGGAAGGAAGCCGAACGACCGTCGTGTGAAGATGTAGAGACTCTTGATCTGGGAGAAGAACCCGGGACGCTTCTCGGGTGCCGCGCTGCGTGCTGCCATACCTTCCAGCCTACTTCCCGAGAGCCCGGTGTTCCGCGCGATGATTCGCTGTCTTGCACGTCGCGCGTCCTCCACAGCCCGGTCTCTGCGTCCAGTCACCACTGATCGGAGGAAGGGGTGGCCTCAGTGTCTTCCGCCGGGCCAGCGTAGGAGCATGACCGAACCGCCGCTGATCGATGATCCGTTGGCGGGTGCCGTCGTCCGGATGCGGCGCGTCACCCAGCCCGAAGCTCCTTTCGCCGGGTGGCTGGCGCGGGTGGACGAGACGGTCGTCCAGCTGGTCGACACGGCGGATCTGCGTGGTTGGCCGGGATGGCGGTCCCGGGGGGACCATGTGCTCGGGGTTCAGGACGTCTTACGAACATCGTCAGGTCACGAGGCGGTGCTGCCCTGGTGCATCGAGCGGGTCGACACGTTTCTTGCGCGGCGCGAGGAGGGCGGCGCTGACTTGGGGGCGGGTGAGGTCATCACTATCGCCGTGAGCCTCATTCGTGGGTGCGGCACGGCGCGTGGCGAGACGCCCCGAGGGGACTGGTGGTTGACGCAGGACGGCACCCCGACTTTCGTCTGTGCAGCGGATGGCGCTGCGGACCCCATCGGTGAAGCGGCGGGCTCACTCGTCGATCGCCTGTCTGAGATATCGAGTGTCGACGGCTCGTGGCGCCTACGCGAAATCGCCAGGATGCTGCGGGATGGCCGAGACGCGGCGGAGGCCGAAGCGCACCTGTTTGCGATCGCTTCCCCCGAACCCCTCGTCCTCACGCCGCTGACCCCACGACGAGCGGCGGATGCGCGGCGGGCGGGCGCCGTCGAAGTCGTTGAGCCGGAACGGCGCGATTCGCTCCTGGCCCGACTCGTCCGCAGGCATGTCGACTCCGGCATCGGGGACATGGTCTCGGACGCGATGGATTCGGTGCGCCGGCGTGCAGGGAACACGCGCCGCAGGGTTGCCCGGCCCTGGCTGGTGGCGGTGGGTATTGCGGGCGTGATCGTCGTCGGCGGCCTGGCCTGGCCGACGGGCTCCACTCCTGCCGCCAACGCGCGTCCCGCTGCATCCGAATCGCCCGCTCCGTCGACTGGGATGGCAGGACCCGGTGACACGACCACGGGCGCGCCACAGGGCGACGCGGAGCCGGAGAGCGCGGATGGGGCCGGGCAGAGCGACCCCGCGGCCGCGCTGCAAACCGCGCTGGAATCTCTCGCGACCTGCGCAGATGCCGCGTGTGCGGCGAAGCTCTTCGAGGAATCTGCCGCCCCGGATATGCCGCCGGGTGCGGTTGACCTGCCCGCCGCGGAGCGACGGATCGAGCTTCTGGACGACCTCGGGGGAGTCGCGATCCTGAGCGTCAGCGGCATGGATGACAGTGGCATGAGTGGCATGAGTGGCGAAGTCGGCTCTCAACTCGTGGTGCTCGTGCGAACCGGCGAGTCCTGGGTGATCCGTGATGTGCGGGATGTCGAGGCGCCGTGAATGCGAAACGCCCCGACATTTCTGCCGGGGCGTTTCAGCGATCGCCTACTCGAAGTCAGGCTCGATTAAATACCGAGGTCCGCCGCGAACTCCGCTGCCTCTAGGCGTGCCTTGACGGCACCGAGGAACCGGGCGGCATCCGCACCGTCGATGATCCGGTGGTCGTACGACAGGGCGAGGTAAACGACCGAGCGAACGCCGATCGCTTCGACACCATCGACCTTGACCACTCCGGGGCGCTTGACGACGATTCCCGTGCCGAGAATCGCCGACTGGGGCAGGAACACGACGGGGGTATCGAAGAGGGCACCACGCGAACCGGTGTTGGTCAGCGTGAACGTGCCGCCTCCGAGCTCGTCCGGCTTCAGCTTGTTGTCGCGCGTGCGGGCAGCAAGATCGGCGATCTCGTGGGCGATCTCGGCGAGGTTCTTCGAGGCCGCATCACGCAGGACCGGCGTTAGCAGGCCCCGCTCGGTGTCGACCGCGATCGAGAGGTTCTCGGACGCCGGGTACACGATCGTGTCACCGTCGACCGTGGCGTTGACGATCGGGAACGCCTGCAGCGCTTCGGCAGCAGCCAGAGCGAAGAAGGGCAGGAACGACAGCTTGTCCGACGTCTTCTTCTGGAAGTCGACCTTCACGCTGTCACGGAAACCCGCGAGCTTCGTGACGTCGACCTCGACGACCGTCGTGAGCTGGGCCGTGGCCTGCATCGACGCGACGGCACGCTCGGCAAGGACCTTCCGCAGACGGGACATCTTCTGCGTCGTGCCACGCAAGGGCGAGACCTCGAGAGCGGGGGCCTTCTCTGCGGCGGGTGCTGCGGGTGCCGCGCTAGCCGATTCAGCAGCCTTGAGGACATCCTCCTTGCGGATGCGCCCTCCGACACCCGTGCCGGTCACGGTCGAGAGATCCACGCCCTGCTGCTGAGCGAGACGGCGCACCAGAGGCGTGACATACGTGCGCTCATCGGACGAGTCCGATGATGCGGCCGGCGCTGCCGGCGCACTCGGCGCGGGAGCCGAAGGTGCCGGAGCGGATGCGGCCGGAGCCGGCGTTGCGGCAGCCGGAGCGGCGGCAGCCGGAGCGGGCTCGGGTGCGGGCGCCTGCTCGGAAGTCTCGGATGCCGGGACATCCGCCTCGACGGGCTTCTCCGTGGAAGGCGCTTCAGGCTCGGTGACGGGCTCTGCGGCCGGAGCCGGTGCCTGCTCGGAGGCGGCGGGTGCGCCGCTGCCGATCTTGGCGAGGACCGCGCCGACCGCGATGGTCTCGTCCTCGGCCGCGACGATCTCCTGCAGAACCCCGGCAACGGGCGACGGGATCTCGGTGTCGACCTTGTCGGTCGAAATCTCAAGCAGCGGCTCATCGACGGCCACCTCGTCGCCGACATTCTTGAGCCAGCGCGTGACGGTGCCCTCGGTGACGGATTCGCCGAGTTCGGGCAGAACAACGGACGTGCTCGAACCACTCGACGCACCGACCGCGGCGGGTTCGGCCGCGGCGTTGCCGGCCGGTTCGGCGTCAGCAACGAGCTCGGGCTCTGCGGGTGCCTCAGCGACCCGATCTTCGGCCGGGGGCTGCGCCTCAGCGGGAGCGGATGCCTCAGGCGCTGCGTCGCCCGAGGGCTGGCCGCTGCCGTCGCCGATCTTGGCCAGCAGACCGCCGACCTCGACGGTCTCGTCCTCCTGCACCAGAATCTCTTCGAGAATTCCGCTCACGGGGGAGGGGATCTCGGTGTCAACCTTGTCGGTCGAGATTTCGAGCAAGCCCTCATCGGCCTTGACCTCGTCTCCCACCTGCTTCAGCCAGCGGGTGACCGTACCCTCGGTTACGCTCTCGCCGAGAGCGGGGAGGACGACGGATGTGCTCATGACGATGTCTCCTTAGGGACGAAACTGTCGATGTCTAGCTTAGTGAAGCCGAGGACGGGCATTGCTAAAGCGCGTGCAAGGGTCGGCCCGCGAGAGCGAGGAAAGCTTCGCCGAGCGCCTCGCTCTGGGTCGGGTGGGCATGCAAGTACGGGGCGATATCGTCCGGGTGCGCTTCCCAGCCGACGATCAGCTGTGCCTCGGCGATCAACTCACCGACACGCGCGCCGATCAGGTGAACGCCGATCACCGGACCGTCGACGGCGCGCACCACGCGAACGAGACCCCCCGTGCCGATGATCTCACTGCGCGCGTTGCCCGCAAGGTTGTAGTCGAACGAGGTGACCTTCTCGCTCCCCAGATCGGCGACCGCCTCTGCGAGAGTCGAACCGACGGAGGCGACCTCGGGGTCGCTGTACGTGATGCGCGGGACCTGCCGCTCGGGCACTGCGGTCGCGGGTAGTCCCGCCATCCGCTCGGCCACGAAGATCCCCTGCGCGAAACTGCGGTGCGCCAGCTGCAGGCCGCGCACGATGTCGCCCACCGCCCACACACCGGGCACGGATGTCTGCAGGTCGTCGTTCACGACGACGAATCCGCCCTCGAGCGCGACACCCGCCTCTTCGAGACCGAGGCCTGCGGTACTCGGTCCGCGACCGATCGCCACGAGCAGATAGTCCGCGTCGAGCTGAGTCCCGTCCTCGAGCTGAACGACCACGGCATCGTCGCTTTGCGTCGCCGAAGCGAACCGTGAGCCGATATGCATCCCGATCCCGCGCTTGCGGAACGCCCGCTCGAGACCCTTGCTCATGGCCTCGTCTTCCTGCGGCACGAGCCGGGGGAGAGCTTCGACGATCGTGACCTCGACACCGAAGGAGCGCCAGAGGCTTGCGAATTCGACGCCGATGACGCCGCCGCCGAGGATCACGACACGTCGCGGGATCTCGGGCAGCTCGAGCGCGTGCTCGCTCGTCAGAATCCGGCCGCCGGCCTCGAGGCCCGGGATGATCTTCGAGAAGGAACCCGTCGCGAGGAGCACGTTCTTGCCCCGGTACACGTCGGCGCCGACCCGCACCCCCCGGTCTTCTTGGAGATAGCCCTCGCCGTCGATCACGGTGATGCCGCGGGCCGAGATCAAGCCCTTGAGCCCCGCAAACTTCTTGGCGACGATTTTTTCCCGGTAGGTGCGGAGGCCATTCGCGTCGATGCCCGTCAGGGTTGCGTCCACGCCGATCTCGCTCGCGGACCGCACGGCATCGGCGACTTCGGCGGCGTGCAGAAGCGCCTTGGTGGGGATGCAGCCGCGGTGCAGGCACGTGCCACCGAGCTTGTCGCGTTCGACGATCGCGACCTTTGCGCCCAGTTCTGAGGCACGGATCGCCGCGGAGTAGCCGCCGCTCCCGCCGCCGAGAACGACCAGGTCGAAGACGTGCTCCGCCATTACCGGGCACCTCCCGAAACGAATTCGATCAGGGAACGAACGCTGGCTCCGGTGGGGCCCTTGTCGGTCGACCCGTAGGGACCGCCCTTGTTCATGCCGACTCCCGCGATGTCCAGGTGAACCCAGGGGATGGTCGGTGCATTCTCTTCCTCCGACACGCGTCCGATGAAGTGCTGCAGGAACAGCCCGGCGAAGAGCGAGCCGCCCGCGGGGTCACCGATCTTGGCGTTCACGAGGTCGGCGATGGAGGAGTCGAGGTCATCGCGCATGTATGCGGGCAAGGGCAGCTGCCAGGCGAGCTCGCCCGCTCGCTCGGCCGCCGCGAGGTACTCGGCGACGGGTGCGTCATCGCCCATCACCCCGGCGTAGCGGGTGCCGAGGGCAACGCTGATCGCGCCGGTGAGGGTCGCGACATCGATGATCACGTCCGGGCGCTCACGGGATGCCGCGACGAGGCCATCGGCGAGAACCAGGCGACCCTCGGCATCCGTATTCAGAACTTCGATCGTCGTTCCATCAAGTGCGGTCAGGACGTCGCCGGGGCGCGTCGCGCGTCCCGAGGGCATGTTGTCCGCGATGCAGAGATAGCTCGTGACCCGCACGGGCAGCGCCAACTCGGCAGCGGCGCGCACGACCGACAGCGCGACAGCAGCACCGCACATGTCGTACTTCATCCCGACCATCGAGCCCGCAGGTTTCAGGGAGAGGCCGCCGGTGTCGAAGGTGATTCCCTTGCCGACGACAGCGACGTGGCGGGAGGACTCGGCGGGTGCGTAGTCCATGCGGACGAAGCGCGGCGGACGGTCAGAGCCGATGCCCACACCGAGGATGGCGCCGAATCCTTCGGCCTCGAGCGCTTCCTCATCGAGCACCGTGACTTCCACGGGGAGGTGGGCGACCTCTGCCACCGCACGTTCGGCGAGATCGGCCGGGCCGAGTCGGTCGGCCGGAATCGCGACGAGTTCTTTGACGAGGGCCACCGCGTCGACGACCACCTGCGCGGCGCGCACGTCGTCGTCCGACACCTCTTCGGTCGAGACCACGATCACACGGGCCGCGCGACGCTTTCCGCCGTTCTTCTTATAGGTCGCGAAGGTGTATCCGCCGAGGCCCGCGCCCTCGGCGATGGCGCGCCAGGTGCCATCGGGTGCGCCGGGGGAGAGCACGGCGACGGATTCGATCTGACCGAGAGCGCGGATGCCCGCGCCCGCGGCATCCCGGTACGCACCGGGCTGCACCGCCGAACCGACACCCGCAACGGCCACCGCGCCACGCGCACTGTCTGCGAGCGGCACACGGGCGAAGGAGCCAGGAGCTCCCGAGAACTCGATCGCGCGCAGCGCATCGGCAAGGCCTGGCCAGGGGGAGAGATCGGGGCCATCGTCCACGAGCGGTGGAAGCAAGAGGAGCGAGACGTCCGCGTCGATGTCTGTCGCTGAGGCAGGGAAATACGAGATCTGCGGCGTCGGCATATGGACCATCCTAGGTCGGCGTCTGGAGCGGCGCCGGTGACTCGCGCGGGGCGTCGCGGTGTTCGCTGTGAGCGCGACCGCTCAGCGCGGCCCGACCCTTCGGTGGCTCGTAGAGTGGAGGCATGCCCCCGTTCGGTCCTCTCTACGCGACGTCCCCTGACGCGCCCGAGGTGCCCCGCGGCCTGCCGCTGGTCATAGCGATGACCGGCTTCACGGACGCCGGGAGCGCCGTCGCTCAGTCGATCGACGTGCTGCGCGACGGTGTCGACAACGTGCCCGTCGCGACGTTCTCGAACGACGCTCTGCTGGACTACCGTGCACGTCGCCCCGTGATCTCCTTCGACCAGGACCACCTCACGGACTACGTGCCGCCGCGCCTCGAACTGGCGCTTGCCCACGACCTCATCGGCCAGCCCTTCTTGACGTTGACCGGCTACGAGCCGGACTTCGCGTGGGATGCGTTCACCCACGGCGTTGTCGAACTCGTCACGTCTCTCGGCGTCGAGTCCGTCACCTGGGTCCACGCGATCGCCATGCCCGTGCCGCATACGCGCCCGATCGGCACGACGGTCAGCGGCAACAGGGCTGACCTGATCTCGGCTCATTCTGTCTGGCAGCCGCACACGCAGGTTCCGGCAACCGTGGGGCACCTGCTCGAGATGCGTTTCGTCGAGCAGGGCGTGAATACGTCGAGCTTCGTCATGCTCGTGCCGCACTACTTGGCCGATGCGGAGTTTCCCGCGGCCGCCATCGCGGCGCTCGAGAGCATCACGCTCGGAAGCGGCATCGCATTGCCGACGGAAGATCTGCGTGAGGAGAACCTGGGTTTTCTCGCCAAGGTCGACGAGCAGATCGCCGCGAACGACGAGCTGGCGACGATGCTCGAGAACCTCGAGTCTCGCTATGACCAGTACATGGCGGGCTCTCCGCTGCGTTCGTCGTCGCTCGGGGAATTCGATCTGCCGAGCGCGGACGAGCTCGCAGCCGAGCTCGAGCGGTACCTCGCTTCGCGTCCGGCGGGCGACGACGATAAACACACCGGACTGTCCTGATCTCTCGACTCGCAATGCGCGGGACCGGTTCGGTGTGGCCGGGAATTCATGGGCGCGCTCCCGCGTTGATATGAGAGTGCCATAGGGTGGCTCGCACCTCGCGTGCGATGTGCCATAATGGACAATCGGACCCGTTGTCAACCTTGAGCGATTCGCTCAGGACTTGACAAGGGTCTTACTCGTGCCCGCAAACGACCGAGTGCATCAGATGTCTCAGACGTGATGCGTCGGTGAAAGGCGAATTGTGACCCCTTCTCGCACCTCCACGAAGGACCTCGTCGATGAGACGGAGACCACGGCGGTCAAGGCTGCTCCGCGTCCCCGCAAGGCTCCCGCAGCCAAGGCGGCTGCCGCCAAGGCTCCGGCGAAGGCTGCAGCAAAGCCGGCCGCCGGTAAGGCCGCCCCGGCGAAGAGCAAGGCGAAGGCATCGAAGGCCGTCGACGAAGACGCCGTCGACGAAGAAATCGAGCCCGACGAAGAGATCGACGCAGAGGCGGATGTCACCGACGACGACGAGGCAGTCGCGACGCCGGCCGCCAAGGTCGATGCATCCGATTCTTCCGACGATTCTTCCGACGACGACGAAGACGAAGACGGCAACAAGAAGAAGCCGGTCTTCACCGAGCCCCTGCCCACCGGCGCGATCGTCATCTCATCGAGCGATGAGGACGATGTCCCGGTCTACTCGGCTCAGATCACCGGTGCCACGGCAGACCCCGTCAAGGACTACCTGAAGCAGATCGGTAAGGTTCCGCTGCTGAACGCGGCCGAAGAGGTCGAGCTCGCGATGCGTATCGAGGCCGGTCTGTTCGCCGAAGAGAAGCTCTCGGCGCTGAGCGACACCGAAAAGCGTTCGCAGCTCGGTCGCGACCTGACCTGGGTGGCGAAGGACGGCCAGCGCGCCAAGTCGCACCTGCTCGGAGCGAATCTGCGCCTCGTCGTCTCGCTCGCCAAGCGCTACACCGGCCGTGGCATGCAGTTCCTGGACCTGATCCAGGAGGGCAACCTCGGTCTCATCCGCGCGGTCGAGAAGTTCGACTACACCAAGGGCTTCAAGTTCTCGACGTACGCAACCTGGTGGATCCGTCAGGCGATCACGCGTGCCATGGCCGACCAAGCGCGTACGATCCGCATCCCGGTGCACATGCTCGAGGTCATCAACAAGCTCGCTCGCGTGCAGCGCCAGATGCTGCAGGACCTGGGCCGCGAACCCACACCCGAAGAGCTCAGCCGCGAACTCGACATGACCCCCGAGAAGGTCATCGAGGTTCAGAAGTACGGTCGCGAACCGATCTCGCTGCACACGCCCCTCGGTGAGGACGGCGATAGCGAATTCGGTGACCTCATCGAGGACACCGAGGCTGTCGTGCCGGCGGATGCCGTGGGCTTCACGATGCTGCAGCGTCAGCTCGAGTCGCTCCTGGACTCGCTCAGTGAGCGCGAAGCGGGCGTGATCCGCATGCGCTTCGGCCTGGGCGATGGCATGCCGAAGACGCTCGACCAGATCGGTGACACGTTCGGCGTGACGCGTGAGCGGATCCGTCAGATCGAGTCCAAGACGATGGCGAAGCTGCGGCACCCGTCGCGGTCGCAGTCGCTGCGGGACTACCTGGAGTAGGCCGTGCGCAGCGCGATCGGCATCGCCGCAGGGCGGGCCGTGCAGTGGTTGCTGCGCGTTCGCGGGGGCAAGGGCAGCGGTGCCCCCGGGCTCGTGACGAACAGGATCGCTCCGGCCCTTCTGCCGCGCGTGCTGGCGTCGTTCTCCGAGGGGCTCGTCGTCGTGAGCGGGACAGCAGGCAAGTCGACCACCACGAAGATGGTCGCTGCTCTTCTGCGCGCGCACGGGATGCGGGTCTTCACGAACTCGTCGACCGCGAACCTGCCGCAGGGCATCACTTCGGCGGTGCTCGATCAGGGTGACTGGCGGGGTCGTGTGGACGCCGAGATCGCCGTGCTCGAGATGGACGAGGCGTTCGGCGCGCTCATGTCGTCGAGCTTCGAGGCCCGCGTGGTCACCCTGACCAACATCAACCTCGACGACATCGCTCGTTTCGAGTCATCCGACCGGGTCACCCGTCTGCTCACGGCCATCGCGCTGCGGGCCCGATCGGCCGTCGTTTTGAACGCGGACGACGCATCGCTCTCGACCGTGGCAGCGTCGCTCTCCGAGGAAGCGCCGGGCGTAACCATCCGGCGCTTCGGTGTCTCTGCGGAAGTGATGGCGGCGCATCCGCAGGGACTTGGCTCGGTGCGCACGACGACAGAGCGTCTCGGCGAGGGACTCGGCACACGCGTCGAGTCCGTATCGGGCCGTGACGCCGAGATCGATATCGGCGGATCCCGCGAAGACGTCACTCTTCCGGCGCGGGGGGTGCACTTCGCCGTCGATGCTGCGGCCGCGTTCGAGACGGCGCGAGCCGTGGTCGGCGACGCGTTCAATGCTTCCCTCGCTGCTTCCACGCTCTCGACACTCGACCCCGTCTTCGGGCGCGGCGAGACGGTTGAGATTGCCGGCCAGCAGATCGAGTGCGTCCTGGTCCAGAACACCGCGAGCTTCCAGCTCAACATCGACGCGTTGCGGCCAGGACTCGAACGCGTTTTCGTCGGAATCGGCGACGAGGAAGAAGACACCTCGTGGTTGTGGACCGTGCGAACGCACGCGCTCGGCCGCGTCGATATCGTCGCCGGTCCGAAGGCGGATGCCATGGCGAACCGACTGGCCTACGACGGCGTGCCTTTCGACGCGGTCGATGTCGATCTCATCCGCGGGTTCGAGGCCTTCCTGGCATTGCCCGCTCCGACGACCGGGGTCAAGACCGTGGTCTTCACCTCGCGCAGCATGCGCAAGATCCGCGGCCACTACGGACTGACCTCCGAAGAGGTCAAGAAGGCGGGAATCCGATGAGTGCCGTCCTCTCGATCGCATCCCTCTTTCCCGAGCGACTCAACATCCACGGCGATGCCGAGAACGCCGACGTCCTTCGGGTGCGTGCTGGATGGCGGGGAATCGAGGCACAGGTCGCGACGATCGCGAGCGCCCAGGATGCCGCGGGTCTGCGTCCCGACGCGGTCACTATCGGGGCGGGCTTCGACGCTGACGCCCCCGAAGTTCTGGCTGGGCTGCGCGAGATAGCGGGCGAGCTGATCGCGTGGGTCGACTCCGGAACCGTCCTGCTGGCAGTCGGACTGGGCTGGGAGATGCTGTCGCACTCGCTCGAGCTCGACGGAGCGGACCCGCTGTCGGGCATCGGTATCTTCGCCGGACGGAGCGTCGCGTCCGAGCGGCACGTGGGCCGGATCTCGGTCGACAGCGAATGGGGCGCGCTCACCGGTTACGAGTACCACCTGCGTGACTACGTGCTGGGCGGGGGGGAGCGGTTCCTCGGTACGGTCGCCTCGGGAACCGGTAACGTCGCAGCGGTCCAGAGCGGTGCCGCGCGGGCCGAGGGCGCCGTGCGGGGCACCGCCTACGGGACAGGCATCCGCGGTCCTGTCCTCGCACGGAATCCGGCCTTCGCCGACCACCTGCTCACGATCGCGGCCGCCCACGCGGGCCTGTCGTTCGCGAACGAGACTCCGGACGAGCGGTTAACGACAGCGGACGACCACGCCGCCAAAGCGAACGTGATCGTCCGTCGGGCGCTCGGCCTATCGGCCTGAGCGTCAGAAAGTTTGTTTAGGCCTCGACCAGACGAGCCGTCTCGTCGTGCCATGAGGTCGCGATGCTGCGGAGCTTGTCTTCGTACTTGCGACCGTGGTGGGCGCAGAACAGAAGCTCACTACCGTTGACCTCGGCGGCGATGTACGCCTGCGCTCCGCAGGAGTCGCAGCGGTCCGCGGCCGTCAGGCGGTAGGCGATCGTGGCTTCTTCGGTGGGTGTCATGAGCGTGTTCATCGCAGTGCCTCCTCGTGATCGCCAATGTCTTGCAAAGTGCGTCGTGCAAGGTCTTCATACAACCATGGGTTTGTTACGGTGAGGGCCCGATTCGATGACATTTCGCTGACCGCGTACGGTGGCCCACGGGCCCGGGATCGGTGCCGTGTGTCGGCGGCGAAGGCGGTGTGGCCGCTTGTACGCTGTCAGATTGTGACGTCCGAGTATTCTGCGCATCATCTTCAAGTCCTCGAAGGGCTCGAAGCCGTGCGCAAACGGCCCGGCATGTACATCGGCTCGAACGGGTCGCCCGGGCTCATGCACTGCCTGTGGGAGATCATCGACAACGCGGTCGATGAGACCCTCGGCGGCAATGGATCGAAGATCGATGTCGTGTTGCACGGTGACGGCAGCGTCGAGGTGCGAGACAAGGGACGCGGCATCCCTGTCGATGTCGAGCCCCGCACCGGTCTGTCGGGTGTTGAGGTCGTCTTCACCAAGCTGCACGCCGGCGGCAAGTTCGGTGGCGGCTCGTATGCGGCATCCGGTGGTCTGCACGGTGTCGGCGCATCCGTCGTCAACGCGCTGTCGGAGCGTCTGGATGTCGAGGTCGATCGTGGCGGCAAGACCTGGGCGATGTCCTTCCACCGGGGTGAGCCCGGTCTGTTCGCAGACAAGGGCGAGCCCAGCCCGTCTGCGCCGTTCACACCGTTCGACGAGCGCAGCGAATTGCGCGTCGTCGGCAAGGCTCCCCGCGGCGTCACCGGCACCCGCGTCCGCTACTGGGCCGACAAGCAGATCTTCACGCCCGACGCGGCATTCCAGGTCGACGAACTCGCGACGCGGGCCCGTCAGACCGCATTCCTGGTTCCGGGTCTCGAGATCGCGGTGCGCGACGAGCGTGCCGGTGTCGAGCCGACGGATGTCTCGTACCGCTTCGACGGCGGAATCTCCGAGTTCGTCGAGTTCCTCGCCCCGGATGCTCCGATCACGGACACCTGGCGACTGACCGGCACCGGGACCTTCACCGAGACGGTGCCCGTACTTCAGGCGACCGGCGCCATGGTCGCGACCGAGATCGAGCGCACCTGCTTCGTCGACATCGCTCTGCGCTGGGGGACGGGCTACGAGACCGTGACCCGCTCGTTCGTCAACATCATCTCGACGCCCAAGGGCGGTACGCATCAGCAGGGCTTCGAGCAGGAGATCCTGAAGGTCATGCGTCAACAGGTCGAGGCGAACGCCCGGCGTCTGAAGGTCGGCAACGACAAGCTCGACAAGGACGATGCTCTCGCGGGCATGACCGCCGTGCTGACGGTGAGCCTGCCCGAACCGCAGTTCGAGGGCCAGACGAAGGAGATCCTCGGCACGCCGGCCGTCCGTCAGATCGTCGCGCAGGTCGTCCGCAAGGAACTGGGTGCGCTGTTCTCGTCGACGAAGCGCGACGACAAGGCGCAGACCTCGATGCTGCTCGACAAGGTCGTGTCCGAGATGAAGGCGCGCCTGTCCGCCCGCGCTCACAAAGAGACGCAGCGGCGTAAGAACGCCCTCGAGTCGTCGTCGCTGCCGGCCAAGCTCGTGGACTGCCGCTCGAACGATGTCGCCCAATCGGAGCTCTTCATCGTCGAGGGCGACTCGGCGCTCGGCACCGCCAAGCTCGCACGCAACAGCGAGTTCCAGGCGCTGCTGCCCATTCGCGGCAAGATCCTCAACGTGCAAAAGGCGTCGATCAGCGACATGCTGAGCAACGCGGAGTGCGCCTCGATCATCCAGGTGATCGGGGCCGGGTCGGGGCGCTCGTTCGATCTGTCGCAGGCGCGCTACGGCAAGGTCATCCTGATGAGCGACGCCGATGTCGACGGCGCGCATATCCGGACGCTGCTGCTCACGCTGTTTTTCCGGTACATGCGGCCCCTCATCGAGGACGGGCGCGTGTTCGCGGCTGTCCCGCCCCTGCACCGCGTGATCGTGAAGCATCCCGGGACCAAGCCGAACGAGATGATCTACACCTACAGCGAGACAGAGCTGAATACGCTGCTCGCCAAGCTCTCGAAGGCCGGTCGTACGTGGCAGGAGCCCATCCAGCGCTACAAGGGGCTGGGCGAGATGGACGCCGACCAGCTCGCGACCACGACGATGGACCGCGGGGGACGGCTGCTCCGGCGCGTCCGGATCGAGGATGCCGAGGCCGCCGAGGCTGCGGGTCGCACCTTCGAGCTGCTGATGGGCAACGAGGTCGCCCCGCGGCGTGAGTTCATCATCGACTCGTCCGCGCATCTCGAGCGCGACCGCATCGACGCCTAGCTCCCGCGTGCGAGCCGTCGTACCTCAGGCCCGTTTCGAGGACGGTTCCCCTGGCACTTGTTGTCGCTTGTCACGGTCCACAACGACATCTACTGCCAGGGGAGCGGGTCCGTCTGGGAGACGTAGCGCGCGGGGCTAGAGGGCGCGGCCCACGGAGCCGATAGCGGCGTCGAGCGGCTGCCCCGAGGCGTCCCGCTTTGCCCCGGTCTCCGGGAGCGTGCGCGCCGAGCCATCCGTCCCGACGGCGCGCGGGGGAGCGGCACCCACCCACGCGAGCGTCAGCTCGTCCTCGCCCTTCAAGAAGGCGTGTGCACGGACACCGCCGGTCGCGCGACCCTTCGCGGGGAACTCCGCAAACTCGGACACTTTGGCACGACCCGCGTCTGTCCCGGGAAGTGCCTCCGCCGTGCCCGAGACGGTGACGACAACTGCCGCCGCCTCTCCGATAGCGCCGAAGAAGATCGCGTTGGCCGATCCGATATTCATGCCTGCCATGCCACCCGCCGAGGCGCCCTGCGGACGTACCGACGACGCCGCGAAACGGAGCAGGCGCGCATCGTCCGACACGAAGACGAGCTCGGATTCGTCGGGCGCCGATGCAACACCGACAACGCCATCGCCCGGCTTGAGCGCGATGATCTCGAGCTCGGGCTTCGGCGGCAGGGTGGACGGGACGATGCGCTTCACGACGCCCTGGCGGGTGCCGATTGCGAGGGGTGTGTCCGTGTCGAGGCGCGTGAGCATCACGACCCGTTCGGCCTTGTCGGTGAGACCGAGGTAGTCGCGCAGGGCGACCCCCGCGGCGAGCTGGACGGAGGCTGGCGGCACCGACGGCAGGTCGACTGGGCTGAATCGCAGCAGACGCCCGCGGTTCGTGATCGCCCCGAGTTCGCCCCGTACGGTCGTGCGCACCTCGGTCAGCAGCGCGTCGTGCTTGCTGCGTCGGGTCGGCGAGACGATCTCGGTGCCCTCCGACAGATCGACGCGCACGGCGCGGCCGGTCGTCGACACGACGACGATCGTCGGCGCATCCACGATCTCGAGGATCGGTGCATTGCGCGACGGACGCGCGACCGCGGGCGCAGCGTTCGTCAGCAGCGTCCGTCGCGGAGTACCGAGCTTGTCAGCGACCGCGTCGAGTTCGGTGGCGACCTGCTTGCGCAGCAGCGCGTCGCTGCCGAGCAGCTCTTCCAGCTGCGCGATCTCGGCGAGCAGCTGGTCGCGCTCGGCCTCGAGTTCGATGCGCGAAAACTTCGTCAAGCGGCGCAGGCGCAGTTCGAGGATGTACTCGGCCTGCAGCTGACTGAGATCGAACACCTCCATCAGTCGGGTGCGCGCCTGCTCGCCATCATCGGATGCGCGGATGACCTGGATGACCTCGTCGATGTCGAGGATCGCGATCAACAGCCCCTCGACGAGGTGAAGCCGCTCACGGCGACGATCGAGTCGGTACCGGCTGCGGCGGGTGACGACCGAGAGGCGGTGGTCGACGTACACACGCAAGAGTTCGCGCAGGCCGAGCGTGCGCGGTTGGCCCTCGACAAGGGCGACGTTGTTGATGCTGAAGGAGTCTTCGAGCGGCGTCAGGCGGTACAGCTGTTCGAGCACGGCCTGGGGGTCGAATCCGGTCTTGATGCCGATCACGAGGCGTGTGCCGTGCGTGCGGTCGGTCAGGTCGTTGACGTCGCTGATGCCCTGGAGCTTCTTGGACTGGACGGCATCCTTGATCTTCTCGATCACGCGCTCGGGGCCGACCAGGTACGGCAACTCGGTGACGACGATGCCCGTCTTGCGGGGGCCCAGGCTCTCGATGGAGCTGCGGGCGCGGGTCTTGAAAGATCCGCGGCCGGTTTCGTACGCGTCACGAATGCCCTCGAGCCCGACGATGACCCCGCCGGATGGCAGGTCCGGCCCGGGCACGTACGCCATCAGGTCTTCGAGGGTCGCATCGGGGTTCTCGAGCAGGTGGATGGCGGCGCCGACGACCTCGATGAGGTTGTGGGGTGCCATGTTCGTCGCCATGCCGACCGCGATACCGCTCGCGCCGTTGACCAGCAGGTTCGGGTATGCCGCGGGCAGCACCTCGGGCTGCTGGAACTGGTTGTCGTAGTTCGGGATGAAGTCGACGACGTCTTCGTCGAGTCCTTCGGCCATCGCGAGCGCCGCGGGTGCGAGGCGGGCTTCGGTATACCGGGACGCCGCGGGCCCGTCATCGAGCGAGCCGAAGTTTCCGTGCCCGTCGACCATGGGCACCCGCTGCGAGAACGGTTGGGCGAGACGCACGAGGGCGTCGTAGATCGGCGCGTCGCCGTGAGGGTGGAGCTTTCCCATCACCTCGCCGACGACGCGGGCGCTCTTCACATGGCCGCGGTCCGGCCGCAGGCCCATCTCAGACATCTGGTACACGATGCGGCGCTGGACAGGCTTCATCCCGTCGCGCGCGTCGGGCAGCGCCCGCGAGTAGATCACCGAATAGGCGTACTCGAGGAAAGACCCCTGCATCTCGCTGGAGACGTCGACATCTTCGATGCGCTCGGCAGGGGGCTCGGAAACAGGTGCGGGCATGGGGTCCTTCGGGCGAGAACGAGGGCCGATGGCACGTGTGCGAGACTGGCCCCGATGTCTCTCATGCTACCGGCGGAGCCCGCTCACGCCCGGAGCCTCACCGCTCTGGTGCCGGATGCCGTCGCCTCGCTCACGTCCTCGTCCGGGACTGCGACGCTGCCGTCCGCACGCAGCGCGATCCTCGTCGTGATCGATGGTCTCGGAGCAGCGAACCTGGCGGCGCGCGCGGGACACGCGCGATTTTTGACATCGGTGATGCGCAAGAAGGATGTCGCGCGCTCCGTTTTCCCCACGACCACCGCAGCCGCGCTGACCAGCCTCATGACCGGCACCGATCCGGGTTCGCACGGAATCGTCGGGTACCGCGTCCGCGTGCCCGAGACGGGTGTGCTCGCCAACCAACTGACGGGCTGGGAGTCCGACGGGCTCGACCCGGCCGTGTGGCAGCGGCGTCCGACGCTGTTCGAGACCGCGGCATCCGTCGGTGTCGAGGGCTTCGTCGTCAGCCGCGAGGAGTACCGTCACTCGGGATTTACGCGAGCGGCTTTCCGCGGCTCGACATTCGACTCGGCCGCATCGTTCGCGGACAGACTCGCGATCGCCCTCGAACACGCCACGGCCGCCCAGGGGCGCCTCGTATACGCCTACGCACCCGAGCTCGATTCTGCGGGACACCGGTACGGGTGGGAGTCCGACGAGTGGCTCGCGGCGCTTGAGGAGGCCGATGGCGCGGTCCGCTCGCTCGCATCCGCCCTGCCCGCCGACGTCGGCGTGCTGGTCACGGCCGACCACGGCATGGTCGATGTGCCCCGCACCGGCCATGTCTTGCTGCGAGAGGGCGACGACCTGGTCGACGGCGTCGCCGCCATTGCGGGAGAGCCGCGGATGCTGCATGTGTACGCCGAACCCGGCCAGGCCGAATCGGTGCTCGAACGATGGCGCGCCTCAGAATCCGGGCGTGCGTGGGTGCTGGCCCGGGATGAGACCATCACCACCGGCCTCTTCGGTCGTGTCGACGCCGAGGTGCGCGATCGGATCGGCGACGTGCTCATCGCGGCGCGCGGACGGGTGGCGTACTACGACGACCGACTCACGGACAAGGCGTCACAGCGAATGATCGGGCAGCACGGTTCGCTGACGTCAGCGGAACGCATCGTCCCGCTTATCCGGCTCGGTGCGTACGCCCCGAACTGACGGACCCGTGGCGCGGTCTGGCTGGCCTGTCGAAGGTTTTCGCTGGCCCGTCGCGGCTACTGATCTCCGTCGCCGCGTGCGCCGAAAACGATCTCGTCCCACGACGGCATCGCGTTGCGGCCTCGTCGGCGACCCTGCGCGTCGGCGACGACGGTGTCTTCGCGCGGTTCGGCGGTGGGCGCTTCCTCGTCGTAACCGGGCTCGAGTGCGTCGAAGAGGGCGACGGGAGCAGCGGGCGCCACGTTCTCTTCGCTCATCCCCGGGGCGCTCTCGCGTTGCCCGCGCCGACGGCGGAGCGCCTCGAGCAGGTCAGCGGTCTCGGCACTCGTGCTCGAAGTTTCCGTAGCGCGATTGACGGCGGCTTCTGAGGCCGTGGGGGCAGTGGACGGATCGAGATCGCGGCGCGGACCGAATGCTCCACTGTCGAAGCGCGTGTTGTCCTTGATCGAGGGCGCGGAGTCGAGCGCGCGCAGCCGAGGGATCAGCCCCTCGGGCAGTGATCCCTGGCGCGAGAGCTGTTGCGCGTCGGCATTGAGCGGCGAAAGCGCGCTCCGCCGCGGGTCGAAGCTCCAGCGGGCGTCGTGCTCGATGTCCCCGACCTGGAACTGCAGCTTGACGATCCATCCGGAGGGATCTTTCCAACTCGACCAGCGCTCACGCGCGGCCGCGACGTCGGCGAGCTTCGCCCGCATCGCGGCGCCGAACGTGGGCTGTGCGTCGGCGTCATCGACCGCGCCGAGCAGAACGGGCACGGCAAGAGCGAGACCGACGATGTGCTCGCGTTCCGCGAGGACGGGGCCTTCGTAACGAATGACATCTTCGAGTCGAGCGCCCAGGACCTGCGCGACCTCTTGCGCCGACAAACCCGAACGAATCTGCGCCTGAATCTCGCGCGGGCTGGGTCGTGCAGCGCCCGATTCCGGCGCCGAATGGGCGCGACGAACCTCAGCGCGTAGGACATCATCGATCACCAGGGCGAATGTTTCGCCCGAGTCCGTCGCTACGATCAGTCGCTCATCCTCGGTGCGGATGACCTTGAGCTCTTTCATGCGACACGCCTTCTTCCGCGTTTCCGGTTCCGCCATCGTTACACGCGTGAGGGGTGGTCACGGGAATATCCAGCGCGCGCCGCCCGTTTGCCTCCGAGCGGATGTCGGAACGCAGCATTTGCTAAATGCCCTGCGGTCATGCAAACTAGCGCCGCCTGTTCGGCACCGCTCCACTGCACGCAATGAAAGAAGTGACCTAAACCCCATGGCTACGGACTACGACGCTCCCCGCAAGACCGACGACGACAGCGAGTCGATCGAGGCCCTGAAGGAGCGCGTTCCCGACAAGCTTTCCGGTGCCGTCGACGTCGAGGACGCAGACAACCCCTCGGGCTTCGAATTGCCCGGCGCCGACCTCTCCGACCTCGAGTTGGATGTCGTCGTGCTGCCTCCCCAGGAGGACGAGTTCACGTGCGTGAGCTGCTTCCTGGTGAAGCACCGTTCACAGGTCGATCACGAAGACTCGGTCGGACTCATCTGCCGCGACTGCTCGTAAGCACGCGCCCGGTTGATCGCCGCCGTGAGGCGGTCGGGGGTGCGGGTCGAGATGACCCACGAGACAACAGGGTCGTCTGGATCTTCGAGAGGGACGACCACCAGTCCGTCGATCCCGCCCCGGATCACGAGCCACGAATCGCGGTCGAGCCCCGGCCCGCGAGCGTTGCGCGCCTCGTCGCCCGAGAACGGCGCCGGCGACCCGAGCCATTCGACGCCGATGCGCGCCCGTCCGGCGCGAAGCATCCCCTCGCGAATGTCGATGACGGGCGACAGGACGACGAGAGCGGCAATGATCAGTGCCCCCACGATGGCGCCGACGACGAGCGCAAGAGTCGAGTCGAGCGGTGCGAGCACGAGCGCGGCCATCGGACCGACGACCGCGGCGGACACCAAAATCCAGAGCGAGGGCGTGAGCCGCTCGCGATACTCCGTACGTTGCTTCTGCATTACCCTCGATGAGTGACCGATTACGTGGACGTTCTCATTATCGCTCCAGAACCTCCGAACTACGCTCACCCCGGTGACGCTGGCGCCGATCTGGTCTCTGCTGAGTCGCTGCGGTTGGCCCCTGGCCAGCGTGCCCTGGTGGGAACGGGCGTCTCGATCGCGCTGCCCGACGGTTACGTCGCTTTCGTGGTGCCGCGCAGCGGGCTGGCCACCAAGCACGGCATCACAATCGTCAATTCACCGGGCACGGTCGATGCCGGGTACCGCGGCGAGATCAAGGTGACTCTGTTGAACACGGATGCTTCTGAGCCCTACGACATCGCCGTGGGTGATCGCATCGCACAACTGATCGTCATGCCCGTGAGTCGGGCGAACTTCATCCCGGTCGAGACACTCCCCGAGAGTGTGCGCGGCGAAGGCGGGTTCGGTTCCACCGGCTACCAGGCCCCTCAATCACAGGAGGTCGGCGCATGAGCGACGACGGCACGACCGTAGACCCGGCGGGCAAGTCCGCACCCGCCGACCGAGCGACCGGAGGACCCTTCGACGAATCCGAAGCGAATCCCGTTCGTCCCTATATCGACCTGGGTGGAATCAAGGTGCTGCCGCGCGAGGGGCTCAACCTGCGCCTCGAGATCGAGGAACAGTCCAAGCGCATCGTCGCTGTGGGGCTGGACTACGCCGGCTCCACGTTGCAGGTGCAGCCGTTTGCGGCGCCCCGCACGGGAGGGCTGTGGCACGAGACGCGCGCTCAGATCCGCGAGCAGGTTCGCCAGCAGGGCGGTCGCGTGGAGGAGCGGGAGGGTCCGCTCGGACCCGAACTACTCGCCGAGGTGCCCGTCATCGCCGGCGCGGAGGGAACTTCGGGCAAGCGCCTGGCGCGGTTCGTCGGTGTGGATGGGCCGCGGTGGTTCTTACGCGGCGTGATCGGCGGAGTCGGCGCATCCGATATCGAGGCAGCGGCCCAGATCGAGGACCTCTTCCGGTCCATCGTCGTCGTCCGTGGCGGAACACCCATGCCCCCGCGTGAGTTCATCCCGCTGAAGATGCCCGCGACCCCGGGTTCGGCGTGACCGACCAGCAGTCGGCACCACGGGATCCCGTTCGGGACGGGGAGTCGGATCCCGCGCTGACACCGCCATCGGCGTCCGAGGCACTGGGTTCAGCCCTCGCGGGTGCGGCGCGCCGCGCCGGTCTCGATCCGAACGCAGAGCGCTCCACCGGTCACGTCGTGTGGCATGCGATGGGTGGATGGCGGGGCATGGCCGAGGCCGTAGTGCCCGGTGTCGTCTTCATCGCCGTCTACACGCTGACGATGGATGCCTCGACGGGTGAGGGAAACCTGGCCTGGTCGCTCGGGCTCTCGGTCGGCATCGCCGCGGTTTTCACGATCGCGCGGCTCATCGCCCGCCAGCCGGTCACGTCGGCCGTGAGCGGGCTGCTCGCCGTCGTCGTTGCGGCAGCATTCGCCGTCTTCACCGGCGAGGCGAGCAACAACTTCATCCCGGGCTTCATCACGAATGCGCTCTACGGCGCGGCATTTCTGATCTCGGCTCTCGTCGGATGGTCGCTCATCGGCCTCGCGGTGGGCTTCCTGATGGGGGAGGGCACCGCGTGGCGGCGCGATCGGCGGAAGCGCCGTGCGTTCTTCTGGCTCGCCATCGCGTGGGCCGCGCTCTTTGCCGCGCGCCTGCTCGTGCAGTTCCCGCTGTATCTCGCCGACAACGTCGCGGCGCTCGGCACGCTCAAGCTCGTGATGGGCATTCCGCTGTTCGCACCACTGCTGGCGGTGTCCTATCTGGTCGTACGGGCTTTGTATCCTCCGTCCGACAAAGCGGACGCCGATATCCCTGAGTGACTGATGCTCGGTGGTAGGATTTATCTCGACATCAAGATAAACCGACCCCCTTCCCCCGTGCCGCAGAGCGGCGCACACTGGTTAGGGTCGCCTTGCTAGCCTCGCCCGGAACGCCCCGGGAAGATGGGGCCGGTGAGTGGTCAGCTACCTGAAGGAGACGGCATCGTGGCATCGGTCAACAGCTTCGGAGCGCAGAGCACTCTGACGGTCGGGGGAACCGACTACGAGATCTTCCGGCTCGATGCCGTCGAGGGTTACGACAAGCTCCCGTTCAGCCTGAAGGTGCTGCTCGAGAATCTGCTCCGCACCGAGGATGGTGCGAACGTCACGCGTGCGCAGATCGAGGCGCTCGGCTCGTGGGACGCCGCGGCCGAGCCCGACACGGAGATCCAGTTCACGCCCGCGCGCGTCGTGATGCAGGACTTCACGGGTGTGCCCTGCATCGTCGACCTCGCCACGATGCGTGAGGCCGTCACGACGCTCGGCGGAAATCCCGACAAGATCAACCCGCTCTCGCCCGCCGAGATGGTCATCGACCACTCGGTCATCGCCGACCTCTTCGGCTCCGAGAATGCCCTCGAGCGGAACGTCGAGATCGAGTACGAGCGCAACGGTGAGCGATACCAGTTCCTCCGTTGGGGCCAGACCGCTTTCCATGACTTCAAGGTCGTCCCTCCCGGAACGGGAATCGTCCACCAGGTCAACATCGAGCACCTCGCCAAGGTCATCTACGACCGCACGGTCGATGGCGTGTTGCGTGCCTACCCCGACACCTGTGTCGGTACGGATTCGCACACCACCATGGTGAACGGCCTGGGCGTGCTCGGCTGGGGCGTCGGCGGCATCGAGGCCGAGGCTGCAATGCTCGGCCAGCCCGTCTCGATGCTGATCCCGCGAGTCGTCGGCTTCAAGCTCACCGGCGAGATCCCGGCCGGCGTGACGGCCACCGACGTCGTCCTCACGATCACCGACATGCTGCGGGGGCACGGTGTCGTCGGCAAGTTCGTCGAGTTCTACGGCGACGGAGTCGGCTCGGTGCCCCTCGCCAACCGCGCCACCATCGGAAACATGAGCCCGGAGTTCGGTTCCACCGCGGCAATGTTCCCGATCGACGACGTCACGATCGAGTATCTGCGTCTCACCGGGCGCGACGAGCAGGCGGTCGCGCTGGTCGAGGCCTACGCAAAGGAGCAGACGCTCTGGCACGACGCGTCCCGTGAGCCCGCGTTCAGCGAGTACATGGAACTCGACCTGTCGACGGTCGTCCCCTCGATCGCCGGACCCAAGCGCCCGCAGGACCGCATCCTGCTCTCGGAGTCGAAGGCACAGTTCGCGAAGGACATCCTGAACTACGCGACGGCGACGACATCCGAGTCGATCGTCGACCTCGAGTCGCAGGGGTCGTTCCCGGCCTCCGACCCGGGCGGAGCGCCCGGCGAAGAAGAGGTCGAGACGCACGATGTCTACATCTCCAGCGGGGGACGGCACGCCGCGTCCAATCCCGTTCGCGTCACGCCCGCCGAGGGCTCGCCCTACGAGATCGACAACGGTGCTGTCACGCTCGCGGCGATCACGTCGTGCACGAACACCTCGAACCCGTCGGTCATGATCGCCGCGGGGCTCCTCGCGCAGAAGGCCGTTGAGAAGGGGCTGAAGAGCAAGCCGTGGGTCAAGACCACGCTCGGCCCCGGGTCGAAGGTTGTGACCGACTACTACGAGAAGTCCGGTCTCGACAAGTCTCTCGAGGCGCTCGGCTTCTACACGGTCGGATACGGCTGCACGATCTGTATCGGTAACTCGGGTCCGCTCATCGAAGAGGTCTCGGCCGCGATCAACGACCACGATCTGGCTGTCACCGCCGTACTCTCCGGCAACCGCAACTTCGAGGGACGCATCAGCCCCGACGTGAAGATGAACTACCTCGCGTCGCCCCCGCTCGTCGTGGCGTACGCCCTCGCCGGTTCGATGAACTTCGACTTCGAGACCGATGCCCTCGGCAAGGACTCGACGGGCCAGGACGTCTTCCTGAAGGACATCTGGCCCGCGCCGGACGAGGTGCAGGACGTCATCGACAAGTCGATCTCGCGCGAGCAGTTCATCACCCAGTACGCCACCGTCTTCGAAGGCGACGAGCGCTGGAAGAACCTGCCGACGCCCACCGGTCCCGTCTTCGAATGGGATGAGGACTCGACGTACGTTCGCAAGGCGCCGTACTTCGACGGTATGACGATGGAGCTGACCCCGGTCAGCGACATCCAGGGTGCTCGCGTCATGGCGACCCTCGGCGACTCGGTCACCACCGACCACATCAGCCCGGCCGGAAACATCAAGATCGGAACGCCGGCGGCGAAGTACCTCGAGCAGCACGGTGTGCGCCAGAAGGACTTCAACTCGTACGGCTCGCGTCGTGGCAACCACGAAGTCATGATCCGCGGCACGTTCGCGAACATCCGTCTCAAGAACGCGCTCGTCAGCGCGGTCAACGACGGTGCGGTCGTCGAGGGTGGATACACCCGTGACTTCACGCTGCCCGGCGGGCCGCAGTCGTTCATCTACGACGCCAGCGAGAACTACACCGCTCAGGGCACGCCCCTGGTGATTTTCGGCGGCAAGGAGTACGGGTCGGGCTCGTCGCGTGACTGGGCGGCAAAGGGCACGAGCCTGCTGGGTGTCAAGGCCGTCATCACCGAGAGCTTCGAGCGCATCCACCGCTCGAACCTGATCGGCATGGGCGTCGTGCCGCTGCAGTTCCCCGCGGGCGAGAGCTGGGAGTCGCTGGGTCTCGATGGCACCGAGATCGTCTCGATCACCGGTCTTGAGAAGCTGAACGAGGGCGTCACGCCCAAGACGGTCACGGTCACGGCAACTCCGAGCGAATTCTCGGCGGAGGGCAAAGCTACCGTCGAGTTCGAGGCCGTCGTCCGCATCGACACGCCCGCTGAGGCTGACTACTACCGCAACGGCGGCATCCTTCAGTACGTGCTGCGTTCGCTGGTCTGACCGGCGCATCCGGCGAGCGGCGGGCCGCGTCCCGTCCGCTCGCCGGGCACCGAGCTAGACTTTCGAGAGGGCCGTGCACGCCCGCGAAGGGAGTGGCATGGGTCTGTTGGAGACGATTTCGAGTCCGCGTGATCTCGACGCGCTCACGGTCGAACAGCTCACCGAACTCTCGGCCGAGATTCGAACGTTCCTCATCGAGAACGTGTCCCGGACGGGCGGTCACCTCGGCCCGAACCTCGGGGTCGTCGAGCTCACCGTTGCGCTGCACCGCGTCTTCGATTCGCCGAATGACCCGATCATCTTCGACACGGGTCACCAGTCCTACGTGCACAAGCTGCTCACGGGCCGCCAGGATTTCGACGGGCTCCGCACCCGCGGCGGCCTCGCCGGCTATCCGCAGCGCTCCGAGAGTGAGCACGATGTCGTCGAGTCATCCCACGCTTCGAGCTCGCTCAGCTGGGCAGACGGCGTCTCGCGGGCACTGACTCGCACGGGTCGTCGCGATCGTCACGTCGTCGCCGTCGTCGGCGACGGTGCCCTGACGGGCGGAATGACGTGGGAGGCGCTCAACAACATCTCGGACGACAACGATCGCAATCTGGTGATCATCGTCAACGACAACGGACGCTCGTACGCACCGACGATCGGCGGCATGGCGCGATACCTGAATCGCGTTCGCACCAACGAGGCGTACCAGACGCTGTACCGCTCGTCCGGGTCGTTCTTCTCCCGTCTCGGGCCCGCGGGTCGCGCGATGTATCGCGGCCTCCGCGGCGGCGCGCACGGATTCCTCTCGCGGTTCGCCAACAACGCGGCGCTGTATTCGAACCTCGACATCAAATACCTCGGCCCGGTCGACGGCCACGACCTCGATACTCTCATCGAGACTCTGCGTCTCGCGAAGGAATACGGCGCGCCCGTCATCGTTCACGCGATCACCGAGAAGGGGCAGGGCTTCGAGCCGGCTCGCAACGACGAGGCGGACCAGTTCCACGCGGTGGGTCGCATCGACCCGCTGACGGGTGTGACTCTCGGTGGGGAAGCCCCGACGGCGTGGACGGATGTCTTCTCCGACCAACTGGTAAAGATCGGCGACGAGCGCGAAGACGTCATCGCGATGACGGCGGCGATGCTCCGCCCGGTCGGTATGCTGCCCTTCGCCCAGAAGTATCCCGACCGTGTCTACGACGTCGGCATCGCCGAGCAGCACGCGGTCGCCTCCGCCGCTGGGCTCGCCTACGGCGGGCTGCACCCGGTCGTCGCGATCTACGCGACGTTCATGAACCGCGCGTTCGATCAGGTGATGATGGATGTCGGCCTGCACCGGGCCGGAGTGACTTTCGTCCTCGACCGAGCCGGGGTGACGGGCCCCGATGGGCCGAGTCATCATGGCATCTGGGATCTGGCGATGCTGCAGCTCGTGCCGCACATCCGCATCGCGGCCCCGCGCGACGCCGCACGGTTGCGCGAGACGCTCGACGAGGCTGTTGCGGTCGACGATGCCCCCACGGTCGTGCGCTTTCCCAAGGGCGAGGTCGGAGCGGACCTCCCGGCGCTCGAGAGGCTGGCCGATGGGACGGACGTCCTCGCGCGCGGCGGGAGCGAAGACGTTCTGCTCGTGGGTATCGGTCCCATGGCCCACATCGCGATGGACGTCGCGGCACGTTTGGCGGCTCAGGGCATCGGTGCGACCGTGATCGATCCTCGCTGGGTCGTCCCCGTGGCCCCGTCCGTCGTAGAGTTCGCCGCACGGCACCGCCTCGTCATCACGATCGAGGACGGCATCCGCGTCGGCGGTATCGGCACCCGGATCCGACAGGTGCTGCGCGAGGCCGGAGTAGACACCGCCGTCGACGAGCTCGGCCTGCCGGATGAGTTCATCGACCATGCATCCCGCTCTCAGATCCTGGCCGATGCCGGGCTCACCGCGCCGAAGATCGCTCAGGATGTCGTCTCCCAGGTGCTCGGCACGCGGATCCCCGTGGCACGGCAGCCTGACGACCAACCTGTGTGGCTCAGCGACGTGCGCCTGCGCGAGCGCGACGATACACGCGGCGCCTGACGGGGTCACGACCCACGGTCGTTGAGCGAGGAGCGCAGCGACGAGACGAAACGCGCTGAGGGGGCGCGTTTCGTCTCGCTGCGCTCGCTCAACGACCGAGGATCATTGCGATTCGATGCCGCGGATGGGCGGCTCGTGGAATGTCGCACCGAACGCGTTCTCGGAGGCCCCGACCCGATCCAGGTAGGGCGAGGCTCCACCGTCGATGAAGGGCCAGGCGGCACCCAGGATCAGACACAGGTCGATGTCTTCGACCTCGGGCACGACGCCCTCATCGAGCATGATCTTCATCTCCTGCGCGAGGCCCGTCTGCACCCGGTTCAGGATCTCGTCCTCGGAGACCGGAGAGGATGCCGTCACGAGCACCTTCTGCGCGGCCTTCGTCCATCCCGTGACCTTGCCGTTCTTGTCCTTCTCCACGACCTCGGGCAGCTCCGCGAGCTGATGGAAGTTCTCGGACGCGAAGTAGCGCTCCGGGAAAGCCGCGGCCATCGTGTCCTGTACGTGGGCAGCGACCTTCCATCCGACCAGGTCGATCAGCTGGAAGGGCGACATCGGCAGACCGAGCGGCGCGAAGGCCTTCTCGACCGTGAGCAGGGGCGTTCCCTCGTACACGGCGCGTGCGGCCTCGCCCATGACCTTCGCGAGAAGCCGGTTGACGACGAAGCCGGGCGCGTCCGCGGTGAGCACCGCGTTCTTGCCGAGGCCCTTCGCGACGACGAAAGCGGTCGAGAGCGCAGCATCCGCCGTCGCGTCGATCCGGACGATCTCGATGAGCGGCATGACAGCGACCGGGTTGAAGAAGTGGAACCCGACCAACCGCTCCGGATGCTGCAGCTTCGACCCGATCTCGGCGACCGACAGCGACGAGGTGTTGGTCGCGAGGATCGCGTCGTCGGCGACGACGGCCTCGATCTCGGCGAACACCTGCTGCTTGACGCCGACCTCTTCGAAGACGGCCTCGATCACGAAGTCACAGTCGGCGTACTCGGACTTGTCGGTCGTGCCGCGCACCAGGCTCCGCAGCTTGTTCGCTGCGTCGCCGTCCAGCCGGCCCTTCGCCTCGAGCTTGCCGATCTCGTCATGGATGTGCGCCACGCCCTTATCGACGCGAGACTGGTCGAGGTCGGTGATCAGGACCGGAACCTGGAGCTTGCGGACGAAGAGCAGAGCGAACTGGCTCGCCATCAGACCGGCACCGATGATGCCGACCTTGGTGACGGGCTTTGCGAGCGCCTTGTCCGGTGCCCCGACGGGACGCTTCGCGCGCTTCTGCACGAGATCGAACGCGTACATCGACGCCGCGAACTGGTCGCCCGCGATCAGGTCGGCCAGAGCCTCGTCTTCGCGCGCGAACCCCTCCGCCTTGGTGCCGGACTTCGCCTTGTCGAGCAGGTCGAGGGCGACGTAGGGCGAGCGGGGCACGGTGCCGATGCGGCTCTCGAGCATGTTGCGCGCCATCTTGATGGCGATCGGCCACTTCGTGAGCCGCTCCATCTTGCCCGGCTCGTTCTTGCGCGAGACCTTGACCGAGCCCGACAGCACGCCGTCGGCCCAGCGGAGGGAGCTTTCGAGGTAGCTGGATGCCGGGAAGATCGCATCCATGATCCCGAGATCGAACGCCTGCTGCGGCTTGAGCATGCGGTTCTGCTTGAGCGGGTTGGAGATGACGACCTCGAGGGCGTTCTCGATACCGATCAGGTTCGGGAGCAGGTACGCGCCACCCCATCCGGGAATCAGGCCGAGGAACACCTCGGGCAGCGCGATCGCTGCGGCCGAGGCATCCACGGTCCGATACGTCGAGTTGAGCGCGATCTCGAGTCCGCCGCCGAGCGCGAGCCCGTTGACGAATGCGAAGCTCGGCACCCCGAGCTCGGACAGGCGTCCGAGGGTCTGGTGCCCCCGCTGAGCGATCAGCAGGGCGATCTCACGCGACGGGAGCTTCGAGACCTCGGACAGGTCTGCGCCGGCGGCCAGGATGTAGGACTTGCCGGTGATGCCGACGGCCTGGATCTCACCGTCTGCCGCACGCTTCGCGAGACCCGAGAGGGTCTCGTCGAGCGCGGCAAGAGTAGCGGGTCCCAGGGTGTTGGGTCGGGTGTGATCGCGGCCGTTGTCGAGCGTGATCAGGGCGAGCACCTTGCCGCTGGCCAGGCGCACGTCGCGGACGATGGAGCGCGTGACGACCTCGTCGGCGCTGAGCGCCTCGAGGGGGGAGAAATCGATCGAGTCGTAGTTGGTCATTCCGATCACTTCCGCTTCTTGCCGTCGTAGAAGGGGTTCTCCCAGATGACGGACCCACCCTGTCCGAGCCCCACGCACATGGCGGTCAGGCCGTAGCGGACATCGGGACGCGTCTTGAACTGCGCGGCGAGCTGGATCATGAGGCGGACACCGGATGCGGCGAGCGGGTGCCCGACCGCAATCGCGCCACCCCAGGGGTTCACGCGCGGGTCGTCGTCGGCAACTCCGAAGTGATCGAGGAGCGACAGGACCTGGATGGCGAAGGCCTCATTCAACTCGAACAAGCCGATGTCGTCGATCGTCAGTCCGGCCTTCTTGAGCGCCTTCTCGGTCGAGGGAACCGGTCCGATGCCCATGATCTCGGGCTGCACGCCCGCGAAAGCGAACGATACGAGCTTCATCTTGGGCTCGAGGCCGAGCTCCTTCGCGGCCGCGCCGCCTGCGAGCAGGCTCACGGTCGCGCCATCCGTCAGGGGTGACGACGTCCCGGCCGTGACGCGGCCGTGGGAACGGAAGGGGGTCTTGAGGGCGGCGAGGCCCTCCATCGTGGTCTGAGGACGACGTCCCTCATCCTCGCTGGCGAGTCCCCATGCTCCGTCCGCGTCCTTGATGGCGACGGGAACGAGGTCGGGCTGAATGACGCCGGCGTCGTATGCCGCCTGTACCTTGTGCTGACTCAGCATCCCGAAGCGGTCCGCGCGCTCCTTGGTGAGGTGCGGGAAGCGGTCGTGGATGCGCTCGGCGGTCACACCCATGTTGAGGGCGTCGGCCGAGACGAGCTTCTCGGTGAGGAATCGCGGATTCGGGTCGGCTCCGATGCCGAGGGGGTGACGCCCCATGTGTTCGACGCCACCGGCTATCGCGAGGTCGTACATGCCCATGCCGATGCCGCCGGCGAGTGTCGTGACGCTCGTCATCGCACCCGCACACATCCGGTCGATCGCGAACCCGGGTACGGACTGCGGCAGACCCGCAAGGATCGCTGCGGAACGACCGAGCGTGAGGCCCTGGTCGCCCTGCTGGGTGGTGGCGGCGATAGCCACGTCGTCGATGCGCTCACCCGGTACGTCGGGGTTGCGCTCCATCAAACCGATCATCGCCTTCACGATGAGGTCGTCGGCACGGGTATTCCAGTACATGCCCTTTTCGCCGGCGCGCCCGAACGGGGTACGCACACCATCGACGAAATAGACGTCCGAGTTCACGGCCACACTGCCTCCAGATTTGGGGTTTTCTTCAGCCTACGAAGGTGCGCGAGGCGACCCGAATCGGTTGGTCCGAATCTACGAAGCGTCTTCCGCAGGCTCCGTGGGCGGTTGTGCCGCAGCAACAAAGGCTTCGGCGATCGCCTGTGCAGTCTCTTCAACTTGCCACGCGCGTGCTCCCAACGCCCGGAGCGCCGAACCGATGCTCTCGGCATCGGCGGGCTCCGGAGGTGTCCAGGCGACACGGCGCAGCAAATCGGGCGTCAGCAGGTTCTCGACGGGCATCCCGAGGTCGGTCGCGATCGCCTCGACCGCGGGACGGGCGGCCTTCAGGCGAGCGTCGGCGTCGGGGTTCCGATCGGCCCACGCACGCGGGGGAGGAGGCCCCTCGCCGGGCACCCGCTCCACAGGAAGGACCGACTCGGCCCGGCCCCGTTCGAAGGCCGCCCACCAACGATCCAGCTGATTGCGGCTCGCGCGACCGTTGAACTCCTTCAGCGCCGCCAGCGCCTGTTTGCTGGGCGGATCGGCGATGACGGCGGCCACGATCGAGCGATCAGGAAGGAGGCGTCCGGGGGAGGTGTCGACCTCTTGCGCGTACTCTTCTCGTGCCTGCCAGAGTTCGCGGGCCACGGCGAGCGAGCGCCGACCGCGCACGGTGTGCAGCCCGCTGAGGCGGCGCCACGGGTCTTCGCGGGGCGGTCGCGCGGGACGATCGAGGACGGCCTGGAACTCTTCTTCCGCGATCTGCGTCTTGCCCTGCTCAGCGAGCTCCGCCACGAGCGCGTCGCGAACATCGATCAGGTGCAGCACATCGAGGGCCGCGTACTCCAGCCACGACTCCGGGAGCGGCCGTGTCGACCAGTCGGCCGCCGAGTGCGCCTTCGCGAGGGTGATGCCGAGCACATCCTCGACGACCGCGCCGAGTCCGACACGTTCACGCCCGAGCAGACGCGATGCCAGCTCGGTGTCGAAGATGCGAGGCGGTACCAGCTCTGCCTCGCGGAGAGACGGGAGGTCTTGGCTGGCGGCGTGCAGCACCCATTCCTCGGAACCGATCGCGTCCTGCAAAGGTGAGAGATCGCCGACGGCGGGCGGATCGATCAGGTGCAGCCCGCCATCCCGCCGGTAAACCTGGATCAGGTAGGCGCGCTGCGAGTATCGGAACCCCGATGCCCGTTCGACATCGACGGCCACGGGACCATGGCCCTGCGCGAGCATCGCGGATGCGTCGGCGAGATCCTCGGGAGTATCGATCACGCGATGAACGGAGGGTGTGGGGGTGCTTTCACTCACCGGTTCAGTCACGTGCCGCCCTGTCGTTCGCGGCGAATCTGTGTGCCGCGAGGAGTTCGATGTTCTCCGAGCCCGGAGGTAGGCCCGCAAGCATGCAGAGTAGCTCAGCCCACGCCTCGATGTGTGCGGTGAGGTCCCCGGGTTCGGGTGACCACGACGCGCGCAACTCGATCTGAGCCCCGTCGCCCTCGTCTTCCAACCCGCCGAAGCCCTTGGACAGGATCTTCGTGGCGGTGCCGGATGCCGCAGCGTAACGTGCGTCGCGAGAGTCGAGTGCATCGACCAGCCACGACCACGTCACATCCGCCAACATCGGGTCTATGCCGATATCGGTCTCGAGGGGGGCCTGTGCGAAACACACGATCCGGAGTGGGCCGACCCACGCGGCGGGTTCAGCAGGATCGTGCAGCAGGATCAGCCTGCCCGTGCCGTACGGGGAGTCAGCGGCGTGATCCTGCTGACGCACATCTCCGGATAAGGCGATCGCCTCGGGCGCGAGACCCTGCGGCGCCGGTATCTCGCGCACCGTCAGGTCGTCACGGAACAGCGTTCCGCGCACGTCCGCCACAGCGCGTTCGAAGAGTGGCGATAGCGGCGGGACGCCGGAGTCAGGGGGATCGGCGATCACGTCGACAGACTAGAGTGGGGCCTCGATGATCACCCCCAGGCGCGCCGCGCGCGCGAACGGACGCATAGCCGTGGCCCTCCGGATCGTGTCCGCGATCCTGACGGGATCTCTCGTCACGCTGGGCGTCGCCTCGACTTTCGTCGCCGCTCGGCTGGCTCGTCGAGTGGTGACTCCCGCCGCACGGCTGGCGGACACCCGCATCCTCGCGCTCGACACGGCTGCGCAGACGATCACCCTGTCGCGCAACCCCGACACGTCGTTGCCGGGCAGGTACGGCCTCTTCACCTCCGGAACCGAGAGCTACCTCAAGCTCGGCACCGTGCTGGCGGAGACGGACACAGCCGTCACCCGCAAACTCCTCACGCATATCGACGGCGAAGCGCGACTCGACGCCGACGCCGCCTTCAGCGGCTGGTACTTCGATCGTCCCGAACAACTCCAGATCCCGTTCACGAACGAGGTCGTCGGAACCGCGATCGGGCCCTGTCCTGCCTGGCTCTTCCCCGCCGCCGAAGACACGGGCCGCTGGGTCGTGCAGATCCACGGACGCGGTTCTGCACGGTCCGAGGCGCTGCGCGCGGTTCCCGTTTTCCACGAACTCGGCTACACGTCCCTCGCGGTGTCCTATCGCAACGATGGCGAAGCGCCGCGCAGCAAGCAGGGCACCTACACGCTCGGCGCGACGGAATGGCGGGACGTCGACGCGGCGGTTTCGTTCGCCATCCGTCGGGGCGCACGAGAGATCATCCTGATGGGCTGGTCGATGGGGGGCCAGATCGCGCTCCAACTCGATCTCAATTCCGCTCATCGCGAGAAGATCGTGGGGCTCATCCTCGAGTCGCCCGCTATCGACTGGTCAGAGGTCTTGCGCTACCAGGCCGGCCTCTTGCACGTTCCCAAGCCCGTCATCTCGTTCGCCCTCGGCGCGCTCTCGTCCGACTGGGGAGCACCCGTCCGGGGACCGGGAGAGCGCATCCCGCTGGATCGGCTCGACATCGTCAGCAGAGCGGATGAGCTGAAGCATCCGATCCTCGTCCTCCACAGCGACGAGGATGGGTTCGTTCCCTCGGGCGGCTCCCATGCGCTCGCCCTCGCCAGGCCCGACCTCGTCACGCTCGAGGTGTTCAACACGGCCCGGCATACCAAGCTCTGGAATTACGACCAAGAGCGGTGGTCACGTGCCATCACCGATTGGGTCGAGGCGTTGGACCTCAAGGCCGCCGCAGGCGCAGGTAGCTGAAACCGGCTTCGTCCACAAGCATCCCCGCGACGGATGTCTGGGGGCTTTCATTGACACGGATGAACGGGCTCGGTGCGGGCCCGACGACGGGCGTCACCGTCACGCAGAGCTCGTCGATCACGCCTGCCTCGACGAATCGTGAGGCGAGTGTGGGCCCGCCTTCGCAGACCGCACGATCGAGATCGTGGGCGCTCAGGGCGTCGAGAATGGCTCGCGGATCGAGGTCGTCGCCGCCGGACACGGGCACGATCTCGGCATCAATTCTCTGGGCGTCTCGTTCTGCCGCGACGGCAGATGCACGCGCCTCCGGGCACACCAGCAGGATGCGTCCCGTGCGACCGCCCTCGCCATCCAGGCGATGTCCGTCGAGGCGACCTGTCGCGGTGACGATCGCCAGCGCGGCCGAGCGAGGTGCGAGGTACCCTTCGGCCCGGACGGTCGATGCGCCGACCACCACGACGTCCGCCGCCGCCCGGATGATGCCGAGGATCGAGCGATCCACTTGGCTCGTGAGGGTTTCGCTGGTCCCGTCCGACCCCACGGCAGAGCCCGTGAGGTTCGTGATCATGTTCAGACGTACGCGGTTGCCTGCGGCGGGCGCGTAGATGTTCTCCAACCACGCGCGCCCGTCGGCGGTCGAGACATCCGCTTCCGTGAGAGTGCCGGGAAGCAGCTCGGTCACCAGCACGGGCGTGCTCATGCCGCGAGTCGGGCGCGTACCTGGCGTTTCGCGCGGATCAGCATGCCCGTCATCCCGGCGATGCGCAGCGGCGAGACCGCCCGCGTGAGCCCGATGCTCTGCGGGAAGTCGTCGGGGATGGCCAGCATCTCTTCGGGCGTGAGGCCTGTGATGCCCTGCACGAGGATGCTGGCGAAGCCGCGCGTCGTCGGGGCCTCGCGTGGCGCTGTCGCATGCATCGCGACACGTCCGGTGTCGTCGACGTCGAGAATGATGTAGACCGGCGACTGGCACTCCGCGACGCGCTCGGCAAGCTCGGGATGTCCCTCGTACTTCTCCGGCACCGCGGGCAACTCGTTCGAGAACTCCAGCAGCAACTGCAGTCGCTCGGATTCGGGAAGTCCGAGAAAGTCCTCGCGGATCTCGGCGAGGGTGTCGGGAAGGTTGTCATCGCCCATCCCGAAAGTCTGCCACGCGTGTGTCGGAGACAGCCGATCAGGAGCGCGCGGGAACCTCTCCGGGCTCGGCGCCCGTCACGATCGGCACGCGCACCGCGCTGCCCCACTCGGTCCACGAACCGTCGTAGTTGCGTACGTCCTCGAATCCCAGCAGGTGCTTGAGAACGAACCAGGTGTGGCTCGAACGCTCGCCGATGCGGCAGTAGGCGACGACCGAGTCGCCGGGGGTCAGCCCGGCACCGGCGAGGTAGACATCGTCGAGTTCGGCGCGCGTCTTGAACGTGCCGTCCTCGGCGACGGCCTTCGCCCACGGCACGCTCTGCGCCGACGGGATGTGGCCGGCCCGCAGCGCGCCCTCCTCGGGATACGCGGGCGCCGAGGTGCGCTCGCCCGAGTACTCCTCCGGCGATCGCACGTCGATGAGCGGGTTGCCGAGGTGAGTGAGGACGTCCTCCTTGTAGGCGCGCAGCGTCGAGTCGTCGCGCTCGACGACCGGGTAGTCCGTGAGTGTGATGGCCGGGGCATCCGTCGTGATCGGGCGTCCCTCGGCGATCCAGCGATCACGACCGCCGTCGAGCAGGCGCACGTCTTCGTGACCGAACAACGAGAACACCCAGAGCGCGTAGGCGGCCCACCAGTTGTTCTTGTCGCCGTAGATCACGATCGTGTCGTCACGGCTGATGCCCTTCCGGCTGAGCAGCTCGGCGAAGCCCGCGCCATCGAGGTAGTCGCGCACGACCGGGTCGTTCAGTTCGGTGTGCCAGTCGACCTTGACCGCGCCCGGGATGTGGCCGGTCTCGTAGAGAAGCACGTCTTCGTCCGACTCCACCACGACGAGTCCGGGTTGACCGAGGTGCTGCTCGAGCCAGTCGCCGGTCACCAGGCGTCCGGGGTTCGCGTACTCCAAGAACTTCGGGTTCGACGCGTCGGTCTCGCTAGCCATCTGATGTCTCCTGTGTCTCGGTGCGTCCACCGCTTCTCGGGGGCGGGCGGCCGCTATGACGGGGATAGGGTTGAATCCGTCCTCAAGAACCCTAGATCGGCTCCCGGGGGCGCGCATTCTCAACGTCCGTATATGACACGTCTCCGTATGTGACAGATGCCGTCGCGGACGCCTCTTCTCACACACCCCAAGGACCGGATGTCTGCTTCGACCGCCACGGGCATCGTCCATCTTTCCGACCGTGAACCTGCGCTTTCCGGGGCTGAGATGGTCTCGCACCTCGTTCCGCCGCCGCAGTTCAATGAAGCGACATTCGACACCTACCGGGTCGATCCGGACTACCCCTCCCAGCAAGAAGCCAAAGAAACGTTGATCGCCTTCGCGGGACTTTCCGAGGCGCCGAAGCGCGGCGGATTCTTCTCTCGTGCGAAGAAGCTCCCCGAGGTGAAACCCGGCGTCTACCTCGATGGCGGCTTCGGCGTCGGCAAGACTCACCTTCTGGCCGCGATCTATCACGGGATGCGCGCACGCCGGAAGTATTTCGGCTCGTTCATCGAGTACACGGCGCTCGTCGGTGCGATGGGGTACAAGAACACGGTCGAGCTGTTCCGCGGGGCGGACCTGCTGTGCATCGACGAGTTCGAACTCGACGATCCGGGCGACACCATGGTCATGACACGGCTACTCGGTGAGCTCGTGGCATCCGGCACCAAACTCGCCGCGACCAGCAACACCCCGCCGAACGCCCTGGGGGAGGGGCGCTTCGCGGCGCAGGACTTCCTGCGCGAGATCCATGCGATGGCGGCGAGCTTCCAAACGATCCGCATCGACGGAGTCGACTACCGCCAGCGCAAACTGGACGGGCACGCCGAAGTTCTCACCGAAGCGGCCTACGAGTCGGCGATCGCGGATGCTTCGCGCACCGGCGTGGTCTCTAACGATGATTTCGAGGCGCTGGTGGCTCATCTGGCTCGCGTCCACCCCTCGCGCTATATCCGCCTGATCGAAAACGTCAACGTCGTCGGCCTCCGTGATGTCGCCCCGTTCACCGACCAATCGGCCGCTCTGCGGTTCGTGGCGTTCATCGACCGCGTGTACGACGCACAGGTGCCGATCCGCGCCACAGGCGCCGCTCTCGACACGGTCTTTCCAGATGAGATGCTCGCGGGCGGGTACCGAAAGAAGTATCTGAGGGCCGTTTCGCGCCTCATCGCCTCCACAGCGGCGTAAATACGGGGCCCTATTGGCCTATTCACCGTTTTCTGGAAGATCTGCGAAACGCGATGTTTACCGGGGAGGCCCCTCCGTAACCTCCTCGAAACATCGATCCCACCGCTGCCGTAACCATCCATCGACAGACTGGGGCCACCGCGGCGCATTCTGTACCCGAGCGTCTCGGACCCCCTGTTACACAACACATGGATGAGGTACTTCATGGATAGCGGCAATCTCGCCTGGTCCGTCACAGCGACGGCGCTGGTGCTCTTTATGACGCCGGGTGTGGCGTTCTTCTACGGTGGCCTCGTCAAAGCCAAGAGCGTCGTCAGCATGATGATGATGAGCTTCGGCGCGCTCGGCCTCGTCAGCGTTCTCTGGATCCTCTACGGATTCAACATGAGCGCGGTTGGCAGCACGTGGGAGTTCGCAGGCAACCCGTTCTCAGACTTCGGTCTCGGCTCGGCGGGCAGCGACACGCTCGTCGGCGCAACCTTCGGCGCGACGTTCGCGATCATCACGGTGGCTCTCATCTCGGGTGCCATCGCCGACCGTGCCAAGTTCGGCGCGTGGATGATCTTCGCGGGCATCTGGGCCACGGTCGTCTACTTCCCGGTCTCTGCTTGGGTCTGGGGTGGCGGCTGGATCATGGGTCTCGGTGAGACCTTCGGCTTCGACGCGAGCGTCATCGACTACGCCGGTGGTACCGCGGTACACATCAACGCGGGCGCTGCGGCTCTCGCGCTGGCGCTCGTGCTCGGCAAGCGCATCGGATTCCAGAAAGGCATCCACAAGCCGCACAACGTGCCGCTCGTCATGCTCGGCGCGGCGATCCTGTGGTTCGGCTGGTTCGGCTTCAACGCCGGCGCCGAGGGCACCTTCGCGCTTCTCGGGACCGAGGACTCGACGGTCGGTTTGATCATCGTCAACACCCTGGGTGCGACGGCAGCGGCCATCATCGGTTGGCTCATCATCGAGAAGATCAAGGACGGTAAGGCCACGTCGGTTGGCGCCGCATCCGGTGCTGTCACCGGTCTCGTCGCGATCACGCCGGCCTGCGCCAACCTGACGCCGGGCTGGGCGCTCCTGCTGGGTCTCGTTGCAGGTGTCATCTGTGCACTCGCGGTCGAGCTGAAGTGGAAGCTCGGCTACGACGACTCGCTGGACGTCGTGGGCATCCACCTCGTCGGTGGTGTTGTCGGAACTGTCTACCTCGGCTTCTTCGCGACCGAGACCGGCCTGTTCCTCGGTGGTGGGGCCGAGCAGCTGATCCTGCAGGTCGTTGCCGCGCTCGGTGTGATGATCTACTCGTTCGTCGTCGCCTTCATCATCGGCTTCGCAATCGAGAAGACGATCGGCTTCCGCGTCAAGAACGAGGATGAGATCGCCGGTGTCGACACCGCCGTTCACGGTGAAGAGGGCTACGCACTCGTCGACTAGTCGACGGGCACATCCCTTCTGACGAAGCGGGGCATCGCGAGCAATCGCGGTGCCCCGCTTCTGCGTGCCCGCGGTCGGTAGAGTTTCCGGATGACTGTGCGCAGAGGCTTCCTTGGCGCGCTGGGGCGACTCTTCCGTCGTCCCCTCGCACAGACCGGTTCGGGTCGCGCGCGCGCGGCAGACGCGACCCCGGGAAGCGCGGGTCCCTATGCGACGCGGGCGGTGGCGCCGCCACGCAATCTGGTGCTGCAGTATGCGCCGGACGCGGACGGTGCGCCCGACACCGGTGAGATCGTCTGGACCTGGGTGCCGTACGTCGAGAACGACGGCCGCGGCAAGGACCGACCGGTGCTGGTGCTTTCCCAGGCGCCGGGGCACTGGTTCTACGCCGTTCGGTTGACGGGCACGGCGCGCAGTGGCGACCCGGACTACCTGGCGATGGGGCCCGGTCCCTGGGATTCACGCGGACGGCCCTCATGGCTCGATCTGAGCAAGGTTTACGCCGTGCATGCACTCGGCATGCGTCGTGAGGCGGCGGCGCTGGACCGCGCCCGTTTCGCGAAGGTCGCGAGCGCGCTCCGGACGCGATACGGGTGGATAGTCGCGAAGTGAAGCCGCTGGAGCGGGAGAGCCTGAGATCACACGGAACGACAAAAGCCCCCGCGGTAACGGTAGCTTCTGTGGGCGATGCCGGACTCGAACCGACGACCTCTTCCGTGTGAAGGAAGCGCGCTACCAACTGCGCCAATCGCCCAAGACCATGAGGGTCGGTTCATGATGATACCGGATCGCGGCGGTCGCAACGGCACGCGCACCCCCGCCGACGCGGTGGGGGTGCGCGACCTCATCCCGAATGCACGACCTCCACACCGCCCGTGGGCCGTGCGCTCGAGCCGAGGTCGTCCACTCGCGGCTGAGCTGTGAGCACAGGGGCCCATGCGGTGCGAATAGCGCGGCGACACGCTTGGCATGGCGCTGGTTTGTCGACGCGTCGACGATCAGCTAAAGTCATTGAGGCGCCCCGCACGATGGGGGCCCACGCGGATGTAGCGCAGTTGGTAGCGCACAACCTTGCCAAGGTTGGGGTCGCGAGTTCGAGTCTCGTCATCCGCTCGAGTGCAGTGTTCTGTCCCGAAGAAATTCGGGGGAGTGCACGGCACGTGGGGTCAAACCACACGGTGGCGTGGCCGAGCGGCTAGGCACCGGCCTGCAAAGCCGTTTACACGGGTTCGAATCCCGTCGCCACCTCCAGAATGTCTCACAACTGAATTGCCTTGCACAGGCGCGATTGGCGCAGCGGTAGCGCGCTTCCCTGACACGGAAGAGGTCACTGGTTCGATCCCAGTATCGCGCACAGAGAAACCCCCGGATTTCCGGGGGTTTTTGCGTTTCCGCACCGACGGACACGCCGAACCGGCATATCTGTCGCGAGCCGCAGCGGACTACGTGCCGGTTCGCGACAGAAGTACCGGTTCGCGAGGCATGAGCGCCGCGCGGGGTTAGAGGAGGGCGAGCGGGACTACCGCGAGGCCCACGATGATCGGCGCGCCCACGAGGCCGAGCAGGACGTAGCGGCGCCACGGCACGTCCACCCCGAGCGCGTGCAGTCGCTGGTGCCAGAGCAAGGTCGCGAGTGATGCCCACGGCGTGATCAAGGGGCCTGCGTTGACACCGATCAGCAGTGCGGCAAGTCGCACCGGGGAGCCGGCGGTCGACTCGAGCGCGAGATACGCGGGCAGGTTGTTGATGACATTCGCCCCGAGCATCCCGGCGCCCGCGACCCGCCAGAGCGAGAACAAGTCCTCGCCGGTGCCCGTCAGCACAGCGAAGAGAGCGCCGGAGCCAAGCGCCTCGACAGCGCCGACCGTCAGGAACAAGCCCGAGGCGAACAGTACGAGCTGCCAGGGCACGAGTCCCACCCGCATCGTTCGTGGCGAACGCCAGACGAAGACGGCGCCGAGAACGACGGCCGCAGCGACGGCCGGGATCCAGGGTGCGATCCCCGACACGAGGAGCGGAAGCAGCACGGCGACGAAGATCCCCGCCGTGATCAACAGCGGATGATCGTGAACTCGGGGCAGGGGAGCGGTGCCGTACCGTCCACGGAGCCCCTGGCGGAAGAACAGACCGAGCAGGACGACGGATGCGACGATCGCCACCAGCGCGGAAGGTCCGAGAAGCGCGAGGAAGGCGATCGTGTCGAGGTCGCCGAGCCTGTGGACGGCCAGGAGGTTCGTGAGATTCGAGACCGGCAGGACGAGCGACGCGGTATTCGCCAGCCACACCGTCGCGAAGGCGAACGGCAGTGGATCGAGACGACGCGCACGAGCGAGCGCGATGACGACAGGAGTCAGCAAGACGGCCGTCGTATCGAGGGACAGGAATGCGGTCGCGATCACCGCGAGCAAAACGACGAGGATCCAGAGCACCCACGTCCGTCCCCGTCCGAGGCGCGCAAGGACGGATGCCGCGATGTCGAAGACTCCGGCAATCGACGCCAGTTCCGCAACGACCGTCACGGCGACGACGAACAGCAGGATCGGCCACACGCGGTCGAAGAGCTCGAACGCTTCGGCGGGCGGAAGAACCCCGCTCGCGAGTGCCACAGCACCGACCCCGAGCAGGATGGCGCCGGTGATCGCGAGCTTCACATGGTCCCTCTTGCGGCCTCGCGGAGCAGGCTCCGCTGTCTATGAGAAGACTCCCGTCAGCGCCGCTGTGCGCGAGCACGCATCCGATCGAGCTCGCATTCCCGTGCTTCGCGTGATGGGAGCGGACCGCGGTTCGGTTGGCGGAGACGCCCGGTAGAATCGACCCATGGATTCCCACGTCGCTGCATGGCTGCCTGAGCGCAGCGACGGGCGAACGCGGAACGCCTGAGCGGGCGGGACGCGCGGCGTCCGAAGCTGAGTAGCCTGGAATCCGAGCCACCCTGGAGAGTCCCCGTGACCGACGTCACCCCGTCATCCGACGTGTCGTACCCCGCCGACGGCTTTGCGCTGTTCCCCGATCGTTCCGTTGTGGCGCTGCGCGTCAACGGCGAGCTGAAAGACCTGGCAACGGAGGTCACGCAGACGGATACCGTCGAGCCCGTCACCATCGACAGCCCCGACGGTCTGTCCATCCTGCGTCACTCGTCCGCCCATGTTCTCGCCCAGGCGGTACAGCGCATCGACCCGCAGGCGAACCTCGGCATCGGCCCGCCGATCGAGGACGGCTTCTACTACGACTTCGGTGTCTCCGAGCCGTTCACTCCGGAGAAGATCAAGGCCATCACGAAAGAGATGCAGCGCATCGTTCGCGAGGGCCAGCGTTTCGTGCGTCGCGTGGTGACGGATGACGAAGCCCGGGCGGAGTTGGCATCCGAACCGTTCAAGCTCGAGCTCATCGACCTGAAGAGTGCGTCGACCGCCGCCGACGGCGCGAGCGTCGAGGTCGGCGCCGGTGAGTTGACGATCTACGACAACGTCGACCGCGACGGCGTGACGGTCTGGAAGGACCTCTGCCGGGGTCCCCACGTGCCCGGCACCCGCATGGTCGGCAACGGGTGGGAGCTCACCCGCATCGCCGCGGCGTACTGGCGGGGGAGCGAGAAGAACCCGCAGCTGCAGCGGATCTACGGAACCGCCTGGCCCACCAAGGATGAGCTCCGCGCCTACCAGGAGCGTCTCGCCGAGGCCGCCAAGCGCGATCACCGCAAGCTCGGCAAAGAGCTCGACCTGTTCTCGTTCCCCGATGAGATCGGCTCCGGCCTGTCGGTATGGCACCCGAAGGGTGGCATCATCCGCGGCGAGATGGAGCAGCACGCGCGCCGTCGCCACATCGCGGGCGGTTACACCTACGTCTACACCCCGCACATCTCCAAGGAAGACCTGTTTCTCACGTCGAACCACCTCGTGACCTATCGCGAGGGAATGTTCCCGCCCATCCGGATGGACGAAGAGCGCGACGACGAGGGCGCGGTCACGAAGCAGGGCACCGACTACTACCTCAAGCCGATGAACTGCCCGATGCACATCCTGATCTACAAGGAGCGTGCGCGGAGCTATCGCGACCTGCCCATGCGTCTTGCCGAGAACGGTACGGTCTACCGGAACGAACTCTCCGGCGCCCTGCACGGTCTGACCCGCGTGCGCGGGTTCACGCAGGACGACTCGCACCTCTTCGTGACTCCCGAGCAACTCGAGTCCGAAGTGACCCGCGTGCTGGATTTCGTCATCTCGATGCTGCGCGACTTCGGCCTCGAAGACTTCGAGCTTGAACTCTCCATGCGCGACGAAGAGAAGTCCAAGTGGATCGGCACCGACGAGTTCTGGGAGTACTCCACGAACGCGCTGCGTAACGTCGCGCTGGCTAGTGGTCTGAAGCTCACCGAGGTTCCCGGGGAGGCCGCGTTCTACGGCCCGAAGATCGACCTGAAGACGAAGGATGCGATCGGCCGCACGTGGCAGCTCTCGACCGTTCAGGTCGACCCGAACCTTCCCGATCGCTTCGATCTCGAGTACACCGGACCCGATGGCGAGAAGCACCGCCCGATCATGATCCACCGGGCACTGTTCGGATCGATCGAGCGCTTCTTCGCGATTTTGCTCGAGCACTACGCGGGCGCGTTCCCGCTCTGGCTGTCGCCCGTGCAGGTGGTTGGTATCCCCGTCGCCGAGGACTACGCGCCGTACCTCGACGACGTGATTGCGCGCCTGCGCGACCGCGACGTTCGCGCCGAGGTCGACAACTCGGACGACCGGATGCAGAAAAAGATCCGCACGCACACGACCGCCAAGGTTCCGGTGCAGTTGATCGTCGGCGAGGCGGATCGCGCGGGTGGCACGGTCTCGTTCCGGTTCCGCGACGGAACCCAGACCAACGGTGTGCCGGTCGACGAGGCCATCGAGCGGATCGCCGCGGCCATCGCATCGCACGCGCAGTTGTCGACCGCCGAGGACCTCGCGTGACGGACCCTTCGTCAGGCTCCGGGCACCGCCCTTCGTCAGGCTCCGGGCACCGCCCTTCGTCAGGCTCCGGGCACCGCCCTTCGTCAGGCTCCGGGCGCGACGACAGCACGCTCGCTGAGCCTGTCGAAGCGTCCGCGGACGAGTCCGACCTGATCGCGGCATCCCACCTCGCGGGTGTGCCGGACGAGTTCCAGCGTCTCTGGACCCCGCACCGGATGGCCTACATCCAGGCGGGGCCCGAGCCGCTGCGCCTCGATTGCCCGTTCGATGCCGCGCCCCAGATGAGCGACGAAGAGGGCTTGATCGTCGCGCGCGGGAAGACCGCCTACGTGCTCCTCAACCTGTTCCCGTACAACTCGGGCCACCTCCTGGTGTGCCCGTACCGTCACGTCGGCCTTTACGACGAGGCGACGCGTGAAGAGGTCGACGAGATCGCCGCGCTCACGCAGACCGGCATGCGCGTGCTGCGTGAGGTGTCGAAGTGCGACGGCTTCAACATCGGCATGAATCAGGGCCGCGTTGCGGGTGCCGGGGTCGAAGGGCACTTGCACCAGCACATCGTGCCGCGGTGGGCGACGGATGCGAACTTCTTCCCGATCATCGCGCGCACCAAGGCACTCCCGCAGTTGCTGGGCGACGTTCGTCGCGCGATCGCGGATGCCTGGAGTGTTTGACTCCTCCACAGGAGTACCGCGCAGTCCTGTTTCCACGCCTTGACCCTCGTAGGACCGAAGGCGGGGTGTCGCGCCCTAGCGTGTGCAGATGATCATCGACTCGGGTTGGGACTTCCTTTCGCTCGCTCAGCTGCGCTGGCCGGAAGATATCGGAAGAGGTGATCGTCAGTTTGTGGTGTTCGGCGATCACCATTGGTGGTTCTGCGGGGTGGCCGATGTGTTTGCTGATCGATGGGCTAACCCCGGCGAGTGGGTCGACGAGGTATTGAGCACTGTCGACTCGGACCTGGTGCGCTACATCGCCGTCGTTCTCGAGTCGGTGAACACATCGCTCGACTATTCGCTCGATGCGTACCCCTTCGATCGGTTACTTCACACCAAAGCGGCTGAACGCGGGATCCATCACATGGGCTGCTATTTCATTGGCAACGAGTACTGGTCAGCCACGGGCCCTATGAAGACATTCGCTACGTACGTTGGAGCCGAGCAATATCCAACTGTCGTGGTGGAGGCGGCGACCACCTCGCCCGGAACGAGTGCGTTGCATGCATAATGCAAGCATGGCCAACGTGTTGATCCGAGATCTGCCCGAGTCCGTTCATCGCGAACTGACCCTTCGCGCTTCGGAACGGGGGCAGTCGCTCCAACAGTTCCTAACGAGCGAACTGACGCGCCTCGCGCAAACGCCAACGCTGGAATCGGTCTTCACTCGAATATCCGCGCGGACGACCGGCAAGGTCGGGCTGGAGCAGGCGGTAGAGGATCTCAAGGCCGGACGCGCAGATTGATCGTCGTGGATGCGAGTGTGCTGGCCAATGCACTCGCCGACGATTCGGATGACGGGGAACGGGCGCGCGCCCGTCTCCTCGCCGAAGACCGACTCGTCGCGCCGGAACTCATCGATGTGGAAGTGGCGTCGGTCTTTCGCCGGAGGTGGCTCGCGGGCGATCTCGACGACGAACGCCTCGCTGAAGCGATCGACGATCTTGCCATCGTGGGACTCCAACGGATGCCGATGCGGCATCTCATAAACCGCGTGATCGATCTGAGACGCAACGTGACGCCGTACGACGCCGTCTACGTCGCCCTCGCCGAGATGCTCGGTTGCCCGTTGCTCACCGGGGATCACCGACTGGCGCTCGCTCCCGGCCCGCGTTGTGAGATCGAGGCACTTACCTCGCGACGGCGGCCCGGCCGTTGAGCGAGCACAGCGAGTCGAAACGCATCAGCGGACGCGGGTGACCTCGAACTGCAGGCGCGGGTTCGCGTAGAACTCCTGCGACTCCACGAGCTGCAGCTCACGCTCGCCCGACTCGTGCGTGCGCTGCAGCAGGTCGAAGACGCTCGACACCGTTCGCGCGAGCGCGTCCGCCGCGTCGCCGGTGCGGAGGTAGTGCGCGGTGAACAGCGCGGCCGTCACATCGCCCGAGCCGTTCGCCTTCATCGGGAGCAGCGGCGTCTGCACGATCCAGGCGCCGACGTCGTTCACGACGAGCATCTCGATCGTGCCGGGCTCACGATCGGGACGCTCGACGCTCGTCACGAGGACGGTGCGTGGTCCCATTCCGCGGGCCAGGTCAGCCGAGACGAGAGTCGATTCGAGCGTGTCCGGTTCGGTGCCGGTCAAGAATCCCAGCTCGAACTGGTTCGGTGTGACCAGATCGGCAGCCGGAACGACACGCTCGCGCAGCAGGACGGGAATCGCCGGGGCGACGAAACATCCGGACTTCGCGTTTCCCATCACGGGATCGCACGCATAGATCGCGTCGGGATTCGCCGCCTTCACGCGCGCCACGGCGTCGAGGATCACGTCGCCGATGCCCTCGCCACCCTGGTAGCCCGACAGCACGGCGTCGATCTGCGGAAAGACGCCGCGTTCTTCGATGCCGAGGATCACGTCGCGCACGTCGTCCGGGCTGATGAGTGGCCCGCGCCACGCGCCGTAGCCGGTGTGGTTGGAGAAGTTCACGGTGTAGACGGGCAGCACCTCCACTCCGATGCGTTGGAGGGGAAACACCGCGGCGGAATTGCCGACGTGGCCGTAGGCGACGGCGGACTGGATGGAGAGCACCTTCATCGGACGATCATCCCATCCCGTCGTTGGTGGAGAGTTCCTGCACGGCCGCGCCGAGGTCGGCGGCCAGTCGCTCAGCGTCGGCATCCGGGAGGGCGTGCACGGTGAGTCGGAGGTGGTGTGCGGCCGCGGGATCGCCCAGCACGAACTCGTCGCCGGTGCGGACGAGCCAGCCCCGCTCCTGCATTCTCGCCGCGATGCGTGCCGCCGGTATCGGCAACGGCACCCACAGGTTGAGACCATCCGCATGGGCGCAGGAGATGCCGACGGCCCTGAGCCGGTCCGTGAATGCGGCGTTCCGCTCCGCATAGTGCGACGCAGCAGCAGAGATCGTCTCGCGTGCTTGCTCATCCGTCACGAGCGACAGCACCAGACGCTGCAGCAGATGACTGACCCATGTCGTGCCGGGACTCAACCGCAGTGCGAGACGCTCGGCGGTGTGCGGGTCTGACGCGACGATCGCGAGGCACATGTCGGGTCCGAGAAACTTCGACACCGAGCGGACGAGCGCGAACCGTTGATGCTCCGGTCCGACCAACGAATGGAAGGGCTCGCTGGAGAGCAGGGAGAAGTGATCGTCCTCGATGATCAGGACGTACGGATGCTCGGCAAGCACCCCGCGCAGCTGTTCCGCTCGCTCCGCGCTGAGGCTCGCGCCGGTCGGGTTCTGCGCGCGGGGTGTGCAGACCACAGCGCGCACGCCCTGCTCGAGCGCGGCGCGAAGGCCCTCGACCGTCATCCCCTCGTCATCGATCGGCACCGGCACGGCGCGGTACCCGCCGAGGCGCACCGTATGGATGCTCGCGAGAAAACACGGGTCTTCGAGAGCCACGGGATCGTCGCGGGTGAGCGCCTGCGCCAGGATGCGCTCCACCGCATCGACCGCACCGCTCGTGACCGTCAACCGGTGCGGCCGATCACCGAGGTCGCCACGCATCCAGGTCCCGGCCCATGCCGCGAGACCGGGATCGATCACGGGTTCGCCGTACAGGATCGGACGCCCGGCCATTGCGGAGAGCGCTGCGGACGGATCGGGGATGAAGCGCGGATCGGGATTGCCCGTGCCGACGTCGCGGAGCGAGCCGCGCTCAGCAAACCCCTCCTGAGCGACGGGCGCTCGTTCGACGACGCGGGTACCCGCGCGTCCGCGCGTGATGATCAAGCCGGCGCCGGCGAGCTGTCGGTAGGCGGCCATGACCGTGTTGCGATTGACGCCGAGCTCATCGGCGAGTGTTCGTACGGGCGGGAGCAGGTCGCCCGGTGCGAGGTCTGAGCGCTCGAGCAGGGCGCGCACACTCTCGGCGATCTCGGTCGCGGAGCCGCCACTGATCCGTTGTGCCACCTGCATCCTCTGTTCGAGCCTCGACCGTATCAAGCTCATGCTATCTTTTGGCCTATGCCAAACCGGGCGGCACCCGATCCGTCCCGTTGCACAGCGAAAGGATCCCACCCGTGACCTCTCCCACCACCGGTTCGTCACGCGTCAAGCGCGGCCTCGCCGAGATGCTCAAGGGTGGCGTCATCATGGACGTCGTCAACGTCGAGCAGGCGAAGATCGCCGAGGACGCGGGCGCCGTCGCCGTCATGGCGCTGGAGCGCGTACCGGCCGACATTCGCGCTCAGGGTGGTGTTTCGCGCATGAGCGACCCCGACATGATCGACAGCATCATCGCCGCCGTCTCGATTCCCGTCATGGCGAAGGCGCGCATCGGGCACTTCGTCGAGGCGCAGGTCCTGCAGCAGCTGGGCGTCGACTACATCGACGAATCCGAGGTGTTGTCCCCGGCCGACTACGTCAACCACATCGACAAGTGGGGCTACACGGTGCCCTTCGTCTGCGGTGCGACGAACCTGGGTGAGGCACTCCGTCGCATCACCGAGGGTGCGGCCATGATTCGCTCCAAGGGAGAGGCCGGAACCGGGGATGTCTCGGAAGCCACCAAGCACATCCGCACCATCTCGGGCGAGATCAATCGCCTGAAGTCGCTGACGAAGGACGAGCTCTACGTCGCCGCCAAGGAGCTGCAGGCGCCTTACGACCTCGTGGCCGAGGTCGCCGAGACCGGCAAGCTTCCGGTAGTGCTGTTCGTCGCCGGTGGTGTCGCAACACCCGCGGACGCGGCCATGATGATGCAGCTCGGTGCCGACGGCGTGTTCGTCGGCTCAGGCATCTTCAAATCGGGCAACCCGGCCGAGCGCGCCGCAGCGATCGTGAAGGCGACGACGTTCTACGACGACGCCCAGGTCATCGCGGATGTCTCGCGCGGGCTGGGTGAAGCCATGGTCGGGATCAACGTGTCTGACCTGCCGGCCCCGCACCGCCTCGCCGAGCGCGGCTGGTAGCCAGACGTCGTATGCAGAGCACACCCCGTGTCGGAGTGCTCGCGATCCAAGGTGATGTTCGCGAACACGCTCACGTTCTCACGCAACTCGGCGCACACGTCACGCTCGTGCGTAGACCCGCAGAACTTGCGGCGGTCGACGGTCTCGTCCTGCCGGGCGGCGAGTCGAGCGCGATCGACAAGCTTTCGCGTGCGTTCGGGATGCAGCAGCCGATCCGCGACGCGATAGCCGATGGCATGCCGATGTATGGCACCTGCGCGGGACTCATCCTGCTGGCGGATCGCATCACCGACGGGATCGTCGGGCAAGAGACGTTCGGCGGACTCGATGTGACCGTGCAGCGGAATGCATTCGGCGGCCAGTCCGAATCATTCGAGACGGATCTGGATGTCGCGGTGCTCGGAGATCCGCCCGTGCACACCGTGTTCATCCGGGCTCCGCTCGTGGTGCAGTACGGGCCCGGCGTCGAGCCTCTCGCGTCCCTCGCGGACGGTGGAGTGGTCGCCGTTCGGCAGGACAACCTGCTCGGCACGGCTTTTCACCCCGAGGTGTCGGGGGAGCATCGCTTCCACCAGCTCTTTCTGGACTCGGTCCGAGCGCACGCCTGACCCGCGGGATAGCCTGGCGGAATGTCGGATTGGGTGGCGCTGCTGCGCGGAGTGAACGTGGGCGGGATCACGATCCGCAGCGCCGACCTCGTCGACGTGTTTCGCGGCCTCGGGCTCACGAATGTGCGGACGATTCTCGCCAGCGGCAACGTCCTGTTCGACTCGGCGAACCCCGAGACGGAGCTCAAGGCACGCATAGAATCAGCTCTCGAAGAGCGGTTCGGCTACGACGCCTGGATTTTGTTGCGCACACCTGCCGAGATCGGGCGGGTGATAGATGAGTTCCCGTTCGAGATCACGCCCGATCGGCAGCCGTACGCGATCTTCTGCCTCGATGGGGCCACCCGCGAAGAGCTCCTTGCCGACGCGGCATCCCTGGATGCAACGACTGACCCGGTAGCGGGAGGGTCCGGACTCATCTATTGGTCACCCGCGGCGGGCTCCTCCACCGACACGACATTCGCCAGGGCGATTGCACGCAAGTCATATCGAGCGCGCACGACCAACCGCAACCTTCGGACGTTGCAGAAGATCATCGCGTAGGGAGTTCGGTTCGGGATGCGGCGGCACCGTAAACTGGGGGGATGTCCGGCCATTCCAAGTGGGCCACGACCAAGCACAAGAAGGCGATCATCGATTCGCGCCGTGCCAAGTCGTTCGCCAAACTCATCAAGAACATCGAAGTCGCCGCCAAGATGGGCGGCGCCGACATGTCGGGCAACCCGACACTGGTCGACGCGGTCCAGAAGGCGAAGAAGACTTCTGTTCCGAACGACAACATCGACCGCGCTATCAAACGTGGCGCAGGTCTCACCGGTGAGTCGATCGAGTACACGACGATCATGTACGAGGGTTACGCCCCGAACGGTGTCGCTCTGCTGATCGAGTGCCTGACCGACAACAAGAACCGGGCTGCGGCCGAGGTGCGCACAGCGATGACGCGCAACGGCGGCACGATGGCCGATCCGGGCAGCGTCGCGTACAACTTCCATCGCAAGGGCGTCATCGTCGTGTCCTCCGACAGTGCGAGCGAAGACGACGTGATGCTCGCGGTGCTCGACGCGGGCGCCGAGGAGATCGAGCCGCACGGTGACGGGTTCGGAGTGATCACCGAGGCGACCGATCTCGTGAAGGTCCGGTCGGCGCTGCAGGATGCCGGAATCGACTACGAGTCCGCCGACGTCGAGTTCGTGCCGAGCCTCAAGGTCGAGGTCGACGCCGAGACTGCACGTAAGGTCTTCCGTTTGATCGATGCGCTCGAAGACAGTGACGATGTGCAGAACGTCTACTCGAACTTCGACCTGACCTCCGAGGTTCAGGCCGAGCTCGAGAACGACGAGTAGGGCGCGCCTGGACGTCTGGGCCGGCCCGCACGCATAGCGTGGGGGAGTGCGCACCCGATCCCTCCGCGTGCTCGGTATCGACCCCGGGCTGACGCGTTGCGGCATGGGGGTCGTGGATGTCGCGCCGGACCGGTCCGGTCGGCTCGTCCACGTCGGCGTCATCCGATCATCGCCGGACATGCCGCTGCCTGAGCGTCTCGCGGTGATCGCCGCGGGTATTCGTGCGGTACTCGACGAGCACAGCCCGGATGTCGTCGCGGTCGAGCGTGTTTTTGCACAGCACAATGTGCAGACCGTGATGGGCACGGCTCAGGCGAGTGGGGTCGCGCTGTTGCTGGCGGCCGAGCATGGACTGCCCGCCGAGACCCATACACCGAGCGAGGTCAAGGCGGCGATCACGGGGTACGGCTCGGCCGACAAGCGTCAGGTCCAGACCATGGTTGCGCGCGTGCTGCGGTTGGACGCCCTTCCACAACCGGCGGACGCAGCGGATGCGTTGGCTCTCGCTCTCTGCCACGCGTGGCGTTCCGGCGACGCGGTCGCCGGGCGGGGGGCGACGCCGTTGACACCGGCTCAGCGTGCGTGGGCCGACGCCGAACGTCTGGTCCGCACATCCCGTTAGTCGTTGATCGACCACATCCGTCGCTGGGACGCCGCGTGTCGCTCGAACATACCTACGATGATTCGAGCTAGGATCGCCACATGATCTCGTCACTGCGCGGTGTCGTGCTGCATGCCGGTGTGGACTCCGTTGTGATCGAAGTCGGCGGTGTGGGCCTGAGTGTCGCCGTTCCCGTCGATGTCGCACGCTCGGCTCACGCGGGCCAGACCCTGGCGCTGCACACGAGCCTGATCGTCCGTGAGGATTCTCTGTCGCTCTTCGGCTTCGAAACGCGTGAAGAGCTCGAGCTGTTCTCGCTGCTCTTGCAGGTCACAGGCGTCGGACCGAAATCCGCGCTCGGTGTCCTGTCGCAGCTGACCGCAGAGCGCATTGCCGAAGCCGTGCACGCGGAAGACGACGCCCCCTTCCGCAAGGTCTCGGGTATCGGACCCAAGACCGCCAAGCTCATCGTCCTGCAGCTCTCGGGCAAGATCGCGCCGGTCGCATCGCGCTCGCCCTCGTTCTCCGCGCCCAGTTCGGACGTATTGACGCAGGTCGCACAGGCGCTCGTCGGACTCGGCTGGCAGGAACGCATCGCCACCGAAGCTGTCACGACGGCGGCCGAAGAGGCAACGGACGCCGACCGTGCCAGCGTGTCGGCCCTCCTGCGCGTGACGCTTGCGGCGCTCGGCCCCGCACGACAGGGAAGTACCCGTGGCTGACTCTCCTTCGGGCGACGACGCGTTCCGCGAGGTCGACCCGGTGGCCGAAGAATCGGAATTGGCCATTGAGGGCGCCCTGCGGCCCGGGTCGCTCGCCGATTTTGTCGGCCAGCCGAAGGTGCGCGGGCAGCTCCAGCTCTTGCTCGATGCCGCGCGTATCCAGCAGCGTCCGGCCGATCACATTCTGCTTTCGGGCCCGCCGGGCCTCGGCAAGACGACCCTGGCGATGATCGTTGCGCACGAGAGCCAGCGGCCCCTCCGTCTCTCGAGCGGTCCCGCGATCCAACACGCCGGCGACCTGGCCGCTCTGCTGTCGAGCCTGACGCCCGGAGAGGTCCTCTTCATCGACGAGATCCATCGGATGGCTCGGTCCGCAGAAGAGATGCTCTATCTCGCGATGGAGGATTTCCGCATCGACATCATGGTCGGAAAGGGTGCCGGAGCCACGAGCATCCCGCTGGATCTTGCACCTTTCACGCTGGTAGGTGCCACGACGCGGTCGGGTCTGCTGCCGAACCCCTTGCGGGACCGATTCGGCTTCACCGGGCATCTCGAGTTCTACGAGGCATCGGACCTCGAGCGCGTCATCGGGCGGTCATCGAAAATGCTCGGGGTCGATCTCAGCCCGGAGGCCCGGGCAGAGATCGCGCTGCGCTCGCGCGGGACACCGCGAATCGCCAACCGATTGTTGCGGCGTGTGCGGGACTTCATGCTGGTGCACTCGGAAGAGGGCGACCTCGCCGCGGTACGGTCCGCGCTCGAGTTGTACGACGTCGACTCGATCGGTCTCGACCGCCTCGACCGCGCCGTGCTCGATGCGCTCGTGTTCCGCTTCGGCGGCGGGCCCGTCGGGCTCAGCACTCTCGCAATCGCGGTGGGCGAAGAATCCGAGACCGTCGAGAGTGTCGTCGAGCCCTATCTCGTGCGCATCGGCTTTCTGGGCAGAACGCCACGGGGCCGTGTGGCGACGCCCGCGGCATACGCCCATCTGGGCGCTCCCCAGGCGCAGGGCGCGCTCAGACTCGATGACCTATAATCGCTGAAGGCTTACGCGCCTCTCTTGTCGTATGCCCTCAATCGCGCCGTGCGCCCCCGAAAGGCACCTTTCTTCATGGACATCCTGCTCATCGTCGTCCTGGTCGGCTTGCTCGGCTTCATGTTCTGGAACTCGCGTCGACGGATGCAGCGGGCCAAGGTCGAGCAGGCCGAGAAGGCCCGTCAGACGGTCCCCGGCGCCGAGGTCCTGCTGCAGGGTGGCCTGTACGGCACGATCGTCGAGTTCGATCCCGAAAACCTCGACCAGCCTGCTCTGATCGAGATCGCCCCCGGCGTCGAGATCAAGGTGCACAGCCAGGCGATCCTGCGCGTGGTCGATCCCGATGAAGGCGTCGTCAGCGAGGACGAGTTCATCGATGCCGAGGCATCCGAGGCCGAGTACATCGCGGGCGTTGCAGATGGCGAGATCTCGTCACTGAGCGACGACCACAAGGCCGAGCTGCGAGCCCAGGCCGAGTCCGATCAGCGCGCGGCCGAGCGTAAGAACAACCCCGAGGCCTGACCTGCCCCGCGTGGCCCCCTTTTTTCTTCGAGAAAGCTGAGCCCTGGTGGCGACTTCTTCACCTGTCCGCCATGCCTGGCGGGCACTGATCGGCCTGCTGGCGATCATCGGTATCCTCTTCGGCATCAACGCGCTCGGCGTGTACGTGTTCCAACAGAGCACATGGGCGCCCGAGCTTGCGCTGGACCTGCAAGGCGGTACCCAGATCATCTTGGCGGCGCAGACCGAGGACGGCGCGGCGCCGACCACGGAGCAGCTCGAGCAGGCTGTCACGATCATGCGCCAGCGCGTGGATGCCTCTGGTGTCGGTGAGGCGGATGTGGCGACCGAGGGTGGCCGCAACATCGTCGTGCAGATTCCGGGCAACGCGGACGAAGAGACGCGCGAGCGGATCCAGGCGAGCGCTCAGCTTCAGTTGCGTCCGGTGATCTTCACGGGCAGCCCGGCCACCGAGTTCGTCGGCGAAGACGGCGAGGCCACGCCGTATCCGACTCCGGATCCGGCGCTGCCGTCCACCCCGTCCACCGAGCCGTCGAACGCGAGCGACCCTGCGTGGGTCACAGAGGCCTTGCAAGCTGAGTTCCTGGCCTACGACTGCGCCAACGAAGACAACGACCCGGCGAACGCCCCGGCCGACCAGCCGCTCATCACGTGCGAGACGGACGGCAGCGTCAAGTACATCCTCGGCCCTGTCGAGATCGACGGCACGGCGATCGATGATGCCACCTTCGGGCTCGACACGACCAGCAACCAGTGGACGGTGCAGCTCACTCTCGATGCCGAGGGCACAACGGTCTTCGGTGAGGTCAGTCAGCGACTCTTGGGTGCCACCCCACCGTTGAACCAGTTCGCCTTCGTGCTCGACGGCAACGTCATTTCGGCCCCGTCGATGGAAGGTCTGATTCTCGACGGTCGGCCGAGCATCAGCGGAAACTTCAACCAGGAGAGCTCGAAGGCTCTCGCTGATCAGTTGAAGTACGGTGCTCTGCCGCTGAGCTTCACGGTCGTGAGCTCCGACACGATCTCGGCGACCCTGGGTTCGCAGCAACTCCAGATCGGTCTGATCGCGGGTCTCATCGGCCTCGCACTCGTCGCCCTGTACTCCCTGATCTCGTATCGAGCACTCGGCTTCGTCATCATCGCCTCGCTCATCGTGATGGGCGTGCTGACCTACGTGATGCTCTGCATCCTGTCGTGGCGCATGGGCTTCCGCCTCTCGCTCGCCGGTGTCGCGGGATTGATCGTGACCATCGGATTCACGGCGGACTCGTTCATCGTGTACTTCGAGCGAATACGCGACGAGTTGCGCGACGGCAAGAGCATCACCGGAGCCGTCGAGGACGGTTGGGCGCGAGCCAAGCGCACGATCTACATCTCCAAATCGGTCAACATCCTGGCCGCCGTCGTGCTCTACATCCTGGCGGATGCCACGGTGAAGGGTTTTGCTTTCACGCTCGGGCTCACGACGTTGATCGACATCCTGATCTTCGTGATCTTCACGCACCCGGTCATGCAGCTGCTCGCCCGGACGCGGTTCTTCGGCCAGGGACATCCGCTTTCCGGCCTCGATCCGACGGCGCTCGGGGCGGTTTACCACAGCCGCTCAGAATTCCGGGCACCCGTCGCAATCGAGGGCACCAAGGCGAAACGGCTCGCTCGGTCGCGCGGTGAGGCGGAGCGCCGCCAGACGATCGCGGAACGCAAGCAGGCAGAGATCGCCAGCTCGACGAAACCCGCACCGAAGAACCCCGGAGGAAACGACTGATGCGCTCCATGAGCCAATTCGGCAACGACCTCTACACGGGCAAGCTGTCCGTACCTTTCGTCCCGCGGCGTCGGCTGTGGTTCATCGTCGCCATCGTGCTGATCATCGGTTCCGCGGTGGGTCTGCTGGCCAAGCCGCCGCAGTTCTCCATCGAGTTCACCGGTGGGTCGCAGTTCACCGTTTCGGGGCTCGAGCAGCCAGACCAGCTCGTCGCGACCGATGCCGTGCGCACGGTCGTGCCGGACGCGACCACCAAGGTCACGACGATCGGTGGCACCGCCATCCGGGTCCAGACCGACCAGATGAGCGCGGACGACACGCTCGCTGTCAGCGCCGCCCTCGCGACGGCCTACGAGGTGCCGGCCGAAGAGGTCACGACCTCGTTCATCGGCCCGACCTGGGGCCAGGATGTCACGCGACAGTCACTCTGGGGATTGGCGATCTTCCTCGCACTGACCTTCCTGATCCTCGCGATCTACTTCCGAACGTGGAAAATGTCGGCGGCAGCGATTCTCGGTCTGGTCGACGTGCTCGTGATCACGGTCGGTGTCTACGCTTTCGCGGGATTCGAGATTTCTCCCGCCGCGGTGATCGGATTCCTCACGATTCTGGGCTATTCGCTCTATGACACGACGGTTGTCTTCGACAAGATTCGAGAGAACACGACCGAGGACGGACTCACCACCGGCCGTACCTTCGGCGAGTCCGTCAACCTGGCCGTCAACCAGACGCTCGTGCGCTCGATCAACACCTCCGTCGTCGCGGTACTGCCCGTCGCGGCGATCCTCTTCATCGGTGCTCTGTGGCTCGGCGCCGACACGCTGAGTGACATCTCGCTTGCGATCACGGTCGGCATCATCGTCGCGGCCTACTCGACGCTGTTCGTCGCCGCACCTTTGTACTCACTGTTCCGCGAGGGGGAGCCGCAGTTGCGTGAGCGCGACGACCGCGTCCGCGCAGCCCGAGATCTCGCCGCGGTGGACAGCTGAGCGGAACGTGCGTGCCGCCGGTCAGTCCCGCGGGCGGGCGTAGGATGGTCCGATCCGGCGGGGTGGTGCCACACCGCGTTATCGAGGCGGGGAAGGGCGCAGCATGACCGAAACGCTGCCCCCGGCACCCCAAGCTTCGAGCCTTCGCCGGCTGGTTCCCCGCATCTTCTCGCGTTCGACGCGGCGCGGCGGGGTCGAGCACCTCATTCGCACCGTGCGCGCCAATCACCCCAAGGGTGACTTCGCCCTGATCGAGCGCGCCTACGTCGTTGCCGAGCGCGCGCATCAGGGTCAGCTACGCCAGAGCGGCGAGCCCTACATCACGCATCCCGTCGCGGTTTCGCAGATCCTCGCCGAGCTCGGTCTCGGGCCGAAGGCGATCGCGGCCGCACTCCTGCACGACACCGTCGAAGACACCGCGTACAGCCTCGATCAGCTCTCGGCCGACTTCGGTGACGAGGTCTCGATGCTCGTCGACGGAGTCACGAAACTCGACAAGGTCAAGTACGGCGACGCGGCTCAGGCCGAGACCGTCCGCAAGATGATCGTCGCGATGTCCAAGGACATCCGGGTGCTCGTCATCAAGCTCGCCGACCGTCTCCACAATGCGCGCACCTGGGGTTTCGTGCCGCCCGCGAAGGCGCAGAAGAAGGCCACCGAGACCCTCGAGATCTACGCCCCTCTCGCGAATCGCCTCGGTATCCAGGCGATCAAGGCCGAGCTCGAGGACCTGTCGTTCGCGGTGCTTCATCCGAAGCTCTACGCCGAGATCGAGAGCCTCGTCAAACAGCGCACACCGCAGCGCGAAGAATACGTCGACAACGTCATCGGCTCGGTCGAGGAAGACCTGCGAGAACTGCGGATCCGCGGACGTGTCGCGGGACGTCCCAAGCAGCTCTATTCGGTCTACCAGAAGATGGTCGTGCGTGGACGCGAGTTCGACGACATCTACGACCTGATCGGCATCCGCGTCCTCGTCTCGACGGTGCGGGATTGCTACGCCGTGCTCGGTGCCATCCACGCCCGTTGGACGCCTATCCCGGGGCGGTTCAAGGATTACATCGCGACCCCGAAATTCAATCTGTACCAGTCGCTCCACACGACCGTGATCGGTCCAGGTGGGCGCACGGTCGAGATCCAGATCCGCACGAACGAGATGCACCAGCAGGCCGAATACGGTGTTGCGGCGCACTGGAAGTACAAGGAGCGGGTCAACGGCGGTAAGCCCGACCCGAAGGCCCAGGACGCCGATATGGCGTGGCTGGCGCACATCTCGGACTGGCAGGCCGAGACCGCCGATCCGGGCGAGTTCCTCGACTCGCTGCGCTACGAGATCGGCGCAAAAGAGGTCTACGTCTTCACGCCGAAGGGGCGCGTCATCGGGCTGCCGGCCGAAGCGACCCCGGTCGACTTCGCCTACGCCGTGCACACCGAGGTCGGTCACCGCACCATGGGTGCCAAGGTGAACGGGCGCCTCGTGCCCCTCGATTCTTCCCTGTCGTCCGGCGATGTCGTCGAGGTCTTCACCTCGAAGAACCCCGATGCCGGGCCCAGCCAGGACTGGCTGAGCTTCGTCAAGAGCACCCGCGCCCGCAACAAGATCCGTGGATGGTTCACGAAGGAGCGCCGCGAAGAAGCGGTCGAGCAGGGCAAGGAAGCCATCGCACGCGCGATGCGACGACAGAACCTGCCCCTCCAGCGCCTGATGAACCAGGGCTCGTTCGGCGAAGTCGCGCACCAGCTGCGTTATGAGGATGTCTCGGCGCTGTATGCGGCGGTCGGCGAGGGGCACGTCTCGACGCAGTCCGTTATCGAGAAGGTCACGGCCCTCGTCGCGACCGAGGAAGACACCTCGACCGGTCCCGTCGAACTGCCGCACCTCGGTCGGCCTCGCACGCCGCGGTCAAACGACACGGGCGTGCTCGTGCGCGGTGCTGCCGACATCCTCGTCAAACTGGCCAAGTGCTGCACGCCGGTGCCCGGGGACGACATCATCGGCTTCGTCACACGGGGCAGCGGGGTCTCGGTGCACCGCACCGACTGCCCCAACGTCGACGCGTTGACCGCGGATCCCGACCGCATGATCGAGGTCTCATGGGCGCCGACGACCAAGGGCATCTTCCTGGTGCAGATCCAGGTCGAGGCGCTGGATCGCTCGGGCCTGCTCTCAGATGTGACGCGCGTGCTGACCGAGCACCATGTCAACATCCTGTCGGCGACGGTCGCGACCACGCACGAGCGACTCGCGCTCAGCAAGTTCGTTTTCGAGATGGGCGACATCGTGCATCTCGACCGTGTGCTGAACGCCGTGCGCCGGATCGACGCCGTCTACGACGTGTACCGCGTCACGACAGGCTGACGACGAGCCGGGTTGCCTCCGGATCGAGCGGCCCATCGAGCGCCTTATCGAGGTGACGTTCGAGCTCGCGTCGGGCGGCGTGGGAACCTGGAAGCCGCGTTGCGGAGTCGATTCGCGAGATGGCTTCCCGGGGATCGACCAGCCCCGCGCCGATCATTGCGCCGACGACGGAGTTAGCCCGCTCGCGATTTTCGGGATCGCGGATGCGTCGGGCGACGTCGATCAGCGTACGCAGCGGTGACGTGACGAGCACACCCCCGACATCCGACACGTCCTGATCGTCGATGCCGATGTCGTGAAAGATCGCGCGGCGGTCGATGAGATTTCCGACCCGATGCGCAGAGCCTCGCATGACGCTGTGCCGCGATGGTGGTTCATGCAGCGCGCCGTATATCCACGCGGCACTCCACGAACCGACCACGAGGCGGGTTCCGCAAATCGATCGGAGCGATGCCGCTCGGGTCGCGGTGCTTTCGACAGCGTCCGCGGGCATGTACCCCTCGCCGATCTCGACGACGTCCCCGTCAAGGCGTGCTGCCGAGAGCTCGGCTACCGAAAGCCGCTCACCGGGAAGGTAGATCAGTGGCCAGGGCATGCGATCGATTGAATCGCACGCCCCGAGTGCTCACGCGTGACGCGGGCACATCTGTGGACAAGCTCTACCGAGTTCTACCCGGTTCTACCCGTCGACGACCTTGAGCCATGCGCGGCGCGTGTCGAGGTCGGCGGTGATTCGCTTCACGGCCGAGGCATCGCCCTTCGCTGTCGCGGCCGCGAGGTCGGCCTCGAGCTTGTCGATCGCGTCGGCGAGCTGACGTGCCATGTCGCCGGCACGGGCCTTCGTCTCGGGGTTATTGCGCTTCCAATCGACCTCTTCGCGCGCCTTGAGCGCTTGCTCGATCTTGCGCATCGCATCGTCCAGAGAACGGTCGCGCTCACGCGGCGATACGCGTCCGATCTCGTCCCAGCGCCTCTGAATCGACGCGAGCAGCGATCGGGCCGCCGTCAGGTTGCGCTCATCGGCGACCGCGGCTGCCTCGACGAGGAGCGCCTGTTTGGCCTCGATCTTGGGCTCCGACTCGGCGATCTCTTCGGCCTCTTTTTCGGCGCGCGTGGCGTACAGCGCGTCACCCGCGGCCTTGAACTTCGCCCAGAGGGAGTCATCGACCTTCTTGCCGGCACGGCCGGCGGCCTTCCACTCATCCAGCAGAGCGCGGTACCGCGGAATGCCGTCCTCACCCTGGGGGAGAAGGGCCTCGGCGCGCTCGACCAGGCGCGCTTTGCGATCGCGAGCGCCCTTGTGGGTCTCGTCCAGCTCCGCGAAGAACTCCCGCCGGTGCTTCTCGACCGTGCCGCGGGCGTCGCGGAATCGCTTCCACAGCTCCTGCGATTCGCGCTTGGGCAGTCGCGGCCCGTTCTGCTGGTGCGCCTGCCAGGCCTCGAAGAGGTCGTTCAGCTCCTGCGTCGCCTGCTTCCACTGCACGGATTCGGGATCGCGCGCGGCAAGGGCCTCGGCCTTCACGACCAGCTCGGTGCGCTCGACGACGGCGGCGTTGACCGCCTCCTTCGCGGCGGCGGCTTCGGTAGCGGTGGCGGCGCTCAGCGTCTCGAGGATCGCCTCGACGCGACCCATGAGATTCGCGAGATTGCCGACCGCCGAAGCGCCGTCGATCTCGGCGCGCAGGTGCTTGGCGGCGGTGGTCAGATCGGATGCCGACGCTCCGCCGCCACGCTGGCGCTGCTCGAGCAGGCGGACCTTGTCGGCCAGGTCGCTGAATTTGCGCGCGAAGTAGGCGAGCGCCTCGTCGGGGGTTCCATCGGGGTACTGACCGACGACGCGCCAGGTGTCGGTGCCGTCTACGGCGGAGACCTCGCGGACGGAGACGGTGCCGTCGTCGTCGACGCGGCCCCACGCCAGGTCAGGGGCGGAAGCAGGCTCGGGGGACACGGTGCACCTCTTGCTGTGGGGGGCGGAAACTCCCCCAGCCTAGTACGACGCTCCGTGAGGCTCAGGGGGTCGTGGTTGGCCCAGGTACCGGATCAGACGAGATGCTCGGTAATGGCGACGACGACGGGGAGGGCGAGACCGCGGGGACCGGGGCGCCGGGACCCGCACCGTAGTAGGCGAACTGACCGCCGATGGCGGAGAGGATGACGATGCCGCCGACCACCGAAGCCACGATCGTGTCGCGCCGCCGGCGTCGCAACTGTGACTCGCGCAGCTGCAGGCGTGCCTGATACACGCGTGCTCGCTCGCGCTCGGCGCGGTCTTTGTCGGGCTTTGCCATTCGTCTGCTCCTGAGATCGATCGCCTGAACTCTACGCAGCCGCCCCGAGCCGGACCAAACCCGCGCCCGGAACCCCCGCGAACGGTCGCGACTCGCCGCATGTCGCGCGACCCAACGGCGAGTCGCGACCGTTCGAGGATGAGATTGCGCGCACCGGTGCTGGCGCCCGGCGATGGGCCGATTGTCGTGGGGGATGACGAGTGAGCCGGTGTGTAGGCGGCCCCGACTAGCCTGGGACGGTGACGGGTACGCAGGCGTTGTTCCAGGGGTCGACACCCCTGGCCGTCCGCATGCGTCCGTCATCCCTCGACGAGATCGCGGGTCAGGAGCACCTGCTGCGGCCGGGTTCGCCTCTCGTCGCCCTGGCCGACCCGAATCGGGCGTCGACCGGTGCCGTCTCGGTGATCCTGTGGGGCCCGCCGGGCACCGGCAAGACGACGCTCGCGCAGGCGATCGCTCGTTCGTCGGGTCGTCGCTTCGTTGAGCTGTCGGCCGTGACGGCCGGTGTGAAGGATGTCCGCGAGGTCATGCAAGAGGCGCTCACGCAGCGCGATCTGTACGGAGCCTCGACCATCCTGTTCCTGGATGAGATCCACCGCTTCACCAAGGCGCAGCAAGATGCGCTGTTGCCCGGCGTCGAGAACGGCTGGGTCGTCCTGATCGCCGCGACCACGGAGAACCCGTCGTTCTCGGTCGTGTCGCCCCTGCTCTCTCGGTCGCTTCTGCTCACTCTTCGCCCGCTGTCGGACGAAGAGCTCGGCCAGCTCCTGGATCGTGCCGTGACAGATGCTCGGGGCTTGGCCGGTGGCGTGACGATCGACTCATCTGCCCGTGCCGCGCTGATCAGGTTGTCGTCCGGCGATGCGCGACGTGCACTGACCGCGCTCGAGGCCGCGGCGTCGATGGTCGGCGCGGCCCGCGAAGTGCGGGCGGACGACGAGCTCGATGTCGATGGGGAGAACGAAGAAGACGACGAACTTCCCGTCATAACGGACGATGTCGTGGCACAGGCCGTCGACCGTGCCCTGCTGCGCTACGACCGCCAGGGCGACGAGCACTATGACGTGATCAGCGCCTTCATCAAATCGATCCGCGGGTCGGATGTGGATGCGTCGCTGCACTACCTCGCTCGGATGATCGAAGCGGGGGAGGACCCGCGGTTCATCGCGCGCCGCCTGATCATCTCCGCCGCGGAGGATATCGGTCTCGCCGACCCCCAGGCGCTGCCGATGGCGGTGGCGGCGGCGGACGCGGTGCAGTTCATCGGGATGCCCGAGGGGCGCATCCCGCTCGCCGAGGCGACCGCGTATCTCGCCACCGCGGCGAAGTCCAACGCTGCCTACGTGGCGATCGACAAGGCCATCGCCGATGTTCGCGGCGGACGTGCCGGCCCCGTGCCTCTGCACCTGCGCGACGCGCACTACGCGGGGGCGAAAAGGCTCGGTCACGGCAAGGGATACATCTATCCGCACGACACCGAGGTGGGCGTGGCCCGGCAGCAGTACCTGCCCGACCCCCTGCGCGGGGTCCGCTACTACGAGCCGACGCCGCGGGGTGCGGAACGCGACATCCGGACGCGCCTCGACAAGATCCGCCGCATCCTGGGGTCAGAAGACTGACGTGCTAGGATCTTCCCTGGCCTAGTTTCTGTCGAGCGTGCGGCTGCGCGAGAAGAAACGACGGGTGTCGTCCTGTAGCCGGACGCCCCTGGCACACCCCTCTTCACTTCCCTCGGTCCGCTGCGCGCGAGCCGAGGTACTCCACGTTCGTACGTCTCGAAAGGTAAACGTGTCCACTAAGTCACGGACCCGCAGCAAAACCCGTCTCTCGCGCGCGCTCGGCATCGCCCTCACCCCGAAGGCCGCCAAGTTCCTCGAGAAGCGCCCCTACGCACCGGGCGAGCACGGCCGCTCCAAGCGCAAGCAGGACAGCGACTACGCCGTTCGCCTTCGCGAGAAGCAGCGTCTTCGCGCCCAGTACGGCATCCGCGAGGCGCAGATGCGCAACACGTTCAACGAGGCGCGCCGCCAGTCCGGCCTGACCGGTGAGAACCTGGTCGAGCTGCTCGAGCAGCGTCTCGACGCGCTCGTCGTGCGTTCGGGCTTCGCCCGCACCACGGCGCAAGCCCGTCAGCTCGTCGTGCACCGTCACATCCTCGTCGACGGCCAGCTCGTCGACCGCCCGTCCTTCCGCGTGAAGCCGGGTCAGATGATCCACGTCAAGCCCAAGAGCGAGGGCACCGAGCCGTTCCAGGTCGCCGCCGCCGGTGGTCACGCCGACGTTCTGCCCCCGGTTCCCGGTTACCTCGAGGTCGACCTGTCGACCCTCCAGGCCCGCCTGGTTCGGCGCCCGAAGCGGGCCGAGGTGCCCGTCACGTGCGAGGTTCAGCTCGTGGTCGAGTACTACGCGGCGCGCTAAGCACCGCGTAGTACACCGCCGTAGGCGGCAGAAGGCACGGTTACGCGGCGCGCTAAGCAGTGCGATCCATCGAAGGGCGTCCGATCCGCAAGGATCCGGGCGCCCTTCGTCGTCGACCACTACGATGGACGGATGCTGCGCGTGCGGCTCACGAGTGCGAGGAAGTGGTGACATGAAGAGCCTGCTCTGGTTCCTGATCGGTATCGTCGGCGGTTTCGCCGCCGCGCACGTGATCAACAAGAATCCGACCGGCCACGAGCTCCTCGCCGAGGTCGACGCTCGCATCGGCGAGTTCACGGAACGCATCGGCGAGGCGTACCGGGGTCAAGAGGCGAAGCTGGACGAGTTCGTCAGCGGGGCGCAGGATGTCGCATCCAATGTCGCCTCCTCCGCCTCGGACGCTGCGTCTTCCGCGAAGGCCGCCGCGTCGGACGCCGTTTCGGATGCTGCCGAGACCGTCTCCGACGCCGTGACCGACGCCGCCGAGTCGGCCAAGGACTGATCCCATCCCGTTGTGCGGCCGCCCTCGCCGGGCGGCCGGTTACTCACGCGCTGACCCCTGCGAGGAATCCCGCTCATGAAGACCGCCGAGATCGCTCAGCGTTACCTCGACTATTTCGAGAAGAACGGTCACGTGATCGTCCCGAGCGCCTCGCTCGTCACCGATGACCCGGCCCTGTTGTTCACTGTCGCGGGCATGGTGCCGTTCATCCCGTACCTGAGCGGTGACGTCCCGGCGCCGTACAAGCGCGCCGCGGACGTACAGAAGTGCATCCGCACGCTCGATATCGAAGAGGTCGGGCACACTCCGCGGCACGGCACCTTTTTCCAGATGCTCGGCAACTGGTCGTTCGGCGACTACTTCAAGGAAGGCGCCATCCGCTTCGCCTGGGAGCTTCTCACGACCCCCGACGCGGATGGTGGCCTGGGCTTTGACCCGAAGGACCTGTGGGTCACGGTCTACGAAGAAGACGACGAGGCCCACGACCTCTGGCGCTCGCTGACCGACCTGCCGGAGGAGCGCATCCAGCGTCTCGGTAAGGACACCAACTACTGGTCGACGGGTCTGCCGGGCCCCGCCGGTCCGTGTTCCGAGATCTTCTTCGACCGCGGTCCCGCCTACGGGATCGACGGCGGGCCGGCCACGGACGACGACCGCTACGTCGAGATCTGGAACCTCGTGTTCATGCAGTACGAGATCACCAACGTGCAGTCGAAGTACGTCTTCGACATCGTCGGCGAACTGCCGAACAAGAACATCGACACCGGCATGGGCCTCGAGCGCGTCGCGTTCATCAAGCAGGGTGTCGACAACATGTACGAGACGGACCAGGTGCGTCCCGTCCTCGACCGGGCCGTCGCGCTCTCGGGCCGCACCTACGGGGCGGATCATCAGGACGACATCCGCTTCCGTGTCGTGGCCGATCACGTCCGCTCATCGCTCATGCTGCTCTCGGACGGCGTCACACCCTCGAACGAGGGCCGCGGGTACATCCTCCGCCGTCTCATGCGTCGCGCGATCCGTTCCATGCGGCTGCTCGGGGTGGACGGCCCGACCTTCGGGGAGCTGTTCGCCGCTTCTCGCGACGCCATGAAGGAGTCGTACCCGATCGTCGCGACCGACTACCCGCGGATCGAGCAGTACGCCCTCGCCGAAGAGGCGACGTTCTTGCGGACCCTGGCGGCCGGATCGAGTCTGCTCGACGACTCGGTCGTTCAGATGAAGGATGCCGGGGGCACGACGATCTCCGGATCCCAGGCTTTCCTGCTGCACGACACCTACGGCTTCCCGATCGACCTCACTCTCGAGATCGCCCAGGAAGCGGGTCTGTCGGTCGATCGCGAAGCCTTCGACACGCTCATGCTCGAGCAGCGCACCCGTGCCAAGGCAGACGCGAAGTCGCGCAAGCGTCAGCTCGCCGACACCAGCATCTATCGCGAGATGCGCGCGCTCGGAGAGACCGCGTTCACGGGCTACACGGATCTCGAGACGGAGTCTCGCGTGCTCGGGCTGCTGGTCGACGGTATGCCCGCCGATCGCGCCAGCGCGGGCCAGATCGCGGAGATCTTCCTCGCCGAGACCGCTCTCTACGCCGAGTCGGGTGGACAAGTCGCCGACAAGGGCGTGATCGTCGGCCCCGGATACGAGCTCGAGGTTCTCGACGTGCAACGCCCCGTGCCCGGTCTCATCAGCCACACGGTCGAGGTGACGACGGGCGAGGTCGGCGTCGGCCAGCCCGCGACGACCGTCGTGGACGCCCTCAACCGGCGCGCGGCGCAGCAGGCGCACTCCGCGACGCACCTGATCCACGCGGCCCTGCGCGACACCCTCGGCTCGTCGGCGACGCAGACCGGATCACTCAACCGCGCCGGATACCTCCGCTTCGACTTCGCGTGGGGGCAGTCGCTCTCGGATGCGACCAAGTCCGAGATCGAAGAGATCGCCAACAATGCGGTGCGCGACAACCTCGAGGTGACAACCCGCGTGCTGTCGCTCGACGAGGCCAAGGCGGCTGGAGCTCAGGCGCTCTTCGGCGAGAAGTACGGCGACGTCGTGCGCATGGTCGACATCGGGGGGCCCTGGTCCCGCGAGCTGTGTGGTGGCACTCACGTGACCACGAGCGCACAGATCGGGCTCATCAACCTCGTCGGCGAACAGTCGGTCGGAGCATCCAATCGTCGCGTGGAGGCCCTCGTCGGCCTCGACGCCTTCCGTGAACTCGCGGCCGAGCGCGCGATCGTCTCGCAGCTGACCTCGACACTCAAGACCCCGCGCGACCAGTTGCCCGCCCGCATCGCCGAGCTGACCGCAAGCCTGAAAGCGGCCGAGAAGAAGGTCGCGGCTTTCGAGACCCGCGCCCTCCGGGATCGCGTTCCGGCTCTCGCGCAGACAGCTTCGGCGGTCTCGGGTACGGCTCTGGTGGCTGAGTCCGTCGGCGCCGTCGCGTCACAGGATGACCTGCGTCAACTGGTGACGGCCGTGCGTGATCGCCTGGGCACGGAGCCCGCGGTTGTCGCGCTCGGCGGCAGTGTCGACGGTCGTGCCGTCGTGATCGTCGCCACGAACGAAGCCGCACGAACCGCGGGAGCCAAGGCGGGCGCGCTGGCGAAGGGTGCCGCGGCCGCTCTCGGCGGGGGCGGCGGTGGACGAGACGATGTCGCCCAGGGCGGCGGCACGGACCCCTCGGCCATTCCGGCGGGTCTTGCCGCGGTCCGCTCCGCTCTCGAGGCACTCACCGCGTGAGCGGCTTCCGACCGGGCGTGCGACTCGGCATCGATGTCGGCATGGCTCGTGTCGGTGTTGCACGTTGCGATCGCGACGGTCTGCTCGCGACTCCGGTCGAGACGATTCCGCGCGCGAGCGGCGACCCGATCGCCCGGGTGATCGAGATTGCCCGAGAGCTCGACGCGGTCGAGATCGTGGTGGGGCTGCCGATCAGCCTCGCGGGCCGCGAGACGGCGTCGACCGCGGATGCTCGCTCGTTCGCCGGGGCTGTGGCCGAAGCATCCGCTCTGCCCGTTCGGATGCTCGACGAACGGCTGACGACTGTGACAGCGAACGATGCTCTGCGACGTTCCGGCCGCTCCCAGCGGGGTTCCCGTAGCATTGTGGACCAGGTCGCCGCGGTCGTGCTCCTGCAGCAAGCTCTCGATGTCGAGAAGCGGACGGGGCTTCCGGCCGGCCAACCCGTCCTGCCCGAGGAGTAGTTGATGTCCGACGACAAGCGTCCCGACGAGAATTCCGGCGATGACCGGCTCGCCGACCTGTTCGGGCGCCTGCCCGATCCGCGTAGGCGCGCGGTCGACGAGCCGCCCATCCCGGCATCCGAAGACGTAGCCCCGTCCGCCGCTCAGCCGCCCTTGCCGGCGTCCTCAGCCGAGGACGCCGCGGCGCGTCAGATTCCGCTTTCGCGCCGTGAGTTGCGCCAGCGCGCAACGGGTGAGAGCCCCACGATCGCGTCTTCTGCCAGTCGGGAAGCGGATGTTCCGGCGCCAGAACCTGCGCCGTCCACATCGGCGACGGCCTCCACTCCGGCCGAGCCCGCGCCCGAACCACGTGCAACCCCCCGTGCCCCGAGCTCGGCGGAAGGTATGCCGGGCCGAGTCGCCACGGGCGCCGTGTCGGGGTCGCAGCCGCAACTGCGTCGTTCTGCGACGCCCACGCTCGAGGATGTCTCGCCCGAGGGCCGCGCGACGTCGACCCCGACGCTCGACGAACTGTTCGCCGAGGAGAAACGTATCGTCCCGTCCAAGAAGGAAAAGCGTCGCAACCGCCGCATCGGCGGGTGGATCGCGCTCGGTGTCGTCGTCCTGTTGTTCGGGGGCATCGGTCTCGGGGTCGCGTGGGCGTGGAGCAACTACGAGGGGCCCATCCGCGCCCTCATGGGCTGGGAAGAGCCGCGCGACTACGAAGACGGCATCGCGGAGGGCGAGGCCCTTGTCACGATCGCCTCGGGCGACGGGGGACAGACGATCTCGCAGAGCCTCTTCAACGCCGGCGTGACGAAAACCCCCGGCGCGTTTTACTCGTGGTTGCTCGAACTCGATGCCGTGCCCGTCTTTTATCCGGGCGTCTATCAGCTGCAACAGAAGATGACGTCTGCAGCGGCGCTCGCGGCGCTGGAGAACCCCGAGAACAAGCTCGAGAACTCGGCCCTCCTGCGCGAGGGATTGACCGTGGAACAGACATTGCCGCGGCTCGCCGAGGGTATCGGGCTGCCGATCGAAGACTTCCAGGCCGCGGTCGCCGACCCTGCCGCATACGGCGTCTCGGCGTCGAGCCTCGAGGGCTGGCTGTTCCCCGCTCTGTACGAGTTCGATCCGGGTGTGACGGCGGCTCAGGTGATCCAGACGATGGTCGACCGCACGGTGACGTCGCTCGACGCGGCCGGCGTGCCCGTCGATGACCGCGAAAGGATCCTCACGATCGCGTCGATCATCCAGCGCGAGGCGCGGGAGAGCGATGACTTCTACAAGGTGTCGCGCGTGATCGTCAACCGCATGCAGCCCGAGAACCAAGAGACCAACGGCTACCTCCAGATGGACTCGACGGCTCAGTACGGCTACGGCGAAATGCGCGACGGCACGGTCAGCTCGTCGGCCGAGGCCCTGGAGGACGACAACCCCTGGAATACCTACAAGGTGCCTGGCCTGCCGATCGGTCCGATCGCCAATCCGGGGGATGTCGCGATCGACGCGGCGATGCGTCCGGCCGAGGGCACATGGCTCTATTTCGTGACGGTCAATCTCGAGACCGGTGAGACCGTCTTCACCGACACCTATGCGGAGCACCAGAGAGCCGTTTCGCAGTGGCAGAACTGGTGTGCCGATAATCCCGACTCGGGTTGTTGATGTGACGGATGTCTCGGGACCCGCGGCTCTCGCCGTGTGGGGCAGCCCCGTCGCGCACAGCCTCTCGCCCGAGTTGCACACCGCCGCATACGCCGTGCTGGGTCTGCCCTGGAGCTATACCCGACGCGAGGTCGACGCGGAGGGGCTCGACGACGCCCTGGCGGACCTCGGGCCGGAGTGGCGGGGCCTGTCGCTGACGATGCCCCTCAAAGAGCGAGCCTTCGCGGCCGCGGCCCGTCGCGACCGTCGCGCCGAACTCACCGGTGCCGTCAACACTCTGCGGCTGAGCCCCGATGCCGGACCACACGGCGTCAACACGGACGTCGGGGGGCTGGTGGGTGCTTTACGTGAGCTCGGCGTTTCGGCGCCGGATGTCGCACGCCTGATCGGCGCCGGGGCCACCGCATCCTCCGCGATCGTCGCGCTCGGCGAGCTCGGCACGCGACGTGTGGATGTCTGCGCCCGCAGGCTCGTCTCGATCGCGCCGCTCGTCAGCCTCGGGTATCGCATCGGTGTTGACGTGCATCCGTACCCGCTCGGGACGACCCCGCCGGACACCGCCGACGTCACCATCAGCACACTGCCCGGGGGCACGGTGCTCGCTCCCGAACTCGTCGCGTCGGTGGCGGATGCGGGTGGCTCACTGCTCGATGTCGCCTACAGCCCCTGGCCATCGGCTCTGGCCGACGCGTGGTCGACGGGCGGGGCTCGCGTGATGTCGGGGCTTCCCATGTTGCTGCACCAGGCGCTTTTGCAGGTGCGTTTCTTCGTCTCGGGCGATGTCGAGGCCCCGCTGCCGGACGAGCACGCGGTGTTCGCCGCGATGCGCTCCGCGCTCATGGGAGACTAGGAGGATGCTCCGCGTCCTCACCGCCGGCGAATCGCACGGCCCCGAACTGATCGCCATCATGGAGGGTCTGCCCTCCGGCGTGCCCATCTCGTCGGACGCGATCCAGGCCGACCTGCAACGCCGCAAGCTCGGCTACGGCCGTGGCTCGCGCATGAAGTTCGAGCAGGACGAGCTCACGATCTCGGCCGGTGTGCGACACGGACTGAGCCTGGGCAGCCCGATCGCGCTACGCGTCGGCAACACCGAGTGGCCCAAGTGGGTCGAGGTCATGAGCGCCGAACCGGTCGAACTGACCGAGAAGTCTCGTGGACGAAGCGCGGCCCTCACGCGTCCGCGACCGGGCCACGCCGATCTCGTCGGCATGCAGAAGTACGACTTCGACGAGGCACGTCCGATCCTCGAGCGCGCAAGTGCCCGTGAGACGGCAGCCCGCGTCGCCCTCGGCGCGGTCGCGCGCGCATTCCTGGCCGAGCTCGGCATCCGTCTGGTCAGCCACACCCTCTCGATCGGTACCGTGCATGTTCCGGACGGTGCCGCGCTGCCGACGCCGGACGACGTCGACGCGCTGGACGCCGACGACCTGCGTTGCTTCGACGCCGAGACCTCGACGCGCATGGTCGCCGAGGTGGACGCGGCGCGTAAGGACGGCGACACGCTGGGCGGGATCGTCGAGGTGCTCGCCTACGGTCTGCCGCCGGGACTCGGGTCGCACGTGCACTGGGATCGACGCCTCGATGGCAAGCTCGCCCAGGCGCTCATGAGCATCCAGGCGATCAAGGGAGTCGAGGTCGGCGACGGCTTCCTCACCACGACGCGCCGAGGCTCGGCCGCCCACGACGAGTTGTTCGCCACAACCGACGGCATCTCGCGCTCGACCGATCGGGCGGGCGGAACCGAGGGCGGCATGTCGACCGGCACCGTGCTGCGCGTCAGCGCCGGCATGAAGCCCATCGCGACCGTGCCCCACGCGCTTCGCACCGTCGACGTCGCGACGGGCGACACGGCTTCCGCTCACCACCAGCGTTCGGACGTCTGTGCCGTCCCTGCTGCAGGGGTGGTGGCAGAGGCGATGGTCGCCATCGTGCTTGCCGACGCCGCACTCGAGAAGTTCGGCGGCGATAGTGTCGGCGAGACGCGCCGCAACCTCGACAGCTATCTCGCTGCTATCCCCGAGACGCTGCGCACGACGCCCGCGTCCGAGGCGGCCCTCGTCGAGCATGAACTCTTCGGCTGACTCCGGGGCCATCGTCTTCATCGGCCCGATGGGTGCGGGCAAGACGAGCATCGGTCGCCGGGTCGCCCGCGCGCTGCAGCTTCCGCTCGTCGACACCGACCGCGTGATCGTGGTCGACCACGGTCCGATCCCGGACATCTTCGCCGAACACGGTGAGGCGCACTTCCGTGAACTCGAGCGCATGGCCGTCGCGGATGCGCTGGCCACCGGCGGCGTCGTCTCGCTCGGCGGGGGAGCGGTCTTGGACCCGACCACGCGGTCTGCCCTCGCAACACACCGCGTGATCTACCTGACGGTCTCACCCGGAACGGTGGCCTCGCGCATCCGTGACGCCAACCGGCCCTTGGTGGCGGGCGACGACCCCGTGGGCGCCTGGGAGCGCATTTTCGCCGAGCGGCGATCACTCTACGAGGAGGTCGCGGACGTGACCTTCGATACATCCTGCGGTCCGATCGCGAATGTCGCGACGGCCGTTCTGGACTGGCTGAAAGCAGACGAATGAACGACGTCACCACCATCACCGTCACGGGTGAGCCCGGCTATGACATCACGGTGGGTCGAGGCATCCTGGATCGCGTCGGCGCCGCGCTTGCCCCGACCGTGCGCAAAGTGCTGGTCGTGCACCCGCCGACGCTGGGCGCACGCGCGGCCGAGATGCGTGAGCGGCTGATGGACGAGGGCGCGCGCGAGGTACTGCTGGCGGAGATTCCGGACGCCGAGCAGGGTAAGCGAATCGAGGTCGCCGCGTTCTGCTGGCAGATCATGGGCCAGGCCGACTTCACCCGCACCGATGCGGTCGTCGGCTTCGGCGGCGGAGCCGTCACCGACCTGGCGGGCTTCGTCGCGGCCACCTGGTTGCGCGGCGTCGACCTGGTGCAGGTGCCGACCACCGTGCTGGGGATGGTCGACGCGGCCGTCGGCGGCAAGACCGGGATCAACACGGCCGAGGGCAAGAACCTCGTCGGGGCTTTCTGGGCGCCGAGAGCCGTGATCTGCGACCTGGACCTGCTCGAGTCGCTGCCGAAGAATGAGGCCGTCGCCGGATTCGCCGAGGTCGTCAAGGCCGGTTTCATCTCGCACCCGCAGATCCTCGACGCGATCGAGGCGGACCCCGCCGCGGCAACGGATGTCACGAGCCTCGTCTTCCGTGAATGCGTCGAACTCGCGATCGGGATGAAGGCCCGCGTCGTGAGCGAGGACTTTCACGAGTCGGGGCTGCGTGAGGTCCTGAACTACGGGCACACCCTGGGCCACGCGATCGAGCACGCCGAGCGCTATCGCTGGCGCCACGGAGCGGCGATCTCCGTTGGCATGGTGTTCGCCGCCGAACTGTCACGCCTCGCGGGGCGACTGCCGGATGCGGCGGCCGCGCGTCATCGCGACATCCTGGAACTCCTCGGGCTTCCCACCACCTACCGCGCCGGCGCATGGCCCACGCTGCTCGCATCGATGCAGCGCGACAAGAAGACCCGCGGCGGCCTGTTGCGATTCATCGTGTTGGACGACATCGCACGTCCCACGGTGCTGCAGGCGCCGGATGACTCGCTCCTGTTCGCCGCGTATCAAGAGGTCGCGGGATCCTGACCCGGTCGCTGTGCGCACCGGTTGGTCGCTGAGCCACCCGTCGGTCACTGAGCCTGTCGAAGCGACCAGCCCGCTAGTTTGGTGAGCATGACCGTGCCCCGCCGCATCCTGCTCGTCAACGGACCGAACCTGAACCTGCTCGGCACGCGAGAGCCGGAGATCTACGGCAGCTCGACGCTCGCCGATGTCGAGCGCATCACGTCCGACGCCGCCGCGGCGCACGGTCTCGAAGTCCGCGCCGTCCAGAGCAACCACGAGGGCGTTTTGATCGACGCGATTCATGCGGCGCGCGCAGACTGCGCCGGCATCGTGATCAACCCCGGTGGGCTCACACACACGTCGGTGGTGCTGCGGGACGCGCTCTCCGGTGTTTCGCTGCCCGTCGCCGAGGTGCACGTCTCGAACGTGTACGAGCGTGAGGAGTTCCGCCACCACTCGTACGTCCGCGACGTCGCCGTGGTTCACGTGATCGGTGAGGGCGTTGAAGGATACGCGAAGGCCGTGCGCCTGCTGATCCCCGTGATCACGGGCGCGGCGGACGGCTGAGCGCCCTCATCCCGTAGAATCGAACGTCGGCTCGCTTCGATAGGCAGAGCGACCGCTCATTCTTCGCTTCGCGAGCACGAGCCGCGCCCCACACACGAACGGAATTCTTCGAACATGGCATCCACCGCAGACATCAAGAACGGCGTCGTCCTCAGCATCGACGGACAGCTGTGGAACGTCATCGAGTTCCAGCACGTCAAGCCGGGCAAGGGCGGCGCATTCGTCCGCACCAAGCTGAAGAACGTCGTCTCGGGCAAGACCGTCGACCGCACGTACAACGCGGGCGCGAAGATCGAGATCGAGAACGTCGATCGCCGCGACTTCACGTACCTGTACAACGACGGCGACAACTTCGTCTTCATGGACACGGCCGACTACGACCAGCTCACGGTCGCGGCCGCAACGGTCGGCGACGCGAAGAACTTCCTGCTCGAGAACCAGCAGGTGCAGATCGCGCTCAACAACGGCAACCCGCTTTACGTCGAGCTGCCCGCATCCGTCATCCTCGAGATCACGTACACCGAGCCCGGCCTGCAGGGCGATCGCTCGTCGGCCGGCACCAAGTCCGCCACGGTCGAGACCGGCTACGAGATCCAGGTGCCCCTGTTCCTCGAGCAGGGCACCAAGGTCAAGGTCGACACCCGCACGGGTGACTACCTCGGCCGCGTGAGCTGACCGGGTGAGTGCTCGGAGTAAGGCGCGCAAGCGCGCCCTCGACATCCTGTTTCAGGCGGATGTGCGTGGCGATGAACCCGGTGTGATTCTGGCGGCCGAAGCCCAGCGCGCCGCGAGCGAGCCGGCCCGCGAGGCATCCTGGCTCTATGCGCGCGAGATCGTCGACGGTGTGATCGATCACCACGAAGAGATCGACGAGCTGATCGCGACGCACAGCAAGGACTGGAAGATCGATCGGATGCCCGCGGTCGACCGGGCCCTCTTGCGCATGGGCGTGTGGGAGTTGCTGCACAACGACGAGGTGCCTACCGCCGTCGTGATCGACGAAGCCGTGGAGCTGGCGAAGGAGTTCTCGACCGACGACTCCGGCTCGTTCGTGCACGGTGTGCTCGCTCGCGTCTCCCGCTCCGCCTGACGCGATACGTCATTTCGTCTCGGCCCTGCGGGCCTCGCTCAATGACCGGGGCACCTCTCGCTCGTTGAGCGAGCGAAGCGAGACGAAACGTGTGTGGCAGACGGCTGCGAGGATGGACACGTGGATTCCTCGTGGCGCAGTCTCATCGAGACGGCGGACGGGGAGGCGGGCATTCCCCTCGCGTTGGGCGTCGAGTTGCGCCAGCGCACGCCGTACCGACCGGATGACTGGGCTCCGCGCCGAATTGAGACGGTTCATCCGCGGGCACTCATGGGGCGTCGCGACGATCTGACGCTCGGCGTCCGCCCCCTCATGCGGAGCGAGAGCACCGGCGCGTGGATCAAGGGTCAAGTCTCGTGGGACTCGGTGCGACGGCCCGGTTTCGGCTTCGACCCCGCCCACGCCCGATGGTTTTCCGACCTCACGACTCTGCTGCTGGGTGTGCGAACCGTAGGACCCTTCGCCGACCCGGGGGAGTGGCTGAACCTCGACGCGGTCGAATCCAGCCTGCTGTGGCCGCACCTGCGGTCGGCGCGCGCCGCCGGGATCCCACTCATCGCGACGAGCGAGCAGCAGAACGTCGTGTTGGCCTACGAGGCGACCGCCGCGATCGACGTGACGGATGCCGGTGAGGCGCTTCGTCTGCGGGCGCACGTCGCGGTCGACGGTGTGCCGATCGTCGACGCGGTCATCCGGCCCATCGGTCACATCGGGGTCTATGTCGCCACGCTTGACCGCGACCCCCTTCCGATCGTGCTCGCTCCCTGCAAGCTTCCCGGCGCCGTCCGCTCCCTCCTCGCGCACGACGACGGGCTTCTGATTCCCGCGGAAGAACGCGAGGAGTTTCTCGCCGACGGCCTACCCCGGCTCGTGCGCCGCGCTCGCGTCACCGCTGCGCGAGGCATCACACTTCCCGCTCCGCCGCAGCCGACGGCGGTCGTCACGGCGACCTTCGGCGACGACGATGTGGAGTACCGCGTCGAATGGTCCTATCCGGGCCTCACCCGACTGCCCTACGAGTCGGGAGCGCACCCCGATCGGGACCCGGCGGCGGAAGCCGAGATCGGCACGGGCCTCGAGGCCGTGTGGCAAGAGACATCCGATGCGCCGTTTGCACCCACGGGGCGACTGAGCGACACGGATGCTGCCGATTTCGCCACGCGCATCCTGCCCGGTTGGGGCGCTCTCGCGCGGGTTCGGGTGGAGGGCAATGCTCCCCGGCGTGTCTACACCGAGCTGACCGGCGAGCCGGCGATCAGCGTGAGCACACTCGAGACCGATGATCCCGACTGGTTCGAGCTCGGTGTGCTCGTCTCGATCGACGGTCGCGCGGTGCCGTTCGGTCCCCTGTTTCGCGCTCTCGCGCGAGGTCGCAAGAAGATGCTCCTCTCGGACGGGGCGTACTTCTCGCTCGCGCATCCCGCGCTTCAGCGCCTGCGCGATCTGATCGACGAAGCAGGAGAGTTGGCGGAGTGGGAGACCGCGCCCCGCATCAACCGGCACCAGACCGACCTGTGGAGCGAGTTCGAAGACCTCGCTGATCAGTCCGAACCGGCCACCGCGTGGCGAGAACTCGCCGCGGGGCTGCGCGGAACCGAAACCGTGCCGCACACGCCGCCACCGATCGGACTCGAGGCGACGCTGCGGTCGTACCAGCAGGCCGGATTCGAGTGGCTGGCGTTCCTCTGGCGCAATCGCCTCGGCGGGATCCTCGGCGACGACATGGGACTCGGCAAGACCGTGCAGCTCTTAGCCTTGGCCGCCCACGTCCGCGAGCAGGGCGAGAGGCGACCGCTTCTGGTCGTGGCACCCACGTCGGTGGTCGGGGCATGGTCGGCCGAGGCGGCGCGGTTCACCCCCGGCCTGCGGGTGCGGTTGATCGAGGAAACCAGCACCAAGCGCGGTTCGTCACTCGACGAGGCGACGACGGATGCCGATATCGTCGTGACCTCGTACGCGCTCGTCCGGCTGGACCGCGAAGAGTTCGAGCGTGTCGACTGGTCGGTCGTCATCCTCGACGAGGCGCAGTTCGTGAAGAACCCGCGCACACAACTTCACCGAGCGGTGGGAGCGTTGCGATCGGATGCGGTCTTCGCGGCGACGGGAACGCCGCTCGAGAACGGCCTGACCGACCTCTGGTCTCTGCTTTCGCTGACGGCACCGGGCCTGTTCCCGTCGGCTCCGCGGTTCAGCGAGACGTATGTGAAGCCCATCGAGCAGGGCAAGGTGCCGGAGAACGCCGAAGGTGGCCCGTTTCGCGCGGCGCGTCTCGCGCGGCTGCGTCGCCGCATCCGTCCACTGCTCCTCCGTCGCACCAAAGCGCTCGTCGCACCCGAACTGCCCGAGAAGCAGGAACTCGAGCTACGCGTCGCGCTCGACCCTGAGCATCGCGAGCTCTACGACCTCACCCTGCAGCGGGAACGGCAGAAGGTCATGGGGCTCCTGCAGGATCTGGACCGGAACCGATTCATCGTGTTCCGCTCTCTCACACTGTTGCGGATGCTCAGCCTGTCACCCGCGCTCATCAGCCCGCAGAACGCGCACATCCCGGCGAGCAAGCTGGATGCGCTTCTCGATCGCCTCGTCGAGGTCGCCGCGGAAGGCCACCGGGCGCTCGTTTTCAGCCAGTTCACCTCGTTCCTGCGACTCGCGGCGGAGCGCCTGGACGCGGCCGGAATCGCCCACGCCTATCTGGATGGATCGACACGCAACCGCAGCGAGGTGGTCGACGGCTTCCGGAAGGGCGATGCTCCCGCGTTCCTCATCAGCCTGAAGGCCGGGGGCTTCGGGCTCACCCTCACGGAGGCGGATTACGTGTTCGTCCTCGACCCGTGGTGGAATCCGGCGGCCGAAGCGCAGGCGGTGGATCGTGTCCATCGGATCGGCCAGGATCGGCACGTGATCGTCTACCGGCTGATCGCGGCGGACTCCATCGAGGAGAAGGTGCTCGCTCTGCAAAGACGCAAGGCTCGCCTCTTCGAGGCGGTTGTCGACGACGACGCTCTGTTCGCGCAGGACCTCACGGCAGACGACATCCGCTCGCTTCTGGACGGGTGAGCGGGCCGTTCTTTCTCACGGCCCTCGTTTCTCACGGCGCTGTTCACCCGGGTCATAGGAGCCCGCGCGTAGACTCGAGGGCTGTTGGAGAGGGAAGGGCAGACATGCGCATCACGGGCCTCGGCCACGCGGGAATGTTCATCGAAACGCTCGGGGGATCCATCCTCTGCGACCCGGTGATCGGCCCGAGCTTCTTCGGGTCGTGGTTCCCGTTCCCCGACAATCGGGCGCTCGACTGGGAGCGTTTCGGTGCCGCGGACTTCCTGTACATCTCGCACCGGCATCGGGATCACTTCGACCCGCGGATGCTCGAGCGCTACGTCCGCAAAGACATCACCGTGCTGCTGCCGGACTATCCGACCGACGATCTCGAAAACGACCTGCGGGCGCTCGGCTACGACAACATCGTCTACACCCCGAACGGCGAGACGCTGAAGTTCGGCGAACTGAAGGTCATGGTGACCCCTTTGCGTGCCCCGAGCGACGGGCCCATCGGCGATTCATCGTTGAGCGTGGATGATGGCACCGCCAGCGTCCTGAACCAGAACGACTCTCACCCGCTCGACCTCGACAAGCTGCTGTCGTTTTCGAAGCCCGAGGCCTACTTCACGCAGGTGTCGGGTGCGATTTGGTGGCCGATGGTCTACGACCTGCCTCAGGACTCGAAAGTGCACTTCGCGCAGCTCAAGCGCGACGCGCAGAACAAGCGCGCCATGTACTACATCGAGAAGGTCGACGCGGAGCACGTGTTCCCGATGGCGGGTCCGCCGATGTTCTTGCGGGAAGAGCTGTTCCGTTACAACGGTCTCGGCGAGCAGAACGACTCGATCTTCACGGATCAGCGCCAGTTTCTCGAGCACATGGCCGAGGTGCGCCCCGAGCAGAAGGGGTACCTGTTCGTCCCGGGCACCCAGGTCGATCTGAACAACGGCGAACTCGAGGTCACCCAGACGCTCTACAGCGAAGCCGAGATCGAGCACATCTTCGGCGACAAGTGGGCTTACCTTGCCGAGCAGCGAGACTCGCGGCAAGACGAGGTGCGCGCGGAGGAGGCATCCCGTGCCCCGGTTCTGCCGCCCGACGAGATGCTCGCCGAGATCAAGGGGTGGTGGGAGCCGCTGCTGCGCCGCGCCCGCACGATCCGCGACGGTGTCGGCGGCAATGTCCGCTTCCGCATCGGCGACCTCGACATGGTGGTGGACTTCCCGAAGGCGAAGGTCCGCGAATACGCGGGCGAGGAGTGCATCTACTGGTACACGATCCCCGCCGACCTCGTGTCGACCAATATTCGCGACCATGAAATCGATTGGTCGAACTCGATCTTCCTGTCCATGCAGTTCGAGGTGGGACGCAGCGGCAAGTTCAACGAGTTCCTGACCACGTTCCTCAAGTGCCTCTCGCGTGATCGCATCGAGTACGTGGAGAACTGGTACGCCGAGCAGTCCGACCAGACCGAGGACGTCCAGCTCGGCGACTGGGTTGTGCAGCGCCGCTGCCCGCACCTGCGGGCCGACCTGACCAAGACGGGCAAGATCGAGGACGGCGTGCTGACCTGCAGTCTGCACGACTGGAAGTGGGATCTCACGTCGGGCAGGTGCCTGACGTCGCAGGGTCACCCGATCCGGGCGCACGCGACCCCCGACGCGACGGACCCGATCGACGCGGACGCATCCGCTCCCGCCACTGTCTGATCCCGCCACTGTCTGATCCCGCCACCGTCTGATCCCGCCACTGTCTGATCCCGCCACCGTCTGACCCCGCCACCGTCTGATCCCGCCAGCACCCAAAGACAGCGAAACACCCCTGCCGCAGCGAAAAACCCTGTGGCGGGGGGTGTCTCGGCACACCAGGGGTGTTTCGGTGTCCTGGGACGGGCGCGAGGGACAAACGGATGTACAGGGTCCGGTAAGGTGAGAGAGCACAGCAACCTTTAACACCGTCCTGTGAGGCGGAGAAGGGAGCGGCACATGAGCACGAGAACCGTGCTGCACGAGGCCGACATCGCACGAGCCCTGACCCGGATTTCTCACGAGATCCTCGAGTCCAACAAGGGTGCCGATGGGTTGATGCTTCTGGGGATCCCCACACGCGGTGTGACCCTCGCTCATCGCATCGGGACCCTGGTCTCGGAGTTCAGCGGCACGACCGTCCCGGTCGGTGCGCTGGACGTCACGATGTACCGCGACGACCTCGCCCGCAATCCCACGCGCACGCCGCAGCCCACGTCGATCCCCGCCGGCGGGGTAGACGGCAAGACCGTGGTGCTGGTGGACGATGTGCTGTTCTCGGGCCGGAGCATCCGGGCCGCCCTCGACGCGCTGCAGGACATCGGACGGCCCGCCGCGGTTCGCCTCGCGACCCTGATCGATCGCGGCCACCGCGAGCTGCCGATCCGGCCCGACTTCGTCGGCAAGAACCTGCCGAGCTCGCGGGAGGAACGCGTCAACGTGCGTCTGGCCGAAACCGACGGCATCGAAGAGGTGACGGTCGGATCATGAGGCACCTGCTCGACACCCAGACACTCGATCGCGCGTTGGCTCTCGAGATCCTCGACGTCGCCGAGGACATGGCCGACACGCAGCGCCGCGAGATCAAGAAGCTGCCGACGCTCCGCGGTAAGACGATCGTCAACCTCTTCTTCGAGGACTCGACCCGCACGCGCATCTCGTTCGAGGCGGCCGCCAAGCGTCTGAGCGCCGACGTCATCAACTTCGCCGCGAAGGGTTCGAGCGTGTCGAAGGGCGAGAGCCTGCAGGACACGGCCCAGACCCTGCAGGCGATGGGCGCCGACGCGGTCGTCATCCGGCACGGTGCATCCGGGGCTCCGCGCACGCTCGCCTCGAGCGGCTGGATCACCGCGGGCGTCGTCAACGCCGGCGACGGCACGCACGAGCACCCCACGCAGGCTCTTCTCGACGCCTTCACGATTCGCAAGCGCACCTTCGGCGCCGACAGCCGCGGGCGTGATCTCGCTGGTGTGAAGGTCACGATCGTAGGGGACGTCCTGCACTCGCGGGTCGCCCGCTCGAACGTGTGGCTGCTCTCGAGGCTCGGCGCCGACGTCACACTTGTCGCCCCGCCGACACTCGTGCCGCAGGATGTCTCTGCCTGGCCCGCCCGCATCGTGTACGACCTCGACGAGGCGATTGCCGAGGGTCCCGACGCACTCATGATGTTGCGGATTCAGCTCGAGCGGATGGGTGCGGCATTTTTTCCCACTGAGCGGGAGTATTCCCGACGCTGGGGTCTCGACCCGCGGCGCCTGGCGTCCCTGCCCGCCGATACGATGGTGATGCATCCCGGACCCATGAATCGCGGTCTCGAAATCTCGGCGGCCGCCGCCGATTCGCCCCGCTCGACCGTTCTCGAGCAGGTGTCGAACGGTGTGTCCGTGCGGATGGCGGTGCTGTACCTGCTGCTCGCGGGCGAGCGTCCCGGCCTGGACGAGCAGATAACGAACGGCGGCACGAAAGCCGGCATCATGTCTGCCGGCGTGACAAACGAGGAGGAGAGATGAGCGAAGTTCTCCTCATCGCCGGTGCCCACATCGAGGGCGGATCCGCCGTCGACCTGATCGTCGAAGACGGTCGCATCGCCGAGGTCGGCACCGGGCTGAGCCGCGCGGGCGCGACACGGATCGACGCGGACGGGCTGGTTGCTTTGCCGGGCCTCGTCGACCTCCACACACACCTGCGTGAACCCGGATACGAGGCATCCGAAACGATCCTCACGGGAACGCGTGCCGCGGCTTCGGGTGGCTTCACGGCCGTATTCGCGATGCCGAACACGTCGCCCGTGGCCGACACCGCCGGCGTCGTCGAGCAGGAACTCGCGCTCGGCGAGGCAGCGGGCTACGCGACGGTGCAGCCGATCGGCGCCGTCACCGTGGGGCAGAAGGGTGAGCGACTCGCCGAGCTCGGCGCCATGGCAGACTCTCGCGCCCGCGTCCGCGTCTTCAGCGACGACGGCTTCTGCGTGTGGGACCCGCTGATCATGCGGCGCGCCCTCGAATACGTCAAGGCATTCGGGGGAGTGATCGCGCAGCACGCGCAGGACCCTCGCCTCACCGAGGGCGCCCAGATGAACGAGGGGAGGGTCTCTGCCGAGCTCGGGCTGACCGGATGGCCCGCCGTTGCCGAGGAATCGATCATCGCGCGCGACGTTCTCCTGGCCGAACACGTCGGTTCTCGCCTGCACGTCTGCCACCTCTCCACCGCGGGGTCGGTCGACATCATCCGCTGGGCGAAGAAGCGGGGCATCAACGTCACGGCCGAGGTCACGCCGCATCACCTGCTGCTGACGGATGAGCTCGTCCGCGGCTACGACGCCCGGTACAAGGTCAATCCGCCGCTCCGCCGCGAAGAGGACGTGCTCGCGGTGCGCGAGGGCCTCGCGGACGGCACGATCGACATCGTCGCGACCGACCACGCCCCGCACCCCGCCGAGAACAAGAGCTGCGAGTGGGCAGCCGCCGCGAACGGCATGGTGGGCCTCGAGAGCGCTTTGCGGGTCGTGCACGCGTCGATGGTCGAAACCGGGCTGCTCGGCTGGGCCGACGTCGCCCGGGTCTTGTCCTACGCCCCCGCACGCATCGGGATGCTCGCCGCGCACGGCACGCCACTCGCGGCCGGACAGCCTGCCGAGCTGACGCTGTACGACCCCAACGTGCGCGAAGTGTTCGGTGCATCCGATCTGCACGGTCTGAGCTCGAACTCGCCCTACCTCGGCCAGCCGTTGCCGGGGCGGGTGCTCTGGACGATCCACCGCGGTCGCCCCACATTCGCCGACGGAAAGCTCGTCGCCGATCTCGCACAGGAGGTTCGCGCATGACCCTCGGCGCAGCAATGGCCATCATCATCGGCTTCGGCGTTCTGGTGCTCGCGGGCATCGCGTGGGGCTGGTCGCGCCGGGTCCGACGCGACCGCGGTCTCGTCGCGCCGACAGACGTGCCCGAGCATTTCGTCGCCGAGGCATCCTTCTCCGGCTTCTATGTCGCCACGACGCGCCACGAGAAGCCGCTGGATCGCCTGGCAATCCGCCACCTCCGATACCGGGGACGCGTCGGGATCGAGGTCTCGTCGGCGGGCGTTCTGCTCGCGATCACGGGCGAGGCTCCCGTTTTTGTCGCGGCATCCCGAATCGTCGGTGTCGATCGCGCGACCTGGACCATCGACCGGGTCGTCGAGCGCGACGGGCTCGTCCGCCTCGCCTGGCGGGTCGATACCGAAACGATCGCCGACTCTTATGTCCGAATGACGGGTGACGCGCCCGGCAACACCTCCGGTGAGTTGCTCGCCGCGGTCACCCGCATCCTTCCCCAGCCCACCCCGACAGGGAAAGCCGAATGATCTCGCATCTCACGAAAGACCCCGCCGTTCTCGTTCTCGAAGACGGCACCCGCCACGCCGGACGGGCCTATGGCGCCCGCGGCACGACCCTCGGCGAAGTCGTCTTCGCCACCGGCATGACCGGCTACCAGGAGACGCTCACCGACCCCTCATACGCCGGGCAGATCGTCTTGCAGACGGCGCCGCACATCGGGAACACCGGCATGAACGACGAAGATCCCGAATCCCGCCGCATCTGGGTGTCGGGCTACATCGTGCGGGACCCCTCGCGTGTCGTCTCGAACTGGCGAGCGGATGAGTCGCTCGACGACGCTCTTGTGAACGACGGCATCGTCGGCATCAGCGGAATCGACACGCGCTCGGTGACCCGCCACATCCGCTCCGCCGGCAGCATGCGCGGCGGGATCTTCTCTGGCGCGGAGGCGGCGCTCGACGCCGACGAGCAGCTGCGCATCGTGCGCGAGGCTCCCGCGATGTCGGGTCGAAACCTCTCCGCCGAGGTTTCGGTGACGGCCGTCGAGGTCTACCCCGCCACAGCGGAGCGCATCGGAAACCTCGCGGTGCTCGACCTTGGTGTCAAGAGCGCGACGATCCACAACCTCGCCGCCCGCGGGTTCGACGTCCACGTGCTGCCCCAGCACGTCACGATCGATGAGCTCCGCGCCCTCGACCCGGTCGCGGTGTTCTACTCCAACGGCCCCGGCGACCCCGCAGCATCAGATCAGCACGTCGAACTGCTCCGCGCCGTGCTCGATGACCGCACGCCGTTCTTCGGAATCTGTTTCGGCAACCAGCTGCTCGGGCGGGCCCTCGGACTCGGCACGTACAAGCTGCCGTTCGGCCACCGCGGCATCAACCAGCCGGTGCTCGACAAGTCAACGGGCCGCGTCGAGATCACCTCGCAGAACCACGGCTTCGCGGTCGAGGCGCCGGTTGACAGCGTCTTCGACAGCCCTCAGGGGTACGGGCGTGTCGAGGTCAGCCACATCGGGCTGAACGATCAGGTGGTCGAGGGTCTGCGTGCCCTGGACATCCCGGCCTTCAGCGTGCAGTACCACCCCGAGGCTGCCGCGGGCCCGCACGACTCCAACTACCTCTTCGACAGGTTCCGCGACATGGTGCTCGCGGAGCAGAGCAAGGACAACAACTGATGCCTAAGCGCGACGACATCAAGAGCGTCCTGGTCATCGGGTCCGGCCCGATCGTGATCGGCCAGGCCTGCGAATTCGACTACTCGGGCACCCAAGCCTGCCGTGTGCTGCGCGAGGAGGGCGTCCGCGTCATCCTCGTCAACTCCAACCCCGCGACGATCATGACCGATCCCGACTTCGCCGACGCGACCTACATCGAACCGATCACCTGGCAGGTCATCGAGACGATCATCGCGAAGGAACGGCCGGATGCGATCCTGCCCACACTTGGTGGACAGACGGCCCTGAACGCCGCGATCGAGCTCGACAAGCACGGCATCCTCGAGAAGTACGACGTCGAGTTGATCGGTGCGAATCTCGAGGCGATCAACAAGGGCGAGGATCGCCAGATCTTCAAACAGCTGGTGTTGGACTCCGGCGCCGATGTCGCCGACAGCCGCATCTGCCACACCATGGACGAGGTGCTCGCGGGCGCAGCGGAGCTCGGATACCCGCTGGTCGTGCGGCCGAGCTTCACGATGGGCGGACTCGGTTCAGGTTTCGCCTACGACGAGCGCGACCTGCGTCGTATCGCCGGCGCCGGCCTCCGCGACTCGCCGACGACCGAGGTGCTGCTCGAGGAGTCGATCCTCGGGTGGAAGGAATACGAGCTCGAGCTCATGCGTGACACCGCCGACAACACGGTCGTCGTCTGCTCGATCGAGAACGTCGACCCGGTCGGCGTGCACACAGGCGACTCGATCACGGTCGCGCCGGCACTCACGCTGACCGACCGCGAGTACCAGAAGATGCGCGACATCGGCATCGACATCATTCGCGCGGTCGGCGTCGACACCGGTGGCTGCAACATCCAGTTCGCGGTCGATCCCTCGAACGGCCGCATCATCGTCATCGAGATGAACCCGCGTGTCTCGCGCTCGTCGGCGCTGGCATCGAAGGCGACGGGCTTCCCGATCGCGAAGATCGCCGCGAAGCTCGCTCTCGGGTACCGGCTGGATGAGATCCCGAACGACATCACCAAGGTCACGCCCGCGAGCTTCGAGCCGACGCTCGACTACGTCGTCGTGAAGGTCCCGCGCTTCAACTTCGAGAAGTTCCCCGCGGCCGACACCACGCTGACAACCACCATGAAGTCGGTCGGCGAGGCGATGGCGATCGGCCGCAACTACGCGACAGCCCTGCAGAAGGCGCTGCGTTCGCTCGAGAAGCGCGGGTCGAGCTTCCACTGGGGCGACGAACCGCGGACGAAGGACGAGCTCGTCGAGGTGTCGAAGACGCCGACGGATGGTCGGATCGTCGTCGTCCAGCAGGCGCTGCGCGCCGGCGCCAGCGTCCCCGAGATGTTCGAGGCGACGGGCATCGACCCGTGGTTCCTCGACCAGATCGTCCTCATCAACGAGGTCGCCGACTTCGTCCGCGACGCCGCGGAGCTGGACGCGGAAACGCTTCTGCTCGCGAAGGACCACGGATTCTCCGACGTCCAGATCGGTCAGTTGCGTGGCATTCCCGAGGTCGAGGTTCGCGGCATCCGTCACGCCCTCTCGATCCGCCCGGTCTACAAGACGGTCGACACCTGCGCCGGGGAGTTCCCGGCGCTGACGCCCTACCACTACTCGAGCTACGACTTCGAGACCGAGGTCACGCCGTCCGACCGCCAGAAGATCGTGATCATCGGATCGGGCCCCAACCGCATCGGTCAGGGCGTCGAGTTCGACTACTCCTGCGTGCACGCGTCGTTCGCACTGTCGGACGCGGGCTACGAGACGATCATGGTCAACTGCAACCCGGAGACGGTCTCGACCGACTACGACACGTCGGACCGCCTCTACTTCGAGCCGCTCACGCTCGAGGATGTGCTCGAGGTGCTGTACGCCGAAGCCGCGTCGGGTGAGATCTTCGGCGTCGTGTGCCAGCTCGGCGGGCAGACGCCACTCGGACTCGCGAAGGGCATCGAAGAGGCCGGCTACCGCATCCTCGGCACGAGCCCCGCGGCCATCGACCTCGCCGAAGAGCGCCAGCTGTTCAGCGAGATCCTCGACACCGCAGGCCTCGTGGCGCCCCGCCACGGCACGGCGACGGATGCCGAGGGTGCTGTCGCGGTCGCGGAAGACATCGGATATCCCGTTCTCGTCCGTCCGAGCTTCGTGCTCGGCGGTCGCGGCATGGAGATCGTTTACGACACCCCGAGCCTGTACGACTACTTCGTGCGGACCGCGGGAGAGGTCATCATCGGCCCCGGCATGCCGCTGCTGGTCGACCGCTTCCTGGACGACGCGGTCGAGATCGATGTCGACGCCCTTTACGACGGCACCGAGCTGTACATCGGCGGCGTCATGGAGCACATCGAAGAGGCCGGTATCCACTCCGGTGACTCGGCGTGCACCCTGCCGCCGATCTCTCTCGGCCGATCCGAAATCGACCGAGTGCGCACCGCGACGCTCGCAATCGCCGAGGGCGTCGGGGTGCGCGGCCTTCTGAACGTGCAGTTCGCGATCAGCGCCGGCATCCTCTACGTCATCGAAGCGAACCCGCGCGCGAGCCGGACCGTACCTTTCGTTTCGAAGGCCCTGGGCATCCCGCTTGCGAAGGCCGCCGCGCGCATCATGACCGGGACGACGATCGACGAGTTGAAGTCCGAGGGGATGCTGCCCCCGATCGATGGTTCGCGCGTGCCGCTCGACTCCCCAGTTTCGGTCAAGGAGGCCGTGCTGCCCTTCAAGCGGTTCCGCACGAAGGACGGGCAGACGGTCGATTCCGTGCTCGGGCCCGAGATGCGTTCGACCGGCGAGGTCATGGGCATCGACAAGGACTTCCCGACCGCGTTCGCCAAGAGCCAGGCGGCCGCGTACGGCGGGATGCCGCTGTCGGGCACCGTCTTCATCTCGGTCGCCGACTCCGACAAACGTGCGGTCATCCTGCCCGCGCACCGGCTGCAGGAGCTCGGCTTCTCGCTCGTCGCGACCGAGGGCACGGCCGAGATCCTGGCCCGTAACGGCATCAACGTCCGCATCGTGAACAAGTACAGCGAGACGCAAGCCTCCGGCGCGCGCAACATCGTCGACCTGATCAATGGCGGCGAGATCGACATCATCGTGAACACGCCGAGCGGACGGTCCGCCCGCGCCGACGGCTACGAGATCCGCGCCGCGGCCGTGGCGGCCGACAAGGCCCTCTTCACGACGATCGCCGTTCTGGGTGCCGCGGTGAGCGCCATGGACGCCGTGCGTCAGGGCTTCGACGTCAGGAGCCTGCAGGAGTACGCGGCGGACCGGGCGGCACGCGGGTGAGCGCAGGCCCGGCGTTCGGCGATCGCGTGCGCGCGGCGTTCGGCGAGCACGGACGCCTGTGCGTCGGTATCGATCCGCACGAGCAGCTGCTCGCGGACTGGGGGCTGGATGTCTCGGCCGACGGCGTACGGACGTTCGGGCTGCGTGTCGTCGAAGCCGCCGAGGGGCACTGCGGGATCGTCAAGCCTCAGGTGTCGTTCTTCGAGCGGTTCGGCTCGGCCGGGTTCGCGGCGCTCGAGGACGTGCTCGCGGCGGCCCGCGCAGCGGGCCTGCTGGTAATCGCAGACGCCAAGCGCGGCGACATCGGATCGACCATGGACGCGTACGCCCGCGCCTGGCTGACCCCCGGCTCGCCGCTCGAGGCCGACGCCGTGACCCTCAGCCCGTACCTGGGCGGCGGCTCCCTCGAGGACACGCTGCGCTACGCCGTCGCGCACGGCAAGGGCGCGTTCGTGCTGGCGGCGACGAGCAACCCCGAGGCATCCGGTCTGCAGAGCGCTCGGATGATGCCGGAGGCCGACGACACCGCGGAGCCTTCTCGGACCGTGGCCGGCGCGATCGCGGCGGAGGTGGCGGCCTTCAATGCCGTCACGACGCAGGTGGGTTCGTGGGGAAGCATCGGTCTGGTGATCGGTGCGACCGTGAACCTCGCCGAGCGGGGAGTTCCCGTTGATCTCGAGCCGGTCGCGCCGATCCTGGCGCCCGGCTTCGGACATCAGGGCGCACGGTCGGAGGATCGTGAGACGATCTTCGGACGCCTCGCACCCGTGGTGATCGTGGCCGAGAGCCGCAGCATCCTTGCTGCGGGACCGGTACGCACCGATTTGGCGCGGGCGATGGATGACAGACGACGCACGGAGGAGATCATCGGTGACTGACGCGCCGGCAGGGGACGAGCGACGCCCGGAGGAACAACGGGTCGTTGAACGACGCGGAGGCACCCCACCCGAGGTGGACCGCGCCGCTGCATCCCGACGCGCCATCGCGGCACGGCGCGAACGCGCGGCGCTCAAACGCGACGTCACGACCCGCGTCATCACACCCCAAGAGCTGCTTCGACGGGCATGGGCTGCACCGGAGTCCGCTGCGGCGGCCATGCGTGCACCCGACTTTCTGACGTCGATCCCCGCTATCGGTGAAGGGAAACGCGATCGCATCCTGGCGCAGCTGAGCATCTCGCCGGTCAAGCGACTCGGGGGACTGGGTACCCGCCAGCGCAAGGACCTCAGCGCCTTCCTCGATGAGCGACTTCCCGAACCCGTGCCGCGTCCCGGACGCAGCCGGCTCATTGTCCTGGCAGGCCCGACGGCAGTGGGCAAGGGCACGGTCGCCGCGCATATCCAGGAACATCACCCCGACATCCTGCTCTCGGTGTCGGCGACGACACGTCCGCCGCGTCCCGGCGAAGAGGATGGCACGCATTACTTCTTCGTGGACGACGCCGAGTTCGACCGGATGGTCGAGGCCGACGAGCTTCTCGAGCACGCGACCGTGCACAACCAGTACCGGTACGGCACGCCCCGCGAGCCGATCGAGCGTGCTCTCAATGACGGTCGCACCGTGTTGCTCGAGATCGACCTGCAGGGCGCGCGTCAGGTGAGGCGCAGCATGCCCGACGCCATGTTGGTATTCCTCTTGCCCCCCAGCTGGGACGAGCTGGTCAACCGCCTGGTGGGTCGTGGCACGGAGAACTCCGAAGAGCGTGCCCGTCGCCTGAAGACGGCGAAGCGCGAGTTGGCCGCGCAGCCCGAGTTCGACTACCTCGTGGTCAACGAGAACGTCGCGGCGGCGGCCGACGAGGTCGCGGCCCTCGCCCAGAGTTGAGCGGTGGTCACGTCGACCGACGCTCCCTGAGCTTGTCGAAGGGAGCAGCCAGGGTGCGGGGCACGACGAGTCACTTCGACAGGCTCAGTGACCGGGCCGCGGTATAGCACGCATTCGCTTTCGATTTCGGAAAGTTACGACCCGATGTGCTCTTTGTTGCACGGTCGTCCACGATGATGACGTGCCCGCAACCGTTCTCGACTTCGCTGACGCACGCCTTCCCGAAACCGCCTCGCGGACGGAGGGCGTGCTGCTCGAAGGTGTTTCGCGTACGTTCCCGACGGCGCGTGGGCCGCGAGCGGTTCTCCGTGGCGTAGACCTCGACGTTCGACACGGCGAGATCGTGGCCATCGTCGGTCCGTCCGGATGCGGCAAGTCCACCCTGTTGCGGATGCTCGGAGGACTGGACGCCCCCACGAGCGGTTCGATCCGCGTCGGTGGCGCCCCCGTGACCGACACGGATGCTCGGACCGCGGTCGCTTTCCAAGAACCTCGCCTGCTGGCCTGGCGTACCCTCGCCCAGAACGTCCAGCTCGGGCTGCCGCGCGGGCCTCGAGGCGGAACTAAGCGCGAGGGCGGCGAGCCGGTACGGCAGCTGCTCGAGCTCGTCGGGTTGTCGCAGGCCGCCGATCAGAAGCCGCGCGAGGTCTCCGGCGGCATGGCGCAGCGCGCATCGCTCGCTCGCGCACTGGCACGCAACCCCGAGGTTCTGCTCCTGGATGAGCCGTTCGGAGCACTCGACGCACTCACGCGCCTGCGCATGCAGGACCTGCTGCTCGATATCCACGCCGCGCAGCCGACGACGGTCATCCTCGTCACCCATGACGTTGAAGAGGCGCTGTTCCTGGCCGACCGCGTCCTGCTGCTGCGCTCGCTCGACACGGCCGCGGACTCCGATGCTTCCGTCGGATCCATCGCCCGCACGATCGTCGTTCCGGGCGACCGCCCCCGCGACCGCGCTGACCGTGCGCTCACCGAGTTGCGCGCCGAGCTCCTGAACGGACTCGGCGTCGACACCCATCACCACAACAACCCCTCCGAGGAGATCCGATGAGTACCACCATCCGCCGCACCGTTCCCGCGATTCTCGTGGCCGGCGCGATGATGATGCTCGCCGCGGGCTGCGTCGCGGGCGAGAATGCCGCCGCATCCGACACGGGCGCTTCCGGTGAGGCGCAGGAATGGTCGACCGACACGCTGTCGATCGACTTCGCCACCTACAACCCGCTCAGCCTGATCATCAAGGACCAGGGTCTGCTCGAAGAGGCGCTGGGCGAGAGCGTCACCGTCGATTGGGTGCAGTCCGCCGGGTCGAATACGGCGAACGAGTTCTTGCGCGCGGGTTCGATCGACGTCGGATCGACCGCCGGCTCCGCCGCGTTGCTGGCGCGCGCCAACGGATCGCCTATTCAGGTCATCGACATTTACTCGCAGCCCGAGTGGTCGGCGATCGTCGTCGGGCCGGAAAGTGACATCACCTCGGTCGCGGACCTGAAGGGCAAGTCGGTGGCCGCGACCGCGGGCACCGACCCGTACTTCTTCCTGTTGCAGGCGCTCGAGACCGAGGGTCTGACGGTCGACGACATCGAGGTGCAGAACCTGCAGCACGCCGATGGTCGCGCGGCTCTCGATGGCGGGTCGGTGGACGCCTGGGCGGGCCTCGACCCCATCATGGCCGCCGCCGAGGTCGAGGCGGGCGACAAATTGATCTATCGCAATGTCGACTTCAACTCGTACGGCTTCCTCAACGCCACCGAGGAGTTCATCACCGAGCACGCCGACGTCGCGCAGGTCGTCGTCGACGCGTATGAAGAGGCCCGCGCCTGGGCGCTCGCGAACCCCGAAGAGACGGCGGCGCTTCTTGCCGAGGTTGCGGGCATCGACGTCGAGGTGGCGAACACCGTGATCCAGGAACGCTCCAACCTCGATGTGAGCGGCGTGCCGGGTGACGACCAGCTCGCCGTGCTCGAGGTCATCGCGCCCGTTCTCGTTGCGTCCGGCTCGGTGCAGGGCGGCGAGCCCGACGTTCAGAAGGCTCTCGACAGCATCATCAACGCGACGTTCGCCGAGAAGGCCACCAAGGGTTGATGACCTCGTCAACGACCAGCACGACCGCGAGCCCGAACGCCTCGGTGCGTTCGGGCTCCACGGCGCGTCCAGGCGCCCGCGCGCGCTCATTCTGGGACCGCCGTGTTGTGCGGATCGTCGGTGGGCTGCTCGTCCCGCTCGCGATCCTCGGGGTCTGGCAGTCGGTCACGAGCTCGGGTTTGGTCCCGGTCTATCGTCTGCCGCCACCCGCCACCGTCGTCCAGGCTGCGGTGCAACTCGCTGACAGCGGCGATCTCTGGATCCATATCGCGATCTCGGTGCAGCGTGTGCTGCTCGGGTTCGTCATCGGGTCCGTGGTTGGACTGGCAGGGGCGGCGCTCGTGGGACTGACGCGGGCCGGCGACGTCCTGCTCAGCCCGACACTCGCCGCCTTTCGCGCGATCCCGTCGCTCGCGCTCGTGCCGCTCTTGCTGCTGTGGATGGGCATTGGCGAGGACTCCAAGGTCGCCCTGATCGCCATCGGCGCGTTCTTCCCCGTCTTCACGACGGTGAGCGTGGCGTTGCGTCAGGTGGACCCTCACGACGTCGAGATGGCGCGGTCGTTCAGCTTGCGCGGATTCGCCCTCTTCCGCACCGTTCAGCTGCCGTCCGTGGTTCCCTCGATTATGTCCGGGCTCCGCCTCGCACTCGCGCAGTCGTGGCTGTTCCTCGTTGCGGCCGAACTGATCGCAGCATCCATGGGTCTTGGCTGGCTTCTCACGGACTCGCAGTCGACCGGCCGGGTCGACCGAATCCTGCTCGCCATCGTGCTGCTCGCGCTGCTCGGAACGCTGACGAACGGCATCCTGAGTCTCGTGCAGAAGTACCTGCTGCGCCGGTGGATCTGACGTGAGCGCGACAACACCCGTCGCGGACGGGACCCTCGCGGAAGCGCGCCTGCCTGAGGCACGGCTCATCGAGACGCGCGAATATCCCGCACCCGCGGAGTTCGCCGCGCAGGCGAACGTGACGGCCGATGTGTACGCCGAGGCGTCGGCCGACCCGGTCGCGTTCTGGGAGCGCGCCGCCGCGCGGCTCGAGTGGGAAACACCGTGGCAGACCGCGCACGAGTGGGAGCCACCGGTGCCGGACGCATCGGGCGAACTCTCCGTGCCCGCGGCTCGCTGGTTCGTCGGCGGGCGCCTGAACGTCGCCGCCAATTGCGTCGACCGCCATGTCGCCGCCGGCCGAGGCGAGAAGGTTGCGCTGCACTTCGAGGGCGAGCAGGGCGACCGCACCACCGTGAGCTATGCCGACCTGCAGCGGCGCGTGTCGCAGGCGGCTAACGCCTTGCTCGCGCTCGGCATCGGGCCCGGCGACCGCGTTGTGATCTACCTGCCCGTGCTCGTGGAGACCGTCGTGATCACCCTGGCCTGCGCGCGGATCGGCGCCGTGCACTCCCTCGTTTTCGGCGGGTTCTCGGCGGAGGCCGTGCGTTTCCGCGTTCAGGACACCGGGGCCAAGCTGCTCGTCACGAGTGACGGACAGTATCGTCGTGGTTCGGCCGTCGCGGTGAAGCAGGCGGCGGACGAATCGGTCGCGGGCCTCGATCACGTCGAGCACGTGCTCGTCGTACGCCGCACGGGGCAGGACGTTCCTTGGACCGAAGGTCGCGACGTGTGGTGGCACGACGTCGTCGACACCGCCTCGCACCAGCACGATCCGCAGCCGTTCGACGCGGAGCATCCGCTCTTCATCATCTACACGTCGGGCACGACCGGTAAGCCGAAGGGTCTCGTGCACACGAGCGGCGGCTACCTGACGCACGCGAGCTGGGCCCACTGGGCGCATTTCGACGCCAAACCCGACGACGTGCACTGGTGCACCGCAGACCTCGCCTGGGTCACGGCACACACCTACGAGATCTACGGGCCCCTTACGAACGGCCTGACCCAGGTGATCTACGAGGGGACTCCGGATGCCCCGCATCGCGAGCGTCATCTCGAGATCATCGAGCGATACGGCGTCACCGTGTACTACACGTCGCCGACCCTCATCCGCACGTTCATGACCTGGTTCGGTGACGCCCTGCCCGGGGGCCACGACCTGTCGACCCTGCGCCTGCTCGGTACCGTCGGCGAGGCGATCAACCCGGCGGCGTGGGTGTGGTTTCGCGAGAATTTCGGGCGCGATGACCTGCCGATCGTCGATACGTGGTGGCAGTCCGAGACCGGTGCCGCGATGATCGCGCCCCTGCCCGGCGTCACGACGCTGAAGCCGGGCTCGGCATCCGTCGCGCTGCCGGGTATCGACGTCGCGGTCGTCGACGACGAGGGACGGGATGTCTCACCCGGCCGTTCGGGGACGCTCGTGGTCAAGCGCCCCTGGCCCGGCATGGCTCGCACCGTCTGGGGCAACCCGCAGCGCTACCGGGACTCGTACTGGGCACCGTTTGCCGGCCACGGAGAGCACGGCGGCTACTACGTCGCGGGCGACGGTGCGACAGTCGACGCCGACGGCTATGTCTGGATTCTCGGGCGCCTCGACGACGTCCTGAACGTATCGGGCCACCGACTGTCGACCATCGAGATCGAGTCCGCCCTCGTCTCGCACCCGGCGGTGGGGGAGGCCGGGGTCACCGCGGTCGCGGACGCCATCACCGGGCACGCCATCACGGCCTACGTCGTGGCATCCGGATCCGCCGAAATATCGATCGACGAACTCCGAGCTCACGTCGCACGTGAGATCGGCCCCATTGCGAAACCCAAGCACCTCATCGTCGTGCCCGAGCTGCCCAAGACCCGGTCGGGCAAGATCCTGCGCCGCCTGCTCGCCCAGCTGTGGGAGGCTGAAGACGAGCGCCGCGCCGGCCGTGAGCCCGCGCCTCTCGGCGACACGACTTCCCTACAGAATCCCTGGGCTGTCGCAGACATCGCCGCCACCATCAGAGAGAGATCATGACCGAAGATCACCGGTTCGGATTCCGCACGCGTGCCCTGCACGCCGGTGCAACGCCCGACGCTTCCACGGGCGCCCGCGCGGTGCCGATCTACCAGACGTCGTCGTTCGTCTTCGACGACGCGACGGATGCGGCGAACCTGTTCGCCCTGCAGAAGTACGGAAACATCTACTCGCGCATCGGCAATCCCACGGTCGCGGCGCTCGAGGAGCGGCTGGCGTCGCTCGAGGGCGGTATCGGCGCGGTGGCCACGGCATCCGGCATGAGCGCGGAGTTCATCACGTTCGCCGCGCTCGTCGGCCAGGGCGACCACGTCGTGGCATCGGGGCAGCTGTACGGCGGCACGGTCACGCAGCTCGACGTGACGCTTCGTCGCTTCGGGGTCGAGACGACCTTCGTGCCCTCGAGCGACCCGGCCGACTACGCCGCCGCCATCCGCCCCGAGACCAAGGTGCTGTACGTCGAGACGATCGGCAATCCGTCGGGCGAGATCGCCGATATCGATGGACTTGCCGAGGTCGCGCACGCGGCCGGCATTCCGCTCGTCGTCGATTCGACGCTCGCCACGCCCTACCTCGCGCGACCGCTCGAACACGGCGCGGACATCGTCATCCATTCGGTCACGAAGTTCCTCGGCGGGCACGGCACGACACTCGGCGGCGTGGTGATCGAGAAGGGCACCTTCGACTGGGGCAACGGCAAGTTCCCGCAGATGACCGAGCCCGTCGCCTCGTACGGCGGCATCAGCTGGTGGGACAACTTCGGCGAGTACGGATTCCTCACCAAGCTCCGCTCGGAACAGCTCCGCGACATCGGTCCGGCGCTCAGCCCGCACTCCGCGTTCCTGCTCCTACAGGGCGTCGAAACCCTGCCGCAGCGCATCGATGCGCACCTCGCGAACGCGCACATCGTCGCCGAATGGCTCGACAGCGACCCGCGCGTGTCATTCGTCACGTGGGCGGGGCTCGACGAGCACCCGCATCGCGAGCGGGCGGCGAAGTACCTGCCGCTCGGTCCCGGATCGGTGTTCGCCTTCGGCGTCCGGCCCGCCGGAGACTTCGTCACGGATGAGGAACGTCTCGTCGCTGCCCGAGCCGCGGGGGAGTCCGTCATCGAGGCACTGCGCCTGGCGTCGCACCTGGCGAACATCGGCGATGCCCGCACCCTCGTCATCCACCCGGCATCGACGACGCACCAGCAGCTGAGCGCGGCTCAGCTGATCGACGCGGGCGTGCCCGCCGATCTGATCCGCATCTCGGTGGGCCTCGAGGATCCCGAAGACATCCTGTGGGACCTCGATCAGGCACTCACGGCCGCGACGGGAGTGCAGCGATGAGTTCTTCCTGTGAAGTGCCGCAGCAGCCGATCGTCACGGATGCCGGGGCCGCCTGCGCGCTCCCCGGTGCCGCGGTCCCGCACCCCCACGCACCCGAGCGGACGTGGACCGCACCCGGGGCGCAGGACCGGTACGAGATCCTGCGCACGGCGAAGTCGGTCGCCATCGTCGGCGCTTCGGAGAACCCGGCGCGCGCGAGCTTCTTCGTCGCCACGTACCTGCTCGGCAGCTCGCCCTACGACGTGTATTTCGTCAATCCGCGGGCGACGAGCATCCTGGGTCGTCCCGTGTACGCCTCGCTGGGCGACCTGCCCGTCGTTCCGGACATCGTCGATGTGTTTCGCCGACACGACGACCTGCCGGGTGTCGCGCAAGAAGCGGTTGACGTCGGTGCGGCGGCGCTCTGGCTCCAGCTCGGTTCGTGGAACGAGTATGCTGCGGCGATCGCCGAGACCGCGGGCCTGTCGGTCGTGATGGATCGCTGCATCAAAATCGAGCACGCGCGCTTCCACGGTGGGCTGCACCTCGCCGGTTTCGACACCGGCGTGATCAGCTCGAAACGGCAACTCCGGTCGCGCTGAAGCTCGCGGGCACGCCACTCGCGTAGAATGAACGGATGCGTGCGCTCAGGCGTGCGCTCACAAGCTTCCGGAAGCGCTAGCCTCCGGGCCCCGATCGAGAGGATCCGCCATGGCTGGAACGAGCGAAGGCATCATCGACCCGTCCTTGGACGCGCTGCTGCAGAAGAAGGACGCCAACGGCGACGCGATCTCGAAGTACCAGCTCGTGATCTACGCAGCCAAGCGCGCGCGTCAGATCAACGACTACTACTCGGACCTGCACGAGGGCAACCTGTTCGACAACGTGGGCCCGCTCGTGGACTCCTCCGTCGAAGACAAGCCGCTCACCATCGCGATGCACGAAATCAACGAGGATAAGCTGCGCCTGCGCGGCACCGAGGCGTAAAGACTCGGAGTATCCCCGACCGCCCGACGATACGTCGTACCGGGCGAACGCCGCCGAGCGATGTCGGCGGGCCGCGTCATACTGACCGGCACACTGGTGCGTGAGCACCCGACTGGAGTACCGATGAGCGATCTGCGTCTGTTCACCTCCGAGTCCGTGACCGAGGGCCACCCCGACAAGATCTGCGACCAGATCAGCGACAGCATCCTGGACGCGATTCTGACGGAGGATCCGCGGGGTCGCGTCGCGGTCGAAACCCTCGTGACGACGGGCTTGGTGCACGTCGCCGGCGAGGTCTCGACCTCGGCGTATGTCGAGATCCCGGCGATCGTTCGGCAGGTCGTCAACCGCATCGGCTACACCTCGAGCGAGACCGGCTTCGATGGCGACTCGTGCGGCGTGAGCGTCTCGATCGGCGCGCAGTCGTCCGACATCGCGGCCGGCGTCAACAAGGCGTTCGAGCAGCGCGAGCAGCGCTCCCTCGATCCGCACGACGAGCAGGGCGCGGGCGACCAGGGCATCATGTTCGGTTACGCCACGACCGAGACGCCGCAGCTCATGCCGATGGCCAGTTGGACCGCGCACCGGATGGCGGAGCGTCTTGCCGATGTCCGCCGGGAGGGGCGTCTGCCGTTCCTGCGGCCCGACGGCAAGACGCAGGTGACGCTCGGCTACGACGGGCCGACCCCCAAGACGGTCGACTCGGTCGTGCTCTCGACGCAGCACCACCCCGACATTTCGCAGGACGAACTGCGTGCCCTGGTGCAGGCCGAGGTCATCGACCCGGTGCTCGAGAGCACGGGCCTCGACATGCCCGACGTGAAGTACTACATCAACCCGGCCGGTCCCTTCCTCGTCGGCGGGCCGAAGGGTGACGCGGGCCTCACGGGGCGCAAGATCATCATCGACACCTACGGCGGAGCCTCGCGGCACGGCGGCGGTGCCTTCAGCGGCAAGGACCCGTCCAAGGTGGACCGCTCCGGTGCCTACGCCATGCGTTGGGTCGCGAAGAATGTGGTCGCCGCGGGTCTCGCGGACCGCCTCGAAGTGCAGGTCGCGTACGCGATCGGCAAGGCGCGCCCCGTCGGCATCTACGTCGAGTCGTTCGGAACCGGACGCGTCGACGACGCCGAGATCACCCGCGCGATCACGCAGGTGTTCGACCTGCGGCCGGCAGCGATCATCGAGCAGCTCGACCTGCTGCGTCCGATTTATGCGCAGACGGCCGCCTACGGCCACTTCGGACGTGAGCTGCCGGACTTCACGTGGGAGCGCCTCGACCGCGTCGAGGAGCTGCGCGCCGCAGCCGGATTCTGACCGTGGCAGGACGACCGGTGGCGCGCGTGCTGCTGGATTCGCCGCTGCCGCAACTTGACCGCCTGCTCGATTACGCGGTCCCGCCGGCGATGGATGACTCGGTCGTGCCCGGTGTGCGAGTTCGCGTACCCCTGCGCACGGTCGGTCGACTCGTCGACGCCTACGTCGTCGAGCGTGGCGAGGCCGTGGATCCGGACCGACCACTGTCCGAGATCGACGCCGTCGTCTCGGATGTGCGGCTGCTGCCCGACCGCCTCTATACGCTTGCCCGACGCGTGGCCGATCGAGCGGCCGGTTCGGCCTCAGACATCCTGCGCCTGGTGATTCCCAAGCGTCAGGTCCGTGTCGAGAAGGCGTGGGTGGCGGGCGAACAGCCCACCGTGCCCGAGATCTCAGAGCACAGGGCGGCGGCGGCCGAGCGAACCCTGGGCTTCTATCCGGGGTTGTGGGAAACGATAGATGGCGGTGGTCGCGTCGCTGTGGACGCGCCACCGCGTCCGACTCAGACGGCGGGGGGCGAACCCGTTGGCGAGTGGGCTCTGTTGCTCGTCGCGTCGGCGACCCGCACCCTGGCCGCCGGACGGAGCGCGATCATCGTCGCGCCCGATCACCGGGACCTCGACCAACTCGCTCGCGCTCTGGCGGACGCGGTGCCGGCCGAAGCCATCGTGCGCGACGACTCGTCTCGCAGTGCCGCCGAGCGGTATCGCGGGTACCTGCGACTGTTGGCGGAAGCGCCCGTCATCGTCATCGGAAACCGCTCGGCTGTATATGCCCCCGTGGCGAACCTCGGGCTCGTCGCAATCTGGAACGACGGCGATCCCCTTCTCGAAGAACCGCTCGCGCCCTATGTCCACGCCCGAGACGCGGCACTCGTGCGGCAGGGGCTCGACGGCGGCGCGCTGGTCTTCGCCGGGCATACCCGTACGACGGATGTCGAGCGCCTGGTCTCGATCGGCTGGGTACGAGATCTCCCGGCGACCCGCCGCACCGCACCGCGCGTTGTTCTGAGCGCGACCCGCGAGGGCGAGCGGCCCGGGATGCGCGTACCGTCGGCGGCCTTCGCGGCGGCTCGCGAGGCCCTCGCCAACGGTCCGGTGCTCGTGCAGGTGTCGCGCCCGGGGTACGCACCGGTGCTCATCTGCGACGGCTGCCGCCGCGCGGCCCGCTGCGCGCACTGCGGAGGCCCGCTGCAGGCCGAACGCCGCGGTGCGATCCCCACCTGCCGGTGGTGTGGGCGGGTCGCAACGGGATGGCAGTGTCCGCACTGCGAGCAGACGAAGTTCCGCCTCGCCTCGGCGGGGAGCATCCGCACGGCTGACGAACTCGGACGTGCGTTCCCCGACACGCGCGTCATCATCTCGGACGGCTCGCACCCCGTCATGGAGGTCGACGATCGTCCGGCGCTGGTCATCGCGACCCGTGGCGCCGAGCCGTTCGCCGCGGGCGGGTACCGCGCCGTCGTGTTGCTCGACGGCGACCGGATGCTGATGTCCGATGCGTTGCGCATCGGAGAGGCATGCCTGCGATGGTGGTCGGATGCGGCGGCACTGGCTACCCCCGGTGCGCCCGTCCATCTGGTCGGGGTGGCGGGCGCGGTCGGGCGCGCTCTCGCGACGTGGACCCAAGCGGCGTATGCACGGGCGGAACTCGAGGACCGGACTCCGCTGCGTATGCCGCCGACATACCGGGTCGCATCCGTCGAGGGCGACTTCGACGCCGTCGAGCATGCCGTGGCCGAACTGCGCGCGGCGGTCGCCCTCGGTCCGGATGCCATCATCGGCCCTGTCGAGATACCGGCCGACCCGCTGGCGACGCGGCCCGGCCCAGCCGCTCGCGTGCTGGTGCGCTTCGACTACGCGCACGGCGCGGTCGTAGCCACCAGTTTGCGGGCAGCGGTCGTCGCAGCCGCCCTGCGCGGTCGACGCGGACCGCGCAAGAGTGGATCAAGCAGCACTGCGCCGCGGAATACACTCAGAGTGCGGGTCGATCTGGCCGACCCGGAGCTCTAGGAGGCGTCATGCGGCTGGTCTTTGCCGGGACGCCCGAACCCGCGGTTCCCTCGCTCGGGGTGCTTGCGGCGGAGGGGCACGATATCGTCGGCGTCGTCACCCGACCCGATGCTCCGCTCGGGCGGAAGCGCGTGCTGACGCCCTCGCCCGTGGCCGTGGCCGCCGAAAAGCACGGTCTGCGGGTTATCCGCGCGGCACGCCTCGACGACGCGGCAACGGACGCGATCACCGCGCTCGAACCCGAGCTGGGCGTCATCGTCGCGTACGGCGGCCTGGTGTGCGAGCCGCTTCTCACCGCGCCCACGTTCGGCTGGATCAACCTGCACTTCTCGCTGCTGCCGCGCTGGCGTGGTGCGGCACCCGTGCAACACGCTCTCATCGCGGGGGATGAACTCACCGGTGCGAGTGTCTTCCAGCTCGTGGCCGAACTCGACGCGGGGGATGTGTTCGCCGAGCGCAGCTACCGTGTGCCGCGGGATGCGACGGCCGGCGAGGTCTTGGTTGACCTCGCTGGGCTCGGTGCCGAGCTCCTGCGCGACGTCGTCGCCGGCATCGAAAGCGGACGGATGACGGCCGCACCGCAGGTGGGCGAGCCTACGTTCGCTCCCAAACTCACGCTGGATGATGGCCGGATTCGCTGGGACGAGCCCGCCGAGCGCGTCCTCGGGCGCATCCATGGCACGACCCCCGAGCCGGGCGCTTTCACGACGGTGAACGGCCAGCGTCTGAAGGTGCTCACGGCACGTTCCGACGATGCGCACATCGCGTTGCGACCGGGCGAAATCGCGGCCGCGGGCCGAGACATCCTGATCGGCACCGGCACGGACGCGATTCACATCGATCGCGTGCAGCCGGCGGGACGACCGGCAATGACCGCAGGCGACTGGTGGCGCGGCCTGCGCACCCCCGAACTGAGAGCGGGCGAATGACGATCCAACCCGCGCGCCGCGTCGCGTACGAAGTCCTGAGTGCCGTCTCGGAGTCGGATGCCTACGCCAACCTACTTCTGCCCGTCGGAATCGGTCGTGCGGGCCTCGGTCCCGCCGACGCGGGCCTTGCCACCGAGTTGACCTACGGGACGCTCCGCCGCCGCGGCTACTACGACGCCGTCATCGAGCTCGCGTCTCGGCGCAAGGTCGCCGCGATCGATGCCCCCGTGCTCGATGCGCTCCGGATGACGGTGCACCAGCTGCTCTCGACGCGCGTCGCCTCACACGCGGCCGTGCACGAGGGCGTCGAACTCGTGCGGGTCTACGGCGGTAGCGGCGCGACGGGCTTCGCCAACGGCGTGCTGCGTTCCATCGCCCGTGAAGATCCCGGAACCTGGCGCGAACGCGTGCTGGCCACGGCGCGCAACACCGACGAACGCCTTTCGCTCGAACACGCGCATCCGACCTGGATTGTCCGCGCCTTCCGTCGCGCCCTCGCCGCCGAAGGCCGCGGAGACGAACTCGAGGCGCTCCTCGCGGCCGACAACGCTTCGCCGTCCGTCACCATGGCAGCACTGACGGGTCTGGCCGACGTGCCGCAAGACGCCGTACGCACGCTGTACTCGCCGCTGGGCTTCCGCGCCGGGAGCGGCGACCCCGAACCTCTCGTCATCGGTTCTGGCGGACGCCTCCGCGTTCAGGACGAGGGTTCGCAACTCGCGGCGCTCGCGCTGACCCGAGCGCGAGAGATTCGCACGGGGGAGCGGTGGCTCGATCTGTGCGCCGGACCCGGCGGCAAGACCGCGGTGCTCGCCGCTGAGGCGCGGGGCGAGGCATCCGTCGACGCGAACGAGGTCTCACCGGCGCGAGCGGGACTCGTGCGGCGCGCGCTCGAGGGCATTCCCGCGACCGTCGAGGTCAGCGAGGAAGACGGCCGCACGCGCGTCGATCGGGACGCCGGCGGGTACGACCGGGTTCTGGTCGACGCCCCCTGCACGGGCCTGGGCGCGCTGCGGCGCCGACCGGAGGCGCGTTGGCGGAAGGGACCCGAAGACGTCCCTCAGCTCACGACGCTGCAGGGTGAACTCTTCGATGCGGGTGTTCGAGCACTCCGTCCGGGCGGCATCCTCGCCTACGTGACGTGTTCGCCCCACCTCGCCGAGACAGTCGGGGTGACCCGCGAGGGCGCACGGCGCTGGGAGGGTGAGATCACACAGATCGACGCCCGCGCGGTGGTGAGAGACGTCTCGCGCGCACCGATCGACCTGCCCGAGGCTTCCGAGGACACCCTGCACGTTCAGCTCTGGCCCCACCGGCACGGCACCGACGGTATGTTCATCGCCCTCTTCGAGCGCAACGCCTGACCTCGTTCCGCTCGCCTCGCCCCGCGGCACGCCCTCGCACGCCCTCGCCTCGCCCCACGGCACGCCCTCGCACGCCCTCGCATGCGCTCCCAGGGCCGCTCGCCTGGCAGTAGATGAGGGTTCCGGCGGATGCGCGCGACATCTACTGCCAGGCGAGCGGAATCCAACGGGCAGCGGGCGACGGGCACCGGCACCGAGGGCAGCCTCAGTCGAGGAAGTGCAGGCGCCCGCCGTGCACCTCGAGCTGGCGACGCAATAGCTCCAGCGCGGCGGGGTGAGCGCGCGCGAGTTCACTGCCATCGACCAGGATCGTGTCGTCGGTCATCGCGCTGTCGGCGAGATCGCTCAGCACCCCGATCATCCGTTCCGCGCCGCTGAAAGCGAGCTCACCGCCGAGGTGCACGACGACGCGTCCTTCGCTCCGGTCGACGCGGATGCCGGGCGCCGCGATCGCCTCGTGCGGCTCGAAGACATGCATCCCGAACTCGCCCGACATCCGTTCGAGGATCTGGATGCCTCGGACGCTGTTGCCATGCCGATCCAGCCGCGGGCTGAACGTTGCGACCCCGAACTGCGAGGGCGCGATGGCGAGCAGTGCCCCGCTGACGCCGCTCTTGGCCGGGAGTCCGACGCGCAGCAGCCACTCGCCCGAGTAGTCGTACATGCCGCAGCTCGCCATGACCGAGACGACATCACGGGCGACGTCTTCGCGCACGACGCGTTCGCCCGTCACGGGATTCACACCGCCGAACGCCAGGGTGGCGCCCATGACGGCGAGGTCCCGCACCGTGACGAGCACGGAACATTGACGGAAGTAGGTCTCGACGACCGTCGGGACATCGCCACGAATGATGTCGTGAGAGCGCGTCAGGTAGGCAAGTGCACGGTTGCGGTGGCCGGTCTCGGACTCGCCGCGATAGACCTCTTCGTCGACGATCAGCGGTCGTCCGGCAAAGCGCGACAGGCCCGCGACGATCGTCTCGGCGCGGGAGAACTCATCGCCCTCTCCGAGAAGAGACGAGGTCACGATGGCGCCCGCATTGACCATGGGGTTAGCGGGACGGCCGGTTCCGGCCTCGAGGCTGATGGCGTTGAAGGGCTCGCCGCTCGGCTCGACGCCGACCCGCGCGAGGACGGCGTCCCGACCGAGCGCTTCGAGCGCGAGCGCCAGAACGAACGGCTTCGACACCGACTGGATCGTGAACTCGACGTCGTCATCGCCCACCGAGGTCACGCGCCCCCTCGGGCCCACGACCGCAAAGGCGAGCCGCTCGGGATCGGCCGCAGCGAGGGAGGGGATGTAGTCGGCGACACCTCCGGAGTCACGGCCACGCACATCGTCCAGCACGGTCTCGAGCATGCGCACAATCGGGTCCACGCCCTGACCCTATCGGCCGGGTCCTATCGGCCGGGTCCGGATGTCGCTGCGGGGTGGCCTCGGCATAATGAGGAGGTGCCCCAGATCGAGCTTCCCTCCGCCCCGCGGATCAACCCGAGCATCCTCGCCGCCGATTTCGTCAACCTGCAGGCCGATCTCGAGCGGATCGCCGCCGCAGACTTCGTCCACGTCGATGTGATGGACAACCACTTCGTGCCGAACCTGACCTTCGGGCCCCAGATGGTCGAGCGGATCCAGGCGACGAGCCCGGTGCCGCTCGATGTGCACCTGATGATCGATGACCCCGATCGCTGGGCCCCCGGATACGCCGAACTCGGCGCGGCATCCGTCACCTTCCATCTCGAGGCCGCGACAGATCCGGTCGCCTTGGCGCGCAAGCTTCGTCAGATCGGCGCGCGGGCGGGCGTCGCCGTCAAACCGGATATCCCGGTCGAGGGGCTGTTCGACGTGCTCGACGAGTTCGACCAGATCCTCGTCATGACCGTCGAGCCCGGGTTCGGCGGCCAGTCGTTCCGCGCCGACACGATGCCCAAGCTGCGTCTGCTCTCCGAGGAGGCGCGTCGACGCGGGTCACAGGTGTGGTTGCAGGTGGATGGCGGGATCTCGGAGTCGACCATCGCCGAGGCCGCCGAAGCCGGGGCCGACACCTTCGTCGCCGGGTCAGCGGTGTTCGGAGCGGAGCGTCCCGATGCCGCGATCGCCTCGCTTCGTGCGGGCGCGGCACGCCACATGCACTGAGAGGTAGACCGCGTCAGCGCCCCGCGCATCCGACCGCAGTGTCGGCGGCGGATGCCGGGGGCATCCGTGAAGCCGGTACCCTGACAGGGTGAAGACATTCGACGAGCTGTTCGCGGAGCTGACGGTCACGGCCGCCGAGCGACCCGAAGGCTCGGGTACCGTGGCGCAGCTGGATCGTGGAGTTCACGCGATCGGCAAGAAGATCGTCGAAGAGGCCGCCGAGGTGTGGATGGCCGCGGAGTACGAGTCCGACGAGGCCACGGCGGAAGAGATCTCGCAGCTGCTCTACCACCTGCAGGTGCTCATGTTGGCGAAGGGCCTGACGACCGGCGACGTCTACCGACATCTCTGATTCGCTCCCGTCCTCCCACCCCCGAACCGAAAGCCCGCATCACCATGTTGCGAATCGCCGTGCCCAACAAGGGCTCGCTCGCCGACACAGCCGCCGACATGCTCGCCGAGGCCGGATACACCGGCCGCCGCGACCCGAAAGACCTGCACGTCATCGACCCGCAGAACGACGTCGAGTTCTTCTATCTGCGTCCGAAGGACATCGCGACCTACGTCGGTTCCGGCGCCCTGGACGTCGGGATCACGGGTCGGGACCTGCTTCTCGACGCCCGGATGCCGGGGGCTCAGGAAGTCGAATCCCTCGGTTTCGGTGGCTCGACCTTCCGCTTCGCCGGCCCTCCCGGACGCTTCGACTCGGTCAAGGATCTCGAGGGGATGCGAGTCGCGACCGCGTACCCGGGCCTTGTCGACGGGTTCCTCGACGAACACGGTGTGGCCGTGGACCTCGTACCGCTCGATGGTGCGGTCGAATCGGCCGTCCGCCTCGGCGTCGCGGATGCGGTGGCCGATGTCGTGTCGACCGGGACGACCCTGCGTCAGGCCGGTCTCGAGATCTTCGGCCCGGTCATCCTCGAGTCGGACGCCGTGCTGATCGCAGGCCCCGACCGAAAAGAGGGGACCGAGACACTGCTGCGCCGCCTACGCGGCGTCATGGTGGCGCGTCGCTTCGTCCTCGTCGACTACGACCTGCCCGCGGCCCTGCTCGACAAGGCGGCCGCCGTGGCTCCGGGCATCGAATCCCCGACGATCTCGCCGCTGCGCGATCCGGAGTGGGTCGCCGTCCGCGTCATGGTCTCTCGTCACGGTGTCAATCGCGTCATGGACGAGCTCTACGCGATCGGCGCCCGCGCCATCCTCGTCACCGCCATTCACGCCGCGAGGTTGTGACGCCATGGCTCTGGTCTGCCGCGTCATCCCATGCCTCGACGTCGCGACGGGACGCGTCGTCAAGGGCGTGAACTTCGCGAATCTGCGGGACATGGGCGATCCCGTCGAGCTCGCGCGGCTCTACTTCGCGCAGGGCGCCGACGAGATCACGTTTCTCGACGTGACCGCGACCGTCGACCAGCGCGCGACGACCTACGACGTCGTGCGCCGCACGGCCGAAGAGGTCTTCATTCCGCTGACGGTCGGCGGGGGAGTGCGCACCGCCGAGGATGTTGCCCGGCTGCTCGCGGTCGGTGCGGACAAGATCGGCGTAAACTCGGCCGCGATCGCGCGTCCCGCACTGCTCGACGAGATCGCCGACCGCTTCGGAGCCCAGGTGCTCGTCCTCTCGCTGGACGTCAAACGCTCCGCCGCGACCGAGTCCGGTTTCGTCGTCACGACCCACGGCGGCCGCACCGAGACGACGCTCGACGCGCTCGAGTGGGCGCGCGAGGCGATCGAGCGGGGTGCGGGCGAATTGCTCGTCAACTCGATCGACGCCGACGGCACCAAGGAAGGCTTCGACCTCGAACTGGTCGGGCTGATGCGCGAGATCGCAAGCGTGCCCGTCATCGCGTCCGGGGGAGCGGGCTCGGCCGCGGACTTCGCCCCGGCGATCCGCGCCGGGGCCGATGCCGTGCTGGCCGCGAGCGTCTTCCACTCCGGGCAGCTGACCGTAGGGGATGTGAAGGCGGCTATGACCGCAGACGGGATCGAGGTTCGTACATGAGCGACACACCCACATCCGCTCCCGATATCGACGACCGTATCGCTCGTGTCGTCTTCGACGACGACGGACTCGTGGCGGCCATCGTGCAGCAGCACGACACCCTCGAGGTGCTCATGCTCGGATGGATGGATGCCGAAGCGCTCAGGCGCACGTTGACAAGTGGCCGGGTGACGTTCTGGTCTCGCTCGCGGCGCGAGTATTGGCGCAAGGGCGACACCTCGGGTCACATCCAGCTCGTTCGCGGTGCCCGCCTCGACTGCGACGGCGACGCCGTGCTGCTGAGCGTCGAGCAGGTGGGGCCCGCGTGCCACACCGGCACCCGCACGTGCTTCGACGCGGACGACCTGGCACCTTTGGTCGCTGTCGAGGCCGAATCCGGTTCGCCTGTGGTAGTCAGGACGGCCGACGCGTGACGGTTCGTCGCGCGCGCTTCGTCACCGTGCTGCTGCTGCTCGCAGCCGGCGCTCTGCTGCTCATCGCATCGACTCAGACCTGGTTCGTGGTCGTGTTGCGCGAGAGCCCGGACACACCACTCGAGGTCAGCGGATCAGCCGCCATGCCGGTGCTCGCGCCCCTCGCGCTGGCCGCTCTCGCGCTGGCCGCCGCGACATCCATCGCGGGTCGCTTCATGTCGTATGTCTCAGCGATCCTGGCGATCCTCCTCGGTCTCGCGCTCGTCGTGCTGCTGTGGGCTCCCTCGACGGGTGAGACCGCGAACGCGATCGCTCCCACGGTCACCGAGGCGACCGGAATCGCCGGAGCGGATGCCGTGGCCGCTCTGGTCCGACGTGTGGAGACGACGCCGTGGCCCGTCATCGCGCTCGTCCTCTCCATCGCGCTCCTGCTGATCGGGCTCTTCGCGGTCGCCACGGCACACACCTGGCGCCGCACGGGACGCCGCTACCGGACGGACTCGACGTCCCGAGGCGCCGGGGCGGCGACGGGAAGTGAGGGCGCGGATGGCCAGCCGGGCAGCCTCGGAGCGGGGGCACCCTCGACGCCCGCCGCACCGCTCGACGCCATTGATTCGTGGGACGACCTCAGCCACGGATCCGACCCGACGCGCTGACCCTCGCACCGTCCATCGGGCTCAGCACCCCGCGCACTCCCGATAGACTGGGGTGCGCATGCCACCGAAGGAGCCCTCATGAGCCACGACATCGACGAGCCCGGTCACGGACACTCTCCGGCCGCCTGGACAGCAGTGGTGATCATGCTGGTCGCGGTCACGATCGGCACCGTCGCGTTCGTCATCGACGTTCCCTGGGTCGTCTGGGCATCGGCTGTACTCCTTCTCGTCGGCCTGCTGGTCGGCTGGGTGATGAAGCGCGCCGGGTACGGAGTCGGCGGCGCGAAGTCTGCCCCGAAAGCGCATTGAGCATGCTCGCCGACCTCACGTCCGGCGCCGTCGAAGATGCGCGCGCTCGTGAGGCCGAACTTCCCCTCGCAGCCCTCGAGCGCGAGGCACTCGCTGCTGCCCCCGCGATCGATGCTCTCGCCGCCCTCGCTCCGACCGGCACTGTGCGGATCATCGCCGAGGTCAAACGGGCTAGCCCCTCCCGCGGCGACCTCGCTGACATCCCCGACCCCGCCCTGCAGGCGCGCCTCTACGAGCAGGGGGGCGCTTCGGCGATCAGCGTCCTGACCGAGGGGCGCCGTTTCAAGGGCAGCCTCGCCGACCTCGAAGCGGTGCGCGCGGCGGTCTCGCTGCCCGTGCTGCGCAAGGACTTCATCGCGACGGCCTATCAGGTTTTCGAAGCACGCGCCGCGGGCGCCGACCTCGTTCTGCTGATCGCAGCCGCACTCGACCAGCCCACTCTCGCGACGCTGCACGAGCTCGTTCGCGAACTGGGCATGACCCCCCTCGTCGAGACGCACACTCTCGACGAGGTCCGCCGCGCAAGCGAGATCGGAGCACGCCTCGTGGGTGTCAATGCACGTGACCTGACGACGTTCGAGCTCGACCGCGACCTTTTCGGTCGCCTGGCCGAGCACATCCCCGCCGACGCGATCAAGATCGCCGAGTCGGCTGTGCTGCGTCCCGAGGACGTCGCGCACTACCGCAAGGACGGCGCGGATGTCGTGCTCGTCGGCGAGGCGCTCGTGACGGGCGATCCGGTCGCCACCCTCCGCGACTTCCTGGCGGTGCCCGCATGAGCCTTCGCGCGGCTACCGGCCCCTTCTTCGGCGAATTCGGCGGGCGATTCATGCCCGAGTCGCTCATCGCCGCGATCGACGAGCTGACCGGTGTCTACGAGGACGCGATGGCGGACCCCGAATTCATCCGCGAGTTCCACCACCTGCTGGCGACATACGCCGGCCGCCCCTCGATCATCACCGAGGTGCCGCGATTCGCTGAGCACGCCGGCGGCGCCCGCGTCTTCCTCAAGCGCGAGGACCTCAACCACACCGGTTCGCACAAGATCAACAACGTGCTCGGCCAGGCGTTGCTGACAAAGCGCCTCGGCAAGACGCGAGTCATCGCCGAGACCGGCGCCGGTCAGCACGGTGTCGCCACCGCGACGGCCGCGGCCCTCTTCGGTTTCGAGTGCACGATCTACATGGGCGAGGTCGACACCGAACGTCAGGCCTTGAACGTCGCACGGATGCGTCTGCTCGGTGCTGAGGTCATCCCGGTCACGACGGGCTCACGGACGCTGAAGGACGCGATCAACGAGGCCTACCGCGACTGGGTGTCGAGCGTCGAGACGACGAACTACATCTTCGGAACGGCCGCGGGACCACACCCGTTCCCGGCCATGGTCCGCGACTTCCAGAAAGTCATCGGCGAAGAGGCCCGGGCACAGCTTCTCGACGAACTCGGTCGGCTTCCTGACGCCGTCGTTGCCTGCGTCGGCGGCGGTTCGAATGCGATCGGCATGTTCGATGCTTTCCTCGACGACACCGATGTTCGCCTGTACGGCGTCGAGGCGGCCGGCGACGGCGTCGACACCCCGTTCCACGCGGCATCCATCGAGCGTGGACGCCCCGGCATCCTGCACGGCGCGAAAACTTTCGTGCTGATGGACGAAGACGGTCAGACGACCGAGTCGCACTCGATCTCGGCCGGTCTGGATTACCCGGGAGTCGGACCGGAGCACGCTTGGCTCTCGGCGATCGGGCGTGCGGAATACATCCCCGCGACCGATGACGAGGCGATGCAGGCCCTGCGCCTGCTGAGCCGAACCGAGGGAATCATTCCCGCAATCGAGTCCGCGCACGCCCTCGCGGGGGCCCTGCGGATCGGGCAGGAGCTCGGACCCGACGGCATCATTGCGATCTGTCTCTCCGGACGCGGCGACAAGGACATGGACACCGCTGCGCGCTACTTCGAACTGTATGACGCGGATGCGGTGGCACCCGTCATCCCCGAAGATGTCATCGGTCCGGATGACGCGGCCTCGGGAGAGGGCATCCAGCTGTGACGTCACGCGTCGAAGAGGCGATCTCGCGCGCCCATGCAGAGGGTCGCGGAGTGCTCATCGGGTACCTGCCTGTCGGTTTTCCCGACATCGAGACGAGCATCGAGGCGGCTGTCGCGCTGGCCGAGAACGGTGTCGACATCATCGAGCTGGGCCCGCCGTACAGCGATCCGGTCATGGACGGGGTTGTCATCCAAGAAGCGACGCAGGCCGCTCTGGCCGCGGGCTTCCGTTTGAAGGATCTGTTCCCGGCCATCCGGGCGATCACCGAGCGTATCGACATCCCGGTTCTCGTCATGTCGTACTGGAACCCGATTTGGCAGTACGGCGTCGACCGCTATGCCGATGACCTCCTCGCTGCGGGCGGGGCGGGCATCATCACGCCGGACATCACGCCGGAGGCCGCGGGGGAGTGGATCGCCGCGAGCACCCGCACGGGCCTTGACCGCATCTTCCTCGCAGCACCGACCTCGACCGATGAGCGCATCAACCTCGTGGTCGCGAACTCGACGGGTTTCGTTTACACGGTGTCGACGATGGGCATCACGGGCGAGCGCGCCGAGTTGGATGCCGCTGCTCGCACGCTCGTCGCGCGCCTCCGCGAACACGGCGCGAAGCACGCGTGCGTGGGCATCGGGATTTCGACTCCGGATCAGGTCACGGGAGTCATCGAGTACGCCGACGGCGCGATCGTCGGCACGGCGCTCGTACGCGCGCTGCGCGATGGCGGCGTGAAAGGCCTCAGCGAGGTCGTCCGCGCCCTCTCCGCGGGCACCGCGCGCGTCAGCTAGTCGCCCGAGAACAGGCGACTCGCCGGAGACAGGACGTTCCTGCGCCAACCGTCCTGTTCTCGACGAATCATCCCAGGATGGCCGCGACCCGAATCGGGCACGTCGCCACGCTGATCTAGACTTCCGGTCATGCCTTCTTTCGCCCTGAGCGTGCACGCGAGTGTCGTCGCGAGCATCCCGAGCCCGTCGATCAGTTTCATCCAGCTCGGCCCTCTGCGGATCTACTTCTACGCGCTGTGCATCATCGCCGGCATCATCGCCGCGACGATTTTGACCAACCACCGCCTCACCAAACGGGGGGCGGAGCCGTGGGTCGTGCTTGACGTGACGCTCCCGGCCGTGGTGCTCGGCATCATCGCGGCGCGGATCTACCACGTGCTGACGCACCCCGCTTTCTACTTCGGCGAGGGCACGAACCCCTTGGCCGTCTTCTACATCTGGGAAGGCGGCATCGCGATCTACGGCGCCCTCATCGGCGGCGCGATCGGTGCGTGGCTCGGTTGCCGCTGGAGCGGCATCCGATTCTGGACGTACGCGGATGCTTTGGCCCCGGGCCTGCTGCTCGCTCAGGCGATGGGTCGCTTCGGTAACTGGTTCAACAGTGAGCTGTTCGGTCTGCCGACCGACGTTCCGTGGGGACTCGAAATCGACCCCGACAACGTCGCCTTCCCCGAGGGCCTTGCGCCGGACACGCTCTTCCACCCCACGTTCCTGTACGAAGTGATCTGGAACGTCGTGGGTGTCTTCGTCCTGCTCTGGGTGGGACGCAAGTTCCAGCTGCAGTGGGGCCGCCTCTTCGGCCTTTACCTGATCTGGTACAGCGCGGGCCGCATCGTGTGGGAGTCCATCCGCATCGATCCGAGCGAGATCATCCTCGGCCTGCGTACCAACGTCTGGGCCGCCATCTTCGGCGTGGTCGTCGGGCTCGCCATCATGATCATCCAGAAGCGGCGCCACACGGGCAAGGAGCCGAGTCCCTATATGCCCGGCCGCGTGCCCGCGAACGCGGAGCCGGCCGAGGGCGCTGCGGTACACTCGCAGGACACCACTGAGTTCGTGGACGTGAGCGAGCCGCCCGCGAACGAACTCGAGGGCGGGGCAACGGCCACAAGCACAGTCGCCAGTAGATAGCCGCCACGAAGTAATGCTTCCGGGCCGACGTCGTCCCATGAGATCCACCAGTGAGGACGGTTGACATGGCCGTGAGCCCGAACTACGGCGACAACGCTTCATTCCCCGCAAAGCAGGGGATGTACAACCCGGCATTTGAGAAGGATGCCTGTGGTCTGGCGATGGTTGCCACGCTCCGAGGCACGCCGGGGCACGACATCGTTGCCCAGGCGCTGACGGCGCTGCGCAACCTCGAGCACCGCGGGGCCATCGGCTCCGATGCGGGTACCGGCGACGGTGCCGGCATCCTGACGCAGATCCCCGACGAGTTCCTGCGCGCCGTGGTGGAGTTCGACCTGCCGCCGATGGGTGAGTACGCGGTCGGGATGGCTTTCCTGCCCCTCGACGAGGACGAGCGGACGAAGCTCAAAGACGGCATCGCCGAGATCGCGGCGAGCGAGAACCTCGTCGTCCTCGGGTGGCGTGAGGTTCCGACCGACGAGCGCCACCTCGGCAAGCTCGCCCACGCGGCGCGCCCGGCGTTCGAGCAGCTCTTCGTCTCGCGTCCGGCCGTGGGCGACGCCCCCGCGCTGTCGGGCATCGACCTCGATCGCCGGGTCTACCGCCTGCGCAAGCGTGCACGCCACGAGCTCGGCGCGTACTTCGTCTCGCTCTCGGCTCGCACCCTCGGCTACAAGGGCATGGTCACCACGCTCCAGCTCGAGCCGTTCTACCCCGACCTGCAGGACGAGCGCTTCGCCTCCGAACTCGCGGTCGTGCACTCCCGCTACTCGACGAACACCTTCCCGTCGTGGCCGCTGGCGCAACCTCTGCGCATGCTCGCGCACAACGGCGAGATCAACACCGTCAACGGCAACCGCAACTGGATGAGGGCGCGTCAGTCGCAGCTCGAGTCCGAGATGCTCGGTGACATCAAGCCGCTGCTGCCGATCTGTACGGTCGGCGCATCCGACTCGGCGTCCTTCGACGAGGTGCTCGAACTCCTTACTCTGACCGGCCGCAGCCTGCCCCACGCGGTCATGATGATGGTGCCCGAGGCTTACGAGAAGCAGGCCGACATCGACCCGAAGCTGCGCGCGTTCTACGACTACCACTCCATGCAGATGGAGCCGTGGGATGGCCCGGCGGCCCTGATCTTCACCGATGGCACGCTCGTCGGGGCCACGCTCGACCGCAACGGGCTGCGTCCCGGCCGCTGGACCGAGACCACCGACGGGCTCATCGTCATCGGCAGCGAAACGGGCGTTCTCGACTTCGAACCCGAGCGCATCAAGCGCCGCGGGCGCCTGCGTCCCGGCCGCATGTTCCTCGTCGATACGGCCGCGGGCCGCATCATCGAGGAAGAAGAGGTGAAGCAGCAGCTCGCCGAGCTCCACCCGTGGCAGGAGTGGCTCGACCGCGGCACCGTGCGCCTGTCGGACCTTCCCGAGCGCGAGCACATCGTGCATCCGATCGCCTCGATCACCCGTCGTCAGCGCACCTTCGGCTACACCGAAGAAGAGGTCCGGATCCTGCTGACCCCGATGGGTCAAAATGGCGCCGAGCCGCTCGGCGCGATGGGATCCGACACGCCGATCGCCGTGCTGAGCGAGCGCCCGCGCCTGCTCTTCGACTACTTCGTCCAGCAGTTCGCGCAGGTCACGAACCCGCCGCTCGACTCGATTCGTGAAGAGGTCGTCACGAGTCTGCGCATCGGTCTCGGCCCCGAGCCGAACCTGCTGTCGTGGGGCGCCGACCACGCGCGCACCGTCACCCTCGACTTCCCCGTGATCGACAACGACGAGCTGGCGAAGATCCAGCACGTCGACACCGCACTGCCGGGCCGCTCGTCCGTCACGATCCGCGGGCTTTACCGCGTCGAGGCCGGACGCAAGGGCCTCGAAAAGCGCATCATGCAGATGTGCACCGAGGTCGACCAGGCGATCGAGGATGGCGCGGAGTTCATCGTGCTGTCCGACCGCGACTCCAACAAAGACCTCGCGCCGATCCCGTCGCTGCTCATGGTCGCCGCGATCCACCACCACCTCATCCGCAAAGAGACGCGCATGAAGGTCGGGCTGGTCGTCGAGGCGGGCGATGTGCGCGAGGTTCATCACGTCGCGACGCTGATCGGGTACGGCGCATCCGCCGTCAACCCGTACCTCGCCATGGAGACCGTCGAGTACCTGGTTCGCGCCGGGTTCATCTCGAACATCACGCCCGAGAAGGCCGTCAAGAACCTGATCTACGCGCTCGGCAAGGGCGTGCTGAAGATCATGTCGAAGATGGGCATCTCGACGGTTTCGTCGTACGCCGGTGCGCAGGTCTTCGAGGCGGTCGGTCTCTCGCAGTCCTTCGTCGACGCCTACTTCACGGGCACCGAAACGAAGCTCGGCGGTGTCGGAATCGATGTCATCGCGACGGAGAATGCCTCCCGGCACGCGTACGCGTATCCCGAGGACGCCGCGGTGCACGCGCACGAACGCCTCTGGACGGGTGGGGAATACCAGTGGCGGCGGGATGGCTCGCCGCACCTCTTCAACCCCGACACCGTCTTCAAGCTGCAGCACGCGACCCGTTCGCGCCGTTACGACCTGTTCCGCGAGTACACGAAGCTCGTCGACGATCAGGCTTCGGAACTGAAGACGCTGCGCGGCATGTTCCGTCTGCGCAAGGGCGTGCGCCCGGCCGTTCCGATCGACGAGGTCGAGCCGATCTCGTCGATCATGAAGCGTTTCCAGACCGGCGCGATGAGCTACGGCTCGATCTCCAAGGAAGCGCACGAGACGCTGGCGATCGCGATGAACCGCATCGGCGGACGATCGAACACGGGGGAGGGCGGCGAGGACCTCGACCGCCTGCTCGACCCGGAGCGGCGCAGTGCCATCAAGCAGGTCGCGTCGGGCCGCTTCGGCGTCACGAGCATGTACCTCACGCACGCCGAGGACATCCAGATCAAGCTGGCCCAGGGCGCCAAGCCCGGTGAGGGTGGCCAGTTGCCGCCGACGAAGGTGTACCCGTGGATCGCACGCACACGCCACGCAACCGCGGGCGTGGGTCTCATCTCGCCCCCGCCGCACCACGACATCTATTCGATCGAAGACCTCAAGCAGTTGATCTTCGACCTCAAGCGCGCGAACCCGAAGGCGCGCATCCACACCAAGCTCGTCAGCCAGTCGGGCATCGGTGCGGTCGCGGCGGGCGTCGCGAAGGCGCTGTCCGACGTCATCCTGGTGTCCGGTCACGACGGGGGAACGGGCGCCAGCCCGCTCAACTCGCTGAAGCACGCTGGAACGCCGTGGGAACTCGGGCTCGCCGAGACGCAGCAGACGCTGATGCTGAACGGCATGCGAGACCGCGTTGTCGTTCAGGTCGACGGACAGCTCAAGACCGGACGCGACGTCATCATCGGCGCGCTTCTCGGCGCCGAGGAATTCGGCTTCGCCACGGCCGCGCTGGTGGTCGAGGGCTGCGTCATGATGCGCGTGTGTCACCTCGACACCTGTCCGGTCGGGGTGGCGACGCAGAACCCCGTTCTGCGCGCCCGATTCACGGGCAAGCCGGAGTTCGTCGTGAACTTCATGGAGTTCATTGCCGAAGAAGTGCGCGAACTACTCGCCGACCTGGGCTTCCGGTCGATCGACGAGGCGATCGGACACCAGGAGTTGCTGGATGTCGACGGCGCCGTGGAGCACTGGAAGGCGAGCGGACTGGATCTCTCGCCGATCCTCGTGGGCCCGCCGTTTGCTGAGGACGAGCCGCGCCGCAATGCTCGCGAACAGGAGCACGAACTTGACGAGCACTTCGATGTGCAGCTGATCGAGCGAGCGCAGGATGTCATCGTGCACGGCGGTCAGGTCGTGATCGACCTGCCGATCCGTAACACCGCGCGCGCCGTCGGAACGATGCTCGGCAACCGCGTGACGTTGGCGCGCGGTGAGAACGGACTTCCGTCCGGGTCGATCGTCGTCAATCTGCGTGGCTCGGCCGGTCAGTCCTTCGGCGCATTCATGCCCGCGGGCATCACGCTGCGCCTCGAGGGCGACTCGAACGACTACGTCGGCAAGGGCCTCTCGGGCGGGCAGATCGTCATCCGTCCGCCGCGCGGAGCATCCTTCGATGCCTCGCAGAACGTCATCGCCGGAAACGTCATCGGCTACGGCGCGACGCAGGGCAGCATGTTCCTGCGCGGCGTCGTGGGCGAACGGTTCTTCGTCCGCAACTCGGGCGCGACCGCGGTCGTCGAGGGCGTGGGAGATCACGCGCTGGAATACATGACGGGTGGGCTCGCCGTGATCCTCGGATCGACGGGACGCAACCTCGGCGCCGGGATGTCGGGCGGAACCGCCTATGTCTACGACCTCGACCGCACCCTCGTGAACCGCGAGGCGCTCGCGTCGGGTGAACTCGAACTGCTCGAGCTGGGCTCGGGCGATGTCGAGATCCTGCGCGACCTGCTGAAATTGCACGTGGCCGAGACGGGATCGTCCCTCGCGGCCGACCTGCTAGACAACTTCGACGAGGCCGTCACGCGCTTCACGCGGGTTCTGCCGCGCGACTACGCGGCGGTGCTCGAGACCCGACAGGCGGCGGTTGCCGAGGGGCTCGACCCCGACGGCGATGTTGTCTGGACTCGCATCCTGGAGGTGACCGGTGGCTGACCCGAAGGGTTTCCTCAAAGTCACGGAGCGCGAACTCGCGCCCCGTCGTCCCGTGCCCGTGCGCATCATGGACTGGAAAGAGGTGTACGAGCCGGGTGACAAGGCCGTACTGCGTCGCCAAGCCGGGCGTTGCATGGACTGCGGCATTCCGTTCTGCCACAAGGGCTGCCCCCTCGGCAACCTGATCCCCGAGTGGAACGACCTGCTGTGGCGCGGCGAGGGCCGCGACGCGATCGAGCGTCTGCATGCGACCAACAACTTCCCCGAGTTCACGGGTCGCCTGTGTCCCGCTCCCTGTGAGAGCGCCTGCGTTTTGGGTATCAACCAGCCCGCGGTGACCATCAAGCAGGTCGAGGTCGGCATCATCGATCAGGCCTTCTCGAACGGATGGGTCGAGCCCGAGCCCCCCGGACGCCTGACCGGCAAGACGGTCGCTGTCGTGGGTTCCGGGCCTGCGGGCCTCGCGGCAGCTCAGCAGCTCACGCGCGCCGGTCACACCGTCGCCGTCTATGAGCGGGATGACCGCATCGGCGGTCTGCTGCGCTACGGCATCCCCGACTTCAAAATGGAGAAGCGTCACATCGAGATGCGCCTCCGTCAGATGCAGGATGAGGGCACCCGCTTCCGTGCGGGCGTCGAGATCGGCATCGACATCTCGTGGGACGACCTGCGCGCGCGCTACGACGCCGTCGTGGTCGCGACCGGCTCGACCGTGCCGCGCGACCTGGCGATCCCGGGCCGTGACCACGCGGGCATCCACTTCGCCATGGAGTACCTGATCGAGTCGAATCGGGTTGTCGCAGGCGACTCGGTGCCGCACCAGATCTCGGCCGAGGGCAAGCACGTCATCGTCATCGGCGGCGGCGACACCGGTGCCGACTGCATCGGCACGGCTCACCGTCAGGGGGCGCTCAGCGTCACGAACCTCGCGATCGGCATCCAGCCGCCCACGGCACGAACCGAAGACCAGCCGTGGCCGATGATGCCGACGCTGTTCGAGGTTTCGTCTGCCCACGAAGAGGGCGGTGAGCGCATGTTCCTGGCGTCGACCGTCGAGTTCCTCTCGAACGACGCCGGCGAGGTGCGCGCATTGCGCGTTGCCGAGACCGAGTACGTCGACGGACGTCGCGTGCCCAAGAGCGGTACGGAGCGCGAGATCCCGGCGGACCTGGTTCTGATCGCCCTCGGCTTCACGGGTCCCGAACAGAACGATCTCGCCGACCAGCTGGGCGCGCGCTTCACCAACCGCGGCAACGTCGAACGCGACGGCGACTACCAGACGACCGCACCGGGCGTTTTCGTCGCCGGCGACGCGGGCCGGGGCCAGTCCCTGATCGTCTGGGCAATCGCGGAGGGCCGCGCCGCGGCCGCACGTGTGGACGCCTACCTGATGGGGTCAACCGAACTGCCGTTCCCCGTGCATCCCACCGACATCGCGATCGGACTGCAGCCCGCGTAGGCTGACCCTCGGACTTTGTTACCGGTCCCATCTAGACCAAACCCCGAACCCCACCGGAGCATCACACGATGAGACGTGCCAAGATCGTCGCCACCCTCGGCCCCGCCACCTCGACCTATGAGTCGGTGCGAGCGATCATCGATGCGGGCGTGGATGTCGCCCGCATGAACCTCAGCCACGGCGACTATGCCGTCCACGAGACCAACTTCGCGAACGTGCGTAAGGCGGCAGAGGATGCCGGACGCCCCGTGGCGATCCTGGTCGATCTGCAGGGCCCGAAGATCCGTCTCGGCAAGTTCGCCGACGGCCCCCACGATCTCGCTGTGGGCGACATCTTCAAGATCACGATCGAAGACATCCCCGGCACGAAAGAGCTCGTGTCGACGACGTTCAAGGGCCTGCCGCAGGACGTCAACCCCGGTGACTTCCTTCTGATCGACGATGGCAAGGTGAAGGTCGAGGTCGTCGAGAAGACCGATACCGTCGTCACGACCAAGGTCATCGTCGCGGGTCCCGTGTCGAACAACAAGGGCATCAACCTGCCCGGCGTTGCTGTCAACGTCCCAGCCCTGTCCGAAAAGGACGAGGCGGACCTGCGTTGGGGCCTGCGCATCGGCGCGGACCTGATCGCCCTGTCGTTCGTCCGTGACGCGAAGGATGTCCAGCGCGCGCACGTCATCATGGCCGAAGAGGGACGTCACGTCCCGATCATCGCCAAGATCGAGAAGCCGCAGGCCGTCGATCACCTCGAAGAGATCGTCGACGCGTTCGACGGCATCATGGTCGCCCGTGGCGACCTGGGTGTCGAGCTGCCGCTGGAGGCCGTGCCGATCGTTCAGAAGCGCGCCGTCGAGATCGCTCGCCGGATGGCCAAGCCGGTCATCGTCGCGACGCAGATGCTCGAGTCGATGATCAACAGCCCCGTGCCCACCCGCGCCGAGACATCCGATGTCGCGAACGCCGTCCTCGACGGTGCCGACGCCGTCATGCTGTCGGGCGAGACGAGTGTGGGGGAGTACCCCGTGGTCGTCGTCGAAACGATGGCACGTATCGTCGCATCGACCGAAGAGCACGGTCTGGACCGCATCGCCAAGCTCACGAACAAGCCGCGCACACAGGGTGGCGCGATCACCCTCGCGGCCATCGAGGTCGCCGACTTCGTCGAGGCCAAGTACCTCTGCATCTTCACGGAATCGGGCGACTCGGCGCGTCGTATGTCGCGTCTGCGTCCGAACATCCCCATGCTCGCGTTCACGCCTGAACCGGCCATCCGGCGTCGTATGGCGCTGACCTGGGGCATCCGCTCGACCCTTGTCGAGCACGTCGCCCACACGGACCGCATGTTCATTCAGGTCGACGACTACCTGCTCTCGAACGACCTGGCATCCGTCGGCGACAAGGTCGTCGTGATCTCGGGATCCCCTCCCGGAATCGTCGGCTCGACCAACGACATCCGTGTCCACAAGGTCGGAGACGCCGTCCACGGCGCCGCCCCGATCTATCAGACCCGGGAGTAGCCGGGGGACGGGCGGGGCGGCCGATAAAAGTACCGGTGGTGGGACTCGAACCCACACGCCCTCACGGGCAACCGATTTTGAGTCGGTCGCGTCTGCCATTCCGCCACACCGGCCCGCACGTCCGAGAATGACCATACCGTAGGATTCAAACGTGACCGAGCTAGACCAGAACGCAACGCCCACGCCCTCGACCCCGAGGCGCGTCGTCGTCGCGGAGGACGAGTCGCTCATCCGACTCGACATCGTCGAGATCCTCCGTGATAACGGATACGACGTCGTCGGGGAGGCGGGGGACGGCGAGACCGCCGTTCAGCTCGCCACCGAACTGCGTCCGGATCTGGTGATCATGGATGTCAAGATGCCCATCATGGATGGCATCAGCGCGGCCGAGAAGCTGAACAAGAACCACGTGGCGCCCGTCGTGCTGCTGACGGCGTTCAGCCAGAAAGAGCTCGTGGAGCGTGCGAGCGAGGCCGGCGCCCTGGCGTACGTCGTCAAGCCGTTCACGCCGAACGATCTCCTCCCGGCGATCGAGATCGCGCTCAGCCGGTACCAGCAGATCATCACGCTCGAGGCCGAGGTTGCCGACATGGTCGAGCGCTTCGAGACCCGCAAGCTCGTCGACCGCGCCAAGGGCCTGCTCAACGAGAAGATGGGGCTGTCGGAGCCCGAGGCGTTCCGCTGGATTCAGAAGGCGTCGATGGATCGCCGTCTGACGATGCAGGACGTCGCGAAGGCGATCATCGAGCAGCTGGCGTCGAAGAAGGCTTAGTCCGCCGCACGGACGAGCGACGCGAAACGGTCCCTGAGCCTGTCGAAGGGACCACCTGAGCCTCAGGACGCGTGCATGTCCTTGATGAGGTTCGTGATGCGGATCGTCGACACACGGCGACCCTGATCATCCGTCACGACGATCTCGTGGACGGTGATGCTGCGCCCGACGTGGATGGGCGTGCAGGTTCCTGTGACGAGGCCCTGCGTGGCCGACCGGGTGTGGGTCGCGTTGATGTCGACTCCGACGGCCAAGCGACCGGGTCCGGCCAGTAGGTTGGCGTGCATCGAGCCGAGGGATTCGCCGAGTACGACATACGCTCCGCCGTGCAGGAGGCCGACGGGCTGAGTGTTGCCCTCGACGGGCATCGTGGCGATGGCGCGTTCCCGCGAGAACTCGACCCAGGCGAACCCCATCTTGTCGCCGAGGGCGCCGAATCCACGTCGGTTGACCCATTCGAGCGGGTCCACGGCAGGAGCATCGGGCATGAGCCCTCCTTCAAGAGCGAGGGCACGTCGCGCCCGTGGGGACTGTCCGAACCGGTGGCTAGGCTGTGGGGGTGCCGGACTCCGAAAAGCCTACTCTCATGATCGTCGACGGCCATTCGCTGGCTTTCCGCGCGTTCTACGCGCTCCCGGTCGACAATTTCACCACCAAAGATCATCAGCACACGAACGCCATCTACGGCTTCCTGTCGATGTTCGTGAACCTGATCAAAGACCACAAACCGACGCACATCGCCGTCGCTTTCGATCTGTCGCGTTCCTCGTTCCGTACCCGCGAGTACGCGGAGTACAAGGCCAATCGGTCAGAGACGCCTCCGGAGTTCTCGGGCCAGATCCCGTTGCTGCGCGACGCCCTCGAAGCCATGGGCATCCGGATCGTGACAAAAGAGGATTACGAGGCAGACGACGTTCTCGCAACCCTTTCCACCCAGGGTGCTGCGCAGGGGTTCGACGTGTTGGTCGTCTCCGGCGACCGGGATTCGATCCAGCTGGTGACGGATGACGTCACGCTCCTGTACCCGTCGGTTCAGGGCGTTTCTCAACTCAAGCGCTACGACACCGCAGCGGTGGTCGAGCGCTACGGTGTCCGTCCGGAGCAGTATCCGGACATTGCCGCCCTCGTCGGAGAGACGAGCGACAACCTGCCCGGCGTGCCGAAGGTCGGCGAGAAGACCGCGGTGAAGTGGCTGAACCAGTTCGGTTCGCTCGACGAACTCTTGAGCAACGCCGACAAGGTCGGGGGCGTGGTCGGCAACAACCTGCGCGAGCACATCGACGCCGTCCGCCGCAACCGCACGCTCAACCGCCTTGTCCGCGATCTCGAGCTTCCGCTCGGCCCGGCAGATCTCGCGATGCAGCCGATGGATGCACAGGCCGTTCGCGACATCTTCGCCCGCCTCGAGTTCCGCACGCTGCTTCCACGCGTTTTCGAGGCGGTCGGCATGGATGCCGAAGAGACCGCGGCCGCCGCCGCACGTGAGCCGGGCATCGCCGCCCCGACGGTACGCGAAGTCACGGCCGCTGAGGCAGCGGACTGGGCCAACGCACTTGCGCCCGAGGTATCCGTCGGCGTCACCGTCACACTGCAGTCGGGGATGCCGCACCGGGTGGGACTCGCAACGAGCGACGAGGCCCTCGAGTTGACATGGACGGCGGATGCTCCCGGCTGGGATGCCTTGGGAGAGTGGTTCGCCGGGTCCGCACCCAAGGTGACCAACGACGCCAAGCCGCAGGTCAAGGCGCTTCGCCGTGCGGGGCACTCCCTCGGCGGGCTCGCGTTCGACACGCTGCTCGCGGGTTGGCTGCTGCGCCCGAGCTTCCCCGACAAGACGCTCGCCGACCTCGTCGACCGGTACCTCGACGAGAAGCTCCCGGAGTCCGATCCGACCCAGCTCGTTCCCGAGACAGAGGGTGCGACCCCGGCGCAGCTCGCCTGGTACACACTGCGCGTCGCGGACGCTCTCGTCGACGACATGCCCGAGCCGGTTCGCGCGGTTCTGGATGACATCGAACTGCCGACCCTCACGGCGCTGGCCGATCTCGAACTCGCGGGTGTCGCGGTCTCACACACCAAGCTGTCGGAGTTCTCGGCGGAACTCGGCGCTCGTGCCGAGGGGATCGCTCAGGAGGCGTACGCAACCATCGGTCGTGAGGTCAACCTCGGGTCGCCCAAACAGCTCCAAGAGGTGCTCTTCGAAGAGCTCGCCCTGCCGAAGACGCGCAAGACGAAGACGGGATACTCCACGGATGCCGCGGTGCTTGCCGACCTGCAAGAGACGGCACCCCACCCGTTCCTGAATCTTCTTCTGCAGCACCGCGAAGCGACCAAGCTGCGGCAGATCATCGAGTCGCTCGACACGGCGATCGCGGACGACGGGCGCATCCACACGACCTATCTGCAGACAGGCAGCCAGACGGGTCGCCTCTCGAGCACGGACCCGAACCTGCAAAATATCCCGGTCCGCACCGAGGAGTCGCGTCGCATCCGCAGCGCCTTCGAGGTCGGTCCGGGCTACGAGGCCCTCCTCACGGCTGACTACTCGCAGATCGAGATGCGCATCATGGCGCACCTGTCCGAGGACCCGGGTCTGATCGAGGCATTCAACTCGGGCGAAGACCTGCACAGATTCGTCGGCGCGCGTGTCTTCGGCGTCGAGCCGGCCGAGGTCAGCTCGGCGATGCGTACCAAGGTCAAGGCGATGTCCTATGGCCTCGTCTACGGGCTGTCGGCGTTCGGGCTGTCGAAGCAGCTCCGCATCGAACAATCCGAGGCGAAGCAGCTCATGATGGAGTACTTCGCGCGATTCGGGGCGGTGCGAGACTACCTGCGCGCCTCGGTCGAACAGGCGAAGATCGACGGATACACCACGACGATCTTCGGGCGCCGCCGTCCGTTCCCCGACCTGGCGAGTCCCAACCGCGTCCTGCGCGAGAACGCGGAGCGCGCGGCGTTGAACGCCCCCATCCAGGGCAGCGCCGCCGACATCATGAAGATTGCGGTGCTCGACATCCACGCCGCGCTGCGCGAGCAGGGACTGGGATCGCGTGTCTTGATGCAGATCCACGACGAACTCGTGCTCGAAGTGGCGCCGGGCGAGTGGGACGCCACCGAGCAGATCGTCCGCACCCGCATGGGTGGTGCCGCGAAGCTTTCGGTGCCCCTGGATGTGCAGATCGGTCGCGGTTCCGACTGGAACGAGGCCGCTCACTAGGCTCGAAGGATGACCGAAGCAACTCGCACGCCCACGCAGATCGACGCGATCGCCGAAACCTGGGTCGACACCCTCGCTGACCTCTCGCCCACGCTCGGTACCTACATCGGTCGGATGGAGCACGCCGACCGCTTCGACGACTTCTCGCCCGCGGGGCATGCGCGGTTCGCCGACGAGGCGCGCCGCACGCTCTCGGCGCTGGATTCCGCAACACCGACGGACCCGATCGACGACATCACCCGCACGGACCTCTTGAGTGAGCTTCGCCTGGCGCTCGAGCTGCACGACATCCGCTGGAACCTGCGCGACCTCAACGTGATCGCTTCCCCGGCGCAAGAGATCCGCGAAGTCTTCGACCTGATGCCCACGTCTTCCCCCGAGGATTGGGAAGTCATAGCTCGCAGGCTGGGCGCCGTCAAGGGCGCCGTGGAGGGCTACACCGAGTCGCTTCGTGAAGGTATTCGCCAGCGCATCGTGCCCGCACGGCGACAGGTCGTCGAGGTGCTCACGCAGATCAGCCGCTACACCGCCGACAACGGCTTCTTCGCCGAGTTCGCCAGCGAAGCCGCCCCCGCAGATGGACAGCTGCCGGCATCTCTGGCCCGCGAGCTCGCCAACCAGTCGGGAGCCGCTCGGGTCGCCTACGACCAGCTCGCGGAGTTCATGCGCGCAGAACTCGCGCCCGCCGCGGGTGAGGCAGACGCTGTGGGGCGCGAGGTCTACGCCCTGCACTCGCGTCGTTTTCTGGGTGCCTCCATCGACCTCGACGAGACCTACGAGTGGGGCACGGAAGAGCTCGCGCGCATGGTCGCCGAGCAAGAATCCATCGCGAACGAGATCAGCCCCGGAGCGAGCGTGGAAGAGGCCGTCGCCCTGCTCGAGAAGGACCCGTCACGAAAACTCCATGGAACTCAGGCACTGCAGGAATGGATGCAGGCAACGAGCGATCGGGCTGTTGCCGAGCTGGGCGCGACCCACTTCGACATTCCCGAACAGATCCGCACGCTCGAGTGCATGATCGCTCCCACGCAAGAGGGTGGCATCTACTACACGGGCCCGACGGACGATTTTTCCCGCCCCGGCCGCATGTGGTGGTCGGTGCCGGAAGGCGTCACCGAGTTCGACACCTGGCGCGAACTCACGACCGTCTATCACGAGGGGATCCCCGGACATCACCTGCAGATCGGGCAGGCCGTCTACAACCGGGCTCAGTTGAACTCGTGGCGGCGCCTGCTCGCCGGCACATCTGGGCACGCCGAGGGGTGGGCCCTCTACGCGGAACGCTTGATGCAGGACCTCGGGTATCTCGACGACCCCGCCGATCGGCTGGGCATGCTCGACGGACAGCGGATGCGCGCGGCCCGGGTCGTCCTCGATATCGGCGTGCACCTCGGCAAGCAGCGTCCGGATGGCGAAGGCATCTGGGATGCCGAGTACGCACTCGCCTTCATGGGCCGGAACGTCAACATGCCGGACGAATTTGTGCGTTTCGAGGTCAACCGCTACCTCGGATGGCCGGGACAGGCACCCTCGTACAAGCTCGGTCAGCGCATCTGGGAGCAGGTGCGCGACGCTTACGCCGAGTCCCGGGGCGCGGACTTCTCGATCAAGGAGTTCCACAAGCGCGCGCTCGACATGGGAGGCGTCGGCCTGGACACCCTCCGCACGGCCCTGCTGCGCGGCTGACCCGATGCCCGGGTCCGAACCGGAGACAGAGTGCGTTGGGTCGAACGGGAATGGTCGAGTGAGGCATCCTGTTACATACACGTGAATAGAAAGGCGTGCCTATGACTCTCGAACTCGGTCTCGATACCTTCGGCGACATCACCCGCGGCTCCGACGGCTCTCTGGTCAGCGATGCTCAAACCATCCGTGACGTCGTCGACGAGGCGGTGCTGGCCGACCAGGTCGGCGTTTCGTTCATCGGCCTGGGGGAGCATCACCGACGCGACTTCGCGATCACGAGTCCCGAGATCGTCCTCTCGGCGATTGCGGCCCGCACCGAGAACATTCGGCTCGGCACGGCAGTGACCGTGCTCTCCAGCGACGATCCCGTGCGGCTGTATGAGCGGTTCGCTACGCTGGACGCGATTTCGCGGGGCCGCGCCGAGATCATCCTGGGGCGTGGTTCGTTCATCGAGTCGTTCCCGCTGTTCGGCTACGAGCTCAGCGACTACGAGGTGTTGTTCGAAGAGAAGCTCGGGCTGGTCACCGAGCTGCTGAAAGAGAAGCCGGTCACCTGGCAGGGCACGACACGTGCACCGCTCGACAACGCCGACGTCTTTCCCAAGACCGAGAACGGGCTGAAGGCATGGATCGGGGTGGGCGGTAGCCCGGAGTCGGTCGTGCGGGCCGCGCGGCACGGGTTGGGCCTGATGCTGGCGATCATCGGAGGACCGGCCGATCGGTTCCGTCCGTTCGTCGACCTGTACCACCGCTCGCTCACCGCGCTCGGGACAGAGATGCTGCCCGTCGGCGTCCACTCGCCCGGCCACATCGCCGAGACCGATCAGCAGGCTTGGGAAGAGGCCTATCCGGGCTTCGAAGAGCTGAACAACACGATCGGTCGCGAGCGCGGGTGGCCCCCCTACAACCGGATGCGCTTCCAGCACGACGTCGGGCCCGAGGGTGCGACGTACGCGGGATCGCCCGAGACCGTGGCTCAGAAGATCGCGCAGACCGTGCGAACACTCGGCATCTCGCGCTTCGACCTGAAGTACGCCTCGGGCTCGCTGTCGCACGACAAGCTCATGAAGAGCATCGAGTTGTACGGCACGCGGGTCATCCCGCGCGTGCATGAGCTGCTGGCCGAGGATCCGGGCACGGTCGCCAGCTGACGTTATGAAAGTGTCGGCGGACATCTTGAAGGAGAGACTTCAGGAATCACGCGTCGTGAGCCTGTTTTCGTGGCCTGGCGACGGGTGACTCCTTCGAGATGTTCGCCGAGCAACCGAATGCGCGCCCGGCAGGGCACCGACCGCCCAACCGAACGCATGCCGGTCCGGCTCGGCGACGCTTAGGCTTGTCGGGTGCCATCCGTCCGTTACGTCGCTATCGGCGACTCATTTACCGAGGGCGTCGGCGACGAGCTCCCCGATGGCACCAGCCGTGGTTGGGCGGACCTTGTCGCACAGGGCTGGGCAAATGCGACCGCTCAGCCCATCGAGTACGCGAACTTCGCTATTCGCGGCAAGTTGATCTGGCCGATCGTCCGCGAGCAGCTTGAGCCCGCGCTGGCGTTGAAGCCGACGCACCTGTCGTTCAACGGCGGCGGTAACGACATGCTGAGGCCCCGAGCGGACATCGACAGCCTCGCGGATGCATTCGCCGAGGTGCTGCGCCGCTGCGACGAAGAAGGCGTCACCCTGCTCTTGCTCTCGGGCGCCGACCCGTCGCAGCAGCTCCCGCTCGGCCGCATGATCCGACGCCGCGGCGATGCCCTGTCTCGTGCCGTGCTCGGTCGGGCCGCGGGGCGGACCGACGTCGTCCGCGCGCTCAACTGGCCCGATGCCGAGTTGGCGACGCCGCCGTTCTGGTCTGAGGACCGTCTGCACATGAATGCGCGCGGCCATCACCGCGTCGCCGCCCGAGTGCTGGATGCGCTCGGGTTCACCCCGCCACCGGAGTGGTGGGAGCTGCCGTCACTCGCAGCGGGTGGACCGAAGGGGTTGGCCTACTACCGCACGCATGTCGGTCCGTGGATGCGCCGACGCATCACCCGCACCTCGTCGGGCGATGGTCGCGTCGCGAAGTACCCCGTGTGGGTAACGATCCCCCCGCTCTCCTAAGCCCGCGTCGGCGCGCGTTCGGGTGCGCGTTTCGGATGCTTCTCCCGCGGCGTCAGCACCCCGGACCCGAGGGGTCTTCGGCGCAGGTTCGCTGGACGAGACCGGTGCGCACCTCGACGACTCGCACATCGTAGAACGCCGCAGCGGACATGACAGCGCCAGTGACCGGCCGCCACGTCCCCGTGCCGAAATTGACGGCCGCGGTGTACACGACGCGTACTCCGGCGCGATACGACCCCGGGGTGCCGTAAACGTGACTGGTCGGGGTGGCGGTGTAGTCGGGAACTCCGAGGCGGGCCCAGCTCGATCCACCCGTCGTTGTCGTGCGGCTCGTGCCGTCGCCGTGATCGAAGCGGAATCCCGTTGGCGTGAACCGGACGGTGACGTCGTAACCCAAGAGCGGCCCGCTCTGGAGTTGAACGGATGATGCTGCCAGCAGATTCGTCGGCATCCCCACCACACCGAGACCCAATGGCTCGCCCGTCACGGTCGGCAGAGCAGGAATGAATGAGCGCAGATCTTCGGCGGTCACATCGGGGAGCGTCACGACGCTGTAGAGCGGCCGGCAGAGAGCCGAGTCACATTCCTCCTCAGATGCCGGGGGAGCGGTGCCGGACCCGCCGCCGCCGTTGCCGCCGCCGGACCCGCCCTGGCCGTTCGACGAGCCGGAGTTGCCCGGAGTGGTGGTCCCGGCACCGACGTCGACCTGGCTTCCGTCCGTGGTGGCGCTGCAAGTGCCGCTCCAGCTTCCACCCAAGCACTGCGAAGCTTCGGCCGGTGCTGCGCCCGGAGACGAGAGCCCTATTGAGAGCAGGAGCACGAGCGGTGCTGTCAGCATGCCGGACCGTCGTCTCGGCCGCTGACGCTTTCCATTACGAGCAGGTGATCATCAGCACTGGGACGAAATTTGACGCGCATCGACTGAATATCCACACGGTCCGGTGCCACAACCGAGACGCCCCTTTGATCGATGACGTCGACACCTGAGACATCAAGACACACGTCAGCCGTCACGGACAAGTCAGTCTTGTCAAAACTCGTCGGCGAGAATAACTGAACTGAAGATGCGCCGGTCACAGACTCCCCATCAGCATGCATCCGAGTAAAGAGCTGTCGCTCGCCCGCATTCAGCTCACCTGTCGTCCAGGCATACACAGCCTCGAAAGTCTCGGGGTCCGCGAGGTCCACCTGGTTCAGCGCATCGACATAAGCTCGATAGGTAGCTTCCGCGGCCGCGAATGCCTCGGCCTCCGAACCGAACGTCGGGGTGGGCGTGGGCTTGGCGACCGGATCGGCCGCGCACCCCGCCAGCAGGGCGGCGAGAGCCGCGACGACGAGGATCCTGACGGGCCGCTGCACGCCCACACGCTAGCGCGCGCTGCAGATCAGCGCTGGGAGTTATCCACAGAGTAGGTCAACTCGGCGAACTGCCCGACCCGGCGCACTCCCTCGAGCGTCAGACAGTTCGATTCCAGCCGCCGGGGGAGAAGCGCCCGCCCCGATCCCAACGCGACCGGGGCGACGCTCAGCACGATCTCGTCGAGGAGCTCCGCATCGGCGAACTGCCCGGCGAGGTCACCGCCCCCGACGACCCAGACATCCTTCTCGTCGGCTGCCGCGACAATCTCGGCCCAGGCGTCGACGACGTCACCCGACCGGAAGCGAATGTCTGCTCCCGGAACGGCAGCCAGCGTCCGGCTGGTGAAGACGAACGTCGGACGGTTCGCGTAGAACTGAACCCACTTCTCGGGATGCTCCAGCAGTTGATCGTGGTCGACCACCCATTGATAGGTCGTTGAGCCTTCGACGAGTACGCCGATTCGATCCATGAACGAGTCGATGCCGGCCTCCGCTTCGGCAGCATCCGGCACGGCGAACAGCCAGTCGAGGGAGTCGGACCGGTCCGCAATGAACCCATCGAACGTGGCAGCTGTGTAGTAGACGACCCGAGTCATCTTGCAAATGTACGAGGCAGCACCGACACCGACTTCGACACTGCACAGTACGGCTTAGCGGATATGGGCGCCCGATGAAAGGGGGTGGGGTCACCTGCGGGCGATTGATACACCTAGAAGATGCACAAAATCCACTACGCGGGAGATTCGATCGTGACCGGGTCGGAGATCGCGCGCGCACTGTTGGACTACGCGCAGGCTTTGTCGCAGGTGGCTGCATCGGCCACTGTCGAGGTGCCGACGTTGGAAGAAGATGGAGAACACGGTCGAGTCGAGTTACTCATCGGCCCCGCCAGCCAGCTGGTCGCGCACGAGGTGCGCACGGACGAACCAGACCCGGTCGATCAGGAGCTGGTCGACAGGATGACTGCGGAGGCGACTCGTCTGCGTCAGTTCGGCTGGCACACCCCGACGGCGGCGGTTGTGCCGGTCGATTCGAAGCAGGAGTGGACGGATCTCGAAGAGTTCTAAGCGGCAGCTTCCCCTGCGCGTAGCGTTCAAGTATGACGCACCCATACGAGTTGCCCTCGATGCGGGCCATCACAGCGCTCGGCCTGGGTGCGACGATTGCCACCCTGTCGGCGACGCTACTCATGCACCTGCTGCAAAGCGTCCTGCACTAGGGCTGTGATTTGCTCGTCGGGGGAGAGGCAGGCACCGGATCGTGGGCTTGTTCGGATGGAATCGGATACCTCTTACCGGGGATCTCGCTCGTCGTCCCGATCTTTCTCGCGGCCGTGCTGGGTACGATCGTGTCCTTCGCGCTGCGTGCGCGTGTCGTGCGTCGCGTTGGCGAATGCGCTCCGCACGCTCCTGGATCCAGCGCATGGTGTCTGCTCTACCGCTGATCGTGACCGTGGTGGTTCTCGGAATGTTGTTCGTCTTCGCACTCACATTTCCGGATTACCAACGCGGATACTGACATGCTGAGTAGGGGCGAAAACAAACTGCACGGTGCCAAAGTAGATGTCACCAGCGCAACGCGCTGACCTGGGCTTTGACAGACGATTCTGCGGAATCTACGGATGCGCGTGTCAGCCTGATTGACGCCCGTGAACTGGCCATCTGTCTACTCGTGGGCCTCGAGCTGTGCGAGCCGTCGGTACAGGGTGGCGCGTGACATTCCCAGGTCGCCAATGTGAACTGACATAATGTGCATTATCGGAGATCAACCACGGAGAAGTACGAGCCCAGTCAGCCGCTCTGCGAACCTCAGGTCGTGCGAAGCTCAGCGAGCGCAGAGAAGGTCATACGTGGCGGATCCTCCGCGAACATGACGGTGGCGAGGGTCTTCGTGCACGATCGGCAGCGGACAATCGCCGCGGTGTCGTCGATTTCGACCCAAGCCTCGGCAATTCGAGCAGCAGAACCGCACGAGGCGCACACGGCGACCATCTCGGTCGGCTCACCACCGAACAGACGTCCCAGAGCGCCGGCCAGCACGTTGCCATCGACGTGGTCCGCGTGAGCCGCGCGCCTGTGTGGATCCATCATCCGCCCCCGAATCTTTCGGTCTTGATGCGTGCCGGATCGTGGCCGAGCTCGACGAGTCGACGCGAGACAACCTCGACGAACGCCGTCGGTCCGCATACGTACACCGTGGGAGCATCCGTCGCGGGAAAGACAGCCGCGGCGATCGTCTCAGCATTCAGCCGCCCGACGACGCCCGGCCAACCCTCGGGAGCATGCTGCGTGAAAGCCCAGGTGAGTTCGATCCCCTGCTCCCCCAGCATCATCAGGTCATCGCGATATATCGCGTCTTCGGGAGACTTGACCGAATACAACAGTCGGAACGGCTGACCCGTACCCGCGGCGGCACGAGCTCGCGCGATCGCACGGAGCGGAACGATTCCCGATCCCCCGGCGATCAGTTGAACGGCCGACGCATCCTCGTCCCGCCAGACGAAATAGCCGCCCAGCGGTCCGAGGATCTCGAGATGATCTCCCGGTTGCGCGTCGCGCACGAGATAGGGCGAGACCTCTCCCTCAGGGTGCTCGTCCACCGCAAGCTCGATCCGCTCCCCCGTGCCCGACGAGCCGAGCGAATATGACCGCACCGCTTGGTAGCCGTCCTCCGCGGTCAGGCGAACGTCGACGTGCTGTCCGGGAAGATTGCCAGGCCATCCGGGCACATCGATTCCCAGAACCCGTGCATTGGGGGTTACTTTCGTGACGTCCGCGACCTGCGCGACAGCCCAGGTACGAGGCGCTACCAATACCGTTCCTCAGTCCAGGGGTCACCGTGGGTGTGGTATCCGTTCTGCTCCCAGAATCCCGGGTCGTCGTGAGCCTGCAGCGTGATGCCTCGAACCCACTTAGCGCTCTTCCAGAAGTAGAGGTGCGGCACGAGCAGCCGCGCGGGACCGCCGTGCTCGGGATCGAGCGGTTCGCCGTCGAACTCGAACGCGATCCACGACTTGCCGCCGAGCAGATCTTCGAGCGCGAGATTGGTCGTGTAGCCGCCGTACGAGTGCACCATCACGTACTCATCGGCCGTATCGAGCCCGGCGAAGAGCGTGTCGAGCGAAACGCCCCGCCACGTCGTTTCCAGCTTCGACCAGCGGGTGACGCAATGGATGTCGGTGTGCACATCCTCGATAGGAAGCGCGTGGATCTCGTCCCACGTCCAGTCGGTGACGACGCCCTTTTCGGTAGCGATCGAGAAGGCCCAGTCCCCCGTGTCGATCTGCGGCGTCGGGCCCGCGGACAGCACGGGGAAGTCGGCGGTGAGGTACTGGCCCGGCGGGAGCCGCGGATCGCTCTCACGTCGTCGCTCACCGAATCCTCGCGAGAAGATCGCCACGTCAGTCTCCCGTCACGCCCGATCGGGCTCCGAAATCGTGCCCCTTTGGGGGCAAAGTCCGAGCCACAGCGTATCCGATCACGCCTCGTCTGTAACACAGCAGATCGTCGCACATCGTTACGCTCGAGTCGTGCCACTCCCCCACACGCCGCGCATTCACGGCGGAAGCTGCACGCGGTGAGCGGGATCCTCACCGGGTTCGCCGTCGTCGGACTCGCAATCGCGCTCGGCTATGTTCTCGGGCGGCAGGGACTGCTCGGCGAGCACGCACACTTTGTCCTCTCGCGACTGACCTTCTTCGTCCTCTCGCCATTCTTGCTCTTCGTCGTGTTGGCCGAGGCGGACATTCCGACGCTATTCTCGGCGCTTCTGCCCGTCTCGGCGCTGACAGCAATCTCGATGTTCGCGGTCTACGCGGTTCTTGCCAGACTCCTGTGGCGACGCGGGCTGGGCGACACCGTCGTCGGCGCGCTCGGTTCGGGATACGTCAACGCCAACAACATCGGAATCCCGATCGCCCTCTACCTGATGGGTAACGCCGCATACTCGGCACCGGTGATCCTCGCCCAGTTGCTCGTCTTCATGCCGATCGCTCTCGTACTTCTCGACGCATCGACCAGCACGTCGGCGCCGTCCGTCGGTCGCATCATCAAGCAGACAGCCCGCAACCCGATGCTGATCGGCGCAGCGCTCGGCGTCGTCGTCGCGCTCACCGGTATCCAGTTGCCACCCGTCGTGTGGGAGCCGATCGCACTGATCGCCGGCGCATGCGTTCCCATCCTGTTGATCTCGTACGGCCTCTCCCTTCCCGGGGCCCGCGTGCTGGCGGCGAAAGGGCGACGCCGCGACATCCTGTTGGCGAGCGGGCTCAAACTCGTCGCGATGCCGCTCGTCGCGTGGTCGCTGGCGCAGTTCGTCTTCGCGCTCCCCCGCGACCAGGTTCTGGCCGTTGTTGTTTTGGCCGCTCTCCCGACCGCGCAGAATGTCTTCAATTTCGCGCAGCGTTACGACGTAGGCGAACGCATCGCCCGCGACACGATCTTTCTGACCACGGTCGGATGCATCCCCGTGCTGTTGATCGTCGCGCTCGTGCTGTCCTAGACCCGCTCGACACGCCTCTGCGGCCATCTGTGCATGAAGCCGCGACGGCGCTAACCTGGTGTCTCACAGGTATTTCTCAGAAAGGACACTCCCATGTCCACCAACATTCCCGTCGAAAAGGCTGCCGTCAACGGCATCCGCACCGCCCTCGGACTGAGCGGCGCCATCGCGCTCATCGTGGGTATCCTCATTCTGATTCGCCCCGGCGGCACGGCCATTTTCGTAACAGCAATCATCGCGGTATACGCCGTTGTGGCTGGTCTCGTATATGCCGGTCTAGGTATTTTCGCCAAGTCGATGGGCGGGTGGGCGCGTGTTGGCCACATCGTTCTCGGTCTCCTGTATGTAATCGCGGGAATCATCGTCTTCACCGACCTCGCGGCCGCAACGGGCTGGCTCGCGTTGTTCCTCGGGATTCTCGTTGGCATCATGTGGATTGTCGAAGGCGTCGTCGCGCTTACGACACTCGGCGGCTCTGCCTCGAAGGGATGGACGATCTTCTTCGCACTTTTGAGCATCGTCGCGGGTATCGTGCTGCTGTTCTCGCCGCTTTACATCGCTATCTTGTGGCTCATGCTCGGTATCTCACTGGTCGTGCTCGGCATCATCCAGATCGTCCGCGCTTTCAGCTTCAAGCCGCTCTAGTCGACCGGTCGCTACACGCGAAAAGCGCGCATCCCCGGCTCCGGGAATGCGCGCTTTTTCGTACGACAGCTCAGCCGAAGTCGGTGGTGTCGCCCACCAGGCGTGTGTTGTCCTCGGGAATCGGTTCCACCGCCGCTCGCGCGATCTCTGCGGCGAACTCGCCGACGTTGTAGAGCTTGCCGGCCGACTCGCGCCGTGAAGCAATGGCGCCGGGGTTCGCCCGCTCGAGGAGGGTTGCCGTGATCGTTCCCTCGATCATGTCGCCCGAGACGACGACGAACTCGATCCCGCGTTCCGTCAGATCGGGGATCAGCTCACGCAGGGCGTCCTCGCCTGCGCGCTTCGACAAAGCGACGGGTTCGTACTCGGGCATCGTCGGAGTCGTTCGGATGAAGTGGGCCTGGTGGCTCGTCACGAACACGACGCGTGAACCCGCGTCGAGCAACGGCAGGGCACGCTGCAGCGCCCCGACCTGGGCATCACGGTTCAGCAGGAGCGCATAGTCCTCTCCCCTTCCGCTCTCCATGCCACCCGAGGCGTTCAGGACCAGGATGTCGAGTCCACCGAACTCCCGCTCGACCTCGGCGTACATCGTGCCGACCGAATCGGCGTCGGTGAGGTCCGCACCGATGACGAGCGCGCGAACACCGAGCTCGCGGACCTGAGCGGCCAGCTTCTCGGCGCGAGGCCCCTTGTTGCGGAAGTTGATGACGACGTCCGCGCCCGCTTCGGCGAGATGCCGAACCGTATCGGCACCGATTCCACGGGACGAGCCCGTCACGAGCACCCGCTTTCCTACGAGCGAACCGGGTGCGAGGGGCTGTGACATGCGTACTCCTGGGGTGGCGGGGTGAGACGTTCTCGACCCTACCAAGCGGGCGCCGCTGGCCTGTCGTTGCGGCAAATCCTCCGGCCTTTCCGCGCCACCCGCGTGCTAGGTTCGGTGAGGAGGAGGCCTCTCATGGAACTCATCCAGAACGTCGAGCAGTTCGCGTGGATCGGATGGATCGTTCTGATCCTCGTCTTCTTCACGATCGAGACGTTGACGCTCGAAATGACCTTCCTGATGCTCGGACTCGGCGGGCTTGCGGGCCTGGCATCGGACCTCGCGGGTGCTCCACTCTGGCTGCAGGTCATCATCGCCGCGGCTGTCGCGGCTCTTCTGCTTCTCGTGCTCCGGCCACCCCTCCTACGACGCCTCCGCCGCGGCGAGGATCCTGCCCTCAGCAATGTCGATGCACTCCGCGGCATGCTCGGCGTCGTCGTCGCTACGGTCGGACCGATGGGCGGACAGGTGCGCCTCGCGAACGGTGAAACGTGGACGGCGCGCACAGCGACGGCCATCGAGATCACTCCCGGCGTCGCGGTCACCGTCACCCTGATCGACGGGGCCACCGCAGTCGTCCAACCGGTTGAACCACCGCAAGAAATCCAGGAGGAGTTCCCCGCATGATCGAGGACATCATCCCCACAGCGATCGGCTGGGCACTGGCGCTCGTCGTTTTCATCTTCGTCGTCGTCGTCATCGCTCGATCGATTCGCATCATTCCGCAGGCCTCTGCGGGGGTCGTCGAGCGGCTCGGACGCTACCGCCGCACGCTGATGCCGGGACTGAACGTGCTGGTGCCGTTCATCGACCGCGTTCGGCCGCTGATCGATCTGCGCGAGCAGGTCGTGTCGTTTCCCCCGCAGCCCGTCATCACCGAGGACAACCTCGTTGTCTCCATCGACACGGTCATCTATTTCCAAGTGACGGACCCGCGCGCCGCGACATACGAGATCAACAACTATCTCGGGGCCGTCGAGCAGCTGACGACCACAACACTTCGTAATGTCGTCGGAGGCCTGAACCTCGAAGAAGCGCTGACGAGCCGCGACGAGATCAACCAGAAACTGCGCATCGTGCTGGACGAGGCGACCGGCAAGTGGGGCATCCGCGTCGGTCGCGTCGAGCTGAAGGCGATCGACCCGCCCGCCTCCATCCAGGATTCGATGGAGAAGCAGATGCGAGCCGAGCGTGACCGACGTGCTCTCATCCTGACTGCCGAGGGAACGAAGCAGTCGGCGATCTTGACGGCCGAGGGCGCCCGCCAGGCTGAGATCCTCCGTGCCGAGGGCGACAAGGCCGCGGCCGTGCTCCGCGCCGAGGGAGAGGCCCAGGCGATCCAGACCGTCTTCCACGCCATTCACGTCGGCGACGCGGACGAGAAGCTCCTGGCCTACCAATACCTGCAGACGCTGCCCAAGATTAGCGAGGGCGAGTCGAACAAGCTCTGGATCATTCCGAGCGAGTTCACCGCAGCACTTAGCGGTATCACGAACGCTTTCGGTGTGAAGCCGGCGACACCCGAGCGGCCCACTCCCCCAGCCGCGGGCGGTCCTGTTCCTCCGCTCGCCTGAAGCCCTTCCCCGTGAGCCATCCCTGGTTCGCCGGTGCACGACGGCCCCGCGTGCTCGCTCATAGAGGGTTCGTCACGTCGCGTATGGCGCGCGGCGGGATCGTCGAGAACTCATTCGCGGCGCTCTCGCAGGCGCACGCGACCGGCGCCCTCTACGTCGAATCGGATTGCCACGTCACCCGCGACGGCGTCGTCGTTCTGTTCCATGACAACGACCTCAAACGTGTCACTGGCGACCCCCGCCCGATCGCGAGTGTCGAGGTGAGTGAACTCTCGGATCTGATGGCAACGCGCGGTGGGCTCGCGACTCTGAGCCAGGCCCTCGACGCGTTTCCGACTCTGCGCTTCAACCTCGATGTGAAGGCCGCGGCGGCGGCTGCTTCGGTCGGACGCGAGGTCGCCGATCACGGCGGGCGGGTGCTGCTCACGAGTTTCTCGGATCGACGGCGCCTTGCCGCGCTTGCCGCAGCCCGCTCTGGCGCCGGAGAAGTGGGTCCCGCGACATCCGCCGGCGCTGCGACGATCGCACGCATTCTCGGCGCGGTGGCACTCGGCTCAGAGCGCGCTGCGGCCCGACTCTTCGTCGGAGTGGACGCGATCCAGATCCCCGAGCGCCATGGACGTTTCCGCGTCCTCACCCCGCGTCTCGTCCGTGCGGCGCATGCGGCTGGCGTAGAGGTGCACGTCTGGACCGTGAACGATCCAGCCGATATGCGCCGCCTCGTGAAACTGGGAGTGGATGGGATCGTCACAGACAGGGCCGATGTCGCCCTCGACGCCTGGGGTTGATCCGGAAAACTCCCGACCTTCACGCTGTGCGTTGACTGAGAATGACGCGCCTCGACGGCCCGTTCGGATGATGCACCCAGGTCATGGCGTTATACCGGAGGAAGGAGTTATACGACTCCGTCATACACACGCCGAGGAGACCACACGATGGCAGATCGCAGCCTACGGGGCATGCGTCTCGGCGCCCAGAGCCTACAGAGCGAAGAGGGCGTCGTATTCATGGAGCGCACGGAGTACACGTACGCGTGTACCGTGTGCGAACGACAGACCAAGCTGGTGTTCGCGGCCGACGCCGAGGCACCGGAAGCCTGGGAGTGCCGCACGTGCGGCGCCGAGGCTGCACTGGTCGTCGACAACGAGGCTGTGACGATCGATCACAGCGCCGACAAGATCCCGCGTACGCACTGGGACATGCTGCTCGAGCGCCGCACGCGCGCCGAGCTCGAGGAACTCCTCGAAGAGCGTCTCGCGTACCTGCGGGCACGCCGCGGCGCCGGCCAGAACCCCGACAGTCTGCTGCTCGGGGCGTAGCCCACACGACACCGAATAAGGGACCGGATGCTTCGGCATCCGGTCCCTTATTCGTGTCTAGCCCTCAGCCGTCACACCGTGCGTCTGCGCGTTCTCAGTGCCAGCCCCAGGACGGCGAGCGAGAGCAGGCTGCCGGTCGCGATCCCGATCGGCACCGCGTCGCCCAGTACCACCGCCGGCGTCAGCCCCGTTCGCAGAGGAACCTCGGTGAGCATGTACCCGGCTTCGTCCACGGGAAGGCCGTCGATCACACTGCCGTCGGGAGCGATTACCTGGCTCGTGCCCACGGTAGATAGGTTCACAACGGCCCGACCTGTTTCGATCGCACGCATACGGGCGAACGCAAGCTGTTGTACGTTCTCGTCCGTCCCGCGGAAGTCCGCGTTGTTCGTCTGGAACATATACACCTGAGCACCCTCGCGTGCTCCGTTCCAGATGACGTCGTCGTAGATGACGTCGAAGCAGATTGCGAGGCCCACACCGACTCCGCCGACATCGAACAGCGGCGCATCGGTGCCCGGTGTGTACTCACGCTGGATCAGGTCGATCAGGTCGGGCGCGAAGAGGCGGTAGAACCAGCGGTCCGGCACATACTCGCCGAAGGGTACGGGGTGCCTCTTGTCGTACGTGACAACCGCGCCCTCCCCCGCGTTCCACAGCATCGACGTGTTGAAGAACAGTCCGTCGCGTTCGGTGGCGGCGTTCACGATGAGTGGGGCATCGACACCCTCGGAGACGTTGTCGAGCGTTCTCGCAGTGCTCGAGTTGTTCAACGGATCAGAATCCACGCCACCCTCGGGCCACAACAGCACGTCCATCTCTTGGCCGTAGAGCGGCCGGGTGGCGGCGAGTTGCGCGGCGAGTACGGCGTTCGCCGGTGCGCGATCGAAATAGCCCGAGGGACCGTTGCCCTGGACGGATCCAACACGCATGGTCCCTGCGTCTGTAGTCGGAAACTGTGGCGCGACGGCGATCAACAGGATGACCACAGCCGCGGGTGCCGCGGTGCGCAGGTCTCGGAACCTTCCGGCGCGCACGTACTCGATCAGCGCGGCACAGAACACCACCACGAGGAAAGACAATCCCGTGATGCCGACCCAGGACGCGGCCTCGGCAAAGGGTCCGTTTGTCTGGGTGATGCCCACCCGGCCCCAGGGATACCCGCCATAGGGCCAGGTGCCGACGACCAGTTCGCGCAGGCACCACAAGCCGGCGACGAGGGCCGGCAACGCTGTGAGGCGCGCCCAGAGGCCAGGCAGGACCCGGGGCAGCCAACGATAGGCCAGCGCGATCAAGACGGTCAACGCGGCGGTGATGGCCGCCTCGAACAACGACAGGGCGAGCCAGGGGACGGGGCCGAGGTACCGCGCCGTGAAGACCTGATTCGAGAGGAAGAAGGGAGCCGCGAAGGCGAACCCCACCAGAACGGCGCCCCACGCGCCCCGTCCGATGATGGACACGAGAGCAAGCACCACGGCGACGAAGGCTGCGGGCCACCAGGCAACATCGGGATAGGCCAGATCGAGCGAGAACCCGGCAGCGATCGAAGCAAGGACAGCGATCCACAACGGCAGCACGGGCCGTGTCGCGTCGTGTAACGCAGCGGATGACATGGGCATCCGACTACCCTACGGTCGCCGAGCTGTGTACCGGCCCGGAGCGCAGCCGCCGCCGCACGTGCTCACGCACCTGAGTACGCGACGATCCCACGCCGCACCGCATCGAGCGCGGTCCGTGCCGTGCGCCCCAACTCTCCGTCCGCGACGATCGAGAGTTGATCGAGCAGATCGATCAGTTGTTTGCACCAGCGCACGAAGTCCCCGGCCGCCATATCGGCGTCTTCGAGGACACGGTCCAGGGGCATCCCCCGGGCCCAGCCGCGTATCGCACGCGCAAGGCCGGTGGCGAGAGGCTCCGATCCGGGCAGGCGATGCTCCCGCTCGAGGTCATCGAGGTCGGACCAGAGTTCTTCCGTTGCGCTCAAAGCGACCCGGAACTCGCCGCCGGGAAGTCCATGCTCGCCGGGACCTGCGGAATCACGGCGCGGCTCGTAGACCAGGCAGCTCGCTAGTGCGGCCAACGAAGGCGCATCCAACCGATCCCACAGCCCACGCCGCAGCGACTCGGCGACAAGCAGGTCCCGCTCGCCGTAGATCCGGCGCATCGTGCGCCCCGCGGCGGTCAGCGTGGTTCCACCGTCCTCCCCCACACGCAGGTAGTCGAGCGCGGCGAGCACATCGGTAACGCGGTCGAACTGGCGCGCGACCGTGCCCGTGCGGGTGTCGATCTCACGCCGGGCCTTATCCGTCTGACGCTTGAGCTTCCAATACCGCTCGGCCCAGCGGGCGTGTGCCTCGCGATCGGGGCAGGTGTGAGACGCATGCCGCTGCATCCGCGTTCGGAGATCGCGAATCTGCGACTGCCGCCGCTCGCGCGCACCCTTCGAACGGAGAAACTCCCCCCGGTTCTGTTTCTCGAGATCGCTCAGCTCGCGTCGGATCCGCGAATACTCCGTGAAGTCGCCACGATCGCACGTCATCGATTTCTCGTAGCCGGCGAGCGATTCTTCTTGCTCGCGCACCTGGCGGGCGAGTCCGACCACGGCCCGGTCGGCCTGGAACTGAGCGAACGACGATTCGAGCAGCTCGCGTGCGCGCGCCCGACCGTACCGATCGATCAGGTTCACGGCCATGTTGTACGTCGGGCGAAAGCTCGAGTGCAGCGGATACGTGCGGCGCGAGGCAAGGGCGGCGACCGCCTGCGGGTCGAGCCCCTCGGTCCACTGGATGACCGCGTGACCCTCGACGTCGATGCCCCGGCGACCCGCACGTCCGGTGAGCTGCGTGTACTCCCCCGACGTGATCGCGACGCGGGCTTCGCCGTTGAACTTCTCGAGTTTTTCGAGCACCACGGTACGCGCCGGCATGTTGATGCCGAGAGCGAGGGTCTCGGTCGCGAACACCGCCCGCACGAGCTTGCGCCGAAAAAGCTCTTCCACGACCTCTTTGAAGGCGGGCAGGATTCCGGCGTGGTGCGCCGCCACTCCCCGCTCGAGATTGTCGCGCCACTCCCAGAAGCCCAGCACGGCCAGGTCTTCGTCGGGGAGTGAGCGCGTGCGATCTTCCACGATCGCGCGGATCTCGGCGCGCTCTTCGGGCGTTGTGAGGCGCAGGTTCGCGCGTCGAACCTGCGCGACGGCCTGCTCGCACCCGGCCCGGCTGAAGATGAAGAAGATCGCCGGCAGCAGATTGTTGCGGCGCAACAGTTCGACCACCTCCGGGCGATCCATCCGCTCGATCCGCTGCACATTGCTCGGCCGCACCGGACGCTGTCCGCCCCGCTGAGGACGGCCTCGGGACGGCTCGTAGCGGCCCGACTGCCGCCCGCTGTTCATGCTCTGCGCGCGTCGACTGTTCTCGAAGTTGGGTCCCTTGACCGACCGGACGCGCATCAGCTCTTGGTTGACCTGCGCCGTCGCGATCCCGGCCCGATCGTCGAAGAGCGGCAGCAGGTCGCTACGGACGAGCACGTGCTGCTCGAGCGGCACGGGACGAGTCTCCGACACGATGACCTCCGTGTCGCCGCGGACCGTGTCGAGCCAGTCACCGAACTCCTCGGCGTTGGATACCGTCGCCGACAGGGAGACGAGTCGGACCGAGCGGTGCAGGTGGATGATGACTTCCTCCCACACGGCACCGCGGAAGCGGTCGGCGAGGTAGTGCACCTCATCCATCACAACAAACGAGAGATCACGCAGAGCTGGCGAGTCGGCGTACAGCATGTTCCGCAGCACCTCGGTCGTCATGACGACGACCCGAGCATTGCCGTTGATGTTGGTGTCGCCCGTGAGTAGCCCGACCTGATCTGCGCCGTAGACCTGCTGGAGTTCACGGAATTTCTGGTTCGAGAGCGCCTTCATCGGCGTCGTGTAGAACGCCTTGCCGCGGTCGGACAGCATCGCCAGATGGATGGCGAACTCGCCCACGATCGTTTTGCCCGCTCCGGTCGGGGCCGCGACCAGCACGCTGCGACCTTCTTCGAGCGCCTGGCATCCGGCGATCTGAAACGGATCGAGATCGAACGGCTGCGCTTCGGCAAAGGCTGAGGTAGCGGGGTGTCGCTGCGCCTCGCGGGCGGCCGCGAACCGCTCGGCGGGCGACGGCACCTCTGCCGAGGGACTCACCCGTCGAGTCCGGGCGTCGGCAGGAGTGGGGGCTCACGACGGCGACGACGTCGGTCGAAGAGGAGCGAGAGCCCAGCCGCGGCGAGGTACAGGATGATCATCACTCCGGCTAAGAGGAGCATGGAGGCGATATCCGCTGCTGGGGTGGCCAGCGCGGCGAAGGTCGTCGAGATGATGACCGCCACCCGCCAGCCCTTTAGGATCGCGATGCCGCTCATAATGCCGGCGAGGTTGAGCGCCACGAGGAAGACCGGCAGGACGAACGCGACGCCTATCACCAGCAGGAACTTGAAGACGAAATCGTAATAGATGTCGTACTTGTAGAACTGAGCCATGCCCGTCGGGACGAAGCTCGCCATGAGCTCGATGACGTGGGGCAGGAGGAAAAAACCGAGCGTGCAGCCTGCGAAAAAGAGAGGGATGGCCGCTCCGAGGAACGACCAGGTATACCGGGCCTCTTTGCGAGTGAGCCCGGGCATGATGAACGCCCAAATCTGCCAGAGCCAGACAGGGGCCGAGATCAACAATCCGATCGCGAACGAGATCCGCAAACGCAGGTCGAACCCGCCGGTGACGGTGTCGAAGTTGAGCTGGACATAGGTCCGCCCCTCTTCTTCCGCGATCTGTCGGATGGGAACCGTCAGCAGATCGATGATCGGTCCAGTGATGAAGAAGGCAACGACCATGCCAACCACGAGCGCAAGCGCAGCGATCATCAACCGCTTGCGCAACTCCACGAGGTGCGCCGCGAGAGACATCCGCTTGTCGCGGCGCGGTTCGTCCTCCGAGACGGTCGCGCCCGCGTCGGTCGTGACCACGCTCGACTACGGCTTGGCTTCGGGGCTTCCAGCCGGCGGGGGCGCCGTGAGCCCCGTAGCCGACGGCGGATAGGGAGCAGCGGTCTGGTCTGCCTTCGCGGTGTCGGAAGCCGCGTCCTCTTCCTTCATCGCCTTCATCTCGCCGCGGAAAGCACGCGCAGACTGGCCCATGCTGCGGGCGAGCGCCGGAAGCCTCGCGGCGCCGAACAAGAGCAAGATCACGGCGAGGAGGATCAGCAGGTGCCATCCAGTCAGGTTTCCTAGCATGTGCTCTCTCCGTCGTATCGCCAGAACGTGCGCAGATTTCAGTCTACCCCGGGTATGCGAGGGGAGCCTTGAAGGCGCGGCGACCTACCGGTACTGAGCAAGCCCCGCCCGCGCCCACTCGACGGCGGCGACGCGTGCTTCGTCGGGAGCGACGATCTCGACCTCTCCCCCGCGACGCGTAGCCAGTCGCTTGAGCTGGGTCGGGTCGGCGACGCGCAGCACCGCGTTCGACCGGGCGCCCTCGGACTTCACCACGGCGTGATCCAGGAACTGCCCGAGAAGAGGAGCGACATGCGAGGTGAAACGGATGGTCGCCTCGAGAGGGCCGTCCGCCGTGCCGAACATTGTTTCTTCAGGATCATCGTGAGCACCCGCGGGGATGTCGGTGACCACGACGTCGCTGACGCGCTCGAGGTGGAACGTCCTCATATCGCGGCGCATGTGGCACCAGCCCCGCAGGTACCACTGGTCGTCCTTGACCAGGATCTTGACCGGGTCGACCGTGCGCGTCGTGGGCGAATCATCCGGCTTCTGATGGGTGAACGACACCGCGAAGCCTCGGTCGAGCGCGTCCATGACGGCCGACCGCACCTCGTCGCCGGGATTCGCGGTCACGGTCAACTCTGCGGGCGCTGTGCTCGCACCGCGCGAGAGCTTCGCGATGAGACCGGGCACGACCCCCTGAGCCGCGACGCCGGGGGCGGCACCCGCGAGCTGCAGTCCCGCCAGGAGCGCCGCCGCTTCGCGAGCTGTGAGCCGCGGCGCCCGTTCGAAGGCGACGGTGTTGAGCAGCTGCAGTTCGTCATGTTCGTCGAGCAGGTCCCAGTCGATGTCGAACAGGTCGTTGTGCATGCCGTCGGGCAGACCGATCACGACCAATCCCTCGGCCAAGCGTCGCAAGACGTCGGGCGCGACATCGAGCTCGCGTGCAGCCTCGGTGACCGAGACGGGCCCGCGTTCCACCAGATACGGCACGAGGTTCATCACGATCGCGACGCGGTCGATCGCGAGAAGCGGCTTTCCGGCACTCATGCGCTCACCCCGTGCGCCTCGAGAGTCCGCTGCAACCGCGCAATGACCTCGCGGCGGAGCTCCGGCGGGGACTCGACCCGCACCTCGGGGCCATACGAGGCGAGCTCGTCGGCGAGCACGTGAATGTCAACGAACCCGACGTGCAGGATGTCTCCGTCTCGCGTGCCTCGCCGACGCAAACGCACCGCGGCCTCGGTCGCGTCCTGCACGCGCAACGCGGCGACGTTCTGCGCCGACACACTCTCGAGGCCCAGACGAGCGCGCTCCCCCGCACCGGCGCGGGCCTCGGGATCGAATCCTTCCTTCGTCACCACGACGTCCCCGACGATTCGCGACAGCAGGAAGGTGCGCGTCTGACCGAGATCGCGGTCGAGTCCGTGCACGTGCCAGCGACCCTCGAACTCGATCAGCGCATGGGGTTCGACCGTTCGCACACGCGGGACATCGTCGCCCGGCTTGACGTAGGTGAACCGCACGACGCGAGCCTGGTCATTGGCCTGCCGGAGCGGAGCGAAGGCGGGGTCGCGCGCCGAGATGCGCGGGGCGAACCCGATGATGGGCTCATCGACGTCGATCCCGAGCGCACGGATCTTGCGAAGAGCGGCGCTTGCGTCTGCCGACATCGAGCTCTCACCCCACACTGCGGCGGCAAGGTTCAGAACAGCCACCTCTGCGGGCGTGAAGGTGATGTCCTCGGGCAGCAGATACTCGGCCTTGGGGATCAGGTAGCGCGCTTCGCGGAGGTCGTCCGGGTCTGCATGGTCCCCCACCGTGTGGATCGGGACGCCCAGGTCACGGAGGGCGTCCTTGTCGCGCTCGAACATCTTCTCGAGGGCGTCGGAGCTGCGACCCTCCGCGCGCGCCTCGCGATAACCAGAGACAGACGAGAGGATCTGCTCCTTCGTCAGGCCGTACCGGTGCGCCATGAGCGCGACGGTGAGGCTCAGCAGTCGCTCCTCGGGCGCAATCTTCTCCGGCACGGACCCATCCTAGGCGCGGGCACGGAACCCCAGACGGGGCGCGGGATCACTCCGGCAGTTCGTCGAGCCCGAGGATGTCGACCACGAACACGAGAGTCGAGCCCGCCGGCACCGCAGCGTTCGCCTGGTCGCCGTAGCCGAGCTCGGGCGGAATCACGATGAGCACCTGCGAACCCACCGTCTGCCCGCGAAGACCCTCCCCGAACCCCTCGACGACCTGGTCGAGTGAGAACGAAACCGGTGTTTTGCCCCAGGACGAGTCGAATTCTGTCTTGTCGTCCCAGAGCACACCGGTGTACGCGAGCCGCACGGGCACATCCCCGGTCACCTCGGCGCCGGTGCCCTTTTTCAGGACCTCGACCTTCAGATCCGTCGGTGGAGCGCTGTCGGGGACGATGATTCCCGGACGGCCATCGGGCGCGCGAACGACGCTCGGTAGGCCGTTCTCCGTCACGAACTGATCGGTACCGTTTGCCTTCGCGAGGTAGACCTTCTGCAGGTCGACCGACAGAATCGCAGCGCCGTCTTCGGCCAATCCCAGGCTTGCCGCAGACTCGGCCGGCAACGAAGAGCTCGGCATCACCGTGAGAACGCGGCTCCCCTCACGAGCACAGGTAAGGGAATCCTCGAGCCCCGGAAAAGTCGTCGTCCACTCGGACAGCGGGCGCGCCTGTGCCAGATCGCCATCGAAAAGGGTCGCGCCGAGGCGCTCGCCGGTCGATCCGTCGAACAGCACGATGTCTGCGAGCACCAATTGGTCAGGCGTCGTGATGGCAAGCCCGTCGCCCTCGATGGGATCCATCCAAACCGTCTCGTCCGTGATCACGGGAGTGTAGGCGTCCAACTCGGGCTCGGATCCGAAGGCACCCGTCACGGTCGCCGGCAGCTCGGTCTCCGGAGAGACAGGCCGGACGCACGACGTGTCCGCCGAATTGGCCGACGAGCATCCGACAAGTCCAACGCCGACGAGACCGACCGCGACCGCGGTTACGAGGAATTTACGCACGGGCATCAGTCTACGGTCGCCGCTTCCGCGTCACTGTCAGCGGCAGTGCCGGGGGTGACGCCCGGGCCATCATCTGCAGTGGTCTCGACCGGCCCGTCGCCGATCCGCCGCGCGTCGGCCGCGCGCCGCGCCTCGCGCACTCGCTTGCGAAGATTCTTGTCGGTGATGTCGCGGTCTCCGACGGCGCCCGGTGTCCAGAGCTCGACGTCTTCGTCGCCGTAGCTCGACTTCGAGGCGCGGCGCTTCTGCTCGGGAGCGACCGCACCCGGCGCGAGCCTGCGGGCCGAGATGAGAAAGCCCGTGTGCGCGACCATCCGATGGTCGGGCCGTACCGCGAGGCCCTCGACGTGCCATCCGCGCACCATGGTCTCGGATGACTCGGGTTCGGTGAACAGCCCCGTACCGCGCAAGAACTCGGCCACGCGCGAGAGCTGCGTCGCCGTGGCGACGTAGCAGATCACGACACCGCCGGGCCGAAGCGCCTCGGCAACGACACCGATGCACTCCCAGGGGGCCAGCATGTCGAGCACGACGCGATCGACGCTCGCGGGTTCGGTGGCCGCGGGCAGTTCTTCGGCAAGGTCACCCACGACGACCTGCCACGTCGGCGGTTCCTCACCGAGGAACGTCTGCACGTTCGCCCGCGCAACCTCGGCGAAGTCGGCACGACGCTCGAACGACATGAGGCGACCGGCGGGGCCGATCGCGCGAAGCAGCCAGAGCGAAAGCGCACCCGATCCCACGCCCGCCTCGACGACCGTCGCCCCGGGGAACACATCCGCCTGCGCGAGGATCTGCGCCGCATCCTTCGGGTACACGATCGCCGCACCGCGTGGCATCGACATGACGAAGTCGCGCAGCAGGGGACGAAGGGCCAGGTACTCGTGGCCGGCGCTGTTCTCGACGACCGAGCCATCCGGTAGTCCGATGAGCGCCTCGTGACGGAGCACGCCGTGGTGCGTGTGCAACTCGCCTCCGGCACGCAGAGTGATGGTGTGCAGGCGGCCCTTGGGGCCCGTCAGCTGTACCCGATCACCCGCACCGAAAGGTCCGGACGTGCGCGGACCCTCGTACTGCTCCGCGCCCGTCATGCGACGTGCCCGGCGTGCAGACCACGTTCGGAATGCATGCGCGCGACATCCGCGACGCCCACTCCGGCGAGCGTCTCGATGATGACCGACGTGCCGGTACCCGCCAGCGAGACGAGATTCGGCACGCCGATGACGGTGCAGCCCGCCGCAACGGCCGAGCGCACCCCGTTCGGGGAGTCCTCGATCGCGACCGTGTCGCTGATGTCGACACCGAGCAGTTCCGCGGCCTTGAGGTAGGGGTCGGGGAATGGTTTGGGACGCTCGACGTCGTCGCCGGCGACGATCAGGTCGAAGGCGTCGAAATCGAGTAGATCCACGATGGACGTCGCCATCCGGCGCATCGACATCGTCACCAGGGCGGTGGGGATACCCGCCTGGCGCAGACTCATCAGCAACTCGCGTGCACCCGGGCGGAACGGCACGCCGCCGCTCGCGAGCGAGGCCAGCACATCGTCGGTCAGGCGATCGATGATCTCGGGAACACCCATCCGCACGCCGGCGGCCTGAAAGATACGGGCCGAATCTTCCAGTCCGAGACCGACGAGCTGCAGAGCCTGTTCGTGCGACCACGTCCCCCCGAAGCTTTCCACGAGCGGCGTTTCAGCCGCCATCCAGTGGGGTTCGGTATCGACGAGGGTTCCGTCCATGTCCCAGAGGACAGCACGCGGATGGGGATGGGTCACTCTCCCCATGCTACCGAGCGCCTCGCGCCGAGCCTGGACCGTCCCCGAGCGCGAACGCCTATCCTGGAGTGATTCCGCGCGACGACATCCGTCATCACGTGGACCGCACCCGGGAGGCGCGGTGGGAGGAGGCGCGGTGGAAGGTCTCGGACGCAGAGTGCTCGTGGTCGCATTCGATGGTTGGAACGACGCGGGCGAAGCAGCGTCGGCTGCCCTCGGGGTACTGCGCGGCGCGGGAGAATTCGAACCCGTCCACTCGGTCGACCCGGAGCTCTACTTCGACTACCAATACACGCGCCCGTCGGTGGCCATGGATGCCGAAGGACGACGCTCGCTGCGCTGGCCCGAGGCGAGCATCCTTCGTCCCGCGCAACGCACGCGTGGCACGCAGCTGTGGCTGCTCACGGGAGTCGAGCCGGCACGCGCCTGGCAGGCGTTCGCCGCCGAGCTCGTCGATGTCGCCCTCCGCGAAGACATCACCGGCATCGTCGGCCTGGGCTCGATGATGTCCGACGTCCCACACACGCGCCCCATCTCCGTTTTCGCGGGTACCGAAAACGAGCGCATCCGGGAGAGCCTCGGGCTCGAACGCAGCACCTACGAGGGGCCGGTCGGAATCCTGTCCGTCCTGTCGGCCGCAGCCGAAGAGGCCGGTATCCCCGCCGTTGGGCTGTGGGCGAGCGTGCCGCACTACGTGGCGGGACACACTCCCTCGCCGAAGGCGACACTCGCGCTTCTGGACCGACTCGAAGATGTCGCGGGCGCGCCGATCGAGCGGGGCGATCTGCCGACCCAGGCCGCGACCTGGGAAGCATCCATCGACGCCGCAGCCGCCGACGACGAAGAGATGACGGAGTACATCCGTCAGCTCGAGCGCACGCGCGACACCTGGGACTCACCCGAGGCATCCGGCGACGCGATCGCCCAGGAGTTCGAGCGCTACCTGCGCCGGGGTGGCGACGGGCCCTCGAAGCCCGGCCGCGACGACCCGCGCCGCTGACAGCGTTTCGACTCGTCGCTCCGCTCCTCGCTCAACGCCCGCCCCGGTCGTTGAGCGAGCGCAGCGAGACGAAACGGAGCAAACCTGCCGGCATCTTCGTCGTCAGTAGGGCTGCAGAACGCCCGTCAGCAGCAGCACGATCAGGGCGATGCCGAGCAGCAGCCGGTAGATCACGAACGGCAGGAAGCTGCCGCGCTTGAGGTACTGCATCAGGAAGGCGATCACCGCGAGACCGACAATGAACGCCACGACCGTCGCGGCTGCCGTGTCGATCAGGCTGTAGGGGCCGGTCGGCCCCTCGAAGCTCTGCACCAGCTCGTAGAATCCCGACCCGAACACCGCAGGCACGGCGAGCAGGAACGCGTATTCGGCCGCGGCGGGTCGCGTGTAGCCGAGCGTGAGACCCACCGTCGTGGTCGCGCCCGATCGGGAGACTCCCGGGATGAGCGCGAGCGCTTGAGCGAAGCCGAGCGCCAGACCGTGCGGGTAGGTGAGGTCTGTCAACTCGCGCGTGCGGCGACCCCAGTAGTCCGCGGCACCCAGCAGGAGACCGAACACGATCAGCACGATCGCGACGAGCCAGAGGTTTCGGAACGTCCCTCGGATGGTGTCCTGGAACAGGTACCCCAGCACGGCAATCGGCACGGAGCCGATGATGATGAGCCATCCCATCCGTACATCCGGGTCATTGCGCGGAACCTTGCCCGCCAGCGACTGCGCCCAGCGAGAGATGATGCGCACGATCGTGCCCCAGAAGTACACGAGCACGGCGGCTTCGGTACCGATCTGGGTGATGGCGGTGAACGTCGCCCCGGGGTCGGTTGCCGACGGCAGGAACTCGCCGAGGATGCGCAGATGCGCGCTCGATGAGATGGGCAGGAACTCGGTGAGTCCCTGCACGATGCCGAGAATCAGGGCTTCGATGAACTGCATGGGCAACTTTCGGTGCGGGGTCGTGACGGGGCGATGGAGATGGCCTCTGACCGAGGCATCCGTAGGTCAGTATCGACGAAGCAGGTCGGTGAGCACGCGCTGACCGAACTCGAGCGATTCGATCGGGACGCGTTCGTCGATGCCGTGGAACATACCCGTGAAATCGAGATCGGCGGGGAGGCGCAACGGCGCGAAGCCGAAGCCCGCGATCCCGAGAGCCGCCAGCGCCTTGTTATCGGTGCCGCCTCCCATCAGGTAGGGGATGACGGGCACACCCGGATCGTGCTGCCCGAGCACCGCGACCATCTCGTCGACCAGCGCACCGGCGAAGGGCACTTCGAGGCCGATGTCGGCGTGCACGATCTCGATCTCGACGTCGTCACCGATGATGCGACGGATGTCCGCTAGCGCCGCTTCCTCGGTGCCCGGCAGAACCCGCACGTCGATCATGGCTTCGGCGTGATCGGGGATCACGTTGTGCTTGTAGCCGGCGGTGAGCCCCGTGGGGTTGGTGGTCGTGCGGAAGGTCGACCTCAAGAATCCTTCGGCTGGCCCCGCGTGCGCCGCGAGCGCGTCCGGGTCGCTCGTGTCGGTTCCGGTGAGGGCTGCGAGGCCCTCGAGCAGCTGCGTCGTCGTCGCCGTGAGGCGCACGGGCCATTGCGTGCGTCCGAGGGCAGCGACGGCCTCGGACAGGCGCGTGACGGCGTTGTCGGGGTGCAGACGCGAACCATGACCGGCACGCCCCCGGGCGATCAGGCGGAGCCAGATCAGGGCTTTCTCGCCGACCTGCAGCAGATACGCCCGGCGGTCATCGACCGAGATGGAGTAACCGCCGACCTCGCTGATCGCCTCGGTCGCGCCCGCGAACCACTCGGGACGCTGGGCGACGACGAGCTGGGAGCCCTCGACACCGCCGTTCTCTTCATCGGCGAAGAAGGTGACGATTACGTCCCGCTCCGGTTGTTCCCCCGCGCGCACGAGGTCGGCGATCGAGGTCAAGATCATGGCATCCATGTCCTTCATATCGACCGCCCCCCTGCCCCAGAGCATCCCGTCGCGCACCTCACCCGCGAAGGGATCGACGCTCCATCCCTCGGGTGGAGCGGGCACGACATCGAGGTGCCCGTGCAAGATCAAGGCGGGCTTCGACGCGTCTCGGCCGGGGATCCGCGCGTGGACGTTGGTGCGTTTCGGGATGGGCTCGAAAAAGTCGACCGCCAGCCCGAGGGCTTCCAGATACGCGCCGACATACTCCGCGGCCTCGCGCTCCCCGTTCGCCTTACCACCACCCCAGTTCGAGGTGTCGAAGCGGATGAGATCGCGCGCGATCTGGGCGACTTCGGGCAAATCCTGCCCGGACGGGGATGGCGAAGAGGACGCATCGGCTCCGGGCATGCCGACCACGCTACCCGGGTCGGGGTGGCCGGCCGAGTCGTGATAGTCTCGATCCTCGGTTGCGCAAGCAACATATCGATGCGCGGGTGGCGGAATAGGTAGACGCGCTAGCTTGAGGTGCTAGTGCCCTTTAACGGGCGTGGGGGTTCAAGTCCCCCCTCGCGCACAGCGGTAAAGAAGGCCCCGGATCTGGGATTTCAGATCCGGGGCCTTCTTCGTTGAGCTCCCGCTCGCGGAGCGCGGTACCACCCCAGTCACCTAAAATCGAGAGCATCGTGACATCTGACGAAGAGACCGTACCTGCCGACCATCGCCCGGCCGACCCCCGCGTGGTCGACGAGGCGAAGCGTCGACGGACGATCGCGATCATTTCGCACCCGGATGCGGGAAAGTCGACTCTGACGGAGTCGCTGCTACTGAACGCCCACGCCGTCTCTGAGGCGGGGGCGGTACATGGCAAGTCGACGCGACGCTCGACGGTCTCCGACTGGATGGAGATGGAAAAGGCTCGCGGGATCTCGATCAGCTCCGCCGCGATCCAGTTCATCGTCGACGACGTCGTCGTGACCGTCGTGGACACACCGGGGCACGCGGACTTCTCGGAGGACACGTACCGCGTGCTCTCCGCCGTCGACACGGCCGTGATGCTGATCGACGCGTCGAAGGGTATGGAGGCCCAGACCCTCCGACTGTTCGAGGTGTGCCGAAACCGCGGCATCCCGATCATCGTCATGATCAACAAATGGGATCGCCCCGGACGCGATCCCCTCGACCTGCTCGACGAACTGCAGCGCGTCACGTCACGTCAGCCGATGCCGCTCAACTGGCCGGTCGGCGAGGCGGGGCGGTTCCTCGGGCTACGAGATGTGACGTCCGGCGAACTTCTCACGTTCGAGCACGTCGACGGCAACGCACACCTTCCGCGGATCGAGCTTCATCCCGCGTCGGACGCGGCCGGGATGCTCGGGGATGACTGGCAGACCGCCGTCGAAGAAGCTCAGTTGGTCGAACTCGACGGCGGAGAGTTCCGCGCCGAAGCCTTCGCAGATCTGACCGGCATGCCCGTGTTCTTCGGTGCCGCCGTCCGCAACGTCGGCGTCGAGCAGTTGCTGCGTTTCGTCTGCCGCGCCGCGCCCTCGGCAACGCCGCGGGTCAACGTGAACGGGATGCCCCGTCCCGTCGACGCGCCTTTCTCTGCACAGATCTTCAAGGTTCAGGCCAACATGGACCCGGCGCACCGAGATCGGGTCGCGTTCATGCGCATCTGCTCGGGCATCTTCACGCGAGGGATGTCCGTGGTGCACGCGCAGACGGGACGCCCGTTCGCGACGAAGTACGCCCTGCAGATGTTCGGCCGCGAACGCGACACCGTCGACACCGCGTGGCCCGGTGACATTGTCGGGCTCGTCAATGCCACGCACCTGCGCCCCGGCGACACGCTCTACTCCGAGGACCGGGTCGAGTTCGAGGGCATCCCCTCGTTTACCCCCGAGCTGTTCGCGCTGGCTTCGCCGGTCGATGTCAGCACCGCCAAGAAGTTCCGCAAGGGCATCACGGCGCTCACCGAAGAGGGCGTCGTTCAACTTCTGGATTCCGAGAAGCGCGGGCCCCAAAACCCCGTGCTGGGCGCGGTCGGCGCGATGCAGTTCGAGGTACTTTCGGGGCGGATGGCATCGGAGTTCGGTGTCGCGATTCGACTGACCGACCTGCCCTACACCGTCGCCCGGCTCGTCGACGCCGACACGGCGGCCGCCCTGGCGTCCCGGCGCGACTGCGAGATCGTGATGCGGAAGTCGCAGCGGCTCGCTCTGTTCCGCACCGAGTGGCAGTTGCGCTCGCTCGAGAAAGACATTCCGGGGCTCGCGCTCGATGCGGACCGAGTCGTCGTCGGGCGATAGTCAGCCCATCGATACACCGAAGGCCAGACCCAGCACGTAGGTCACCGCGGCAGCGCCGAAACCGATCGCGAGCTGACGCAGCGCGCGTCGGAGCGGCGGACCGCCCGAGAGCAGGCCCACCATCGCTCCGGTCGCGAGCAGCGCGACACCCACGAGGGCCAGCGCCAGCACGACCGCGGCGACACCCGAGAGCCCGAAGATCCACGGCAGCACGGGGATAATCGCGCCCGAGGCGAAGAACAGAAAACTCGAGCCCGCCGCGGCCCACGCACCGCCCACCACGTCGTGCTCCCCCGCGGCCTCCCGAGACACCGTGAAGGGTACTGAGCGGTCGGCCGCGCGCGCAGTCTCGACCGTCAGGCGCGCACGCTCGAGGGCCTCGCCGACCGCCATTCCGCGCGTGCGGTATACGAGCGCAAGCTCGTTGGCGTCGAGGTCGAGGTCAGGCAGAACATGATCCGCATATCCATTGGGTTCGGTCGCCGCGAGGAGTTCACGTTGCGATCGGACGGATACGAACTCCCCGGCTCCCATCGACAGTGCGCCGGCAAGCAGTCCCGCGATGCCACTGAAGAGCACGAACTGTGGATCTACACCCGTCGCCCCGATACCCAAGACCAGGGCGAGGTTGCTGACCAGGCCGTCGTTTGCACCGAACACCGCGGCGCGGAACGTTCCGGACAATCGTCGCCGGCCCCGAGCCGCGAGTCCTCGCACGACCTCGTGGTGGATCTTCTCGTCGGCGCGCATCGCAGGCGTCGCGGCCGCATCGCTGTCGTACGGCGACCGGCCCTCCGCGTTCTGCGCGAGGGCGAGCACGAAGATTGACCCGAAGCGCCGGGCCATCCACCCGAGTACACGCGTTTCGAGGTCGGCCTTCGGCAGGCGGGCGGGTTCACCGCCGAGCAATTCGAGCCAATGCGCTTCGTGCCGCCCTTCCGCCTCCGCGAGCTCGAGAAGGATGTCGCGCTCTTCGCCCTCGCGTCGCGCTGCAAGGTGCCGGTAGACGCTCGCTTCCGCACGTTCGTTGACGAGGTACCGGATCCATCGCCGTCTGTCGGCGGCGGTGGGTATCGGCGCGAGCGCGCTCATATGGCCTCCAGGGCGACGGGAAGGTGGAGTAGACGGGGTGGTGGACCCGATCAACGCTATCCACAGCTCTCTGCCCGCAGCCGTCGTTTGCCGCTATTGCCAGCATTTCGGGCCTCCGAAGCGCACCCGGCCAGGCGATCCGCGCTCAGGAGTGGACGCGCCGGCGCAGCACTTCGATGCGCGCCTGCAGCTGTGCCACCGTTGCATGCGAGACGGCGGGGCCACCACAGATGCGGCGCAGTTCGGCGTGCACGAGGCCGTGCGGTTCGCCGGCCTGGCGGGCATACAGGCCGACCAGGCTGTTCAGCAGCTGGCGCTGCTCCCGCAGTGTGCGATGCAGAGCGGGCGGCGGAGCATCCACGGCGCGTTCGTCGCCCGACGCTGCCTCGGCGGCCTCGCGGACGCTCCGGTGTTTGCCCTGCCGAGCTTGGCGTTGCATGAGCAACTCGTGCACGTGCTCCGGTTCGAGTAGGCCAGGCAGCCCCAGAAACTCCTCTTCTTCGGGAGTTCCCGGCACGGCGAGCTGACCGAACTCGCGGCCGTCGAACATGACGCGATCGAAGTGCGCGAACGATCCGAGAGCCTGGTACGTGAACTCCTGTGTCAGAGCATCGGAGGCGGATTCTTCGCGCTCGCCGGCATCCATCGCGTCTTCGTCGAGGGCCCACTCGTCTTCAGCATCGCTGTCGCGGTCGAGCGCGTGGTCGCGCTCGCGCTCCAGCTCGCCAGCTAGCGCGATGAGCTGCGGCACATTAGGGAGAAAGATGCTGGCCGTCTCGCCACGTCGCCGGGCTCGCACGAAGCGTCCGATCGCCTGCGCGAAGAACAGGGGCGTGGACGCGGATGTCGCGTAGACACCCACGGCGAGGCGCGGCACATCCACGCCCTCCGACACCATACGTACGGCCACGAGCCAGCGCGACGTCGAGTTCGCGTACTGCTCGATACGGGCAGATGCCTCGGCCTCGTCCGACAGCACGACGGTCGGCGTCTCGCCGCTGATGGATTCCAGAATCGCTGCATAGGCGCGCGCCGCGGTCTGGTCGGTCGCAATCACCAACCCCCCGGCATCCGGGATCTGCTCGCGCACCTCGGTCAGGCGCCGGTCGGCCGAACGCAGGACGGCCGGAATCCAGTCGCCGTTGGGGTCAAGCGCCATCCGCCATGCTTGAGCGGTGATGTCCTTCGTGTTGTCCTGCCCGAGGTACGCCTCCATCTCGTCACCCGCCCGCGTACGCCAGCGCATCTTGCCTGCGTAGACGAGGAACATGACCGGCCGGACCACGCCGTCTTCGAGCGCGCGGCGGTACCCGTAGTTGTAGTCGGTCCGCGAGAGACGAATACCCTTCTCGTTCGGCGCATATTCCACGAACGGAATGGGGGCGGTGTCGCTTCTAAAGGGCGTACCCGACAGCAGTAGTCGGCGGGTCGCGCGGCCGTAGGCCTCGCGAAGCGCATCACCCCAGCTCAGCGCGTCACCTCCGTGGTGTACCTCGTCGAGAATGACGAGCGTCCGCGCGGCCATGATGAGGCGTTCGTGGACGGATGCCTTGACCGCGACCTGCGCGTAGGTCACAGCGACGCCGTGGTACTGCCGCGACGGCATGGCGTGCCGGTTGCTGAAGTTCGGGTCGAGCCGCAGCGAGACGCGGGCCGCAGCATCCGCCCATTGCGTCTTCAGATGCTCGGTCGGGGCGACGACGACGATGCGGTTGATGACCCGCCGACGGAGCAACTCGGTGGCGAGACGGAGGGCGAACGTCGTCTTGCCGGCTCCCGGGGTTGCCGCCGCGAGGAAGTCGCGTGGCCCCTTTCCGATGCCTTCGGGGCCGTCGAGCGCGAAGTAGATGTCGAGTGCCTCGGCCTGCCACGCACGCAGGGCCTGCGCCGTACCCCAGGGCGCGCGTTGCGGGTACGCGGGCGACAGGTGCTCGGCCGCGAAGCTGCCGACGTGCGCACCGGGTTGCTCCTCGATCACCCTGCACACCCCTCCCGCGCCGGCATCCGCTCGCCCGAACGCACGACTGACCACGATAGACGAACCCGCCGACATCCGGCCCCGATCCGCCACCTCGACACCCCCGCGATGTCAGCCCCGCGCGGTATCGTCGAAAACGGTCGACAAGCGAGGAGGTCCGATGCCCGAGCATGAGCCCGCAAACTCTCCCCACCCGGATACTGCGGATCAGCCCACGCATCCGTGGCGCCGATTCGTTGCTATCGGCGATTCGTTCACCGAAGGTGTCGGCGACCCGGAGCCACGACTGGATGGCGGCTACCGTGGGTGGGCGGACCGCGTCGCCGAAGTGATGGGTTCCCAGGTGCCCGATTTCGCGTACGCCAACCTCGCGGTGCGCGGACGGCTGATCGCGCCGATCATCGCCGAGCAGATCGAACCCGCCCTCGCCCTCAAGCCCGACCTGGTCACGTTGTGCGCCGGCGGAAACGACATCATCCGTCCGGGCGCCGATCCCGACGCTGTCGCCGCCCAGTTCGAAGATGCCGTCGCACGGCTCTCGCAGAGCGGTGCGACGATCGTCATCTTCACGGGAATCGACGTGGGCTGGCAGCCCGTCTTCCGCGCGATGCGCGGGAAGATCGCGATCTACAACGAGAATCTGCGCGCAATCGCCGACCGTTACGACTGCGTGGTCGCCGACCAGTGGGGGTTGAAAGAGATCCAGGATGCTCGCTTCTTCGACGCCGACCGTCTCCACCTGAACCCCCTCGGGCATCACGAGGTGGCTCGCATGGTGCTTCGGACGCTCAACGTCCCGAACGACCTCGTGCCCATGCAACCTGACCCGCTACCCGCCACGACGTGGCAAACAGCGCGTGCCGGGGACTTCGTCTGGGCACGCTCGCACCTCGTCCCCTGGGTGCTGCGGCGCCTGCGGCACCAGTCCTCGGGCGATCACGTCACGGCGAAGCGCCCCGAACCGCTTCCGATGGATATCCTCGCGCCGGGCCAGGATCCCGACGCCGTGCCAAGAAAGACCCTCTAGCCAGCGCGGACTCGGGAAGAGGTCTACACGCGGATGCGCAGAGCCCAGAGGGCGACCGCGCTCGCGGCGGCGACGTTCAATGAATCGACGCCCCCGGTCATCGGAATCGTCACGGTCGAGTCGGCAGCGGCGATCGCCTGGCGCGAGAGGCCGTCGCCCTCAGCTCCCAGCACAATTGCCACCCGCTCGGGAGGGTTCTCGACGAAGTCATCGAGCGAGACGGCATCCTTGGCCAGGGCGAGTGCCGTGATGTGGAACCCGGCCTCGTGGAGGAGCTCGGCGCCCTCGCGCCAGGCGGGCAAGCGTGTCCACGGAACCTGGAAGACCGTCCCCATGCTGACCCGGATGCTCCGCCGGTACAGCGGGTCGGCACACCGCGGCGACACCAGCACGGCGTCTGCGCCCATTCCCGCGGCCGCGCGGAACACGGCCCCGACGTTGGTGTGATCCACAAGGTCTTCCAGCACGACCACCCTGCGCGCGTGCGCCAGGAGTTCGAGTACGGGTGGATTCTCCGGGCGATGCATCGATGCGAGCAGTCCGCGGTGCACGGCGTAGCCGGTGACCGACTCCGCTACGTCCGCGTCGACGACATAGACGGGCGTGTCCGTGGCTCGAGCGGTTTCGAGCAGCCCCTGTACGTCCGCGACCCACTTGTCCTGCGTCAGAACCGATCGCGGGCTGTGCCCGGCGGCGAGAGCCCGCGAGAGTACCTTCGCCGATTCGGCGAGATACAGCCCACCCTGGGGCTCGAGTACTCGTCGTAGCGCGACATCGGTGAGGTCCCGGTAGTCCGCGAGACGCGGGTCCGAGGCATCCGTCACCCGCTCGATTGGCACGCTCCCAACCTACAGACCGCGAGGACTCCGTCCCGCTCTCGGACCGTCAACGCGATAGCCCGGCGATATGATGGCTTCATCATGTCGCTATCATCCGAGCAGCGTCCTCTCTACGAGGTGAAGGCCGGCCTGTTCAAAGGCCTCTCGCACCCACTGCGGATTCGGATCCTGGAGCTCCTCGCCGACGGCGGTGAACACACCGTCGCGTACCTTCAGGCGAGCACAGACCTCGAGGCATCCCACCTGTCACAGCACCTGTCGGTCCTGCGCCGCCACCGCCTGGTGACGTCGGAACGCCGCGGCAGCAATGTCTACTACCGTCTCGCGGGGTGCGAGGTCGCCGAACTGCTGGCCGTCGCTCGACGACTCTTGACGGTGCTGGTCGCCGAGGATGGCGCCCGTGCGAACGATGTCGCGAGTATGCCGTCCTTCGGCTTGACCCCGCCCGCCGCATCCTCGTGACCCGCCCGATGCGCACCATCCGCGCCCTCTTGCCCGCTCGAGGCGACTACCGGGGACTGCGCACCAGCTGGCGGCGCGACCTGCTCGCTGGCGTCACCGTGGGCGTTGTCGCGCTCCCCCTGGCGCTGGGTTTCGGAATCTCATCGGGAGCGGGGGCAGCAGCGGGGCTCATCACGGCGATCGTGGCGGGCGTGATCGCTGCTGTGTTCGGAGGATCGAACGTGCAGGTGTCCGGTCCAACCGGCGCAATGGTTGTCGTCCTGGCCCCGATCGTCGCCACCCACGGCATGGGCGCCGTCGCGATCGTGAGTCTGTTGGCGGGCGTGGTCGTCTTGATTGCGGGCGCTGCGCGTCTCGGTCGCGCCGTCTCGTTCATCCCGTGGCCCGTCATTGAGGGCTTCACGCTCGGTATCGCCATCATCATCTTCTTGCAGCAGGTGCCCGCTTTGACGGGACCGGCGACTCATGGCGGATCGCACACAAACGTCGTGCTCGCGGCTTTCGACGCCCTTGCCTCGGCCGATCTCGGCTACCTGCTCTGGGCGCTGGGCGCGGTCGTCATCGTCGCGGCGTGCATGCTGCTTCTCCCCCGACTGCATCCGGCTATTCCCGGATCGCTCGTGGGCGTGATCGTCGTAACGCTCCTCACGCTCGTCGCGGCCAACCCGCTCGCCGTGATCGGAGCGCTCCCCGCGTCCCTGCCCGCTCCGACCGTGCCCATCCTCAATCCCGGAGTCTTCTCCAGCCTTCTGCTGCCCGCGTTGACCGTTGCCGCACTCGCCGCGATCGAGTCCCTCCTGTCCGCCCGTGTTGCCGCCTCGCTCGCCGACACCGGGCCCTACGAGCCAGACCGCGAACTCGTCGGACAGGGCCTCGCCTCGATCGGATCGGGACTGTTCGGCGGAATGCCCGCGACCGGTGCCATCGCGCGCACGGCCGTCAACGTTCGAGCCGGGGCGCGCACACGACTCGCGGCCATCACGCATGCCCTCGTGCTGCTGCTCGTCGTCGTCGCGGTCGCCGGCCCGGTCGGAGCGATTCCGCTCGCTGCGCTCTCGGGTGTGTTGATGATCACGGCGATCCGGATGGTTCACCTCGCGACCGCGCGTTCGATCCTGCGCTCCACGCGTGCGGATGCGGTTGCTTTCATCGTGACGGCGATTGTCACGGTTTCGGTCGATCTGATCGTTGCGGTCGTGATCGGCATGGTCGTCGCCGCCGTCTTCGCCCTCCGGGGGCTGGCGCGTGCCACCGGTGTGCACCGCGAGCCGATTCTCTCCGCCCCCGTGCCGGGCGACGAGCGCATCGCCGTCATCCGTCTCGACGGCCCGCTCTTCTTCGCGGCCGCGGATCGCATCCTGGCGGAGGTGACATCACTCGACGGTGTCTCGGTCGTGGTGTTGCGGATGTCTCAACTCGAACTCGTCGACGCGACCGGAGCCCACGTGCTCGGCGAGATCGTGCAACAGCTCGAGCGCCGCGGCGTGACGGTGCTGATCAAGGGTGTGCGCGAAGGGCATGTCGAGCTGTTCCGCACGGTCGGTGTTCTGGGATCGCTCCGCCACCAGAATCACCTGTTCGTCGACTTGCCTGCCGCGATCGAGCACGCGCGCAGCCACGTCCTCCGCGAGTCCTGACCGAGCGCGCACGTCAGTAGGCTGGACGGATGCCGCGGGCGCCAGCAGCGCGTGCGGCTCCGATCGCCCACGACCCACGGGAGTAGCGCTGTGCCTGGAGAGAACCTCACCCGCATCGAGGCGCAAGAGCGCCGCGCCGTCGTAGAGACGCACGAGTACGAAGTCACCCTCGACCTCACGCGCGGCGCCGAGATCTTCGGCTCACGCACCGTTGTCCGTTTCACGGGCACGAAGGGCGCAGACACCTTCATCGACCTGATCGCGCGCGACGTCCGCGAGGTCACCCTCAACGGCCGCTCTATCGACCCGGCCACGGCCTACGCCGACTCGCGCATCGCCCTGACCGGTCTCGAGCGCGATAACGAACTCGTGATCGACGCGGACTGCATGTACACGAACACGGGCGAGGGCCTGCACCGCTTCGTCGACCCCGTCGACGGCGAGGTGTACCTCTACTCGCAGTTCGAGGTGCCCGACTCTCGCCGTATGTACGCGGTGTTCGAGCAGCCCGACCTCAAGGCCACGTTCCAGTTCACGGTCACCGCGCCCAAGCAGTGGGCCGTCGTCTCGAACTCCCCCACCCCCGAGCCCGCCCTTCGACAGGCTCAGGGCCCGGCTGGTGAGGACACCGCGACCTGGACGTTCGAGCCCACCCCGCGCATCTCTTCGTACATCACGGCGCTCATCGCCGGCCCCTACGAGTCGACGTTCTCGGAGCTGACGAACGCCTCGGGTCGCGTCATTCCCCTCGGCATCTACGCCCGCAAGAGCCTGTGGCAGCACCTCGACACCGACTACGTGTTCGAGAAGACGCGCCAGGGATTCGCGTACTACGAGGAGAAGTTCGACTTCCCCTACCCCTTCGCCAAGTACGACCAGCTCTTCGTGCCCGAGTTCAACGCCGGGGCGATGGAGAACGCGGGCGCGGTGACGTTCACCGAGACGTACGTGTTCCGCAGCAAGGTGACGGATGCGGTCAAGGAGCGCCGCGTCGTCACGATCCTGCACGAGCTCGCCCACATGTGGTTCGGCGACCTCGTCACGATGAAGTGGTGGAACGACCTCTGGCTGAACGAGTCGTTCGCCGAGTGGGCGTCGACGATCGCCACCGCCGAGGCGACCGAGTGGACCGAGGCCTGGACGACGTTCAACGCCATGGAGAAGACCTGGGCCTATCGCCAGGACCAGCTGCCCTCGACGCACCCCGTTGTCGCCGAGATCCGCGACCTCGACGACGTGCAGGTCAACTTCGACGGCATCACCTACGCCAAGGGCGGTTCGGTGCTCAAGCAGCTCGCCGCCTGGGTCGGCATCGAGAAGTTCTTCGCGGGCGTTGCCGCGTACTTCGACAAGCACCAGTGGGGCAACACCGAGGTCGGCGACCTGCTCGTCGAGCTCGAGAAGACGAGTGGCCGCGAGCTCGGCTCGTGGGCGAAGTTGTGGCTCGAGACATCCGGGGTCAACACGCTCATCCCCGTGATCGAAGAGGACGCGGACGGCACCATCACGCGATTCGCCATCGCGCAGACCGCCGCGGCCGACTACCCGACGATCCGCCCGCACCGGCTCGGCGTCGGCTTCTACGCGCTCGAGAACGGCGCGCTCACCCGCGTCCACAAGGTCGAGCTGGACGTCGACGGCGAGCTCACCGAGGTTCCCGAACTCGCGGGCATCGCGCGTCCCGACCTCGTGCTGCTGAACGACGAAGACCTGGCGTACGCCAAGATCCGTCTCGACGAGCGGTCGCTTGCCACCGCGATCGCACACCTGCGCGATATCTCAGATCCCCTCGCCCGCTCACTCGTCTGGGGCGCCGCGTGGGATCAGACGCGGGATGCCGAGGCCTCCGCGACCGACTACGTCGATCTGGTTCTGCTGAACATCGGCTCCGAGACCGAGTCGACGACGGTACGCACGACGCTCGCTCAGTTGCAGCTCGCCGCGAACTCGTACGTCGCGCCCGATAAGCGAAAGGCGACGCGCGAGCGCGTAGCCGACGGCCTCTGGGCCCTGGCCGCACAGGCCGAGCCCGGTACCGACAGCCAGTTGCAGTTCGTCACCGCCTTCGCCAGCGCCGCCTCGACAGCGACGCAGTGGGAACAGGTCCGTCGCCTGCGTGACGGCGAGACCGTGCTCGAGGGGCTCGAGATCGACACGGACCTGTCGTGGCAGCTGCTCATCTCTCTCGCCGCGGGTGGTTTCGCGACCGCCGCGCACATCGAGCAGGCGCTCGCTCAGGACAACACTTCCAAGGGTGGGGAACTCGCCGCGCAGGCGAAGGCCGCCCTGCCGAACGTCGAGGCCAAGCTCGCGGCGTGGGACTCGCTGATCGTGCGCTCGGACCAGCCGAACACGATCGTGCGTTCGACGGCGCTCGGGTTCACGCATCCGGCCGGCGTTGACCTGCTCGAGGAGTTCGTCACGCCCTACTTCGAGATGCTGCTGCCGATCTGGAAGGCACGCAGCTACCAGATCGCGCAGTACCTGATCACGGGTCTGTACCCCGCACCGCTCGCGAACGCCGCCCTGCGCGATGCGACCCTCGCGTGGCTCGAGGCGAACGCCGATGCCCCGGCCTCCCTACGTCGCCTGGTGAACGAGAACCTCGCCGGCGTCGAGCGCGCCATCGCGGTGCAAGAGCGCGACGCCGCCTGACCCGGCCTGCCTACTCTCACTTGGGGCGCTGGAATCCCCCTGGGGCGCGGAACCTCGCGCCCCAGGGGGATTCTGACGCCCCAGGTTGAGGCCAGGCGGTACCTAGGTACCACGCCAGAGCAACGGAAGAACCCTCCCCGGACGGACGCGCCGAGGGAGGGTTCTTCCGTAGCGTGAAGCACATGATCGTTGCAGAGAACCTCAGCAAAGACTTCGGGGCAAAGCACGCCGTCTCGGATGTCAGCTTCACCGTCCAACCCGGAAAAGTCACCGGATTCCTCGGCCCGAACGGCGCCGGAAAATCCACCACGATGCGCATGATCGTGGGACTCGACCGGCCGTCCCGTGGTCGCGTCACCGTGAACGGCCGCGCCTACACAGGCCTGCGTTCGCCGCTCACCGAAGTCGGCGTCCTCCTCGACGCGAAGGCCGTGCACACGGGCCGGAGCGCCAAGAACCACCTGCGCGCGATGGCGGCGACCCACGGCATCCCGCGTTCGCGCGTCGACGAGGTGATCGAGATCACCGGACTCACTTCGGTGGCCAAGAAGCGCGCCGGAGGCTTCTCGCTCGGCATGGGTCAGCGACTGGGAATCGCCGCGGCACTGCTCGGCAACCCGCACACCCTGATCCTCGACGAGCCGGTCAACGGCCTCGACCCCGAGGGGGTCATGTGGGTGCGCCGGTTCGTCCGCCACGCCGCATCCGAAGGACGCACCGTCCTGCTCTCGAGCCACCTGATGAGTGAAATGGCCGTAACCGCCGACCACATCATCGTGCTCGGCCGCGGCAAGGTGCTCGCGGACGCACCCGTCGCCGACCTGGTCTCGCAGTGGACCCAGCATTCGGTCCGTGTTCGCAGCCCGCACGCGACCGGCCTTGCCGAAGCGCTCTCCGCGGACGGCGTGACCATCACCACTTCCGAGCCCGGCCTGCTCGACATCGTCGGCGTCACCGCCGCGACCGTCGGCGACCTGGCGGCATCGCGCGGGTTCGCGCTGCACGAACTCACTCCCGCATCCGGAACGCTCGAGGACGCCTACCTGCGTCTGACCGGCGATTCCGTCGAATACAACACCAAGGACATCGCATGAGCACCCTCAACCTGACCGCGCCCACCGCGGCGCCCGCGACCCCCACCCCGGCGGATCCCGGCATCCACCTCAGTTTCGCTCGCCTGGTGCGATCGGAATGGATCAAGTTCACGACGGTCCGCTCGACCTGGTGGTCGATCGCCCTCGTGCTCGTCCTCTCGATCGGCCTCAGCCTGCTGATGGCGGCCTCGTTCGCAAGCTTCGCGGCCGAAGCCGCAGTGGACGGGATGCCTCAGGGCAACGCGATAGCCGTTCAGGTAATCGTGTTCAGCACGGTCTTGACGCAGCTGCTGGCCGTCATCCTCGGCGCCATCACGGTCACCGGCGAATACTCGACCGGGATGATTCGCTCGACCCTGACCGCGGCACCCGGACGCAGCGGCGCCGTCCTCGCCAAGGCACTGATCGTGGGCGTGACGATGTTCGTCACCAGCATCATCGCGTTCGCCATCATCGCGGTCGTCACAGCGCCGATCCTGTCGACGAACGCGCTCGACCTGAGCGAACTCGACACGTCGCTCATGCCGCTGCTCGGCGCCGCGTCGTACCTCACCCTCATGGCGATGATGGGTGTCGGAATCGGGTTCGTCATCCGCAACGGCCCCGGCGCCCTGGCCATCGGCATCGGACTCGTCTTCGTGGCGCCGCTGCTCGTCAGCTTCTTCCCCCGCGTCGACAACTTCGCCTGGATCCACGATCTGGCGAGCTACCTGCCCTCCAACGCCGGGCAGTCGCTCTTCCTCGGCGGCGGGATGTCCGGCGACTCGCTCGACACCATCCCCGCGGTCATCACGATGATCGCGTGGGCGGCAGCAGCTCTCATCGGCGGGATCGCGGTTCTGAAGACGCGCGACGCGTAGAGTCGATCGATGTCCGCAGCACGCGAACTCGTCCTCGGCCCGGGCACCCGCCCGGCCGAGGACGAGTTGCGTCTGCCGCGGCCACCCGGCGTCTTTCGGCGCTTTTGGGCGAGGCATCCGCTCTTTGCCGACATCCTGATCGCCATCCTGGCTTTCTTCCTGTCGGTGCCGACTCTCAGTATCCGTTCCGATCGCGCCGACCCACCGACCGGCGGTCTGCTCGCGCTCATGATCGGGCTGGCCATCCTAGGATGTGTCGCGTTGGTCTGGCGACGCCGCTGGCCCGTTGCGGTCTTCATCGTGACAATGGCCCCCGTGTTCTTGTTCGGACCCGACGAGATCAACACGATCAACGGACCGGCTACCGTCGTCGCCGTCTACTCGGTGGCTGTCTACCGGAGTTCACGCGCATCGTGGATCGCGCTCGGTTCAGCCGTTGTCGCCTTGGGCTTGAACATGCTCGTTCGCTCGATGATGGGTTTCGGCGATCTGACGCTCCTGCTCAATATCGCGATCAGCTTCGGGGTCAGCCTGCTGCTCGGCACATTGATCGGGGTCAACGTCGGCAATCGGAAACGCTATGTCGAGGCGATCATCGCGCGCTCGCGGCAGCTGCTCGTCGAACGCGACCAGCAGGCGCAACTCGCGGCGGCTGCGGAACGCGCGCGCATAGCTCGTGAGATGCACGACGTCGTCTCGCACTCGCTCACGGTCATCGTCGCGCTCTCGGAGGGTGCGAGCGTCACGGCCGACCCCGAACGCTCTCGCGAGGCATCACGAGCCGTCGCCGCGACCGCACGCGACGCCCTGACCGAGATGCGCATGATGCTCGGAGTTCTTCGCGAAGACCACCCCGACGCGGCGCCCCTCTCGCCCATGGAGGATGGCTCGCTCGACGATCTCGTCGACGCTGCTCGCTGGGCAGGCTTCCCGGTGTCGCTCTCGGTGACGGGCGTGCCCGAGGGTCCGCCCGCGATTCGTCAGGCGGTTCGTCGTATCGTTCAAGAGGGCCTCACCAATGCGATGCGCTACGCCCATGACCCCCGCTTCATCCAGGTAGACGTCGTCCACACCCCCGACCTCCTGACGCTGACCATCGACAATGACGGCTCGCGTCCCGACGAGCCGTCGGGCGGGGGTGGTCTGGGGCTCCTGGGCCTGCGCGAGCGCCTCGCCCATCTCGGCGGAGACCTCGAAGCGGGCATGATCTCTCCCAACCACTGGCGACTCCGCGCCCGAATCCCCCTGGAGCCACCGCATGAATGACCGCGCAGCCATCCGCATCCTGCTCGTCGACGATCAACAGCTCATTCGGATGGGCTTTCGCATGGTGCTCGAGGCCTCGCCGGAGTTCGTCGTGGTCGGTGAGGCCGCGAATGGCGCCGAGGCGATCGAGGCGGTGCGCGAGCTCGCGCCGGATGTCGTGCTGATGGATGTCCGGATGCCTCGGCTCGACGGCATCGCCGCGACAGAGCAGATCGTGCAGCAGCACCCCGATTCCCGCATCATCGTCCTCACGACCTTCGACCTCGACGAGTACGCGTTCGGAGCGCTCGCCGCGGGGGCGAGCGGCTTTCTGCTGAAGGACGTGCAGGCAGGCGAACTGACCGCGGCTATCCGGGCCGTGCATTCGGGAGATGCGACGCTGTCGCCACGCGTGACGCGACGGATGCTGGAACTTCTCGGCGGGCGTCTGCCGAATGCCGCCGGCGGGGGCACGGATCTCGCCGCGCTCGCGACGCTCACCGAGCGGGAACGCGACGTCTTCGCAGCGATCGGTCGGGGCCTGACCAATTCTGAGATCGCCGCCGCGCTGTTCGTGAGCGAATCCACCGTCAAGACCCACGTCGGACGGGTTCTGGCGAAGATGGGCGCGCGCGATCGGGTGCAGGCCGTGATCCTCGCCCACCGGTTGGGCGTCACAGGAACGGCATAGTGCCCGCCGGTAGAATCGGCGGAATGTTCGCCCTCTCGCCCGTCGACGACACCGTTACCAACCCGGAGTGGTGGGCGCAACTGCTCGAGCGGCTGAGCACCGCCGGCTTCCGCGTGCTCAACGCCGTCGCTATCATCGTCGGCGCACTTCTCCTGGCGTGGATTCTCCGCATCGTCATCCGCCGCGTCGTGACGCGCATCGTCAACGGGGCCAAAAGCAAGGCGAATGTCGACGATACCCAGGCTCTGGAACGCTCACCCTTGGCGGCAGTCCGCCTCGTTCAGCGCACCCGCACGCTCGGGTCGATCCTGCAGAACATCGTCAACGTTGCGGTGGGCGTCGTCGCCATCGTGTTGGTGATCAACGCACTCGCCCCGAACGCGCTCGGCTCGCTCGCCCTGCTCACTGCCGCGATCGGTGCAGGCCTCGGCTTCGGTGCACAGAACATCGTCAAGGACGTGCTGAACGGCATCTTCATCGTCGCCGAGGATCAGATCGGGATCGGCGATGTCGTCGATCTGGGGCTTGCAACCGGCATCGTCGAATACGTCAGCGTCCGTGTCACGCACGTCCGGGACGTCAATGGCACGCTCTGGTACGTCCGTAACGGCGAGATCACGCGCATCGGCAACATGTCGCAGGGATGGTCGCGGGTCATCATCGACCTGGCCGTTCCGGTCGATGCCGACATCGACGAGGTCGAGTCGGCCATGCTCGAGGCCGCCAAGGATCTCGCGAAGGAACCGAAGTGGCGCACCCGCATCATCGAGAAGCCCGAGGTGTGGGGTCTCGAGTCCGTCTCGGGTGACGCCCTCGTCATCCGGCTCGTCATGAAGACGCGCGCCAACGCAAAGGACGACGTGGCGCGCGAGCTGCGGATGCGCCTCAAGCGTGCGATAGACGCGATGGGTTTGACACTCCCCCAGCTGAACTCGATCGTGCTGACCGGGCTGGAGGGCGCGCAGCGCGTGCGAGGCGCGAACCCCCCGAAAACCCGGCCGACCCCGGTTGCGCCCGAGGCCGCGCCGTTGCCGGAGCGCCCGCTGTGGAAGGCGAAACGCACACGCAAAACGGCACCCCCAGCCGAGACGACACCCGATAGTTCGGCGGGCGCCAGCACCGCTGGCGATGGCACACCGCCGGACGACGACACAAACCCGAAGACAGGCGGCACGACATGACGGACAGCACGGACGCGTCGCCCCTGAGCTTTTACGACGAGGTCGGTGGCCATGAGACCTTCGTCCGCCTGGTCGACGGCTTCTACCGCGGTGTCGCAACCGACGAGGTCCTGAAGCCGATGTATCCGGAAGAAGACCTCGGTCCCGCGGCCGAGCGGCTGACCATGTTCCTCGAGCAGTACTGGGGCGGACCCACGACGTACAGCGAGCAACGTGGCCACCCACGCCTGCGCGCGCGCCACAACCCTTTCCACGTGAATCCCGATGCCCGCGACCGCTGGCTGCGTCACATGCGCGCCTCGCTCGACGAACTCGACCTGCCGCCGCTACACGAGGCCACGCTGTGGGACTATCTCGAACGCGCCGCGATGGCTATGGTCAACACATTCGAATCGTCGCCGATCGGTCCGCCGAGCGGCGGACGGACCGCGTTCACCGCGAGCGTGGCGGGCCCGTACCATCCACCCGTTCCGAAGACGCCCGCAGCAGACTGATTTCGACGCCACCTCACACGGATCCATCGACGAAGGAGTCGCCATGGCCGATACCTCCCACACGACCGATGTTCTCGTGATCGGCTGGGGTCTCGCCGGACTCGTCGCGGCAGCGCACGCACTGGACGCGGGCAAGAAGGTCACGATCATCGACCAGGAGCCCCGCAGCAACCTCGGCGGGCAGGCGTGGTGGTCGTTCGGCGGGCTGTTCTTGGTCGATTCGCCCGAGCAGCGGCGGATGGGCATCACGGACTCGCTCGCCCTCGCGCGACAGGACTGGTTCGGCACCGCCGGCTTCGACCGCGAGGAGGATGCCTGGCCCAGGCGTTGGGCCGAGGCTTACGTCGAGTTCGCGTCGGGCGAGAAGCGTGCCTGGCTCCGCGAACTGGGCATCGGCCTCTTTCCCGTCGTCGGCTGGGCGGAGCGCGGCGGGTACACAGCCATGGGTCCCGGCAACTCGGTGCCCCGTTTCCACATCGCCTGGGGCACCGGGCCCGCGCTGGTCGCGGCTTTCCAGGCGCGGGTCGAGCGCGGCGAAGCTGAGGGACGCGCGACGGTGCTCGCGCGTCACCGAGTCACCGCCCTGGTGACTCACGACGGCGGCATCGTCGGCGCGGCGGGCGAGATCCTCGCCCCCTCCGGAGCGCCGCGCGGCGAGGCGACATCCCGAGAGGTCGTCGGATCGTTCGACATCACGGCGGGTGCGACCGTCGTCGCCTCCGGCGGAATCGGCGGCAATCACGCGCTCGTGCGGAGCCGGTGGCCCGGGCGGCTCGGCACTCCCCCGAGACACATGCTCTCCGGAGTCCCGGCCTACGTCGACGGGGCCATGCTCGACGTAGCCGAGAGGGCAGGAGCACACCAGATCAACGGCGACCGGATGTGGCACTACGTCGAGGGGATCCAGAACCACGATCCCGTCTGGCCGAATCACGGCATCCGGATCCTCCCGGGACCGTCATCTGTGTGGCTCGATGCGACCGGTAAACGTCTTCCTGTGCCGCTGTTCCCCGGCTTCGACACCCTCGGGACGCTCGCTCACCTGCGCACGACCGGGCACGACCACTCGTGGTTCGTTCTTTCGCGGCGCATCATCGAGAAGGAGTTCGCCCTCTCGGGGAGTGAGCAGAATCCCGACCTGACCGGCAAAGACCTAGCCTCGACCTTTCATGGTCGTTGTGAGCGGGGTCGAATGAGCGTGGGTGCGCTCGCTTGAACCTGATTCTGTCGCCTGGGTACGACAATGAGTCGCGTGTCGCTGCGTGGGCGGGGTTCCGGTCCGGGGCGGTGCTGTCGTGGGTGGACTGAAGGCTGCCGGCGTCAGCCGGGCGCCCGCGCGTGAGCGCGCAGCCCGGTGATCGCCGCGAGGGCCGTGGCGACCCAGGTTGCCCGGTCGGAGAGGTGCAGGGTCGTGCGCCGGCCGTGCCGCGCGATCGCTGCCGGGATGGAGAACAGCCGCAGCCGTAACCGTTTCGGTTCCCACCGGCGGGCGGCATCGGTGGGGTGCGCGAGCATTCCCATCCAGGCCATCAGTTCGGACGCGAGGGCCACGAGGTGGCACCAAATGCGGTTCTGATCGAACGCTTTCAGGGGCAGGTTGCGCAGTCCGGTGTCTTTCGCGATACGGATGCGGTCCTCGCAGCGCGCCCGCCGACGGTGCCGCAGCTCGAGGGCGGCGAGTTGCCCGCGGGCCGTGTTCGTGGCGAACGCGGTCAGGCGGTAACCGTCGACGTCATCGAACCGCAGTTGCGCGCCGGGGTGTGGTCGTTCGCGGCGCACGATGACACGCATCCCTGGCGGCCATTTCGTGAGGTCGAGGATCCCGGTGAACTCGGCGACATCCGCACCCGGGCGGCCTTCTTCGGCCGCGTTGTAGGCCGGTGCCCACACCTTCTCGGGGATCTTCCGATACAGCTCCGGGGTGAACTGAGGGAGCGTGAACCCCACCGAATACGCCAACCGGCGCCCGCTGAGCCACTTCACGAACTCGTGCGTTCCACCGGCACCGTCGGCGCGGATCAGCACGCTCTTCCCCGGCCGGGCCGAACCTCCGGGCAACTGCGCGAGCGCTTGTTTCACGACGTCGATGTGGTCCGCGGCGGTGTTCGAGCCGGCGTTGCCCGGGCGGAGCTTGATCGCGAGCGCCTCACCCGCCCCGGGTTTCCCGTGGTCGAGAAACGCGCACAACGGATGAAAGCCGAAGCCGCGCTTGTATGTCGGTGCGGCGTGTTCTTTCTCGGAGTGCGCGGTGATCAACGTCGCATCCAGATCGATGATCAGCGGGTCCTTCACCGTCGCGGCGTGACCGGGCGCGTGCTCACCGGCCAGCGACCACGCCCGCTCCCGAGCAGTGGCTCTCGCGGTGTTGATCGCAGCGATCGCGCGGTCCGGGTCAGCAGCGAGGGCCGCGATCGTGCGGGACACCGTCGGGTCTGATGCGACCGGCCCGAACACCCCTGGCTCGCCGCGGAGCACCCCGATGTCAGCGAGAGCGTCACCACCCAACGTGAGCGCGATCGCAAGATCCACGACAACTTTCCCGGGATCATGGATCGCAAACGGCTTCCGCCACGGCCCGAGAGCCTCGGACAGCGCCCGGTCAAGACCAGTGGCGCGTGCGGTTTCGGTCAGCAGCACACCGCCCGCTTGACCGATCGCGGACACCCTCGCGGTGTCAACATTCACGCGGGGATACGCTCCGGTATTCTTCACCCTGAAGGTGCTCCTTCTTGCGGATCAATACGACTCTCGACAAGCCTTATTCTCCCAGGTCAGGAGCACTTTCCCTATCCAACACGCACGGTCGCCGGACCACAAGCGTGAAAGCCCGAGGCTAGGGCTCCTCGTTCGGTCACGACTGGCGAAGGGCCCGACCGACCCCGTGCAGGCTTTCATGGACCGTGGCGCGGACTTCGTTGTCGCAGACACACTGGACCGCCTCCTCACAGGAATGGCGGCTCTGCCGGGCGGCGACGCCCTCGACATCGAGCGCGCGCGGGGTGAACTCGAGGCGCGCGACCGAGAGATCGACAACGACTTCACGAAGGATGCGCAGATCGCGATGCTGCGGTCGGCTCGCGCCTATCGCGGCGACCGGTTGATCCGCACCGCTCCACCCCACCGCATCCTGGACTCGTCGGCGGGACCCTTGATCGCGGTCAAGCTGCACGTCGTAACGCGCAAGTCGCTCGGCGGGATCGAGACCGACCTGCAGTCACGTGCGCTGGGCATCGGGGGCACCCCCGTTCCCGGATTATTCGCCGCCGGCGAGGCGAGCGGCTTCGGCGGCGGCGGTGTACACGGCTACCGCGCACTCGAGGGAACGTTCCTCGGCGGATGCCTGTTCTCGGGACGCGCGGCGGGTCGTGCAGCCGCGGCCTCGGTCTGAAACGCGTCGACGTCAGATGGTGATCGCCGCGCCGCGCACTAAAACGTGGCCGCGGGCGAAGCTGAGTCGCGCCCACGCGCCGGACTTCAGAAGCTGCACCTGTTCGGATCCCACGATGAAGCCGAGCGCCACGGCGGCGAACCCGGCACCGAGGGACAGACCCGACCAAGACTCGACGGGCTCGCTCCAGACGGATGACCGCACGCGCTGAACCGCCTCCGCTCCGGCATCGGCCGGGACAATCTCTGCGACGCGCGCCATCCCCTCGTGCGCTCGGGCCGCGACATCCGCGCTATCGATCGTCCGTACCGGCACCCACCCGCCGCGGGGCGCAGAGACGCCCGCCCACGTCGCGCGCAGGGCGGTCGCAGGCAGCTCGGCTGCTTGCGTGTCGCTCGCGGAGGCCGCGACACCAGACGCTGCGACAACGAGATCGCAGACGAGTTCGGGATCGACGGGCAGGGCTCGCAGGGCGAGGATCGTCGGCGTGCGGTCGAGCAGTCCGCGCGGCACCAGGATCGGCGCCCAGGTGGCGAGCGTGCCGCGGGATGCTTCGAGACGCACCTCGGGGTCGTTCAAGCGCGAGGCACGGGACGTGAAGGTCAGGAAGTCGTCGCGCGCCTCGGAATCGGGGAATCTGAGGGTCTGCGGCATCCCCTCTAAGATATCAAGGTGGCGGCGCCCCGGTCAGATCCAGGCGGCGGCGTCCCGATGCCGCGGGAGAATATTCGTGACTGAGACAGCCGTTCCCACCCTCCGCTCCGACGATCCGGTGGACCGTTTTCTGAACGTGCTGTCGCTCCAGGGCGGCGAGGCACGGCCGACCGAGGACATCTTCGTCGGGCAGTCCGAACCGATGCCCGGCGGGCGTGTGTTCGGCGGGCAGGTGCTCGGACAGGCCGTGATCGCGGCGCAGCGCACGGTGCCCGAAGAACGTCTGGCGCACTCGCTGCACGGCTACTTTCTGCGGCCCGGCGATTCGCTGAAGCCGATCACGTTCTCCGTCGACCGCATCAACGACGCGCGCTCGTTCTCGGCCCGCCGCATCCAAGCCTTCCAAGAGGGCGAGCCGATCTTCTCGATGATCGCGTCTTTCCAAACGGCGGGCGCAGGGCTCGAGCACGCGACACCGATGCCGGACGGGATCCCTGATCCCGAGTCGCTCTCTGAGCTGCCCCGCGGCGCCGATCAGGTGCATCCGATGTCGAAGCGTCTGTTGACGGACCGACCTGTCGAGGTGCGGCATGTTCTGCCCGCGATCTACCTCCACCCCGATCCCGATGCTCGCCCCGAGAACGCGGCATGGGTGCGGACCAGGCGTCGACTGCCGGATGATCCGGCGCTGCATCGTGCGGCGCTCGCGTACATATCCGACCACACGATCCAAGAGTCGGTGATGCGGGCCCACGGGATCGCGTGGACCCGCCCCGGCATCAAGGTCGCCAGCCTGGACGCTGCGCTGTGGTGGCATCGGCCGGCCCGTGTCGATGAGTGGTTGCTGTACGTGCAGGAGTCGCCGAGCGCGAGCTCCGGACGCGGGCTGGCAACCGGCCGCATCTACACGCGCGACGGATTGCTCGTCGCAACGTCGGCGCAAGAGATCGTCATCCGGGTGCCCACCGACTCCTGAGGGTCGCTTCAACAGGCTCAGCGACCGGCCACACACTTCCTGAGCTTGTCGAAGAGAGCACCCAGGCCGGACGCGTCAGCCGCGGCGCGCATAGACGATCGGCTCGCCGAGAAGCGGCGTCCAGGCAACGCGCTGCTCGTCCGTGAGACGTTGCGGTCGACCGCTCTCGGCATTCACCATCACCAGCACCGCCGACGAGCGCGCATACAACTCTTGCGTCTCGTGCTTGTCAGAGTCGGCCCCGAGCGGACTATAGACCTCGTAGCAGATCTCGATGCTCGAGCCGCCGATGCGGCCGAACCACATCTGCACGTCCAACGGTCGCCGCTGGTACGGAACGGGGCGCAGGTACTCGATCTCCTGCCGCGCAATCAGAGAAAGCACGCCGTGCTCGATCCCGGAGTCGAGAACCGCGGTGGATGGCGCATCCTCAGCGTCTTCGCCCGTCGACCGCCAGAAGGCGCGAATGCGCGCTTCTTCGAGCAGCTTGAGCATCGACGTGTTGTTGACGTGGTTGAACGCGTCGAGGTCGCCCCAGCGGAGCGGCATCGGCACGTGCAGCCGCACGCCGCCGGTGCCGGCGCTCAGATCGTCAGTCACGCGTGAGCTTGCGATACGTCGAACTCGAACGGTTGAGCGCGTCGGGGCCAAGGCGCTCGATCTTGTTCTCCTCGTAGGCTTCGAAGTTGCCCTCGAACCAGTACCACTTGTCGGGATCCTCTTCGGTGCCTTCGTACGACAGGATGTGCGTCGCGATGCGGTCGAGGAACCACCGGTCGTGCGTGATGACCACGGCACATCCGGGGAATTCGAGGAGCGCGTTCTCGAGGCTGCCGAGCGTTTCGACGTCCAGGTCGTTCGTCGGTTCGTCGAGGAGCAGTAGGTTGCCGCCCTGCTTCAGCGTGAGTGCGAGGTTCAGACGGTTGCGCTCACCACCGGAGAGAACGCCGGCCTTCTTCTGCTGGTCGGGGCCCTTGAAGCCGAACTGCGAAACGTATGCGCGCGAGGGGATCTCGACCTTGCCGACCTGAATCCAGTCGAGGCCGTCGCTGACGACCTCCCAGAGCGACTTGTTCGGGTCGATGCCACCACGCGTCTGGTCGACGTAGGAGATCTCGACGGTCTCACCGACCTTGAGTTCTCCGCCGTCGAGGGGCTCGAGGCCCACGATGGTCTTGAACAGCGTCGTCTTTCCGACACCGTTGGGGCCGATGATGCCGACGATGCCGTTGCGCGGCAGCGAGAAGCTCAGGCCATCGATCAGGCTGCGGCCATCGAAGCCCTTCTGAAGCTTCTTCGCCTCAAGCACGATCTGTCCCAGGCGCGGCCCCGGGGGGATGACGATCTCATCGAAGTCCAACTTGCGGGTGCGGTCCGCCTCGGCCGCCATCTCTTCGTAGCGGGCGAGACGCGACTTCGACTTGGTCTGGCGACCCTTGGCGTTGCTGCGAACCCATTCGAGTTCGCTGGCGAGACGCTTCGCGAGCTTGGCGTCTTTCTTACCCTGCACCTGCAGACGTTCCTGCTTCTTCTCGAGGTAGGTCGAGTAGTTGCCCTCGTAGGGGTACAGGCGTCCGCGGTCGACCTCACAGATCCATTCCGCGACATGATCGAGGAAGTACCGGTCGTGTGTGACGGCGAGAACGGCGCCGGGGTACTTGGCCAGGTGCTGTTCGAGCCACTGGACGCTTTCGGCGTCGAGGTGGTTCGTGGGTTCGTCGAGCAGCAGCAGGTCGGGCTTCTGGAGGAGCAGCTTGCAGAGCGCAACACGGCGCTTCTCTCCACCGGAGAGGTTGGAGACGATGGCCTCGGACGGGGGTGTGCGTAGGGCATCCATCGCCTGCTCGAGTTGGGAGTCGAGATCCCACGCGTCGGCGGCGTCGATGGCCTCCTGCAGCGTGCCCATCTCGGCGAGAAGCGCGTCGAAGTCAGCGTCGGGATCGGCCATCAGGCCCGAGATCTCGTTGAAGCGGTCAAGCTGAGCCTTGATGGGCCCGACGCCTTGCTCCACGTTCTCGAGGACGGTCTTGTCTTCGTCGAGCACAGGCTCCTGCATCAGGATGCCGACGCTGTAGCCCGCCGACAGCCGGGCCTCGCCGTTGGAGGGGATGTCGAGCCCGGCCATGATCTTGAGGATCGTGGACTTACCGGCGCCGTTCGGGCCCACCACGCCGATCTTCGCGCCGGGGAGGAACGCCATCGTGACGTCGTCGAGGATTACCTTGTCGCCGACCGCTTTGCGGGCGCGCACCATCTGGTAGATATATTCAGCCATGTCGCGTCCAGTCTACGGGCGGCACACCATCGGCTGAGCTTCGCCGGCCTCCTGGCACGGCGACGCGGGCGTCACCAGTCGATCGGACGGGTGTCCCCGATGAGGCATGCCCCGCCTTCGAGGATGGGCACCACCACCACCGCGGGTTCCGCAAACGCGGCTCCCGCTTGTCCGATCAGGCACTCGCTATTCCATGCCACCGAGAACTGGATGCTGTCCGCCACGTTGCCGATCGTCGTCTGGTCCTTGGTGACCTGCATCCGGCTCTTGTCGAAGCCCGCCGTCACGAGCGCGTCGATATATGCGCGTCCGGCCATGCGCTCGGGGCCCGCCCAGACCTGCTGAACCACGAGGGTGAAGTACGGCTGGTTGTCGGCGGCGCTTCCCTCGGGCTGCAGCGTGGGGGCCGGCGGTGAAGTGGGCGTCGCCGACGGGGTGATGGACACCGCGGGGGCCGCCGACGTCGGCGTGCCGTCTGGCGCCGGGGACTGCACGCAGGCACTGAGAGTCACCGCGGCGACGATCAGGACGATTCCACCGGCGACAGCACGAAGGGATGGACGGAGTTGCACAAGCAAAGTCTATGCGCGCCCACCGAGCACCCCACACAGCCGACGGCGACCGCCGGTCCACACCGGCCGTGTCAGAAGGGAACAGGCTCACGATCCGGCTCGTGCGACACCAGGGACTCGGCGGGCACCGATGCACCCTCCGTCGTCCCCGCGACCGTTTCGTCGGGACCTGAGTCACGATGCGTACCGGGCGCGAACCATCCCTCGGCATCTGCCGAGCCCTGGTTTGTCGAGGCGGGCGCCGTTTCCCGCGCACCCGCTCGCTCGAAGCGCGTCGTTCCCCACAACAGGTCATGTCCGATCGCCTCGGCATCGATCTCGGCGGTGGTCCCGCTGCGATCACCCTTTTCCCACGTCCGAATCCTGAGCCGCCCGCTGACGATGACCCGTTCGCCGCGCTGGAGCGATCCGGCCGCGTTGAGGGCGAGCGCGCGAAAAGCCGACACGGAGTACCAACTGGTCTCGCCGTCCACCCACTTCTCCGTCGTGCGGTCGAACCGGCGCGGGGAGCTCGCGACACGAAAAGTCGTGATCGGGATTCCGGAAGGGGTGTGAGTATGCCGCGGATCCCCCGCGATGTTGCCGACGATCGTGATGTGGTCGCTCATGACCCGACTCCTTTCGCACGGGAGGTGCGCCTCCCGACTGAGAGCACGGTGCCCTCTCCGGACAGCATGTTGCGCGGCGCTCCCGGTGCGACGTCCGATCACCTGATTCGGGGACAGTGCCGCGTAGTGCGCGCCTGGGGAGGAAGCCCACCATGCGCCGCCCACACGGACGGGCGAGCGGATGTCAAATGTCGGATGTCAGATGTCGGATGTCGAACATACATTCGATATCGAAAGGAGTTTCTCGTGACAAACCTCACACTCACCGCTTCTCTGTCGATTCACCTCGACGCCGCGCCCCCCGTGCCCTCCCCCGGTCTCCGAGTCCGGCTGACCTCAGCCGGGCCGTCGCTGTGGCGCGTGCTCGATGCAACAGGGCGCATTGTCGGCCATCTGCACCAACGCGAACACACACTCGGTTCACGATGGGCCGCGCGCCGCTACCGCGACGGGGTGGAAGGCTTCCGGACCGTTGGGGAGTTCTGGTCTGTCGATGAGGCCGTCAGCGCACTCCGAAACCGCTGACGCGTCGGCACAGGCGTCTGACGCGGCCGACGCGTCACCGGGAGGTCCGTGAGACGCCAGTCCACTGTCCACTGTCGACTATTGGTCGTGGAAACCGTCACACCACTGCGGCCAGCACCGTCTCCGTCACGGGACGACCGCGATCGCGGGCTTCGGGCCACGCCTCCGCGAGAATCTCCACCGCTCGCGTGAGCTCGATTGGGGGCGCCGTGAACGGCACACGCAGGTGCCGTTCGTGCCCGCCGTCCGCCCCGAAGCGGGGTCCGGAGGAGAGAATGAGGCCGCGGCTCCGGACAGCCAGCGCCAGGGGCGAGCTGACAGGCGCACCGAGACCCACCCACAGCGAGACTCCCCCGTGCACGGTCGGGACGGTCCACTCGGGTAGAGCTTCGGTCAGCGCACGCACGAGCGTGTCACGTCCCTCACGCAGGAGCTGGGCACGCTGCTGCAGGATCTCGGGTAGCCGCTCGAACGCAAGAATCGCGACCTGCTGTTCCAACTCCGGAGTCCCCAGCTCGCGCCGGGGTCGTGCCGCAATGAGCCTCGGGACCAGGTCGAGGTCCGCGCGGATCCACCCGATCCGCAGGCCACCCCAAACGGTCTTGCCCAGCGATCCGATCGTGACGATGTTCCGCTGAACGTAGGGGTCGAGGCCAAGCCCGAATGGCAGGCTCTCGAAGGGCCGATCGATGTCGAGGTCAGCTGTTGTCTCGTCCGCAACGACGACGGCACCGGCATCTGCCGCCGACTCGGCCAATGTGCGGCGCGTGTGTTCATCCATGGTGGCGCCGGTCGGATTCTGGAAGTCAGGCATCAGGTAGGCCAGGCTCGGTGCCGCGCGACGCAGGACGTGATCGGCGCGCTCGAGGTCCCACCCGTACTCTGCGTCGACCGGAATTGCCACGAGCCTCGCATCCGCCTCCCTGAGTGCATCGGCGGCGTGCGGATACGTCGGCGTCTCGATCGCGACGCGATCCCCGCGCCGCACGAGCACGTCCGTCACGAGTGCGATGGCGCTCTGTGCGCCGGTCGTCACGATGATCTGGTCGGGCTCCGTCGGGAGTCCGCGCGCGGTGTATCGGTCGGCGATCGCGGTACGAAGCTTGACCGCACCTACGAGGTCGTAGCCGCATCGCCCGACCCAACGCGGCGCATCGGTCGCTGCATCGACGAACAGGGCACTCAAGCCCGGCCAGGCCGCGGGGCTTGCCCGGTGCAGATCGATCGTGTCCTCGTCCCCCGGCTCGGGGATGTCCGCGACAGGCCCGACGGCACGGACAACGCTGCCCGAACCGCGCAAGCTCGCGACGTGGCCGGACTCGCGTAGATCGCGATACGCGGCGGCCACGGTCGTTCGACTCAACTCGAGCCGGGCTGCGAGATCGCGCTCCGCGGGGAGGGCAGTGCCTGGTGCGATGCGCCGGTCGAGACACAACATCCGAACGGTATCCGCCAGCCCACGGTACGCGGGCGCGCTGTCGCGCCACTCTCCAAGAAGTTGAACGAGTGCGCGGGAAGACAGTCGGGAGTCGGCCATACGTCCACCCTACGGCGATTGGCATCTATCAAAAAGGCCAATGTTGATATTGGCTCTTTATCATGTTCCACCCAACCGTCCGACCGGCACGCGCGTCAGCCGAGCGGGGTCTCCCGGCATCGCCGACGGCCTCGCTCCAGGTCCGGCGGGTCACCCAGCTGATGATCGGCTTGATTCTCTACGGCGTCGGGGTGGCCATCGTCGTGGTCGCGGGCCTCGGGGTGGATCCGTGGACCGTGCTGGCAGAAGGTCTGGCCCTACGGACGGGGATCGGCCTCGGCTGGATCACGAACATCATCGGACTCGCCGTGCTCGCCCTGTGGATTCCCCTGCGACAGAAGCCGGGGATCGGGACTATCGCCAACATCCTGGTGGTTGGCACGGCCCTGCAGTTCGCACTGCCGTTGGTGCCGGCGCCCGAAAACCTCTTGCAGTCCAGCGCCCTGCTTCTGGGCGGGGTCGCACTCGTGGGCATCGCCGGCGGCCTCTATATCGGGGCCAGGTTCGGACCGGGTCCGCGTGACGGCCTGATGACCGGCATCTCGGCGCGCTGGGGTTGGCCCCTGTGGGTGGCACGCACAGCGGTCGAGGTCGCCGTGCTGGCGATCGGGTGGACGCTCGGAGGCACGGTCGGCGTGGGCACTCTCGTCTACGCGCTCGTCATCGGACCCGCGAGCCATGCAGCCCTGCGATTGTTCGACACTCAACGACCCGCGCGCCGAGGGCCAGGCCCCACGGCCCGGACCTGATCCCGAAGAGGAGAATCCGGTTCAGTGCTCCTGGAAGGTAGGCCAATCGCTCCCCGGGCGCATCCGCGCGTAGAGCGCGGACTTCGCGACATCCATTGTGGGATACGTCCCCGCGGATGCCTCGGCCCCTGCCATCGTGACGGTGTACCCGTCTGAATCCTTGCGGATCGTCCCGACCACACCGGATTCACCGAATGCGACCCAGATCGTCCGGGTTTGCTGTATCTGACCGAGCGTCGCGTTATTCATCATCGAACTCCTTCCGACCGTGGCGACGTTACGCCTGCCCCGGGGACATCGCCAGGGGTCAGGACAGACTTCCCTGCACATGTCGTGCGATCGTCGCATAAACCGTCTCGACGACCTCGCGAGGGGCGTCGCTGGTATTGAACCCGTGGCCGACGTTCGGCACATCGATATGCCCGCGCAGGGCACCCACGCCCGCTAGCCGCTCGGCGTAGCGGATCTCTTCCTCCCGGAGGATGTCTTTCTCTGCGGTGACGATGAGCGCCGGCGAGATACCCGTCAGATCTGCTCTGTCTGCGCTCGAGGCGGGCGAGATCAATCGGTCGGTCCGTCGCCCCGCATCCGGACAGTATGCGGTGTCGAAGATTGGCCCCATACGAGCGAGAAGCGTCTCCTTCCCCTCCGAGAGCTTGGTCTTGGCCGGCACCGTCAGATCCAGCGGCGGGTACATCAGCACCTGGAGGCTGACGTGCGGCGTTCCCCTTTCGAGCGCGAGACGTGCCGCGCCCGCGGCAAGTGCGCCGCCCGCCGACTGTCCGCCAAGAACCAGCTTCTCGCCCAGCCACGGGCGTTCGATGGCGGCCGCCCACACCGCGATGTCATACGCCTGCTCGACGGGTCCGGGGAAACGAGACTGCGGCGCCGGAATGTAGTCGACGTTGAGGACGGTGACCCCGGCTTCGGCAGCGATATAGCGACACAGCGCGTCATCCTGCTCCGGATGCCGCATGACGAAACCTCCGCCGTGGAAGTTCACATAGACGCCCTTGCCGGAGGAACCGGTAGGGGGCACATACAGCGTTGCATCCGCGGCGCCGTGACGCGTCGGAATCGTCGCGTCGCGAAGAGTCACGGGAATCTCGGTGAAGGAGAGATCACCACTCGCCGGGACGTTACTCGGAAGCCTCTGCATCAGCTTCGCGACCGTATCGGCCAACCACAGCGGCATCGCCATCTCGGGCTCCTCTCCGGCGGTGCCCCCGGCAGGACTCGAACCTGCAACCACCGGATTAGAAGGCCGATGCTCTATCCATTGAGCTACGAGGGCGTCCGTTCAGGTTATCGCCTCGCCGCCGAGGTCGTCGGATGGGTCCATACCCATGGATAGGATGTCGAGATGCCAGCGCACGAGAACGACCGGCTCGTTTGGATCGACTGCGAGATGACGGGGCTCGACCTCGACCAGGACGAACTGGTCGAGATCGCCGTCGTCGTCACGGACTTCGAACTGCGCGTGCTCGACCCCGGGTTCCAGATCGTCATCAAGCCCGACCCGTCGGCGCTCGAGCACATGAACGACTTCGTCACGGGGATGCACGAGAGCTCGGGCTTGCTCGACGAGATCCCCAACGGTGTGAGCGTCGCCGAGGCGGAGTTCCTCGCCCTCGAGTACGTCCAGCGTTTCGCGAACGAGGGCAAGGCGCCTCTCGCCGGCAACACGATCGGCACCGACCGCGCATTCCTCGCCAAGTACATGCCGAGACTCGATCACTTCCTCCACTACCGCAGCGTCGACGTGTCGAGCATCAAAGAGCTTGCTCGGCGCTGGTATCCGCGGGCGTACATCCACGCCCCCGCGAAAGACGGCGGACACCGCGCGCTGGCAGACATCCGCGAATCGATCCGCGAACTCGCCTACTACCGTCAGGCCGTGTTCGTGCCGCAGCCCGGCCCCACGAGCGATGGCGCGCGCGCTGCCGCCGCCGCCGCCGTGTCTTCTTACACCCCGGGTGTGTAATACAATTGCTGGGTTACCCGGGCATACGGGTACATGGTGGGTATAGCTCAGTTGGTAGAGCGCGGCCTTGTGGTGGCCGATGTCGCGGGTTCGAGCCCCGTTACTCACCCCAATGATCGAACAGGATGCCGAGGCGTTCGAGGCGCTCGTCGTCTCGGAGCTCGACGCGCTCCCCGACGAGATGGTCGAGGGGCTCGATAACGTGGTCTTCGTGGTGGAGGACCGCCCCGAAGACGGCGGACTCGACCTGCTCGGCCTCTACGACGGCACGTCGCTGACGGAGCGGGACCGCTACGGGATCGGTGAGCTGCCCGATCGCATCATCGTCTACCGCGAGCCACACCTGGCCGTGTGCGACAACGAGGACGAACTTCGCGACGAGATCCATACGACACTCGTCCACGAGATCGCGCACTTCTACGGGATCGACGACGACCGCCTGCACGAGCTGGGTTGGGCCTGATGCCCATTGCCCTGCCCGACGTCGACCGCGAGGTCCGACAGCGCGAGAACCCCGAGCATCCGGCCGTTTGGCAGACCGTCGTGTGGAACGATCCCGTGAACCTGATGAGTTACGTCGTTCACGTCTTCCGCAGCTACTTCGGCTTCTCGACCGACCGCGCCACGGCGTTGATGATGGATGTCCACGAACGCGGTCATGCGGTCTTCGCGGAGGGGCCGCGCGAACAGATGGAACTGCATGCGCAGGCCATGCACGACTACGGCCTCTGGGCCACCGTCCGGAGGATCCCCCAATGACCGAGAACACGCTCATCCTCACGATCTCGCGGCTGGAGGCTCAGCAGCTCGCCGACCTCGTCGCTCAGTTCTCGGAGCTGCTCGAGCCACACGCCGTCGCCGATGCCGACGCAACCGATGAGTCGGACGACCCTGCGATCGCGCGACTCGCGCCGAACCCGTACCCCGATGACGCGGGCGCCGCGGCAGAATTCCACGACGCGACGCGGCACGATCTGCTCGAGCGCCGCCAGCATGACGCGCTGCGTGTGCTCGCCGATCTCGCGCCCTCATTCGCCTCGGGAGATCCGGATGACCCCAATCCGGCGGCGGACACGATAGACCTGGCAATCGAAGGGGACGCCGGTTGGGCTTGGATGCGCACACTCACCGCCATCCGCCTCGTCATCGCCACGCGCCTGGGAATTTCGGGCGATGACGATCACGACCCCGACGACGACCGTTTCGCCGTCTACGACTGGATCGGTTACCGACTGGACGGGATCGTCCGCGCGCTGGAAACCGCCGACTGAAACAGCCCGCTGGCCCAGGGTACGGTCTCGCAGTCAGCGCGGCATCAGGGCATCGAGACCACGAGCGTTGCCCGCTGCGCGGGATCATCCGCACGGATGTGCGCTTGCTCTTGAGCCACCCAGCGATCCCAGTGCGGGCGATAGGTGTCGCCGTCGCGGAGGAGGGCGCGACGTTTCCGTGCCTCTTCGGGCGCTTCCACCCACACGGCTATGTCACTCAACCGGAGCGTCTGGGCCGTGATGATGCCCGAGCCCTCCACGATGAGCGACAGAGACGGATCGACCGCATGCGCCTCGGCCGGAGCATCCGTCTCCCAATCATGCCTGCGCCACACGCCCATCAACCCGCGCGCGTGCGGGACGAGAATGTCCTGACGCGCGATCTCGACGCCGGATTCCAGTCCGTCCCAGCCGGGATAGATCGAGTCGAGCGCGACCAGCTGGACCCGGCCTGCCGCTGGCCAATTCCGCACGAGAGCCGCCGCGAGCCTCGTCTTTCCGGCGCCGCTCTGCCCGTCAATCAGCACGACGGGGTTCAGAGCGTCGAGACCGCGCAGTTCCCGCACGATCCGGGCCACGGCGGCGTCGGATGCTGCGGTGAGGGGATCGTCGGGCGTGGGTCTACTTCTTGAGTGCGCGGATGACACGGCTGAGTGCCCGTCCGGCAACCCACACGAACGGGATCCCGACGCCGAGCAGCGCGATCACGTTCGGTTCGAAGCGCAGATCGTCACCGCGTCGGATGTAGGCGCCGAAAGGCAGCGAGTACCCGCCGCCGCCGCCACCCTCATTGCCCTTCTCGTCCGAACCACCACCGAATCCGTGCCACGTCGCGGCGACGGGGATGATCCGCACACCATCGACGTCCTGCTGGTCGCCGTACGCGCTGCTGACGCCGAAGTGAACGGACTGCTGGGCGAGGTCCTGTGCAATGTTGGGCATTCCCCCACGCTAGCGCGGGTTCGCACCAGTGACGAGTGGCTTGCGGATGTCGTCAGTCGCGAGATGCAGGCGGTCGGGGGTGCGAGGGCAGAGCCGTCGGACGCGCCGACCGGCCCACGAAGGTGGCGCGCATGACGGCGGCTCCGCCAAAGCGTGCGGATGCCGCATCCAGCGTGTCTTCGAGCTTGCGGCGGTCTTCGTCGTCATCCCAGAGGGACTGCCCGCGGGCCGCCGGCCGAAGATTCTCGGCCCGCACCCCGAGCAGACGGATCGGCTGGCGGGCCTCGACCGATGCGAAGAGATCGCGTGCCTCGTCGCCGATGCGCTGGCCGACGTCCGTCGGTTCGGAGAGGGTGCGCGACCGACTGATCGTCGTGAAATCGGCGAAGCGGACCTTGATGGCCACGGTCGCGGCATCCCATCCGCCCTTGCGGAGCCGCCGCGCCACGCGGTCGGACAGTCGGAGAAGTTCGGAGCGCAGGAACGCCGGGTCCCAGACATCCTCATGAAACGTTTCTTCGTGCCCGATGCTCTTCTCGACGCGTGTCGTAGACACCTCGCGGGGATCGATACCGCGGGCGAGTTGCGAGAGACGCTCACCCGACGCGACGCCGACGATTCGGTCGAGAACGTCGCGCGGCGTTTCGATGATGTCGGCGATCGTCCGGATACCTCGCGACTCGAGGGACTCGGCGGACTTCGGTCCGACCCCCCACATCGCGCGAACGGAGCGCGGACGGAGGAAGGCTTCGGTTTCGGCGGCCGAAACGATCAGCATGCCGTCGGGTTTACTGATGGTCGAGGCCATCTTGGCAACATGCTTGGTCGCCGCGACGCCGACACTGCACGTCAGCCCGGTCTGTTCCTGCACGCGCTTTCGGAGCATCCGGGCGATCTCCCCAGGACTTCCCCACAGCCTGCGTGCGCCGCGGACGTCGAGGAACGCTTCATCGATCGACAGTGGTTCAACGAGCGGCGTGACATCGTGAAAGATGCTCATGACCTGGGTCGAGAGAGCTTGGTATCGATCAAAATGCGGCAGCACGACAACGGCCGAGGGACAGAGCCGGAGCGCATGCGACACCGGCATCGCGGAACGAACCCCGAAGCGTCGCGCCTCGTATGACGCGCTCGAGACGACCGAGCGGCCCTCGGGCGCGCCGACGATGATCGGTTTGCCGCGCAGCGATGGGTTGTCGAGCACCTCGACGGCGGCGTAGAACGCATCCATATCGACGTGCAGGATTCCGGTACCCGAGTCATCCGCGCCATCGGCGGAGACGATCCGCCCACTGCCGTCGCCGCGTCCCATGCACTCATTCTCGCCCCGGCCTCCGACATTGCCGCGCCCCTGGGTTTCGATCCCTTCGGGATTCGAAAAGCCGAGAGTGCACGTTCGCGTAGCGAACGTGCACTCTCGGCCCTAGATGAGTGAGTCCGTTTGGTTCAGTGGTCGTAGGCGATGAGGGAGCGTTTGGCGGGGGCGTTGGTGAGCCAGTTGTGCCAGATGCCGGCGGCGAGGGCGAGGAGTCTTGCGGCGACGCGGGAGTAGACGCCTGCGGGGGTTCTGCCGCCGTGGTCTTCGAGGGTGAGTTGGCCTTTGAGGGTGTCGAACACGGACTCGACCCATTGTCGGATGCTGCCGAGTTTCCCGAACCTGGGGGTCTCGTCTTTGCGGTCGGGGCGGATCAGGTGCGCGCCGAGTTCGTTGGTGACGAAGTCCTCGAACTGCTTCCCAGCGAAGCCTTTGTCGCCAACGATGACCTGTCCAGGCTGGATGAGGTGTCTGTCGTGGTCGAGCATCGCTTGGGTGGCTTCGCGTTCACCGATCTTCGGGCTCGCGAGTCCCCAGATCACGGGCATTCCGTCGGGAGTGCAGATCAGATAGAGCCGGAAGCCCCAGAAGTATCGGGAGTGGGATGCGCAGTATCCGTAGTCGGCGTGCCCGGCAAGGTCTGAGCGTTTCACGGTCTCCCGCGATTTCCCGCACGGTAACGGGGTCGAGTCCACCAGCCGGGTGATCTCACCCCAGGACGGGGTGTCACGGGCCAGCTCGGTGATCACCGCAGAGAGAAGCCCGGTGGATTGGCGGACGCGTTTGCCCCACCCGGACTGGCCGGGCAGGTTCGGGAACATGCCCTTCAGGTGAGCGTGCGCGTATCGGATCCATTTCCGATCCGACGCGATCCCGAGCAGGTGTTGCGCGACCAGCAGGCAGAGCAATTCCGCGTCGTTGAGGGCGGGTTTGCGGCCCGGGTGGTGATCGCGGGTGAAGCCGATCGCGGGCAGGATCCGGTCATCGAGGTGGACGTAGAGTGTGATCAGGAGGGTGTTGAGTTCAGTTTTCACACACCGGGGTTAACACCCTCCGCCTGCGATTAACAGCATCCACGCCGACCCAGCCAAACGGACTCACTCATCTAGTGATCCCTACCGACTACAACGACGCGGCGCGCTCCAGGACGAGCTCGCGCACCCGGGCCGCGTCGGCCTGCCCCCGCATCGCCTTCATGACCGCACCGATGACAGCGCCCGCGGCCTGCACCTTGCCGTCGCGGATCTTCTCGAGAACGTCCGGCTGGGCCTTCAGCGCCTCATCGATTGCTGCGATCAGCGCCCCGTCGTCCGAGACGACGGCCAGCCCACGCGCGTCAACGACCTCCTGCGGGGTTCCCTCCCCCGCGATGACGCCCTCGAGCACCTGGCGCGCGAGCTTGTCGTTGAGGGTTCCGGCATCGACGAGAGCCTGCACGGCCGCGACATCCGCGGGAGCGATCAGATCGGATGCCTCACGCCCGGCAGCGTTCGCCAGTCGCGTGATCTCGCCCGTCCACCACTTCCGCGCCGCGGCGGGGGACGCGCCGGCAGCGACAGTCGCCGCCAACTCGGCCAGCAGGCCGCCATTGGCGACATCCTGGAACTCGAGGTCTGTGAAGCCCCACTCGGCCTTCAACCGGCGGCGGCGCGCGGGCGGCGCCTCCGGCAGCGCGGCCCGGAGCTCTTCGATCAGCGCGGGTGCGGGCACCACGGGCAGCAGGTCGGGCTCGGGGAAATAGCGATAGTCGTCGGCATCCGACTTCGGACGTCCCGGCGACGTCGTGCCGGTGTCTTCGTGCCAGTGCCGCGTCTCTTGAATGATCGTGCCGCCCGACGCGAGGATCGCGGCCTGGCGCTGGATCTCGTACCGCACGGCGCGCTCGATCGACCGCATCGAGTTCACGTTCTTCGTCTCGGTGCGGGTGCCGAGCTTCTCGTGACCGCGCGGGCGCAGCGAGACGTTCGCATCACAGCGCAGGTTTCCCCGCTCCATGCGTGCGTCCGAGATGCCGAGTGCCAGCACGATGTCGCGGATCGCCTGCACATAGGCCTTGGCGATCTCGGGCGAGCGGTGCTCACCCCCGAAGATCGGCTTTGTCACGATCTCCACCAGCGGCACTCCGGCACGGTTGTAGTCGACGAGCGAATATTCCGCGCCCTGAATACGGCCCGTCGCTCCCCCGACGTGGGTGAGCTTGCCAGCATCCTCTTCCATGTGCGCCCGCTCGATCGGCACCACGACCTCAGTGCCATCGGCGAGTTCGACCGTCACACTGCCTTCGAACGCAATCGGCTCGTCGTACTGCGATATCTGGTAGTTCTTACCCAGGTCAGGGTAGAAATAGTTCTTCCGCGCGAAGCGGCTGGACGGCGCGATCTCGCAGCCGAGGGCGAGGCCCAGGCTGATCGAATAGCGCACGGCCAGCTCATTGACGACCGGTAGCGAGCCGGGCAGCCCGAGATCGACAGTTGCGGTGAGCGTGTTCGGTGCGGCGGCGTCGTGCGCACCGTGCGCCGGGTTGGGAGCACCCGAGAACATCTTCGTGACGGTGTTCAGTTCCACATGCACTTCGAATCCCATGACGGGCTCGAACAGTTCGAGCGCCTTGTCGAAGTCCATCAGCGGGGCCTTGGCCATCAGGAAACCCCTCCTCGGGTGGTGAGCGCCGGGGCTCGGTCTAGCAGCGGTCCGCCCCAGGCATCCTCGAGCAGTGTTTCGAGCGCCGCGCCGACGCGGTAGAGACGAGCATCCTCGCGGACGGGCGCGAGGAACTGGATGCCCACGGGCAGGCCATCCTCTTCGGCCAGACCCGACGGGATCGAGATGCCGGGCACACCGGCCAGGTTCGCCGGGATCGTCGTGACGTCATTGAGGTACATCTGCAGCGGGTCGTCGACCCGTTCGCCGAGGCGGAACGCTGTCGTCGGAGCGGACGGCGTCGCAATCACGTCGACGGCACCGAACGCGGCGTCGAAGTCTCGCTGAATCAGCGTCCGTACCTTCTGAGCCGACCCGTAGTAGGCGTCGTAGTAGCCAGCCGACAGGGCGTAGGTGCCGAGGATGATGCGGCGCTTGACCTCATCGCCGAAGCCCGCCTCGCGCGTCGCGGCCATGACATCCTCGACCGTCGCGTTGGCGTTGGGGGTGACCCGCATACCGAAACGTACCGAGTCGAACTTGGCCAGGTTACTGGAAGCCTCGGCCGGCAGGATCAGGTAGTACGCGGCCACGCCGTACTCGAAGTGGGGGGCGCTGATCTCGACGATCTCGGCGCCGTTCGCCTCGAGGAGCGCGAGGGATGCACGGAAAGATGCGGAGACGCCGGTCTGGAAGCCGCTGTCGGGAAGCTCACGGACCACGCCGACGCGCAGCCCCTTGAGCACATCGCCGCGGGCGCCGTCGCGGGCGGCCTCGGCGAACGAGGGCCAGACATCGGTCAGCGACGTGGAGTCGCGGTGGTCATGCCCGCCGATGACGTCATGAAGCAGGCCAGCGTCGAGCACCGAGCGCGTCACGGGACCGACCTGGTCGAGGCTCGAGGCGAGGGCGATGGCGCCGTAGCGACTCACGCCACCGTAGGTCGGCTTCATGCCGACGGTGCCGGTCAGGTGCGCGGGCTGGCGGATCGACCCACCCGTGTCCGAGCCGAGCGCGAGGGGCGCCTCGAAGGCGGCGACTGCCGCGGCGGAACCGCCACCCGAGCCGCCCGGAACGCGGTCGAGATCCCACGGGTTGTGCGTCGGGCCGTACGCCGAGTGCTCGGTCGACGAGCCCATGGCGAATTCGTCCATGTTGGTCTTGCCGAGCGGCACGAGTCCCGCGGCGCGCGAGCGTGCGACGACGGTTGCGTCGAAGGGCGACATGTACCCCTCGAGGATGCGCGAGCCGCTGGTCGAGGGCATGTCGGTCGTGACCAGCACGTCCTTGATCGCGAGGGGGACGCCGGCGAGAGGGCCGAGGTCGTCACCGGCGGCGCGGCGGCGATCGATGTCCGCCGCGACGTCGAGAGCGTGGTCGCTGACGTGCAGGAACGCGTGCACGTCGCCGTCGACGGCGGCGATGCGGTCCAGGTGCGCGCGCGTGGCCTCGACGCTCGAGACCTCGCCCCGCGCAAGCTTTTCGGAGAGGGCAGCCGCGCTCAGGCGCGTGAGGTCGCTCACTGTTCCTCCCCCATGATCGCGGTCACGCGGAAACGTCCGTCTGCAGCATCCGGGGCATTCTGGAGCGCCTGCTCGAGGGTCAGCGTCTCGCTGACGACGTCGGGACGGAAGACATTCCGGAGGGGCACGGGGTGGCTCGTCGCGGGGACGTCGGGGGTGGCGACCTGCGACACCTTCGCGATGTTGTCGACGATGACGTCGAGCTCTCCGGTGAGGCGGTCCACCTCCTCGTCGGTCAGCTGGATCCGGGCGAGCACGCCCAGATGGCGCACGAGTTCGGGGGTGATTTCAGACACTGCCCCATTCTAGGCGTCGGGCTTGGCGCTGCCCCGCGCGCGCGTCCGCCCTGTCGCCCGCCCGCTGCCCCCCGCAATAGGCTGGCGAAATGACGACGACGTATGAGCCGCCGAGGCCGTGGATCCAGAGCTATGCCGACGGAGTCCCGGCCGAACTCGAACCAGTGACCGGGTCGCTCGTCGACATCGTCGAAGCATCCGCCCGGGACTATCCGGATGCTCCCGCCCTGCAGTTCTTCGGCCGCACCACGTCGTACCGCGACCTGCAACAGCAGATCGAACGCGCCGCCGCAGGCTTGCGTGCCCAGGGTGTGAAGCGCGGCGATCCCGTCGCGATGGTGCTGCCGAACTGTCCGCAGCACATCGTCGCCTTCTATGCCGTCCTGCGCCTCGGCGCCGTCGTCGTCGAGCACAACCCGCTCTACACCCCGCGCGAGTTGCGCAAACAGTTCGAAGATCACGGCGCGGTGCACGCGATCGTGTGGAACAAAGTCGTGCAGACCGTGCAGCAGTTCCCCGCCGATCTCGCGCTGCAGACGATCGTCTCCGTCGACGTCACGCGAGCCATGCCGGCGCGCACGCGGCTCGCGCTGAGGCTTCCGGTCGCCAAAGCCCGCGAAGCTCGAGCGGCGCTGACGACGCGGGTCAGCGGCACGGTCCCTTGGGAGACCGTGGCCGGAAGCGACCCGCTGTCCTCGACGGTTCCGAAGCCCGAGACCGATGATCTCGCGATCATCCAATACACGAGCGGCACCACGGGAACCCCGAAGGGTGCCTCGCTCACTCACCGAAACCTGATTTCCAACGCCGCCCAGTCGCGCGCATGGGTCCCGTCGATCCGGCGCGGCGAAGGATGCGTCGTGTACGCCGTCCTTCCGATGTTCCACGCATACGGCCTGACCCTGTGCCTGACCTTCGCGATGTCGATGGGCGCGCGACTCGTGCTCTTCCCGCGCTTCGATCCCGAGATGGTGCTCGCGGTGACGAAGAAGCACCCCGCGACGTTCCTCCCCCTCGTGCCGCCTATCGCCGATCGCCTGCTGAAAGCCGCCATCGAGCAAGGAGTCTCGCTCGCCGGAACCGAGGTCGCGATCTCGGGCGCGATGGCGCTCCCCCACGACCTCGTCGTGCCGTTCGAGGCCGCCTCGGGCGGATACCTCGTCGAGGGTTACGGTCTGAGCGAGTGCTCCCCCGTTCTGATGGCGAACCCCGTCGCCGACAACCGAGTACCGGGAACCGTCGGCCTGCCGCTCCCCGGTACGGAGTGCCGGGTCGTCGACCCCGATGAGCCGACTCGCGATGTTCCCGCCGGTGAGCGCGGCGAACTGCTCGTCCGCGGACCCCAGGTCTTCGGCGGCTACTACGGCAAGCCCGAAGAGACCGACAAGGTGTTCGTCGACGGATGGTTCCGCACCGGCGACATCGTCACGATCGACGAAGCGGGATTTGTCCGGATCGTCGATCGCATCAAGGAGCTCATCATCACGGGTGGGTTCAACGTCGCCCCGACCGAGGTCGAGATCGCTCTGCGACAGCATCCCCAGGTCGAGGATGCGGCCGTTGTCGGGCTACCCAGCGAGCACTCCGGCGAAGAGGTCGTCGCCGCCATCGTCCCCGTCGCCGGGGTGACCCTGGACGAGGAGTCCGTGCGCGAATTTGCCCGCGGCATCCTGACGCCCTACAAGGTTCCCCGCCGAATCTTCGTCGTCGACGAGCTACCCAAGTCCTTGATCGGCAAGGTTCTGCGCCGACAGGTGCGTGAGTCGCTCCTCCAGCTCACGACCGGGCGCTAGCGCGATCTGTGAGCGCTCAGGCGCGCAGCTCCCCCGGGCGCGGCTGCACCCATGGCGCGTTCGCGTAGCCGTCTTCCCAGGGGAATCGCCCGTTCTTGTCGTCGTAGGTGAGTTGCAGAAGAGGCACCGATGCTTCCGCGGGACGCTGATAGAAGCGGTTGGCCGCGAACGCGATCTCACCCGGATTCGGCACGACCTCGGCCACGACCCGATGTGGCCAATCCGCGAATGACAGCATCTCGCCCACGACGATGTTGCGACCGCCTCTGATCATCGCCGACACTTCGTTCAGCACGCCCGATGCCGTGTTCGGCCCCACTCCGACGATCAGCAACTCCGGATGGCCGACACCGAATAATCCCACCGTGTAGGCGAAAGATGCTTCGCAATGCGTGTCGTCGCCGCCGACATACTGCAAGTAGACGCCATGGGCACGAATAATCTGCGCCGTGTGCTCGTCTTCTTGGTCGAGCCATGCCTGGATCTCCAGGTCGGAATTGGATGACATGTTGTTCCCCTCTCGTTTCGATGAGAGTAGAACATACCTACGACACTCAGCCCGCGTCGGGGTCGAGCGCGTCGAGCGCTGCCGGCCCCTGCGTGACGAGCAGCCGGAACTGTTCGGCATCGATGATCCGAACCCCGAGCTCTTCGGCCTTGCCGAGCTTCGAACCCGCACCCGGCCCGGCTGCGACGAAGTCCGTCTTCTTCGAGACGCTCGACGCGGACTTTCCTCCCGCAGCAATGATCGCCTCCTGCGCACCTTCGCGGGTGTAACCCTCGAGAGACCCGGTCGCGACGACGGTGATCCCCTCGAGCACACCGCCCTCGACGACCGCGGCACCCGGGCCCGGGTGTCCAGGAGTCGCGAGCTGAGCGCCCGAAGCGGTCCACCGCTCGACGATCTCGCTGTGCCAGTCGATCTCGAACCAGTCGATCAGAGCGTCCGCGATGACGCCTCCGACGCCCTCGACGGCGGCCAGATCTTCTCGCGACGCCTTGCGGATCTCGTCAACGGAGCCGAACCACTGCGCCAGAGAGCGCGCCGCGACCGGACCGACGTGGCGGATGTTGAGCGCGACCAAGAACCGCCACAGGTCCTTCGTCTTCGCCTTCTGCAACTCCTCGAGGAGCGTGATCGCCTGAGCGGATGGCTGAGGCCCGGTCAGTCCCTGCTTCTTCTCGGCGGACGACGGATTGCGACGGAACGGCGCGCGGCGGACCCTCTCCCCCGTCTTGTCGTCGACACGAGGCTCACCCGTTTCGGAATCGCGAACGACGACCTCGATGGGGACGAGCTGCTCGAGGGTCAGCTCAAACAACCCGGCCTCGGTCTCGAGCGGCGGAGTGGTCGGCGAAGACGGTTGCGTCAGAGCCGCTGCCGTCACCTCGCCGAGCGCCTCAATGTCGAGGCCGCCGCGGGATCCGATGTGCTCCACACGTCCTCGCACCTGGGCGGGGCACGCGCGCGTGTTCGGGCACCGCAGGTCGATGTCGCCCTCTTTCGCGGGGGCGAGGGGCGTGCCGCACTCGGGGCAGTCCCTCGGCATCACGAACTCGCGTTCGGTGCCGTCGCGCAACTCCACGACGGGCCCGAGCACCTCGGGGATCACATCTCCCGCTTTGCGCAACACCACGGTGTCGCCGATGAGGACGCCCTTGGCACGGACGACATCCTGATTGTGGAGGGTCGCTTGGCGCACGACTGAGCCCGCCACGCGCGCCGGTGCCATGACCGCGAACGGCGTGGCCCTTCCGGTCCGTCCCACGGAGACCACGATGTCGAGCAGTTTCGTGTTGACCTGCTCGGGCGGGTACTTGTACGCGATCGCCCAGCGCGGCGCGCGGCTCGTGGCGCCCAGCTCATCGTGCAGCACGAGCTCGTCGACCTTGACCACGATTCCGTCGATCTCGTGCTCGACATCGTGGCGGTGCTCGCCGTAGTGCTCGACGAACGCCGTGACACCGTCGATAGAGTCCGTCGTCTGGAAATACGGGCTCGTCGGAAGCCCCCACTCCTTGAGCAGAGCGTAGATTTCGCTCTGCGAGTCGACGGGCGGGCCCTCCCACGCTCCGATGCCGTGCACGAAAAGGCGGAGCGAGTCGAGGCGCGCCTGCCCGGCTTCGAGCTCGAGCCCGTCCTTCTTGTCGAGTTGCTGGCGTAGACCACCGCTCGCGGCGTTCCGCGGATTCGCGAACGCGGGGAAACGACGCTCCGCGCTGGTCCGTGCCTTTTCCTCGTCGAATGCGCGAGAGCGTGCGCGGGTCTCTTCGATCGCACGATCCCGCATGTTCGCCTGTAGCTCGTTGAGTGCCGCGAAGGCGGCGACGGGGATGAAAACCTCCCCGCGGACCTCGACGATCGGCGGATGCCCCGTGCCCGCAAGCCGTTTCGGGATCCCATTCACGCGCACCGCGTTGAACGTGACGTCCTCACCGATCCGTCCATCCCCGCGAGTCGCGGCCGACGTCAACACGCCGTTCTCGTAGCGCAGGCTGATGGCGAGGCCGTCGATCTTCAGCTCGGTCAACCACCGCACGGCTCGGCCCGCGCCCGCCTGGGCCTTCGCGCACCACTCCCGCAACTCATCAAGCGAGAAGACGTTATCGAGGCTCAGCATCCGCTCGGCGTGTTCGACCGGCGCGAACTGCGTCCCCTGAGCGGCACCGACCGTCAGCGTCGGCGAGTCCTGGCCTTGCAACTCGGGATAGAGCCGCTCGATCGCCTCGAGCCGATGCATCCAGCTGTCATAGGTCGCGTCATCGACGAGCTCGGCGTCGCGTCCGTAATAGGCATCCCGCGCTCCGAGAATCTGCTCGGCCAGCGTCCGGGTCTCATCGCGCGCCTGCTCGAGAGTCAGGTCGGGAAGTTCGGATGCTTCGGAATCCACCGGTGCTTCAGCTGCCACCGGTTCAGTTTAGGTTCGACCCCCGACATCCGTCCTCGCGTTCAGTGCGGGCTTGCCAGCCCCGCTTGACGCTCCCCCACCACCGGTCCGCGAACGGACGCGACCGTTCGAGGACGACGAAGGGGCGCTCGACGGCTCGGATGCGAGAGGGAGCGGATCCGGGAAGGCTCAGATGCGAGAAGGCTCAGCTGAAGCGGGTCAAACGCCCGCGGGCACCGCGGAGACCGTACGGTCGATCGTGAACTGTCCGAGCACGCGCGTGCCGGCGTACAGCACCGCGGTCTGGCCAGGCGCGACGCCATCGAGAGGAACGTCCGGACGCACGACGAGCCGCGGCATCCGGTCACCATCCCCGTCTGAACCCGCCACGAAACTCAGCGTCGCGGGCACGGGATCCGCATGAGCACGGATCTGAACATGGCACGCCAGGTCCGACCCGACAGATAGAGCAGCGGAACCCGCCCAGGTAAAACGGTCGCCCGAAATCTCGCCAATCGCGAGCGCCTCGCGTGGCCCGACGACGACCGTGTTCGACACGGGACGCACCTCGAGCACGAAGCGCGGCTTGCCATCCGCCGCCGGAACCCCGAGCGAAAGCCCGCGGCGCTGCCCGACCGTGAACGCGTGGGCGCCCTCGTGCGCGCCGACGACGGCACCGGATGCATCGACGATGTCGCCGGGTGCCGTACCGACGCGATCGGCCAGCCAGCCGCGCGTGTCACCGTCGGGAATGAAGCAGATGTCGTGACTGTCGGGCTTCTGCGCGACGGTGAGTCCGCGCGCCTCGGCTTCGGCCCGCACGAGCGCCTTCGAAGGCGTCTCGCCGAGCGGGAAGAGCGTGTGCGGCAACTGCTCGGCCGTCAGAACACCCAGTACGTATGACTGGTCCTTCGCGGCGTCGCTCGCGCGGTGCAGCTCGAGTTCGCCGGATGCTCCGGGCCGAACGATCGCGTAGTGCCCGGTGACGACGGCGTCGAAACCCAGGTCGAGAGCCTTTTCGAGCACAGCCGCGAACTTGATCCGCTCGTTGCAGCGCATGCACGGGTTGGGCGTGCGTCCCGCGGCGTACTCGTTGACGAAGTCTTCGATGACGTCGTCGCGGAAGCGCTCCGAGAAGTCCCACACATAGAACGGGATGCCGAGGCGATCCGCAGCGCGACGGGCATCCATCGCGTCCTCGATCGTGCAGCATCCGCGGCTGCCCGCACGTAGCGTCCCGCCGGCCCGGGACAACGCGAGGTGCACCCCGGTGACGTCGTGACCCGCGTCGACCGCGCGCGCCGTAGCCACCGCGGAGTCCACCCCGCCGCTCATCGCCGCCAAAACACGCATCCGTCGATTCTACGCGGGGCTCGCCGCACGCGGTCCGGGCCCGCTCGTCGAACCGCTCCCCTGGCACTTGTTGGGGCCAAAAGGCACCCGAAACCACATCTACTGCCAGGCGAGCGGTCCGGTCGGGCCGCAGTGCCCCGATCAGGCGCGCGGGGTGCGGGACGACAGCCCCGCGCGCCGGGCGCGGTCGTAGGCCGCGGGAAGGGCGCCGAGAAGCGCCTCCACGTCCGCCCGTGTCGACGTCCGCCCGAGCGTGAGGCGCAGCGCCCCGGCGGCAACCTCCGGCGCGACGCCCATCGCGAGAAGCACATGGGATGGTTCGGGCACACCCGCTTGGCACGCCGAACCCGTCGACACGGCGACACCCGCCGCATCGAGCAACAAGAGCAACGAGTCGCCCTGCGCTCCGGGCAGAACCACATGCAGATGCCCGGGCAGGCGATCCACGTCGGCCGCTGAGACCACGATGTCGGGAATCGTCGAGCGCAGACGGTTCTCGAGCGCGGCGCGCAGGGCGGAAACACGCGTCGCCTCAGCCGCGAGCTCGGCCACGGCGAGCTCGGCGGCGACCGAAAAGGCCACTGCGCCCGCGACATCCTGCGTCCCCGCGCGAAGACCCCGCTGCTGCCCGCCGCCGTGCAGCAAGGCCTCGAGAGTGACGTGGCGCGACACGACGAGGGCTCCGACCCCGACCGGCCCGCCGACCTTGTGCGCCGAAACACTCAGCGCAACGAGTCCAGCACCGCCGCGCGCATCCGCACGCAGTTCGCGGAACGACAGCGGCACGTGTCCGAAGGTGCCGACCGCGTCGACGTGCAGCGGAACGTCGGCGTCCGCGGCTGCGGCGGATGCCTGGGCCACGGGCTGTAGCGAGCCGACCTCGTTATTGGCGCCGAGGAGGGTGGCCACAGCGGCGCGATCCTCCGCAAGTGCCGCGCGCCACGCGTCCAGGTCCACCCGGGCATCCCTGTCGACCGGCACCCATCGGGCCTCCGCCTGGCCGCTCGACTCGAGCCAGCGGACGGTGTCGAGCGTCGCGTGGTGCTCACCCTCGGGCGCCACGACCAGATTCCGCCCGGTCGCCGCGCGCCGCGCCCTCAGCAGGCCAACGATGGCCAGGTTGATCGATTCGGTGCCACCCGATGTGAACACGACCTCGATCGGTTCGCAGCCCAGCGCCGACGCCAGCCGATCGCGGGCGTCTTCGAGCAGTCGCCGCGCATCTTGACCGGCGCCATGGATGGACGACGCGTTGCCGACGATCTCGGATGCTTCGATCCACGCCGCACGCGCCTCGGCCCGCAGCGGGGTGGTGGCCGCATGATCCAGGTAGGCGCGGTCGAGGGGGGCGTTCACCCCACAACTCTCACATACGGTCGGACCCTTCGGCAGGCTCAGGGGCCGACGCGAGACGGTCGCTGAGCTTGTCGAAGCGACCCGCCCGACACGTGGCATCCTTCCAGCCATCGCCCCGCGTAACGCGCCGGACTCACGTGCTCATTAGTGTTATCCCCATGGTCATCCCGACACCGACGACCGACGCGCGCCCTGCACTCCTCTCGACCGCGCTGGACGACCTCGGCGTCACGTATACGCACGAGGGCGGTTGCCTGCGTGTGTGGTCGGGCCACGCCGATGGCATCGACCTCGTCGTCTTCGACGACACAGACCTCGACTGGATCGTCGAGACCCTCCCCCTGCGGCTCGTCGGCGGGTCGGTGTGGGAGGTCACGACGCCGTTGCTCCGGCCCGGCACCCGCTATGCCATCCGGGTGAGCGGTCCCGCAGGTCCCGGCAACACCTTCAACCCCCGCACCCTTCTGCTCGATCCCTACGCCCGCGGACTCGTGTCCGGCGGGTTCAGCGACTGGCGCTCGGTCGCGCTCGACGGTTCCTTCGACTGGGGTGGAGTCCAGAAACCCCGCGTACCCCTCGATCGGACCGTCATCTACGAGGGACACCTCAAGGGTCTGACCAAGCGCCATCCCGCGATCCCGCCAGCACTGCACGGAACCTACGCCGGGCTCGCCAACCCGGCGATGATCGACTATCTCGTGGGGCTCGGCGTCACGAGCGTCGAGTTGCTGCCGGTCCACGCATTCGCGAGCGAACCGCGGCTGCACCAGCTGGGGCTCAGCAACTACTGGGGCTACAACACCCTCAACTTCTTCACCCCGCATGCCGCCTACGCCACCGAGACCAGCCGTCGCGAGGGGCCCGAGGCGATCCTGCGCGAGTTCAAGGGCATGGTGCGCCTGCTGCACGAGGCCGGACTCGAGGTCATCCTCGACGTCGTCTACAACCACACCGCCGAAGAAGGTGTCGGTGGTCCGCGCTCGAGCTTCCGCGGCATCGACAACCTTTCGTACTATCGCCAACTCGACGACGGCACCTACGTCGACGAGACGGGCTGCGGCAACGCGGTGAACACGGCGACGGATGCCTCGGCCCGACTCATCCTCGATTCGCTCCGCTACTGGGCGAACGACCTGCACATCGACGGGTTCCGTTTCGACCTCGCCGCGACCCTCGGTCGTGACGCGCAGCACCACTTCACGCCCGATCATCCCTTGCTGCAGACGATCCTGGACGACCCGGCACTCGCCGAGGTCAAGATGATCGCCGAACCGTGGGACGTCGGTATGGGCGGCTGGCAGACCGGAAACTTCGGCACCGGCTGGAGCGAGTGGAACGACCGCTATCGCGACCGCGTCCGTAATTTCTGGCTCTCGGACGTCGATTACGCCCGACGCGCCTCGACGGCCCCGGTCGGGATCGGCGGTTTCGCAACACGCCTCGCCGGTTCGTCCAACACGTTCTCGCACGAGCGTGGGCCGCTCGCGAGCGTCAACTTCGTCACCGCCCACGACGGATTCACCCTGCGCGATCTCGTCTCATACGACGTCAAGCACAACCTCGCCAACGGCGAACAGAACCGCGACGGGGCCGACACCAATCGCTCGTTCAACCACGGCGCAGAAGGCCCGACCGACGATCCGCACATCCTCGCCACGCGTCGTAAGGCCATGCGGAATCTGCTCGGCACGCTCCTGCTCTCGTCGGGCATCCCGATGCTCACGGCCGGGGATGAATTCGGCCGGACGCAGCGCGGCAACAACAACGCGTACTGCCACGACTCGGCCCTCACCTGGTTGTCGTGGGAACACGCCGGCTGGCAGACGGATCTTCAGGAGCACGTCCGCCGGCTGATCGCCCTGCGCGGTGAGAACCCCGCCCTCCGGCCGAGCCGGTTCGCGGTTCAGGATCGGCCGACTCCGTCGGCATCCGTCATGGACTGGTTCGACGAGAGCGGTGCGATGATGTCCATCGATCGGTGGACGAATCCGGCGCACAGGACGATCCAATACGTCGCGGCGTCCACCCCAGAACACGAGGCCTTCAACCGGATCCTGCTCATGGTGCACGGTAACGAGTCCCCCATCGACGTCACGCTGCCGGATATCGAGGGCGTCACCCGTTACGTCGAATTGTGGTCTTCGATCGATGAGCGCCCGAGCGACACCGAGCAGACCTTCGCACCCGGCGACATCGTGCCGCTGCCGGGCACATCGATGCGGCTCTTCCGCGCCGAATAACACCCTTCGACGGACCGCGCAAGGCGTATCCTCACCTCGGCATGCAAGGTAGGTTCGGGGTGTGGCTGCCCCTTCAGTGAATGCTGTCCCCCGAGCGTGGCGCAGTGCCGCCGCTCTCCCCGTCCGCCCCGCCAGCGCGTGGCCCGATGAGCACATCACGGCTTCCGGCCGCATCCCGATGTTCCAGCCGCGACCCTCCGTGCCGGGCGATCAGTATCGGCCGAAGGCCTACGCGACCGAGGTCGTACCGTTCATCGTGACCGCGTTCCGTGAGGGGCACGACCGCATCGGCGTGCACCTGCGCCTCTTCTCCCCCAGCGGCGACGAATCGCTGCACCGACTCACCGCTCTCGAGGACGGATTCGACCGCTGGCAGGTGCTCGTCGCCCCCCTCGAAGAGGGCGTGTGGACCTTCCAGTACGAGGCGTTCGCGGATGAGTACGCAACCTGGCGGCACGCCGCGAGCCTGAAGATCGCCGCGGGTGTCGATGCGCCCCTGATGCGCCGGATCGGGTCCGATCTGTTCGAACGTGCGGGACGCGAACGTACCCGGCCAGCCGCGGAGCGCCGTCTGCTCCAGACATCCGCTGCCCGTCTGCTCGACCCCGAGGTCGCGGATGAGGACGCGCTGGGAATCGTTCAGGATGCCTCGATCGCCGTGTCCTTCGCGGCCCGCCCGCTCGCCTCGCTCGTGACCGTCGGCGCGACACGAGAACTGCTCGTCGAACGTCGCCGGGCGGGCGTCGGCGCCTGGTACGAGTTCTTCCCGCGCTCGGAAGGCGCCAAGCGGCTCAAGGACGGGCGCGTCAAGAGCGGCACCTTCCGCACCGCGATGAAGCGCCTGCCGGAGGTCGCAGCGATGGGCTTCGACGTGCTGTACCTGCCCCCGATCCACCCGATCGGCGAGACGCACCGGAAGGGACGCAACAATTCGCTCGTCACCGAGCCGGGCGACCCCGGGTCGCCCTGGGCGATCGGCGGCGCCGCGGGCGGGCACGACACCGTCCACCCCGATCTCGGCACTCTCGCCGACTTCCGCGCGTTCGTGAAGGCTGCACGCGCCGAGGGGATCGACGTCGCACTCGACTTCGCCCTCCAGGCCTCACCCGATCATCCCTGGGTGACCGAGCACCCGGAGTGGTTCACGACACTGCCCGACGGGTCGATCGCCTACGCCGAGAACCCTCCGAAGAAGTATCAGGACATCTATCCGATCAACTTCGACAACGACTACGAGGGCATCCGCTCGGAGGCCCTGCGGGTCATCCGGCACTGGATCGCTCAAGGCGTCGAGATCTTCCGCGTCGACAATCCCCACACCAAGCCGTTGAAGTTCTGGGAGTGGCTGATCCGCACCGTGAACGCGGAGCATCCCGGGGTTGTGTTCCTTGCCGAGGCGTTCGCGCGCCCGGCGATCATGCAGGGTCTCGCGATGGCGGGATTCCAGCAGAGCTACACGTACTTCACCTGGCGCAACACCAAGGAAGAGCTCGAGGAGTTCCTGACCGGGCTGGCGACCGAGACGGCCGACTTCTTGCGTCCGAACCTGTTCGTCAACACCCCCGACATCCTGACCGAATACTTGCAGTACGGCGGCAGGGCCGGCTACAAGACCCGTGCCGCGATCGCCGCGACGGCTGCGCCCACATACGGCGTCTACGCCGGGTACGAGCTCTACGAGAGTGTGGCCCGACCGGGGTCGGAAGAGAACCTCGACAACGAGAAGTACGAGTACAAGACGCGCGACTGGGCCGGTGCCGAGGCATCCGGTGACTCTCTCGCGCCGTATCTGCGGATGCTCAACCGCGTGCGCAACGAGCATCCTGCGCTGCAGCAGCTGCGCAACCTCCGCACCCATTGGAGCGACGACGAGGCGATCCTGGTCTACTCGAAGCACCTCGACGCTGCCCTCTCGCCGACCGGGCAGGCAGACACCATCATCGTCGTCGCGAACGTGGATCCCCATTCCGCCCGCGAGACGACGGTCTATCTCGACACGACCCTCTGGGGCGTCGAGCCCGGGGCGCCCTTCGAGGTCGAAGACCTTGTCACCGGTGCCGTCTGGACCTGGACCGACCGCAACTATGTCCGCCTCGATGCCTTCGCCGAGCCGGTACACATTCTGAAGGTGAGGAGCCCGCGATGACTGTCGTATCTCAGAACGATCTAGATCTTGTTGCCACGGGATCCCACTACTCGCCCCACAGCGTGCTCGGTCATCACGCGGGTCAGGATGCCTCGGGCCGCGCGATCACCACGATTCGCGTTCGTCGTCCCCTCGCCGAGACCGTGACCGCCATCACGAACGGTAGTGAACGAACAGCGCTCGAGCACGTCCGCAGTGGGATCTGGGAAGGTACCCATCAGGGAGCCCCGGTTCCCTATCTCATCGAGGCGACCTACGCGTCTGCGCCGACGTGGACCGCCGACGACCCCTATCGCTTCACCCCGACCGTCGGCGACCTCGACCTCCACCTGATCGCCGAGGGCCGGCACGAAGAGCTCTGGCGTGTGCTCGGATCTCACCTGCGTGACCACCAGGGTGTGTCGGGCACCTCCTTCGCCGTCTGGGCCCCGAACGCACAGGCGGTACGCGTCGTCGGTGACTTCAACGGCTGGGACGGCCAGAGCCATCCGATGCGCTCCATGGGCGGGTCGGGCGTGTGGGAGCTGTTCGCTCCTGGTGTCGGTGAAGGCTCGGCCTACAAATACGAGCTCCTCACGAGCGACGGACGCTGGATCGTCAAGGCAGACCCGATGGCGCGCTGGGCCGAGGTCCCGCCCGCGACCGCGTCCGTCGTGACGAAGGCCCGCCACCTCTGGCAGGACGACGCGTGGATGCAGCGACGCGCCCGCACGACGCCCGTCGACCAGCCCATGTCGGTCTACGAGATCCACCTCGGATCATGGCGTCCGGGTCTCACCTACCGCACCGCGGTCGACGAGATCATCGGGCATGTCACCTCCCTCGGCTTCACTCATGTCGAGTTCCTGCCGCTCGCCGAGCACCCGTTCGGCGGATCCTGGGGGTATCAGGTCACCGGGTACTACGCGCCGACCAGCCGGTTCGGCACGCCCGATGACCTGCGATACCTGATCGACCGACTGCACCAGGCCGGCATCGGAGTGATCATGGACTGGGTGCCGGGCCACTTCCCGAAGGACGAGTTCGCCCTCGCCCGGTTCGACGGGCGCCCCCTTTACGAGCACCCCGACCCCCACCGCGGCGAGCACAAGGACTGGGGCACGTACATCTTCGATTACGGACGCCGCGAGGTTCGCAACTTCCTGGTCGCGAACGCCCTGTACTGGTTCGAAGAGTTCCACGTCGATGGGCTGCGCGTCGATGCGGTCGCCTCGATGCTCTACCTCGACTACTCGCGCAACGAGGGTGAGTGGACCCCCAACATCCACGGCGGACGAGAGAACCTCGAAGCCATCGGGTTCCTGCAAGAGGTCAACGCGACGGCGTACAAGCGCTACCCGGGGATCGCGATGATCGCCGAGGAGTCGACGAGCTACCCCGGCGTAACGGCCCCGACCGACCAGGGTGGCCTCGGGTTCGGGCTCAAGTGGAACATGGGCTGGATGAACGACACGCTCCAGTACTTCGGGCGCGATCCCATGTACCGCGAGCACCACGAGGGCGAGATCACCTTCACCTTCGTCTACGCGTTCAGTGAGAACTTCGTGCTGCCGATCAGCCACGACGAAGTTGTCCATGGCAAGGGCACGCTCGTGTCACGGATGCCTGGTGACCACTGGCAGAAGCTCGCGAATGCTCGGGCGTTCCTCGGATTCCAGTGGGGACATCCGGGTAAGCAACTGCTATTCATGGGGCAGGAGTTCGGGCAGATCTCCGAATGGTCCGAGGGACGTTCGCTCGACTGGTGGATTCTCGACCAGCCGTTGCACGCGCAGCTTCAGGCCTACGTGTCGGTGCTCAACGAAACGTATCGAAAGCACGCTCCGCTCTGGGCGCGCGATCATGACGGCGAGGCGTTCCGGCGGTTGTTCGGGGCTCATCACAACCCGAACGTCGTGGCATTCTCGCGTGCGGACTGGCACGGCAACACCGTGGCCGTGCTCTGCAACTTCTCGGGCGTGCCCGTGCACGACTACGACATCGAGCTACCCGAGGCCGGGGTCTGGACAGAGATCCTCAACTCGGACGCCGTCGAGTACGGCGGGTCCGGGGTGGGCAACTTCGGAGCGGTCAACGCCTCGGCGACCGGCGAAGGCGTGGCGCGTGCGCAGGTCACGCTGCCGCCCCTCGGCGTCGTCTGGCTGCACCACTCACGCTGAGACGGGCGTATCGACGCGTCGCTGCGCTCGCTCAACGAGCACACGCCGCTCGTTGAGCGAGCGCAGCGAGTCGAAACGCAGCCGTGCGCCTAGAAGAGGAGCGATGCCAGACGACTGCGCGCGCGGATGACGCGGGGGTCGGGGTCGCCGATCAAGCCGAAGAGCTCGAGCAGGCGCTCCCGGACGGGCGCGCGCTCGTCGTCGGGCAACGCGGCGAACAGCTCGAGGAGGCGACCGAAGGCGTCGTCGACGTGTCCCCCGGCGATGTCGAGGTCGGCGACCGCGAACTGGGCCGCGACATCGGTGGGCGCGGCGGCCGCGGCAGCGCGCGCCGCTTCGAGCTCGAGGCCCGTGACCCGGCTGAGCAGGCGAACCTGCCCGAGCCCGGCGCGAGCGTCCTCGTCCTTCGGGTTCTCGACGAGCGCCTGCTCGTATGCCGCGATCGCAGCGTCGTAGTCGCCCTCCTCGATGGCGGCAAACGCCGGTGCGTGCAGCGGCGGAAGCGGCGGCTCCGTCGGCTCCTCGTGGGGTTCGGGGACATCCGCTTCGTCGATCGTGAGCGTTCCCGTAACCCCGTTCTGCGCCGCGAGCTGCAGAAGCTGAGCGAAGACCTCGCGAACCTGCTGCTCGGGAACCGCGCCCGTGAACAACGGCACGGGCTGCCCAGCGACGAGTGCCACGACCATCGGGATGGACTGCGCACGGAAGGCCTGCGCCAGCTGGGGGTTCGCGTCCACGTCCACCTTGACCAGCACGAGACGGCCGGCGAGCTCGCCGATGACGGACTCGAGGATCGGGCTCAGCTGCTTGCACGGTCCGCACCACTCGGCCCACAGGTCGATGACGACCGGCACTGTGCGGGACAGCTCGAGGATTTCGCCGAACGTCTCGTCCGTCGCGTCCCGGACAAGGCCGACTGCGCCTGCCGCGGCCGGTGCATCAGCGGGCGCCGGGGCCGTGCCAGGGGCAGGCGGCTGAGGACGGTTGCGCAGCGAAGACAGGTCGACGGCGCCACGGAGGATGGCACCTGGATTAGCGTTTTGACTCATTGGATGACTCCCGCGCTGAGGATGTTCGAGGCGTAGCCGAGCAGACGGATCTGTCCGCCGTCCGCCTGGTTCGGTACGTAGAAGAAAAGCTGGTCGGAGAAAATGGTCTGGAAACCCGAGGCCGAACTCGCCGTGCCCGCGAGCGCCTCGACCGTGGGGTTGCCGTCGAGCTTGATGACCGCGTCGCTATTGGTCGGCTTGACGGTGTCGGTCTCGGTGAGGCTCACCGCGACGATCGCACCCGATTCGAGAGTGGCCAGGCCGACGGCAGGATACGCGCCAGCGGCGGACGAGAAGGTGAGGCTCCCCGTTTGAGCACCCGTCTGGTTGAACTGCTCGAGACGCGTGCGGCGATCTTCGGCTACCTTCACGCGGAACTGGTCGCCGTCTTCCTCAAACAGCGAGGCGAAAGTGCTGTTGTCGCCGTTGTTCAGGACGTCTGCGTAGGCAGCGGCAATTTCCTGGGGCTCGAGAACCAGGAAGGATGAGTCGGGCGGAACCAGGACCGAACCGATCGTGGCGGGGGCGACACCGCCCGGGAACTCGGCGGATGCCGCGAGGTTCGCCAGGTAGGTCAGCTTGTACTCGGACCAGGGGTCGTCCTGCGTCAGCACGGCGACCGTGGGGGCTACGGTCGTCTCGCCCTCTTCGCCGACAACCGTCATGAAGGTGCGCGGCCAATCGTCGTACGCCTGCGGCAGGACGATTTGCAGCGGCTCGGTCGGGATCGCGGGCAGCGCGGGGTGTTCTGCCACCTTGCTGCGGATGAGATAGTTCGCCTTGCGCTCATCCAGCACTGCGCCGGCGAGGCGCGTGGCCGCGAGATCTCCGTCAGCCGCGACATCGGCCTCGGAGACGGTCTGAGCCACCTTCGCGAGGATGCGCTTCGCCTGAGTCTCGGTGACGGCCGGCGCGTCCTGTTCGTCGGCGTCGAGGAGGGTCGCGGTGGGCGACGGGGTCGCCGAAGGCCCGAGCTGCGGCCACGACGCGGCGGTGCAGCCGGTGAAGAGCAGACCCGCAAGCGCGAGGCTCGGAATCACGATGAAGCCCCGAGTGCCACCGCGCAGAGCTCGGCGGGACGGAGTTCCCGAACTGATCACACCCTTCGCCTCGGCGTCGCCGGCGGGGATCGTGTCGAGAGGCTGCGTCACGGGTTGCGGGATGCCCTTGCGTCGCGGGCCGCGTGAACGACGCGCGTGACGGATACCGAGCAGATACAGCAGCAGGCCAAGCACCATGAGGATGCCTCCGGCCACGATCAGCGGACCCGCCCAGGGTGTCGAGTTATCCAGGGGCCAGCTCAGTTCAATCGTCTCGGGAGCCGCCGCCGTGCCATCCGAAGCCAGCAGCACGCTCATCGTCTCCGGAATCTGCAGCTGCGCCGTGAGGGTCCCCTCGTCGGTGAACTCGTCCAGCCACAGGTCAGAACCGGCAGGGTTCCGCCCCGGGGCGTCCGTCGACGTTTCCGCAGACGCATCCGTTGTCGCGTCGTCCGTGGCGCCGTCGCCCTCCGCGCCCGTCTCCGGAGCGGCAGTATCGGGAGCGGCAGTATCGGGAGCGGTAGCTTCGGGTTCGACGACCTCGGGTTCGACGACCTCGGGTTCGACGACCTCGGGTTCGACGAGTTCCGTCACGATCTCGCCCGTGTCGTCGAGCGTCACACGCGTGTAGGAGACCTCGGAGAGCCAGGCGGTGACATCCGCCGTGCGCCCGTACGCGGCATAGACAGGACCGGAGTCGGCTGTCGCCGTCATGGTCTGCGAACCGGGCAGGCTGGTCAGCACCGCACCGTCGATCAGCGTGTAAGGAAGCGCATCTTCCGTGCTGATCTCGGTCTCGGTGGTCTCAGCACCAACGAAAACCGTTCGTTGAGCGATACCCGCACCGATCAGTACGGCGGCGAGCACGAATGCCGCGACAGCCCAGACAAAACGCAAACGAAAACTCCTCCATCGACGCGCCCGGGAGAGTTTCGGCGCGGAAGCGGACATCCCAGACTACCGAAGTACGCCTGAATGTCACCCGCACGCGCGTAAAGCGCCGGATCCGAGCGCGGCGCACGTATTCTGACGTGACGCGCGTCGGGCGCGTCGCAGCCGGAGGTGCACGTGAAGATTCACAACCCGTTCCGCGTCGCATTTATCGCGACGCTTGGCGTGGGGCTCGGGATTGTTCTGATCTCGAGTATTCAGACTCTCTCGACAATCTTGTTGTACGTCGGCACGGCGCTCTTCCTCTCACTCGGACTCGAACCGGCGATCTCGTTCCTCGAGCGACGGCGCATGAAGCGTTGGTTGGCGGTGCTCATCACGGTCGCGGTGATCTTGGCGGCGTTCACAGGGATCGTCTTGATGATCGTGCCGATCATCGTCGATCAGATCAGCCAACTGGTCGTGTTGATCTCCGATGCCCTCGACGAGGGAGTGGAGCCATTCCTCGAGGACTTCCGGGCCTGGCTTGGCGGCGTCTTCCCCTACCTCGACGTCGATCGTGTGCTTCAGTACGTGACCGAATGGGTGAATTCGCTCGATTTCGCGGCGATCGGCGAAAGTGTGATCGCGTTCGGAGCGGCCGTTGTCGCAGGAATCGCCGGCGGATTCATCGTCATGATCCTCACGATCTACTTCACCGCTTCTACTCCGAACCTGAAAGCAGCGGTCTATCAGCTCGTGCCCGCCAGCAGACGAGCCCGGTTCATCGATCTCGCCGAGCAGATCACCGACTCTGTCGGGTACTTCGTCATGGGCCAGCTCAGTCTCGGTTTGACGAACGGCGTACTGAGCTTCATCTTCCTATCGATCATCGGAGCGCCGTTCACCGCTGTTCTGGCGGTGGTCGCCCTCCTGTTCTCGATCATTCCCCTCGTGGGAACTTTGACGGGATCAGCGATCATCGTGCTGACCTGTCTGCTGCCCGGCGTTGGCTCGCCCGGTACGGCCCTCGCAGCTGCGATCTACTACCTGATCTATATGCAGCTCGAGGCGTACGTCCTCGCACCGCGCATCATGAGCCGCGCGGTCTCAGTGCCCGGCGCGGTTGTCGTGATCGCGGCCCTCGCCGGTGGTTCGTTGCTGGGACTGCTCGGCGCGCTCGTCGCGATCCCGGTGGCCGCCAGCATCCTGATCATCTACCGCCAGGTTGTCATCCCGCGCATGAACGAGCTGTAGGCGGCCGCTCCGGGCAGACTAGAGCGGGCCGTCCCACTCCGTAGCAAGCGGCAGAGCCGCGGGATTGACCGCAGCGACGATCTCGGTCAGCACACGCCGGGTCTGCGTTTCGCCGACCCACAGGTGCCGACCGCCCTCGACGGGAACCACGACGATGTGCGGGATCGGCGCGAAACGCTTCACCGCCGCATCCGGACGCAGGTAGTCGTCGAGTTCGGGAATCACCGCGATAAGGGGGCGCTCATCCCCCGCCCACGCCGCGAGTTCGTCGTCGCTCGTTCGGTGCAGGGGCGGCGAGAGCAGAATGACGCCCGCGATGTCATGATCGCGGCCGTACTTCAGGGCGAGCTCGGTACCGAAGGACCAGCCCACCAGCCACGGATTCCGCAAGCCTCGCTCGCGCACGAAGTCCATCGCCGCGGCAACGTCGAAGGCCTCGTCGTGTCCACCATCGAACGATCCCTCGCTCGTCCCCCGCGGCGACGTCGTGCCGCGGGTGTTGAACCGCAGCACCGCCAGATCGGCAAGCGCCGGCAGGCGACCCGCAGCCTTGCGCAAAATATGCGAGTCCATGAACCCGCCAGCGGTGGGAAGCGGATGCAGCGTCACGAGCGTCGCGACCGGTTCGGTCGACTGCGGGCGGGCCAACTCCCCCACCAGCGTCAGTCCGTCCAACGTGCGCAGCTCGATGTCTTCGCGACGAGCGGGCAACTGGAGCGGTCCACGTATCTCGGTCAAGCGATCCTCCAACAGTGCGTGTGCCAGTGTCGCCGAGCCGCGAGATCAGCCGCCTCACCGAGCACGCCGTCCGCGCGCCAGACGACGAGGTGCGCGGTGTGTGCAGCGACCGGCCGCCCACAACCGGGACAGGTGTACGACTTCACGGCGCGGTGGGCCGACACCGGCTGAACCGTGTATTCGACGCCACGACGAGACTCGGACTTCTTCCAGCCCGCCATGAGGCGCTCGAGCCCGTCACCGGGCGGGTCGGGTCTGCGTCGGTTTGACCGCGGCATCGCGGTCAGTACCACCCGCGGGCCTGAGAATAGCCCCACGCACCGCACGGCGTGCCATACCGGCCGCCGATGTATCCGAGTCCCCAGGCGATCTGCGTCGCGGGGTTCGTCTCCCAGTCCGCACCCGCCGACGCCATCTTCGTGCCGGGAAGTGCCTGCGGGATGCCGTAGGCACCGCTGGACTTGTTGTGCGCGTTCACGCGCCAACCCGATTCCTTCTTCCACAGCGCCACGAGGCAGTCGAACTCTCCCGTACCCCACCCGCGAGCCGCGACCATGTCAAACGCGATCGCCTGTGCGGATCCCGGGTCGGGGACGACACTCGGCGGCGCCCACCCGCTCGCAGCCTTCGTGCTGGCCGCCGCGGCGGGAACGACGGGCTTCGGTTTGGGCTTTACATAGACCTGGTAGCTGCCGCGCGACAGCTCGGGAGCGCTGGCCTCGCCCGCGATCTCGACCACGAGGGACTGGGCGTCACTCTGTGCCGCCGCATACAACGTCGTCACGCTCGTGTCCTCCGCGGATGCCTCGGCGAGCGCGGCCCCGGTGGGAACCACGATGTATGCGCCGAGGAATCCGACCGCCGCGACCGTCGCAAACACCCCGAGGACCCCCCGACGCCGAGACCAACGGACGGGCTGGGGTGCGGGCACCCGGCGAGCGAGATTCGACGAACTCATCGACGGCACACGACCCACAGAGGTGGATGTCGTCGTCGGGATGATCTCGTTGCCCTGGCTCACAGTGCTTCGAGCTTAGCCGCGACCCCGGCGAGGTGCCACGTTATGGATGCACGCGGCGCGGATCCGAGTTGTGTTCAGCGCACCGCGAGCATGACGTCGATGACGGCGTCGAGCACGGCGTCGACCTGCTCTTCGCGATACCCGCGCCGCTGCATTCGGAACGCGACCGCGCGCACCTGGTCCACCGTGATGGGTCGACCCGTCTCGAAGTACTCGACCAGCCGCTCGGCGACCAGGTCGACCTCGTCCGTCCGGTACCCGAATCGCAACCACCCGGCGCGGGCGAAACGTCGCCGGCGGGGCCGGGAGAGATGCTCGAGCAGAACCTGTGCGTCGTCGCGGGCGCGTTCCACCCAGACCCTCGTTCCCGTCGACGCTACCGCCGCTTCCCGACCACGGGCCGCGAAAGCGTCCTCGATACGGGCGAGCGCGGCATCCACGGGATCGATCGCGTAACCGCGCTTCACGAGCGGGAACGCCGCGGTGCGCACGGCGGCGGCGTCGAGGTAGGGAGTACCGTCCGCGGCTGGCTCACCCTCGAACTCCTGACGGGCGCGCTCGAGGAAAGCGTCGACCGCAGCCTTGTCGTATCCGAGTACTCGGCGCGGAGCCTCCGGAAAAAGCGCGGGTGTTGGCCGATTCTCTTCACGCTTCGCGCCGACACCGGCGTCATCCTCGTTGGCGGGGTCGGTGAGATCGTCTTGGGTGGTCGGTGAGGTCGGGTCGGTCATGCCACTCCCAGGGGCGAAAGCAGATAGAAGAGCGCGAGCGCCGCGGCGGCGGACGGGAGGATCGAATCGAGCCGGTCGAGCACGCCACCGTGACCCGGAAGCCACGAGCTCATGTCTTTGATGCCGAGATCGCGCTTGAGCATCGACTCGCCGAGGTCGCCCGCCGTGGCCGTGACGACGATGACCGCCCCGAGAACGAGGCCCGCCCACCAGGGCAGACCGATCATGAGCCACGCGAGCAGAACTCCGGCGATCAGGGCCGCAGCGACCGCACCGGCGAAGCCTTCCCAGGTCTTCTTGGGGCTGATCCGAGGCGCCATCGGTGTGCGTCCGAAGGCCAGTCCGGTCGCGTACGCACCGGTGTCGGATGCCACGGTGATGATGATGAACGAGAGCACCCACCACTGCCCGCCGTCCTGGCGCAGCAAAACCATGGCCAGACTGCCGAGGAACGGCACGTACAGCTGAGCGAGGGCGCCGATTAAGACATCCGAGAGCACGTCGCCGTAGCGACGAGCGTCCTGCGCCATCATCTGACCGAGGACACGCCAGACGATCACCACCGCGATGTCGACGAAGACGAGCACCCACAGGGCCCACAGCTCGAGGAAGAACCCCGCCGAGACGAGGACGAATACGAAGGCGACCTGCGGAACGATGTCGATCTTGCGACCGGACACCTGCAGCGCACGACACAGTTCGAATGTCCCGAAGAGCGCAACGGCCAGCGCGAAGATCGCGAAGACCCATTTGAAGAAGATCAGCGATGCGATCACGACGACGCCGATGGCCAGGCCGATCAGGATCGCGACGATCAGGTCGCGACCTGTCCGCTGCTTGATCCGCTCGTTCGCTTCGCCGAACTGGTCTCGAGCGTATGCAACCTGCTGTTCGAGGTCGCTGCGCGCCTGACGTACGTGCTCCTGGAACGCAGCAGTGGAATCACCACCCCCGCGGCCCGCGCGCGTCGTCGGGGACGGCGCCTTTCGAAGCTCTGACTCGTCGGGTGCGTCGCTCATGGTCGGGATGCGGCTCAGACCTCGAGCAGCTCTGCCTCTTTGCGCTTGAGTGCCTCGTCGATCAGATCGACGTGTGCCTTCGTCAGCGCGTCCAGCTCCTTCTCACCGCGCGAGATCTCGTCCTCGCCGACATCGCTCTTGAGCGAATCCAGGTCATCCTTCGCCTTACGACGGATGCCACGTACGTGCACCTTCGCGTCTTCGCCCTTCGTGCGGACGATCTTCACGAACTCCTTGCGGCGCTCTTCCGTCAGCTCGGGCATGGTCACGCGAACGAGGTTGCCGTCGTTCGTGGGATTCGCGCCGAGGTTGGGAGTGTTGCGGATGGCTTCTTCGATGGCCTTCAGCGCGGACTTGTCGTAGGGGGTGACGACGATCGTGCGCGCTTCGATGTTGTTGAGCGATGCGAGCTGAGCGAGCGGGGTCGGCGTGCCGTAGTAGTCCACCAGGATCTTCTGGAATAGCTGGGGGTTCGCACGACCCGTCCGCACGGTCGCGAAGTCGTCCTTCGCGGCCTCTACGGCACGGTCCATGCGGGTGGCGGCATCCGCCAAGACGTCCGCGATCACGTTGACTCCTTCAGAGGGTAGAGCGTTCGCCCAGTCTAACCGCGGGGTAGCGGTCAGACCGTGACGAGCGTGCCGATCTTGTCACCGAGAAGCGCTCGAGTGACGTTGCCGGCGGGTTCCATTCCGAACACACGCATGTCCATGTGGTTGTCCATGCACAGGCTGAATGCGGTCGAGTCGACGACCTTCAGACCGCGCTGTAGTGCGTCGTTGTAGGTCACCCGGTCCAGGCGCACAGCAGTGGGGTCCGTGCGCGGATCCGCGGTGTAGACACCGTCGACGCCGTTCTTGGCAACCAGGACCTCGGTGGCCCCGATCTCGAGCGCACGTTGGGCGGCGACCGTGTCGGTGGAGAAGTAGGGCAGTCCTGCCCCGGCGCCGAAGATCACGACGCGGCCCTTCTCCATGTGACGCTCCGCGCGACGCGGGATGTACGGCTCGGCCACCTGCATCATGGAGATTGCGGACTGCACGCGCGTCGCCGCGCCCGCCTGCTCGAGGAAGTCCTGCAGCGCGAGCGCGTTCATCACCGTTCCGAGCATGCCCATGTAGTCCGCGCGACCGCGATCCATGCCCCGCTGGCTGAGTTCGGCCCCACGGAAGAAGTTGCCGCCACCGACGACGATCGCGATCTCGACGCGGTCCACCGCCTCGGCGATCTCGCGCGCGATTTGGCTGACGACATCCGGATTGACCCCGAGGGATCCACCGCCGAACGCCTCACCCGAAAGTTTCAGCAGGACGCGTCGGCGCCCGGTAGCCTCGTCGATCACTCAGCATCCTTCCGTCTGCCTCCAACCTAACGGCAGAGGTCGTCTCGCCGCGCGCCGCAGATGAAGCGCGCAGAGGAAAGGGGCCCGGTGCAATCGCACCAGGCCCCTTCGTCACAGCGTCAGGCGCCGACCTTGAACCGAGCGAAGTCGGTCACTGTGATACCCGCATCCTGAGCAACCTTCGCGACGGAGAGCTTGTTGTCCTTCGCGTAGTCCTGCTCGAGCAGAGCGACCTGCTTGAAGAACGCGTTCACGCGACCCTCGACGATCTTGGGCAGCGCCGCCTCCGGCTTGCCCTCCTCGAGCGAGATCTTCGTGACGATGTCGCGCTCGCGCTCCACGTCGACCTCGGGAACGTCGGCCTTCGCGAGGTAGGACGGGTTCGCGAACGAGATGTGCTGAGCGATGCTGCGCGCCGTCTCGGCGTCGTCACCCGAGTAGGCGACGACAACACCGATCTGCGGCGGCAGGTCCTTGCTCGTCTTGTGGAGGTAGATCTCGAAGTGATCTCCGGTCAGCGTGCGCACGCGGCGCAGTTCGACCTTCTCGCCGATGATCGCAGCCTCGTCCGAGATGAGCTGGTCGACGGTCCCGTTGCCCGCGGGCGCGGCGAGAGCCGCCTCGACCGAGTCGGCCGAAACGGCGGCCGCGGCATCCGCGACTTTGTCCGCGAGCGCGATGAAGCGCTCGTTCTTGGCGACGAAGTCGGTCTCGCAGGCCAGCTCGAGGAGCGTGACCTTGCCGCCGACCTCGCGGGCGACGACGAGTCCCTCGCTGGTGGAGCGGTCGGCACGCTTGGCGTTGCCCTTCGCTCCCTTGAGGCGCAGGATCTCAACGGCCTTTTCGACGTCTCCGTCGGCCTCTTCGAGCGCCTTCTTCGTGTCGACCATGCCGGTGCCGAGCTGCTCGCGCAGCGCCTTGATGTCGGCGATCGTGAAGTTTGCCATGGTGTGTGAACCCCTTGCGGTGTCTTCGGTGTGTCGTGGATGTCGGGGTGATGGCTCGCCGGACGGAATCCCGCCCGGCGAGCCCACGCGCTTATTCGGCGGAGGCCGGCGCGGCTGCGTCTTCGGCGGCCTTCACGTCCGCGGCGTCGAGACCCGCGGCCTCGGCGATCGTCTGGTCGTGACCGGTGGCGCCTTCGGCGTCCGTGGCGGACTCGGTGGCGGAAGCGCCCTCGATGGCCTGCTCGTCGGCGACGAGCTCGCTGGCGACGGCCTCGGTAGGAGCCTCTTCCGCAACCTTCGCGGTGTCAGCGGAGGACTGCTCGGGAGTGCCCTGCTCAAGAAGCGCAAGCTCCCAGTCGGCGAGCGGCTCTGCCGCTTCGGCCTCGCCCGAGGGCTGGTGCCGCTGGATCAGACCCTCGGCGGCAGCGTCGGCGATGATGCGGGTGAGCAGGCCCACCGAGCGGATCGCGTCGTCGTTGCCGGGGATCGGGTACTGGAACTCGTCCGGGTCGGCGTTCGTGTCGAGGATGCCGATCACGGGGATACCGAGCTTCTTGGCCTCGTTGATCGCGAGGTGCTCGCGCTTGGCGTCGATGACCCAGATGGCCGAGGGCGTCTTGGTCAGGTTGCGGATTCCGCCGAGCGACTTGTGCAGCTTGTCGAGCTCGCGCTTCTTGATCAGCAGTTCCTTCTTGGTGAAGCCACTGTTCGCGGGAACCTCGTAGTCGAGCTCTTCGAGCTCCTTCATACGCGCGAGACGCTTGGAGATCGTCTGGAAGTTGGTCAGCAGACCACCGAGCCAGCGCTGGTTGACGTAGGGCTGGCCGACGCGGGTCGCCTGCTCGGCGACGACGCTCTGGGCCTGCTTCTTCGTGCCGACGAACAGCACGGTGCCGCCACGGGCGACCGTCTCCTTGACGAAGTCGTACGCCTTGTCGATGTACGACAGCGACTGCTGCAGGTCGATGATGTGGATGCCGCTGCGCTCGGTGAGGATGAAGCGCTTCACCTTCGGGTTCCACCGACGCGTCTGGTGTCCGAAGTGCACGCCCGAATCGAGCAGCTGGCGAATGGTAACGACGGCCATGGCCGACTCCTGTCTTGGCACCACGCGGCGCCTCTTGCGGTTTGATTCGTCGCTCCGGTCGGGCGACGTGTCCTGGTGTCCGGCACACTCCCACTCGCCGTGAGGCGAGACCGTGGGGAGTATGTGCCACGCGTGATCCTCGGATCACAGCGCTCTGGGCACGCGAAGTCACCCCGTAAACGAGGTGCTCTGCCAGTGTATCAGTCGAGGACAGCGACATGGTGGCCGCCGCACACGGCTCCTCCCCCGCATCCGGGCGGCGGGTGGTTTCCCCCGACGTCGGCGACCGACGGTCGACGCTGCACTGAGGGACGCATGCTGATCGGATGCCTCGTGCCGCACCGTTCCGCTTCGTGCGGGCGGGCGCGGTCGTCCTCACGGCGGTGCTGCTCGCCGGCTCGTTCGGCGCCGCCGCGCTGGCCGATGAGACGGAAATCGGTGGAACGGACCGCGGCGATGCGAATGCCTGGTCGTGGCCGGTGGCGCCACCGTTTCGAATCGTCCGAGACTACGTGGCACCCGCGCACGCCTATGGTCCGGGCCACCGGGGCATCGACATTGCGCCGCGCGGTGAGACATCCGTCCGCGCTCCCGATGACGGCGTCGTCGCATTCGCGGGCCGCGTCGTTGACCGGAGCGTCGTGACGATCGACCACGGCCGAGGCATCGTTTCGACGCTGGAGCCCGTCGAAGCAACAGTGGCTGCCGGCGAATGGGTGCAGCGCGGTGACGTGGTCGGGATGCTGTCGGTCGGTGGACATACGGAACCCGGGGCCCTGCATCTCGGTGCCCGCATGGACGGCGAATATCTCAACCCGCTGGTGCTGCTCGGCGCAATGCCCCGGGCGGTCCTGCTTCCGTACGCCGCACGCCGAGCCGCTCACTGAGCACCCGGTCACTGAGTTTGTCGAGGTGACCGCCGGGCCCACGGGTCGCTTTGACAAGCACAGCAACCGTCAGCATCCGCCCACTCGCGAACGGTCGCGACTCGCCGCATGTCACTCACGTCGCGCGGCGAGTCGCGTCCGTTCGATGACCGCCTCGACGTTACGCGCGCGGGTGAGCTAGGCGATAGGCGGCGCGGAGCCGCTCGCTCGAGACGTGCGTGTAGATCTGGGTCGTGCCGAGGCTCGCGTGCCCGAGGATCTCTTGCACCGTCCGCAGGTCGGCCCCGCCGTCGAGCAGGTGGGTCGCGGCCGAGTGCCGGAGCGCGTGCGGGCCGACGTGCTCGACGCCGAGGGTCGGTGCCAACCGGTGTGAGACGACGGCATAGACGGCCCGCGGTGAAATCCTGCCACCGCGCGAGCCGAGGAACAGCGCGCTGCCGCTCCCCCCTGTCTCGGAGCCTCCCGCCGAGGCCGGGCCGCTTTCGCTGTCTGAGGTCTCCACAACGAGTTCGGGCCGTCCCCGCGTGACATAAGCGTCGATCGCGCGACGGGCGGGCGCGCCGAACGGCACGACGCGCTCCTTCGATCCCTTGCCGAGCACCCGTGCCGTGCCCCGGTCGAGGTCGAGATCGCCGAGGTCGAGGCCGCACAACTCGGAGACGCGAACGCCTGCCCCGTACAGCAGTTCGAGCATCGCCCGGTTGCGCAGCGGTAGCGGATCGCCCCCCTCAGCGAGCGCGTTGAGCCCGTCGAGCATTTCAGCGACAGCAGGAGCGGTCGCGACGGTCGGGAGCGTGCGTCCACGCTTGGGTGCGACCAGACGCAGGCTCGGATCCTGCGTCACAACTCCCGTTTCAAGCGCCCAGGCGAAAAAAGACCGAATGGCCGCGGTTCGACGTGCAAGGGTGGCCCGCGCGTCGCCGCGCTCACTCGCCAGTCCCTGCCATTCACGGAGCAGTTCGAGGTCGGTATCGGCGGGCGTTTGCACACCGGTCAGCAGGGCGACTTCGATCAGGTCTCGGAGGTCGGAGCGGTAAGCGCGGGTCGTCGCGGGCGAGAGGCGACGCACGGTGCTGAGGTGCGTTTCGAACGCCTCGGATGCCTCGTGCCAGTCCACGATCCCAGCATGCGCTCATCCCCGCTCCGGTCGCGCGGCGGCGCGCCGCCAGCCGCCGTCCTCTCGCATGACGAGCCCCTCGAGCTCGAACAGACCGAGTTGCGCCTCCACCTGGGTCGGCGCCAATCCCACTCGTCGCGCGATCTCATCGCTGGATCTCCGCGTGCGGGTGCCCAGCGCATCGAGCACGCCACGCCCTGCTGTCGTCCCCGAGCTGCTCGGCGTGTGCTCCGCGGACCCATCGGTCTGGGTCCTCTCGCCCGGCATCCCGTCTCGCCCGGCCGCATCCCGAGCAACCGGTCGCGCCGCGGTCTGTAGCGGGTGTGTTTCCCATCCGGTCAACTCGATGATGTCCGCGGCCGACGTTACGCAGGTCGCGTCGAACTCCCGCAGCATGCGGTGGCAGCCTGCGGAGGTTGCGGACGTGATCGGACCGGGCACAGCGCCCAAGGGCCGGCCGAGCGCGGCCGCATGCCCCGCCGTGTTGAGCGATCCGCTCCGCCAACCCGCCTCGACGACGACGGTCGCGTCCGACATCGCCGCGATCAGCCTGTTGCGCTCGAGAAAGCGAGACTTAGTCGGGGCGGCGCCGGGCGCGACCTCGCCGATGACAGCGCCGTGGTCGGCGATACGCGCGATCATCTCGGAATGCCTCGTCGGATAGGGGCGGTCCACCCCTCCTGCCAGCACGGCGATCGTGGTACCGCCCGTCCCGAGCGCGGCACGATGAGCGGCGCCGTCGATTCCGAACGCAGCACCGGACACGACACACACGCCGCGATCGGCCAGGTCCGCGGCGAGTTCGCCCGCCACGAGCTCACCGTAGGCGCTGGATGCGCGTGCCCCCACGAGCGCCACGCGCGGACCCCGCAGCGACAAGGCCTCTCCTCTTCCGCGCACCCAGAGGAGGATCGGCGCGTGGGCGCCGAGATCCTCGAGGCCGCGCGGCCAATCGGCGTCGTCCGGCGTCACGAGCCGCAGCCGAGCGAACCGGGCCGTCCGAAACATCCCGTCCACCGCGATGCCGTTCAAACGCGGCAACCACCGTCTCAGTCCCGCCGTGAGTGCCATCGACCGTGATTCCCTGCGAGCGGATGCCTTCGACCGGATCTCGTTCAAGGCCACCTCAGCGCCGAGGGCAGCCACCAGGTGGCCCGCGACGCCGTCGCCGGGTTCCGAAATGAGGCTCCAGATCGCCCGCGCCCAGGCATCCGACACCGCTTCGTCGGTCACACCCGCGGGCACGATCCCCTCGAGCTGAGCGCGCCTGTCGTCAACGCGCTCCGGCAGGTCGAGGCTCACGCCTGAACTCCCTTGCGGAGAAACAGGGCCCGCCCGATGTCTTCGAGTGCGGGCCGGTCTCGCCCGCCGAGGTCCGCCAGGGTCCACGCGACGCGCAGCGTGCGGTCGTAACCGCGCAGAGTCAGCGCTCCGCGTTGGAGCGCCGTGTCGAGCGGGCGACGCAGCTCCGGAGCGAGGGCGAGCGGTCCCTGACGCAGCCAGGCCCCGGATGCTTGCGCGTTCGTCTGCCAGGGCGTACCGGTCAGACGAACCCTCGCGCGGTCCCGGGCGCCGGCCACTCGCTCTCGCGCCACCGCGGTCGTGATTGTGTCGGCCTCGGCGAGCCCCGGAACCCGCGAGACGCGCATGAGCCCGAATCGGATGTCGACGCGATCCAGCAGGGGGCCGGAAAGCCGTCCCACATACCGTCGGATCGCCTGAGGCGGGCACGTGCAGGATCCGCCCGGAACGCCGTGATTTCCGCACGGACAGGGGTTGGTCGCCAGTACCAGTTGAAACCGGGCGGGGAACGTAGCGGCCACACCCGAGCGGTGAATCGTGATCTCGCCCTTCTCGAGCGGAAGGCGGAGCGCATCCAGGACGGATGCCGGGAACTCGCCGGCCTCGTCCAAGAACAACACGCCGCCCGAGGCCCGCGCGATGGCCCCGGGACGCACGAGTCGGCTGCCACCCCCGACGAGAGCGGCCATCGACGCGCTGTGATGCGGCGCCTCGAGGGGTGGTGTGCGGCTGAGCGCATCGACCGCCTCGCCAGACAGCGACCGCAGCGCCGCGGTCTCGAGAGCCTCGTCGTCGGTGAGGGGAGGAAGGATGCCCGGCAGGCGCTCTGCGATCATCGTCTTGCCGGCTCCCGGCGGACCCGACATCAACAGGTGGTGGCCGCCGGCCGCGGCGGCGATCAGAGCCTCGACAGCCTCGCGTTGGCCGACCACGTCGGCGAGCTCAGGAGGACGATTCAACGCCACGGGCATCGCGGCGCGCGGCACCGGTTCGAGATCCACGTCGGGGGCATCGACCCCGTGCAGTCGCACCACGTCGACGAGCGAGACTGCCCCGAGCACGTCGATCCCGTCGACCAGCCGCGCCTCGTCCGCGTTCGCGTGGGGAACGACCACACGCTGGATGCCTGCCCGCGCCGCCACCAGCACCGCCGGCAGTATCCCGGGCACGGGCCGGAGGCGACCGTCGAGCCCGAGCTCACCGAGGTGTACTGTCTCGGCGAGCGACGCTGCATCGAAACCGCCGGCTGTCGCGAGGGCGGCAACGGCGATCGCGACGTCGAAACCGGAACCATGTTTGGGAAGGCTGGCAGGCGACAGATTGACCGTGAGGCGGCGGGCGGGTAGAGGCATCCCGCAGTTTGCCGTGGCGTTCCGAACCCGCAGCTGTGCTTCACCGAGGGCCTTGTCAGGTAGACCGATGAGACGAAACTCTGGCAACTGACTCGACAGGTCCGCCTCGACCTCGACAAGCGATCCATCGATGCCGCTCAACGCGACGCACCACGTGCGCGCAATCGTCATCGGAGCGCCTCGAGGTGTTCGAGAGTTCCCGTCGTGGGGTCGTCGCCGACGATGCCGATCGCATCGATGCGGATGCTGCGCCCCCAGCCGGACCCCGGATGGGCGATGATCCAGGCAATCGCCAGACGATGCAGGCGCGCGAACTTCTCCGGCGTGATCGCTTCGAACGGATGCCCGTAGCCCGTGCCGCGCCGCGTCTTGACCTCGATGAAGACGAGGTCATCGCCCTGAGATGCGACGATGTCCAGCTCACCCTGATCGCACCGCCAATTGCGGTCCATCAGGGTGTAGCCGAGTCGCTCCACATACTCCGCCGCCCGCTGCTCGCCCGCTCGCCCGCGCTCGTCTTTCTGCGCCATCGGCCGCTCCTCCCGCCCGACCGTTGGTCGATGCGGGTCAACCCTCGCAGCGCGCACACAGCGAGCAGAGCGTGAACGACCGTTCCGGGGATCGGCCGAGATTCAGGTCGATGTGGAGGGCGGAGCGCTACTCGCCGTCGAGCGACAGCTCCTGCGGCAACTCGAAGTCGCGGCGCGAAAGCTCTTCGACGTTGACGTCCTTGAACGTCAACACCCGCACAGACTTCACGAATCGGTCGGCGCGGTAGATATCCCACACCCACACATCGTTCATCGTGATCTCGAAGTAGAAGTCGTGCTCGGTATCGCGGCGAACGACATTGACCTCATTCGCGAGATAAAAGCGTCGCTCGGTCTCGATCACATACTGAAACTGCGAAACGACGTCGCGATATTCGCGAAAGAGCGCCAGCTCGAGTTCGCGGTCATAGTCCTCGAAGACATCGTCATCCATGGTGGTTCCATCCTAGTTACCCCGGCACCTCTCGTCCGGCTCATGCAGAAAGCAGGAGTCCCGAGACGCGTGGAGTTCAGAAAAGCGTGGCGGGCGCAATCGCCCAAGACGCACGGTGGTGAGGGCTGAGCCCGTGCTCGTCGATCGCGAGCCGATGCTCGGCACTCGCGTAGCCCTTGTTTCGCGCCCACTGGTATTCCGGCAGATCATCGTGCAGACCCGTCATCACGGCGTCACGCGCGACCTTCGCGATGACGGATGCGGCGGCCGCACTCGCGCAGTCGCGGTCGGCCTTGATGACGGGTTGCACCGTCAGGCCCGTCGCCCCCGCCGCCGTGATGTAGTCGTAGTTGCCGTCGAGGATGACGATCCCCTCTTCGAGCTCGATCCCGTGGGCTCGCAGGTCCGCGAGAGCGCGGATGGCCGCCAGCCCCAGGGCTCGCATGATCCCGACCTCATCAACTTCGGCGGCAGAGGCCCACCCGACCCCGCTCGCAGAGACCCAGTCGGCCGCCCGAGCCGCGACATCCGCTCTCCGCGCCTCGGGGACGAGCTTCGAGTCGCGTAGCCCCTGCGGGATCCGCTTGCGTGCACGACCAGCGTCGACCGCCGTCGCTCCCACGGCGACAGGACCGGCGAGAGCTCCGCGCCCGACCTCGTCACACGCGATCACGATCGGCCGTTCGCGAAGCAGTCGACGCTCGAGTGTCAGGCGCGGCTCTATGACGGTCATTGCGCGAGGGCCCCCGCGGCCGCCTCGGGCTCCGGCACGCCGCCGAACACTTCGTGGTGGAAGTCGATCGTGCCGAACCGGGAGAACGGGAATGTGACGAGGAACGCCCGACCCACGACGTTGTCGAGCGGCACGAAGCCTCGCCCGGGCTGTTCCTGGTTGTAGCGCGAGTCTTTCGAGCGGTACCGGTTGTCGCCGAGGACCCACAGGCTGTTCTCGGGCACGACGACATCGAACGCATCCGCGGATGCGGCGGTCTCACCGGGAGGAAGGGACAGGTAGGCCGACTCGTCGATCGGCACACCGTTGACCGTGATCTGTCCGAGGGCGTTGCAGCACTGGACGTGATCGCCGGGCAGACCGATGACCCGCTTGATCAGATGGTCCTCACTGTCGGGAGCTGCCAAGCCCACCAACGACAGCACCCACTCCCACGCCTCGACAACCGGCGCGCGATCGGGCTGCGTCGAAGGCGGCAGCCACCCACCCGGGTCGCGGAACACGACCACGTCACCACGGGCGTAGCCCCCGAAGCGCGGGGTGATCTCGTCGACCAGGATGCGGTCGTTCACGAGAAGCGTGTTCTCCATCGACCCCGAGGGGATGTAGAAGGACCGCACGAGAAAGGTCTTGACGAGGAACGAGACGAGAACCGCCACGAGGACGATCACCAGGATGTCGCGCAACAGCGCCAGCGCTCCGCGGCGACGGCTGCGCGCTCGCGGCGGGGTCTCAGGGATATCTGTTGCGGGGCTACTCACGGTCTCGTCCTTCACGGCTCGCAAGTGTCGTGCGCCCGTTCATCAAGCGTCGCACATCCGGGCGCGCGCAGACGCCGGGCACGCGCACATCCGTACATCGATCAGATGGTCTGAAAACGACAAGACCCCGTGGCGTGAACCACGGGGTCTTGTCGGAAAAGGCGACTCAGTTGTCGCGCTTCTCCTTGATCTTGGCCTTCTTGCCGCGCAGGTTCCGCATGTAGTAGAGCTTCGCGCGACGGACGTCACCGCGGGTGACGACCTCGATGTGGTCGATCACCGGGCTGTGCACCGGGAAGGTACGCTCCACGCCGACCTGGAAGCTGATCTTGCGGACCGTGAAGGTCTCGCGCACGCCATCGCCCGAGCGACCGAGCACGAAACCCTGGAAGACCTGGATACGCGAGCGCGTTCCTTCGGTGATGTTGACGTGCACCTTGATGGTGTCACCGGGGCCGAACTCGGGAATGTCTGTGCGCAGCGATGCTGCATCAACGGCGTCGAGGATCTGCATGATCTATCTCTCTGCGTCCGCCACGGGTCGGGCGCGGGTGAAGGTGTGAAAAGGATGAAGGTCGTGCGATGCGGGATCAGTTCGACCCTTGGACTCCCCTGTGGCAGAGCCGGTCGCGGCACAAACGCCTATTCTGCCACGGATGCCCGGGGCCGCCAAACCGCGTCAGTGCGAGACGCGACCTTCGCCGGGCTGGGCTGTCTCCGAGAGGACGATCACGTCCCCGTCGCGGGTGTTCGACTCGCGCGCCGCGCGCACTCCATCGAAGGTGTTGCCCTCCGAAGTGACTCCGCCTGGCGTGACTCCGCCGGAAGCGGTCGAGTAACGGAGCACGACTCGGCCTGTGCCCGAGCGCGCCTCGCTCCAGAGCTGCCAGAGGCTCAACCAGAAAAGCGCCACGGCCACGATGATCGCGCCGACCAGCAGCGGCGCGAACCACGGGCCGAAGAAGCCGACCGCGATCGTCAGCGCATGCCAGAGCGCGAAACCCGCGACATCCCACCACGAGACGGCGCGCTGCGCGCGCACGGTCGGACGAGCGCGAACCAGGAGGGTCAGAAGCAGTTGGCCGAGGAAGACGGACGGAACCGCGATGAACAGAACCCAGAGGAAGGGTCCGGCGCCGCCCTGAAACACTCCCCAGCCGACGAGCAGCCAGATGGGCAGCAAGAAGGCGGCTGGAATCAACCAGTGGAAGAAAGCACGCCGCAGCCACATGTGAACGATGGTACGCCTCGTCGCGTCCGGAACGGGCGCCGGAGTGCATGCGCTGGGCAACCTCTCAGCGCTGTCGGAGGGGACGCCGCCGGGAGTCCGACACAATGGAGGGTAAGCAGGAAAGGAACACGATGATCGAACTGCGCACCCCCGCCGAGATCGAAGCGATGCGTCCCGTCGGACGTTTCGTCGCTGAAACGCTCGCGACGCTGCGCGACGAGACGAAAGTCGGCACCAACCTGCTCGCGATCGATCGTCGTGCTCACGACTTGATCAAGCGCGCCGGAGCGGAGTCCTGCTACATCGACTACCACCCGTCGTTCGGCGCGAGCCCGTTCGGCAAAGTGATCTGCACGTCGATCAACGATGCCGTGCTGCACGGACTCCCCCACGATTACGTCCTTCGCGACGGCGACCTGGTATCGCTGGATTTCGCGGTGGCGGTCGATGGCTGGGTCGCGGACTCGGCGGTGTCGTTCGTCGTCGGCACACCGCGGGACGAAGACCTGCGCCTGATCGACACGGCGGAGCGCGCCCTGGATGCTGCAATCGCGAGCGCGACCGTCGGCCACAAGATCGGTGATATCTCCGCTGCCATCGCCGGTGTCGCGCACGGCGAGGGCTACTCGATCAATACGGACTTCGGTGGCCACGGCGTCGGGCGCATCATGCACGGCGACCCGCACATCCCGAACGACGGCAAAGCCGGTCGCGGCTACCCGCTGCGCGCGGGCCTGGTGGTGGCGCTGGAGCCCTGGTTCTTGCAGACGACCGACGAGCTGATCACGGATCCGGATGGTTGGACGCTCCGCAGTGCGGATGGTTCGCGAGGCGCTCATGCCGAGCACACCATCGCGATCACCGCGGACGGACCGATCGTGCTCACCGACCGGTCATTCCTCGGCGTGAAGTGATCGTGCACCGCTCGTCACTTCGACAAGCTCAGTGACCGACCGGGGCGCGTGCGGCGAGTTCGCTCGCGATGTCCGCCCCCACGCCGTCTCCGACGCGGTGGACCCGCACGTTGTTCGTCGAGCCGGCAATCCCCGGAGGGGCACCCGCCGTCACGATCACCCGGTCTCCCGGCACCGCACGACCCGTCTGCAACAGGACCTCGTCGACGAGCCGCATCAGCTCATCCGTCGTCGGAACCCGCGGCACGAGGAACGTCTCGACGCCCCACGACAGCGCGAGGCGCGACCGCGTGGTCGCGAGATCCGTGAAGGCCAGGGTCGGCAGACGAAAGCGCAGCCGAGCCATCCGTCGCGCAGAGTCCCCGGACTGGCTGAAGACGCACACGTACTTCGCGTCGACGAAGTCCGCGATGCTCGCCGCGGCCAACGTCAGCGCACCGCCCTGCGTGCGCGGTTTGGTTCCGAGTGGCACGATCCGATCGAGCCCCTGCTCTTCGGTCGAGGCGATGATGCGCGCCATCGTCTCGACCACGGTGATCGGATGTGCCCCGACGCCCGTCTCACCCGAGAGCATGACGGCATCCGCGCCATCCAGAATCGCATTCGCGACATCGGACGTCTCGGCCCGCGTCGGCACGGGGTTCTCGATCATCGACTCGAGCATCTGCGTGGCGACGATCACGGGCTTCGCCCAGCGTCGCGCATCCTCGACCGCCCGCTTCTGGACGATCGGCACCTGCTCGAGTGGCAGCTCGACGCCCAGGTCGCCACGCGCGACCATCACGCCATCGAACGCGTCGACGATCTCATGCAAGACGGCGACGGCTTCCGGCTTCTCGATCTTCGCGATGACGGGCACGAACCGGCCCTCTTCTGCCATCACCCGGCGAACGGGATGCGCGTCCTTGGCTGACCGCACGAACGACAGCGCGATCATGTCGGCGCCGAGCGCCAGCGCCCAGCGCAGATCGGCCTCGTCCTTTTCGCTGAGCGCCGGAACTTTCACGTCGACCCCGGGTAGGTTCAGGCCTTTGTTGTTGGAGACCGCTCCGCCGACCACGACCTCGGTGCGGACGCTCACGCCGTCGGTTTCGAGCACCCGGAGCCGCACTTTGCCGTCATCGATCAGGATCGAATCGCCGACCTTCACGTCCCGGGCGAGAGGCGCGAATGTCGTGCCCACGACCTCGCGGGTACCCACGACATCCTCCGTCGTGATCGTGAAGATGTCGCCGGCCCCGAGCAAGTGGGGTCCATCCGCAAACCGGCCGAGGCGAATCTTCGGGCCCTGCAGATCGACCAGGATCCCGACCGCTCGGCCCGTGCTGTCCGCCGCACGGCGCACGTTCGCGTACGTCTGTTCGTGCTGCGCGTACGCGCCGTGGCTGAGGTTCAGGCGGGCAACGTCCATCCCTGCTCGAACGAGCCCCTCGATCACCTCATACGACGACGAGGCTGGACCCAGAGTGGCGACGATCTTCGCGCGGCGCATACGTGTCACGTGTCCCTTCGCGCCCGCACCTCGGGCCCCGCTCGATTCTTGCGCGATCGATGGCGCTGCAGATGAACGGCACGTAACGAACGGCGGCGGCGACACCCGGATGCTCCGATCTGCCAGGATCGGGTCATGAACGAGGTCATCGGCGACATCCTGCCTCTCGCGGTCGCCGCGGGGCTCAGCCCGATTCCCCTGATCGCCGTCGTCCTCATCATGATGTCTCCGCGCCCACGCGCGAGCGGATCGGCCTTCGCCGCGGGGTGGATCCTCGGGTGCGGGCTCGTCGTCGCGATCGGTGCTTTCGCGGCGGGTTTTCTGAGAAGCGCGGATGCCGAGGGCACAACGGCGATCGCCTCGTGGGCGCGCCTCGTCTTCGGCATCGTCCTGCTGCTCATGGCCGTGCGAAAGTTCGTCAAGAATCGCCGAGCGGAGCCTGAGCTCCCCGCTTGGATGTCGGGTTTGATGTCCGCCTCGCCCGCGCGCGCCGTGGGGCTCGGCCTGCTCCTCTCGGCGGCGAACCCGAAGAACGCCCTGCTCGGTGTCGCGGCCGGTATCTCGATCGGCGCCGCGGGACTGATCGGCGGCCCGGCCGTGGCGGCGGGCCTCGTCTACGTGGTTCTCGCCGCGGCGGCGGTCCTCGCCATTGTTCTCGCGTCGACCGTCGCACCGAAGCGCATGGCGGCGGTGCTGGTCCGCCTGCGCGACTGGCTCACACTCCACAACTCCGCGATCATGACGCTGCTCCTGGTCGTGTTCGGGTTCCTCCTCATCGGGAGAGGCATCGAAGGGCTCTGATCGGCACCAGTCCGACATCGTTCGCACGGTCACCCACATCGATCTCACAATCCGCGTGCACCGCGAGTGAGCGAAACGTTCGCTGCGGGTAATCGAAGCCCGCGACGGGTCGAAACACCGCGCCTTTAGCCTCGACGGACAGCCGCACCCGCCGACCGCAGGAGACGTCATGACCCAGGACGCAGAACGCCCGGCCAGCGATCGGACGCCATCCGCCCGGTTGTCGCATACTGTCGACGCCACGAAACACTCCGCTGATGACGCGGCAACATCACCGACGTACCGTGACGACATGAGCAACGCGACGACGGGTCAACACGTCGTCGTCGTGGGTGCGGGGATGGTGGCGCACCGATTCGTCGAGAGTCTCTTGAGCCGAGCCGGCGCCGAGTGGCGCGTGACGGTCGTCGGCGACGAGGGACGGCATCCGTATGACCGGGTCGGGCTGACGGGGTACTTCTCTGGAGCGGACGCGGATGCCCTGAGCCTGGAACGATCGGTGCTCGCCGATGAACGCGTCCGGTTCGTCGCGGGCGACAGGGTGGCGCGCATCGATCTCGAGAGGGCGAACGTCACCGCCGCCAGCGGCGAGGACATCGGCTGGGACCGTCTGGTGCTCGCTACCGGTTCGTTCGCCGCGCGCCCCGCCGTCGACGGTGGCGAGACCGAGGGATGCTTCGTGTACCGGACGCTCGACGACGTCTCAGGGCTACGCGCCTTCGTGGAGCGTCGCAGCGCCGAACTCGGCCGCGCGCTCACCGGCACGGTGATCGGCGGTGGGCTGCTCGGTCTCGAGGCCGCCGGCGCCCTGCAGGAACTCGGCGTCGAGTGCACCGTTGTGCAGTCCTCGGACCGCTTGATGTCGGCCCAGCTCGACCTCAGCGGTGGCAACGCCCTGCGCCGACTCATCGAGGCCCGCGGCATCCGGGTCCGAACCGATTCCCTCACGATGCGGATCGACAGCGGTTCCGACGGCCACGTGAACGCGATCGCGTTCCGCGACGGCACCGGCGAGAGCACCGACGTCGTGATCTTCACCGTCGGTGTGCGCCCGCGCGACGAGCTGGCGCACGCGGCCGGCCTGCAGGTGCACGAGCGCGGCGGCGTAGTGATCGACGACGGATGCGCGACCAGCGACCCGCGTATCCTCGCGATCGGCGAGGTCGCCAACTACGACGGCGCGTGCGTCGGCCTGGTCGCCCCCGGCTACGCGATGGCGGAGGTCGCCGCGAGCCGACTGCTCGGCGGCGAAGCATCCTTCCCCGGCTACGACCTGTCGACCAAGTTGAAGCTGAGCGGGGTGGATGTCGCGAGCTTCGGCGACGCGTTCGCCACGACGCCCGGTGCCCTCGATGTCGTCTACGCCGATCCCATCACCGGTGTCTACAAGAAGCTCGTGCTGTCGGACGACGCGAAGACCCTGCTCGGCGGCATCCTCGTCGGTGACGCGTCGGCCTATGGCTCGCTTCGTCCCCTCGTCGGTGGCCCGCTCGGCGGCGACCCCGCCGCGTACCTGATGCCGGCCGACGGGGTCGCCGCGCCGACGGCCGAGCTGCCGGACGGCGCGCTCGTGTGCTCGTGCAACAGCGTCACGGCAGGCGCCATCCGTCACGCCGTCGGCGAAGAGGGATGCCAGGATGTTGCCGCCGTCAAGGCCTGCACCAAGGCGGGAGCCGCGTGCGGATCGTGCGTCTCGATGATCAAGAAGATCGTCGGCGCCGAGCTGATCAAGACGGGCGCAACACTCAGCACCGCCCTGTGCGAGCACTTCGAGCTGTCGCGGCGGCAGCTGTTCGACGCCGTACGGGTCTCGGGGCTTCGCACGTTCAGCGCCGTCATCGAGCGCTTCGGGTCGGGACGCGGATGCGACATCTGCAAGCCGGCACTCGCGAGCATCCTGTCGACCCTCGTCGGAGCGCACGTCCTCGACGGCGAGAACGCGACGCTGCAGGACACCAACGACCACGTCATGGCCAACCTGCAGAAGGACGGCAGCTACTCGGTCGTTCCCCGTATCCCCGGCGGCGAGATCACGCCCGAAGGCCTTCTCGTGATCGGCCAGGTCGCCCAGGACTTCGGCCTCTACACGAAGATCACCGGCGGGCAACGCATAGATATGTTCGGGGCACGGCTCGAGCAGCTCCCCGACATCTGGCGGCGTCTCGTCGACGCGGGTTTCGAATCGGGTCACGCGTACGGCAAGTCGCTGCGCACGGTCAAGTCGTGCGTCGGATCCACCTGGTGCCGATACGGCGTCCAGGATGCCGTCGGGATGGCCGTGCACCTCGAACTGCGCTATCGCGGGCTGCGTTCCCCCCACAAGATCAAGCTCGGTGTGTCGGGCTGCGCGCGCGAGTGTGCCGAGGCCCGCGGTAAGGACGTGGGGGTGATCGCGACCGAGGCCGGGTGGAACATGTACGTGGGTGGCAACGGGGGCTTCACGCCGCGGCACGCCGTGCTGTTCGCCGAGGGGCTCAGCGACGACGAGCTGCTCACCGCGATCGACCGGTTCTTGATGTACTACATCTTCACGGCCGACCGTCTGCAGAGAACCGCGCCGTGGTTCCAGGACCTCGAGGGCGGAATCGACGAGCTCCGTCGCGTGATCTTCGATGACAGCCTGGGCATCTGCGCTGACCTGGATGCGGCGATGGCCGCCCACGTCGCGAACTACGCGGACGAGTGGAAAGCCACGCTCGAAGATCCCGAGAAGCTCAGCCGCTTCGCGTCGTTCGTGAATGCGCCGACCACCCCGGATCCGTCCCTCGCCTACACCGTGGAACGCCGACAGCCGCGGCCCGCGACGGCCGAAGAGAAGGATGGCGGGCGCGTGCTGATCGCCGGAACGACGCTGGAGGTGCGCCGATGACCATCGGCGAAACCGGGATCACCCCAGCCCGGACGACCGAGTTCAGCGGGGCCGATGTCCCATCGACCGAGCCCGGCTCCCCCGAGACGACGTGGGTCCGGATCTGCCCGCTCGACGCGCTGGAGACCGAACGCGGTCGAGCGGCCCTCGTCGACGGCGTCCAATTCGCCCTGTTCCTCACCCACGAGGGTCGCGTGTATGCCGTGTCGAACCGCGACCCGTACAGCGGCGCCCACGTCATGTCGCGCGGCATCGTCGGCACCCGCCAGGCAGCACCGACCGTGGCCTCGCCGATGTACAAGCAGGTCTTCGACCTCCGCACCGGCGTCTGCCTCGACACGCAGGGCAAGGAGCCGGCGTCGCTACAGGTCTGGCCCGCCGCCGTTCGTGACGGCGATGTCTTCATCCGTCTGGAGGGAAACGCATGACCACGATGCTCGGTGTCTCGTTGGCCGGACGCGATGTGCTGATGGTGGGCGGGGGCGCGGTGACCGCCCGGCGCCTGCGTCGTCTTCTCGAGGACGGAGCACGCGTGCGGATCGTCGCGCCCGAGCTGTGCGAGGACGTGCGGGCGCTGGTGGACGAGCACGGACTCTCGTGGACGTCCCGGCGTGCAAAAGTCGCCGACATCGGCGAGGCTTGGCTCGTGCACACCGCGACGGGAGACCCGAGAGCGGATGCGGACCTGGCCGCGGCGTGCGAGAGTCGCCGCGTGCTGTGCGTCAACGCATCCGACGGCGCGCACGGGACGGCCCGCCTCACCGCCGAAACACGGTCCGGGGACGTCGTCGTCGGAGTCGTCTCGGATGCCGGCGTGGACCCCCGCCGTGCCGCGCAACTGCGCGACGCGATCGGCGTGCAGTTGCGCGAGGGTCGCCTCCCGCTCCGTCGTCGGCGCGCGGGCGCGGCCGGTCGCGTCGATCTCATCGGTGGCGGACCCGGCCCCGCGGACCTGATGACGGTCCGCGGCCGCCGCCTGCTGGCGGAAGCGGATGTCGTCGTGGCCGACCGCCTCGGTCCCACGGATGTCCTCTCCGAACTCGACCCCGAGGTCGAGATCTTCGACGTCGGAAAGCAGCCGGGCCACCATCCGGTGCCACAGCACGAGATCAATGCGCTGCTCGTGACGCACGCGCTCGCGGGCAAGCGCGTCGTACGCCTCAAGGGCGGCGACCCGTTCGTCTACGGTCGAGGCGGCGAAGAGGTCACGGCGTGCCTCGCGGCCGGCGTCCCCGTCGAGGTGGTTCCGGGGCTCACCAGCATCGTCTCGGTTCCGGCGGCAGCCGGCATCCCGGTCACGCATCGCGGCACGGCCGCGTCGGTGCACGTCGTGAACGGGCAGGCCGAGATCAGCTCGGCGACCCTCGCGGCGATCGGGGACGCCGCCGTCACGACGGTGGTGCTGATGGGCGTCGCCGCCCTGCCCCGGCTCGTCACTGCGGCCCTCGAGGCGGGCGCCCCGGCAGACCGCCCGATCGCGATCATCGAGAGCGGTCACACCCCGCGCCAGCGTACGACGCGCACCACGCTCGGGAGCGCCGTCGAGGATGCCGCGGCCGCCGGAGTCCAGAACCCCGCCGTCATCGTGATCGGCCGGGTCGCCGACGCGAACCTGTTGCTGCCCGAACACGTGCTGGCGGGTGACGCACGCCGGTGACCGAACGCCCCACCCTGTCCGCCGCGCTCGCCGGTTGCACGATCGTCATCGCCGTCGATCGTCGCTCCGGCGAACTCGCGGCGGCCCTGGAGCGGCACGGCGCGACCGTTCGTCACGCGCCGGCACTGACGATCGTGCCGCACATCGACGACGAAGCACTCATCGCCCGCACCCGGGAACTCGTCGAGAGCCCACCCGACATCGTGGTCGTCACGACGGGCGTCGGGTTCCGCGGATGGATGGAGGCCGCCGACGAGGCCGGCTTGCTCGACGCGCTCCAGCCCGCACTCGCCGGCGCGCAGATCGTCGCGCGCGGGCCCAAGGCACGCGGGGCGATCCAGCAGGCCGGATTCACCGCGGACTGGGTGGCCGAGTCCGAGACCTCGACGGAACTCGGCGAATTCTTGCTCGCCGAGGGCGTGGCCGGCAAGCGGATCGCGGTTCAACACCACGGATCGGGCGCGGACGGCCTCGATGAGCTCTTCGGCGAACACGGCGCGGATGTCGTGAGCCTGACCATGTACCGGTGGGGGCCGCCACCCGACCCCGAGGTCGTCCGGCGGTCGGTGATCGCGACGAGTGTGGGCGAGGTCGACGCGGTGCTCTTCACCTCGGCGCCGGGAGCGCAGGAGTGGGTGGCGGCCGCGCGGCGTGCGGACGTTCTTGATGACATCCGGGAGCGAGTCGGGCGCGGCCGCGTGCTCGTGGCGGCCGTCGGGCCGATCACCGCGGGACCGCTCGAGGCCGCCTTCCTCGATCCGCTCGTCGCGGAACGCGGCCGCCTCGGCTCACTCGTCCGCGCTGTCGTGACGCACTTCGGCGGTGGTCACTCAGTCGGGCTGGACACCGTCGCCGGCCGCCTCGAGATCCGTAGCACGGGCGCCGTGCTGGGCGGACGCCTGATCCCGCTCTCCCGCGCTGGCATCGCCATCCTCGCGGCGCTTTTTGATGCGAGAGGCGGGGTGGTCTCTCGGACGAGCCTGCAGGGCGCGCTGCCCCGCTCGGGCGACAACACCCATGCCGTCGAGATGGCCGTCGCGCGCGTTCGCGAGTCTCTCGCGCAACCGGACCTGATCAAAACCGTCGTGAAGCGCGGCTACCGCCTCAACACGATCGAAAGCGTGGAGGAGCGACCATGACCCCCACCCTCATCGCCTGCTCGCACGGCACCCGATCCATCGAGGGGCGAGCCGCGATCTCCGCACAGCTCGACCAGGTCCGCGCCCTGCTGCCGGACGTGCGCGTCGAAGAGGCGTTCGTCGACGTCCAGGAGCCCGCGATCGACGACGTCGTGGCGCGAGTTATCTCGGACGGGACCGCCGAGAGGACAGGTGACCGCGCCGCTGTGGTGGTGCCCGTCCTCCTCTCGGCCGGGTTCCACACGCGGGTGGACATCGCGCGTGCCGTCGCCGCACATCCGGGTCGCGCGATCCCCGCGCCCGCCCTCGGACCCCACGACCTGCTCGCGCTCGTCCTGGAGTCCCGTCTCGCCGAAGCCGCGCTGCAGGGCGGTGACGCGGTCGTCCTCGCGGCGGCCGGCTCGAGCGACCCCGCCGCCGCGGTGGCCGTGTCTCGCATGGCGGCGCTCCTGCAGCGCTGCATCCTGACACCCGTCACGGTCGGGTTCGCGGCGGGGGCGGAACCGCGCATCCCCGCTGCGATCGCGGCAGCCCGCGCGGCGGGAGCGGAACGGGTTATCGCGGCGAGCTACGTCCTCGCGCCCGGCCACTTCCACGACGTGATCGGGCGGACGGGCGCGGATGTCGTGACCGCTCCGCTTGCGCCGGATGTGCGCATCGCCGCTCTGATCGTCGAGCGCTACCGCGCCGCGGCCGAGCAGCTGCGGGCCGACAGCGTCGCGACCGTCGGCTGAACGAGGCGGCTCAGGCGCGCGGCTCGCGCCGGCGACTCGGACTGGCAGCTCAGGCCGGCAGGTCGGGCAGCAGGTCCGGCCGGTGCTCGCGGGTTCGTTCGATACTCTGCTCACGCCGCCATGCCGCAATCGCGCCATGATTGCCGCTCAACAGGATGGGCGGCACCTCCAGGCCCCGCCAGACCGGAGGCTTGGTGTAGCTCGGGTATTCGAGCAGGCCGTCCTCGTGGGATTCTTCGACCAGGCTCTCGGGGTTGCCGACGACTCCCGGCACGAGACGCGAGATCGCCTCGATCATCGCCATCGTCGCGACCTCTCCCCCGTTGAGCACATAGTCGCCGAGGCTCACCAGGCGCACGCGGCCACGCTCGGCGTAGTGGTCGACGACGCGCTGATCGATGCCCTCATACCGTCCGCAGGCGAACACCAGGCGCGCCTCTCCCGCCAGCTCTCTCGCCAGCGCCTGCGAGAACAGCTCTCCCGCGGGGGACGGCACGATCAGAACCGAATCCTCCGCGAGGGTCGCATCCAGCGCATCGCCCCACGGCTCGGGCTTCATGACCATGCCCGCGCCGCCCCCGTACGGGGTGTCGTCGACCGTGCGGTGCCGGTCCGACGTCCAGTCCCGCAGGTCGTGCACCCGCAGATCCAGGATGCCGCGGTCACGAGCCTTGCCGATCAACGAGACGTCCAGCACCTCGAAGAACGCCGGAAAGATCGTCACGATGTCGATGCGCACAGGGACGAGTCTAGGGACGATCGGCCGCCTCACCCATCGCTCACGACGCGAACGCGAACGGGAGCGGGAGCGGGGACGATCGTCTCGCTCCCGTTCGCCTACCCACCGACGCGAGGTTCGACGATCAGGCGATCAGCCGCTCAGGTTCGGGATCCGCGATAGCGCTCAAGAGGGAGGGCGTGGCGACGTCACCCTCGGCGACCTCCGGCCACCCGATGGATGCGGGGTGGGCACGGAGATTGCGCAGCCACCAGGCCCAGTCCTCGGGAACGAGCCCGAAGGGGTCCTCGTGTCCGAGTTCGCGTGCAGCCCAGACGGGGTAGTGCGCGTTGGCGAGCGCGGGACGTCCGACATAGACCAGGTCGATCAGTTCACGCGAGATCATCTCGTTGGCGAAAGCGGGATCACCCAGGTTCCAGCTCGTCGCGACGGGGATACCCACCTCCTCGCGGACACGGTTTGCCCGACCGACCATGTACCCCTGCTGGTTGAAGGGGTTCTCGCTCATCTGGTTGGAGTTGATTCCGAGGCTGAGATCGGCGAGATCCAGGCCGTGTTCCTTCATCCATCCGACGGCCGTGATGGCCTCTTCGAGCTGGACCCCGTCGGCATTGAGGTCGTCCACGCCGAGCCGCATGGTGAGGGGCATCCCTTCGGGGATGACGGCGCGCACCGCGTCCAGCGCCTCCAGGTGGAAGCGCGCGCGATTCTCGAGCGAGCCGCCGTACTCATCGGTCCGCTGGTTGGCCAGCGGCGAAAAGAAACTCGAACCCAGGTAGCCGTGGGCGTAGTGCATCTCGATCCACTGGTATCCGGCGTCTACCGCGCGGCGAGCGGCAGAGGCGTAGTCCACCATCAGCTGCGCGATCTCTTCCCGGGAAAGCTCGGTCGGAGCGTACGGCATGTCGTCGCCGTAGGGAATGGCCGACGGTCCACGCGTCTGCCAGCCCAGCTCGTGCTCGGGCGGGAGCATGTGTCCGCCCTCCCAGGGCTTCACGAGCGATCCCTTCCGACCGGTGTGACCCAGCTGAATGGCCGCGACGGCGCCCATGTCGCGGATGATTCGGGTCACGCGCGCGTGCCCTTCGATCTGGTCGTCGTCGTAGATTCCAGCGCAGCTGGTCGTTGTGCGTCCATCAGGCGTGATCGCGACCTGCTCGGGGAAAACCATCCCGAAGCCGCCGGCCGCGCGAGCTCCCAGATACATGACATGGAAGTCATCCATCTTGCCGTCGGTGGAGCGATACATCGTCATCGGGGACATCGCGATGCGATTGCGCAGCGTGACATCCTTCAGCGTGAAGGGCGAAAACAGTTTGGACATGACACTCCTTTGTCGGGGGTGTCGATATTCCAGCAGGGCCACCTACACGCTCGAGTGTCGGCGCAGTTGCACGGCCGTAACAATGTCCTCACCCCCGTGCCTTGGGGATTGTGAGGTTGCGCCGGGTGGCGTGACCGGGTCTGATCCGGCCCGAAGGACGCCGCGCCCGAACTCAGTCGGTCTGTGCGTCCGGTGCCGACGGCTCAGCTGCACCAGCGTCGTCCGACGGAGCCTCGTCCGCGTCGTCGGCGAGGTCCTCGAACAGCCCCGGGGGCGGCGTCACCGTGACGCGACCCGCCGCGACATCCACCTCGGGAACGATCGCGGCGACGAACGGCACCATGACCTCGTTCTCGCCCGCCTTGATGATCAGCAGGTCCTGCGCGGGCATGTGATCCACGCGCACGATCGTGCCGACGCTCACGCCATCACGGACGACATCGAGGCCCACGAGCTGGTGGTCGTACCAGGCGTCTTCTTCGGTCGGCTGAGCCGTGGCATCCGCGTCGATCCAGAGGATCGCTTTGACCAGACCCTCGGCGGCATCACGGTCATCGACGCCCTCGAAGAAGGCGACCGGGTGGCCGTTCATCAGACGGAACTCGCGGACCGTGAGCGACTTGCCATGCCACGCGGAGGATTCGGGAACCTGCAGCGTGAACATTGCGCCGGTGGTGAATCGCCCTTGCGGGTCGTCGGTGTACAGCTCGAGCTTGAGCGCACCCTTCAAGCCGTGCGCCTTCACCAGGCGTCCGACTCGGAGTTGCGTCTTCGCGCCCTCGGGCGGCGTGGCCTTCTCGGCCACGTCAGTCGTCCGCGACATCAACGCGAACGCGTCGGCTTCCCGCGAGAGCGCCGATGAGGGTGCGCAGGGCCTTGGCGTTGCGTCCGCCGCGCCCGATCACCCGCCCGCGATCGTCGGGGTGCACGCGCACCTCGAGAACCTCCCCGCGAGGGGAGGTTGCGGACGTGATCCGGACCTCGTCGGGGTGATCGACGATGCCCTTCACCAGGTGTTCGAGAGCGGCGGACAGCAACGGACTACTCAGCTGCGTTCGCGTCGGCGTCTGCGGGGGCGTCGGCCTCGGCCGACTCGTCCGCCTTCGGAGCCTTCTTCTCGGCCTTCGGCACGAGAACGGCCTTCTTGGCGGCATCCGCTTCGAACGGCTTCTTGGGCTCGGCGACACGCACGGTCGAAACCGCGTCCTTATCACCCTTGAACTTGCCCCAGTCGCCCGTGAGCTTCAGGAGCGCGGCGACCTGCTCGGTCGGCTGGGCGCCGACGCTCAGCCAGTACTGCGCACGGTCGGAGTCGACCTCGATGAACGAGGGCTCCTCGGTCGGGTGGTACTTGCCGATCTCTTCGATGACACGGCCATCACGCTTGGTGCGCGAGTCGGCGACAACGATGCGGTAGTACGGCGCGCGGATCTTGCCCATGCGCTTGAGACGAATTTTGACAGCCACGATTCTCCTGAATGTGAATTACGGAAAGACGAACCGATCGCCTGGAGAGTGGGGTGCACACCCGGCGGAAGCTCAAATGAAAGGGCCCGGGCGCTGGATAGAGGGTCGAGCGCCCACCCGACCCACCATTCTGCCAGATGACGGGGTGCGTCGCGAACCATCCGGATGTCACGGGTGCTGTTCGCGGTGCGTGTCAGACTGAGCGCATGACTGTGACCTTCGCGTCCTCCGGCCGGTCGACGGTCGGACTCGAGTGGGAGATCATGCTCGCCGACGGCGACTCGGGCGATCTCGTCGGACGGGCCGGTGAGGTCACGGAACCGGTCGGTGAGGCGACGAAGCACGAGCGCTACACCGTCACCGAGGAGCTGCTCACCAACACCGTCGAGGTGACGAGCGGCATCGGTGACACCGTCGAAGCTGCCGTGGACGACATAGCCGACGCCATCGCGGCGGTGCGCGAGATCACGAACCCTCTCGGCGTCGAGTTGCTGTGCGCGGGCAGCCATCCGTTCGCGCAGTGGTACGAACAGAGCGTGACCGACAAGACCCGGTACAACACCCTGATCGAGCGCACCCAGTGGTGGGGACGCAACATGATGATCTGGGGCATCCACGTGCACGTCGGCGTCGACGACGTCGACAAGGTGCTCCCGATCGTCAACGCCCTGGCCGTCTATCTGCCGCACCTGCAAGCACTCTCGGCGTCGAGTCCGTTCTGGGCGGGCGAGCGCACGGGCTATGCATCCAACCGCTCCCTGGTCTTCCAGCAGCTACCGACAGCGGGGCTCCCTTGGCCCCTGACGGATTGGGCCGAGTACGAGGCCTACCTCGCGGACATGGTCGGCACCGGAGTGATGGAAGACGCCAGCGAGGTGCGGTGGGACATCCGTCCGGCACCGAAGTGGGGCACGATCGAGGTGCGCGCGTGCGACGGGATGTCGACGTTGCCCGAACTCGCCGCGGTGGCCGCCCTCGTTCAGACGCTCGTGGAGCACTTCTCGCGCGAGCTCGACGCGGGCCGGGACCTGACGATCATCCAGCCGTGGTTCGTGCGCGAGAACAAGTGGCGCGCCGCTCGCTACGGACTGGACGCTCGCGTGATCGTAGACCGGCAGGGCACTCAAGTTCCGGTGGCCGACCACATCCGCGAAACGATGGAACGGCTCGAGACCATCGCCGAAGAACTCCACTGCTCGCGCGAGTTCGCGGGTGTGGGCGACATTCTGGCGAGCGGGGCGAGCTACTCACGGCAGTTGCTGGTGGCGGATGCCGCCGGTGGAGACCTGCGTGAGGTCGTCAAGCACCTCATCCGCGAGTTCCGTGCCGGCCCGACGCTGCGCGAGCACCTGGCGAGACTGGGCGGCACTCCCAGTCTCTGAGCTGCGCCTGTCGCTGAGCTGAGCCTGTCGAAGCGATCGCCCGGGCGATCGAATACGGCTCAGCCTCGGCCGAACAACTTCTGGATCTCGGCGAGGTCCGCCTCGGTCGGCTCCTTCGCCGCGCCGCCCGCGCCGAGGCCGAAGCCCGAACCGGTCGGGGCTTTCGCGACGACACCGGATGACTCGGCCGCACGCTTCGCCGGGTTACCCGACCGCGACCCACCCTTCGCCTTCGCCTGCTTGCCGCGCTTCGACGACGCACCGGGCCGCGCCCCCGGCATGGGACCCATGCCGGGAATCTGCGGGGTGCCGCCGCGTGCGACGGTTTTCATCATCTTCGCGGCCTGGTCGAAGCGCTGCACGAGCTGATTGACGTCGGTCACGGTCATCCCGGATCCGCGCGCGATGCGCAGGCGCCGTGAGCCATTCAGAACCTTGGGGTTTCGTCGCTCGCCCGGCGTCATGGAACGGATGATGGCCTCGGTGCGGTCGATCTCGCGCTCGTCGAAGTTCTCGAGCTGATCCTTCATCCCACCCATGCCCGGGAGCATGCCGAGCATCTTCTTCATCGAACCCATCTTCTTCAGCTGCTGCATCTGCTGAAGGAAGTCTTCGAGGGTGAAGCTGTCGGTCGCGATCTTCTCGGCGACCTTGCGGGCTTCCTCCTCATCGAAGGCGCCCTGTGCCTGCTCGATGAGGGTGAGGATGTCACCCAGGTCGAGGATGCGCGAGGCCATCCGGTCGGGGTGGAAGGCCTCGAGATCGTCGAGTCCTTCGCCCGTCGACGCGAAGATGATCGGGCGACCGGTCACCGATGCGACGGACAGGGCGGCACCACCGCGTGAGTCGCCGTCGAGCTTGGAGAGCACGACGCCGGTGAAGTCGACGCCCTCCTGGAAGGCCTTGGCCGTGTTGACGGCGTCCTGACCGCTCATCGCGTCGATGACGAACAGGACTTCGTCGGGGTTCGTGCCACGTCGGATGTCGGCGGCCTGCTTCATCATTTCGGCGTCGACACCGAGGCGTCCGGCCGTGTCGATGATGACCACGTCGTGCTGCTGCCGCCGCGCGGTCTCGACGCCGTCACGGGCGACGCGCACGGGGTCGCCGACGCCGTTGCCGGGCTCGGGCGCGTAGATCGCGGCGCCAGCTTGGGAAGCGACGACCTGGAGCTGGTTGACGGCGTTCGGTCGCTGCAGGTCGGCGGCGACGAGGAGGGGCGTGTGGCCATCCTTCTCGAGCATCTTCGCGAGCTTGCCCGCGAAGGTCGTCTTGCCCGACCCCTGAAGGCCCGCGAGCATGATGACCGTCGGCGCGGTCTTGGCGAACTGCAGGCGACGCTGCTGGCCGCCGAGGATCGCGATCAGCTCTTCGTTGACGATCTGCACGACCTGCTGGGCGGGGTTCAGCGCCTTGTTGACCTCGTCACCGAGCGCCCGCTCGCGCACCTTGGCGGTGAACTCCTTGACGACGACGAGCGCGACGTCGGCGTCGAGCAGGGCGCGGCGGATCTCGCGAACGGTGCCATCGACATCCGCCGGTGTCAGTTGCCCCTTCTTCCGAAGGTTGCGGAACGTATCGGTGAGCCGATCGGAGAGGGTGCCGAAGGTAGCCATGATGGGTCGAGTTTACGCGAGCCGATGCGCCCGCGATCCCGCACTATGCCCTTCGCGAACGGACGCGACACGCCGTGTGCGCCTGAGACCAGCGGCGTGTTGCGTCCGTTCGCTGCGCCCCGGTCGTTGAGCGAGCGCAGCGAGACGAACCGACGCGGGTCACCCGACCTCGACCCCGAGAGCCGCGCGCAACTCCTCCTTCGCACGCTGATACCGTCCGCGAGCCGTCGAAGCCGGGATGCCGAGAAGCTCCGCCGCGTCGACCAGGCTCAGGCGCTCCCAGTGCACGAGTCGCACGAGCTCTGCGAGGTCGGGGTCGAGCCGGTCGATCGCGTCACGCACCTCCGCGCCGTCATCAGATGCCGGGGCCACGACGTCCGGCGCGTGAATGCCCCGGATGCGATCGGCGAGGGCCCACCGCCGCCGCTCGCCACGAGCGTGATTGAGCAACGTCCCTCGAGCGATGCCGAACAGCCACATGCGCGCGCGTTCCGGATCGCCCGGAATCTCCGCGTTCCGCCGCCACGCGACGACCATCGTCTCGCCGAGCAGATCCGGTGCGTCGTCGATTCCGGCCCGGCGTTGCAGGTAGGCGAGAAGATCAGCGGATGCGTCGCGCAGCGCCGCGGTCAGGCGCTTGTCATCGACCTTCGTCAAGAACCCGCTCCCGGCACATAGAGTTCGTGATTCTCGTCGAAGCACTGAATCTGTCCGCTGCGCTCACTCCCGACGAAGCGATCATCGGGCACAGAGATTCCGGCGTCCCGCAGCGCCTCTGTCTCGAGCTCGGAGACGGCCAGATCCCAAGCCAGCCATTCACGGAACCACGTGCGATGCTCGATTTCATCCGCCCGCTCCTCGGACGAAAGCTGCGACATGTCCGCGCCGGGGTCCTCCCCCTGCGCTGCCTCCATCGCGGCAAAACGCTCCCGCTGAGCTGGGAGCAGCGCCGACGCCTGGCCAACGATGTCCGTCGACTCGTACCACTTTCTGAGGGTCCGGTTGACGTCCGCGAGGAAGCGCGAGTCCACGCCTGCCGTGTACTCGGAAAAGCGCAACTCGCAGTCGAAACCATTCGCCATCGTGAAGCTCACGGCACCGACGGGATCCTGTGCCCACGGCGCCCATTCGAAACCGTCCGTTGCTACAGCGACACCCGCCCCACCCACGAGCAGCGCGGCGAGACCGACTCCGAGCGCAACGCGCGGGATGCGCCGAGGCGACGGACCCACGCCATGGGCATCGGCGATCATCGCGTCGATCTCGACCTTCGGAGCCGGCGCCGTTCGCGGGCTCGAGTGATCGAGCAGATCGTCAAGAGGGTCGGGGGTCATGGTGCCTCTTTCGATCAGGGTGCCGGAGGGTGCCTTCACTCCATACGTGTCCGGCTCCGCGCCGAACGTCCATCACCCCGCGGGAAACTCCATCATCGCGAGCGCGCGATCAACGACCTCGCCGAGGTGCACACGCCCGGCGCCCTGCCGCGCCCACTCCTCTACGGCCGCCATGACCGCTCCCCCATACGCCGCACCGACGACGGTGTCACGCAGCTCGTCGACACCGGCCCGTCGCATCCGATCCGCCACGACTCGTGCGATGCGCGACCCGCGGACGGATGCCTCGCGCTCGAGTTCATCGTCGAGTTCCATCTGGCGGGCGTTCACGAGCGCGAGCGCGAGGCTGTCCGGAGCGAACCCGTCCGCAAGCATCCGGAGAGCAGCGCGTACCTCCGTGTCAACGTCTGCCGAAGAGTCCTGCCCACCGAGACGCACCGCAAGCTCGGCGATCCGCTCGTCGAAACCGCCCCACAGCACATCGGCCTTCGACGGGAAGTAGTTGAAGAAGCTCGACCGGCTCACACCGGCGCGCCGCGTGATGTCTGACACGGACGTCGCGGCGTATCCCTGCTCGAGAAAGAGCTCGCAAGCCGCCTCCGCCAACACCTCGCGCGACGACGCGCGCGGCCGACCTCGAGGTTCCGACGACATCCCCCCAGGCTATCCGCCCATCGCGACCCACTCCCCTGGCAGTAGATGGGCTCTTCCCGCAGAAATAGGCCCATCTACTGCCAGGGGAGCAGCCCAAGCCGCGGGCGGGGGTATTGTTGGACGCGGTCTAGCAATGCCAGGGTGAAAGAGGGAGAGCGCGTGCTTGCAGTGCAGGAGGTCGGGCTTGCACCCGACTACGTCCCCTATCTCGAGGGATGGGAGTTGCAGCGACGCGTCCACGCCGACGTATTCGCCGGCACCCGCCCCGACACGATGCTGTTGCTCGAACACGAGGCCGTATACACAGCAGGCAAGCGCACCGAGTCGCACGAGCGGCCGAACGATGGCACGCCCGTGATCGATGTGGATCGCGGCGGCAAGATCACCTGGCACGGACCCGGCCAGCTCGTCGGCTACCCGATCGTGCGCCTGCACGAGCCCATCGACGTCGTCGCGCACGTCCGCCGTCTCGAGGGCATCCTCATCGAAGCCCTCCGGACCCACGGCGTCGACGGCTACCGGGTCGAGGGCCGGAGCGGCGTGTGGGTCCGTCGCCCTCTCTCCGAAGACAAGGTCGCGGCAATCGGCGTTCGCGTCCAGCGCGGTGTCACCATGCACGGCTTCGCGATCAACTGCAACAACTCCCTCGCGGCGTTCCGCGCGATCGTCCCGTGCGGGATCACGGATGCGGGAGTCACGACGGTCAGCGAGGTAGTGGGAGCGGATGTCTCGCCCCGCGACATCCTCGACACCGTCAGCAGAGCGTTCCAACACGAGTACACAGGAGTCAGCGCGCACGCGGCGACCGCGATCGGACTCCCCGCGTGAGCGGCTGCGGACCGGCGTGCGGATCGGGCTCCCACTCGCACGGCGGGACCTCGACGCCCGCGACCGCGCCCAACGGGCGCAAGATGCTGCGCCTCGAGATCCGCAACGCCGAGACTCCCATCGAGCGCAAGCCGGAATGGATCAAGACCAAGGCGAGAATGGGCCCCGAATACACGGCACTGCACTCGCTCGTGAAAGACGAGGGCCTGCATACGGTCTGCCAGGAGGCGGGCTGCCCCAACATCTTCGAATGTTGGGAAGACCGCGAGGCCACCTTCCTGATCGGCGGTTCGCAGTGCACGCGGCGCTGCGACTTCTGTCAGATCGACACGGGCAAGCCCGCCGACTACGACATGGACGAGCCTCGGCGCGTCGCCGAGAGCGTCACGCAGATGCAGCTCCGCTACGCGACCGTCACGGCAGTCGCTCGCGACGACCTACCCGACGAAGGCGCCTGGCTGCACGCCGAGACGGTGCGGCGCATCCATGCCACCAACCCCAACACGGGGGTCGAGATTCTCGCGGTGGACTTCTCGGGTCGCTCGGACCTGTTGAAGGTCGTCTTCGACGCGCGCCCCGAGGTGTTCGCCCACAACGTCGAGACCGTGCCACGCATCTTCAAGCGCATCCGGCCGGCGTTCCGGTACGAGCGCTCGCTCGATGTGCTGACGCAGGCACACGATGCCGGCCTCATCACCAAGTCGAACCTGATCCTCGGGATGGGCGAAGAGCCCGAAGAGGTCGTCCAGGCGCTCCAGGATCTGCACGACGCCGGAACCGACATCATCACGATCACGCAGTACCTGCGGCCCACACCGCGTCACCTCCCGGTGGCCCGCTGGGTCAAGCCGGACGAGTTCGTGGCGTTCAAGGAAGAGGCGGAGCGGATCGGATTCCTCGGCGTGCTGGCGGGACCCCTCGTGCGCTCGTCGTACCGGGCCGGGCGACTCTGGGCTCAGTCGATGCGGTCGAAGGGGCGCGAGATCCCGGCGCACCTGTCGCATATCGCCGAGGCCGCCGACCTCGGGTTCGCCCAGGCCGTCTAAGAGATCTACTCCGCGCTGGTGACCGACTGGACGTCACCGTCGCTGCTCATGTTGACGAGCAGCACGTCGTCGGTCGCATCCGGGTCGAGCGCGTATTCGAGAACGGCGAACGGATCGCCGCTGCCCATCTCGTCGGCGAGGATCGTCATGCTCATCAGCTGAAGGGACCGGATGACGTCCACGGCGATGTCGCCCGAGATGTCGGTCAGCATCCCCTCGATGTCGTCACCGAGGGTCTCCTGCTGCTGAATGATGTACTCGGTCACCTCGCTCGTGCGGTCATCGAAGAGCGACAGCATCGCATCGCGGGCCCGACGGTCGACTTCTTCGATCGACGACACCAGCGTCGCGGCCATGTCGAGCGCCGCGGACGAGACATCGTCCTGATCGGGCGCGGTGAGATCGACCGTCACAGACTGGTCACCCAGTTCGATGTTCTCGGACCAGAAAATGGATCCGTCCGGTCCGGACTCGAGTACCCCGAAGAAGTCGTGCTCGATCGCCATTCCTCCATGTAACCAGCAGGATGGCGCACACGGTAGCCCGACGCGGCGCGGCGCCGTTTACGAGGCGAACCGAGAGCTGTGCGGCAGCTGCCGACGCGCGTTACGGCGCTCAGTCGACGAGCGCGGACGCGAAGACGTGCGGGGTGAACCCCGTCAGGTCACCGATGCTCTCGCCCTGACCGAGCAACTTGACGGGGATACCCGTGCGCTCCTGCACGGCGAGCACGAAGCCTCCGCGCGCAGAACCGTCGAGTTTGGTGAGAACGAGTCCGGTGACCCCCGCGTGCTCCAGGAACGCCTGCGCCTGCATGACGCCGTTCTGGCCGGTCGTCGCGTCGAGGACGAGCAGCACCTCGCTGATGGGGGCCTGCTTCTCGATGACGCGCTTGATCTTGCCAAGCTCGTCCATGAGCCCGCCCTTGGTGTGCAGGCGACCCGCGGTATCGATCAGGACGATCTCGGTGCCGGTTCGCTGCGCGTATTCGACCGTCTGATACGCGACGGATGCGGGATCCTGACCCTCTTGCTGCGGACGCACGATGGCGGCTCCCCCGCGCTCGGCCCACGTCGCCAGCTGGTCGACGGCCGCCGCACGAAAGGTGTCGGCCGCACCGACGACGACCGAGCGGCCATAGCGCTGCAGGAACTTCGCGAACTTGCCGATCGTGGTCGTCTTGCCCACTCCGTTGACCCCCACGACGAGGACGACAGCGGGACGCTCGGTCAGCTTCAGGGTCGTGTCGAACTTGGCGAAGTGCTCCTCGAGCGTTTCGCGCAGCATCCGCTGCAGGTCTTTCGGGTCGGTCGTGCGGTATCGCTCGACCTTATCGCGCAGTTCGTCGACGATGCGTTCGGTGATGTCGGGGCCGAAGTCGGCCTGGATCAACGCCGTCTCGAGGTCATCCCACGTGGTCTCGTCGATCGTGGGTTTGACGAACATGCCGCGCAGGGCACGACCGAGTGACCAGGAACTTTCTGCCATCCGAATAGCCTACGCGGAGGCGCGCTCGGTCGTTCGATCACCCACGCGCTGACCGACGACGGCCGAGACCCCGTCCTGGCGCATCGACACGCCGTAGAGGGCGTCCGCGATCTCCATCGTCCGCTTCTGGTGCGTGATCACGATCAGCTGGCTGCTCTCGCGCAGTTGCTCGAAAACGCTCAACAGACGACCGAGGTTGGCGTCGTCGAGCGCCGCCTCGACCTCGTCGAGGATGTAGAACGGGCTCGGGCGGGCCGTGAAGATCGCGACCAGCAGTGCGACGGCCGCGAGTGAGCGCTCGCCGCCGGACAGCAGGGAGAGGCGCTCGATCTTCTTGCCTGCCGGGCGCACCGACACCTCGATGCCCGTGGTGAGCATGTTGTCGGGATCCGTCAGCGAGATGCTTCCCGTTCCGCCCGGGAACAACACGGGGAAGACCTCGGCGAAAGCCGCCTTCGTATCGTCGAAGGCCGCGGCGAAGATCGTCTGCATCCGCTCGTCCAGGTCGCCGATGATCGTCATCAGGTCCTTGCGCGTCTGCGTCAGATCGCCTAGTTGCTCGACCAGGAACGCGTGCCGCTGTTCGAGCGCGGCGAACTCCTCGAGAGCGAGCGGGTTCACCCGGCCGAGCTGAGCAAGCGTGCGTTCGGCCTGCTGCAGACGACGCTGCTGGCGTGCGCGATCGAACGGCTCGGATGTGTCTTCGCCCGCCTCGGGCGTCGGAACCTCGCGGTCCGGACCATATTCCTCGACAAGAATATCTTCCTCGAGGCCGAGCTCCGAGCGAGCCCGGTCCAAGAGGCCGGACACGTGCAGACGCTTCTCGTGGATTCTCAATTCCAGCGAATGAACCCCCTCGGTCAACGCCGCGAGACGCTCGCGCAGCCCGATGTCCTGCTCTCGAAGGGTCGCGAGCTCGACGTTCTGCTCCGTGCGCTCTCGCTCGGCGTTCGCCAGATCCACCCCCGCCTGCGCGACTGACCGATCGACCGCATCGAGCACCTGCGGCACGCGGGCGAGCACGCCCGCCGCGGCCTGGCGCTGAGCGCGACGGATGACTGCCCGACGCGCTGCTTCTTCGGCAGCCGCACGCTCGCTCTCACGCCGGCGCTCGAGCGAGACGACCCGAGCCTCTTGTGCGCGGACGCGTTCACGGAGTGTCTCTACCTCGAGCCGCGCGCGCATCTCGGACTCGCGCGCCGCTTCGACCCCGGCGAGTACGCCCTCTCGCGCCGACGCGTCGAGAATCGGCCGAGGTGCCTCGAGCGCTGTGTCGCGCTCATTCGCGGTGCGACGAGCCGCGGCCTCCGCATCGCTGACGGCGGACTCAGCCTGCGCTAGTCCCGCTTCCAGACGCTCACACTCGGCGACCGCCGCCTCATGCTGGACGGTCACGCGGTTGACATGCTCGGCGCGGGCAGCGAGGGCGGCATCGTAGGCGCGCATATCGTGAAGCGCCGCCGCGGCCTTCTGCCGCGCTTCGGCCAGGACGGCCTTGGCGTCGGCCGACGTCTCACGGAGCGAATCGACGATAACGGTCAGCTCGCTCAAACGGTCGGCCGCCGCATCCCTTTCGGCTACCAACGCGAGGCGCGACGGCGACCCGCCACTTCCTCCGCGCAGAAGGTACGCGGTTGCGACCTCCCCCGCGAGCGTGACGACCGTGACGGGTATGGAGCCTGCGGCGCCCTGCAGCTGCGGCCAGGCTGCGCGCGCAGCCTCGAGGTCATCGGCAATGGCGACATGAGCGAGCAGGCCCTGGACTCCGCTCGGTGCGGTCACAACGTCGAGCGCGGGAACGATGCCCTCGAGGCTCGGGAACGTCGTGGATCCCGATGCATCCGCGTCACCCACGACGACCTCCACAGACCCGAGCTGAGCGCGCTCAGCCTCGGCCAGGGCGTCGAACGCCGCGTCGCGCGAATCCACGAGCAGCCCCTCAGCCACCGAACCGAGAATCGCGGCGACCGCGGGCTCGTATCCGGGGCGCACCTGCATGCCGTCAGCCACAAGCCCTCGGACACCCGCTAGGCCCCGTTCGATGAGGGCCGAAGCACCATTGCGCACGTCGAGCGCACGGGTGAGCGCGACCGTCTGCGCCGTCAGGGCACCTGCCTCGCGTTCGGCCTCGTGCAGGCGGTCGCGGATGCCCGTGAGCTCGGCATCCGCGTCGGCGACGGCACGCTGGGCGCGGTCGTAGGCCGCGGGATGGTCCACGTCTCCGGCAGGCTGCGGCAAGGGTTCCAGTCCGTCCAGCGCCTCGGCAGCGGCCGCGCGCCGGGCGAGCGCCGCATCGAGTGCGTTCTGCTGGCGGAGGACGGCACCCCGGACCGCCGCCAGAGCGGATGCTGCGGCATCGGCCGACCCGCGAAGTGCCGTGATGCGCATCTCGTGCTCGGAGACGAGGGCACTCTGCGCGGCGATGTCGGTGTCGAGCGCGTCCAGCTCGGCCCGCGCATGCACCACCGCGCGCCCGGCGTCCGTCGCGATCTCGGCCGCCGCGTCGACCGCGTCGCGCAGCTCGATGATCTCGGCTCGCGCCTCGTCGATGTCGGATTGCGAGACGCTCGATCCGATCTCGGTCTGCTCGTCCGCCGAGCCGAGCAGCGCGATGCGCTGATTCGCGAGCGTGAAGAGCCCACGCAGCCTCTCACGCACTCGCTCCAGCTCGAACAGCACGCTGCGGGCCGTGTCGACCGCATCCGACCCGCGACGTTCGGACTCGAGCACCTCGACCCGCTTGCGGATATCGTCCGCGCGCTCCTGCAAAACGAGACGCTCCGAGTGGCGTTCATGCTCGCTGCGCACGTGTGCCGCGAGTTCATTGCGCAATCCGACGAGCTCATCGGCGACCAGGCGGGCCTTGGCGTCGCGCACGACAGCGGCGATGGTCTGAGCCTCGCGCGCGATCTCGGCCTGGCGACCGAGCGGCTTGAGCTGCCGACGGATCTCTCCCGCGAGATCGCTCAGACGCGTGAGATTCGCCTCCATCGCCTCGAGTTTGCGCAGGGTCTTCTCTTTGCGGCGGCGATGCTTCAGAATGCCGGCGGCCTCCTCGATGAAGCCACGCCTGTCTTCGGGACTCGCCTGCAGAACCGTGTCGAGGCGTCCCTGTCCGACGATCACGTGCATCTCGCGGCCCAGGCCGGAATCGCTCAGAAGCTCTTGGACGTCGAGCAGTCGGCAGGTGTCGCCGTTGATCGCGTACTCGCTCGCGCCGTTGCGGAACAGCGTGCGGCTGATCGTGACCTCGGAGTACTCGATCGGTAGCGCACCATCCGCGTTGTCGATCGTGAGCTGAACCTCGGCGCGACCGAGCGGGCCGCGCGTCGAGGTGCCGGCGAAAATGACGTCGTCCATCTTGCCGCCGCGGAGAGTCTTGGCGCCCTGCTCGCCCATCACCCATGCCAGGGCGTCGACGACGTTCGATTTTCCGGATCCATTGGGCCCGACGATCGCCGTCACACCCGTTTCGAACGCGAACGTCGTGGGTTGGGCGAACGACTTGAACCCCTTGAGCGTCACGCTCTTCAGGTGCATGAATTCAGCCTCCGACCCAGCATTACAGTGCGGTTCAGGCTACCCGAGCCGAGGTGCGCCGCCCGTCAGGCAACGCCCGCGCGGCCACGAATTCTGTGAATCAGCTTGACGTCACCGTCCGGTGCGCGCTAGCGTCGCGTCTCGCGTCAGAGGTTTGAAAGGAGGTCACCATGTTGATGAACCGCACACGCACCCGCATTTCCGCCACTCGCTCCGCTCTCGGCGGGGTCGTTGCGTTCCCCCTGGTGACCGTTTCCCGCGGCGCCTTCTCGGGACACCACGCCCACACCGGCAGCTGACCCGCCCGTAGGAGAACTCTGCCCGTATTCGGGCTGATGACCTCACGCGTGCGGCGGCCGCCCGCGGCTCACCCGCATCCCCTCCGCAAGACCGGCATCTCGGGCGCACTCTCGCGGCCCGTCGGATCACGGCTCCCGGATGCCCCACCTTCGGCATCCCCTTTACCCCTTTTGCAACACATCTCTCGAGGAACCACCATGAACACGCAGCTGACTCAGCCGCACCTGTCCCATCCGCCCGAACCGCTCGCGCTTCTCGCCCCCGCCCCGGACCGCGTCGCCCGAACCTCATTGCTCGACCGAGCGGCAATGCGCGTCGGGCTCTGGCTTGTTCTGTGGGGCTCTCGCCCCGTGAGCCCCACCGACGCGCTCGAGCGTCACCGCCGTCGCGTCTTCCATGCCCAGCAGCGCGAGAAGTACGAGGCGGACGCCGCCTATGCGACACGCCTGTGGATGCACGGCGCCTGATCCGGCGCAGTGCATCCACCTCAACCATCCGGAACAGTTCGGTGACCGGACGCACCGACCCACGAAAGAGAATCTGATGAGCACCACCCCTGCCGGCGTCGAATACCGGCCTCTCGTCATCCCCGAATCCATCGATGCGGCTGACGCCACGGACTTTCACGCGATGACCGCGGTCCGGAATGCCGTCTACCGTCACATCTCGGGACACGATGACCAGGCACTGCTGCCCAGCTACCGCCCCGAGCCCTACGAGATCCGCATGATGTGGTTGGTTCTCGACGACGGGCGACCGGTCGGCCGGGTCGGTCTCGACCTGCCCATCGAGACCGACTCGCGCGTCGCGTACATGTTCATCGAGCTGCTTCCGGATGTCTGGGGCCGCGGCATCGGTACCGGCGCGCTCGAGCTGATCGAACGAGTCGCTCGCGAGAACCGACGCACGGTCCTGCAGTCGTGGGTGGAGCACCCCGACCGCCCCGGTCCGAGGCTCGAGCCTCCGACCGGCTTCGGCAGCATCCCCGCCGTGGACCCCGGAGCACGATTCTTCGTTCGCCACGGATTCACGCTCGAGCAGATCGAGCGCAACAGTGCACTCGATCTGCGGGACACGCGCGACAATGTGGACCGTCTTCTCGCGGAGGCCACGGTGGCGGCCGAGGGATATCGAATCGTGTCGTGGAACGCCCCCACTCCCCCGGAGTTCGCCGACGGCTACGCCTGGATGAAGTCGCGGATGGTCACGGATGCCCCGTCCGCCGCGATCGAGTTCGACGAAGAGACGTGGGACGCGGCCCGCGTCGCGCTGAACGACGCGCGAGCAATCGATGCCGGGCGACTCCTCCACGTCACGGCGGCGCAGCATATCGAGACAGGTGAGCTGTGCGCGTTCAACGAGCTGGCGATCGGTCCCGACCGCACCGCCGCATCCCATCAGGAGGACACGCTCGTGCTGAGCGAGCACCGCGACCATCGCCTCGGGATGCTCGTGAAGTGTGCGGGCCTTCGGGCGTGGCGGGACCTCGCGCCGGAGTCGCCGCGCGTGATCACGTACAACGCCGAAGAGAATCGGCCGATGCTCGACATCAACGAGGCGATCGGCTTCGTCCCGATCGCATACGAGGGGGCATGGAAGAAGGTGCTCGACGTGTGACCCCCGGAATCCGTCCGCCACATCACCGAGACACCCCGCGTGCGACGAGACACCCCACGTCACGTGGTGTTTCGCCACACAAAGGGTGTTTCGGCCCGGAAGTCAGGCGCGCGGCGGCGGGACGCGCTGGCAGCGCGGGCAGAAGTGACTCGAACGATTCATGAAGGATGCACGCACGATCGGGCGCCCGCACCTCTCACACGGCTGGCCCGTGCGGCCGTAAGCCCGCAGGCTGTGAGCAAAGTAGCCGGCCTGGCCGTTGACGTTGACGTACTGCGCGTCGAAACTCGTACCGCCCTCGGCCAGCGCTCGGTTCAGCACCGCCCGCACCTCTGTCAACAATCGCCCAGCTGCGCGCGACGCGAGTGTACGAGCCGGGGTCTCGGGATGGATGCGTGCCGCCCAGAGCGCTTCGTCGGCGTAGATGTTACCGATGCCGCTCGCCAGGGTCTGATCGAGCAGCACGCGCTTGATCGCCGAGTCCTTCCGGGCAAGCGCGTGCACGAACGCTCGGTCACGGAATGCGGCGTCGAGCGGGTCTCGCCCGATGTGCGAGACCTGACCCGGTAGGAACGGATCCGGCGTGCCCCATCCGGCCGCCTCTCCATCCGCGGTCGGCACGAGCGGGTCGATAGCGAGCGACCCGAAAGTGCGCTGATCGGCAAAGACAATATCGAGGGGGCCGTGCTCGGCGTGTTCGATCGACAGACGGATGCGTTCATGACGTTCGATCGATGCGCCGCCCGGCCGCAACAGCATCTGCCCGCTCATCCCGAGGTGGACGAGGATCGCCTCGGCCGCGTCGGTACCGTCGGCCTCGAGAGGCAACCACAGAAACTTGCCGCGTCGCGCCGCGCCGGTGATGCGACGCCCGCGCAGCCGGGCCTCGAAATCGAGCGGCCCTCCCGTGTGCCGCGTCAGGGCACGGCGGTCGCGTGCGTCGACAGCGACGATGCGCGCGCCCGTTACGGCGGGAGAAAGGCCGGCGCGAACGACCTCGACCTCGGGAAGCTCAGGCACTCGCGGAGATGTCGTCGCTCTCGACGTCTCGCGTCGTGATGTCCCGCCAGGCCGCGAGTGCGGCGGCCATCTCGGCGGACTTCTTGCTCGAGCCGACGCCCTGCGCGGCCGTGGCACCAACACGCACGGTGGCGGTGAAGATGCGGTTGTGATCGGGACCCGCGGCCTGAACCGAATACGCCGGCGGAGACTCCTGACGGCGGGCAGCCAGTTCCTGCAGGCTCGTCTTCGGGTCCATCGCGGCGCCGTAGCGCTCGGGGTCACCCAAGAGCGGCTCGATCAACCGCAGCACGAGATCTGTCGCGGCCTCCGCGCCGGCCGACAGGTACGTCGCCCCGAGGATCGCCTCGGTCGTGTCGGCAAGGATCGAGTCCTTGTCACGGCCACCGGTCTGCTCTTCGCCGCGACCGAGAAGAACATGACGTCCCAAGTCGATGTGGCGCGCCGCCTCGGCGAGAGCCACCGTCGAAACAAGGCTCGCCCGGCGCTTGGCCAACGACCCCTCATCCAGTTCCGGATGCCTGGTGAACAGCATGACCGTCACGGCTTGGCCGAGGATCGAGTCCCCGAGGAACTCGAGACGCTCGTTGTGTGGCGTGCCACCGTTCTCGTACGCATACGAGCGGTGGGTGAGCGCAAGCGTCAGCAAACCGGGGTCAATGACGACCCCGAGGCGCTGTACGAGAGCGCGTCTCCCCCCCGGAAGCACTGCCACGGCTACAGCGAGCCGGTCAGACGTCGGCGACTTTGCGGCCCTTGTACTCGAGGAACAGTTCGGTTCCCTGCGAGTCGGTGACCACCTTGGCCTGGTGGGGACGGCTGTAGACGACCTTGCCGTTCTCGACGGTCTTGACGAGCGCGATGGGATCGGCCTTCCACTGCGCGCGGCGCGAACGGGTGTTGGAGCGCGAAACCTTGCGCTTCGGGGGGTTACCTGCCATGGCTCTATCTCTTTCGTTCGAGTCTTAGGGGTTCTGGTCCGGCTCGCGGGCGCTCGCTGAAGCGTCGTCCTGGGCCAGTTGCCTGAGCGCCGACCAGCGTGGATCGAGGTCGGAACTCAGAGAATTACTATCCATATCGGCCAGTCGCTCGCCCGTTACCGGGTCCAACCCGGGGCAATCCGGCTGGCATACCGGCTGAAACGGAAGCGACAGGATAACCGCATCCCTGACAAGAGTTTCAAGATCCACGTGATCGTCTTGAACCTCGAAGTCAGATGTTTCCTGTCCAGGATACGCGAAAAGCTCCTGGAATTCGACTTCGAGGGGTGCGGCGATATCGATCAGGCAGCGTCCGCAGATCCCGACGTACTCTCCGTGCGCCTCTCCGCTGGCCATAATGCCCTCGTGAACCGACTCGAGCCTCACGTCGACATCAACGGTGCCGCCCTGGTCGAGGTGAACGAGGCCTTCGCCCCATCGCTCGGCGAGGGACACCTCGAAGTCGTGCTCGCGCATCTCGCCCGGACGGCGCTCGATGTCGCGGACGTTGATGGCGAATGGTCCTGGCCTGCGGTTTCTCACGGGGGACCATGCTACCCGCGGTGCGCTGCGTCGGGGTCAGGCGGCTCGCGACGCGCGCTCGATTCGTCAGGTCGCGAGTGTGCTCTAGCGTGCGCTGGTTCCCGTGGCGAGGAACCTCGCGACGGGCCCCGGAACGTACGGCGAGACATCTCCGCCCAGCCCCGCTACCTGACGAACGAGCGAACTCGAGACGAGAGCGTGTGACGGGTCAGGCAGGAGAAAGACGGTTTCGACGTGCGCGAGGTGGCGATTCACGATCGCCATGGGCGTTTCGTAGACGACGTCGATCTGCGAGCGGATGCCTTTTACGAGCACTCCCGCCCCCACATCGGTGGCGTAGTCGACCAGAAGCCCCATGCTCCACGATGCGACGATGATCTCACCCTCGATCCCGCTCTCTGCGATCGACTGCTCGAGCAGCTCCAGACGGTGGGCGATGGGGAGCATCGCCTCTTTGTCGGGGTTGTGCACGACGAGGACGTGCAGCGAGTCGTACAGCGACGCGGCGCGACGGATGACATCGAGATGGCCGAGGGTCGGCGGGTCGAACGAACCCGGAACGACCGCGATCCTGTTGTTCACTCGGCCAGCCTATCCGCGCTCACCGCACGTGACCGAGCAGCGTTACGTCGGACGGCCTTCTCGGCGCACTTTTCGGTCAGTTACGCGCCATCGCCGCGCGGTCCTCGACGTCCAGACGACGATCGATGGCACGAGCGAGCCCCGTATGAGCGCTGAGGTCCGGATCGTCGCGAAGAATCCCCTCGGCCTCAGCGCGTGCCTCGGCGATGAGCGGAGCATCCGTCACAACGCGCAGCAACCGCAGCGACGAGCGAGCACCCGATTGGATGTCCCCCAGCACATCGCCTTCGCCCCGCAGTTCGAGGTCGACCTCGGCGAGTTCGAAGCCGTCGAGCGTACGCGCCACCGCCTCGACGCGCGCGCGGGCGGGCGTTCCTCCCGGCGCCTCGGTCACGAGCAGGCACAGGCCGGGGACGCCGCCTCGGCCCACGCGTCCCCGCAGCTGATGCAGCTGCGACACGCCGAAGCGATCGGCCTCGAGAATGACCATGGTCGAGGCGTTGGGCACATCGACACCCACCTCGATTACGGTCGTCGCGACGAGCACGTCGATCTGGCCGTCAGCAAAGGCCCGCATCGTCGTATCCTTCTCGTCCCCCGGCATGCGCCCGTGCAGGATAGAAACGCGCAGGTCGGCGAAGTCGGCCCGGGTCGCGAGCATGCGTTCGACCTGCACGACTCCCCAGCGCACGCGCGCTGTCTCGCCCTTGACGGGTGGCGCTTCGACCGTTTCGTCGGTCGCCGCCTTGCCTGTGGCCTCGACATCGATCGCGGGGCAGACGACGAAGACCTGGTGTCCCTTGCCGACCTCTTCCGCCGCGCGCTGCCACACGCGCTCGAACCACGCTGGCTTCTCGTCCACCGGGGCCACGAACGTTTCGATGCCGGCGCGACCGACGGGCATGGTGCGGATCGTCGACACATCGAGATCGCCGAACACCGTCATCGCGACCGTGCGCGGGATGGGCGTCGCGGTCAGCACCAGCGCGTGGGGGCTCGAACCCTTTGCCCGCAACGTCTCCCGCTGCTCCACGCCGAAGCGGTGCTGCTCATCCACCACCACGAGGCCGAGGTCGGCGAAGGTCGTCGTGTCGCTCAAGAGGGCGTGCGTACCGATCACGATCAGCGCCTGCCCCGAGGCAACGCGGAGCGCTGCGCGGCGACGATCCGCCGCCCCCTGCTGACCGGTGAGCAGCGTCGGCATGAGCTCGGGCGCGAGATCGGGCCCGAGCATCCGTGCGATCGATCGCAGATGCTGCCCGGCGAGGACTTCGGTCGGGGCGATGAGGGCGGACTGTCCACCGGACTCGGCGACCTGGAGCATCGCCCGCAAAGCGACGAGTGTCTTACCCGACCCCACCTCACCCTGAACGAGCCGGTTCATCGGCCACGCACCGACCAGGTCCCCCGCGATCTGCTCGCCGACGTCGTCCTGGTCGGGCGTCCGCGTGAACGGCAGCGCCGCGTCGAAGCGTTCGAGGTAGCCGCCGCCCTGTGCGGGGCGCGGCCGCGCCGACAGGGCACGGACCGCGGCACGCTGCTGGAGAAGCGCCGTCTGCAGGACCAGCGCCTCGTGCATCCGGAGCGTTTCGTGGGCGATGTGAACGTCGGAGTCGGATGCCGGGCGGTGGATCTTCGTGAGTGCTTCTCGGGCGGGGACCAAACCCTTTCGGACACGGAGCGGATCGGGAATCGGGTCGTCCACCTCGCCGAGGGCGCTCAGGACGAGCTCGATGATCTTGCCGAGCTGCCAGCTCGTGGTCGTTGACGTCGCGGGATAAATCGGAATCGGGAGCTTTGCGTACTCCTGCGCGCTGCGCCGTGCGGTCTCTTCGTCGTCGAAGAGCTCGTAATCCGGATGCGCCAGCTGTTTGGTATTGCGATACTCGCCGACCTTGCCCGCGAAGATTCCACGGCGACCCGCGTGAAGGTCTTTCAATCGCCACGTTTGGTTGAAGAACGTCAGCGTGAGACGCCCCGGTCCATCACTGATGACGACCTCGAGTATCGAACCCTTGCGAGCCTGCATTCGGCGCTCGCCCGCGCTGACGACCTCGGCGACGATCGTGACCTGCTCCCCCACCGGTAGATCACGGATGGGCGTCAGCTCACCGCGATGGGCGTATCGGCGGGGGTAGTGCGCCAGCAGGTCACCGACCGTGCGCATGCCGAATGCGCGCGCGAGCGCTGTGGCGGTCTTGCCTCCCACGACGCCCTCGAGCCGAGTTTCGAGAAGCACCGACGACATCCCCCGACTCTAGTTCGCGGGTGCGACATCGCCGTGCCCGACAGTTTGTAGGGTGTGAGGATGACCCGGATCATCGCAGGCGGAGCCCGCGGTATCCGGCTCGCCGTCCCCGCCCGCGGCACACGCCCGACGAGTGATCGTGTGCGCGAGTCGCTCTTCGCTGCCATCGAGGCAGCGGGCGCGTTGGATGACGCGCGCATCCTCGACCTGTACGCGGGGTCGGGCGCACTGGGCCTCGAGGCGCTTTCCCGCGGTGCGGCATCCGTCGATCTCGTGGAGTTGTCGCGCCCGGCCGCGGCGATCGCGCGCGACAACATCGGCCGGGTCGAGCGATCCCTCGGCCGCACGGGACGTGGACGCGTGCACACGGCCGCCGCGGATACGTACCTGCGCGGTCCTGTCGGCCCGTTCGATCTGGCCTTCCTCGACCCGCCATACGAGCTGGGCGAATCCGAGCTGACCACGACGCTCTCCCTCCTCGCGCCGCGCATGGCGGAAGACGGTGCGGTCATCGTCGAACGTTCGCGACACTCCCCCGAGCCGGGATGGCCGCCCGGCCTCGAACTCGCGCGCGAGCGCGCCTACGGCGACACGGTCATCTGGCAGGCGCACTGAACGTTTGCGGGCGCACTGAGTTCTCATCGGCGCACTGAGTTCTCATCGGTGCACTGAGTTCTCATCGGCGCACTGAGCGCGAGCAGGCGCGCGGAGTTCCGGCGGGCGAACTGTCCCGAGGCCGCTCGTGCCCCGGCTCAGCCGATTCCGGCGTCCCAGTCCCGGTAGGGATCCCACCCCTGGGGCGCCCGGGGCTCGCCGTCGAGCAGCAACGGATACGCCCCAGCCGCGGTGACACCGCCGATCACGCGGAATCCCTCCGGCACGTCCGAGCCGCGGGGGAAGGTCGCCAGCAACGCATGGTCCTCGCCGCCATCGATGGCCCAGCGCGAATCGCCGCCGACCTCGGTGGTGCGAAGCGCGAGCGTCACCCCGGATGCCTCCGCCAGGCGCGTCGCGTCCAGGGCGAGACCGTCCGACACGTCCATCATGGCGGTGGCCCCGGCACCCGCCGCCGCGACCCCCTGTTCGATCGGCGGTGACGGGCGCAGCTGAGCGTCGAGCGCCTCGAGCTCGAGCGCGTTCAGCGTCGTCCGGTCGACCGCGATCGGGCCCGAGGCATCCGTGAATCGGGAGAACAGCAGATCGATCCCGCGTGCCGCCACGCCGGCCTCGCCCGCGAGTGCCACGATGTCGCCCGGGCGCGCGCCCGAGCGCAGCACCGGCGCGCGGCCCTCGAGCGACCCGAGGGCCGTCACGGCGATCGTGAGGGTGGACGAGATGGTCAGGTCGCCGCCGATCACGGCGCAACCGGGCGCAAGCGACGCGCAACACGCCGCGAGTCCCTCCGCGAGACCGCGGACGAACGACAGCCGAGTATCGGCGGGCATCGCCAGCGCGACGAGTAGGCCGGTCGGGCGTGCCCCCATCGCGGCGATGTCGGCGAGATTCACCGCGGCCGCCTTCCACCCCAGATCCGTGCCCGACGACCACGCCAGCCTAAAGTCCGGGCCGTGGACGAGCGTGTCGGTCGTCGCGACGACCCGACCGTCCGGCGCCCGCAGGACCGCAGCGTCGTCGCCGGGCCCCACCTCGGATCCCTCAGCCGTGCCGATGCTCGCGAGGATCGTGTGCAGGATGGCGGATTCGGCGAGGTCGCCCACGCGCGGATCGTCGGGCTCGGTCATCCCTCCACGCTAGCCTGGAGGGGTGTCTCTGCGTCGCCTGCTCGTCCTCTCGACCGCGGTGGTCGTGTCGGCGGGACTGCTCAGCGGGTGCACCTCACCCGTCGCGATGCAGCCCGCGCCGAGCGCGAACGATCCGCTCTGCGCCGAGGTGTCGGTGCGACTGCCGGACACTCTCGACGGCAAGGAGCGGCGTCAGACGGATGCCCAGGCCACGGGCGCGTGGGGCGACCCGGCCGCCGTGCTGCTGACGTGCGGGCTCGAGCCGCCGGGTCCGACGACCCTCCCCTGCAGCACGGTCGATGGCGTCGACTGGATCATCGAGGACCTCGGCGACTTCCGATTCCGTGTCACCACGTTCGGGCGTACGCCAGCGGTCGAGCTCTATCTCGACACGAACGTCGACACGGGCGTTTCGAGCGCCGTCGTGCTCGAGTCGCTCGCCTCGGCCGTCGGGCGGCTGCCCACCGATGGGGCCTGCACCGACGCACCCGTTCCGTAACCGCCGTGCCGCGAGCCCACAGAACGCCGGTCAGGCGCGCTCGAGAGCCGTGTCGACGAGTTCTGTGATGAGCTCCGCGTACGACATGCCCGACGCGATCCAGCACTTCGGGAACATCGAGATCGGCGTGAACCCCGGCATCGTGTTCAGTTCGTTCACGACGAGTCCGTCTGACGTCAGGAAGAAGTCCACGCGGGCAAGGCCTCGCCCATCGACAGCCTCGAAAGCCCGTGCGCCGAGCGCCTGGATCACCTCGATCTCGGATGCGTCGAGCTCGGCCGGGCAGCGCACGTCGACCCCGTCGCCGCCGAGGTACTTGCCCTCGAAGTCGTAGAACTCGCGGGTCGTCAGCACGACCTCACCAGGCAGCGACGACCGAGCGGGCGCTCCTCGACGTCCCTCCAGCACCGCGACCTCGATCTCACGCCCGACGAGAGCCGACTCGATCAGCACTTTGTCGTCCTCGGCAAAGGCCAGGGCGAGGGCGTCATCGAATTCCCCCGGATGATGGACCTTCGACACACCGACACTCGACCCGGCACGCGCGGGCTTGACGAACAGAACGTCTCCGAGCGCCGCGGCATCCGTCCGTACCGCTTCGGGGTCGCTGTCCCAGCGGGCGCGCCGCACGGTCACCCAGGGAGCCACCGGCACGCCCTCGGCCTGCAGCGCGATCTTCATGAAGTGCTTGTCCATGCACAGCGCAGAATCGAGCACCCCGCCACCGGCATAGGGCAGCTGAAGGGTATCCAGGAACCCCTGGATCGTGCCGTCTTCGCCGTGCAGCCCGTGCAGGATCGGCAGGACGACGTCGATCGCACCGAGATCCTCGACCGCACCGTCGGCGCGGCGCACCCGCAGCTCGCGAGCCGAACCGCCCTCGGGCCAGACGATGCGGGTGCCGTTGTCGACGACCTCCGGCAGCTTCTCGGCGTCGAGGGCGAACTTGTCGGGATCGTCGTCTTCGAGAACGAACACACCATCGCGGGTGATGCCGATCGGGATCACGCGATACCGCTCGCGATCAATCGCCCGCAGTACCCCGCCCGCCGTTGCGGAGCTGATCGAGTGCTCGCTGGAGCGACCGCCAAAGAGCACCGCCACCGCCGGTTTGTGCATTCTGCGTCCTCTCGCCCCGGGGGGTGTCATCGTCGGTGGTCAGGTGTGGCGCGATCTGTTGCGGCTTCATCGTTCCATCGAGCACGCGCTTGACCTGCTCGACGATCGGCATCTCGACGCCGACCTCTTTCGCGAGCTGGAGCACGGGAGCAACGGATGCGAGTCCCTCGGCCGTCTGCTGCATCTGCTTCACGACGTCCTGGAACGAGTATCCCTGACCGAGCAGTCGGCCCGCCGTGTTGTTCCGCGACAGCGGAGACTGGCACGTGGCGATCAGGTCGCCGAGGCCCGCTAGGCCCTGGAGCGTCTCGGGTTGCGCGCCGTACGCGACGGCGAAGTCGGTCATCTCGACCAGCCCGCGCGTGATGATCGATGCCTTTGTGTTCTCGCCGTAGCCGACGCCGTCGACGATGCCGATCGCGACGGCGATGAGGTTCTTCAGCACGCCGCCGAACTCGGTGCCGATGACATCCGTGTTCACGAACGAGCGGAAGTAGGTATTGCGGGCCCGACGCGCCACGGCGTCGGCGGTTTCTTGGCTCGTCGACGAGATGACAGCGGCCGTGGGCTGCTCGCGGGCGATCTCGAGGGCCAGATTCGGTCCGGATGCCACGGCGATGCGATCGGGGTTGCAGGCGAGCTCTTGCTCGATGACCTGACTCATCCGCATACCCGAACGCCGCTCGACGCCTTTCATCAGGCTGATGAGCAGGGCGTCGTTGTCGGCGACGAGGGGACGGACGGCCTTGAGGCTCTCACGGAGCGCCTGGCTCGGCACCGAGAGGTAGATCTGCGTCGCACCGTCGAGGGCCTCGGAGAGATGCGGCGTGGCGGTCATAGATCGCGGCAGATTGACGCCGGGCAGGTACTCGCTGTTGCGCTTACCCTCGGCGATCTCGTGCGCGAGCTCGGGGCGACGCGCCCACATCGTGACCGAGGCGCCACCGTCGGCCAGGATCTTGCCGAAGGTCGTGCCCCAGCTGCCCGCGCCGATGACAGCCACCTGGGGACCATCCGGAGCTTTACGACTCAAAGCGACCCGTCTCTTTCTGCGCGTGCGTGGCCGGGTTCCAGCGAACGGGCGGCGCTTTCTCGTCGCGCAACTCTTCCAGCAGCGACGCGATCGCGTTCATCAGGCGATCGGTCGCTTCCACGAGAGCCGCCGGATGGTGCTCGCGGCCCGCGAAGTCGGAGAGATCGATCGGATCGCCGACGAGCACGTCCACGGGCTTACGCGGCGGCCAAAAGCTCAGCTTCTTGCCGTAACGCGGCATGATCTCCTGCGCTCCCCAGTGCGCCATCGGGATGAGCGGGGCGCCGGAATCGAGCGCCAGACGCACCGCACCCGTCTTGCCGCGCATCGGCCAGAGGTCGGGATCGCGCGTGAGTGTGCCCTCGGGATAGACGACCACGCTGCTGCCCGTCGTCGCGAGCCGCTCCGCACCCGAGAGCGTGTCACGGGCCGAGGTGGACGTGGACTGGCGCTGCACGGGAACCATGCCGGTAGCGGTCAGCGCCCAGCCGAGGACGGGAACGCGGAACAGACTCTCTTTGACCAGGAACCGGGGCGCACGGCCGATCATCCAGACAGAGACGGACACGATAACCGGATCGAACTCGCTGTAGTGGTTGGGGGCGAGGACGAACGACCCCTCGGTGGGGATCTTCTCCGCGCCGCGGATCCGGATGCGCGCGAAGTACTTGGTCACCGGCACGAGTATTCCGCCGAGCAGCCAGAAGACGCTCGGTCGGGACTTCTCGGGAGAGATGCGGCGGGTCCGGCTCACCGGGTCACCCGACGATGTCGAAGTCGGCGCCGAGCGCGGTGAGCTTGTCGAAGAACTTCTCGTAACCCCGACTGATGATGCCGACGCCCGACACGCGGGATTCGCCCTGGGCTGCCAGCGCAGCGACAACGTATGAGAACCCTCCGCGCAGGTCGGGCACTTCGATCTCGGCGCCGGTCAGCGGCGTGGGACCGTTGATCACGGCGGCCTGCTCGAGCTCACGACGGGGCACGCGACGCGCGCCGCCTTCAAGACCGTGGGGGTGCACGACGATGTCGGCGCCCATCTTGACCAGCGCCTGCGTGAAGCCGAGACGGTTCTCATACACCGTCTCGTGCACCGTCGACTCTCCCTCGGCCTGGGTCAGCGCCACGATCAGAGGCTGCTGCCAGTCGGTCATGTATCCGGGGTGCACGTCCGTCTCGACGATGACCGGCTTGATCGATCCGTCACGGCGGAACAGGATGCCGTCTTCGCGGATGTCGAACCATCCGCCGGCCTTGCGGAAGACGTTGAGGAACGTGAGCAGGTCCTGCTGCTTCGCGCCCGCGACGAAGATCTCGCCATCTGTTGCGAGAGCGGCACAGGCCCACGAGACGGCCTCGTTGCGGTCGAAGATCGAGCGGTGGTCGTAGCCGCGCAGCGACTCGACACCCTCGATCAGGATCACGCGGTTGGGTTCGTACGAGATGATCGCGCCCATCTTCTGCAGCACCGCGATCAGATCCATGATCTCGGGCTCGATGGCAGCGTTCTTGAGCTCGGTGATGCCCTTGGCCTTGACAGCGGTGAGCAGCACCTGCTCCGTCGCGCCGACGCTCGGGTACGGGAGCTCGATGTTCGCACCGTGCAGCCCGTTCGGCGCCGTGATGCGGATGCCCTCGTAGCTCTTGTCGACGATCGCCCCGAACGCGCGAAGTGCATCCATGTGGAAGTTGATCGGTCGGTCACCGATGCGGCATCCGCCGAGGTCCGGAATCAGCGCCTCGCCGAGCAGGTGCAGCAGCGGCCCACAGAACAGGATCGGGATGCGTGAGGCACCGGCGTGCGCGTCGATCTCTTCGAAGTGAGCCGATGCCGCGCCGCTGGGGTCGAAAACGAGGCTGCCGGGCTCTTCGCCATCCGTCACCGTGACGCCGTGCACCTCGAGAAGCGAGCGGACCACCGCGACGTCGCTCAGTTCGGGAACGTCCCGCAGGATGCTGGGGGTCTCGCCGAGAAGCGCCGCCACCATCGCCTTGGTGACGAGGTTCTTCGCGCCCTTGACCTCGATCGTTCCCCGTAGTGGACGACCACCGCGGATCGCCAGGACCTCTGCACTCACTTTCGCGCTCCGTCCTGGCCCCGACTTCTTGTTGCCCGCCGTGTCGTTCAGGAGTGTCGTCATGCGGTGCAGCCTTACTGTGCGGGAAGCGGCGGCACCGGTAAAGTGCGTGGCCTCCAGGATTCGCGTCGCGCTTCGTAGGCGGCGATCTTGTCTTCGTTCCGAAGGGTCAGCCCGATGTCATCGAGCCCCTCCATGAGACGCCACCTAGTGTAATCATCGATCTCGAACGGAACCCGGATATCGGCGATCACGACCTCGCGCGCCTCGAGATCCACCGTCATCTGCACACCGGGATTGGCTTCGATAACCGCCCAGATCCGCTCGACGTCGGCCTCGGAGACCACACCTGTGAGGAGGCCTTGTTTTCCGGCGTTGCCGCGGAAGATGTCGGCGAAACGGGGGCTCAGAACAACCGTGAAGCCGAAGTCGCGGAGCGCCCAGACGGCGTGCTCGCGGCTCGATCCGGTACCGAAGTCGGGTCCTGTGACGAGGACGGATGCTCCCAGATACGCGGGCTGGTTGAGCACGAACTCGGGGTCCTGGCGCCAGGACGCGAACAGTGCGTCCTCGAAGCCGGTCTTGGTGACGCGCTTCAGATACACGGCCGGGATGATCTGGTCGGTGTCGACGGCGGAACGGCGCAGCGGCGCGGCGATGCCCGTGTGGGTTGCGAACTTGTCCATGTCAGATCTCCCCCGCCTCGACGCGCGCGTAAATCGGTGTGTCTTCGTCGGCGATCACGTCGGCTTCGCGCACTTCGTCAACAAGATCGCTCGGGCTCGACAGCGTGCCGCGAATGGCGGTGGCCGCCGCGACGAGGGGCGAAACGAGGTGCGTGCGTCCGCCCTTGCCCTGACGTCCCTCGAAGTTGCGGTTGCTCGTCGAGGCGCACCGCTCCCCCGGCGCGAGCTGGTCGGGGTTCATGCCGAGGCACATCGAGCACCCGGCGAACCGCCACTCGGCGCCGAAGTCCGTGATGATCTTGTCGAGGCCCTCGGCCTCGGCCTCGAGCCGCACGCGCGCGGAGCCGGGCACGACCATGACGCGGACGCCTTCGGCCTTCTTGCGTCCCTCGATGATGGATGCGAAGGCGCGCAGGTCCTCGATGCGGCTGTTCGTGCAGGAGCCCATGAAGACGGCGTCGACCGGGACATCCTTCATCCGCGTTCCGGCCTTCAGATCCATGTACTCCAGCGCCCGCTCGGCGGCGGCACGCTCGTTGGGGTCAGCGATGTCTGCGGGCGTGGGCACGACGTCGCTCAGCGAGACGCCCTGACCGGGGTTGGTGCCCCACGTCACGAAGGGTTCGAGTTCGTTCGCGTCGAGGAAGACCTCTGCGTCGTAGACGGCGCCCTCGTCGGACGGAAGCGTGCGCCAGTAAGCGACGGCATCCTCCCAGTCCTGACCCTGCGGCGCGTGGTCGCGACCCTGGACGTACGCGAAGGTCGTCTCGTCGGGCGCGACCATGCCCGCGCGCGCGCCGGCTTCGATCGACATGTTGCAGATCGTCATCCGGCCCTCCATGGAGAGGGAACGGATGGCGCTGCCCCGGTACTCGAGCACATAGCCCTGGCCTCCGTTGGCACCGATCTTCGCGATGATCGCGAGGATGATGTCCTTCGCGGTCACACCGGGCTTCAGGTCACCCTCGACCGTGATCGCCATCGTCTTGAAGGGCTTCAGCGGCAGCGTCTGGGTCGCCATGACGTGCTCGACCTCGCTCGTGCCGATACCGAAGGCCATCGCACCGAACGCGCCGTGGGTGCTCGTGTGCGAGTCACCGCAGACGACCGTGATGCCCGGCATCGTCAGGCCCAGCTGCGGACCGACGACGTGCACGATGCCCTGTTCCTTGTCGCCGAGCGAGTGCAGACGCACGCCGAACTCCTCGGCGTTGCGGCGCAGGGTCTCGATCTGCGTGCGGCTGGTGAGGTCCGCGATCGGTTTGTCGATGTCCAGCGTCGGCGTGTTGTGATCCTCGGTCGCGATCGTCAGATCGAGGCGGCGCAGCGGGCGGCCCTCCGCGCGCAGGCCGTCGAAGGCCTGGGGGCTCGTGACCTCGTGCACCAGGTGCAGGTCGATGTAGATCAGGTCGGGTTCGCCGTTGTCGCCCTTGACGACGAGATGGTCGTCCCAGACCTTCTCGGCCAGGGTGCGCGGGGCATCGGGCATGCGTGCGGCGATCTGCGCTGCGGATGGTTCCGCCGTGCTGGACGCGGTGAACGTGGATTCGGGGGTGCTCATATCAGTCGTTCTCTCCTGTGAGGGTGATCAAGCCCGCGACAGACTCCGCGACGAGTGAGGCCTGGAACTAGGACTCGTCGCGGCCGCTAAGGAGAAGGCGAGCGATCAGCATCCGGCCAGGCTACCACCGCGCGGCCGACGCTCGGCGTCGCGCGCGTGATGCCCGTGCACCTCCGAACCGGCACATCCGTCGCCAACCGCTACGGATCCTGTGCCGGTTAGCGACGAATGTGCCGGTTCGAGGATCAGCGCGCGTCGGGCGCCGGTGGCTGCTCGACGGTCGGCGGTGTGCCCTTTTCGTCCGCGACGACGGCGGCCGCCGCGGTCGGCGTACCGGCGGGGGCGTCGGCGACAGCGGTTTCCGCGGCATCCGGCGATTCCCCTGCACCGGCCGCGTTGCGGTTGCGTGCGGAGGCGATGAGGCTCGCCACGGTCGCGACAACCATGGATGCCACGATCACTCCGAGCGACGTCCACGTCGAGATTTCCGGCGCCCACTCGATGGGCTCGCCTCCGTTGATGAAGGGCAGTTCGTTGACGTGCATCGCTTGCAGAACAAGCTTCACGCCGATGAACGCGAGGATGAACGCGATGCCGTAGTGCAGGTAGCGCAGGCGGTCGAGCAGGTCGCCGAGCAGGAAGTAGAGCTGGCGAAGGCCCATCAGCGCGAAAATGTTCGCGGTGAACACGATGAACGGACTCGTCGTGATACCAAAAATCGCGGGGATCGAGTCGATCGCGAACAGCAGATCAGTCACGCCAATCGCTGCGAACACGATGATCATCGGCGTCCACATCTTCTTACCGTTGATCACGGTGCGGACCTTCTTGCCGTCGTACTCGTCGCTGATGTCGATCGTGCGGCGGAGCATCCGCACGATGAAGTTCTCACGCTTGACCTCTTCGCCATGGTCGCCCGGGAATGCCTGGCGAATCGCGGTCCAGACGAGGAACGCGCCGAAGATGTAGAAGATCGGGCTGAAGTTCTCGATCACGGCGGCGCCGACCAGGATGAACGCGCCGCGCAGCACGAGCGCGATGATGATGCCCACCATCAGCACTTCCTGCTGGTAGCGGCGTGGCACCGAGAATTGGCTCATGATCAGCACGAACACGAACAGGTTATCGATCGACAGGCTGTATTCGGTCAGCCATCCGGCCACGAACTGCCCCGCGAACTCGCCCCCCGCGAAGATCCACATCAACCCCGCGAAGATCAGCGCGAGAGTGACGTAGAAGACGACCCAGAGCGTCGATTCGCGTGTCGAGGGGATGTGCGGGCGCTTGAGAATCAGCAGCAGGTCAGCGGCCAAGATCAGCGTCAGCACGACGAGCGAGCCGATCTCGAACCACAGGGGAAGTTCCAGGTCCATGAGGGCCTTTCAAAAGGGAGGGAAGGTCAGTCGAAGACGAAAGTCTCTCCCTCGTCCGGATCGTGCCGGGCGGCACACACCCGGGGCCGCGTCGTCGGGACCCGTGATGACGGATGTGCGCTGTCGGGATACTCCCTCTCGCATCGGCAAGCCTACTGCGCGCCAAACTGGTCTGAGACGATCGGTCCGATGTCGACACCTGCAGGGTGAGAGACAATGAGCGGCAACCGCACCACCCTGGGGTGGGGCGGTGCGCCGAAGACACCGTACAGCGCGGGCCGAGTGGCGGGATGGTGGACGTGAGCGACAGGATGCTGGTGGCACAGGCCGCCGCGGGCAGCGAGCACGCTTTTCGCGCCCTCTACGCGGCGTACGCGAAGCCCGTGTACTGGATCGCGCATCGGCTGCTGCAGGATGCTTCCGACGCCGAGGACGTAACCCAGGAGACGTTCGTGGTGGCATGGCGGAAGCTGCCCTCGCTCGAGCTGGCGAGTGATTCGCTACTGCCGTGGCTCAGCACGATCTGCCGCTTCCAGGCGGCGAATCGGATGCGTGCCCGCAGGCGCGAGCGTGAGCACTCGGGCGCCGTGGCCGATGAGAACCTGCCCGACACGATCGATGTCGAGCAGCAGATCATCGACGCCGAGGTGGCCGAGCGCATCATGCGTGAGGTCGAAGGGTTGTCACCGCTCGATCGCGAGATCTTCGTTCTGTGCGCATCGGGTGGATACGCCTACCAGGCCGCCGCCGACGAGCTCGGTGTTGCACACGGTGTGGTCCGCAATCGTCTCTCGCGAATCCGCACGCGCATGCGGACGGCCATCGGAGAGACGACATGAACACCACGCAGGATGCTTCGGGCGCCGACGCGCTGCCCGAGATCAGCAACGAGACGCTCAAGCGGATCGAGACTGCGGTATTCGCAGACATCGCCGCAGACCGGCAACGACGCCGCGCCCGGCGCGGACGGGTGTGGGCCGGTGTCGGAGCGGCCGCTACCGTCGTCGTCGCCGCCGCCGCGATCGTCGGCCCCTCACTTGGCGGCGGATCGGGCGGATTCTCTGGCGCGGCGGACGAAGCCGGCCAGCCCGCCATCGGCCAGGTTCAGGACGGCGATATGGCCCTCGTACCCGAGTACGTGGACGGCGCGCGAGCAGACGGCAGCATGATCGCCGGCAGCGCCGTGGACGGCGCCACGATCGAGGGCGGCGGCGCACCGGCCGAGTCCGATGCATCCGGTGTTCGTGAACTGATCGCGTCGGGGTCGCTCAGCATGCGCGTAGACGACATCGGCACCTCCGCGGCGGCAGTTGCGGATGCTGCGGAGGCACGCGGCGGATATGTCGAGAGCCTGAACGTCGGCACCAACGGCATGGTGATGGATATCGACGGCATGACGACGATGCCCGCGGCTCCCAACGGAGCGTGGGTTCTGGTGCGCGTGCCCGCCGATCAGCTGACCGAGATGATGGACGAACTCTCATCCCTCGGTGAGGTGACGGCGTCGAACATCTCCCGGCAGGACGTGACCGAGCAGGCGGTGGACCTGCGCGCCCGAATCACGTCAGCCGAGACATCCGTCGCCCGTCTGACCGAGCTGATGTCGCAAAGCGCGTCTGTGGCCGACCTGATCGCCGCCGAGTCGGCGCTCGCCGAGCGGCAGGCGACCTTGGAGTCCCTGCAGCAGCAGCTCGAGATGCTCGAGAGCCAGGTCGAGATGTCGAGCTTGAGCGTCGATCTGACGCTCGCGCAAGAAAACGTCGAGGCGGACCCCGCCGGTTTCGGCGACGGTCTGGTCGCGGGATGGAACGGGCTGATCGCGACCCTCAACGGCATCGTGATCGGACTCGGCTTCCTCCTCCCCTGGATCGTCGTCATCGCGGTTGCGGGCACGATCGTCTGGGCCATTGGCCGGGCGATCCGGCGCGGGCGGACTCGACGGGCGGAGGTGCGCGCACGCGAGACCGTCGCGTCGTCAACGGGTCGCGACGGCGAAGGCTGACCCCGCGGCGCGACTGATCGTCGCGCACGCGCGGGTCGAGTGACCGGCGTTACGAGAACTGCATCTCCCCTGCCTGCTCGAAGATCAGGTCGAATACCTCGCCCATGATCATGCTGGCGTAGACGACCCCGACGATCAGGCTCAGAAGCGTGACCGCGATCCAAACCCAGACCGGCACCAATCCTTTGCCGGTCTGACGGCGCAGGATCACGCCCCGTCCGATCACGTACACACCGTTCGTGATGACCAGTGCCAGGAACGCCCACGCCCAGTGGAACGGCTTCTGGATGCCGCGACGCTTCAGTTCGCGCCAGTCGAGCCAGGCGCACAGGATGCCGATACCGACCACGACGTAGCCGACGACGCTGAGGGCGAGCGACGCGAGAGTCATGCCGATGGACGGCAGCATCGGGTTGGCGGTGTCGAGCGACGACATATCCATGCTCGACTCGAGATATCCGCGCCAGTCGATCAGGAAGATCGTCGGCAGCGTCACGAGCGGGAGGAGCACGACGAGCCAGATCCAGACGGTGTTGGTCTGGATGTCGGTGCGAAGCGGCGCGGTCGGTACGGCGGGAGCCTGCGGGTACGCAGCGGTGTACGGGGCGCCCGCGGTCTGCGGAACAGATGCGGATGCCGCGGGTGCCGCGTGCTCCGTCCACCCGGTGCCGTCCCACCACCGCTGCCACGACGCATCCGTCGGGTCGGGGTACCAGCCTGCGGGAACGTTCGTTGGTGTGGTGTCCGACATCGTCGCCTCTCGTCGTTCTTCTCGAGTTCGTGGTCCTCGGATGCGCCGAGCGCATCGACAGTGGGAACCGAAGAGTTTACCCAGGGCTCACGCGAGGAGTTTCGCCTTCGCGGCCCGGAACTCGTCGTCGCTCAGGACTCCGGCATCCTTCAGCGCGGCGAGCTTCTGCACCTCGCCGACGAGATCGAAGGCGGGAGCGGGCGCCGGCGCGGCGGGCGCTTGAGTTGCAGCTTGCGCGGCGGCGGCCTGCGCGGCCGTGTCAATGTGGGCCTGCTGCTGCGCGGCGCGGTGCTGCTCCTGCTCGTATTGGTCTTGCGCGCGGTGCTGCTGGCGGCCGGACATCGCACCGCTGACGGCCGAGGCAGTGCCGGCGGCGACCGAGGTGCGGGCGGCGAGCCCGAGCAACCTCGAGCGCAAGCAGAACCGCGGACGTTCCGGGTTCGACGAGTTCCGAGAGCTCGGCGATGTCTTCTTCACCGACGATGCCGACCACGGCGAGCTAGACTCCCTCGAACCCGTAGTCGTCCGCCTCGTCCACGATCTCGACAACCGTGAGAGTGCCGTGCTCGTCACGCGAGATCAGCACCAGATCGAGCAAGCGAACGAGCCCCGCGTCGAGGACCTCCGCGAGCGCGTCGACAACGCCCGGTGAGGGACGTTCATTCTCCAGGCCGACGAGATACAGCTCGACGACCGTATGCGAACGCAACCATGGCACGCCTTCCGGGTATGGGTGTGCTGCTCATCCTGACACTGCGTCGAGGCTCGCCGCCACCCGCTGTCGTCGCGGGCTCAGCGCAGGAAGTCGGTGGGGTCGAATTCGTCGATCGGGATGACCCGGATGCGCGGGAGCGGCGCGTCGAAGACGTGTGCGTCGTATTCGAGATCGAACTTCTCGAGACTCGCGAGGGTGCCGAAGCCGGCGTTGCGGAACTCCGAGAACGCGGCGACACCGACGCGGCGATCGGCCGCGAGCAGAGCTCCGAGGTCGTGCAAGAAGTCGCCGTCGTGGCTGACGAGCATCACGTCTTCCGGGCGAGCGAGCAGCGCCTGCAAGGTGCGTTGGATGGCGATGTCGACGACCTTCTCGTCGGGCGAACCCGACAACGGCACGACGATGTAGTCCATGGCTTTCAGCGCCTGGACGAAAGGCATCGGGATGCCCATCGAGGCGTTCAGGAAGAACACCCCGCGGGCCGACTGTGCCCACTGGCGCTCGGCGAAGTCGAGGAGGCGGTCCCAGCGAGGGCGCTCGTCCGGCTGTGGGCGGCGTCCGAGGATGGACCCGCCGAGCGTCGCGTCGATGTTCTCGCCATCGACGAGCACCCAGGTCGTGCGGGCGTCGGTGTCGTTCACGTGGCTCCTCAGTGCGACGGCCCACCCGAAGTGATCGGGACTGGGCGCAGGCGCCGGAGCGCCTCGTCCCGATCCTAGAGGCACGCTCCCGGAGCGACGGCGCTCGCCCCCTCACACGAACGGACGCGACACGCCGCGTCACCCGGAGAGGGTGCGGCGTGTCGCGTCCGTTCAGCGCGGGGCGGACCTTACGGCGTCGGCATGCCACCGTTGACGTTGAGGGTCTCGCCGATGACGTAGCTCGATTCGGCCGACGCCAGGAATACGTACGCGGGTGCCAGCTCGGCCGGCTGGCCCATGCGTCCGAGCGGCGTCTGCTCGCCGAACGTCGGGAGCGCCTCCTGCGGCTGGCCGCCGCTCGGCTGCAGCGGCGTCCAGATCGGGCCTGGTGCGACCGCGTTCACGCGGATGCCCTTCGGTGCAAGCTGCTGCGACAGGCCCTTGGTGAAGTTGTTGATCGTCGCCTTCGTCGAGGCATAGTCGACGAGCTTCTCGGACGGAGAGTACGCCTGGATCGACGTCGTGTTGATGATGGTCGCGCCCGGCTTCAGGTGCTGCAGCGCGGCCTTCGTGATCCAGAACATTGCGTAGACGTTCGTCTTGAAGGTGTCGTCGAACTGCTCGTCGGTGACGTCCGCGAGGTCTTCGACGGCGACTTGCTTGCCGCCGTTGTTCACGAGGATGTCGAGGCCTCCGAGCTTCTCGACCGACTGCGCGACAAGATCACGGCAGTAAGCCGGGTCACGGAGGTCGCCGGGCAACTGCACGACATTCGCGCCGGCCTCGGTGAGGATTGCGGCGATGCGGTCGGCATCCTGATTCTCTTCGGGCAGGTACGACATGGCGACATCCGCTCCCTCGCGCGCGAACGCGATCGCGGTGGCGGCCCCGATTCCCGAGTCCGCGCCCGTGATGAGAGCCTTACGACCGGCCAGTCGCCCGGTGCCACGGTAGGTCTCTTCGCCAAGGTCGGCTTTGTCGGTGAGCTCGGCATCCAATCCGGGCTCCGACATCTTCTGCTTTTCGGGCTCGATGCCCGCGTACAGCTTCGCGGGATCGGTCAGGGTGTACTGGTCTCGTGACATGGGTTCTCCGTCGTCTCGATTGCGGCGATGCGGTCGGCGGAACAGGACGTCCGCCACGACCGGTTGTGTCCGGCGTCAGCCACGGTACGGACGCCTAGCCGCATCTGTTCCGGGGTTGCGGAACACGACTCGCCCCGCTAGTAGAGCGGGCTGCGCGTCAGGCGGTGCGGGAGACGAGCGCCCGCTCGCGCCAGATGGGCGCGGTACGGGCCAGGACCTTCCGCCACGGGGACGCGGTCAGGCCGAGGGTCTCGGTCGTCGCGCTCGCGTCCACGGCGAAGGGTGCATCGAATTGGTAAAGGACGCCCGCGAGTTCTCGCAAGGTCGGCGAGACAACGCCCGCGGTATGCAGGAGGCCGCGCGGGACGCGTCGCAATCGCGGTTCGTCGGCACCGGCGACTCGGGCGAGTTGACTCAAGACCTCCCGCGTCGAAAGCGGGACGCTCGATGGCACGAGCCACGGTGAGCCCCACGCGCGACGGTCTGCGCCGAGCGTGATGAGAGTCGCTGCGATGTCGTCGACGGCCGTCCAGGCGTGCGGCTGATCAGGGTCTGCGAAGACCCAGGCCATGCGGTCGGCGAGGGCCGCGTTCGCATAGAAGGCGAGCACCGAGCTACGGGCCCGGGCGGTCGGGCCGATGTAATCCGACGCGCGGGCCTCGGTCGCCCTCACCCGACCGGCTTCGTGGGACGCGAGCACCTCTTCCCACATGCGCGCCCGCAGAGTTCCTTTGGGGTCAGTGGGTCTGAGCGGCATGTCGCGGGTCATCGGCACGGTCACGGGGCCGTAGCCGTAGAGGTTTCCAAGGATGACCAGCACGGCACCGGACGATTCCGCGGCGCGCAGGATGGATGCGGCCAGGGGCGGCCAGACACGCTTCCACTGCGGACACAAGTCGGGGTTCGCGCAGTTGTAGATGACGGTTGCCCGTTTCGCGACGATCGCCAGGGCGACCGCGTCGGAAGCGTCTGCCGCGATCCGCTGAATGAGCGGATGCTCGGGCCCGGAGCCGGAGCGCGTGATGAGACGAACGCGGCGGCCGTCACGGGCGAGTCTGTGCGCGACGGCTACACCGACGGGGCCGGCTCCAATGACGACATGCAGCTCAGCGGCCACATGCCCATCCTGGCATGCGTCGCGCCATCAAGGCCAGCGTCTTCGAGTGGGATGCTGGGTGTGGAACTTTCTCAGCAGTCACAGGAGTGCCACATGAATCGTCACGTCGTACTGGCGTTCATCGCCGATGTTCTTCTCGTCGTCGTGTTCGCCGCCATCGGTCGGGCGAGTCACGATGAGGGGGTGTTCGGTCCGGGAGGAGGCGGCCTGCTCGAGACGTCGTGGCCGTTCCTCGTTGCCCTGGTGGCGGGCTGGCTCATCACGCTGGCATGGCGCCGGCCGTTCGCGCCCGTCCGGACAGGGCTGGGCATGTGGATCATCACGGTCATCGGCGGGATGGTGCTCCGCGCCGTCAGCGGGCAGGGCACTGCGCTCGCGTTCATCATCGTCGCGGCGGTCACTCTGCTGGTGCTGCTCGTCGGCTGGCGCATGATGGGGTGGGTGGTCGCGTGGGTCCTGGCCCGGGCGCAAACCCGGCGGCTCGTCGACTGACCACCGTCGTTCGACGTCCGATGTTCCGGCCTCTGCGAGGATCGAACCGTGCCCAGCAGCTTCACCGTGGCGACCCGGACCGCTTCATGGACGAGCAGACACGTGGCCCGTTTCGGTCGTTTCGTCACGAGCATGTTTTTCGCTCGGAGGTTCCCGCACGGTGATGCTCGACACGCTCACGGTCGGTTCCCCCACCTTCGGGGTTCCCGCCTTCGGGACACTCGTCGAGAGGCTGATTCTGGTGCCGTACCTGCGACGACTCATCCGGCATCGGAACGCGCACCTCGTCGCGGCTGTCGCGCCGACACCACCAGCCCCTTCCTCGTCAGAGGACCAGCCGCAGTTCGTGGGAGTCATCCCACGGTTCGGTCCAGCCGAGAAGGTCGAACAGCCCGTCGAGCAACATCCCGGTGAAGCCCCAGACCAGGTGGTTTCCGGTTGCGTGCTGCACGAGGAATCCGGGTCCGCGCCACTCCTGCCCATCGCGGCGGATCACCGTCGTGCCCCGATTCGCGGGGTTCAGGAGGTCCGCCACGGGAGCTCGGAAGACGTCCGCGGACTCGGCCTGATCGACGGCCCGCACGGGCGACGGATGTTTCCACCAAGCCAGCACGGGAGTCACCGCGTGCCGCGAGAAGGCGAGCGGGATGGTGCCGAGCGATCCGAGCACCTCGACCCCCGCCGGGTCCAGTCCTGTCTCTTCTTGAGCCTCGCGCAGGGCCGCCGCGACGGGTCCGTCGTCGCCCGGATCGACCCTCCCGCCCGGAAAAGCGACCTGGCCCGGATGCGCCCGCAGCGTGAGCGCGCGGGCGAGGAGCAGAACGTCGAGGTCGCGCGAGACCGCTGTCGCGTGAGCCCGGTGATCGCTGGGCAGCGAATCGAGAACACCGAACAAGATAAGGACGGCCGCGGCCCGAGCGTCATCGACGGGAGGCCCGAAGCGGGCGGCGATGTGCGGATCGAACCGGCCGGCCGCGATGACCTCGGTCAACGCCATCAGCTGCGATCGCGCGTTCTGCGGTGTGGACGGCGTGGATGGTGCAGACACCCGCCCAGCGTACGTCGCGCTCCCCCGCCGAGGCCGCGAATGTCTGGCACGGTCACTTCGTTTGATTCGAGGTCCGTGCATGCGCCGATTGTGGCAGCGGGCGGGGCGTCGAATTCGGGAGTCGTTCCCCGATCGCATCCGCTAGTCAGGGCTTTCTCCGCCCGACGACCGGACCGAGTGCCCAGCGCCGGCTCCCGAGGAGAATTTCATGTCAGATCCGCGCGATCCGAACGGCATCGGCGAGCCCGCGTCCGAGGTCACTCCGGAGCAGACCCTCGAGCAGCCCGGCGAGCAATCACCCGATCTGGCGGGCGATCAACACGCTCTGCAGCACCCCGCGCCCCCGACATCCGTTCCGCCTCTTCCGCCCTACGCGGCGGCGTCGTATCCGGGAGGCTCTTTCCCTGGCGGCTACCCCGACGCAGCACCGGTCTACCCGGGCGCCGCGCCAGAAGGTGTTCCCGCGGGGGCGCCACTTGTGCAGCCCTACCCTGGCGTACCGCCCGCGGCAGCCTATGGGGGTGGCTACCTGCCGCCTCCCGTTGACGGCGCCGCTCCCCAGCCCGGATCGCGACCGAAGACGCTCGCGATCATCGGTCTCGTCCTAGCGCTGATCGGTCTGGTCATGGCGTTCGTGGCCTTCGTCACCTGGTTCTCGGGTTTCGTTCTGCTCGCCGGCTTCGTCGTGGCGCTCATCGCGCTGACGAGCATGCCGTCGACCCTGCGACCGCGGCTGAAGACCTCGTCGTCGTGGAATCCACTCTCGGTCGCACGTCGTACCACCCGACAACGTGGTGGTACGTCGTCTTTCTCGAGAACCCGAACGCCGACTACGTCTTCGATCTCGCCGGCATCGACGTCGAGACGCTCGGCGCGAACGGCACGATCGTGGACACGTCGTCGGACTACCCGACCATCCTGAGCGGAACGACCGCCATCACGGGCGTTTTCGCCGCCGTAGGGCAGGCAGAGATCGCCCAACCGCCTCGTTCTGAGCCCGCGAACACCCGCCATCTGGCCTTTTTTGGAAGCCCGTTCTCACCGGGCGTCCAGGGAACGTACCGGAAGCACCCAGGTGGGGTGTGCCAAAGTCGTTGCTTTGTGTCCGCAGGTGCGGATGCGACGCGCCCGCCCGAGGGCGCTGCTCACCGATACGGAACTGGTCTTCATGCGCTCTGCCTCGACTTCTTTGCCTGCCCGCCGCACCCGCCGACTCGCCGAGCAAAGCGCTCGCAGAGCACGCCGCCGCCCCGCCCTCATCACGTCCGGACTCGCTGTCGCGCTCGTCGGGGCCCTCGCATTTTCGACCGTTCCCTCGGTGCAAGCTGAGGCGTCGTCGGTCTCCGACCGGTCGGACTCGACGCTGACGATGACTCGTGCCTCGTTCACGACGTCCGTTGCGACAACGCCGATCCTCACGGCGACAGGCACGGATGAGGGCTCCTCCGAGATGCGCGAAGCTCTTGCCGCGGCAGATACCTCGATTTCGGCGGCCACCGCGGTGACGTCGGACATCCAGGCATCAGGCCTCGACGTGGGCGAGCCCGACACCAGCGTCGACACTGCTGCGCTCGAGAAGGCCGCCGATCGCCTCGAGGGTGCTGACATGCTGCCTGCCCCGTTGGTGCTGGGGCTGATCTCCGACGTGAACGAACTCGTCACGCCGGTCAACGAACGTGTCGCCGGTTTGCGCGGCAGCCTCGAGGCGGCCGTTGCGAAGAAGGCGGCCGAAGAAGCCGCCGCCGCCGAAGCCGCGCGCGTCGCGGCCGAAGAGGCCGCCGCTGCTGCCGCAGCCGCCAAGCAGACAGCTCCCCGTGCGTCGTCCGGTGGCGCACCGGCGCTCGCCCAGAGCGGCACGAGCGCCGCGGAGGCGCAAGCGACCGCGCGCGGGATGCTTGCCGCACGCGGCTGGGGCGACGACCAGTTCTCCTGCCTCGTCTCGCTCTGGAACAAGGAGTCCGGCTGGAATTACCAGGCATACAACCGCTCGAGTGGTGCAACCGGTATTCCGCAGGCCCTCCCGGGGAGCAAGATGGCTTCGGCCGGTGCTGACTGGCAGACCAACCCGGCGACGCAGATCTCCTGGGGTCTGGGCTACATCTCGGGTCGCTACGGCACCCCGTGTGGCGCCTGGTCGCAATCGCAGTCGGTCGGCTGGTACTGAGCAGCTAGCAAGGGCGTCGGCCCCGCAAGCGGCTACTCGCGACGCAGGATCTTCTCCATCTTCTTGCCGCGCGCGACCTCATCGACGAGCAGGTCGAGATAGCGGATCTTTTGCATAAGAGGATCCTCCACTTCTTGGACACGCACGCCGCAGATGGTCCCCGTGATCAGGGCAGCATTCGGGTTGAGCGTGGCCTCGGTGAAGAACTGCTCGAAGGTCGTCCCGTCGGCGAGGTGTCGTTCGAGGGTCGGCTTGTCGAACCCCGTCAGCCACTCGATGACTTCGTCGACCTCGCCCTGCGTGTGTCCCTTGCGCTTGGCCTTCGCTACGTAGTGCGGGTACACCGCCGATACGGCGGTGGTGAAGATGCGGTGCATGCCGTGAGCCTAGCCATGCACCTGCGACACCGCGCACACTAGCTGCATGAGCGGCGCACCGTGGGTCCTCCATGTCGACCTCGACCAGTTCATCGCAGCGGTCGAAGTGCTGCGGCACCCGGAACTGGCGGGCAGGCAGGTCATCGTGGGCGGGCGCGGCGACCCAACCGAGCGCGCGGTCGTGTCGACCGCTTCGTATGAGGCGCGCGAGCTGGGAGTGGGATCCGGGATGCCGCTGCGGATCGCCGCCCGGAAAGCTCCGGACGCGGTGATTCTGCCCGTGGATCGCGAGGCGTATGACGCCGCCTCCGCGCAGGTCATGGCGGTAGTACGCGGTCAGCCCGGCGCGGTCGTGCAGGTTCTGGGCTGGGATGAGGCGTTTGTCGGAGTGACGACCGATGATCCGGAGGGGTTTGCACGGCGCATCCAGACCGCCGTTCTCACGCGAACCAAGCTGCACTGCAGCGTCGGCATCGGTGACACGCTTGTGCGCGCTAAGGTCGCGACCGGCTTCGGCAAACCTCGCGGTGTCTTCCGGCTCACCGCGACGAACTGGCTCGACGTCATGGGAGAGCGCCCGACCCTCGAGATGTGGGGCATCGGGTCGAAGATCTCGAAGCGGCTCGCGACCCTCGGCATCCGAACCATCGCCGAACTGGCCCGCGCGGACGAGGGCGCGCTCGCCCGTGAATTCGGTCCGCGGATCGGTCCCTGGTACGCGCAACTGGGGCGGGGCGAAGGTTCGGCGACAGTGGACGACACCCCCTATGTGCCGCGCGGGCACTCCCGCGAAACGACCTTTCAGCAGGACCTCGAGGCACGCGAGGAGATCGAGGATGCGGCACGCTTACTGCTCGCCCAGGTGCTGGCGGATGTCGCGGCCGATGCGCGACCTGTCGTCGGACTGGGACTGAAGGTGCGCTACGCGCCGTTCCTGACGAAGACGTTCACGCGGAAGGTGTCGGCGACGACGGATACCTCGATCGTCACGGCCGAGGCCATGGCCCTGGTTGCGAAGATCGCGCCCGACAGGCCCGTGCGACTGCTCGGCATCCGCGCCGAGATGGCGACGCCGGAAGATGCGCGCGGGGGTCACACACCGACCCGCAGCGGGTGGTGAGGCTACCGCAGGGACCACCGCGCGAGAGCAGGGCTTCCGGCACGGAGGAGGATCCTGGCCGCAGACGGATCCTCTCACCGAGCCGAAGTCCTCACTTCGCGCGGCCCGGGCAGGCCCGCACTCGGCGTCGGAAAAACGCGGCGTCAGCCCGCGCCCGGCCCCCGCCGTATTCCCGCGAACAGCGCGTGCATCAGCGGCAGCACCGAACCGACCATCAGTACGGTGCCGAACACCGGGTCCTCCGGGCGGAGCACGGCACCGCCGATGAACAGTCCGGCGAACAGCACAGCCGAGACGACCCGGCGCGCCATCCGCTCCAGCCGAGCCACGCGCCGGTCGAGCCGCGGGGTGTCGACCGAGATATCGCCGTCCTGAACGCGGGTGACGAGATCGTCGAGGCGCCGCGGGAGTCGCACCGCCAGCGTCGCGATCGACAGCGCCTCTTTACCGACCGCCTGGGCGATGTTGCCGCGTTCGTCGCGCAACAGTTGTGCCGCGTACGGCTCGACCGAGTCCCACAGGTTGAACGCGGGGTTCAGTCCGCTGCAGACGCCCGACGTGAGCGACGATGCCCGGATGATCAGCAAGAAGTTCTCGGGCAGCTGGAACGGGAGCGACCGCACGGCATCCCCGAACTGGATCGCGAAGTCGCGGAACTCGCGCGGGTCGACCTCCTGCAGCTCGGCGAAGCCCATGCCACCGAACCGCGCGAACAGCGCCGTCATGGCCCGCTCGAGCTCACCGGTGTCGGCCGAGGGCAGCAGCACCCCGACTTCCCGGATCGCGTCGACGAGCCCTCGCCCGTCGCGCGACGCCACGGCGATCAGCAGCTGCCGCATCCCCCGGCGAAGCCCGGGAGGGACCTCGCCCATCATCCCGAAGTCGATGAATGTGAACCGCCACGCGGGCGACGAGGCAACCGAGGCGGATGCATCGGCCCCGGCATTCGCGCCCGCCACCACGCCGCTCCCGCCGGCGCCGGTGCCCGCGGCATCCGGCATCAACGTCACGAAGACGTTACCCGGGTGCGGATCCGCGTGGAAGAAGCCGTGGTCGAACAGCTGATCGAACATGACCGACGCGAACTCACGGGCGACCTCGTCGGGGTCGATGCCTGCGGCGCGGAGACCGTCGTAGTCGTTGATCTTGATCGCCGTGACGTCCTGCAGCGTCAGTACGCGCCCGGTCGAGCGTTCCCACACGACCTCGGGCACCGCCACCCGCGGGTCGCCCTCGAAGTCGCGGGCGAAGCGTTCGGCGTTGGCGGCCTCGTGGACGTAATCGATCTCTTCGAGGCTCGTCACCGCGAACTCTTCGACGAGCGCCGGCGCATTCACGCGGGTGTAGACGAGCCGGATGCGGCTGAGCCATCCGCCGACCTTGCGAAGCGCGGCGAGGTCCACATCGACGATCTGCTGGATGCCCGGGCGTTGCACCTTGACGACGACCGCGTCGAGCCCCGTCTCGCTCGCGTCGAGGGCCGACAGGCGGGCGCGGTGCGCCTGCCCGAGGGATGCCGCGGCCACCGGAGTCTCGTCGAACCACGAATAGGCGCGTTCGAGCGGCATGCCGAGTTCGGCCTCGGCGGCCGATCGGATGCGATCGAACGGCACGGCAGGAACCTCGTCCTGCAACCCCTCGAGCTCTTTCGTGATCTCGGGCGGTAGAACGTCGAGGCGCGAGGACATGAACTGTCCGACCTTGATCATCAAGCCACCGAGGTCGACGGCCAGCCCATGGAATGCTCGAGCGAACCGCTTCATGCGCTTGTTGCGTGTGCGCACCGCGATCCGGGTCAGGCCGATGCGGGGCAGAACGAGTTCGAACCACCACGTCTGAGCAAGGAAGCGCGCAGCGAACCGCAGGATGCGCCGATACCGGGCGCGCATGGCGCCGGCATCGTACGCATCGGTCTCATCGACGACCCTGCCGCTCACTGTGCTCCCTCGCGACGCCTTCGCGCCGAGGGCACTCCCGTCAGTCCTGGGCGAGGATCGAGTAGAGCTTACGACGCGCGTCTTCGAGCACGGAGACGGCCTGCTGCACCTGCTCGGGGGTACCCGTGCGGGCAACCTGAGCCGCAGCCTGGGCCAGCTCCACGCCGGCCTTGGGCAGCGCCGTCGCGCGTCCGCTGCTCTCGCGAGCGCCGGTGCCGGCTGCGGATGTCTGCCACGGCGCCGGACGCTCACCCGCGGTATCCGCTTCGGCGCGTCCCGCCTCGGTCAGCGCATAGGTCTTGCGACCGTTCGCCTCTTCGGCGGTGACGAGGCCTTCATCGGTCAGCAGCTGCAGGGTCGGGTAGACCGAGCCGGGGCTGGGCTTCCAGCTGCCGCCGCTGCGCTCTTCGATCTCGTGAATGATCTGGTAGCCGTGCATCGGGCTCTCGGCGAGCAGGGCCAGAACGGCCGCACGCACATCACCGCGGCCCATGCGGGCCCCGCCCTTGGGCATCACGCGACGCTCGAACTCGTCGCGAAGCTGCTCCATCGCATCCCAGATTCCGGCGCCGGTCTTGCCGAAGCCCGAGCCCAGTCCGGCGCCGAAGCCACCATTGCCCAAGCCGCTTCCGCCGCCGAATCCGAAGCCGTTGGTTCCGAATGAATCGCTCATCATGACCTCCATGCGGTGTCGATTGCCGCCTATCCAACGATAGTCAACGATATGTCGCTGAGGGTCGTTTCGATACGCGGATGCCTGTGAAGTCGCCGTGTGCTTCGGGACGGCCTCGCGCGCGACAACAGGCCCGTCAGACGGACGCGTCGATGAACTCGCTGAGCAGGCGGTGCGTGTGCGACAGCTGCACGATACGGTCGGCCATGTCGTTCCGCACTGCAATGAGCTGCTGCGCGACTTCCCGATGCACCGAAGCGGGCGCTTCGCCGGTGCAGGTGAGTACCGATTCGACGACGGGACGAGCGAAACCCAGGCCGAACATGGTGTGGATGACGCTCGCGCGCTCGACCGCGGTGTCGTCGTACTCGCGGTAGCCGTTACCCCTCCGCTCCGCGTGGATGAGTCCGTGCTTCTCGTAGTAGCGCAACGAACGAGGACTCACTCCGCTTCGTCGACTGAGCTCACCGATGTTCATGCGCCCCTCTTGACCTTGACACGATGTCAGAGTTTAGCGTCATCGACGATGAACAACGCCGGCACGCTACAGAAGGCACTCTCCATGCGACACACACTCGATGTCGACGGGATACCGTGGCAGGTACATGTTTGCCACGATCGGGTTGAGCGTCATCAGAACGCAGAGCACCACGAGCAGCCCCGGGGTGAGCCGCGGTACGCCCTCGCCGCCGATACCCCCGCCACCACGTCGGTCGATCGGGCCAGCCACCGGATCCGCGACGCGTTTGACGCCGTTGGCGAAGCGGCGGGCGGAATGGTACGCCCACACCACCTTCGAACAACGCCACCGCCGCGCCGTCGAAGACCGCACCGTCTGGGTCACCGACCTCGACGACGGCATGGCCGAACTCCGTGCAATCCTGCCCGCCGCCATCGCGCATGGCGTCCACGACCGCTTCAGCGAAATGGCACGAACCGTGATTGACGCGCGGCGGCACGCTGCGAACCCGGCTACCGACGCGGGCGGATGCGGGCAGGCGGAGCCCGCCGACAGCCTTGATGTCCGCACGACGGACCAGATCCGAGCCGACATCCTCGGCGACCTGCTCCTCACCGCCGCACCCACCGGCCACGACGGTGGACCCACCGACCTGGCCGGGATCCGCGCAACCGTTCACATCACGGTCCCGGTCATGTCGCTGATCGAGAAGCGCATCACAGATCCCTACGAGACCGCGTTCCTCGTCGGGCACTCCCCCATCGACCCGCAAACCGCGTGCGTGCTCACCGCCGGAGCACCCGGGTGGGACCGGATCCTCACACATCCGATCTCCGGTCAGGTGCTCGCCGTCGACCGATACCGGCCCAGCGAGCAGCAACGAAGACACCTCGCCGTCAGAGATCAGCACTGTCGATTCCCCGGATGCCGGATGCCCGCGAAACGCTGCGATGTCGATCACACGATGGACCACGCCCACGGCGGGGTGACTCAGACCGCCACCGCGGCCTGACCAACAAAGAACCTGTCTACGAAATTTGACACAGCCCAAACTGCTGGCGGGCGATGTCTACGGGATCCACGCCGGAAACTCCTGACTCGATGTCTGACCGCACGAAGCGGCTGATCCAATTCGTCAGGGAACTGCTGCCCGACACAGGGACGAAGGTCCAGGGCGCGCAGAGTCAGGAAACGACGACCGTGGGGGCGTTGGCGTTCATCAGCACCTCGTGGAGCGTCTGACCCACCCCCAGAGCGCTGGTCTGCCGAGATCGTCCGACGACGAGCAGCGCCTTGTCACGGGACAGGTTGAGGATCGCGTCCGAAGGGTGCCGCTGCGCGACGTGCGCCCACACGTCTAGGTTCGAATCGGTGTCCAGTGCGGCGGTGCGGGCAGCCGCGAGCACGTCGTCGCGGTAGGCCGAACGCAGCTGCCCGCCGGATGAGACGGCATGAACGATAGCGAGAGAGCAGCCGCGACGCGCGGCCTCCTGCGCGCCACGCTGCGCAAGCGCGGGCGCGTTCTGCAAGTCTGCCACCGCCACCGCCACACCTGTGCATAGGCGAAGGTCGATCGAAGGGACCACAGTCATGGTGCCGCGCACCGCGGCCGCCAGCTGGACCGCGCGGAGACCGAACATCCGTCCGCGGGCGTAGCCGGTCTTGTCGGAGCCGATAACGACGACATCCCGCTGGTCTGCAGCCCGGGCGAGCGTGTCTGCCACCATCCCGCGCTCGACAGTCGTGGTGATCCGCGCCGTCGGGTAGCGATTCAGCAGGTCGTCCGCCGCATCTGACAGGACGTGGGCCAGCCTTCGAGCCACATCGTCGCCGTACTCGGCGCCCACAGATCCCGCGTCGTCGTCGGCGATCCCCACAAGGCTGATGGCGCCGTCCGGAAGCGTCCGCGCGGCCGCCCAGGTGAGGGCGGCGCGACTCGAGGCGGAGCCGTCCACTCCCACGATGTAGCGGCCACCAGGGCCGAGCAGCGGGTCGGTCCGCTCCTCCGGAGACATCCGGCGCGCGGGCACGAAGGTGTCGCTGATCATGGTTACCTTTCTTCGCCAGAAGCAAATTGGAGCAGGGTCGATGCTGGGGCGTAACCTATGGATCTGGCAGGGCCGTTGGTCCCGCCGGTTCCCGAGGCTCGAGGAGACGTGTGGGCGCCCATCCTTCCGTGCACTTCCCGGACCTGCCGCAATCCGAGCTCGAACTGGCGATCGCGGAACTGGTCGACAAGGCGAACCGGGTGCTCGCCACTCAAGGACGGCTGCGCGAGCTGCTCGCGGCAACCCGAGCCGTCGGCGAAGGGCTGGAACTGCCCACCGTGCTCCGGCGCATCGCTCAGGCCGCCGTCGACCTCGTAGGCGCGCAGTACGGCGCGCTCGGAGTGATCGGCCCCGACGGGGAACTCGAGCAGTTCATCCACGTCGGCTTAGACGATGCCACGGCCGCGCGGATCGGCGACCTTCCTCGTGGGCGGGGGATCCTCGGCGCGGTCATCTCTGACCCCGCCCCGATCCGTCTGGATGACCTGGGCACGGATATGCGCTCGCACGGGTTCCCCGCAAATCATCCGCCGATGGGCAGCTTCCTCGGCGTTCCTGTGCGGGTGCGGGATGAGGTGTACGGCAACCTCTACCTCACCAATCGCACCGGCGGCTCTTTTACCGCGGAGGACGAAGAGCTCCTCACTGCGCTGGCCACCTCGGCTGCCGTGGCGATCGACAACGCTCGCCTCTTCGGGGATGCGCAGCTCCGTCAGCGGTGGGCGCTCGCGTCGGCCGAGACCGGGGCGGCACTGCTCAGCGAGGAGACTGCAGATCCCCTCGCGGCGGTCGCCCAGGCCGTCGCACGTCTCACCGACGCCGCCGTGGTGTGTCTCGTCGCCTCGTCCCCGAGCGGTGGAGCGGTGGTGGAGGGCGCGTGGGGGGACGAGGCGGACGCCTTCCGCGGACGCATCTACCCCGCGGCGACCACTCTGAGCGAGACGGTAATCGAGTCGGGGAACCCGCGCCTGTCGGCCGGCGTGCCGTACCCGGACCGCTCCGACGAGTTGACGGGACCCGCCATGGTGGTTCCCATCGGCCGACCGGACGGCACCCGTGGGGCGCTGGCGATCGCCCGCCCACGTGATGCCGCCCGCTTCCTCGAGGTGGACTTGGACCTGGCGATCGAGTTCGCGACACACGCCAGCGTCGTGCTGGAGCTGCGCGAGGCCCGGCGTGCACACGAGCGGCTCACGCTCCTCGAAGACCGGAACCGCATAGCCCGTGATCTGCACGACAACGTGATTCAGCGCCTCTTCGGGGCGGGCCTGACCCTGAACGGTGTAGACGTGGAGCGTCTACCCTCAGGCGTCCGCGAGAAGGTGGACGTGGTGACGAACCTTCTGAATGAGGCGATCGCGGAGATCCGGAAAACGGTGTTCGCTCTCCGCGCCTCCTCACCCGGACGGCCCGCTACCCGCCAACGCTTGCTGGACATCGTGAGCGATGCCGCAGGCGCATTCCCGAACCCGCCGCACGTCTCACTCGAGGGGGATCTCGACCTCCTCGTCCCCGAACCTGTGCTCGATGATTTGGAAGCTGTTGTGCGCGAAGGACTATCGAACGCAGCGCGGCATGCCGAAGCGAACGGAGTATCGGTGAGCGTGATCGCCAGACCGGAGGAGATCCGGGTGACGGTGCAGGACGACGGCCGGGGGGCGGGCAAAGCCACCCGGTCCAGCGGGCTCACGAATCTCGCAGAGCGGGCGGAGGCGTGGGGCGGCAGCGCCGTGCTGCACCCCGGCCCGGCCGGCGGCTCAGTGCTCGACTGGCGGATCCCGATGCCCAGACGAAAGAGCGCCACCGCATGATACGGATCTTCCTGGTCGACGATCACGAACTCGTCCGACGCGGCATTGCGGACGTGCTGGAGCGCGAGTCAGATCTCACGGTGGTCGGAGAAGCGGGGACCGTCCGGGCCGCAATCGCGCGGGTGGACGCCACCCTCCCGGACATCGTCGTGCTCGACGTCCGGCTGCCGGACGGCACCGGCGTCGACGCGTGCAGGAAGATCCGCTCCCGTCACCCCGAACTGCCCTGCATCATGCTGACGGCGTTCGACGACGAGGCGGCCCTCGACGCGGCTGTGCTAGCAGGAGCCAGCGGATGGCTGCTCAAAGACATCCGCGGGGCAGGCCTGGTCGATGCGGTGCGGCGCGCGGCCGCCGGTAGGCAGTTGATTCCCGGCGAACTGCGGCGACGCGCGGGTGAGCGGCTGATGCTTCGACAGGCCTCGACCAGTGACGATCCGGACCTGACGCTACGTGAACGGCAGATTCTCGAGTTGATCACCGATGGCATGACGAACAGGCAGATCGGCGAGCGACTCGGCCTGGCGGAAAAGACCGTCAAGAACTACGTGTCGGGGCTGCTCGACAAGCTCGGCTTCGAACGGCGCACGCAAGCCGCCGTGTACGGCGCCGCGCACCGCCGCACCGACTGAGCTCTTCTCCACGGTCGTAGGGACTTTCGCCCCTGAGCAGGTGTGTCGTTCGGGCGGATCATGGCGAGGGGTTCGAGAAAGAGTCCACCATGACCATCCGCATAGTCACCGTCGGCATTGACAGAAGCCTCACCAGCCGCGTCGCGCTCGACTGGGTCATCGAACGAGCGCGGCACACGCCCACCCAGGTCGGGCTGGTCACAGTCGTTCCGGTGCCGCCGCCTGGACTCCGCACACTCGGCACAGTGCGTACCTTCTACGAGGAGAACGTCCGAGAGGCCGCGGACTTCGCGAAGCAGGCTGCTATCTTCAAGACTGTTTCGAGCATGCTCACCCACGGCGACCCCAGCGAGCGTCTGATGGAGGCCAGTTCGTTCACCGACATTCTGGTCGTCGGCACGGACAGACACCCTTAGCGCGGCACCTCGTCTACGGCACTGTCCCCTTGCGCCTGGCCGCGCGGAGCGCGGCTCCCTTCGTGGTGGTGCCGCGCACCTGGACTCCTCACTACGGTCCGGTGCTCCTCGGAGTGGGCGACGACGACCCCGCGAAGGCCGCGGTGGCCTTCACGGAGGACGAGGCGATGCTCCGGGCGGCAGCTATCGCACTCGTGCATGTCTGGGCCGCGGGCCCCGCCTACCCGTCTCCGCTCCACTTCGTCGACTACCCGTGGGAGGCGATCAGGGACGCCGCTGAGACGGTACTTCAGGGAGCCGCCACGGGAATCCGTGGCCGCCACCCCGAGTCGGACGTAGCAACCACTCTGATCGAGGGTCCGACCATCCCCGAGCTTGTCGAAGCAGCTCAGACGGCTCAGCTCCTCGTTGTCGCCCGCGCCGATCGCGGCATTCTCAAGGATCTCCTCCAGCTCGGGTCCGTCGCCCATGACGTTCTGCTCAATGCTCCGGTGCCGGTGGCGATCGTGCCCGCACAGCGCGTCGAGACGCTGCCCGCTTGGCCTTTCGGCCCGCCGGAGTCAACGCTGTCCTGGGGGTGACGAGGCTCCCGGGGCGTCCGTGAGCCGCGGGGATCCGGCGTCACTCCGCGGCGGCTGCCGCCGCTCGCTGAGCCCCCGACTCATCCGGCGCGCGCCATCCCGCTTGAGTCGGACCCATTCTGTCGGCGTGACGATTGTTCGTGTCATCACTTCTCGGTCCCTGCTCTCCCCGGCGCCGACTCGGCGCCCGTTGCGGGTAGGACGTCCTCGGACTCGCCCGTCGCCAGCCAACCGCCGGCGCAGCCGGTTGGGTAGGACTTCGGGCCCTTCGTGTTCAACAGAGCGATCACGAGTGTGGCTCATGCATGTCGAGCGTCTCTCCCGGACCCTTCTACTCGTTCTCCTGGGATTTATGGATGGGACCGCCGTCGTGTGCGGAGCCACCCTCCAGACGGGCGCGGTGGAGCCCGGCCTGGCCACGGTGCTCAACGTCCCGATGACGACATGACCGGGACCTTTGGCTCTTCCGTTCCGCCTCTCCACAGGCGGAAGGTGGAGTCATGACTGTCACCCGCTCGCTTCCCGCACCTCCAGCTTCCGCCTTCCGCCGGGGTGGCGGCACTCCGATTGAGGACGCAGCGCTCGGCCGGCTCGACTCCTGGTGGCGAGCGGCGAACTACCTGTCAGTCGGCCAGATCTACCTTCTCGGCAACCCGCTGCTCCGACGGCCACTCACGCCCGACGATGTGAAACCGCGCCTACTCGGCCACTGGGGAACGACTCCTGGCCTGAACTTCCTCTATGCGCACCTCAACCGGGCGATCCAAGAACGCGACCTCGACGCCATCTACGTCTGCGGACCTGGCCACGGCGGCCCCGGTATGGTCGCAAACGCCTACCTCGACGGCACCTACAGCGAGGTCTACCCGCGCATCTCGCGGACTGAGGACGGCGTCCGGGCGCTCTTTCGCCAGTTCTCCTTCCCAGGCGGGATCCCCAGCCACGCCGCGCCGGAGACCCCGGGCTCCATTCACGAGGGTGGCGAGCTCGGCTATGCGCTCTCGCACGCGTACGGGGCCGCCTTCGACAACCCGAATCTCCTCGTGGCGGCGGTCGTCGGTGACGGTGAGGCGGAGACTGCCGCGCTCGCGACCAGCTGGCACTCCAACAAGTTCGTCGACCCGCAGCAGGACGGAGTGGTCCTGCCGATCCTGCATCTCAACGGCTACAAGATCGCGAACCCCACGATCCTCGCCCGTATCCCGGAGTCGGAGCTCCTCGAGCTTATGCGCGGTTACGGCCACACGCCGTATGTCGTCTCCGGCGGCTTCGACGGCGAAGACCCGATCGAGGTGCACCGTCGCATGGCTGCGACCCTGGACACTGTCCTCGACCACATCGCAGACATCAAGGCTGCCGCCGCCCGCGGGGAGCAGACCGAACGACCCGCCTGGCCAATGATCATCCTCCGTACTCCGAAGGGGTGGACCTGTCCGAAGGAGATCGACGGACATCCTGCCGAGGACAACTGGCGGGCGCACCAGGTTCCCCTCGCCAATGCCCGCGACACCGATGAGCACCTCCAGCTGCTCGAGGGATGGCTCCGCTCCTATCGGCCCGACGAGCTGTTCGATGCGGACGGCGCCCCGGTGACATCGGCGACTGCGCTCGCACCCGAAGGCGACCGCCGAATGAGCGCTAACCCTGTCGCAAACGGCGGGCTGCTCAAACGGGACCTGGTCCTGCCCGATTTCCGCGACTACGCCGTCGACGTCCCCTCCCCCGGCGCAGCGATCCACGAGCCGACACGGGTGCTCGGCAGTTGGCTCGCCGACGTCGTCCGCGCCAACCCAACGAACTTCCGGATCTTCGGACCCGACGAGACCGCGTCCAACCGGCTCGGCGCGGTCCTCGAGGTCACCGACAAACAGTGGAACGGCGGTTACCTTCCCAGCGACGAGAACCTCGCCCGGGCGGGACGCGTGATGGAGATGCTCAGCGAGCACCAGTGCCAGGGGTGGCTCGAGGGCTACCTCCTCACCGGGAGGCACGGCCTGTTCACCAGCTACGAGGCGTTCATCCACATCGTCGACTCGATGCTGAACCAGCACGCCAAATGGCTGAAGGTGACCAAGCACATCCCCTGGCGGCGGCCGATCGCTTCCCTCAACTACCTGCTCTCCTCCCACGTATGGCGGCAGGACCACAATGGGCTTTCCCACCAGGACCCGGGCTTCATCGACCACGTCGTGAACAAGAAGGCCGACGTCGTCCGGGTCTACCTGCCTTTCGACGCGAACACGCTGCTGTCCGCCTACGACCACTGTCTCCGCAGCGTCGATTACGTCAACGTGGTTGTGGCCGGCAAGCAGCCGTCCTTCGACTGGTTGAACATGGACGACGCCATCGCCCACATGACGAGGGGCATCGGCATCTTCGATTGGGCGGGAAGCGAGGTCGCCGGCCAGGAGCCCGACGTCGTGATGGCCTGCGCCGGTGACGTCCCCACCCTCGAGATCCTCGCCGCGGTGTCCATCCTCCGCACCGAAATCCCGGATTTGAGGATCCGCGTGGTCAACGTCGTCGACCTCATGCGTCTCCAATCCGAAGGCGAGCACCCGCACGGCCTCAGCGAAGCCGCCTGGAACGCGCTCTTCGGGGTCGACCGGCCGGTGATCTTCGCCTACCACGGCTATCCGTGGCTCATTCATCGCCTGACTTACCGCCGTGCCAACAATCCGCACATCCACGTCCGCGGCTACAAGGAGGAGGGCACCACCACGACGCCTTTCGATATGGTCATGCTTAACGACATGGACCGCTTCCACCTCGTCATCGATGTGCTCGACCGCGTCCCCGGCCTCGCCCAGCGTCACGGCGTCCTGCGCCAGCGGATGCAGGACGCCCGCCTCGCCGCGCGGGACTACACCCGCGCGCACGGCGAGGACAGCCCGGAGGTAACCGACTGGACCTGGGACGGTGCAGCCGCCGGTCGAGCCCGCGGCGCCAACACCGGCAGCGGGCAGGTCTCAGTGATCGGCTCCACCGGCGGAGACAACGACTAGACGGTATGTAGTGGCCCTCTTCTGGTGAGGGGGTTACGGGACGGGGCCTCGCTCACAAAACTCGTGGGTTACCGGGTGGAGGCGGTCCGCCCGGCCTATCCGACAGTTGTGGGAGGCCCCGTGTTTACTGAGCGTACGAGTGTTGGGCTCGATGTGCATGCCCGTTCCGTCGCGGCAGCGGCGATCGATGGCGTGACAGGCGAGCTGTTCCAGACGAAGTTGCCGCCCGGCAATGATCGGATCCTGGATTGGGTGCGGACTTTGCCTGACCCGGTCGCGGTCGCTTACGAGGCCGGACCCACCGGGTTCGGGCTGTTCCGGGCGTTGACAGCGGCGGGAGTGCGATGTGTGGTCGCCGCGCCGTCGAAGCTGCAACGCCCCTCAGGTGATCGGGTGAAGACGGACGCGAAGGACGCGGTGCATCTGGCCCGGTTGCTGCGGCTGGACGAGATCACATCGGTGTCTGTTCCGTCAGCTGATCAGGAGGCTGCCCGGGATCTGGTGCGGGCGAGGGAAGACTGCCGCGGAGATCTGATGCGCTCACGACACCGGCTCAGCAAGCTGCTCCTGCGGCACGGCATCGTTTACGACGATGGCGCCGCATGGACGGCCAAGCACGACCGGTGGCTCACTCAGCAGCACCTCAGTGGCGCCGCGTCTCGGGCCGCGTTCGACGCGGAGTATGAGACCGTGCTGCAGGTTAAGGCCCGCCGAGACCGACTCGACACGGCGATCGGAGATCTCGCGAGTGACAGCGAGTTCACCCCGATCGTGCGTCGGCTCGGTTGCCTTCGAGGCGTGAGCGTGCTGACCGGGTTCGCGCTGGCCATCGAGATCGGCGACTGGGACCGATTCACCGGCAACAGCATCGGCGCTTTCGTCGGCCTCGTCCCTTCCGAGTTCTCTTCGGGGCAGTCGCGGGTGCAAGGGCCGATCACCAAGACCGGCAACGGTCACGCGCGCAGGCTGCTCGTCGAAGCTGCCTGGCATCACCAACCCCAGTATCCGTCGGCGCGGTTATGCGTGGTCGCTGGGAACTCGCGTCCGCGGCTGCGAGAGCACGCGGCGACCTGGGGAACCGGCGATTGCATGACCGGTGGGTGCGGTTCGGGCAACGCCGCAAACGACACACGATCGCGAATGTCGCCGTCGCTCGCGAGCTGGCCGGCTGGTGCTGGTCTCTGGCTGTCATGCACGACTGATCCTCTGAGCTGCTTCGCGATCCAGCAGCCGGTGGCAGCGCGAGGAGCGACCCGCGAAACAACCATGAGCAGGCGACCCCAGGGTCATCGACGCTCGTTCCTAGACACGCGGTCCTGCTCCTGCCGAAGAACCGTCCTGCGGTAACCAACCCGCGAATATCAGACTGACCGCGCGTCGAAGACACGCTCACCGACCAGCCAGATCACGAAGCAAGAGGCGCCGTCCAGGAACAATCCCGGACGGCGCCTCGCCATGCCTCTTGACAAGAAGGCACTACATATCAGTTGTACGCGGTCATGAGGTTGGTTGCAGCCGGCCGATCGGGGGATGGCCTCCGAGGGCTGAGTGGCGTCGTCGAGAGTTGTAGTACTCGATCCAGGCCGCGAGGGCCCGTGAAGCCGCCGTTCTACAGGACGCCCAGAGCCTGTCGGTCTCTGATCTGCGTCAGGCCGGGAGCGTCCATGAGCGGCACCCACGGCACAGCCATACTCGGGCGGCCAAGAGACCGGTCTCACGGGATGAAGCGCTTCCCCGTGCGGCGCGCTATGAGGGAAGCGAAGGTCGTGCATCCAGACGCGCGTGCGGCGTCGCCTCGCCCCGGGAGACGTACGTCGCCCCCGCAACACGTCTGCGGACCCCTCTCGTGCGCGAGACGAGCATGAGCAGGACGACCACGGCGGAACCCGTGGCCCAGGCGAGCCCGAGCAACAGCCCACGGCTCTCGTCGAACCCCTCAGTGAGGCCGGCGTCGAGGAGCAGACGATCCTTCGATTCGTAGACATCTCGTCCTGACGTTCATTCCTCATGACGACTGTCTACGAAAAGTGTCACACCCCGGTATCCCAGTCGAAGCCCCGCATACGGCTCGTCAAGAAGCAGGCCTGCCGGATCCGCGAGCAACGCCAGGCCGAGGTTGAGCTTCGCCAGTGTCCCTCCAGAAAGGCGATCCGCGCGAGTGTTCGCGTAGCGCCTGAAGTCGAGCGCCGATAGAGGCGATCCTGCTCATGATGTCGCTCGGCCCGGGTCAGCCCGTAGGCGACGCCGAAGAGCGAAATGCTCGTTGCAGGTGAGGCGCTCGAAGACGACCGGGTGCTGCGGGCAGTACCCGAGCGAGCCGCGAACGGACACGCTCCCGGAGTCCGCCGACAGCGCGCCGACGAGGATCTGCATGAGTGTCGACTTCCCGGACCCGTTCTCCCCGACCAGTCCGACCGCCTCCCCCGCCGTGAGAGTGAGCTGCACCTCATCGAGGACCACATTGCTGCGACGGAAGGACCAGATCCCCTGCCGCTAGGTCTTCGATACCCCTGTCGCTTCCAGGACGAAACTACGCTGGCGCTCGCTCGCGATGTCACCCGGGTCTCGCTGCTCGACGGTGGTCATACCTGAAGCGTTCCTACGCGCCGGCCCCGATGACACAGGCTTTCGTCCCCCTGGAGGCGAGCGGCAGATGCGAGCCATCTACGATCCGCAGGTATGGCTTCCGCGGGCGCGCGGCATCTCCCGCTTGGGCGGCAGTCCCGGCGATCCCCACCAATGAGGGACTTGACCACGAGGAGCTCGAGTTTGCGGGACAAACCCTGAACTCGACGGCGCCGCTCGACCATCCCCGGCGATCAGACGACGGGCAGACCTCGCCGGCGGAACTGCTCCTCGACGCGCCGCAAAAGCGCCTCGTCCGGGGAGCGCAGATCGGCCAGGGCGTAGGGAATTCCGCGCTCCTCCCACTTGTGCTGCCCCATCTGATGGAAGGGGAGAACCTCGACCCGGTCGATTGTGCTCCAGCGCTGGAGGATGTCGGCAACCGCCTCGACGTTCTCCTGAGCATCCGTCAGTCCGGGAACCAGCACGAACCGGATCCACATGCGATTTCCCCGGTCGCTCAGCCGATCGCCGAATCGGACCGTCGGCTCGAGGTCGCGAGTAGTCACCACGCGGTAGAGGTCGGGCAGCCCCGACTTGACGTCCAGCAGAACGAGGCTGGTGGTGTCGAGAAGGGCGTCCGATGCCCGATCGCCGAGGTAGCCCGAAGTGTCGAGCGCGGTGGATATCCCCCGCTCGGAACACGCAGCGAAGATCTTCTCGACGAAGGCACGCTGAAGGAGCGGTTCGCCACCGGACAGGGTGAGCCCGCCTCCGGTCGCATCGAAGACCGACTTGTACCGCTCGAGCCGGTCGACGATCTCCTCCAGTTCGGTGGCTCGACCGTCGTGCAGAACCCAGGTGTCCGGATTCTGACAGTACTGACACCGGAGCGGACAGCCGGACAGGAAGACGGTCATGCGGGTACCCGGTCCGTCCACGGCCGTCACCAGCTCCCAGGAATGGACCATGCCCTGGGTGCCGGCTCGTCGCTCGCTGAGATTCGTCGAGCGCGAGGACGCGCGCCCGGGCGTCGCCTCAGACCGCATCGTGGAAAGTGCGACTGATGACGTCGCGCTGCTGCTCCGGGGTGAGCCGGATGAAGTTCACGGCGTACCCGGAGACGCGGATCGTCAGCTGCGGATAGTTCTCGGGGTTCGCCATGGCGTCCAAGAGCGTCTCCCGGTTCAGCACGTTGACGTTGAGGTGGTACCCCCCGGCCCCGGTGAAGGCGTCCAACAAACCGGAGAGGTTCGTCACCTGCTCCCCCGGTTCCCGACCCAGCCCGGAAGGGACGACGGTCGAGGTCAGCGAAATGCCATCCTGCGCATCGTCGAATGGCAGCTTCGCGACGCTCAGGGCCGAGGCGAGCATGCCGTGGGTGTCCCGGCCGTTCATGGGATTGGCCCCCGGGGCGAATGGCGTTCCGGCGCGTCGGCCGTCCGGAGTGTTCCCGGTGTGCGCGCCGTACACCACGTTCGATGTGATGGTGAGGACAGACTGGGTCGGGGTGGCGTTCCGGTAGGTGGCGCGGCTGCGCAGCATCGACATGAAGCGCCGCACGAGATCCTCCGCGATGCCGTCCACCTCGTCGTCGTCGTTGCCGTACTTCGGAAACTCCCCCTCGACGACATAGTCGACGACGAGACCGCGCTCGTCACGCAGGGGGCGCACCGTCGCATGCTTGATGGCGGACAGGGAATCCGCGGCGACGCTCAGGCCCGCTATGCCGCAGGCCATCGTCCGCAGTATCTCTTGGTCGTGGAGAGCCATCTCGAGACGCTCATAGGCGTACTTGTCATGCATGTAGTGGATGCAGTTGAGAGCCTCCATGTAGGTTCCCGCCAGCCAGTCTAGAAGCTCGAAGTAGGCGGTTCGGACCTCTTCATAGTCGAGGACGTCGCCGGTGAGCGGCGCACGTCCCGGGACGACCACTTCGCCGGTGAGCTCGTCCCTACCGCCGTTGATGGCGTAGAGCAGCGCCTTGGCCACGTTCACCCTCGCCCCGAAGAACTGCATCTGCTTGCCCACCCGCATCGGGGAGACGCAGCAGGCGATCGCCGCGTCGTCTCCACAGGCGCTGCGGATCAGCGCGTCGGACTCGTACTGGATTGCCGAGGTGTCGATGGACACCTGCGCGCAGAATCGCTTGAACCCCTCGGGGAGCGCCGCATCCCACAGGACGGTGAGGTTCGGCTCAGGAGCCGGCCCCAGGTTGTAGAGCGTCTGCAGGTAGCGGAAGGCGGTCCTCGTGACGAGCGACCGCCCGTCGTCGCCGATGCCCCCGATCGTCTCCGTCACCCAGGTCGGATCGCCGGAGAACAGCGCATCGTATTCGGGGGTACGCAGGAATCGCACGATGCGCAGCTTGATAACGAGATCGTCGATGAGCTCCTGCGCCTCCATCTCCGTGAGTGAGCCGGAGGCCAGTTCGCGCTCGAAGTAGATGTCCAGGAAGGTCGTGTTCCGGCCGATCGACATGGCCGCACCGTTCTGCTCCTTGACGGCTCCGAGGTAGCCGAAGTAGAGCCACTGAACCGCCTCGCGTGCCGTACCGGCAGGAGCCGAGATGTCGTAGCCGTACGAGGCTGCCATCTGCTTCAGCTCGCGGAGCGCACGAACCTGCTCGGCATTCTCCTCGCGGGCGCGGATCACGTCTTCGCTCGAATAGGCGGCTCCGAGCACGGTGCCCTCCTGGCCCTTCTCTGCGATGAGCCGGTCCACCCCGTAGAGGGCGACCCTCCTGTAGTCGCCGATGATCCTGCCACGGCCGTACGCGTCGGGTAGCCCGGTGATGAGGTGGGAATGCCGCGCCCGCCGCACCGAGGGCGGGTACACGTCGAAGACCGCATCATTGTGCGTCTTGCGGTAGCTGGTGAAGATCGTCTCAAGCTCCTGCGGCACCTCATAGCCGTAGGTCTCCAGTTCGGTTGCGACGAGTCGCCAGCCCCCAAAAGGCATGATCGCCCGCTTCAGCGGGGCGTCGGTCTGCAGACCCACGATCAACTCTGCCGACTTGTCGATGTAGCCCGGTCGGAAGGCCGTGATGCCGGACGGCGTGCCGGTGTCGATGTCGAAGACGCCTCGTGCGCGCTCCTCCGGGAACAGTCGGGTGAGCTTCGCCCAGAGCGCTGACGTGCGCTCGGTGGCGCCGGCCAGGAATCGTGCATCGCCGTCATAGGGGTGGTAGTTGCGCTGGATGAAGTCGCGCACGTCGATGCCGTCGCGCCAGGCGGTTCCGGAGAAGCCGCGCCACGGGTCCTGATCATTCCGCTGGACCGCGCTGCGAGAAGAAGCAGTGAGTGTCATGTCGGTGTCCTTTCGACCGAGCGCAGAGAGCCTTCGGTGGGAATAGCTTCGCGGCGGCCGGAAGCCTCGAGCAGGGCCTTTGGTCACGTCGTGCTCCCTCGGCCCGGTACGCGGACTCCGCGCGGCGAGGTCACCCAGCCTCGACTCGAGCCTTCCTGCCCGAGCGGGGCGCCCCGCGCGGCAGCCTCCGTCCCGTGAGACTGCGCCGAGTCACTCGTGCCGCCCGCCTCCGTGCAGGCCGGACATCAGCAGCACCATCGCGACCATCGCGACGACCGCGACGATGAGAAACGCCGGCTGGAGCACGCCGCCGATCGTCAGCAGCGCGGCGACTACGAGCATCGGCGCGCAGCAGGCGATCATCATCCAGATGGAGCCGCCTCCGCGGCCCTCCTTGCGGGGAGCGGCGTCGGGCGTCGACACTTCGCTGTTCTGGTGATCGTGCATCATCGCAGTCCCCTTGCCGTCGGGGAAACATGCCCGAGCTTGTGATAGAGCGGGCAGTAGCCGGTCGCTCCGGTGACGATCAGATCCAGGCCGGCCAGGATCAACAGGACCTCCAACGCCGCCTGCCACGCCAAAGGATTCGCGTACAGGAGGACGATCGCGACAACCGCGGCCGCGACTCCGAAGACGACTCGGCCGACCCTCTCAAGGGTGCTGATGTTCACCGGGAAGCGACCGCGGCCGCGACCATCCTGCGCTGGGTTCTTCATGCTCGTGCTCCTCTCAGAACATCGACTCGGCGGGCGTAGTCAGCCTCATCGATCTCGCCGCGAGCGAATCGAACCGCCAGCAGCCGCTCGGATTCTGTACTGAGCGGTCCCTCGGCCCGACCCTTGGGCGAGAAGGATCGGATCATTATGACGAGAGCGGTGATGACCACAGCCAAGAACAGCAGCATCGTGAGGACCATGAGCACATATCCCCACCAGCCCCCGACGCTTTCATTCCAATACATCATCAGAACCTCCTCCATCAGACGGCGATTGTGTTCATCCGCCGTGCTTCAAGAGTCCCGAAGGGGGAAGGCGGCAGGTAGAGGCTTTCGTCCTTCTGCTCCCTCTTCGCTCGTGAATGCGAACTCCAGATGGGGTTGCCCGTGTGGACAGGCGCGAACGGAGTCCATCGGGGGTGGACCTGCCGTCGACATCTCCGGTCGGGCTGCCTCTCGTGCGGGCGCTGGGTGCAGCGCCCGCGGGCTCTTCGGCCCACGGGTCGGCCACCGGAAACCGATGGGACTTCGGTCCCGCAGCGCGGACGCGGGACGTGCGAGGGTCAGGGCACGCGTGATCGGGCGAGGGACGGCGAGGAGCATGGGGTGACCAAGAGACGGCCTGCAGAGAGAGGAGACCGAGCAGAGGTTCCCGGCCTCCCTGCTGAACGTTCCGGGGGCCACGCAAGCACGGGCAGCCGCCAGCAGCCGAGCAGCTCCGCCGACGGCGGGTCCAGGTGGACGCTGATCGCGGCGATCAGTCTGGTCACCCTCCTCGTGCTCCTCGACGACACGGCCGTCTCGGTCGCGCTGCCGACGATGCAACGGGAGCTGGGCTTCGGGTACGAGGCGCAGGAGTGGGTGGTCATCTCCTACACCCTCGCGCTCGCCGTGTTCACGCTGCTGGCCGGCCACCTGGCCGACAGGATCGGAGCGAGCCGCATCTTCCTCGTTGGGCTGGCCGTCTTCATCGCCGGCTCGCTCCTCACTGGTCTGACCACAAGCGTGTCGCTGCTCATCGCCTTCCGCACCGTGCAGGGCACGGGCGCGGCTATGGTGGCTCCGGCAGCGCTGGCGCTGATCGCCGGCGCATTCTCCGACCGCCGGCGCGGGACGGCGCTCGGAATCTGGGCCGGGATCTCGGGCAGCGCTCTCGGCATCGGACCGATCGTCGGCGCGTACGTCACGGAGACCCTCGGCTGGAGTTGGATCTTCCTCCTGAACGTTCCGCTCGGCGCGGTCGCGTGGCTCGTGGCCTGGCGAGTTCTCCCTGCAACCGGAGTGAGACGACCGCAGGGCCGCCCCGACCTGATCGGCGCCGCCCTGTCGGCCGTGGCCCTGCTCGGGCTTCTGCTTGGGCTCAGCCGGGGCAATGACTGGGGCTGGACATCGCCAGCAACCCTCGGGCTGCTCGCGTTGGTGCCGCTCGGCCTCGCACTCTTCGTCGTCCATGAGCGCCGTACCTCCCACCCTCTCGTGGATCTGCGGCTCTTCGCGAACCGGGTGTTCACCGGGGCCACCGTCGTCACGCTCTTCTCCACCGCCGTCATGTGCAGCCTGTTCTTCTTCCTGGCGCTCTACCTGCAGACCGTCGTGGGGCTGACCCCTCTTGCGTCGGGCGCCGCCCTGCTGCCGCTGACCCTCACCATCGTGCTGGTCGCCCCGATCGCCGGGCGCTTGAGCGACCGATTCGGGACTCGGGCTCTTGTCGTCGGTGGCACCGCGCTGCTCGGCGTGGGACTGCTCGGCATGTCGGGCCTGCGCTCGAGCTCCGACCTCGTGGGCCTGATGCTGTGGCTCGCCCTCGCCGGATTCGGCATCGCGCTCGCGCGGACGCCGACCACCAGCGCCGCGCTCGGAAGCGCCGGTGAAGGGGCGTACGGAATGGCTTCGAGCGTCGTCAACACCGCACAGGCAGCGGGCCTCGCTCTCGGCATCTCCATCATGAGCGTGATTCTCACCGCGGTCGGCCCAGGAGCCGCCTTCTCCGCCGGGTCCGCAGAAGCGCACCACGAGGCGTTCATCGCGGGGTTCTCCACTGGCCTCCTCGTCAACGCGACGATCGCACTGGCTACCGCCCTGCTCGCCTTCCTGATGTTCGCCGACCCGACCCGGCGGATGCGCACGCCGACCCGGGTCGGAAGGGGCGGAGCAGGACGGCTCACCGGCCCTGGCTCTGGCGCCTGAGGGCCTCGCTGCTCCGCGGGAGGATGCGGGCGCGGGTCAGACGACTCCGCCTCTGCCGATCCCATTCTCCCGCCCGCGAACCGTGGCGAGGCGAGTGTGCCGGTGCCGGCTCGCCTGTCCCCTCCGCTGTTCTGCCCGCGGGGTTGACGAGGGCGCTTCAGCAGCGGCATCCGGTACAGGGCCAGAACTCGGCCGACCGGGGCGCCGGGCACCGCAGTGGGACGGGACCCGGTGGCGCCTCCCACCGCCGGGGCGCAGCGCACGACACGATCCGCGATCGAGCCGGCGGGCGCAGCGGTGTGCTGCGCGCCGCGGAGCGCGTCCTCCGCGGCCGCGCCGCACTCACGCCCAGCGGTCGAAGCCCCCGCGCTGCATGCGCCGGCCGGTGAGCGCGAGAGGGGAGATCCGCACGAAGACGGTCGTGGGGAGGGGCGTCCACGGAATCACGCCCAACCGGAGGCAGCGAATTGCTCGATCTCCCGCTCGATGACCGCGGCAGTTCCGCGCAGCACCACACTCCAGGCGTAGTCGGCGTTTCAGCCGTCGACCTCGAACGCGACGCAGGAGTTCATCGTCAGTTCAAGCAGCTTGGCGCCCTCCGCGGTGCGCAGGAGAAGGGAGCGCCCGTCGACATTGTGGTTGACCGGAAAGATGTCCGGCACACCCCCTACGCTGAGGGCGAGTCGACCCATCTCCCCCTGCGCGAGGAGCTACCAGCACTCCTCCTCGGAGAGGTCCGCGACGAGTTCGTCGCCCATGTCATCAGTCCTCATCGGGCTCACCTCCCTCGCTTCTCAACGCGAGCGGACGACCGAGATCGGGCAGGGTGAGCGCATTCGCGCCCAGCGAGCAGGAGACATGTCATGGCGAGTTCCGCGCGTTTCGGTGGAGCTCTCATCGTGCAGCGGCGGCCGGATGCCCGGCAGGGGCGAACGTCCCGCCCGGCCGCCGGCACCGCTGCGTCGGTCCCTCGGCGCGCGCTTGCCCCCCCCCACCGGCCGGCGATCCGAGCCGTGTAGCTCAGTCCCGGTCCCTGCCCGGCAGAAGGCCAGTGCGGCTCACGAGGCGAGTCATCACGGGTGCCGATACGGGACGGGCGGGGGCGGGCGGCAGCACTCTCCGCCGAGCGCGCTCCAGGGCGATGGTCACGCGGGCCGCCAGCAGGACGGCAGCAACAGCGAGCGTCGCAATCACGCCGAAGCCGAGACCCACGAGCGGGCTGGGCTGCGCATTGGCCAGCGCAGATGCCGCCCCGACGAGCAGGATGGCTGCGACGGTCAGCACCGCGAGTGACTGGTGCGCCCGCCGGAGCGGCGAGGGATTCGCCGCTCCAGCGCTTCTGGCTGCGCCCATCAGAGGTGCGTCTGGGTCGGCGTGACGGCCATCAGGATGGTCAGCAGGATCAGGATCGCGACGACGACCCCCGCCGCGATCATCGGAACCGGTCGTCTCCGCCAGGACCGCTCCGGCCCCCGTTCGATGAACGGCACCAGGGCCAGGAGAACGAAGAACACGATCAGTCCCCACGCGATGGCTGCAACCCCGAACCAGTTCTCGAGGGTGAACGGCCACCAGAACATCCACGGCGGCTTGGTCACCTCGATTCCCGGGACGGGGCTCGACCCGAGCGGGGCCGGAAGGAGCACGGCCAGGACCCCGAGGATGCCCGCGAGCGTGATGCCGAGGGAGACCAGGCGGCGCAGGTGTCCGGTGAAGGGCTCGGTGGGCTCGGCTGCGGCTGCCTGCTCGCTGACTTCACCGACCGGCAGTGACGGGTGAGGCGACATGTGGTGCCGCTTCACCAGCAGGAAGTGCAGGATCACCAACACGAGGATGATGCCGGGGATGATGACCACGTGCGCGCCATAGAGGCGCAGCAGGATCGGCACCTGCTCCGAGAAGCCGGGCGAGAACCAGAAGCCTGCGTTACCGAGCAGGCCGCCCAGCTCGATGTTGTGGCCGAGGGCTTCGTAGCCCTCCTGATCCCACTTCAGCACCGTGCCGGTGAAGATGGCGAAGGTGATCAGGCCGAACATGGCCACCCCGACCAGCCAGTTGCCCTCCCGCGGCTTCTTGAAGGAGCCCGTCAGGAAGACCCGCACAAGGTGCAGAAAGGCCGTGACGTACATTGCCTGGGCAGCCCAGAAGTGCACGCCCCGGAAGAAGCTGCCGGCCCAGATGCCCGTCTCGATCTCCCGGACCGACTGGTTCGCGACCTCGGGCATCGGCGAGTAGAACTGTGCCAGCACGATGCCGGTGACAATGAGGATTGCGAACGCGACCGCCGTCACACCGCCGAGTGTCCAGGCGATCCGGTTCGCGTGCTCCGGCACGGGGTAGGCCAGGGCATTGATGCCGAGGCGCTCGTCCACCCATCCCCAGCCCTTGCGCACCCACCCCGGCGCGCGGCGCCCTGCGGCATCTGTTGTTCGGTCACCGGTTCGATCAGCGAGTCGGGTCTCCATTGCGCACCTCCATTCCAGTCATCGCCCCGTGGTCGGAGCGAACAACGTTCTGAGCCGCCAGCACGTCCCTGCGGAGCTCCCTGAGAGTCTCGTGGGGCCGGAAGAGATAGGTCAGCGCCCCCCCGGCGAGCAGCGCGAGAGCCGAGACCGCGAGGAAGAGCCAGTCGAAGCCGACCACCGCTCCCTGCGATGCCAGGGGCGGCAGTACGACGCCCGTTCCGCTCTCGTCACCGGTGGCGGGCTCCAGGTTGGCGACGGCTTCGCTGATCGAATCTTGGAGCAGGCGCTGGGCGTCCCCGATCTGTCCCGCTTCGAGCGCGGACTTTCCTTCTTGCAGTCCGGCGACATCGACGCCGTCCTGGTCTTCGGCCGCGAGCGCGTCGTCGACCATGGCGAGAGCCTGCTGCTGCCCCAGCTCCCGTGGGTCGTTGGCGAGGAAGCTCAGCGCCCCCTGGACCATGACGTAGCCCTCATCGGTCGCTTCGCCTCCGTCCGCCCACGCCCCCTGGGCTGGAGCGGCCACGGCCAAGAGGACGACGGCGAGGCCCGTCCACATCCTCATTCCGTGAGCGCCGCGAGGCCGGACTATCACCTGATTCGCCTGGGAATATCCCAACTGTTTCCTCTGCATGACTGAAAGCTAGGGCACGACGCCTCAGCGGTAAAGGGACCAACGGCCCTGTCTGCAGCACGGATTCCGCAGCTACCGTCGCACCTGCAAGAGCCAGAAGAGACCAGACAAGAGTGGAACGCCATCGAGCCGCCGGAGGCCGTTCGATGCCGGCGACGACAGTCGCCTCGCGCTCCGAGAGGAGAATCATGCAGGACCGACCTTCCCGATCCGACCACGCCGGACACACGGGACACACCTCCGGACTCGGCCACACCGGCCACCCCGCGGAACCCGACCACACCGGCCACCCCGCGGAACCCGACCACACCGGCCACCCCGCGGAACCCGACCACACCGGCCACCCCGCGGAACCCGACCACACCGGCCACCCCGCGAAGCCCGACCACACCGGCCACCCCGCGAAGCCCGACCACACCGGCCACCCCGCGAAGCCCGACCACACCGGCCACCCCGCGGAGCCCGACCACACCGGCCCCACCCAACCCGATCACAGCGCACACACCGGGCACAGCGGCCACGGCCAGCCCGTGACGCACTCGGCCCACGACGTCATGGGCCACGGCGGCAGCCACGCTGGGATGTCGATGGCAGACATGGTGCGAGATATGCGCAACCGCTTCCTCGTGGCCGTGGTCTTCTCCCTCGGAGTCACGCTCTGGTCACCGATCGGTCGCGATGTCCTCGGCTTCGGAGTTCCCGCCCCGTTCGGGCTACGCGACGACCAGTTCGCCTTGATCCTGTCGCTGCCCGTCGTCTTCTACTCGGCCTGGATCTTCTTCGACGGCGCCTTCCGCGCGCTTCGTGCTCGTACCCTGGACATGATGGTCCTGGTGTCCATCGCGGTCGGGGCCGGCTGGCTCTACAGCCTCTTCGTGACCCTGACCGGCGGCGGAGAGGTCTTCTACGAAGCAGCGACCATCCTTGCCTCCTTCGTGCTGCTGGGTCACTGGTTCGAGATGAGAGCCCGAGGCGGAGCGAACGAGGCCATCCGCACGCTCCTGGAGCTCGCCCCGTCGACGGCACTCGTCATCCGGGACGGCGAACCGGTCGAGGTGCCCACCGCCGAGGTGCAGGTGGGCGACCTCCTGCTCATCCGACCTGGGTCGAAGATCCCCGTCGACGGCCGAGTCGAGAACGGACAGTCCGACGTCGACGAGTCGATGGTGACCGGAGAGAGCCTCCCGGTCGGGAAGTCAGCGGGCGCCGAGGTCATCGGCGCGTCCATCAACACGACCGGCACCCTGCGGGTCCGCGCGACCAGAGTCGGGTCAGACACCGCTCTCGCACAGATCGTTGCTCTGGTGCAGGAAGCGCAGAACTCCAAGGCGCCAGGTCAGCGCCTCGCCGACCGGGCTGCCTTCTGGCTTGTCCTCGTCGCCATCCTGGGCGGCACAGCGACGTTCCTCGTGTGGTTGACGCTCACCGGGTCCGTGCCCACCGCGCTCCTGTTCGCCATCACCGTCGTGGTCATCACCTGCCCCGACGCGCTGGGCCTCGCGACACCGACAGCGATCATGGTGGGCACCGGCCTCGGCGCGAAGCGCGGCGTCCTGTTCAAGAACGCGACCGCGCTGGAGACCTCCGCAAGCATCGACACCGTGGTCATGGACAAGACCGGAACCCTGACCAAGGGCGAGCCGGAGGTCACCGATGTGGTGGTCAGCGGCATCGACGAGCGGGAGCTCCTCGCCCTGGTCGCGGCGGTCGAGCGGGAGTCCGAACACCCGTTGGCCGGAGCTGTCGTCCGCCACGCTGAGAAGCGCGAAGCCCGTCGGCTGTCCGCGTCCGACTTCCAAAACGTCCCCGGCCACGGTGCGTCAGCCGAGGTGCAGGGGCGGCGAGTGCTGGTGGGTAACCGCAAGCTGTTGAGCGGCCGGGGGGTCGACCTCGGCGAGCTCGCCGACGCCCGAGACCGGCTGGCCGCCAGCGGCCGGACGGCGGTGCTGGTGGCCGTCGACGGCCGCGCGGCAGCAGTCATTGCGATGGCAGATGCGGCGAGGGAGACCGCCGCACCGGCGGTCGCCGCACTCCATGACTCCGGCATCCAGGTCGTGATGCTGACCGGAGACAACGAGGCGACAGCGAAGCGCATCGCCGCACAGCTCGGCATCGACACCGTCATCGCCGAGGTGCTGCCCGGCGACAAGTCGGAGCAGATCGCCCGGCTCCAGAGGTCAGGCAGGAAGGTCGCCATGGTGGGCGACGGCGTCAATGACGCACCGGCACTGGCGCAGGCCGACCTGGGCATCGCCATCGGCGCGGGCACCGATGTGGCCATCGAGACGGCGGATGTGGTCCTGATGCGATCGGACCCGCTGGATGTTCCGATCGCCCTCCGCATCGGCAAGGGCACGCTGCGGAAGATGCGGCAGAACCTCGGCTGGGCCGTCGGCTACAACACCATTGCACTGCCCATCGCCGCCGGAGTGTTCGCGTTCATCGGGCTCACCCTGAGCCCCGAGATCGCGGCGCTGTCGATGTCCGGGTCGAGCTTCATCGTCGCCGTCAACGCGCTCCTCCTGAAGCGGCTCCGCCTGCCGGCCGCGGCTCAGCCCGCGGCGGCTCCCGCAGCCTCGCGCGAGCCGGTACCGGTCGGCGGATGACCTCGCCGAGACACCGCAGAACCCCGCCGACGAGAGAGCTTCAGAGATGACCGACACCACGGCCGGCGCCTCACCCACAGTGGAGGGGGGGCGCCCGGCCAGCGCCGGGAGGCCGCCCCTCCCTCGGCTGGTGGGCCTGCCCCTCCCGAACCTCGTACAGGCTCCCGCACCGTCGGGCTCCACTCCGGTGGGGTCCGACCCGTGGCTGCTTGCCTACGACTCCTTCGATCCGGCGGACGAGGGGACCCGGGAAGCGCTGTGCACGGTCGGCAACGGCTACTGGGCGACTCGGGGAGCGGTGCCCGGAAGCGTCCCGGACGCCGTCCACTACCCGGGTACGTACCTCGCGGGGGTCTACAACCGCGTCGTCACAGAAGGGTTGGGGGGCCCGTTCGAGACGGAGCACCTGGTCAATTCCCACGACTGGACGGCGCTCCTCGTGGAATCCCCGGACGGGACGGCACTGCACCCCTCATCCGCGGACCTCGTCGGCTACCGCCAGGAGCTGGATCTGCGCCGCGGCGTCCTCACCCGGACGATGCGGCACAGCGACCAGCAGGGACGGATCACGACGGTGACCACCGAGCAGTTCCAGTCCATGGCAGAACCGCACCTGGCGGCACTGCGGATGACGGTGCAGGCCGAGAACTGGCACGGAGACCTCCGCGTGGTCTCCTCGATCGACGGGCGCTCCCGCAACACGAACGTCGCGGCGGACCGCCGATTGGAGACCCAGCACTTCACGCCGGGGATATCGCACCATCTGGACGAGTGGACGGTGCTGCTGGAGAGCAGGACGATTCAGTCCGGCATCACCGTCGCCACTGCCGCCCGCACCTCTCTGCACCCGTCCGGAGTGCTGTCCGGGAGTGTCCACATCAACGACGAAGCGTCGGCAGGTCTCGAATTCCACGTCCAAGTGGCTCCGGGGGCACCGGTGGTGATCGAGAAGGTCGCTGCGGTTGCCACCTCTCGGGACCGTGCCCTCTCCACTCCCCTCCTGGACGCCTCGCACCGCATCCGCCGCGTGGGAAATTTCGACGCCCTGCTCTCCGTGCATGTGAGCAGGTGGAGCGAGATGTGGGACCGGTTCGGCGTCGTCCTCCAGACCGGTCACCGCCAGTCCCTCGCCCTCAACCTGCACACCTTCCACGTCCTGCAGAGCACCGCCTCTGCCGAAGCCGACTTGGATGCCGGCGTCCCCGCCCGGGGCCTCCACGGCGAAGGGTACCGGGGTCACATCTTCTGGGACGAGCTGTTCGTCTACCCCCTCCTGACCCTCCGCCGCCCCGCTCTGACGCGAGCACTTCTCCTCTACCGGCACCGCAGGCTCGGGGAGGCGCGAGCCGCGGCACGGGAGGTCGGACTGCGCGGCGCCCTTTTCCCCTGGCAGAGCGGGAGCGACGGGCGGGAAGAGACCCCGTCGCAGCTGTACAACGAACGCAGCGGGCAGTGGATGCCGGACAACTCCCGACGCCAGCGCCACGTCGGTCTCGCCGTCGCATACAGCGTGTGGCAGTACTACCAGGCAACGCAGGACCTTGAGTTCCTCACCGACGTCGGAGCGGAGATCCTCATCGAGGTGGCCCGGCTCTTCGCGAGCAGCGCCGCCTACGACGGCGCCGACGACCGGTTCAGCATCACGGGAGTGATGGGCCCCGACGAGTACCACGACGGCTATCCCGGAGCACCGGGCGCAGGGGTCCGCGACAACGCCTACACGAACGTGCTGGCATCCTGGACCCTCGCACGAGCTGCCGACGCTCTGACCCTCCTCGCTCATCACGACGCCGCAGCGCTTCGACAGCGCCTCGAGGTGACCCACGAGGAGATGCGCGAGTGGGACCACATCGGTCGTCGGCTCCGTGTCCCGTTCCATGCCGACGGCGTGATCAGCCAGTTCGATGGGTACGAGCGGCTCCAAGAGTTCCCCTGGGATGAGTACCGCCGACGCTACGAGAACATCGGCCGGCTCGACCTGATCCTCGCGGCCGAAGGCGACAGCACCAACAAATACCGGCTGTCGAAGCAGGCGGACGTGCTCATGCTGTTCTACCTGTTCCCCGCCGAGGAGCTGAAGACGATGTTCGCGCGCCTCGGCTACCCGCTCTCCCCCGAGACGATCCCAAAGACCGTCGACTTTTACCTGTCCCGGACCAGTCACGGTTCCACCTTGAGCCGGCTCGTCCACAGCTGGGTCCTCGCACGCACTGATCGAGCCCGATCGTGGTCCCTGTTTGAGCAGGTGCTGGAAGCCGACCTCGCGGACACGCAGGGCGGCACGACTCGAGAGGGCATCCATCTCGGGGCGATGGCGGGCACCGCCGACATGGTGATCCGCTGCTACGGGGGTGTGGAGACCCGGGCAGACACTCTGCGGCTCCACCCTCTGCTCCCCAGCGAGCTTCCCGCGGCCTCCTTCCACCTTCGCTACCGGAACCAGCCCATCGATGTCGACATCACCCAAGACAGCGTCCGCCTGCGTCTGCACCACTGCTCCGCGCGATCTGTCCGGGTATGCATCCAGGGCATCGAGAAGACCTTGAGACCGGGAGACCGCTGGGAGCATCCACTCTCGGCACCCGCTAGACTCCACCTCCCGGCCGATTCCAGGAACGGTGAGCCCGAAGGGCTCCAGCGACAGGAGAAGGCGTGACAAGTCACGCGGAACGCTATCGGGAGATCGCGGAGACGCTCGCCCGACATGGACTCGGCTTCCTCGTGGGTGTCATCGGCCTGCAGAGATGGCTCCCGTTCGAGCGCGCGCTCCTCGGCCATGATCACCGTGAGGAGCCGTACACGAACCCTGAGCATCTCCGCATCGCACTGACGGAGCTCGGGCCCGCCTCTATCAAGCTCGGCCAACTGCTCTCCACCCGCTCGGACCTGGTGCCTCCGGAGTACCAGATCGAGCTGGCCCAGCGGCAGGACCACGCTCCCCCCGCCCCTTCCGAGGTGATCCGGATCATTGCGGAGACCGAGGTCGGACGAAGCACGGAGGATGAGTTCTCATCCTTCGACCTCGAACCGCTCGCCTCGGCGTCGATCCGCCAGGTGCACGCCGCGACCCTTCTCGACGGAACCCGAGCCTTCGGCACCTCCCTCACCTGGAAAGCGCGCCGACGGGGCCCTCGGCCCTGACCGTCACATCCATAACCGGTTTCTGGAACCACGATTCAAGGAGAAAACATGCCCAAGAAGGTACGCGTCGCGATCAACGGCTACGGAGTGATCGGCAAGCGGATCGCGGACGCTGTGCGAGTGCAGCCCGACATGGAGCTTGTCGGTGTCAGCGACGTCATCTCGGACTACCGGGTTACGGCAGCAGTCGGCATGGGAATTCCCATCTATTGCTCGTCGGAGGACAAGGCGCCCGAGATGGGTGCACGGGTGCCGCTCGCCGGCGGACTGCACGACCTCCTCCACGGGGTCGACGTCGTGGTCGACTGCACCCCGGCCGGCATCGGCGCCGCGAACCTCGCCCACTACCGTGAGCACGGCGTCAAGGCGATCTTTCAGGGCGGCGAGAAGCACAGCCTGACTGGCCACTCCTTCGTCGCCTCCGCCAACTACAGCACCGCTGTCGGACGGGACACCACGCGCGTGGTCTCCTGCAACACGACTGCGACGGTCCGCACCCTGTCGGCACTCAAGGAAGCGGAGCTGCTCTCCAGGGCGCGTGGCGTGCTGATCCGCCGCGCCACCGACCCGTGGGAATCAGACCACTCCGGGATCATGAACACCGTCGTGCCGGAAGCGAGGATCCCGAGCCACCAGGGCCCCGACGCCCAGACCGTAATCCCCGACCTCGATGTGGTGACCATCGCGGCCAAGGGCTCCCATGTCCAGAACCACGCGCACTTCTGGACAGTCGAGCTCACCCGCGAGGCCAGCACCGAGGAGGTCCTCGCAGCGTTCCGCGCCATGCCCCGCATCGCCCTCGTCCGCCGGTCCGACGGCATAGTTGCGCTCAACAGCACGCAGGAGCTGATGCGGGATATCGGGCGCCGGCGCGGCGACATGTATGAGGTGGCTCTGTGGGCGGACATCCTCACCGTTAAAGGCAACGAGCTCTTCTACACCTACACCGTCGACAACCAGGCGGTTGTCATCCCGGAGAACATCGACGCCATCCGCGCCCTGACCGGCGAGAGCAGCGCCGTTGGCTCGATGCGGCTGACCGATCAGACACTCGGCGTGCGACAGGACTTCCTGGACACCGCGAGCCACGAATCGCAGGAACAGTGATGGGTGACCACGAACTGGACTCGAGAAGTACCGTCGAGCTCCGTGCACAGGCCGACCGGGAAGGGGCTGGCCACACCGGCGTCGGCGGGCGCAACTCGCTGAGCCGCAGAGCGGTGCTGCTCGGGGGAGCGGGAGCGGGCCTGTTGCTTGCCTCATGCACAACAGACCCCCGTTACCTCCGCTCGGACAGCCCTGCCGTCGGTGAGCAGGAGAAGGTGAGGAAAGGCACCGGACGGACAACCACCGTCGATCTCGTTGCCGCCGCCTCCTCGCTGGACCTTGCCGGTGTGACCGCCAACACTTGGACCTTCGGAAGCCTTCCGGCCCCCGTTATCCGGGTCGGCGCGGGCGACACGTTGCGCGCGCGGGTGCGGAACGAGCTGAACGACCCGACGTCGGTGCACTGGCATGGACTCGCACTCCGCAACGACATGGACGGCGTTCCCCCGCTGACCCAGAAGCCGATTCAGCCAGCACGCACCTTCGACTACGAATTCATCGCCCCGCACCCGGGCACCTACTGGTTTCACCCGCACGTCGGTCCGCAACTCGACCACGGCCTCTACGGGGCGCTGATCGTCGAAGACCCCAATGAGCCGCTCTCCTATGACGACGAGTGGGTCGTCATTCTCGACGACTGGCTGGACGGCGTCACTACGACCCCTGAACAGGTGATGGCCGAACTCGGCCGAGGGATGTCCGCCATGGGGATGGACGGCATGCCCATGCGGATGGGCAACATGCTGATGGGGGCCACCTCGGACCTCCTCGGCGGGGACGCCGGAGACGTCTACTACCCCTATTACCTCATCAACGGCAAGCCGGTGGCCGATCCGACCGTGTTCAGCGGGACCCCCCGGTCGCGGGTGCGGATCCGCATCATCAACGCGGGAAGCGACACCGCATTCAGATTCGCTCTCGGGGGGCACCGCCTCACAGTGACGCACACCGACGGGTTCCCGGTAGAGCCGCGCGACGTAGACACCCTGCTCCTAGGGATGGGCGAGAGGTACGACGTCTTGGTCACCCTCGCCGACGGCGTCTTCCCCATGGTGGCGGAAGCCGAAGGGAAGCAGGACCGGGCGTTCGCCATAGTGCGCACAGGCGGGGGGTCGGCCCCTCCGGCTGACGTCGAAGTCCCAGAGTTGGCACGGAAAGTCGGAGACGCGTCCGGACTGACGGCCAGTTCAGACGTGCTGCTTGCGCCATCCTCCCCCGCCCGAAGACTCACCATCTCGCTCACGGGCTCCATGGCACAGTACGACTGGGGGATCAACGGACGCCGTTTCGACGCGAAGTCTCCCCTCGCCGGCGCACTCGGGGTTCGCCAAGGAGAACGGGTGCAACTGACCGTCACCAACGACACGGACATGTGGCACCCGTTTCACCTGCATGGCCACACTTACCAGCACGCGGAAGGAGGACCGCGGAAGGACACCTCCATCGTCCTGCCGCGCACGAAACTCGTGGTGGAGTTCGACACCGACAACCCGGGAGTGTGGGCCGCACACTGCCACAACATCTACCACGCCGAGGCGGGAATGATGACGGTCCTTGCCTACGAGGGGTGAACCGCGCGACTGCAGGTGTCTGCCGGTCGGAGGCGGACTCGAGGCCGCGGTTCGTTGGGCTCGGAACAAGGGTCACTCGCGAGATTACGGTGCAGCCCACCACCGCTCACCGGAAATTCTCCCGTGACGATGGGACGTTCGCCCCTGACCGCGACACCCGGTTCACGGGAGCCTTGTCGTGAGGGCTCCCGGTCCGGATGCCCAGGAGAAGGAGGGCATCCTGCGTGCAGCAGTGGTTCGAGGCTTCGATGAAGACATCAGCATCAACCGCGGTCGCTACGAAGAACCAGCACTACCGGATGCGGAGCCCGTCGCCGCCCGGTGACGCGGGCGGCACATGCCGCTCCGTCCGCGGGTGGCCACGGCGTGAGGGATCACCACGCAGCCACCCGCGGGCGCCCCGAGCCCCGACCGTGACGAAGGAGTCAACCGTGTCTCACTTGCCGACCCCGTGCATCCGGACCAACCCGGTGCCGCACACCGTGCTCGCACCCGAACCGAGAGGGCATCGCCCGTGATCATCGAACGGAACGTTGACGTCCCCATGCAAGCCGGATAGTTCGTGAGCGTGAACGTCTTCCGGCCGGATGGCGCAGGCCCGTGGCCGGTGATCGCAACCATGAGAGCCCCTACGGCAAAGACGTTCACTGGCCGGATCGCTACCCGCTGTACGACCAGGCGGATCAGAGCGACGACGCGGTGTGGGAAACCCCGGACCCGGAGTGGTGGACCGCACGCGGATACGTCATCGTGCGGGCCGACTCGCCGGGCACCGTTGCATCGCCGGGGCGGCTCGACCTACTCGGAACCGAAGAGGTGGACGGCTTCTACGACGTCATCGAGTGGGCGGGTGTGCAGGAGTGGTCGACCGGCCGTATCGGAAGCATGGGCATCTCGTGGCTCGCCATGCTGCAATGGCTCGTGGCTGCGCAGCGCCCCCCGCACCTGGCCGCGATCATTCCGTGGGAGGGATCCACGGATCCGTATCGGGAGTTCGGACGGCAGGGAGGGATCTTCGCCAAGGCCTTCCTGGAGCTCTGGTGGCGGCTCCAGATCGCGCCTCAGCAGCACGGTTACAACACCCAGACTCCGGAAGAACTCGCATCCCACCGGGTACTGCTGTTCGAAGAAATGCAGAAGCGCGAGTTCATCGACGACTGGTACGCCAGCCGTTACCTCGGGCACGCGCATCGGACCGTTCTCCGAGCCGTGGGCGAAAGCACGGCAACAACGCTTCCTCGAGGGCGAACAGAACGGCGCCGAGAACGACGCGCCGGTCCGCCTCGCCATCCGCGGACGCGACAAGATCCAGTGGCGCGACGAAGACGAATGGCCGATCGCGCGCACAGAGTGGCGCAAGCTGTACCTCGATGCATCCGACGGTTCGATGGCGTGGGATGCACCCGCAGATGCCGCGACCACCTCGTACTCAGCCGAGGACGGCGAACGACAGTTCGCCTTCACCGCCACAGAAGACGTCGAGCTCACCGGGCCGACGGCACTGCGACTGTGGGTGTCCAGCACCGGCGACGACGTCGATGTGATGCTGCACATTCATGTGGAGGATCGGGACGGGAACGTCCGGCTGGGAATCGCGCCGCAGGGCGGGCCGATCGCGCTCGCGATGGGGTGGCTCCGCGCATCCCATCGCACGCTGGACGACGAGCGCTCGCTGCCCTACCGCCCCGTGCACCGCCACACCGATCGTGCCGCGCTCCTCCCCCATACGCCCGTCGCGCTCGACATCGAGATCTGGCCAACGTCGATCACGCTGGGTGCCGGCGACACGCTCGTGATGCGTGTTCGAGCCGAGGACGACGAGCTGGGGCCGATGGCGCACGACGACTCGACCGATCGCGCGCAGCTGCGGACGCACACGACGACCCTGCTGACGGGCGGTGAGTATAATTCGGCACTGCTCGTCCCGTGATCCCAGCTCACCGGCCGGCGTGACTCACGGCCGCCGCGCTCCGGCTCTGCCGTGACGAGGCACCTGCAAGCTCGCTGACGAAGTTCGAAGGCTGATCGTGTCAAGGGGGTACACAACGCGGAGCCGCCCCGTTACCGTTGCCCACGCAGCGCCGGGAACCCGGTTGTCGACGTAGGGATCAGGGAGGCACGCATGAGCGACGACAAGGCCCGGATCTCGCTCGCTGGCTCGGTCTCGCTCGGCACCGGTGTCATGATCGGCGCCGGCATCTTCGCACTCGTCGGCCAGGTCGCCGGCCTCGCGGGCGACTGGTTTCCCCTCGCGTTCCTGCTGGGCGCGATCGTCGCGGGCGCGAGCGCCTACTCCTACATCCGCTACTCCAGCGTCAACCCGAGCTCGGGTGGCATCGCGATGCTGCTGAAGGATGCCTACGGCCCGGGCGTCATCGCGGGCTCCTTTTCGCTCTTCATGTACGTGTCGATGGTCGTCGCCGAGAGCCTGCTCGCACGCACATTCGGCACCTACCTGCTCCGACCCTTCGGACTGCAGGACTCCGTCGTGCTCGTGCCACTCCTCGGCGTGATCGTGATCGCCGCCGCCACGATCGTGAATCTGCTCGGCAACCGGCTGGTCGAGGCATCCGCCACCACCACGGCCGTGGCTAAGATCCTCGCCATCGCGGTCCTCGCCATCGCCGGAATCGTCGGCACCGCGGTCGCGGGTGACGGGCTCTTCGCTCACAGCTCAGGCGATGCGCCCGACGTGGTCGGTCTCTTGGCGGGCACGACGCTGTGCGTGCTGGCATACAAGGGCTTCACGACCATCACCAATCAGGGCGACGACATCCGCGACCCGAAGAAGAACATCGCCCGCTCGATCGTGATCTCACTCGCGATCTGCGCGGCCCTGTACCTTCTCATCACGATCTCGGTCGAGTCGAGTATAGGCGCCGAGGGCGCCGCCGACGCCCGCGACTACGCACTCGCGCAGGCGGCCGAGCCCCTGTTCGGTTCGTGGGGCGTGGGCATAACCGTGGCCATCGCGGCGGTCGCGACCGTTTCGGGGCTGCTGGCGAGCCTGTACTCCGTCTCGCGGCTGTACGCGATGCTGCAAGACATGCGTCAGGCACCGGCGCTGCCGGCGAAGGTGCAGCACCAACCGCTGATCATCACGGCCGGTCTCGCGATCGTCGCGACCGCGTTCCTCGACCTCACGCAGATCGCCTCGATGGGCGCCCTGCTGTACCTCACCATGGACATCGCCGTGCAGTGGGGCGTCATCCGGCGCCTGCGCGAGAAGATCCATGCCTCGCTCTGGCTGCCGGTACTCACGATCGTGCTCGACCTCGCGATCCTGATCCCCTTCACGATCCTGAAGATCCAGAACGACCCGCTCACGATCGTCGTCGCCGCCGCGGTGGCCGCCGCAATCTTCGTCGGCCAGGTGATTACGGTGAAGGTGCGGGGGCGCTGAGCCACACCGCACCCCCAGACCTACTCGGGGCGCTCCGGACGAGAGCCCACGGCATCCGCGATCTGCACGGTTCCGAGCAAGAAGACGGCCGCACCCGCGAACAGCACAAGCCACAGGGCCGGGTTCCAACCGCTGATTCCGGTCTCGTCCGCGATGATCGCGTGCCCATACATGGCGACCGCGCCCGCCCCAATCGTGACGATGCCGAACAGGATCACGCCGATCGCCAGCCATAGCCTCATGTTTGCCTCCGCTTCGTGTGCGAGAACTCTATCGAGCAAGCCCGCGGATGCTTCGGCTCACCGCCCTCGCGGCTCGCGCTGTACCGTCGCGGCACATACTTCGCCCCTCGGCCTAACCCGTCGGGATAGACCACAAGCAGGTCGTCGTCCGAGTCGAGATTTGAGTCGTCTCTCGCGACGGAGCCGTGGACCACAGCCGTGACGCGGTTCTCAGCGGGAGCGTCGTCACAGGCGTTCTGGGGGAAGAAGCTCCGGATGCTGTCGAACACCCGCGTCCGAGCGCCAGGACGGCCACTTCGACCGCGGAGGTGAGGTCCTCGAACGGTTCCGCAGATTCATGTATCAGTCTTGACGCGAATGTCTCGTTTATGGAACGGGTCCTCTAGAAAGCCCCCGCGACGCCGGATGCTTCCGCCACCAGCCGCTCATCTGGATCAGCCCTCACGGCATGAGATCATCGCGCATGCCTGTGTTTCGCGACCCGCTGCCCCCGCCGCCGGACAGGGCGCCCGATCTCGACGACGACTTCTCGGCCGGACTGTCGGCGGAGCGCTGGATCCCGCACTATCTACCGCGCTGGACCACGCCCGACCGATCCGAAGCCCGGTATCGCCTCACGCCAGGCGGCATCGATTTGCGGATCGAACAGGACCAACTCGACTGGCGCACCGAAGACGCACCGCTGCGCGTATCGAACCTGCAGACCGGTACCTTCTCGGGCCCCGGCGGGTCCGTGCGCGGCGCCCACCGCCACCGTACCGACGAGCTCTTCGTCCGCACCGAGACACCCGAGCGGCTTCTCTTCGCACCCTCGGGCGGGCAAGTCGACATCACCGTGACCGCCAGTCGCGATACCGGGTGCATGCTCGCGGCCTGGCTGGTCGCCACCGAGCACCTCTCCCCCGCCGACTCGGGCGAGATCTGCATCTTCGAAATCGACGCCGACGCAATCGGGCCGACCACGACCGCGCGCTCTGGAATCAAGGCGCACCACGATCCTCGACTGACGACCGACATGGCCGTGGTGACGGTGCCTCTCGACGCGAGCCAACCGCACACCTGGACCGCGATTTGGGGCGACGGCGAGACGACGATCGGATGCGACGGCTTCGTCGTGCGCCGGATGCCTCAGGCTCCGGACTATCCGCTGTTCCTCATGATCGACCTGTTCGAAATCGGAACGCCCTCGGGCTCGTACCCGAAGTCCGCGACCGTCCACCACGTCCGTGCCTGGGCCGGTCGCTGAGCGAGCGCAGCGAGCCGAAACGCTCAACCCAACGCGGTCACTGAGCTTGTCGAAGTGACCTACCCAACCCAATACGCCTATTGCTCGCGCTGCGACTTTTGCATACTGGAGGGGACGAGTTCCTGCACGTCCGCCACGAAGGAGTTCCACCCATGACGGCATTGATCATCCTCTTGCTCGTCGGCGGTGGCGCCCTCGCCACGACGGCGTGGGCGATCTGGCAGGACCCCGTGACCCGGCAGAGCCTGCGTCGGCGCTTCAGCGCAAGCGAGCGTCGATAGAAAACGCCTGACCGAGACATCCGCCGCGAACCAGACGACGTCACCGGACGCTCACGATCGCTGAGCCCGCCAACGGTCGCTCAGCCTGTCGAAGCGACGCACCCGTCCCCGCCCCGAGCCGAGCGGATGCCTCGCCCTATCCGCCTTCGCGACGCCTGGCTGCGTTGCACCGCTGCACAAAGTTCGCTCCGAGCCCTGTTCCCACAATGACAATAGGCGTGCCGATGACCATGATCCACGGATCGGCCGAGGGGAACCATGCTGCCAATGTCACCAGTGCAATGATCGCCAAGGTGTCCGTCGCCGCAAGCACAACCGAGCGACGCCATGCTGCTCGCAAGCGCGAGCGATCGCGGTGCGGTCAAGCACTGTCGGAGCGAACGCGGTCACAGGATACGGGTCACGCGCTTCGATCGACCGGATCCGGCCGTGCACACCTCCCCCGGTCGTTGAGCGAGCGCAGCGAGACGAAACGCCCCTCAGGCAACGCGGCGTATATCGCTCGTGCGCGTCAACGTCCTGGCCGACATGGTGGCAACGATGTCGTCGTACGGAAGAACACCTAGTCCAGGCCCACCAGCCGCTCGAGGCTCTCCTCGGTGATGATCGGAATGCCGTACTGACGGGCCTGCTTGGCCTTGCCAGACATGGAATCAGGGTCCGCGGCGACGAGCACCTTCGCGCTTTTGACCATGTTGTCCTTGGCAACGAGCCCAAGTTCGCCAAGGATCTCGAACCACTCCGAGCGGTCGCGTCGGGTATCTCCCGTGATCACAACAGTGTCGCCAGCGACAAGTCGGAACCCGGTGGTGAGCGCCGGAGCCACCGGCCCGGGACCCGCCGCAGCAGCCTCAATCTCGGACGCATCAATCTCGAGCAGTCGCCCGACTTTTTGTATGTCGTCCCATTCGCGTGCACTGAGTTCGCCATCGGCCCACGCGGCCGTGGCCAGCCCATCGAAATACGCCCGGTGCATCCGCTTGATCGCTGTCGGCGCGAATCCCATGTCTTGTGCGAAGCGAAGGAGCGCATCAGCCTCCGTGAGCGACATGTGGCGATCAAGGAGCACGCGATCGAGCATGGCGAGATAGTCGAGGTTCAGTGCGCCATCATCTTCAGCTGGGGCAACCAGCACGTGGAGGCGTTCGAGCACCGACCGGGGAATCACGTCAACCGCCTCACGCGGCATCCATCCGACGGGCGATTCAACCGGATGCGGCCAGTCATCCGTCGACGCGAGCCACTGATCCCACCAGGCCCGATCTTGGCCTGCGCTGAGATAGGCGCGGAGAAGACCGGCAGTCGCCAGCGCGTCAACAGATGCGCGATGCGCGTTCTCCAAAGTCACACCGATCGCCCCGCAGCAATCCGCCAGGCTGCGGCGCCCGGGCAAGAAGGTGGCTGCTAGCTGCATCGTGCACATCCAGTAGTCGCGATCGGGGCACCACTCCCCCGTCTGTGTCATCGCGGCTTCTAAGAAGCGCGCATCGAAGCTGGCGTTGTGCGCGACCGGCACTCGTCCGCGCAGCAGACTCGCGATGCTCGGCGCGACGGCGCCAAACTCTGGCGCTCGGGAAGCGGCAGCGGCGCCGATGCCGTGGATCTTCTGGGCACCCATGTCGCGCATCGGGTTGACCAGCGTTTCCCACGAGCCCTCGATCTCGCCACTCGGCGACACATGAACGATCGCCACCTCGACGATCCGGTCGTGGCGGTCGGGAAAGAGCCCGGTCGTCTCCAGGTCAATCACGGCAAATCCGCGTGCCATCTATGTCTCCTCCAGATTCATTCCGTACCTGAACCGCACTGCCCTACTAGCTCGCGGACAACACCAACGAGCTACGACTCGCGCGGAGCCGCCAAAAACGAGCCCCTCCCCATCCGCACGAGTCTGTTCAGCGCGAGCGCAAGTTCCAGAGCCTGATCCAAGCGCGCAGATATCTGCTCCGTGAGACGCTTACCTCCAAACAGGGACAAAGCTTCGCGCTTAATCTCGGTCTCACCGATGCCTCCGCTGAGCTGGGCGACCACGGCCATGGCGTTCGCGATCTCAACGAGGCTCACGTGATCGAGCGCGCGCCCCTCTCCGGGTTCGCTCGTCCGGACGACATGCCACGAGCGAGGCTCGATGCCCATAGGCCAGACAAAGCTGGGATCAACTGATCGAAGATAGGCGGCGGAGAGCTGCGTGAGAATCGCGGTGGCGCGAGAGCCTTGAACTCGCGAGAGCCCGAACGCTTCCGCGACGAGCTTTGCAAGCCGCACGCTAGCGATGGGTCCTTCGTGCTCGATAGCCGCGAGCAGCGCAGCCCTGACGCGCTGCGCGGAAAGTGCACCAGGAAGCCCGTCAAGGACGTCAGTACCCCCAAGATACGGCGGCCTCCACGGATCGAACACAACAAGATCTGGATGCCGTGACCGACCGACTGGCGACGTCGACACCAGAGTTCGAGCTACCGGTTCCAGAACCGCCGATGCCCGCACCAAAGGACTCTCCAATGGCTCGGTAGGCGATGCAGCCGCACCGTCCACTCCGATCGGCGCGGCCGACACATCGCGCTTAGTGACAATCTCATCTGCCGCGTGCGCTTCTGCCGCAACGGTGACCGCAGAAACAAGACGCTCGACGGTGGCGTCGCGCTCCTGCAGCCAGGCCGGTAGCCAAACACGTTCGACCGCCGGCCAGCGCATGAGCCCGCGGAGTACCTCCACGGGTAGCCCATCACGGTCGGCGACTGTGCGACGCGAGCGCCAACCCTCGCCGTCCAACAGGACAGCCACCAACGGCTGAGTTGGGTCAGTCGCCGACGCCAGAGAGAGATCGACGCGGAAGTCCGACAGACCCACGTCCGTCCTGACAACGACCCCGCGAGATCTCAGTTCAGTCGCGATGTCTTCGCGGTGCCGATCGTTCACGGCCTCACGGAGCGCGGAATCGTCGCGTACCTCGGTCCCGCGCTGCGCGAGCTCGAGGTACGCCTTCAGATCCTTGACTCCACGCGATGAAGTCTGCTCGGCTCGGAGGTCGACGGGGTCAAAGCTCGAGTACAGGATCACCTGTCGGCGCGCCCTCGTCACGGCGACATTGAGACGACGCTCACCACCGGCGCGTGAAAGCGGTCCGAAGTTCAACGGGAGCATCCCGCGGTCGTTCGCGCTGAACGCGACGGAGAAGAGGATGGTGTCGCGTTCGTCGCCCTGTACGCTCTCGAGGTTCTTCACGAACAGCCCGTCCCGTTCGTCCATCGCACGACCGATTCGTTCGTCCGGGGCATCGCGCAGCATGTTCTCGATCAAATCCCGCTGCTGCACGTTGAACGTGATCACGCCGAGGGACGGCGTCTCGTCGGCCGAGCGGGCGAATCGCTCAGAAATCTCACGAACGATCTCCTCTGCCTCGACCTTGTTGGTGCGCAACACCCCGCGACCGCCAGAGCGCGCAAATTGACCGGGAACTCGCACGAGTGAGATCCCGTGGTCAACGCGCAAAGCTTCACCGGCACCGGAAGCCGCCACGTCCACGCTGTCGACTGTGCGAACGGGCGCCGGGAATGACGACAGCCTGCTGTCGTAGTAGTGGTGGTTGCTGAACGAAATCAGCGCCTCGTCCTGACTCCGGTAGTGCCACGACAACCATTTGCTCGGGACACGTGCCTGCGTGCATTCCGTCAAGATCGACTCTTCGTCAGCGACCGGCATCGCCGCCGATTCCTGTTCGTCCTCAGGATCGACGCTGATCTCGGCGAACGAGGTCGGCGGCATCTGCTTCGAGTCGCCCACGACGACCACAGATCTCGCGCGGCCCATCGCACCCACGGCGTCGGCCACGCGAATCTGGGATGCCTCGTCGAAGACGACGATATCGAACATGCCTGATCTCGCCGGGAAGAAGCGTGCGACGGATTCCGGGCTCATGAGCATGCACGGCGCGATCTGCGTGATCAGGTCGCCGTACTTCTCCATCAGCGCTCGCACACTGTCGCCCCCGCGCTGACGCGCCAACTGGCGCTTGAGGGCTCCCATGTCGCCACCATCGAACGCGGCGTCGAATCTGCGCAGACTCAGAATCTCCGCCGGGATGGCGCGCGGAAGCTCGTCGCGTATCGCCGATGAGCTGTCGGTGAAGCGAGTGATCGCCCGATCGTGCGCGACGGGATCGAACGACGAGAGCGCCGTCGCCTCTTCGCGTTCCTCGATCGACGCAGCAGCGAGACCCTTGTCGAACGCAAGCGAAGCATCGTCCGCATCCACCCGGCCCGCCAGGATCCCGGCGCGCGCATCGGTCATTCCAGCTCGTCGCAGCGGTTCGAGGTGATCGAGCAGACCGATCCAGCGATTGAGAGTCACCGGCTCGGCGGTCACGACGTTACGAGCGCCGCGGGTCTGCTCCCAGGCGGGGATGACACCAACGTCACCCGCCCAGGTCGTGAACCGATCCTGAGGGGATCCGTCGGCAGGGCCAGAGTGTGGCTGTGCCACCAGAGCGCGCCACGCTTCGGCGATAGCACCGATCCGTTCCGCCGCAAGCGCTTCCGAGGATGTCGTGGCGTAGTAACCACGGAGATCTTCTCGGAGGTCACCCGCTGGCGAGAGGTCGGAACCAAGCAGGCGCGCGGTCTCTGCCAAGTCGTCGACCGCAACGACGATTGCGTCGGCAGCACCTGGCATGAACGGATTCCAAGCGCTATCGATAAGAGGCGCAGGAAGTTGAAGGAACCCGTTCCTGACCGTCGCCATACGTGAGGCAGAATCCACAACCGCGGCGGTGATCGTCGACAGTTGCTTGAGAGAAATCGTCGACTTGTCGACGACGAGGTCGGGCGCAATCATTTCGAGAACGGCGCGACGACGCTTCTTCCGCCCGAAGAAAGAAGACTCGTCGGCGGCGACAGCCGCGGCATGAACGCTCGCAACGTCGCGCCCCACGACGCGGGCATCTAGCGACGTCAGCCATCCTGAACCGGGAGCCAACGCCAGCGTGTCGGCACGCAGTCGTGCTATCTCGGCAGCGCCTACCGGCGCCGCCGCGTAGTCAATCGCGTCGAGCGAATACCGAGGGGCTCTGGCGACTTTGGCCCATATGTCTAGCTGCTCCGGTCTTCTGACGTGCGCGAGGATGTCCCCCGGCACCCGCTCCTCCGATGCACCCACCAGAGCCCCATCGAATTCCTGAGCCGCCTGGTGCACCGCCACCGCGTCCACGCGCTGCCCGTTGGCAATGTCCACGAAGCCCCAAGGATGTAGCTCGGCGGGCCGAGCCAGATCACTCACGGCGGCCAGCGATCTCAGGGCAGAACGCAGTTCGTCGAAGTCCTGCCCGGTGCCTCCGCTTGCCAGCGAAGCAGGCACATCGAGTGCCACCACGTCTTCGGGCGCGGCGAGTAGATGTGCTCGCGCCGAATACAGGGAGTAGCCCGCGGCATTCGGCTCATGCAGACGCTGCGCGTATCTCGAAAGAGTCCCACGGCTCGTTTCGGATGTCTCTCGTTGGGTGTTGAGCGCAGCCATATCGGGGCGCGCCTGCGCCTCGAGCGCCTTTCGTAGTTGCTCCCGCACCGCCATCGGGCGCGCGCCCTTGTCGTGCAGGTCCAGCGAGAACGGGCCTAAACCAACTGCATCCAGACGCGCTTTCACAACATCGAGCGCTGCACGTTTCTCGGCTACGAAAAGCACGCGCCGCCCGGCTGCGAGCGCTCGTGCAAGCAGGTTCGTGATCGTCTGCGATTTGCCGGTACCGGGAGGACCTTCGAGTACAAAGGTCCGGCCCGCGACCGCTTCGGCCACGGCTTCAAGCTGTGATGAGTCGGCCGACACAGGCACCTGTGTCGCCAACACGTCCAGGTCAACGTCGACCGGCCGGGGCGCCCACTCGACGAAGGCGTCGGTGGGTGACTCAGCGAGGTGGCGAACAAGCTCGTTGCCGAGCAGTTGCTCCCAGTTGTCGTCGAGGTCCTTCCATAGGCGAAACTTCGCGAACTGCAGGATCGCGAGATGCACTGACTCCTCAACGACGAAAGGACGCTTCGCGTCGATCATCGACTGGCGGACAGCGTTAAAGACTTCGGGCAAGTTGATGCCGGAAGCATCCTCAGCGGGATTCTGGAGGCCGGGAATCTCGAGGCCGAAACTGACACGCAGCTTCTCAAGGAGACAGTAGTTTGGTGTCGATGCCCCCGCCTCGTCCAGAACGATCTTGAAGGACTGGCCTCGCGAAACGCTCTCGAGCGTGACGGGCACGAGGATCAGGGGCGACGTGAGCTCCCGATCGTTAAAGGTCCACCGAAGCGTCCCGAACGCAAGATAGAGGTTGTTCGCGCCGGTCTCTTCCACCAGCGTCTTCGCCTTGCTCGCGAGAGCGCGCAAGCGGTTGGTGTAGGTCGCCGCGGTGATGTCAGAGAGATACGCCTGGCGCTTGTCGGCCAGGAGGGCTTCGCGATTAGTTGGATCGAGATCGCGACCGAACCGGATGCCTCGCTCTCGCGCGATCTGGGGCACGCCGTCGGACGGCAGCAGACTAATGCTCTGCTTGTCGTTAATCATGTCTTCCAGACGAGGAAGAGCATCGCCCGGCACCGCGAGGGCGTAGCCCGCTCGATCAGTGAAGTTGATGAGGCGATTCCGCAGCGTGAGGTCGAGCAGCTTGTTCTTCCACTGCGAAACCCGAGGGGGCGGCACCGGGCGGCCGGCCGACGAGCGAGTAGTTTCGCCAGGAACATAAGGGGCCATCGACGAGGTCTCGGTCAGCCGGTACTCCGTGACGACAACCTCGCCCGTCTCGCTACGTGCACGGCTGGGCAGCGGAAGGATTGCATTCTCGCGCGCTCCGCGGATATCGGTAATCCCCAAGACCTCGTGCCGTCGCTCAACGAGGTATGTTCGAGCCGCTCGTCGCGCATCCTCAAAAGACCGGGATGCCTCACCGCCGGTGACCATAGTCGTCTCGACCAGACCGATCTTGCCCAACTCGGCAAGGTTGATGACCTCCTCGATGTCTGTCGTCGCGGGGTCGCCCAGCGTTGCGTCTTCACGCCAATAGCCGAGGAGAATGTGGTTCTCGGTCAACCACAGGGTCGAGTTGATGCCGACCTGCTCGAGGAGCGCAGCAAGGGTGACGGTTGTGTCGAGGCAGGTGGCGAGACGATCACCCAGGACTTCGTGCGGAGTCCGCACCTTCTGCCCCGAGATTCCCCAGCTCGCGGGCGGCTCAGCGTAGCGAATGTCGCCGTACCTGACCGCATCCCAAATGGATTCGACCGTAGCGTCGACACGTTCGGGATTGTCGCTCTGATAGCCGTCGAGGTCGGATCGACCTGTTGCCTCGCCGAGGCGATCCGAAGCGGCCTGGAGGACCGGTGCCAAAGCGGTCGCCTGTGGTTGAACGAAAGATGCCAGAAGTTCGAGCCCCAGGTGCAGCTCGCGAGCGATCCACTGATTCGCCGCGAGCACAATGACGTCGTTTGCAACTTGGGTGATCACGACACCGCTCGAGTCACGCAGGGTTGCGCGGATCTGACCGGGCTGCTGCGTATCGACCGCGAGCATCGATCCGGGATCGAGCATGAGCAGGTCAGGCGCGGTCACTACAACCGTGCCGTGAGGTGCCAGATCGAGCAACACGATCTTGGGCCCTCCGAGCGAACCCGTCGCGCACGTCGCCTCGATCTCGAGGGAAGCACCGCGAAGCTCTGGACCGTCGTATGCGATCCGCACCTCTTGCACCGCAACGATGCGCGCATGGGCGACGGCGTAGCTCAGCTCGGCAACGGATTCGATCGCCAGCTGCGCAAGTCCGACAGGTTGCGGCGGCGCGGGCGGCGCGGATGGCTGGGGCTCATGAACCTCGCGCAGGCTGCGGCGAGTGGGAGGAGCCGGAATCGAGCCTTGCTCCCCCGAGTCCGGTGCGGTGACGGGTGCGGGAGCGACCGGCAAACCGTGAACTGCAGGCACGGCCGACTGGCTCTGCTCCAGCCCGGGTTTCGGTGACATCCGTGCCGGCGGGGGCATCGGGAGTGGCTTCGCTTGGGTGCCAGACAGAGCGGCCATCACCACAGGTTTGCGGGCGGCAACTCGCGACGCCTCCGCGTCAGCCCCGATCTCGCGCAGTAGCAGCTCGGCTGAGTCGAGTGCTCGATACATTTCTGCTGCGGTGAACTCGGCCTGGTGCGCATAGCGATTTCGAACCTCTCGCAGCTCGCTCGCCCAATTCACGGCCTGCCGCGAAAGGCGTCGGTCAAAGGGGTAGCCGAGAGTCCCCAACTTCTCCGTGATGACTCGCAACATCAAGCCGATGTCGTTCGTGTGGTGATGGGTAGTCGGACGCCCGGCCAACGCATCCTTCTCGGCGATGACCTGCACCCAGGTGGGGCCACCCGGCAACTGCTCAGCGAAGGTGACCTCGATGAATGGGCGCAGGCCTTCCGCCAAATCGTCTAACGATTCCCCGACCAGGTAACGAGCTTCATTCGCCATACGCTGTCCTCCCAGACCGGCGACAGGTTGAGGGCGTGGCCGGGCAGTCCCATTCGGGAGCCTAGGGGAAGGCGTCGGAATCTCCCAGGGACGGGCCTCAGCCGACGTGAGTCAGGCCTTCACCCCGCGCTCGCGGCCCGCTCCGCCTCGCCGCGCGTCTTCTCGTAGAGCCCCATCGCCACCAGCACTTCCACGAGCGCTGCAAAGTCGCTCTTTTGAAGCAGGGCCTTGATCGCGCCACTGTGCCCAGCGTCCGATGCGTACAAGACGTCCTCGAGCTCAGCTGGTTTGACCGGCAAATGACGAATCGCCGTCATACCGCGCCAGTTGCCACGGGCGGAAGCCTCGGGCCGAAGATGTGGATGCTCTGGCCAGCGACATCTGCGATGAATGGATCGCTCTCTAGGAGACGCTGGTCGAACTCGGACCGTTCGAGGGAGAAGACCTGGGCCTCGTTGCCAGTGATGCGCGTGACGTGCTCCGCGAGGTGATAGTCGAATGCGGCCCGGCCGTCTGCATCGAATCCGCCTGGATACGCAACGAGCAGATCGATATCGGAGTCCATCGTCGACTCTCTCCGCGCGACGGAGCCGTAGAGAACAACAGAGACATCGCGCACGCCCGGAACCTCGTCAGGCGCGTGCTCACAAAAATCCCGGATGCTATCGATGACCCGTGAACGTGCGCCCAGGCCCATCTGGATTACCGGCCAGAGCACGTGCCCACGGTTGGCGCGGTAGATGATCGCGGGTGGCCGGGCCTCGGCTACCACTACGCCAATCCGGACGAGGTTCCTCAGTGCGCGATGCACACTCGACGTCGAGCCAATTCCAGCGAGCACGTGAACCTGTCGACCCGAAAATCCCGAGTCGGTGCGCGCGAGAACTCGCAACACGGCCGCCTCGACAGGGGTCGTGAGTCCATCCAACGGCTCACTCAGGTTCATGTGACGATATTGGCACGATTGTCACGAATATGGAACGCCCTCGGCCGTTGAGCAAGCGCTGCTGGCTCCCTCCTCTCACCACGCGAGAACAGGGAGCTCATTCACACGGTAAAAGGTGACCCGACGCCAGATGCTGACAACATCGACCGCGCGAAAGTCGGGACGGCCCCGCACATCGTCCACTTGTTCCAGACCATTTCCGTATCGGTGCACGTCTGGTCCTTGAAGATCCGCGCGCGACAACCATCCCCGCAGTGCATCCTCAGGGGAAGGCCAAGGATGATCGCGGTGCAACCTATCCGTCAGCAACATGACTGCGCCGCCAGCAGTGACGCACCCCTCTTCGTAGCGGGCAATCCAATCCGTCATCAGTCCTCCAGAACGAGGATGCAGACTTCCGCCTACTGGTCGGCTCCGCGTCCGTCGTTTTGGGGGTGCATAGCCTCGATGAGTTGATGTGGAGGAAGCGCCGCGCTCGCGGGCCTGGCGAAGATGTGAACTGTGACCGATAACTTGGGACCACGGGCAAATTCGAAAGAGGCACCGCATGGCAGCGAGCATCCACGACATCCTGAGTGAGCTCCGCTCGGTCTCTTATGACGAGCGCGACAAGGGCGACCGCTTCGAACGGCTCATGCAGGCCTACCTCACGATAGAGCCGCAGTATGCGCAGCTCTTCGACGAGGTGTGGATGTGGACGGACTACCCGCAGCGCGGCGGGCGCAAAGACACCGGCATTGACCTTGTTGCTCGCGCTCGTGACACCGGCGAGCTGACGGCGATCCAATGCAAGTTCTTCGACCCATCGACGACGGTCACGAAGCCCATGCTGGACTCGTTCCTCGCGGCATCCAGCAAGAACCTCGACGGCAAGCCTGAGTTTGCTGCTCGCCTTGTCATCTCAACGAGCGACAACTGGGGCAGCAACGCCGAGGATGCGGTCGAGAACCAGAACCCGCCCGTGCAGCGGTTGCGAGTGCAGGATCTCGATGATTCCTCGATCGACTGGGACCAGTTCTCCCTCAACTCCCCTGGCGACTTGACGAAGAAGGCCGCAAAGCAGCCGTTCCCTCATCAAGAGTTGGCAATCTCGAAGGTCGTCGCGGGGTTCGAGACAGCCGACCGCGGCAAGCTGATCATGGCTTGCGGAACCGGCAAGACCTTCACGAGCCTCAAGCTCGTCGAGAAGGTCGTGCCCCGTGGCGGCACCGTCCTGTTTCTCGTTCCCTCTATCTCACTGCTGTCCCAGACGCTGAAGGAGTGGACGATCGAGTCCGCTCTTCCGCTGCGCTCGTTCGCCGTCTGCTCGGACGTGAGCGTCGGCAAGCGAAAGTCCGACGAAGACATCCCGGTTACCGATCTCGCCTACCCGGCGACAACGAACACCACGAAGCTCGTGGCTAAGTTCTCAGAGATACCAGACGACTTCGACGGCATCACCGTCGTGTTCTCGACCTACCAGTCGATTGACGTCGTCGCCAAGGCGCAGTCCGAGGGTGTGCCCGAGTTCGACCTCATCGTCTGCGATGAAGCGCACCGGACGACCGGTGTCACGCTGGCTGGCAATGAAGAGTCCGCGTTCGTCAAGGTGCACAACCAGGACTACATCAGAGGCAAGCGGCGCCTCTACATGACGGCCACGCCGCGCATCTACGCTGACGCCAGCAGATCCAAGGCCGAGGAGGCCGGTGCAGTCCTGACCGACATGGACAGCCCCGAGTTCTACGGCGAAGAGTTCCACCGTCTCGGGTTCGGCGAGGCCGTCTCGATGGGGCGACTCACCGACTACAAGGTGCTCGTGCTCGCCGTGGACGAGTCGTACATCTCCTCCCGCTTCCAGCGCCTGCTGGCTGACGAGAATAACGAGCTGACCCTCGACGATGCCGCGAAGATCGTCGGATGTTGGAATGGCCTCTCCAAGCGCTCGCTGACTCCGGAAGAGTTCGCCCTCGACCCCGAGCCGATGAAGCGAGCGGTCGCGTTCGCCAAGAACATCTCTGAGTCGAAGAAGATCGCCAATCTGTTCGAGCGGGTCGTCGAGGCCGAGATCGACCTCATCGATCAAGAGACGGACGAGAGCGCATCGAATCTTCTCGATGTGGAAGTGCACCATGTCGATGGCACCTACAACGTGCTCGACCGCAACAAAGAGCTCGACTGGCTGAAGCAAGATCCCGGCGCCGGCAACGCCCGCATCCTGACCAACGCCAAGGTGCTCTCCGAAGGCGTGGACGTTCCCGCTCTCGACGCGGTGATGTTCCTCAACCCCCGCGACTCCGTCGTTGATGTCGTGCAGTCTGTGGGTCGGGTGATGCGCAAGCTGGAGGGCAAGAAGTACGGCTACGTCATCCTGCCCATCGGCGTGCCCGCCGATATGGATCCGGCGACCGCGTTGAACGACAACAGGAAGTACAAGGTCGTGTGGCAGGTGCTTCAGGCCCTTCGCGCGCACGACGAGCGCTTCGACGCGATGGTCAACAAGATCGACCTCACGAAGTCCACCGAGGGCAAGCTCTCTGTCATCGGCGTCGGCGGTGGAGGCAAAGACGACGACAAGAACGAGACCGGCAACACCGCCGTCATGCTCGACTTCCCCGCTCTCGACCAGTGGCGCGACGCGATCCTCGCCAAGATCGTGCAGAAGGTCGGCGAGCGTCGCTACTGGGAGAACTGGGCCAAGGATGTCGCGGGCATCGCCTCTGACCACATGACCCGTATCAAGACGCTGGTCGAGGGCTCAGATGCGACTCTGCACGACGAGTTCGCTCGTTTCTTGAAGGGGCTGCAAGACAACCTCAACCCGTTCATCACCGAACGGGAAGCCATCGAGATGCTCTCGCAGCACCTCATCACCAAGCCGGTGTTCGACGCCCTGTTCGAGGGCTATGCCTTCAGCGACCACAACCCTGTCTCGCAGGTCATGCAGCACATGATCGATGCGCTCGAAGAGCAGCATCTAGAGAAAGAGACCGAGAAGCTCGACAAGTTCTACGACTCTGTGCGCACCCGCGCATCCGGAATCACGGATGCCGCGGCGAAGCAGCAGATCGTCAAAGAGCTGTACGAAAAGTTCTTCCAGACCGCCTTCTCGGGGACCAGCGACCGCCTCGGCATCGTCTACACCCCCAACGAGATCGTGGACTTCATCATCCACAGCGTCGATGACGCGCTGAAGGCGGAGTTCGGGGCGAGCCTGTCGGATAAGGGCGTGCACGTCCTCGACCCTTTCACCGGCACCGGCACCTTCATCGTCCGGCTCCTCCAATCCGGACTCATCAAGCCCGAAGACCTCGCCTACAAATACCGGTACGAGCTGCACGCCAACGAACTGGTGCTGCTCGCCTACTACGTCGCCGCGATCAACATCGAAGAGACTTACCACGACCTCGTCGGTGGCGACTACGTGCCCTTCGAGGGCATCGTGCTGACCGATACGTTCCAGATGAACGAGGCCGACGACGAACTCGACAACCACGGCGTGTTTCCGGAGAACAACGAACGCGCCGAGGCGCAAAAAGCGCTCGACATCCGTGTCGTCATCGGCAACCCTCCATATTCGAAGGGTCAGGAGTCCGGCAACGACAACAACCAAAATCTCAGCTACCCAACGCTCGATTCGAAGATCGCCGCGACGTATGCCGCACGCTCCACGGCGCAGAACAAAAACAACCTCTACGACTCCTACATCCGCGCAATCCGCTGGGCCTCCGACCGCGTCGGCGACCGAGGCATCGTCTCGTTCGTCTCTAACGGCGGGTTCATCGACGGCAACACCGCAGATGGTCTCCGAAAGAGCTTCGCGGCCGAGTTCAACTCCATCTACGTGTTCAACCTTCGCGGCAACGCGCGTACCGCTGGTGAGCAACGACGCAAGGAGAAGGACAACGTCTTCGGTCAGGGAACGCGCACTACCGCCGCCATCTACCTGCTCATCAAGAACCCCGACGGCCCAACCCTCGGCAAGGTCTTCTACCGAGACATCGGCGACTACCTCACCCGCGAGCAGAAGCTCGAAGCCGTCCGCAGCGCTCGCAGCTACACCGGCATCGACTGGATACCCATCACGCCCAACGCCGAGGGCGACTGGGTCAACCAGCGCAACGCCGAGTTCGAGTCGTTCACACTCCTCGCTTCCAAGGACAAGAGCGATTCGCGCGAACCTCGCGTCTTGACCACCTACTCTCGCGGGTTGGCGACTGCGCGCGACGCATGGGTCTACAACTACTCGCGTCTTGCGCTGGAGCAGAACGTCAAGCGCATGATCGAGTTCCATAACCAACAGGTGGACGAGGCTCGAGTCGCACGAGAAGCGGGCCTAGCGTGGAATCGAAACGACGACGCGGGCAAGATCAGTTGGAACCGCGCCGACGAGAGCAGTCTGCGACGCGGGAAGATGTTGAAGTTCGACAGCGATCGAATTCGGACCAGTGTCTACCGCCCGTTCTCGAAGCAAAAGGTCTACTTCGACCGCGGCCTCAACGACATGGTGTATCAACTCGATAGAGCCTTCCCCTCCGCTGAGACCGACAATTGGGGCTTCTACCTCAATGGGGTGCACGCAACGAGCGAGTTTGCAGTGCTCGCCCTCGACGCCCTCCCCTGCCTAGACATCTACGGGAAAGGGGGCCAGTTCTTCCCCCGCTACAGCTTCGAACAACGCGAACACGACGGTGATCTACTCTCTGCCCTCGATGATGACGGAACAGGCTACAGACGCATCGATAACATCACCAACGAGATCCTCGAGGACTATCAAAAGACCTTCGGGCGGGAGATCACGAAGGACGGCATCTTCTTTTACCTCTACGGCATCCTTCACTCTCCCGACTACCGCGAGCAGTTCGAGGGCGACCTCAAGAAAATGCTCCCGCGCATCCCGAAGGTCAATGACTTCCACGCGTTCAGCGATGCGGGGCGGAGGCTCGCCAAGCTTCATTTGGGCTACGAGACCGTCGAGTCATACCCGCTCCACGAACAGCGCAGCGCAAACGCGAGCTACGGCGTCGAGAAGATGAAGTACGCCAAGTCAGGCCGCGTGGCCGACAAGACCACGGTTATCTACAACAGTGGTATCACCGTCTCCGGCATCCCAGACGAGGCCCACGAGTACATGCTCGGTTCCCGTTCTGCCATCGACTGGATCATTGAGCGCTACCAGGTCAAGACCGACAAGGCGTCGGGGATCGTCAACGACCCCAACGACTGGGCCGAGGAGCAGGGCAATCCCCGCTACATCCTCGACCTGCTCGCGCGCATCGTCACCGTGAGCGTCGAGACAGTGAACATCGTAATGTCGCTCCCACCACTGGTGATTCTGCCGGAATCGGGCCGAGTGCAAAGTTCACCCGGCGGCAGCCAGGATGCGTAGAGCCGCGGAATAGAAGAGGGGCAAACGTGAAGATCACGCGTATCAAGATCGAAAATTTCCGCGGGTTGAAGGAGGTGACGATTCCCCTCTCTGAGTTCGGCTGTTTCATTGGCGAGAACAACTCCGGCAAATCCTCCGCCCTCCAGGCGATACTGCTTTTGCTCCCGAGCTCGAGCAAGAAGCCCGGCCCATCAGACTTCTACGATCAGACCAAGTCGATCCGCATCGAGTTGCAAGTGACCGAAATTGTTCAGTCCGATCTCGATCGCATCGCTACCGATCAGCACAGGGCCAGTTTCGCCCCGGACGTCGTGGACGGGTCAGTGCGCTTTGTGAGGCTGGTCGACCCGCCTGTGCAAGGCGTAGTCAGCAAGTCACAACTCTCTATCTCGAAGCTCGGCCCCGCAGAGGAGCGTTGGACACAAAATTCCCTTGCGGCTCTGATGAAGGGGCACTCAGGGGCCGAGCTCCGTGCGGTCATTGTGCAGGAGTTACCTGAGCTGGATAGCTTGCTCCCCGCGAAACCCACTCACGCGAAAGCTCAAGAACTTCGTGAGTCGCACGTGAGCGAGATGACGGCTGAAGAGTTGGTGTACCGGGACGAGCCTCTCGGCACCGGGCTCGATGCCGGAATCAAGAATTTTCTGCCTGAGCCTATCTACATCGAGGCAGTGAAAGATGTTGCCGACGAGGTGAAAACCACCGATACCGCTACGTTCGGCAAGCTGCTGGGTATATTGCTCGAGGAAGTTCAGGACCAGTTCTCGGAGGTTGAGGAGCAGTTCCGGGAGATCCAGAAGAAGCTCAGCCGAGTGACTGGCGAAGACGGAATACTCGTCGACTCGCGGCTCGACGAGGTGAAGACCATTGAAAGTCTGATCAACCAGTTCGTCAATGAGACCTTTCCTGATGTGGGCCTTAAGATCCACGTTCCGATGCCGAAGATGAAGACCATTCTCTCGTCCGCGGAAATATCTGCTGATGACGGACATGAGGGTCCGATTGTTTCCAAGGGCGACGGGCTGAAACGCGCCGTAGCGTTCGCCATCCTTCGCGCCTACACGTCGCTGCGCTCATCGGGAATAGCAAATGCCGGGACTGTCAAGGGCCATTACTGGCTGCTGTTCGAGGAGCCGGAACTCTATCTGTACCCTCCTGCACAGCGCCAACTCTTCGCTGCGCTAGAAGTCTTCGCCAAGGATTACCCGGTTCTCGTCACCACTCACTCTCCGATGTTTTTCGATGCAGACACCACTGAGTCGTTTGTAAGGTTCCGAAAGGTGAGGCCAGACCCGGCATCTTCTCCGCACACAACGGTTTCGCCAATATCGATCGGGAGCGACCTATCTGCCAAGACGGCATTTCAGATCATCTGTCACGAGAACAACAGCATTGGCTTCTTCGCCAAGAAGGTAGTGCTGGTTGAAGGCGACAGCGACGCACTTCTACTGCCACATCTTGCCAAGCTGTTGAACCCGAAGTGGGACGCAGTCGAAATGAACATCGCATTCGCCCGCACCAACGGCAAGGGCAACATTGCGAGCTATCGTTCATTCTTCAAGAAGTTCGAGATACCCGTGCACGTCGTATGCGACCTCGACGCGCTCATCGGCAGTTTCGACAAGCTTGAGCCGAGCGAACTCGCAAGAACCGCACGCGGCGCCCTGCTGCAACTGGTGGATCAAGAGATCACCGAAGCGCGCGAAATTACCGAAGGTGAGGCCAAGGAGATCGCAGCGAAGGGCGAAGCCCATGCCCTCTGGGGAGCCGTGGAGAGCGCTCGATCAGTGCTCGACGACACCCCAGAGTCGTTCGAGGCGTTGAGTCGCGCTGTTGACGCGTTCTTCGCGTTTCGACGGAAAGGAGACAGGCTCGCTGTTCTCGAGTCTGCAACCGGCGCCATCCAAGCAAAGAAGGCTGAACTCATCGATCTGTTGCGTGAGTCGAATACGAATGTGCTTTCGCTCGGGGCGATCGAGAGTTACTACGCCAGTCGATCGCAGCAGCGCGACAAGGTGAAGCAGGCGATCGAGTACCGCAGCGCCTGCTCGACTCTTCACATGTACCTCGCGGACCTTGGTGAATCTGGGGTGAGCATCAAGACGGAACTCGAACAGGTCATGAAGAACATCTTCGAGAACGAAAGCCCCATCCATGAAGTCGCGGATCCCAATGCCTCCGCGCTCCTCGCGAACGCGACATCTCTCCCCTAGATCCAGGGGCGTTTGCGGCACACTCTGTTACCTATCGAGAACGGAACCGACGTGCACGAGATCTTCTGCCCGAGTTGCGGCAAAGCATTCACCATCGATGAGGCTGGCTACGCCGACATCCTGAAGCAAGTCCGCGACGACGATTTCGAGAATCAACTGCACGAACGGCTCGAACTCGCGGACAAGGACAAGAAGTCGGCGATCGAACTTGCCGAGGCGAAGGTCACCGCCGAGCTGCAAGCGGCAGCCGCGAAAAAGGACTCTGAGATTCAGGATCTGAAGGCGAAGATCGACGCTGCCGAGGCCGCGCAGAAGCTGGCAGTAGCCGAGTCGTTGGCCACCGCCGAGAAGCAGCGCAACGCGCTGGCGAATGAGCTCGAGAAGGCGAAGACCGAAAAGCAGACAGCGCTCGAAATCGCGGAAGCCAAGCTCGTCAACGAGCTGCAGAAGGCGGCAGTCGCGAAAGACACTGAGATTCAGGATCTGAAGGCGAAGCTCGACGCCGATGCCGTCGCGCGAAAGCTCGCCATCACTGAGGCCGTCGGCGTGGTCGAAAAGGAGCGCGAGGAGCTGAAGAGCGGTCTGGCGCGGATCGAGCTGGAGAAGCAACTCGCCGAAGCCGCGCTGAAGGACAAGTACGAGACGCAGATCAAGGATCGCGACGAGCAGATCGAGCGCCTCAAGGACTTCAAGGCGAGACTCTCGACCAAGATGGTCGGCGAAACACTTGAGCAGCACTGCGAGACGACGTTCAACCAGATCCGGGCGACTGCCTTCCCGACTGCCTACTTCGAGAAAGACAACGACGCACGCACGGGCAGCAAAGGCGACTACATCTTCCGCGAAGCCGACGGCGCAGGAACCGAGATCCTGTCGATCATGTTCGAGATGAAGAACGAGTCCGACGGCACGGCGACGAAGCACAAGAACGAGGACTTCCTCAAGGAGCTCGACAAGGACCGCAACGAGAAGGGTTGCGAGTACGCGGTGCTCGTCTCGCTACTCGAACCCGACAGCGAGCTGTATAACTCGGGCATCGTCGACGTGTCGCACCGATATCCGAAGATGTACGTCGTTCGTCCGCAGTTCTTCATCCCGATCATTACGGTGCTCCGGAACGCGGCTCTGAACTCGCTGAAGTACAAGGCCGAACTCGCACTGGTGAAGGCGCAGAACGTCGACATCACCAACTTCGAACAGCAAGTCGAAGAGTTCAAGAGCACCTTCGGGCGCAACTGGCGACTTGCTTCGGATGGCTTCGAAGAGGCAGTGAAGCGCATCGACGAGGCGATCAAAGACCTCGAAAAAACGAAGGACGCGCTCCACAAGTCCGCGAACAACCTTCGGCTTGCGAACGACAAGGCGCAAGATCTGACGATCAAGAAGCTCACGAAGGGCAACCCGACCATGGCGACGAAGTTCGCTGAGCTGGAGCAGGGCACGCTGGAAGACTGAACGTCAGGCCAGTGAAGCGCCGGCCCGCAATATTCGATGTCGCTGAAGCGCAATATTCAGTGGCACCCAAGACGTCGACTACTCAGCGACCTCACGCGACGACGAGCGGACGGACGTCGTACTCCTTGCCATCTAGCTCCTGGGCGAGGTCGTAGTTCGTCTGCATCGCGAGCCACGCGCGTGCGGTGCCGACCCCGGCACGCTCGAGCCGCACGGCGAGATTCGGGCTCACCCCCGCGTGACCGTGGATCACACGACTGAGTGTCACACGAGATACACCGAGGCGGGCCGCAGCCTCAACGACGGTAAGCCCGAGCTCCCCGAGCACGTCTTCCCCGAGTACGAAGCCGGGATGCGGCGGATTCTTCATCATGTTCGTTCCCTCCTCAGTGGTAATCCTGGTGGTCGACGAGTTCCACGTCTTGCCCAACGAACCGGAACGTCACACGCCAGTTGCCATTGACCCAGATCGACCAGTGATCGGCGAGATCACCGTCGCGCGATGATCCCGGTCTCGAACGCGTTCTGGTGCTGAATGGTCACGGTCAGGGGTCACCCGCCTCGTGGAGCAACGTCTCGAGGATGTCGATCAGTCCGGGCAGATCCTGCACCGCCGTCTCGTAGATGCGAGTGTCGATGATCTCCGCGTAGCCGTGAATCAGAATGTTCCGCAGCCCCACGGCGTTCGCCAGTCCGGGAACCCGGGCCGCGGTTTCAGGATCGATGCGCCGAAGGGTGTTCAGCGCCTCGCCAATAATCTCGAACTCGCGCTCCACCGCGCGGCGGCGCATCAGCTCCCGCGAATAGTCCTCTCGCGACGTACCGGCGAGAAACGTACCGATCGTCTTCGCCGCGTCGACGGCGTCCCAGAGGGGCGCACCAGATTCAGGCCGCATAGAGGTCCACGGCCTCGCCGAACGCCTTCTTGGCGAAGTAGGGGTTCCGAACCGCACCAGCCTCGACCAGGTCGACCTCTCGTCCCACAATCCGTTCGAGCGCGTCCTTCAAACCGAGAAAGGGCGCTATGCCCCCGGGCGCATCCGCGCGAAAATCGACGAGAAAGTCCACATCACTCGTCTCAGGGTCGAAACTCACGCTGACCGCCGAACCGAAAATCCGCAGCCGCGCAACACCGAATTGTTCGCAGGCGCGTGCGAGCGCAGTGCGGTCAAGCGCAGCCTGGGTGAGCATGTTCCCCAGAATAGAGGCTGAGACGCTCGAGATGGCGGTTCCAACCGCTGACCGCGAGGCGATGTCGAACGCCGCGCCCGCCCCTACCCGAGCAGCACCACCCCAAACCCCGCCACCACAGCACGCACCTCCGCGAGGTAGCGCTGCGCTTGCTCGGTCAGCGGGATGGCGGAGTGGCCGATCCATCCGATCTCGATGCGTTCGTCGATGTCGAGCGGAATCGCGGTGATCTCGGGGTCCAGGTCGTCGCTGATGATGCCCGTCGAGATCGTGTAACCGTCGAGCCCGATCATCAGGTTGAAAATCGTCGCGCGATCCGAGACCCGAATCTCTTGCTTGCTCGACAGGGTCGAGAGGATCTCCTCGGCGAAATAGAACGAGTTGTTCGCGCCCTGATCGAACGTCAGTCGCGGCAGATCCGCGAGATCGGCGAGCGTCACACGATCTCGCGAGGCGAGCGGATTCTTCCGCGAGATGAAGATGTGCGGCTCGGCGAGAAAGAGCGGGCGGAACGCGAGCCCCGAATCCCGCAGCAACTTATCGATGACGTTCCGATTGAAATCGTTGCGATACAGGATGCCGAGCTCGCTCCGGAGCGTCCGCACATCCTCGATGATGTCCCACGTGCGCGTCTCTCGCAGCGAGAACTCGTACTCGGCCGCCCCGCTGGCCTTCACCATCCGCACCATCGCATCGACCGCGAACGAATAGTGCTGCGTCGACACCCCGAGCAGGCGACGCGACGGCGGGCGCCCGAGGTACCGCTGCTCGAGCAACTCCGCCTGCTCGACGACCTGCCGGGCATACCCCAGAAACTCCGCGCCATCTGTTGTGAGCGTCACCCCACGGGCGGAGCGCAGCAGCAGGGCATGGCCCACCCGCGACTCGAGCTCTTTCATCGCCGCCGACATGGTCGGTTGCGAGACATACAGCAGGTCGGCGGCCGCGCTGATCGATCCCTCTGCCGCGACCTCGATGAAGTAGTGGAGCTGCTGGAGAGTGATACCGCTGGAATCGCGAGCCATAGGTAAAGGCTATACGGAGGTATAGTCCCGGCAAGTTTCTCGATATGTAGGCCTCAGCCCCACCATGGACCCACCGACTTCCGCACGGCCGAACCCGGCCGATCAGCCACTGGATGGGCCGCTCATGACGAACGCCTTCACGTTCCACATCACCACCACCCGATTCGACGAGGACTACTCACCGTCGGACAGTTCGCGCATCACCACCAACTTCGCCAACCTGGCCCGGGGCGAACACCGACAGCAGAACCTGCGCAATGCCCTGACGATGATCGACAACCGGTTCAACGACCTCGCGCACTGGGACAACCCGAACCGTGACCGCTACACCCTCGAACTCGAGATCGTCTCGGTCGCGATGCAGTTCACCACCGAGGGCGAGGATCAGGAGTTTCCGCTGCTCGAAGTCCTCGACATCCAGATCCTCGACCGGCACACCGGCACGCGTCACCACGGAATCGTCGGCAACAACTTCTCGTCCTACGTGCGCGACTACGACTTCAGCGTCCTGCTCCCGGCGATCAAGAACGCCCCGACCGATATCGCCGTGCCCGAAGACTTCGGTGATCTGCACGGCAAACTGTTCCAGAATTTCATCGACTCCCCCGCGTATCAGGAACGATTCCGGATGTCTCCGGTGATCTGCATCAGCGTCTCGACGAGCCGGACGTACCGCCGCACCGAGAACCAGCATCCGATTCTGGGTGTCGAATACGTGCAGGACGAGTCCTCGCTGACGGACGAATACTTCGCGAAGATGGGGCTACACACCCGCTACTTCATGCCCGCTGGCAGCGTCGCGCCCTTGGCGTTCTACTTTCGCGGCGATCTTCTGAACGACTACGCGAACCTGCAGCTCATCGGCACGATCAGCACGATGGAGTCGTTCCAGAAGATCTATCGACCCGAGATCTACAACGCCAACGCCGCCGCACCGGCCATCTACCGACCGAGCCTCGACCAGCACGACTACTCGCGCACCGAGATCGCCTACGACCGCGTCGAGCGCAGCCAGCTCGCGGTCACGCAGGGCAAGTACACCGAAGAGCACTTCGTACGACGTCACCGCACGGTGCTGAACCAGTGGGCCGCCAACTACCCGACGCCCGTCGGATGAGCACCGGAAAGTCATCGATCATGCAGAAGCTCTTGCCTACCTCGATCGTCGGTAGCCTGCCGAAGCCGCTCTGGCTCGCGCAGCCCGAGACCCTCTGGTCGCCCTGGAAGCTCGAGGGTGACGAGCTCATCGAGGGCAAGCAAGACGCGCTTCGCACGGCCGTGCACGAGCAGCGCCGCGCAGGCATCGACATCATCAGCGACGGCGAGCAGACCCGGCAGCACTTCGTCACGACGTTCATCGAGCACCTCAGCGGGGTCGACTTCGAAAGGCGCGAAACCGTACGCATCCGGAACCGCTACGACGCCAGCGTGCCGACCGTCGTCGGCGCCGTGAGTCGCGAGAAGCCGGTTTTCGTTCAGGATGCGGCATTCCTGCGCCAGCAGACCGACCAGCCGATCAAGTGGGCGCTGCCCGGTCCGATGACGATGATCGACACCCTCTACGACGCCCACTACAAGAGTCGCGAGAAGCTGGCATGGGAGTTCGCGACGATCCTCAACGACGAAGCGCGAGAGCTCGAGGCGGCGGGCGTCGACATCATCCAGTTCGACGAACCCGCATTCAATGTGTTCTTCGATGAGCTTCAGGACTGGGGAGTCGCAGCACTCGAGCGGGCGGCGGAAGGGCTGCGCGCCGAAACGGTCGTGCACATTTGTTACGGGTACGGGATCAAGGCGAACACGGACTGGAAAGAGACCCTCGGGTCGGAGTGGCGCCAGTACGAAGAATCGTTCCCGCTGTTGCAGAGGTCGACCATCGACACGATCTCGCTGGAGTCGTACAACTCTCGGGTGCCGTTGGAGCTCGTGGAGCTACTCCGCGGCAAAAAGGTCATGCTGGGCGCGATCGACGTGGCAAGCGACACGATCGAAACACCGGATGCCGTGGCCGACACGTTGCGTCGGGCGCTAGCGTTCGTCGATCCCGACAAGCTCATCGCGAGCACGAACTGCGGCATGGCGCCGCTGCCGCGCGGTGTTGCGCTGGCGAAGCTCGGGGCGCTGAGCGCCGGCGCGGCGATCGTTCGCGCGGAGCTGGGTGGCGTGGGGGTCTGAGCCATGGAGAAGACGGAGCGACGCAGGGAATTGCAGCGGCGCAAGATGAGGTGACGCGGGGCCAGGTGCCATTGCCGGCATCTGGCAGGGGCTGATGCAGCAGTGATGTCATTCGCATGTGTAGTGTTCTGTGTAAGGAGGCGCACATGGCCACGAATCTCGCAATCGACCCAGAACTTCTCGACCACGCATTCCAGATCAGCGGGGAGAAATCGAAGAAGGCCGCGGTTACGCTTGCGCTCGAAGAGTTCATCGCTCGCCGCGAGCAGGCGCGAATTCTGGAACTCATCGGCGGCCTGGAGTGGGATGACTCGTTCGACTACAAGGCCGAACGCTCGCGCGAATGAGCCTGCTGGTCGACACGAGCGTCTGGTCGCTTGCGCTCCGACGCGATCGTCCGGCGGCGAGTACAGAGGTCGACGAACTCGTGCGCGCGCTCGGCGGTGACGACATCGTCGTGACGACAGGGCTCATCCTTCAGGAACTACTCCAGGGCGTCGTTCCCGCGCGCGGACGGACGCAAATACTCGAGCGATTCGCAGCAATGCCTCTGGTGGAGCCCGACCGGGACGACTACGTCGCGGCCGCCGACCTTCGAAACACCTGCCGCGCGGGTGGTGTGCAGATCGGAACCGTCGACGCGCTGATCGCGCAGCTTGCCATCCGGCACGGGCACATGCTCTTGACCGCCGATCGTGACTTCCTGCATGCGGCACCACTTGTCGGGCTGCGGGTGTGGCACCGCTGACGGTTGACCGCGCGTGGAAACACCGGGGCTCGGAACACCGCGCTTCAAGAAACACCGCGCTTCAAGAAACACCGCGCTTCAAGAAACGAGGTGACGCGGAGCGCTCATGGAGCGCCCCGCTGGGACTCGGAACGCCGGGCGGGATTCGCCCCCACCGCTCCTCCACACGCCGCGATGCGGCGCGCGGAGCCTCTGCCGCGTGGGCCCACCCGCGGGTGACGGGGCCTCGTCCCGATGGGGACGGAAACGAAAAAATCCCCCGGGAATCCGGGGGATTTTGTCGTTTGTGACCCCAGCGGGATTCGAACCCGCGTTACCGCCGTGAGAGGGCGGCGTACTAGGCCGCTATACGATGGGGCCTCACAAGACAACCTGACAAGTATGCCACGCCACGACGGAGGCGACAAATCAGCGACGTGCCTCAGTTTCTTTGAGCGCGTGGGGTGTGTTGGTGCCTCACATACTTTGAGCGCGAAGCTTGCCTGTGTGGAAGGCAAGATTGAGATGGCCGCGAGGCGACAGGTGACGAACAAACTCCGTGACGCGTACCGGAAAGCATCGAAGCACGACAAGGCCCGGATCCTTGACGAGGTGATGAGCACGACGGGGATGGGCCGATCAACGGCGCGGCGGATGCTGACGGGGCCGGTGCTGCCGGATCCGGCGAAGCAGGTCGATAGACGCCAGTTGCGGGCCAAGACGTATAGCGATGATTCGAGGCGGCTGCTGGAGCATGTGTGGGCGCTGATGGGCATGCCGTGCGGGAAGTACCTCGTGGTGATGCTGGAGCTGTGGATGCCGCTGCTGCACGCTGCCGGCGACCTCGACAAGCCATTCGTGACACCGCAGACGATCGTCGAGCTTCAGACAATGAGTCCGGCAACGATCGACCGGTATCTGAGCCCGGCACGTCGGGCGATGCAGTTGCGGGGGATCTCTACGACGATCCCGTCACCGCTGCTGCGCAACTCGATCGGGTTGTCGAAGGTCGGGGATGCCCCGGTCACGGCACCCGGGGTGATCGAGGCGGACACCGTCGCGCATTGCGGACCCACGTTCGTCGGCGAGTTCGCACGCACGTTGACGATGACCGACATCGCCACCGGGTGGACCGAGAACGCCTCGATCCGCAACAACGCGGCCAAGTGGATCGTCGGCGCTGTCGGCGATCTGCAGAACATGTTCCCATTCGAGCTGCGCGTGTTCGACTCGGACAACGGATCGGAGTTCATCAACCATGATGTCGCGGACTGGCTCCAAGCCCGTGACATCGCCCAGACCCGGTCCCGCCCTTACAAGAAAAACGACCAAGCGACCGTCGAGTCGAAGAACAACCACGTCGTCCGCAAACACGCGTTCCATTGGCGCTACGACACCCCGGACGAGCTCGCGCTGCTGAACGAGCTCTGGCGGCTCGTCTCACTACGGTTGAATTTCTTCACCCCGACGAAGAAGCCCACCGCATACGCCACCGCGGCCAGCGGGCGCCGCACACGCCTCTACGACGCACCGAAGACACCCTGGCAGCGAGTGCGCGATTCTGGGGTCCTCACCGCCGAGCAAGCCGACGTCGTTCAGGCCCGGATCACCGGGATCAACCCCGCCGATCTGACCCGCCGGATCAACCAGATCCAGCTCCAACTCATCGAGCTATCACAAGCCAAAACCGAAGCCATGACCACCAGCCGACACCTCGACATGACATCCTTAGAAACGTCGATCCGTCGACTCCAAACAACCAAATGAACCGCAAGCCTCGCGCTCACCATACGTGAGGCACCGCATCACCCTTCGCGCTCACTTCTAGATGAGGCACCTCGATCAGCGCGCGCCACGCCGCGACGCTTGCTCGAGGGCTCGAAAAAGCGGTTGACTCAGAGCATGCGCCTGACCAAGAACGAACACGCTGCCCTCCTGCTCGAAGAAGCCGGGCACTCCCTCATCATCGATCCGGGCGTCCTCAGCACCCCCTTCCCCGACCTCACCGGCGTCGTCGCCGTCGTGCTCACCCACGAACACCCCGACCACTGGACGCCCGAACAACTCGACCGCATCCGCAAAGCTTCCCCCGGCGTGCCCATATACGGACCCGAAGGCGTCGCCACCGCAGCCGCGGGCTACGACATCACCGTCGTCGGCCCCGGCGACACCGTCGACATCGAACCCTTCACCCTCCGCTTCTTCGGCGGCGCACACGAGATCATCCACAGCTCCATCCCCCAGATCCAGAACGTCGGCGTGCTCGTCAACGACGTCTTCTACTACCCGGGCGACTCCTACGCCGTACCCGAAGGCGTCGACGTCAAGGTGCTCGCCGCACCCCTCGGCGCACCCTGGCTCAAGATCTCCGACGCCATCGACTTCGTCCTCGCCGTCGCACCCCGGCGCGCCTTCGGCACCCACGACATGACCCTCTCGGTCGTCGGCCGCGACATGCACCGTGCCCGCCTCCAGTGGGCCGCAACCGAAACCGGCGGCGAATTCCTCGCGATCGAACCCGGCGAATCGATCGATATCTAGGACACCGGATGCTTCGCCTCGCACGCATCGGCCAGACCCTCGCCGTCTCGCGCATCGACGAGCCCGCGGATGTCAAGGGCCCCGCGGTACGCGCCCGGGCGACCGACGACTACGTCATCGTCACACCTCCGGGCTGACCCCGACCATCCGCGAACCTCCACCTCTGTCATCAACGAAGCCTGAAAACGGGACATCCGTGAGGTCTCCTGCACGGGATGCGGGTGGCCTGGAGCGCGGGCTGCTCAGATGAGAGAAGTCTCATCGCTGCGGCCACAAACTCGCGTCAATCCAGGCCTTTTCGGGAATCGGATGTCGGAGCCGATCCGTAGAATATCGAACATGCATTCGATTCTGAGTGAGATCGACCTCGAGGCTCGCACCCTCGCGGACGAGTACGAAGAAGCGTCTGCGGTAGTCGCGCGAGCGCAGGCCGCGCAAGCGCGCGTGCTGGTTCGCACAGCTGACCTAGGCAAGCGTCGTGTTGCCGCGCTCACCTCGCCGTCCTCACGCGAAGCAGAACTCCCGTATCGCGCTCTCGCCGCCGAGCTGGGCGCCGCCGCGAAGGTCTCTGACCGGACCGTGCAGAATCGGATGAATGAGGCCGCGGTCTTGAACGAGTCCTTCCCCGCCACCTTCGAAGCGTGGGGTGAAGGCCGCATCAGCACCGGACATGTAGCGGTCATCATGGAACACGGACTGACGCTTCCGGAACCGGCACGCTCGGAGTTCGAATCAGAGGCTGTGGTTCGCGCGGAGTCGACGACACCCGGGCGGCTCGGGTCCTCGCTCGCACGGTTGGCGGAGTCATTGCAACCGCGGACTATTGCGGAGCGTCATCAGCAAGCTCGCGCGTCGCGGGGTGCCTATGTGCGGGACATCGGGGATGGGATGGCCGAGTTCAGTACCGTGCAACCCGCGGTTCTGGCACACGGTATGCATGACCGGATCACGCAGCAGGCCAAGGCGATCAAAACCGCGGACCCGACCGATGCCAGAACGCTCGATCAGATCCGGGCCGACCTCATCGCGGACATGCTTTTGACCACCGCACCCGACGCGCAGACCGGCGCGGGCATGTCCGACGGGTTCGGTGGCCTAGGTGCGATTCAGGCAATCGTGAACATCACCGTGCCCGCTCTCGCGTTGGCCGGAGTCACGGATGAACCTGCACAGCTGGTTGGCAGGTGCCCGATTGACGCCGAAACTGCCCGCCAGCTCGCGCGCCACGCACCGGGGTGGGATCGGGTGCTTGCTGATCCGATCACCGGATGCGTGCTCGCCGTCGACCGGTACACACCCTCAGCGGACATGAAGCGATTCCTCCGGGCTCGGGATCAGCATTGCCGGTTCCCCGGGTGTCGGCAGCCGGCCCATCGATGCGACCGAGACCACACCCTCGATTACGCCCTTGGCGGTGTCACGGATGTGTGCAACCTGGCATGCCTATGCAAACGGCACCACACGTTAAAGGGCGAAACCGCCTGGACGGTCCGCCAACTGGGCGGCGGGGTGCTGGAGTGGACGTCACCGGGTGGTCACGTCTACATCGACAAGCCACCACCCGCAGTCCACTTCACGCCAAACACGGATCCCCCTCCGTTTTAGCGTGTCCGCTCACCGAGTCGCCCGGCCACTGAGCCTGTCGTCGTGACTCACCGAGGCCTCAGCCGACAGAATGTGGGGCATGGAGTCCCCCGCTGAATCGCACCAGGCACGCTTGCGCAGTCGCGGCGTCGAACGCCTCGTCACCTTCACCGACGCGGTCGTCGCGATCGCCATCACCCTGATCGTGCTGCCACTGGTCGACGCGGCGCAGCAAGCCCGATCCGACAACGCCGTGACGTTCTTCACCGACAACGTGCTGGGTCTGTTCGCCGCGGCCCTCAGCTTCGCGCTGATCGCCTCATTCTGGAAGATGCACCACCACGTCTACATCGACGTCGTGGCCTCGACCCCGTCGCTCATCAACGCCAACCTGCTCTGGGTCGCCGGCATCGCGTTCCTGCCCCTCCCGACCGTGCTCGTGGTCGAGGCGGCGGGCACCACGGCGGTCGGCTCGGGTGTGTACATCGCCACCATCCTCGCGACCGTCGTCGCAATCCGCCTGCAGAAGACGATCATCGTGCGTCGCGGGCTGCGCGGACCGGATGTCCCAGCCCCTCGAACCTCATGGACCGACTGGCTGACAGTCCCCCTCGGTGTGCTGGCGCTCGTCATCGCGGTGATCTTCCCCGCCACGAGCCTGTACCCGCTGCTGCTGCTCATGCTCGCGCAACCCATCAGCGCACTCGTGCACCGGGGCGAAAGAGACCGCAGCGCGCCCTCGCAGAACACCTGAGCCGGCTCACCGCCACGCAGGCGGATGGCTCCCCCCGAAGAGTTTCGAGGAGAGCCATCCGTTCTGCGAGCAATGCCTAGGCGGAGACGGGAACCGCGCCCGCTGACGAAAGCGAACCGACCGGCTCGCGTTTACGGACCCACTTCTTCAGCCCGACCACCGCGAAGCCGGCGACGAGCACACCCGCGACAAGGGCGATCAAGAAGCCCCAGATCGGGTTGATCGCGAAGAACACGAAGATGCCACCGTGCGGGGCGAGAGACGAAACACCGAATGCCATGCTGAGCGCACCGGTGACCGCGCCACCGAGCATCGAAGCCGGGATGACGCGCAGCGGGTCGACCGCGGCGAACGGGATCGCGCCCTCCGAGATGAAGGCGGCACCGAGCAGCCAGGCCGCCTTACCGTTCTCACGCTCGACCTGCGTGAACGAGTTACGGGCGAGGATGGTCGAGGCCAGGGCCATCGCGAGCGGCGGAACCATTCCGGCACACATGACCGCAGCCATGATGAGGTACGGCGCCGAGTAGATGTCGCTCGTCGATGCCGCGGCAAGGCCCGCCGTCGCGAACGTGTACGCCACCTTGTTGACGGGGCCACCGAGGTCGAAGCTCATCATCAGCCCGAGGATGATTCCCAGCCCGATCGCCGAGGCACCCGTGAGGCTGTTCAGCCAGTCCGACAGCCAGATGACGAGCTGGGCGATCGGGCGACCGAGCAGCAAGACCATCAGACCCGAGGCGAAGATCGACCCGACCAGCGGGATGATCACGACGGGCATCAGGCCACGCAACCAACGCGGGGCGGGAAGCCGACCGATCCACCACGCGATGAAGCCGGCGAGCACGCCACCGACCATGCCACCGATGAAGCCGGCGCCCATCAGACCCGCGACGGCACCGGCGACGAAACCGGGTGCGATACCCGGCCGGTCCGCGATCGCGAAGGCGATGAAGCCCGCGAGCACCGGCACCAAGAAGCCCATCGAGGTGGCACCGATCATGAAGGCGACCGAGCCGAGGTACTGACCGAGTCCACCCTCGGGCAGATCCACGATCGAGTTGTCGATGATCACGGTCGACGCGAAGTCGGTCACCTGGTACCCGGCGAGCAAGAAGCCGAGCGCGATCAGCAGACCGCCACCCGCGACGAACGGAATCATGTAGCTGACACCCGTGAGCAGCCAGCGCTTGATGCGCGCCCCGACCGACTCGTTGGCGGTATTGGTGCTCGCCGCCGCGGCCGACCCGTCTGCGTTGGAGCCCGCTACGCGGTCGGCAGTGGGATCGGATGCCGCGGCCACAGCCTCGGCGACGAGCGCGTCTGCGTGGTCGATGCCGCGCTTGACCGTCGTGCGGATGACCGGCTTGCCGGCGAACCGCTGCGGCTCACGCACGTCGACATCCACCGCGAAGATCACGGCGTCGGCGGCGGCGATGATCGCGGGATCGATGGCCTTGTAGCCGCTCGAGCCCTGCGGCTCGACGATCACGTCGACATCCGCCTTGACCCCGGCAGCCGCGAGGGCATCGGCGGCCATGTAGGTGTGGGCGATGCCGGTGGCGCAGGCCGTGACCGCGACGATGTGCGGGCGGGAACCATGCTCGGGCGTGACCGGAGCGACGACCGCGGGCTCGGCGATCGGGGCGGCGTCCGTGGCGAGCGGCGCGCCAGCCGGGGCCGCCGCATCCTCTTCGCCGATCGCGACTCGCACGATCGAGACGACCTCGGCGTCGGTCTTCGCGGCGCGCAGGGCGGAGGTGAAATCGTCCTGCATGAGGTTGCGGGCAAGCTTCGACAGCACCGCGAGGTGCGCCTCAGCGGCGTCCGCGGGCGCGGCGATGAGGAAGACGAGGTCGGCAGGTCCGTCCTCGGCACCGAAGTCGACACCCGGCGTCAGACGCGCGAAGGCGAGCGAGGGAACGGTGACGGCCGCGGTCTTGGCGTGCGGGATCGCGATGCCGCCGGGCAGTCCGGTCTCGTCCGTCTCTTCGCGCGCCCAGGCCGCGTCGAAGAGCGCCGAGGCGTCGGTTGCGCGGCCCTGCGCGGCGACGCGTTCGGCAAGCGCACGGATGACCGCGGCTTTGTCGGTGCCGAGATCGACGTCAAGACTGACGAGCTCGGTGGTGATGGTGTCTGACACTGCGATGACCTCCTGTGGTCGGTGGTGCTGTGGGTACGTCAGGGTTTGAGAGGAAAAACGTCGATGGGTCCCGTGGGAAGGTCTGCGGGTGTGGGGGCTTGAGAGCCGGGCAGGGATGCCGCGGCTGATCCGTACTGGATGGCTCGACGCAACCGCCCCGCAGCGTCGAGCCCGTCGACATCGCCCAGCAGGAACCCGGCGAGCGAGCTGTCGCCCGCGCCGACCGTGCTGACGAGCGTTATCGGCGGCGGGGTTCCGACCCAGGCTCCGTCCGCGTCGATCAGCACAGCGCCATCGCCACCCAGCGTGACCAGAGCTGCGCCGACCCGCTCGGGCACGAACGCCTGCGCCAGCGCGATGACACGGTGGACGAGATCGGATGAGTCGGCTCTGGTCTCGAGCGCCACCACGGCGAGCTCGGCGAGTTCGTCCTCATTCGGCTTGATCAGGTCGGGGCGGCCCCGCTCGACGACCGCCGCGAGAGCAGCGCCGGACGTGTCGACGGCGATGCGCGGAGCAGCCGCACCCCACCGCTCGCGCACGGCGTCGATGACGTGGACATAGAAGTCATCCGAGACACCCGGCGGGAGTGAGCCCGCGAGCACGAGCCACTCGGCGCCCTCGCTGGCGGCGGCGACGGTCTGAATCATCTGCGCCGCCTCGGCGGGCGAGAGTGCGGCGCCGGGCAGGTTGATCTTCGTGGTCACGCCGGTCGGGTCGGTCAGGGTGAGGTTGACGCGTGTGTGCCCCGCGACGGGCACCACATAGGCGCAGGCTCCGGTGGCCGCCAAGAGAGCCGCATACGGATCGTCGGAAGCGAGCGGCAGAACGGCCAGCACCTCGTGGCCAGCACCCCGGATGGCACGGGCGACATTCATGCCCTTGCCCCCGGCATCCTCGCGTCCCGGCGCGCCGGGCTGGACCTCGCCCGGTCGGAGCGCGGCGTCGAGAGCGACAGAGCGGTCGAGCGCCGGGTGGGCGGTCAGGGTGACGATCACGGCAGCCACACCTCCGCGCCCGCAACCGCGAGGGCATCGGCGAGGTCGCCGGGCAGCGGGGCATCCGTCACGACCACGTCGATATCTTCGAGTCGGGCAAACCTCACGAGGTACTCCTGTCCTGCCTTGCTCGAGTCGGCGAGCACGATCACCCGGCGCGCCGATTCGACGATGGCCTGCTTGACCGCAGCTTCTTCGGGGTCGGGAGTACTCAGGCCAAATGGAGCGGCGAGCCCGTTGGTGCCGATGATCGCGACATCGGGACGCAGCGACTCGATCGCGCGAACCGTCGACGAACCGACCGCGGCCGCGGTCAGCCCGCGGACGCGTCCCCCGATGACCGAGAGGGCGAGGTCGCCGCGCGCACCGAGTTCGGCGGCGATGGGAACGGAGTGCGTGACGACCTCGGCCGTCGCACCGACGGCGCGGAGGTGCTCGGGCAGGGCCCGGGCGAAAGCCGCTGTCGTGGTGCCGGCGTCGACGAACACAGAGCCGCGGAAGCCGGCCGGGATCGCGGCGAGCGCGCGTGTGGCGATGTCCGCTTTCTCGACGCCGCGCTGCAAGCCGCGCTCGGCGACGGCGATCTCGACCGTGCTTGTGCGGTCTAGCGATACCGCTCCCCCGTGCACACGGCGAAGGGCACCGGCGCGTTCGAGGGCGTCGAGATCACGACGCACGGTCTCGGTCGTGACGTCGAAGGTCCGGGCGAGGTCGACGACGGAAACGCGGCCCTCCGATGAGAGCTGGCGCTCAATCGCGGTCTGGCGCTCCGTTGCGTACATGCGAGTCGACCCCCGTTGGTTTCGCCGCGGCCAAGCTGCCGCATTGTTCCCACACATTACAACTCAAAACAACATAAAACAAGAGTATTCCTCATCGGGATCTCCGTCGGCCGCCTGGACAACACTCCGGCCGTATGTTGCCCGCGGTGCCGCTGGCGACGTGAATCGGGCCCGGCGCGGCGATCTATCCGGAGTGCTGTCCACGGGAGGCGCCCGAAGACCCGACGAATCCACGCGCGGGTTCGTCCGCGACAGACCTACGAAAACTCGGACTCGGCGTCGGCCAGAACGACGCGAACCTCGACACTGTCGCCGAGGAGCGTGAAGCGCACCGCGGTGCCATCGCCGGCGTCGGGAAAACGCTCCGCGATGTCGCCAGGCACGGGCGAGCCGGGGTACACCATCATGTCGGCGACCGGATCGAGTCCCCGCGGCACGCAGCTGAGCGCGCGAACGTCTTGCGGGCCGTCGGACACGAGAACGCACCGCACCGGAGCATCCGCGAGTGTGCCCCACACCCGCAGGCCCGCGAAGTCCTCGAACCGCTCGAAGTCCTCCATATCGGCACCGATCTGACGCAGGAAGAGGCGGTAGTCGGTGGTGAGCTGCTCATCGGCGTAAGCGGGATCGACACGGAGCGAAGCATCGGGTCGATCGGTGAACAGCCCGGGCACGATCCCGACAACGATCCCGACAACGAGCGCGACGGCTGCGATCGCGATGGCACGCGGGTTGCGCGACCACCGAGCGAGGCGTCCTGCCCCAGAGCGGGGCGAGGCAGGGGTACCGGAGACGGCCCGTCCAGAAGCTGAAGCAGTCCCGGTCGCAGCGGCCGAAGCATCCGAACTCCGCACGTCGACGGGGAGCGAACCCGGCTTCCCCGCGACGAGTGGTGACGCCGGGGCTCTGCGACGCATCCCCTCAAGTTCGCGCAAGCGCGCCAGCGCCGTCGGGTCCGACTCGATGTCGGCATCGGGACCGTATGCCCGCAGCCGCAATTCCCGCAGCTCATCGGCACCTCGCGTGAGGTCGGCATCGCGCTCGTCGAGTTCGGCATCGTTGTCGCTCGGCGCCTGGGGCGTCATGTCTCCATTATCGGCGCGCCGATGTCGAGTGGGCCCGCTGCGCCCGAACTCTCCCCGCCCGGACGCGTGCCGCCCCGAGCCATCCCGGACGGCGTGCGGTCACGTCCCCGGCGTCAGCAGGCCGCTCTCGTACGCGAGGATGACGAGCTGCGCCCGATCGTGGGCGTACAGCTTCGTCATGATGCGGTTGACGTGGCTCTTCGCCGTGTGGGGCGAGATGAACAACTCATCGGCGATGTCCTGGTTGGACCGGCCGCGCGCCACGAGCAACAGCACCTCGCGCTCGCGCTCGGTCAGGTGGGCGAACTCGGGCGGCACCAGCCCGACGGCCGGTGCGCGAGTCGGGAGCACGTAGCGCGTGATCAGGCTGCGCGTTGCCGCGGGCGAGAGCAGAGCATCGCCGGCATGGATCGCACGCACCGCGCGTACGATCTCGTCGGGCTCCGCACCCTTGCCGATGAATCCGCTCGCTCCGGCCCGCAGGGCCGCGACCAGGTACTCGTCCTCTTCGAACGTCGTCAGGATCAGCACGCGCGTCTCCGCGAGCGCCGGGTGGGAGCAGATCGCCTCGGTCGCCGCGATCCCATCGACCTGAGGCATCCGAATATCCATCAACACCACGTCGGGTCGTAGCTCGGCCGATCTCGCGATGGCCACGGCGCCGTCGGCCGCCTCCCCCACGACCGTGATGTCTTCGGCGTTTTCGAGCAGGTCGCGCACCGCCGAACGGATGAGCGACTGGTCGTCCACGACCAGAACCATTGTCATGTTGCGCTGTCCTCTGGACGTCTCGCGAGGGGCAGGCTTGCCGAGAGTCGGTACCCACCGGGTGTCGCGCCCGCCTGGACCGAACCGCGGACCGCCGCGACCCGCTCGCGCAGACCGGTGAGCCCGTGCCCGACTCGTGCGTCGGATTCCCGGGGCTCGTCATCGCGGATGGGGTTCGTCACGACGACCACCAACACCTCGGGGCCCACCTCGAGCAGAACGTGCGCGCGGCGTAGGGCGCCGTGCTTGTGCGCATTGGTGAGCCCTTCCTGCACGACGCGGTACGCGATGCGCTGGAGCGGGGCGGGCACGACCGTCAGGTCGCCCTCTCGCCGCACCCCCACATCGAGGCCGGTCTGCTGAAAACGCTCGACCAGGTCGTCCAGGCGCTCGAGTCCCGGCTGCGGGGGACGAACGGATGCCTCGTCCTCGCCGCCTTCGTCGGCGCGCAGCATCTCGAGCAGATCGCCGATCTCGGCCAGCACGCTACGCGATGCGGTGCGGATGTTCGCGAGCGCCTCGCGCGTCTTCTCGGGACGTGTCTCGAGCGACGTCGACGCCACGCCCGCATTCAGGCTGATGACCGAGATCTGATGCGCGACGGCATCGTGCAGGTCACGGGCAATGCGCAAGCGCTCTTCGGTGATCTGACGCTGCGCCTCGGCCTCGCGCGTCTTCTCGGCGCGCCGAGCCCGCTCCGTCATCTCGCTGATGTACTCGCGCCGCGAGCGTGTCGCGTCACCCGCCGCCGCCGCGAATGCCATCACGAAGGCGAACTGGAAGGTACGGGGGTCGAAGACGTCTCCGATCGCGGCGAGCGCGCTCAGCAGAACGATGCCGGGGACGGCCGCCGCCATCGTGATGAGCGCCCGTCGCCGGGTCGAACGGTTCGCGACGCCGAACATGGCGATAGCTGCGGCGAGCACGACCCCCGGGGCGACGGTACCGAGCAGCGCCGCGATGCCGTAGCACCCCAGGCATGCCACGAGGACGGCCAGCGGCCAGCGCCGCCGCAGCGGCAGCAGGACGGCCGGCAGCAGTGCGATCACCACGACGAGGGGACTGTGCGGACGAAACTCGTGAGCCGGAAATGGCACGACCGCAGCCACCACGACGAACGCCGCCGCGATGAGATCACCGACCCACGCGGGCAGGCGGCGATGCGGGATCGCCCACGGCCCGTCGTATTCCCCGTCCCTCATCACACCAGTGTGGCGCGCGCACGGGCCGCACGCGTCGTCCCCTCGTGGCAGGGGCCATACCGCGAACGCAGTAGCTGGATGCATCCGCTCGCAGGACGCGCCGCCGACCGTGGCCGGCGACTCTGGGGAGATGACTTCATACACCCGAAAGGCACACACATGACCGCCCCGCTGATTTCGGTCACCGACGTCCACAAGTCTTACGGACGCGGCGCCAACCGCTTCGATGCCCTCTGCGGTGTCAGCCTCGACATTCGCGCCGGCGAAAGCGTCGCGATCGTCGGCAAGAGCGGGTCGGGCAAATCGACCCTCATGCACCTGCTCGCTCTCCTCGACCAGCCGACAAGCGGACGCATCGACCTCGAGGGCACCGATACCCGCTCCCTGCGGGGGCGGACCCTCAACCGCACCCGCAACCGCACGTTCGGATTCGTGTTTCAGCAGTTCTTCCTGACGTCCGGCACGACCGTGCTCGATAACGTCATGCTGCCGATGAAGATCGCCGGGGTCGGCCGTCGCGAGCGCAAACGCCGCGGCATGGCCACCCTCGCGCAGCTCGAACTCGACGAAAAGGCCCGCAACAAGGCCCTCGACCTGTCGGGCGGACAGAAGCAGCGCACCGTCATCGCGCGCGCTCTCGTCAACGACCCGCGTGTCATCTTCGCCGACGAACCGACCGGAAACCTCGACACCGCTACCGGCGCGGTCGTCGAAGACATCCTCTTCGGACTCAACCGTGAGCACGGCATCACGCTGATCATCGTGACGCACGACGAAGACCTGGCGGCGCGATGTGACCGCCGCATCCTGATCCGAGACGGCCTGATCGTCGCGGACGAGGCGGTGGCGGCATGAAGACCTCAGACCTCATCACCACCGCCGTCTCGCAGACCTTCCGCTCGAAGGTTCGGACAACCCTCACGATCCTCGCGATCTTCGTCGGAGCGTTCACCCTCGTGCTCACCAACGGGCTCGGCACCGGCATCAACCGGTACATCGACGACACCGTCAGCTCGATCGGCGCGACGGATGTCATGACGGTCACGCAGCCCTCTGGCGCGGGTGTGGCCGCCGGCGGCGGACCGATCGAATACAACCCCGACGCGATCGCGGCGGGCCCCACCGCCGCGCCCGGCAGCACCGTCGTCGCCCTCGACCAAACAGACCTCGACGCGCTGGCCGCGATCGATGGGGTCCTTCGTGTCGAGCCGACGATCTCGGTGAACGCCGACTACGTGCAGTTCGAGGACGGCACGCCGTACGTAACGGGCGTCGGTCGCCTGGTGGCGGGCCAAACCATCCAGTTGGCCACCGGCTCGGAACCAGACGACTCCTCCAACGCGCCCGAGGTCACCCTCCCCCTCTCGCTGGTCGAACCCCTGGGATTCGACGATGCGGAGTCGGCGATCGGGCAGACCGTGACGTTCGGGATCACGGATGCCGAACGCCAGCCGCATACGGTCGAGGCGACCGTAACCGGCGTGGCCGAGCAGGCGTTCGCGGGTCCGACGACGACGGTCACGCCCAACCAGGCGCTCACGGACGCTCTCGTCGAGCTCCAGAACATCGGGGTACCCGCCGCCGAGCAGGAGCGGTTCGCACAAGCCAGCATCTGGTTCGACCCGGACGCCACGACCGAAGAGATCGACGCGCTGAAGGAGCGGCTCGAGGTTGAGGGATACACCGGCACAACCGTTGCCGATCAGCTCGGCACGTTCTCCGCCATCATCGCCGGAATCGTGCTCGTGCTGAACGCCTTCGCCATCATCGCGCTGCTCGCCGCGAGCTTCGGCATCGTCAATACGCTCTACATGTCGGTGCAGGAGCGCACGCGCGAGATCGGGCTGATGAAGGCCATGGGCATGGGCTCGGGCCGCGTATTCAGCCTGTTCAGCCTCGAGGCCGCGTTCCTGGGCTTCCTGGGTAGCGCGATCGGGGCCGCGGTTGCGATCCTCGTCGGCACGGCGCTCAGCTCGGCGCTCGCAGACACGTTGCTGGCCGACCTGCCGGGCCTCACGCTCCTGGCGTTCGACCCGATCTCGATCGCGACGGTCATCCTGATCGTCATGGGAATCGCGTTCCTCGCCGGAACCCTGCCCGCGGCCCGGGCCGCAAACGCCGACCCGGTCGAGTCGCTGCGCTACGAGTAACGGGGGCGGGCGTTTCGACTCGCTGAGCTCGCTCAACGACCGAGGGTTGCGTGGCCCCGGTCGTTGAGCGAGGCCGCACAAACCCCCGGTCGTTGAGCGAGGCCGCAGGCCGAGACGAAACGCCCGCGGATGCGCGGGGCTCAGGCCTCGCTCATCGCCACCTTCTCGGCCTGACCCTTGGCGGCGTAGAACGCGGCACGCGCTGCGAGGCGGCGGGTCTGCTCGGCCTGGCCTGCGTCGAGCTCGTCCTGCGGAACCTCGAAGCTCGGAACGTGAGCCACACCGTTGTACTTCTCGATGTAGGCGTCGAGCTCGGGGCCCGACGTCCACGACGTGATCAGGCAGTAGCGCGGCTCGGTACCCGGGTGGGTCGCGGCGTGCCAGAGGCGCTGCGTGTCGACGATCAGCTGGGCACCTGCGGGGAGGGCGATACGCACCTCACCCTCGGGGTCGGTGCGGTTGTCGCGCAGCACGAAGTAGCTCGTCTTGTCGTCGGTGAGGTTGAAGAATCCGCGAACGACCCAGCCCGTGCCATCCGGGTTCAGACGGTTGTTGTCGTCCTGGTGCAGGTTGTAGAGGCAGTCGGCGTAGGTGTTCGGCTGCAGTTCGATCACGCGGCAGCGGCCGACGTTCGCGCCCGGCTCCATGGCGCGACGCGTGAGGTTGGGCGCCTTCTCGATCTGCGAGTCGATCCAGACGCCGTCCTTGTCGGTGCGCGGCGGCTTGTGGTTCCAGAAGCCGTTGCACTCGATGTCACCGAAAGCGCTGGCGAGCGGCGCGAAGCGCGTGTCGCCCGAGGACTTCCAGTCGTTGTACTCGATGTCGAGCCATTCCTTCGGGTCGAGCTCCTGGTTGTAGGAGTCGAGCACGACATAGCCGGTCTCTTCGAGCGCGGCGGATTTGATGTAACCCATGAGGTGACATGCCTTTCGTCAGAGGGCCAGCACGTTTTAACAGGCCCAACTTAGGTAAGCCTACCTCCGCGCCCTTTTCGCGCCCCTGACCCCCGCCGTGAATAACCCCGCCCCGGATCCACTCCCGGATCCGCTCCGCTGTCGCACATCGACCTTCCGCACGCGTCGCACGGTCGATGTGTGACAGCCGAGCGGCTCGCCCGACGCAAAGTGTCGCCTCGGGCATCCGTCAGCCGACACATTGCGTCAGGTGAGCGGGCCCAGGGCCGCGAGGGGCACGGGGCGGCGAGTGGGCGAGGGCGCGCGAAGGACGGATGCCTAGACTGGAGCCCGCGCGGGGCGACCCCGGCGATTCCGACGTATTGCGAGGGGCTGAGCGACACCATGGGCAGTGCCACCAACGTCGACGCCGTCGCGGTCAACACGGTCGCCTGGCTCTCGGCACCCGAGACCGCGATCGTCGTCCCCGTCTATCAGCGCCAGTACCGCTGGGACATCGGCGGGTGCGAACAGTTGCTCGGCGACATCCGTGCGGTCGCAGACCTCGACGACCGCAACATGCACTTCATTGGGTCGATCCTCTCGACCGTGAGCGCGGACACGGATGCCTCGACCGCCCCCGGTGAGCTCGTGCTGATCGATGGGCAACAGCGCATCACCACGCTCATGCTGCTCGTCGCGGCCCTCCACCACACCGTGCAGGACGACGACCCCGAGCTCGCCGCCGAACTAGAACGGGTGCTCGTGCGGGCAGACGACCCCGATCACACGAAGCTCCGCCCGCACCGGGCGTGGGCCCGCGTGTTCGAGAGCGTCGTGCTCGACCGGCGAGGCGAGCAGCGCGAGCCAGAAGACGCCTACCGCGAGTCGAGATTCGACGACAACTACGCGTTCTTCCGCAGCCAGGTCCGGCTGGACGAAGTGCCCCGCATCTGGCGTGGGCTGCAGAAGCTCGAGCATGTCGCGATCACGCTCGGGTCGGGCGCGAACGCCCAGCAGATCTTCGAGAGCCTGAACTCCACGGGCGAGCCCCTGCGCGACCACGAGCTGATCCACAACTACGTGCTGATGGGCCTCTCGCACGCCGAGCAGAGTGAGATAGAAGACGCCTACTGGGTGCCGATCGAGCGCAACACGGGCGAGGCGATCGCGAGTTTCTGGCGCCACTTCCTCGTCATGACGACCGGCCGCGAAGTCGCCGTAGCGGGCGAACGCAGCGTCTACGACGCCTTCCGTCAGCGCTTCCCGCGCCTCGATCTCGACACGCTGCGAGCGAATGCGGCCGAGTGGCGCGACTACTCCGACATCTACCGCATCCTGCTCGATCCGTCGCAGGAGCCGGACGCCGAAATCAGCCGCCAACTGGGCTATGTCAACACCTTCGGCCGCGCCATATATCCGCTGGTCATGCGCGCCTACCGCGACTATGCGCTCGGGGTGATCGAACGTGCCGAACTGATCGCGACGCTCGAGAACATCCAGTCGCTCCTGCTGCGCCGCACGGTCTCTGGCTTGTCGAACGACCGGCTGGTCGCCCGCCTCTGCCGCGCTCGAGAGGACGGACCGGATGCGTTGGTCCGGGCGATCGCGCGGATCATGCCGTCGAACGAGCGCGTCCGCGTCGAGCTCAAGTACGGCGCTCTCCCCCACGCCGCCTACGTACTGGGGCGCCTCGCGGGTGTCGAGAGCCACGACGGACTGGAGCTCGAGCACGTCTTCCCCCTCGCGCCCGCCGACACCTGGACGGGCGACGGCGAACGCACCTGGGCCGACTACAGCGAAGACGAGCAGAACAGTCACCGCGCCCTCGCCCCGACCCTCGGCAACCTCACGCTCGTCGAGACGCCGCTCGCCGAGCGCGGGTTCGACGCATCCTTCCCCGAGAAGCGGGACGCGCTGTATCCGCAGAGCCGGGTGACTCTCACGACCGCGATCATGGGAACGGATGCCTGGGGCACCGCAGCGATCACCGCGCGTACCGCAGCACTGACCGAGGCGTTCGTCGAGATCTGGGCGCGGCCGCAGGTCATCGCGATCGACGACGACGGGCTGACGCCGATCCTCGATGCCGTGCGCCGACGCGGCTGGCCACGCGGGTGGGAGCGCGAATTCGAGTACGTCGAGTACCGCGGCGAGCACTGGGAGGTCTACGACATCAAGTACCTCTTCAACCGCATTTTCAAGCGCCTCTGGGCCGACGGCCGCGAGCACGTCGTCGCCTTCAGCGCCCGCCGCGGTGGGCCGCTCTACCCCGAACAGGCCTGGAACGGACAGTGGGATGCGCTCGACGAGTCGACGTTCCTGTACATGGGGTGGGACTCGAGGTACATGCTGACCGCCGTGCAGGGCGTGCTCGACGAAGCCGGCATCGCGTCGGAGGTCTTCGTCAAGTACTCCTACACCGGCGCCGCGATGTAGCGAGAGTCACGCGTCGGGCTCTCCACCGTCGGCCGGCGAGGGGTGTCCCTCGCCGGGCAGTGGTTCGGCGGCCTGTGACGCAGGTCCGGGCTCACCGCCCTCGGCCTGGCTGGGCTTACCGATCGGACCGTCGATCTTGTCGTCCTTGTCGTCCTGAGAGTTCATGTGCTCATCTTCGCCCTGGGTGTGGGCTCACGCGAGGGGGTTGACGGCGCTGTTATCGCGAGTAGCAGCTCGTCGGCCTACCTCGCCCGTTGCGCGCCCGCTCGCGGGTCACGCGTTCGCGAGCGGACGCGACACGCCGTGTAGTTCGATGCCGCGCGGCATGTCGGGACCGTTCGTGAAGGCGTGACCGGCCGCGGCTCGTGTGGCAAACTTGCTGCCGCGCTCCTGCGGCACTCCGGCCGCGTGTGAGAGGGAGCGAATCGAAGGATGGGTCATGGCGGGCTTCGGTTCCGGCGTACATCGCTGACCGACTCGCGCACCCTCTTGCGTCTCTCGTGTCAGCACCCCCTGACACAAACCGGAGATTCGCATGCCCGCTTTTCGTCCTTCTGTCGTGCTTCACGACCTCACTTTTGCCTGGCCGGACGGCTCCCCTGCCCTCGATCATGTCGCGGGCGCCTTCGACCGCGGCCGCACGGGCCTGATCGGCCTGAACGGTGTCGGCAAGTCGACCCTGCTGCGCGCCATCGCGGGTGACCTCACCCCGACGAGCGGCAGCGTGACGACGAACCGTGTCGTCGACTACCTGGCGCAGAACGTGACGCTCCGTCCGCACAACACCGTCGCCGACCTGCTGGGCGTGCGAGACATCCTCGGCCATTCGCGCGATCGAGGACGGCACGATCGAACAAGACCTGTTCGATCTGGTCGGTGACGACTGGGATGTCGAGGCTCGGTCGGTCGCCGCGCTCGTCGGTGTATCTCTGCGCCGCGCCGACATAGCGCTGCTCGACGAACCCACCAACAACCTCGACACGGACGCACGCGAGCGGGCCTACGAGTTGGTGCGCGGATGGCGCGGCACCCTCATCGTCGTCAGCCACGACGTCGCGCTGCTCGAGCTCATGGACAGCACCGCTGAGCTCCGCGCCGGTTCTCTGTCGGTCTACGGCGGGCCCTACAGCGCGTACCGCGAACAGCTCGCGTCGGAGCAAGAAGCAGCGCAGCGCGCGCTGCGCTCGGCGGAGCAGACCCTCAAGGCCGAGAAGTCGCAGGGCAGCGTGCTCAGCGACCGGCGACGCCCGCGTGATGCACCGGATGCCTGCGCTCGAGAGCCGAGCCCTCCACATCCACGTTCGGCACGATGCGATCGAGCCAGCGCGGCAACCACCAGGCCGACCGGCCGAGCAGGTGCATGAGCGCGGGCATCAGCAGCATCCTCACGACGAACGCGTCGAACAGCACACCGAGGGCCAGGCCGAGACCCATTGACTTGATGATGACCGACTCGGAGGTGATGAAGCCCGAGAACACCGCGACCATGATCAGCGCGGCGGCCGTCACGACGGTGCGCCCGGCCCGGAAACCCTGCGCCACCGCGAGTCGCGCCGGGGCTCCGTGCGCCCACGCCTCGCGCATGCCCGATGCGAGGAAGAGTTGGTAGTCCATCGCGAGGCCGAAGAGAATGCCGACGAGGATCACGGGCAGGAAGCTCAGGATCGGCCCGGGGTTGTGCACCCCGAGCAGCTCGCCGAGCCAGCCCCACTGGAACACCGCGGTGACGGCCCCGTATGTCGCGAACAGCGATAGGACGAACCCTGCGGTCGCGATGAGCGGCACGAGCAGCGATCGGAACACCATCATCATGATGAGGAACGACAGCCCGACCACGACCACCAGGTAGAGCGGCAGCACATCAGCGAGCCCCTCCGAGATGTCGATGTTGATGGCCGCCTGGCCCGCGACGCCGAGGGTGATGTCGCCGTCGACCGGTGGCAGGTCGCGCAGGTCTCGCACGAGCGCCTCGGTCGAGGTGCTGTTCGGCCCCTCGGACGGCACCAGCTGGAACGCGGCGAGACGATTGTCGTCCGAGATGGCGACCGGGGCCACCGAGACCACATCGTCCTGCGCCGCGAGTTCGCGGGCGACGCTCAGCTGGGCGTCGAGCGCGCCGTCATCGTCGAGGCCCGCCCGAAGCGCCGCCGTAACGAGCAGCGGGCCGTTGGCTCCGGCACCGAACGCCTCGTCCGTCAGGGTGAAGGCGCGGTACGCGGAAGAATCCGCCGCCTCCGACCCGCCATCAGGCAGGCCCAGACGCATCGACAGGGCGGGGATCGCCACGACCAGCAGCGCCACGGTTGCCACAACGACGGTCAGCACGGCACGCAGAGTCGACATGGGACGGACGGATGCGTTCGGTCGGGCGGCGGCATCCGAACCCGCCGCGCGCGCACGCGCGATCGCTCGCCGACTCAGGATGCGGTACTTGGCCAGCCCGAGCAGCGCGGGCGTGAGCGACACAGCGATCAGCACCGCGACGGCGACACTGACCGCGCCCGCGGTGCCCATCACCCCGAGGAACGGAACGCCGGTGATGTTGAGCGCCAGGAGCGCGACGATGACCGTCGCCCCCGCGAAGACGACCGCGTTGCCGGCGGTGCCGTTGGCGAGGCCGATCGACTCGTGCACGTCCGCTCCCGCGAGCAGCTGCCGTCGGTGCCGATAGATGATGAAGAGCGAGTAGTCGATTCCGACGGCGAGACCGAGCATCACACCGAGGATCGAGGTCACGGATGCCATCTGCACGACGCCCGAGAAGGCGAGCGTCGCCATCGCACCGATCGCGACGCCCACGACTGCGGTGACGATCGGGAACGCGGCCGCGAGGAGCGAACCGAGCACGACGACGAGGACGATCGCGGCGACGGCCACGCCGACAGCCTCACCCACCCCGAGGATCTCGGGAACGCCCTGTGAGATATCGGTCGAGAACGCCACCTCGACGCCCTCGATCGAGTCGGACTCGAAGTGCTCGACAACGGCGTCTTTCGAACTCTGCGCGAGTTCGAGTCGCGGCTCCGAGAACTGCACGTTGACCAGCGCCGTTGCGCCATCTTCCGAGACGACGCGGATGCCGTCGGCAAACGAGAGCAGCTCGGCGCCGCGTTCGATCTTGGTCTCGTTCGCGTCGATCGTGGTCAGGCCATCCGTCAGCTGTTGGCGCTGATCGTCGAGAGCCGCCTGCTGTGCGTCGAGTGCGGTCTGCTGCGCTTCCAGTGCGGTGGCCGGCAGTCCCCGCGCGTCGAGTCGAGCCTTCGCGGCGTCGAGCTGCGCCTGCCCCGCGTCGAGCTGCGCCTGCCCCGCGTCGAGCTGGGCCTGGCCCGCCTCGGCCTGGGCGCGGGCGTCCGCGATCTGGTCGCGCCCTTCCTCGAGCTGCTGCTTCTGGTCCGCGATCTGTTGCTCGGTCGCGAACGGATCGATCACGTCCGAGACGTCGGGCAGGTCGCGCGCCGACTTCGCCAGCGCCGCGATGTCTGCGCGCTGCTCGTCGCTCAGCGCCGAGCCATCCTCGGTGTGGAACACCACGATTCCGGACGCCCCACTGAAATCAGGAAGCTGCTCCTGCAACTCGTCGACGACGTCGCCGGAAGCCGTGCCGGGGATGTCGAAGCTCGAACTGAGTCCAGCGAAGCCGAGCGCGAACCCACCGCCCGCGAGGCCGAGGATGACCAGCCACCCGACGATGACGGTCCACGCGCGGCGCGCCGCGAACGATCCCAGACGATGCAGCAGTTCAGCCACGACTCTCCCTCGTATCCGTGAAGAGGCGCCTCCGAACGAGGAGGCTGGCTCCACGTCGATCAGCTTGGATAAGATAACACGCACCGTCTCGTCTGATCTGTCCGTTCATCGAAGGGTCACCGTCATGACGCTCCCCCGCAGCGGGCCCGTGCGCAGCGAGGCCGCGCGACAAGCGATCCTCGACGCTGCGACCCTGCTTCTGGCCGAGCGAGGCTATGACCATCTGACGATGGAGGGCATCGCCGCCACCGCGGGCGTCGGCAAGCAGACCATCTACCGCTGGTGGCCGTCGAAGGGCGCCGTGATCGCGGAGTGCCTGCTCGAGGGCAAGCTACTCGCGGGCCAGCTCCAATTGCCGGATACCGGAGACATCCGCCGCGACCTGACCGTGTGGTTGAACGAGATCTTCACGCTCCTTGAGACTCCTCAGGGTGAGTGCATCCTGCGCTCGCTGATTGCGGCGGCGGCAGAGTACGCCGAAGTGGGACGCCGCCTACGCGACAGCCTGTCGGGATCCGAGTCCGTCTCGGGGCGCCTCTTGCGCTCCATCGGCACGATGCCGAACCTGCCCGAGGGTGCGCCGGTCGAGCAGCTCGCCGAGGCGCTGATCGGCGCCGTGCTGCTCCGCGCGCTCAGCCGCGAGCCCATCCAGCCGGGCGACGCGGAGCGCTTGCTCGACGCGGTGCTCGGCTCGGAGCGAACACGTCCCTGACCTTCGGCCGGCATCGGCGTGCAACACGAAAGACCCCCGAAATCGAGAGACTTACTTGCTGGGGTACCTGGACTCGAACCAAGAACAACGGAACCAGAAACCGCCGTGTTGCCAATTACACCATACCCCACCGGTCACGATCGAAACCGTGCCGACGACCTAGTCTAGACGACCGCGAGGGCCCTTCCAAACCACCCCCGCATGCCCACCTAGTTCGAGCGGTGTGCGACGAGCGCGGCGAGCCGCTTGAGTGACTCGGCCTTGCCGAGCAGCTCCATCGACTCGAACAGGGGCGGCGACACGCGGCGCCCCGAGATCGCGACGCGCGGCGGCCCGAACGCGATACGGGGCTTCAGCCCCAGTCCCTCGACGAGCGCCGAATCGAGCGCCTCCTTGATCGCGGCGGCCCGGAACTCGCTCTCGGGCACCAGCTCGAGCGCACCGACCGAAGCTACGAGCACCTCGGCCGCGTTCTCGGGCAGCCCCGCGAGCGCATCATCGTCGTACGCGACCTCGTCGACGAACAAGAAGCCCAGCATCCCGGGCACATCGCCGAGCAACGGAATGCGCTCCTGCACGAGAGGAGCGGATGCGTCGATCAGCTCCCGCTCGCGGGTGGTTGGCGGTGTCGAGATCAGTCCCGCGGACGCCAGGTACGGCAGGATGCGCTCCGCGAAATCGGCGGGCTCCAGCATCCGGATGTGGTCGCCGTTGATCGACTCGGCCTTCTTCTGATCGAAGCGAGCCGGGTTCGGATTGACGTTGACGATGTCGAACGCGGCGACGAACTCGTCGAGCGAGAAGATGTCGCGATCGTGCGAGAGCGACCAGCCGAGCAGCGAGAGATAGTTCAGCAACCCCTCGGGGATGAAGCCCTTCTCACGCTGGAGAAACAGGTCGGCGCGGGGGTCGCGCTTCGAGAGCTTCTTGTTGCCGTCGCCGAGCACGAGGGGCATGTGGCCGAAGCGCGGGATGAACGTCGTGACCCCCGCGTCGATCAGAGCACGGTACAGCGACAGCTGCCGGGCTGTGGAGGGCATCAGGTCTTCGCCGCGCAGCACGTGGGTGATACCCATGAGCGCGTCGTCGACCGGGTTGACGAACGTGTACAGCGGGATACCACCGGCCCGGACGATCACGAAGTCCGGGAAGGATCCGGCCGGGAAGGTCACCTCACCGCGGATCAGATCCTCGTACGTGACATCTTCGTCGGGCACGCGCAGGCGCCAAGCGGGCTCGCGGCCCTCGGCACGGAACGCGGCCTTCTGCTCATCCGTCAGGGTGCGGTCGTAGTTGTCGTAGCCGAGCTGCTTCGCCCGGCCGTTGGCCGCGTTGCGCGCGTCGATCTCTTCGGCGTTCGAGAAACTCTCGTACACGGCGCCCGCGGCGATGAGCTTGTCGAGCACGTCGCGGTAGATCTCGTGCCGCTGGGACTGCCGGTAGGGCGCGTGCGGTCCCCCGACCTCGACGCCCTCGTCCCAGTCGATCTTCAGCCACCGCAGCGCATCGAGCAGCTGTGCGTAGCTCTCTTCGCTGTCGCGCGCGGCATCCGTGTCTTCGATGCGAAAGATCATCTTGCCGCCGTGATGGCGCGCGTACCCCCAGTTGAACAGGGCGGTGCGCACGAGACCGACGTGCGGAAGCCCCGTCGGCGAGGGGCAGAAGCGCACACGCACGTCCGGTCCCGTCGCGGTCGTGGTGGAGTAGGCGCTGGCGGGGGAAACGGATGCGGGGGCTTCAGACATGGCGACCTCAGCCTACCGGGGGGCCGTCCGCGCGGTGCTCGCACCCGGGCATCCGCGACTCCTCACGCCCCTCGCCTCGGATCACGGGGTCCACGGTGTGCCGTATTCAGTCTGTGCGTGTGGCCCCGATGCGGAGTGTGGCGGGATTCTGCGGAAGTGCCTCGGCCGACAAGTCGTCGAGACTGAATTATGAACGCGCTGCAGCGGGCACGGAACGCGGATGCCTCAGGCCACGCGGCCCCGTCGCCACATCAGACCGAGGCCAGCGACGACCGCCACGACGGCGACGATCGAGACGAACGCGAGCCCGCCGTAGCCGATCCACGCGAGCACGAAGCCCGCGCCGATCGCGCCGGCAGCACCGACGAGGTTCATCGCCAGGTCGCTGCGTCCCTGGCGCCGCGTGCGCAGGGGCTCGGCCGTCGCCTCGGTCAGCAGCGCCGATCCGGCAACTGTCGCAGCGCTCCATCCGATTCCCAGCAGAATCAGCGACACGGTGACCGCACCCGACACCTCGGACCACAGCCATGCCGTCAGCAGCGACGCGAGCAGCAGCGCCTGCCCGATCGCGATCGTCTGCAGGCGCCCGACCCGGTCGGCGAGGATTCCGAACACGGGGCTCAGCGCGTACATCCCGGCGATGTGCAGGCTGATCGTCAGGCCGATCACCGACAGACTCGCCCCGTGGTGCAACAGATGCACGGGCGTCATGGCCATGACCGCAACCATCACCCCGTGGCTTGCGGCAACCGCGAAAATCGCGAAGCGGGCCAACGTGGGCCGATCCGGATGCATCACGGCCCGGGTGCGCGCATCGTCGGTCAGGGCGTCCCGGAGCCGCGCGGCGAGCAGGAGCGGGTCCGGCCGGAGCGCCAGCAGATAGAGCACGATCGCGAGCAGCTGCGCGCCGATCGTGAAGACGTAGGGCCCCGTCAGCGTCGGCATGCCGAGCGCCCCGCCGAGCGCCTCACCCGGGCCCACGAGGTTCGGGCCGAGCACCGCGCCGATCGTCGTCGCCCAGACGACGAGCGAGAGGTCTCGCCCTCGGGTGGCATCCGTCGCCAGATCCGCGGCCGCGAAGCGTGACTGCAGGTTCGCCGCGGTTCCCGACCCGATCAGCACGAAGCCGACCAGCAGCAGCGGGAAAGACCGCAGCGCCGCCGCCGTGATCACGACCGCGACGCCCGCGAGCGCGATCACCATGCCCGAGGCGAGCGAGATCCGCCGTCCCCGCCGACGAGCGAGCGCGGCCAAGGGCACCGCGAGCGCGGCCGACCCGAGCGTCAGCGACGCGGTCGCCAGGCCCGAGAGCGAATCGTCGCCCGACACGTCGGCCGCGAGCAGCGCGCCGAGCGAGATCGTGGCACCGAGGGCGAGCCCGCCGAGCACCTGCCCCGACGCGAGCACGAGCACGGTGCGGCGCTGGACCGCCGCGATGTCGGTGGGTGGCGCCGCGGCAACGGGCTCAGACATCCGCTCGTCCTACGCGTCGCGCACGGGGTTGCGCAGCACGCCGAGGCCCGAGATCTCGACCTCGACGACGTCACCGGCGACGACCGGACCGATACCGGCCGGTGTGCCTGTCAGAATCACGTCGCCGGGCAACAGCGTGAAGACGGCCGAAGCGTAGGCGATGATGTCGGCGACCGAGTGGATCATGTCGGTCAGCGGGGCGCTCTGCTTGACCTCGCCGTTCACGCGCGTCTGCAGGGTCGCTGCTGCGGAGTCGAAGTCCGTCTCGATGGCCGGTCCGAGCGGGCAGAACGTGTCGAACCCCTTGGCTCGCGCCCACTGCCCGTCGCTCTTCTGCAGGTCGCGGGCGGTGACGTCGTTGCCGAGCGTGTAACCGAAGACATAGTCGAGAGCGGATGCCGCGGGCACATTCTTGGCGATCCGACCGATCACGACGGCGAGCTCGCCCTCGAAATCCGTCCGGCTCGACTGCGGCGGGCGGACGATGGAGTCGCCGGGGCCGATCACCGAGGTGTTGGGCTTGAGGAACAGCAGAGGCTCTGCGGGTGCTTCGCCGCCCATCTCGGCGGCGTGGTCGTGGTAGTTCTTGCCGACGCACACGACCTTGGACCGCGGGATGACCGGGGCGAGCAGCGACACCTCGCCGAGCGCCACGCGCTCCCCCGTCGTGCCGAAGCCGGCGAACATGGGGTCGCCCTCGAGCACGACCAGATCGGTCCCGTCGACGATGCCGTAGCGGATGGTTTCTTCGTGGCTGAAACGTACGATCTTCACCGGTTCAGCCTACTGGCGACGGTTTACAGGTTCGTCGTTTCGTCTCCTCGCTCCGCTCGTCGCTCAACGACCGGGAGCGAGCCTCGGTCGTTGAGCGAGCACAGCGAGACGAAACGACGCCAACCGAATCAGGCGTCGAGGCGCAGCATCCAGCCGTGGCGGTCTTCACGACGGCCGTACTGGATGTCGGTCAGCTCTTTGCGGAGCGATAGCGCGAGCGATCCCGCGGGCTGCTCGTCGAAGAAGTTGCGCCCCTTGAGGCCACCGATCGGTGTGATGACGGCGGCCGTGCCGCAGGCGAACACCTCGACGATGTCGCCGGATGCCACACCCTCACGCCATTCGGCGAGCGAAACCGACCGGCCGACGACCTTGTGCCCCCGGTCTTCGGCGAGCTGCAGGATCGAGTCGCGTGTGATGCCCTCGAGGATCGAGTCCGACATCGGCGTGACAACGGTGCCGTCCTTGTAGACGAACACGACATTCATGCCGCCGAGCTCTTCGACGTTGCCGTCCTGATCGAGGAAGACGACCTGGTCGCAGCCGTTCTCGTACGCCTCGGCCTGGGGCAACAGGCTCGCGGCGTAGTTGCCGCCGGTCTTGGCCGCTCCGGTACCGCCCTTGCCCGCGCGCGCGTAGTCCTCCGAGAGCCAGATCGTGACGGGCTTCACCCCACCCGGGAAGTACGCCCCCGCGGGCGAGGCGATGACGTAGTAGTTGACCTTGTTGGCGGGACGCACACCGAGGAATGCCTCCTTGGCGAACATGAAAGGGCGCAGGTACAGGCTCTGGTCCGGGGCATCCGGAACCCACGCACCGTCGACCGCGATCAGTTCGCGCAGCGACTGGATGAAGTACGACACGGGCAGCTCGGGCAGCGCCAGGCGCCGCGCGGAACGCTGCAGCCGACGACCGTTCTGGTCGGGTCGGAACGTGTGGATCGAGCCATCCGCGTGCCGATAGGCCTTGATGCCCTCGAAGATCTCTTGCCCGTAGTGCAGCACGGATGCGGCGGGGTCGAGGCTGATGGGTCCGTAGGGCTGCACGCGCGGGCGGTGCCAACCTCCGCCGACCGACCAGCAGACGTCGACCATGTGGTCGGTGAAGTGCACACCGAAGCCGGGGTCCGTGAGGATCTCGGCGCGCTGGTCGGCGCTCTTGGCTCGGAGATTACGCGAAACGAGGAACGGGAGCGGCGCGAGGCCCGCGTCGGGGTCGTTGCCCGTGTTGGCGTTGTCGAGAAGAGTCATGTCAGTCCTGCCGGTCGAAGGTGGGGCGGCGCGTCCCGAAACCCTGAATATCTCAGGCTACAGCGGGCGCATTCTGATTACAGCCGAGCCGTGATCGCGTCGCCGACGGCGCTCGTGGTGCGGAATCCGCCGTCGCGGCCCGCGATGTCGGCCTCGACCGCGCGGGTGACGCGGGCGGCCTGCTCGGTGAGTCCGAGGTGATCGAGCAGCAGAGCAACGGAGAGGATCGCCGCCGTCGGGTCGGCCTTCTGCTGCCCCGCGATGTCTGGCGCCGATCCGTGGACGGGCTCGAACATCGACGGGAATGCGCCATCCGGGTTGATGTTCCCGGAGGCGGCGAGACCGATGCCACCGGTGATCGCTCCGGCCAGATCGGTCAAAATGTCGCCGAACAGGTTGTCGGTGACGATCACGTCGAAGCGGGACGGGTTTGTGACCAGGAAGATCGTTGCCGCATCGACGTGCAGGTAGTCTACGGCGACATCCGGATGCTCCGCCGCAACCGCCGCCACCACGCGCTGCCAAATCGACCCGGCGTATACGAGCACATTCGTCTTGTGCACCCAGGTGACCTTCTTCGACCGCTTCTCGGCCAGGTCGAACGCGTACCGGACGACCCGCTCGATACCGAACGCGGTGTTGACAGACACCTCGGTCGCGACCTCGTGCGGGGTGCCCGTGCGGAGCGACCCGCCGTTACCGACGTAGGGGCCCTCGGTGCCCTCGCGCACGACGACGAAGTCGACGGCGCCGGTATCCGCGAGCGGTCCGGGGACGCTCGGGTAGAGCTTGGACGGACGCAGGTTGACGTAGTGGTCGAGTTCGAACCGGAGCTTCAGCAGCAGGCCGCGCTCGATATTCGCGTTCTTCAGGCGCGAGTCGCCCGGCACTCCCCCGACGGCACCCAGCAGGATCGCGTCGTGCGCCGCGATGCTGGCCAGATCGTCGTCGGTCAGGGTGTCACCGGTCTCGAGGAACCGCGCGGCGCCGAGCGAGAAGTGCGTCTTCTCGAACGAGACATCCGTTCCCGCGACGGCCGCGTCGAGGACCTTCTCGGCCTCGCCGACGACCTCGGGTCCGATCCCGTCACCGGGTATGAGTGCCAGCTTCACGACGCGCGTCATTGCTCAAATGCTCCTGGGGTGCGGTGGGTCGGGATGCTCCCAGGGTAGTGGCCGCGATCACCGCGGCGATCACGATCAGCAGCGCACCGATCAGCGAAGTGATGACAACACCCCCATCGAAGGCGTGAGCCGCAGCGGCACGCAGGCCGTCGGCGATCGGCGCGGGTAGCCCCTCGGCCGACGCCATGGCGCCCGCGAGCGTTTCGCGCGAAGCATCCGCCGCGTCCTGGGTGAGGCCCGGAGGCAGCAACAGGTTGGCACGGTAGTACGCCGTGAGGATGCCTCCCATGATCGCCGTGCCGAGCACCGCTCCGAGCTCGTAGGCCGTCTCGGACACGGCAGACGCCGCACCCGCCTTGGCCGGCGGAGCGTTCCACAGGATCAGTTCGTTCGAGACCGTTTCGGCCATGCCGATGCCGGCGCCGAGCGACATGAACGCCACGGTGAGCATGGCAAGCGACCCGTCACCCGCGGTGAGGGCGACGAGGAGGTAACCGAGCACCGAGAGCCCGAGGGCCGCGGGAACCAGAACCCGCGGGGCGAGACGGCGGGCGAGCGGCACGACGCCGAGGCCCGCGATCACCATGACCACCAGGCCGGGAAGCAGGGCGATGCCCGCGTCCATCGGGCTGAGCCCCAGGACCAGCTGCAGGTGTTGGGCGACGAAGTACAGGAAGCCGACCAGGCCGATCACGCTCAGCAGGTTGACGAGGATGGCACCGCTGAACGCACCGCGACGGAACAGCGACATGTCGAGCAGCGGCGTTTCGAGCCGCAGCTGACGGCGGACGAACAGCACCGCGAGCAACAGGCCGACGCCCGCCAGCGGCAGCGCGGGTCCCGCGAAGCCTTCGACGGCCAGGGACTTGATCGCGGCGACGAACGGCACCATGGCGCCGAGCGACAGGAGGATGCTCAGGAGGTCGATACGGCCCGGGTGCGGGTCGCGGCTCTCGGGCACGAGAATCGGCGCGAGCACGAGCAACGGCAGCAGCACGGGCACGGCGAGCAGGAACACGGAGCCCCAGGCGAAGTGCTCGAGCAGGAACCCTCCGACGATCGGGCCCAGCGCCATCCCGGCGCTGAAGCCGGCCGCCCAGATCGCGATGGCCAGGCGGCGCTGTTCGCGGTCGCGGAAGATCGTACGCAGCAACGACAGCGTCGCGGGCATGAGCATGGCGCCGAAGAAGCCGAGGCCGACGCGGGCCGCGATCAGCAGTTCGGCGGACGGCGCGAAGGCTGCGGCGATCGAGAGAACACCGAATCCGGATGCGCCGATCAGCAGCATTCGACGGCGACCGAATCGATCACCGAGCGAACCCATCGTGACGAGCAGGCCCGCGAGGACGAGCGGGTAGGCATCCACGATCCAGAGCTGCTGAGCGCTCGTCGGCTCGAGATGCAAGGCGATCTGAGGCAGCGCGAAGCTCAGCACCGTGTTGTCGACCGAGACGAGCAGCACGGGCAGCATGAGCACCGCGAGGGCCGTCCACGCGCGGGGCCCCGCTTTTCCGCTCATCGCCAGCGGGGTCGTGTCGGCGTGCCGTGACGCCGCGAATTGTGTAGCCATTTTCCGTTCCGTAAGTAAACCGTCTAGCCGGTACAGTAACAGACGTGGACAAATTTTGGCTGGGCAATCACTGGGTACGATCGAGCGCATGAGCCGACCCCCTCACGCCCGCGAAATCGTGCTCGACGCCTACGAATCGCTGCTCATCGGCGAAGGCGAGCGAGCAGCGACGATGGACGCCACGGCAAAAGCGGCCGGGGTCTCGAAGGGCGGACTTCTCTACCACTTCGCGTCGAAGGACGCCCTCGAGGCGGGCGTCATCGAGCGGCTAGACGCACTGGTGGACGCGGATATCGAGGCCATGACGAGCGCCACCGAAGGGCCGATCGCCTACTTCCTCCGCACGTCCGTGATGGAGAACGATCCCCTCGACCGGGCCATCCTCTCCACGTCGCGTCTCGCGCAGGGAGGCAACGCGTCCGCCAGCGCGGCGCTGCGCCGCATCCGGGAGCGGTGGGGCGACGCGCTACGTCCGCATACCCATAACGCGGCATCCCTCGACCTCGTGATGCTCGTGAGCGACGGCCTCTACTTCAACAATGCGCTCGAGGGTGGCAACATCCCGGGTCCGGTCCCCCGCGGCTCCGAGATGGACGCGCTGATCGCCCTGGTCGAGGCCTCCGCCCGCGCCTGAGCCCGCCCACCCTCGCCGTTCCCGACGCACTCAGGCCTCGGTGATCTCCAGCTGCACCAGCAGGTCGGCCTGAATCGCCTCGCGCACCTCGTCGAGCAGCTCCTCGGGCACGCGCGAGTCGACCGTCAGCACCGACAGCTGCGCTCCGCGCTGGCTGCGCGCCACCTGGAGCCCCGCGATGTTGATGCCGGCATCACCGAACTTCTGACCGTAGATCGCGACGATCCCGGGGCGATCGGTGTACAGCATGACGATGTGGTGCTGAGCGATCGGCACCTCGATCTCGTAGTCGTTGAACCCGACGATCTTCTCGACCATGCGTGTGCCCGAGAGGGTGCCCGACACCGCCAGCACGGTGCCGTCCGCGAGCGTTCCGCGGAGGGTCGTGATGTTGCGATAGTCCTCGCTGACCGGGTCGACGATCAGGCGGGTCTCGATCCCTCGCTGCTCGGCGAACAGGGGCGCGTTGACGTACGACACGTTCTCGCTGACGATGCTCGTGAAGATCCCCTTCAGCGCCGCGAGCTTGTAGACGCTCACGTCGTAGGCCGCGAGTTCGCCCCGCACCTCGATGTCGAGGTTCGTGAGCGCCGCGTGCGACATGCCGCTGAAGACCTGACCGAGCTTTTCTACGAGCGCGATACCGGGCCGGACGAACGGATCAATCACGCCGCCGGCCACGTTGACCGCATCCGGAACGAGGTCTCCCTCGAGGGCGAGCTTGACCGAGCGCGCGACCGATACGCCGGCCTTCTCTTGCGCCTCATCCGTGGAGGCGCCCAGGTGCGGCGTGACGACCACGTTCGCCAGGGCGAGGAGCGGCGAGTTCTTCGGGGGCTCTTCGACGAAGACGTCGAGACCCGCGCCGGCGATGGTACCGGCCGAGAGAGCCCGGAACAGGGCGTCCTCGTCGATCAGGCCACCGCGGGCGACGTTTACGACGTACGCCGTTTCCTTCATCATGGCGAGCTCGGCATCGCCGATCATGCCCGTCGTCTCGGGCGTCTTCGGCATGTGGATCGTGATGAAGTCGCTCGTGCGCAGCAGCTCTTCCAACGACAGCAGCTCGACGTGCAGCTGCTGGGCGCGCGCGGGTGTGACATACGGGTCGTAAGCGACGACGCGCATGTCGAACGCCTGCAGGCGGGCGGCGATCAGGGCGCCGATGCGTCCGAGCCCGATGATGCCGACGGTCTTCTCATATAGCTCGGTGCCCGTGAAGCTGCTGCGCTTCCACTGTCCCTCGGCGAGCGACGCATGCGCCGCCGGGATGTTGCGGGCGAGGCTCAGGATGTGCCCCACGGTCAATTCCGCAGCCGACACGATGTTCGAGGTCGGCGCGTTGACGACCATGACACCGGCCGTGGTGGCCGCCTTGATGTCGACGTTGTCGAGCCCGACACCGGCCCGCGCCACGACCTTCAGCACGGGCGCTGCCGCGAGGGCCTCGGCGTCGATCTGCGTAGCCGAGCGCACCAGCACGGCACTCGCGTCGGCGAGAGCGGCGAGCAGCGCCGGGCGGTCGGTGCCATCGACGTGGCGGACGTCGAACTCCGGACCGAGCGCGTCGATGGTGGCGGGCGAAAGTTCTTCGGCGAGCAGGACGACGGGCTTCGTCACGGTGTTCCTTCGTGTTGCGCTGTGTTGCGTGCGCGCACGCGATGTTGTCTGCGCGCGGCACGTGGCGGTTCTTCGACCCCGTGCTCAGCGCGCGGGAGTCTTGTGGGCCGCGCCGCACGCCTGCGATACAACGGGGCGAGGCGAGAAAAAGCCTATCGGCTCCGAACGCGCGCCTTGTGCGTGTGACGTCCGTAGAAGGTCATCGTGACGCAGTTGACTCACATCGAGACGAAACGGATGCCTCAGGCGACGAGGGACGACGTGTTCAAGCTCGTATAGGCGATGACGTTGAGCCAGAACACCGCGACGAGTCCGAGTCCGCTCAGCAGCACCAGGGCGTATATCGCAACGCCGCGTCGGTAGCTGAGAGCGAACGACACTGCGAAGGCGATCACGGGGAACAGGATCGCGAAGATCCAGATGAGCCAGCCGAGCGCATTCAGCCCGATCTGCGCTGCCTGAATCGTGTTGCCGACCGCCTGCCACAGTGCGTAGGCATAGAAAAGAGCGAAGAAGCCGCCGATGGCGACGAGAATCCAGGTGGGTGTCCGGGTCGTCCGGACCGAGGCATCCGTCATCGTCCCACTGCTCCGATCATGAGAAACGGCCACGGGATGAGCAGCAGCACCCCGAGCGCCAGCCACAACCAGCGCATCCAGGAACGCGTCTTGCGGGTGGCGAAGAGCGTCGTGGCGAACCAGATCAGCGGCGCGGCAGTCGCGAGCCAGAGAGCGCCCTGGTACATGAAATCAACTGAAGCAAGCGGATTCACGTCTTCGTTCCGTGCTTGTACTCGCAGTCCGCCCACGAGCCAGCCGATTGCGAACAGCAGGTACACGCCACCGAGCACGCCGATCGAGACCAGGGCCACGGTGCCGAGCCCCTCCGGTTCGGGCTCTGCGTCCGTGGAGACGGATGCTTCGGGCATCGAGGCCTCGGGAGCGTCCGTCGCGACGGGGCTGTCCGTCGCGGCGGGGGTGTTCATCGCGGCAGGGTCATCCGTGTTGGGCGTCGGCAGGGGCGGAGCGGCAGGAGCCGGCGGCCCACTGTGCGCAACGCTCCCGCTCCCCCGGCCGACCGGGGTCCAGCCGTCGGGCAGCGACGCAGGGTCGGTGACCGGGTCATCCGCGGCGGCCGGAGCCCCCGTGTCGAGCGTGGGGTCGTCGTCGCCGCCCCAGCTGAGGGCGTCCTCATCGCGTCGCGCCATGACCCCAGGGTAACCCGGCATGGCCGCGCCGACTCCGCCGACTGCACGCCCCACGCGCGAGTGCACGGCTTCGGTGCGCGACAAAATCCGTGCGCTCGGTCTGATGTCGTGCGCTCGCGGAAGGACGGCAGACGGGAGGCTAAGCGCTGGCGTCGCGCTCGACGCCAGGATCGGGCCCGGCGATGGCACGGCGTTGACGTAACCGAGACACGGTCCACGGCCACAGGGCGGCGATCGCGGCCGCGACCGTGAACGCCCCGAAGGCGACCCACGGCCCGGCGGTGGAGAGAGGCGCCGATTCGGATGCCTGGGGCCCGGGCGTCGGGGCCGAGCTCACCGCGTGGGTCGGCGAGGGCGCGGGCGACGGCGTCATGACCGCCGCGGCCTTCTGTTCCGCCTCAGCGGCCTCCGCAGCGGCAGCCTCGTCAGCCGCGGCGGCAGCGGCCGCATCGGCCTGATCGGCGGCGGCCTGGTCAGCCGCGGCTTGTTCGGCGGGCAACGGCTCGGCCGGGACTGGGGCCGGAGCAGCCGGAGCCGCGGGGGCCGGGGCGGGCGCCGCGGGGGCCGGCGCAGGAGCGGGCGGAGCCGGAGCGGGCAACCCGCTGCCCGGGTAGTTCGCGAAGACCTGTACGGCCCAGGTGGTGCCGTTGGCCTCGATCAGCGCCGTGCCGATGTCGGTGAAGTTGCCGAGGATGTTCGCGCGGTGCCCGGAGGAGCTCATCCAACCGTTGTGCACGGCGGCCCCGCTGCCGTAGCCCTGCGCGACGTTTTCACCCCATCCGCGCCACCCGCCGGGTATCTGTGATCCGACCGACGGGTTGTGCGAGAGCGTGCCGCTCGCTGCCATTTGGTTGGCCCAGTTCAGCGCCACCGCGTCGAGCGAGCCGTTACGGACGAGTCCTCCGAGCCCATTCTGTGCTCGCGCCTGGTTCGCCAGAGAGACGATCGTGCCCTCGTCGTACGCTGTGGCGGGGCTCGCCGCTCCCCCGACTCCGAGCCCCAGCACGAGAGCCGCCGTCACCATGAGGCGGGCGAAGACCGCCTTCCCCCGCCAGAGGGCACGGTTCGTTTGACGGTCGAGATCGCGCATGCATTGACGCTAGGCGACGATCGGGCTCCTCGACCGCTTCCGCGCCCAGGCGTTGAGTCGTGTCGGCTTCCCGCGATGGGGTTGCGCGCGGTGAATGTAAATCTGAGAGGAATCTCGCGGCGGGACGACCCGGATCCGGGCTTTACGCGGCATCCGCCGCACGGATTTCCTTTCAGATTTACGCGCCAACGGCCGGAGCAGGGATCCGGCGCTCCCTTCGACAAGCTCAGGGGCCGTCGACGAAAAAGGCCCGGCCGCCACACCCCGGGTTGCGGGGGCGTGACGGCCGGGCTCAGTCGAGCCTGGTGGGACGACTGGTCTGTGTGCGTCAGGCGGTGCGGCAGCTACGTTTCGTCTCGCTGCGCTCGCTCAACGACCGACAAGTGTCAGCGCGCAGCGCTGCCCTCGGTGTAGTCGGCGTCCTGCTGCTTCCACGCGAAGAGGGCGCGCAGCTCGCGGCCGACCTCTTCGATGGGGTGCTGGGCACCCTTTTCGCGGAGCGCGAGGAACTCGGGGGCTCCGGCATCCTGGTCCGCGATGAACCGCTCGGCGAACGCGCCCGACTGGATGTCTCCGAGAACGGCCTGCATGTTCTCCTTGACGCTCGGGTCGATGACGCGGGGGCCCGAGACGTAGTCGCCGTACTCGGCGGTGTCGGAGACCGACCAGCGCTGCTTGGCGATGCCACCCTCCCACATGAGGTCGACGATCAGCTTGAGCTCGTGCAGCACCTCGAAGTATGCGATCTGCGGCTGGTAGCCGGCCTCGGTGAGGGTCTCGAAGCCGTACTGGACGAGCTGCGAAACACCACCGCAGAGCACGGCCTGCTCACCGAACAGGTCGGTCTCGGTCTCTTCCGTGAAGGTCGTCTTGATGACGCCCGCGCGGGTGCCACCGATGGCCTTGGCGTACGACTTGGCGATATCCCAAGCCTGGCCCGAGGCATCCTGCTCGACGGCAATGATGTCGGGGATACCGCGACCCGCGACGAACTCGCGACGCACGGTGTGGCCGGGGGCCTTCGGCGCGACGAGGATGACGTCGACGCCCTCGGGAGCCTGGATGTAACCGAAGCGGATGTTGAAGCCGTGCGCGAACGCGAGGGTCTTACCGGCGGTCAGGTGCGGGGCGATCTCGTTCTTGTAGATGCCGCGCTGGTGCTGGTCGGGCGCGAGAATCATGATGAGGTCGGCCCACTCGGCAGCCTCGGCCACAGTCTTGACGGGGAATCCGTCTTCCGACGCCTTGGGGGCCGACTTCGACCCCTCCTTGAGGGCGATGACGACCTCGACGCCCGAGTCGCGCAGGTTCTGGGCGTGGGCGTGGCCCTGCGAGCCGTAGCCGACGATCGCGACCTTCTTGCCCTGGATGAGCGCGAGGTCGGCGTCGGAGTCATAGAACATCTCGGCCATAAGTGTGGTTCTCCTTGATATGTGTTGTCGTCGTTTCGTCTCGCTACGCTCGCTCAACGACCGGAGCGAGGCAGCGGGGTCTGTGTCAGCCGCGCAGGACGCGCTCGGTGATGCTCTTGCCGCCACGACCGATCGCGAGCAGGCCCGACTGAGCCAGCTCCTTCACGCCGAACGGCTCGACGGCGCGCAGGAACGCGTCGATCTTGCCGTGGTCGCCGGTCACTTCGATCACGAGAGCGTCGGTCGAGTAGTCGACGACCGAGGCGCGGAAGAGGTTCACGACCTCGATCACGTTCGACCGCGTCGAGTTGTCGGCGCGCACCTTCACGAGCATGTGTTCGCGCTGGACGGATGTCGAGAAGTCGAGCTCGACGATCTTGATCACGTTGATCAGCTTGTTGAGCTGCTTGGTGACCTGCTCGAGCGGCAGCTCTTCGACGTCGACGACGACCGTGATGCGCGAGAGACCCGGCACCTCGGTCACGCCCACGGCGAGGGATTCGATGTTGAATCCTCGGCGCGCGAACAGGCCGGCGACGCGGGTCAGCAGACCCGGCTTGTCCTCGACCAGCAGGCTCAGTACGTGCTTGCTCACGATCAGTCCTCCTGTCCGAATGCCGGCGAGTGCTCGCGTGCGTACTGGACGAAGCTGTTGCTGACGCCCTGCGGCACCATCGGCCACACCATCGCGTCGGCGCTCACGACGAAGTCGATCACGACCGGACGGTCGTTGGTCTCGAGGGCGAGCTTGATGGCGGCGTCCACGTCTTCTTCCTTCTCGACGCGGATGGCGAGGCATCCATAGGACTCGGCGAGCTTGACGAAGTCGGGGATACGCACAGTGCCATGGCCCGTGTTGAGGCTGGTGTGCGAATAGCGGCCGTCGTAGAACAGCGTCTGCCACTGGCGCACCATGCCGAGAGACGAGTTGTTGATGATCGCGACCTTGATCGGAATGTTGTTGATCGTGCAGGTCGCGAGCTCCTGATTGGTCATCTGGAAGCATCCGTCACCGTCGATCGCCCACACGACACGCTCGGGTTCGGCAACCTTCGCGCCCATCGCGGCGGGAACCGAGTAACCCATCGTGCCGGCACCGCCGGAGTTCAGCCAGGCGTTCGGACGCTCGTACTTGATGAACTGCGCCGACCACATCTGGTGCTGTCCCACGCCCGAGGCGTAGATGCCCTCGGGACCGGTCAGCTCGCCGATCCGTTGGATCACGTACTGCGGCGCCATCAGGCCATCCGTCGTCGGCGCGTAGCCCAGGGGGAACTCTTCGCGGAGCCCGTCGAGGTACGACCACCACTCCGAGATGTCGGGGGTCGTCTCGGCAGCAGCCGCGGCGTAGGCGCCCTCGAGGTCGATCAGCACGTCGCGCAGGTCCCCCACGATCGGCACGTCGGCGGCACGGATCTTGCCGATCTCGGCCGGGTCGATGTCGACGTGTACGACCTTGGCGTTCGGGGCGAACAGCGCGGCCTTGCCGGTTACACGGTCATCGAACCGCGCGCCGAGCGAGACGAGCAGGTCGGCCTCTTGCAGCGCGAGCACCGCGGGCACCGTGCCGTGCATGCCGGGCATGCCTAGCTGCTGCTGGTGGGAGTCGGGGAAAGCGCCGCGAGCCATGAGCGTCGTGACGACCGGCGCACCGGTCGCCTCGGCCAGGCGCAGCAGTTCGGCGGACGCCTTCGAGCGGATCACACCACCGCCGACATAGAGCACCGGTTTCTTGGCCGCTGCCAGCAGCTGCGCAGCAGCCTGGATCTGCTTGCCGTGGGCCTTCGTGACCGGGCGGTACCCGGGCAGGTCGATCTTCGGCGGCCAGATGAAGGGTGCCTCGGCCTGCTGGGCGTCCTTCGTGATGTCGACGAGCACGGGACCGGGGCGACCGGTGCCCGCGATCTCGAACGCCGAGGCGATCGCGGCCGGGATCTCTTCGGCCTTCTTGACCAGGATCGAGTGCTTCGTGATCGGCATCGTGATGCCCACGATGTCGGCCTCTTGGAACGCATCCGTTCCCATCAGCGTGCTGAACACCTGACCGGTGATACAGACGATCGGCACCGAGTCCATGTAGGCATCGGCGATGGCCGTGACGAGGTTGGTCGCGCCCGGACCGGACGTCGCGATGGCGACACCGATGCGTCCGGATGCCGAGGCGTAACCCTCGGCGGCGTGACCAGCACCCTGTTCGTGGCGGACGAGGATGTGGCGCAGATCGGTCGAATCCATGAGCGGGTCGTAGACGGGCAGGATGGCTCCACCCGGCAGCCCGAACACGTCGGTGACGCCGAGCAATTCGAGGGAGCGGACGACCGCCTGCGCACCCGTGAGCACGGGCGCGGACGCGGTGCGAGCGGGCGGCCGGGGAATGGCCGTGGCAGATTCGGCGGGCATGGTGAGAATCCTTGCGATCGGAATGACTGTGATGAATCGCCGGCAGAGGACCGACGAGACGCCGCATCCGTCGGACGCGGGCTATCCCGTAACCGCGCCCTCCGCGGCGGAGTGCACGAGCTTGGAATATTTGGCCAGAACGCCTCGGGTGTAGCGCGGGGGCAGCGGTTCCCAGCCAGAGCGGCGGGAGCTGAGCTCAGCGTCATCGACGAGTAGGTCGAGAGTGCGAGCCGCGATATCGACCCGTATCAGATCACCATCGCGCACGAAGGCGATAGGACCTGCGTCCACCGCTTCGGGTGCTATGTGGCCGATGCAGAGGCCGGTTGTGCCGCCTGAGAATCGTCCGTCCGTCAAGAGTAGTACATCTTTTCCGAGCCCGGCACCCTTGATGGCGGCGGTGATCGCGAGCATTTCGCGCATTCCGGGGCCACCCTTCGGGCCCTCGTAGCGGATGACCAGGACGCTGCCCGGGGCGATGTCACCCTGCTCGAGCGCGTCCATCGCGGCGCGCTCGCGCTCGAACACGCGCGCGGGGCCCTCGAAGACACTGGCGTCGAACCCGGCGGTCTTCACGACCGCGCCCTCGGGGGCGAGCGATCCGTGCAGGATCGTGATGCCGCCGGTCGCGTGGATCGGGTTGTCGAACGTGTGGATGACCTTGCCATCGACCGGGTCGGGGTCGAGGTCGGCGAGGTTCTCGGCGAGCGTCTTTCCCGTGACGGTGAGGGCGTCTCCGTGCAGCAGACCCTCGTCGAGCATCGCCTTCATGACGACGGGGATCCCGCCGTGGCGGTCGACATCGTTCATGACGTACTGCCCGAACGGCTTCATATCGGCAACGTGCGGCGTCTTGTCGCCGATGCGGTTGAAGTCGTGCAGCGTGATGTCGACGTCGGCCTCGCGGGCGATCGCCAGCAGGTGGAGCACGACATTCGTCGAGCCGCCGAGCGCCATCGCCAGCGCGATCGCGTTCTCGAAAGCCTCTTTGGTCAGGATGTCGCGGGTCGTGATACCGAGGCGCAACAGGTTGACGACGGCCTCGCCCGAGCGGTGCGCGAAGGCGTCACGACGGCGGTCAGCCGAGGGCGGCGCGGCCGAACCCGGCAGGCTGAGCCCGAGAGCTTCGGCGACGGACGCCATCGTGTTGGCCGTGTACATGCCGCCACAGGCACCCTCACCGGGAGCGAAGGCGCACTCGATGCGCTTCAGGTCGGCTTCGCTCATCTTGCCGGCCAGACACGCGCCAACGGCCTCGAACGAGTCGATGATCGTGATGTCCTTCTCGGTGCCGTCGCTGAGCTTGACCCAGCCCGGTGCGATGGAACCGGCGTAGAGGAACACGCTCGAGAGGTCGAGGCGCGCGGACGCCATGAGCATGCCGGGGATCGACTTGTCGCAGCCGGCGAGCAGCACACTGCCATCGAGGCGCTCGGCCATCATCACGGTCTCGACCGAATCGGCGATGACCTCGCGCGAGACGAGCGAGAAGTGCATGCCCTCATGGCCCATCGAGATGCCATCCGACACCGAGATCGTGCCGAACTGCAGCGGGTAACCGCCGCCCGAGTGCACGCCCTCTTTTGCACCCTGTGCCAGGCGATCCAGGCTCAGGTTGCAGGGGGTGATCTCGTTCCAGCTCGACGCGATGCCGATCTGGGGCTTCTCCCAATCCGCGTCGCCCATCCCGACGCCGCGGAGCATTCCGCGGGAGGTCGTGGCCTCGATTCCGTCTGTGACGACGCGCGATCGGGGCTTGATGTCGACGGGGGAATTGTGTGACGGGTCGTACGGAGCCATCCTGCCAGTCTATTCCCGCGAGGCCGACCGCATCCGCGCGAGGGTCGACAACACTCCGGCCAGTTCTTGGGCGTCTGCGACACGTGCGCGAGCGGATGTCTCGCCCGGCCCGACGCGCACGCCCAGGTCGACTTCGGTTAGCTGAGCGATCGCGTCCTCGTCCGTCACGTCGTCGCCCGCGAAGAACACCGCCGTCGCGCCCGTGACCTCTCGCAATGCGGCGATCGCGGCATCCTTCCCCGCATGACTCGTCGAGAACTCGAGGATGTCCTGGCCCGTGCGGCGCCGCCAACCCGGGGCGCGCTCGACCACGAGTGCATCGATCTCGCGTGTTGCCCGCGCGGCGTCGTCGGGCGTGCTGAGGCGCGAGTGCAGCGCAAACCCGAAGGCCTTGTGCTCGATCCATGCACCGTCGATGTCAGCGACGACGGCGTCCGCGGCCGCCCGGACAGCGTCGGCGTCCACGTCGTCTTGCCCGTCGAGAGGAGTTCCGCTCGGCGAGAGGACTCGCTCCGCCGCAGAGTCCTCTTCCGCCGCCGAAGTCCTCGCGTCGCGCGAATGGGCCGGGTACCAGAACTCGGCACCGTGCGATCCGGCCAGATAGATCCGCGAGTCGTCGGCGTGCTCGCCGATGACGCGAAGGTCCGCGAGCATCCGTCCCGAGACAAAAGCCACGATCGTGTCGGGCAGCGCCGCGAGTTGCGCCACGGCATCCTTCGACACGGGTAGGGCACGCGCCTTCATCGGCTCGTCGATGAGGGGTGCGAGAGTGCCGTCGAAGTCCAGCGCGACCAGCAGGACGGGTGTTGCGGCGAGCTTCTCGAGCTCCACCGTCAGATCGCTTGTTTCGGCGCTCACGCGGGTGCCACCTCTCTCGGGGCCGGTCCCCGGTCTCGTCGGCGTGCGGCGTCGAGCGCCGCGACGAAGCTCTGCGACCACGCCTCGACGTCGTGTTCGAACACGCGGCGACGGAGCGAGCGCATCCGGCGGCCCTGTTCGGCACCGGGCATTTCGACGGCACGCATGATCGATTCCTTCAGCCCCTCGATGTCGTGCGGGTTGATCAGCAGGGCGCTGCCGAGCTCGTCCGCGGCTCCGGCGAACTCGCTCAGCACGAGCACACCGCGGTTGTCGATGCGCGAGGCGACATATTCCTTGGCGACGAGGTTCATGCCGTCTCGGAGAGCCGTCACGAGCATCACGTCTGCGGCGAGGAACAGCGCGACCATCTCTTCGCGGGGATAGCCATGGTGCAGATACCGGATGGCCGTGTGGCCCATCGTGTCGAACGTTCCGTTGATGCGCCCGACCGTCAGCTCGATCTCGTCGCGCAGTTGGGCGTAGGCGACGACTCGCTCGCGGCTCGGGCTCGCGACCTGGACGAGCGTGACATCGGAGGTATCGAGCTTGCCGTCGGTCAAGAGCTCACCGAACGCCTTCATCCGGTGCCGGATGCCCTTGGTGTAGTCCAGGCGATCGACGCCGAGCAGGATCTTCCGCGGATTGCCCAGGCCCTCGCGAATCTCTCTGGCGCGAGCCTGCACCTCGGGTGAGCGGGCAAGCTCGGCATACGACTCGGCATCGATCGAGATCGGGAAGGCCTTCGCGAGCGCGATGCGGGTGCGGCCATCGCCGACAGGCACCGAGATCCCCGAAGCCTTGGTGTCGTACCGCAGCTGGCGCCGCACGGCGCGGGCGAAGTTTCCGGCATCCGCGACGCGCTGGAACCCGATGACATCCGCTCCGAGCAGACCTTCGAGCACTTGCTTGCGCCACGGCAGCTGCGAGTACAGCCCATATGCCGGGAACGGGATGTGGTGGAAGTAGCCGATCGTCAGGTCGGGGCGCAGCTCGCGCAGCATCTTCGGTACGAGCTGCAACTGGTAGTCCTGCACCCAGACTGTCGCGCCTTCGGCGGACACGGCGGCGGCGGCCTCGGCGAAGCGCCGGTTGACGCGAACATAGGCCTCCCACCACAGGCGGCTGTAGCGAGGTGCCGCGATCACGTCGTGATACAGCGGCCAGATCGTGTCGTTGGAGAACCCCTCGTAGTACAGCTCGACGTCGTCCGCACTGAGCGCGATCGGCACGAGGTGGGTGCCGTCGAATTCGAAGGGTTCCAGCTCGAGCTCTGCCTGACCGGGCCATCCCACCCATGCGCCATCGGCACGGCGCATCATCGGCTCGAGGGCCGTGACCAGTCCTCCCGGTGAGCGCCGCCATTCACCGTCCTCGGCGCGGTCGACAGGCAGTCGATTGGCGACGATGACAAAGTCGGCGCGATCGGGCAGATCGGTCGTCACGGGGGCCTCTCACGAGCATCGGGACGGGCAGGCGTGCTTCCTCCAGGTTATCTGGCGCTTCGCGCGAGGGATGTGTCGCGAGACTTCGGATGGCTGAGGAACCCGAACCGAATTGTCAACCAGGGGCGCGGAGCTCGGACCTTGGGTAGCGTGGGTCCATGCGCAAGTACCTCTTCGGCACAGGCCTTATCTCTGCGGTCACCGGCGGCATCACCCTGATGCGCGGTTCGCGTGACAGCGAGTTCACTTGGCGCGAGGCACTGGCGTGGCTCAACTGGCTGATCACCGCGGCACTTGTCATCGGTGCGATCGTGGACACGCAACGCGCATCTCGCGGCCACACGATCGCCGACGACTCTCCGGTTCACGGCAAGGAAGAGAAACTCCTCAAGAAGCGTCTGCGTAAATAGCACCTTCGCAGCGCCCCGCTCCCGCGCCCACCGCTCGACATGCCCCATCAGGGCACGCCCGACACCTCCGCCGCGCGCCGCCGGATCGACGTACAGGTCTTCGAGGTAGACGTACAGGTCTTCGAGGTAGACGTCGGGAACGCGTGACCAGGTCGCCGAATGCGTCAACCAGCGCACGATCCCGACCGCCCAGCCCGAGGCATCCCGTGCCATCGCTCCGTACATCGCCTCGTCGTCGTTGATCAGCCGACCAAAGGTGAACGCCGTGACCTCGTCGGGAACGGATGCCTCGTAGAACGCGATGTAGGCGTTCCACAGGTCGAGCCACTCGGCGTGGTCGTCGGCGCTGATCGGTCTGATCACGGGTCCCGCGTCTGTGCTGCTGACTCCGGCAGACTACGCACCCCGCGCCCCTCGTTGCACCGAGAGCGCCGCTTGGCGCACCGAGAGCGCCGCTTGGCGCACCGAGAACACCGCTTGGCGTCGAAATCGCCGCGTATTCCCCGCCAACAACCGGCGCGCTCGACGCTAAGGGGCGATCTCGCGCCCCGACCGCGGCCGAGATGTTCGGCTCAGAGCGTGAGGATCAGTGCCTCGCCCTGTCCGCCGCCGCCGCAGAGCCCGACCGCAGCCGTGCCGCTCCCCCGCCGCCCGAGCTCGTGCACGGCGTGTACGACGAGCCGCGCGCCGGACGCGCCGATCGGGTGCCCGATGGCCATGCCACCGCCATGAATGTTGACGACGTCATCGGCGAGCCCGAGCTCGGCCTGCGAGCGCACCAGCACGGCACCGAATGCCTCGTTGATCTCGACGACGTCGAGGTCGGCCGGCGTCAGCCCCTGCTTCTCGAGCGCCTTCGCAATCGCCCGGGCGGGCTGCGCGTGCAGCGAGTTGTCGGGCCCAGCGACCTGGCCGCTCGCGCCGACGACGGCGAGCACGGGCCATCCCTGTGCCTCGGCGTGGGCGCGGTGCGTCAGGACCACGGCGGCCGCGCCATCCGAAATCTGCGACGAGTTGCCGGCGGTGATCGACCCACCCTCGGCAAACGCGGGTCGGAGCCGTCCGAGCGTCTCGACGGTCGTGTCGGGACGGATGCCTTCATCCGCTGACACGAGCACAGGATCGCCGCGCCGCTGTGGCACCTCGACCGGCACGATCTCGTCGACGAAGACGCCTGCCTCGGTCGCGGCCGCCGCGCGCTGATGGGATCGGGCGGAAGCGGCATCCTGCTGCTCGCGGGTCACCTCGAACCGCTCGTTGTGGCGCTCGGTCGACGCGCCCATGCTCTCGTTGTCGTACGCGTCGGTCAGGCCGTCGAGCGCCATGTGGTCGAGCACCTCGACGCTGCCGTACTGCCAGCCATCGCGCGAGCCCATCAGCAGGTGCGGCGCGCGGGTCATCGACTCCATGCCGCCGGCCACGACGACATCGGCGTCGCCGACCCGGATCATGCGCGCGGCATCGATGATCGCTGTGAGACCCGACAAGCAGACCTTGTTGACGGATGACGCCGGCACATCCCATCCGATGCCCGCCGCGAGCGACGCCTGACGTGCGGGGTTCTGGCCCGACCCGGCGGGCAGAACCTGACCGAGCACAACGGCGTCGACGGCGTCCGGTGCGATGCCGGCCTTCTCGAGCGCGCCGCGGATGGCGAAACCGCCGAGCTGGGACGCGGTGAACGACGCGAGCTGGCCTTTGAGTCGGCCCTGCGGGGTACGGGCGGCGGCGACGATCACGATGTCGTCGGCGTGTGGGTCCTGCGTCGGGGCGCTCATGCCTTCTCCTCCAGTGCGGGTGAAACGGTCAGGGGTGGCTCGGTCGCCGCTATCACCTCGGCCACGGTCACCCCCGAGGCCACCTCCACCAGCACGAGTCCGTCGGGGGTGACGTCGATCACGGCAAGGTCCGTGATGATCCGGTCGACCACGCCGCGCCCGGTGAGGGGCAGTGAGCACTCGTCGACGATCTTCGCCGAACCATCCTTCGCGACGTGCTCCATTAACACGATGACCCTCGCGGCGCCGTGGACGAGGTCCATCGCGCCGCCCGGCCCCTTGACCATCTTTCCGGGGATCATCCAGTTCGCGAGGTCCCCCGTGCGCGAAACCTGCATCGCGCCGAGCACTGCGACGTCGATCTTGCCGCCGCGGATCATCCCGAAGCTCGTCGCCGAGTCGAAGAACGAGGATCCCGCGAGCGTCGTCACGGTCTCTTTTCCGGCGTTGATCAGGTCGGGGTCGACATCCGCGTCCGCCGGGTACGGGCCGACGCCGAGGATGCCGTTCTCGGACTGCAGCACGACCGTGACGTCGTCCGGCACATAGTTGGGGATCAGGGTCGGCAACCCGATCCCGAGGTTGACGTACGAGCCATCCGTCAGCTCGGCGGCGGCACGCGCGGCCATCTGCAAGCGATCGAGAGCCATGTCAGTTCCCTTCCGAACCGGCGCGCACCGTGCGACGCTCGATGCGCTTTTCGATGTCGGTGCCCACCTCAAGAATGCGGTGGACGTAGACCCCGGGCAGATGGACCTGGTCGGGGTCGAGCTCGCCGGGCTCGACGAGCTCTTCGACCTGGGCGATGCAGACGCGCCCGGCCATCGCCGCGAGGAGGTTGAAGTTGCGGGCAGCCTTGTTGAAGATCAGATTGCCGTGTCGGTCGCCGCGGAGGGCGTGGACGAGCGCAAAGTCGGTCACGATTGCCTCTTCGAGCACGTGCTCGCGAGGCACACCATTCACGTCGAAGACGCGGACATCCTTCGGCGGGGACGCGACGGCGACTCCGCCCGAGCCGTCATAGCGGCGCGGCAGCCCGCCCTCGGCGACCTGCGTGCCGACGCCCGTCTGCGTGTAGAACGCCGCGACGCCCGAACCACCCGCGCGCAGCTTCTCGGCGAGCGTGCCCTGCGGGGTCAGCTCGAGTTCGAGTTCGCCCGAGAGGAACTGCCGCTCGAACTCCTTGTTCTCACCCACGTACGACGACGTCATCTTGCGGATGCGGTGGGCGTTCAGCAGCACACCCAGACCCCAGTCATCCACGCCGCAGTTGTTGCTGACGATGCTGAGATCCGTCGTGCCCTGCGCGAGCAACGCCTCGATGAGGGCGATTGGATTGCCCGAGAGCCCGAACCCGCCGACGGCGAGAGATGCGCCGTCCGGGATGTCGGCCACGGCCTCGGCCGCGGTTGCCACCTGTTTGTCGATCACGCGTCACTCCTTTGTTTCACGTCCGGCTTGTCGAACGTTCGGGCACACATACTGGGCGATTTGGTGTGTCCACGATTCGGACAGATACTGCGGATGCATCCGCCGCCCGATTCCCAACTACAGCCTGTCGACCAGCTCCACAAACGGCAATCGGTGCCTTGCGATATGGATGCCGTGGCCTATAACGTCCACATTATGAACACCTCCACGGTGCCCGGCGCCCAGGCGATCGGCCGGGCGGCGCACCTGCTGCGCCTCGTCACGGCCACCGGCACGAGCGGTGCCCCGACCGCCGACCTCGCGCGCCGCGCCGACCTGTCGCGTTCGACGGCGCATCGACTGCTGTCCGCCCTGCGGGCCGAGGGACTGGTCGATCAGGACGCCACCACCGGACGATGGATGCCCGGGCCCGAGCTCTATCTGATGGGAACCGTCGCCGCAGCCCGGTACGACATCACGACCCTGGCGCGCGACATCGTGCGCTCACTCGCGGTCAAGACCGAAGAGAGTGCGTTTCTGTCCGTGCGGCGGGCCGACGAGACCGTGTGCCTACTGCGCGAGGAGGGGGCCTTTCCCATCCGCTCATTCGTGCTCAGCGAGGGCGTCCGTTTTCCGCTCGGCGTCGCCTCCGCCGGGCTCGCGATCCTGGCGTTCCTGCCCGAACCCGAGGTCGACGCATACCTCGACCGCCACCCCGACCTGGACGAATCGTGGGGCCCGACACACCGCCTCGACCCGCTCCGCACGCGGCTGACCGAAACCCGTGACCGCGGCTATGCCGTCAACCCGGGCCTGATCGTCGAGGGCAGCTGGGGCGTCGGCGCCGCGGTGTTCAACCGAGCGGGGCATCCGGAGTGGGCGCTGAGCCTGACGGGGGTTCAGTTTCGTTTCGGCCCGGATCGCCTCGCGGGCTTGGGCCGCACCCTGCTCGCGCACGCCCACCAGCTCTCGACCCGCATCGCCGCCGCGGGACGCTGACCCTCCGCCGGCGCCCGCGGCGCGAGGGTGCCTATTTCACGCCCGAGAGTTCCCGTTCCGCCACCCGAGAGTTCCCGTTCCGCCACCCGAGAGTGCCCGTTCCGCCACCCGGGAGTGCCCGTTCCGCAGTCCGAACGGGCACCCTCGCGCCATGGGACAAGCACCCTCGCGCCATGGGACAAGCACCCTCGCACGCGGAATGGGCACCCTCGCGCCCCGGACCCACGCCGTAGGCTGAAACCATGCGTGCAACGACGATCCATGCAGCCGGTGATGTCCGAATCGAAGAGGTGCCCGACCCCGTGCTCAGCTCGGGGCGTGACGCGATCGTCCGCATCGTCGCGGCCTGCGTGTGCGGCTCGGACCTGTGGAGCTACCGCGGCGTGCGGGCCCCGAAGCCCGGCTCGCGCATCGGGCACGAGTTCGTCGGCGTCGTCGAGGCGATCGGAGACGATGTCGAGAACGTCGCCGTCGGCGATTTCGTCATCGCGCCGTTCTACGACTGCGACATGACCTGCGTGAACTGCCGCAACGGCGTCTCCACCTCATGTCTCGAGCACTCCTGGTGGGGCTCGCGCGATCACTTCGGCGACTTCGCCGACGGCGCCCAGGGCGAATTCGTCCGTGTGCCGCACGCCGACGGGACGCTCGTGAAGACCCCCGAGTATCCGTCCGACGACCTGATCCCCCATCTGCTGACGCTGTCGGATGTCTTCGGCACCGGCCACCACGCCGCGCTGTCCGGCGGGGTCGGTCCCGGCAGCACGGTCGTCGTTATCGGTGACGGCGCGGTCGGCCTCTGTGCCGTGCTCGCCTCGAAGCGTCTCGGCGCCGAACGCATCGTGCTGATGTCACGGCACGAATCGCGCCAGGCGCTCGGCCGCGAGTTCGGCGCGACCGATGTCATCGCCGAGCGCGGCGACGAGGGCATCGCCGCGGCGAAGGCCCTGTTCGACGACATCGGCCCCGACGCCGTGCTCGAGTGCGTTGGTACCTCCGAGAGCATGGACCAAGCCATCGCGACCGTCCGCCCCGGCGGCACTGTCGGGTTCGTGGGCGTTCCCGCCGAGGGCAACTCGGTGCCGGTCGGCGCCCTGTTCGGTGCCAACATCGCTCTGAGCGGGGGCGTCGCGCCGGTCCGCAACTACATCGAAGAACTGTTGCCGGATGTCTGGAGCGGCCGTCTTCAGCCCGGTCGCGTCTTCGACCTCACCCTGCCGCTGGCCGAGGTCGCCGAGGCCTATGCCGCGATGGACGAGCGCCGCGCCATCAAGGTCCTCCTGAAGCCCTGATCGCGCCCCTCGCTTCACGCCGCGCGGGTTATTCGACCCGCCAAGATATGCGGGCCCCAGAATGTGGCCCGTGTCAGACTTCCGCAGAACAAACGGGCGGGGGAAGCGATGACTCGGTGGCGACGAGGCCCGGCCGCGGCCGCTCTCTTCGTTTCCGGAGGACTCGCGCTTATCGGGGGCACGACAGTTGCGGTGCTGCAAGCCATCCAACTCCTGTTCGGAGTCGGCGGATGGGCACTGTGGATTGTGGTGAGCAATCTACGGTTCTTCAACGCCCCGAAGCCCGAGCCGACCCCCTTCCCGAGCGTCGACTTCCTGACGCCCGGGCTTCTGTTCGTCGTGGGCGTGTTCTTTGTGCTGATGGGCTGGGTGGCCCTGATCAGAGCGTCGACGCTCGTGTGGCCAGACCGTTTCGACCGGTCCGGGCAGGGTGGGCTCGGTGCCGACCTGGCGGGCCTACTCAACACCTCACAGCCCGCGTGATCGAGCCGAATATCCAAGCGCGATGCTTCGCGCATACAGTGCCTTGATGTCCTCAAAGGCGTGGGCTTGGTTCTGGACCGTGTTCATCGCGATCGGTTGTGGCGCGGGGGCGTACCCCGGAGCGCTGGAACTGGGGCTCGCTCTGGGCTGGGCCATCGCTATCGGTATCGGCGGGTTCATCGTGTCTGGCATCTGCTGTGGGTCCTACGTCGTCGGCCATGGCAGGATGCGCTCCCTGAGGAAGACGGCGAACAGCGGGGGGACTCCTCGCAGTGACGATGCTGATGCGCTCTGAGCGCTACTCAGTCGAAGACCTGATCAGCAGATTGCACGATCAATTGGACGGACGCTTTTACCGGCGCAGATCGAGCACGTTGACACCCTCGGTCCGTGCACGGTCAGCAGGCCGATGATGGGCGATTCCAGAGCCTGGGATGCACGTGGATTGCACGGTGCAGATTCGCGCGGAGTCGCGCTCAGCCCCCTGGAGCGCGAGAGGCAGGGATGCCGGTGAGCAGAAATAGCCTCTGACCAAGAACAAGAAAAGCCTCCGAGATGGCGAGATCTCAGAGGCTTCCCAGTGCACCCCCTCGGACTTGAACCGAGAACCCACTGATTAAGAGTCAGTTGCTCTGCCGATTGAGCTAGAGGTGCAGAGGCCGCCCAGGTGGAGCCGGGCGAACCGAGGATCAACGTTACCATCACGGTTACGTCACTCGCTAATCGTCCAGGCAAACGCCGGTATCCTGGGGCCGTGACTTCCCCCACGTCGCCCGTCCCCGGCGTCGCGCACACCGAACACTCGCGTGCCGACGACCTTTCCCTCGCGCTCCGACTCGCGGATGCCGCGGCTTTGGCCTCCATGGCACGGTTCGACGCCGTGGACTTGGACGTGCAGACAAAGCCCGATGCCTCGCCCGTGTCCGAGGCGGATCTGGCTGCCGAGCGGGCCATCCGCGACATCCTCGCCACAGAGCGACCCGGCGACGGGATCCTCGGCGAAGAGTTCGGCACAACAGGTGACAGCCGCCGCCAGTGGATCATCGATCCGATCGACGGAACCGCCAACTATGTCCGCGGCATCCCGATGTGGGGAAACCTGACCGCCCTTGCGGTCGACGGGCTGCCCGTCGTCGGCGTCGTCGGCATCCCGGCGATCGGACGCCGCTGGTGGGGTGCCGAAGGGCTCGGCTCCTGGACCGATACCCCCGAGGGTGGCGAGCGACGCCTGCGGGTATCGGCGATCGACACCCTCGACGAGTCCAGCGTCAGCTTCCAGAGCATCGCGCAATGGGACGAGACGGGTCATCTCGACGCCCTGATCGCCCTGACGCGCCGGGTCAAGCGCGACCGCGGCTACGGCGATGTCTGGCCCTACATGCTGCTCGCCGAGGGGCGCCTCGAGTTCGTCGCCGAGTTCGGCGTACAGGAATACGACATCGCCGCCGTCGTTCCGATCATCACCGAGGCCGGCGGGTGCGTCACGTCATTCGAGGGCGAGCAGACGCTCTCGGCACGTTCGGTGATGGCGACCAACGGCATCCTGCACCAAGACTTCCTCGATTTCGTCCACTCCCCGACGTCGGCCCCCTGATCTGGACGCCATGACTCGTTCCCGCGCGCTCCACCTTTCCCGCACGGCCCTCGGCGCCTCGGCGCTCGTGACCGCGCTGGTGCTGTCGGGCTGCGCGTCGACACCGGATGCTGAGCCATCCGTGCCGCCGTCCAGTGCTGCTCCCACCGCCACCCCCACACCGACGCGCACAGCAATCGTGCCTGTGGCGCGCCCCGAAGACCTCACCTGCGAAACACTCATCGCACCCGACCTCGTCGCCGCGTTCGTCGAGGCAGGGTGGGAGGCACAGGAGGAAGCGTTCCGCATCGGATCACGCGAGATCCCCGACGGCCTGTGGTGCATCTGGGGTGCGGCAGGAGCCCTGACAACCGGGCTGCAGATCTACGGCTGGGCTGGAATTGACCCCGTGGAAGCCGAAAAGGCCCAAGAGGAGCTGACCGAGGGCGGCTGGGTCGCGGAAGAATCACCCGACGGCATGTACGTCACCGAAAACCCCGACACGACCGTCGCGACCGACGACGACGGCTACGGGGTGACGTTCCTCTTCGGCGACGGCTGGGTCGCCGTGGCCGACACCAAGGAAGGCCTGCTCGTCATCGAGCGCCCCGCCTGATCGAGCCCGATACCCGCATAGGGCGGACATCCGAGAGGTGCGATCCCGCTTGGATGGCCCCGCGGAGCCCACCTCAGGCAACATCAGCCATAGCGATCCTCTCGGATGTTCGCCCGGCAGCGCAGAGTTGCCCAGATCAGCCCCCGGGAAAGCGCAAATCTGAAAGGAAGGACGGGCACCGAAGGCCGCTTTTCGGCCATATCCGAGCCTTCCAGCCCCAAGATTCCTTCCAGAATTACGCCGAAACCACGCAAGTCGCCACGATACGCAGCAAGACCCAGACGCTCATCGCCCGAGCGGGGTCCAGCCCGGCGGCAGCGGCCCATCCAGATCCGCACGCTCCCGGTCCACCGCGTCCGCCCAGCCCTGCGCCTCGCCGACACCGTCGAACCCGCCCCGAGCCAGGCGAAACCCGACATCCTCGTGCGTCGCCCGCGGGGGTCCGCCGCGCCGGGTCGAGGCCCGAACGCTCCACGCGTCGTCGGCGTACCCGCCGCCGCGGAACACCCGATAGTCCCGATATCGACCGGGGTCGAGCAGGTCCCAACACCACTCCCACACGTTGCCGAGGGTGTCGAACAGGCCGTTCAGGTTGGGCAGCTTGCCGCCGACGTTCTGCGGGGTCGTGGTCCCATCACCACTCGTCCAGGCCACCTCGGCGAGCGGGCCGTAGTGGGCGCCGGTTGACCCGGCACGGCACGCGAACTCCCACTCGGCCTCGGTCGGCAAACGGTAGCCGTCAGAATCGACGTGCCACGAGACATCCTGACCCTCGAACGAATAGGCCGGGTCGAGCCCTTCCCACTCCGACGCCGCATTGCAGAAGCGGATGGCTCGCAGCCAACTCACTTCTACCGCCGGGCGCCGTGGGTGCACGGATGTCTCGCCCAGGATCTCGGCGAGCTGCTCCTCCGTCACGGGGTACACCCCGATCTCGAAGGGCTCGAGGTCTACGGTCCGGCGAGCCTTGCGTCGGGCATCGTGGAGCGTGACACTTCCGGCGCCGATACGGGCCAGCTGGAAGTCGTCCACCGAAGGGATCCGTCCGCGCGGCGCTCAGGCCCCGGCGGAGTCGGACGCCGAAGCGACGGGGCCTGACGCGACGGTCGCGGGAGCTGCAGCGGCAGCCGAGCCCTCCGCGATGCCCCGCCCGAGCGCCTGCCCCTGGATGATCGCGCTCAGGTCGAGACCAGTCGCCGCCTTGACGCTCTCGAACGTCGCCGAGAGGCTCGTCGACTGCTCGCGGGCCATGTGGGTTCCGGCGGTGTCGCCACCGATCAGCGTGATGTTGCCGATCTTCTGGTAGCCCTTGGCGAACTCGGCCATGAGCTGCGGCAGCTGCCCGATGACCTCTTTCGCGAGAATCGCGTCCTGGTTCTCACGCAGAGCCTCGGCTTCGGCGGCGATCGCCTCGGCGGTGGCGGTTCCGCGCAGTCGAATCGACTCGGCCTCGGCCTCGGCCTGAACGCGCACGGCGAGGGCATCGGCTTCGGCCTGCACACGCACCGCGGCGGCTTCGGCGGATGCGGCGGCCTCGCGGGCCTGGGCCTGCGCGTTGACGGCGTACGCCTCGGCATCCGCGCGTTCCTGCGCGACCTTGCGTTCGGCCTCGGCGTTCTTCTGGCGCTTGTACGCCTCGGCGTCCGCGGCGGTCTGCTGCTGGTATGCCTGAGCTTCGGCATCCGTCTGCTGCTTGTACTTGTCGGCGTCGGCGACCTTCTTGACCTCGGCGTCGAGGCGGGCCTGCGTGTTGTTGGCTTCCTGCAGGAGGACGCCCTGCTCAGCCTCGGCACGCGCCAGGTTCTCCGACTGCTCGGCGAGCGCGTTGGCCCGACCGACCTCCGACAGCGCGGCGGCCTTGTTCTTGTCGAGCGCGGTCTGCTCGATCAGGTTGGCCTCGTCGGCGGCGAGCTGGCGCTTCTTGACCTCGCGCAGCGCATCGATCTCGGCGACGTCGGCCTGGCGGCGCACACGCTGCACCTCGACCGCACCGAGCGCCGAGATGTAGTTGTTCTTGTCGGTGATGCCCTGGATCGCGAACGAATCGAGCACCAGACCCTGCGCGAGAAGGTCGCCCGAGATACCTTCGGCGATCTCGTCGCTGAGCTTCTGGCGGTCCTGCATGACCTGCTCGACCGTGAGCTTGGCGACCACACCACGCAGCGCGCCCTCGAGCTGCTCGGTCGTGAAGGTGACGATGGCATCGTCCTGCGACGCGAAACGCTCCGCGGCGCGGCGCACCTGATCGGGCGTCGAGCCGATCTTGACCAACGCGACGCCGGTCAGATCGATCGTCACACCGTTGTTCGTCTGCGCGGTCGGCTCGAACTTGATCTGACGCGAGCGCAGCGACACCCGGTCGGAGCGCTGGGTGAGCTTGTTGACGAGCGCCCCGCGACCGCTGATCACGGTCATCTTGTTGGCTTCGCCCTCGGTGCTGTCGCGGGCCTTCTTACCGACGATGACGATGGCCTCGTCGGCGCGCGGAACCTGATACCAGAGGCGGAACAGGATCAGCACGATGATCAGAACAACGAAAACTATTCCGGCGCCGACGGCGATGGCGATGAGCAGGAACGGATCCATGTGGTGGGTCTCCTTCTTCAGGCCTGCCGCGTGCACGCCGTGATATCCAACCTATGTGCACCCCGGCAGTTGAGCGAGCGCAGCCCGGTCGATGAGCGAGCCTCGCGAGACGAAACGACGCGCCGACGCGCACGTCTCGTCTCATCGCTACGCTCGTCGCTCAACGACCGCGTCAGCGCACCCGTCGACTTAGAAGCGCAGGAGGATCTTCCCTGCGCGCCCAGGCTGGTCACTCGCGGCCGCAGCGGCCCGAGCATCCGTGAACTCGAAAACCTCACCCACGGGCAACGTGACCTCTCCGGACCCGATCCGCTCGATGAGCTCGCCGAAGAGGGCGGCGCGCTTCGGAGCATCCATCCACTGGCTGACCTTGCTGCCCCAGAAGCCCTTGACGGTCGCCTGCTTGAAGATCAGGTCGCCCGACGACAGCTCGAGCTTGTCCGAGCCCATCGCTCCGAACGACACGAGCGTGCCACCCTCGCCCAGCAGCGACAACAGGTCACCGGCCGCGGAACCACCGACCGAGTCGACCGCCGCGCGCGGGGCCGCATCGCCGAGAATCGCGGCGGCACGCTCGCGCCAGTCAGCGCTCTCGGTGGAAACGATGTTCCGGATGCCGAGGGCACCGAGTTCGTCGACGCCCGCGTCGCGCCGCACCAGGCCGAGCACCCGCACGCCGCGCGCTGCTGCGAACTGCACGACGAGCTTGCCGACCGCACCGTTCGCGGTGTTCTGCACGATCCACTCGCCCGGCTGTACGTCGAGGTATTCGAGCAGGCTGAGCGCGCTGAACGGCATCGAGATCATCTGCGCCGCGGTTTCGTCGCTCACCGAATCGGGAGCGGGAACGAGTCCGGATGCCTTCGCCACGAAGTACTCGCTCCACACGCCGAACGTGCCGCCGGTCGCGACGCGCTGCCCGATCTGCAGCTGGTCGACCCCCTCGCCGAGCGCGTCCACGACGCCGACTGCTTCTGTACCGGATGCCGCCGGCAGATCGGGTTTGAAGCCATAGGTGCCGCGAATCGTCCACAGGTCGTGGTTGTGGATCGGCGCCAACACCGTGCGCACGCGCACCTCCCCCGCGCTGGGCTCGGGAATGAGCCGTTCGGCGACTTCGAGAACGTCGCTGGCTTCGCCGAAGGTGGGGTGGATCAGTGCGCGCATGGTGGTGCTCCTTGTGTTGCTGATGTGCGGCCGCGTGTTGTGCGGCGGGATGTCGGGGGTGTTTGTCCCGACGGGTACCTCGACGCCAACGCAGAGGCGCCGCCATGTATGCCCAACCCTCGTTGATCGAGGCGAAGCCCGATTCGAAACACCCCCGTCGCTGACGCTGCGGGAGCGACCGCACCGATGGTCCGTGAGCTTGTCGAAGGGACTACTCACACCCGCCCACGCCCGAACCCGCGCGAGCGATATGCTCGTGCCGCGAGCGCACCCGAGCGCCCGTCCCCATCTGACCCGAATGGATGGCTCGAGTGCTGTCACGCAGACAGTTCCTTCTTCAGAGCGCGCTGCTCGCCGCGGCGACCAGCCTGAGCATCAACGACCTCGCCCCGCGGCTCGCCGCGGGTACGGCGGCAACCTCGACCTCAGACATCCCGAGCACGCTCCTGCAGACGATCCGCCAGGGCTCGATCGTGAAGGGTCAGTACCGCGGCCTCACGACGGGCCCGGGCGAGCCCTACATCCCCCGCCTCGATGTGCTGCGTGCCACCCCGAGCTCGACGCGCACAACCGCCCGCCGATCGCTGCTCTACATGGGGCATCTGTCTGACCTGCACGTGATCGACGCCCAGTCCCCCGGCCGCATCGAGCCGATGATCGTGCAGGATCACTCGGCGTGGGGTTCGGCGTTCCACCCGCACGATCCACTCAGCCCGCACGCGACGGCCGCGATGGTCCAGGCGTTTTCGGATGCCCGTTACAGCCCCCTCACCGGCGCACCGATGGGTGCGGCGATCGTCACGGGCGACAGCGCCGACATGCACTCGCACCTCGAATTGCGCTGGTACATCGACCTGATGGACGGCCTCGCGGTCGACCCCGCGAGCGCCGGCAAGAAGTTTCAGGGCGTTCAGGCGTGGTCCGAGGCGACCTGGGCGTATCGTCCCGGCGATCCGGCCGGAGGCGCGTTCGGCGACTACGGCTTCCCCCGCCTGCCCGATCTGCTCGCGCAGTCCATCGCCAAGCCCGTCGAGTCGGTCGGACTGCCCGCCCCCTGGTACGCCGTGTACGGCAACCACGACACGCTCCTGCTCGGCACGTTCGATCTCAGCCCGCAGCTGCACGCCCTGGCGGTCGGCGGGCAGAAGTCGTACTCGCTGGATGGCACGGCGGGAAGCATCCTGAACGGCTACGCGTCGAGCACCAGCGTGTTTCAGCAGGCGATGGATGCGCTCGGTGTTGCGCTCGGGCGTCCGGGATTCCGGAGCGTCACGGCGAATCCCGAGCGGTTCCTGTTCGAGCAGCGCGAGTTCATGGCCGAACACTTCGTCACGCAGCCAGCGCCCGGGCCGATCGGGCACGGGTTCACGCAGCACAACCTCGACTCCGGCGAGACGTGGTGGCAGACGGAGCTCACCCCACACATCCGCGCGTTCGGTCTCGATACCTGCAATCAGGTCGCGGGTCCGGATGGCGCGGTGCCCGACGTGCAGTTCCGCTGGCTCGAGCGCGAGCTCGAGAAGGCGCAGACCGAGCAGAGGCTCGTGCTGATCTTCAGCCACCACAACAGCCTGACGCTCGAGAATCGCGCGCAGCGCCCGGGCGACACCGAGGTGCTGCATGGCGCGGAAGAGTTCGTCGATCTGCTGCTGAAATACTCGGTGGTGATCGGATGGCTCAACGGCCACACGCACCTCAACCAGATCCTCGCCCACGCCTCCCCCACCGGCGGCTTCTGGGAGATCACGACCGCCTCGTGCATCGATTTTCCGCAGCAACAGCAGGTTGTGGAGATCATCGACAACCGCGATGGCACGATGTCGCTGTTCACGACGGTGCTCGATCACGCCTCCCCCGCCGTGCCCGGCACGAGCGGCAGCCTCGCCGACCTGGCGTCGCAGAGCCGCGAGTTCGCCGCAAACGACTGGGCCGAGACGCCCATGATGCGTCGGGGTTCGCCGCTCGATCGCAACACCGAGCTGCTGCTCCGCGCTCCCTTTGATCTGTCGATGATCACGGATGCGGCGCTCGAAAGTCAGCGGATGACCGACCATGCTCGACTCGTCGCCTACGAGAACGCGAGGGGCCTGTGAGCGCGCGGCGGGCTCTGGTGCCCGTGCTCTTGTTGGTCGGCCTGTCGCTCACGGGGTGCTCGCAGGTCGCGGCGATCGCGCCCGTCGGGGGCAATCACCTGGCCGAGGTGCGATACGCGGCGATCGATGTCCTGCTCGACGCGGATGTCGAGGTACTGACCGCACCCGTCTGTGCCCAGGCGCCATCGGGCGAGGTGTCGTGCCAGGGCGAGACGGTGGACGGCACAGACATCTCGGTCGTCTCCCCCGCCGACGACCAGACCGTCGTCACGGTGACAGTCGGCGACGATCAGTTGTACTCGGGCTCGATCATGGACGTCATCGACAAGGCGGCGAGGAACGGATGACTCGGCTGCTCGCTCGGGCATGGCCCGTGCTTCTCGCCGCGGTCGGCGGCAACGCCGTGGTTCAGGCTCTGCTGGTCGCGCCGTTCGTGACTCCCGGCGGTTCCGTCCCTTTCCTTGCGTTGGCGCTGGCGTCGTTCTGCGCGATCGTCGGGTCACTCGGCGTGGTGGTCGGGCGACTGCGGTCTCTCGTCTCGGGAGCAGGACGCGCTTGGACGGTGTGGGCCGCGTGCCTGGCGGTCGTGCTGGCAGTGGGACTCGCAGCGCTGGCATCGTCATGGCTCGTGCCGGTGACCCTCACGGTGGTGCTGATTCTGCTCGCCGGAACCACAATCGGTCGGGGCACTGCGGGGTTCGCAACCTTCCGCCATCACCCGGTGCGCGCGATCCTCCTGGCTGTCGTAACGCTGCTCGTGATCGGCCTTCTCTGGCTCGGCGCCCTGCTCCTCGGCTTCTTCATCACCGGCTTGCCCGCCGCCCTCCTAACCTGGCTCGCCTTCGGCGTCGTCGGTGTCCTGCTCCTCACCGCCTGGACGTCCCTGGCGTCCCGCTCGCTGAGCCTGTAGAAGCGACCACCCGCACCTGCCGGTCGTTGAGCGAGGAGCGCAGCGACGAGTCGAAACGCCCACCCGCGCGCTCACCCCGCCCGATCGCTGAGTCGGTCAAAGCGCCCCACCCACCGAGCCTGTCGAACCGACTTCGGTGCACCATCGCCCATTCGTGGCACAACTCGCTACCGTGGCGTTATGGTCCGGAAACCGCTAACGCACGAAGACGGCGATGTAGTCAACGCCGCGAAGTCAGTTCTCGCAGGGGCAAGCGGGTACGACGATCTGAGCGAGCGGGGCCAAGCAGCTGTGCGTTCGATCTGGGACGAGCAAATTTCCGAGCGTCGCACCGGTCTCAATCTCGCCGCTGAGTTCACGCAGGCGGGACGATCCTGGACAGAAGCGGACGCGCAGGGAAATGCCGTCGTCCACCGTGCAGACTCACCCTTTGACTGACACGGTCCAGTGCCTCGTGACTTGGCCGGGCCGAAAGCTCGGCCAAGTCCCCGATATCGCTCGAATCCTGCAGCAGGTGACGCATCTGCCGTTCGTGAACGCCGACATGGTCCCCGCCGAACGTTGGCCGGATGCTCAGGATGAGCACGCGACGGCCGACACTCCGGCATGCATTCAGACACGCCGAGCACCGACCGCCCAGCGAGGTCAACGTGTATGCGCCACGCTGAGACTGTGAGTGCCACAAGGCGAGCCCAACACGCCCATCAGACCAGCCGCTATTGGGTCGAGAACGGGCAGACCTATGTCAGCACGGGACTGTACGTTCAACGGTGGTCCTCCAGAATCGGAGTTACACCGTTGAACGTACAGTCCCGTCCGAGGTGCGAACTGCCCATTTCTCGGGAGCATCCGCCGTCGCGAGCGAGAGCATGCCGGTCGAGATGGGGGTGCGGCGCGGGTCGGGCATTGCGGCCTCCATGGAGTCGGGCGGGTCACTTCGACAAGCTCAGTGACCGTGGTCGAGGCCGAAACGGGCGCTTCCGCTGTCGCAATTTGTCGCCGCGATGCCGCGCCAGCGACGATTTGCGACAGCGGAGCATCCGAAGGCCCACAAAAAAGAGCCCGGCCCCCGCGAGCATAAAGCGCGCGGGAGCCGGGCCCCCCAACGTGCGACAACGACCAATGTGGAGATGGGGGGAATCGAACCCCCGTCCAACGCTGTGATTCTGCGCCTTCTACGGGCGTAGCTTGTGCTGACGTTCTGCTCGGCTCCTACCTTTGCCACAAGCATCTAGGTAGACAAGCCCAGCCTGAGAAAAGTCCCGCGTGACGTTCAGGCGCCATCACGCAGCAAGACCCCTAAATGACGCCAGGCTCCGTGTCGGGATCACACACGGTCTGACGGACTATCGGGCTCGCTTAGGCAGCGAGGGCGAAGTCAGTGCGCTTGGTTTCGGCACTTATTGTTTTGCAGAGATCGTTTACGAGATAACCCTGCATCCTCGGCCCGCTTCTCGCAGGTTCGCAGGCGATGTCGAAACCGATCATCCCCATGGACCTTCTTTCGAAGGGGCCGTTGTCGCACGCTGTTGAATTACCACGCTCGGGATGTCTGTTGCCAGCACCCGAGCATCTCAGTTTACAGGCCCGAGGGGCCGCTGGCCACCCTTAAAAGAAGCCCAACTCCCCTCGCACGATCGAGTCGCCCGAGTGCCCGGGCTGGCCGTCGTCGGGCTCATTCGACACGTCGACCAACACGTACTGCGACACATCGATCTCGGCCGGCACCGTGAAGGTGCCCTCGGTGCCGTCGAGCACGCCGAGGCTCACGAGCGCCGAGGCATCCTTCGTGATCAGCCACACCTCACGGTATGAATCCGGCGCCTCATCGGCCTCGAGTTCGACCCGCACCATCCGCGTACCGTCCGGTGTCTCTTCGAGCACGGCTGCACCCACGGCTCCGGGGTGGTCGGGGAATGCGTCGAGGGATGCCGCGGCCACCTCGACCACGGCGGTGCGCTGCCCGATCGCCCACCCGCCGACGGCCACACCGGCGACAACGACCAGCGACGCCGCGAGCACCCAGGCCGTGGCCAGGCCACCACGGCGACCCCGGCGGGGTGCAGCGTGCGCGGGTCCTGTACGCGGGGCGGACGTGACGGGTTCCGCATCCGGCGCCGACAGACCGACCTCGTCGCGGATGGCGTTCCACACCCGCTCGGGCGGGGTGAGCATCTCGCCGGCGTCGATCGCCGACCGCCCGACAAGGGCCGCGTGGCGCAGCTCGCCGAGTTCGTGCTGACAGTCCGGACACGCCGCAATGTGGGCGTCATCCGCATCCGAGGTCACCGGCTCGCCCATCGCCAACAGCGCGAGCTGTTCCGGGTCAAGGTGCGACTCACTGTTCAGGTCACGGTGCGACATCGACGGCCTCCAATCTGGTGCGCATTCGGGTCAGACTTCGGCGGATATGGCTCTTGACAGTACCCACGGGCATGTCGAGTCTGGCTGAGATCTCTTGGTGGGTCAGGTCGTCGAAGAAGGCGAGTCGCACGACGGTCCGAGCATCCGGTTCCAATCGTTCGATTTCTTGCGCCACGAGCAGGGTTTCGGCCAGGTCGACGGATGGCGCGGCCACCAGGTCATCCGGATGTGTCACCCGCTCCAACTGCTCCTGCAAACGCCTGACCCGCGCGCGCGCCTCGTGCGTGTCGGCGATGCGGCGCTTCGCGATCGTGATGATCCACGTTGCGAGCGCAGCCTTGGTGGGGTCGTACGATTCGCGCCCGGTCCAGGCGGCGACGAAGGTCTTCTGGGTGACGTCCTCGGCATCCGAGGTGTCCGCGAGCGATCGCAGGGCAAGCGTGTAGACGACCGGCGACCAGCGCCGATACACCTCTTCGAGTGAGCGCTCATCACCCGCGCGAAATCTCGCGTCGAGAGACTGCTCGGGATCGGCATCCATGCCGTTGACCTTTCGGATGTGACGCGCAGCGCCGCGGGTCGTTCGCCCGGTCATGCCATCGGTCGGGCGATGGCGACCACGTTATCGCTGTAGGAGCGTCTTTCGGCGTCGAAGCTGCCGCCGCACGTGATCAGCACGAGGGCGGGGGCGCCGTCGCGAGCGAAGAGTTGCTCGGTCGGCAGCTGCGAGCGCGGATAGTAGGTGACGCTTTCGACGGCGTAGCGCGTCATCCCGCCATCCTCGCTCTCGACCTGCACCTCGGTACCGGGTTCGAAATTCCGGAGGTTCGACAGCGGACCGATGCCATAGATGCTCGAGTCGACGTGTGCCGCGAGCACGGTGTTGCCGGTTCCCGCGGCGGGGTACGCGCCGAAGCGATACCAGCCGGCGACGGTCGGCTCGGGCGGCAGCTCCATGAAGCCGCCGTCCTCGATGCCGACGGGCCTGATCGACATGTCGATCGATGCCGACGGCACCTGCACCCGCACCGGAGCGACGGGCGCGACGACCGGCGGCACCTCACTCGAGGTGCGGGGCACGTCGATCACGGCGGTGGGCGCCGGGGTGGGAGTGGGGGTTGGGGCGTCGCTCGCCCCCGCGTCCGGGAGTTGGGCGGGGGCGAGCGAACATCCCGTCAGGGCGAGCAAAAACACCGCAATGATGAGCGGGGGGACTCGGTTCATGGTGATGCTCTCCTGTTGCTCGCCCTATCGGGTGTCAGCCGCGCGAGCGGACTGACCGGAAGCCCAGGGCGGCCGCGACCGCCGCACCCAGGGCCAAGACGATGCCGATGCCGATGCCCCAGACGAGCGGTGCAGGACCGTTCTCTGCGACAAGACCGGCCGAGCCCGAGTTGACGCTGTCGGGCGAGGAGTGCAGGCCGGTGATGGTCTGCACGGCGAGGGCGAGGTTGTCATCCGCCGCGCTGCCCCAGGCATAGACGATCGTCAGAACGCCTTCCTGCACGTTGACATCGGCGGGTCCGATCACGGGATCCGTCGTGCCTGCCAGCGCCACAGAGGCCGGGACCACACCGGCGGCCAGGTTCAGCGTCGCCTCGTTCGGGTTGGTGAGGTCCTCGACGACGGGGGTGCCGCCGGCGAGGATGTCGACGGCCGGTGCCGCGGCAACGTGGCGAACAGTCAGGCGACCCTCGCCTGCGGCGGTGGTGCTGATGTCGTTGGTGAACAGCGTGGCCGTGGGGGCTCCGGCATCCGTCAAGTGAGCGACGGCGGTGTAGCTGGTGTTCGCGGCGAGGGTGAGGGTGATGGGTCCGATGACGGGGGCGCTGTCGTCCGCTGCATCCGGTGCCGTGATGGCGACGACGTAGTCGCCGGCGGGCAGATCGAGCGGGCCGGCGAGGTCTCCCGGCTGGAAGTCGTCGAGGGTCAGGTCACCGTTGACGTAGACGTCGACGTCGACGGGAGTGTCGGGTACGGCATGCAGCACCGAAAGATCGGCGGTCGTTGATGAGATCGCGCTCGCGGGGGTGATGAATCCCACGGCGGCGACGACGCCGACAGCAATGCCGGCAGCAATTGTCTTGCGCACGTTGTCCTCCTTCACGGGCGCGAGCTTTTCGCGCCGTCTAGAGAGTTGTTCCGGGCGAAGGTGCGTGACGGATGCAGGTGGATGAGTATTTGTGGACTCGTGAGAGAACTCTCATCCCTGTATGCCATCCAGGGCCGCGAGTACGCGGATTTTGAGGCTTCTCAACGTCGGAGGCGCGACGTAGTTTCTCGGCATGGACATCATCCTCGTACCCGGTCTCTGGCTCGATGCCTCCTCGTGGGACGATGTCGTCCCGACGCTGACCGACGCCGGTAATCGCACCCATCCGCTGACCCTGCCGGGAACCGGGTCCCCCGCTGCCGACTCTGCGGACATCGGCATCGCCGACTGGGTTGCGGCGGTCGTCGCGCAGATCGACGCGCTGCCCGGCGAGGTTGTGCTCGGCTCGCGCCCTTCCCGTACCGGCGGGCGTGCCGATGGATCCGATCCACTTCCACGATCTTCGCCGCCGCACGCGCCCCGTGACCGTGCTGAGCGGCACCATGGACGAGGCGGCACTGCGCGCGATGCTGGAGGAGTGGCCGGCATGGGGCACTGAGTTCACCACGCTCGACGATGTACGTGTCGTGCATCTGGGCAGCGGGCACTGGCCGCAGTTCACGCAGCCGACCGCGGTGGGTCAGGCCATTCTCGACGCCATCGCGCGGTGAGGGTTAGGCCCGACCTGAGGTCAGTGGCCCATCCCCAGCCCGCCGTCGACGGGGATGACGGCGCCGGAGATGTAGGCGGCGTCGTCTGACGCCAGCCACGTGACGACACCGGCGACCTCGTCGGGAGTCGCGAACCGACCGGCGGGAATGCTGCGCTTGTACTCCGCCTGCGTTTCGTCGGGCAGCGCCGCGGTCATGTCGGTCTCGATGAACCCCGGGGCCACAACGTTTGCCGTGATTCCGCGGCCACCCAGTTCGCGCGTGAGCGAGCGGGCGAAACCGACGAGCCCGCTCTTCGACGAGGCGTAGTTGACCTGCCCGGCAGAACCATAGAGTCCGACGACGCTGGAAATCAGGATGACTCGGCCCCAACGTGCACGCAGCATGCCCTTCGACGCACGCTTGACCACACGGAATGCGCCGCCGAGGTTCGTGGAAACGACCGAATCGAAGTCGTCCTCCGACATCCGCATCAGCAGAGTGTCCTTCGTGATCCCCGCATTTGCCACGACGACCTCGACGGGACCGAGCTGCGCCTCGACCTCGGTGAACGCGGCATCCAGCGAAGCGGAATCGGTGACATCCGCGCGGACCGTCAGCGTTCCCTCCGGCCCTTCGCCCGACCGGGCCGTCACGGCCACGCGGTGTCCTTCGGCAACGAAGCGTTCGGCGATCGCGCGACCGATGCCGCGGTTTCCGCCGGTGACGAGGACGACGCGTTCGGTGGTCATGGCACTCCTGTGGGTCGGGATGAGACCGCTCCACCCTACCGAGGCACCGTCCCACCTGAGACACCGCCGCGTTGACATGCGCGCACGGACGCTGCGAGTCTGAGGTGTACCGACGAGAGGCTTTTCATGACTTCCACCCCGCCCGCTGGCGACCCCGGCAACTATCCCCCCGCACCCCCGGTGTCGCAGGGATACCCCGCCACACCCCCGCCATCGCAGGGCTACCCCGCCGGCAATTACCCCGCGTCCCCGGGCTATGGCTCGTACCCGCCGGCTCCGAAGACCAACACGCTTGCGATCGTCTCGCTCATCAGCGCGATCGTCGGGTTCGTCCTGATCCCGTTCATCCCGTCGATCGTCGCAGTCATCACCGGCCATATGTCCCTCGGCCAGATCAAGCGCACCGGCGAGCAGGGACGCGGGCTCGGCCTCGCGGGCACGATCATCGGCTGGGTCGGTGTCGGACTATGGGTTATCGTCGGCATCGCGATCCTGGCGTTGATCCCGGCATTCGTCACGTCGATCGAGAACTCGCCCGGCATGTACTCCTGAACGGGCTCACGGTGCTTCCGGCGGCGTACGCTGGAAGCACCGTGAAAACACCCGCAGATTCCCTGTCCTCGACCTCGTTGCCGCGCGCTCCACGCGATGAGGCCGCGGCACGTATGCGGCGGTACATGTGGACCATGGCGATCCGCGTCTCGTGTTTCATTCTGATGGCCGTCGTGACGCCCTACGGCTGGTACACGTGGGTGTTCGCGGCTGGCGCGATCTTCCTCCCTTACGTTGCCGTGATCGTCGCGAACGTCGGCTACGACTCGAGCGCACGAGCGGAGCCCGTGCAGCGGATGCTCCCCGCTCCGGCCGCTCCCTCACCCTCGACCGCCGCGCCCCGATCCGAGTCCACCCCGGGTGTGATTCTTCTCACCGAAACACCACGGCCCGAGGACACGCACTGATGTCAATGCTCGGCGGCGGGCAGGAGCCCGACGGTACGCCCTGCTCCCGTGCAGGCTGTCGGACGGATGCATCGTGGCAGGTCATCTGGCGGAACCCCCGCATCCACACAGCCGATCGGCGAAAGGTCTGGCTCGCGTGCGACGAACACGCCGGGTACCTTCGCGATTACCTGGCCGCGCGTGATTTCCCCGTCGAGCTGGAGCCGTTCGCTCCCCAGGCGGACGCGTCGAAGGATTCACCTCACCATGTGGCTGCGAACGGCGGCTGATGGCCCAGAAACGCAGCATGCAGAATCTGCCCACGGCGGGCCGCTGGGCGATCTATGTCTCGCTCGCGGTCGTGTTCGCGATCGCGTGCGCGTTCCTGTCGAACTGGCAATTCACACGCAACCAGGAGCGGTCGGCGGATCTCGCGCTGATCGAGGCCAACTACGACGCAGAACCGGTGCCCGTGGCAGCCGTTCTCTCGGGCACCTCCGACTTCAGACCCGACACGGAGTGGTTGCCGGTCGTGCTGAAGGGTCGCTACCTTCCCGACGAGCAGTTGCTCGCCCGCAACCGGCCTCACGGCGGCACGAGCGCCTTCGAGGTGCTCACCCCGTTTCGGCTCGACGACGGGCGCATCGTCATCGTGAACAGGGGCTGGGTGCCTCCCGCTTCCGACAGCTCCGATCCCGCGACTGTGCCCGCTCCCCCGTCCGGCGAAGTCACCGTCACGGCTCGATTGCGTCCGGGCGAGGCCGCGCCCGCGTCCGGGCGTGGCGCGCCCGAGGGTCAGGTGCCGGTGATCGACCTGACCGCGATCGCCGAACGCACCGGGCCTGAAACCGTCACGGCGGCATACGGTCTCATGGTCTCCGAGGACCCCGCGCCCGCAGAGCGTCCCACGGCGCTGACGTCACCGACGGAAGACCCCGGTCCTTACCTGTCTTACGCGATCCAGTGGATTCTGTTCGCCATCATGGGATTCATCTTCATCGGGTATGTCATCAAGACCGAGATCGCACAGCGTCGCGAAGACCGTGCCGAAGACGAAGCTCCGGAATCGGATGCGTCGGGCCCTGCCTCGCCGCGCACTCCGCGTCGGCCGGCCCGGCGACGCGACGCGGACACCGATGCCGAGGACGCCATCCTCGACGCGGCCTCTCGCTGACGAGTCAGGCGAGGGAGACGAGGTCCGCGTACTCGCGGTTCCAGATGTCTTCGACGCCGTCCGGCAGGATCAGCACGCGCTCGGGGTTCAGCGCCTCGACGGCTCCCTCGTCGTGGGAGACGAGCACGACGGCGCCCTCGTAGTGCGAGAGCGCGCCGAGGATCTCTTCGCGCGATGCGGGGTCGAGGTTGTTCGTCGGCTCGTCGAGCAAAAGCATGTTCGCGGACGAGACGACGAGCGTCGCGAGCGACAGACGCGTCTTCTCGCCACCCGACAGAACCCCGGCGGGCTTCAGCACGTCGTCGCCGGTGAAGAGGAACGATCCGAGCACCTTGCGTGCCTCGGTCGCGGTGATGTCGGGGGCCGCAGACATCATGTTCTCGAGCACGGAGCGGTCGACGTCGAGGTTCTCGTGCTCCTGGGCGTAGTAGCCGACCTTCAGACCGTGCCCGGGCTCGAGCCGCCCCGTGTCCGGCTTGTCGACGCCCGCGAGGATACGCAACAGGGTCGTTTTTCCGGCGCCGTTGAAGCCGAGGATGACGACCTTCGACCCGCGGTCGATGGCCAGGTCGACGTCCGTGAAGATCTCGAGCGAGCCGTACGACTTCGACAGGCCCGTCGCCATGAGCGGGGTTTTCCCGCAGGGGGCCGGTTTCGGGAACCGGAGCTTTGCGACCCGCTCGACCTGGCGGACTTCGTCCAGGCCCGACAGCATCTTCTCGGCGCGGGCGACCATCTGGTGCGCCGCGGCCGCCTTGGAGGCCTTCGCACCGAATCGCGCCGCCTGCATCTGCAGCTGCGTCGCCTTCTTCTCGACGCCCGCACGTTCTTTCTTGCGGCGCTCTTCGTCGGCCACCCGCTGACGCAGGTAGTTCTTCCAGTTCATGTTGTAGATGTCGATGACCTGGCGGTTGGCGTCGAGATAGAAGACGCGGTTCACCGTCTCGCCGACGAGTTCGACATCGTGGCTGATCACGATCAGCCCGCCCTTGTAGTTCTTCAAGAACTCGCGCAGCCACACGACACTGTCGGCGTCGAGGTGGTTGGTCGGCTCATCGAGGATCATCGAGTCGGCGTTGGAGAAGAGGATGCGGGCCAGCTCGATACGGCGGCGCTGCCCACCGGATAGCGTGCTCAGGGGCTGATCGAGCAGACGATCCGGCAGCGACAGGTTGTGCGAGATCGTGGCCGCCTCGGCCTCCGCCGTGTAACCACCGAGGGATTCGAAGCGCTCGGTGAGCGCGCTGTAGCGATTCATCGCCTTCGCGGCGACCTTCGCATCGTCGTCGGCCATCGTCAGCGCCGCCTGCTGCATCTCGATGGCCAGCGATCCCAGCCCACGCGCGTCCAGGATGCGTGTGCGCGCCAGCATCGACGGGTCGCCCGCGCGCGGGTCCTGCGGGAGATATCCGAGTTCACCTGTCCGCTCGACGCGGCCGTCGGCGGGCGGAAGATCGTCCGACAGGACCTTCGTCAGAGTCGTCTTGCCCGCTCCGTTGCGGCCGACCAGTCCGATCTTGTCGCCGGGCGAGACACGGAACGTGACGCCCGACATGAGAATTCGGGCGCCCACGCGGATCTCGAGATCGTGCACGGCGAGCACAGCGGATGTCCGTTCCGTCGGTGGGGTGGGTACAAAAGGGCAGACGTGCCAAACCCCTAGTATAAGTCGGGAGCGCGTAACCATCGCTGTCGAGCGCCGCCACGATGCCTGCCGTCCCGACGCCCAAGGAGTCTCATGACCGCCCTCGCACCCGCCGCTGGCCCGCGCCGCGTCCTCGCCGACGTCGTCGGACGCCCGTCCACCCGCGCCCGCGCTTTCGCGATGGACGCGACCCTCGTGCTTGCGGGCGTTGTCGTCGTAGCGCTGCTCGCGAAGGTCTCGTTCTTCATCGGCCCCGTGCCGATCACAGGCCAGACGCTCGGAGTCATCCTGGTCGGCGCTGCTCTCGGAGCACGACGTGGTGCCGTCAGCCTGACGTCCTACATGCTGCTCGGGCTCGCGGGGCTCCCCCTCTTCGCGGGGCCGGTCGCTGGGCCGGCTTATGTCCTGTCCCCCTCTTTCGGCTTCATCGTCGGCTTCATCCCCGCGGCTTTCGTCGCGGGATGGTTCGCTCAGCGCGCCTGGGACCGTCGTCCCGTCCTGGCTTTCGTCGGATTCGTGACCGCCAGCATCATCCCGTTCCTCGTGGGCGTGCCCTACATGGCTCTGATCCTGGCGAACGTCGTCGGTTCGGATGTGTCGTTCGCCTCGATCATGGGCGCGGGCGTGCTGCCCTTCATCGTGCCCGGGGTGATCAAGGCCGCCTTCGCCGCCCTGCTGGTTCCCGCGGCCTGGCTGCTCGTACGGACGCTGGATCGTCGCGCGCGCGGTTGACCCGCTTTCTGACCTGCCTTCGCATCGACCAGAAGCGTGAACATGACCGAGGTCGCGTGGAGCGAGGGTCGCTGGACATCCGAGCCCGCGGACGTTCACGTCACGGATGACGGCCTCTTCGTGACCGCGAAAGAAGGAAGCGACGCCTGGCGTGAAACCGCTTACGGATTCATCCACGACACCGAGCACGCACTGCTCCGACCGATCGAGGACGGGCAGGCCGTCGAAGTGAGTTTCCGCGTCGACCTTCCAGAACAGTTCGACCAGGCTGGTGTGTTCTTGAAAGCCGACGACGAGAACTGGATCAAGGCCGGGGTCGAACGCAGCGATGGTGAAGAGAGTCTCGGAGCCGTGGTCACCCGCCGGCAGTCGGACTGGTCTCTCTCTCCGGTCCCGGCCTGGGCCGGACGGATCGCGACGGTGCGCGCCAGTTGGTCCGCGGGCGCGGTGACGATTCGTGCCCGGGTCGACGACGAGCCGTGGCGCCTCGTTCGCGTCGCTCCCCTCCCGGCCGGAGCGCACCTCGAAGCGGGGCCCTTCTGCTGCGCACCCTCCCGTCCCGGTCTGTCCGTCCACTTCCTCAGCTGGCGGCTGACGAACGCGGACGCCGAGCTTCACGCGAGCGACACCGGCACGGACGAGGCAACGTAAGTCCCGCCGGGCGATCTGAGGTCTGCGGTTTGAGGATGTGAGAACTCTCATCTTTTCGGTTCGGATTCTGGCGTGATGTGGGGGCTTTTCGGGGTTCGGGTGTCGGTGGTGATCCGTAGAGTTTAGAACATGCATTCGAACAACAGTCGCGTCGCTGACATCTGCGACGTCGATACCGAAGCGCGTGACCTCGCGATCCGGTTCGCCGAGGCATCGCGGGCGGTCGCTCGTGCGCAAGCTGCGCAGGCGCGGGTCCTGGCGGATGCTGCGGATCTCGGGATGCGTCGAGTCGCTGAGTTGGGGTCGACGTCCTCGCGTGAGGCAGAACTGCCTCTTCGTGCTTTGGCTGCGGAGTTGGCGGTCGCGGCGTGCATGTCCGATCGCACCGTGCAGGGCCGGATGAACGACGCCGCCGTGTTAGCCGAAGCGTTCCCCGCAACGTTTGACGCGTGGGATGAGGGCCGGGTCAGCGCGCGGCATGTCGCGGTGATCATGGAGCACGGGATGCCGCTCACCGACGCGGACGCGCGTGCCGTGTTCGAGCACGAAGCTGTGGAGCGGGCTGAGGGGACGACACCCGGACGGCTCGGGTCCGCGCTCGCGAGGCTCGCGGAATCGTTGCAGCCCCGGACGCTGACGGAACGCCACCAGGAAGCCCGTGCTTCGCGGGGTGTCGGTGTGCGGGACATCGGGGATGGGATGGCGGAGTTCAGCACCATCCAACCCGCGGTACTCGCCCACGGGATGCACGACCGCATCACGCAGCAAGCGAAGGCGATCAAGAACGCCGACCCGTCTGATGTGCGGACGATCGATCAGATCCGTGCGGACCTCGTCGCAGACATGATGCTGACGACGAATCCCTCCGTGGAAACGGGTGCGGGGTTCTCGGACGGGTTTGGTGGACTCGGGGCGATCCAAGCGATCGTGAACGTCACCATCCCCGCCCTCGCGTTGGCCGGCGTCACGGATGAGCCCGCCGAGCTGGTCGGGCGGTGCCCGATCGACCCCGCCACGGCCCGGCAACTCGCGGGACACGCGACCGGGTGGGACCGGGTCCTCGCCGACCCCATCACGGGGTGTGTGCTTGCGGTGGACCGGTATACGCCGTCGGCGGACATGAAACGGTTCCTCCGGGCTCGGGATCAACACTGCCGATTCCCCGGATGCCGACAACCCGCCCACCGGTGCGATCGAGACCACACCCTCGACTATGCGTTGGGCGGCGACACCGACGTCTGCAACCTCGCCTGCCTCTGCAAACGACACCACACATTGAAAGGCGAAACGGGCTGGACCGTGCGGCAACTCGGCGGCGGAATCCTCGAATGGACCTCACCCGGTGGTCACATCTACATCGACAAACCCCCGCCCGCGCTGGTCCTCTTCACGCCGAACACGGACCCACCACCGTTCTGAGGCACCGCGGGCACCCCACGGTCACTGAGCTTGTCGAAGTGACCCGCCGAGCCCTGCCGGGTCCACGGTCACAGAGCTTGTCGAAGTGACCCCGTGTTCGCACCGAGCGCGGGCGAGAACCCGCGCTCCTGACCCATGCGCAGACCCGGAACCAACGCAAGAACGGCAATGGCCGAGGCGACCAGGAACACACCGGGGAACTCCCACCCCGTGCCCGAGAACCCGGTGAATACGAGTCCCAGCACGGCGATCGTGACCGCGGCGCCGGTCGAGTCCGATATCGAGAGCGCCGACGAGTTGAAGCCCTGGTTCCGCGGCGTCGAATAGGCCAGCGTCAGCACCGTCAACCGCGAATAGATCAGCCCGACGCCCGCGCCCGAGAACGTCCATCCCGCGATCAGGATGGCCGGATGTGCTGCGGTGAGGGCACATACCGCGGCAGTGAGCGTCGCGACGGTCAGCAGGCTGCAGCCGATCAGGACGATCCGTCGATTGCCGATGCGATCGCCGTAACGTCCTTGGATGTCCGCACTGACCGCCCACGCGAGTGCAGCGGTCGTGAGTCCGAGACCCGCCCACGTCGGCGAGAACCCGTACCGGTCGATCATCAGATACGGCACGTACACCTCGGCACCGAACAGCGCACCGGCTATCAGCCCGCGAAGAAGGATCACGCTCGGCAGACCACGGCCGACTCGAAGCGTGCGCACGGGAAGAAGCGGGCGTGCCGCAAACCCGATCAGCACGGCCGCCGCGACCGCAACAACAGGGCTCGCGGCACCGAATCCCCCAGACATCCCGAGCAGGAGAACCGCGGCGGCGACCACCATCGCGAGCCCCAGGCGCCCCCAGAAGCCGCCACGGGCGGGCCCCGACGTCCGCATATCCAGGCCGTGCAGCCGCACGGCCACCGCGGTGAATGCCACGACTGTCAGCACAGCCACTCCGAAGAACACCCACCGCCAGTGCAGGTGCTCGGTCACGGCGCCCGCCGCGAGCGGTCCGATGAGAGACGGCACGACCCATGCCGCCGCGAACGCCGCGAAGACGCGTCCGTGGATAGCGGCCGGATAGATTCGCGCGACCACGACGTAGAGCGCCACCGTTTGGCCACCGGTGCCGAGGCCCTGCAGCAGCCGGCCCACGACGAGCATCTGCATGTTCGGCGCGGTCCCCGCCACGATCAGCCCGAGGAGGAACAGCGCGATGGATACGTAGAGGGGGACCTTCGGTCCGGATCTATCCGACCAAGCCCCCGTCACAACCATCCCGATAACACCGGTCGCGAGTGTTCCCGCGAACGCCAGCGCGTAGAGATACTCTCCGTTCAGCTCGTCGCTGATGATCGGCATGACGGTCGTCATCGCCAGGGACTGGGTCGCCGCCAGGAAGATGAGAGCGACCGCGCCGAGAGTGACCCAGATCAGACGGACATCCCAGATCGACGTGGGCTCGCCGGGGTGGGGCGACGTGCGGACGGCGCCGCTCACCTCTCGATCAGCGCCCCGATCCTCTGAACAGCTTCCGTCAGCACCTCGGCCGAGCAGCCGATGTTGACGCGCACGTGACCCCTGCCCTCAACCCCGAAAGCCGGTCCGTAGTGCAGTGCGACTTTCGCGTCGCGCAGGATCTTCACTCCGGGATTATCACCCCAACCGACGCCGGACAGATCGATCCACGCGAGGTAGCCCGCAGCGGGCGCGTCATAGCGCGCACCGGGAATGTGTTCGGCCAACAGCTCGCCCAGCAACCGTCGGTTGCGATCGACCGCGGCGAGCATGCTGTCCAGCCACGCGTCACTCTCCGGCGAGAACGCAGCCACACCCGCGAGAGCCCCGAATAGACCCGTCCGCCACTCGACCTCGGCGGGCAGATTACGCACGACATCGAAGCGCTTCGGGTCGGTCGCGATCATCAGCGCGCACTTCAGCCCCGCGAGGTTGAACGCTTTGCTGGCGCTGGTGACGACGTACCCGACGCGTGCGGCGGCTTCGGACGCAGCCAGAAATGGGGTGAACGTCACCTCCGGTTGCGCGAGCGGGGCGTGGATCTCGTCGCTCACCACCACCGCGCCGGCCGCTTCGGCGATCTCGGCAAGGCGCACGAGGGTCTCTCGGGAGTGAACCGTCCCGGTCGGGTTGTGCGGGTTGCAGAGCAACACCGCGCGCGCTCCGTCGTGCAGCGCCGTCTGGATGCCAGCAAGGTCCAGCTCGAACCCGCCACCCCGTCGCAGCAGCGGAACGCGCTCGACGACGCCACCGGCCTCGGGAATCGCGTCGTAGAACGGCGGGTACACCGGCGGCGTCACGACCACGCGGTCCCCGGGAGCAATCGAGCGTCGCAGTATCTCGACCACGCCCATGATCACGTCGCCGGTCGAGCGAATGGCGTCGGGGGCGACATCCCATCCGAACCGTCGCGCCGCGAACGCCGCGTACGACTCGCGAATGCCCGACGCCGGCGATGTGTATCCCGTATCGCCCAGATCCAGCGCACGCGAGAGCGCCGCCGTGATGGCGGGAGCGAGCGGATAGTCCGTCTCAGCGACGAACATCGGCAGCACATCCGCCGGGTAGCGACGCCACTTGACACTCGATCGTTCACGCAGCAGTTCGAGAGGCAGCGCTTCCAAGGGGACGACGGTCACCCGTCGAGCTTAGCGACGCGCGGATTCCGCTTCGTCGGTCAAGCCGCTGCGGTCAGATCGAGAAGCCGAGTGCCCGCATCATGTCGCGGCCGTCATCGGTGATCTTCTCGGGACCCCACGGCGGCATCCACACCCAGTTGATGCGGAACCGCTCGACGACATCGTCGAGTGCCTGCGCCGTCTGCTCTTCGAGCACATCCGTCAACGGGCATCCGGCGCTGGTCAGCGTCATGTGGATCACCAGGGCGTCGTTCTCGTCGTCCCAGCCGAGGTCGTAGATCAGTCCGAGGTCTACGACATTGATCCCCAATTCGGGATCCATGACGTCTTTGAGCGCCTCGGAAACCTCGTCGTACTTCTCAGGAGCGAGGGTCGCGGTCATGGATATATCCTAAGCGCCCGCGGGCGCGGTGGACTCGGGTGCGACGTCGAGGAAGCGATCGTAGCCCTCGTTCTCGAGGCGGTCCGCGAGTTCGGGGCCGCCCTCTTCGACAATGCGGCCGGCGACCATCACGTGCACGAAGTCGGGCGCGATGTAGCGCAGGATGCGTGTGTAGTGCGTGATCAACAGCACGCCGAGGTCGGTCTCTGCCTTGGCGCGGTTGACACCCTCCGACACGATCTTGAGAGCGTCGACGTCGAGTCCCGAATCGGTCTCGTCCAGCACCGCGATGCGCGGCTTCAGCAGTTCGAGCTGCAGGATCTCGTGACGCTTCTTCTCGCCACCCGAGAAGCCCTCGTTGACGTTGCGTTCGGCGAACTTCGGGTCCATGCGCAGATTCTTCATCGACACGCGAATGTCCTTGACCCAGTTACGGATCGAGGGCGCTTCGCCGTCGACCGCCGTCTTGGCGGTGCGCAGGAAGTTACTGACGGTCACACCGGGGATCTCGACGGGGTACTGCATCGCCAGGAACAGCCCCGCGCGGGCACGCTCGTCGACGGTCATCGCAAGGACGTCCTCGCCGTCGAGGGTGATCGAGCCGGAGGTGACGGTGTATTTGGGGTGACCAGCGATCGTGTACGCCAGGGTCGACTTTCCCGAGCCGTTCGGGCCCATGATCGCGTGGGTCTCGCCAGTGCGGATCGTGAGGGTGACGCCGTTCAGGATGGGCGTGACGCCGGCATCCGTCTCGACGGTGACGTGCAGGTCGCGAACTTCGAGGACAGACATGTAAGTGGGTTCCTAACGAACTCGGCCGGTCAGACGGCCACGGTGGAAGCGGGATCGATGAGCACGTCGTCGCCGTCGATCTGGACGACGAAGACGGGGACCGGCTCGTAAGCCGGAAGGTTCAGGGGGCGCCCCGTGCGGAGCGAGAATGCCGAGCCATGGGCCCAGCATTCGAGCGTCTCGCCCTCGACGAAGCCGTCCGAGAGTGAGATGTCGCCGTGCGTGCAGACATCACCGATGGCGTGAACGTCACCGTTTCCGTCCAGGACGACGGCGATCGCAACGCCGTCGAGCTCGACGCGCTTAGCGGTGTCCTGCTCGAGCTCACTCAGAGCGCAGGCGCGCTGCAGGGTCACGCGAGGCCCTCGGCGAGCTCAGCCTCGATCGCCGCGGTCAGCTCTTCTTCCAGGGCGGGCACGCCGAGCTTCTGCACGATCTCGGCGAGGAATCCGAGAACGACCAGGCGACGCGCCTCGTCCTCGGTGATGCCGCGAGCCTGCAGGTAGAACAGCTGCTCGTCGTCGAAACGACCGGTCGCACTCGCGTGCCCGGCGCCCTTGATGTCCCCGGTCTCGATCTCGAGGTTCGGGATCGAGTCGGCGCGCGCACCCTCGGTGAGGACAAGGTTGCGATTCGCTTCGTAGGAATCGGTGCCCGTGGCATCCGGTCCGATGAGAACGTCGCCGATCCACACCGAACGCGCCCCGACGCCCTGCAGGGCGCCCTTGTAGAGCACATCGGCGCGCGTCTGCGGCCCGCGGTGGTGGACGTACACCTGGCTTTCGAGGTGCTGACCCGCATCGGCGAAGGACAGGCCGTACAGCTCGCCCTCCGAACCCGCACCGGCGAGATCGACCGAGGGGTTGACCCGGACGACACCGCCGCCGAAGCTGACAACCGAGTGACGCAGGCTGCCGTCGCGTTCGACACGAGCCTGGTGCGTTGCGGCGTGTACCGCGTCGTCGTCCCAGTTGTGCACCGATACGACGTTCAGTCGGGCACCCCGGCGCACAATGATCTCGACGTTCTGGGCGAACGCCGCAGAACCCTCGTGGCGCAGGATGACCGTCGCGCTGGAGTTCTCGCGGGCCTCGATCACGATGTGGGCGTGGGCGCGTAGACCCGCACCGGCACCGATGAATGTCACGACGACGGGCTCGGCGAGCTCGTCGTTCGCCGGAACGGCGAAGTAGAGCGCCTCGGCGGCGCGCGACCACGCGATGGCGCTCGGCAGATCTTCGGGCTCGAAAATCTCGCCACGGGGCGACTGACCGGCGGTCAACTCCGAGACCGCGACCGCACCGGTAAAGGTGATCGTGACGGCACCGTCATCACCGGCGACGTCGTCGAAGAGCGGGGCGAGGCGCGCGACAGGCGTCTGCTTCCAGTTGACTTCGCGGCCGGTGGGCCGAGCGAAGTCCGCGGGAACGAACGAACGGGGGCGCGCGGAGCGCGTCTGAACGGGGATGGTGCGCGCAGTGGTCTGGCCCCATCCTCCGTCGGTGTGGGGCACGTTTCCGGGCACCTGGCGGGGGGTGGTCGTTGTCGTCGTCACTCGCCGACTCGTCCTTTCGTCGTCGGTCGAAGAATCATCCGACGCTTCCTTCCATGCCCATCTCGATCAGCTTGTTCAGCTCGAGGGCATACTCCATGGGCAGTTCACGGGCGATCGGCTCGATGAATCCGCGGACGATCATCGCCATCGCCTCGTCCTCGGCCATGCCGCGGGACTGCAGGTAGAAGAGCTGCTCTTCGCTGACCTTCGAGACGGTCGCCTCGTGGCCGAGCTGCACGTCATCCACACGGATGTCGATGGCCGGATACGTGTCGCTCCGCGAGATCGTGTCGACCAGGAGCGCGTCGCAGCGGACCGTGTTCGCCGAGTGGTGCGCGTTGGCATCCACACGAACCTCACCGCGGTATCCGGCACGTCCACCGCCGCGGGCGATCGACTTCGAGACGATCGACGACTGCGTGTACGGAGCCATGTGGATCATCTTCGCGCCGGCGTCCTGGTGCTGACCGGGACCAGCGAAAGCGACGGACAGGGTCTCGCCCTTCGCGTGCTCGCCCATCAGGTAGATAGCCGGATACTTCATCGTGACCTTGGAGCCGATGTTGCCGTCGATCCACTCCATCGTCGCGCCCTCGTGCGCGACCGCACGCTTGGTGACGAGGTTGTAAACGTTGTTCGACCAGTTCTGGATCGTCGTGTACCGAACGCGCGCGTTCTTCTTCACGATGATCTCGACGACAGCCGAGTGCAGCGAGTCGCTCTTGTAGATCGGGGCCGTGCAGCCCTCGATGTAGTGGATGTAGCTGTCTTCGTCCGCGATGATCAGGGTCCGCTCGAACTGGCCCATGTTCTCCGTGTTGATACGGAAATACGCCTGCAGCGGGATCTCGACGTGGACACCCTTAGGCACGTACACGAACGACCCGCCCGACCACACGGCGGTGTTCAGAGCTGCGAATTTGTTGTCGCCCGAGGGGATGACCGTGCCGAAGTACTCCTCGAAGATCTCGGGGTGCTCGCGGAGCGCGGTGTCGGTGTCCATGAAAATGACACCCTGCTGCTCGAGGTCCTCGCGGATCTGGTGGTACACGACCTCGGACTCGTACTGGGCGGCGACACCGGAGACGAGGCGCTGACGCTCCGCCTCGGGGATCCCGAGCCGCTCGTACGTGTTGCGGATGTCTTCGGGAAGGTCTTCCCAGGACTGCGCCTGCTTCTCGGTCGACCGCACGAAGTATTTGATGTTGTCGAAGTCGATGTCGCTGAGGTCAGCGCCGAACGTCGGCATGGGTTTGCGACCGAAGAGTTCGAGCGCCTTCAGACGGCGCTGCAGCATCCACTCGGGCTCAGCCTTCAAAGCCGAGATGTCACGAACCGTCGCTTCGCTGAGGCCGCGCTTGGCGGCAGCCCCCGCAGCGTCCTTGTCGTGCCAGCCGAATTCGTAAACTCCGAGCCCCGCGAGTTCGGGGCGATCGATCAGGACATCAGACATGGTCACACTCTCCTCTTGGCCGCAACGGTTTCATCCGCCCCGGCGATCCATCCGTTCTCTGTGTGCGAGAAAGGAGTCCGCCGCTTCCGGGCCAGGCTCAGGGGCACACGTTCCGCGCGCCTAAACTGTTGACAGTGCGTCGAGTGCTTTCGCACGCGCGCCGCAACCCCTCGATTCTACAGGGTCGCCCCGTCCAGCGGGCCGACCACCGCCCGCGCCCGACCGGACGTGGGACCCCTCAGGAGGCGATCCGCTTGTCGCAGGAACCCGATCGCGCACAGAAGCTCTGGCGGATGCTCCCGTCGAGCATCGATCGTCGCGTCATCTTCGCGGCCTGGGCCACGTTCGTCGTCCAGGTCGCCATCGTCGGTACCGGCGGACTCGTCCGGCTCACGGCATCGGGTCTCGGATGCCCGACCTGGCCACGCTGTACGCCCGAATCCTTCGTGAATACCCCGGAGATGGGCATCCACGGAGTCATCGAGTTCGGCAACCGCCTACTCACCTTCGCGCTCGTCGCCGTCGCCATCATCACGTTTCTCTTCGTCGTGCGCATGCGTCGCACTCGTCCCGATCTGTTCTGGCTCGCACTGATCATCGGCCTGTATGTACCGATCCAGGCGGTCATCGGTGGAATCACCGTTTTGACGAACCTCAACCCCTACGTCGTCGGTCTGCACTACTTCGCGTCGGTCGTGCTCGTCGCGTTCGCGACGGTGTTCGTCGTCCGCGTCTATTCCGCCCCCGGTGCCCGAGTGCGCGCCGTGCCGCGCGGAATCGCGGTCCTGGCGCACCTGACGTCGGTTGCCGTGGTGATCACGGTCCTCGTAGGCATCCTGGTGACCGGGGCAGGTCCCCACGCCGGGGATTCGGGTGCCGCGCGCAACGGGCTCGATCCGGAACTCATGCAGCACGTGCACTCGTGGCCCGCCTACGCCACACTGGCGCTGACACTCGCTCTCCTCATCGGAACATGGCGCCGACCGCTTCGGCGCCGGGTGTTGTTGCTGCTGTCCGTCGAGGCGGTGCAGATCGCCGTGGGACTCTGGCAGGCGCGCACCGGACTCCCGGTCGTGCTGGTCAACATCCACATGGTGCTCGCGGTGTTGCTCGTCGCGGCGATGACGGCCGTCATCATGCATCTGAAGGTGCCGACGACCGGAATTCCGGTGGAGCGTGAAGACTCCGCTTTTCCGGCATCCGTCCCCGCTCCGTAGTCGCGCGCGCTCCAAGGAATGGCCGCACGCACAGCGAACCCATAGGGTTCGGATAGGCCGCGCACCAGCGGGACGGGAAGAGTCTCTGCGTCGGCGGTGTACGCCGTGCCACGAACAAGGAGAACTTATGACCGCCCGTCCCCGCCTCGTCCGCAGCGTTCCCTACTGGGTCCTCGTCGTCGGCTCCGTCGCAGCCGGTGGTGTCGGCGTGTGGCTCACGCTCGACAAGCTCGACGTCATGACAAACGCGATCCTCGACGGAAGCGCCACGGGTGTCGATGTCTACGCGGGCCAGTCGTGGGCCGTCCTGGGCTCCATCCTGATCGGCGTCGGTCTGATCGGCCTGGCGTTCGCTCTCACCCTCGCTGCGGCCGCGTCCCTCGTGAAGCGTGCCGAGCCGGAGGTGGTCATTGCGGAATCGTTCGATGACGCCGACGACCTCGACGACGATCTCGACGACAAGCCCGAGGTAGAGACAGTCGTCGTCCTCGACGACGCGTCTGCCGACCCGGCAGCTCCGAGCGTCGACTTCGGCACCGCAACCGAAGAGAAGGTCACGCCGACCACGCGCTGATCGCCGCACTTCTGATCGCCGGGCCGCTGAGAAATCAGCCCCGGCGATCGGTGTTTCCCGGACGACCTGGCGTCAACATTCCGGCGGGCGTCGGAGATACGTTCGGCGTCGGATGCCTGTGGCACGTTCGCGCCGACAGCGCCACGATCTCCGACCTTCACGCGGCGCGCACGCTACATCTCGTCAGGCTGCGCGGTGAATACCCGCCGCCACGGCCCGAGCGATTCGGTCCTGGACGACCGGCCAATCGTCGATGACCTGCTCGTACGAGACACGGAAGACGTGATAGCCCGCGGCCAGAAGCAAAGCGTCATACGCGATGTCCCGGCTGCGCTGGAAACCGACACGATGACCCCCGTCGATCTGGACGACCAAGCGTTCACCGATCAAGAAGTCGACGCGATGCTCGAGTATCCACGCCTGCGGAAGAATCCGGACCCCCAACCAGCGCAGACGGACGAAGAAGAGCGTCTCCAGACCCGAGTCGGAGAACGGCACCGCGCACTCGAGAATCTCCCTCGCACGACCAGTGAGAGGAAATTGTTTGAGAGCGTCTCGCTCGACCAGACCCTGTCGGAGGGCCGACTCCGACACAGTCATCGCTGACTCATAGTGCTGACACGCCGCCACGCGGGCGAGTACGTTCTCGATCGGATCCTCGAGAGCGTCGGGATGCCGCGGCACGAGCGCGTTGGCCCAGTGGACGATCACACCGTTCGGCTTGTTGCCGCGGGCGTGGGGCAACGCAGCGACGTGAGGTTCGGGTTCTCGCAACACCCAGATCCCCAGACGCCGAGCCTGCGTGATACACGACAGCACGACGCCATTGCGCGCCGCGGAAACGAGTTCGGCATCCGCGTCCGCTAGAGATCGACCCACAGCCGCCGAATGCGTACCAGAAGTCCACGCGCGACTGCCTCGGAGATCCGATGCGGCGAGTGCCCGGAACGCTGCAGGCTGGTGGACCGCGCCACTCCCCCACCTAGAACGGCAGCAGCGGATCGACCGCGATCGCGACGAACAGGAGGGTGAGGTACGTGATGGATGCGTGGAAGACACGCATCGGGGCCGGCTCGGTGCCACGTACGGCACGGTTGTAGAGGCGGTGGGACTCGTAGATGAACCAGCCACCGAACACGAGAGCGGATGCCGTGTAGACGACCCCCATCTCGGCAACCGGGATGAGTAGCAGCGAGCACGCGACGGTCGCCCACGCGTACAGGATGACCTGCAGGCCAACCTGCGCACCACTGCGAGTCGCCCCGAGCATCGGAACGTCGACCTCTTCGTACTGCGTCTTGTATTTCATCGACAGCGGCCAGTAGTGCGGCGGCGTCCAGAGGAAGACGAGCGCGAACAGGATGAGCGGGGTCCACGTCAGAGAACCCGTGACGGCCGACCAGCCGATCACGACCGGGAAGCACCCCGCGATGCCGCCCCAGACGATGTTCTGCTCGGTACGACGCTTGAGGATCATCGTGTAGATCACGACGTAGAAGAAGATGGCCGTCGCCGACAAGATCGCAGCCAGGGCGTTCGTCATCAGCCAGAGCCAGAGAGTCGAGAGCACCGCGAGCGACCACGCGAAGACCAGCGCACCCCGCGGCGAGACTTCGCCTGTCACGAGCGGTCGATTCACCGTTCGCTGCATGTGCGCGTCGATGTCGCGATCGAGGTACATGTTGAAAGCCGCAGCAGACCCCGCGCTGAGCGAGCCGCCGATGACGGTGGCGAGTACCAGCCACAGGTTGGGTAGCCCGTTCTGGGCGAGGATCATGACCGGGACGGTCGTGACGAGCAACAGCTCCAGGACACGGGGCTTCGTCAGGGCGACATAGGCACGCAGCGTGCGCCCGAAAGACCGCGGAACTGCGGGCACCGGGGATGATGCGGATGCCGGGGCGTCAGGCGTCCTCGTGATGTCCATCGCTCCCCACTCGGCGCTCGCAAGTACCGCTCAAGTCTATGTCATCGCTTCGCACCCCCTCCCCGCCGAGCGGCACCGGCAATGCACCGCGCGATACCAACAGTCGCGCGAGAAAATACGAACCGAGGTGCCTCATCTAGAAGTGAGCGCGAAGGGTGATGCGGTGCCTCACGTATGGTGAGCGCGAGGCTTGCGGTTCATTTGGTTGTTTGGAGTCGACGGATCGACGTTTCTAAGGATGTCATGTCGAGGTGTCGGCTGGTGGTCATGGCTTCGGTTTTGGCTTGTGATAGCTCGATGAGTTGGAGCTGGATCTGGTTGATCCGGCGGGTCAGATCGGCGGGGTTGATCCCGGTGATCCGGGCCTGAACGACGTCGGCTTGCTCGGCGGTGAGGACCCCAGAATCGCGCACTCGCTGCCAGGGTGTCTTCGGTGCGTCGTAGAGGCGTGTGCGGCGCCCGCTGGCCGCGGTGGCGTATGCGGTGGGCTTCTTCGTCGGGGTGAAGAAATTCAACCGTAGTGAGACGAGCCGCCAGAGCTCGTTCAGCAGCGCGAGCTCGTCCGGGGTGTCGTAGCGCCAATGGAACGCGTGTTTGCGGACGACGTGGTTGTTCTTCGACTCGACGGTCGCTTGGTCGTTTTTCTTGTAAGGGCGGGACCGGGTCTGGGCGATGTCACGGGCTTGGAGCCAGTCCGCGACATCATGGTTGATGAACTCCGATCCGTTGTCCGAGTCGAACACGCGCAGCTCGAATGGGAACATGTTCTGCAGATCGCCGACAGCGCCGACGATCCACTTGGCCGCGTTGTTGCGGATCGAGGCGTTCTCGGTCCACCCGGTGGCGATGTCGGTCATCGTCAACGTGCGTGCGAACTCGCCGACGAACGTGGGTCCGCAATGCGCGACGGTGTCCGCCTCGATCACCCCGGGTGCCGTGACCGGGGCATCCCCGACCTTCGACAACCCGATCGAGTTGCGCAGCAGCGGTGACGGGATCGTCGTAGAGATCCCCCGCAACTGCATCGCCCGACGTGCCGGGCTCAGATACCGGTCGATCGTTGCCGGACTCATTGTCTGAAGCTCGACGATCGTCTGCGGTGTCACGAATGGCTTGTCGAGGTCGCCGGCAGCGTGCAGCAGCGGCATCCACAGCTCCAGCATCACCACGAGGTACTTCCCGCACGGCATGCCCATCAGCGCCCACACATGCTCCAGCAGCCGCCTCGAATCATCGCTATACGTCTTGGCCCGCAACTGGCGTCTATCGACCTGCTTCGCCGGATCCGGCAGCACCGGCCCCGTCAGCATCCGCCGCGCCGTTGATCGGCCCATCCCCGTCGTGCTCATCACCTCGTCAAGGATCCGGGCCTTGTCGTGCTTCGATGCTTTCCGGTACGCGTCACGGAGTTTGTTCGTCACCTGTCGCCTCGCGGCCATCTCAATCTTGCCTTCCACACAGGCAAGCTTCGCGCTCAAAGTATGTGAGGCACCAACACACCCCACGCGCTCAAAGAAACTGAGGCACGTCGCGAACAGCCGCGCGAGGTTGCCCCTTCGCTATGCTGGAACCACATGACATGCGCCCTCGCGCCCTCCCCCGTGAACACCACCGAAAACGATTCGGCGTGTGCCCGAGAGGCGGCAGAGGCGCTCTCTACGACGAAGGGCGGTCCGGTGTCGGAACTGCGTTGGGACGAGATCGACAAGCAGGCCGTGGACACCGTCCGCGTGCTCGCGGCAGATGCGGTCGAGAAGGTGGGCAACGGCCACCCGGGAACCGCGATGAGCCTCGCCCCCGCGGCGTATCTCCTCTACCAGCACGTGATGCGACACGACCCGGCCGACCCACACTGGCTCGGACGCGACCGCTTCATCCTCTCGGCGGGTCACTCATCGCTGACGCAGTACGTTCAGCTTTATCTGGGTGGTTTCGGCCTCGAACTCGATGACCTGAAGAGCCTGCGGACGTGGGGATCCCGGACCCCGGGGCACCCCGAATACGGCCACACCGCCGGCGTCGAGATGACAACGGGCCCCCTCGGTCAGGGTCTGGCATCCTCGGTGGGCTTCGCGTACGCGGCCCGCTACGAGCGCGGCCTGTTCGACCCCGAGGCGCCCGCCGGCGAGAGCCCGTTCGACCACTTCGTCTATGTGATCGCCTCCGACGGCGACCTCGAAGAGGGCGTGACGAGCGAGGCATCCTCCCTCGCCGGTCACCAGGAGCTCGGCAACCTCGTCGTCATCTACGACGCCAACCAGATCTCGATCGAGGACGACACCGACGTCGCCTTCACCGAGGATGTCGCCGCTCGCTACGAGGCGTACGGCTGGCACGTTCAGACGGTCGACTGGAAGAAGACCGGCGAGTACGTCGAGGACGTCGCCGAGCTCTATTCCGCGATCGAAGCCGCCCAGGGCGAGACCTCGCGTCCGTCGCTCATCGTGCTGAAGACGATCATCGGCTGGCCCTCGCCCGGCAAGCAGAACACCGGAAAGATCCACGGATCGGCGCTCGGCTCGGACGAGCTCGCGGCCACCAAGCGCGTGCTCGGCTGGGACCCGGAGCAGAGCTTCGTCGTTCCCGATGAGGTCATCGAGCGCACCCGCGCCCTCGCCGAGCGCACGGCGCCCGAGAAGGCACGCTGGCAAGAGGCCTTCGATGCGTGGGCCGCGGCCCACCCCGATCGCAAGGCACTGCTCGACCGTCTGTTCGCACGCGAACTGCCGGTCGACATCGCCGACGCCCTGCCCGTCTTCGAGGCCGGCAAGGATGTCTCGACTCGCGCCGCCTCCGGCACTGTCATCAACGCCCTCGCGGCGGAACTCCCGGAACTCTGGGGCGGTTCCGCCGACCTGGCCGAGTCGAACCTCACGACGATCAAGGATGCGAAATCCTTCATCCCCGAAGAGTGGTCGACCCACGAGTGGACCGGAAATCCGTACGGCCGGGTCCTGCACTTCGGCATTCGCGAGCACGCCATGGGCTCGATCATCAATGGCATCGTCTTGCACGGACCGACCCGTCCGTTCGGCGGCACTTTCCTGATCTTCAGCGACTACATGCGCCCGCCCGTACGCCTGGCGGCGCTCATGGACATCCCGAGCCTGTTCGTGTGGACGCACGACTCGATCGCCCTCGGCGAGGACGGTCCGACGCACCAGCCGATCGAGCAGCTCGCGACCCTGCGTGCCGTGCCGAACTTCACGCTGGTTCGTCCCGCAGATGCCAACGAGACCGCCGCGGCGTGGCTCGAACTGCTGCGTCGCCACGGCGGCCCGGCAGGTATCGCCCTGACCCGCCAGAACGTTCCGACGTTCGAGCGCGGCGATGGCGAGGCATCCGGTGACACGTTCGCCTCGACCGACGGTGTGGCGCGCGGCGCCTACATCCTCGCCGAGGCGCCCAACGGCACGCCCGACGTGATCCTGATCGCGACGGGATCCGAGGTTCAGATCGCCGTCGACGCCCGCGAGTCGCTCGCCGCCGCGGGCATCAACGCCCGCGTCGTGTCGGCACCCTCGCTGGAGTGGTTCGACGAACAGGATGCGGCGTACCGTGCGCACGTCCTTCCGCCCGAGGTCACCGCGCGCGTTTCGGTCGAGGCCGGAATCGCGCTGCCGTGGCGCGGCATCGTCGGCGACCGCGGCCGCTCGGTCTCGATCGAGCACTACGGTGCGTCCGCCGATTACAAGACGTTGTACGAGAAGTTCGGCTTCACGGCCGAGGCCGTCATCCAGGCGGCACGCGAGACCATCGAGGAGAACTCATGACAACCCCCACCGCAGACCTCTCGGCAGCGGGCGTCAGCATCTGGCTCGACGACCTGTCCCGGCAGCGCATCACGACCGGCAACCTGCAGGAACTCATCGATACGCGCAATGTCGTCGGCGTGACCACGAACCCGACGATCTTCCAGGGTGCGATCTCGGCGGGTATCGGCTACGAAGAGGCGATCGACGCCCAGCGCGCGGCCGGCGCCAACGCCGACGAGACGATCTTCTCGCTCACGACGACCGATGTGCGCGACGCGTGCGACATCTTCCGTCCGATTTTCGACGCCACGAATCGCGTGGACGGCCGCGTGTCGATCGAGGTCTCGCCCGACCTCGCGCACGACACCGACGCAACCATCGCGCAGGCGAAGGAGCTGTCGGCCGCGGTCGACCGACCGAACGCGCTCATCAAGATCCCCGCGACGAAGGCAGGCCTTCCGGCCATCACCGAGGTCATCGGATCGGGCATTTCGGTGAACGTCACGCTGATCTTCAGCCTCGAGCGCTACTCCGACGTCATCGATGCCTACCTCGCCGGCCTCGAAAAGGCGCAGGCGGCCGGGATCGATCTCACCACGATCGAGTCCGTCGCATCGTTCTTCGTCTCCCGTGTAGACACCGAGGTCGACAAGCGCCTCACCGCCATCGGTACGGACGAGGCCCTCAACCTCAAGTCGAAGGCCGGCATCGCCAACGCTCGTCTCGCGTTCGAGCTGTACGAGCAGAAGTTCGCCACCGAGCGCGCCACCGCGCTGCTCGAGGCCGGCGCCCACGCGCAGCGCCCCCTGTGGGCGTCCACGGGAGTCAAGGATCCTGCGCTGCCCGACACCCTCTACGTGACCGAGCTGGTCGCTCCCGGCACGGTCAACACGATGCCTGAGAAGACGCTTCAGGCGACCTTCGACCACGGTGTCGTCACCGGCGACATGATCACGACCAACTACGCCGACGCGCACGCCGTCATCGACGGGCTCGCAGCGGTGGGCATCGACATCGACGATGTCACCCAGGTGCTCGAAGACGAAGGCGTCGAGAAATTCATCGCCTCGTGGCACGATCTGCAAGAGACCGTCGCACAGGCCCTGGCCGGCGCACCGGAGTCTGCCCGATGAGCTTCGAGATCCACGTCTCGGGGGCCCCGAAAGAGGCCGTCGCGCGTGTGGTTCCCACCCTCGTCGCCGACCTCGTGGCCTCCGGCATCACGAGCGGCGACGCGAGCCTCTGGGGCCCGGCCGCCGAGGCGGAGGCATCCAAGCGTCTCGGATGGGTGCAGGCCGTGACGGTCTCGCGTCCGCTCGTCGCCGAGATCGAGGCGCTCCGAGCCGACATGCTGGCCCGGGGTGTCGATCGCTTCGTGCTCGCCGGCATGGGTGGCTCGTCGCTCGCGCCCGAGGTCATCACGCAGACGTCGGGCGTACCGCTCGTCATCCTCGACTCCACCGCACCCGGACAGGTGCTCGCGGCGCTCGACGGCGACTCCGAGACCGGCGGACTGGACCGCACCGCGATCATCGTGTCGTCGAAGTCGGGCGGCACCGTCGAGACGGACTCAGCGCGTCGCACCTTCGAGGCCGCCTTCCGCGACCTCGGGATCGACCCGGTCGAGCGAATCGTCGTCGTCACCGACCCGGGGTCGCCCCTCGACGTCTCGGCGCGCGCAGCGGGATACCGCGTCTTCAACGCCGACCCCACGGTCGGCGGGCGCTACTCGGCCCTCACGGCGTTCGGCCTCGTGCCGTCCGGCCTGGCCGGCGTCGACATCGGCGAACTTCTCGACGAGGCCGACGCCACGCTGCTCGAGGTCGCGATCGACAGCCCCGAGAACCCCGCGCTCATCCTCGCGGCGGCTATCGCTGGCACGAACCCTCGACGCGACAAGATGGGCCTGATCAGCGACGGGACCCACATCGTGGGTCTGCCCGACTGGATCGAGCAGCTCGTCGCAGAGTCGACCGGCAAGCAGGGCACGGGAATCCTGCCCGTCGTGTTGCTGCCCGTCTCACCCGAACTCGACGAAGACCTGCCCGACCTGCAGCTCGTCCGCCTCGTCGACGACGCGGAGCACTTCCACCTGTTCGAGCGTCACCCGGGCGAGGTCCTCGTGAGCGGCTCGCTCGGTGCGCAGTTCATCGTGTGGGAGTACGCCACGGCAATCGCGGGACGCATCCTCGGCATCGATCCGTTCGATCAGCCCGACGTCGAGTCGGCGAAGATCGCCACGCGCGGTCTGCTCGAGAATCGTCCCGAGACCGCTCCCCCGGCGTTCGTCGTCGACGGCGTCGAGGTTCGCGTCAGCGACCCGGAGCTCGCCGCGTCCGGCACCATCGCGGGCGTCCTCGACGCACTCTGGTCGCGTCTGCCCGCGGACGGCTACGTCGCGGTCCAGGCCTACGTCGACCGCCTGGCGATCCCGCAACTCTCGGGTCTTCGCGAACTCGTCGCAGCCGACTCCGGTCGTCCGGCGACGTTCGGTTGGGGGCCGCGATTCCTGCACTCCACGGGGCAGTTCCACAAGGGTGGGCCCGCCGTCGGCGTCTTCCTCCAGATCACGGAGCGAACGGATGTCGACCTCGAAATCCCGGGACTCCCGTTCACGTTCGGCCAGCTGATCGAGGCTCAGGCATCCGGCGATGCGTCCGTGCTCGCGGATCACCGGCGTCCGGTCGTGACGCTCACGCTGACCGACCCCACGGTCGAGGTCTTGGCGCTCTTCGAAGCCGCCCAGTAACCCCAGAGAGGCACACCTGTATGCCCATCGAGATCTCGCGCGGGCACAACCCGCTGCGCGACCCGGACGATCGTCGCCTCAACCGCATCGCCGGCCCCAGCGCGCTCGTCATTTTCGGAGTTACCGGCGATCTGTCGCGTAAGAAGCTGATGCCGGCGGTTTACGACCTCGCCAACCGCGGCCTCCTGCCCCCGGGCTTCGCGCTCGTGGGATTCGCGCGTCGCGACTGGGAAGACCAGGACTTCGCGAACGTCGTCTACGAGGCCGTGAAGCAGCATGCCCGCACGCCGTTCCGCGAAGAGACCTGGCGCCAGCTGTTGCAAGGCATTCGCTTCGTGTCGGGCGAGTTCGACGATCCGGATGCCTTCCGCCGCCTGCGCGAGACCGTCGAACGGCTCGATGTCGAACGCGGCACGATGGGCAATCACGCTTTCTACCTCTCCATCCCCCCGAAGGACTTCGCGATGGTCGCGAAGCAACTGCGGGACTCGGGACTGGTCAACGAGAACGCGAACGGGGACGATTCGTGGCGCCGCGTCGTCATCGAGAAGCCATTCGGACACGACCTCGCCTCGGCACGAACGCTGAACGACGCGCTCGAGGTCGCCTTCCCGGCGGACTCGATCTTCCGCATCGACCACTACCTCGGCAAAGAGACGGTCCAGAACATCCTGGCGCTACGGTTTGCGAACGAGTTGTTCGAACCGCTCTGGAACGGAAACTACGTCGACCACGTACAGATCACGATGGCCGAGGACATCGGTGTCGGTGGCCGCGCCGGCTACTACGACGGCATCGGTGCGGCGCGCGACGTCATCCAGAATCACCTGCTCCAGCTCCTGGCCCTGACCGCCATGGAGGAGCCCATCTCACTCTCGGCGCACGATCTGCGTGCAGAGAAGGAGAAGGTTCTCGCGGCGGTGCAACTTCCGGCGAATCTCGCCGAATCGACCGCTCGCGGTCAGTACGCGGGTGGCTGGCAGGGTGGCGACAAGGTCGCGGGGTTCCTCGAAGAAGACGGCATGGACTCGGCCTCGACGACCGAGACCTTCGCGGCGCTGAAGCTCGAGATCGCGACCCGACGCTGGTCCGGAGTCCCCTTCTACCTGCGCACGGGCAAGCGGCTCGGCCGTCGCGTCACCGAGATCGCGGTCGTATTCAAGCGCGCACCGCAGCACCTCTTCCTGCGCAGCCAGACTCTCGAACTCGGTCAGAATGCGCTCGTCATCCGGATTCAGCCGGACGAGGGCGTGACCATCCGATTCGGATCGAAAGTTCCCGGGGCGGGCACGCAGGTGCGCGACGTGACGATGGACTTCGGGTACGGCCACGCCTTCACCGAGGCAAGCCCCGAGGCCTACGAGCGCCTCATCCTCGACGTGCTCCTGGGTGAGCCGCCGCTGTTCCCCCGCCACGAAGAGGTCGAACTCTCGTGGCGGATCCTCGATCCGATCGAGGAATTCTGGGCCGCGCAGGGTGGACCGCTCGAGCAGTACAGCCCCGGCTCGTGGGGACCTGCCTCGGCCGACGAACTTCTCGCCCGCGACGGACGAGTGTGGAGACGCCCATGATCATCGAGATGCCCGATACCACCGTGAGCCAGATCGCCAAGGCGCTGGTCAACGCCCGCGAAGAGGGCGGCGTCGTCGCCCTCGGCCGCGTTCTCACCCTCATCATCGCGACACGGCACGGACTCGAAGAGGACGCGATCGAGGCCGCGAACGACGCATCACGCGAACACCCGATGCGCGTCATCGTGCTGCTCACCGACACATCCGGCGAGCCCCGACTCGACGCGCAGATCCGCGTGGGCGGCGACGCGGGCGCGAGCGAGGTCATCGTGCTTCGTGCATCCGGATCCGCCGCGTCGAACGAAGAGAGCTTGGTCACCGGGCTGCTGTTGCCGGACGCGCCCCTCGTGGTGTGGTGGCCGGACGAGCCGCCGCGCAGGCCGTCCGATTCGCCGCTCGGCCGCATGGCTCAGCGTCGGATCACGGATGCGTCGACCGGCCCCCGTGCCGCCGACCGTCTGTCGACGCTGGGCGAGAATCATGCCCCCGGCGACACCGATCTTGCTTGGACTCGTCTGACGCATTGGCGGGAGCAGCTCGCAGCAGTCCTCGACCAGCCCCCCTTCGCCCCGATCACGGGCGCCCTCGTGCGCGGTGCGAGCACATCGCCCTCGACCGCGCTCCTGGCGGCATGGCTGCGCCTCAAGCTCGCTGTGCCGGTGACCTGGGAGTACATGCCGCCCGAAGAATGGGTGGATGGGATCAAGTCTGTCCAGCTGCAACGCGACGGCGGAGACATCCTGCTCGAGCGTTCCTCGCCGGCCGTTGCCTGTCTCACACAGGAAGGGCAGCCGCAGCACGACCTGGTGCTTCCGCGGCGCACCCTGCGGGAATGCCTCGCCGAGGAGCTCCGTCGCCTCGATCCCGACCTGCTGTATGGTCGTGTGATCACCGAGGGCTGGGAGCTATTGGACCCGCCCGTCAGCCGGGAGCCGCATGTCGACTGAGAATCTCACGGATCGTCGCGTCGTCGTCAGCGCTGACCGGGACACGGTCATGTCGGTGGTCGCACGGCGGGTGGTTGAGAAACTCACCGTCCTGAGCATCGAGCGCCCGATCGCCCACGTGTCTCTCACGGGCGGGCGTGCCGGCGTTGCCGTTCTCGCGGCGGTGGCCGCGCAGCCGGGCGTACGACTCGTGGACTGGTCCCGTGTGCATTTCTGGTGGAGCGACGAACGCTACGTACCCGAGTCCGATCCGGATCGGAACGCACTTCAGGCGCGTCGTGCGTTGCTCGGCCAGCTCGATGTGCCGGACGAGAACGTGCACGAGATTCTCGCCTCCGACGGCTCGGACTCCCCCGAGGCCGCCGCCGAAGCCTACGCGGCGGAGCTTGCTCGCTTCTCGACGTCGGATGCGGCGGAAGCCGGCGCATGGCCGAGCTTCGACATCTGTCTTCTCGGCGTCGGGCCGGACGCCCACATTGCGTCACTCTTTCCCGACCGCCCGGAGATCGGCGTCACGGATCGGGCGGCCGTCGCCGTGCACGACTCCCCCAAAGCACCCCCGGTCCGGGTGACGCTGACGCGCCCGGTCCTCAATGCCTCACAGCGCGTCTGGCTCGTCCTGACCGGATCCGAAAAGGCCTCCGCGCTGGGACTGGCTCTCGCCGGTGCGAGCTACACGAGCGTCCCGGCCGCCGGGGCCAAGGGTCGACACCGCACGCTGTTCTTCGTCGACGCCGAAGCGGCCGCGGAAGTACCCGCGGAACTCATCGACCCCGACTGAAAAGGTCTCGGAGCGGGTCAGTCGAGGCCGCGACGCTCGCGCAAGGCACGTAGCGCATCGTCGAGAAGCGCGGCCGCCTCCTCGTCCGTACGACGCTCCTTCACATAGGCGAGGTGCGTCTTGTACGGCTCGGTCTTGGCGAGAGCAGGCGGGTTAGCCTTGTCGCGCCCGGCCGGAAGACCCGAGTGCGGGCTGTCGATCGTGTCCGGGATCTCGTCCTCCGGCACCCCGGCGGCGAAGTAACGCACCGTCTCATTACCCAGGGCGTCCCAGTACGGAACGGCAATCCGTTCCGCGTGGTACCCGTGGTCCTGCTCGCCCATCGGGCCCGCGCCCACCCGAGTGCCGCGGATCGCGTTGCCGCCTGTAGCCATGTCAGATCCCCTGGAACTTGGCGATGAGGCCGAGTGCGACGATCGCCACGAACCACGTCAAGGCGAGCACAATGGTGAACCGGTTGAGGTTTCGCTCCGCCAGGCCCGAAGAACCCAGGGACGATGTCATACCGCCGCCGAACATGTCGGACAGTCCACCACCGCGCCCTTTGTGCAGAAGAATCAACAGCGTGAGCAAGAGGCTCGTGATGCCGAGGATCACCTGCATCACGAATTCGATTATCTCCACCGGAAAAGCCTTTCAGAGCACCCGTCGGGAGGGCGCAAGTTTGTAAACCAGCCAGTCGTCAAACAACGGCGTGCTCAAGTATAGGCGCGAGCCTAGACGCCTACATGTTTCTGATAACGGATGATGGCTGCGAAGTCGTCCACTTTGAGGCTCGCTCCTCCGACAAGCGCCCCGTCGACATCGGGCTCACGCATGAAACCCGCGATGTTGCCGGCCGCAACCGAACCACCGTATAGGAAGCGTGTCGCCGCGGCCGCGTCGTCTCCGAGCGTCTCGGCGACGACCGCACGAAGCTTCTCACAGACCTGCTGGGCCTGTTCGGGGGTAGCCGCCTGCCCGGAGCCGATGGCCCAGACCGGCTCATACGCGACGACGAACTCGGTGCCGGCTACGACATCCGCAAGGGCCGTCTTCAACTGCGCCACCGGCACAGCACTCGCACCATGCGTTTCGAGATCCTCGGCGGTCTCGCCGACACAGATCACGGGCACGAGGCCGTTCTTGATGGCGGCCTTGACCTTGGCCGCGACGACCTCATCGCCCTCGTCGTGGTACTGACGGCGCTCGGAGTGTCCGATCAGGACGTACCCGCAATCGAGCTTCTTCAGGAACTGGCCCGAAATCTCACCCGTGTAGGCGCCGGAGTCGTGGACCGAGAGATCCTGCGCGCCGAGAGAGAACTCGATCTTGTCGGCCGAGATCAGCGTCTGCACACTTCGCAGGTCGGTGAAAGGCGGGAAGACGGCGACCTCGACAGAATTCGCGTCGTGCTTGGCGTCCTTCAGAGCCCAATCGAGCTTCTGTACCAGCGCGATAGCCTGCTGGTAGTCGAGGTTCATCTTCCAGTTGCCGGCGATCAGCGGCGTACGCCCCTGGCGCGAGCCGCCCTGTGTCACTGTTCCCATCCGAGGACCTCCAGTCCGGGGAGCTTTTTACCCTCGAGGAATTCCAGGCTGGCTCCGCCGCCCGTCGAGATGTGGCCGAACTGATCGTCCGAGAAGCCGAGCTGACGCACGGCGGCAGCGGAATCCCCGCCACCGACCACGCTCAGGCCGTCGACCTCGGTGAGGGCTTTCGCCACAGTCTTGGTACCGGCGGCGAATGCCGGAATCTCGAAGACACCCATCGGGCCGTTCCAGAAGACCGTCTTGCTCCCCCGAATGAGTTCGGCGAAACGAGCCGCCGTCTCGGGGCCGATGTCCAGTCCCAGACCGGATGCACCGAACACTGTTTCTTCGATCGCGTCGGCAGCCGTGACGGTGTGCTCGGCGTCGGCACCGAACTTCGATGCGACGACGATGTCCGTGGGGAGCACCAGCTCGACGCCCGTGTCCTTCGCCGTCTGCACGTAATCGCGAACCGTGTCGAGTTGATCCGCTTCGAGCAGGCTCGCACCGACCTTCGAACCCTCCGCTGCGAGGAAGGTGAAGAGCATGCCGCCGCCGACCAGAATGCGGTCAACGCGCGGAAGAAGGTGCGAGATGACGCCGAGCTTGTCGCTGACCTTCGATCCGCCGAGCACCACGGTGTAGGGACGCTCGGGGTTCTCCGTCAGCCGGTCGAGGACATCGAGTTCCGTCTGGATGAGCAGGCCTGCGGCGGACGGCACCAGTTCGGCCAGCTCATAAACACTCGCCTGCTTGCGGTGGACAACACCGAACCCGTCCGAAACGAGGGCGTCACCGAGTGCCGCCAGGCGCTCCGCGAATGCGCGACGTTCGGCCGCATCCTTCGACGTCTCGCCCGGCTCGAAGCGCAGGTTCTCGAGAACCGCGACATCGCCGTCTTCCAGAGCGGCGACAGCCTCTCGAGCGGACTCCCCCACCGTGTCCCGAGCGAACGCGACCGGCTTGGCGAGGAGTTCCGACAGGCGCTGCGCGACCGGTTCGAGGCTGTACTTCGGGTCGGGCGCGCCGTCGGGGCGACCGAGATGCGAACAGACGACGACGCGGGCGCCGCGCTGGATGAGGGCATTCAGGGTCGGCAACGACGCGCGCACGCGGCCATCGTCCGTGATCTTCCCGTCCCGCAGGGGGACGTTCAGATCACACCGGACGATGACGCGCGTGCCGGCGAGCGACCCCAGCGAGTCGAGGGTGCGCAGGGGCATCGACAGACCTACAGACGCTCGCCGACGTACTCGGTGAGGTCGACGAGGCGGTTGGAGTAACCCCACTCGTTGTCGTACCAGCTGGAGACCTTGACCAGGTTGCCGCTGACGTTGGTGAGCTCGGCGTCGAAGATCGACGAGTGCGGGTTGCCCTGGATGTCGCTCGACACGATCGGGTCCTCGGTGTACTCGAGGATGCCGTTGAGGCGCCCCTCGGCGGCTGCGGTCTTGTAGACGGCGTTGATCTGGTCGACCGTCAGTCCCTCGGTGGGCGTGATGATCGTCAGGTCGACGATCGATCCGGTGGGAACCGGAACGCGGTACGACGAGCCGCTCAGCTTGCCCTGCAGTTCCGGCAGAACCAGGCCGATGGCCTTGGCCGCACCGGTCGACGCGGGAACGATGTTGATCGCGGCGCCGCGTGCACGGCGCAGGTCGCTGTGGGGGCCGTCCTGCAGGTTCTGGTCGGCCGTGTAGGCGTGAGCGGTCATCATGAAGCCGCGCTCGATGCCGAACGCGTCGTTGAAGACCTTTGCCAGCGGAGCGAGGCAGTTGGTCGTGCAGGACGCGTTCGAGATGATGACGTCGGTCTCGGGGTTGTACGTCTCTTCATTGACGCCCATCACGATGGTCGCGTCGTCGCCCGTGGCGGGCGCCGAGATCAGAACCTTCTTCGCGCCGCCGGCGATGTGCTTCTTGGCATCTTCGGCCTTCGTGAAGCGACCGGTCGACTCGATGACGATGTCCACACCGAGCTCGCCCCAGGGCAGGTTCGCCGGGTCGCGTTCTTCGAAGACACGGATCTTCCTGCCGCCGACGGTGATCGAGTCGGCGTCGTACGTGATGTCTTCGGCCAGGGGGCCGCCGACCGAGTCGTACTTGAGGAGGTGAGCAAGGCTCTTGTTGTCGGTGAGGTCGTTCACCGCCACGATTTCCAGGTCAGCGCCCTGCGCGAGTGCCGCGCGAAGGTAGTTGCGTCCGATGCGGCCGAAGCCGTTGATGCCGATCTTGACAGACACGGTGTCTCCCGATTCTCATGGCGCGGGGCGGCGCCTTTAGGTGCGCGGATACGCGCGTTGTGGGATGAAAGGAGGACGCCGGGCCCTCGACTCAGCAAGGGCTCAGCGGCGTCCTCGCCTTCGTCACGACATTACCAGCAGACCCGCAGTCTTCTCACGGGCGGTCTCAAAACGCGTCTGAACGTCCGCCCAATTGGCGATGTTCCAGAAAGCCTTCACGTAGTCGGCGCGAACGTTCTTGTAGTCCAGGTAGTACGCGTGCTCCCAGACATCCAGGAGCAGGAGGGGAACCGTGCCTGCGGCGAACTGCGACTGCTGGTCGAAGAACTGCTGGATGATCAGGTTCTGACCGATCGAGTCCCAGAACAGTCCGGCCCAGCCGGAGCCCTGCACGCCGAGCGCGGCGGCAGTGAAGTGGGCCGTGAACTTGTCGAACGAACCGAAGTGGTCATCCATCGCGGCGGCGAGCTCACCGGTGGGCTTGTCGCCACCGTTCGGCGAGAGGTTGGTCCAGAAGATCGAGTGGTTCGTGTGTCCGCCGAGATTGAAAGCGAGGTCCTTCTCGAGCTTGTTGACGAACGCGAAGTCGCCCTTGTCGCGGGCCTCGGCGAGCTGTTCGAGCGCCGTGTTGGCGCCGGTCACGTAAGCCTGGTGATGCTTGTCGTGGTGCAGCTGCATGATCGAGGCGCTGATGTGCGGCTCGAGTGCGGCGTAGTCGTAGGGAAGTTCGGGCAGCGTGTAAGTCGCCATAGTCGTATTTCCTCCTGTCGGTGCCACGCTTCGCGCGGCGCGGATGACGTTCTCATCCTAACGATGGGCAACACAGAGACCAGGGACTTGCTTCCCGATCCAGGGCATGCAACGTGACCCTCGTGAGGCGTGGATCGCGCCGATCAGGCGTCGACGTCGACGGGGATTCCCGCCTCGGTGCCGGGAATTCCCTCATCCTCGGCACGCTTGTCCGCCATCGCGAGAAGTCGACGGATACGTCCTGCGACGGCGTCCTTCGTGAGGGGGGGATCGGCGTGGTGCCCGAGCTCATCGAGGCTCGCCTCGCGGTGCGCCAGGCGCAGCTCCCCCGCCTCACGCAGGTGGTCGGGAATGCCCGGGCCGAGGATCGCGAGAGCCCGCTCGACGCGCGCGCACGCAGCCACGGCAGCTTGAGCCGAGCGACGCAGATTGGCATCGTCGAAGTTCACGAGGCGGTTCACTCCCGCGCGAACTTCGCGCCGTTGACGCAGCTGCTCCCATTCCGCCGCAGCGCGAAGGGCGCCCATCGCCTGCAGGAGGGCGCGTATGGCCTCACCGTCGCGGACGACGACGCGGTGAACGCCCCGTACCTCGCGCGCCTTGGCGGCCACGCCGAGGCGATGTGCGGCGCCGACGAGGGCCATCGCGGCTTCGGATGAGGGGCAGGTGACTTCCAGCGCCGCCGAGCGGCCGGGATCGGTGAGGGTGCCGGCCGCGAGGAACGCCCCCCGCCAGATCGCGGCGAGGTCTTCGCGCGATCCCGTCGTGAGCTTGTTGGGCAGACCGCGCACGGGACGACGACGTTGATCGAGCAGGCCCGTCTGGCGCGCGAGTGTCTCGCCGCCCTCGATGACCCGAACAACGAAGTGACCCTCCTGGCGAGAGGAGGATGCCTGGACGTGACCGAGCTCGGGACGAACACCGTAGAGCTCGACCAGGTCACGCGCCGTACGACGCGCGAGCACCTCGGAGTCCAGCTCCGCCTCGATGGCGATCCTGTTCGCGATGGAGTGCAGTCCGCCCGAGAAACGCAGCAAAGACGTCACTTCGGCGACGCGCGCCGTTGCTCGCGACTCGCGGATGGTCACCAGTTCGGCCTTGACATCGGCGGTGAGTGGCAACCTGCGCTCCTCGGATCGGGTCGAACATGAACCCGCCTAGCCTACTCGCGACCGAGATCGCGATGCTTCACTCGTACGGCAACCCCGGGCACGGCGGAGAGCCGAGCGGCTAGCTGCTCCGCCATCGCGACCGAGCGGTGTTTGCCCCCCGTGCAGCCCACGGCGACGGTGGAATGCCGCTTGTTTTCCCGCTGATACCCGGCGAATACGGGCGTCAGGGACAACGCGTAAGCATCCAAGAACTCGGTCGCGCCTTCCTGCGCGAGCACGAAGTCTCTCACCCGTTCGTCCTGACCGGTGAGGTGACGAAGGTCCTCGTTCCAGAAGGGGTTGGGGAGAAATCTCATGTCGGCCACGAGGTCTGCATCCGGCGGGACGCCGTATTTGAAGCCGAAGCTCTGCACGGTGATCGTGTGGCGCGCCGAGCTCTCCTCCAGAAACAGCTCCGACACGGTGGTCGCGAGCTGGTGGATGTTGTAAGCGCTCGTGTCGATGATCAGGTCCGCGCTCTCGCGGATGGGAGCGAGGCGCCGCCGTTCCCGTTGAATCCCGTCGAGGATCGTGCCTTCGCCCTGCAACGGATGCGGCCGCCGGACCGCTTCGAAGCGGCGCACGAGGACTTCGTCGGAGGCATCCAAGAACACGAGCCGCACCTGGCGACCCTTGCGAAGTGCGCTCATCACGTCGGGGAGGTCCTCGAACAGCCCTCTTCCGCGCACGTCGACAACAGCGGCGACACGCGGTAGCGCACCGGCCGCGAGGCCCGTGATGTCGAGCAACGGGCGCAACATCTGCGGCGGCAGATTGTCGACCACGTACCAGTCGAGGTCTTCGAGCGCGTTGGCGACTGTCGACCTTCCCGCCCCCGACATGCCTGTGACCACCAGGACTTCCCCCGCGCTGCCGTCCGTATCCGTCATCGCTCCGCCCCGATTCGCCCTTCTTCTAGCCTACTGACTCGGCGAGGGGCGGGACGCTCGCGCCCTCGACAGCCGCTGCCACCTCGGCGGCGTCCTGCAATCTGGACTGGATGGTCGCGGCGAGCTTGGGGCCGATGCCCTTCACCTCGGTGATCTCATCAGCGCTCGCCCGCTTGAGTGCGGCGACGGAACCGAAGTGCCGCAACAGGACCCGGATGCGTTCGGCTCCGAGCCCGGGGATCTCGGCGAGGACGCTCTGGATGTCCTTGCGGCGACGGGACCGCTGATGTGTGATCGCGAAGCGGTGAGCCTCGTCTCGCAACCGTTGCAGCAGGTAGAGGGCCTCGCTCGTGCGCGGCAGGATGACCGGATACTCGTCGCCGGGAAGCCAGACCTCTTCCAGCCGTTTCGCGATGCCGCACAGCGCGACCTCTTCGTGCCCCGAGTCCGCGAGTGCTCGCGCCGCAGCCTCGACCTGTGGCCTCCCACCATCGACCACCAGGAGCTGCGGCGGGTACGCGAAGCGGGGGCGCTTGCGCGGCGCGCCCTCGATCTCGGGCTCTTCGGGACGGTCGAGGTAGGCCAGTCGACGCGTCAGAACCTGGTGAATGGAGTCCGTGTCATCCGTCGTCTCTGCGATCGAGAACGACCGGTATTGATCTTTGCGCGGCAGCCCATCTTCGAAGACCACCATCGACGCCACCACGTTGGACCCGCTGAGGTGCGACACGTCGAAGCACTCGATCCGCAGGGGCGCCTCTGCGAGGCCCAGAGCCTCTTGCAGATCTGTCAAGGCCTGGCTGCGGGCGATGTAGTCGCTCGTGCGGCGGGTCTTGTGCAGCATGAGCGACTGTTGGGCGTTGAGGTTCGCCGTGCGCTGTAGATCGGCTTTGCGTCCCCGCTGCGCGGTCTGCACGGTGACGGGTCGACCGCGCTTCTCGCGCAGCCACTCCTCGAGCTCCGTCGCATCCGAGGGAAGCGTCGGCACGAAGACGCGGCGCGGGATGTCTGCCGGCGGTGCCTCGCCGTAGGCGCGCTGCAGGACCTGGTCGACCAGATCGCCGCCCTCGATATCGAGTTCCTTCTCGATCGTCGAGGCGCGGACACCACGGATGCGTCCGCCCCGGATGACGAAGTGCTGCACGGTCGCGGCGAGTTCGTCCTCAGCGATGCCGAATAGGTCCGCGTCGACGTCCTCACCCAGCACGAGGGCACTACGCGAGAGCACCGCGTCGACGGCCGCGAGTTTGTCTCGGTAGGTCGCCGCGCTCTCGTAGTCCATCGCAGCGGATGCCTCACGCATGCGCGCAGAGAGCTGCGTCCGAAATCTCTGGTCGCCACCGGACATGAACGCGACGAAGTCATCGACGATCGCGCGATGCTCTTCGATCGTCACCTTCATGGAGCACGGCCCGCCGCACTTGCCGATCTGGCCGGGGAAGCAGGGGCGCCCGGTCTGCATGGCTTTGCGATAGCTCGAGTCGCTGCACGTGCGGATCGGGAAGACCTTGATCATCAGGTCGATCGTGTCGTGGACGGCCCAGATCTTCGGGTAGGGGCCGAAGTACTTGGCACCCTTGATGCGGCGGTTGCGGGTCACGACGACACGGGGCGCCTCGTCGGCGAGGGTGATCGCCATGAAGGGGTACGACTTGTCGTCGCGATAGCGGACATTGAAGGGTGGATCGAATTCTTTGATCCACATGTACTCGAGTTGGAGCGCCTCGACGTCGCTGCCGACGACCGTCCACTCCACGGAGGACGCCGTCGTGACCATACGGCGGGTGCGCTCGTGCAGCGTGTGCAACGGCGCGAAGTAGTTGCTCAGTCGAGACCGGAGATTTTTCGCCTTGCCGACGTAGAGGACCCGCCCGGAGGTATCCCGAAACCGATACACGCCCGGATTCGTGGGGATCTCCCCCGCCCGGGGCCGATACGGGAGCTGCGGGCGGGACGACGCTGCAGCCACGGTTACCCCGCCTTGCGTTGCTCGCGCTGCCCCAGCACCTCCGCCAGGAAAGCACCGGTGAAGCTGTTCTCGTTGCGGGCCACCTGCTCGGGTGTCCCGCTCGCGACGATCTGCCCCCCACCGGACCCACCTTCGGGGCCGAGGTCGATGACCCAGTCCGCTGATTTGATGACATCGAGATTGTGCTCGATCACGATGACCGTGTTGCCCTTATCCACCAGACCGCCCAGGACCTCGAGCAGGCGCCGGACATCCTCGAAGTGCAGACCCGTGGTCGGCTCATCCAGAACGTAGATGCTGCGTCCGTTGCTGCGGCGCTGGAGTTCGGTGGCGAGCTTCACGCGCTGCGCCTCTCCCCCGCTGAGCGTCGTGGCCGACTGGCCGAGACGGACGTATCCGAGTCCGACATCAACCAAGGTCTTGAGGTAGCGGTGGATCGCCTGGATCGGCTCGAAGAAGTCCGCCGCCTCTTCGATCGACATCTCCAGAACCTCGGCGATGTTCTTGCCCTTGTAGTGCACGGCAAGGGTGTCGCGGTTGTACCGTTTGCCGTGGCACACCTCGCAGTCCACATAAACGTCGGGCAGGAAGTTCATCTCGATCTTGATCGTGCCGTCGCCCGAGCAGGCGTCGCAGCGTCCGCCCTTGACATTGAAGCTGAAGCGACCGGGCTGGTAACCGCGCACCTTCGCCTCGGGTGTCTCGCTGAAGAGCGTGCGAACGCGGTCGAAGACGCCGGTGTACGTCGCCGGGTTGGAGCGCGGCGTGCGGCCGATGGGGTTCTGGTCGACGTGAACGACCTTGTCGAGATCATCCAGGCCCGTGACGCGCGTGTGCTTGCCGGGAACGGTGCGGGCTCCGTTCAGGCGTGACGCCAGCACCTGGTACAGGATGTCGTTGACGAGCGAAGACTTTCCCGAGCCGCTCACACCGGTGACGGCGGTGAGTACCCCGAGCGGGAAGTCCGCGCTCACGTTCCGCAGATTGTTCTCGCGTGCACCGACGACCGTGATCTTGCGGTTCTTATCGATCTTGCGGCGCTTGCGGGGAGTCGGGATCTCACGGCGCCCGGCGAGGTAGTCGCCGGTGAGCGAATTCTCGTCGGACAGGAGCGCCTCATAGGGGCCGGAGTGGACAACGGTTCCACCGTGCACGCCGGCCAGCGGACCGATGTCGACGACCCAGTCCGCGGCCTGGATGGTCTCTTCGTCGTGCTCGACGACGATCAGCGTGTTGCCGAGGTCCCGCAGGGTCTCGAGCGTTCGAACAAGACGTCGGTTGTCACGCTGGTGCAACCCGATCGAGGGCTCGTCGAGGACGTACAGCACGCCGGTCAGGCCCGAGCCGATCTGTGTCGCGAGACGGATGCGTTGCGCCTCGCCACCGGAGAGCGAACCGGCCGAGCGGCCCAGGTTCAGGTAGGTGAGACCGACCTGCAACAGGAAGTCCAGGCGCACGCGGATCTCGCGCAGGACCTGCGCCGCGATCTTTGCTTCGCGGTCGGTGAGCTGCAGAGTCTGCATGAACTCATAGGCATCGGACAGACTCAGCCGCGTGACATCCGCGATCGAGTGGCCGTGGACCTGCACGGCCAGCACCTCGGGCTTCAGGCGGGCGCCCTCGCAGACGGGGCACGGGACTTCGCGCAGGAACTCGCCCCAGCGCCCGCGCTGCGTGTCGGACTCCGCCTGCAGCCACTGCCGCTCGATATACGGCACGACGCCCTCGAACCCCGAGGCGTAGCGCATCTCGCGCCCGTAGCGGTTCTTCCACTTGACGGTGACCTTGTAGTCCTCGCCGCGCAGGACCGCCTCGCGGACCTCTTCGGGAAGTTTGCGCCATGGGGTATCGAGCGAGAAGTTCAGGTCGCGCGCGAGGCCCTCGAGCAGGCGCTCGTAATACTGGAAGAGTCCCTTGCCCTGCGTCGTCCAGGGGACGATGACACCTTCGCGGATGGACGCGGATTCGTCTCCGAGCAGCAGCTCGACGTCGACGGCCATGCGCGTGCCCAGTCCGGAGCACTCGGGACACGCGCCGAACGGCGCGTTGAACGAGAACGTTCGCGGCTCGATCTCGGTGAGCTGCAAGGGGTGACCGTTGGGGCACGAGAGCTTCTCGGAGAAACTCTGCCAAGCATCGTCGCCCTCTTCATCGACGAAGTTGACCTGCATCACGCCGCCCGCAAGACCCAGCGCGGTCTCGACGGAATCCGTCACGCGCCCGAGGATGTCGGGGCCCGCCACCAATCGGTCGACGACGACCGCGATGTCGTGCTTGTAGCTCTTCTTCAGCGCCGGAGGCTCGGACAGCTGGATCAGGTCGCCGTCGACGATCGCGCGGGAGTACCCCTTCGCCCCGAGTTCGCGGAACAGGTCGACGAACTCGCCTTTCTTCTGCGTCACGATCGGCGCGACGATCTGGTAGCGCGTGCCTTCGGCCAACTCGACGAGTTGATCGGCAACCTGCTGGACCGTCTGTCGTTGGATGACCTCGCCGCAAACCGGGCAGTGGGGCACGCCGATGCGCGCCCACAGAAGGCGCAAGTAGTCGTAGATCTCGGTGATGGTGCCGACCGTCGACCGCGGGTTGCGGTTGGTGGACTTCTGGTCGATGCTGACGGCGGGGCTGAGCCCCTCGATGAAGTCGACGTCGGGACGGTCGACCTGACCCAGGAACTGCCTGGCGTAGGCGCTGAGCGACTCGACGTAGCGACGCTGCCCCTCGGCGAAGATCGTGTCGAACGCGAGGCTCGACTTACCCGATCCGCTCAACCCCGTGAAGACCACCAACGAATCACGGGGAATCTCGAGATCGACGTTCTTGAGGTTGTGAACTCGAGCGCCTCTGACGCTCAGTTTCGACGACGTAGCAACGGGGACGATAGGCACTCACCAAGTGTAGGAGCGGCCACCGACACCGGCTTCGCGGTTCGCGGTGAGCGGATGTCCGAGCCCGAGCGCATGCGCATACCTCTCGCTGAATTCAGGGCCTTCCGGCGCGGCCGGCGAACGGTCCGAGCGCGTCCCGCAGCGCCGCGAGGTGTTCCGCGTCGAGGCCGACGGACGCCATCACCTGCGCCGGAACCTCGAGGGCCCGCGTGCGTAGCACCGCACCCGCCGGGGTGAGGGCTATGCGCAGCATCCGTTCGTCGTCCGGTGATCGATCCCTACTGACCAGGCCCTGCGACTGTAAGCGCTTGATCAGAGGCGACAGGCTCGCCGGCTCGAGGGCGAGCTCTTCGGCCAGTTCGCCGAGCGATCGCGGCGCGCTCTCCCAGAGGGCGAGCATGACGAGATACTGCGGATGCGTCAATCCGAGCGGCTCCAGGATGGGTCGATAGATCGACACCACGTTGCGCGCCGCCGTAACGATCGCGAAGCACACCTGGTTGTCGAGGCGCAGCAGATCGTCGGGGGTTGGCATGCACCCAGTCTACCGATTACTTAGTACACTAATCGTTATGACAGACAAGACCCCGCTCCGGCAACGCATTCGCGAAGCCGGCGGGCTGTACCAGTGGTTCAACGCATCACTCATCCGCGTCGCCGGCCCCGCGGCGGTCGGACCGTACGACGACGTCGCACCCGAACCGGCCGGACCCGTCGCGTGCCCGATCTGCCACGCACCGATGGACGATCACCGCATCGATCGCTCCGGCCCGAAGCCGCTGCTGCACTGCCCGTGACGCGGGTCAGGCGTGCCCGGCGCGCTCCATAGCCCGCAGCTCGCGCTTCAGGTCCTGGACCTCGTCGCGTAGACGCGCCGCGAGTTCGAACTTCAGCTCCGATGCAGCCGCGAGCATCTGCGCGCTGAGGTCGCCGATCGTCGCCTCGAGCTGGTTCGCCCCCTCGGCCGCGATTCCCTGATGGCCCTTCGTGCTGAGCGATCGCGGGGTCGGTGCCTTGCCCCTAGCGTTGGACGCGCCGCGTCCGGCCTCACGCTTCGAGAGCATCTCGGCCGTATCGGCGCCTTCGCGCGCCAGCACCTCGGTGATGTCCGCGATGCGCTTGCGCAACGGGGTCGGATCGATCCCGTGCTCGAGGTTGTACGCGACCTGCTTCTCGCGGCGCCGATCCGTCTCGTCGATCGCCTTGCGCATCGAGTCTGTCATCGTGTCGGCGTACATGTGCACCTCACCCGACACGTTTCGAGCCGCACGACCGATCGTCTGGATGAGGGATGTCCCAGACCGCAGGAACCCCTCTTTGTCCGCGTCGAGAATCGACACGAGCGACACCTCGGGCAGATCGAGCCCCTCACGCAGCAGGTTGATGCCGACGAGTACGTCGTAGACACCGGCTCGCAATTCGGTCAGCAGCTCGACGCGACGGAGCGTGTCGACGTCGGAGTGCAGGTAACGAACCCGCACGCCGTGCTCACCCAGGAAGTCCGTCAGCTCTTCCGACATCTTCTTCGTGAGCGTCGTGACGAGCACGCGCTCGTCGCGCTCGACGCGCAGGCGGATCTGCTCGAGCAGGTCATCGATCTGACCCTTAGCGGGTTTGACGATGATCTGCGGATCGACGAGACCGGTCGGACGAATGATCTGCTCGACGATTCCGTCGGCGATGCCCATCTCGTACCGGCCCGGCGTCGCCGAGAGGTACACCGTCTGGCCGACGCGGTTCTTGAACTCGTCCCACCGCAGAGGTCGATTATCCATCGCGCTCGGGAGGCGGAAGCCGTGGTCGACGAGCGTGCGCTTGCGTGAGGCATCCCCCTCGTACATCGCCCCGATCTGGGGAACGGTGACGTGGGACTCATCGATCACAACGAGGAAATCATCCGGGAAGAAGTCGAGCAGGCAGTGCGGAGCCTCACCGGGGCCGCGGACGTCGATGTGCCGGGAGTAATTCTCGATCCCGGAGCAGAAGCCGAGCTGCTGCATCATCTCGAGATCGAACGTCGTGCGCATGCGGAGCCGCTGGGCTTCCAGCAGCTTTCCCTGACCTTCGAGTTCTTTCAGACGCTCCTCGAGCTCGGTCTCGATCGTCCCGATCGCGCGCTGCATGACGTCTGTTCCCGCGACATAGTGCGAAGCGGGGAAGATCGGTACGGCATCCAGCTTCTCGAGCACATCACCGGTGAGAGGATGCAGTCGGTACAGCGCCTCGATCTCGTCGCCGAACAACTCGATGCGAATCGCATACTCCTCGTAAACCGGGATGATCTCGATCGTGTCGCCCCGCACGCGGAAGTTGCCGCGTGAGAAGTCGACGTCGTTGCGGTTGTACTGCATCGAGATGAACTTGCGGATGAGCGCATCGCGGTCGTACCGCTCCCCGACCTGAAGCGCGACCATCGCCCGCAGATACTCTTCCGGCGCACCGAGACCGTAAATGCAGGAGACGGTGGACACGACGACCACGTCGCGCCGCGACAGGAGCGAGTTGGTCGTTGAGTGGCGGAGTCGCTCGACCTCGGAGTTGATCGAGCTGTCTTTCTCGATGAACGTATCGGTCTGCGGAACGTATGCCTCGGGCTGGTAGTAGTCGTAGTACGAGACGAAGTACTCGACGGCGTTGTTGGGCATGAGTTCGCGGAACTCGTTCGCCAGCTGGGCGGCGAGGGTCTTGTTGTGGGCCAGGATCAGGGTCGGCCGCTGGACCTGCTCGACCAGCCAGGCCGTCGTGGCCGACTTTCCGGTTCCCGTCGCGCCGAGCAACACCACGTCGGTCTCGCCCGCGTTGATGCGCTGAGCGAGGTCCGCGATGGCTGCCGGCTGGTCGCCCGAGGGTTGGTACTCACTGACGACCTCGAACGGCCGAACGCTGCGCGTGGTCTGCATGCTTCGAGCCTAAGCGGGGCCTCCGACACCGGCTCTGCTGTTCGCGCTCCGCGCACGCCGGATCGCTGTGCGCGCGTCCGATCGCTCTGCCACGCGTCACTGCGCGGTCGACAACCGTTCCCACAGCGCGTCCGTCTGCTCGAGTGTGTGCTCGATCGTGCCGGCCGCGTCGATGACGACGTCGGCGAGCGCGAGTCGCTCGTCGTCAGAGACCTGCGATGCGATGCGACGCGCTGCCTCATCCGCGGTAAGCCCGCGCTCCGTGATCAAACGGGTCGCACGCACGTCCGACGGTGCGTGCGCCACCACGACGAGGTCCCAGGGGTCACCCCCGCGGGCCTCGGCGAGGAGCGGAACGTCGTAGACGACGACGCCGCCGGGATCTGCCGCCCGCGCCTCGGCGAAGCGTTCCTGGGATCGGACGCGCACGGCGGGATGGACGATGTGGTTGAGGCGACCGACAGCGGCCTCGTCACCGAACACGATGGCACCGAGCGCCGCACGATCCAACGAACCGTCGGGGCGGATGACGTCGTTGCCGAACGTCTCTGCGATGCGCTCGAGCACCGCAGACCCGGGGGCCTGTACCTCACGCACGATGGCGTCGGCATCGACGATGACGGCACCGTGTTCGGCAAGACGACGGGCGATCGTCGACTTGCCCGCCGCGATGCCTCCCGTGAGTGCGATAAGGGGCATGGATCGAGCATGCCACGCCTGAAAGCGACCTGAGGAAGCGACCCGCAAACCTCAGGATCCGCTCAAGACGTGACCTGAAGACGACCCTGAGCGCGGGCTGAGCCACCCTTGAGACTCACCGCCTAACGTCATATCTGTCGCACCGAGCGAGCCGGAATCCGGATCGTGAGGCGCGACGAAATACGAAGAATGAGCACGGGAACACCACGCGGGGGGCGTGAAATTCTCGGGCAGAAGTGCAGAGATGAGCGAGAGCCGGGGGGATCTCGCAATTCGAAACATCGGTGCCGGCGCCAGCCGTCCGACCATGTCGCTCGCGACCGCATGTCTGAAGAGTCCTGACGGATTCACAACACCATGCAACGAACACGTCTGGGGAGACGTCGAGCACAGGGACTGGACGGCGGCGGGCCCGTATGTCACGACTCCGTCGCGCGAGAGAACGCCCGAATCCGGTCTCAGCGCGACGTCCGCCCCTCGACAGTTAGGACACGAATGCCTGGGGAAGCATTCAGAAGAGTCTTCTGGGATATCATCACCGAAGCCAGCGCACCTTCCGTCACGCGCGCCTGGCAAGGAGGGGTGTTGGTGTCGAACTCGGGTGTCGCAGTGGTCATCGAGGACGACACGGACATACGCGTGTTGATCTCGCAGGTCCTCGAGCAGGCAGGATTCGAGGTGCACGCCGCATCCTCCGGTATGGACGGAATCGAGCTCGTTCGAGAGCACCAGCCCGTCGTGACCACGCTCGATGTGAGCATGCCCGGAATCGACGGTTTCGAGACGGCCAAGCGGATCCGCGACGTCAGCGACACCTACATCGTCATGCTCACGGCCCGCGCCGACGAGATCGATACTCTGCAGGGGCTCCAGGCGGGGGCCGATGACTACGTCACGAAGCCCTTCCGCCCGCGGGAGCTCCGAGCTCGCATCGAGGCCATGATGCGTCGTCCGCGCACCGCGGCACCGGCCACGGTCACCCCCATCGAGTTGGCGCCGTCCGCGGTGGCTGCTGCGGCAGCGGTTAGCGGCGCCCCGATCGCGCCGGAACAGGATGACTCCGACGGATGGTACGAGCACCGCGGTCTTCGCCTTCATCCTGAGATGCGTATCGCCATGGTCGACGGCGCGGACGTCGAATTGACACGTAGCGAGTTCGACATCATGGCCGACCTTCTCTCGGCGGGCCGTCGCGTCGTCGGCAAGGACGACCTGGCACTCATGCTCCGCGGCGAACGATACGCGGGCGGGAGCGGATTCGTGAGCGAACACGATGTGCGCGCGATCGAGGTGCACGTGGCAAACCTGCGGCGCAAGCTCGGCGAATCCGCAGCGAAGCCGCGCTGGATCGAAACGATACGCGGAGTCGGCTACCGCCTGACCTCCGCCTGATCCGTCTCAGACGGCTCCTGATCGGTCTCAGACTGCTCCGGCGATCATCACCGAGGCATCCGGACTCGAAGCCGAGCGAACGGCCGCGTCGTTCGCCGCGGTCAACAGCGCCTCCGAGTCGTAGCCCGCGATGTCGCTGACGGCGATGCCCACCCCGAGAACCGGAACGACCGACGTTCCGATCGATCCGAAGTCATCCAGCAGACGACGGTGGATCCGGCTCGCAACGCGGCGTGCGTCCCCGATCGAGGACGGCTGCAGGGCGACGACGATGCCGGTCGATCCCGCGTGGCCGACGATCGCCGAGGTGGGCGCGTAGCGACGCGTACCGACCCGCCACGCGTGCGCGATGTCCTGAGCCTCGACGGAGCCGAAGGCGGTCGCGATCTGGGGCAGGTCATCGAGCCGGACCGAAATCACGGCGATCCTCTCGCTGAACGCCGCGGCTCGGTGCGTCAGGTCGCCAAACAGCTTGGCGAATGACTCGTCGTCGTACAGACCATCCGAATCGAGGAGGAGGGTCGTGCTGTCCCCGCGCCCGCGCAGACGCGTCTGTCCGGACCGGAGCACCGACATCGACACGACCGCCACCATCGTGAGGATGATGGTGAGGAACGAGGTCGTGATCGATCCGAACCAGGTCAGGAAGAATTCATCCGTCGGGCCCAGCATGGCGAAGACGATGGAGCGCGCGACGTAGTACACGCTCTGCACCCCGAGGACGAGCGTCAGCGCGACCGTGGAAGCGCTCCGCCCCATCACCGCACGGCGCGATTCGACCGCGCCCAGCCCCGCCAGGACGGCGAGAGCGATGAACATCACGAGCGCCCCCGCCCAGTCGCCGCCGTCCGGTCCGGCGAAGAGCGCCGCGATGAGAGCCGCGACGGCGAAGCCCGCGACGATCCAGGCGGAAATGGTCACGGAGCGACCGTTATAGCTGCGCGACCCCACCCAGAGAGAGCCAGTGCCTACCACGAAGGAGGCGTTACCGATAGCGATCACGACACCTGCTTCACCCGAGGCGGCCCAGGCCAGATAGGAGAGGGTCGTCAGGATTGCCGCGATGAACGCGAGCGACCAGATCCGCCCCGCGCCCGTGTCGCGTCGCAGAACGGTGTCGAGGACGAACTGGACGCCCGCGACGATCACGACGACCGCGGTGCAGATCGAGATCGAGAACATGTCGAAGACCATCAGGCTTCTCCCCGCGGATCGGTGGCGGGCAGTCGAACGATGAACGTCGCTCCCTCGCCGGCTCGTGTCTGAACGGTGATTTCGCCGCCGGAGGCGCGCACGATGTCGCGCGTAATCGCGAGCCCGAGCCCACTCCCGTGCGTCGTCGTCTTGCGGACGGCATCCGCTCGGAAGAAGCGCTCGAACAGTCGCGGCAGCTCCTGTTCGCTGATACCCGGGCCGTCGTCGCGGACGATGATCCAGGCGTGCAGGCCGTCCGACGTGAGTCCCACCTCGATGTGGCCGCCGTCGTCGTTGTACTTCACGGCGTTCGAGAGCAGATTGTCCATCACCTGTCGGATGCGGTGCGGGTCGGCATACGCCATCGCCGGTTCGACGCCGGAGGCATCGATCGTGATGCGACGCTCCCCCGCCGGAGGGATGACGGCCTCGATCGATGCCATCACCACCTCCGCCAGATCAGACATCTGGGGCGTGACGGTCAAGTCGACGCCCTGTCGCGAAGCCGCGGAGACGGTGAGGATGTCGGAGACCAGTTCGAGCAGGCGCGTGGCGTTGCGCTCGGCGACCTCGAGGCTGCGTCGTGCCGTGGGAGCGAGGGACTCTTCGTCCAGCGCCAAGTCCAGATATCCGATGATCGACGTCAACGGCGTGCGCAACTCGTGCGAAACGGACGCCACCAGATCCTCTCGCGCGCGCAGGGCGAGCTCTTCCGTCGTCACGTCGCGAGAGATCACGATCGTGCCGGCGTCCTGTCCGTTGACGTCCTGGATGCGACGGGCGGTCATGCTGAGTGCGCGACGACTGTCGTCGCCCGGTTCGCCATACCAGACCAGCTCGTTCTCGAAGAGTTCGCCGGCGCGAGCGCGGGCGAGCGGCATCTCGTCGGCGAGCAGGCGCGTGACGCCATCCGCTCCGAAAGCGGCCGCCTCGGCACCCTTGGACCTCGCACGCTGAAGACGAGCGTGGGCCTCGTTCGTGACGGCGAGCGAACCGTCCGGCGAAATACGGATCACACCGAAGTCGACGGCGTCCAGCGCATCCGTGACGATGTCTTCCTGGCGCCGTGCGCGCTCCACCGAGCGCTCGAGGTTGCGTGTTTGTTTGTCGAGCAGCTCGCGCTGCGCCCAGGAACGCCTCGAGGCCAGGTACGCGATCGTTGCGACGGCGGCCACAGCAACCGGCAACAGCAGTGTCGTCGCGGTCAGCTGATTTCCGGGGTTGGTCGCGATCAGGACCCAGAAAAGCACCGTGATGCTGCTCACCGCCAGCAGAGTTCCGATCAGCCCGTACATGTAGGCGATCCACATCGCCGGGAACGCCCACAGCAGCCCCAGCCCGGACTCGGGGGAGGCGTAGCGCAGGATCGCGATCGCGACGATGTCCGCGGCGGGAATCACGGCGCTCACGACCGGGGGAAAACGGTTCCAGGGAACGACGAGAGCGGCGCCCGTCGCGGCGAACACGACGCCCATGCCCAGCACCAAAGCGTCGATATCGCGCGCTTGCTGGATGGCGAGGATCACCAGCGAGCCGAGCAGAACGATGCTGCCGAGCAGAACCTGATTCTGCAGCACCGTGCGTTCGCGGACGCTGTCGTTGATGCGCGATCGACGCGCGAGTGCGGCGTCGGAGGTCATGACTGAAACTTATCGCGCCCGGGGGCCGTCGAAGTGCAAGCCACGCAGACGGCTACCCCCGCTTCGGGGCAACGGAATCCGCCGGATCGGTCGCGCCCGAAGCATCCTGCATCTCGTAGAGCGCGACCAGCTCGCGCTCCCGGGCGTGCGGGGGGAGGAAGAACGCCACCAGGCACGCACCGAGCGCGATCGCGATAGCGCCCACGAGGTAGGCCGCGAGAGCGCCCGAGACCAGACTGTGGCTCGCCGCCGCGAGGATCTCGTTCTTGTACTGCGGGTACTGATCAGCGACGTGCAGGGCGGAGGCGAAGGATGCCTGAAGCGCCCGCGTCACGCTGTCGCTGATCTGCGACGCCTCGGAACTCGCGGCGATCGAGCGTGCGAAAGCGGCTGCAAAACCGCTCGCCAGGATCGCGCCGAGCAGGGCCTGCATGATGGAGCCGCCGAGGTCACGTTGAAGATCCGAGGTCGCAGAGGCCATGCCCACGCGACGTACGGGTGTGCTCTCGGTCAGAGCGCGCGAGGCGGGGGTCATCGCGAACGCGGCGCCCGCACCGATCACGAGGAAGCCGAACCCGATCAGCGGGTACGGCGTCTGCTCACGCCAGAAGAGCATGGTCACGAATCCGACGAACACGAGCGCATACCCGACCAGCATCGTCACCCGGGACCCGTGCGAGGTGACCAGGCGCGCCGAAATCGGGGCGATCGCCAGCAGCCCGACGGCGGCAGGTACGACCGCGAGCCCGGCCGCGAGGGTGTTGTACCCGAGGATGTTCTGCAGAAACTGCTGGCCGACGAACATGGCCCCCATGAGCGAGCCGAACACGATCGTCCCCGCGGCCGCCGGCACCCAGAAGAGACGCCGCCGAGCAACGCGCAGGTCGTAGAGCGGATGCCGGGTGACCGCCTGGCGCCACCCGAACAACGCCAACAGCGCCAGCGCCGCGACGAGCAGGACTGCGCCGGTGAGCGCCTGTCCGGGCGCGAAGACCATGCTGATGCCGAGCACGAGCGCGGCGATGGCGAGTGTGGCGAGCACTCCCCCACGGTGGTCGACCGGCTCGCTCGATTCCTTCACGTGTGCGGGCACGAGGATGACGACGAGCACGAGCGCCACGGCCGCGAAGGGCAGGGCGAGTAGGAACGCCGAACCCCACCAGAAGACCTGCAGGAGAAGACCTGCGAGCACCGAGCCGACCACCGTGGCCATCGCGCTGACACTCGACCAGAGCGCGATGGCGCCGGTGCGCTTCGGACCGTTTGCCCAGAGCGCCGTGATGAGCGAGAGCGTCGTCGGATACGCCATCCCCGCGGCGATGCCGGTGAAGATCCGGGCGGCGATCAAAAGCTCAACGGACGGGGCGAAAGCAGAGAGGAAGCTCGCCACGAGCGTGAGCGAAAGTCCCAACACCAGCAACTGCTTGCGGCCGTATCGGTCGGCCAGCGCACCCAGATACAGCACCGACATCGCGAGCCCGAGCGAGCACCCGAGCGCAACAAGATTCAGGGATGTCTGCCCGGCACCGAACGCGTCGCCGATGTCCGGCAGTGCGATGTTGGCCGCCGCGAGGTTGATGTTGCACACCAGCGCCGCCAGGATCAGCGCCGCGAGCACCAGAGGCGCGCGACGAGGGGCGTCCGCGTCCGGAGGAGCAGGGGCGGACGACGGTGCGGCATCGGTCATGCCATCACGTTATCGCCCGCCCGCTCCCGGCATCGCGCCGACAGGTCGCGTATACAGGTTGCATGAGTGCACAATCAGCCGCCGCGTCCGACTCCCGTCCTCTCGCGCTCGTGACGGGCGCCCCGGGAGGCATCGGCGGCGCAATCGTGCGAGACCTGGCGCGCACGCACCGTGTGATCGCGATCGGACGGAACGCCGACGCGCTGGCGCGACTGGCCTCCGAGACGGGCGCCGAACCACAGGTTGTGGAGCTGACCGATGCCGCGGCGATCGAGCGGCTGGCGGCCGGGCTGGAGCGTCTCGATGTGCTCGTGCACGCTGCGGCGATCGCCGACGTCCGCTCTGTCGAACAGGCGACGGAGGACGACTGGGAACGTCAGCTGCGCATCAACGTCATTTCGCCCGCGTTGCTCACCCGCGCGACGCTGCCACTCATTCGTCGCACCCAAGGCACGATCGTCTTCATCGGGTCGGGCTCGGGCACACGCCCCTCGGCCGGCAGCGCCATCTACACGGCGTCGAAATTCGCCCTCCGCGCGATCGCCGATGTACTTCGCCTGGATGAGGAACAGCACCGCGTGCGCGTCGTCACGGTTGCCCCGGGACCGACCGACACCGCCATGCAGCGCACCATGGTGGCTGACGCGGGCGGCACGTACGATCCCGAGGTCTACATCCGGCCGCACTCCGTCGCGCGCGAAGTGCGTCACGTCGTGGACGCACCGGCCGACGTGCAGATCACGGATGTCGCGATCCGGCCCCGCGTCGAGGTGCGCCGCTGACGAAGCCCCCGAACGGACGCAGGGATGAGCGTCAACGCCACGGTGTCCGGCGCCCAACGCCACAGGGGCCGAGGCCCGAAAGCCCCGACCCCTGTCGGTTGTTGCGAAATCGCGGCTTAGCGGCCGGCGAGCTTCTCGCGAAGAGCCGCCAGCGACTCGTCGTCGGCAAGCGTGCCCGCACCGGCGGAGTCACTCGAGAACGACGACGAAGCGGATGCCTCGGGCGCTGCAGCCTCGGCCTCGGCGGCCTTGGCGACGAGAGTCTTGTGCTGCTCCCAGCGAGCCTGGGCAGCGGCGTACTCCTGCTCCCACTTCTCGCGCTCGGCGTCGAAGCCTTCCTTCCACGCCTGCGTCTCGACGTCGAAGCCCTCGGGGTACTTGTACTCGCCGTTCTCGTCGTACTCGGTCACCATGCCGTAGAGGGCCGGGTCGAACTCGGTACCGAAGGGATCGATCGAGTCGTTCGCCTGCTTGAGCGACAGCGAGATGCGGCGACGCTCGAGGTCGATGTCGATGACCTTGACGAACACCTCTTCGCCGACCGAGACGACCTGCTCGGCGAGCTCGACATGCTTGCCCGACAGCTCCGAGATGTGCACGAGGCCTTCGATGCCGTCTGCGACGCGAACGAACGCACCGAACGGAACGAGCTTGGTGACCTTACCCGGCGCGACCTGTCCGATCGCGTGGGTACGGGCGAATACCTGCCACGGGTCTTCCTGCGTCGCCTTGAGCGAGAGCGAGACGCGCTCGCGGTCGAGGTCGACCTCGAGGATCTCGACGGTGACTTCCTGTCCGACCTCGACGACCTCGCTGGCGTGCTCGATGTGCTTCCACGACAGTTCGGAGACGTGCACGAGGCCGTCCACGCCGCCGAGGTCGACGAACGCACCGAAGTTGACGATCGACGAGACGACACCCTTGCGGACCTGGCCCTTGTGCAGGGCGTTGAGGAAGTTCGAGCGCGACTCCGACTGCGTCTGCTCGAGCAGCGCACGGCGGCTCAGGACGACGTTGTTGCGGTTCTTGTCGAGTTCGAGGATCTTCGCTTCGATCTCCTGGCCGAGGAACGGCGTGAGGTCGCGGACGCGACGCAGGTCGATGAGCGACGCGGGGAGGAAGCCGCGGAGACCGATGTCGACGATCAGACCGCCCTTGACGACCTCGATCACCTGACCGGTGACGACACCGTCGTTCTCCTTGATCTTCTCCACGTCACCCCAGGCACGCTCGTACTGAGCGCGCTTCTTGGACAGGATGAGGCGTCCCTCTTTGTCCTCCTTCTGGAGAACAAGAGCCTCGACAGCGTCGCCGAGCTTGACGACCTCATTGGGGTCGACGTCGTGCTTGATGGAAAGTTCGCGCGAGGGGATGACACCCTCGGTCTTGTACCCGACGTCGAGGAGGACCTCGTCGCGGTCGATCTTCACGACGGTGCCTTCGATGAGGTCTCCGTCGTTGAAGAATTTGAGGGTCAGTTCGACCGCGGCCAGAAAATCCTCAGCGGATCCGATGTCATTGATCGCGACCTGCTTGGGTGCCGTGGCGGTCGTTGCGGTAGTCATGTAGTGGGTTGTCCTTGTTGGGTTGGTGTCGGGCTCCGGCCCTGTCCGAACGCCGTATGGACGAACGAATACCCGGGGCCGGGCGAAGCGGATTTCTTGTTGCCGTGCATTCACGGCGAGATCGTCACAGAAGTGACATCCCAGGGTATCAGAACGCTGTCGACGCCCGCATTATGCCCAGGATCGGTTACAGACGGATGCCGAACCAGCCGAGATTGCCGGTGCCGAGCAACAGCACGAAGACGCCGACGAGCACGAGCACGATCGACATGACGAACCCGGAGTCGCGCTCGATCCAGTCCTGGAACCGCTCCATCCGTTCGCGCACGCCGCCGCGTGCGAACGTGAAGAGCACGGTAATCGCTGCCACCGTCGACACCGATGCGACGACGAAGATCGCCAGCATGAACATCAGCACGAAAAAGGGCGGGTCGGCGTGGCGCACCCGCGCGGCCGCCGTCGCGGTGATGAGCAGCGCCTCGGGGTGAATCGCGAAGCTCGCCCCGAGGGCCACCGTCAGCGTCGGTGTGAGGTTGCGCACGCCGCTCACGAGCCTCGACGACCTCGGCGCGGTACGACGCCGCGCGATCTGAATGACTCCGAGCACGACCATGAGCACACCGGCGACGATCTCGATCCACCCGATCAGCGTCTTGTCGCCGAACTTCGGCAGCCGAACGGCATGCAACGCCCCCGCGAACAGGCCCACGATCAGAAGCAGTGCAGCGGCATAACCGATCGTGAGGAGCCATCCGGGACGTGACTGGCGGGCCGAGAGAACAACGACGATCGTCGTGACGATCGGGATCGTCGTGAACGCGACGGTCAGCCCGAGCGCGATCAGCACCAGCCAGTCGGCCACCGTTTGCATTCCTTCCCGGGTCAGACCGGACGCACTGCACGACGTCCCCGGGTCAGTGTGCCAGGTGAGAGGCAGGTCAGGCGCGCTCGACGTCCACCCAGGCCATCATGTCCTGACGCACACGCCTCGGGTCGACACCCGCGCGGGGCGCCAGTTCGGCGATGTATTCGGCGACGAGGGCTGTGGCTGCGGCCCTCGTGACGCGGGCCGTTCCGGCACACCTCGTCCGTAACACCGACACGACCCAGGCGACATGCTCGGGCCTGATGGTCACGCCGCGTCCCGATGCGCCCGCCACCGCGGCGCGGGCACGTTCGTCCAGGCTGCGGCGGGTGAAGCCCGCGAGCACCTGCGGGTCGAGGCGTCCCGTTGCCAGGAGGGCGGTGATCGTGTCGCTCAGCTCGGACCAGGTCACGAGCGGCAGGGCGGGATCGACGGCGCGCAGGGCACGGATGGAAGCGGGGGCACGTGCATCTTCGACGCGCTCCGCGTGCCGCGAGTGGTTCACGGCACGAAGTCGAACCGGGCGAGTCAGGTCGTCGCCGACTTCTCCATCCGCCGTGTCGACCACGTCCTCGTCCGCAGGACCGGCGGACTCGCTCTCAGCACCGTCGAAGTCATCCACTGACTCGGCGGACTCGCCTCCCGATGAACTCTCGACCGCGACGTATTCGGCGAGCACGCGCGCGGCGAAGAGAGCGAGCGGGACGGTGGCGAGTTCGCGCGCGATCGATGCTTCCTCCTCGGCCCCCACGGTCTGCAGGAGACGCGCGGCCGTGTCGAGGGCACGATAGGTCTCTGCCGCGTCGAACGGACGGATGCGCGCCCAGGCATCCCACACCGATTGCAGCTCACGCGCATAGCCGGCGAGGGCATTCGCTGTTGCTTCGTCCCCAGAGAATGTCGGGGCTCCCCCGAGCACGCCCAACATGCTGACGAGGTCACGATCGACGTTCGGCTCCGCATCCGCGTCGCCCCGCGCTACCGCACGATCGGCGAGCATGCGATCGAGGTAGGGCCCCACGCCCGCCACGACGAGCTCGAGGGCATCGCCCACGAGCGCTCTGTTCTCAGTCCCCACTGCGGTCCCTGCCTTCGGCGGCCCCGGACTCCGCCCCGCGGCGAAAGTCTCCGACGAGGTGGCTTTGGGTGCGAGTGTAGCGAGCCTCAGCGCGACGCGCCGAGACACGGCACGCACGTCTTTGCCGCCGGCACTCGTCGCAGACGCCCATCCACGATCTGCTCGCCGCAGCGTTCGCACCGACCGTACGTTCCCGCGTCGAGTCGTTCGCGCGCGTGCTCCAGTTCGGCGAGCTCTACGAGGTACTCACCGCGCAGCCCCTCGGCGCGCGACCATTCCGTGATCAGGGTCGACCCTTCGGGGTCGTGCTCGTCATCCGTCCATTCTTCGCGCGCCCGACGGATGCCGATCAATTGCGCGTCGACGAGGTTCAGCCGCGCGGTGATCTCGTCACGCCGGTCGCTGATGAACGCGGCATAGTCGGGTCGCTCAGCCTCCGCCGATCCCGGAACCGCGGCCCCCGTTGTCATCCCTCCACGATAAGTCGGGGAACGACGAGGGGGGCCGCGTGTCTCGCGCTGAGGCGGATCAGGCGCGGACGGCGTCGGAGATCGGGGTCGAACCCGCGTTGAACTCGATCGTGCGACCGACCGTTGACGGGTCCGCGAGGACAGCGGCGATGACCGCCGCGACATCCGCTCGCGCGACCGTGCGCGACTCGCCGCCGACATCGATCCGTCCCGTCGGCGGGTCGAGCGTCAAGCCGCTCGGGCCGAGGATGGTCCAGTCCAGCCCCGTGGCCTGCAGGTGTTCGTCAGCGGCGGCCTTCGCTTCCGCGTACGCGAAGAACGAGTTGTCCGCGGGCACACCGTGATCGGGCCCGGCACCGAAGTAGGACACCATGACGTAGCGCTTCGCGCCGGCGTCCTGCGCCGCGTCCATCGAGCGGATCGCCGCGTCGCGGTCGACCGCGTAGGTGCGCTCGGGAGATCCCCCACCAGCGCCCGCCGACCACACGACGGCGTCGTGGCCCGCGAACAGCGCGGCGAGTTCCGCGCGGTCGAGACTGGCAACATCGGCGACGACAGCGGTCGCGCCATCCGCCTCGACATCGGCGGTGTGATCGGCGTTGCGGATCACCGCCGAGACCTCGTCCCCGCGGGCTATCAGGAGCGGCGTCAGCAAACGCGCCACCTTGCCGTGACCGCCGATGATCAGAATCCGTGACATGCGAGCCTCCTCGATCGTTCCGAACCATCCAGCCTATGCGCGCCCGCGACACGCCGGGCCGGTACCGGCATACCGTGGGGGGATGCGCGTGTCATCCGCCATCCGCGCCCCGCAGCGGGCGCCCGTTCTGCAGGTCGCCAAGGCCGCCGTGGCGACGGTCTCGGCGTGGCTGATCGCGGATGCGATCGTGCAGGGTCCGCCGCCCGTCTTCGCCGCGATCGCCGCCCTACTGGTCGTTCAGCCGAGCCTCAACCAGTCGTTCAGCAAAGCCATCGAGCGCAGCGTCGGGGTGATCGTCGGCGTCGTCATCGCGTCGGCGCTCGGGATCGCCTTCGGTGAGTACACCTGGGTCATCCTCGTGTCGATCGTCGTCGCGCTGATCGTCGCCTGGCTTGCCCGCGCGACGTCGGGTACATCCAATCAGGTGGCGATCAGCGCCCTGCTCGTACTCTCTTTGGGCGCCGCGACTCCGGGATACGCCGTCGACCGCGTGCTCGAGACGATCATCGGTGCCGCGATCGGCATCATCGTGAACGTCATCCTGGTGCCGCCCGTGGCGGTTACCCCCGCCCATCGCGCCGTCGAGGCGCTGGGCGAAGAGGTGGCCGCATCGCTCGAACGTCTGGCCTCGGCGCTCGAGCATCCGCGCTCCAGAGCGGATCTCGAGGAGCTCCTGCTTACCGCCCGGCTGATGCGACCCATGCGCGACGCGGCCGAAGACGCGATCGCCGCGGGCCGCGAATCCCTCACCCTCAACCCCCGGGCGCGGCGTCACCGTGAAGAGCTGGCGAGCCTCAACTCAGTGCTCGATCGCCTCGGACCCATCGTCACGCAGGTCATCGGGATGACCCGCGCCTTCTACGATCACTACGACCCGACGATCCCCGACGAGCCCACCGTGCGGGCGATCGCCGACCAGTTGCGGCGGGCCGCCCACGACGTCCGCCTCGACCTGCGGGGCGTCGAGACCGACGCGGCGCAGGTCGAGAGGGGCGACACGACGGGCCCGGCGCTCACTGCTCCGCTCGTGATCGCCACACCGTCGCCGGATCACTGGATCCTGATCGGTTCGCTCCTGGAAGATCTGCAGCGGATCCACGCCACGCTCTCACGCACCGGGTAGCGCGCCCGCGGTAGCGGATGACGCCGTTTCGGCTGTCGGTTTCGGCGCCGGATCATGCGCAGAGCTCATCTCGGAGACGATCTGCGCGACCGCGACACGCCCGGCCCGATTCGCGCCGATCGTGGACGCCGAGGGCCCGTATCCGATGAGGAATAGCCGCGGCTCGTCGGTCGCTCGGCTGTCTTCGACCCGGATGCCGCCGCCGGGCACGCGAATGCGCAACGGCGCCAGGTGATCCAGCGCCGAGCGGAAGCCGGTGGCCCACAGGATCGCGTCTGCAGCGACGAACGAACCATCCGGCATCCGCACCCCGTTCTGTTCTATCGACGAGAACATCGGATGCCGCACCAGCACACCCCGCGCCTGCGCCGCACGTGCCCACGGTGTCCAGTGCATGCCGGTGACCGAGATCACACTGCCCGGAACGAGGCCTTGGCGCACCCGCTCGTCGACGCCCGCGATCGCTGCCACCCGGGCGGCGATGTCGAAGTCCTCGTCGATCCACTCCGGCTCGCGCCGCGTGACCCAGAATGTGTCGGCGACGCGCGAGATTTCGTCGAGCAGTTGCAGCGCCGATACCCCGGCCCCGACGATGACGACCCGGTGACCTGCGAACTCATCGGCCGACACGTAGTCGGCAACATGGAGTTGGCGTCCGCGGAAGCGCTCCTGCCCGGGGTAGTGCGGCCAGAACGGCTTGGTCCAGGTGCCGGTCGCATTGATGACGTATCGAGCGGCATACACCGCCCTCTCGGTCGCGACGAGCAGGCGGCCTCGTGGGTCGTCGTCTTCCCGATCGATGGAGCGAACGGGTTCGGGGCGGTGGACCCGCAGATCGAAGCGCTGCTCGTACTCCGCGAAGTACACGGGCAGGATGTCTCGGCTCGCAGACGCCGGGTCGGCCGGCGGCACCGGGAAGCCGGGGAGCTCATGGATGCCGTTGACCGTACCCATCCGGAGCGACTGCCAGCGATGCTGCCATGCACCGCCCGGTCGATCGTTCGCGTCGAGGACGACGAATGTGCGGGCATCCGGCGCGGCATCGGAAACGGAAGTGTCGAGCGGGACGAATCCCCGGCGCCGCAGGTGGTAGGCCGCCGATAACCCGGCCTGGCCCGCCCCGATCACCACGACGTCGACGGCCAGCGCTCCCACGCCCATGCAAACCCCGGCCGGCCGCGCGCTATTCCGGCGTCAGTTGAGGGCGCGCGTCGACGACGGGATCAGCCCGTCTGCGTAGAGGTCGATCGCGACATCCTGCAGCGCGGTCAGGGCAACCCTCTGCGTCATCGGACCGTACGATATCCGCGCCACACCGAGCGCCTCGTACTCGGCCGCCGAAAGTGAACCCGGCAGTCCGATCACGCTCAGCTTGCCGACACCCAGACCCGCCACGAGCTCGCGGGTCGTCTCGGCGTCGAGGATTCCGGGCACGAAGACGAGGCTGGCACCGGCATTCAGGTAGGCCCGCCCCCGTTCGACGGCATCGGCGATCGAGGCTTCACGGGGACGATCTCCCCCGCGGACAAAGGCGTCCGTCCGCGCGTTCAGCACGAAGGGAACACCCTCGGCTTCTCCGGCGGCGATGATCGCACGCACGTTCGCGACCGACTCGTCGAGCGGGCGAAGCCGATCCTCCACATTTGCGCCAACCACGCCGACGCCGATCGCGCGGCGCGTCGTTTCTCCTGCGTTGCCGTAGCCCGCGTCGAGATCGGAGCTGACGGGCAGGTCCGTTGCGGCGACGATGCGGCCGGCCATGTCGAGCATCAGCTCGAGCGGGATGTTCTCGCCGTCTTCATAGCCGAACGTCGCCGCAATCGAGTGACCGGCGGTGGCCAGGGCCTTCGTCTCGGGAAGCGCGGCGACGGCCTGCGCCGAGACGACATCCCACACGTTCACGACCCGAAGGATCTCGGGGGCGGCGTGCAATCGCTCGAGGGTGCTGGCCTTCTCTACCTGGGTGCTCATGTCTCCACGCTAACGCGGAGTAGTACCCTCGGGGCCGGGCAGGCCGCGACTCACCAGCCGTGCGAGCCGGGCACCCCTTTGAACGGGCCGACGATCGCCGAGGTCACCCAACCGCCGTAGAAACCTCCGGGCTGAGGCACGACGCGTTCACCGTCGACGGTGCATTCGTCCATCTCACCCGCGTAGACCGCTACCCGATCCGCGAGCACCTCGAACCCGCGCGAGGGGGTCGGATAGTTCCACCCGGCGCGCGGGACGACGGTGCCACCGGTGACCACATCGAAGTAGCGCGCGGCACCCTTCCATTCGCAGAACGACGAACCGGAGGCGGGCACGAGCGCTCCGTCCCGGAAGTCCGCGATCGGCACGTAGTAGACGGGCGGATGACTCGTCTCGAGCACGCGGACGACATCACGGGTGTCGAGGATCCCGGTGCCGCCCAGGTCGATCGTGACCGGTGCGTCGACCCGCTCGACACGGGGTGGACGGGGGTAGTCCCACACGGACTCCTGTCCGGGGGCTACGGGATCGGGCGTGGGTCGACGCATCCTTCAAAGCTAATGCGCGCAGCGCGCATCGGCTCGGCCTTCGCAGGGTCTCGCTCCCCGCGCGGACACGGCCCCCACACATCCGACGGCGCTTAGTGTGGCGAGCATGCCCATCGACTTCACCGCCACGACCGCCCTGATCACGGGAGCGAGTTCCGGCATCGGCGCCGCGTTCGCCGATTCCCTCGCCGCGCGCGGTGCGAACCTCGTACTCGTCGCGCGTCGCGAGGACCGCCTCATCGAGCTCGCGACCGAGCTCGGCGCGCGGCACGGCATCACGGCGACCCCGATCGCGATGGATCTGGCCCGTGACGAGGCGGCGGCCGAGCTGCGGGACGAACTCGCGCAGAGAGGCATCCTCATCGACTCGCTGATCAACAACGCCGGATTCGGCATGCGCGGGGACTTCATCGAGGCCGACCCCACTCGGATCGCCGCGATGATCCAGCTGAACGTCTCGACGCTCGTCGCCCTTACGCACGCCTTCCTGCCGAGTCTCGTCGCGTCCGGCCGCGGCGCACTCGTCAATATCTCGAGCGTCGTCGCGTATCAGCCGACCCCGCACATGGCGGCGTACGGGGCATCGAAGGCCTTCGTCCTGAGCTTCACCGAGGCCATTGCCTACGAGACCCGCGCTTCGGGCCTACGCGTGCTCGCCGTGAGCCCGGGCGCCACGGCAACCGAGTTCTTCGAGATCGCGAACGCCGAAGACATGGCGAAGGGCCGCGTGCAGAGCCCCGCTCAGGTGGTCGCGACCGCCCTGCGGGCCCTGGATCGTCGACGTACCCCGCCGAGCGTCGTGTCGGGCGGCACGAACTCCGTCGCCGCGGCGCTCGCAGGCGTGCTGCCGCGCGGGTTGGTGCTGGATGCGAGCGGTCGCCTGCTCGCCTGAGCCTCACGAGCCGCCGCCGCGACAGCCGCGAACGGACGCGACTCGCCGTTCCACCCGCGGATGGAACGGCGAGTCGCGACCGGTCGAGCTCTGCTTCGGCTCAGGTCAGGAGCGGCGCGAGGCGTTCCGCGGTCGGCGCGAGCAGACGAATGACCCCGGAGGGCTCCTCCACCCGATGCGCCGGACCCGAGAAGCCGAGCGCGCCAGCGAGCGCCCCTCCGGCATCGCGGATGGGCAGAGCGAGGCATCCGAATCCCGGCACCAGCTCACCGATCTGCCGCGTCACCCCGAACCTCCGGATGTCGGCTGCCGCAGAATCCAGCCCGGGCGGGTGGTCGCGGTCGGGGTCTGAACCCGCCTCCGCCAAGAACAGGCGGCCGAGCGCGAAACGACCGGGATCGCGCGCCAGGCGCACCGGATCGCTGAACGGGAAGTCCGGATCGGCGTCGACGAGACTCACCCGTCCCTCGGGGTACAGCACGACGTGCACGCCCCCGCGGACGTGGTCGCGCGCCGCGGTGAGCAGGTCGCGCGCGGCCGAGGGCAGCCGCACGGGCGCCGCAACAGACGCGAGATGCACGACCTTGGCGCCGAGCGCGAAGCCCGACAGGTCAGGTGTGCGGACGAGGAAGCCGTCCTGCACGAGCAGGTTCACGAGCCGGTAGGTCGTCGCTTTGGGCAGCCCGAGCGCCTCCGAGATCTCGCGGGCCGTCGCCCCGGCCCCGAGCTCGGCAACGGCCTCCAGCAGCGTCAGCGCACTGTGGATCGCGCGAGGCTGCCGTGCCGAGAGCTCCCCGCCACCCGGACCATTCACACGAACCCGCGCCTCAGGCATCCGTCGGTCTCCGCGCGACGCCGCCGAGGACTTCCGACGCGACCGGTTCGTCGTAGGCGCCGATTCCGGCGAGGGATGCCTCACCCCGGCGTCTGCGCCAGGCCACGACGAGCGCCGCCACCACCGCGACCACGAGTGCCAGCGGTGCGCCCGGGTTTCCGCGTACGCCCTCGAAGACCAGGTACGCGACGAGTCCTGCCGCGAGCACGAGCGCCGAGGTGAAAGCGACCAAGCCGACCCGGAAGGTCAACTCTCCGATTCTGCGCAAGAAGACGGGCGCCGCGACGCACACGAGGGCGTATGCACCGATGTAGCCCGCTGCCGAGACGGCGATGACCGTTTCCATCGCATCCCACAACCCGACACCCACGAGCACGGCCGCTATCGGCGCGATCGCGACGACCGGCACGGCGACGGCGATTGCGCCGATCGGCGTGCGAAACCGCCGGTGCACGCTCCCGAGAGCGGGCGGTGCGATTCCGTCTCGCCCGAGCGCGAAAAGTACCCGGGTGAGCGCGGTTGTCGAGGCGATCGCGCACGCGAGGAAGGATGCGGCGATGCCGAGGTCGATGAGCACCCCCAACTGCGCGACCCCGTAGGCGCTGGCGAGCGCGTTGACCGGCGAATCGCTGCCCGCCAACTCCCGGCCGAGGATGTGAAACCCCGCGACCTGCGTGTATGCGGCCAGCAGGTACAACCCACCCGCCACCAGCACCGTCGCCACGATCGCCCGCGGGATGTTTCGCAGCGGCGAGCGCGCCTCGACCCCGAGCGTCGCGGCGCTCTCGAATCCGACGAAGGCCGTCAGCGCGAGAACAGCGCCCGCCGCGAAGCCCGCGAGCGAGACGCCCTCGGTCGGCAGCAGGGCCGAGACATCCAGGGGCCCGATCTGCACCAGGAGCACGACGAGGAGCACGAGGATGATGACGACCGACACGAGCTCGACGACGAGGGCGACCCGCGACGAGACCCGGATGCCCCGCACCAGAACGAGTGCCAGCACCGCGGCCTCCGCCGCGAGCACCGCCGCGATATCCCACATCCCCCCGAAACCCGGCCAGAGGCCACGAATCAGCATCGTGAGATAGTGCGCTCCGCCGAGCAGGGCGAACACGGAGATGAAGGCGTAGCCGATCACGATGGCGGCGCCCGCGGCGAGCGCGGCCCCCGACCCGAGTCCCTTCGAGACGAAGGTGTAGAGCGATCCGGCCGCGGCCATCCGCTTCGTGAACTGATTGATCGTCGAGGCGACCATCAGGGCGACAAGTCCCGCCGCGAGCATCGCGGGGACGGTGGCGGCGCCGGCCACCCCCGCGACCAGCACCACCACCGTCGTCGCGGCCGCGGACGGTGCAACGGCGGCAACCGACTGCGCCAGCACATCGGCAAACGAGACGCTTCGCCTGTCGAGGCCGTCAAGAGGCGAACGCGCACCGAAATCGCGAACGGGAGAGGGACGCGCAATCGCCCGATCGAGTGCCGTCACATCAGCTCCTTCCCGCTGGGCCTCACGGTACGCACGGCCGGTTGCCGCTGCACGTCCCACGTGTTTCGACCGTGTGTCACCGAATGAGACGCCCAGGGGCGGGCGTCCCACACCGCGACGGCGAGGTTTCACGCGGCCGAGACGGCCAAGCAACGGGCCGCCGCCAGGCTCGGATCAACCCGCGCACCTCACGACAGATCCCCCACAGATCGGACACCTCATGACCAAACTCGAGTCCCCGGAAGTCGAGGCATCCGCCAAGCGCGCCCTGAAGGGTTCGCTCGGTGTGACCGCCATCGTCTTCATGGTCGTCGCTGCCGCCTCGCCGCTGACCGTCATCGGTGGCGCTGCGCCACTCGGCATTCTGATCGGCAACGGGGTCGGATTCCCGGCCCTCTACGCGATCAGTGCCGTCATCCTGGTGCTGTTCTCCGTCGGTCTCGCGACGATGACCCGCCACGTGCCCAAGCCGGGCGCCTTCTTCACCTACGTCGGGTACGGTCTCGGCCGATCGACGGGTCTGGCGAGCGCATGGATCGCGATGCTGACGTACACGACCATCCAGGTCTCGGTCTACGGATACATCGGCTACATCCTGTCCGTCACCGTCCAGTCCCTCGGTGGGCCGCTGCTGCCGTGGTGGCTCTTCTCGCTCGGCGTCATCGCGCTCGTCGGGATCCTCGGCTACCGCCACATCGACCTTTCCAGCAAGGTTCTGGGTGTTCTGCTCGTCGCCGAGGTGGGCATCGTGCTGATCCTGGTCGCGGCGGTCATGTTCGCGGGCGGCGAGGACGGCCTGAGCTTGGCGCCGTTCGAGCCCGCCAACGTCGTCAGCGGGTCGCCCGGCGTCGGGCTCATGTTCGCCATTGCGGCGTTCATCGGCTTCGAGGCGACGGCGATCTTCCGCGACGAGGCGCGCGACCCGAACAAGACGATCCCCCGCGCGACCTACGCAGCCGTGATCGGTATCGGCCTGTTCTACACACTCGCGTCGTGGGCTCTTGTCATGGCCTGGGGCCCCGACGGGGTGGTCGGCGTCGTCGCCGAAGACCCCGGCACCTTCATCATCACGACCATGGCACGCTACCTGGGCGTCGCGGGCGAGATCGGTGTGAACATCCTGCTCATCACAGCCATGTTCGCGTGCGTCCTGTCCTTCCACAACGTCGTCACGCGCTACCAGCACTCCATGGCGAACGCGGGCGTCCTGCCCGATCGCCTCGGCTCGGTGCACGCCAAGCACCTCTCGCCCCACGTGTCCTCGCTCGTACAGACCGTCACCGCGGTCGTGCTGATCGCGGTCTTCGCGGCGCTGAACCTCGACCCGGTCCTGCAGGTGTTCACGTGGTTCGCCGGCGTCGCGACCCTCGCGATCTCGATCCTGATGGCTCTCACCTCGGTCGCCGTCATCGTCTACTTCGTGAAGACCCGCAAAGACCGACGTGCGTGGAACACGATCGTCGCCCCCGCCCTCGGGCTGCTCGGTCTGATCGCCTCCGCGGTCCTCATCGCGGCATATTTCCCGATCATGGTCGGCGACGTGGATGGCGAGGGCACTCCGGTTTTCGGCGGCGTGAGCTGGTTCCTGCTCGCGCTCATCGCGCTCTTCCCGGCGCTCGGGTACGTCCAGGCGTGGTCGATCAAGAAGAGCCGCCCGGCCGCCTACGCGAAGCTGACCGACTCGATCGCCGGCTGATCCCGAGCCGTCCGTCGGTCCCGTCGACAAGCTCATGGGCCGTCGGACCCGCCCGACACCCCGGTCGCTGAGCCCCATCCCCGGTCACTGAGCCCCATCGCCGGTCGCTGAGCCCCATCCCCGGTCACTGAGCCTGTCGAAGTGACCCCGCAACACCCAAGGAGACACACCGCATGAGCATCACCGACATCCAGACATCCGCCGCCTACGCCGCGCCCGGCGCCCCCGCCCACCCACTGTCGTCCCTCTCGGTTGCCGAAATCGAGGCGGTGCGCACGATCGTGCTGGGGTGGCCGGATTTCACGACCACCATGCGCTTCGCGTATGTCGGCCTCGAAGAGCCGACCAAAGGCGAGGTGCTCGGCTGGGAGGCGGGCGATGGTCCCCTGCCCGACCGCCGCGCGCGGGTGCAACTGCTCGACATGGCGACGGGGCGATCGACCGACTCGATCGTGTCGATCGCAACGGGCGAGACCCTCTCCAGCACGGTCCTCGACGGCTCGAAGGGACAGCTGCCGATCCTCGACGCCGAGTTCGAAGACGTGGGACTCATCCTGGCGGAGGACGAGGGATGGCTCACCGCCCTCGCAGCTCGTGGACTGAGCATCGACCAGGTTGTCGCCGTGCCGCTCTCGGCCGGTCACTACGGCTACGCCGCGGAAGAGGGGCGCCGCATTGTGCGGTCGTTCGTGTTCCGCATGGACCACCCGTCCGACCACCCCTGGGCGCACCCGGTCGACGGCCTCACCGCCTACATCGACACCGCCGACCGCCGCGTCATCGAGATCATCGACACCCCCGGGCTTGCCGTGCCCGAGACGCACGGCAACTTCGACGACCCCGAACTGCAGGGGCCGCCGCTCGAGGGTCTGAAGCCGATCGTGATCACGCAGCCCGAGGGGCCGAGCTTCTCGGTCGACGGCGAGCACGTGACGTGGGGCAACTGGAAGCTGCGGATCGGCTTCGACATGCGCGAGGGCCTGATCCTGCGCGAGCTGTCGTTCGCCGACAAGGGTATCGATCGCCCGGTCATGTACCGCGGATCTATCAACGAGATGCTCGTACCGTATGCCGACCCCAGCCCGAACCGCTTCTGGCAGAACTACTTCGACACCGGCGAGTACATGTTCGGCCGCTACACGAACTCGCTCGCGCTCGGCTGCGACTGCGTTGGCGAAATCACGTACTTCGACGCGATCCTGCCCGACGAGCTCGGCATGCCGCGCACGATCGATAACGGCATCTGCATGCACGAAGAGGACTTCGGAACCCTCTGGAAGCACACCGACATCTTCACCGGGTCGCACGAGGTGCGTCGGTCACGTCGCCTGGTGATCTCGTTCTTCACGACGGTCGGCAACTACGACTACGGCTTCTACTGGTACCTCTACCTCGACGGCACCATCGAGTGCGAGGCCAAGCTCACCGGCATCCTGTTCACGTCGTCGTTCCCGGGAGATGCCGAGGATGGCTCGGCTTACCCGTACGCGTCTCAGGTCGCGCCGGGCCTCGGCGCCCCGTACCACCAGCACCTGTTCTCGGCACGTCTCGACATGACCGTCGACGGGCTCTCGAACGTCGTCAACGAGATCGACGCCGTGCGCCTGCCCGTGTCCGAGACCAACCCGGCTGGCAACGCCTTCACCAAGAAAGTCACACCCATCGCGTCGGAGTCCGTCTCGGGGCGCGTCGCCGACGGCGCCGTGAACCGCGTGTGGCAGATCGCATCGACCGACAAGACGACCGAGCTCGGGCAACCGACATCGTATGTGCTGTTCCCGACCGAGACGCCCACGCTGATGGCGGATGGCGGATCCTCCATCGCCCGGCGTGCCGAGTTCGCCACGAAGAACCTGTTCGTGACGAAGTACGACCCCGCAGAGCGCTATGCGGCCGGCGACTTCGTCAACCAGAACCCCGGCGGCGACGGCGTCACGGCCTACATCGCGGGCGACGAGCCGCTCGTCGGCGAGGACGTCGTGCTCTGGCACACGTTCGGCCTGACGCACTTCCCGCGCAACGAGGACTGGCCTGTGATGCCCATGGACTACGCCAAGTTCACGCTCAAGCCGTACAACTTCTTCGAGCGCAACCCCGTGCTTAACGTCCCGGCCCCGGAGATGACCGACCACTGCTCGATGGATGCGGGTCACGCGCATGAGTCCCACTCGGCCCATGACGCCGGTCACGCGCACGAGTCGGCCGCCCACGGCGCGCACGACGATCACGCGTCGCACTGAGTAGGTCGCGTCGTGGGTGAGATCCTCCACCTCGGTGCGCTCGCGCCGGCGGCGGTCGGGGCGTGCTGCATCGCCGCCGACCGTCGCCGGGCGCGGACGCCCGAGCTCGCCGCATCCGTCCTCATGCTCGTCGCGATGCTCGATGTCGTGCTGTGGGGCGTCGTGGCACCGGTCGCCTGGGCCGGGGTCCTCATCGTCGCGGCGATCGCGCTGGCTGCGCTGCGCGGCCGGACGGCGCGTAGCCGAGCAGCCGCGAGAGTGCCGGTTTCGGCCGCGGGGGTGCCCATCTCCGGCACGAGGGTGCCCGTTTCAGGCGCGAGGGTGCCCTCAGCAGTCATGACCGTGCACGCGACGCTCGGCCTGGTCGTGATGGCCACCCTCGTCCTCGCCATGATTCCGGATGCTTCGGCCCCGGCCGTCACGGTCGGGCACCACGCGTCGGGGGCGCCGTTCGGACTGCTGGCCGCGGCATCCGCTCTGCTCTTCGGTCTCGTCTCTGCGGTCGCCGCCCGGGCGCCACACGACGGAGGGGCCCGCGTTTCCGCGCTCGAACGTGGCCAGCTCATCGCGATGGGCGCCTCGACGGCGGCGATGGGGATGGCGCTGTTCGCCTGATGCCCGGAACCCCACCGCGAACGGTCGCGACTCGCCGTTCCACACACGACTGGAACGGCATGTCGCGTCCGTTCGGCGGCCGGATTGCGGCCGCGCAGACCGTCGCGTGGCGCATGATCGACGCATGACCCGCAACTGGACGCCCCTCGCCATCGCCTACCTCGCGCTCGCCGTCGCGGGGTTGATCGGCACCTGGTTCTTCAACGCGCTCGCGATCATCCGGCTTCGTGACTTCATCGGCGACCTCGTCTCGAGCGGACCGGCGGTCTCATCGATCACGGTCGACCTGCTCATCGCGGCGATCGCGGGATGCGTGTTCATCATCGTCGAAGCGCGCCGGCTCGGGATGCGTCGCGCCTGGCTGTACATCGTCCTGTCGGGGGTGACCGCATTCGCGTTCACCTTTCCGTTGTTCCTCGCGATGAGGCAGCGGCGCCTGACCGCCCGGGCAGGCGAGGTCTGACCCGACCGCTGCACGCGGATCGTTAGGCTCGTCTGGTGACCGACAACTCCGCCGACTCCGGCAAGCCCGGTATGCCCGGCAAGAAGCCCCGCACTCCCCCGACGACGTCCCGGATGATCCTCTGGGTGGTCGGCGGAGCCGTCGGCATCTACTGGCTCGGTTCCGGCATCATCGGTCTGATGTCCGGCGGCAGCTGACGCCCTAGTAGTACGCCACGGTCATCGGGTCGAGGGCCACGACTCGGTCATCCCCGTCCGCCGGATCACCACGTCCGTCCGTATTGTTCGTGACGATCCAGATTTCGTCGTTCGGGCCCGGCAGCACCGAGCGCAGACGCCCGTAGGTCCCCGCGAGATGCACGGTCGACGCGCTCAGGTCGGCGAGCGGTACCACCCGCAGCGAACGGCCGCGCAGGTTCGCGATGTAGATGGTGTCGTCGATCACCGCGAGTCCGCTCGGGCTCGCCGCATCCGTCGGCCACTCCTGAACCGGATCCACGAAGCCCCGATCCGCGCCGCCAGCTCCCTCGACGTCCGGCCATCCGTAGTTCGCCCCAGGCTCGATCAGGTTCAGCTCATCGACGGTGTCCTGCCCGAACTCGCTCGCGAACATCCGGCCGTCGGCGGCCCACCCCAGTCCCTGAACGTTGCGGTGACCGAGGCTGTAGACCGGCGACCCGGCGAAGGGATTGTCGGCGGGAACTCCCCCGTCTGGGTCGAGTCGCAGGATCTTGCCCGCGAGGCTGTCCGGGTCTTGGGCCGATCCGGGCACGCCCGCATCCCCGGTGGTGACGTACAGGGCGCCGTCCGGTCCGAACGCGATGCGGCCACCGTTGTGGACCCCGGCCTTCGGCAGCCCGTCGATGACGACCTCTGGTGTGCCCAGGCTGAGTGCACCGGGCTGCCCCTCCAGCGCGAACCGTTGAACGCGGTTCCCGGCCTCGGCCGTCGAGTAGGCGTACAGGGCGCCCTCATCCGGAGCAATGGCAAGACCCAAGAGGCCGCCCTCACCTCCCGTCACGACGTCGTCTATCACGCCGACTTCCCGGATGTCTCCGCCGGGAGTGAACTCGAGAACCCGAGCCGAATCCCGCTCCGACACGAGCGCCGAGTCGCCGATGCGCGCTACCGACCACGGGGCCGCGAGCCCGGTGACGACATCCCGCGGGCCCGCCGACTCGGATGCGGTAGCACCCGGTGCGGCCGCGACCGACGGGGTCGAGGGCGTGACCGGCTCAGCAACACATCCGGCAAGCCCGAACGTGCTGATGGTGATGACAACAGCAGCGATCGTCCGATGACGCATCGGTCGTGCGTTCGTGATCGTGTTCGCGCGCATCGGCACCTCCGAATGCTCTCCCCCCACGCTAACCCGGGAGTACGCCCGCGCGGCCCGACTGCCAGACTGATGGCGTGACCCAACGCCTGATGTTGCTCGACACCGCCTCGCTGTACTTCCGGGCCTTCTACGGGGTGCCCGACACGGTAAAGGCCCCCGACGGCACCCCCGTGAACGCCGTCCGCGGGCTGCTCGACATGATCGGCAAGCTCGTCACGACATACCGGCCAACGCACCTGATCGCGTGCTGGGACGATGACTGGCGTCCGCAATGGCGAGTCGATCTGATCCCGAGCTACAAGGCGCATCGCGTCGTCGAGATCGTGCCGGGCGGGGCCGATGTCGAAGAGGTTCCCGACCCGCTCGAGGCGCAGATACCCCTCATCCGCCGCGCGCTCGGAGTCCTCGGCATCCCCATCGTCGGCCGCGCCGACCACGAAGCCGACGACATCATCGGCTCGCTTGCCACCCAGGCATCCCTTCCCGTGGACATCGTGACCGGTGACCGCGATCTCCTCCAGCTCGTCGACGATGCGTCCGACGTGCGGGTGATCTATACCGCTCGCGGCATGAGCAACCTCGAGGTCGTGACGGACGCCGTCGTTGTGCAGAAATACGGGGTTCTGCCGGAGCAATACGCCGATTTCGCCGTCCTGAAGGGCGATGCGTCGGACGGGTTGCCGGGCGTGCCGGGCGTCGGCGAGAAGACAGCCGCGACGCTGATCGCAGCGCACGGCGACCTCGCGGGGATCCTCGCCGCCGCGGAAGCGGGTGAGGGAATGGCGGCCGGTGTCCGGGCCAAGCTCCTCGCAGCGCTTCCCTATCTGGCCGTGGCCCCGAAGGTCGTCGGGGTGGTTCGGGGCCTCGATCTGAACGACGACCTGCCCGAATCAGGCGGCGAACTCACTCCCCCGTCCGAGGGCCGGCGCGCCGAGGCGCTCGCGCTCGCCGCGGACTGGGCATGGGGAACCGCAATGGACCGTGCCCTCGCGGCGATCACCAATTCAGGAAGCGCGACCGCTCGGTAACCGCGACATCGCGGCGAGCATCAAAACCCCGTACGCGATCGACAGCACGAGAAGAAGCACGAGCGCGCCCGTCCATCCCTCGTTCACCTCGTGCAGGGCACCCAGAACCGGCGCCGCAACCGCCGCGACGGTGTACCCCGCGCCCTGAACGAACGCGGACATCCCGGCCGCCTCGGCATCCGAACGCGCAACCGCGACCAGTGTGGAAAAGATCACGACGAAGCCGCCGGCGTGCGCAATCGCGCCGAAGGACGCCCACAGGATGAACTGCGCGGGCGCGACCAGCATCCCGACGGTCAATGCCAGCCAGCAGGCGCAGATCACGAGCGCGGGAACGATCGGCGCGAAGCGACGCGACAGCAGAGGGACGACGAACGCGCCCGCGATCGCCACACCCTGGAATACGGATGCCAGGGTGCCCGCCGTCGTCCGATCCACACCGAGCTCGTCACCCAGGATCGTGGGTAGCCACGTCGTCAGGCCGTAGTAGATGGCTGCCTGGCAGGCGAACGTAAATGCCAGGAGCCACACGATGGGACGCCGGAGGATGCCGCTCCGTCGTCCTCCGGGCACGGGAAGCGGTCCCGTCAACGTCTCGATGTCGGAAGAGCGCCCGTCGGTACGGTTCGCAGCGACCGTGGTGGCGACTTCTCCCGAATAGCCCGCGTCCGCGCCGCGAGCCCGCCGCAGGTGCACGGCCCAGAGCAGGATGCCGCTGACAGTCACCACAACCCAGGCGAGCAGGGCCAGCGGCCAGCCGAGCACGCCCGCGAGCGGCGCCGTCGCCAGAGCGGTCAGGAGCGATCCGGCGTTCAACATCGCGACATACGCAGCCGTGACCGCGCTCACCTGTGTGGGCGGCACATCGCGACGAATGATGACCGGGACGACGATGTTGCCAACGGTGATCGCGGCGCCGATGACGAGAGACCCGGCGAGCATCCATCCGAAGCCCGGGATCGCCCGCACGACAGTGCCCACCGCCACTCCGACAAGAGTCAGCATGAGGGCGAGTTCCGCGCCCGCCCGCCGGATGACGAGCGCGGCGACCGGCGTCAGCAGGGCGAACATCAGGACGGGCACCGTCGTGAGCAGCCCCGCGCTCGCGGCGCCGATCCCGAGGTCATCTTGGATGTCGCGCAGCACGGGTGTCGGGGCGATGATCGGGCCCCGCAGGCTCAGCGCGGCGACGAGGATACCGACGACGACAAGCCACGGAAAAGCGCGCCGAGCGGAGGATGCGGCGGGACCTGTCATCGAATCGGACCTGTCATCGAATCGGACCTGTCACCAGCTCAGTCTAGGCAGCGCGGCGTGAGCTCTAACGTGCCCGTCCCGTCCACGCGCGCAGGCGCTCGAGGGGCCACGTCGTGACGATGCGCTCGGCGGGAACCCCCGCGGTCTCGGCGCGGGCGGCACCGTAGTCGAGCAGCGACAATTGGCCGGGGGCATGGGCATCCGAATCGATCGAGAACAGGCACCCGATCTCCACCGCAAGTGCCAACAGTTCGTCCGGCGGGTCCTGCCGTTCCGGACGGGAGTTGATCTCGACGGCAACATCGCTCTCGGCGCACGCCTCGAACACCGCCCGGGCATCGAATGTCGAGGGCGGTCGGGTTCCGCGTGCGCCCTCGACGAGCCGCCCGGTCACGTGGCCGAGCACGTCGACGCGAGGATCGGATGCCGCGGCCACCAGCCGTCGGGTCATCGCCGACGACTCCATCCGCAGCTTCGAATGAGCCGAGGCCACCACGATGTCTAATTCGTCGAGCAGTGCGGGCTCCTGGTCGAGCGCGCCATCATCCAGGATGTCGACTTCGATACCCGACAAGAGCGTGAAGCCCTCCCCCGACATCCCCGCGACCACGCCCAGCTGCTCGCGCAGCCGCTCGGACGAGAGGCCGTTCGCCACACGCAGTCGCGGTGAGTGATCGGTCAGCGCGAGGTACTCGTGCCCGAGGTCACGCGCCGCCCGCACCATCAGGTCGATCGAGGCCAGGCCGTCCGACCAGTCGCTATGCGCATGCAGATCGCCCTTCAGCGCGGCACGCAACTCCCCCACGGCCGGGACCTCGTAGCGGGAACGCAACTCGACAAGATAGTCCGGGACCTGGCCTGCGATCGCCTGACTGATCACGGCGAGAGACGAATCACCGATGCCCTTGACCCGCCGTAGTCCGGTCGGATCCCGCAGGATCTCTTCCGAAAGCTCGGCCGCGGCATCCGCGGCCGAACGAAAAGCTGTGGAGCGGTATCGCGACGCGCGCTCCCGCTCCAGCAGCGTCGCGATCTCGTTGAGGGCGGCTACGGGATCCACGCGATCACCCTACGCCGAGCCTCCAACGCATCGCATTCGACGCATCCGCAGACCTCAGCTGAGCTCGCGCGAGACCTCGCCCCAGCGCGCCAGCAGATCCCGGGCCGCACCCGAGTCGATCGCGGCGGCCGCGAGTTCCCGCTCCTCGGCGAGCCTCTCGACGATCGGGCGCTGAACCTGACCCGCGTCGTGAGACAGCCGGTACGACACCAGTCCGGCGGCGGCATTGAGGAGGACGATGTCGCGAATAGGACCCTTCTCGCCCGCGAGGACGCGGTGAACGACCTCCGCGTTCTGCGCAGGATTGCCGCCCTTCAGGTCCGCGATCACCGCACGCGGAATGCCGAGGTCGCGCGGGTCGAGGTCATGCTCGTGGATGTCTCCGCGACTGACCTCCCAGATCCGGCTGTGGCCCGTCGTGGTGAGTTCATCGAGCCCGTCATCGCCCCGGAAGACGAGAGCGGTCGCCCCGCGGGTCTGAAACACACCCGTGATGAGCGGCACCCGATCCGACTGCGCGACGCCGACGGCGTTCGCCTCGGCCCGTGCCGGGTTGCAGAGCGGCCCCAGGATGTTGAACACGGTCGGCACGCCCAGTTCGGCTCGTGTCGGGCCCGCGTGCCGAAAACCGGGGTGGAAGGCGGAGGCGAACACGAAGGTGATTCCGGCCCGTCGCAACGTCTCCACGACCGCCTCGGGCGCAAGGGTCAGCGACACGCCCAGTGCCCCGAGCACATCCGACGAACCGGACGAAGAGCTTGCGGCGCGGTTACCGTGCTTGATGACAGGGACTCCGGATGCGGCAGCCACGATCGATGCCATCGTCGAAACGTTAACGGTTCCGAAACGATCTCCACCCGTACCCACGATGTCGAGGGCGTCCGAGTCGATCTCGAGAGGCGTGGCCGCGTCGAGAATCGCGTCGCGGAATCCGACGACCTCATCGACGGTCTCGCCCTTTGCGCGGAGGGCCACGAGAAAACCCGCGAGCTGGGAGGGGCTCGCTTCGCCTGCCATCACCCGCCCCATGGCCCAGGTGGCCTCCGAGACGCTGAGGTCACGGCCCGCCAGGAGCGCTGAGATCAGGTCCGGCCAGGTCGTCGCATCCGTCATGACTGCGATCCTAACGATCGGCCGCGGTGGCCGTTCACACAGCCGGCGCCGCACACTTTCTTAGGAGATCCTAAGTCTCAACCCGGGGTATCGAAAGGGTGCACGTGCGATCCTTCGCCCTCACGATCGGACATAATGGACCTGTGACCACCTCTGCGACATATGCCCCGGCAGTGAGGACGATCAAACGTCCGGATCCTGTCGCCGTTGGCACGATCGTGTGGCTCGGTAGCGAGGTCATGTTCTTCGCCGGGCTCTTCGCGATCTACTTCACCCTTCGGAACACCTCTCCCGAGCTCTGGGCCGAAGAGTCCTCGCTGCTGAACGTGCCGTTCGCACTCGGCAACACGATCATCCTCGTGCTGTCCTCCGTGACGTGCCAGATGGGCGTGTTCGCCGCTGAACGCAATCAGCCGTACACGGTGAAGAAGAACACATTCTGGCAGCGCTGGGGCATGGTCGAGTGGTTCTTCCTCACCTTCGCCCTCGGTGCCATCTTCGTGTCAGGCCAGGTCTGGGAATACGCGCAGCTCATCGCCGAGGGAATGCCGATCCAGGCGAACTCCTACGCGTCGGCTTTCTACCTCACCACCGGCTTCCACGCCCTGCACGTGACGGGCGGGCTCGTCGCCTTCCTTCTCGTGATCGGCCGCGCATACGCCGTCAAGAACTTCGGGCACAAAGAGGCCACGAGCGCAATCGTCGTGTCGTACTACTGGCACTTCGTCGACGTCGTGTGGGTCGCCCTGTTCCTCGTGATCTACTTCCTGAAATAGAGCGGAGCCACCCCCGAATGCCTCGTGAGAAGAAGCGTCGTTCCGGTCGACGCAGCCCGCTGGCCGCTGCCGGCCTGATCGGACTCGGTCTCGTTCTGACAGGCGGACTGTACGCCGGTGCATCCGCCGCCATGGCCTCGACGACCGACACGGCCGCCGCACAGACGCTCACTGTCGAAGACGGCAAGAAGCTCTTCCAGGCCAACTGTGCCACCTGCCACGGACTTGCCCTGCAGGGCACGAAAGCCGGGCCCAGCCTGTACGGAGTCGGCGCTATGGCGGTCGATTTCCAGGTCGCCACCGGTCGCATGCCGCTGCAGATGCAGGGCCCCCAGGCCCCGCCGAAGCCGGTTCAGTTCACCGAAGACCAGATCGCCGCGTTGTCCGCGTACGTCCAGTCAGTTGCCCCCGGACCCGAGATCGCAACCGGTCGTGTCCTGGACGGCAAAGGTGATGTCGCAAACGGCGCCGAACTTTTTCGCGTCAACTGCGCCATGTGCCACAACGTCGCCGCCGCCGGTGGCGCCCTGACCGAGGGCAAGTACGCGCCCTCGCTGGATGGCGTCGACCCGCGCCACATCTACGCGGCGATGGTCACGGGCCCACAGAACATGCCGGTGTTCAACGACATGAACCTCTCGCCCGACGACAAGCGCGACATCATCTCCGCGCTTCTGTATATGGAAGACAACGCGGGTGCCGGCGGACTCACACTCGGCTCGCTGGGCCCCGTTTCCGAGGGCCTGTTCATCTGGATCTTCGGAATCGGCGGACTTGTCGCGCTGACCGTCTGGATCACCGCGAAGTCCAACTGACCCGCGCACGCACTGAGAATTTTTAGCACGAGGAGCAGCATGGCAAACGAGATCGAGGCAGCGGAGCACGATCGGGGGCCCCGACCTCCGTCGGGGCTCGCGGTCGCCGTGAGCGATCCCGTACGCAACCCGGGCCTCCCGCCGCATCGCGCGCGTGTGACGGACCAGGATCCCGCCAAGATGCGCCAAGCCGTTCGTACGGTCTATTCTCTATTCTATTTGTCGATCGCGGGCAGCATCTGGGCCGTTGCTGCCTACATGCTTTTCCCCATCGAGGACGGCACCATTGTCGCGATCCGCAACAACAATCTCTTCATCGGCATCGGCATCGCGCTCGCGCTGCTGGCCATCGGCATCGGAGCCATCCACTGGTCCAAAGCCGTCATGTCCGACAAGGAGCACATCGAGGCGCGCCACCTCACGCGTGGCAAGGAATCGACGCGCGAGGCGGCCGTTCAGGCGCTGACGGTCGCGAACGAGGAGTCCGGATTCGGGCGCCGCACGATGATCCGCAACTCCCTCTTCGGAGCCCTGATCGCCTCGGTCGCACCGGGCATCGTCCTCTTCCGTGGATTGGCACCCGAGGGCGAGAACCCCGTCGAGCTCCTCAGTCACACGATGTGGGAGCCGGGCACGCGTCTTGCCCGCGACCCCTCCGGCGTTCCCATCAAGGCGTCCGAAGTGACGCTCGGCTCCGCTTTCCATGTGATCCCCGAGCCCCTCGCCGAGATCGGTCACGACGAGGGATACCTCGAAGAGAAGGCCAAGGCGATCGTGCTTCTCATGCGCATGGAACCCGGTGATCTCACCGAGACCGCCGAGCGCGCGTCGTGGTCGTACGACGGCATCGTCGCGTATTCGAAGGTCTGCACGCACGTCGGATGCCCCGTCGCTCTCTACGAGCAGCGCACTCATCACCTGCTCTGCCCCTGCCACCAGTCGCAGTTCGATGTTGCCAATGGCGCCGCGGTCATCTTCGGCCCGGCCGCCCGTCCCCTGCCGCAGTTGCCGATCGCCGTGGACGATGAGGGTTACCTCATCGCACAGAGCGACTTCCATGAACCCGTCGGCCCGAGCTTCTGGGAGCGCCCTTGAGTACCTCAACCGCAACTGAGGAAAAGAAGGCCCCCCTCGGGGGACGTTTCGTCGGCGGAGCGGCCAACTACATCGACGAGCGCACGAGCGCGTCGGGACTGGTCAAGGAACTCGGTCGCAAGATCTTCCCCGACCACTGGTCGTTCATGCTCGGTGAGATCGCGCTGTGGAGCTTCGTCGTCGTGCTCCTCTCGGGCACGTTCCTGACGTTCTTCTTCCAGGCCTCGATGGTCGAGACGTACTACGGCGGCGCGTGGGCGCCGATGCGTGGCATCCCGATGTCGGCGGCCATGGAGTCGACGCTCCGCATCTCGTTCGACCTGCGCGGCGGTCTGCTCGTGCGCCAGATCCACCACTGGGCAGCCCTTGTCTTCGTGGCCGGTATCGGCGTACACATGCTCCGCGTGTTCTTCACGGGCGCTTTCCGCAAGCCGCGCGAGCTGAACTGGGTCGTCGGGTTCATCCTCTTCATCCTGGCGATGGCCGAGGGGTTCACGGGATACTCCCTCCCGGACGACCTACTCTCGGGCAACGGTCTGCGCATCATCGACGGCATGATCAAGGGCATCCCCCTGATCGGAACGTGGACGTCGTTCCTGCTCTTCGGCGGCGAGTTCCCCGGAGTGGCGATCGTCGGACGGCTGTACGTGCTGCACATCCTTATTCTTCCGGCGCTGGTGGTGGCCTTGATCGCCGTCCACCTGCTCTTGATGATCATCAACAAGCACACGCAGTTCGCCGGCCCCGGACGCACCAACGAGAACGTCGTCGGCTACCCGATGGTCCCGGTTTACATGTCCAAGATGGGCGGGTTCTTCTTCATCACATTCGGTGTGATCGTCCTGATCGCTTCGTTCGTGCAGATCAACCCGATCTGGAACTACGGTCCGTATGACCCGTCCCCTGTTTCTGCCGGTACCCAGCCCGACTGGTACATCGGCTTCGCAGACGGCGCGCTGCGTCTCGTCCCGCCGCACCTCGAGTCGGTGTTCCTGGGTCACACCTGGTCGTGGAACATCATCCTTCCGCTGACGATCATCGGACTGTTCATCGTCCTCGTCCTCATCTACCCCTTCATCGAGGCATGGGTCACGGGCGACAAGCGCGAGCACCACATCGCCCAGCGCCCCCGCAACGCGGCTACGCGCACGGCGATCGGTGCGGCCGGGGTGACGTTCTACGCGGTCCTGTGGGCGGCTGCATCCTCCGACATCATCGCGACCCACTTCTGGGTATCGATGGAAGGCGTCATCCGCACCCTTCAGGCTCTGCTGATCATCGGCCCGATCATCGCCTACTTCGTCACGAAGCGCATCTGTATCGCTCTTCAGCGCAAGGACCGCGAGATCGCCCTGCACGGGTACGAGTCGGGTCGCATCGTGCGGTTGCCGGGTGGCGAGTTCATCGAGGTGCACCAGCCCGTGGATGAGTACGAGCGATGGAAGCTCACCTCGTACGAAACGTTCGAACCGCTCGTCGTGCGCCCGAACGCTCACGGGCAGATTCCCTGGCACCAGAACGTGCGTTCCGCGATCTCGCGTTGGTTCTTCGAAGACCGCTTCGCTCCCCTCACGCAGTCCGAGATCGATGCCGCCGTTGCTCACCAGAACCACGCGCTCGGTCACATCGAGGACGAAGAGATGGCGGAGATCCAGGGTGCCCACAAACGCGCCGGACACCCCGAGGCTCCCCTGCACGCCGACACCACCGGCGACGTCCCGGAGACCGCGGTTCGCCCGACGACGATCGTGGTACCCGATGAGCCCGAGGACGACGGCAAGAAGAAGTAGGACGAGAGTCCGGATCACGGATGCCCCGGGCACCGCCCTTCGCGGGTATCCCGGGGCGTTCGTTTTTCTCGGTAGGCCCTCGAGACGGCTCGGCGGTCTTCCAACGCCAGTTGGCAGTTGTGCATCTCACTGCGCTGCTGTGTGAGCCGTACGGTCTTACACATGACCGACGCGATCACCTACTTCTCCGCTCGTCTTGCTCACGAGACAGATCCTTCTGATGTGTACGCCGCCCAACGCGCCGGCGAGGATCTCGTGCTCGTCGACGTCCGCGGGGACGAGGCCTGGGCGCAAGGCAGGATCGTCGGAGCCGTGCACGTGCCGTATCGGGACATCCCCGACCGCATTGCCGAGTTCGATCCGGCCGTTCCCGTTGTGGTCTACTGCTGGAGTCCCGGGTGCAACGCGGGCAGCAAAGGCGCCCTCGCCTTCGCGAGTCTGGGGTATTCCGTTCGCGAGATGATCGGCGGTTACGAGTACTGGGTACGCGAAGGGCAGCCGACGGAAGACGATGAGGGTCCGCTCGCCCGAACGTTCGACGCGCTCACCATGGTCGTGTAGCGCACCTGAACCTCGAGCAGGGAAGAAGAACGCTCAGGCGATCGCAGAAATCTCCGCGAGGCGGTCGGCAGCCGCGCCGGCGAACCGCGGACCCACATCCGCGGGGGCCCGCCCGGGCACGATGTCACAGACGACAGCCGTCGCATTGTCATGGGTACCCGCTTGCAGCGCCCAGGTCACGAGAGCGTCCACCGTGTCCTCGGGGTCCGCAAACTCGCTCAGCGTGTCTCTGAGCAGCTCTTCGGGGAGATAGTCCGAGATGCCGTCGCTACACAACAACCAACGGTCCCCTCCGCGCGGGCTGAGGTGACTCACCGTGAGTGCCTCACCGTCGCGCGGGTCACCGTGGAAAGAAGCCGTCACGACATTCCGCCGCGGGTGACTGAGAGCATCCCGAGCCGAGATGGCGCCAGTATCGACGAGGTGCTGGACCCACGAATCGTCCCGAGTCTGACGTGACAGATTTCCGTCACGCAGGAGGTATCCGCGGGAGTCTCCCACATGGGCAAGGAAGAGTTCGGTGCCGGAGAGGAACAGACCCGTGAATGTCGTTGCCATGCCTGCGACGGATGGCTCTGCCCGCCCGCGAGCACGGAGGTCCCCGTTTGAGCGGCCCAATAGGCTGCGCGCACGGGCCTCCGACTCGACGGCTCGAGACGACGACGCGACCTGATGGATGAGGACTGCCGCAGCAATGTCGCCCGCGGGGCCCCCACCGACGCCGTCGGCAACCGCGGCTGCGAAAGGCGCCACGAACGCGGCGTCCTCATTACCCGACCGATGAGGTCCGATGTCAGAGAGAACGGCCGCGCTCAATGAGAGCGTCATCAATGGGCGAAGTAGCCCCGGTAATACTCGTAGACCCATCCAACGATCGCAACCAGGAAGATGGCGAATCCGATGGGAACCAGCCACGAGCCGACGGCCAAGCCGATGATCGCGACGCCCGCGGAGAACGCGAGCACGATCGGCCACCACGACCAGGGGCTGAACTCACCGAGCTCGGGGTCTCCGTCGTCGACATCCGAGGTCAGGATGTCTTCGGGTAGTTCGCCGCCCTGCGACTTGTGGACGCGCTGCAGATACCAGGCGATGAGGGCCGCCATCAGGGCGCTGAAAACAAGAGCTACCCCTCCGACCCACTCGATCGCGTTGTACCAGCTCAGCTGCGGATGAGCGAGGATGTTCCAGCCGATGTAGACGACCCCGATCAGCAGGAAGAAGCCAGCGAGCAGCCACCAGAGTACGACATTCGACCGCACGTTACTTCACCTCTCCATCGGCCAGATCCACAGTAGGCGCGGCGGGCGCGTCCTTTGCCGGCCCCACGCCGACGGGAATACCGGCCTCGGGGTGGTTCAGGTCGAACGCTGGGCGCTCGCTGCGGATGCGCGGAATCGAGGTGAAGTTGTGGCGCGGCGGCGGGCACGACGTCGCCCACTCGAGCGATGCGCCGTATCCCCACGGGTCGTTGACGGTGACCTTCGGAGCCTTGCGTGCGGTGATCCACACGTTCAGCAGGAACGGCAGCATGGAAACTGCCAAGATCATGGCGCCAACCGTCGAAACCTGGTTCTGCCAGGTCCAGCCATCCTCCTGGGCGTAGTCCGCATAGCGACGCGGCATACCATCCACGCCGAGCCAATGCTGGATGAGGAAGGTCATGTGGAAGCCGATGAACAGCAACCAGAAGTGCACGTACCCGAGACGCTCATTAAGCATCCGCCCGGTGAATTTCGGCCACCAGAAGTAGAAGCCGGCGAACATCGCGAACACCACCGTACCGAACACCACGTAGTGGAAGTGCGCGACCACGAAGTAGGAGTCGGACAGCGCAAAGTCGAGGGGGGGCGATGCCAGGATGACGCCGGTCAGGCCGCCGAAGACGAACGTGATCAAGAAGCCGAGCGCGAACACCATGGGCGTCTCGAACGTCACCGATCCTCGCCACATGGTGCCGATCCAGTTGAAGATCTTCACACCCGTTGGCACGGCGATCAGCATCGTCATCAAAGCGAAGAACGGCAACAGCACGGAGCCGGTGACGTACATGTGGTGCGCCCACACAGCCACAGAAAGTGCAGCGATCGCGATCGTCGCGTAGACGAGCGTCTTGTATCCGAAGATCGGCTTGCGCGAGAAGACGGGGAAGATCTCGGACACGATGCCGAAGAACGGCAGCGCGATGATGTACACCTCGGGGTGGCCGAAGAACCAGAACAGGTGCTGCCAGAGCAGCGCGCCGCCGTTCTCCGGGTCGAAGATGTGGGCCCCGAGCACGCGGTCGGCGCCGGCGGCGAGGATCGCGGCAGCGAGAACCGGGAACGCCATCAGGACGAGGAGGCTCGTGACGAGGGTGTTCCAGGTGAAGATCGGCATGCGCCACATCGTCATACCCGGGGCACGCATCGTGATGATCGTCGTGATGAAGTTGACCGCGCCGAGAATGGTGCCGAAGCCGCTCATGCCCAGCCCGAGCATCCAGAGATTGCCCCCGACGCCTGGCGAGAACGTCGCACTCGCGAGTGGTTGATAGGCGAACCATCCGAATGATGCGGCACCCTGGGGGGTGAGGAAGCCCGACACCGCGATGGTCGAGCCGAAGAGGAAGAGCCAGAACGCGAAGGCGTTGAGGCGCGGGAATGCGACGTCGGGCGCGCCGATCTGCAGCGGCATGATCACGTTTGCAAATCCGGCGAACAGCGGCGTCGCGAACATCAGCAACATGATCGTGCCGTGCATCGTGAACAGCTGGTTGTATTGCTCCTTCGTCGGGATGACCTGCATACCCGGCGCGAAGAGCTCGGCACGGATGATCAGCGCCATCACTCCGCCGAGGAGGAAGAAGATGAACGAGGCGATCAGGTACATGTACCCGATGGTCTTGTGGTCGGTGGATGTAATCCACTTGACGACGATGTTGCCTTTCTGCTCCACCCGAGACGTGCTGAGCAGAGCCGCCTGGCGCGGCGGGAGCGTTGTCGTTCGCCCGGATTCCTGGAGGGGGAGAGTCGTGGCCACGGCGGTCAGCCTTCCTCGGTGCCGACGACGTCGGCTGTATTTCCACCCGTGCCGGGCAGATTGCTGTTGCGGTCGTATTGCGTGATGTCGCCGGTCTGTCCTGCGGCACGAAGCGTGTCGAGGTAGTCCTCGTACTCGTCCTCGCTCACGACCTCGACGTTGAAAAGCATTGCGGAGTGGTACTCGCCGCACAGTTCGGCGCACTTTCCGGCGAACGTACCCTCACGGGTGGGGACGAAGGACCATTCGTTCTCACGGCCGGGGATCATGTCCTTCTTGTACAAGAAGTCGATGACCCAGAAAGAGTGGATGACATCGCGCGAACGAAGTTCGATCTTGACCGTCTTATTGACCGGCAGAACGAGCGTCGGCAGGGAGTCCCGGTCGACGTCACCGTTCGCCGCGGGCTGAGTCTGCACCCCCATTGTCCAGACGGCGTCGGAACTGTCCTCGTCATCGCCGTTGTACTGGAAGTCCCACGCCCACTGCTTGCCGATCGCGACGATCGAGACATCCGGGTCGTCGTATTGCGTTTCGAGGATCGTTTGGTCTCTTGCCGTGAAGGCGAAGAAGCCCAGGACGAGGACGAACGGAACGAGCGTGTAGAAGATCTCGATCGGCATGTTGTACCGAAGCTGCACCGGAAGGCCGGTCTGGCCCTTGCGGCGCCGGTACGCGACCATCGCGAAGAGTGTCAGGCCCCAGGTGATCACACCAACGACGAGTAGAACGATCCAGGAGTTGACCCAGAGCCCCGACACCATCTCGGTGCGGTTCGTCGCCTGCACACCATCGTCGGTGAAGCCCGGGAGATACCCGTTGAGCTCGGTGGTCGTGCATCCTGCAAGGAGGAATGCTGCCGTGATCCCGACCGGGATAGCGGCCCAGCGGAGGCGGCGTTTGAGGCGCACGATTCACCTTTCGGACGCGGGTGTGACGTGCCCAAGTCTAGGGCAACCTCACATGCGATTCAGGACACTCACCCAGCGCGCGCACCGATTGTGATGCGCTCGTGAGGCTAGTGGAAGCTGTCGCCGCAGGCGCAACTGCCCGCGGCGTTGGGGTTGTCGATCGTGAAGCCCTGCTCCGAGATCGTGTCTTTGAAATCGATGGCTGCGCCGTCGAGATACGGAATGCTCATGTTGTCGACGATGACCTCGACGCCATCGAAGTCGACGGTCTCGTCGCCGTCGAGATAGCGCTCGTCGAAGTAGAGCTGGTAGATGAGTCCGGAGCATCCCCCGGGCTGAACAGCGACGCGAAGACGCAGGTCATCGCGGCCTTCCTGCTCGAGCAGGCTCTTGACCTTCAAGGCCGCGGCCTCGGTGAGGTTGACGCCGTGCGGGCGGGTCTCGGTGGTCGTTGCGGTGGGAACGATCGTGGTGTCTGTCATTGTCAGTCCTCCTGTTGCGAGTCTACCCGCGACCTCGGTCGTCGAGGGCGCGCAACAGCAACGCCTCGCTCACGATCGCGTGGCGGAACGTCTCCAGGTGTAGGGATTCGTTCGGGCTGTGCGCCCGCGAATGCGGGTCCTCGACACCGGTGACGAGAATCTGCGCCTCGGGGAATTCGCGCACTAGATCCGAGATGAAGGGGATGCTGCCGCCCACACCGATGTCGACGGGATCGACGCCGTATCCCTCGGCGAAGGCATCCCGCACCGCCGCGACGGCCCACCCCGACGTGTCGACGAGAAAACCGTCCCCCAGATCGACGTCGGAGAAGCTCAGCTCGGCGCCGAACGGCGCGTTCGCGCGCAGGTGCGATTCGAGAGCGGCGTACGCGTCGGCGGCTTTCTGGCCCGGTGCGACGCGGGCACTGATCACGACCGAGACCTCGGGAGTCAGCGTGTTCGAGGCGGCCTCGACACTCGTGAAGTCCGTGCCGATGACCGTGACCGCGGGGCGATTCCAGATGCGCGACAGGATGTCTCCGGCGCCGGCCGGCGAGACACCCGGGAGAAGACCGGCCTCCTCGCGCAGGGTGTTCTCGGAGTAGTCGGGTGTCTGCGCCTCACGCGCCGACACACCCTCGACCGCGACCGTGCCATCGGCGTCCCACAACGTCGACAACAGCTTGATCGTGGCGAGCATCGCGTCAGGCACTGCACCCCCGAACATTCCGGAATGCGAAGCGTGGTCGAGGGTTCGGACGCGCATCGTGAACCGCGCGTTTCCGCGCAGCGACACGGTCAGTGCCGGTGTGTCCGAATCCCAGTTACCCGAATCGGCGACCACGATCACGTCAGCGCGGAGTGCGTCGCGATTGTCGGCGAGGAACTGGGCGAAGGAGCGGGAACCGTATTCCTCCTCACCCTCCACGAACAGGACGACGCCGAGTTCGAGCTCACCCTCCGTGCTGGCCCGCAGCGCCCGGAGCGCCGCAATGTGCGCCATGATGCCGGCCTTGTCATCGGCCGCGCCGCGGCCGTACAGGCGTCCGTCGCGAACGGTCGGTTCGAACGGCGGAGAATCCCAGAGCGCGTCATCGCCCGGTGGCTGCACGTCGTGGTGAGCGTAGAGGAGCACCGTCGGGGCGTCCCCGCGTGCTGCCCGCGTGGCCAGAACGGCGGGCTGACCCACCTCCCCCGTTCCGGGGATCTCGGCACGGAGGATCCGCACGTCGTCGAACACCCCCGTATCCCCGGCAAGGCGCGCAACCTCATCCGCACTCCGCTCCAGCTGGGTCTGATCGAATGCCGGCCAGGCGATGCCCGGGATACGGACGAGGGCACCGAGGTCGGCCAGAGCCGGAGCGATTCCATCCTCGACAGCGGTACGGAGTGGGGACGGGGGGACTTCCGATGCGTGCATGCGGGTAATCTTATGGGTGAGTACTTCACCCCGACCTGCGAGGAAACATCGTGGCCAACTCCCCCGCCCCCGTGCCGAGCGACGAGGATTCCGCCGCGGTCGGTGCCGGAAAAGGGCGCGCTACCCCGACGCGCGCCGAGCGTGAGGCCGTGCGTCGACGCCCCCTCGTGGCGGATACGAAAGAGGCCAAGCAGCGTGCCCGCGCCGAGCTCGCTGCCAAGCGGGACCAAGCTCGTGCCGGCATGGCCAAGGGCGACGAGCGCTACCTCCCCGCCCGCGACAAGGGACCGCAGCGCAAATTCCTGCGCGACTATGTCGACGGGGGCTGGCACCTCGCCGAGTTCGTGATGCCGGCCATGATCGTCGTGATCTTGCTGACCTTCATTCAGAACACCTACATCCAGTACTACGCGTTCATCGCATTGTGGGGCTTCATCCTGCTCGTCATCCTCGACATGGTTTTGACGGGGTGGCGCGCCAAGCGAGCCATCCGCGCCAAGTTCGGTGCCGACAAGCTCGAGCGCGGTACGGCCTGGTACGCGGCCATGCGCTCCATGCAGATGCGCTTCCTGCGCTTGCCGAAGCCGCAGGTGCGCCGCGGGGGCAAGCCCATCGCCTGATCGACTCTGTCGACCCGGTCGCGACTCGCTTCGTTGCACCCGCGCTCGCGTTCACAATTCAGTCCCGCGGGCGACCCGTCGCAGGGTGACACCCGGAATATCGGGGAACCGCGAGCGTACCTCGCGCAGATCTCCTGAATTACGAACGCGTCGCGACGCCCAAGGGCAGACGCGACTGACTCAGACGCGGGCGAGCGTGCGGTTGATCTGTCGGGCCCAGAACGGGCCGCGGTAGAGGAACGCGGTATACCCCTGCACGAGGGTGGCACCCGCAGCCAAGCGCTCACGCACATCCGCGCCACTCTCGACGCCGCCGACGGAGATCACACAGAACTCCGCGGGAACGGATGCCCGAACGACGCGAAGCACTTCGAGCGAGCGCTCACGCAATGGAGCGCCTGAGAGCCCGCCTGCGCCTGCGGCCGCGACGACCGTGGGGGCGGTCCGGAGGCCCGCACGCGAGAGCGTCGTGTTGGTGGCGATGAGCCCGTCGAGCCCGAGCTCGACCGCGAGAAGAGCGATCTCGCGCACTTCGTCGTCCTCGAGGTCCGGGGCGATCTTCACGAGCAGCGGTGTCTGGCCCGCGGCATCCTTGACCGCGCGCAGCAACGGCGCGAGCGTTTCCACGGCCTGCAGGGCGCGCAAGCCCGGCGTATTCGGGGACGAGACGTTCACGGCCAGATAGTCCGCAAGGGGCGCCAGGAGTGTCGCGCTGCGGACGTAGTCGGCCGTCGCGTCCGCGACATCGACCACGCGACTCTTGCCGATGTTGATGCCGATCACCGGCCGGTCACGGCGCCGACGGAGCTTCGCGATGCGAGCGGCAGCCGCATCCGCTCCCCCGTTGTTGAAACCCATGCGGTTGATGACGGCGCGATCCGGGATGAGTCGGAAAAGACGCGGACGGGGGTTTCCGTCCTGCGGGATGGCGGTCAGCGTGCCGACCTCGACATGCCCGAAGCCGAGAGCACCGAGCCCGAGAACGCCGACCGCGTCCTTGTCGAACCCAGCGGCGACTCCGAAGGGCGAGGGAAAGTCGATGCCCAGGGCTCGCGTCCGCAGCGAAGGCGCGGGGTGAGTGACTCGGCGGACCAGGGTCGAGAACGGGCGCACGCCTGCGGCACGGACGACCCGCATCCCCAGGTGATGCGCCGTCTCGGGGTCAAAGCGCGAGAGCACGACGGAGAAAAGGACGCGATACATCCCACCCCGTTCCGATTCACGCACGGGGCACGTCGCCGTCGAATCCGGGGGCCGCGACGCGATCCGCGCGCAGGTCGCCGATCGCCGTCTCGAAATCGTCGAGGGATTCGAAAGCCTGATAGACGCTGGCGAATCGTAGATAAGCGACCATGTCAAGGGCTCGAAGCGGACCGAGGATGGCCAGTCCGATCTCGTTCGTGTCGACCTGGGATGCGCCCGTCTGCCGAACTGCCTCTTCGACCTTCTGCGCGAGCATGGCGAGATCTGCCTCGGTCACGGGACGGCCCTGACACGCCTTGCGCACACCCGACATGACCTTCTCGCGGCTGAAAGGCTCGATGACCCCGGACCGCTTGATGACGTTGAGGCTCGCGGTCTCGATCGTCGAGAAACGACCACCGCATTCGGGGCATTGCCTGCGGCGACGAATCGAGAGCCCGTCATCGCTCGTGCGCGAATCGATCACGCGCGAGTCGGGATGCCGACAGAAGGGGCAGTGCATATCTCGTGGTCCTCGCTAGATGGCAGCGTCGGTGGGTGGCGGAGTCGTTGAATAGCGCAGTCAGATCGCGGATGCTTCGGAGCCCGGCGCGAACCGTGCGGTCACGGCCTCGCCGTGCGCGGGCAGTGCCTCGGCGTCGGCCAGCGCGACGATCGCGTCGGCAACGCCGGCAAGAGCATCCCGGTCGTACGCGATGATCTGCTGCGCACGCAAGAACGTCTGCGCGCCGAGCCCGGCCGCATAACGCGCCTGGCCGCCGGTGGGCAGAACGTGGTTGCTCCCCGCGAGATAGTCCCCGAGACTCACGGGCGAGTTCGCTCCGAGGAAGATCGCACCGGCATTGGTCAAGTCGGGCAACAGCCCCTCGGGGTCGCGGGTCTGGACCTCGAGGTGCTCGGGGGCATACGCGTTACTGAACGCCACCGCCGCGGCCAGATCGTCCACCAGCACGATCGCGGATTGTGTACCCGCGAGTGCCGTACGCACGCGCTCCGCGTGCCGGGTGCGCGAGGTGACATCCTGAACCGCCGAGCGGACAGCCTCGGCCAGGTCGGCCGAATCCGTCACGAGGACGGCTCCAGCCTGCTCGTCGTGCTCGGCCTGACTGACCAGATCTGCCGCCACCAGTACTGCGTCGGCTGAATCGTCGGCGATCACGAGAATCTCGGTCGCACCCGCCTCGGAGTCGGTCCCGACGACGCCCGCGACGTGACGCTTCGCCGCGGCGACGTAGTTGTTACCGGGACCCGTGACGACGTCGACAGGGTCGAGAGCGATGTCGGCGACGCCGTACGCGAGCGCAGCGATCGCCCCCGCGCCACCGATCGCATAGACCTCGTCTACGCCGAGCAGACCCGCCGCGGCGAGGATGGTCGGGTGCACCTTGCCGTCACTGCGTTGAGCGGGCGAAGCGAGCGCCACGGCGCTGACTCCGGCGACCTGTGCGGGCACGACGTTCATGACGACGCTCGACGGATAGACCGCCTTGCCGCCGGGAACGTAGACACCGACCCGGCGGACCGGCTGCCAGCGCTGCGTGACGCGCGCGCCCGGCGCGAGCTCGGTGACAACCGGCGGCGGAACCTGCGCGGCCGACGCACGCCGGACGTTCGCGATGGCGCGTTCGAGCGCGTCTCGGACATCGGCATCGAGCCCTTCGACCGCGGCGTCGATGTCGGCGCGCAGAACGCGGAGGGTGTGTCCGGTGACACCATCGAACTTCTCGGCCTGCTCGCGCAGGGCGGCTTCGCCGCGGTCGCGGACGTCGGCGACGAGTTCGCCGGCGACTCGCAGGGCGTTGTCGCGAGCTTCGGTCGCGCGCGGAACGAGTGCCGCGGCATCGCGCGCGGCAGTGCCGCGGAGGTCGATCGTGCGCATCCTCCCAGGCTACCCGGCGGATCAGCCCCGGGTGACTCCCGAGACGTCGTAGAGCACGCCCACACGACCGTCCTCATGCTGCACGACGAAGCTCGACCCGCGATCCGCGATCACAAGCGCCCACGCCGTCGGCCCGATGCGGAACACCGGAGCGCCGGTACGCTCGTCGACTACATCGCGTTCGACCGGTGACAACGCCCAGAAGGGGCGCGAAGCCGCCGCGGGCGCCGCATCCGTCACCGGCTGCGCGCCGGTTTCCGTCGCTCCGCGCGCGTACGCCGGGGTAGGGCTCCACCCACCCGTGTCGACGACGCCCGTGTCGCCCGTGGACGGCTCGGCGTCGTCCAGCGCATACGAGCCGATCGGGTAGCCGCCCGTAGCCTGCGCGGCTCCATCACCGGAAACGGGAGCGAAGGACTCCGGTGCCGGTTCGGGCCGGGGGCGAGCCACGACGGCCCGGACTGCTCGTGCATTGCGATGCGCGGGCGCTGCGGGTCGACCGCGGAAATCCTCGTCGAACGGCGCGATGAACGGAGCGAAGACGGAGAGCAGAACCAGGGCCAGGAAGACGATCAGCTCCACCCACACGACCCACGTCGTGTACCAGGCGCGGTCGTCGACGACCGCGGCGATGGTGTTCCAGATGTACGAGAGCCAGATGACGCTCGAAACCGAGAAAGCAACGGATGCGAACTGATCGACGCCGAGCGAGCCCACACGGCGAATCCCGTCGGGCGAGAAGCGGCGCAGGACGATCAGGAATACTGCGACCGTCGGTACGCCGATCGTGAGCACCCAATCGATGCCACTCATCCAGACGGAGCGGAAGGGGAGCTGGAGGACAGAGAAGAACGAGATGATGAAGGCCACGGCCCACAGCCCGACGATCGCGACCTCGCGGATCGTGAAGGGGCCGACGCCATATTGGGGCGCCTCTTCCGGCTCGCTCTCGGTTGCCGAGTCGAACTCCTCGCCATCGGTCTCGGTCGCGTCGGGCTCCGGAGCGGAGACCAGCGAAGCCGCGAGATCCCTCTCGTCGTCTGTCCGGTTCTCGTCGGTCATAACCATCCCCTTTCGCACGACGCCGTCGGCGCCCCGGCTACCTTACCTCGCGGACATCCGCTCAGCCCAGGCATCCGGGTCCGAGCAAAGACTTCAGTTCTCCGTACAGATCCGCGGTCACCTTGACGGGATGCGGCACCTCGAAAACCTTCGCCACGTCACCCTTGGTGAGCTTCATCCGCACCTCGGTCTCGCCGCGGTGCCGATCGAGCACGACAGCCAGATCGGTGATGACCGAGTGGGTTGCGCGGTGCTCGGCAAGGATTAGTTCGAGCGCTCCCCCGGCATCCACGGCACCCAGATCGGGAACCATCGCCGAGACGGCGTGCAGGTTGAGTCCGTCATCGCGGCGGGACACACGACCGCGCACCACGAGGATGGCGTCGGCCTGCAGTAGCGGCTGGTATTCGGTGTACGTCTTGCCCATGAACATGACGTTCACCTCGCCGTTGAAGTCCTCGACGGTGACCATGCCGTACGGGTTTCCGCTCGATTTCGCGACGCGGTGCTGGACGCTCGTCAGCAGCCCCGCGACGGTCACCTGCTCACCGTCGCTCAACTCTTCGGACGTGAGCAGATCGTTGATCGACATCGACGCGTGCTTGGCCAGCGGCATCTCGAGACCCGCCAAAGGGTGATCCGAAACGTACAGGCCGAGCATCTCGCGCTCGAAGGCCAACTTGTCCTTCTTCGTCCACTCGGGGCGCTCGGGAACCTTCGCCGGCATGATGTCTTCGGTTTCGTCGTACAGGCTGTCGAAGTCGAACCCGATCGCCCCCGTGGCAGCCTTGCGCTTGGTTTCGACCGCTGCTTCGGCCGCGCTCTCGTGAATATCCATGAGCGCGCGACGCGTCGATCCCAGCGAGTCGAACGCGCCCGCCTTGATCAGCGACTCGACCGTGCGTTTGTTCGCGACATGCGCCGGAACCTTGGTGAGGAAGTCGTGGAAGCTCACGAAGCTGTCATCGGCGCGCGATGCGACGATGCCCTCGACGACGTTCGAGCCGACGTTGCGGATGGCACCGAGCCCGAAGCGGATGTCATCGCCCACGGCCGCGAAGTACTTGATCGACTCCCCCACGTCGGGCGGCAGCACCTTCATTCCCATTCGCCGACACTCGTTGAGATAGATCGCGAGCTTGTCCTTCGAGTCACCGACGCTCGTCAGCAACGCCGCCATGTACTCGGCCGGATAGTGCGCCTTCAGGTAGGCCGTCCAGTACGAGACCATGCCGTACGCGGCGGAGTGAGCCTTGTTGAAGGCGTAGTCCGAGAACGGCAGCAGAATGTCCCACAGAGTCTTGACCGCAGCATCCGAATAGCCGTTTGCGTGCATGCCCGCTTGGAAGCCCTCGTACTGCTTGTCGAGCTCGGACTTCTTCTTCTTGCCCATCGCGCGACGCAGGATGTCGGCCTGTCCGAGGCTGAACCCCGCGACCTTCTGCGCGATCGCCATGACCTGCTCTTGATAGATGATCAGCCCGTAACTCGTGCTGAGGATCTCGGCCAGCGCCTCTTCGAGTTCGGGGTGGATCGGCGTGATCTCTTGCAGGCCGTTCTTGCGCAGTGCGTAGTTCGTGTGGGAGTTGGCACCCATCGGGCCGGGTCGATAGAGCGCGATGACGGCCGAGATGTCTTCGAAGTTGTCGGGCTTGAGCAGCCGGAGAAGGCTGCGCATCGGCCCGCCGTCGAGCTGGAACACACCGAGGGTGTCGCCCCGCGTGAGGAGTTCGTACGCGGCCCCGTCGTCGAGTTCGAGGTCTTCGAGCACGACCTTCTCTCCCCGGTTGACGACGATGTTATCGAGCGCGTCGTCGATGATCGTGAGGTTGCGAAGACCGAGGAAGTCCATCTTGATCAGGCCGAGCGCCTCGCACGACGGGTAATCGAACTGCGTGACGATCTGGCCGTCCTGCTCGCGCTTCATGATCGGGATGATGTCGATCAGCGGTTCGGAGGACATGATCACGCCGGCTGCGTGCACGCCCCACTGGCGTTTGAGGTTCTCGAGTCCCACGGCCGTGTCGAACACCGTCTTGGCCTCGGGATCGGTCTCGATGAGGACGCGGAACTCTGATGCCTCTTTGAAACGGGGATGGTTCTTGTCGAACATGCCCTCCAGGGGCATGTCCTTACCCATGACGGGTGGCGGCATCGCCTTCGTGAGCTTCTCGCCCATGCTGAACGGGAATCCGAGCACCCGCCCGGCATCTTTGAGCGCCTGCTTGGCCTTGATCGTGCCGTACGTGACGATCTGCGCGACGCGTTCGTCGCCGTACTTCTCGGTCACGTACTGAATGACCTCGCCGCGGCGACGGTCATCGAAGTCGACGTCGAAGTCGGGCATCGAGACGCGGTCGGGGTTGAGGAAGCGCTCGAAGATCAGCCCGTGCCGGAGCGGATCCAGGTCGGTGATCTTCATGGCATAGGCGGCCATGGAACCGGCACCGGAACCACGCCCGGGGCCGACTCGAATGCCGTTCTCTTTCGCCCAGTTGATGAAGTCGGCGACGACGAGGAAGTAGCCCGGGAAGCCCATCTGCAAGATGACCTGGGTCTCGTACTCTGCCTGTGCGCGCACCTCGGTCGGGATGCCCGCGGGATATCGGTGTTCGAGGCCCTTCTCAACCTCCTTGACGAACCAGGAGTCTTCGCTCTCACCAGGGGGCACTGGGAAGCGCGGCATGTAGTTGGCCGAAGTGTTGAACTCGACCTCGCAGCGCTCGGCGATCAGCAGGGTGTTGTCGCACGCCTCCGGGTGATCACGGAAGATCTGGCGCATCTCGGCCGCCGACTTGACGTAGTAGCCGTCGCCGTCGAATTTGAAGCGCTTGGGGTCGTCGAGCGTCGAACCGGACTGGACGCACAGGAGTGCTGCGTGGCTCGTCGCATCGTGTTGATGCGTGTAGTGCAGGTCGTTCGTGCCGACAAGCGGGATGTCGAGCTCTTTCGAGATCTTGATGAGATCGCCCATCACGCGCCGCTCGATCGAGAGGCCGTGATCCATGATCTCGGTGAAGTAGTTCTCCTTGCCGAAGATGTCCTGGAACTCCGCGGCTGCGGCTCTTGCGGCGTCGTACTGCCCGAGCCGGAGTCGCGTCTGCACTTCCCCGGACGGGCAGCCCGTCGTGGCGATGAGTCCCTTGCTGTAAGTCTGCAGAAGTTCGCGGTCCATGCGCGGCTTGAAGTAGTACCCCTCCATGCTCGCTTTGGAACTGAGGCGGAAGAGGTTGTGCATGCCCTCGGTGCTCTGCGAGAGCAGGGTCATGTGCGTGTATGCGCCCGATCCCGAGACATCATCGCCGGCCTGGTCTGGTCCGCCCCAGCGCACTCGTGCCTTGTCGCTGCGGTGCGTGCCGGGGGTGACGTAGGCCTCGATGCCGATGATCGGCTTGATGCCGGCGTCTTTCGCCGCTTTGTAGAACTCGAACGCCGCGAAGGTGTTGCCATGGTCGGTGACGGCGATGGCCGGCATGCCCTGCGCGACGGCCTCTTGGACCATCGGCCCGATTCGAGCGGCCCCGTCGAGCATCGAATATTCGCTGTGCACATGAAGGTGAACGAAGGAGTCGGCTGCCACTCGTCCACACTAAGGGGCGCTTCCGACATCGTCGGCGGGTCGCGTTGAACCCGACCCGGCTACGCCAGATCGAGACGCACCAGCAGGCACGGAAACCCGTTCACGACGGAGCCGGTGTCGGATACTTTGGAAAATCCTGCGCGTTCGAACAGCGCCCGCGTGCCCACGTACGACTCGCTCGCCCCGCGCCGTGCCGCGAAGTGCGAGGTTCTCTTTCGACGGGATGCGGGAGCTCAGACACCAGCAGAGGTTCGCGTCGGGGCGTTTGTGCCCCACCATGGTCTGCACATCATCGAATACCGTCGCGGGCCGCACGTCGATTGCCATCAGCGCATTCTGCCCCGGGCCGGCGACATTCGGGAGGACCCGAGGATCATCCGGCTTGCAGCACCTCGAGCGCGTGAGCGAGGTCGGCCGGATAATCCGAGGCGAAGGTGACCCATTCGCCGGTCGCGGGATGGTGGAACGACAACTGCCGAGCGTGCAACCACTGGCGGGTGAGCCCCAGGCGAGCCGACATCGTGGGATCCGCGCCGTAGAGCGGATCGCCGACGCACGGGTGCCTCTGCGCGGCCATGTGCACGCGAATCTGGTGCGTGCGCCCGGTCTCGAGGTGGATCTCGAGCAGCGACGCACCGCGGAATGCCTCGAGAGTCTCGTAGTGCGTGACAGAGTCCTTGCCGTCCTGCGTGACGGCGAATTTCCACGAGTGCGTGGCATGTCGACCTATCGGCGCGTCGATCGTGCCGGACAAGGGATCCGGATGCCCCTGCACGACGGCGTGGTATATCTTCTCGACCTCGCGCTCCTTGAAAGCGCGCTTCAGCGCGGTGTAGGCCGCCTCGGATTTGGCGACGACCATGAGCCCACTCGTGCCGACATCCAGCCGATGCACGATTCCCTGACGTTCGGCAGCGCCCGTGGTCGCAATCGTGTACCCGCTTGCGGCCAACGCGCCGAGAACCGTGGGGCCCTCCCACCCGACACTCGGATGAGCCGCTACTCCCGCGGGCTTGTCGATCACGACGATGTCATCGTCGTCGTAGACGATGCCGAAGTCGGGCACAGCCATCGGAACCACACGAGGCTCCGCGCGCTCTTCCCAAACGACCTCGAGCCAAGCTCCGCCGGACAACCGATCCGACTTTCCGACAACGCGCCCATCGACGTTGACACCACCCGACTCGGCCACTTCCGCCGCGAAGGCACGAGAGAAACCGAGCATCTTGGCCAGGGCCGCGTCGACCCGGGCCCCCTGCAGACCGTCGGGCACGGGAAGACTCCGCGCCGGCACGGCTAGGCCCTCGTCGGGTCGTCGTCGCCGGGCTCCTTTGCGCGGCGCGGGGCTCCGACATCCGGGTCAGCCACAGGGAAGAGGGAATCGCGATCCACGCCCACTCCCACGATCGAAACGGGACCGTGCTCGGACGGGACGGAGTCGGACGGGACGGGCTCGGACGGGACGGGCTCGGACGGGACAGTGTCGGACGAGACAGAGTCGGATGCCTCGGAAGCAGCGACCGTCGACGCATCCGCCTTATCTTCCCGACGCTCGCGGGTGCCGTCCATGTGCAGTCCGAGCAGAACGAGCAGGGCGATCCCGATCATGTCGCACACGATGAAGATGTCGGCCACGTTGTAGATCGCGGGCATCATCCAGGGCGTGGAGATGAAGTCGACGACATGTCCGACCGGGAATCCCGGGTCTCGCAGTAAGCGATCGGTGAGGTTGCCGAGAACGCCACCGAGCAGCAGCCCCAGCGCCACGGCCCACAGCCGGGAGCGTACCCGCGTGAACATCAACCACACGATCGCGACCGCGACCGCGGCCAACGCGATCGTGAAGACCCACGTGACGCTCTCACCCAGAGAGAACGCTGCGCCCGGGTTGAACACCAACACGAAGACGAGGAACTCACCCAGAATCTGCACCGGATCGCCCGGCGTCAGGTTCTGCAATGCGAAGAACTTGCTCAACTGATCGGCGGCCAGGGCCACCACCGCGAGAGTCGCGATGATGGCGATGGCCGCCGGTCGGTTGAGAGGCTTGCGCGGCCCCGCGGAAAGCTCGGGTGCGGGACTCGGTTCGGTCAAGGTCTAGAGACCGATGGCCGACACGGGCGTCGAGCCCGACGTCGAACCGGACGTCTCGAGGTCACGCAGCTGACCCTCGATGTAGCTGCGCAGCTGGGCGCGGTAGTCACGCTCGAACTGGCGGAGCTCCGTGATGCGACCCTCGAGTACCGTGCGCTCCTTCTCGAGGCGGGCGGCCTCTTCGCGCTGCTTCGCCTCGGCCTCGGCAACGATGCGCGACGCGGTGGCCTCGGCCTCTGAGACGAGCTTGTCGCGCTGGGCGACACCCTCGGCAACGTGCTCGTCGTGCAGACGCTGCGCGAGTTCGATAATCCCCGCGCTGGTGCTTGCGCCGGCGTCCTCGCTCGCGGGAGCGGGCTTCGGGGCGGCGGCGGGAGCCTCCACCTCGGGAGCCGGCTCCGCAGCGGGTGCTGCTGCGGCGGGCTTCTCGCCGGCCTCGTAGGCCTCGAGCTTGGCCTTCAGCTCTTCGTTCTCGGCGATCGTCTTGCGCCACTCGACGACGATCTCGTCGAGGAAGTCATCGACCTCTTCGGGGTCGAAACCCTCTTTGAACCGGACGTGCTGAAACTGCTTGGTTACAACGTCATCGGGGGTCAGAGCCATGGGGGATCCGTCCTGTTCGTCTCTGCTGGTCACGGCGTGGCTGCGCTGGGGCGCGAAGCCATCAGCATAGCTGAGGCGCCTGGGTGCCGCGAGAGCGAGCCGAGTGCGTCACGGCACCGTCAGCCCACCCCAGAGCGCAGGTTTATGCCCCGCCGGCGATGGATCGCGTGACGTTCAGAAGCATGAAACACAGGAAGATCGTGAGCGCGAAAGCGAGATCGATCGCAATCGGTCCGATGCGGAGCGGGGGGATGAATCGACGGAACAGCCGGATCGGAGGATCCGTGACGGTGTAGACGATTTCAGCGAAGACGAGGCCCGCGCCGCGAGGACGCCATTCGCGATTGAACACCGGGATGTACTCGAGAACGAGTCGTCCCAGCAGCACGAAGACGTACAGCAGGATCAGACCGTTGAGGATCGACGCGATGAGCCTCAGCAGTTCCACGTATACAGACTACGACGCGGAGAAGGGCGCGGCGTCCGGGTCGGCGTGCGGGATGCCGCCGTCGCCCGAAACCTCGACGTGCTCGGGAGAGAGCAGGAAGACCTTGCTCGTGACCCGCTCGATGCGTCCGTAGAGCCCCAGCGACAGTCCGCTGGCGAAGTCGATCAGGCGACGAGCATCCGCGTCGCTCATCTGCGACAGGTTGATGATCACGGGGATGCCCTCGCGGAAGTTCTCGGCGATGACCTGTGCGTCGCGGTACTGCTTGGGGTGCACCGTGAGGATCTCGGTCAGTCCACCCGCTGCGGGCTGGTGAACGGCACGCGGACGGAGGGGCGTGACGGTTCCCTTGGGTTCCACGGCGTGAACGCGCGAGTGCTGCGTCTGCTGCTGGGGCTCGTCAACAATTTCTTCTTCGTCGGCAAGACCGAGATAAACCATGGTCTTCTTGAGCGGGTTCGACATCGCATCCTCCGTGTTGGCTCGTCTGTTTCGAGGTTAACCGTGGGCGGGTCGGTTGCCCGTGATTGCGGACCCGATCCGCAGGTGTGTCGCGCCAATGGCGATCGCCTCTTCGAAATCCCCCGTCATCCCGGCACTGATCCAGGATGCGTCGGGCACGACGGCACGCACGCGTGCGGCGTGCTCGGCGAGGCGCGCGAAGGCGGCCGCGGGTGGTTCGTCGAGGGGCGCAACGGCCATCACACCGCGCAACCGAAGGCCGGAACATCTGGCGACGTGTTCTGCCAGGGCGACGACGTCCGACTCGTTCGTTCCGCCGCGCCCGGTGTCGGCTGTCAGATTGATCTGCACGAGCACATCCAGGGGCATCGCATCGGGTTCTGCGGCATCGTCGCGTGAAGCACCGTCGAGGGCGTCGGCGAGCTTGGCTCGATCGACCGAATGGACGACGGATGCGGCGGCCCTCACGGCACGCGCTTTGTTCGACTGGATCTGGCCCACGAAGTGCCAACGCAGATCGTCGAGGTCAGCGAGCTCGGAGCGTTTCTCCGAAATCTCTTGCTGCCGGTTCTCACCGACGTCTCGCACTCCGAGGGCGTACAGATCGCGCACGAGCTGTGCCGGGTGAAACTTCGTCACGACGATGCGTGTGATCTCGCCCGCGTCGCGTCCGGCCGCTCGCGCCGCGTCTGCGACGCGCTCATCCAGCAACGCCAATCGATCCGCGAGAGGAGCCACTTCGGTCATGCGGCACCTCTCGCGGGCCACGGCATCCGTTCGGGGATACCGCTACTTCAGGAAGTCGGGGATGTCGAGGTCGTCGTCACCGAACGCGGAGTCGAAACCCGCGGCCTCGGGGACGATCGGACCGGATGCGGAGCCGACCGAAACCGACTCGCGCACGGGGGGCTTGACCTCGGCTGCCTCGTCGGCCGTGGCGACCGGCAGAGCGGGCGCCTGGCGCTGAGCGACGACCGGCTCACTGCGCTGCAGAGGTTCGCCGCCGTCGAAGCCGGCCGCGATCACGGTGACCCGCACCTCGTCGCCGAGCGTGTCATCGATGACCGTACCGAAGATGATGTTGGCTTCGGGGTGCGCTGCCTCTTTGACGAGCTGCGCGGCATCGTTGATCTCGAAGATTCCGAGGTTCGAGCCACCCTGGATCGAGAGCAGCACACCGTGCGCCCCCTCGATCGAGGCCTCGAGTAGCGGCGACTCGACCGCGAGCTCGGCGGCCTTGATCGCGCGATCCGCTCCCCGAGCAGAGCCGATACCCATGAGGGCCGATCCCGCACCCTGCATGACCGACTTGACGTCGGCGAAGTCGAGGTTGATGAGGCCGGGGGTCGTAATGAGGTCGGTGATGCCCTGAACACCGGCGAGCAGCACCTGGTCGGCCGTCGCGAATGCCTCGATCATCGAGATTCCGCGATCGCTGATCTCGAGCAAGCGGTCGTTCGGCACCACGATGAGGGTGTCGACCTCTTCCTTCAAGCGCGCGACACCGGTGTCGGCCTGCGTCTGACGACGGCGTCCCTCAAACGAGAACGGCTTCGTGACGACACCGATCGTGAGCGCGCCGATCGACTTCGCGATCTTGGCCACGACGGGCGCGCCACCGGTGCCGGTGCCACCACCCTCGCCCGCTGTGACGAACACCATGTCGGCACCCCGCAGGGCTTCTTCGATCTCTTCGGCGTGGTCCTCTGCCGCGCGGCGACCCACCTCGGGGTCGGCGCCGGCGCCGAGGCCGCGGGTGATCTCGCGACCGACGTCGAGCTTCACATCGGCGTCGCTCATGAGGAGCGCCTGCGCGTCGGTATTGATCGCAATGAACTCCACACCGCGCAGCCCGAGCTCGATCATGCGGTTGACGGCGTTGACGCCGCCGCCGCCGACGCCGACGACCTTGATAACGGCGAGGTAGTTCTGGTTCTGGCTCATGCCGGCCTCCGTGTCGCGAACCTGGGTGAAACCTTCAACCTCAAGTAGAACTGTAAAGAAATGCCCGGTATGCATTTCCTCTGTTCACACGGTAGGCCGGGCGTTCGCCGGCGCCCGCAGGCGCGCGGCGTGTCGTCTACACGCACGTCAAATCCCCGGCGAGAGCCGTCCACGGGCCGCTCGCCTGGCAGTAGATGAGGCTCTGGGGCGTCCGCTTTCCCATCTACTGCCAGGTGAGCGGGTCCGGGCGGGGTGGGCGTGGCACGGGCGGGGGTCGTCAGCGGACGACGACGGATGCGGGCGATGAAACGTCGTACACGGACATGCCGGGGCGGGCGGTCATCGCCCGGTCGAGATTGACGGCCTTGAGCGCCGTCTCCTCAACAGCACCCCAGACGACCTGGGTGCCGCTCGCCAGCGTGAGGGTCACGTCGTCCCGCGTGGTCGCCGCGATGCGCGTCACCTGGGTCGCGATCGTCTCCGGGAGGGCCCGCATAACCAGACCCGCCGACTCGAACGCCCCGGATGTCGTGCCGCCGGCGATTTCGAGAATGGGACGGCCTTCCGGCGGGTTCGGACTGGTCTCGAGAGCCACACCAGCAGCATCGACGAGCGTCCATCCGGCGTCCGTCTGGATGACGCCGATGGGCGTGCGTTCGACGATCCGCACCACCAGGTCGTGCGGCGGGCGAGCCTCGAGCGTGTACGACTCGACGAGGGGAAAGGCGACGAGCGCGGCCTTCACGGCGCTGCCATCCACGAGCGGCAGGGGCGTCCCGATCTGGCCCGCCAGGGCGTCTTGGACCGTTGCAGCGGGCAGCGACGTCGTGCCGACGACCTCGATCCGCTCAACCGCGAAGAGCGGACTGTAGGCCGCGCCGACGCTGCCGACGATCAGCAGCAGCACGGCAGCGCTACTCACGAGCCATACGAGCCGACGACGCCGGCTCCGGACGGTGAAGCGGCGGACTTCGCGGCGCAACGCGCGGCGGCGCGCGCGAGCGGCACGCCAGACGTCACGGATTCCCGTGCGACGGGGGGCGGCATCCGCGTCCGTCTGGTCGGCGACGCGTTCCGGAGGCGCCGCCTCATCTGTCTCCGTTCCGGCGGTCGCTACCCCGGCTTTCTCCGAAGGTTGCGACTCGGACGCAGCGGGCGAAACGGATGCGTCTTCGTCCGGGCTCTCGCCGCTACGAGGGACGGTCGCCTCGTCATCCAACGAACGCGAGTCATCCAACGAACGCGAGTCATCCCACGAACGCGATGTGCGCTTCGCGGCGGCACCGGATCTCTCGGGCGCGGGAAGCGGCGGGGGCCGACGCATCCGTCAGTCCGTGACGCCGGCCGGCGCCGTGTGCGAAAGTGCTTCGAGCACCTGCGGAATGATGAGGTAAACGTTGCCGCAGCCGAGGGTGATGACGTAGTCACCGTCGCGCGCCACCGTCGCCGTGTAGTCGGCCGCCTCTTGCCAGTCCGCGACGTACGCGACGTGATCGGGGTCAGCGAAGGCGTCGCGGACGAGGGCGCCGGTGACGCCGGGGATCGGATCCTCGCGGGCACCGTAGACGTCGAGCACGACCGTGTGGTCGGCGTACTCCTCGAGCACCTCGGCGAATTCGCGGTACATCTGCTGCGTGCGGGAGTACGTGTGGGGCTGGTGGACCGCGATGATGCGTCCGTCGCCGATGACGGTGCGCGCCGCCGCGAGGGCCGCCGCAACTTCGGTGGGGTGGTGCGCGTAGTCGTCGAAGACGCTGACCCCGCGGTTCACGCCGTGCAGTTCGAAGCGGCGGATCGTGCCCGCGAACCCCTCGACCGCGCGCAGGGAGGGCTCGAGTTCGTACCCCAGTGAGAGCAGCACGGAGACCACGCCCGCGGCATTGATCGCGTTGTGCGCGCCGGGGATCTCGAGTCGGGCCCGCTCCGTCGTGCCGCGGTATGTCAGGGCGAAGGACACCGGGCCGTCTGTGGTGATGTCCGTGACACGCACATCCACGCCATCCGATTCCCCGAAGGTGATGACGTTCGGATGTGTGAGGCGCGCGCTCACCCGGAGCGCCCCGGGGTCGTCGGCCGAGATGACGACACTCTCGCGAGCCCGGTCGGCGAAGCGCACGAAGGCATCGTCGAACGCGTCGTTCGTGCCGTAGTGGTCGAGATGATCGGGGTCGACATTCGTGATGAGCGCGATCGACGTGTCGTACAGCAGGAACGTGCCGTCGGACTCGTCGGCCTCGACAACGAACAGTTCGTCGACGCCCGTACCGCTCGAGGCGCCGAGCTGCGCGATCACTCCGCCGTTGACGAAGCTCGGGTCAGCGCCGAGTTGGTGCAGGGCGGTGATGATCATGCCCGTCGAGGTCGTCTTGCCGTGCGCACCGGCAACCGAGACAAGACGACGACCGCCGATGAGCCAGTGCAACGCCTGCGAACGGTGGATGACCGGCATCCCCCGCTCCTTGGCCAGGACGTACTCGGGATTCTCGGGCCAGATCGCGCCGGTGTGAATGACGGTGTCCGCGTCGCCGAGATTGGCGGCATCGTGCCCGACATGCACCCGCGCCCCGAGCAGTGCGAGTTGACGCAGCGCATCGCTGTCGGCTCGGTCGGAACCCGAGACCCGGATGCCGCGGGCCAGGAACATTCGCGCGAGCCCCGACATCCCGGATCCACCGATGCCGATGAAGTGCGCGGCGCCGATGTTCTCGGGAATCGGCAGGCTGAGGTCGGGTCGAATCATGGCCCGATAAGTCTAGGTCGGCCTTCTGCGAGGTCGGCTCCCGGCGCGCCCGGGCACTCGGCCGTCCCGCCACGAGTGGCCCCTGCAGCGATCCCGAGCGCGCCGAGCGGACGCGACACGCCGTCTCGTGCGCGCGCGAACGGCGTGTCGCGTCCGTTCGTGGCACAGGATCGATCCATCGCTCGGGGTGGAGAGGCGGGTGAACGACTAGACATAGTCCCGACATGGGCATATGCTCGTCGCATGAGCGAATCGTTGGGCACGACCGCCTTCTGGATCCTGGCGAGCCTCGCCAGTGGCCGCCGCCACGGCTACGCGATCCTGCGTGAGGTGGACGAGGCATCCGGCGATCCCGGATCGCTCAAGACGACCACCCTGTACGCGACGACCGAGCGCCTGCAGGCCCGTGGCCTCGTGCGCGAAGACGGCGAAGAGATCGTGGACGGACGCGCCCGGCGCTACTACGCGCTCACCGACACCGGCAGGGCGCGACTCGAGATGGAACTCGCCGACCTCGAGCGGCGGGCGTCCGCGGCACGGCGGGCGCTCGCGATCTACCGCCCCGTGCCGGCACACACGCCGGCACCCGCACCCGCCGTCAGCATGGCGACGTTCGCATGACAGCACCGGACGAGCGCGCATTCCGGGCTCTCCTGCGCTGGTACCCGCGCATCTGGCGGGAACGCAACGAGGAGGTGGTGCTGTGCACGATGCTCGACGACGCTGAGGCGCGCGGGCAGCGGATCCCGGATGCGTCGCTGCGGCGTAGCGCGATCGTCCAGGGACTCGGCGCGCGGCTGGATCGACGCACGGCGATCATCGCGGCATCCCTCGCCGTGTCGTTCGGCCTCGCGGGCATACCGCTCTTGTTCATGGGCGCGGGTCCGATCGGGTTGATACCCGGCTTCGGGGTGGCTCCCCTGTTCATGCTGGTTGCCATCGCTGCCACGCTCCGAACTCGCGGGATCCTCTCCGCGCCCGAGGCGCTGGCCGCTTTCGTACTCGCGCTACCCGCTGCCGCCTTCTCGACTCTGGCCGCACTGTCGTGGTACGTCGGCTTCGACGAGGCCGACGCGGGAACCACCCGCAGCGGATTCGCTCAGGTATTCCTGTGGTTGGTCACGGCCGCGTGGCTTGCCGCCGCCGCCTGGGGGGCCGTAGCTGCGGGCGGCGTGCTCCGAACCCTGAAGATGCCCACAATGTGGGCCCGCCTGGGCGGCGCCGGGTGCACCATTGTCGCGTATCCCTTCCTGGCATTCACGCTGATGAACCCCACAGTCGGGGCGTTCCTCGCGCTCGCAACGCTCGGCTCCGTGATTCTGCTGACGCGGCCGAAGCCGACCACCGCAGCCGCTTTGCCCCCGCACACCCCCGTGGCAAGAACCCCCCGACCAGCTCGCATGAGCGTTCTCGTCTGTGCCGCGGTATCGACTGTTGCGGGCATGGCCGCCATCATCTTCGCGTTAACCGGGAGCGGCTGGACCGACGGAGCCCTGGATTCGACCGAGGCAATGCGGGCCGGAATCGTCGCCGGCTTCGCGTCTGTGCTCCCCTACTGCGCGGCAATCGGGTTGATGCGAACCCAGACTCATCGCGCGATCAACGCATGGGGCCCACCGTCGCTCATCGCCATCGCGCTGTTGATCGCCGCGACCGAAAACCTCATCGGCGGCGGCGATGGCAACCGGATCGTGTGGGCCCTCATGATCGCCGCTCTCCCCCTCGGCGGCGCCGTCGCCTGGATCCTCGCGGTAGGCCATTGGGCCCCTCGGGTCGTTCAGACAACGATCGCGGCCCTGTGCGGTGCATCCGTGCTCGTTCTCGGCGTATCCATCCACATGCTCGCGTTCGCCCTTCCGCTCGCGGCACTCGTGCTGGCGATCGGGGAGGCGCGGCGCCTGAGCCACGCCCGCACCCGACGCGCCTGGCCGTCCCGCGCAGCAGCTGCGTAGCCAGCGCTGCGGCCTGCTCGACCACAACACGAACGGTCGCGACTCGCCGTTCCCGCCGCGCGCGAACGGCGAGTCGCGACCGTTCGATGGCGCGCCGGGGGCAAGCCTCGGCCGAGCCATCGCCGAGCACACCGCCCCCTGCGGTGGCCGCATCCACCGCCGCGACCCCGTCGAGCTGTCACGAAATGCTCTATACATCGCGGCAGATCGAGCGTTCTGTGACAGCTCGAGCCCGCGAAGCGAACTCAGCGAGCGAGGGCCTCGTCGATCATCGCGATCAGGTCTTCCGTGCCTCGACGCGAGCCGACGGATGCCGCGGCCACGCGCATCGCGTCGAGTCGGACCGGGTCGGCCAGAAGGGGCCGGACCTCGGCCCGCACGCGGTCGGCGGTGAACAACGCGTCATCGATCAAGACCGCGGCGCCCGCAGCGACCGCGGACGCGGCGTTCAGGCGCTGCTCGCCGTTGCCGACCGCGTAGGGAACGTACACGGCGGGGATGCCGAGGGCGCTGATTTCGCTGACGGTCGCAGCGCCCGCCCGCGACACGATGACATCGGCCATTGCGAAGGCGAGATCCATCCGGTCCTCGTACTTTTTGACGACATATCCGGGCGCGCCGGGGTCGGACCAGTCCGACCGCTCCCCCGTCACGTGCACGAGCTGATACCCCGTCGCGAGCACGTCAGCGTACGCACCCGCGAACGCCTCATTCAGACGCAGCGCACCGAGTGAGCCCCCGAACACCAAGAGCGTGGGCTGAGCGGGGTCGAGCCCGAAATGCGCCGCCGCTTCGTCCCGCAGAGCGGACCGGTCCAGGTCGACGATCTCGCGACGCAGCGGCATCCCGACCACACGAGAGCGGCGAAGCGGTGTCCCCGCGAAAGCGACGCCGACTGCCGCAGCGCTCCGGGCACCGAGCACGTTCGCAAGACCCGGCCGCGCATTCGCCTCGTGCACGACGAAAGGGGTGCCCGACCTGCGCGCCGCGACGTAGGCCGGAGCGGATGCGTAGCCTCCGAAGCCGATGACGACCGAAACATCCCGGTCGCGGATGACCTGCCGCACGTGCCCGACAGCCCTCCGAAAGCGTGCGGGAAAGCCGATGGCCGAACGATCCGGTCGGCGCGGGAACGGCAGGCGTTCGATCGTCAACAACTCATAGCCCCGGTCCGGCACGAGGCGCGTTTCGAGCCCCTCCTTCGTCCCCAGCACGACGATCTTCACCTCGGGATCGCGGGCCCGAAGTCCGTCCGCGACCGCCAACAGCGGATTGACATGGCCTGCGGTTCCCCCGCCGGCCAGAAGATAGGTCGTCACGCCGCGACTTTACCCCGGCGGGCCGCGCTCGCCCCGCCCCGGATACCCGTGCGGGCGTTCTGAGACGATGTGGGCAGCGTCCGAGCGAACGACAGCAACACTCCGCAGGCCATCAAGACCGACAGCAGAGCCGTTCCACCCTGCGACATGAATGGCAAGGGCACACCGAGAACGGGGACAATGCGCAGCACGACACCGATGTTGATGAGGGCCTGGCCCACGATCCACACGGTGATTCCGCCCGCGGCGATGCGGATGAACGGGTCGTCGGTCTTGCGGATGACGTGGAAGGCACCGACCGCGAACAGCGTGAACAGCCCGAGGATGACGATGCAACCGATGAGACCGACCTCTTCGCCCACGATCGCGAAGATGTAGTCGTTGGCCCGGGCGGGCAGCCATCCGTACTTCTCTTTCGAGTTACCGAGCCCCAGCCCGAAGATCCCGCCACCGGCCAGACCGAATACGCCGTGCATGGCCTGGTAGCAGTCGTTGAAGTAGTCGCAGTCCTCGTTCATGAAGCTCATCAGGCGCCGCATGCGGTTGGGGCTCGCAACCGCCATGTAGGCCACGTAGGCCGCTGCCCCGATGAGGGGCAGCAGGAAGATGCGCAGGCGCACGCCCGAGAAGAACAGCCCACCGAGCACGATCAGCACCAGGATCATGCTCGTGCCGAGGTCGCGCCCCGCCATGACGGTCGCGATGACCGCCACAGACACGGGGACGAGCGGAATGAAGACGTGGCGCCAAAGGCCCAGGAGGGTCTGCTTGCGATAGAGGACGTACGCGACCCACAGGGCGAGCGAGAGCTTCAGGAATTCGGATGGCTGGACGGTCTGCCCTGCGATCGAGATCCAGTTGCGGTTTCCGAGAATCTCGACTCCGAGTCCGGGAACGAAGACGAGCAGTTGGAAGAGTGTCGCAAGCCCGAGCAGGGGCCAGGCGATTTTCTTCCAGAACCTGACCGGGAAGCGCGAAGCCACGAACATCAAGGGGATGCCGATGACCGCGAAGACGCCCTGCTTGATGAGCGACTCGAAGGGGCTCTGTCCTTCGGCAGTCGCGGAGGCCGTCGTGGCCGACAGCACCATCACCAGCCCGAAGCCGGTCAGCAACAGAGCGGTCGAGGCGATGAGGAGGAACTCGCTCGGCACCGGCGCGAACACGCGTCCGAGCGAGACCCGCGCCGCGAGTCCTCGGGGCGCCGAATCGTCGTCAGGCTGTTGCGCCGCCCGCGGGGGGCGTGTCGGCGTCCGAGTCGCCATCCGTCTCCCCTACCTGCGTTTCATCCCGATCGGGTTTCGTGTCCCGTTCGGATGTGGTGTCGTCATGCTCGGGATCGAGTCCCTCGACATGCTCGCGAACCGCCTCCGCGAAGCGCGTGCCCCGCTCGGCATATCCGCTGAACTGATCGAAGGATGCCGAAGCCGGAGCGAGAAGCACGACGTCTCCCGACGCCGCGATGCCCGCCGCCCGCTGGACGACACGCCTCATGACCTCTTCAGTCTCACCGTGCTCCACCTCGAACACGGGCACGTCGGGGGCGTGTCGCGCGAATGCCCCGAGCACGTCGTCGCGCACGCGTCCGATCACGATGGCCGCCTTGACCGCGCTCCCCCGCCCCGCGATGAGCGGGCCGATATCGACGCCCTTCAGCAGGCCGCCCACGACCCAGATCGCTCCGGGGTACGCCGAGAGGGAGGATGCCGCCGCGTGGGGGTTCGTTGCCTTCGAGTCATCCACCCAGGTCACGCCGGCATGGTGCGCGACGACCTCGATGCGGTGCGGGTCGAGCCGGAACGTATCGAGCGCGTCGCGGATTGCTGCCGGCTCCACCCCCGCGGCACGTGACAGGGCCGCGGCCGCGAGGATGTTCGAGACGATGTGTGGGGCGATCAGCCCGGCGGATGCCAGTCGGTCGAGGGTCGTGAGCTCGAGAGCACTGGACCGGCGCTCCTCGAGAAATGCCCGATCCACGAGGATTCCGTCGACTATGCCAACGTCGCTCGGCCCCGGCACGCCCAGGTCGAAGCCGATGGCTCGCGCACCCTCGACCACTTCGGCGTCTTCGACCATCTCTCGGGTCGCGGCATCCGCCTTGTTGTAGACGCACGCGAGGCGGGTGTTCCGGTAGACGACGGCCTTCGCATCGCGGTAGGCGTCGAATGATCCGTGCCATTCGAGGTGGTCGTCGGCGAGATTCAGGCACACCGAGGCGAGCGGGAAGGGCTGCCCCTCCGGCTCGGCAAGCGCGAGGTACCAGAGTTGGTGGCTCGAAAGCTCGACGACGAGAGCATCGAAGCCTGCGGGGTCGCGGATGGCGTCGAGCACGGGCACCCCGATGTTTCCGCACGGCGCCGCGCGCAGCCCGCCCTCGACGAGCATGGTGGCGGTGAGGCGGGTCGTCGTGGTCTTGCCGTTCGTGCCCGTGATCAGGATCCAGTGCGCGGGCGAGCCATCCGCCCGCACGACCTTGTCTCGCACACGCCAGGCGAGCTCGATATCGCCCCACAGCGGGACGGATGCCTCCAGCGCCCAACGCACGACGGGGTGGGCGGGCGCGAATCCGGGCGACGCCACGATCACGTCGGGCGCAAACTCGGTGATGCGATCGGGCACCGCGTCGAGCGGGCCGACGTGCAGGTCGGCGCCGATCACCGGGAGGAGGCTGGCGTACTCCTCGGCCGCGGTTTCCGTTGCGACGAGCACCTCAGCGCCGAGCTCGGTGAGGGTGTCTGCGACCGAGAAACCGGTCTGAGCGAGACCCAGGACGACGACCCGGAGGCCCTTCCAGTCGGCGTTCCAACTGGTCAGCTCGGCGATCGGGGCACTCACGCGCTGGTCAGCCATTCGACGTAGAACAGGCCGACGCCGGAGACGGCGAGCATGCCGGCGATGATCCACATGCGGACGACGATCGTCACCTCGGACCAGCCGCGCATCTCGAGGTGGTGGTGCAACGGACTCATCAGGAACAGACGTTTACCACGCGTCACCTTGAAATACAGTCGCTGGAGGATGACCGAGCCCGACGCGATGACGTAGACGCCAGCGACCAACACCACAAGCAGCTCGGTGCGGGTGAGGATCGCCATCGCCGCGATCACGCCGCCGATCGCCATCGAACCGACGTCGCCCATGAAGAGCTTGGCGGTCGGGGCATTCCACCAGAGGAAGCCGACGAGAGCACCGACAAAGGACGCCGAGACGATCGCGAGGTCGAAGGAGTTCGGTGTGTCGTAACAGGCCGCTGGCAGGGTGGGCGCGATCGTTTCGCCTCGACAGATCTGGTTGAACTGCCAGAAGGCGATCAAGCTGTACGCGCCGACCACGAAGATCCCGGCGCCCGCGGCGAGCCCGTCCAGGCCATCCGAGACGTTCACGCTGTTCGAGGTCGCGACCCCGATGAGCGACAGCCACGTCAGGTACAGGATCCAGCCGATGACCGGCCCGAGCGCCATGAACGACAGCACCGGGATGTCTCGGAACAGCGACACATAGGCGGACGCCGGCGTTTGATCCCACGTATTCGGGAAATTCAGGGCGACGATGCCGAAGGGCACCGCAACGAGGATCTGACCGACGATCTTGCGCCAGCCCGAAAGGCCGAGGCTGCGCTGGCTGCGCACCTTCATGTAGTCGTCGATGAAGCCGACGGCGCCGAATCCGATCATCATCCAGATGACGAGCAGACCCGAGATCGTCGGGGGGTTGCCGCCGGTGAACCCGCCGATCAGGTAGCCGACGATCGTGCCGACAATGAAGATCGTCCCACCCATCGTGGGGGTGCCGCGCTTCTGGCCGTGGCTCGGGTTCTCGATCGCCTCGGGGGTGCGGATGACCTGGCCCCAGCCCCATTTGCGGAACCAGCGAATGAAGACGGGCGTGAGAAAAAGCGTGAACGCCAGAGAGATCGCTGCCGCCGTCAGAAGGGATCTCACGAGAACGATTCTCCCAGACGATCGCCGAGGTGCCGGAGCCCCGCCGCGTTGGAGGACTTCACGAGCACCCGATCGCCGTCGCGCAGCTCGCCCTGCAGGTAGTCGTAGGCGGCATCCGCGTCCGGGAAGAAGACAGCTTCGCCGTCCCATGATCCCTGAGCGATCGCCTCGAGGAACATGCGTCGCGCCTCGGTACCGACGATGACGATCCGCTGGATGCCGAGGCGCACCGCGAGCAGTCCGACGCGATCGTGCTCGTCGTCGGCGTACTCGCCGAGCTCGCTCATCGCACCGAGGACGGCGACCGTGCGCTGGCCCGGTCCCGTGATCTGCGCGAGAGTGCGGAGTGCGGCCGACATCGAGTCGGGGCTGGCGTTGTAGGCGTCGTTGATGATGCGCACGCGATCGGAGCCGAGCGGCTGCATTCGCCAGCGTTCGGCGAGCTCGAGCGTCTCGAGTCGCTCGACGCAATCCTGCAGCGATACTCCGATGCGTGTCGCGACGGCGATCGCGGCCAGAGCGTTGGCGACGAAGTGCTCGCCGAGCACACGGAGACGCAGCGGAACGGAGACATCGCCGACCGTGACCTCGCACGTGGTGCCCTCGGCCGTGACGCGGATGTCGTCGCCTCGCACATCGGCGCTCGCTCCCCGACCAAACCACACGACCTCGACCTCACGCTCGTGCGCGATCGACGCCATCCCTGCGACCCGCGGATCGTCGGCGTTCAAGACCGCGGTGCCCCCGGGGCGGATTGAGTGGACCAGCTCGGATTTCGCTGCCACGGTCGCCTCGATGCCGCCGAACCCGCCGGCATGCGCGAGACCCACCATCAGCACGACGCCGATATCGGGCGTGACGAGTCCCGCGAGACGGGCGATCTCGCCGGGAGCGCTGGCACCGAACTCGCACACGAGGTACCGCGTGCTGTGGGTCACGCGCAGCATCGTCAGGGGAGCACCGACCTCGTTGTTGAACGATGCATGGGGCCAGACGGTCTCGTCCTGGTCGCGGAGAATGCGGGCGACCATGTTCTTGGTGGTCGTCTTCCCGTTCGAGCCGGTGATGCCGACGACGGTGAGTTCGCCCCCGTCGCGTACTCGCGCCACGACGTAGCGTGCCAGGTCGGCGAGAGCTCCCACGACGCTGGCGACGACAACCTGGCTGATCGGAGTGTCGACGGGGTGCTCTACGAGAGCAATGACCGCCCCCCGCTCGTGTGCCGTGCCGACGAACAGATGCCCGTCGGTTTCGGCACCGGGCTTGGCAGCGAACACTCCGCCCGACTCGATGAGGCGCGAATCGGTCTCGACGGTGCCGTCGACGATTGAGTCAGCCGTGTCCGATCCGACGGTACGCAGCTCGCCCCCGGTGGCGTGGGCGAGCTCGGCATACGTCAGCGCGATCATGGACACTCTCCCTGAACAGTGGGCTGTGGGCGGCACCCGCGCGACGTCATCGGTACGGGCAGGATTTACTGGTACTTGGGTAGAATTTCGGGCCCCGGCGTGCTGGACGGAAGCACCCGGTAGGTCTTCAAGACCTGGGTCATCGCCTTCTGGAAACCGGCGGCATTGGCCGAAGACATCCTATTCTTCTTCGGCTCGTCGAGCGTGAAGATGACCACGTACTTCGGGTCGTCCGCGGGCGCGAAACCGGCGAGCGTCGTGTAGAAGATGCCCTGTTTGTACCCGCTACCGTCCTCGTTCGCCTTCTCCGCCGTACCCGACTTGGTCGCCATCCGGTAGCCATCGATGGCGAGCACCTTGCGGTTCGTGACCTGCTGGAACACGTTCTCGAGCATGAGGGTGACGTCGGCCGCAGTCTGCGGCTTGATGACCTGCTCGGGTTCGGGAAGTTCAGGCTCGATGACCTCGCCCGAGGACGTTGTGCACGACTCGACGAGGCTCAGAGGCATCCGCACACCGTCGTTCGCGATCGTCTGGTAAACGCTCGCGACCTGCGGGACGGTGACCGTGAAGGACTGCCCGAAGGTCGTCGTGTAGTGGGATGCCTGATCCCAGGGAGCGTCGTGCAGGATGCCCGTGCGCTCGCCGGGGAAGCCGACCTCGGTCTTCTTGCCGACACCGAAACGCTTGAGGTAGTCGTAACGCACCTCGTCCGACACGAGCGTGCCGAACTTCGACAGCGCAACGTTCGATGAGTCGACGAGCGCGCCGGTCATCGTGTAGTTGTACGACGGGTGTGAGAAGACGTCATTGATCGTCACGTCCCCCGGCAGCGTCTCGCGTCCGGCGGCGGGGATCGTCGGGGTCAGCGGCGTGACACCTGCGCTATCGATGATCGTGGAGGCCGTGACGGGCTTGAAGGTCGAGCCCGGCTCGAACTCGTACGTGAAGATGCGACTGCTGCGATCTGCGTCAGCCGAAGCGGTGACATTGTTCGGGTCGACCGTCGGGTACTCGGCGGCCGCGCGGATTTTGCCCGTTTCTACCTCGAGGACGAACGCCGTGCCGTAGTTCGCCTGCTGGTTCTGCACCTCTTCGGCGACCATCTGCTGCAGATACCACTGCAGGTCACGGTTGATCGTCAGCTGCAGCGTTCCGCCGTCCTCGGCGGGCGTCTGCTTGCGGGTTCCGGGGATCACCACGCCGTCCTTGCCGCGTTCGTACGACTCCGCACCGTCCTCGCCCGAGAGGCAGTCGTTCTGCGAGAGCTCCAGCCCCGCGAGCGCCTCGCCGTCAGACCCGACGAATCCGACGAGATTGCCGCCGACCGCTCCGTCCGGATAGCTGCGGGCAGGGTGCGGCGTCGTGTACAAGAACGGAAGGTCGAGGGCGGCGAGCGCCTGGTACTGATCCGTGCTGAGCCTCGTGGTTATCTGCGCCCACTGCGAGTCGGCGTTGGCCGCGAGCACGTCCGCCACGATCTGCTGCACCTGTTCGGGCGTCTGCCCGGTGATCGCGGCAATCTGAGCCGCTTGCTCGGGCCACACCTCTTGCACTGCGCGGCCGTCGCTGAACTTCTGATTGAGGATGTTCTGCGGGTCGACCTGCGCGTCGTACAGCATGGTGTTGCCCGCGAGCACAGCCCCTGTCTCATCGACGATCGTGCCGCGCGCGGCGGTCAGCTTATTACTCGCGACCATCCCGACGCCGGCTGAATCGGCGCGGTGGTCGTCGGCATTGACGACCTGAATGTCGACCAGACGCACGACGAATACCCCGAGGATCGACAGGACCACCGCGAGGGCGACCACGGTGCGGCGGCGGGGGGAACGTGTGGTGCGTGTAGTCATCTGTGTGTCGCCGCGTTTCGCATGTCGGTTCCGGAATTCTTCGGTGTCAGTGCCGTTGTCAGTGCCGTTGTCAGTGCCGTTGTCAGTGCCCGTGTCAGCGGGTCTGCGGGGCGGGAAGCCCCTCGGAGAGAGCGGGTGGACCGGTGACGACCGCATCGGTCGGTGCGACCGGTGCCTCGGGCAAACCTTCTATGGTCGCGTCGGGCGCGGTGACCAGAGGCGCTGTCGCGACGAGCGAGTTGGCGACACTGCCTCGTCCGATGGCATCGACCGTCGACTGCCACGGCGCGGCCGCGCCGCTGCCCAGGATTGCGCCGTCCGAGAGACGGAGGTAGGAGGGAGCCTCGTTGATGACCATGCCCAGTGCGGAGGCGTTCGCGGCGAGGTATTGGGGGGAGCTCAACCCGACGAGCTGCTGGTTCAGCGACTGACTCTCGTACTGCAGGGCTTTCACCTGCTGGGTCAGTGCCTGTTCTTCGTACACGCCCTGGGTCATCGCGATCGAGATTCCCATCTGCGCCGCCGCGATGGCGACAGCGCCGCTCAGCGCGATGATCGCATACGCCAGCCGCGGTCGGCGGCGACGCGCGGAGGCGCCGTCGACGGCACGCAGGCGATTGCGTTCGGGACGCGTCGCCGTGCCCGGAACGAGGGGAAGGGCGGTGGTTGCGAGGCTCATGCGGCCCTCGCTCTCTCTGCGGCGCGGAGTCGGACGGGTGTGGCACGCGGGTTGCGTTCGCGCTCGTCCTCGGGTGCGAACTCCGCACCCTTGACGAGCAGACGGAACTTCGGAGCGTGCTCGGGAAGTTCGACGGGCAGGCCCGAGGGCGCGGTTGAGGCCGACGCATCCGCGAAGGCACGTTTGACGATGCGGTCTTCGAGCGACTGGTAGGCCAGCACGACGATGCGGCCGTTCACGGCAAGAAGATCGAGGGCCGCGGGAATTGCACGCTCCACCGCGACGAGTTCTTCATTGACCTCTATCCGGAGCGCCTGGAAGACCCGCTTCGCGGGGTGGCCCGCGCGCTGGGCGGCCGCGGGAGTCGCGGCGACAAGCACCTCGACCAGCTCGCCCGACCGCTGGATAGGCGCCCGCTCACGGGCCGCGACGATGAATCGGGCGTAGCGGGCGGCGAGCTTCTCTTCGCCGTACCGCTCGAAGATGGCCCGGAGTGCCCCCTCGGGGTAGGTCGCGATGATATCTGCGGCGGTGCGACCATCCGTCTGATCCATCCGCATGTCGAGCGGTGCATCTCGAGAGTAGGCGAAGCCTCGGTCGGACTCATCGAGCTGCAGAGACGATACGCCGAGGTCGAAAAGGATCGCATCGACCCGGTCGTAGCCGACGGATGCTGCGGCTTCGGCGATGCCGTCGTAGACGGTGTGCACCATGCTCACGCGGTCGCCGAAGCGGGCAAGCCGTTCGCCCGCGAGCCGGAGCGCGTCGGTGTCGCGATCGAGCCCGATCAGGTGAATGTTGGGAAAGCGTTCGAGGAAGGCCTCGGAGTGCCCACCCATTCCGAGCGTGGCGTCAACGAGGACGGCACCCGGACGCTGGAGGGCGGGGGCGAGCAGCTCGATGCAGCGCTCGAGCAGAACAGGGGTGTGGCGGTCTCGGGTTTCCATGATGGGAGGGGCGGGACCCCGGGCCCTGATCCCCATCCGCTCCGACCTGGCACCGGGGAAGTGTGTCAGGGCGTGGCGGCTGGGAGTCAGGACCAGGGGGCGTCAGAAGAGGCCCGGGATCACCTCCTGCTCCAGATCGGAGTACGACTCCTCGTTGGCGGCGGCGTAGGTGTTCCAGGCATCCGCGTTCCAGATTTCGGCGTGCGCGCCGACGCCCGTGACGACGAGTTCTTTCTCGAGGCCGGCGTAGGCGCGGAGGTGCGTGGGAATGGTGATGCGGTTCTGCGAGTCGGGCATCTCGGCGCTCGCACCGGACAGGAACATGCGCAGGAAGTCGCGAGCCTGCTTGTTGCTGAGCGGCGCCTCGCGGATCCGCTCGTGCACACGCTCGAACTCGGCGGAGCTGAAGACGAAGAGGCAGCGGTCTTGACCGCGGGTGATGACGACGCCACCGGCGAGGTCTTCACGGAACTTTGCGGGGAGGATCACGCGTCCTTTGTCGTCGAGCTTGGGGGTGTAGGTGCCGAGAAGCATCGACGTGTACCCCCCTTCGCCCGGCCCGTCTCAGGTTTGGCCCCACGTTACTCCACTTCCCTCCACTTTCCTACGCTTTCGCACCACGAATCCGCGCGTGAGTCCCCGAACGACCGAACATCCGAGAGGAACAAGCTCGCCGACACGACAACGAGAGCCCGACGAGCCGTTCGAAGACGCGTCGCTCCTCCCGGATGCTCGCGGAACGACGCGGAAACTCGGGATCTCAGCCGGATGCGGGCACAAAAAAGGGGCCGACCCGAAGGTCGACCCCGAAGAGTGGAGGGAGGTGGAGGGCTAGTGGCCGTCTTGACGCCGGTCCCATCGATCGTTCATGCGATCCATGAAGCTGACCTGGCTCGCACGACGCGGGGCGCTCGTGCTCCCGGGAGCGGGCATCCGCGTGACGTCGACCCGTGTGGGCGTGAGAGCGAGGACCACTCCCCCAAGCATCGCGACGAAGCCGAGGATTCCGACCACGATCAACTGCGAGGCCACACCCGCAACGAGCGCGCCGATCCCGATGAGAACGAGGATCGCACCCAACGTGACATTGCGGTAGTTCATGGCGCGGCCCTCGCGGTCCGAGCTGACGACATCGGCGTCGTTGCGCAGAAGATGGCGCTCCATCTCATCGAGAAGGCGCTGCTCCTGTTCAGAGAGTGGCATCGGTCCCCCGTGGGTTCTAAAGATTGCGTCACAGTCTACTCGCGGCGCCGGTTACTAGGCTAGGCCCGTGCAGGGATCCCCAGACGCCATCCAAGCGGTTTCACAGCGACTGGAGAGTTTTGTCTCGGCTCGCGTCGACGAGGCGACAGACGCCGGTCCCCTCGCCCGTCCGATCCTCGAGCTCCCCGCCGCGACGTTGCGGGGCGGAAAACGGCTGCGGGCTGCTTTCTGCTACTGGGGCTGGAGGTCGGTGACGGATGATTCCCACACCGAGGAAATCATCGCCGCAGCCGCCGCGCTCGAGATCTTTCACGCCGCGGCCCTGGTGCACGACGACATCATCGACAATTCCGACACGCGCCGCGGACGCCCCGCGACGCACCGCGCGTTCGAGGCCGCTCATGTCGCGGGCGGATGGACCGGCGACGCCGCCGCCTACGGGCGCTCATCTGCGATCCTCGCCGGCGATCTTCTGGTCGCGTGGAGCGACGACCTGTTCGAGGAGGGCATAGCGGATGCGCCCGCCGACCGCGCGCGAGCGGCCCGCCGCCGATACGCGGAGATGCGGCGGGATGTGACGGTCGGACAGTACCTCGACATCGCGGCGGAGACTGTTCCCGCCCCGGACGATGAGCAGCTCGATCGGGCGCTCCATGTCGCGTCGTTCAAGTCGGCGCGCTACTCCGTCCAGCAGCCGCTCCTCATCGGGGCGGCGATCGGCGGCGCGAACACGGAGCAACAAGATGCACTCCGCGCCTTCGGCCACCCCGTCGGCATGGCCTTTCAGCTGCGCGACGACGTCCTGGGCGTCTTCGGCGATTCGGCCGCAACCGGCAAACCGAGCGGCGACGACCTGCGTGAGGGCAAGCGCACGGCGCTCATCGCCTTCGCAAGGCAGGAACTTCCCGCATCCGTCCGCCGCACTCTCGACGAGCTGCTCGGCGATCCGGACCTCGAAGACGTCCAGGTCCGGATGCTCCAAGACACGATCCGCGATAGCGGTGCCCTGGACCGGGTCGAAGAACTCATCACCTCGTACGCGCGCGAAGCGGATCGCGCCCTCGCGGGCGCTCCACTCGACAACGCGTCGGTCGGGGTGCTCCGCGATCTCGCGCGAGCGGCGGTCGACCGAGTCGCGTAGGCGCTTCACGACTCGGGGCGCTCGCGCCTCCGCACCAACCAGGTTGTTGGGGCGTCAGAACCCCGTTGGGGCGCGGTACCCCGCGCCCCAACGGGATCTCGACGCCCCAACAACGGGGGCCGGGAGTACGCTAGGCGGCCCGCCGAGCGACGGGGTATCAGCCGAGCGACGGGGTATCAGCCGAGCGACTGCGCGACGCGACGTACCTCGCTCTTGCGGCCGGCACGAAGGACCGCGATCGGGGCTTCACCCATGGTCTCTTCGGTCTCGAACAGCCACTCGACAATCTCGTCGGTCGAAAAACCCCGGTCGAGAAGCACGATGATCGTGCCGCGCAACGACGGCAAGGGCCGATCTTCGACCAGGAAGTCCGCGGGGATCTTGAGCGCACCGTCGACGCGCATAGCGACGAGATGGTGGTCATCGAGCAGGCGTCGGACGCGGCCGGGCGTTTCGCCCATCAATTCGGCGACGACGGGAAGGGGCAGCCACTCGATGGCGGAGGCCCAGGCTGGTGTCTCACTCACCCAGACAGTGTGTCACGACCGAGCGGACGACGTCACGGGCACTCCCGCCTGAACGTGAAGGTCGTGCATCTGCCCGACCCGGAGCGCTCCTAACCTCGTCTGCAACAACAGCAACATGGTCCCCACATATCACTTCTGTTGACTTTCGTTAACAGGCGTGACAGCGTTTCAGGAGTTTGATCGAGGGGAAAATCCGTGCGCAAGTCACTCAAGACGCTTGTTCGTCCGAACCGTGCGCACTTCACCGTGCCCGCAGCGCTGATCGGCACGTTCGCCGCGACACTCGTCGCGACGCCTGCCGAGGCCGCGCCGATGAACGCCGAGCGAGAATCGCGCCCCCAATGGCGCGGCGTGCCCGCGACCCCGTCGGTGGCGACGCACGTTGTCGCCGCGGGTGAGAGCGTCTGGTCGATCGCGACCGCACACGGTCTTCGCCCCGCCGATGTTCTCGCGTGGAACGGTCTGGACTGGTCTTCGGTTATCCGCCCGGGTCAGGTTCTGAACCTGAGCGCACCGGCCGCTGCACAGGTCGCGCCCACCCCCTCCGCGCCCACGATCATGTCGCACACGGTCGTCGCCGGCGACACCCTGACCGGCATCGCTCAGCGCCACGGCATCAGCCTGAAGACCCTGTTCGAAGCGAACGGGCTCGGCTGGAGCTCGGTGATCTACCCGGGGCAGACCCTGAACGTTCCGGGCGTCACCACCGCCGCGGCCGTCACCCCGGTTGCCGCCCCCGCGCCAGCACACGCACCTGCCGCCCCGCAGACCACCCACACCGTCGCCCGCGGCGACACTCTCTCGGGTATCGCCAAGAAGTACGGTGTGACGCTCGCCGCCGTGTTCGAGGCGAACGGGCTCGGTTCGGGCTCGATCATCTACCCCGGGCAGGCCATCGCCGTGCCCGGCACCGGCGCGGCACCCGCCGCGGCACCGGCGGCCGCCGCATCCGTCGACGGACTCGACGCCGAGCAGATCGAGAACGCGCGACTGATCATCCAGGTCGGCCGCGAACTCGGCGTCTCCGATCGCGGCATCGCGATCGCGCTCGCCACCGCAATGGTCGAGTCCTGGATCCGAAACCTCGATTGGGGCGACCGCGACTCGCTCGGTCTGTACCAGCAGCGACCGAGCACCGGTTGGGGCACTCCCGCCGAAGTTCGTGACGCATCCCGTTCGATCCGGGTCTTCTACGGCGGTCCGTCCGACCCCAACGGCAACCGCACACGCGGACTGCTCGACGTGTCCGGGTGGGAGAACATGGGCTTCGCGCAGGCCGCGCAGACCGTGCAGCGCTCCGCGTTCCCCGACCGCTACGCCGCCTGGGAGGGCGCCGCATACCAGTGGATCGCCGCGCTCGGATGACACGTTTCCGCCTTACCCCGAGGGTGAGGCGCTCCCGGGGCACGGGCCATAGCTTCCGTAGACTTCATTCGTGAGTACGAGCCAGCAAGCCGACCCCCTCATCGGGCGGCTTGTCGACTCTCGCTACCGCGTTCGCGCGCGGATCGCCCGCGGCGGCATGGCCACGGTATACGTGGCTACCGACCTGCGACTCGAGCGGCGCATCGCCCTCAAGGTCATGCACGGGCACCTGAGCGACGACGCGGTATTCCAGACTCGCTTCATCCAGGAGGCGCGCGCGGCCGCTCGGCTGGCCGACCCGAACGTGGTCAACGTCTTCGACCAGGGCCAGGACGAGGGCATCGCCTACCTCGTGATGGAATACCTGCCGGGCATCACGCTGCGCGAACTGCTCAAGGAGCAGAAGAAGCTCACGGTGGCGCAGACGATCACGATCATGGATGCGACCCTGTCGGGTCTTGCGGCAGCGCACCGCGCCGGCATCGTGCACCGCGACGTCAAACCCGAGAACATCCTGCTGGCCGAGGACGGCCGCATCAAGATCGGCGACTTCGGCCTCGCGCGTGCGACGACCGCGAACACCGCGACCGGTCAGATGCTGATGGGCACGATCGCCTACCTCGCACCCGAACTCGTCACGCGCGGGCAGGCCGACGCGCGCAGCGATATCTACGCCCTCGGCATCATGCTGTACGAGATGCTCGTCGGCGACCAGCCCTACAAGGGCGAACAGCCGATGCAGATCGCCTACCGCCACGCCACCGACACGGTGCCGAGGCCGAGCGCGAAGAATCCGCAGATTCCCGAGCCGCTCGACGAACTCGTGCTGTGGGCGACGGAGAAGAATCCCGACGATCGCCCGGACGACGCGTCCGTCATGCTCGATCGCCTGCGCGAGATCGAACGCGACCTGGGTGTCGCCCCCGCCCCGACACGGGCGACGGTCGCGATCGGAATCCACGACGACAGCAACTCGGGCGAGCTGACCAAGGTCATGCCCGCGGCCGCGGCTCTCACGACGACCGTGACCTCGGATGTCGACAACGGCACCCTGCTGCGGCGACGCGCGGGGCGTCGTCGCGCGCGCGGCGCCTGGTTTGCGGTGCTGGTGATTCTGCTCGCGGGGCTCGCGGGCGGTGCCGGATGGTGGTTCGGGTCGGGACCGGGCTCGCTCGTCGCGGTTCCGGATGTCTCGGGCAGGTCCTTCGAGGACGCCGCCGCGCGACTGCAGCAGGACACGCTCGTGGCGGTTCAGGGCGAGGGCGAGCACAGCCTCGAGGTCGATGCGGGCCTCGTGCTTTACACGAATCCCGGCCCCGGCGAACGCGTGGACAAGGACGCGACCGTGTCCGTCATCCTGTCGCTCGGCCCGCAGCCGCACGACCTGTCGGCGCTCGTAGGTCAGCCCGAAGACGCCGTCACCACCATGCTGACCGACATCAAGATCGAGGTCGGTCAGAGCGTGCAGGAGTTCGCGGAACCCGCGGCCGGCACGGTACTGTCGGCGACCGCGCAACCCGTTGAGGGAGTTGCGTTCGATGTCTCGAACGGCGGCACGGTGCTCGAGGGCAGCACCGTCACCCTGACCGTTTCGCTCGGCCCGGTGCCCCCCGTCGTGGGGTTGAGCGCGCAGGCGGCGACCTCCACACTGCAGGCTGTGAAGCTCGAGGTATCCCCCACTCCCGAAGAAGAGTTCTCCGACGACATCGATCAGGGCGACGTGATCGGAGTGCGCGGGCCCGAAGGGCGCAACTGGGTCCCGGGCGACGCGGTTACGCTCGTGGTGTCGAAGGGCCCTCAGCCGATCGAGATTCCCTCGAACGTCGTCGGGATGAGCATCCGTAACGCCGTCAAGACACTTGAGGGTCTCGGCTTCGAGGTCAATGCCGGGATCGAAGACGGCGAGCTGCCCCTCGGCTTCAAGTACTGGGACGTCTACAAGGTGCGTGCCACGAACCCCAAGGCGGGCACGGAGGCCCCCAAGGGCAGCACGATTACGCTAACCCCCACTCTCTAAGTCCTCGACCTGTCACGAAATGCTCGATCTGCGGCTCAGATCGAGCGTTCTGTGACGGCTCGATGGGGTCACGCGCGGAAATGCCGGCCCTCGAGAGCACGGCGGACCCTCGCGACCAGCGCGGCCTCGTCGACCAGGTCGTCCGCGCCGATCTCGATCAGCCGGTATCCCGCGTCTTCGAAAAGCTGTCTCCGGGTGAGATCCTCGAGCCAGCGCGAGCGGGACCTGCGGTGGTCATCGCCCTGGTACTCCAGCAGAAGGCGCGCCTCGCGATAGCCCAGGTCGGCGTGCCGGATGCCTCGGGCCGTTCGCACCGCGAACTGCACCTCTGGCTCGGGCAGGCCGCCCGCCACGAGCACGAGCCTGAGCAGAGTCTCGCGCGGTGAATCGACCGGCCGCCGCAGGCGCGGCACAGCCCAGGCGAGGTCGGCAGCCCCACGGCGCGAACCGTGCCGAGCGACCTCCGCGTCGAGCTCGACCGGCTCGGCAAGGGCCGGGGTGCGCCCACCCGTCCTCCGGGTACCGCTGATGAGCGCGTCACCGATCGCGACGACCCACCGGCGATCGATGCCGATGGCGCGCCCCTGCTCGGCCAGGTGGCACCACGTTCGGGCCGGAGCGACGACGGGAAGGTGGGCGAAGAAGACGACCGGCGTCGAGGCATCCTCGGTCTGTCGACCGGCGACACCCGGACGACGCATGCGCCGCGGACCGACCGTCAGAACATCGAGGCTGTCGGATGTCTGAGCCCCAGCGGGCAAGGGGAGTCCCCACAATCTGGCCGCGGTGGTGTGACTGAAAACCTGATCGTCATCGAGCACGGGCAACAGCGCGGTGCAACGGTCAACGAGGTCGGTGAGGTCCATCCCGCGGGCCCGTACGCCGTGGTGCGGACGGGCAAGGTCGCGCCCACGCATCCGTCCGTCGGCAACGCCCGATGACCGCCCCTGGGCAACCGTGAACGCCGACCCGGGCGGTATCTCGTGCGGGAGCTCGATCCGTCGACCCATCGCCCCACTCTGCCGCGCCCCCAACGCGCACCGAATGTTATCCACAGCCTCCGCGCCGAAACGCAGATCGACCTGTCACAAACCGCTCGATATTTCGAAGAAATGGAGCGGTTTGTGACAGGTCGATGCCCGGATGAGCCGGGGTCAGCGCTTCTCGAGCTCCTCGGCCACGAGGAACGCGAGCTCGAGGCTCTGCATGTGGTTCAGGCGCGGGTCGCAGAGGCTCTCGTAGCGCGTGGCCAGCGTGGCCTCGTCGATCATCTCGGAGCCACCCAGGCACTCGGTCACGTCGTCGCCCGTGAGCTCCACGTGGATACCGCCCGGGAACGTGCCGACCGCGCGGTGCGCCTCGAAGAATCCGCGCACCTCGTCGACCACGTCGTCGAAGCGGCGCGTCTTGTACCCCGTAGGCGTGGTGATGCCGTTGCCGTGCATCGGGTCGGTGACCCACAGCGGGGTGGCGCCGGAGTCGCGGACGGCCTCGAGCAACGGCGGCAGAGCGTCGCGGATCTTGTCCGCACCCATGCGCGTGATGAACGTCAGACGCCCCGGCTCGCGCTCGGGGTCGAGCTTGTCGATCAGTTCGAGCACCGTCTCAGGAGAAGTCGTGGGCCCGAGCTTCACACCGATCGGATTGCGGATCTTCGAGAAGTAGTCGATGTGCGCGCCGTCGAGGTCACGCGTACGCTCCCCGATCCACACGAAGTGCGCCGACGTGTTGTACGGCGTTCCGGTGCGGGAGTCGATGCGGGTCATGGGGCGCTCGTAGTCCATGAGCAGGCCCTCGTGGCCCGTGTAGAACTCGACGCGGCGTAGGTCGTCGAAGTCGGCGCCCGCGGCCTCCATGAACTTGATCGCGCGATCGATCTCGCCAGCGATCCGCTCGTAACGCTGGTTGGCCGGGTTCTCGGCGAACCCCTTGTTCCAGCTGTGCACCTCGCGGAGGTCCGCGAACCCACCCTGCGTGAACGCGCGGATGAGGTTCAGCGTCGAGGCAGCCGTGTGGTAGCCCTTCAGTAGACGCGCGGGATCGGGCTGGCGCGAGGCCTCCGTGAAGTCGTACCCGTTCACGATGTCGCCGCGGTAGGCCGGGAGAGTGACCTCGCCGCGCGTCTCGGTGTCGCTCGACCGGGGCTTGGCGAACTGACCCGCCATGCGGCCCATCTTCACGACCGGCATCGAGGCGCCGTAGGTCAGGACGACCGCCATCTGCAGCACCGTCTTGATGCGGTTGCGGATCTGCTCGGCCGTCGCACCCGCGAAGGTCTCGGCGCAGTCGCCGCCCTGCAACAGGAAAGCTTTGCCCGATGCCGCGCTCGCGAGACGATCGCGCAGGATGTCGACCTCTCCCGCGAAAACGAGGGGCGGAAGCGTTGCGATCTCGACCGACACAGCGGCAACGGCATCGGCATCGCGCCACTGGGGCTGCTGTTTGATCGGCAGTGAACGCCAGGAATCGAGGGGGTCAAGCAGCTGTTGCATCCGCTCAGTCTATCCGTGCGACACACGCTCGGGATGCCGCGGCACCCTTCCCCGGACCGGCGCGGGATCCGCGTCACCGCTCGCGAAAGCGACGCTCAGCGTCGGACGGCGAGGCGGTCCTTGACCGTTGAGGCGTAGACGTCCTCGTAGTACTGCTCGCCCAGCCGCTGCAGCGCGACCATGATCTCGTCCGTGACGGACCGGAGTACGTAGCGATCGCCCTCGAGCCCGGCGAAACGGGAGAAGTCGAGCGGTTCGCCGATGACCACGCCGACACGGCCGATGCGCGGCATCCGCTTTCCGATCGGCATGATCGTGTCGGTGTCGACCATCACGACCGGAATGACGGGCACGCGCGCCTCGAGCGCCATGCGCGCGATGCCGGTTCGGCCGCGGTAGAGCCGACCGTCGGGGCTGCGGGTCCCCTCGGGATAGATGCCCAGCAGATCGTCGTTCGCGAGCACCGACAGCCCGGTGTTCAGGGATGCTTCGGATGCCTTGCCGCCCGAGCGATCGATCGGGATCTGACCCGTGGCCTTCAAGAACACGCGAGTCGCCCAGCCGCGAATCCCACGGCCCGTGAAGTAGTCGCTCTTGGCCAGAAACGACATCTGCCGGTCGATCATGAGGGGCAGGAACACCGAGTCGGCGAAGGACAGGTGGTTGCTCGCCAGGATCGCACCGCCCTCGACCGGGATGTTACGACGCCCCACGATCCAGGGGCGGAAGATCGCCTTCAGGAGCGGCCCGATCACGATGTACTTCATCAACCAGTAGAACACCGCTCACTCACCGTTCCGGATGTCTGCGCGGCGGGCGAGGTCGGCGACCCCGATCACGCCCGCGTCGTTGGTCAGCTCGGCGATCGCGAACTCCGCGAGGGTACGATGGCTCGCAGCGGGCAGGGCCGAACGGAACGCCTCTCGCACGGGCCCGAGGAGCCGTTCGCCGAGCATCGATACTCCCCCGCCGATCACGAAGATCTCGGGATCGAGGATGGCAGCGAAGCTGCCGCACGCCTCGCCGAGCGACACGGCGACGCGATGCAGGGCTTCCACAGCTCCCGGGTCGTCGGAGCGAACGAGGTCGGCGATCGCCGCTCCGGGGATCTGCCCGTCAGCGCCCCGACGCGCGGCGAGGGCCGCCCCGATCCCGGATGCCTCGGACTCGGCGATCTCGCCAGCGATGCGGCGCAGCGCATGTCCGGATGCGTACTGCTCGAGGCATCCGTTCCGACCGCACCCGCAGGGCAATCCGTTCGGGATGAGGCGCGCATGTCCCAACTCGCCACCGATCCCCAATCCACCGCGTGAGAGCTTACCGTCCGTGATGATCGCGCCGCCGACTCCCGTGCCGAGCGTGATCATCGCCACCGAACCTCGTCCACGACCGGCGCCGAAGCGGTACTCCGCCCAGCCGGCGGCATCTGCATCGTTCTCGAGCACGATCTCGACACCCGCGAGCTCGGCGATCCTGTCGCGCAGGGGTTCGTCACGCCACGCGATGTTCGGCGAGAAGCGCATGATCGTACGTTCGCGGTTCATGAATCCCGCGGCGGCCACACCGACCGCGGTGATCGCGGAGCCAGAGCGCAGGTCGCGGATCATCGCGGCCACGGCCTTCTCGATGTCGCGCGGGCTCTCGGGGGTGTCCACGCGGAGCGCACGCGTGATCGCGCCCGACCCATCGACCACTCCCCCGGCGATCTTGGTTCCGCCGATGTCGATGCCGATCGAAAGCACTCCCACACTCCTTCGCGACCTCGTGCGACCACGGACGGCCTCGTGCAGTCTAGCCGCGCAAACGCCCGCGAACCGGGTCTCGAATCCCTGAGACCGAGTACCACCAGAGGGTAGACTCAGCCTGAAGCCGACAACACCCCGGTGCCAAAGGAGCTGCCGATAATGAGTGCCGTCCAATTCGAGGTCCCCGCAATCGTTCCCGCGGACCCGAAAGCCAATGTGACCCATCTGCTCGAAGATCGCGTCGCGGCAACGCCCGATCTCGCGCTCTTCGCCGTGCCGCAGGGCGAGGGGTGGCGAGACATCACTGCGGCGGAGTTCCGTCGTCAGGTGATCGCCCTCGCCAAGGGGTTCGCCGCGTCCGGGATCGAACCCGGTGACAAGGTCGGATTCCTCGCACGCACCACGTACGAGTGGACCCTGATCGACTTCGCGTTGTTCTACGCGGGCGCCGTCATGGTGCCGATCTACGAGACGAGCTCCCCTCACCAGATCCAGTGGATCCTCGAGGACTCGGGTGCTGTGGTCTGCATCGTCGAAGCTGCCGACCACGCCGCTCGTCTCGACGAGGTTCGCGGCGACCTCCCCCTGGTCCGCGAAGTGTGGCAGCTCGCCCTCGGTGCCATCGACAAGCTCAGCGAGCTCGGCGCATCCGTTCCCGACTCCGAGATCGAACGCCGCCGCGGCATCGCGCAGGGTTCGGACATCGCGACGCTCATCTACACGTCGGGCTCGACGGGGCGCCCGAAGGGGTGCGTGCTCACGCACAGCAACTTCGTCGAGTTGTCGCGCAACTCAGCCGTCGCTCTGAAGGAGGTCGTGCAGACGCCCGGCGCGTCGACGCTCCTCTTCATCACAACGGCGCACGTGTTCGCGCGGTTCATCTCGATCCTGGATGTTCACGCGGGGGTGAAGACGGGGCATCAGCCCGACACGAAGCAGCTGCTGCCCGCGCTCGGATCCTTCAAACCGACGTTCTTGCTCGCGGTTCCGCGCGTCTTCGAGAAGGTCTACAACTCGTCGGAGCAGAAGGCCGAGGCAGGCGGCAAGGGCAAGATCTTCCGAGCCGCCGCGGATGCCGCGATCGAACACTCGAAGCTCCTGCAGGACGGGAAGAAGATCCCGCTGGGCCTGAAGATCAAGTTCGCGCTGTTCGACAAGCTCGTCTACAGCAAGCTGCGAGCCGCGATGGGCGGACGCATCCAGTACGCCGTGTCCGGTTCGGCACCGCTCGGGCCGCGCCTCGGGCACTTCTTCCACAGTCTCGGCATCGTCATCCTGGAGGGCTACGGCCTGACCGAGACGACCGCGCCGGCGACCGTCAACCTCGCGACCAAGTCGAAGATCGGCACGGTCGGCCCCGTCCTGCCCGGTGTTGGCGTCCGCCTCGGCGAGGACGGCGAGATCGAGGTCCGCGGCATCGACGTGTTCAAGGAGTACTGGCGCAACCCGGAGGCGACCGCCGCGGCATTCGACGGTGATTGGTTCAAGACCGGCGACATCGGCTCATTCGACGACGAGGGATTCCTCACGATCACGGGACGTAAGAAAGAGATCATCGTGACCGCGGGAGGCAAGAATGTCGCTCCCGCCGCGCTCGAGGACCCGATCCGCGCCAATCCCATCGTCGGACAGGTCGTCGTCGTCGGCGACCAGAAGCCGTTCATCGCGGCGCTGGTCACGCTCGACTCGGAGATGCTGCCGACGTGGCTCGCGAACAACGGACACTCGGGCACGATGACCCTTACCGAGGCTGCTGAGCACGATGCCGTGCGCGCAGAGGTGCAGCGGGCCATCGACACGGCCAACGCCCACGTGTCTCGGGCGGAGTCCATCCGCAAGTTCACGATCCTCGCGACCGAGTGGACCGAAGCAAGCGGTCACCTCACGCCGAAGATGTCGATCAAGCGCAACGTGATCGTCGGCGACTTCGCGGACGACATCGCCGAGCTGTATCGCGAGCCGGTTGCGACGACGAACGTCACGATGCCGTAGCGCGTTTCGACTCGGAGCTGCGCTCCTCGCTCAACGACCGGATAACCCCCGGTCGTTGAGCGAGCGAAGCGAGACGAAACGACGTTTCAGAACCAGGACGACTCGCGCACCTCGCGCATCGCCAGCCGTCGACGTTCCGGGGTGAGTCGATCGAGGTACAGCGTGCCATCCAGATGATCGGTCTCGTGCTGGAGCGCCTGCGCCAGTAGCCCCTCACCCTCGAGCACGACAGGTTCGCCGTCGAGATCGATACCCTCGACGCGTGCCCATGGGTACCGCAGCGCCGGGTGCCAGAGACCCGGAACCGAGAGACACCCCTCGTCCACCGGCTCAGGCTCGCCCCGAACTTCGACGAGGACGGGGTTCAAGACGTATCCGATGTCACCGTCGATGTTGTAGCTGAAGGCGCGCAGACCCACACCGATCTGCGGGGCGGCGACGCCGGCGCGACCGGGGGGCTCGACGGTGTCGAGCAGGTCGCGCACCAGTGCGCGCACGCTTTCGTCGATCTCGGCGATCTCGGTCGATCGCGCCTTCAGAACGGGATCGCCGAAGAGACGGATGTCACGCACAGCCATGGTGCGTCAGGCCGCCGTCGGCACGGACTGAAGGCCCTCGACGACCTTTGCGGCGAGCTCACGGGCCGCCGCCCGGGTCGCGGGCTGCAGGTCGCGGAAGACGATGGCGCCTCCGGTCGCGAGCTGCGGGTCGTACGGCACACGGAGGACATCGCGCACTCGAGTGCGGAAGTGCGTCTCGAGCTCATCCTGGCGCACGGGCGAGGTTCCGGGCGATGACATGTTCAGCACGACGATGGCGCTCCGTACGTGCTCCTCGTAGCCGTTGGCCTCGAGCCACGTCAGCGTCTCGGATGCCAGGCGTGCTTCGTCGATGCTCTGACCCGCGACGACGACAAGACGGTCGGCACGATCCAGCGTGGCGCCCATGACCGAGTGCACGATGCCGGTGCCCGTGTCGGTCAGGACGACCGAGTAGTAGTGGGCCGCCACCTCGGCGACCGCGCGGTATTCATCACCGCTGAAGGCCTCGGCGATACGCGGGTCGGTGTCGGATGCCAGCACGTCCAGGCGGGTCTCGTCGCGCGCGACGATCGCCGAGACATCGTTGTAACCGCGGAGGTTTTCACGCTCGCGCACCAGGTCACGGACGGTTCGCCCGCTTCGCCGTGCGATGCGTTCGGCGAGGGTGCCCCGGTCGGGGTTGGCATCGACGGCGATCACCCGGTCGTCACGTGCGTCGGCCAGAGCCTGTCCGAGCAAGGTGGTGATGGTCGTCTTTCCGACTCCGCCCTTGCGCGAGACGATCGCGACGAAACGCGCTCCGCCGCCGGCGAGGGGTGCCGCGATTCGTCGATCCATAGCCTTGCGCGCGCGGGCACGCTTGCTGTCACCGATGTTCACCTTGCCGCCCGACACCGAATACAGCAGGTGCTGCCAGACGCCCTCGGGCTCGGGACGCGTGACCTGCGCCGGGTCGAGCAGGCGGTCGGCGGTCAGCAGATCGGATGTTTCGCGCTCTGCCACGTCCGCAAGTTCACCGATTCTGCGAGAGACCAGCACGGGCGCCTCGGCCTGCGTGGCGCGAGCGACCTCGCGCCGCTCGGCGGGCTCTACAGCCCGGTCAGTCTCATCGTTCATCGTCGTCTCCTTCTCGTCCGGCGCGTCGTCAACCGGAGCTTCGAGGTGCTCATCGTCTCTGGCATCGGTATCCGACGCGTGGGCTTCTTTCACCGCGGCTTCCGACGCCACGGGTGCAGACACGGCGGGTGCAGACGCCACGGGAGTCGGTTCGAATCCGGTCGGTTCGAAGCCGGTCAGCTCCTCGTCATCCAGACGAACGTTATCTGCTTCGTCGTCTTCGACAGAGGTTTCGGCGACCGTGAATTCGTCCGGCGCGGTATCGGCGGGGCCGATCTCAGCCAGGTCGACCTCGTCAGACTCTTCGGCGACAACCTCGTTGTCCGAGGGATCGACGGCAGCCGATTCGGGCAGATCGATCGTGACGAATCCGCTCGCGAAAGCGATGTCGCCCTCGACGATATCCTCGTCGTCATCCTCGTCTTCCGCGGGAAGAGCGATGTTGACGTGGGCCGTCTGCGTACCCATCAACCCGATGCCCGACGTCTCGACCGAGGGCACGTCGTCGAGGATCCCGTTGTCCGGGTCGTCGGCGCTCGGATCTTTGCCGTGAGGCGTCACTGGAACTCCGGACCTTGCAGTTGGGGGGTGGGACTTGCCCCAGATTAGTGCGCCGGACGCACCACAACCAAAAGGTCACCGGCCTCGACCTGCTGGGTCGGGCCGATCGCGAGACGCTCGATCACGCCGTCGACGGGCGACGTGATCGCCGCTTCCATCTTCATCGCTTCGATCGAAGCGACCGCTTCCCCCGCTTGAATGGTGTCACCGACGGATGCCTTGAGCGTGACCACGCCGGAGAACGGAGCCGCGATCTGACCCGGCTTTGTCGTGTCAGCCTTCTCGGCCTGCCGCGCTTCGACGGCGATGCTCCGATCCCGCACGAACACGGGACGCAGCTGGCCGTTCAGAGTCGTCATGACGGTGCGCATGCCCTTATCGTCGGCCTCCCCGATCGCCTCGAGTCCCACCAGCAGTCGCACGCCGCGCTGGATCTCGACCGCGTGCTCCTCGCCCGGCACGAGACCGTAGAGGTAGTCCGAGGTGTCGAGCAGCGACACGTCCCCGAAGACCTCACGAACCTGCGCGAACTGCTGGGTCGGCACGGGGAACAGCAGCCTGTTGAGCGCCTCGCGGCGCGCCCCGGCATCGCCCGCGAGCGCCTCCGAGTCGGCGGGAGCCAGAGGTTCCACCTCGATCTTGACGGTGCGCCCGGCCAGCACTGCCGTGCGGAAGGGCTCGGGCCATCCGCCCGGCAGATCTCCGAGTTCACCCGCCATGAATCCAACCACGGAGTCCGGGATGTCGTAGTTCTGCGGATTGGCTTCGAAGTCGGCGGGGTCGGCCTTGACCGCCGCGAGGTGAAGCGCGAGGTCGCCGACGACCTTCGACGACGGTGTCACCTTGGGGATACGCCCGAGGATCCCGTTGGCCGCCGCGTACATGTCCTCGATCAACTCGAAGTCGTCGGCAAGGCCGAGAGCGATCGCCTGCTGGCGCAGGTTCGACAGCTGTCCCCCGGGAATCTCGTGACGATAGACCCGGCCTGTCGGGCCCGGCAGGCCGGACTCGAACGGCGCGTACAGGTGACGCACGGCCTCCCAGTAGGGCTCGAGGTCCGCGACCGCGTCGAGGTCGAGCCCCGTGTCGCGGTCGGTGTGCGCGAGCGCGGCGACCAGTGACGACAGGGACGGCTGGCTGGTGGTCCCGGCCATGGGTGCGGATGCGGCATCCACAGCGTCCGCGCCGGCCGCACTTGCCGCGAGGAGCGTCGCGAGCTGGCCGCCCGGGGTGTCGTGTGTGTGAACGTGTACGGGCAGATCGAAGCGGGAACGGAGCGCGGACACCAGCCGCGATGCCGCCTCGGGGCGCAGCAGCCCGGCCATGTCCTTGATCGCCAGTACATGGGCACCCGCTTCGACGATCTGCTCGGCGAGACGCAGGTAGTAGTCGAGGGTGTACAGGTCTTCGTTCGGGTTCAGCAGGTCACCGGTGTAGCAGACGGCCACCTCGGCCACCGTGGACCCGGTCGAGAGCACGGCGTCGATCGCGGGGCGCATCTGTGCGACATCGTTGAGCGCGTCGAAGATCCGGAAGATGTCGACACCGGTAGCCGCCGCCTCGCGGACAAAGGCGTCCGTCACCGCGGTCGGGTACGGGGTGTAGCCGACCGTGTTGCGACCGCGCAACAGCATCTGGATCGGGATGTTCGGCAACGCTTCGCGCAGACGCTCGAGCCGCTCCCACGGGTCCTCGCCGAGGAACCGCAGGGCGACGTCGTACGTCGCCCCACCCCACGCCTCGACCGAGAACAGGTCGGGCGTCAGGCGCGCCACGTACGGCGCAACCGCCACGAGGTCACGCGTGCGGACTCGGGTCGCGAGCAGAGACTGGTGCGCGTCGCGGAAGGTCGTGTCGGTCACGGCGAGGGGCGTCTGCTCGCGCAACGCGCGAGCGAATCCCGCGGGCCCGAGTTCGAGCAGACGCTGGCGTCCGCCCTCGGGTGCGGGCACACTCAGATCGACCTTCGGCAGCTTCATCGCCGGGTCGATCGAGAGCGGGTTCTCGCCGTTCGGCTTGTTGACCGTCACATCGACGAGCCAGTTGAGCAGGCGCGTTCCGCGGTCCTTCGACTCCCGGCCACGCAGCAACTGGGGGCGCTCGTCGATGAACGACGTCGCGATGTCTCCCGCGACGAACGACGGGTCATCGAGCACGGCCTGCAGGAACGGAATGTTCGTCGAGACGCCACGGATGCGGAACTCGGCCAAAGCACGCCGCGCCCGGGCGACCGCGGCGGGAAAGTCGCGCCCGCGGCACGTGAGCTTCGCCAGCATCGAGTCGAAGTGGGGGCTGACCTGTGAGCCTGCGGCGGTCGTTCCGCCGTCGAGGCGGATACCCGCGCCACCGGGCGAGCGGTAGGTGGTGATCTTGCCGGTGTCGGGCCGGAAGCCCTGCGTCGGGTCCTCCGTCGTGATGCGGCACTGGAGCGCCGCACCGCGCAGACGAATGTCGGTCTGCTCGAGGCCGAGGTCGGCCAGGGTCTCGCCCGCGGCGATCCGCATCTGCGATTGGACGAGGTCGACATCCGTCACCTCTTCGGTGACGGTGTGCTCGACCTGGATGCGCGGGTTCATCTCGATGAAGACGTGCTGTCCGGCGCGGTCCCCCTCGGTGTCGACGAGGAACTCCACTGTGCCCGCGTTGATGTAGCCGATCGATTCGGCGAACGCCACGGCATCCTTGTGGAGCTTCTGCCGTAAGTCCTCGTCGAGGTTCGGGGCGGGGGCGATCTCGATGACCTTCTGGTGACGGCGCTGCAGCGAGCAGTCGCGCTCGAACAGGTGCACCGTTTGTCCCGTTGCGTCGGCGAGGATCTGCACCTCGATGTGGCGGGGCCGGACGACGGCCTGCTCGAGGAACATCCTCGGGTCTCCGAACGCGCTGTCGGCCTCGCGCATGGCCTCGGCGAGGGCGGGGGCCAACTCACCCTTACTCTCGACCCGGCGCATCCCTCGCCCGCCGCCACCCGCGACGGCCTTGGCGAACAGGGGGAATCCGATTTCGTCGGCCTGCGCGACGAGTTCGTCGACGTCCGCGGAGGCCTCGGTCGAGACGAGCACGGGAACCCCGGCGGCGATCGCGTGATGCTTCGCCGTGACCTTGTTGCCTGCCATCTCGAGCACGCGCGCGGGCGGTCCGATGAACGCGATGCCGTTGGCGTTGGCACGCTCGGCGAGATCCGGATTCTCGGAGAGAAATCCGTACCCGGGATAAATCGCGTCGCAACCGCTCTCGAGCGCGACCCGGATGATCTCGTCGACATCGAGGTAGGCACGCACGGGGTGACCCCGCTCCCCGATCTCATAGGCCTCATCGGCCTTCAGCCGGTGGAGCGAGTTGCGATCCTCGTAGGGATAGACAGCAACAGTGCGAGCACCTACTTCGTAGGCGGCCCGAAAAGCGCGGATGGCGATTTCACCACGATTCGCGACAAGGATCTTGCGGAACATGACACCTCACAGCTTCGGCGCGTCGACCTGAGTGTGTTCCACAGCCTAGGGGACGGTAACGTAGACGATTGTGCACGTACTCAGCGTCAGCTCCCTCAAGGGCGGGGTCGGAAAGACCACCGTGACGCTCGGGCTTGCCTCCGCGGCATTCGCTCGGGGCGTCCGGACCCTCGTCGTCGACCTCGACCCGCAGTCGGATGTCTCGACCGGCATGGATATCCAGGTGGCCGGTCGACTCAATGTCGCCGACGTCCTCGGAAACCCCAAAGAGAAGGTCGTCAGACAGGCGATCACGTCGAGCGGGTGGGCGAAGGTCCACCCCGGGACGATCGATGTCCTGATCGGCAGCCCTTCCGCCATCAACTTCGACGGGCCGCACCCGAGCGTGCGTGACGTCTGGAAGCTCGAAGAGGCGCTGGCGACGATCGAGGCCGATTACGACCTCGTCCTCGTCGACTGCGCCCCCTCGCTGAACGCCCTCACGCGCACCGCCTGGGCGGCCAGCGACCGTGTCATCGTCGTCTCCGAGCCCGGCCTGTTCTCGGTCGCGGCCGCGGACCGCGCCCTGCGTGCGATCGAAGAGATCCGTCGCGGTCTTTCGCCGCGTCTCCAGCCCCTCGGCATCGTCGTGAACCGCGTGCGCCCGCAGTCGATCGAGCACCAGTTCCGCATCAAGGAGCTGCGCGATATGTTCGGCCCCCTCGTCCTGTCACCCCAACTGCCCGAGCGCACGTCGCTCCAGCAGGCGCAGGGCGCGGCGAAGCCGCTGCACATCTGGCCCGGTGATTCCGCTCAGGAGCTCGCGGCCGACTTCGACGCACTGCTCGACCGCGTCATGCGCACGGGCCGCATCCCGGTCCCCGGCGACGCCCGCATCTAGCCCGGTCCCGGGCGAAGCCCGCATCTGAGTTCGACGCACTGCACCGCAGACGGTAGCCCCGGCGCTCCGACCCAACGTCCTCTCCCGTCCGCTGTGTGTCCCACTTTCGCGCTTCTGCGTCCCATTTTTCGCCGGTAATTCGCGCCTATACCGAGCGAAAATGGGACAACCATCAGCACGGCCCCCCGCGACGCACTCCATACCGAACAAAAGTGGGACATCGTCGGACAGGGCGAAAGTGGGACATCGTCGGACAGGGCGACAGCGCATCACCTCGCGCGGCGAACAGTGCTCCGTGCTAACCGGAAGGGGTTCTGGTCAGGCGGTGCGGGCCGAGCGGCGAGCGGCCAGCTCGTCGATCGTGTCGACCGTCTGCGGGCCGAACTCGACGAGCGTCGACTCCACCTCACGCAGCACCTTGCCGACGGCAATACCGAACACGCCTTGTCCACGACTGACCAGGTCGATGACCTCGTCGTTGGACGTGCAGAGATAGACGGATGCTCCGTCGCTCATGAGTGTCGTACCCGCGAGATCGCGAATGCCCGCGGCGCGAAGCTGATCAACCGCGGTGCGGATCTGCTGCAAAGAGATTCCGGTGTCGAGGAGACGCTTGACGAGCTTGAGCACCAGGATGTCGCGGAAACCGTAGAGCCGCTGTGATCCCGAGCCGCTCGCGCCACGAACGGTCGGCTCGACCAGTTCGGTGCGAGCCCAGTAGTCGAGCTGCCGGTACGTGATTCCCGCTGCACGGGCGGCGACGGCGCCCTTGTAGCCGACCTCGTCGTCCATTGCCGGAAGCCCGTCCGTGAACAAAAGGTCCGAGTCGAAACGCTTCTCGTCGGCGAGCTCGCCAGCGTTCATCGCGTCCTCCTCGCCGGGTTCCGAGACGCAGGTTCGCGACTCATCCCCCACGCTAGGACACCCGTCGTCACCGAGCAACGACATCCGCCGCGACACGCCGGACGACCCGATGTGAAGCTCGAAACGATCACGGAAGCAACCGCGTGAGCGCGGAACGAACGAAGATGGCGCGCACCTCATCGAGGCGACGTGCGAGCTCGGGGCCCACCTCGTTCGCCCGTGCACGCGAGGGCGCGTCGGCGCGGTGCGTGAGCGGGGCCAGCGCCTGCTCGATCAACGAGACGTCGCGTTCGGCGCTCTGCCGAATCGTCCGCAGGTGGCGGGGCTCGATGCCGTGGCTGTCGAGCGAAACGATCGCTCGCAACAACGAGACGCTCTGATCGCCGAACGACTCGGCGGCCGGAAGGATGCCCGACGACACGGCCTCATTGAAAAGCTGCGGTGTCGCGCCGGCAGCGCGCAACAGTTCATCCCGACGGTAGCGACGCCCCTGCGGGTGGATCGTGGGCGGCGGCTGCTGACCCGGGTGACTGGGGTCGCGTCCGGCGTCGAGGTCGCTGAGATATTCGCGGATGACGCCCAGGGGCAGGTAGTGGTCGCGCTGCAATTGGAGTGCCAGCCGAAGCCGGTCGACGTCCGCGGGAGAGAACTTGCGGTAACCGGACTCGGTGCGGGTCGGCGTGACAATGCCCTGAACCTCGAGAAAGCGGAGCTTCGAGGCCGTGAGGGTGGGAAACTCCGGCGTGAGCCGGGCCAGCACCTGCCCGATACTGAGCAGGCCCGCGCCCGCCGCAGAGTTTCGAGAAACAGCCGTGGGCATCAGCCGTCCGCCGGCAGCGGCAGATCGACCGGAGAGATGAAGAAGGTCAGACGGAACTTTCCGATCCGCACCTCGGCGCCATTGACGAGCAGGGCGCGATCAACGCGTTCGCCATCGACATAGCTGCCGTTCAGCGACCGCTGATCGACGAGCTCGAATCCTTCGGGACGTCGCGTGATCTCCGCGTGACGACGAGAGACGGTCACGTCATCGAAGAAGATGTCGGCCTCGGGGTGACGGCCCACCGTGGCGACCTCGGAGTCGAGCAGGTACCGCGCACCCGCCGTCGGACCGGACCGCACCAGCAGCAGAGCCGCTCGAGCGGGGAGAGCTGAAATGGCGTCGAGTTCGGCCTGTGAGAGGTCGGAACCGAACGGGACGAACGAGAGGTCGGAATCGTGACCGAACGTCTGGGTCGTATCGGGCGTGGAATGCGCCGACTCTGCCTCGCGGCGCATGGCCGGGGGCGCCTGGTCTTGCTGTTCTGACACGCTGTCCTCCTCGCGGTCCAGACTAGCCGATCGGATCCACGCGTGACGGGCCACGCTTTCTCGATGCGGTCGCGCGCAGCCCATCGGTGGACGCTCGGAGACCCTCGGTTTAGTCTCGGAGCATGGATTCTGGGCCGCGTCGACGCCAGCTCACCGTGCGCCATTCCGGCCTTGCCGCCCTGTTGGTCGTGCTGTGCGGATTCTTCGTCGCCGCGCCTTCCACCGCCTTCGCTCACGACGAGCTGATCGGCAGTACCCCCGACGACGGCGAGATCGTCGAGACCGGCCCGAGCGAGATCGACCTGCGGTTCAGCGCGAATCCGCTCGAGGGTGCGGGCGCGACCGAGGTTCTCGTTGTCGATCCTTCGGGAGCCGAGATCCAGCAGGGCGATCCGATCCTCGACCGAAACGGCGTGATCCAGGAGTTGTCCGGAACCGACGAACGCGGCACCTATACGGTCGTCTGGCGCATCGTCTCCAGTGACGGTCACCCCATCTCGGGCGAGCTGGCCTTCTCGGTCGGCGAGACATCCGTGCCCGCCGATATCGCCACGACGACCGACGCCGACGCGGGCGACGCAACGGATGCCGAAGCGGATTCCGGAGGCTTCGATCTCACCCTGATCTGGATCATCATCGGCATCGTCGCGGTCGGTCTCGGCGGCGCTCTCGTCGCCATCCTGATGGCCCGCGCCCGCGGCCGAAACAACGACGTCTAAGCGGTCGCGGAACAGCCTCCGACCCCGGCGCGGGAGCCTCGCGCGGGGTCTAGGCTTGAAGGTATGCCTCACTACGACGTCGTCATTCTCGGTGCTGGCCCCGGCGGATATGTCGCGGCCGTGCGAAGCGCTCAGCTCGGTCTCTCGGTGGCCATCATCGAGCAGAAGTACTGGGGCGGTGTCTGCCTGAACGTCGGCTGCATCCCTTCCAAGGCCCTGCTGCGCAACGCGGACCTCGCCCACGTTTTCACCCACCAGGCCGAGCAGTTCGGCATCTCGGGAGACGCGCACTTCGACTTCGGCACCGCGTGGGACCGCAGCCGCAAGGTCGCAGACACCCATGTCAAGGGCATCCACTTCTTGATGAAGAAGAACAAGGTCACCGAGTACGAGGGCCGCGGTTCATTCGTCGACGCGAACACGATCGATGTCGCCAAGGCCGACGGTCAGACCGAGCGGCTGACATTCGACAACGCGATCATCTCGACCGGCGCGAAGGTCCGCCTCCTGCCCGGCGTCGAGCTGAGCGAGAACGTCGTGACGTACGAAGAGCAGATCATGACGCGGGGCCTGCCGAAGTCCATCGTGATCGTCGGCGCCGGCGCGATCGGCATGGAGTTCGCTTTCATCATGACGAACTTCGGCGTCAAGGTCACGATCATCGAGTTCCTCGACCGCGCTCTGCCGAATGAGGACGCGGATGTCTCGAAGGAGATCGCCCGTCAGTACAAGAAGTACGGCGTCGACATCCTGACCTCGACCAAGGTCGAGTCGGTGACGGATCACGGTGACCACGTGACCGTGACCTACACGCCCAACAGCGGCGGCGAGACGCAGTCGATCGACACCGACAAGGTCATGATGTCGATCGGGTTCGCGGCGAACGTCGAGGGCTATGGGCTCGAGAACACGGGCGTGAAGCTCACCGACCGCGGCGCGATCGAGATCGACGACTTCATGCACACGAACGTCCCCCACATCTACGCGATCGGTGACGTGACCGCCAAGCTGCAGCTCGCGCATGTCGCCGAGGCACAGGGCGTCGTCGCGGCCGAGACGATCGGCAAGGCCGAGACGATGGCGCTGGGCGACTACCGTATGATGCCGCGCGCGACGTTCTGCTCGCCGCAGGTCGCCTCGTTCGGTCTGACCGAGCAGCAGGCACGCGACGCGGGCTACGACGTCAAGGTCGCCAAGTTCCCCTTCTCGGCGAACGGCAAGGCCAATGGCCTCGGCGAGCCGATCGGGTTCGTCAAGCTCATCGCCGATGCCGAGCACCTCGAGCTGATCGGCGGCCACCTGATCGGCCCCGACGTGTCGGAGCTGCTGCCGGAGCTGACGCTGGCCCAGAAGTGGGATCTGACCGCGCTCGAGGCCGCGCGCAACGTCCACACCCACCCGACGCTGTCGGAGGCCGTGCAAGAGGCCTTCCACGGCCTCGCCGGCCACATGATCAATATGTGAGCCGAAAGGACTCAATGCGCGCGCAGAGCGCGTTGAGTCCTTTGCGGCTCAGGTTGAGCGAGCGAAGCGAGTCGAAACCAACGGACGCGTACGTTTGAGCGTTTCGTCTCGTCGCTTCGCTCCTCGCTCAACGACCGGGGCGGCCGAGGGCGCGGTGCAGCTTCGAACCGGATGCCGCGGGCACTCCCCCGACGGCGGCGACGGCGGCATCGACCGCCGCGAAGAAATCGGCGCGGCCACGCTCATCCGCGGGCGCGGCGGGGCCGAGCTCGACCTCCCATTCGCGCCAGTTCGTCGCGGCACCCGTCTGGAGGTCTGTGGCCTGGACGTGGTCGTCGACGAACTCGGCGATGACGGCGCCCGAGGCATCCTGAAGCAGGATCGCGTGCCGTTGGTTCCGGACGCGCGCGATGGGGCGTAGTTCATCGTCACCGCACCATTCGGTCACCGACGAGCGAACATCGGTGGGCACAGCCACCGCGAGCGGATCGGACGGCAGAGCCTCGCCCAGCGGCCATCCCCACTCGTGGCGACCATCGGTGGCGCTGGACTTGACGTGCCACCCCTCATCGGGACCACCCGTCCGGCGCCGCAGCGCCACAGCCCGGCGCGCCAGAGAGAGCTCTGCCGTATCGAAATAGATCGCATCCAGCGGCCGTAACTCGGGCGGCCAGACACCGGCCACACCCGGAAGCGAGGCCAGATCCGGCAACCGGGTGGCCTCGCTCACGTCGTATTTGCGCTCGACCTCGATCGAGCGCGTCGGCTCACTCGTCGCTCGGCCTGATCTCTTGCGTCTCTTCGACGTAAACGAACGTGGCCTGCGTGGGGCCATCCGATTCGCCGGTCTGCTCGAGCTCGCCCTGACGGCGGTAGACGATCTGACCCTCGCTGTAGGGCAGGACGAGCGAGTCGTCGTCGGCATCTTCGAGGGGTACCACCTGGCCGTCGAGCGGCCCTCCGGAAAGTCGTGCAATAGACATAATTCCTCCTTCTTCGACCCTACCCCGCGGGTACGACAGGACCCCGTTCGCCGCGGTCGGATCACGTCAGATGAGACGCCTATGATCAGTCGCATGAAGGCCATTCGCACGTTCACGGTCCGACCCGTCCTCGCCGAAAGCATCGCGGCACTCGACACGCTCGCCGCCAACTGGCGTTGGTCGTGGAGTCGCGCCACGCACGCCCTCTTCGAGTCCATGGATCCCGCGGTCTGGGCGAAGGTCGGAGAGAACCCGGCCCGGATGCTCGGGGCGCTGGGGCAGGAGCGCCTGGACGCCCTCGCCCGCGATGACGCCTTCGTCGACCGCGTCACGGAAGAGGCCGATCGCCTCGAGGCGTATCTGACGCAGCCGCGGTGGTTCCAGCGCGTCCAGGGCCCGAAGCCCGAGCACATCGCGTACTTCTCCCCCGAGTTCGGGGTCGACGGCTCCCTCCCCCAGTATTCGGGTGGCCTCGGCATCCTGGCCGGCGATCACCTCAAGAGCTGCTCGGACCTCGGCGTGCCACTGACCGGCATCGGCCTGTTCTACCGCGCGGGGTACTTCCGCCAGTCGATCGGCGACGACGGCTGGCAGCGCGAGAGCTATCCGCTGCTCGACCCCCACGGCCTCGGCCTGACGCTGCTGCGCGACGAAGCCGGTACCCCGGTCGAGGTGTCGCTCGACATCACCGGCGGTCGCGTGCTGCACGCGCGCATCTGGGTGGCCGACATCGGACGCGTGCCTCTCCTGCTGCTTGACTCCGAGACGCCCTCGAACACGGAAGAGATGCGTCGGGTCACCGACCGTCTCTACGGCGGTGGTGGCGAGCATCGCTTGCTACAAGAGGCACTGCTCGGAATCGGCGGCGTTCGCGCCCTGCGCGCCTGGTGCCGTGTCACCAGCCGGCCCGAGGCCGATGTCTATCACACGAACGAGGGCCACGCGGGACTGCAGGGCATCGAGCGGATGTCCGAGCTCATCACCCACGATGGCCTGACGTTCGACGAGGCCCTGGCGCAGGTGCGCGCGTCGACGGTGTTCACGACGCACACTCCCGTTCCCGCCGGAATCGACCGATTCCCGAAGGATCTGATCGCCGACTACCTGACCGCCGGTGTCGTCAGCGGCATCGATCCGCAGCGCGCCCTCGCGCTCGGGCTCGAGAGCTGGCCGGGCGGCGACCCGAGCGTGTTCAACATGGCCGTGCTCGGCCTACACCTCGGCCAGCACGCGAATGGCGTCTCACTGCTGCACGGCGAGGTCAGCCGCGGAATGTTCGGTCAGCTCTGGCCGGGCGTCGACACCGACGAGGTTCCCATCACCTCGATCACGAACGGCGTCCACCCGCCCACCTGGCTGCACCCCGCCCTCAAGGGCCTGAGCGAGCGGGCCTTCGGCGACGCCCACGTCGAGACCCATGACTGGACGGATGTCGCGCGCGTCTCAGACCGTGAGCTCTGGGACACCCGCTCGACGATGAAGGGCGAGCTGGTCGACGAGGCGCGCAGCCGCACCGGCCTCGCCGGCGTGCTCGATCCCGAGGCACTCACGATCGGGTTCGCGCGTCGCGTGCCGACCTACAAGCGTCTGACCCTCATGCTGCGGGATCCCGAGCGGTTGACGCGGATCCTGACCGACCCCGAGCATCCGGTGCAGATCATCGTCGCCGGAAAGTCACACCCCGCGGATGACTCGGGCAAGCAGATGATCCAGGAGCTCGTGCGTTTCAGCCGCGACCCGAAGGTGCGTGGGCGGATCGTCTTCCTGCCCGACTATGACATCTCGCTCGCCAAGACGCTCTTCCCGGGCTGCGACGTGTGGCTGAACAACCCGATCCGGCCGCTCGAGGCATCCGGAACGTCCGGTATGAAGGCGGCGCTCAACGGAGCGCTCAACCTGTCGATCCTCGACGGATGGTGGGACGAGTGGTTCGACGGGCAGAACGGCTGGGCGATCCCCACGGCCGATACGGCGGGATCGGACGACGAGCGAGACGATGCCGAGGCATCCGCTCTCTACGACCTGATCGAGCACCAGCTGGTGCCGAAGTTCTTCGACCGCACGGACGGTGTGCCGAGCGAATGGCTCGGGATGGTGCGGCACACGATGAAGGTGCTCGGACAGAAGGCGACGAGCGACCGGATGGTGCGGGAATACGTCGCCCGCCTGTACACCCCGGCGTCCGAGCATGCCACCGAGCTGCGCGCCGATGACTTCGCGCTGGCGCGTGAGCTCGCGGCGTACACGGAACACGTGCGGGCCGCATGGCCGTCAGTGCACATCGCGAGCGTGGACGGGTCGGGCATCGCCCAGCAGGCGGCGGCGGGTGACGTGCTCGAGGTGCGCGCCGCGGTTGCACTCGATGGGCTTTCCGCCGCGGATGTCGCCGTGCAACTCGTGTGCGGCACGACGGATGCCGAGGACGCCATCACGGGCGAGCGCTCGATCGTGCCGCTCACGCCGTCCGGCGACGCGGTCGACGGGCTGACAATATTCACGGGCACCGTGCCGCTGGCCGTGACGGGTCCGTTCGGCTACACGGTGCGGGTCGTGCCGACGCATCCGCAGCTCGTCTCGGATGTCGAGCTCGGCCTCGTCACGTACGCCTCGTAATCCGTGCGACCGTTTGTGCTGCTCGCCACGCGGGCCGAGGACCTGCCCGCGGACGAGGAGTACGCCGCGATGCTGCGCGCCGCCGGGCTCGACGAGCGCGATCTGATCCGGGTGCGGCTGGAGGCCGGGCCGATGCCCGCTCTGGATCTCGACTCTCTGTCGGGCATCATCGTCGGCGGCGGCCCGTTCAACGCTTCGGACGCGCCCGAAGCGAAATCGCCGGTGCAGCAACGCGTCGAGGCGGAATTCGCGACGCTGCTCGACCGGGTCGTTCCGGCCGACTTCCCGTTCTTCGGGGCCTGCTACGGCATCGGCACACTGGGCGCGCACGAGGGCGCGGTGATCGACAGAACGTTCGGTGAGCCGATCAGCGTCGTGCCGGTCACACTCACCGATGAGGGCGCGCGCGACCCGCTCTTCGCGGGGTTACCGACAGAGTTCGGGGCGTTCGTCGGACACAAAGAGGCGGTGTCGCGACTGCCCGCACACGCCGTGCACCTGGCATCCTCGGCCGGATGTCCCGTCCAAGCCTTCCGCGTCGGACAGAACGTCTACGCAACGCAGTTCCATCCCGAACTCGACGTCGACGGCATCACGACGCGCATCCACGCATACGCGGGCCACGGATACTTCGCCGCGCACGAACTCGAGCTGACCCTGGCGGCGGTGCGCACGGCGCCGGTGTCGCATCCGTCACGGATGCTCCGGACCTTCGTCGAGCGCTACGCGCGCGACTGAACAAGAAAAGCCGAGCGCTACGACGGCGGCTGAGCGCTGAGGCCCGCGAGCGGTCAGGCCACGAGGCGGACGGGCACGGATGTCTCGAGCTCGGGCCGCACGCGCGCGAGGGCCGGGCCGAGCCCTAGGTCGACGAGCCGGATCGCGCCCGCGAACTCGGGCCCGCGTCCCCGGACGAGGCCGGCCTTCAGGGCGCCGAAGGTCACGGTGACATCGGCCGGGAGGACGGCATCGTCCGCCGAACCGTCGTCGGGGTGCAGCCCGCTCGGCAGGTCGACCGCGACGACGCGCGGCCGGTCGGGGGCGCCCGATCGGACCGCGGGAATCAGCGTCTCGACGGCGGCGCGAGCAATGCCGCGCAAAGCAGGCGCGGCGGAGGTACCGATCCCCAGAATTCCGTCGACGATCACGCGATAGCCGGCGGCGCCGGCGCGCACGTCGTCGAGACCGACGCACCGTGTACCGGCGCGGCGGGCGGCACCCAGCCCCTCACTGTGCGCGCGGTCGGACGTCAGCAGCAGATCCACGCGCACGCCCGAGGCCGCGAGCGAGGCCGCCGCGAAGAGCGCGTCCCCGCCGTTGTTGCCCGTGCCTGCGAGCACCAGGACCGGCCCCGCGGGTTCAACGGATGCCTCGAGCAGGTCGTGAACGCACGCGTCTGTGGCCGCGGCGGCTCGGGCCATGAGGGGCTCACCCGCCTCCAATAAGGGCTGCTCCGCGGCACGGACCGCTAGGGCCGAGTAGGCGGGTGTGAGGACGCCGATGTCGCTCATTTTTTTCCCTTCGGTTCGGCGAGCGCCGCTTCGCGCTCTTTCTTTTCGTCTTCGCGGGCTCGGTCGAGCTCTGCTTTCGCCGCCTCCAGTGCGATCTCCGAGCGCCGGACGCGCCGCGCGAGGAAGGTGGGGGCGCCGTATCGCGAGCGCACGCGATCTCGATCATCCTCGATGCCGGTCAGGACGTAGGCCGCAGAAATCAGAATGACCTGACTCGAGAGGTTGAACCAGAGCAGCAGGGCGATGAGCGCCGCGAACGAAGCGAGCAGAGGGTTGGCGCGCGCTCCCCCGACGAACAGGCCCGACAACTGCTGGAGCACGACGAGCCCGAATCCGCCGATCAGCGCGCCGGTCCAGAGTGCTCGCTTCGGCGCCTTGACGCCGGACAGCACGATGAACATGACGGCGATGACCAGCGTGTCGAGCACGAAGACGACGACCGCCGACAGCAGCCACGTTCCCCAGGAGGACAGCGGATGATCGGCCGGCAAACCGAACCATCCACCGACGACATCCACCAGGGCAGTGCCGAAAAATGTCACGCCCGCAGCGACCACGAGGGCAACGCCCACACCGACCGCCACGGCGAGGTTCCGCAGCAGCGCCCAGACGATGAAGATGTCTTCGTTGGGCTGATCGGCGAGCGAGCGCAGCGCGGAACGCACCTGACCCACGGAACCGATCGCCGCACCGATCAGACCGATCGACGACAGCACACCCGTCAGACTCAGGCCGGCAGGAGCTTGGATGTCGGATGGATCGACCAGCCCGTCCTCGCCGACGAGACCGGGGATGACCGAGTTGACCGCGTTCAGAAGCGCTTGCCACGCGACCGCATCGCCCGAGAGCCACAGCGCCGCAATCGAGAACCCGAGCAGGACGGCCGCGAAGACCGCGAACAGCAGGCGGTAGGTGATGCTGTCGGCGAGCATCGGTCCGCGGTGCTCCGAGTAGAGAAGGAATGCGCGGATGGGCTTGCGCTGCAATGCCCACGCGATGATCCGGGCGATGGGTGGTCGGGGCGCCTGCGCGGAGGCTTCGGTGTCGGCCATCAGGTCAGGCTAATCGCGCACACGCTACCGTGCAGCGTCTTGACAGCCGAGACATCCGCTCACACTCATCCGACCAACCGATCCCGGACGCCGCGGTGGCAATGGCGTCGCGCGCACCGGGCCACGCACACCCTCGCCCCTAGATGAGTGAGTCCGTTTGGTTCAGTGGTCGTAGGCGATGAGGGAGCGTTTGGCGGGGGCGTTGGTGAGCCAGTTGTGCCAGATGCCGGCGGCGAGGGCGAGGAGTCTTGCGGCGACGCGGGAGTAGACGCCTGCGGGGGTTCTGCCGCCGTGGTCTTCGAGGGTGAGTTGGCCTTTGAGGGTGTCGAACACGGACTCGACCCATTGTCGGATGCTGCCGAGTTTCCCGAACCTGGGGGTCTCGTCTTTGCGGTCGGGGCGGATCAGGTGCGCGCCGAGGTCGTTGGTGACGAAGTCCTCGAACTGCTTCCCAGCGAAGCCTTTGTCGCCAACGATCACCTGTCCAGGCTGGATGAGGTGTCGGTCGTGGTCGAGCATCGCTTGGGTGGCTTCGCGTTCACCGATCTTCGGGCTCGCGAGTCCCCAGATCACGGGCATTCCGTCGGGAGTGCAGATCAGATAGAGCCGGAAGCCCCAGAAGTATCGGGAGTGGGATGCGCAGTATCCGTAGTCGGCGTGCCCGGCGAGGTCTGAGCGTTTCACGGTCTCCCGCGATTTCCCGCACGGTAGCGGGGTCGAGTCCACCAGCCGGGTGATCTCACCCCAGGACGGGGTGTCACGGGCCAGCTCGGTGATCACCGCAGAGAGAAGCCCGGTGGATTGGCGGACGCGTTTGCCCCACCCGGACTGGCCGGGCAGGTTCGGGAACATGCCCTTCAGGTGAGCGTGCGCGTATCGGATCCATTTCCGATCCGACGCGATCCCGAGCAGGTGTTGCGCGACCAGCAGGCAGAGCAATTCCGCGTCGTTGAGGGCGGGTTTGCGGCCCGGGTGGTGATCGCGGGTGAAGCCGATCGCGGGCAGGATCCGGTCATCGAGGTGGACGTAGAGTGTGATCAGGAGGGTGTTGAGTTCAGTTTTCACACACCGGGGTTAACACCCTCCGCCTGCGATTAACAGCATCCACGCCGACCCAGCCAAACGGACTCACTCATCTAGGATGGAGCGCGGCAGGAGAGGTGTACACACGTGCGCGGTATTTATCAGACGTTGGTGCTCACGGGCGCGGTCACCGCAGCCCAGATGACCGAGGCCGTGGCGCGGTTCGGGGACACCAGCGAACTCGAGCGTCACCTGGTCGACGAAGGCGTCGTGACCGAGTGGCAACTCGCCGAGGCCGTCGCCGCACACACCGGTCACCGCGCCGTCGACATATCGGGAGCGGTGCTCGATCCGCAGACGATCGCTCTGGTTCCCGGTTCGCTCAGCCGCCGCTATCGCATCCTTCCTCTCGAGCGTGCGGGAAACCGGCTGATCCTGGCGATGGTCGATCCGACCGACATCATCGCGATCGACGATGTGACGAGCGTGACCGACCTGCGCGTCGAACCCGTGGTTGTCGCCGCCGACGCGCTGCGGCAGGCGTTCGAGCGCTACCTGCGCTCCGACGAAGAGTTGAGCGATCTGTCCGAGCAGATCGGCGAGACGAATCAGACGTCAACTTTGTCGTTCACCGAGACCCTCGACGATCAGGATGTCGACGCCCCGGTTGTGCGATTCGTCAACCTGCTGATCGCCCAGGCCATCAACGACCGCGCCAGCGACATCCACGTCGAACCCGGCGAGCATCAGCTGACTGTCCGGTTCCGCATCGACGGTGTGCTGCACGAGATGCAGCGAGCCGACCGCGGCATTCAGGACGGCATCATCTCGCGCCTGAAGATCATGTCGTCGATCGACATCGCCGAGCGTCGCCGTCCCCAGGACGGTCGCCTCTCGGTGCACCATGAGGGACGCCAGATCGACCTGCGCGTGGCGACCCTGCCGACCGTGTGGGGCGAGAAGATCGTCATGCGCATCCTCGACAACACCGGGCAATCCATGGCGATGACCGACATGAACATGTCGGCGGGCAACCTCGCCCGGTTCGAGAAGGCGATCCATCGCCCGCACGGCATGGTGCTCGTCACGGGCCCGACCGGATCGGGCAAGTCCACCACTCTTTATACTGCGCTGCGCGACGTCGCCAACCCGCGCGTCAACGCGATCACGGTCGAAGATCCGGTGGAGTACCGCATCGCGGGCGTCAGCCAGGTGCAGGTCAACAACCGCGCCGGCCTCACGTTCGCCGCCGCCCTCCGATCGATCCTGCGGAGCGACCCCGACATCGTGCTCGTGGGCGAGATCCGTGACCACGAGACCGCCGTCATCTCGATCGAGGCATCCCTGACCGGGCACCTCGTGCTCTCGACCCTGCACACGAACGACGCGCCGAGCGCTCTGACGCGACTCGTCGAGATCGGTTGCGAGCCGTTCCTCGTCGCGACCGCGCTCACGGCTGTCGTCGCCCAGCGACTGGCGCGACGCCTGTGCACGAAGTGCCGTCTGCCCCTCACCGAGACGAGCGACGTGCTCACGTCGCTCGGGTTCCCGCACGACCCCACCGACCCGCCCGAGCTGTTCCGCGCGAACGGCTGCCCGACGTGCTCAGGCACCGGCTACCGCGGTCGCATCGCGCTGCACGAGGTGATGGTTCTGACCGAAGAGCTCGAAGAACTCGTCGTGGCGCGCGCGACGGGAACGGAGATGCGCCAGGTGGCTCTCGCATCCGGCATGACGTCGCTGCGGGACGACGGCTGGAGCAAGGTCACGCAGGGCCTGACCACGATCGAAGAAGTTCTGCGCGTCTCGATCTGACGGCGGAGTTGTCTGGATCCATGGGGTGTTCGCTCCCGGCCGCCGCGTAGCGACGACCGGGAGCGGCTCGGCTGTTCTGCGAAGGGGAGAGCGACACAGGCAGCCGAACTCTGATCAGCCGGATTGGCCGAGCTCGCCGTACAGCGAGAAGATCGGGAGATAGAGCGAAATGACCATGCCGCCGATGAGCACGCCGATGCCGACGATCAGCACGGGCTCGATCGTCGCGGTGAGTTGGTCGGTCGCGGTCTGAACCTCGTTCTCGTAGAAGTCCGCGATGCTGGCGAGCATCTCGGCGAGCGTTCCGGACTCTTCACCCACCGACACCATCTGAGCGACCATCGGCGGGAAAACGCCGGACTTCGTGAGCGGGACGGCGAATGAGCGCCCCTGCTTGATGGAGTCCTGGATGTCACGGACGGCGCTCTCGATCACGAAGTTGTTCGAGGCTTGACCGACGATCGAGAGTGCCTGCACGAGGGGCACACCCGATTGCAACATCATCGACAGGTTCCGCGCGAAGCGGGCGACCGCGATCTTGGTCGCGAGCGGACCGAACACGGGCATCTTGAGCTTGAGCGGATCAACCACCTTGCGCACACGCTCCGTCGTCCGGTTCCGCGTCCACCAGATCCACGCAGCAATCACCGCGACTGCCAACAGCGGCAGCAGCCACATCATGTTCTCCGAGAGGGTGACGAGCACCTGCGTCGGCAGCGGCAGTTCGGACCCGATTCCCGCGAACATGTTCTTGAAGATCGGCACGATGAAGGTGACCATCACGAGCACGCCGACGATCGCGATCACGAGCACCACGATCGGGTATGTCGTCGCCGTTCGGATCTTGTTCTGCAGCTCCGCCTCGTTGCTGTAGGTCTCGGCGATAGACGTCAGCGCCTGACCGAGGAATCCACCCGTCTCGCCCACGCGCACGATGCTGATCATGAGCGGCGGGAAGACATCCGGATGCTTCGCGAGCGCCGTCGACAGCGACGAGCCGGACTCGACATCGGCGTGCACCGACACCAGAGCGCTCTGCAGCTGCTTGCCCTCGGTCTGCTCGATCAGGATGGCAAGCGTGCGCATGAGCGGCAACCCGGCGTTGATGAGGCCCGCCATCTGCTTGGACATGACCGCGAGCTCCGCCACCTTGACGCGCTTGCGGAGGCCCGGCACCGAGACATCCCGGTTCAGGCCAGTCTTCGAGACGGGGACGACCGAGACCGGGGTCAGTCCTTGGACGCGCAGCTTCGCGACGACCGCGTTCTCGCTCGACGCCTCGATCGTGCCCTTGACGATCGCGCCGCCGGATCCGTCGACCGCGCGGTAGTTGTACTCCTGTATAACGGGCATGTCAGTTCCCCCATCCGGACAGCTGACGCTCGCCCGCGTGCGACATCCACGCCTCGGCATCCAGATCGCGCGGGCGCACCCGCACGCCGTCCAGGGTCCGTTCGTCAGCCGCGTACGTCCGCGCGATCTTCTCCGAGATGGTGCCGCTCTCAACGAGACGCTTGAGGTCCTGGTCAAAGGTGTGCATGCCGAGTGCCGAGCCTGCTTGCATCGCGGAGTAGATCTGGGCGATCTGGTTCTCGCGGATCATGTTCGCCACGGCGGGAGTGTTGACCAGCACCTCGGTCGCGATCGTGCGGCCTTCGCTCTGTGCGAGGGGCAGCAGCGACTGGCTGATGATTCCCTGCAGCGTGTCGCCGAGCTGGGTGCGTACCTGGTCCTGCTGGTGCGCGGGGAACACGTCGACGATGCGGTTGATGCTCTTCGCCGCGCTCTGCGTGTGCAGGGTCGAGAGCACGAGGTGCCCCGTCTCTGCGGCGGACAGCGCGGTCGAAACGGACACCGCGTCCCGCAACTCGCCGATCAGGATCACATCGGGGTCCTGACGCAGAACGCGTCGGAGGGCTTCGGAGAACGACGCCGTGTCGGAGCCGATCTCGCGCTGGTGGATGAGAGCCGTGCGGCTGGTGTGCTGGAACTCGATCGGATCCTCGATCGTGATGACGTGGGCGGGCAGCGTGCTGTTGATGATGTCGACCATCGCCGTGAGCGTCGTCGACTTGCCCGAACCCGTGGGACCCGTCACCAGGACGAGACCGCGCGGCTTCAGCGCGAGGTCCCGGGCTATGGCGGGCGCACCGAGCTCGGCGAGCGACGACACGCGCGTGGAGATGAAGCGCAGCGCCACCGCAACCGCTCCGACCTGACGGAAGACGTTGACGCGGAAGCGCCCGAGGTTCGTCGAGGCGTACGACAGGTCGACCTCGCCGTGCGTTGCGAAGTCCTCGGCCTGAGCGCTCGACATGATGGAGAGCACCGCTCGCTCGACCCACTCGGCTGACAGAGGATCGGAGAATCCCGGAATCGGGGCCAGGTCCCCGTCCACGCGCATCAGGGCCGGGCGGCCGGACGTCAGGTGCACGTCGGAGGCGCGCGCCGTCGCCGCGGCGGAGAGGATGGCGTCCAAGGCGGAGGTGTCGGACATGAGCGGGCCTCAGTTCTCGGTGCGGACGAACGCCAGGGCGTTCACCGTCAGGTCGTAGGTGTCGGTGCTGGAGGTCAGCGATGAATGGACGATCCCGATCAATCGGGTGCCCTCCCCCAGCGCGTCGATGAATCTCTCGGCCTGCGCCGGGCTCGGAGCCGTCAGGGTGATCGTGAAGGCGACCTGGGTTTGTGGATCATCCACCGGTGCCGCATCCGTGGGTTCGGCTTCCGTCGCATCCGCGGGCAGGGTGCCGTCGGTCGTGGCCTCGGGGATGGGAGCCGACTCGCCTGCGGGCGCCTCGGCGCTCGTGAGGACCGAGGCAGAGGTCAGTGCCGGGCGCGGCGCCCACGCCGACGTGTCGCCGACCGTGACGGTCCGGATGCTCACACCGGCCGTCTGCGCGGCCGCTGCGACGACCTCGAAGACGTCATCGAGTCGCGGGTCCGCGGGGATCTCGCGACGCAGCTCGGCGACGGTGTCTTCGATCTCGTCCATATCGGCCTCGCGCTCGCGGAGCGAGGCGATCTGCGTCTCGTACGTCGCGTTCGTCTGCACCACCAGGTCAGCGTCGGTCGCGGTCGCCGACGATTGCCCGAACAACGGCAGTGCCAGCAGCAACACGCCGGCCGCCAGGACGGCGAGCACCAGGATGCCGCCGATGAGATTCATGAATTGCTTCGGGATGTTCATCCGAGGGCCTCCCCGGCGTACGCGCCCGTGTAAAGCGACTGGTCGAAAGCCGTCCGGAGTCGGTAGATGTAGGTGGTCGCGTCGCTTTCGCCGACCTGCTCAGTCGTCATCTCCAGCGGGTCCACCTGCACGACCCCCGCGACATCACGGAGGGCACGCACCGCCGGGGCGACGTCGATCGGCGTCTGACTGCGCAGCTCCAGCGTTCCGCTGAGCGCGAGGTCGGCGTCGGCGCCGGCCACTGCGGCGTCCGCACCAGCGGCGTCGCCCTCGGCCGTCTCCGCAGAGGCTGCGGGTATCGTCGGCGCGCCGCCGACGGTGAGGTCGAAGCCCGTCACCACCACCCCGGACGGAAGGGCCTCGGCCAGCGAGGTGAAGAGGTCGGACCACACGAGGTCGGATGCCATCGCGTTTGCGCGGAATGTCTCGAGTTCGGTGCTCATCGCGATCGCGCGACTTACCTCGGAGAGCGTGGCGAGCTCGGTCAGCAGCGCAGACGTGCGCAGCTGTTCGGCGGCGAGCCGCTGGTCGGCGTTCCACTTGAGCCAGAACGCACCGCCCGCGAGCATCGCGACGGCGAGCAGAGCCGCCAGCAGACCGAAGCCCCACCGGACCGCCAAGGCGGCGCGCTCGCGTCGCTCGGTCTCGGCGCGAGGCATGAGGTTGACCCGCGGGATCCCCACGGAGGCCGTGGTGGGCAAAAGACGCTTCATCGGTTCACCTCTCCGAGGGTCAGCCCGATCGTCGAGACCAGGTTGAGGTCGAGATCCGTCGAAGGGTCGCCCGTGCCGCTCATTGCGAGGATCGCGTGTGCCGTGACCGCCTGCGGCGCGACGTCGAGCACTCTCGCGAGCTCTCCACGCATCCCCTCGGCTGCCAGACCCGCGCCGCTCACGCATACGGTTGTGATGCGCGTCGCCCCGGGCCTGCCGCGGTAGAACGCCAGTGTGCTGCGGACTCGCGCCGCGAAGTCCGCGACCGCGGGTGCCGCTTCCGCCTGCGCGCGGAGCATAGACCTTCCGCGGACGGCCCCGGGCGCGGTGGCCATTCCCGCCCCCGCGAGCGCCAGTTCGGGCTCGGTCGGCACGACCTCCAGAAGGGTTGCCGAGTGGGCGCGAGCGCGTACCGCGGCGGTGGGGATGTCGAGCGGGATGATGCGCACGAACCGCGGCACTCCGTCGACCGAGACGACGACATAGCTCGTGTGGTCCCCGATGTGCACCATCGCTGTCGCCTCGCCGGGCCGCCCGATACGGGATGAGACGCGCGCAAGCCCGAACGGCACGAGGTCGACGACATCCACCGACAGTTTCGCCTTGGCGAGCGTCGCGATGAGCGTCTCGATCGTCTCCGCGACGGCGGCGACGAGGAGACCCTGAACCTGCCCGTCTTGCTCGGCGTACGGATAGAAGTCGAGCACCGCCTGCGAGACGGGGACCGGCAGCAGGTCTTGCACCTGGAACGGCAGCGACTGACGCAGCAGCTCGGGCTTCATCGCCTGGGTCGAGTACTCGCGGACGAGCACCCGCCGGCTGCCGATGCCGAGCACGACGCGCTTGCCGCTGATGCCCGCGCGGCTCCAGAGCTGACGGATCGCGACGGCCACCGCGTCCGGATCCAGCACTTCGGAATCCCGCGCGGCACCCGGCGGCAGCGGCACCTCGCCCGCTGCGAGGAGCGTGGGCGTCCGCCCGCCGCTCACCTCGACCGCGCGCACACTCTGCTCGGTGATCTCGAGTCCCACGATGGTCTTGGTCATCGTCGGTCCTCCCTTTCCATATGGATCCGCCCGGGACGGGCTGGCTTGGCGCTCATGCGCCGATGAAGAGCTGTAGGTACCAGCGGGCGATGTGTTCGCCCGCCACGATTCCGACCCAGGCGCCGACGAGCATCCACGGTCCGAAGGGGATCGCCGTGCGGCGGCCGGCGCGGCGCGCGAGCAGCAGGACGACACCGAACACGCCGCCGAGGAGGAAGGCCGCGAACGCTCCGACGACGACGCTCCCCCAGCCGAGCCAGCCGAGCTGGATGCCGATGAGGCCGGCGAGTTTGACGTCGCCGCCGCCCATGCCGTCGGGGCGGATCGCCCGCAGGATGGCGTAGAAGGCGAACAGCACCGCCATCGCGATGACGGCCCGCAGGAGGGCCCCCCAGTCGGCGCCGAGCACGCAGGCCAGCGCGAGCAGGACCAGCGACACGACGTAGCTCGGCAGCACGATCGCATTGGGCAGCCGGCGGGTGTCGAGGTCGATGAGGGCGAGCGCAACACTGATCGCCGCGAAGTAAAGGTAGGCGACTGCGACGACCACCGCGGCGGGCGGTGCGCCGGCGGAGTCTGCCATCGCCGGGGCGGCGAAGTACCACGCCACGCCCGCGAAGACCAGCGCGGTGAGCATTTCTACGAGCGGATACCGGGGTGAGATGGGTGTGCGGCACGACGCGCAGCGTCCGCGCAGACCAACCCACGACAGTACCGGCACGTTCTGCCACGGCCGGACCGGCGCGTCGCAGTTCGGGCAGCGGCTCTCGCGGGTGAGCGGAATGCCCGCGGGCACGCGGTAGACGACGACGTTCAGGAACGAGCCAATGACGAGGCCGAAGATGGCCGCGAATGCGACGACCAGGCCCAGCGCGGCGGGGGTGAGTGCGGTCATGGCGCCACCCCGATGTCGTGGGTGGAGAGCAGTGCGAAGATCAGGTCAGAACTGCCTCCGCCCCCGCCACCCGGCCAGGGCTCGATGTCTTTTCCGAAGTCGTAGCCCGGGATGTTCCGCGGCGCGAAGGCAACCTTCACGCCGCCGCCGAACGACAGCTGCCCCGAGTAGACCTGACCCTTGAAGGTCGCGGTGCCACTGTTGAACTTCATCAGGCACGGGGTATAGATGTACACCGCGATCTTCGACTCGACCGTCGAGTCATTGAGCTGCTGCGAGTCGGTCGCGGGACTCGTGCACTGCGGACCGGCGGCGGCGGGATTGCCATCCGGCGTGATCAGAAAGATCGTGTGGGGATTCCCGTCTGCGCTCGAGAACTTCGTACCCGACAGGAACCACCGGTTCGCGATGATCGCGATGTCCCTATTGATCTTGACGTCTTTTTTCGCGTCGCCGGCGTTGGTGTCGAAGTTTCCGGTGCACGCTCGGATGTCGAAGATCATCTTGCTCGTCAGCGCGCCCGCGACCGACGTGACATCGGCCGAGTTGCCGGACCACTTCGCACAGGCGTCGCCCGTGACGGTGGTCAGCTTGTATCCCTCTTCGGCCCACGCCGCCGGCGGCGTGGTCGCGTTGACCGGGGTGAACGTCACGTCCTGCCAATCGGGGATCTCCGGAAGGGTCGGTGCGGCCAGCGCGGTGTCCTTCAGGATCGTTCCCTTCACGATCGTCTTCGCCGGGGTGCCCCAGATGCCGTAGCTGCCCACGTAGCGGAAGTTCTTGTAGATGGTCCCGCTGCCGAGTGTGCTAGCCCCGGAACCTGACGCGCTCACGCTGCCGTACACCGTCCCGCTGTTGAGAGTGAGGGTGCCGCCGAGGAAGAGGTTGCCCTCGGTGCCGCTGGCCTTGCCGACGGTTCCGGCGATGTTGTGATTGGCGTTCTTGGGCGCGACCAGGCTGCCTTCGACCGTGCCGCCGTTGATGTTGGCCGTGCCGCCGATGTACGCGTTGCCCTGAACCAGGCAGCCCGAGTCGATCTGCAGGTCGCCAACCTTGGTGTACACATCTCCCGGGAAAACGGAGCCCCAACCGCACTCGATCTTGCCCGCCGACGCGTACACGCCGGCGGAGCCGACGAACTCGTCGATGCCGACCTCGCTGTTGACGTCGTCGAAGACATACGAGTTCAGGCGCGTGTTCAGACCATAGGTGTAGAACAATCCCGGTCCGCCCGCGGTCGGCGGCTTAGATCCGCCCGAGACGCTGAAGATGGCCTGTCGGGCGACCTCGGCGTTGCCCACCCGCGCAGTCGCGCTGAGCGTGGCGAGGCCGTCGCCGCAGACGAGGGTGTAGTCGTACGTGGGACTGCCCGCGCCATCGACGTGGTCACTGGCTGAGGCTGCGTCGCACGGCAGCTCTCCCGTTTCGAGGCGGCTCGTCTGAGCCGCGATCGCGGCATCGACCGTGGCTTGGGCCTTCGTGCGGTCGCTCGAACTCGCGAGCATGCCCGTGTTGCTGACCACAACGGTGCTCACGGCGAGTCCCCCGATGGTCAACACAAGCATGATGATGAGCACCGAGACCAGGGCGGATCCGGCGTCATCATGCCGCGGTGTGCGCGCGTAGGCGGGCGGAGGGTTCACCAGCATGCCGGGCCCCCCGCCGAGATGACCTGCGAGAGGGCGCCGTCGGTGACGGCGACCTTCACTTCGCCTCGCGTGATCTCCAGGCCGAGCGAGATCCTCGTCCCGCTCTCTTCAAAGGCGGCGGCGGCGCTCAGGTTTCCCTCAACGCCCGAGGTGAGCGACGCCCATGACGCGTCGGCGCTCGGCAGCGCGGTGGTGCCCGCGCTGTAAAGCAACTCACCGGATTGCAGTTGCCAGGCGCGACACTCCCAGGTGCCGCCGTCCGTGAGCAGCACCTTTGCGTCCAATCGCTGCCCCGAGGCGGACACCCTCGCGTCGGCCGACGCCCGCACCGACTCGGTGATCGACGTGGTCGCCGCGTTCAGTTGCGCCGTGGCCGCGCTGCGTTCGGCGGTCTGTTGCTGGGTGGTCAGGCCTGTGACGAAGGTGACGGCGAAGAGCGAGACGAGAACGCTCAGCACTGCGACGATGATGATGAGTTCGACGAGCGAGATGCCGGCGTCGTCCCTGACGGATCGAGAGATCATGCCGCGCCCACCCGGACCCGGGTCGTGACGGCGGTGACGACCTCGCCACCCTGTGACACGGTGACAGTCACGGGAACGGAAGCGGGGAACACCGCAGGGCAGGCGCCGACGGTCAGGCTCGCTTCCGAACCGCTCGCCGGATCGAGGACCGGCGGAGCGGTCTGCAGGGCGCGCAGCGCGAGGCAGCTGGTGGTGACGTCGCCCGGGGTCGCCGGGTAGTCCTGCTGGACCGTGGCGAGCAGGTCATTGGCGAACCCGGTCGCCGCCAGCGAATCGCGGTTTCGCGCACTGACGTCCGTGGTGCCGACGAGGAGCGGCAGCACTGCCAGCGAGAGCACCGCCAACACGAACATCGCGATGACGAGCTCGACGAGGCTGAAGCCGCTGTCATCTTGATTCTTACGAGGCATGTCTCTCCCACATCCTCAGAACTGACGACGTGGGTGCGGAGCGTCAGCGACGCCCCGCACCCACGTTCGATGCTGACGTTACGAGCAGCCGGGGCCTGCGCTAGCCGTCTTCGTGGCGTCGGAAGTGCTCGTCGCCGTCACACAGATCGTCTCCAGGGTCGTCCCGGGGTTTACGAAGGTGACGCCGTCATCCAGATTGGTAAGTGTGGTTACAGCGGGGACCGCGCCGGTCGCGCTTTGGGCGGTGGCCGCAGCAAGCTGAGAAGCAGCGTTGGCTGCTTTAGCCTCTACCGCGCTCTGCTCTGCCTGGCCCTGAATTCCGAGGAAGACCGGGATGGCGATCGCGGCGAGGATGCCGAGGATCACGACGACGATGATGAGCTCGATGAGCGAGAAGCCCTTTTCGCCGTTCTCTTCGCGTCGCTCGCGCTCGGCCTGGATGTAGTTCTTGATCATTGCTCGCATTTCTTTCTCTCTCCCCTTGCAGTGGACATTTCAGGGCCGGTCGAGGCGGGCAAACCCTCCGTCAGGGTCTCTGCCCGCCCCGGCCTCATTTGGCGGATGCACCTGAATGCATCCATCCCCCGTCCTGAATCATGAGGGACTTCTCATCTTCAGTCAAGACGCATATATCGGCTTTGGCGCTTTTTTTGCTCAAGACTCACTCAGGTCTGGCTCCATCGCTCGCGACTCGGGAAACGAACGCTTGCTGACGGTCTTAATAAATACCTGTTCAAACGACATAAATATTCGGTATATCCAACACTCGCTTCAGTCATCAGACATGCCAAGATCAGTATGTCCAGATGGATCCAATTCTCATGATCTCGAAACGTGTTGGAAACATGAGAGCCTTCTCACCTCAAGATGAGAGACAGCTCATTTTCACGAGAAGGGAAACGCCCCCGGGAATCGACGTATCGAAACCCGGGGGCGGCCATTCGGTCACTTGCAGACAAGGGGGGTGGGGGGATGTCCGGGCGACCGAATTCTCTTTCTCAGCCCACCGCGCGAAGCACGAGAGGCAGGGCCACCGTGACGGCGGCAGCGAGCGCAAGAGCGACGATCATGACGATCCCCGCCCGTCGCGTGAACTTGTCGGGAAAGGCCCTCACGCGGCCTCCGCCCCGATCACGAGCCCGAGGGTGCTCACGAAGTCGCGACCGGCGTCGCCCTCCGGCATCTGCACGACGTCGGTCGTGATCGCATCGGCAGCCGACACCAGGACGACGTCCACGTCGAGTGCGGTGTCCAGCGCATCGATGACCCCCTCCGACACCGCCCCCGCGCCGCTGAGCAGCACACGATCGATCGCCGGAGCGTCGTCCCGACCCGCGTGGAACGAGAGCGTACTGCGCACCCGGGCGGCGAGATCCGTTGCGGCGAAGGGGATCGGAGGATGCGAGTGGTCATCCGAACCCGCTCCGAGCCGCACTCGTGCACCCGCGGGAACCGTCTCGAAGATCTCGGCGAGTGCGGCGTCCACGTCGGCGGTGGCTGCGCGATCGCTCGCGCCCTCGCGGGCCACGCTGTTTGCCGTCGGGATGTCGATGGGCAGGATGCGGACGAACAGCGGCACTCCGTCGCGGACGATCACCACGTAGCTCGTGTGGTCACCGACGTGAACCATGGCGACGGTCTCACCCGGCGCCGCGAACGATCCCGCGGCTCGAGCCAATCCGAACGGCGCGAAATCGACAGCATCCGCGCGCAGCTTGGCCTTTTCGAGAGTCTTCAGAAGCGCCTCGACCGTCTCGGAGACGGCGGCGACGAGCAACCCGCTGACCTGTCCGTCTACCTCGGCGATGGGGAGAAAGTCGAGCACGGCCTGCTCGGCCGGAACGGGCAGCAGATCCTGCACCTGGAACGGCAGGGACTGCTTCAGCAGGTCGGGGCGCAACGCCTTTGTGGTGAACTCGCGCACGAGTACGCGCCGGCTGCCGATACCCAGCACCACGCGGCGGCTCTGGAACCCCGCGCGCGTCCACAGTTGGCGCAAAGCCAGGGCCACGGCATCCGGATCGAGCACTTCGGAGTCTTTCGCGACGCCCGCGGGCAGCGCGACCTCGCCGCTTGCGACGAGCACCGGACGGCGCCCGGCGGTCACCTCGACCGCGCGCACGCTCTCTTCCGTGATCTCCAGCCCGATGACTGTCTTTGCCATGATTACTCCCCCAGATCGCTTTCTCTTCGTCCGACGACCCCCATCGCCGGTGCGCCGAGTGGCGCCGTTCTCATCCGCTAGCGGATGTCTCGCTGTGAAACCAGATCGCCGAGCACCGGCAGACCACCCGTGATTCCGGGCAGCGAGATCGGTGAACTCGAGAACGTGACCAGGCCGCCGTACGAGAACACGCCCGAGTAGAGGCTGCCGTTCCACTTGTCGCGACCGCCGATGCCGTGCACGTCGACCGTGCAGGGTGTGTAGGCGAGCGCCGTGATGCCCGACGCCATCGAGGTGCCGTTGATGTTGATGCTGCCCGCGCCGTTCGTGCACGAGGGCTTGGCGTCCTTCGTCGTGTCTTCGACGATGACCCGCAGCTTCGGTTTCGTGCCCGACGAGGCGGTCATCGTGAGCATCGTCAGGTCGTAGCTCTTCGCCAGCATCACCAGGTCGGTCTTCAGCGTGACCACGGGATCGGTGCCGCTGTTCGCGCTGAGGTTCGAGCAGGCGCGCGCATCCAACACGGTGGGTGTCGTGAGCGACGACAGGCTCGTCCATCCCGTTGCCGGGTGTGCGTTGAAGTAATTGCACGTGCCCGGACCGGTGCCGGCAGCGGTCAGCGTGATGATCGAGTAGCCCGGCCAGTCCGAGGACTTATATGCGTAGTCGAACCAGGCATCGAACGACGGGGCCGCCGGGGCTGCCACCGCGGCGGGACGCGAGATCGTGCCCGACACGATGCCGTCATTCTGCTCGAACTTCTTTCCCGCGGGGAACGTCAGTGCCTTCGAAAGCCGCTGGCTTCCGAGCTTGACGTCGCCCGTGGCCTGCACATTGCCGCCGATGATCTTCTGTTCCCAGCCGAATTCGAGCGATCCGCCGACCGTCAGCGCCCCGCCGACCGAACCGCGCACGAGACTCTTGTCGGTTCCGGCGGCGCTCAGATTGCCGCGGACCGTGTCGCTGCCGTTCGTCATCTCGACCGAACCGCCGGCCGTCACCGATCCCGCGACGTCACACGAGCCCTTCGTGATGAACGAACCCTGCACACGAATGGATGCCACGATCGGTACCTGGCAGGTGAAGTCGCCCTTCGGGATGTTGATGGTGAGCGCGTTGCCCGGGCTGACCGTCTTCACCTCATACGTGAAGGTGGCGCTGTTGAAAAACGTGAGATCGGCGCCCATGCCCACGTCCTTCGCGGGCGTGTAGGCGTAGACGGCCTGCGTCTTCGTCGTGCCGCCGTCGGTACCGCGGCCGGTCGATGTGAAGGTGACCTGGTTGGACGCGCACGAACTCGTCACCGTGTAGCTGGGCTGCGAGCCGGAAAGCGACAGCGAGCAGAATTCGCTCGTACGACGTGCCTGCGCGAGTGCCGCGGTGATGCCGGCATCCGCTGCGGCCTTCGCCTGTACGCTGCCGCGCGTCTGCACGACCGAGCCGGTCGTGTTCGTGACGATCGCGGCGGCGGTCAAGCCCATCAGGCTCAGCAGAATCATGACGATCAACACCGAGACGATTGCGGACCCGGTGTCATCGGAGGCTCGGCGCTGCTCGCCGGCGGAGCGCGAACGGTTCACCAGCATTTTTTCGCCGTCCCGCTCTGCTTCGCCTGCGCCAGCACCTTGCCCGCCGCGGGCACGCTCGTGGCGCCGGTCTTCACGGTGAGCGAGACGCCGAGCGTGCGGCCCGACATCGAGAAGGCGGAGCCGGACTTCGCCGCGGACACCCCGCTCGCGAGGGTCGACCAACCGGTACCGGATGCGTCGGGCAACCCGATCGCCGAGCTCGACGTGCGGTACAGCAAACGGTCGCCCTGCAGCGCCCACGCCTCACACGACCATCCGCTCGTGCCGGTCGCGACAACGGCACGGACGACATTGCCATCCACCCGCATGTCGCTGGCGTTGCGGATGCTCGACTGCAGCGAACTCATCACCACCTGCGCACGTCCCGTCGCGGTATCGCGGTCACGCGTCTGGGCCTCGGCGCTCAGGCTCGAGGCGAAGAGTGTCGCGAGGACACTGAGCAAGAGCGCGGTGATCGCGCCGTAGATGATGAGTTCAACGAGAGACATTCCCGCCTCATCGCCCCGGACACCGGAGCTCTGCCCCGTCGTGCCGAAAAGTTTCGTTCCCCGGGGCGTCATGCTTTGCCCACCAGGATTCGCGTGGAGACCGTTCCGAGCGGTGTGCCCGGCGCAGTGGTACGGGCGACGGAGACCTGAACGGTCACCGTTCCCGGGTACTGCGCCGGACACCCACCCGGAAAGGTGATCGTCGAGGTGAGGCCGGTCTCGGCGTCAGCTTCCCCGGTGACAGCTCTCACCGATCCGCACGACGTCGCCGTCGTGGAATCGGGAAACTGCGCCCGCAGCGCCGCGACGGTGGAGCTGGCGTAGGCATTCGCCTTCGCCATCTCCCGGTTACTCACGCTCGACTGCGTGGCGGTGATCATCAGCGGAAGAACCGCCAAGGAGATCACCATCAGCAGCAACATCGCGATGACGACCTCGACGAGGCTAAAGCCCGCTTCAGTCTTGGCCGGTCCCCACCAGCCATCTCGCATCATCCCCATGTGCGCTCACCCTCCCCAGTGCGAGCTTGCATTTCCCCAGCCGTCCGGCTTTCGCCAGACGTCTTGTCCAACCCGCGCAGCGCGCGGATCGGTCTTATCCGACTGCGGTACGCGAGCCGGCGTGCGTGTCGAAACGGCTCCCCGCCGTCACGACGACCGCACCCCATTGGCCCCAGCCGACGGCGCGATCAATGGATGCACGCATGCCCGTTTCCCCCAGTGGAATTTCCTACGACTCGACTTCAACGACGGAAGGAGCTCCAGAAAAATCCCCAGATACCCCCGGCCCCCAAAGCCAGGTGTGTGGGACCGTCAAGCGATCCCTTCCCCGTTCAAGATCATGAGACAGTTCTCATGTTCAAGTCAAGCCAGGATTGTGCGACTGTGGAGAAGATGTGTGCGGGAGGAGAAAAGAAATCCCTGTTCATGCTCGATATCCTCTTCGCCGCTTGGCCGAGAAAGTCTTCAGGAATAGCGCGATCCTGAGCCGAACCTGAGGTTCGCGGGAGCTCAACGACCGAAGCCCGGAGCCCACTCGTCACCCTCGTCGAGAACCTCGGCCCGATTCTCGCCCCGGGTGTCCTGCCGCTCGAGGGTCGGACGCTCGCGTCGCCAGGCCGCACCAACGGGCCAACTCGCGGCGAACGTCGGAATCACGCGCCCGACACGTCGCCACAGGGCACCGTGCGTCGCGAACGGGCGCGCGGAGACAGGCATCCGCAGCGTCGGGTCGTATCGAACGCCGTCCGCACGGCGCAGGTGGATCGACAGGTCCAGATCATCGTGAATGGCGGCGTTTGCACGGTCGACCTCGTCGCGCACCCGCACCCACAGCGCCCTGCGCATCGCGAAGTTCGAGCCGAAGACCGGCGGATGCCCGAGCCACGGCGTAACCCAGAAGTACATGCCGCCGATGTACCACTTCGCCCCGAGATACCGCACGACCGGACCCGCCCCGTAAAACTCCGCCGAACCCGTCAGGGCACCGAGCGCAGGATCGGCCACGAACGCCCGGACGATCCGTGAGATCCAGTCCGGGTGCGGCCGCGAATCCGCGTCCACCCGGGCGATGATGTCGCAATCCAGCACGGCTTCGTCATAGCCGCGCGCCGCCGCCGGCCAGATGCCCACGACATCTTCCACGAACACCTCGGCACCGTGCGCGCGGGCGACAGCCGCGGAAGCATCCGTCGATCCGTTGTCGATCACGATCACACGATCGGCGGGACGATCCTGCGCGGCGAGGGCCACCAGGCACGCCTCGAGAAACTCCGCGTCGTCGCGACACGGGATCACAACGGCGACACGGGGAGCGAGCGACACGATGTCAACCTACTCCGCGGGGTGGAATCGGGCCGTCAGGGCGCACATATTGTCGGGTCTCACGGTCGAACGCAATCCCCTCAGCTTTCAATCCAATGAGCGTTAGCCTCCGAAACACCCAACGACACGGAATCACCGTGCAGAACGGAGGCGCTCATGCGCACATCACCCAACCGCCTGGTCGCCATCATCTTCGGCGCCGTCTATGTCCTGGTCGGCCTGCTCGGCTTCGCCGTGACCGGCGGCGTCGGATTCATCGCGACCGACGGCGGACTGCTCCTCGGCATCTTCGAGGTAAACCCGCTCCACAACATCGCGCACCTCCTGATCGGTGCCGCCCTGCTGATCGCCGGGCTGTCCTCGGTCCGCGCGGCCAAGGGCGTCAACACCACGATCGGTGCGGTCTACCTGCTGCTCGGAATCGTCGGCTTCTTCCTGGTCGGCACGGCCGCGAACATCCTCGCGCTGAACACCGCCGATCACTTCCTCCACCTCGCGAGCGCGATCGTGCTCCTCGGTGTCGGGCTCGGTGCAGAGCGCGGCGTGTCGAACCGTTCGGCGCTCGCCTGATCATGTCGATTCGCATGTGGCCCGCCCTCTTTGCCTGGGGGGCGGGCCTCATCCACATCGCCGTGGCGGCGGGCTCACCGCTCGGTGTGCTTCTGCCGCTCACGGCGCTGGGTGTCGCCGAGCTGGTGTGGGGAATCGTCGCGTTGCGTCTCGGACGGATGCCTCTGGTGCGCACGACCCTCGCCGTGGGGGTCATTGCGACCCTCGGTGGACTTGTCCTCGCCCTGTTCGACCTGATGGCGTGGATGCCGCTCGTGAGCTCGAGCATCATGCTCGTGGCGATCGCTGGCGCGGCCGCCGTGACGTTGCGCCGGGCTGCACGGGGGCTGGGTGAGGGGAGCACGGATGCCGAGGCATCCGCCCGCTCTGCCGTCCCCGCGGGACGCGCACTGATCGGCGTCGTGGCGGGAGCACTACTGGTGTCGGGATTGACGACTCCGGCGCTCGCGCAGACCAACGCCGGCGACTACGCCGTGCCACACGGCGAGATGACGGGCCACCACGGGCACTGAGCCTGTCCTCTCGTCGATCTTCGCGAACGGTCGCGACTCACCGCGTGCCTCTTGCGGACACGGTGAGTCGCGACCGTTCGCGGCGAGACACGGGGCCTACCCGAGCGCGATGATTGGGTGTTGGCGCAGGACGCCGGCCACCAAAGGAGCGCACCATGGTCATTGCCGGACTGGTCATTGCCGGATTGGTCTTCGCGGGCCTCGCAGCCCTCATCCACGTCTACATCTTCGTGCTCGAGTCGATCATCTGGACGACACCCCGGGCACGGGCGACGTTCGGCACGACCCCCGAGCAGGCACGGCAGACGCGCGAGCTCGCGTTCAACCAGGGCTTCTACAATCTGTTCCTCGCGATCGCGACCGGGCTCGGAATCATCCTGGTCGCTGCGGGAAACCTTTCCGTCGGGGCGACCCTCGTGCTCGTCGGCACGGGGTCGATGCTCGCCGCGAGCCTGGTGCTGGTGTTGTCGTCGCCCGCGAAAGCACGCGCCGCCGCGGTGCAGGGCGCTACGCCCCTGATCGCGGTCGTGCTGGTCACCGTGGGACTTTTCATCTGAGTTTCGTACACTTATCCAACAAGCGGTATGGCCAGTGTCGAACCTTTGTTCTAGCATGACGGGATGGCCACGCCCCTTTCCCACACCGCGGCTTCACCCGCGGACGAACTGAGACGCCTGCGGGCACAGCTCGACCGTGCACAAGCCCCGCGGGTCGAGGCTCCGCCGCTGCCGGTACATCCGTTGCTGGCTTCCCTGCTGCCCGAGGGAGGGCTCCGTCCGGGGTCCTCGTATGCGGTTTCGGCCTCCCCCAGCCTGCTGCTGGCCCTCATCGCCACCGCGTCGCAGGCGGGATCGTGGTGCGCGGCGATCGGTATGCCCACCTTGGGCGCCGAGGCTGCCGCGTCGTTCGGTGTGGATCTCGAGCGTCTCGTGCTCATCCCCGAACCGGGTCAGCGATGGCTGGCGGTGGCCGCGGCTGTGGCCGAGGTGCTGCCGATCGTGGCCGTGCGCCCGCAGGGCCGCGCGCGCGACGGCGATGTCGCGCGACTGAGTGCCCGGCTGCGCGACCGCGGCACCGTTTTGCTCGTCATGGGCGACTGGCCCGGGGCCGATGCCCTGCTGAGCGTCAGCGACCCACGCTGGAGCGGACTGGATGCGGGGCACGGATACCTCGAGGGCCGCGAGGTCACCGTCACCGCGAGCAGCCGCCGCTCGCCCGTGCCACGGAGCGTCCGGATGCTGCTGCCCGGTCCCGATGGTGGCGTGTCCCGCGGAATCGTCGACACCCGCACCCCGGCGCGCGACACCACCCTCACCCCACCCATCCGAATCCGAGCGGCGGGGTGATCATGGACGTCGTGCGCAGCCTGGTGCTGTGGATCCCCGACTGGCCCATCGTTGCGCTCGCGCGGGAAACGGGCACCCTCGCGGCAGGAACGGGCACCCTCGCGGGAAGAACGGGCACCCTCGCGGGGCAGCCGATCGCGATCATTCGCGCAAACAGGGTGGTCGCGTGCTCCGCCGCCGCGCGCGCCGAAGGGGTGCGGCGAGGGCAACGCAGGCGCGACGCCCAGGCACGTTGCCCCGCCCTGCAGGTCGTCGCCGACGACGCCGCGCGCGATCACCGCGGGTTCCTGCCGATTGTCGAGGCGATCGAGGCCCGGGCGCCCGGCGTCCAGATCATCCGGCCGGGGCTCTGTGCACTGCGGGCGCGGGGTCCGGCGCGGTACTACGGGGGCGAAGCGGAGGCGGCTCGGGTGTTGCGTGAGTCTCTCGATGGCCTCGGCATCTCCGACACGCGTGCGGGCGTCGCGGACGGTCCCTTCACCGCCGAGCAGGCGGCTCGGCGCACGGACCCCGGGGGCATCCTCGTGATCCCGTCGGGTGATACCGCAACGTTTCTGTCGGGCCTGTCGGTCGCGACACTCGAGGATGAGGAGCTGATCGGTCTGCTCGCTCGACTGGGCGTCCGGACGCTCGGCGAGTTCGCCGCGCTGGACGTCGAGAAGGTGCGCGGACGGTTCGGGGAACGAGGCATCCGTCTGCACGCCCTCGCCGGGGGACGTGATCCGCGCGCCGTCGTCGCCCGGACACCCCCGCCCGAACTCGAGCGGCAGATCGCATTCGAGCCGCCCCTCGAGCTCGTCGATCAGATCGGCTTCGGGGTGCGCACCACCGCCGACGAATTCATCGACAACCTGACTCGGGTCTCCCTCGTCTGCACCGAACTACGGGTCGAGCTGACCGACGAGCGTGGTGGATTCTCAGAGCGGGTGTGGCTGCATCCGACGTGCTTCGACGCCCCCGATGTCGTCGACCGGGTGCGCTGGCAACTCGAATCGGCCATCGGTAACGACCTGAAGAGCGGGGTCGCGCTGGTGCGGCTGATTCCGCAGGCGGTCGATGCCGCGTCCCACCACGAACCCGGACTGTTCGGGCAGGGCGCCGAAGAGCGCGTGCACCACGCCCTGTCGCGTGTGCAGGCGATGCTCGGGCATCGCGGTGTCACGACGCCCACGCTCGGCGGGGGCCGCTGGTTGTCGGAGCGGCAGACACTCGTGCCGTGGGGTGACCGCGCAACCGTTGCCCGCTCACGCGCGCAGCCGTGGCCCGGGCATCTGCCCGCTCCCCTACCCTCGACCGTCTTCCCCGCGGGACAGGGCGCCGCGGTGACCGACCGTGAGGGGCGATCGGTGAGCATCGACGGGCGGGGCCTGCTCAGCGCGCCACCGGTGCAGCTAGGGCTCGAAGGGCGACAGCGTCCGGTCGCGGCATGGGCGGGGCCGTGGCCCGTGCACGAGCGCATCTGGGACGCCGAACGAGCCCGCACGGCATACCGGCTGCAGATCGTGGACGCCGATCAGACGGCCTGGATGCTCGTGAACGAGGGCGAGCGCTGGTGGGCCGAAGGCAGGTACGACTGATGGGTTTCGATAATCCTCCCGTGCCGTGGTCCGAGCTCGAACGCGTGCTCAGCGGGCGCCGACCCGACCCGACGCCGCCGAACGCGGACGGCGGTGACAGCCCAGCGTGGTCGCGCAAGCGCTCGGCCTACGTCAAACCGCCCGTGCTGCGCCCCGACGTCACCGTTCCCTACGCCGAACTGCACGCGCACACGTCGTACTCGTTCCTCGATGGCGCGTCCTCGCCCGAAGACTTGGTCGAGGAGGCCGAACGGCTAGGGCTGCATGCCCTCGCCGTGACCGATCACGACGGTTTTTACGGGATCGTGCGCTTCGCCGAGGCCGCAGAGGCCTTTGCCCTCCGCACCGTTTTCGGCGCCGAACTCTCCCTCGAGCTCACCCGACCGCAGAAAGGCGAGCCCGAACCCGAGGGGGCGCATCTGGTCGTGCTCGCCCGCGGCGAAGAGGGCTACCACCGCCTAGCCGGAGCGATCACGACCGCGCAGCTACGGGGGGCCGAGAAGGGGCGACCCGTCTACGATCTCGAGGAGCTCGCCGCTCAGTCCGGCGCGGGCGGGGGCGGGCGAGCCGGGAGTTCCGACGGGCACTGGGCGGTGCTGACCGGATGCCGCAAGGGGGCCGTGCGGCGGGCGCTCGAGGCCGAGGGGGTTGATGGCGCCGCCCGCGAACTCGATCGCCTGGTCGCGTTGTTCGGTCGTGACAGCGTGCACGTCGAGCTGACCGACCACGGCGATCCGCTCGACTCGCGCCGCAACGACGCCCTCGCCGAACTCGCCGTCGAGCGACGCCTGAGCCTCATCGCCACGAACAACGTCCACTACGCAGCCCCCGAACGCGCCCGACTCGCGGCTGCGGTTGCGGCCGTACGGGCCAACCGCAGCCTCGACGAACTGGACGGATGGCTGCCAGCACATCACGCCGCGCACCTGCGCTCGGGTGCCGAGATGCACGCCCGCTTCGCCCGATACCCCGGTGCCGTGGCCCGAACCGTTCCCCTTGCCGACGAGCTCGCCTTTCCCCTGCGCCGCGCGAAGCCCGCACTGCCGCGGCAGGAGGTGCCCGAGGGACACACACCGATGTCGTGGCTGAGGCATTTGGTCTGGCAAGCCGTGCCGAAGACCTACCCCCGGCTGAGCGCGGACGAGAGAGCGCGGATAGAGGGCGAGCTCGACGTCATCGAGCGCAAGGACTTCCCCGGCTACTTCCTGATCGTGCACGACATCGTCGCCGAGGCCCGACGCCGAGGCATCCTGTGTCAGGGGCGCGGGTCCGCGGCGAACAGCGCCGTCTGCTTCCTGCTGAACATCACGGCGGTCGATCCGATCTACTACCGGCTGCCGTTCGAGCGGTTCCTGTCGTCGCTGCGCGATGAAGAGCCCGACATCGACGTCGACTTCGATTCCGATCGCCGTGAAGAGATCATCCAGTGGGTCTACGGCCGGTACGGCCGCGAGCGCGCCGCGCAGGTCGCGAACGTCATCCAGTACCGGCCGAAGAACGCCGTTCGCGACATGGCCAAGGCCCTCGGACATTCGCCCGGCCAGCAGGATGCCTGGTCGGCGCAGGTCGAACGCTGGGGTGCAGAGCTGACGTCGTCCGACCACGACATCCCCGATCAGGTGATCGAGTACGCGACCGAGCTGCTCAAGGCACCCCGGCACCTCGGCATCCACTCGGGCGGCATGGTGTTGACCGACCGGCCCGTCGGTGAGGTCGTGCCGATCGAACACGCGCGGATGCCGGGGCGCACCGTCATCCAATGGGACAAGGACGACGCTGCCTGGATGGGCCTGGTCAAGTTCGACCTGCTGGGTCTCGGCATGCTCGCCGCCCTGCAGCACTGCTTCGACCTGATCCGCGATGCGACGGGCGAGCAGTGGGAGCTCGCGACGCTTCCGAAGGAAGAGCCGGCCGTCTTCGACATGCTGTGCCGCGCCGATTCGATCGGGGTGTTCCAGGTCGAATCGCGCGCGCAGATGGGCCTGCTCCCCCGCCTGCAGCCCCGTACCTTCTACGACCTGGTGGTCGAGATCGCTCTCATCCGACCCGGTCCCATCCAGGGCGGCGCGGTGCATCCGTTCGTCCGCCGCAAGCTCGGCCGCGAGCCCATCACCTACCCGCATCCGAAGCTCGAGCCCGTCCTCGAGCGCACGCTCGGGGTGCCGGTTTTCCAAGAGCAGCTCATGCAGATCGCGATGGCGGTCGGCGGATGCACGGGCGAAGAGGCCGACCTGTTGCGCCGCGCGATGGGGTCGAAGCGCGGGCTCGAGAAGATCGATTCGCTGCGCGAGCGCCTGTACGAGGGCATGGCTTCGAATGGACTCACGGGTGAGGTCGCCGATGACATCTACGCCAAGATCCAGGCGTTCGCGAACTTCGGCTTCGCGGAGTCGCACTCGCTGTCGTTCGGGCTGCTGGTGTACGCCAGCTCGTGGATCAAGCTGCACTATCCGGCGGCTTTCCTCGCGGGGCTGCTGCGGTCGCAGCCGATGGGCTTCTACTCCCCCGCGACCCTCGTCGCCGATGCCCGGCGCCACGGCGTGGAGGTACTGCGGCCCGATCTGCAGCGCTCGGGCGTGACCGAGCTGCTCGAGCCCGTGACCGACGACGCGCCGGACGTCGGTCAGGATGGCGCGCCCGACATGTCCGGCTCCCGTCCCCGAGGAGCGCGCCGTCCGACGGGGCTCGACTCGTGTCCCACCCCCGAGCAACCCTCGCCGGGCCTGTTCGACGCGAAGGCACCGGATGTCTCGGCCGCACATCGCCGCGACGGTGCTTTCGCCGTGCGCCTCGGGTTGAAAGGTGTCACGGGCATCGGCGAGGCGACCGCGCAGAAGATCGTGGCGGAGCGGGATGCCCGCGGCCCCTATCGCGACCTGCACGATCTGGTGCGGCGCACCGACGCCACGGCCGCCCAGCTCGAGGCGCTCGCCACCGCCGGGGCCTTCGAATGCCTGGGGCTCACCCGCCGCGAAGCGATCTGGCTCGCTGGGTCGGCGGCACAGGATCGCTCGGAGTTCTTGCCCGGCACGATGATCGCGGTACAGCCACCGCTGTTCCCCGATCTGACCGGCTACGACACCCTGGCCGCCGACCTGTGGGCGACGGGCGTCTCGACCGGAGATCACCCGCTCGCGCACTACCGTCCCGACCTCGACAAGCGGGGTGTGCTGTCGTCCGAGGCCATGCAGACACACGAGGAGGGCCGCCGCGTCGAGGTCGCGGGACTCGTGACGCACCGACAACGCCCGGCTACGGCATCCGGGGTCACGTTTCTCAATCTCGAGGACGAGCACGGGCTCGTCAACGTGATCTGCACGGTCGGCGTGTGGAACCGCTATCGCCGTGTCGTGCGCGACAGCCCGGCGCTCATCGCCCGGGGCATGTTGGAACGCTCCCCCGAGGGCGTGACGAACCTCGTGGCGGATGGCTTCGAAGATCTGCGGGTGGGCGTGCCCGTGCGGCACAACTCCCGGGACTTCCGGTGACCGGCGAACGCGCTCGTTTGTGTCTGCGCAGTCCGCCTAGACTGCCGCCGTGGGTGAGCGCATCGAAATCAACGGAGTCCGTGTCTACCGTGCCGAGCCGTCGGGTCCGCCACGCGGGGCGATCATCGTCATCCATGAGATCTGGGGGCTCGTCGACCAGATCACGCGGATCACCGATCGGTGGGCGGACGAGGGATACCTGGCACTCGCCCCCGACCTGCTGAGCGACATCGGCGTCACTCCCGAGGTCGGCGAAGAGCTCGCTGCTCTCAACGCCGACCCCGACGAAGAGAAGCGCGCATCGCTGCAGCCGCGCCTGAGAGAAGCGCTCGCCCCGATCCGTTCCCCCGAGTACGCATCGGAGGCCGTGGCGCGCCTGCGTACCGTGGTCGACCACCTCGCCTCCCTGCCCGCGATCAATGGACGCATAGCCGTGACGGGGTTCTGCTTCGGAGGGACGTACAGCTTCGCCCTCGCCGCGGACGACGACCGGGTTCGCGCCGCGGTTCCCTTCTACGGGACGGCACCAGAACCCGAGGCTATCGCCCGCATCACGTGCCCCGTGCTCGCTCTCTACGGCGAGCTCGACCCGGCGCTGATCGATCGTCTGCCCGAGGTACGCGGGTCGATGGAGGCGAACGGCATAACGTTCTCCGATCACGTGTACCCCGGCGCGCGGCACGCATTTTTCAACGAGACGAATCCCCACACATACGATCCGGATGCGGCCGCAGACGCGTGGCGGCGAGCCACGACATTCGTCGACCAACGGCTGCACGTCAACGCCTGCTCGCGAACCCGCTGAGCCGGACCTCAAGGGCGGGGCCGGCGTGTGTCGTATACCCAGTCCTCGGCGATCGCGCCCCGGTCATCGCGCAACACGACGGCGATCGTCGCGACGACGACGACGAGAACGAGCGCCACGAGCAGGACGACGATGAGCATGAGAACCTCCGAGATCGGGTGAATGGTTCGATCCGATCGCGGCGCAGCACGAACAACAACAGGCCAATCGAATTGGACTGGCTCCTGCCCGTACGTTCTTCGCGTAAATTCGCGGATTCAGGCGGTCACTACGGTCCAAATCTTCTCGATTGGACCAATCCAGATATACACGGCTACTGACCGCGCATCCCCGGAGACAACGTCCGTACGATGGCCGCGAGGAGGGATCGTGGGATTCTCGCTGGCCGGGGCCGTCGTGTCGCTCGTCATCCTTGCGCCGAATGCGCTGCTGATCGTCTTCCGGCCCATCGACAGCCCGCCGCTTACGCACCCTCCCCGGCCACTCGCCTGGCTCGAGCGAGGTGGCCAAGCGCTCTGTCTCGTCGTTCCGGCGCTGACGGGGCGGGAACCCGGCGATGCCTGGTGGCTCGCAGCCGTGATCGCCTCCATCGCCGTGTACCTCGGGCTCTGGGCGCGCTACCTCGCGACGGGACGGCGCATCGGGTCGCTCTACGCACCCCTCGGACCGATTCCGGTACCGATGGCGCTGTTCCCGATCGCGGCGTTTTTGTTCGCCGCCGGATGGCTCGGGTCGTGGTGGATCGCGCTCGCCGCTGTCATCCTGGCCGCGGGGCACATTCCCCTCGCCGCGGCCGTCTCCCGTGCCCTCGAGCGCACGACCCGAACACCCCCGCCGTCGTGACAGGGGTGGCAGCGAGCGCGAGCGCAACCCCCATCCCGCAGCGCGCGGCGCGCGTATCGTGGCCGACGAATCGCCCGTGAAAGGAGCCCCAATGTCGCACACCGTCGCAGAACTGTTCGTCGAGACCTTGAAGAGCGCTGGAGTAACGCGGATCTGGGGGCTGCCGGGCGATTCGCTCAACGGTTTCACCGACGTTCTGCGCCGAGACAAAGACATCCGCTGGATGCATGTGCGGCACGAAGAGTCCGCGGCCTTCGCTGCTGCCGCCGAAGCCGAGATGACGGGAGAGCTCGCCGTCGTCGCGGGCAGCGGGGGCCCCGGCAATCTGCATTTCATCAACGGCCTGTTCGACGCCCAGCGCAGCCGCGTCCCGGTGCTGGCGATCGCTTCGCATCTGCCGACCGCCGAGATCGGCAGCAACTACTTCCAGGAGACGCACCCGCAGGAGCTTTTCCGCGAATGCAGCGTCTACAGCGAACTGGTCGCCGACCCGAGCCAGCTCCCGTGGGTACTGGAGATCGCCATGCGCACAGCGATCGAAAAGCGCGGGGTCGCCGTCGTCGTCGTGCCAGCCGACGTGTTCTTCGCCGATGCTCCCGACCGCCGTCCGTCCGCACCGATTCGCCCGACCGAGTCCCGGGTCCTGCCAGCCGAGTCGGAGTTGCGTGCGGCCGCCGCTCTCCTCGACACCGCCGGCAAGGTCACGATCCTCGCCGGCGCGGGCGTCGCGGGGGCTCATACCGAGGTGATGGCGCTCGCCGAGCGCCTGCAAGCGCCCATCGTTCACGCGTACCGGGGCAAGCAGCACATCGAGTACGACAACCCCTACGACGTCGGGATGACGGGGCTGCTCGGCTTCGCCTCGGGTTACCGCGCGATGGAGCACTGCGACACACTGCTGATGCTCGGCACCGACTTCCCGTACCGGCAGTTCTATCCGAGCAGAGCGAAGATCATCCAGATCGACATCCGCGGCGAACAACTCGGCCGCCGCACCCCGATCGATCTCGGCCTGGTCGGTGGCGTGCGCGAGACGGCGGCGGCACTCCTGCCTCTGCTGCGCGAGGATCACCGCGACGCACACCTGAAGGACTCCGTGGCCCATTACGCGAAAACCCGCCGCGAGCTCGACGGCTTCGCCAACGACGACGGCAAGCAGCCGATCCATCCGCAGTACGTCGCACGCCTGATCGACGAGCTGGCAGCACGAGATGCGGTGTTCACCGCGGATGTCGGCACGCCCGTCATCTGGGCCGCTCGCTACCTGCGAATGACGAAGGAGCGACGCCTGATCGGATCGTTCACTCACGGCTCGATGGCCAACGCCCTGCCGCACGCGCTGGGCGCCCAGTCGGTCGACCCGAAACGTCAGGTGATCGCGCTCGCGGGCGACGGGGGCCTGGCGATGCTGATGGGCGACCTGCTCTCGATCCGCCAGAACGACCTGCCCATCAAGATCGTCGTGTTCAACAACTCATCCCTGAATTTCATCGAACTCGAGATGAAGGCGGCGGGAATCGTGCCGTTCGGTACCGGACTGCAGAATCCGGACTTCGCCGAGGTGGCGCGGTCGATGGGCATCGGAGGCATCCGTGTCGAAAAGGCGTCCGAACTCGAAGCCGCGCTGACGGACGCGTTCGCCGATCCGGGTCCCGTGCTGATCGACGTCGTCGTGGCGCGCGACGAGCTCTCCATCCCGCCGTCGATCACCGCCGCGCAGGCCAAGGGGTTCGCGCTCTATGCCCTGCGCACGGTGATGTCGGGCCGGGGCGACGAGCTTCTCGATCTCGCCGACACCAACGTGTGGCGGCGGATATTCGGGTGAGGCCTAGGCGCGAACGCGTCGGCTGGCCCGGAGCGCACTGTCGACCACGGCGACGGCGACGATCGTGACGAGGTAGACGACAATGTCGCGCGCGTCGAAGACCGTGCCGAGCACGAGCATGATGGGCGGGAAGACCGCCCCGAGGGCGAGGGGTACGCCGATCAGCTGGAACAGTTCCACGCCCACGCACCACACCGCCGCGAGAAGGCCGGTGACGACGACGCGCCGACGGGGCAGCAGGATCACGACGGCGAGATAGACCGCGACCGCGTAGAGGGCGTCACCGGCGATGTCGGATGCTGCGACGTCGGGCGCAAGCAGGTACACCGCCAGACCAGCACCGACCGTGAGCAGGAGCGCGCCGAGGGCGACCACGCGACGGCGGATGGGCCGCGCCGCAACCGTCGCACCTGAGTCATCCGCCATCCCTCCACCGTATGCGCCGCAGCCGCATATTCACGGCGCGACGGCCTACCGTCGCCCGGGCGCGGGGAACAAGATGTAGGCGGGAGCCGCCTCCCGGCGGAGCATCTTCCACCACGAATCTCACGGCAAAGGCAGGCACATCATGTCTCGGACTTACGTCATCACAGGAGCGGCGAGCGGGATCGGCGCGGCGACCGCGCAGCTGCTCGGCGAGCGCGGCCATCGGGTCATCGGGGTCGACATCCGTAATGCCGACATCAACGTCGATCTGACGACCGCCGAGGGACGTGAGCGGATGGTCACCGAGGTCTCCGCGGCATCCGCCGGGCACATCGACGCGATCATCGCCAATGCGGGGCTGGCCACCCCCACCGCGGCGACGGTGGCCGTGAACTTCTTCGGAGCCGTGGCGACGCTCGGGGGCCTGCGCCCCCTGCTGGCCGGGTCGGCGGCCCCTCGCGCCGTCGCGACAGTGTCGATGGCATCGCTCTACCCGCCAGATGACGCCTTGCTCGAGGCGCTTCTGGCCGGTGACGAAGAAGCGGCGCTCGCTCGGGGCGCCGAACTCGAGGCATCCGCGCCCGAGATGGCAAATCTGATCTACGGAACGACGAAGCGGGCGCTCGCGCGATGGATCCGTCGCAACGCTCCGACGCCCGACTGGGCAGGAGCGAGCATCCCGCTGAACGCGATCGGCCCAGGTGTTGTGGCAACACCGATGACCGCAGACCTGACCGCGACGGCCGAGGCGCGGGACGCGCTGCTCCAGATGGTGCCGATGCCGCTGAACGGAATCTTCGAACCGCGTGACGTCGCCTATCTGCTCGCCTGGCTGACGAGCGAGGAGAACGCCCACCTGTGCGGGCAGGTCGTCTTCATCGACGGCGGATCGGATGCGATCATCCGGGGCGACTCGACCTGGTGAGCTGTCCGCTGTCCGGCATCCTCGCCTCGCACGGGAACAGGAGAACACACGAAAACAGGAGGATCCGCGCCGGATCGTCCTGTTTCCGGCGAATCGCCTGTTCTCGAGCGAGGGTCGGGCAGGGAAGAGCCGGGTGACGGATGCTTCGGCCGCACGCCGACGCCTGCCCTAGCCTGAGACGGTGAGCGAAGAGACCCCCCGCCCGGCAGCACCCGCGGCAGCGACCGCGACCGCGACCGCGACCTCGACCTCGACCTCGACCGCGACCTCGACCTCGACCTCGACCGCGACCGCGACCGACGACGATCGTGCCGAGACGAGCATCGCCGCCGCGATCGGCCGGGCCGTGGCATCCGCTCGCTCGGACCGGAAGCTGTCGATGCGCGCTCTCGCCGCCGAGGCGGGCATCAGCCAGCCGTTCCTCAGCCAGATCGAGAACGGCCACACGCTTCCGTCGATGCTGACGCTCTACCGCCTCGCCGGTGCGCTCGGCCTGTCGGCCGCCGAGCTGATGCCGTCCGAGGTCGGGCCGGCTTCGATTCATGTCCAGCGCCGCGCGGACGCACGCCGGGTGCCGGTCACCGAGTCCGCCAACGCGGGCATCGGGCGCATCCTGACCGCCTCGGGTCGTCGCGTCGTCGCGACCGAGTACGTGGTGCGCGCAGACGAAGACATGGGCGACTGGTTTCAGTCGGACGGCGAGCTGCTCGTCTACGTTGCCGACGGGCGGATTGTTGTGACGATCGAGGGCCAGGGCGAGTGGGAACTCGGCACCGGGGATGCCATGACCTACCCGGGTGAGCTGCGAAACGTGTGGCGCGTGATCGGCCCGGAGCGCGCCACAATCCTTCTCGTGCACTCCCCGGATGCGTGAGGTTCAATTCGTCTCGGGGTCACGAGCCCGGCCGTAACAAGTTATTTACATAAGCAATCATTGATTGCTGTGTACTATCACTCCATGAGTGAAACCTTCGTTGTCCCGACCGTCGACATCTCCGCCTACGTCGAAGATGGGAGCGCGGAAAGCAAGGCCGCCGTCGCGCGTGCCCTCGATACCGCGTGTCGCACCGTCGGCTTCATCCAGATCGTGGGCCACGGCGTACCGACGTCGGCGACGGATGGCCTCGCGCAGGCGATGGACGACTTCTTCGGCCAGGAACTCGAGGCGAAGAAGCAGTGGAAACGTCCCGCAAAAGAGAACCGCGGCTACAGCCCGCCCAAGAGTGAATCGCTGAGTTATTCGCTGGGCGTCGACCCCGTCACGCGCATGAACGACTTCTTCGAGGCCTTCAACATCGGCAGCTCGGCTGCCGACTTCCCGGGCTTCACCGACGAGACGGGCGACTACGCGGCCAACACCTGGCCCGACACACCAGGATTCGAGGAACGCGTCTCCGCATACTTCGCCGAGGCGCGGCGGGTGGCCTACACACTGCAGGATGCGTTCGCGGATGCGCTCGGCGTCGACCGGGACGTGTTCGGCGCGGTGTCGGACCATCCGATCAACGTCTTACGCATGAACAATTACGCCCTGCCCCCGGGCAGCATCGAGCTCGGCGCCGACCTCACCGGGATGGGCGAGCACACGGACTACGGGATGGTCACGGTGCTGTGGGCCGATCGGGTCGAAGGCCTGCAGGTGCTAGGGCGCGATGGGCGGTGGCACGATGCCATGCCCGCCGAGGGGGCACTGCTCGTGAACCTCGGCGACATCGCCGCGCGCGTCACGAACGACGAATGGATGTCGACCCTGCACCGCGTCAAGCCGCCCATCGTGAATGGCACGATCAAGCGGCGTCGCTCGGCAGCGTTCTTCCACGATTGGAACGCGGATGCCGTCATCCGGACGCTGCCGACGATCCTGGAGCGCTCCCAGCCGATCTACGAGCCCATCACCGTGGCCGAGCACGTGCAGGCGAAATTGCGCGGATCGCGCGCGGGCGTCAAGAACACCGCGGCCGCGCGCGAACAGGCGCGCGTCGAGGCAGCACTGTGACGCATCCTGCCTCCTCGCCCCTGATTCCGAAGGCCGAGCTGCATATGCACCTCGAGGGGGCCCTGGAATCCGAGCTTCTCGTGACCCTCGCGCGCCGCAACGGTGTTGCGCTGCCCACCTACGATCCCGATGCGCTCGACGCCCGCTACCGATTCGGGCAGCTGCAGGACTTTCTCGACGTGTACTTCGAGAACCTCGCGGTCGTGCGGACCGCCGAGGACTTCTACGACCTCGCGGCGCTCTACCTGCGTCGCGCGCGTGAGAACGGCGTCACGCGCGCCGAGTCCTTCTTCAACCCGATGACGCACGTGCAGTCGGGGGTGCCGCTCGCCGCGGTGATGGAGGGCTACGGCGCCGCGTTTGCCGACGCCCGGCGCGAAGGACTCTCGTGCGACATGATCCTCGACTTCACGCGCGATCTGGGGGCCGAGGCAGCCGATCAGATGCTGACGGACTTCGCGCCGTTTCGCGACATGATCATCGGCGTGGGGCTGGACTCGACCGAGGTCGGTTATCCGCCGGTGCTGTTTCGTGACGTGTTCGCGCGCGCTGAAGCGGACGGCCTGCACCGCACATGTCACGCGGGCGAAGAGGGCGATCCCGAGTACGTTCGTCAGGCTCTGGACGATCTGCGGGTCGAGAGGATCGACCATGGACTGCGCGCGGTCGAAGACCCGGAGCTGCTGAAGCGCATCGCCGCCGAGCAGATCCCGGTCAACGTATGCCCACTGTCGAACGTCGCGCTGCGCGCCGTGGACCGGATGGAGCAGCACCCGCTGTTTGCGATGCTTGATGCGGGTGTTGTCGGGACGATTTCGAGCGACGACCCGGCCTACTTCGGTGGTCAGATCGGGGCCAACTTCGGGGCTCTCGAGGACATCGGAACACCCCGGGACGTGCTGCTCGGGTGCATCGAGAACTCGTTCGAGGCCGCGTTCATCGACGCGGGCGAGCGCGAGCTGCACCTGGCTGCGCTCCGTTCCGCGGCGGCGTAACGGGAGATGTGAAAACTCTCATCTCAGCGTTGCGATTTCGGCGTGATGTGGGGGCCTTTCGGGGTTCGGGTGTCGGTGGTGGTCCATAGAGTTTAGAACATGCATTCGAATAACAGTCGCGTCGCTGACATCTGCGACGTCGATACCGAAGCGCGTGACCTCGCGATCCGGTTCGCCGAGGCATCGCGGGCGGTCGCTCGTGCGCAAGCTGCGCAGGCGCGGGTCCTGGCGGATGCTGCGGATCTCGGGATGCGTCGAGTCGCCGAGTTGGGGTCGACGTCCTCGCGTGAGGCAGAACTGCCTCTTCGTGCTTTGGCTGCAGAGCTGGCGGTCGCGGCGTGCATGTCCGATCGCACCGTGCAGGGCCGAATGAACGACGCCGCCGTGCTCGCCGAAGCGTTCCCCGCAACGTTTGACGCGTGGGATGAGGGCCGGGTCAGCGCGAGGCATGTCGCGGTGATCATGGAGCACGGACTACCGCTCACCGACGCGGACGCGCGTGCCGTGTTCGAGCGCGAAGCGCTGGTCCGGGCCGAGGGAACCACGCCCGGACGGCTCGGGTCCGCGCTCGCCCGACTGGCAGAGACGCTGCAGCCCCGGACGCTGACGGAACGCCACCAAGAAGCCCGTGCTTCGCGGGGTGTCGGTGTGCGGGACATCGGGGATGGGATGGCGGAGTTCAGCACCACCCAACCCGCGGTACTCGCCCACGGGATGCACGACCGCATCACGCAGCAGGCCCAGGCGATCAAGAACGCCGACCCGTCTGATGCCCGCACGATCGATCAGATCCGTGCCGACCTCGTCGCAGACATGCTCCTCACCACCACACCCGACGCCCAGACCGGCGCGGGAATGTCCGACGGGTTTGGTGGACTCGGGTCGATCCAAGCGATCGTGAACGTCACCATCCCCGCCCTCGCGTTGGCCGGAGTCACGGATGAGCCCGCCGAACTGGTCGGGCGGTGCCCGATCGACCCCGCGATAGCCCGGCAACTCGCGGGACACGCGACCGGGTGGGACCGGGTCCTCGCCGACCCCATCACCGGATGTGTGCTCGCCGTGGACCGGTACACCCCGTCGGCGGACATGAAACGGTTCCTCCGGGCGCGGGATCAGCACTGCCGATTCCCCGGATGCCGACAACCCGCCCACCGGTGCGATCGAGACCACACCCTCGACTACGCGTTGGGCGGCGAAACCGACGTCTGCAACCTCGCCTGCCTCTGCAAACGACACCACACGTTGAAGGGCGAAACGGCGTGGACCGCCCGACAACTCGGCGGCGGAATCCTCGAATGGACCTCACCCGGTGGTCACATCTACATCGACAAACCCCCACCCGCGCTGGTCCTCTTCACGCCGAACACGGACCCACCACCGTTCTAGGCATCGCGTCCGCCGCGCCCGTCCGCCGCGCCCGCTCCGGTCGCGGAGCCTCCGGTCGCTGCGCCTGTCGAAAATGACCCGCTGCATCCTGCCCGCTCGGCGTGCGCGGTTCCGGCGTTCCCTTCGACAGGTCCAAAGAGCACTGAGCCCCCGGTCACTGAGCCCGTTCGAAGTGACCGGCTCAGGGAACGTCATCACCCTCCGGCGCGCCGTGGGTGTGCATGCGGATGCCGACCTCGTTGAAGATGCTGATGATCTGCGCGGGACGGTTGCCCGTTGCGCCCATCGCATGCGGGATGCGGGTATCGAACTCGGCCGCCTCGCCCCGCGCCAGCACGAGGTCCTGCTCACCGAGCCGCAATCGCAACCTCCCCGCGATGACATATAGCCACTCGTAGCCATCGTGCACGCGCAGCTCGGAGCATCCGTTCGGATCAGGCGAATACGTGATCTTGTACGTGTTCACGGCTGAGCCCTCGGGCGCGAGCGGAGCGATGACCATGCCATCCCGACGAATGACCGACCGGCGCACGCGAGGGTCGACCGTCGGCGCGGCCACCAGGTCGTCGATCCGCACCCCGAGCTGACGGGTCAGCGGCACCAGCAACTCCAGGCTCGCCTGACGCTTGCCAGACTCGAGCCGAGACAGCGTGCTCACCGACATCTGTGCCCGCGCGGCCACCTCTTCGAGCGTCCACCCGCGCGCATGACGCGCCGCACGAAGTCGCACGAAGTCGCACGCCGACCTGATCCAGTCCATCCGCCATATCGCCCACGCTTCCCGACTTGCCAATACCGCAAACCTGTTTGCCATTCTGACACCCATGACTGCACGCTGGGGTCATGCAGACATCAGTCACCGACTCTTCGGCCGAACTCTGGGACACGATCATCATCGGCGGGGGCGTCGCCGGTCTCAGCGGCTCGCTCATGCTGGGCCGCGCCCGCCGCCGCGTCCTCGTCATCGATGCCGGTACACCCCGCAACCGCTTCGCCGCACACATGCACGCCGTTCTGGGTCACGAGGGCATCGACCCCGCTGAACTGTTGCGCATCGGTCGCGCCGACGCATCCGCCTTCGGCGTCGAATTCGCGGATGCCTCGGTCACGCGCGTCGATGATGTGCCAGACGAACTGCGAGTCACGACCGACACCGCGACGTCGTATGTCACGCGCAGCCTGATCGTCGCAACCGGCATCACCGATCGCCTGCCCGATATCCCCGGACTATCGGAACACTGGGGAACGAATGTCCTGCACTGCCCGTACTGCCACGGCTGGGAGGTGCGCGATCGGCGCCTGGGTGTGATCGCCATCTCACCGATGTCACTGCACCAGGTCCAGCTGCTCCGACAGTGGAGCGACGACGTGGTGTTCTTCGCAGACCTCGCCGGCCCCCTCGACGAGCAGACGCGGGCGCGCCTCGGCGCCCGCGACATCCGCATCGTCGACCAACAGGTCGTCGAGGTACTCAATAACGGCGGCACCCTGAGCGGCGTGCGGCTCGAAGACGGCTCGATCGTCGAGATCGACGCGATCTTCACCGGAGGCGCCCCGGAACCGCATGACCGGATGCTGGAGCACCTGAACCTCGACCGGGTCGACAGACCGATGGGCAACGTGATCGCCGTCGACGCCGTGGGTCAGACCAGCGACCCCCGCGTCTGGGCTGTCGGCAACGTCGTCAACCCCGCGGCGAACGTCCCGCTCGCCATGGGCACAGGCTCATTCACCGGTGCCGCGGTCAACGCCGCGCTCGTCACCCAGGACTTCGATACCGCCGTGGACCGAACGAGCAAAGACGCTGCGGAGGTCGGGGCATGACGGATCAAGCGCCGATCGATTTCTGGGAGCAGCGCTACAGCGGCACCGGCCGAGTGTGGTCGGGCCGGGTCAACGCGACGCTGGCCGCCATCGCCGGAGAGTTCACGCCCGGTCGTGCACTCGATCTCGGCTGCGGCGAGGGCGGAGACGCCATCTGGCTCGCCGAGCACGGATGGTATGCAACCGGCGTCGACCTCTCGCCCACCGCGATCAACCGGGCGCGAGCGGCGGCCGCCGAGCGCAAGCTGCACGATCGCACGACGTTCGTGTCGGCCGACCTGGCGGCTGACCTGTCGACCTACACCGACGACGACAGCTACGACCTGGTCATGGCATCCTTCCTGCAATCCCCCGTGGAGCTGCCACGCGAGCGGATCCTGCATGCCGCGACCGGATTCGTCGCGCCCGGCGGACGCCTGCTCGTGGTCGGGCACGCCGCGGCGCCGGCGTGGGCGCCGCCCGAGTTCGTCCAGCACGCGGTCTTCCCCACGCCCGACGGTGATCTTGCAGCGCTCCGCCTCGACGCGACGCAGTGGTGGACGCTGGTGTGCGAGGTACGGGAGCGCGAGGTCACGGCACCGGATGGTTCGGACGCCGTGCTGCTCGACAGTGTCGTGCTCGTGCAGCGCGCCAGCGCGCCAGCGGGTGAGGATCGCTCGCCCGAGCCGTAGCCTGGGGGCGTGACTACCCCCGAGAAGAGTGCAGTCTCGCAGGCGACCCGCACCCCGTCCGCCGTGCGAGGCCTCCGACGCGCGGCGATCGTCGTGGTCATCGTGTCGCTGCTGCTGGCCGGTGCGCTCGGAATCGTGGCGCTCCTGTCCGGTGAATTCGGTGAGACGCAGGGCCGCATCCTGCTCACGACCCTCGCCGTCGCGGCGTTCGGGCTCACCGCACTCTGTCACCTGGCGATCGCGTCCCACAGGTTCCGCATCGTCGGGTACATCGGTATCGCGACGAGCGTCGCGGCGCTCATCCCCGCCCTCGTTCTCATCTGGTCGTGGTTCGACCTCAGCGAATCGACCAGCGACTGGTTCCGCGCGCTCGGCGTCCTGACGATCCTCGCCGTCACCCTCGCGCAGGCGAACCTTCTGCTCCGCTCCGCGTCCTCCACGCGACGGATCGTTCACATCGGTCTCACGATCACGCTCGCCGCCGCCACGATCGTGGCGATCATGCTGTGGCTGCCGATCCTGACCGAGGGCGATATCCCCGGCAGCGACACCGGCTACTGGCGGTTCTTCGGGGTGATCGCGATCATCGATGTGATCGGCACGATCGCTGTGCCCATCATCGGACTCGTTGTGCGCGGCCGTCCGGATGACTCGGCGCGGCTGACCCTCGACATCCCCGCGACACTCCTCGCTCGCCTCGAAGCCGAAGCGTCATCGCACGGGACAGACCGCGAAAGCGTGGCCATCACGGCCCTCGATCGCGGGTTGAGAACAGAGCCTCAGCAGGACGCGGTGTGAACGGGAACGACGAGGAACTTCCCCTCGATCCCGACCTCGATGCCGCCGAAACGGCAACCGGCGCGTCGCGCCCCATCCATCTGCGCCCTGGCGCACTACTGCTCGTTTTCGTCGGCGGAACGCTCGGCACCGCCGCCCGCGAAGCGCTCAGCTTGGCCATCCCGCCCCTGAACGGCATCCCGTATGCCATTTTCGGCATCAACATCGTCGGGGCTCTGCTTCTGGGCGTGCTGCTCGAGTCGCTCGTCCGCCGCGGCCCCGACCACGGCGGTCGCCAGCGCCTGCGGTTGCTGCTCGGCACGGGCGTCATGGGCGGGTTCACGACATACAGCGCCCTCGCACTCGATTCGGCGCGCCTGATCGGTTCTGGCACGGTCGGTGCCGGAGCGGCATACGCCGTGGGGACGGTCCTGGTCGGAGCCGCCGCGACCTGGACCGGGATCGCTCTCGCCGCCGCCGCGCATCGCCGAACGCGACCCGTGCCGAATGGGGAGACGCGATGACCCCGCTCGTTTTCGTCGCCATCGCCGTAGCCGGCGGCCTGGGTGCGGCATCCCGATTGCTGCTCGACGGCATCATTCGAACCCGCGTCTCGGGGCGAATCCCCTGGGCCACGATCATCATCAATGTGACCGGATCGTTCGCACTCGGGTTCCTCGCCGGACTCGCGGCCGGTCAACTCGTCTCGGACGGTTGGTACGCCGTCATCGGGGCCGGGTTCCTCGGCGGCTACACGACGTTCTCGACCGCCAGCTTCGAGACCGTGCGCCTGTTGCAAGAGCGCAAGCGGCTTGCGGGTGTCCTCAACGGGCTCGGCGTGCTCGGCGCGACCACCCTCATGGCTGGGCTCGGCCTGTGGATCAGCGGCAGCATCACATGACGACGGCTTGACCGAACGCGTCAGTTCTCCGAATCCGGAATCACGTCCTCGGCGATGATCTCGACAGCACCCGTAACGGGGTTCTGGACGGTCTCTTCGCTCATCGGCGCGGCGAACTGGGCGTTGTAGAGGCGCCAGTAGGCGCCCTTCGCGGCGAGCAACTGCGCGTGATTGCCCTGTTCTACGATCGAGCCGTGCTCCATCACGACGATGACATCGGCATCCCGAATCGTCGACAGCCGGTGCGCGATCACGAAAGCCGTGCGATTCTCGCGCAGCCTCGACATCGCCCGCTGGATCAGCACCTCGGTGCGCGTGTCGACCGACGATGTTGCTTCATCGAGGATCAGCAGGCGCGGGTCGGCGAGGAACGCGCGCGCGATCGTGACGAGTTGCCGCTCCCCCACGCTGAGGTTGGTGGCCTCGTCGTCGAGCAGCGTGTCGTACCCGTCGGGAAGCGCATGCACGAAGCGGTCGACATAGGCGGCGGATGCTGCGGCCACCATCTCTTCTTCGGTCGCCTCGGGCCGGCCGTACAGGATGTTGTCGCGGATCGTCCCGGCGAACAGCCACGTGTCCTGCAGCACCATGCCCGTCCGAGATCGCAGGTCGTCGCGCGACATCCGTCGGGTGTCGACAGCATCCTCGGGCGAAGTGCCCAGGGCGATCGCACCGGAGTCCACGTCGTAGAAGCGCATGATCAGGTTGACGAGCGTCGTCTTGCCGGCGCCGGTGGGCCCGACGATCGCGACCGTGCTGCCGGGCCGAGCCGTCAGGTTCAAGCCCTCGATGAGCGGGGTGTCGGCAACGTAGCGGAACGAGACATCCCGAAACTCCAGCAGCCCGGCGTCTTCCGGCACCGACTCGGCCACCTCGGGGTCGGGCTCTTCTTCGTCCTCGTCGAGGAGCTCGAACACGCGCTCGGCGCTAGCGACGCCAGACTGGAGCAGGTTGGCCATGGAGCCCAGCTGGCTGAGCGGCTGACTGAACTGACGCGAGTACTGAATGAATGCCTGCACGTCGCCGATCGAGATGATGCCCGCGGCGACCTGCAGCCCACCGACCACGGCGATCGCGACGTACACGAGGTTTCCGACGAAGGTCATCGCCGGCATGATGATGCCCGAGATGAACTGGGCCCCGAAGCTCGCGCGGTAGACGCGGGCGTTCTCGTCCCCGAAGGCCGCCTCGACCTCGCGCTGGTGCCCGTAGACCTTCACGAGGGCGTGACCCGAGTACGTTTCTTCCACGCGCGCGTTCAGGATGCCTGTCTGCTTCCACTGCTCGACGAACAGCTTCTGCGAGCGCCGCGCGACGAGCACCGTGATGATGATCGTCAGCGGAATCGTGACGAGCGCGATCAGGGCCAGGGTCGGCGAGATGAGGAACATCATCAGCAGGACGCCGATGACGGTGAGCAGTGACGTGATGACCTGCGACAGCGTCTGCTGCAGGGACTGACCGATGTTGTCGACGTCGTTCGTGACGCGGCTGAGCAGGTCACCCCGCTGCACCCGGTCGAAATAGCTGAGCGGGAGGCGGTGGATCTTGTCCTCGACCTGCATGCGCAGGTGGTGCATGGCGCGCTGCACGACGCCGTTCAGGATGCGCGCCTGGAACAACGCGAAGACGCTCGCGAAGACGTAGACCGCGAGCACGAGCAGGAGCACCTGGCTCAGCTGGACGAAGTCGACGCCCGCGCCCGGCACGAAGGTCATCGATCGCAGCATGTCGGCCTGCTCGGCCCGCCCCGCCGCGACGAGTTGATCGATCACCTGCTGCTGCGTCGTGCCCGAGGGGAACTGCAGCGACGTGAAACCTTCGAAGACGATGTCCGTCGCCTCACCGAGCAGCTTCGGACCCGTCACGCTCAATCCGACGCTCAAGACGCCGAGCACGATGACGAAGATGAGCAAAGACCTGTCCTGGCGGAGCGAGCCGAGGAGGCGCTTCGCCGAGGCTCCGAAGTTCTGGGGCTTAGCGACCGGCATGCCCATTCCGCCCATGGGGCCGCGGCCACCCATCGGGCCGCGGGGCGGGGGCGGTGAGGCCGGCGGAGTCGCGGGCGGCGCGCTGCGATCGCTCATGCCGAGGCCTCCACGCTCTCCTGCGATTCGACGATCTCGCGATACGTCTCGCTCGTTTCGAGCAGTTCCGTGTGCGTGCCGAGCCCGACGATCTGGCCGTGGTCGATCACGACGATCTGGTCGGCATCCCGCACCGTGCTGACGCGCTGAGCGACGACGAGGCGTGTCGCGCCCGGCACATGTGTCGTGAGGGCGGCACGGAGCGTCGCATCCGTCGCGACATCCAGGGCCGAGAAAGAGTCGTCGAAGATGTAGATATCGGGGCGCTTGACGAGCGCCCGCGCGATCGCGAGACGCTGGCGCTGCCCACCCGAGACGTTCGTGCCGCCCTGCGCAATGGGTTCGTCGAGCCCGAGAGGCATCTCGGCGACGAATTCCCGCCCCTGGGCGATCTCGAGGGCATGCCAGAGATCGTCGTCCGAAGCATCCGCATTGCCGTATCGCAGGTTCGACGCAACCGTGCCCGAGAACAGAAATGCACGCTGGGGCATCAGGCCGATCCGCGCCCACAGTTCGTCCGGATCCCACTCGCGCACATCGACGCCGGCGACGCGAACGGAACCCGCGGTGGCGTCGAAGAGCCTCGGCACGAGCCCGATCAGCGTCGACTTGCCCGCTCCGGTCGAGCCGATGATCGCGGTCGTCGTGCCCGCGACGACGCGGAAGGTGATGTTCTTCAGCACCGGTTCGTCGGCGCCGGGGTACGAGAACTCGACGCCGTCGAAGTCGATGTCTGCGCGGAACTCCTGCGGCCGCAGCGGTGACGCGGCCGTGACGACCGACGAGTCCGTCGCCAGCACCTCACCGATCCGGTTGGCGCTCACCGCCGCGCGCGGGATCATCACGAACATGAAGGTGGCCATCATCACGCCCATGAGGATCTGCATGAGGTATTGCAAGAAGGCAAAGAGCGTGCCGATCTGCGCGTCACCGGCCTGGATCTGGAAGGCACCGAACCAGATGACCGCGACGCCCGAGACGTTCATCACGAGCATGATCGCGGGGAACATCAACGCCATCAGATTGCCGGCGCGCAGTGCTGTATCGGCGACGCCCTCACTGCCGTTCCGGAAGCGGGCGCGCTCCTCCTCCTCACGCACGAACGCACGGATCACGCGGATGCCGGTCAGTTGCTCGCGCATGACCTGATTGATGCGATCGATCCGCTTCTGCATGAGCTGGAAGTAGGGCACCATCCGCACGATGATGAGGCTCACGACGATCAGCAGAACCGGGATGCTGACCGCCATCAACCACGACAGCCCAACGTCCTGGCGCACCGCCAAGATGACCCCGCCGATGGCGAGGATGGGCGCCGCCACCATCAGCGTCGCCGTGACCTGCACGAGCATCTGCACCTGCTGGACGTCGTTCGTGTTGCGCGTGATCAGCGACGGTGTGCCGAACTGCCCGACCTCGCGCTGCGAGAAGCTCACGACCCTCTCGAACAGGGCAGCTCGAATGTCGCGGCCCATGCCCATCGCGAGCTTCGAGCCGAAGTACACGGCGATGATCGCGCAGACGACCTGCACGACCGTGATGCCGAGCATCAGCGCCCCGACGGACCAGATGTACGGGATGTCGCCGGTCACGACGCCGTTGTCGATGATGTCGGCGCTCAGAGTGGGCAGCAGCAGGGATGCGATCGACTGCCCCAGCTGGAAGACGATCACGCCGATCAGTAGCGGCCACGCCGGCTTCAGATATCGAACCAGGAGTTTCCAGAGCATGATCAGTCTTCGCGTGCCACGAGCTGGTCTCGCACCGTCCGCCGCAGAACCTTGCCGACCTGCGAGCGCGGCAACTCGTCGACCTGCACGAGCTTCTTGGGGATCTTGTACGCGGTCAGATGCTGGCGGCAGAAGTCGCGCAGCGCGGTGGCGTCGAACACGGCGCCCGGCTTCATGACGACTGCGGCCGTGACCTCCTCACCGCCCGACGGGCGGCGCAAACCGACCACGGCGGCGCTCTCGATGTCTGGATGCTGCGCCAATGCCTGCTCGACCTCGGTCGGGCTGACATTGAAGCCGCCCGTGATGATCAGTTCCTTGAGGCGGTCGATGATCGTGACGAAGCCGTCCTCCGACATGGTCACGATGTCGCCCGTGCGCAGCCAGCCCCCGGGCAGCAGAGCGGCCGCCGTATCGTCCGGGGCACCCCAGTACCCGCCGAACACCTGCGGCCCGCGGATCAGCAGCTCGCCCGACTCTCCGGCCGGGCGATCTTGCGTCGGGTCATCGGGGTCGACGACCCGGATCTCGGTGCTCGGGAATGGCACACCGACGGTGCCGGGCGGCTCGGTCCCGCGGGATTGCCGAGCGCGACCGGTGAAGTCTCGGTCATCCCGTAGCCCTCGACCAGCAAGCCACCGGTCGCCTCTTCCCAGCGTGTGACGGTCGAGACCGGAAGGCTCATCGCCCCCGAAATCGCGAAGCGCACGCCGCTCAGATCGATCCGCTTCTGGTTGCTCGCGCGCGCCAAAGCGTCGTAGATCGGCGGCACGGCGGGCAGGAACGTCGGCGGCGACTTCCGGCTCGCCGCGATCACCAGGTCGAGGTCGTACTTCGGAAACAGCACCAACTTCGCCCCGATGGACATCGCGAACGTCAGGCAGAGCGTCAGGCCGTAGGCGTGGAAAAGCGGCAGCACGGCGTACACGACTTCTTCACCGTCATGCAGCCCGGGCAGCCACGCCCTGCCTTGCGCCGCGTTCGCGCGCAGGTTGCGGTGCGACAAAGTGGCGGCCTTGGGCGTGCCGGTCGTTCCGCTGGTCAACAGCAACAGGGCCGTGTCGGCGAGTTCGGGTCGCGCCACGCGACGCGAGATCTTGCGGGATTCGGCGAGGCGATCCCACGTTAAGACACCCTTCGTGGTCGGCTTCGCGGTGATCGCTGCGCGCGCCGTGCGGGCCTTCGAGATGGGCAGGCGGAGCGCAATGCGCTTGCCGAGCGGCATGGCATCGGGCAGGCTCACCGAAACCACGGCGCCCGGACGGGCGTCTTCGGGAAGGGTGGCCACGACATCCGCCACCTTGTCCCACACGATCGCGACGACCGGTGCCGTGACCTCGAACTGATGGCGGATCTCGCGCGGCGTGTAGAGCGGGTTGTGCTCGACCACGATCGCCCCGAGACGCATCACCGCGTAGAACGCCACGACGTGCTGCGGGCAATTGGGCATGACGAGCGCGACCCGGTCACCCGCGCGCACCCCGAGCTTATGCAGCCCCCCTGCGACCCGCTGCACCTGCTCGCCGAGCTCGGCGTAGCTGGTGCGAGCGCCGAAGAACTCCAGCGCCGTCTGTGCGCCGTAACGCCCGACGGATGCATCGAGCATGTCCACAAGCGTCTCGGTGACATCGGCGATCTCAGCGGGAACACCCTCGGCGTAGGAAGCGACCCAGGGGCGACCCTCGGGGGCATCGACGTTCGGCATGGTGATGTTCCTCATCTCCGCCTGCGGGCGTCAGGCACTGAAGTCCATGCTTTCATGCGAGATATTGCGGTGGCGGTATGCGGCGAACGCATAGCTGATCTACGGTGAGGCACGTGATCGTCGACTTCGAGGGCACCGTGTATCGGTGGGAGGCGCGAGCGGATGCCGCGTGGTTCTTCGTCGATCTGCCGCCGGAGGTCAGCGAGATGATTCTCGAGTTGCAGGATCCTGCGCTCCGCCGCGGTTTCGGCGCGGTGCGTGTCCGAGCCACGATCGGCGGTTCGACCTGGACGACGTCGATGTTCCCGTCGAGCGGGACCGGGTCGTACGTGCTCCCCCTCAAACGCGCCGTGCGCGAGGCGGAGGGATTGAGCGAAGGGGGTACCGCGCACGCCCGCGTCGAGCTCGTCGACCTCTGATTCGCAGGCGGACGTTTCCTACGTCGGCAGATCGATACGGATGTCGAGCCCACCCGTGGATGCAGGGTTAAGTCCCGGTGCTCACCAGAGCGGGTGGATGTCGGCCCGCAACAAACGGTCGTAGACATCCCGCACCACGACGTCGAAGGCCTCGACGTCGAACTCGGAGCCCGGCTCGAGCAGCGCGGCAGCATCGGCGTTCGACACCGCTTGACGCGTGTTGCGTGCGCCCGGGATGACAGAGGTCACGCCAGCACGCGACATGATCCACGCGAGAGAGGCCTGAGGAAGCGAAACCCCCGCAGGCAGCGCCGCCGCGAGCTCGTTCGCCGCCTGGATGCCGACCTCGAAGTCGACGCCCGAGAACGTTTCGCCCCGATCGAAGGCCTCACCGTTGCGGTTGTACGAGCGGTGGTCGTTCTGCGCGAACGTCGTGTCGGTCGTGTACTTGCCCGAGAGCAGACCGGATGCGAGCGGCACACGGGCGAGAATGCCCACGCCCGCAGCCTCGGCGGCAGGCAGAACCTCGTCGAGCGGCTTGAGCCGCAACGGGTTGAAGATGATCTGAATGCTCGCCACTCCCGGGCGGCCGATGGCCGACAGCGCCTGCTCGACGGTTTCGACCGAGACACCGTAGGCCGCGATCGAGCCATCCGAAACCAGATCGTCGAGAGCGTCGTAGGTCGCATCCGCGTCGATCACCACGCTCGGCGGGCAGTGCAGCTGAACGAGGTCGAGCGTTTCGACGCCGAGGTTGCGACGGGAGCGCTCCGTCCAGGCCCGGAAGTTCTCGGGCGAGTAGTTCTCGAGTTCCTGCGGCTGGCGGCGCCCCATCTTGGTGGCGACGAAAACGTCGTTCCGCCCCCGGAGGAACTGGCCGATCAGCGACTCGGAGCGTCCGTCGCCGTACACGTCGGCGGTGTCGAACAGGGTCACACCCTGATCTGCGGCCGCGGCGAGCACTCCGAGCGCGTCATCCTCGCTGACATCACCCCAGTCGGCGCCGAGCTGCCACGTTCCGAGTCCGACGATCGAAACCTCGCGGCCGGTACGGCCCAGAATTCGCTGCTGCATGGTGATCCCTTTCGATTCTGTCCAGGCTAGCCCGAGCTGCTCGGCCTGTGCCGTTCGCCATTCGGTCAATCCGCACGGGGCCCGCGCCTCTCCGACCGCTCAGATCAAGCGCTCTCCTGGGTGCACCGATCAAGAACGGGCGGATGTTTCGCCCAGCGCCGCACGGTGCAGTTCGCCGTACGCGCGGCCGACCGCCTCGGCCAGCGCCTCGACGCGCGGCACCGCCGTGGGGTCTGTGCAGAACCCGATCCCGATCTCGTCGGCATGCGAGATCGCAGCAACCCGAAGGGCGTGATGCGCGCCGGGCTCGGATGATGAGAACAGTCGGTCCACCCGACGCCCGGCCACCGCAACGGGAACCCGTGGTCCCGGCACGTTGGAGATGGCGAGGCTGAACTCGCGCGGGCTGTCAGCGACCCGATGGACCACGGCATCCATGCCCGGGATCGCTCCGAGGGCATGAAAAAGGTCGTAGAGCAGCGAAGCATCACCCGCCTGCTTTTCGGCACGCGTGCGCGCGCTGATGCGATCGAGCCGACGCAGCGGATCGGATGTCCCGAGCTCGAGGTCGACGTTGATGAACGAGTCGTGATTGCCCACCGCCGACGCACCGCCGTCGCGATGGTGAAGGCTCACCGGCACCTGTGCTCGCAGGTCGAGATGGGCTGCGTGGGTGCCGAGCCAGGCATCCAGGCCCCCCGAAACCGCGGCGAGCAGAACATCGTTGACTGTGGCGTGCTGCGGCCGCGACGCCCCGATCGCCCTCAACCCGTCGAGGGGCGCGACCGCGAAGGCCACGTCCCGAGCCGCCGTGATCGGGCGGTCGAAGGGCGACTTCGATCCGGGCTGGCCGAGCTCGCGCGTGATGACTTCGGGCAGCCGGACCCACTCGTTCGCACCCGACATCGATGTGCTGGCAGGGGTGGGTCCCGCAGCGGGCGGTGACGCATGGTTCGGTGACGCATGGTTCGGTGGCGCATCGTGCGGATCGAGCAGGATCGTCTCGAGAAACCGCATGCCCGCGATGCCATCGACCATCGCGTGGTGCATGCGTGCCGCGATCGCCTCGCTGCCGTCGGCGAGCGGACCGATCAGATCGAGCGTCCACAGCGGCCGGGAGCGATCGAGGTGCTCCGACATGAGCTCGCTCACCCTGCGGCGCAGGTCTTCGGGTGTTGCGCATTCCCCGCCCGCGCGACGGCGCACATGGGACGCGATGTCGAAGCCATCCGCCGTGACCCAGCGTGGCGCCCCGGCCCCGATCTCCACACGCTGGACTGCGCGCGGTTCGGAACCCAGCCTCCGGCCGACCGCCGCCCGCAGCGCCTCGAGATCGAGCGGCTTCCCCGGCGCGAGGATCATCAACTTGAGCGTGTGCCCCGTGAGCACCGACGATTCGAGCGCCTGGATGCGGGCGTCGTCCGCGGACAGGAGCTCACCGTCATCCGTCACGTCCGTCAGCCTATCGACGAGGCACCGTGAGATGCGGACCCCGGAGAAGCCCGGCTGTATCGCGTTTCGCTCCCCCAAATGGCGGCAGGCGCCTGGGAGACTGGCGCTGTCGTCGTCGCCCGAGACGCCGACCAGACCGTCACCCGACACCCATGGCACCCGACGCCTCCACGACAAAAAGAGGACCCCCATGAACGCACGCCCATCGAGAGACGCGGAGCGCGCAGACGACGGGTACTTCGGTCCCCGCAGCGCCACCTGGAAGGTGTACGCCGACTCCGGAGCATCACTGGGCGCCGTGTCGTCGGTCCTGCTTCAATCGCTCGACACCGGAATGCTGAAGCACTTCGAACGCGTTTCGATCACCTCAGAGAGCCCCGAAGCCGGACAGGCACGCTTCCAGCGCACCGGCGACTTCATCCTCACCTGCGCATTCGGCGACAAGGCGCACGTGGATGCGGCGACCGCACACGTCGACATGCTGCACGAGCGCTCAACCTGGACGAATCCCGAGACCGGCGAGGTCGAGGTCGCCAAGTGGCCCGAGTGGCAGCGCTGGACGATGTATACGTTCGTCTGGGGATCGCTCGAGGGCGTCCAGAAGTTCGGCATGAAGCTGACGACCGCGGAGCAGGATGCATTCGTGAAAGAGCAGCAGCTCGTCGCCGAAAAACTGCACGTGCCCGGGCCGCACCCCAGCACGAAGGCCGAGTTGGACGCGTTCATCGAGTCGGGCAAGAACGACAAGGCGCTGGGCTACCTAGGCGCCCAGTCGGCGCTCGGCTTGCGCCATCCTCCCCGGTCGGGCAACCCGCTCAAAGACTGGGTCTCGGGCATCGTGCTCGACGGGATCCTCTCGCTCCTGCCCCTCTGGGCGCGGCAGATCTACGGTGTCGAAAACCACAGCGAGCGTCGACTGGCCCGCGCGCAGCGCATGACGGCGCGTTTTCTCGCCCTGGCACGCAAGAACAAGTCCCTGCAGGATCTGGTCGATTCCGGGATCGCTCACGCGACCGAACACCCGTACCAGAAGGTGCGCGCCAAGTCCTGAGGTGTGAGGGCGACGGCGCCGGGCCAATCCTCCGGCGCCGTCAGCCCCTCAACATCTGGCGGAGTGAGACCGTCGGATCCGCCAACGCGGATGCCTCGACGCTCACGCCGCGGTCGATGATGCGCCGCGCGGCACGAATCGTCATCGGGTCGTCGATCGAGGCGGCGCCGAGCAGGCGGTCCCCCGCGACCCGAAACACAGCGGTACCCGGCCGGATGACGTCAGCACCCTCGCCGACGAGGTCGCCGACGATTTCGATGTGCGAGCCGTAGCGGTCGCTCCAGCACCACTCGGCGCCGCGCGGGGCGGGCGCTTGTCCGAGCAGCCGGGCGGCAGCATCCATGCCGTCGAGGCGCGCCGCATCCCAGTGCGCCGTGGCGGCGAGCACAATCCCACCCGCCGGCTCGACGAGTTCGCTGCCGGGCAGCACGCGCGGCTCGACACCCAGGCCCGCGACAATGAGGTCGGCCGCGACCGTTTCGCCGTTCGCCAGCGTGACCTCGAGCAGATCACCGGATGCGTCGATGGACGACACCGTCGTGGTGCGCAGGTCTACTCCGTGCGTGACGTGCATCGCGTGCATCCAGCCCGACAGAGTGTCGCCCAGGACGTGTGCCCCGGGCATCTCATGCGGGTCCACGAGGACGACCGGCGTGTCGAGGGTACGGAGCGCGGCCGCGACCTCCGCCCCGACGAAGCCGCCGCCGAGCACCAGCACCGTGCGATTCGGGCCTGCCGCCCCGCGGATCCGCATCGCGTCGTCGAAGTCGCGCAGGGTCACGACGCGCGGATCGTCCGCCCCGGGCATCATCGGACGTCGCGCCGCGGCCCCCACCGCGACGACGAGCGCATCCGCCGCCAGCACTCGTCCATCCGAGAGCACGACGCCCGCGGGTGTGATCTCGGTCGCCGCGACTCCCGCAAGCACCGTGATCTTCAACTCGGCAAGCCGCTCGAGGGGTGCGAAGTCGAGGTCGGCGCGGGTGGCACCGTTCACGAGCACGCTCTTCGAGAGCGGCGGATGGTCTGAGCACGACGCATCGCTCTCGACGATCGTGATCGCACCGACGTAGCCGAGATCGCGCAACGTCGTTGCACACGTGTAGCCCGCGATCCCGCCGCCGATGATCAGGACGTCGGCGGGCGCCGTGTCGCTCACGCCAGGCGCGCGGGGTTCGGGACGACCACGATGTCATCGCCGTCCACGTGAGCCGCGTGCGCCGCGACACCCGTGGGCGCGGGGGGCGATAGCACGGCGCCGTCGCTCAGGCGAAAGCGCGCCGCGTGCAGCGGACACTCGACGCATCCGTCCTCGACCCACCCATCGGCGAGGCCGGTCTTCTCGTGCGTGCACGTGTTGTCGAGAGCGAAGTACTGCTCGCCATCGTTGAATACGGCGACGTCATCGATCGTGCCCAACCGATCCTTGGCGATGGCCAAGCCCGTGCCATCTTCGATATCGCCGACGTGTGCGACCACAATGCCCTGCGTCATGGGCCCATGCTAGCGGGCGCAAAATCCCCAGACGCGAAGCTACGCGACCGACAACGCCCGAGAGGTCCTCAGCATCGACGGGGAACGTCGAGTGCCGCACTCACGGCTACGAGGCCAGCACCGTGGAGCAGATCGCGGATACAGCAGGGGTGTTGTTGCGCACCTTTCTACCGGTACTGCTCCAGCAGGGACGAGATGCTGACGTCGGAGCTGGCGACCGATCCGGCAGAACTCGCGTCCGCCGTCCGATCGAAGGGCGAACTCCCGTTGCTCGAGCCGGTGATCCAGGAGTTCGTCGCCGTCGCAGAGATCGAGCCGCACCGCCGCGAACTGCGACTCATCATCAGAACACCGCGCTCCGCGCCGCCTGGCTGGCCGCGGGCCGGGAAGCGCAGGAGGATCTCGCCAACGTCATCCTGGACCGCTTTCCCGACGACACCCCCTCCACACGCGCACTCCCGCGGCCGCGATCACGGCGGTGCTGACGATCGTGATCGAGACAGGGGCACTGTCGGACTCCCCAAGCATGGAGCCGCTCGCCCGCGAAGCACTGAGCGTCACTACTCCGACCTGAGCCCCTGCGAACACGAGTGCAAGCACGTGCCTGCACGGAATGATGGGGTCATGCCCTTCGCAGACGATCTGCTCGGCGTCGGCGTCGCGGGCACGCTGACCCACTGCATCCAGAACACCCAGCCCGAGCGTGCCCTGCACGCCTTGCCGCGGGCGTGCGAAACCTTTGACGGGCTATCTCTGCGCGAACGGGCCGATGTACTGCGGAATGCTCTGCTGGCCGACATTCCGGGCGACTACGCCACGCTCGCCCACGTCATCCGTTCCGCCGCCGCGAACGAACCTGCATTCACCGGCTGGTTGATCTGGCCCGTAACCAGTGCGATTGCAACCCGAGCCGTGGATGAGGGAACGGAGGCCTCGTTCGACGACGCCCTGGCGCTCCTCGCCGAGCTGACGGGTCGGCTCACTGGCGAGTTCGCCATCCGCACGCTGCTGCGGCACGACCTCGATCGTGCCCTCGACGTCATCGGCGGGTGGACCATTTCGCCCGACGAACACGTGCGGCGCCTGGCGAGCGAGGGCACACGGCCCTATCTGCCGTGGGCGATTCGAGTGCCGGCGCTCATCGCCCAACCAGGAGCAACCATCGGGATTCTGGATGCGCTGTACCGCGATGGCAGCGAGTACGTCCGCCGATCGGTCGCGAACCACCTCAACGACCTGAGCCGCGACTCCCCCGGCCTCGTCGTCAGCACCGCCCGACGCTGGCTAGCCACCCCAGCGCCCACCACGCCAGCCCTCGTCCGTCACGCGCTCCGCACGCTCGTCAAGCGCGGCGATCCGCACGCCCTCACCTTGCTCGGCTTCGCGCCCGCGACCGTCGAGATCGATGGGCCGTTGCTCACCGAAACCCACATACCGTGGGGCGGAGAGGTCGGATTCACTGCTACTGTCCGGAACTCGGGTACGCAGAGCGCGCGTCTCGCGATCGACTACGTCGTGCACCACCGCCGCGCCAACGGCACCCTCACCACAAAAGTCTTCAAGCTCACCACGGCCCACGTCGCACCCGGCGAAGAGTTCGCGATCGAGCGTCGGCACTCCTTCCGCGCGATCACGACGCGCCGCTATTACCCCGGCGAGCATGCCATCGCGCTGCAGGTGAACGGGGTGGCCACACCGCCGGTAGTTTTTGAGTTGCTACCCGCCGCCGATAGTCCGGCATGACGACACCCGGCTTGACGACGCGACGACGGACCCGCACTCTCCGCGCTCGCCGCTAGTCGTGATGATTGACGGCGAGCAGGTCGAAGACAACCTTGTCGCCCTGCGCGTTCTGCGCGATCCATGCGACGGAACCGACGAGTTCAATAGAGGCGTCGCTGTCTGTGTCGGTAATGGTCAGGTAGCGCATCAACCCCACCTTCTTGATCTTGTGATCGACGGTGGCGCGATTGAACGACGCAAACTCTGATGCGAGGCGTCCGTGGGTGTCACCGTTGAGCACGTGGATCGTATCGGGCGTGATCGCAACGAGCAGCGTCGTCGTAGCGCCTTTCTCTTCGGCGGCTGCTGTCATGGCCAGGCGCCGACCGGCAATTGCGCCGATCGCTGCGCTGACACCACTGACGTCGCTGAGCCCGGTGGGGTCAAGTGCGTCGGCAGCGACGACGCCGCCTGCGCTGCCGACGATTGCAGCGCCGACGAGGCTGGCAAGGTTGAACCTCCCTGCCGCGAGCACATCCGCATCCTGGCCCAGAATCTTCTTGGCCTCGACGATCAAGTTCGCTTCGCTAAAGGCACTGTTCATTGTGTAGCTCTCCAAAGTCTGCTGCGGCGCAGGGCGATTCATTTTCCTCGGAGACCCTATCGGGCTCTTGAGACATCACAGTGCGGCGCGGAGTCGTTGAACGATCTCGTCTACACGGGGTACTCGAAGAAGAGAACAAGCTTCGTGACAGCGTCGACGACTGAGCGGTTCCCACAGGTGCGCGCGACGCGGCGCTCTGCCCGCACCCCCTACCCTGGAAAGGGTATGGAACTCGACGAGATCGATCGGCTGTGGGAGCGGCATCCTGCGTGGCGCCTTTTGCGTGCGCGCAACGCGCCGCTCATCCTGTCTTTTCTGGGTCGCTACTTCATCGAAGAGAACCGCGGGGCGGCGCCAGCGGGCCAACTCGTGTCAGCACTCGACGACTTCTTGTACGGCATTCACCGAGTCGAACCCGAACGATACCCCGCCGATCCAGCGGCCTACCTCGAAGACTGGGCGACACCTGAGTCGGCATGGCTGCGGCGCTTCTATCCCTCGGGGTCCGAAGAGGTGCACTACGACGTGACGCCCGCGGTTCAGAAGGCGTACGCGTGGGTAGAGGCGCTGCAGGTGCGATCTTTCGTCGGAACGGAGTCGCGACTCGAAACCGTTGTCGAGCTTCTTCGCCGCATCGTGCACGGATCAGACATCGACCCCGAGAGCCGCATCGCCGAACTCCAGCGGCGCCGCGACGCCATCGACGCAGAACTCGCCGAAGCACGTGAGGGCAGGTTCGCGGTCCTCGACGAAACGGCGGTGCGCGAGAGATACCAGCAGTTCGCCACGACCGCGCGGGAGCTGCTCACCGACTTTCGCGAGGTCGAGGAGAACTTCCGTTCGCTCGATCGCTCCGCACGCGAGAAGATCGCCGGCTGGGACGGAGGCAAGGGCGCGCTGCTCGGTGAACTGGTGAGCGGGCGGACCGACATCTCATCGTCAGATCAAGGACGCAGCTTTCAGGCTTTCTACGACTTCCTTCTCTCGGAGGGTCGCCAAGAGGAGCTCGCGGATCTGCTCGCGACGGTACAAGCCATGCCGCAGCTCTCCGCCGATCGCCGTCTGCGCAGCGTCCACCACGACTGGGCCGATGCGGCGGAGCGCACCCAGCAGACTGTCCGAAACCTCTCGGAGCAACTGCGACGGTTTCTCGAAGATCAGGTTTGGGTCGAGAATCGCCGTGTCGTCGATCTCGTCCGCGCCGTCGAAGCATCCGCTCTCGCTCTTCGTGACGCGCCACCGCACGACGCTGGACTCGTCGTCGATGAGCCCGGTGTGCCGATCGCCCTCCCCTTCGAGCGCCCCCTCTACGACCCGCAGCCCGATGTCGTGGTCAACAGCATGCTCTCCCCCGACGAGATCGACGTGGCCGCGCTCGACGATCTGTTTGCGCAGCGGTTCGTCGATACAGCACGGTTGGCAGCGAACATCCGCGCGGTGGTGCCGCCACGCACAGCCGTTCCGCTCGACGAAATCGTCGGGTTGTACCCGGTGCAGGAGGGGGTGGCTGAGATCCTCGGATATCTGTCGCTCAACGACGATGACATCACCATCGAGGTGGGCGACGACGAGATGACGATCGATATCGCCGATGCCCAGGAAGATGCAAAGAGGGTGCGGATGCGGAAGGTCCAGGTGAGACGCACGTGAGAACTGTCGACGAACAGGCCGTCGCCACGACAATCATCCTTCTCATGCGGGAAGTCCTCTACCGCGAGGTGCCCTCCCACGAGGAGGCGTGGCAGACGCTGCAGCGACACCGTGGCGCGGTCGCCGACCATTTCGCCGCGATCGGGATCGACATCGTGGTCGACGATGCCGAAGGCTACGCCTACCTGGTCACCCGCGAACCGGAAGACGGCGAGCAGCCGCTCCCGCGACTCGTGCGTCGACGCAGCCTCACCTACAACGTGAGCCTGCTGCTCGTACTCCTTCGCAAGCGCATGGTCGAGTTCGAGTCATCGGGCGAAGAAGGCAAGCTCGTCCTGACGCGCGAGCAGCTGGTCGAGATGCTGCGTGTTTTTCAGGCGACGTCGAGCAACGAAGCCAGGACGGCCGATCAAGCAGATCGCACGATTGCGCAGGCGGCCGAGCTCGGGTTCCTCCGGGAGTTGCGTGGCCAACCCGGCGCCTGGGAGGTCCGGCGCATCCTCAAGGCCTATGTCGACGCGCAGACGTTGTCGGATTTCGCCGCCCGCCTGGACGCCTACGCGGGGGCCACAAAAGGATCGCCGCAATGACCGACGCTCTGTTCTCCGCCCTCGAGACGCCGTCGTCGGCCCACCAACGCACCGGCTACCGACTCCAGCGGATCGAGGTGTTCAACTGGGGCACATTCGACAAGCACGTATGGTCGACGCATCCGAACGGGCAGACGTCGCTCCTCACCGGCGACATCGGCAGCGGAAAATCCACGCTCGTCGACGCCATCACGACCCTCCTCCTGCCAGCCAACCGCATCGCATACAACAAAGCCGCCGGCGCGGATGTTAAGGAGCGCTCCCTCCGCAGCTATGTCGAGGGCCACTACAAGTCCGAACGCAACGAGGCATCGGGCGCGTCTCGACCGGTGGGCCTGCGTGATCAGACGTCGTATTCGGTCATCCTGGGCGTTTTCACCAACGAAGGGTACGGCGAGAGCGTCTCGATCGCACAGGTCTTCCATCAGAAGGATCGGGTGGGTCAGCCCGACCGCTTCTTCGTCACGGCGTCCGAAGCGCTCTCCATCGACCCCGACTTCACGGACTTCGGTTCGGACCTGAAAGCACTGCGCGCACGGCTCCGCACACGCGGCGCCGATGTCGACACCACCTTTCCCGACTACCACCGTCGGGTGCGGCGGCTGCTCGGCATCCGGTCGGAGCAGGCGATGGAGCTGTTCCACCAGACGGTTTCGATGAAGTCGGTCGGCAACCTCAACGACTTCGTGCGCGACCACATGCTCGAGCCCGTCGATGCCCAGTCGCGGGTGAAGGCGATCGTCGACCACTTCGAGAATCTCGTGAAGTCGCACGACGCTGTCCGCACCGCAACCGACCAGCTTTCCGTGCTGACGCCGCTCGTCGCCGCGGCCGATCGGTTCGACGATGCGACAGCGCGCCACGCGGGCCTGATGGATCAGCGCAGCGCCGTCGCTCCGTATATCGCCGAGCGCGTGCGCGAACTGCTCGATGGCGAGATCGCCGCGCGCACCGCAGAGCTCGCGACGCTCGATGCACGCAAGTCCGACCTGGCGCAGCAACGTCAGGCTCTGGTACCGACCAGTGATCGTCTGAAGCTCGAGCGGGCTGGGGTCGGCGGCGACCGGCTGAAAGAGTTGGATGCCGAGATCCCCCGCGCCGAGGAGGATCACGTCGGTCGCGCCGAGCGCCGTCGACGGTATGACGCCCTGCTCATCTCGGCCGGGCTCGACGCCGCCGAGAACGGGGATGACTTTCTCGCGCGTGCAGAAGAGGTCGGCCTTCGACGTACCCGGCTCGATGAGCAACGAGCCAACGTCACGAAGCGCCGAGACCCGCTGTTCGAACGCCGCACCGACGCACGACGCGCGCGCGATGCTGCGCAGCACGAGATAGACAGCCTGCGAGCTCGACGCAACAGCCTTCCCGCCGATCTCGACCGGGTGAGGGCCGCCCTCGGCGATGCACTCGGCCTCGGCGAAGACGACATTCCCTTTGCCGGCGAACTGCTCGAGGTGTCTGACGATTTCGCCGAGTGGCGCGGAGCCGCCGAACGTGCGCTGCGCGGCTTCGCGCTGACCCTGCTCGTGCCGCAGGAACACTACGCGCGCGTGTCGGCGTGGGTCAACGACAACCGACTCAACGCAAAGCTGGTGTATCGGCGAGTTCCCGAACGGCGGGTGCGCGCCGTACCCACCGTGCACGCGGGCAGCCGACTCGTCGATGCCCTCACGATCGAGCCGGGGCCCTTCGCCGACTACCTGGCCGCCGAACTCGCCGTTCGCGCCGACCATGTGCTCGCAGCATCCGTCGACCAACTCCGGAGAGAAGATCGGGCCGTCACGCGAGAAGGCCTCGTCCGCGACCGCGATCGGCACGAAAAGGACGACCGGCGCAGCGCCGCCGACCCGCGCCAGTGGGTGCTCGGCCGCGGGAGTGAGCAGAAGATCGCCGCCCTCCAGATCGAGCTCGACGGCTACGTCGCCGAGCTCGATTCCGTAGAACAGCACCTGACCGTGATCGACGACGAGGCGGGCGCTTTGGCCGGACGGGCCGAGGCGCTTGCCGCGCTCGCGCAGTACCACTCGTGGACGGAGCTCGATGTCGACGCCGCTGCCGCCCACGTCGCCGCGCTGCAGGACGAGCGCGATCGCCTCGTCGGCGGATCCTCGCAGCTGACCGCGATAGATGCGCGGCTCGAAGAGATCGCCCGGCAGGATGCCGCGCTCGGCGCGGAGGCCGAAGAGATCATTGCACGCATAGGCGCCGCTCGAGCCGCGGGCGCCGCCGCGCAAACGCGCAGGCGCGCCGAAGACGAGGCTCTCGTCGCCATGGGACCGGCAGTCATCGATCAGGCGCGCACGCTCTACCCCGCCCTCGCCGACCGCGTGACACGGGCCGATGTGCGCACGGTCGAAGACTGCGACCGGTTGCGTGGCACGCTGATCGACGCCCTCACCTCTGCCATCGAATCCACGCAGCGTGAGATGAACGGGTACACCACCGGCATCCAGCAGCAGATGGGTGAGTTCCTTCGACGGTGGGCCGAGCATCGGGGCGAGCTCGATGCGAGCGTGCGGTCGCTCCCCGAGTTCCGCGCTTTGCACGAGCGCGTCACGCGCGATGACCTGCCCCGCTTCGAGGCAGAGTTTCGGCACCAGCTGAACACGAACGCCGTGCGTGAGCTCGCGCAGTTCAACGCGTGGCTGCGCCGTCAGGCCGACGAGATTCGCGGGCGCGTCGAGATCATCAACGAAGCACTCGCCGCTATCGACTACAACCCCGGCCGGATCATCGTGCTCGTCGCCGAGCCGACCGTGAATCACGACGTGCGCCAGTTCCGCGCAGACCTGCGCGACGCGACGGCCGACGTGCTCGACGCCGACGGCACCGGCGTCGATGTCGAGCAGCGCTTCGAACAGATCCGACAGGTGATCGAGCGTCTCAAGGGTCGCGTCGGTCACGCCGACGGTGATCGAGCGTGGATGCGGCGCGTCACCGATGTGCGCAACTGGTACACCTTCGCCGCGAGCGAGAATGATCGTCGCACGGGGGAAGAGTTCGAGCACTACACCGACTCCGATGGCAAATCGGGCGGGCAAAAAGAGAAGCTCGCCTACACGATTCTGGCGGCGTCCCTGGCCTATCAGTTCGGCTTGGAGTGGGGCGTTGAGAAGTCGCGCGACTTCCGGTTCGCCGTCATCGACGAAGCCTTCGGTCGAGGATCGGATGCGTCTACCCGCTACGCGCTCGAGTTGTTCGCGAAGCTCGGTCTCCAGCTCCTCATCGTGACACCACTGCAAAAGGTGCACGTCATCGAGCCGTACGTGAGCGCGATCGGCTTCGTCGATAATCCGACCGGTGCGGCATCGCGTGTACACACGCTCACGATCGAGGAGTTCCGGGCCAAGCAACGAGGCCGCGGGTGAGTGACCCCGCACGCTGGTCGACACCGGCGAGTATCACCGCGGCCGTCCGTCGACGCTGGAACGATGGCTCGCTGCTGCGCGGGTACGCAACCGATGAGCCGTTCGGTGCAATCGAGGTTCCGCTCCGGGGGCCGAGCGCCGGAGACCTCGGTGAGCATTTCGATGCGGCACGGGAGTGGTCCGCGACATTGCGGGAGGCATCGCGCGGCGGGCGCGCGTACACGCTTCTCAGCGGCCGCATCGGTGGCCGTCTGTCGGGGCTCACGGAGTTGCCGGTGCGTGCCGTGGTCGACTCTTTCGAACAGGCATGGCTGCTTCTTGGCACCGCGACGGATGCCGCAGCCTTCCGTCGGCTGGTTGGCGCATCCGAACACGTCTCCCGCGCACGCGAGTGGGCGCTCGGTTCACCGATCGCCGCCGTGTCGCTCGCTTCCCAGTGGCCGTCGGTACTCGGCGCCTACACCTGGCTCGACGAGCATCGGGGTTCGGGCCGTTATCTGCGCCAGGTGAGCGCGCCCGGCGTCGACACGAAGTTCATCGAACAGCACCGCGGCGTCTTGGGCACGATGCTGGGAGTGTCCACCGCGGCAGGGGCATTTACGCGCGAACTCGGTCTCGCGAGCAAGCCGGCTACGGTTCGCCTGCGGTTCGATCCCGCGGTGCTCGGCGCACCGAGCGGACTGAACGAGGCTGTGCTACGAACAAACGAGCTGCAATCACTCGAGGTGCGAGCACGGCGCGCGCTGATCGTCGAGAACGAGATCACCTACCTGAGCGTTCCGGTTCCGCAAGGTGGCGTCGTCCTCTGGGGGAAGGGCTACGACGCCGATCAGCCGGCGTCGCTCCAATGGCTCAGCGACACCACGGTGACGTACTGGGGCGACATCGACACCCACGGGTTCGCGATCCTCAACCGCGTTCGCGCCCATCTGCCGCAGGTTCGGTCGGTGCTGATGGACCGCGAGACGCTGCTCGCACATGAGGCGTCCTGGGGTCGCGAACCTGCGCCAACCGATGCGCGGCTGTCGCTCCTGGATGAAACGGAGGGCAGGCTCTACACCGACCTCGTGACCGATCGATACGACTCCGCGGTGCGCCTCGAGCAGGAGCGCATCGACTGGGAGTGGGCTCTCGGACGCCTGCAATAGGTCCGGCATAGTTCAGAAATGTGCGCGCTGGAGTGCATGATCCTGACCCCCTCTGCCCACGACGCTCAGAAAGAACCGGTGGTGACATCATCCTCAGATCGCGAGGCGCTCGCGCAGATTCGAAGCCGAGGGATCGATATGCGCAAGGCCGGGGATGCTGCCGAAGGCTCGATCGGCCGACATCAAGCCGGTCACGTACTCGCGCCGAAGTGCTACCGCGGCAAGAACAGCGTCGAACGAACCCAGTGATTCGTGCTCACGGAACAGCGTCATGCCTCGCGAAAGGTCCTCGGCATCAACTGCGACGAGCGGCGCCAGAAGGGTCGCATAGCTCTCCGCCGTGGCCGCAGCATCCGCTCGTCCGTGTCGCCGGGCGCGCACGTGGGCGAACTCCTGAATAACTTCGACGGTTGTGGTCGCCTGCAATCGACCATCCCCGATCGCGCGGACGGCTGCACGGCAGGGGTCTCGCAACGGATGCTCCGAACCGAGCGCGTACGCGAGCACGGTGGTGTCGAGAAGGATCACGCGCGGCGCCCACGCAGTGCGTCGAGCTCGTCGAGCAGTCCCTCGATCGGCGGAAGATCCATGGGTTCGGCGTCGAGCAGCGCCGCCGCGGCGCGCGCCCGGGCGGACGCTTGCGGCGGGTAGACGACATCGATCGCCGTGCGAACAAGCGACGCAACCGACACGCCTCGCTCGGTGGCGGTGCGCTCGAGCCGCTCGCGCTGAACGGGGTCGACAAGAATCTGTAGCCGCTCCGTTTTCATACACATACATTAGCATGTGCATGTTTCTTGCCCGTTCTGGGATATTGGCAGGAACGGGCGCGAGTGCGGCGTGCACGGGTGGGCGCGCCGCATCCGCCGTGGCAGCGCATTGCTGATTTCCCCGCACCAGACGCTCTTGCCGCCCGCGGTGCGCTCGAACTCGCCCGGCATTGCCAGTCGCCCGCAATCACGGCCCATGCCGTGCGCTCTCGGCTGTGGGCCGAGGTGTTCGCCGTCGTCGACGGCGCCACTCTCTCCCGGCGATTCCCCACCAAAGAGTCTTTGATCGATGCGGTCTTCGCTCGCCGGCTGAGCTGGTGGCTGGACGCCCTCAACGGTTGCTCCATCGCTCATCTCAAGGCCTCTGCATCCCTCAAATCGCCGTCAGCAAACGGTCCGCGATTGCAGCCGCCATCCTGACCGGGACGGCGTTCCCGATCTGGCGCTCGATGTCGCCGCGCTTTCCCGCAAACTTATAGGTCGCTGGGAACGTCTGAATTGCGGCGGCCTCTCGCAAGGTCAAGGGGCGGTGCAACTCAGGGTGAGTATTCGCTCCTCTGAGGGCCACAGATATTGAGGTTGAGGGCCACGTTCTGATCGACGTGATCGCGTCGGTGGGGACCACTCGATATTCGGGTTGAGGGCCACCGTTCCTAGGCTCCTTCTGCCGCGTGGCCAATCACGCGGCAGAAGGAGTGATTCGGATGGTACGCAAGATCAGAGCGAAGCTGGTGCTGAGGCTTCGGGGGGAGGGGTTCTCGGGGCGGCAGATCGCCGCGCAGGGCATGTCCCGCACGAGCGTGGCCGCAGTCATCGACGCCGCCGACCGTGAAGGCGTCCGCTGGGACGACGTCGCCGAGCTTGACGAGGCGACGGTCTATGCGCGGTTGTTCCCCGGACGTGGTGAGCATGACAGCGTTCACGCGCAACCTGAGTGGGAGGGGGTGCATCGCGAGCTCGCGAGGGTCGGGGTGACGTTGAAGCTGTTGCACGGCGAGTATCTCGACGCCTGCCGGGCGACGGGATCGCCGGCGATGGGCTATGACCGGTTCTGCAAGACCTACCAGCAGCACCTCCTGATCGCCGGCGCAGCGTCGCGCGTCGGTCACAAGGCGGGCCAGAGCGTCGAGGTCGACTGGTCAGGTCCGACGATGCAGCTGACCGATCCGGTCACCGGGCAGCAGACGCGGGTGTTCTTGTTCGTCGCGACGTTGCCGTTTTCGAGGTTCGCGTTCGTCGAGCCGGCGCTGGATATGAAGCAGGACACCTGGTTGCGCGCGCATGTCTCGATGTTCGCTTGGTTCGGCGGGAGTGTTCCTCGGATCGTGCCGGACAACCTGAAGACCGGGGTGATCAAGCATCCTGCGGAGGGTGAGGTGGTCCTGAACGACGCGTATCGGGAGCTCGCGGCTCACTATTCGGCAGCGGTGCTGCCGGGGAGGGTGAAGAAGCCTAAAGACAAGGCGAGTGTCGAGAACACCGTCGGGAACATCGCGACCTGGGTGATCGCGAGCTTGCGGGACCGGACCTTCGCGACGCTGCCGGAGCTGCGCGCCGCGATCTATGAACGCGTCGACGCTTACAACACCGAACCGTTCCAGAAACGCGCCGGATCACGAGCGAGCGTGTTCGAGGCGGAGGAGAAGCAGCTGCTGCGGCCGCTGCCGCAGGTTCCGTTCGAGATTTCCCGCTGGGTTTATAGGCGTCGGGTTCAGAAGAACGGGCACGTGGTGTTCGAGCGGAACTTCTACTCCGTCCCGTTCGCCCACATCGGCCGGGCCGTTGACCTGCGGGTCACGGACACCACCCTCGAGGTGTTCGCCGGGGATCAGCGGCTGACCAGCCACCTCCTCGCGCCGACCGGGGTGGTGAACGAGTATCGGACGCATGACGGGGATCTACCGGACGGGCCGCGTTATCGGCAGTGGGACTCTCCGCGGGTCAGGGAATGGGCGGCCCGGATCGGGGAGAACACCACCACAGTCGTGAATCGGATCTTCGAGTCGGTCCCGGTCGACGAACAAGGCCTGGGCGCCGCGTTGGCCGTATTGCGGCTGACCCGCCGCTACTCCGCTGCTCGTGTTGAAGCGGCGGCGGAGGTCGCGTTGACCCGCGTTCGGTCGCCGCGTTACGCGCACCTGAGACCAATACCGTTCAGTTAAGGGTTTGAACGTGAACTCGGGGACTGTTCGCGGGTTGTGGCCAACGACTGTGGTGGTCGCGTTTGGCAAGCCATTTGGAGATCTTGCGTTTGATCACGCGGGGGTTTGAGCGCTGTCGGCGCGCAGGGTTCAGGCGTTTGAGAAGGCTGAGGATGGCGTGACGCCATGCGGCGACGGCAGTGTCAGGGCGCTGAGGGGGAAAAAGAGCCCGAGGCGACTGAGCGGCGGGCTATGCGTAGCGCTGCGACGAACGAGACCCGGTCGGGGTCCCGTCCGGCGTGGGCGGCGGCGTCGACCATGAGGGTGCGGATGGCGTAGTGGCAGCACAGGTGCCCCCAGATTTCTTGTTGGACCAAATCGGGAGACTTGGAGCGCAGCACGCCCCTGGGGCCACGCTGATGTGTCTTCAACTCGTCAAAGGTGGACTCGATCTCCCACCGCTCGGAATAGGCCGCAGCGAGGTCTTCGGCGGTCACCTCGGCTGGATCCAGGATCGTGGTGAGCAGCCGATACGACTCGGGGTTCTCCCTCCCGTCCTCGATCGTGTAGTCGATGACCCGCACCTTCAGCGGCGGTGTCGACTTCCGGTCGGTGCCGGAGGTGGGGATGATCTCCGCCAACCATGACCCGTCGGGTAGAGCTTCCCGAAACCGCGGGCGCAGGTTCGTCTTGACCCGCCAGAGCAAGTCTGCACCCGTGGCCGCGGCTTGCTGCCAGAGTGTGAACCCGTAGAAGCCTCGGTCGGCGAGCACCAGCATTCCAGGCTCCAGCCTGTCGAGCAGTTCCCGAGACAACGCGATCTCCGAAGTGGTGCATGGGCCGATTTCAGCGTCGAGGATGGCATGGGTGCCGCACTCGGCCAACGCCACCAGCCGGGCCTGCGGAAACGCGGCATGCTCACCCCGACTCGACGCGGGGCGGCCGAAGAAGTCGACATTCGCCGGCGTGTCAGCCAGATCCAAGACCGTGCCATCGATCGCGACCAGTCTTCGTCCGGCCAACCACGAACCCGGTGTCGCCGGCCTGGCCAGCGGGCGCGCCACCCGGGTGAACAGGTCACGCACGGGTTCGAATCCGAGCCGGGAGCGGGCTTGGAAGATCGCCGACTTCGACGGCGGCGACCATGACTCGGCCCAGCCCGAGGACCATGCCAGCCCATCCGTCAGCTGGGCGAACACATCCTCGTAGGAACCCTCCGAGTGCAACGCCATCCCGATCGAGAAATACGCCATCACCCGCGCCGGCAACGACCGATTCCGTTGCTCGGTACGCCCGGCATCAGCAATCACCTGATCAACAACCTCCGCAGGAAACACCCGTGTCAGCAAACCCACCGACACCAAATCCGACAACCGGCGGTCAGAAACCGGCTTCACCCAACCAGAACGAGGCATACCCCAAAACTACCGCACGAACCCTTAACTGAACGGTATTGCACCTGAGACCGATCCTCGAGACCAGGCAGGACGACCCCGACGCCCGCGACGCATGGTCGACACCAGGCCGAACGGCCGAGCCAGCCGGGTATGTCCGCGGCGCGGACTACTACGCGGGAGGCACCCGATGACCCGCATCGACAGCGAGAGCAAGAGGAAGCTGCGGGAGATGGGCGTCACGGCGCTGGTCGACGCGTTCGAGGTCCAGGACGACACCCTGACGCTGGGGATGGTGTTCGAAGAACGCATCAAGCTCGCCGTCGACGACGCACACGCCACGTTCACCCACGGCAAGGTCGAGGGACTGATCCGCCGGGCCGGGCTGCGTTACCCGAACGCGGACCTCCGCCGCCTCGACCTCATTGAACAGCGCGGCCTCGACAGAGGGATCATCGCGCAGCTGGGCACCTGCGCGTTCATCAGCAGGCAGCAGAACGTCGTGTTCCAAGGGTTCACCGGCTCCGGGAAGTCCTACCTCGGCTCGGCGCTGGCGAAGCAAGCCTGCCAGCACAGGTATCGGGCGCACTACGTCCGCATGCCCGACCTCGAGGAGACCTGGGCCGCGGCCCGTGACCGGCCCGGCGGGAAGGAGAAATGGCTCCGCAAATACGCCGCGTTCACGCTGCTGGTCATCGATGAATGGCTCCTCGACCCACCCAGCGACGACGTCCGCAGCATGCTCCTCGAGCTCCTCGAACGGCGCTACGACTCCACGTCGACGGTGTTCTGCACCCAATACGCGAAAAAGGACTGGCACCAACGCCTCGGCTCCGACGTCCACGCCGACGCGATCATGGACCGCATCGTCCACAACACCATCTGGATCGAAACCGGCAGCACCAACATGCGCGAACACACCAACATGAGCAGCTGACCCGACGCCGGTGAGCGCCAGCACGACGGCTGGCGCTCACCGGCAATATCGTCTGGCCCTGAACCTCAATATTCGGTGGCCCTGAAACACGATAATCCCCGGCCCCCAAAGCTCCGAATACTCATCAGGGTGTAGAAACGGCCCAGACGCGGGCGTCGCGCATCGTGTCGTCATAGTCGGTGCGGGTTCGTCCCAACGCAGCCGCGCCATTTTTGCCTTCGTCGGCAAGCCGTCTATGACAGTCCAACTGGAGCTCAACGGGCAGATCGAACCGATTCCCGCCTACTGGGATAGCTTCAATCCGTTTCAGCACTTTGGCCGGAAGCACACGCGGCAAACTCAACGGATCGTCATCGGCGACCTCGCAGGACAGCTGGTCGAATGTTTGCCGTACCGTCCTCGGTTCCTCCGGGTCCGCCGGAGACAACGAGTCGGGCAGTATCGAGCGCAAGCCGCGCAGCGCAAGGATGATCAGCCTCTTCCGCCTCTGCGGGACGCCGAAGTTGACCGCGTTGACATGGTAGGAGCGGCCGTTGTACCCCAGCTGCCGCAAAGACGCTAGAAGTTCCGACGATCTCCGATCACGCCCCAAGCCCGGAACGTTCTCGACTAAAACGGCCTTGGGCCGCAGTGCCCGCACGAAGCGCACGGTGTGTCGGACCAGTTCGTTGCGGGGATCGTCGGGTCCGATACGACCTTCCGCGAGAGACGAGAATCCTTGACACGGCGGGCAGGCCTTGAGGAGGCCCAACTCACCAGGAGCCAACCTCAGCTCGCGCCCCACACCGATCGCAGTGAGCGTTTTGATGTCTTGTTCCCACAAACGAACGGCCGGGTGGTTGAGACGATAGGACTCAGCGGCGATCGCATCGAACTCGACGGCACCAATCACATCGAATCCGGCATCAGCCAGACCCTGTGTTGAACCCCCCGCGCCGGAGAAAAGGTCAATCGCGGTGGGTCGGCCGGTTTGCGTAGCTACAGCATCGCGTCGATCAGGAGGGGCTGCGCGTTCCATGCAGACCACTCTTTCGATGATCGCCGATGGCCTCAAAATCAACTGAAACAGACTCACCAGAACCCAGTCGTTTCGACGATCCTACTGTCAGACTCCACCTCCGGCCGAGACGCTCTCACGTTCCGCATTCGCGGTGATCACCTTCGAACAGCTGTCGGCTGCACAGTTGACATCTGCACCTCCTCAGAATCAATCAAGAATCGGTGACATGCAAAAAGGACCAGAGACTCTTGCGAGTTTCCGGCCCTTCTCTGTCGGGATGACAGGATTTGAACCTGCGACCCCCTGACCCCCAGTCAGGTGCGCTACCAAGCTGCGCCACATCCCGTTGTTCACTTTTCCGCCCCCGCCTAAGCGCAGACAACTCCACCATCTTACCCGAGCGCCCGAGCCCCCGTGAACGCCATCGACCCGTGTCGGCAACGCCCACTAGCGTGACCGCATGACGATCACCATCGTGCCCGCCACCGCCGATCGGTTCGACGACGTCGAGCACACCTTCTCGGGCGCGGGGACGGACTCAGCTGCCAATACCAGTGGTGGACTCTGACGAACGCGCAGTTCTAAGCATCCGATCAACACGAACGCGAACGGATGCTGCAGGCACAGGTCACGGCAAAGCCCTCCCCCGCGCTCGTCGCATACGTCGACGGCGAAGCGGCCGGGTGGGTCCGCGTCGGCCCCCGCACCGAGCAACCATGCCTCGCTCGGACCCGCGATGTCGCAGCAACGAACGACCCGTGGGATGACTCACCTGTCTGGGCCGTCACGTGCTTCGCGGTGCGCAAGGAGTACCGCGGCCAGGGGCTCAACCTGGCATTGCTTGACGCCGCCATCGAGCACGCCCGCGAAAACGGCACTCGGGTGCTCGAGGCGTATCCGAACGACACCAGCGTCGCCCAGCGCCCCGCAAACGAGCTCTACCGAGGCATCCTGAGCGTTTTCGAGACCGCGGGATTTCGCGAGATCGCGCGCCCGAAACCCGAGCGGGTCATTGTTCAGCTCGAACTGGGCACCTGAGCGTCGCGCTCGTCGCCTCGCGCATTCGCCCGGTGCGACTCCGCACCTCGTGCCGTCATGCGGTGCAAGCCGAGACGCGAAAGCGTGTAGGTCATGCGACGATTATGGGGCCCGGTGGCCGAACCGCCGCGAGCCACTCGATGAGGAGCATCATGACCGCAGAGTCCCCGCGCTCGCCCCTCGCGAGCCTCGCCGCGTTGCCCGCCTGGATCGGCTTCGTGCCGTATGCCCTGGTCTCGATCGTGCACATCGTGGCCCTCGGCGTGGGCGCCGACGCCGTTGCGGGCCCCACCAAGCTCACGCTCATGCCTCTGCTCGCCGTCGCCGCACTCTGGGCCGGCCGCGGGTCGACCTGGGGAACGCCCGCGACCCTGCTGTTCCTCGCTCTCGCCTTCTCGTGGCTCGGCGACGGGGCAGGCACGTTCTTCCCCCAGGTGTCCGAGCTGCCCGTCATGCTGCTCTGCTTCGGCCTCGCTCATATCGCCTACATCGTGCTTTTCTGGCGCTTCATCCGCACGAAGCCGTGGCCCGCGTGGGCGCTCGTCTACGTGGCGTGGTGGCTGCTGCTTGTGGCCGTCCTCTGGCCGCGGCTGGGCGCCCTGTCGTTCGCCGTGGCGATCTACGGCCTTGTACTCGGCGGAACCGCGGCCACGGCCGCCCGGTGTGCACCCATGGTCGCGGTAGGAGCGGCGTTCTTCCTCGCGTCCGACACCATCCTCGCGTTCCACCTATTCACCCCCGAGGCCGTGCCCGGCTGGACCAGCCCCCTCGTCATGCTCACGTACACGCTCGGCCAGGGGCTCATCGTCGCGGGCGTCGCCACGGCGCTCCCCCGCGCCATCCGTACCCGCCCAACCCAGGCGACGCCGCGATGACCGCCGGGACATCTCGCGTGCGAACGGATGCGTGGCTCTGGGCCGTTCGTGTCTACAAGACCCGCTCGGCGGCGACGACGGCCTGCCGGGCGGGACACGTGCGCGTGAACGGCGACCGGGCCAAGGCCGCGCAGCCCATCGGCCCCGGCGACGAGGTCCGCATCCGCATCGCGGGCTTCGACCGCACGCTCATCGTCCGCCAGACCATCGTCAAACGTGTCGGGGCCCCGGCGGCCGCGCTCGCCTACGAAGACCTCACGCCTCCCCCGCCGCCGCGCGAGTCGATCGCGTTCGTGCCGGTCCGTGATCGCGGGGCCGGTCGTCCGACCAAGCGCGAGCGCCGCGACATCGACAAGCTCCGCGGTTTCAGCCCGGAGTAGCCGCAGTGCCCCACCCCGGTCATTGAGCGAGGCCCAAAGGGCCGAGACGAAATGACGCTCCCACACAGCGGTGCGTGGGAGCAGCCACCGGCGCCCCCGGTAGCGGAGCCTGTCGAAGTGACCAATTGCACCTCGCCGGTACCCGGTCGCGAGATGTGAGAACTCTCATCTTTTCGGCGTGATTCCGCCGCTTTTTGGGGGCTTTTCGCCGTTCGAATGTCGGAGGCCGTCCGTATCGTTTAGAACATGTATTCGAATGTTGGCATCACCCATGACGATATCGTGTGTGACAGCATCGCGCGGGAACTCGCGGACAAGTGCACGGATGCCCGGCTAGCGTTGGCGCAGGCTGAGGCTGCTATGGCGCGGGTGTTCGCGAAAGCTGCGCGGGTCGGGATGCAGCGGGTCGCTGAACTCCCCTCGCCCACGTCCCGCGAGGCGGAACTGCCGTTCCGGGCACTGGCTGCGGAGTTGGGTGCGGCGGCGAACATGTCCGACCGAACCGTGCAACGCCGCATGAACGATGCCGCGGTGCTGGCCGAGTCGTTCCCCGCCACGTGTGAGGCGTGGGACGAGGGACGCGTTGGTGCGGGACATGTTGCGGTGATCCTGGAACACGGCACGCCCCTCACCGATCCGGATGCGCGGGCGGTGTTCGAGCGTGAGGCGTTGGTCCGCGCGGAGGGGACGACGCCCGGAAGGCTGGGATCGTCGTTGGCACGGCTCGCGGAATCCCTGCAGCCCCGCACCATGACAGAACGCCACCAAGAAGCACGGGCATCGCGCTGTGCGTACGTGCGGGACATCGGGGACGGGATGGCGGAGTTCAGCACCGTCCAACCGGCCGTGCTCGCTCACGCGATGCACGACCGGATCACCCAGCAAGCCCACGCGATCAAGAAGGCCGACCCCACGGACACCCGCACGCTCGGCCAGATTCGTGCGGATCTCGTCGCCGACATGGTCCTGACGACTTCACCCACCGTGGACACCGGTGCGGGCATGTCGGACGGGTTCGGAGGATTGGGGGCGATCCGCGCGAACGTCAACGTCACCGTCCCCGCCCTCGCACTCGCCGGGGTCACGAACGAACCCGCCGAACTCGTCGGCCGTTGCCCGATCGACCCCGCCACCGCCCGCAAGCTCGCCGGTGACGCGACCGGGTGGGATCGCGTACTCGCCGATCCGATCACGGGGTGCGTTCTCGCGGTGGACAGGTACACCCCATCCGCCGACATGAAGCGATTCCTCCGAGCGCGGGATCAGCACTGTCGATTCCCCGGATGTCGGCAACCCGCACACCGGTGCGATCGCGACCACACCCTCGATTACGCGTTGGGCGGCGCGACGGATGTCTGCAATCTCGCCTGCCTCTGCAAACGACACCACACTCTCAAAGGCGAAACGGCTTGGAAGGTCCGGCAACTCGGCGGCGGAGTTCTGGAGTGGACGTCACCGGGCGGTCACGTCTATATCGACAAACCACCGTCGGCGATCCACTTCACCCCGAACACGGATCCACCCCCGTTCTGGGGCACCCGGTCACTGAGCTCGTCGAAGTGACCGACTGTGGCCTGCCCGTCGGTCACTGAGCTCGTCGAAGTGATCAGCCGTGCCGCGTCCGTTGAACTACTAGCCGAGCAGATCCAGCAGCCACCGAGCCCCGTGCACCGTGGCGCCAGCCCGCTCCGAGCGGTGCGCGAGCCCCGCGTCGCTCGTGACGACCGTCACTGCGGCCCCGTCGAGACTGCCTACCACGTCCACGATCGCATCGTCACCGGAGCCCGCGGCCCGCACGAGCTCGACAAGACCCTCGCGATCGGCAACCGCCCGCGCCGCACCCTCGACGACCACCACGACCCGAGGGAACCAGCGGGTCTCCGGCAAGTCGATATCGGATGCCTCGAGCCCACCGACCGCGAGCGCTTCGAGCCGATCGAGCAGACGATCCGTCGCGCCCGCGCGATCCTTCCACCATCCGTCCGGCACCGAACCGACGACATTCGCGGCATCCACGACGATCACAGGGCGCAGGTGCAGGGCGGCGCGGAGGTGACTCCAGGCATCCTCGAACGACGGATGCAGCGGATGGTCAACGACGGCGTCAACACGTACCCACTCGAGCGCATGGCTCTCGGGGTCGCTGATCACGGGCGCAAAGGGCACGACGACATCACCGATCACGGTCGTGTACGACCAGATGCCGAGGTCGAGCACACTCGTGGCGCGCGGACGGATCGCCGAGCCGGGAACGCCGGCCTCTTCGAGGGCCTCACGGAGCGCCGCATCCATCGCGGACTCGCCCTCGTGACGCGCACCGCCGGGCAGCGCCCAGGTGCCCCCGAAGTGGCTCCACGAGACGCGGTGCTGTAGCAGCACACTGTCGAGCGCGGCGTCGTACGCGAGCAGACCCGCCGCTCCGAAGCGACCCCAATAACGTTCGCCACTGTCGGCCACGACCCAGGCATCGCCCGGATCGCGCGGTCCGGACGGGCGCCGCGGCTCACCGGGGACGGGGGGCTCGATGCTCACCCCTCCAGATTCTCACACCGGAGGGGCCTCAGCGCCCGGCCTGCCGGGTTAGCGCGTGCGCTTCTCGCGGACCCGCATGTTGATCTGGATCGGCGTGCCCTCGAAGCCGAAGATCTCGCGCAGGCGACGCGCGATGAAGCGGCGGTAGCCGGGGTCGAGGAATCCGGTCGTGAACAGCACGAATGTCGGCGGGCGCGACGCGGCCTGCGTTCCGAACAGGATGCGCGGCTGCTTGCCGCCCCGAAGCGGGTGCGGGTGCTCGGCCACGAGCTCGGAGAGGAACGCGTTGAATTTTCCGGTCGGAATGCGCTGATCCCAGGACTCGAGCGACGTCTCGAGCGCGGGCACGAGCTTGTCGAGGTGACGCCCGGTCTTAGCCGAGATGTTCACGCGGGGCGCCCACGCAACGTGCGCGAGGTCCTGCTCGATCTCGCGCTCGAGGTAGCGGCGACGATCATCGTCCACGAGCTTGTCGGTCGACAGCAGGTCCCACTTGTTGAACGCGAGCACGAGCGAGCGGCCCGACTCCAACACCATGTCGATGATCCGCACGTCCTGCTCGCTGAGCGACTCGCTCACATCGAGCACGACCACGGCGACCTCCGCCTTTTCCAGCGCCGTCGCGGTACGCAGCGACGCATAGAAGTCGGCACCCTGCTGCAGGTGCACTCGGCGACGGATGCCGGCGGTGTCGACCAGACGCCAGAGCTTGCCGCCGAGCTCGACGATCTCGTCGACCGGGTCGCGGGTCGTGCCCGCCAGCTCGTTCACGACGACGCGCTCTTCGCCCGCCGCCTTGTTGAGCAGCGACGACTTGCCGACGTTCGGACGTCCCAGGATCGCAACGCGGCGCGGGCCACCGATCTCGTGCGACGCGACGGCCGAGATCTCGGGCAGCTTCTCCATCAGCTGGTCGAGCAGGTCCGCGACGCCACGGCCGTGGATGGCCGAAACGGGGTACGGCTCGCCGAGACCCAGGCTCCAGAGCGCGGCGGCCTCGGGTTCGTGGCGCGCGTCGTCGATCTTGTTGGCGACGAGGAAGACGGGCTTGCCGCTCTTGCGCAGCAGCTTGACGACCTGCTCGTCGGTCGCGGTTGGACCGACCATGGCATCGACGACGAACAGCACGACGTCCGACAGATCGATCGCAACCTCGGCCTGAGCGGCAACGGATGCATCGATGCCGCGAGCATCCGGCTCCCACCCGCCGGTGTCGACGAGCGAGAAGCGGCGATCCATCCACTCGGCCTTGTACGTGACGCGGTCGCGGGTGACACCCGGGGTGTCCTCGACGACAGCCTCGCGGCGACCGAGAATACGGTTGACGAGGGCAGACTTGCCGACGTTCGGGCGACCGACGATCGCGACGACGGGCAGCGCCGGAAGGTACTCGATGCCGTCGATGCCTCGCTCGACTCCTGCGAGCAGGTGCGCGTCGTCCTCGTCGAGGTCGTAGTCGGCGAGGGATGCGCGCAGTGTCGCCGCCCTCTGCTCGACCAACTCGGGGTCGAGCTCCGCCATTTTCTCGGCGATCTGGTCGGGGCGACCTTCGTATTCGTCGTCAGCGCTCATGGCGTCAGTCCTCGTGTTCTGTCGCGCGGGTTCTCGAAACGATGTCGAGGACCGCGTCGACGGTCTGTTCGAGATCGAGGTCGGTCGAATCGACCACCTCGACCCCCGGGGCGGCGGTCAAGAAGTCGACCACCCCGCTGTCGGAGGCGTCGCGGCGGTGCAGGGCGTCGGCGACGACCGCTGCTTCCACGCCGGTCAGTTCGGCGCTGCGCCGGGCGGCGCGCACCTCGGGGGCTGCTGTGAGCAGCAGCCGGACGGCCGCGTCTGGCGCGACGATGGTCGTGATATCCCGGCCTTCGACGACGATGCCGTCGGGGCTGTCGGCGATGATCGAGCGGAAGAGGCTGGTAACGGCGTGGCGGATCGCCGGCACACGGGCCACGCCGCTGACGGAATCCGAGACGCGCGGCTCGCGGATCGCGTCGGCGACATCCACCGACCCGACGCGCACCCAGGTGTCGTCGGGGTTCGTCGAGATCGCGAAATCGAAGTCGCCCGTCGCATCGAGCACGGCGCTCGCATCGCTCGTGTCGGCACCGCGTTCGAGCACGTGCCAGGCGAGGGCACGGTACGCGGCGCCCGTGTCGAGGTAGCCGTAGCCGAGGCGCGAGGCGACGCGCTTGGCGACGCTCGACTTGCCGCTGCCCGCGGGCCCGTCGATCGCGATCACGTTGTCGGCGGTTGCCAACGGCACCACCGGGGTCGATTCACTCATTGCCCGTGCCCGCCATCCGCCAGCCTCGTTCTTCCAGCCCCGCGGTCGCGTCTGCGACGCTTGCGGGTTCCACGCTGATCTCGGCGAGACCGAAAGCGGCGCCCGGTGAGTGTTCCAGCCTCAGATCTTCGACGTTCACGCCGAGCACGCCGAGGTCGCTGAACAGGTGCGCCAGCTGCCCCGGGGTGTCGTCGACCATCACGACGAACTGCTCGTAGCGCCGCTTCTGCCCGTGTTTGCCGGGCAGTCGCCCGACGCCCTCGTTGCCGCGTTGAATGGCGTCGGCGACCGTGCGGCGAGAGCCCGCGCCATCCGGATCGCGCAGCGCGTCGACGACGCGGCCGAGGTCGGCGGCGAGTTGGTCGAGCACCTCGACAACGGGTTCGGAGTTCGCACCGAGGATCTGCACCCACAGTTCGGGAGGGGATGCGGCGATGCGCGTCGTGTCGCGAACGCCCTGGCCCGCGAGTTCGAGCGATTGCTCGGGCGCCTCGCGTAGGCGCGCCGCGAGCAGGCTCGAGACGAGCTGTGGCACGTGAGAGACGACGGCGACCGAGCGGTCGTGCTCTTCGGGGGTCATCTCGATCGGCATGGCGCCGAGGTCGAGGGCCAGGCCTTCGACAACGGCGAGATCGGCGGAGGACGTCTCTTCGTCGCGGCAGACGACCCAGGGACGCCCGATGAACAGGTCGGAGCGCGCCGAGATCGCTCCCCCGCGCTCGCGACCGGCGAGCGGGTGTGAGCCGATGTACCGTTTCAGGTCGATCCCGCGCTCGCGCAGTTCGTGCAGCGGCGCCAGTTTGACGCTCGCGACATCCGTCACGACAGCGTCGGGAAAACGGGCCAGTTCGGATGCGACGACGTCGGCCGTGACATCGGGCGGCACCGCAACGACGATCAGGCGAGGCTGGTCGTCCGGGCGGCTGAGGCGCCCAGCACCGTAGTCGACGGCCAGACGCACCTGCGCACGAGACGTGTCATCGAGCGCGACATCGACGCCGAGGGCCGTCAGGGCGTGCCCGACGCTCGCGCCGAGCAGTCCCGCGCCGACCACGCGGACGGTGCCGCTGGTGCGCGCGGCAACACGTGGCGTGGTCGTGTCGGTCACTGAAATCTCCTACTGAGTGTCGCCCTGCGGCTCGTCGTCGCTCGCGAGGGCGGCATCGCGGCGCGCGAGGGTGAGCAGCGCGCCGCGTTCCACCTTAGTCAACTCCCGCGCCTGCCCCGCCGGGAGAGTTCCCAGGTGGAGCGGGCCGAACTGCCTGCGGACGAGTTCACGAACCGGATGCCCCACCTCGGCCATCATGCGACGGACGATTCGATTGCGCCCCGAGTGCAGGGTCAGCTCGACCAGGCTCGTGCCCCCCGAGGTATCCAACAGTCGCGCTTTGTCGGCCGCGATGGGGCCGTCTTCGAGCTCGATGCCGCGCGTCAGCTGCGAGATCGTCTGCGCGCTGACCCGGCCCGACACCTGGGCGATGTAGACCTTCGTCACCCCGTACGAGGGGTGCGCGAGCACGTGGGCGAGCTGACCGTCGTTGGTGAGGATGAGCAGGCCACTCGTCTCGGCGTCGAGGCGCCCGACGTTGTAGAGGCGCTCGGGCCACTCGGCCGTGTACTGGGTCAGGTCGGGGCGGCCGCGCTCGTCGCGCATCGTGCTGAAGACGCCCGTCGGCTTGTTGAGCATGACGTAACGCATGCCCGACTCGACCTGTACGGCAACCCCGTCGACATCGACCAGGTCGGACTCCGGATGAATCCGCGCGCCCATCTCGGTCACCACCACGCCGTTCACCCGCACGCGCCCGTCGGCGATCAGCGCTTCGCTGACGCGCCGCGAAGCCACGCCGGCCTGGGCGAGAACCTTCTGCAGTCGCACACCGTCGGTCGAAGCATCCGTCGGCCGTGATTCTTCTTCGTGCATGTCGCTTACCGCCCCAGAGCTTCGTCGAGTTCGCCGTCCGACACATCGGGCAACAGGGGTGAGATCGGCGGCAGCTCGTCGAGCGAGTTGATGCCGAGGTTCACCAGCAGCGCGTCGGTCGTTCCGTAGTGGATCGCCCCGGTCTCGGGATCCGCGAATTCTTCCGTGATGAGGCCGCGGCCGAGCAGCGTCCGCACGACCGAGTCGACATTGACGGCGCGAATCGCCGCGACCTGGCCGCGCGTGACCGGCTGCTTGTACGCGATCACGGCGAGGGTCTCGAGCGCCGCTTGCGACAGTCGCGACGGCGCCTGCGTGTTCACGAACTCACTCACCAGGTCGTCGTGCTCCGCGCGCACGTACAGGCGCCAGCCCCCGCCGACCTCGCGCAGCTCGAACCCGCGCCGTGGTCCCCCCGCGCGGCCGTCGTAGTCCTCGACGAGCGACTCGATCGCCTGACGCACGGCGGCGACGGGCGCCGACACGGCGGTCGCGAGGGCGACGAGGCTCTGCGGCTCCTCGATCACGAGCAGAATCGCCTCGAGGCGGCGGGCGACGGATGCGTCGGGGGCTGAGTCTGTCGAAACATCAACGGTCATAATCGGCCCCCAGGCTCGCAAGTTGTTCGTCGGACCAGTTCTCGGCCGACCATCGGAGGGTGAGTTCGCCGAGCGGCTCCAGCTGTTCGAATGACAGCGCCGCGTGGCGGTACAGCTCGAGGATCGAGAGGAACCGCGCCACGACGATACCGGGTTGCGTGACTCCGGCGACGAGCTCCCGGAAGCTCACCGACTCGGACCGACGAAGCAGCGACACGACGACGGCCGCCTGTTCGCGGATGCTGACGAGCGGCGCATGCAGATGCTCGAGACCGACATGCGGCATCTCGCGTGGGCTGAACGCCAGGAGCGCGAGCGCGGCGAAGTCCTCGACCGACAGCGTCCAGAGCAGCTCGGGCACGGCCGCGCGGTGCTTCTCGTCCAGCCGCACGGCACGTGCGTGCCGTGTGTCTTCGCTCTGCAGTCGGGTGCCGAACCATCCGGACACCTCTTTGAAAGCGCGGTATTGCAGCAGGCGGGCGAACAGCAGGTCTCGCGCCTCGAGCAGGGCAACGGATTCGGAATCGACCAGCTCGCCCTGGGGCAAGAGCCCCGCGACCTTCATGTCGAGCAGGGTCGCCGCTACGACGAGGAATTCGCTCGCCCGCTCCAGCTCTTCGTCCGGATCGAGCGCCCGCAGGTACGAGATGAACTCGTCCGTCACCTTACTGAGCGCGATCTCGGTGATGTCGAGTTCGTGCTTCGAGATCAGCGAGAGCAGCAGGTCGAACGGGCCGTCGAATCCCGTGACCGAGACCCGAAACCGGCCGTCGTCGTCCGCTTCGTTGTCCGCGCCGTGGGCACCTGGCGCGATCTCAGGCGACGTCGCCACGCGCGACCAGTTCCCGCGCCAGGCGCAGGTAGGCCTGGGCGGCGGCGTGTTCGGGGGCGAATTCGATGATCGGCAAGCCCGAGACGGATGCATCCGGGAACTTGACCGTCCGACCGATGACGGTCTCGAGTACATCGTCGCCGAAGGCCTCGACAACACGCTCGAGAACCTCGCGGGCGTGGAGCGTGCGGGCGTCGTACATCGTCGCGAGCACCCCGTCGAGTTCGATCGCGGGGTTGAGGCGATCGCGCACTTTCTCGATCGTCTCGATCAGCAGGGCGACGCCGCGCATCGCGAAGAACTCGCACTCCATCGGGATGAGCACGCCGTGGCTGGCGGTCAGAGCGTTGACCGTGAGCAGGCCGAGCGAGGGCTGGCAGTCGATCAGAATGACGTCGTACTCGCGAGAGACGTGGCGCAGCACCCGCGCCAGAATCGTCTCGCGGGCGACCTCGTTGACGAGGTGCACCTCGGCGGCGGACAGGTCGATATTGGCCGGCAGCACGTCGAGGCCCTCGGTGCGCGAGGGGACGATGATCTCGCGCGGATCGCGCTTGGTGTCGAGCAGCAGGTCGTAAACGGTCGGGATATCGTGAGTCGCGATGCCGAGTCCGGCAGACAGGGCGCCCTGCGGGTCGAAGTCCACCACGAGCACGCGACGGCCGTAGTGGGCGAGCGATGCCGCCAGGTTGATGGTCGTGGTCGTCTTGCCGACCCCGCCCTTCTGGTTGCAGAGCGAGATGATGCGCGCCGGACCGTGCGAATCGAGCTTCGGCGGTGTGGGAAAGCCGTGGTACGGACGACCGGTGGGGCCGAGGGGTGCCTCGTCCGTCGAGGAGGCCTTCTTCGTGCCCCGCGCGCTGCCCGCCACCGATACTCCCTGCGTCACCATGTCAACGGCATCTGAACCCTATGTCGTGGACCGATTCTAGTCACCCGCGCACGCTCGGCCCGGGCGGCGCGCGCGGACGGCGATGCTGTCCGGCGCGTTACCGCGCCCGCGGATGCGATGTCGCGTACACATCGCGCAGGGCGTCGACGGTCACGTGCGTATAGATCTGCGTTGTCGCGACCGACGCGTGCCCGAGAAGCTCTTGCACGACGCGCACGTCGGCACCGCCCTGGAGCAGGTGAGTGGCGAACGAGTGGCGGAGCGTGTGCGGCGAGACATGGGCCGCGATTCCCGCATTTTCGGCGGCGGCCCGAATGACGAGCCACGCGCTCTGCCGAGACAGCGGCGCCCCGCGGGCACCGAGGAACAGCCGAGGCGTGGCGCGACCCCGCAGCGACAACTCGGGACGTACACGGGTCAGGTAGGCATCGACAGCGTCGCGGGCGAAGGAACCGACCGGCACGATGCGTTCTTTGTCGCCCTTCCCCCGCAGGCGCACGATATCGCCGGCCCCGTCGCCTCCGCCCGCACCCGCAAGGTCGTCCACGTCGAGCGTCACCACCTCCGACACTCGAGCGCCCGTGGCGTACATCAGCTCGAGCAGAGCCCGATCGCGGAGGCCGATGGGGTCCTCCCCCGACGGCGCCGCGAGCAACTGCTCGACTTGGTCGATCGTCAACGCCTGGGGCAGTCGCCGGGCCGCCTTCGGCGGGCGAAGCCGGGCCGAGACATCCTCGTCCTCGATTCCCTCGCGGGCGAGATGACGATGCAACCCCCGCACCGAGGACTGCAGGCGCGCCAGACTCGACGCGGCGGGAGGAGGGGATGCCGCAGCCCGATCAGCGACGAAGCGCCCCACGACATCCGGGGTGACATCGGCCGTGTCGAGCACTCCCTGCTCGGTGAGCCACGCGACATAGTCGCCGAGGTCGCGTCGATACGCCGCGACCGTGTGCTCCGACAGCCCACGCTCGATCGAGACGTGGCGCAGGTACGCCGTGACGGCTCGATCGATGCGCACCGGGGTTCGGCTCAGCTCGCCGCCCGGCGGCGGTGTTCGGCGGCCGCGAGGGCCGCGACGATCAGGATCGCGTTCTGCATCCGTCCCTCGAGAACGGCCGTCACGACATCGTCGAGCGGGACCCATTCGAGGCGAATGTCGGCCTCTTCCGCCTCGCGTGCGTACGTCTCGGGAGCGGGCGAGATGCCCTCGGCCAGGAAGATGTGCACGATCTCGTCGCTGCCGCCGGGCGAAGTCTTGATGCTGACGAGCTCGCTCCACCGACTCGCCGTCAGATCGGCCTCTTCCGCCAGCTCGCGCCGGGCCGTGTCGGCGGGCGGTTCACCAGCGATGTCGAGCAGGCCGGCCGGGATCTCCCAGTCGCGAGAGCGGATCGGATGCCGGTACTGCTGCAAGAGCAGGATGCGTCCGTCGTCATCGATCGCGGCGATGGCGACGGCACCCGTGTGGTCGACGTAGTCGCGCGACGTGGACTCGCCGTTGTAATCGAAGGTGTCGCTGCGCACATCCCAGACGCGGCCGGGGTAGACGACCTCGCTGCGGGTGATCTCGACCGTCGTCGGTTCGTCGCGCAACGCGCTGAAATCAGTCATTCTCCACCGGATCCACATCGAAGAGCTCGCTCGCGCGGTGGCGCTCGAGTGCCGCTCCCACGAGCCCGCGGAACAGCGGATGCGGTGCGGTCGGGCGCGAACGCAGCTCGGGGTGCGCCTGCGTGGCGATGTAGTACGGGTGCACGTCGCGCGGCAGCTCGACGTACTCGACCAGTGCCCGGTCGGGCGAGAGACCCGAGAACACCAGGCCGGCCTCCGTGAGCCGGTCGCGGTAGGCGTTGTTGACCTCGTAACGGTGGCGGTGGCGTTCCGAAATCTGCGTCGCGCCGTACAGGTCCGCGGCGAGCGAACCCTCGCGCAGGTCCGCGGCGTACAGGCCGAGGCGCATCGTGCCGCCGAGGTCTCCGCCCGCGATGATGTCGACCTGCTCCGCCATGGTCGCGATGACCGGAAACTCGGTGTCGGGGTCGAACTCGCTCGATGACGCACCCTCGAGACCCGCGAGGTTTCGCGCGTACTCGATCACCATGCACTGCAGCCCCAGACACAGCCCGAGCGTCGGGATGCCCTGCTCGCGCGCGAACTTCAGCGCGCCGAGCTTGCCCTCGATGCCCCGGATGCCGAAACCACCGGGAACGCAGATGCCATCGACATCCGCCAGGGCGCGCGCGGCACCCTCCGGCGTCTCGCACAGGTCGGACGGGATCCAGCGGATGTTCACGTGGGTCTCGTGCGCGAAGCCGCCGGCCTTGAGCGCCTCGGTCACCGAGAGATACGCGTCGGGCAGGTCGATGTACTTGCCGACGAGACCGATCGTGACGTCGTGCTTCGGGTTGTGCACGGCGCCGAGCACCCGCTCCCAGCGCGACCAGTTGACGTCCTGCGCCTCATCCAGACCCAGAGCGTTGACGATGTACGAATCGAGGCCCTGATCGTGCAACATCGTCGGGATGTCGTAGATGCTCGGCACGTCGACGGCGTTGACGACCGCGTCTTCGTCGACGTCGCACATCAGCGCGATCTTGCGCTTGTTCGACTCGGTGACGGGACGGTCACTGCGGAGCACGAGCGCGTCGGGCTGGATACCGATCGAGCGGAGCGCCGCGACCGAGTGCTGGGTCGGCTTGGTCTTCTGCTCGCCCGAGGCGCCCATGAACGGCACGAGCGAGACATGCACGAAGAACACGTTCCGTCGACCGAGCTCGTGTCGGATCTGACGCGCGGACTCGATGAACGGCTGCGACTCGATGTCGCCGACCGTTCCGCCGACCTCGGTGATGATGACGTCCGGCTGGGGATCCTGCGTGGCCTGCAGGCGCATCCGTCGCTTGATCTCGTCGGTAATGTGCGGAATGACCTGAACGGTGTCGCCGAGGTACTCGCCGCGGCGCTCACGCGCGATGACCTGCGAATAGATCTGACCGGTCGTGACGTTGGCGGCCTGACTCAGTTCGACGTCGAGAAAACGCTCGTAGTGCCCGATGTCGAGGTCGGTCTCGGCGCCGTCATCGGTGACGAAGACCTCGCCGTGCTGGAACGGGTTCATCGTTCCCGGATCCACGTTCAGATAGGGATCGAGCTTCTGCATCACGACCCGCAGACCCCGCGCCGTCAGCAGATTGCCGAGGCTCGCGGCGGTCAGGCCCTTACCCAATGAAGAAACGACACCACCGGTCACGAAGATGTGCCTCGTGATGTGCTTGGTGATGTCGTTCGATGTTCCCGATGCAGTTTCCGCCACGGGCTTTAATCCTATCAGTCGCGGGAGCCCGCGAGCCCGAGCAGCTCGCGCGCGTGCTCGAGCGCCGCGGCCGAGTCGGGAAGCCCCGACAACAACCGCGCCATCTCGGCGGCGCGCTCGGGCCCTTCGAGCCTACGGACACTCGAGGCGGTCACCGATCCGTCGTTCTCTTTCACGACGGTGAGGTGGTTGGTGGCGAACGCGGCCACCTGCGCGAGGTGCGTGACGACGATGACCTGGGATGCCTCGGCCAGGCGCGCGAGGCGACGTCCGACCTCGATCGCGGCGGCGCCGCCGATACCCGCGTCGATCTCGTCGAAGACGAAGGTCGGCACGGGATCGGTCTCGGAGATGACGACCTCGATCGCGAGCATGACACGGCTGAGTTCTCCACCCGACGCACCCTTGGAGACCGGTCGCGGCTCGGCGCCAGGATGCGGGGCGAGCAGCAGGGCGACGTCATCCCGTCCGTCCGCGCTCGGGGTACCCACGGACACGGTCACCTGCAGGCGCGCGTCGGGCATTGCGAGGGCGGTGAGCTCGGCGCTGACGGCATCGCCGAGGGTCACGGCGGCTGCCGTGCGGCGCTCGGTCAGGGTCGCAGCGGCGGCATCGAGTTCGCGAGCAGCGGCATCCCGTTCTTCCGCGAGTTCGCCGATGCGGGCGTCGTCGCCCTCGAGCTCTGCCAGGCGGGCGGCACCGGTCTCGGCGAGCGCGATGACCTCGTCCAGCGAAGCATTGTGGAGGGACGTCCCGTGGTGCCGGACGAGGGTGCCGAGCTCTGCCCGCCGCGTCTCGACGGCGTCGAGTTCGAGGGGTCCGGATTCATCCAGATCCGCGAGATACCCCGAGAGGTCCGTCGCGATCTCGGCGGCACGGAATCCGAGCTCGGCCACCTGCTGCGAGAACGTCTCGAGCGCGGGGTCCTGAGCGCTCGCGCGTTCGAGCAGGCGCCGGGCCTCTCCCATCAGGGTCGAAACGTCGACGGCGTCGGCCTCGGAAGAGAGCGCCTCGCGCGCACCCGCTGCAGCCCCCCGTAGTTCTTCGACGTTGGCGAGCCGCTCAGCGCGCTGGGCGAGCTCGACATCCTCACCCGGTTGCGGTGCGACATCCTCGATCTCGGAGAGCGCCGCGCGCAAGGCCTCGGCCTCGGCGGTACGCGCATCGCGCTGGGTCGTGAGGGTCGTGTATTCGGCGTCGAGTTCGCGCCAGCGATTCCACGCGGTCCGGTATGCCGCGAGCGCGTCGCGTACTCCCGTTCCCCCGAAACGATCGAGGGCATCGCGCTGCGCCGACGCCGAGCGCAGGCGCAGCTGGTCGGACTGCCCGTGCACGACCACGAGGTCATCCGCCAGGTCAGCGAGGACCCCGGCCGGGGCGGCGCGCCCACCCACGCTCGCGCGGCTGCGGCCCTCGGCCGTGACCGTACGGCCGACGTACAACTCGGCGCGGTCAGCTCCCAGCGGCTCGAGGTCTCCTCCGGCTTCGCGCACACGGTCGGCGACGGATCCCTCAGCGGGGACATTCCAGATGCCCGCGACCTCGGCCTGACCACCCGAGCGCACCACGCCAGAGTCGGCGCGTTGACCGAGCAACAGACCGAGGCCCGTCACGACCATCGTCTTGCCGGCACCCGTCTCACCCGTGATGGCGGTGAAGCCGGGACCGAGGGGCAGGGTCGCTTCGGCGATCACCCCGAGCCCGGCCAGGCGTACTTCCTCGATCATGCGCCCGCCCCGGGGTGCGTCTCGGCGTCGGTCACGGTGCCCGTGTTCGTTTCGGTCGGTTCGTGCATCGCCCAGGTCTCGGGCTCGGCGGATATGGGCCCGCGCCATCCCTCGACCGGCAACCGGAACTTGCGCACCAGCCGGTCGGTGAATGCCGCGGGGTGCAGACGCGCGAGACGCACGGGCTCGGGAGATCGCCGCACCATCACGCGGGCACCGGGCGGCAGATCGTGCGAGCGGCGACCGTCGCACCAGAGGATGCCCGTGCCGTTCGTGCGTTCGAGCACCTCGATCGCGATCGTGGCCTCGGGGCCCACCACGAGGGGTTTGGCGAACAGGGCATGAGCCGAGAGCGGCACCACCGCCATCGCCTCGACGGTCGGCCAGATCACCGGCCCGCCGGCGGAGAAGTTGTACGCGGTCGAACCGGTGGGGGTCGAAACGACCATGCCGTCGCAGCCGAAGCTCGAGAGGGGCCGACCGTCCACCTCGAGAACGACCTCGAGCATCCGTTCGCGGCTGGCTTTCTCGACCGTCGCCTCGTTGAGGGCCCACGTCTCGTAGATCAAGGAGTCATCGGAGTCCTGAACGCTGACGGCGAGCGCCAAGCGCTCCTCGACGCGGTAGTCGCCGAGGATCGCGCGGTGTACCGCCTCGTCCAACTCGTCGCGCTCGATCTCGGCGAGAAACCCGACGTGGCCCATATTGATTCCGAGCACCGGTGCGGTGCCGCCGCGAACGAGTTCTGCGGCGCGCAGGATCGTGCCGTCGCCGCCGAGCACGATCGCGAACTCGATCTCGTCGACGGGGACGTCGATGCCGAGCGTGCCGGTGTTGTCGAAGTCCTCGATCGCGGCCCCCAACTGGGCTCGATCATCCGCGGAGAATACGGCGCGGGCACCAGCCGCGACCAAGGCGGCCGTCACGCGGCGCGCAGCAGCGACCGTATCGTCGCGCAACGCATGCGCGACGACCAGGATGTTTCGCGTGCTCGTCATGCCGCTCCCGCCGGTTGGTTCGCCTCACCCATTCTGTCGGATGGGTCCCGTTCGCCGGGCCGCCCGCGCGCTGGGGAGGATATCCGGCTGCGAGACTGTGGGTATGAAGGCAGCGCTGGTGCTCGCGACGCAGCTCCTCGACGATCACCCCGCCTACTCGGACCCCGAGATCGACCTCGTCCTCTTCATCGAGAACGCGCGGAGCTTCGAGCGTCGCCCGTACCACGCGCACAAGATCGTGCTGCTTCTGGCTTCCATGCGTCACGCGGCCGCCCGCCTCGAAGAGCGCGGCATCGCCGTCGCGTACCGCCGGATCGACGCCGATGAAACGGTCGCGGACGACCGCAGGGAGTCGTTCGGTGATGCGGTGGGGGTCCTCGTCCGCGAGCACGACATCACCCACCTCGCGTGGATGGCGCACACCGATCCGCGCGTCCAGGGCTCGATCGAAAAGATCGCCGACGGACACGGGCTGCAGACGCACACCTACCCCGATGACCTCTTCCTCACGCCCGAGGCGCTGATCGACGAATGGTTCGCGAGCCACCCCACGGCCCGGATGGAGGACTTCTACCGCTGGCAACGTCGGCGCACGGGCATCCTCATGGAGGGCGGCGCCCCCGAGGGACGCCGGTGGAACTTCGACGCCGAGAACAGGCATCCGCTCCCCCGCGACAAGAAAACGAAGGCCCACACCCTCGATATCCCGGCGGTGCCGATTCCCGATCCCGATGAGATCACCCGCTCGGCCATCGCCGACACGCAGCGGCTCTTTGGCGATCATCCAGGCGATCCACAGAGCTTCTGGCTCCCCGTGACCCCCGAGGGCGCGCGGGAGTGGCTCGATGACTTCGTCACTCGTCGCCTATCCGACTTCGGACGCTACGAAGATGCGATGGATGCCGACGAGCCGTTCCTCTTCCACTCCGTCCTCAGCCCTCTGATCAACATCGGGCTGCTCACGCCTCAGGAAGTCGTCGACCGGGTCGAGCGCTCCGACGCCCCCCTCGAATCGCGCGAGGGTTTCATTCGCCAGGTCATCGGATGGCGGGAGTACATGCGCGGCGCGTTCCGCGCGCAGCCCGCGCTCGAGGACGCCAACTACTTCCATTTCACCCGCACACTCGAGGCATGGTGGTACACCGCGGAAGGAATCCCCGACGAGCTTCCGCTGCCGGTCCGCACCGTCCTCGTGCGGGTCCACCGCTACGGCTATGCACACCACATCGAACGCCTGATGGTGCTCGGCAACTGGTTCCTGCTGCAGGGCTACGATCCCCGCGAGGTCTACGAGTGGTTTTCGGCGATGTTCGTGGATGCGTTCGACTGGGTCATGGTGCCGAACGTGCAGGGTATGAGCCAGTTCGCGGACGGCGGCCGCGTGGCAACGAAGCCCTACATCGCGGGCGGGGCCTATCTGCAGCGCATGGGGTCGTGGTGGTCGAGCGCCAAAGTCGCGCAGGAGGATGCCTTCACCGGCGCCTACTGGGGGAGTTCCTCGACCGCAACGAGCCGCAGCTCGCGGACAACCACCGGCTCGCCATCCCTCTGGCCTGACTCGTGCCACTTTAGTGCCCTGTGTCGGCGGCGATCGTGTCGAGGATCGCCGCGGCGTCGGGTCCGGGCGGTGTTGTTGCGGTGATGTCGTTCCCGGCGATGCGGATGGTGACGTCTCGGAGGGGCCGGAGGGTGCGGACGAGTCGACGGATGCTGACCCCTGTGGTGTCTTGCAGGTGGCGTGAGATGGCGAGGGCGGTGAACACGATCGTGAGGTGGGCTTGGATCGAGTCGTGCTGATGGTGGAACATCGGCCTGGCTTGGAGGTCAGTTTTCGCCATCCGGAACGATCGTTCGACCTGGAACAGCTCGTGTACGCGGCCACGACCTCGCGCCCGTCGAGCCGGATCGCGGGGATGTTGCTGACGTAGCCCTTCAAGCCAGCGACTTGCCGGGCCCGATCCACCAGGGTCTGGTCGATGTCTCGGCTGCTGCCGGTGAGTTTCACGAACCGGTCCTTCTTCACCGGCCTGGTTCCGTCAACGACCTTCTGCGCGCGTTCGACCTGCTTGTCCAACGTGTGGTTATCCCGCCGGTCGCGTTTCGCTGAGTAGTGGTAGACGATCCGCCGCTCACGCGCGTTCGGCCCGACCCCCATGATCCGTTTCGATTCGAGGGTTTCCCCGTCGTGGAGAGCGGTCCCGATGGTGAAGTGTTCGATGAGGTCGTCGGGGGCTTTACTGATCCGGGACCCGACGATGAACGAGAACCCGGCATCTTCGAGCGCGTTCAGATTCGAGGCGGAGAGCATCCCCGCATCGGCAACCACGACGATGTCTTTGACACCGTGGCGGTCTTGGAAGGACCGCAACACCGGGAGGAGGGTGGTCGTTTCGCCGGTGTTGCCGGTGAACGCGTGGACCTCCAACGGGAACCCGCCGGGGGTGACCAGCAGCCCGACGACGATCTGCGGGTCCACGCGGCGTTCTTTGCTCATCCCGACCTTGCGGAGATCGTCCTCGTCTTCGGCTTCGAAATACAGGGTCGTGACGTCGTAGAGCACCAGGGACAGTTCCCCCGCCTTCGTGGCGTGAGCGTAAGCGGCGCGGGAGACCTGGTCACGCCAGTCCTGCTCAACACAACGGGCCAGGGTCCGCCAGATCGTCCGCAACGATGCCGCCGGAACGCCGAGCTCACCGAGGACACGGATCGTGTCTGCTTTCGACGTCGGCTCCACCGCCCGAGCGAGCACGAGTTTCCGGAACGTGTCGTCGCCCACGACGTCGAACCCGAGCCGAACATACGCACCCTCGAGCACCTCCCAAAGCACACGCGAGGAACTGCCTGTCACGATCGGCGCCGCCGTCACCGGCGACGCCGGGCCCAGCGCGTCCAGATCGAACGCGAGCTGCCCGGCCTGAATCCGGTCCTTCGCGATCTGCACCAGCACGGCGAGCTGAGCGTCGTCATGCGCGGAGCCGATGTGTTCCACGATCGTGCGGACGCCGCGGTGCTTCCGCACGATCTGCACCGCCGTCGCGCCCGAGGAAGTTGGCACCTTCCGCACGAACAAGCCCATCCGAGCAGTCTAAAAGCCGTCCATTAGTGCCCCGCCCGGACACCAGCACCCCCGGAAAATCAACGAACTCCGACCCCAAAACCCCAAATCACGAAAAAGTGGCACGACTCAGGTCTGGCGCAGATGCGCAAGCGGCGCGAAAGCTGACCGTCAGCGCTGAGTGAGCTCGTTCACCAGGGCGAGCCACGCCGTCGGGTTCGCCGCATCCGCGTCCGCACCGTCATCCGCGACATCGCGCACCCGCAGCCACGCCACGAACTCGTGATTACCGTGCGTGCCGGGCAATGGCGAGGCGATCACCCCATGGGTACCGAGGCCCGCGTCCCAGGCCGCCCACAGCACGCTGGCAACGGCATCAGCGCGCGAAGCGGGATCGGTGACGAGCCCACCGCGGACGGATGTCCGTCCCACCTCGAACTGCGGTTTGATCAGCAAAACCGCATCGCCGGCGTCGTCCATCGTTACGCGGACGGCCGGCAGGACGAGCCCCAACGAGATGAAAGACAGGTCGCCCGTGACGAGCGAAGGCACGCGATCCACACCGCTCACCGCGGCAAGTGACTCCGGTGTCATGTCGCGCACGTTGTAGCCCTCGACCGACACGACGCCGACGTCTCCCCGAATCCGCTCCGACAGCTGACCGTGCCCGACATCCACCGCGATCACTGGGTCGGCGCCGCGCTCCCGCAGCACCTGCGTGAACCCGCCGGTAGAGGCGCCCATATCGAGCGCTACCCTGCCCCCGACCTCGATCGGGAACGCCTCGAACGCGGCGATCAGCTTGTGCGCGGCGCGGCTGACGTAGTGATCGAACGCGGCGACCTCGATGAGCGACGTCTCTTCGACCTTCGCCGACGACTTCACGACGGGTCGACCATCAACCGTCACGAGCCCTTCGGCGATCAACCCCGCGGCGTGCGTGCGCGAACGCGCAAGGCCGCGCGCCGCCAGCGCGGCATCCAAACGTTCACTCATCGGTCGCCGGATGCCGAAGCGCGCGGGTCCGCGAGGCCGCCCACACCCTCGAGTTCGCGCGAGAGTTCTTCGTGCATCGCGTCGAACGCGGCGGCGCGGGTCGCGAGGGGCTGCTCCTCGACCACCCGCAGACGCGACACCAGGCTGTCGTCGAACGATCCCTCGGGCGTGTTGCTCATCGTCCCAGGATACGACGGGCACCGGCCGATGCCTCGATGCCCGGCGTCAGCGACGGGATCCACTCACCGCTCAGCGCGCCGTGCGGAAGGGGTCGTCGTAGAGCCGCTCGGGAACCCGCAATCCGTAGATCGCACGACCCGAGTCCCAGATCGCGCCGGCCGCGGCGCGCAGCAGGTTGATCTGCGCGGATCCCTCCGCGACGATCTCAACGTCGTTTCCGGCGACACGCACGGTGGCGTCGCCGACCGTGACTGCGCCATCCTTCCCGCGTGTCTTCGCCGCCGGATACGGCTGCGAGAGTTCGCGCAGGTCGCCGAGGATGAAGTCCGGACGCGAGCCGGCGGGCGCGGCGAGGACGTGCTTCGGTCGGTCGATTCCGGTCAGCACGAGCGCCGAAGCGATTCCGGCACGCTGCGCGCCGAGGATGTCGGTGTCGAGCCGGTCGCCGATGAAGAGCGGATGCTGGGCGCCGAACCGCGCGATCGCCTCGAAGAAGATCGGCGTTTCGGGCTTGCCGGCGACGGTCGCGAGACGCCCGACCGCGGTGTGAACGGCGGACACGAGCGTGCCGTTCCCCGGCGCAATACCGCGCGCCTGCGGGATCGTCCAGTCGGTATTCGTCGCGACCCACGGGATGCCGCCCTGATCCTCGGGCAAGGCAAGCGCGAACGCGGCCTCGGCGAGGTCCCGCCAGGCGACATCCGGCGAGAAACCCTGGACGACCGCGGCGGGCGAATCCTTTGCGCTGCGCGTCACCGTGAAACCGGCCTTCTCGACCTCGACGGTCAGGCCCTCTCCCCCGACGACCAGCACACGGGACCCCTCGGGAAGCATGTCCCGCAGCAGACGCATCGCGGCCTGGGGGCTCGTGATGACGTCTTCGGGACGCACGTGCAGGCCGAGCTCGGTCAGCTGTGTCGCGACGGTGGCGTCCGTGCGGGAGGCGTTGTTGGTGATGTAACCGAGCCGACGTGTCTGACCCGCGGCGTTCAGCGCCTCGACGGCGTGCGGAATCGCCTGGTGACCGGCGTACACGACCCCGTCGAGATCGGCGAGGACCGCATCGACCCCATCAAGCGGCGTCGAGCTCGCCCTCCCGAGGAGCGCCATCAGTCGGATGCCTCTGTCTCGTCGCTCTTGTTGCCTTCGACGGGCTCGAAATACTCCGATTCATCATCTGCATCTACATCTGCATCATCAGCGTCATCGTCATCGTCCAGATCTGCGTCATCGTCGAAGTCGATGTCGAGCTCTTCGATTTCGTCGATCTCGAGTACGTCATCCGAGCCGTCGCCGTCGAGTGCGCCCTCGGCCACCTCGGCGAGCTTGGTCCAGCGGGCGGCCTCGTCCAGGCGTCCCAGCTCTTCGAGCACGGTTGCGCGTGCGGCAAACAGACCGGGACTCCAAGGGAAAGCGGTATCGGGGTTCAGCTCGGGGATATCCAGCTCGCGCAGTGCACGCTCCGGGTCACCCAGGTCGAGGCGGGCACCGGACATGGCGACCGCCAACTCGACGCGGGTTTCGATCGGAAGCGAGTCGCGATCGACCGCACGACCGACCTCGAGGGCACGATCGGGACGCCCCACACCACGCTCGCTGTCGACCATCATCGCGATCTGATCGTCGCTGCCCGAAATGCGCCGGTAGGTGCGCAGTTCGCGCAGAGCCAGGGCGAAGTCGCCCACGGCGTACGCCGTGATCGCAAGCGATTCACGAACCACGGCGACTCGGCCGGCCTTGCGCGAAGCAGCCAGGGCGTGCTCGTGCGCGAGAGCGGGATCTTCGTCGATCATCCGTACGGCCATCGCCAGGTGACGGCCGACCGTGTCAGCGTTTTCCTTGCTCAGGGTGCGCAGTTCGTTGCGCGCACTCGGGTGGAGGTCGCGGGCGGTGACATCGTCGGGCAGGAACGGATCCGGGATGCGTGGCTCGAAGTCACGATCGCGGTCCCGGTCACGGGGCGGGGCGTCGCTGCGGTTGTATCCGGGGCGACCAGAGTTGCCGTCGCGGCGTTCATAGGGCGGGCGCGAGCCACCGCTATCGCGGTTCTCGTAGGGACGGCGGGGGGCATCACCATCACGCTTGACGTAGGGCGGACGCGAAGAGTTGCCGTCGCGCTTTTCGTACGGGCGACGCGGAGCATCACCATCACGCTTCACATAGGGCGGACGCGAACCACCGCTGTCGCGGTTCTCGTATGGGCGACGGGGAGCATCACCATCACGCTTGACGTAAGGCGGACGCGAAGAGTTGCCGTCGCGCTTCTCGTACGGCTTGCGCGGCGAATCACCGTCACGCTTCTCGTACGGACGACGAGGCCCATCACCATCACGCTTCACATACGGCGAACGCGATCCATTGCCATCGCGGTTCTCGTACGGACGACGAGGCGCATCACCATCACGCTTCGCATAGGGCGGACGCGAACCACCGCTATCGCGGTTCTCGTACGGTCGACGCGGAGCGTCGCCGTCGCGCTTCACATACGGAGGACGCGACGAGTTGCCATCACGCTTTTCGTACGGCTTACGCGGCGCATCACCGTAACGCTTTACGTACGGTGCGCGAGACGTATTGCCATCACGCTTCTCGTACGGCTTACGCGAAGCATCACCGCCGCGAGAAGAGGACGGACGGCGATCGGCGCTGCCACCCGTGCGGGGTGAACGTCCAGAGGCGTCACGCCCGCGATCGGGCCCACCGCGACGCTCATCGTCCTTGCGGTCGTCGTCTGCCATGTTTCCGATCCTTTCGCGACTCGCCCGTCGGCGAAATCGCACTGTTGCAAAACAGCTCTGTTAACGAAGAAAGGGCCACCCAGCGTTGGGTGGCCCTTTCTTGAAAGAAGTCCGGCGGTGTCCTACTCTCCCACAGGGTCTCCCCTGCAGTACCATCGGCGCTGAGAGGCTTAGCTTCCGGGTTCGGAATGTAACCGGGCGTTTCCCTCTCGCTATGGCCGCCGAAACACTATTGATGTTTCAATCAGCATAACAAAGTCATTGTTATGCGGTTCTCGACCGTACATCGAGAACCACTCAGTGGACGCAAGCACCTAGCAAAAATAGGTGATTATCAAATCGTCGGCTTATTAGTACCGGTCAGCTACACGTGTTGCCACGCTTACACACCCGGCCTATCAACCCAGTAGTCTGGCTGGGAGCCTCTCGCCCGAAGGCATGGAAATCTCATCTTGAGGCCGGCTTCCCGCTTAGATGCTTTCAGCGGTTATCCATCCCGAACGTAGCTAATCAGCGGTGCCCTTGGCAGGACAACTGACACACCAGAGGTTCGTCCAACCCGGTCCTCTCGTACTAGGGTCAGATCCTCTCAAATTTCCTACGCGCGCAGCGGATAGGGACCGAACTGTCTCACGACGTTCTAAACCCAGCTCGCGTACCGCTTTAATGGGCGAACAGCCCAACCCTTGGGACCTACTCCAGCCCCAGGATGCGACGAGCCGACATCGAGGTGCCAAACCATGCCGTCGATATGGACTCTTGGGCAAGATCAGCCTGTTATCCCCGAGGTACCTTTTATCCGTTGAGCGACAGCGCTTCCACAAGCCACTGCCGGATCACTAGTCCCGACTTTCGTCCCTGCTCGACTTGTCAGTCTCACAGTCAAGCTCCCTTGTGCACTTACACTCGACACCTGATTGCCAACCAGGTTGAGGGAACCTTTGGGCGCCTCCGTTACTTTTTGGGAGGCAACCGCCCCAGTTAAACTACCCATCAGGCACTGTCCCTGAACCGGATTACGGTTCTAAGTTAGATATCCAGAGTGACCAGAGTGGTATTTCAACAATGACTCCACCTGAACTAGCGTCCAAGCTTCAAAGTCTCCCACCTATCCTACACAAGCCACACCGAACACCAATACCAAACTATAGTAAAGGTCACGGGGTCTTTCCGTCCTGCTGCGCGTAACGAGCATCTTTACTCGTAATGCAATTTCGCCGAGTTCGCGGTTGAGACAGTTGGGAAGTCGTTACGCCATTCGTGCAGGTCGGAACTTACCCGACAAGGAATTTCGCTACCTTAGGATGGTTATAGTTACCACCGCCGTTTACTGGGGCTTAAATTCTCAGCTTCGCCTTGCGGCTAACCGGTCCTCTTAACCTTCCAGCACCGGGCAGGCGTCAGTCCGTATACATCGTCTTGCGACTTGGCACGGACCTGTGTTTTTAATAAACAGTCGCTACCCACTAGTCTCTGCGGCCTCCAAACGCTTTCGGAGCAAGTCCTTATACGTCGAAGGCCCCCCTTCTCCCGAAGTTACGGGGGCATTTTGCCGAGTTCCTTAACCACGATTCTCTCGATCTCCTTGGTATTCTCTACCTGACCACCTGAGTCGGTTTGGGGTACGGGCCACTAGAACCTCGCGTCGATGCTTTTCTTGGCAGCATAGGATCACCGGATCTTGCCCTTACGGGCTCCCCTTCGTGTCTCAGCCTTAATGAGAGACGGATTTGCCTATCTCTCGGCCTACACACTTGGCCTCGGACTACCATCGCCGAGGACCGGCTACCTTCCTGCGTCACACCTGTTAATACGCTAACCGCACCAGCATGGGGTCGTGCGCTAGGCCCAACGCTTCACCCCGAAGGGATCCGTCAGTGGGATTCAGACACTTAGCACTACTGGGTTAGTTTGGGCGGTTCTTCGCGGGTACGGGAATATCAACCCGTTGTCCATCGACTACGCCTGTCGGCCTCGCCTTAGGTCCCGACTTACCCAGGGAAGATTAGCTTGACCCTGGAACCCTTGGTCTTTCGGAGGACATGTTTCTCACATGTCTTTCGCTACTCATGCCTGCATTCTCACTCGTGTAGCCTCCACGGCTGGTTCACACCGCCGCTTCGCTGGCCACACGACGCTCTCCTACCCATCAATACGGCTGGACCACGAAGGCCTACCAATAATATCAATGCCACAACTTCGGTGGCGTGCTTGAGCCCCGTTACATTGTCGGCGCGGAATCACTTGACCAGTGAGCTATTACGCACTCTTTCAAGGGTGGCTGCTTCTAAGCCAACCTCCTGGTTGTCAAGGCAACTCCACATCCTTTCCCACTTAGCACGCGCTTTGGGACCTTAGATGGTGGTCTGGGTTGTTTCCCTCTCGACTATGAAGCTTATCCCCCACAGTCTCACTGCTGCGCTCTCACTTACCGGCATTCGGAGTTTGGCTGACGTCAGTAAGCTTTTGGGCCCCATCGGCCATCCAGTAGCTCTACCTCCGGCAAGAAACACGCAACGCTGCACCTAAATGCATTTCGGAGAGAACCAGCTATCACGAAGTTTGATTGGCCTTTCACCCCTATCCACAGCTCATCCCCTCAGTTTTCAACCTAAGTGGGTTCGGTCCTCCACGAAGTCTTACCTTCGCTTCAACCTGGCCATGGATAGATCACTTCGCTTCGGGTCTAGGACATGCGACTGAATCGCCCTATTCAGACTCGCTTTCGCTACGGCTACCCCACTCGGGTTAACCTCGCCACATATCGCTAACTCGCAGGCTCATTCTTCAAAAGGCACGCTGTCACCCCTACTAAGGAGGCTCCAACGGTTTGTAAGCAAACGGTTTCAGGTACTATTTCACTCCCCTCCCGGGGTACTTTTCACCTTTCCCTCACGGTACTTGTCCGCTATCGGTCATCTGGGAGTATTTAGGCTTACCAGGTGGTCCTGGCGGATTCACACGGGATTTCTCGGGCCCCGTGCTACTTGGGATACTTCTCGCGCTGAGGGCAATATTTCGACTACGGGGTTCGCACCCTCTATGACTGGTCTTTCAATACCATTCGTCTATATTGTCTCATCACGCTTGTTGCTCGGCAGAGCAACATGAAAAGTCCCACTACCCCGAATATGCAACTCCTGCCGGATATCACACATACTCGGTTTAGCCTCTTCCGGTTTCGCTCGCCACTACTAACGGAATCGCGGTTGCTTTCTCTTCCTGTGGGTACTGAGATGTTTCACTTCCCCACGTTCCCTCTACCCGCCCTATATATTCAGGCGGGAGTCACTGGGTCAGCACGCTGCCCAGCGGGGTTTCCCCATTCGGAAATCCTCGGATCAAGGTGTGCTTATCCACTCCCCGAGGCTTATCGCAGATTGCTACGTCCTTCTTCGGCTCCAGATGCCAAGGCATTCACCGTTTGCTCTTAAAGATTTGAAATCACATGAGTTTGAATCAGAATCGATTTGAGCCCGAAGGCTCAACTCAAAATTGACTAATGATCTATTAAGATCATCTTTGTGAGCCGATCTAAAAGATCGACTCAAAGATGCTCGCGTCCACTGTGTAGTTCTCAAAGTACGGGCGGTACCTTCCCGCGATGCCATCCTGTGGCAACGAAGAAAGGTCCTGAGGTTCGTCTGTGCTCCGACCCGTGGGCCAAGCGCATCCGGTCCCTCAGGACCCAACAGCGTGCATGTGTCGTGAGAACGACCTGAACGTTTCCAGCTGCAAGCAGCGTACTGAGTTCGGGACCTTCCGATACGGCACCTTGTCTAATGTTCCACCCATGAGCTACCAGTCGAGAACGTGTGTCTCGAATCTGGCTCTGGAAGGCCCGGAGGCCTTCAAGTGCTCCTTAGAAAGGAGGTGATCCAGCCGCACCTTCCGGTACGGCTACCTTGTTACGACTTAGTCCTAATTACCGATCCCACCTTCGACGGCTCCCTCCACAAGGGTTGGGCCACCGGCTTCAGGTGTTACCGACTTTCATGACTTGACGGGCGGTGTGTACAAGACCCGGGAACGTATTCACCGCAGCGTTGCTGATCTGCGATTACTAGCGACTCCGACTTCATGAGGTCGAGTTGCAGACCTCAATCCGAACTGGGACCGGCTTTTTGGGATTCGCTCCACCTTACGGTATTGCAGCCCTTTGTACCGGCCATTGTAGCATGCGTGAAGCCCAAGACATAAGGGGCATGATGATTTGACGTCATCCCCACCTTCCTCCGAGTTGACCCCGGCAGTATCCCATGAGTTCCCACCATTACGTGCTGGCAACATAGAACGAGGGTTGCGCTCGTTGCGGGACTTAACCCAACATCTCACGACACGAGCTGACGACAACCATGCACCACCTGTTTACGAGTGTCCAAAGAGTTGACTATTTCTAGCCCGTTCTCGTATATGTCAAGCCTTGGTAAGGTTCTTCGCGTTGCATCGAATTAATCCGCATGCTCCGCCGCTTGTGCGGGTCCCCGTCAATTCCTTTGAGTTTTAGCCTTGCGGCCGTACTCCCCAGGCGGGGAACTTAATGCGTTAGCTGCGTCACGGAATCCGTGGAATGGACCCCACAACTAGTTCCCAACGTTTACGGGGTGGACTACCAGGGTATCTAAGCCTGTTTGCTCCCCACCCTTTCGCTCCTCAGCGTCAGTTACGGCCCAGAGATCTGCCTTCGCCATCGGTGTTCCTCCTGATATCTGCGCATTCCACCGCTACACCAGGAATTCCAATCTCCCCTACCGCACTCTAGTCTGCCCGTACCCACTGCAGGCTGGAGGTTGAGCCTCCAGTTTTCACAGCAGACGCGACAAACCGCCTACGAGCTCTTTACGCCCAATAATTCCGGATAACGCTTGCGCCCTACGTATTACCGCGGCTGCTGGCACGTAGTTAGCCGGCGCTTTTTCTGCAGGTACCGTCACTTTCGCTTCTTCCCTGCTAAAAGAGGTTTACAACCCGAAGGCCGTCGTCCCTCACGCGGCGTTGCTGCATCAGGCTTGCGCCCATTGTGCAATATTCCCCACTGCTGCCTCCCGTAGGAGTCTGGGCCGTGTCTCAGTCCCAGTGTGGCCGGTCACCCTCTCAGGCCGGCTACCCGTCGACGCCTTGGTGAGCCATTACCTCACCAACTAGCTGATAGGCCGCGAGCTCATCCCTGACCGAAGTTCTTTCCAGCTTCTGAAGATGCCTTCGAAGCTCGTATCCGGTATTAGCAGCTGTTTCCAACTGTTATCCCAGAGTCAGGGGCAGATTGCTCACGTGTTACTCACCCGTTCGCCACTGATCCAGAGAGCAAGCTCTCTTTCACCGTTCGACTTGCATGTGTTAAGCACGCCGCCAGCGTTCATCCTGAGCCAGGATCAAACTCTCCGTGAAAGAATTTTGCTGCGACAAGACCGGAATGGGTCGAGCCGAGCGAGTTTGATCTGACGATCGGATGTCATTACTGACATATCCGTTTAATCTCAAAAGAATCTCATCGGTCAGACAAGCTGACCGCGAGGTTTTTTGGCATTTGACAAGTGCACGCTGTTGAGTTCTCAAGGATCGGATGCTCCTGCGCCGTGTCTCTCGACCGTCCCGCAGGGCAACTTCTCTATCTTACATCCTCTGTGCGAGATGTCAAATCGACATTCTCAGCTCTTCGCGTCCCGAACTTCACGTTCGTAGGCGCTCCGATAGAGGAGACCCCATCGTAAACCCGAAGGTTTCCACCACTCAAGAGTGTTGGTTTTTGGTGGGGGTGTTCTTCGCTTGAGGAGGGGAAGCTTTCGGGGCCTCACCGCGCTCCTTTGGGGCGAACAGGTATTACCTTACGTGGGATTTCGCGGGGCGGGCAAATTGCGGTGCGTCCCGGGCGTGTCGCGCATGTTTCCGGGGTTTTTCCGGCAGCGTCACGGGGTCCCTGCGCGGGGCTACGATCGCGACCATGATCGGTCCCGCAGAGTCCCCCGTTCCCACAGGCCGCCCGATAGCGCCTGTCCCTCTCCCGTCATGCCTGGCCGTGGGCACACTCGCGTGGGACAGCGTTTCCGCGGCGTCGTCCGCGGCCGCCCGACTGGCTTCCGCACAGGCGCAGTCCCCCGACCCCATGCGCGTTGCCGTGGCGTACTCAAGCGAGCGGCACATCCGCTTCAACGACGAAGCTCCCTCCCCCTGGGCTCCGCTCTCCGGCTTCTTCCGCACATCCGACGGTTGGGTGCGGACCCACGGCAACTACCCGCACCACGCTCAAGCGCTCCGGGCGGCCCTGGGAATAGGCGAGGACACGGACCGGGATGCCGTGGTTCGGACACTGGCCGCGATGCCCGCGGGCGTGGCGACGCAGGCGATCACCGCCCGGGGCGCCATCTGCGTCGGCGTGATGCACGAGAACCCGGGCCGTGACGCCGTTCTCGCCGAGGGTCCCCTTGTGCGAGGTGATCGACTCAGCCCCTCCCCCGCTCGCCCGCGAACATGGGACCCGACATCGGCGCCGTTGCAAGGCATCCGGGTCCTGGATCTCACGCGCGTGATCGCGGGCCCCGTCGCGACCCGCACGCTGGCGCTCCTCGGCGCCGACGTTCTGCGAATCGACCCTCCCCAGAGCCCGGAGCTGCCGATGCAGCACGCGGACACGGGGCACGGCAAGCGGTCTGCCCTCCTGGAACTGCGCCAACCGAGTCAGCTCGACGTCTTCGACCGTCTTCTCGCCGACGCGGACGTGGTCGTGCTCGGATATCGACCCGCCGGTCTGGCACACCTGGGGCTCGAACCTGCCGCACTGACCTCTCGTCATCCCGGAATCATCGTCGCACGCCTGTCGGCATGGGGATCTGACCCGTCATCCGCTGACCGCCGCGGATTCGACAGCATCGTGCAGGCCGCGAGCGGCATCGCCTGGATCGAGTCACGCGAGGAAGGTGTCCCCGGGGCACTCCCCGCACAGGCGCTCGACCACAGCGCCGGGTATCTGCTCGCCGCCGAGATCATGAGCCTGCTCGAGCGGCAATCGGTCGAGGGCGGGTCGTGGCTCGCAGAGACATCTCTCCGTCGAGTCGCCGCGGAGTTGCTCCGGATGCCTCGGACGACCGAGCCGAACGCCACCGAGCCCGTCAACGCAGGTCCGCACCTGCAGACCTTCGACGTCGACGGCGGGATTCTGACGACCGCGGGCCCCGCGATCGCGTACGAAGGCGGGCCGGGTGCGTTCGCCCCGCCGCGCCCGTGGGGCGGCGACGCCCCGGAATGGCTCTAGACGTTCGAGCGGGCCCGGCGCACCAGCTGCAACACGATCGCCAACACCAGGGTGAGCCCGCCCCAGACGCCCACGGCCGGCGGGAGCAGGAGATATGCGAGGTGCTCGACGCCGAACCCCGTGCGCAGCGGGCCGAAGAGCATCAGCCCGCCGACCCACGCGACGACCAGAAAAGCCGGCAGCGATAGCCACCACCCCACTCGGATGAAGCCGGGCGCGCGATCCTGCAAGGACACGGGACCACGTCGGCCCAGCCACAACGCGGCCCAGATTGCGATCACGAGCAGCCCGAAGACCGTCGAGCCGTACTGCAGCCACTTGTATCCGAGGAGCGGACCCCACCGCTCGGCCAACAGCGGAAAAGCCTGCAGGCCCCAGCGATCGAGGTGTGTGAAGAGGTCCCACGCGATGTGACTCGCGACCCCGATCGCGAGCGACACGACGAGAAGCAGGATGCTCCCCAGCGAGATCTTGCCCGGAGCGACGCCGGGCCGGTGGAGAGCGAAGGTCTCGCGCGCAGAGGCGAGGGCCCCGGCATCCCACCCGTCCGGAAGTCGTTCGGCCAGCGCACGCGGCACGAGATCGCGCGCGGCGGGCCTCAGCACGCAACGCCAGATGAGCAACAGCACGAGCGCGACGACCACCGTGACGGGAAGCCACGACCACGTGTGCGTTGCCGAGTACCGCAGCCCGAAACCACGCAAGAAGATCGGCAGGTCCGGCGTCATCGCACCGATCGCGATGGCGGCCGGCACGAGCGGCGTGCGAATGAACGGCAGCGCGACGACCGCGTGGCTCGGAGTGAAGGGCACGCGCTCAGCTCTCGAATCGGGTCACCGGACGAAGACGCCCGCCAAGGTCTTTTTCCCGCGTCGGAGGACCGAGACCCCGCCGGGTAGCGCGCCCGAAACGATGACGGATTCGTCGGCCACCCGTTCGCCATCGAGGCTCACGCCGCCTTGGGCGATCGCGCGCCGCGCCTCCGACAGGCTCGACACGAGCCCCGTGTCCACCAGCGCGCGGACGATGTCGGTTCCGGCCGGCAGCTCGGCGTGCGGGAGTTCTCGCAACGCCGACTCGAGCGTCGATGCGTCGAGCGCGGTCAGGTCGCCCCCCTGGAAGAGAGCCTCGGATGCCGCGATCACAGCGGCCGCCGCATCCGTCCCGTGGACCAGCGCGGTGACCTCGAGAGCCAGCCGCTTCTGCGCCTCGCGGCGGAACGGCTCGGATTCGACGAGCTGCTCGTACCGTTCGATCTCGTCCCGGCCGAGGAACGTGAAGATCTTCAGCCGCGCGATCACATCGGCATCGAGTGTGTTGAGCCAGAACTGGTAGAACGCGTACGCGCTGCACATCTCGGCATCCAGCCAGATCGCGTTGCCCTCGCTCTTGCCGAATTTCGTGCCGTCACTGTTCGTGATCAACGGCGTGCCCAGCGCGTGCACCGACTTTCCCTCGACCCGATGGATCAGGTCGACGCCGCTCGTGAGGTTGCCCCACTGATCGCTGCCGCCGGTCTGCAGAACGCAGCCGTAGGCACGGTAGAGCTCGAGGTAGTCCATGCCCTGCAGGATCTGGTAGCTGAACTCGGTGTAGCTGATGCCCGCGTCGGAATTCAGCCGGGCACTCACGGCATCCTTCTTGAGCATCGTGCCCACGCGGTAGTGCTTGCCGATCTCACGCAAGAAGTCGATCGCGCTGAGGGGTGCCGTCCAGTCGAGGTTGTTGACCATTCGCGCGGCGTTCTCGCCCTCGAAGCTCAGAAACCGCTCGACCTGAGCGCGCAGTCGATCCACCCACTCGGCGACGGTCTCTCGGGTGTTCAAGGTGCGCTCGGCCGTGGGCCGCGGATCTCCGATCAGCCCCGTCGACCCGCCGACCAGACCGAGCGGACGGTGGCCGGCGAGCTGCAAGCGACGCATCGTGAGCAGCTGCACCAGGTTGCCGAGGTGCAGGCTCGGCGCCGTCGGGTCGAACCCGCAGTAGTAGACGATCGGTTCGCCGCCCAGCATCTCGCGGAGCGTCTCGGCATCGGTCGAGACATGCACGAGTCCGCGCCAGACGAGGTCGTCCCAGACGTTGTCGAAGGCGGGATCGCGAGCGGGATCGGTGACGCTGAGAGCTGCGGATGGCACGGGTTCGAGGGTATCAGCGAGAGCCACATCGCCACGGAGCCGAGCACCCCCTTCAGCGTCGGCGCCCCATGCCAGACTTGCGGCGTGGAATCCCGCGCCGACATCCTCATCACGACAATCGTCGTGATCTTCCTCTTCGCCGCACTCTGTGCGGCGCTGGCTCTGGTGACAGTGGCTCTGCGCCGACCGACAACCGTGCTGCTCACGGTCGCGGGCGGGCTCGTCGTGCTGTGCTTCCTCATCGTCTCGGTACTGCCGTACAACGTTCCGCTGCTCTTCAGAGCCGCGCTCGCTATCCTCGGCGTCGCGCTGTCGGTGCTGGGCGGCAATCCATTCTCTCGGTGGGCACTGGCCGCCGCCGACGGAGGACGCACGGAGGAGGGCACCCGGGGCGGCATCCTCGTCGAGCTCATGGCTGAGCGTGAGCCGCCGCGCGAAGAAGAGATTCTTCGCGGCGGAACCGCGATCGGCTACCTCGAGCGGTCCGCGGTTGCTCTGGGCATCCTCGCGGGATTCCCCGCGGTCATCGCGATCATCGTCGCACTCAAGGGCATCGGGCGGTTCACCGAGCTCGCGACCCCCGCCGCGCGTGAGAGGTTCATCGTCGGCACCCTCGCGAGCCTGCTGTGGGCCAGCACGGCGGCCGGCATGGTGTGGCTCGCCATCTGGTGACGTTCAGTCCCGTGCACCGGTGAGGGCGCGCAGGCCCTCGATGAGCGCTCCGCCGTCTGCGGTCGCGAGGGCTTGCGACACGGCTGACTGGACGACGCCCTCGGCACGTGCGGTCTCTTTCTGGGTGTCCCCGAGCCATCGTCGATAGAGGATCCGACGTGTTCGCGGGCTCAGCTGTGCAACGGCGCGATCGCGTGCGAGGAGCCCGCTGTTGGCGACCCGGACGAGCTCATGCGTCTCAAGCGGCGCGGACTCCGCCGGGGCCACGAGGGTGCGCGCGGACGGCGCGGCGCGCCGGGCGAGCTGCTCCACCCGGTCGATTGCCGTCCGCGCGGCCCACCACGCCTCTCCTTCTGACAGTGCGCCCCGCACGGAGGGGATGTCCTCGATCGCGCCGAGCCCGATTCCGAAGCGGAGCTCGATCCCCTCGGGCAGCGCGAGCTGGAGGAGCATCGTGGTCACGAGCGCCGTCGGGAGGTCGGGATACACACCCTGCAGTTCGTCCCCGACCGTCGGCAGAAGGGGACGCTCCGATGCCGGCGCGGCTTCTGCGACCATCCCGAGTGTCTCTTCGAGCGTCCGCTGCGCCGAAGCTCTGTCCGGGAGCCCGCGCGAGGCAACGATGTCGGCAATCAGTGCTGCGACCATGTGATCAGTATGTCACTGATATCTCCGTTATATCAACTCTAAGCTGATATTTGAGAAAAGATCAGTTTCCACTGTTCTCACGAAATGCTTCGTGCCGCCGACTGGGCGCGCGCGACGAGTTCAGCCCGCTGCTCGGCGACCCGCACCGGCGCCGTGCCGCCGACGCCCGAGCGACTCGCCACGGAGCCCTCGATCGTGAGCACCTCGCGCACCTCGGGCGTCAGCAACGGCGACACCCGCGCGAAGAGGGCATCGGATGCCTCCTCCAGGCCGATTCCCTCGATCTCGCACGCCCGAACCAGCGCGCCCGAGATCTCGTGCGCGTCGCGGAACGGTACGCGACGGCGCACGAGCCAGTCGGCCACATCCGTCGCGAGCGAGAATCCCTCGGGGGCGAGCCGCGCCATCCGCTCGGTATCGAATCGCAGTGTCGCGATCATGCCCGCAATGGCCGGCAGCAGAACTTCGAGGGTGACGACAGTGTCGAAGACGGGCTCCTTGTCTTCCTGCAGGTCGCGGTTATACGCCAGGGGCAAGCCCTTGAGCGTTGCCAGCAGCCCGGTGTGGTCGCCGATGAGTCTCCCCGCCTTGCCGCGGGTGAGCTCGGCGATATCGGGGTTCTTCTTCTGCGGCATGATGCTCGAACCGGTCGAATACGCATCGTCGAGCGTCACGAACCCGAACTCGCGCGTGTTCCAGAGAATGATCTCTTCCGCAAAGCGCGACAGGTCGATGCCGATCATCGCAGCGATGAACGAGAACTCCGCCACCACATCCCGCGCCGCGGTGCCATCGAGCGAGTTCTCGGAGGGACGATCAAGGCCCAGCTCACGAGCGACGAGCGCGGGGTCAAGACCCAGGCTGGAACCTGCGAGCGCTCCCCCGCCATACGGCGAGACCGCGGCGCGGGCGCGCCAGTCGCGCAGACGCTCGAGATCGCGCACGAGCGGCCAGGCGTGGGCCTGCAGGTGATGGGCGAGCAGGATCGGCTGCGCGTGCTGCAGGTGCGTCCGGCCCGGCATGATCGCCGAACCCGCGGCTTCCGCCTGCGAGACGAGTGCGTCGATCACGCGCAGGATGTCTCGGGCGATGACCGTCGCGTGGTCGAGCAGATACATCCGCACGAGCGTCGCGATCTGGTCGTTGCGGCTTCGGCCCGCGCGCAACCGGCCGCCGAGTTCGGCACCGGCCCGCTCGATCAGGCCGCGCTCGAGGGCACCGTGCACGTCCTCGTCCGACTCGGCCGCGACAAAGGCGCCCGACGCCACGTCTGCCGCGAGCGCATCGAGCGCCGCGTGCATTGCGTCGAGCTCGTCGGCCTCGAGATATCCGGCCGCAGCGAGCGCCGTGGCGTGGGCCTTCGAGCCGGCGATGTCGTAGGGCGCGAGCACCCAGTCGAAGTGCGTCGAACGGCTGAGTGCGGCCAGCTCCGGCGAGGGTCCGCCCGCGAATCGTGCGCCCCAGAGGGCTCCTTCGTTCGTGCCCTGCGCCTTGTCGTTACTCACTGCTCCACCCTATCGACGGCCTGCCCGGCACCCCGGCGGCGGTGCCCCGCTAGGCGCGAGACACGATCGAGCGCCCACTCGATCGGGCCGCGTCCTACGACGAGTGCCCACAGCGTGCAGGCGACGATCGTCCAGACGACGAACGGGACGAAGGGATCGGTGTCGCGAAAGGCCTCGAGCGTCGACTCACCGGGGTCCGGCGTCGGCTGCAGAACCCACCATGCGACGATCTGACCCACGTACGCGGTGAGCGGCATCGACCCGACCGCACGGAGAGGCAGAGCGAGCCATCCGATCGGACTGAGCCACGCCCTCTCCCGCCACGGGCGGGTCAGTAGCAGGCAGAGTCCCAGCATAGCGAGCGCAAAACCTCCCGACCCGAACACCTCGAGCAGGCCGTCGGAGTGCGCGTCCGCGGTCCAGACGAGCGCGAGATACGTGTCGGGTACGGCGGGGACCGCGAAGGCAAGCGTGTAGGCGAGCACCGCCAGCCCGGCTCCCACGAAAACGAGAGCGGCCTGGGTGCCGAGCGAGCGGAGGTCGAGGCGGCCGACGCCGAGTCCCGCCACGATGAAAGCAATCCATACCGGGAACGGATAGTTCAGCCCGAGCAGCAGGCCGATCTCGGCCCCGATCTGCGTGTCCCAGAAAGGCAGCTGCCCGATGAGCGCCTGCACCCACGGCATCACGAGGCCGAGCACGGCCGCGAGCGCGAACAGGAATGCCGGGCGCGCACGCAACAGCGGCAACGCCAGCAGGAACAGGATGGCGTACGCCGGAAGGATGACGTAGACCGGCACCTGCGTCAGGATCAACAGCACGCCGATCACCCAGATGCACAGCGCCCGAAGGGCGAGACGAGCGGATGCCCGCTCCCGCGCGGCGCCGCTCACGGGGGTGCGGCCGCCGGTGATGAGCGCGATCGAGACGCCCGCGATCGTCGCGAACAGGATCGAGGAACGACCGTTCGCGACATCCGTCCACGTCGACACATCCGTGGGGTCGAACGGATCGATCCACAACAGGTGTGCCGCGAACATCCCGACGACGGCCAGGCCGCGCGCGAGATCGAGCCCGGCGATGCGGCGAGGACCGTTCAGTCGTTCCCAACGCGCGCCGAAACCCGTGCGTTTCGACTCGCTGCGCGGCTCCCGAGCCTGTCGAAGGGCGCTCACCGGACGGGGCCGCTCAGACCTGCTGCAACAGCCACACGAGCAGCGCCTTCTGGGCGTGGAGCCTGTTCTCGGCCTCGTCCCAGACCACCGACTGCGGCCCATCGATGACGTTCGCGTCGACCTCGTACCCACGGTCGGCGGGCAGGCAGTGGATGAAGATCGCATCCGGCCTCGCGAGCGCCATGGTCTCTTCGGTCACCTTGTAGGCGCCGAGATCCCGCAGCCGCGCGATCTTCTCCTCTTCCTTGCCCATCGACACCCACGTGTCGGTGACGACGACGTCCGCACCGGCCGCGGCCTCGACGGGGTCCGTGTAGAGCGTGACCGAACCGCCCGTCTCGGCGGCGATGCGATCCGCGTCGGCCACGACATCCTCGCGCGGTGAGTAGTCCTCGGGTGAGGCGACCCGCACCTGCATGCCGGCGGTCGCACAGGCCAGCACGTACGAATGCGCCATGTTGCTCTTGCCGTCGCCGAAGAACGTGAGCGTCAGCCCCTTCAGGTCGCCCTTGTGCTCGCGGATCGTCAGCAGATCGGCGAGCAGCTGGCACGGGTGGAAGTCATCCGACAGTGCGTTCACGACCGGCACCCGGGTGTCCTGGGCCATCTGCTCCAACCCCGCCTGCGCGTAGGTGCGCCAGACGATCGCCGCGACCTGGCGCTCGAGCACCCGCGCCGTGTCGGCCGGGGTCTCCTTCCCCCCGAGCTGGCTGTTGGCCGTCGAGATGATCAGCGGCGTACCCCCGAGATCGGCGATACCGACGGCGAACGAGACGCGCGTGCGGGTCGAGGACTTGTCGAAGATCACCGCGACGGTCTGGGGGCCGGCGAGCGGCTTCTGAGCCCAGCGATCCTTCTTCAACTCGATCGCGAGGTCGAGGATCTCGGACTGTTCGGCCGCGGTGATGTCGTCGTCGCGCAGGAAGTGGCGGGTCATGCGGGAACCTCCTTAGGTTCGGGCGTGGGAGTGGATTCGGATGTCTCGATCAGCAGCGCGTCCGTGACGGTCGACAGCGATGCGGCGAAGAGTTCGAAGAACTCCGCCACCTCGGCGTCGCCGATCGTCAGGGGCGGCGCGATGCGGATGGTCTCGTCGTTCGCGGCATTGATGACCAGGCCGTGCTCTTGCGCGGCCGCGACGACGGCCTTGGCGACCGGATGTGTCAGGGCAACGCCGATCAGCAGGCCCTGGCCGCGCGTACCCGCCACGAGAGGGGATCCGAGCGCCGCGATGCCCGCGCGCAGCTCCGCACCGCGCTCCGCTGCGTTCTCGACGAGTCCGGCGCGCTCGATCTCGCCGAGCACGGCACCGGCGACGGCGGTGCCGAGCGCGTTCCCGCCGAACGTCGAGCCGTGCGTGCCCGGGTAGAACAGGTCGCTCGCCGCACCGAAGGTGATCAGGGCACCGATCGGGAAGCCGCCGCCGATGCCCTTGGCGACCGTGATCGCATCGGGCGTGATGCCCTCGTGCTGAAAGGCGAACCACGCGCCCGTGCGCCCGGCACCCGTCTGGATCTCGTCGAGGATCAACAGCGCGCCGTGCTTCTCGGTCAGTTCGCGAGCCGCGCGCAGGTATCCCTCGGGCAGTTCGACGACACCGGCCTCGCCCTGGATGGGCTCCAAGACCACAGCCGCGACACCACCCGCGGCGAAAGCATCCGTGAGCGCGTCGATCGTCACGGGGAGGTGCTCGACGCCCGGCACCATGGGCAGGAAATCGGCCTGCATCGCGGGCTTCCCCGTCATCGCGAGGGTGCCCATCGTGCGGCCATGAAATGCGTTCTCGAGCGTCAGGATGCGGGTGTGCCCGGTCTTCTTGCCGTGGAGCCGCGCGAGCTTGAACGCGGCCTCGTTGGCCTCGGCGCCCGAGTTGCCGAAGTACACGCGCCCCGTCTCGCCCGTGCCGGCGAGCCTCTTCAACCGCGCGGCGAGCGCGAGCTGCGGGGGCGTCGCGAAGTAGTTCGAGACGTGCGCGAGGGTCGCGGCCTGCTCGGTGATCGCGCTGACGAACACCGGATGTGCATGCCCCAGCGAGTTGACCGCGATGCCGGCCAGGAAATCGAGGTAGCGGCGACCGGAGTCATCCCACAGGTACGAGGCCTCGCCGCGAACGAACAGCGCCATGCGATCGCCGAAGCTGCGAACGAGGTCACCCCTCGCGTCATCCTGCCAACTCATCCCGCCACCACCTCTGTTCCGATTCCTTTGTGTGTGAAAACCTCGACCAGCACCGAGTGCGGCACGCGGCCGTCGATGATCGCCGCCGTATCGACGCCCCCCTCGACCGCATCGAGGCACGCCTGCATCTTGGGGATCATGCCCGACTCGAGACTCGGCATGAGCTCGCGCAGGCGAGACGAGGTCAGGTGCGAGACGAGCGAGTCGCGATTCGGCCAGTCCGCGTAGAGCCCGGGCACGTCCGTCAGCACGATGAGCTTCGTCGCACCGAGGGCGACGGCGAGAGCGGATGCCGCGGCATCCGCGTTGACGTTCAGCGACTGGCCGGGGCGGTCAAGATCCGGGGCGATGCTCGAGACCACCGGGATGCGGCCCGCCTCGAGGTGATCGTGGATGGCCGTCGGATCGACCTCGACCACGTCGCCGACGTTGCCGAGATCGTGTTCGACGCCCTCGATCGTCACGCCACGACGCCGCCCGCCGAACAGCCCGGCATCTTCACCGCTCAGCCCACTCGCGAACGGTCCGTGCGCGTTGATCCGGCCCACGAGCTGCGGGTTGATCTGGCCCGTCAGAACCATCCGCACGACCGAGATCGCGTCGGTGTTGGTGACGCGGTAGCCGCCCTTGAACTCGCTCGGAATTGCGAGCCGGTCGAGCATCGCCGAGATCTGCGGGCCCCCGCCGTGCACGACGACGGGCTTGACGCCGACGAAGCGCAGGTACGCGATGTCTTCCGCGAAGCTCTCCTGCAGCTCTTCCGAGATCATGGCGTTGCCGCCGTACTTGATCACGATGATCTGCTCGCGGAAGCGCTTCAGCCACGGCAGCGACTCGATCAGCACGCCCGCCTTCGCGGCGGCCTCTTCGGGGCTCGTGTCCTGGAGAGCGTTGTTGATATCGGTGTGGTCCGCGGTGTCGGTCATGAGCTGTAGGCGCTGTTCTCGTGGACGTAATCGTGCGTCAGGTCATTGGTCCAGATCGTGGCGTGTGCGTCGCCGACCTTGAGGTCGATACCGACGTGCGTGGCACGCGGGGTGAGGTCGACCTCCTCGCGCGGGCGGTCGGGGCCGCCCTGCGTGCAGACCCGCACGCCGTTCATGCTCACGTCGACGTTGTACGGGTCGAACGCAGCATCCGTCGTTCCGATCGCCGCGAGCACCCGACCCCAGTTGGGATCGTTGCCGAAGATTGCGGCCTTGAAGAGATTGTTGCGGGCGACCGAGCGGCCGACCTCCACCGCGTCTTCTTCGGATGCGGCGCCGGTGACCTCGATCGTGATGTCGTGGCTTGCCCCCTCGGCGTCGCCCTGCAGCTGCGTCGCGAGGTTCGTGCACACCTCGCGCAGGGCTGCGGTGAAATCTGCGGGGTCGGGAGTGATGCCCGAGGCCCCGCTCACCATGAGGGTGACCTGGTCGTTGGTCGACATGCATCCGTCCGAATCGAGCCGGTCGAAGCTGACGTTCGTCGCGGCGCGCAGGTGTGCGTCAGCCTCTGCTGAGGTGAGGACCGCGTCGGTGGTGATCACGACGAGCATCGTCGCGAGGCCGGGCGCCAGCATCCCGGCACCCTTCGCCATGCCGCCGATCGACCATCCGTCACCCTGCACAACCGTGCGCTTGGGGCGCGAGTCCGTCGTCATGATGGCGAGGGATGCATCCTCGCCCCCATCCGCGGCGAGCGCGGCGATCGCCTTCTCGGTGCCGTCGAGGACCTTCGCGCGGAACACCTCGTCACCTGTGCCGATCAGGCCCGTCGAACAGATCAGGACGTCTGAGGCGCTGACGTCGAGCAACTCGGCGGCCCTCTCGGCCGTCTGATGCGTGGTCTGGAAGCCGAAGCTGCCGGTGAAACAGTTCGCGCCACCCGAGTTGAGGACGATCGCCTCGACGACGCCGTCCTTGATCACCTGCTCGGACCAGATGATGGGGTTGGCCTTGGCGCGGTTGCTCGTGAACACGGCCGCGCCGGCCTTGAGCGGCCCGCGGTTGACGACGATCGCGACATCCGGCTTACCCGTCGACTTCAGCCCGACGGCGACTCCGGCCGCCTCGAAACCCTGGGGTGCGGTCACGCTCACGGTGCCACTCCGTTCACGCTCAGGCCCGTGGCCTCGGGAAGGCCGAGGGCGATGTTCATCGACTGGATCGCGGCGCCCGCGGTGCCCTTGGCCAGGTTGTCGAGGGCAGTGACGACGACGACCCGATTGGCGGCCCGGTCGATCGCGAGGCCCATGAGGGCGGTATTCGCGCCGAGCACGTCCGCCGTGCGAGGGAATTCTCCCGCGGGGAGCAGCTGGACGAACGTCTCGTCGCCGTAGGCCGCCTCCCACGCACCCCGGATGTCGTCGTCGGTAGCGCCGGGGGTGATCGGGGCCGAACTCGTGGCCAGGATCCCCCGTGCCATCGGCACGATCACCGGCGTGAACGAGATGCGGATGCCCTCGTCCGCTTCGGTCGCTGAGCCCGTCGAAGCGACCCCACCGGCCCGCGCCGCGGCGAGCGCCTGCCGGATCTCGGGAATATGCCGGTGCGTGCCGCCGACGGCATACGGATTGGCTGAACCGAGGATCTCGCTCGCCAGCAGGTTGGTCTTGAGGCTCTTGCCCGCGCCACTCGGGCCGACGGCAAGCACGGCGACGATGTCGGACGGATCGATCACCCCGGCCGCGACGCCCGGCGCAAGGCTCAGGCTCACGGTCGAGGCGTTGCATCCGGGGGCGGCGATCCGAGTGGCCCCGACGATCCGTTCCCGCTGCCTCCCCCCGTCGACGGGCAGCTCGGGCACACCGTAGATCCAGGCCTCATGGAAGTCACCGCCGTAGAAGTGATCCCAGGCGGACACGGATTCGAGCCGATGGTCGGCGCCGCAGTCGATAACGAGCGGAATCGCAGCGAGGGCCTCGGTGTACTGCCCCGACTGCCCGTGCGGCAGGGCGAGGAAGACGATGTCGTGCCCCGCGAGCGTCTCGGGCGTCGTCTCTTGCAGAGTCAGGTGCGCGAGCGAGCGCAGGTGCGGCTGGTGAGCGACGAGCGGTTGGCCGGCGTTCGAGTGTGCGGTGACGGTGCGAATCTCGACATCCGGGTGCGCCGCCAGGAGGCGCAACAATTCGCCGCCGGCATAGCCGGATGCGCCGGAGACGGCGACCTGATAGGGCATGGTTCCAACCTTAGAGTCTGGGACGGTGCGCCCTTGCCCGACGGGCAGGGTGCGGGAAGACACCGGCGACACCGCTCGCTCGACCCACCGAGGCGGGGAGCGCGGGGTCGCCTAGAGTCGGCGTCCGTCCAGACGTCGGCGCGCACCGGAAGCGCTCGCGAGGAGCGTCTCGAGGGTGGTGGCGGCCGAAGGCATGGGCCGACGATAGCCGCCGACCCGCGGCATCCGCAAATCGACGACGTGCCTCAGTTTCTTTGAGCGCGTGGGGTGTGTTGGTGCCTCACATACTTTGAGCGCGAAGCTTGCCTGTGTGGAAGGCAAGATTGAGATGGCCGCGAGGCGACAGGTGACGAACAAACTCCGTGACGCGTACCGGAAAGCATCGAAGCACGACAAGGCCCGGATCCTTGACGAGGTGATGAGCACGACGGGGATGGGCCGATCAACGGCGCGGCGGATGCTGACGGGGCCGGTGCTGCCGGATCCGGCGAAGCAGGTCGATAGACGCCAGTTGCGGGCCAAGACGTATAGCGATGATTCGAGGCGGCTGCTGGAGCATGTGTGGGCGCTGATGGGCATGCCGTGCGGGAAGTACCTCGTGGTGATGCTGGAGCTGTGGATGCCGCTGCTGCACGCTGCCGGCGACCTCGACAAGCCATTCGTGACACCGCAGACGATCGTCGAGCTTCAGACAATGAGTCCGGCAACGATCGACCGGTATCTGAGCCCGGCACGTCGGGCGATGCAGTTGCGGGGGATCTCTACGACGATCCCGTCACCGCTGCTGCGCAACTCGATCGGGTTGTCGAAGGTCGGGGATGCCCCGGTCACGGCACCCGGGGTGATCGAGGCGGACACCGTCGCGCATTGCGGACCCACGTTCGTCGGCGAGTTCGCACGCACGTTGACGATGACCGACATCGCCACCGGGTGGACCGAGAACGCCTCGATCCGCAACAACGCGGCCAAGTGGATCGTCGGCGCTGTCGGCGATCTGCAGAACATGTTCCCATTCGAGCTGCGCGTGTTCGACTCGGACAACGGATCGGAGTTCATCAACCATGATGTCGCGGACTGGCTCCAAGCCCGTGACATCGCCCAGACCCGGTCCCGCCCTTACAAGAAAAACGACCAAGCGACCGTCGAGTCGAAGAACAACCACGTCGTCCGCAAACACGCGTTCCATTGGCGCTACGACACCCCGGACGAGCTCGCGCTGCTGAACGAGCTCTGGCGGCTCGTCTCACTACGGTTGAATTTCTTCACCCCGACGAAGAAGCCCACCGCATACGCCACCGCGGCCAGCGGGCGCCGCACACGCCTCTACGACGCACCGAAGACACCCTGGCAGCGAGTGCGCGATTCTGGGGTCCTCACCGCCGAGCAAGCCGACGTCGTTCAGGCCCGGATCACCGGGATCAACCCCGCCGATCTGACCCGCCGGATCAACCAGATCCAGCTCCAACTCATCGAGCTATCACAAGCCAAAACCGAAGCCATGACCACCAGCCGACACCTCGACATGACATCCTTAGAAACGTCGATCCGTCGACTCCAAACAACCAAATGAACCGCAAGCCTCGCGCTCACCATACGTGAGGCACCGCATCACCCTTCGCGCTCACTTCTAGATGAGGCACCTCGATCCGCCCTGCCCCGCATCCGCAAATCCGCCCCACCCTCCCCTGCCCGCTCCGCCCCTCTCACGCGAACCGGCACATTCGTCGCCAACCGCCACGGATTCCGTACCGGTTCGCGATGGAAGTGCCGGTTCGGCGCGCGTTAGAGGCGCGCGAGCAGGGCGAGCTCGTCAGCTCGAGTGAGGCCGGCACCGCGGGGGCGACCGAGCCCACGCATCCGCTCGTCGTCGAGGGTGCGTTCGAGAATGTCGCGGATGTCGCGAAGGTGCCCGCCCGCGGCGAGGTAGGCCGCGTTTGAGCGCGTCGAGAAGCCGGGCATATTGCTCGGCAGCCACAGAGGCAGCGACCTCGGGCCCATCCAATATCCGATTTCTTGGGAAGCGAGCCATTCGTCGTCGACCTCGACCACGTCGCCGGTGTGGCCCGCGACATCCCGTGCGAGCGCCAGAAGCTCTCCCAGGCAGCGGGTGTCCGACGGCGTTCGCGACGCCTTGCCACGGTTCGGTACCCGCGGCGACGATGAAATCCGCCACATCGGCGACATCGACCACCTGCGCCATCGCGGCGGGAGCAGCCGGCACAAGAACGGGTTCGGACGCTGCGAGTGCGAACCGGCCGACCCAGTAGCCAAACCGATCGGTCGGATCGCCCGGCCCAACGATCAAGCCCGGACGCACGATCGCCGCGCGATCCGCGAGTCCATGACGGACGGATGCCTCGGCCGCCGCCTTGGCGCGGGAGTAGTCGTACTCATCTTCTGGTGTCGTGGCCGCGGCCGGTTCGCTCAGCGCGGCGCTCTCGTCGGCACCGACCTCGTCGTGCGCCGCGTACACCGACACCGACGACACGTACGTCCAGTGCGCGGTGCGCGCGGCCAGCGCCCCGACGGCCGTCGTGACGTGCGCGGGGGTGGACGAGACATCCACGATCTCGTCCCATTCTCGAGCTGCCGCCTCGGCATAGGCGTCGGGCCCGTTTCGGTCGGCGAGCATCAGCGTGGTGCCCTCGGGTACCGGTCGGCCGCCGCGAATAAGACAGGTGACGGATGCCCCGGCATCCCGCCATCGCCGCGCCACTTCGCCGCTCAGCCATCCGGTTCCGCCCAGAATCAAAACGTTTGACATGGGGCCATCCCAGCAGCCGCGGGACCCGCCCGCACCCCGTTCCGCCGTCGGCGCAACTCCCGCTTCGCAGCGCCCGGCCGCCCGGCCGCCCGGCACGGGGGGCGGACAACATTCCGGATGAATCGGCCCCACGCAACCGACGACCCCCGTCATTCCGGGGGCACCCCCACGCGGCCCGCGGGTTATCCGGAATGTTGTGCGGCAGACCGCGAAGCCGGGCCCTCGAACGCGCTGCGGCTGCGCGCCCGGGCGACCGCCGCGACAGCACCGAGGGCTGCAACACCCGCCCAGAGCAGCAGGCCGATCGCCGCCTGGAGCACGGCGTGTAGCGAACCTCCGAGCAGGGCCTGCGTGCCCTGCAGCCCGAGGCTGAGTGGCAGCAGCGCAAGGGGCCCCGCGGCGATCGAACCGGCCGGTACCGGCCCGGCGATTCCCGCCGCGACAACCTGCACCCCGAGCGCGACGACCGAGACAACCAGACCCGCACGACCGAACAGGCCGCAGAGCGCCTGGTGGACGAGGGCGAAGCACACCGACATGACCACAGTCAGGGCGAAGGCAACGGCCATGCGATCGGGAGCGACGCCCAACACCGCCACGCCGACCCACACCAGGATGGCTTGGACGACACCGACCACCACACCGACGAACGCTGCCTGCCCCGCGATGCGGCGGGCCGAGGCCGGGGTGCCGAGCGCAGCTCGCGAAAACGGAGCGACCACGAGCGCGGTGGCCAGCGCACCCAACCACAGAGCGACGGGCACGAGCGCGGCCACTGCCGCCGCACGGGCGTTGGCTGGTCCCCCAACCGATGCGGTGTTGACACCGATCGGGTCGGCCACGACGCCCGCGATCGTCTTCTGCTGGTCGGCGGAGTATGCGGGGATGTCGGCCGCGGCGGTGTCGAGACCCGAGGCGAGCTCCCCCGATCCCGACGCTAGTTCGCCCAACCCGACCCGCAATTCACCGGCGCCTTCGGCCAGCGCGCGCGCTCCCGCGGCCGCCTCGGCTTCCGCCTGGGCGAGCTGCCCGAGCCCGACCGCGACGGGCCCGGCGACATCAGCGACGACGCCCGCGCCGATCGCTACCGCCGCCGCATCCACGGAGTCACCCGCGAGCGCACCGGCGTGTGTCTGCAGCCGTGCGGCGACTGCCGCGGCCTGCGCACGCAGGGCCGTGATGTCATCGAGAAGCTCACTCGCCGGTTGGGTCGGATCGAGCGCTATGAGCGCCGCAATCGCGTCGAGCTCGGCGACGCCGAGATCCTGAGCGAGAGCGAGCTCTCCCGCCACGAGAGCTTCAGAAGCCACGGAACCCGCGAGAGCCGCCGTGTCGGCAGACGCCGCCCCGCTGAGCGCGCCCAGGTCACGCGCACCCTGAGGCAGGGCGCCGAGAATCTGCGCGATCTCGCCGATACCCGCGGCGAGATCGGTGGTGCCCACCTCGATCCCGCCGGCGCCCTCGCCCGCGCCCGCAATGCCCGCCGTGAGTTCGTGAGCACCGGATGCCGCCTGCCCGAGCGATTCCGACAGCTCCGCGAAAGCGCCCAGGGTTCCGGCCACATAACCGGAGGTCAACTCGGCGGCGACGCCGCGGGGCAACCCGGCCGCGACCGCGTCGGCGACTTTCCCCTCGACGTAGCCGTGGCGGGTGCTGGTCTGCACCTGCAGCTGCGCCGCCGTCGGGGCATCCGAGCCGATCGTTGCGACATTCTGAGAGAAGTCGGCGGGGATCGTCACGATCGCCTGAAAGCTGCCGTCGGCGAGTCCCGCCGATGCCGTTTTCGTGTCGGTCAGGGTCCAGGTCAGGCCGTCCTGGCTCGTCAAGAGGTTCTCGGTGAGCAGCTTGCCCGCAGCCACGGGTTCGCTGCCTTCCTCGATCGGCGTATCGAGGTTGACGATCGCGGCCGACAGCGTCTCTTCGCTCCGCTGCGGAAGCATCGTCAGCAGGATGAGCAGCGGCGCGACCACCGCGAGCAAGATGACCACGGCCGCACGTCGGCGTGATCGCGCGGGAGCGGGCACGAGGCTCCAGAAGCTGTTCACGAGCTGCTCCTTTCGAGCGCTGCGGCGCTGACCCGCACAGAGACGACGATGCGGTCGGTGACCGGCGCGCACTCGTCGTCGACGGCGAACACGGCCGTCGCCGACGCGTCGAGGCGGCCGAGCACGGCTGCCACGACCTGCGGCGATCGTCCGCGCAGATCCATCACCACGAGCGGCAGGCCGGAAGACAGCGCGACCGACGCGTCGAGCGCCCAGCGTCCGCCATCGCCCAGCCGTGCAACGAGCGTTTCAGGTCCGGTCTCGGTCCCCACGGGCGCACCGACGACGTCGAGAAGGGCGTCGAAAGCGCGCGCCGCGTCGTGTGTCCGCTCGGACAGGTCGCGTCGGGAGACACCGTTCAGCCGGAGCATCCCCCTCAAGTAGTCGCCGACGGACTCGGCGTCCACGGGCGGGGGCGCGATCTCGACATGGGCGCTGTGTGCGGCCAGCGTGCTCCGCTCGAACGGCAGCAGGTGCCCCTGCACCGCCAGGTCTCCCTCGACGTCGCCGGACCTGCCCGCCAGTACGGCGCAGACCCGATCGGCGCCGTCGCCCCGCACCAGCAGCACCGCACGGGCGGGCACGGCGAAGGTCACCGGATCGAGGCCCGCGAAAGAGGCATCCTGCGCGTGCACACCATCGCGGCGCAGCTCATCAGCGTCCCGCCAACTGCGCTGCGCGAGCATCCGCTGCACCGCCTCACCCTCGATGTCGGCATCGGGCAGAACCCGTGCGAGCCCGCGGGGCAGCCACCACGCGCGGTCGCCGAGCAGCGTCATGAGCGCCGGCACCAGAGTCATCCGCACGACGAACGCGTCGATCAGCACACCCACCGCAAGCGCGAGGGCGATCGGCTGGATGATGGCGTTGCCGCCGGGAACGAATGAGAAGAAGACCGAGAACATGATGAGGGCCGCGGCCGTCACGACGCGCGCGGAGGCCGAGAATCCTTCGAGCACGGATGCCCGGGCAACCCCCGTTGCGGCATAGCGCTCGCGCATCCGCGAGACGAGGAAGACGTGGTAGTCCATGGCCAGGCCGAACAGCACGGCCATCACCAGGATCGGCATGAAGCTGATCACCGGGCCGACCTTCCCCACGCCGAGCAGATCGGCCGCCCACCCCCACTCGAAGACCGCTGTCGAGACACCCAGTGCCGCCCCCACGGTCAGCAGGTAGCCGAATGTGGCGGTCACCGGAACGGCGATCGAGCGGAACATGATCATCAGCAGCAGCAGGCACAGCCCGACGACGACCAGCGCGAACGGCAGCAGCGCCGCCCCCAACCGGTCGGAGATATCGATGGCGAGCGCGGTCTGGCCCGTGACCTGGAAGCCGAACCCGTGCGCGGACTCGAAGGCCGGGACCATGTCGCGCAACCGCTGCACGAGGTCGCCCGTCTCGGCCGAACTCGGCGCGCTCGTGGGGGTGATCGTGAGCACCGCGAGGTCGAGGGCCTCGTTGGGGAACGCCTGCGAGGTCGCCGCGACGCCTTCGACCGACGAGAACTCACCGTCGAGGGCGTCAAGGGCCTGTTCGATGTCGAGCGTGCGAGAAATGTCGGCGGTGATCAGCAACGGGCCGTTGAACCCGGGGCCAAACCCCTCGTCCAGCAGGTCGTAGGCGACGCGCGGCGGCGAACCCGCCGGGTCGTAGCCCGCATCCGGCAGCGTCAGACGGATGCCCGCGGCCGGTATCGCCAGGGTGAGAAGCACAACAACGACGACCGCTGCGGTGACGAGCGGCGCCCGCGTCGCGATCCGCACCCACGCCGGGGCGGGTTTCGGCCCGCTCGGCGCCGCGGCAGCGCGCTTTCGGCGACGCTGCTTCGGGATGAGTCGCCGCCCGCACAGGGTCAGGATCGCCGGAAGCAGCGTCACGGCGACCGCCAGTGCGCAGAGCACGGCGGCTGCGGCGCCGAGGCCCATGACCGTGAGGAACGGGATGCCCGCGACCCCGAGTCCGAGCAGAGCGATCATCACGGTCAGTCCCGCGAACACGACCGCCGTTCCCGCCGTCGCGATCGACACGGCGACGGACTCGTGGACCGCCATGCCCTGCCGGAGGTTGTCGCGGTGTCGAGACGTGATGAGCAACGCATAGTCGATCCCCACCGCGAGGCCGAGCATCGTCGCGAGCACGGGCGCGGTCGCCTGAACCGGCGCGAAAGCGGCGACGATCGTGATCGAGCTCGTCGCCACGCCGACGCCGATGGCCGCGGTGACGAGCGGCATCCCGGCAGCCAGGAGCGAGCCGAAGGTCACAGCCAGCACGACATAGGCCACGGCCATCCCGACCAGTTCGGTCCAATCGACACCGGATGCGGCGGCCGGCACGATCCCCGAAACCGCCACCTGCAGTCCCGCCTGGGTCAGGGGCGCCGTCGCGTCGTCGACCGCCGTGACGAGGCTCGCCGGAATGTCGTCGGCTGGATCCGAGAGCTGCAGTGCGATGAACGCCATCCGCCCGTCCGACGACACCTGATCGGCGGTGCCCGAGCCCGCGGGCGATGAGCCGCTCGCGGTCATGGGGTACGGACATCCGATATTCGTCACTCCCGTGACGACCGCCAGGCTCTCGCACACCGCGCCGATGGCATCCGCATCGTCGGCGATCGAGGATCCGTCGGGGGCAACCACGACGACGCGACCGCTCGCTCCGCTCAGCTGCGGAAACCGCTGCTCCAGCGTGTCGAGCGCGGACTGAGCCTGCGTGCCGGGGATGTCGAACGACGACTGCAGGTTGTTGCCGAGCGCCGCGGCAGCCGTGCCGCCGCCGACGGCCAGGACGAGCCACGCGGCCAGCACCCACCACCGCCGGCGGGCGCAGAATCGACCGATTCGATAGAGAACGGAGGACATCTCCGACGACTCCTCATCCTGGGCTACGCCCGTTCCCCCACGACCCCAACGGAACTACTTTGGCAGAACACCACAGGTTGAGTCGGACATCCCCGCCGAGCGGCAGAGCGTCGGATGCCCGGGCCAGACTGGTGCGCATGATCCAGACACTCGCCGTAGCCGGATACAGGTCACTCGTCGACCTCGCCCTCCCCCTCGGGCGCCTGACCGTGGTGACCGGAGCGAACGGCACCGGCAAATCGAGCCTGTACCGGGCACTCCGCCTGCTCGCGGCCGGGGCATCCGGCGACGCCATCGGCGCCATCGCCGAGGAAGGCGGGCTCGACTCTGCACTGTGGGCGGGCCCCGAGACGCCCGCGGGGGCGGGCGCACAGGGAACGGTGCGGCGCGATCCCATCTCGCTCCGGCTGGGAGTAGCGACAGACGATCTGGGCTACCTGGTCGACTACGGACTGCCCCAGGCCGACAAACTCAGCGTCTTCGCCCGCGATGCCGAGATCAAACGCGAGCAGATCTTCGCCGGCGCCGTGGCGCGACCAGCCGCGACGCTCGTCGACCGGACGCGCGCCGCGGTGCGCGTGCGCCGCGACGGATGGATCGATGCCGATCAGCGCCTCGCGCCCTTCGAGAGCATCCTGACCGATCTCGGCGATGGCGACGCCGCGCCGGAGACGCTTTCGGTGCGACGGATGCTGCGCGCCTGGCGGTTCTACGACCACTTCCGCACGGACCGGGAGGCCCCGGCGCGGCATCCGCGAGTCGGTACACGCACGCAGACACTCGCTCACGGCGGCGAGAACCTCGCGGCGGTGTGGGCGACGATTCAGGATGCCGGACACGGCGATGCCCTCGCGCGCGAGGTGGCTCGTGCGTTTCCCGGCGGACGGGTGGAGGTCGCGGCATCCGGGGGCCTGTTCCGCCTGCTCATGCACCAGCCCGGCCTGTTGCGGCCCCTCGAGACGACCGAACTATCGGATGGGACGCTCCGATACCTGCTGCTGTGCGCGGCTCTACTGCCGGCCCGGCCCGCTCCCCTGCTCGTGCTGAACGAGCCCGAGTCGAGCCTTCATCCCGAGCTGCTCGATCCGCTCGGGGCGCTGATCAACGCGGCATCGGAAGAGAGCCAGATCATCGTCGTGACGCACGCCGACAGGCTGGCCGCGTCGCTCGCGAACGCGGGCGCCGACATCGTGCGGCTGGAGTCGACGGGCTACGGCACGCGCATCGAGGGTCAGGGCATGCTCGACGTCCCGTCATGGCACTGGCCCTCGCGCTGACCGCACCAGGTGCCGCCGTTCAGCGCATCCGCGCGCCCGCAAACGATTCGGTGCGTCAGTCGCGGATGCTGGCGCCGAAACGCTCGGCCGCAGCCGCGACACCGGCGAGCTTGGCGTCCGTCGCCTCGGCCGCCGTGAGCGTCCGATCCGGGGCCCGGAACCGCAGAGCGAACGTGAGGCTCTTCGATCCCTCGGGCACGCCCGTGCCGCGGTAGTCATCGACCAGCCGCACCGACTCGAGCAGTTCGCCCGCGCCCTGCTCGAGCGCCGAACGCACATCGGCGGCCGGTACATCCGCCGCCACGACGAGCGACACATCCTGCGTCGCCGCGGGGAAGCCCGACAGCGACGCCGCGACGACCCGCGACGACACGAGCGAGAGCAGCAGATCGAGATTCAGCTCGGCCACGATCACACGACCGGGAAGATCGGATGCCTCGGCCACCGCCGGCAGCAGCTCACCGACGTACCCGACCTCGACACGCGTCTGATCGGGACCGTCCACCGAAAGCACACCGGTCCGGCCCGGGTGGAGCGCCGCGCGTCGTCCTTGTGCGACGTCGATCGACACTCCCGCCGCCGCAGCGATCACGCGCACGGCGTCGAGCGCCGCGCCGAGGTCTGCGGACTCGGCCGCGCGGGCGGGCTGCTTGGGTGCCAGGTTTCCGGTGAGCAACACGGCGACGTGCCGCGGCTGCGGCGGGATCGACGCGTTCAGCTCGGCGAGCACATCATCGCTCGGCCGCTCGGCGAGCGGCGGCACGAATGACGTGCCGTACCCGACCCCGGGCTCGGGCAAAAACACGCTGCCGGTCTCGAAGATCGCCAGATCCGTCAGCCCGCGCGAGAGATTGCGGTGCGCCGCCTGCAGCAGCGCGGGAACCAGCGAGCGCCGCAGGAACGGCGACTGTCCGTCCAGCGGATTCGCGAGCTTGATACTCGGCAGGTGCTCACCCGAGACCGACCCGTGCAGGTCGTTCAGGGCCTCGGTCGTGAAGGGGAACGACGGGGTCTCGACGAAGCCCGCCGCGGCGAGCGCGTTCGCCACGCGGCGGCGGCCCTGCTGCGCCTCGGTCAGCCCGCGACCGGAGGGTGGTGTCGGCAACACCGAGGGAATCTGGTCGTAGCCCTCGATGCGCGCGACCTCTTCGGCCAGGGTCCATTTGTCCGTCAGGTCGGGGCGCCACGACGGCGGCGTCACGTCCCAGCCGGCGGCCGTCTCGTCGACGACGCATCCGATCAGCTCGAGCGCGCCGCGCACCCGCGCGGGCTCGTAGTCGACGCCGATGACGCCAGACACGAAGCTCGCCGGCAGCGCTATCGCCTGCCGTTGATAGGTGGTGAACAGGGCGCCGCCGAGCGAATCGACCGTGCCCCCCGCGAGCTCGACCATCAGGTCGACGACACGCTGGGCCGCGACAAACGGGATCAGCGGGTCGACGCCGCGCTCGAAGCGACGGGATGCCTCGGACGGCAGCTTGTGCCGACGTGCCGTGCGCGCGATCGAGACGGTGTCGAAGATCGCGGCCTCGATGAGCACATCGCGGGTCGCGTCGCTCATCTCGGTCGGACCGCCGCCCATGACGCCCGCGAGACCGATGGGCCCGGAGTCATCCGTGATCAGCAGGTCTTCCGGATCGAGGGTGCGATCCTTGCCGTCGAGGGTCGTGAGGTGTTCGCCCGCACGGGCACGGCGCACCGTGATGCCGCCCGAGAGCGCATCGAGGTCGTACCCGTGGATCGGATTGCCGAGCTCGAGCATGACGTAGTTGGTGATGTCGATCAGCACACCGAGCGAACGGATGCCCGCAAGAGTGAGCCGCGCGATCATCCACGGCGGGGTCGGTGCCGAGGCATCCACCCCACGAACGACGCGAACCACGAACTCCGAGGCACCGACGCGCCCGCGGAGGGGGGCATCGTCGGCAACGGCGACGGCGAAGCCGGAACCCGGCTCGACCTCGCCCCAGGGACGCAGGCCCGGATCGCGGAACGCCGCACCGGTCGAGTGCGAGTACTCGCGAGCGACACCGCGCATCGACAGCGCGTACCCACGGTCAGGCGTGACGTTGATCTCGACCGCGACGTCGTCGAGCCCGAGCAGAGCAATAGCGTCCGTACCGACGGGTGCGTCGATGCCGAGCTCGCTGAGGCGCAGGATCCCCGCGTGCTCATCACCGAGCCCGAGCTCCTTCGCGGAAGCGATCATGCCGTCCGACACATGACCGTAGGTCTTGCGCGCGGCGATCGGGAAGGGTCCGGGCAGCACGGCGCCGGGCAGCGTCACAACGACCTTGTCGCCGACGAAGAAGTTGCCGGCACCGCAGACGATCCCGTGCACGGCAGGGCCACCATCGGCGGCGGTCTCGCCCTCCGGCGCAACCTGAACCTGGCACCAGCGGATCGTCTTGCCGTTCGACTGCGGCTCCGCCTCGAACGAGAGCACCTCGCCGACGACGACGGGACCCGTCACCTCGAACCGGTGCACGTCCTCTTCTTCAAACCCGACGCGCACGAGCGCTTCGAGCACGTCCTCCGGCGAAGCATCCGTCGGCACATCGACGTACTCGCGCAGCCACGAGAGCGGAACACGCATCAGACCACCATCCCGAACTGCTCGCTGAAACGCACATCGCCCTCGGCCATATCGCGCATGTCTTGCACGTCGCTGCGGAACATCAGCGTCCGCTCGATGCCCATTCCGAATGCGAAGCCCGAGTAGACCTCGGGGTCGATGCCCGCGGCGCGCAGCACGTTGGGGTTGACCATGCCGCAGCCGCCCCACTCGATCCAGCGGGCGCCGCCCTTGAACGTCGGATGCCAGAGGTCAAGCTCTGCCGACGGCTCGGTGAACGGGAAGTAGTTGGCACGGAAGCGCGTCTTGGCCTCGGGTCCGAACAGCACCCGCGCGGCGTGATCGAGGGTGCCCTTGAGGTGCGCCATCGTGATGCCCTTGTCGACGACGAGCCCCTCGAACTGCGTGAAGACGGGCAGGTGCGTGGAGTCGAATTCATCCGTGCGATACACCCGCCCCGGGCAGAGCACGTAGATCGGGATGTCGCGCTCGAGCATCGAGCGCACCTGCACGGGGCTCGTGTGCGTGCGCATCACGAGGTGGCGGTCGACCGGGTCGACGAAGAACGTGTCCTGCATCTGCCGCGCCGGGTGGTCGACGTCGAAGTTGAGGGCGTCGAAGTTGAACCACTCGTGCTCGAGCTCGGGTCCCTCGGCGATCTCCCACCCCATCCCGACGAAAATGTCGCTGACCTGGTCTTGCAGGAGGGTGAGCGGATGCCTCGCGCCCACGCGTGTGCGGGACGCCACCGCGGTGATGTCGATCCGCTCCGCTTCGAGCCGCGCGGCCGTCTCGGCCTCGACGAGCTCTTCCTCGCGCGCGGCGAGCGCCTGCGCGACACTTCCACGCGCCTGGCCCATGAGCTTGCCGAACTCGGCCTTCTGCTCCTTCGGCACATCGCGCATGCGGGAGTTCAGCTGCGCAAGGGGCGACCCCTCCCCCGCATGCGCCGCACGCGCGGCCTTGAGCTCTGCGGTGGTCGTCGCGGCGGCAACGGCTGCGAGCGCCGCCGATGCCGCGGAATCGACCGCCTCGGGCGTGATCTCAGGAGTGTCAGACACGAGAGGCGAGTCTACCGGGGCCGGATGCCTGGGCCCGCCGCTCCACGGGAGCTACAGGCCGGAGCCGGATTGGCCCGAGGCACGAGCCATCCCCGAAGCCTCCGCCATCAAGATCGCCTGATCCGGATCGGTCGGCTTGCCGCCGCCGCTCTTCTTGCTGCGCTTGCCCCCGCTTGCCGTGCGGCGCGACAACCACCGTGCGAACCACGACAGCGTCAGGTTGATCGCGAGGTAGATCGCGAGCGACACCGCGAAAAGCGAGAACAGATAGCGGTTGCCGTAGAAGCTCGCGAGTTGATTCATCGTCGTTCGGATCAGTTCGTTGTAGCCCACGATGTAGCCGAGGGAAGTGTCCTTCAACAGGACGACGAGCTGGGCGACGATGATCGGCAACATCTGCCGGAAGGCTTGCGGGAATTCCACGAGCAGCTTCGACTGGAATTCGCGCATGCCGAGCGAGAGCGCGGCCTCGCGCTGACCGCGCGGCAGCGCGACGAGGCCCGCCCGCAGCGCCTCCCCGATGAGCGTCCCGTTGTAGAGAACCAGCGCGATGACGACCGCCCAGAAGGCGCCCGTCGAGGCAACCAGAAGGATGAAGAGCATCATCAGCAGCACGGGCATGCCGCGGAAGAACTCGATGAACACGGCGGTGGGGATGCGCACCCACGCAATGGTCGAACTGCGCATGAGCGAGAGCACGATACCGAGCGCCATCGCGCCCACGGCCGCGACGGCGGCGGCTCGCAGCGTAGCGAGGACACCCTGGCCGATGAAGCCCCAGACGACCGGGTCACTGAAGATGTCCCAGCGCGTCGGCGCGAACATTCCGGGTACGGTCACGCCGCCGGATTCGCGCGGCAGCGCCAGGATGATCACACCCCAGGCGATGAGTCCGGCCACGACGATCAGGCCGACGACGGACGCGATGCGGGATGTCCGCCGCGCGCGAGGACCGGGCGCGTCGAAGAGAACGCTCGGAGCACTCATCGGCCCATCACCACTCTCTTCTCGAGCTGGCCTGCGAAGAGTCCCAGGGGGACGGTCACGACCAGGTAGAGCGCCGCGGTGATGAGAAGGATCGGGATGACGATGTTTCCGTTCGCGTTCGCCAGTTCACGGGTGGATGCGAAGAGCTCGGCGACGAAGAATGCTCCGGCCACCGAGGTGTTCTTCGTGAGCGCGATGAAGACGTTGATGAGCGGCGGGATCGTCATCCGGAACGCCTGCGGGAGAACGACGAGCGTGACGGTCTGACCGAAGCCCAGGCCGATGCTTCGCGCCGCCTCGGCCTGGCCGACCGGCACGCCGTTGATGCCTGAGCGCAGCGCTTCGGCGACGAAGGGCGACGTGTAGTACGTGAGGGCGAAGATCGCCAGCACGACGTAGGGAAGCCGAACTCCGAGGAACGGCACGACGAAAGCGAAGAAGAAGAAGACGAGGGTCAACGGGGTGTTGCGCGCGATCTCCGTCCAGACCGCCCCGAAGACCCGCAGGGAACCGACCGGCGAGATACGCATCGCCGCGATGACGGTTCCGATGACGAGCGCCAGAACGCCGGAGACGGCGAGGAGCAGCAGGGTGACCCGGAAGCCTTCCCAGAACACCGGCATCAGCGAGGCGAGTTGCTCCACGCGATCTCCATTCCTTTCAGGGGGACGGATGCCCCGGACGCAGAATTCTTGCCGCCCGGGGCATCCGCTCAATCAGTAGCGGTCGACCGCGGGCGGGTCGACGTACGGCAGGATCGTTCCGGCCGTGGCGTCCCAGGCGTCCTGGTAGCGACCGTCCTCATAGGCCGCTTCGAGCACGTCGTTGATCCACATGCGGAAGTCGGTGTCATCGAGCGCCAGGCCGATGCCGTAGGGCTCGTCCGTGAACGGCTCACCGACGACCTTGAACTCGCCCTCGTTCTGCGCGGCAAGCCCTGCGAGGATCACGTTGTCCGTGGACACAGCCACGACGGCGCCGCTACGCAGCGGCTCGAGGCAGTTGGAGTAGGTGTCAGTGAGCAACACCTCGGCGCCGAGCGCCTCCAGGTTCGCGGCGGGGGTCGATCCTGTCACCGAGCACACGGGCTGGCCGACCAGGTCATCCTCGCTCTCGATGTCCTCGTTGTCGGCCAGGGTCAGGATCGACTGGCCGGCCATGTAGTACGGACCCGCGAACGAGACGACCTCCTTGCGGGTGTCGTTGATCGTGTAAGTGGCGATGACGAGGTCGACTTCACCGTTCTCGATGAAAGGCTCGCGGTTTGCTGAAACCGCTTCCTTCCAATCGATGTCCTCTGCCGCGATGCCTAGTTCAGCGGCGATGATCTTGCCGATCTCGACGTCGAATCCTTCCGGCTCGTTCGTCGGGCCCATCAGACCGAAGAGAGGCTGGTCGAATTTCGTACCGATCGTGATAGTGCCCGCCTCAGCGAGCTCGGCCATTGTGGTGCCGGCTTCGAACGTGGGCGATTCCTCGGGCTCGACCGAGGTCTCGTCGCCGCTGCCGCCGGCGCATGCCGAGAGCGCGAGCGCGCCGACTGCCGCGAGGCCGATGAGGGAAAGTCGTGAACGTTTCATGTCCTACCTGTCCTTTGCTGTGGGGGTCGCGGGTTGGCGACCTGTTTTGTAGGGCCCCGGCCGCGGTGGCGACCAAGTATTTTCCGGTGCGCTCAGTGCTCGAGGATCTTCGAGAGGAAGTCCTGTGCCCGTTCGCTCTGGGGATTGGTGAAGAACTTCTCGGGGGTCGCCTCTTCGACGATGGCTCCGTCCGCCATGAAGAGCACGCGGTCGGCGGCTTTTCGTGCGAATCCCATCTCGTGCGTGACGACGATCATCGTCATGCCGTCCGCAGCGAGGCCGATCATCACATCGAGAACCTCGTTGATCATCTCGGGGTCGAGCGCGCTGGTCGGCTCGTCCATCAGGATCACCTTCGGGTTCATCGCGAGCGATCGGGCAATCGCGACACGCTGCTGTTGCCCGCCGGACAGTTGATTCGGCATCTTCGACGCCTGGTTGGCGACCCCGACACGATCGAGCAACTTCATCGCCATCTCGACGGCGGCTTTCTTCTTCATGCCACGGACCTTGATCGGCCCGAGCGTGACGTTCTCGAGAACCGTTTTGTGAGCGAAGAGATTGAAGGACTGGAACACCATGCCGACGTCTGCCCGGAGCTTCGCGAGTCCCGCGCCTTCCTCCGGCAGCTTCGCGCCGTCGATCGTGATGACGCCCGAGTCGATCGTCTCGAGGCGATTGACCGCGCGGCATAGCGTCGACTTTCCGCTGCCCGAAGGACCGATCACGACGACGACTTCGCCCCTGTTGACGACGGTCGTGATGTCGCGGAGGACATGCAGGTCACCGAAGTGCTTGTCGACGTGCTCGATGACGACGAGCGGCTCACCGCGCCGTGCTGCGATGTTCGACGTCTTCGGCTGTGCGTCGCTCTGGCTGACCATGAAGCTCACCCTACGCACGGGTCAGAAGAACCGATGCGCCGGTGACACGACCTTTACCGGACCGTAACAGGCGGTCGTCTCTCTCAGATGGAGCGCACGGAACGTTGGGCGAACGCACTCTCGTAGAGGCAGACGCTCGCGGCGGTCGCGAGATTCAGCGATTCCGCGCGGCCGTAGATGGGCAATCTCAGGGCCAGATCGGCGAGCGTGAGCGCCGTGTCCTCCAGGCCGCGGGCTTCATTCCCGAAGAGCCATGCGGTCGGCTCGGTGAGGATCCCGCTGTCGCGTGCCTCGAGCAGATCGTCGCCCTTCACATCGGCTGCGATGACCCGCAGGCCCGCGCCGCGCGCCAGCTCGAGCGCCTCCGCGAGGTCGGTCGTGAGCGCGATGGGCAGGTGGAACAGGGAACCGGTGGTCGCGCGCACGACCTTGGGGTTGTACGGATCGACCGTGCGGCCGGTCAACACGACGGCATCAGCGCCCGCGGCATCCGCTGCCCGGATGATCGTTCCGAGATTGCCGGGGTCGCGAACCTCTTCGCACACCGCGATCAGGCGCGGTGAAGCCCCGAAAACCTCGCGGATCGAAACCGGGAACTGCCGGGCGACTGCGACGACCCCTTGCGGCGTGACGGTGTCGGCCATGGCGTCGAGGACGGCTTCGGTCGTGTACTCGATCTCGACCCCGGCAGCGGAGGCGAGCTCACGCAGCTCACCGTGCCGCTCGATCGCTGTGGGGGTAGCGAAGAACTCGACGATCGCCTCGGGGCGATAGGTCAGGGCTTCGCGAACCGCCTGCGGCCCCTCGAGCAGAAACAGCCCGGTCTCTTGACGGGCGCTTCGTTTGGTCAGCTTTGCGACGGCGCGCACGCGCGGTGAGCGCGGGTTCTCGAGCACCCGCACAGTCTACGGCGCGGCGGTGTCGTACCCGCGAACGCCCGGCGACCCACTCTCCCCCGCCTTCACACAACCCCACCAACCAACCACCAACCACCAACCACCAACCACCCTGGGGCGTCAGAACGACGTTGGGGCGCGGGACACCGCGCCCCAACGAGAATCTGACGCCCCAAGCCGTGCGGAAAGGGATGCGGGAGGGCGACGGATGCCGGAGGCAGACGAAAACCCCGCCTCCGGAGGAGAGCGGGGCATTCGATCGACAGCTGCTTACGCGGATGCCTTGGGTGCCGAGGTGTCGGCCGGCAGAGCAGCCTTGGCCGTGGCAACGAGCGACGCGAACGTGGCGGGCTCATTCACCGCGAGCTCGGCGAGCATGCGACGGTCGACCTGCACACCCGCGAGGCCGAGGCCCTGGATGAAGCGGTTGTACGTGAGGCCGTTCTGGCGGGACGCGGCATTGATGCGCTGGATCCACAGACGACGGAAGTCGCCTTTGCGCTTGCGACGGTCACGGTACGCGTAGACGAGGGAGTGGGTGACCTGCTCCTTGGCCTTGCGGTACAGGCGCGAACGCTGTCCGCGGTAACCGGAGGCGCGCTCGAGGATGACGCGACGCTTCTTGTGGGCGTTTACTGCCCGCTTGACTCTAGCCATTTGTCTTGTTTCCTATCCTGATTCGGCGCGCTCAGCGACCGAGAAGCTTCTTGGCGACCTTGGTGTCGGCCTTGGACAGGACCTGGTCCTGGTTCAGGCGGCGAGTCCGACGACTCGACTTGCCCTCGAGGTTGTGGCGCATACCGGCCTGCTGCTTCTTGAGCTTTCCGCTACCGGTGATCTTGAAGCGCTTCTTGGCACCCGAGTGGGTCTTCTGCTTCGGCATCTCGTTTTCCTTTGCTGAGGCCCCGGAGGGCGTCGTGGGTGTGCACCCGCCGAGGCGGGAGTCGTGTGAGGGGTCCTACTCAGCGGCCGATTCAGCCGTTTCGGACTCTGTCCGGGGGGCGCGAGCCTCGCGTGCGGCCTGCTTGGTCGCGTCGCGCTTGGCGTTCTGCTCGGTCTTGACCTCGGACTTGTTCTTGTGCGGTGCGACCACCATGACCATGTTGCGACCGTCGATCGTGGGGTTCGACTCGACCGTGCCGAACTCGGCGACGTCCTCGGCGAACTTACGAAGCAAACGCACGCCCTGCTCGGGACGCGACTGCTCGCGACCACGGAAGAGGATCATCGCCTTGACCTTGTCTCCGGTCTTCAGGAAGCCCTCGGCGCGCTTGCGCTTGGTTTCGTAGTCGTGCTCGTCGATCTTCAGACGGAACCGGACCTCTTTGAGGACCGTGTTCGCCTGGTTGCGACGAGCTTCCTTGGCCTTCTGCGCAGCCTCGTACTTGAACTTCCCGTAATCCATGATCTTGACCACGGGCGGCTTCGAGTTGGGGGCCACCTCGACGAGGTCGAGCTCTGCCTCCTGAGCGAGGCGCAGTGCTGCCTCGATGCGGACGACACCGATCTGCTCTCCTGCGGGGCCGACGAGTCGGACCTCGGGCACGCGGATGCGGTCGTTGGTGCGGGGATCGCTGATGCGGAACTCCTCTAGATCTGGGTAACCGCACGACGAAGCCGCACGGGGTGGAAGCACCCGGAGACGAGAGTTTCCGGGTGAAGCGAACGTCGCATTCCACCCGGCGCGGAGTTGATACAGCCCGCCGGCCTTGTGCCCAGACCACCGGATGCCTCAGATCGAGACGAGCCAGCGGAGCACGTGTACCCGGTAGCCTGGCCTATGGTCGGCGCGGGTGGGATGCGAATCCTCTTCGAACCGAGACAAAAGTCCCGGAGCCCGCAGAAGTCTAGCAGAGAGCGACACGTGAGCACGATTCCCCCCGAAGACAACGTTTCTGAAGATGTCCAGCCCAGTAGGGAACCGGATGCCGCGACCCAGGCTCGCTGGGAGGAACAGGAGCGTGCCGCCTCGGCCGCTACCCGCGACATCGCGGATGTTCCGGCCGTTGAGATCATCACGACCACCGCGGTTCACCTGTTGAGCGCCGCCGCCGTCAAGACCGGCCTCGCCGACGACCCCGAGAGCCAAACCGACCTCGATGAGGCTCGCAAACTGATCAACGCCCTCGCCGGCTTGATCAGCGCGGCCGCGCCCGAAGTCAGTGACATGCACGCCCGGTCACTGCGCGATGGGCTGCGGTCGGTTCAGCTGGCGTTCCGCGAGGCATCCGTCATTCCCGACCCGATCGGCAAGGGTCCGGGCGAGAAGTGGACAGGACCCGTCACCTGAGTCGACCGGTGGTCAAGGAGCCGAGCGCTCCAGGCGAACCGTGAGCGAGTCGACGAGCGTTGCAATGCGGTCATCGGACGCCCAACGCTGAGCCAGGCGTGCGAGCACCGCATCCAGCTCCGATTGCTCGAGGCCCTGCATCAACGCCAGCTTGACGACCAGTTCCGGAGCGCGGAGTCGCGCGGTCGGGTCGCCGGGCTCCACCGCGAGATCGATGACGGCGAGCTCGCCCCCGACGCTCTCCTGGAGGCCCGCGAACACCTCTGGAGAGGCGAAACTGGGCTCCCAATCGATGCCCTGCGCCAGCGCCCAGACGGCGGGCCGACGGATGACGAACTCGGTCTCGGAGCCCGGATCGACCACGATCAGGTCTGTCCCCTCCCCCACGGCCGCCTGAGCTACGCGGAACATGGGCGTCGGGATCGGTCGGGCCGTGGCATCCCACGCCTGCATCGCCGCGACGCTCGAGAACGCGGGCAGCACCGTGCGCCCGTCGGGCGCGGCCACCGTGACGATCGAGAGTTCCTGCGTTTTGTCCACGGTCAGCCCGGATGGCGCGACCCCCGTCTCGCCGCGTTCCGCAACGAGGGGCACGAGCAGGCGGGCCGAGCGCAAGGAGTCGACCACAGCGGCCTGACCCACCTCGCCCGTGCGGAACGCGGCGAGGGCGACGAGAAAGGCTTCGGGCGCAGAACCGTCATCGCCGGCGTGCGGGTTCGGTTGGAACGCGCGTCCCTCCCAGGGAACGCCCGCCGAGTCGGTGCCGTGCTCGTGCACGCCACCGTCGGGGTCTTCCGGGTCAGCCGGCTGCGACATCCAACGCCTCGGCCAGCGTGAAGGCGCCGGCGTAGAGGGCCCGACCGACGATCGCGCCCTCGACCCCGAGCGGGACGAGTTCGCGCAGAGCCGCGATGTCATCAAGGCTCGAGACGCCCCCCGAGGCCACGACAGGCTTCGGCGTGCGAGACGTCACCTGACGGAGGAGGTCGAGATTCGGGCCCTTGAGGGTGCCATCCTTGGTGACATCCGTCACGACATAGCGGCTGCATCCGGCGGCTTCGAGGCGCTGCAGGACGGTCCACAGGTCGCCGCCGTCTTCGGTCCACCCACGCGCGGCGAGCGTCGTGCCGCGCACATCCAGGCCCACGGCGATCGCCTCGCCGTAACGCGCGATGACGTCCGCCGCCCACTCAGGGTTCTCGAGCGCCGCCGTGCCGAGGTTGATGCGGCTGGCACCGCTCTCGAGCGCGGCTTCGAGCGAGCGGTCGTCGCGGATGCCTCCGGATAGCTCGACCCGCACACCCTTGACCTGCTTGATCACTTTGCGCAGCACCGCGGTGTTGTTTCCGCGACCGAATGCGGCATCGAGATCGACGAGGTGGATCCAGGTTGCGCCTTGCCGGGCGAAATCGAGCGCCGCGTCGACGGGGTCGCCGTGGAAAGTCTCGGTGCCGGCCTCGCCCTGAGTCAGGCGGACGGCCTTACCCCCGGCGACATCGACGGCGGGAAGGAGGACGAGCTCGGGTGTTGCGGAGAAGTCGTTCATGGATCCTCGTGCGTGGGCGGATGCGCCGGTTTTACACCGATTTCGGGTGCCGCGCTGGGCGGTCCGAAGGCCGGATAGGCACGAAGCCTAGATGTTAGTCGGGGTCAGGCCGTCGATCCAATTCGCGAGCAGACGGATGCCCGCGGCGCCGGACTTCTCGGGGTGGAACTGCGTCGCCGACAGCGGCCCGTTCTCCACCGCGGCGAGGAACGGTGCGCCGTAGTCCGTCCATGTGAGATGCGGGTTGGCGAAAGGCCCGTTCGCCTCCATCAGCCATTCCTGCACGCCGAAAGAGTGGACGAAGTAGAAGCGCTCATCCTCGAGGCCGGCGAACAACCTCGACCCCGGATCGGGGCGGACCGTGTTCCATCCCATGTGGGGCAGAACGGGCGCGTCGAGTTCGCGAACGACCCCCGGCCATTCCCCCATGCCCTCGGTATCCACGCCACGCTCGACGCCGAGCTCGAACAGAACCTGCATGCCGACACAGATGCCGAGCACGGGGCGCCCGCCCGCCAGACGCCGGTCGATCAGTCGGTCCCCGCCGCTCGCCCGCAGCGCCTCCATGACCGCGCGAAACGCACCGACGCCAGGCACCAGAAGACCGTCGGCCTCGAGCACGAGCTGCGGGTCCGACGTGAGTCGCGCATCAGCGCCCGCGGCCTGCAGCGCCTTGACGGCCGAGTGGACGTTGCCGGAGCCGTAGTCGAGGACGGCGACGAGCGGGCGAGCCCCGTCATCCGTCACAGCGCACCCTTGGTGCTCGGGATCCCCTCGACGAGGGGATCGAGCGACTTGGCCTGGCGGAAGGCTCGGGCGAAAGCTTTGTACTCGGCCTCGGCGATGTGGTGAGGGTCGCGCCCCTCCAGCACCCGAACGTGCACGGTGAGGCCGCCGTTGAACGCGATCGCCTCGAATGTGTGCCGCACGAGAGATCCCGTGAAGTGGCCACCGATCAGGTGGTGTTCGAAGCCTGCCGGCTCACCCGTGTGCACCAGGTAGGGACGACCCGAGATGTCGACGACAGCCTGCGCGAGGGCTTCGTCGAGCGGGACCAGGGCGTCGCCGTAGCGGGAGATGCCGGCCTTATCGCCGAGCGCCTCGCGGATGGCGATGCCCAGCACGATGGAGACGTCCTCGACCGTGTGGTGCGCGTCGATCTGCGTGTCGCCCGTCGCCTTCACGGTCAGGTCGGTCAGCGAGTGCTTCGCGAATGCCGTCAACATGTGATCGAAGAATGGAACGGTCGTGTCGATGCTGCTCCGACCGGTTCCATCGAGGTTGATTTCGAGGTCGACGGATGACTCACTCGTGCGACGAGTCTTGCTCGCCGTGCGCTCGCTCATGCCTGCGAGTCTATCGACGCGAGTTGGTCGAGGAATGCTGTGGTCTCGTCTTCCGTGCCGGCCGAGACCCGCAGCGTGCCGGGCAGGCCGACGTCGCGCACGAGTACCCCGCGTTCGAACAGCGCGCGCCAGGTAGCGGCGGGATCACTTACCCCGCCGAACAGGATGAAGTTGGTCCACGACTCGTAGGGTTCGTAGCCGAGCGCGGACAGCGTCGCACCCATGCGGTCACGTTGCCCGACGATGTCATCGACCATCGCGAGCATCGTGTCGGCGTGGCGCAGCGCACCGAGCGCCGCGGCTTGCGTCAGCGAGCTCAAGTGGTACGGCAGTCGCACGAGGCGCAGCGCGTCGATGAACGCGGGGTCAGCCGCGAGATAACCCACGCGTGCACCGGCGAAGGCGAACGCCTTGCTCATCGTGCGTGACACCGCCAGACGGGGACGATCGTGCAGGAGCGTCAACGCCGACCGCTGGTCGTGCGGCGCGAACTCCCAATACGCCTCGTCGACGACGACCACGCCCCGGGAGGCACCGTACACCGCCTCGATGACATCGATCGGCAGCGGCGTTCCCGTCGGGTTGTTCGGGGAGCACAACAGAATGATGTCGGGATCTGCCGCGGCCACTTGCTCGGCAGCGAACTCGGGGGTCAGCGTGAAGTCGTGTCCGCGATCGCCCGCGATCCAGCTCGCTCCGGTTCCGGCCGCCAAGAGCGGGTACATCGAATAGGTGGGACCGAATCCGAACACCGTGCGGCCCGGCCCCCCGAAGGCCTGCATGATGTGCTGCAGCACCTCGTTCGATCCGTTCGCCGCCCACATGTTCTCGGAAGTCAGACCGTGGCCGAGATAGTCGGCAAACGCGGTGCGCAACGTATCGAACTCGCGGTCGGGATAGCGGTTGATCTCACGCAGCGCGACGGCGATCCCGTCGAGGATGTCGTCGGCGACCTCCTGCGGAACCGGGTGGGTGTTCTCATTGACATTCAGCGCGATCGGCACGCTTGCCTGAGGAGCCCCGTAGGGGATCTTTCCCCGGAGATCGTCGCGGAGAGGAAGGTCTTCGAGGGATGCGCTCACCCCTCCCATGCTACGACGCGCGGGCAGAGGGGCGACGTCTAGGAGGCGAGGTGGGCCGGGATCGCGATGCTCTGTCCCGCGACAACTGACGAAGACCCGAGCGCGTTCAGGCGAACGATCTCGTCTACGACATCCCTCGGATCGGAGGCCGGTGCCATCTCGAGGGCGATCGACCACAGGGTGTCGCCCGGCTCGACCAGCACGGTGGTGAACTCATCGGTCGACGCCGAAACGCTACGCGAGGCGAGGGCCTCACCGCTCGCGAGCACGCCGACGAAAACCGCCGCCGCGAGAGGCAGAGACACCATGCTCACGACGACGCGACGCCCGCGCGCCGTCAGCCGCAGGCGAGTGTGCGATGGCATCGGCATGAGTGCGGTGATCATCTTGTCCTCCTGGATCGTGCGGTGCTGTGTCACGCGGGATGAGCGTGGGGGCCGCGAGTCCGTCAGGGCCGATCGCGATTCCAGCTCCGCATCCGACTCTCGGCCGGGAGAGCCGGATGCGAAGTTGTGTTCCGAAGTTATCTTCGAGTATTTCATCTTGTCAAGTCCTTCTTGCGCTTCGAATGGCCCGAAATCGTTCGACACGCTCGAACAGATGTGCCGAAATGTCCCACGGACCGGATAGTGTTTCGATGGTCGCGCTGGTGCAAGAGCAGTACACCAGCGACCACCGACATTGCATTCAGAGCGACGCCTCGTACGGCGGAAGGAGCACGACATGACGCTTGAGCCCGGGGATTCCGCGCTGGCGGAGTCGGATGCCGAGAGGGACTCCGACGCGAGTGCGGACGACGTATCCGTCGCAGGAGAAGTAGCCGGGCCGCGGCCGCGCACGCGGCGTCGCAAGAGTCTCAGCGACAAACAGCTCGCGATCCTCGAAGTGATCCAGCGCGCGGTGCAGGCGCATGGCTACCCGCCGAGCATGCGCGAGATCGGCGACGCCGTCGGCCTGCGCTCGCTCTCGAGCGTCACCCACCAGCTCAACCAGCTCGAGCTGTCGGGTTACCTTCGCCGCGACTCGGGCAAGACCCGCGCGATCGAGATCTTGATCGATCTTCCGGGAAGCGCGGCCGAGAATCCCGCAGACGCGGCCCCGCCCGTCGGCGACGCCGCAATGGTGCCCCTCGTCGGCCGCATAGCTGCGGGCGTCCCCATCACTGCCGACCAGCAGGTCGAAGAAGTATTCCCGCTCCCGCGCCAGCTCGTCGGCAAGGGCGAACTGTTCATGCTGCGCGTCTCGGGCGAATCGATGATCGACGCAGCAATCTGCGACGGCGACTGGGTTGTCGTCCGCACGCAGGCGACCGCTGAGAACGGGGACATCGTGGCGGCCATGCTCGACGACGAGGCGACCGTGAAGACCTTCCGGCGGCGCGACGGGCACACATGGTTGCTGCCCCGCAACAGCGCGTTCGAGCCGATCCTCGGTGATCACGCGACCGTGCTCGGCAAGGTCGTCGCTGTCCTGCGCGCCGTCTGACGTCCCGCGGGCCGCGCGCTGTTGGGCGGGAGAACCTGCGCGCACATGCGTCGGGGCGGTATAAGGAGATGTGACCAACCCCACCCCTGCCTCCGCGAACGATGCGGATGTCGCGCGTCGGCTCGCTGAACTCGAAGCCGAAAACGAACAGCTCCGGTCGCGCCTCGACGAGACGCCCGACCGCCCGGACCGCGTCTCGCGTCCGCGGAAGGGCACGTGGCGCGGCGTTCTGTCCTCGGCAGTGATCGTCGTCGCGGCGCTCTTGGTACCGGTCTCGATCGTCTCGGCGTGGGCTCGCACCGAACTCGTCGACGAGACCGCATTTGTCGCGACGTTCGCTCCCCTGGCGCAGGATCCCGCTGTTCAGGCACTGATCGTCGATGAGGCGACGGTTGCGATCGACGAGTCGCTCGATCTGCAGGGGCTGACCGACGATCTGTTCGACGGACTCGGTGGCCTCGGCCTGCCGCCCCGCGCCACGGCAGCGATCGACTTGCTTCGCGGACCAGCGGTCGAAGGGCTCCGCGGCCTGATCGGCACATCCGTGACTCAGCTCGTGGAATCGGACGTGTTCGCCTCGGTCTGGGAGACGGCCCTCCGCGCGAGCCATCGTGGGCTGGCCGCGGCCGCGACGGGCACGACCCCGACGGGCGCCGTCACCATCAGCGACACGGGCGAGGTCGGCATCTCGCTCGCCCCGATCATCGACGAGGTGAAAGAGCGGCTGGTGGCCCAGGGGGTCGGCTTCGCCTCGGCAGTTCCCTCCGTCGATCGCACGATCGTGCTCGTCCAGAGCGACGCTCTCGTCACCGTTCGCATCGTCTACGGAATCGCGGCGGCGGTCGGATGGTGGCTGCCACTCGTCACCCTTGCCCTGTTCGTCGGTGGGGTCCTTCTCGCACGCCGGAAGAGCGTCGCACTCGTCGGAACGGGCGTGGCCATCGCGCTCGGCGGCGGAGCCCTCGCCGTAGCCCTTGCGATCGGCGCGACGGTTGCGTCGATCGCGGCGTCGCAACTCGCTCTGCCGATCACGGCCGTCGATGCCATCTACGAACAGATCATCACGGCGATGCGCGACACGGCGGCCGTGATCGCGCTGATCGGCGTTCTGCTCGCGATTCTTGCGTGGGTGCAGGGGCGGAGCACAGCCGCCATCGCCATCCGGACCGGCGCCGCAGGCATCAACCATCGCCTGCGCTCGACGCTTCGATCCAGCGGAGCGGATACGGGCCGCGTCGGTCGGTGGATCTACACGTACCGCGTCCTGGTGCGGGTCGCCCTCGCCGCGCTGGTAATCCTCTGGCTGTTGACGCTCCGCCCCCTCTCGATCGGTGATGTCTCACTCGTCCTCATCGTCGCGCTCCTGGCCTGGTGGGCGACCGAACTCGCACAGAGCGATGCGGTAGACGATGAACCCGCACGCGCCGAGCCCGAGCTCAGTGCACCGGAGCCCAGTGCGCCCCAGCGCGTCACCGCGTAGGGCAGCCGGCTTCACACACGCGTCGTCGGCACCTCCGCGTAGCCTGTCGTGATGACCACGATCCTGCCTTTCGGAACCTGGCCCTCCCCCATCTCGGCCGCCGAGGTCACGACGTCGGCACCGCGCATCGACGGCGCGCGTTTCATCGCCCGCGACGTGTGGTGGAGCGAGTCGCTGCCCGCGGAGCGTGGTCGCACGGCCATCCTGCGGTTGCCCCGGGACACCGACCACGGCGCGGACGCGGACGTCGTACTGCCCGCACCCTGGAGTGCCCGCTCGCGGGTCCACCAGTACGGCGGTGGCGCATGGACGGTGGATGACGGCGGGATCCTCTTCTTCGTCGAGCAGTCGGATCAGCGAGTATGGCGGCTCGGGGCGGACGGCGAGCCCCGTCCCCTGACCGCTGAGGCCCCGGGCACGCAGTACGGCGACCTGACGTGGTCAGACGGGCGTCTGCTCGCCGTGCGCGAGGTCTCGCGCGAGGGGCACCATCCGGCGCGTGACGTCGTCGAGATTTCCTCCTCGGCTGATGCAGCCCCCTCCGCCCCGGTTTCGCTCGCAGCGGGCCATGACTTTCTCGCATACCCGCGTCTTTCGCCCAACGGCGATCGGCTGGCGTACATCGGGTGGAATCATCCGAACATGCCCTGGGATGCCACCCAGCTGGTCGTGCTCGACACGCCCAGTGGCGAGACCAGCATCGTCGCCGGTGGAGCCCACGAGTCCGTTCTGCAGCCTGAGTGGACGGGTGCCGACGAGCTGACCTACACCACCGACCGCTCCGGCCGGTGGACGCTCGAGCGCCGTCGACTTGGGGGCATCCCGGAACCGACCGTGGCCGAGGAATCGGACACCGACACCGGTGGGCCGCTGTGGAACCTGGGCGCCCGATGGTTCGCCCCGCTCGAGGACGGTCGGATCCTCGCCGTGCGTACACACGGCCGCGACGAAGTTGTCGTGGAGGACGCGGATGGCTCGGTTCGAGCGATCCCGACGCCCCTGTCCGCGCAGGTGCTGATCCGCGACGTTCAGGGCACTCGTGCCCTCGTCACGGGCGCGGGCGCAACGACCCCCTCGGGACTCTGGCTGGTGGACATCGATGACCCTGAGTCCTCACGCCCCCTCCGCGGCGGCGTCTCGTCGAGAAGCATCGGATGGCTGCCCGAAGCCGTCGCCATGACCTTCGACGGACCCGGCGGAGCCGTGCACGCCTTCGCCTACCCGCCGACCAATCCGGGCGTGGAGGGCCCCGCCGGCGAGCGTCCGCCCTACATCGTCACCGTGCACGGCGGGCCGACCGCCCACGTCGCGGGAGAGGCATCTCCCGCCGTCGCCTACTTCACGAGTCGCGGCATCGGTGTGCTCGACGTCAACTACGGCGGATCGAGCGGATATGGTCGCGCGTACCGGCAACGACTAGCCGGACAGTGGGGGGTCGTCGACGTCCAGGACGTCGTCGCGGCAGCCGAGGGCCTCGTCTCGGCGGGACTCGCGGACGGCGACCGGCTGGCGATCAAGGGCGGATCGGCCGGCGGGTGGACCGTTCTGTCGGCGCTGACGACATCCACGACGTTCTCGGCGGGCATCAGCCGGTACGGCGTCGCGGACCTTCGCGCCCTCGCTGAAGACACGCACGACTTCGAATCCCACTACCTGGACGGACTCGTGGGGCCATTGCCGGAGGCCGAGGCGGTGTACGAGGAACGATCGCCGCTCGGGCGTATCGATAGCCTCAGCGTTCCCGTGCTGCTGCTGCAGGGAGCGGATGACCCGGTCGTGCCGCCCGCGCAGGCGTACGCCATGCGCGACGCCCTCGCGGCGCAAGGAATCAGCCATGCCCTCGTGGTCTACGAGGGCGAATCGCACGGCTTCCGTCGCGCCGAGACGATCCAGCACGCGCTCGAGAGCGAGTTGAGCTTTCTCGGGCAGGTGTTCGGGTTCGCCACTCCCGGCGTTCCCGCGCTGCCCCTCGAGTCGGCTCCCTGAGCGGGCCGTTCGGAGCGGCTCCCCTGGCACAAGACGTGACGAACCGGACCCGCGAACCACAACAACTGCCAGGGGAACCGCCCGTGACGACGGGTACGGTCAGCGGAGGAAGGGCGCGAGCTCGGCCGCGAGGCGGGCCGAGACGTGGGCGTGCAGCGCCGTGCCACCCTCTTCATGACCCTCGGAGATGATGAGGCCCGAGTCGTGCGCCGCAGACACCAGGTCTCCGCGGTCGTAGGGCACGAGCGCGCGCACCTCGACGGCCGGGAGCGGCAGCGCCGCCTCGACCGCGGTGCGCAGCTCGTCGATGCCCTCGCCGGTACGGGACGAGACGAACATCGCGTCCGGCACAAGGCCACGCAGCACCATCCGATCGTCCGCATCGATCAGGTCGGCCTTGTTGAAGACGACGATCTCGTGCGCGTCGCGAGCGCCCGCCTCGGCCATGACATCGCGAACCGTGGCGAGCTGGCTCGCCGGGTCGGGGTGTGCTGCATCGACGACGTGCAGGACGACATCCGCGCCCGCGACCTCTTCGAGTGTCGAGCGGAACGCCTCGACCAGCTGGTGCGGGAGGTTGCGGACAAAACCGACGGTGTCGGTGAGCGTGAAAACACGCCCGTCGACCGTCTCGGAGCGCCGGACCGTGGCATCGAGCGTCGCGAACAAGGCGTTCTCGACCAGCACACCCGCGCTCGTCAGCCGGTTGAGCAGGCTCGACTTGCCCGCGTTGGTGTACCCGGCAATCGCGACCGAGGGGATCGTGTTGCGGGTGCGCTCGGCACGCTTGGCCTCGCGGGCCGGTGCGAAGTCACGGATCTGACGGCGCAAAAGCGCCATCTTCGTGCGGATGCGTCGACGGTCCAGCTCGATCTTCGTCTCACCAGGGCCGCGCGATCCCATGCCCGCGCCGCCGGCACCGACCTGGCCACCGGCCTGACGCGACATCGAATCACCCCAACCACGCAGGCGCGGGAGCAGATACTCGAGCTGCGCGAGCTCGACCTGCGCCTTGCCCTCACGGCTCTTCGCGTGCTGGCTGAAGATGTCGAGGATGACCGTGGTGCGGTCGATGACCTTGACCTTGACGACATCCTCGAGCGCGCGCCGCTGGCTGGGCGCCAGCTCGGTGTCGGCGATCACGGTGTCCGCGCCGACCGCCGCGACGAGGTCACGGAGTTCTTGCGCTTTGCCGCTGCCGAGATAGGTCGCGGGGTCCGGATGCGGGCGGCGCTGGAGCACGGCGTCGAGCACGATAGCGCCCGCCGTCTCGGCGAGGGCCGCGAGCTCCCGCAGAGAGTTCTCGGCGTCTTCCTGCTCGCCCTGCGGGTAGACGCCCACGAGCACGACGTTCTCCAACCGCAGCTGCCGGTACTCGACTTCGGTGACATCCTCGAGCTCGGTCGAGAGTCCCGGAACGCGCCGAAGCGCCTGACGATCTTCGCGATCCCACTGGTCACCATCGGAATCGGCGCGAGCGGTGGTCGAGGCATCCTGCAGCGCCTGCGCCGCCCCGAACGTGCGAACGCCCGACCGTGTTTCGGCGCGCGCCAGAACGCGAGCGACGACGTCGTCGGCCTCGCCGTTCTCGTTCGATGTCGGGATGGTGTCGGTCATGTATTTCCTCTCCGGATGCCTCGTGCCGCCTCGTGAAGAGAGCCCCTGGCATCCGTGGTCGTCCGTGTCCGCGCGACGTCGTAAAACTCTAGCCTCCCGCGCGACACGGGTACTCCGCTACGCTCGCACCCATGGCGAGCGACCACTATTTCTCTGCGAGTCCCGCCAGCGCCGAGAATTTACGTCAGATCCGTGTCGACTTGAATGGTCGATCCGTCGAGTTGACGACCGCTGGTGGGGTCTTCAGCCCAGATCGTCTGGACGCTGGGACTGCCGTACTGCTCGCGAACACCCCTGCAGCTCCCGCCGGAGGGCACCTGCTGGATTTGGGCTCCGGATGGGGTCCGGTTGCCCTGACCCTGGCGATGCAGTCTCCGCACGCAACCGTGTGGGCCGTGGACGTCAACGAACGAGCCCTCGACCTGGTGCGTCGGAACGCCGCAAGACTCGAACTCCCTAACGTGAACGCCGTCCTGCCCGATGATGTTCCCGACGACGTGGTGTTTCGCAGCATCCGCTCCAATCCGCCGATTCGGGTGGGCAAGAACGAGTTGCACGGCCTGCTCGAGCGCTGGATCCCTCGGCTCGACGAGCGCAGCGACGCGTGGCTCGTGGTGCAGCGAAACCTGGGCTCCGATTCCCTGCAACGCTGGCTGGCCTCGACGTTCGAGCACGGGTACAGCGTTCATCGCGCTGCCACGGGGCGCGGCTACCGCGTGATCCGCGTCCGTCGCCACGGTTCGCCGCCGACGACGCCGCTCGACATCATCAGCTGACAGCGAGCTCGACAGCGCGTGTCCGCTCAGGCGAGAGCGACGTCGCCCGAGAAGACCAGCACAGCAGGCCCAGACAGCAGCACGTGCATCTCGCCGTCGCGAGCAACCATCCGTACACCGAGCGTTCCGCCGGGGACGTCCACGCGCCAGGCGTCGGGCGCTCCGGCTCCTGCCCAGTGCCGGACGGCCAGGGCAGCCGCCGCGACACCCGTGCCGCAGCTGAGGGTCTCGCCGACGCCACGCTCGAAGACGCGCATCCGAATGACCCCGACGCCGTCCTGAACGAGAGGCTCCGCGGGCACGACGAACTCCACGTTGGCGCCGGCGACCGGTTCGGGCTCGAGAACCGGCTTGTACGTCAGCTCGAGCGCTTCGAGTTCGTCTTCACCGGGCAGCGCGACGACGACATGCGGATTGCCGACATCGACCCCGAGGCCAGGCCGTGCCACACTCAGTCCGCGCGCCCGCACCGTCGGAGCATCCTCATCCACGTCCCACACACCGAGATCCGCTACGAAGCCGTCGTTCGACCGGGCCACATGCTTGACCCCGGCCCGCGTACCGATCGGGATGCCGGCGGCGTCAATCTCGGCGAGCCCCGACTCGGCGAGGTAGTGCGCGAAGACGCGGATACCGTTGCCGCACATCTCGGCCTTCGAGCCATCCGCGTTGCGATAGTCCATGAACCACTCGGCACCCAAAGCCGCGGCGGACGCACCCTCGTCGATGGCCGCCGAACGAACGACGCGCAGGATGCCGTCTGCACCGATGCCGAAGCGTCGGTCGCACAGGGCCGCGATCTGATCGTCGGTCAGCGATAGTGCGCCATCCGGATCCGCGATGATGACGAAGTCGTTGCCCGTGCCGTGGCCTTTGGTGAACGTGACGGTGCCGAGCATACCGACAAGTCTAGGGCGCGAGCTTCATCTCACTCGGTGAGCGCTCGTGCCGCGCTTGCCTCGGCCGCAGGCAACCAGAGCACGTCCGCGTAGCGGCGGAACCACGAGACCTGACGGCGGGCGTACCGACGGGTCAGAGCCTGAGTCTGCGCGATCGCCTCTGTCTGAGTGAGCTCGCCCGTCAGCTGGGCGAGGGCCTGCGCGTACCCGAGCGCTCGACGTGCTGTCGTGCCGCGCTCGAGGCCCTCGGCCCGCAGCGCTTCGACCTCGTCGAGCAGCCCCTGCTCCCACATCGACTCGACCCGCGCATCGAGTCGCTCGACCAGCACGGAGCGCTCCTCGTGCAGACCGATGACTGTCGACGGGTGCCACGGCACCGGCTCGTCCGGAAGCGCGGCGCCGTGGGTCGCGCTCCCCTGTGCCAGCACCTCGAGCGCACGCACGACCCGGCGGCCGTTGCGCGCATCGATCCGGGCGGCGGTTGCGGGGTCCTGCTCCCGCAGCCGCGCGAAGAGGATGCCGGGCCCGTGCGCCTCGAGCTCGGCCTCCAGCTCGGCGCGGAGTACTTCATCGCGTGGCGGGAACGAGAAATCGTAGAGCACGCTCGACACGTAAAGACCGGAGCCGCCCACGAGGATGGCGTGCGCCCCCCGGGCGTGAATCTGCTCGATCGCCCGCCGGGCCTCGGCCTGGTACGCGGCGACAGCGGCGTCTTCGTCGACGTTCAACACGTCGAGCAGATGGTGCGGGATGCCACGGCGCTCAGCGAGCGGGAGCTTCGCCGTGCCGATGTCCATGCCGCGGTACAGCTGCATCGCATCGGCGTTGACGATCTCGGCACGTTCGCCGCGTTCCCCGAGCGCTTCGGCCAGGTCGAGCGACAGCGCGCTTTTGCCTGTGCCCGTCGCGCCGACGACGGCGATCAACCGCGGCGTCGCGTGATCGGACCCGGCGGGCTTTACGCTCACGCCCGCGGCGGCATCACGGGCAGTCCGAGCGACACCGCGCGCGGCGCACCGGATGCTCCAGCCGCCGGGGCGGGCACGGCGCACGACTCAGACTGCGTGCGATCCCAGGCATCCCCCGCCCGCGTGCGCCGAATGCGCAGCGGCGCACCGGCTGGCGCGTCGGCGAGCAGGTAGAACGGTGCCGCGTGCGTCACGACGGCGGTCACGATGTCGCCCGGGCGGGGCGTCTCGGAGCCTGCAGGCAGCTCGACGTGGATGAGCCGGTTGTCTTCGGCGCGTCCCGTCAGGCGGTGGGTCGCGGCATCTTTCTTACCCTCACCAGACGAGATGAGCACGTTGACCTCGCGGCCGACCTGCGCTCGGTTCTCTTCGAGGGAGATGCGGTCCTGCAATGCCATCAGGCGCTCATAGCGCTCCTGCACGACCGCCTTCGGCACCTGATCGGGCATGGTCGCGGCGGGCGTGCCTTCGCGGATCGAGTACTGGAAGGTGAAGGCACTGGCGAAGCGGGCCTGCTCCACGACGCGGAGCGTCTCGGCGAAGTCTTCCTCGGTCTCACCGGGGAATCCGACGATGATGTCGGTCGTGATCGCGGCGTTGGGGATTCGCTCACGGACCCGGTCGAGGATGCCGAGGAACTTCTCGCTACGGTACGAACGCCGCATGGCCTTGAGGATGCGGTCGCTGCCCGACTGCAGGGGCATGTGCAGCTGCGGCATGACGGACGGCGTCTCGGCCATCGCGTCGATCACGTCGTCGGTGAAGGCTGCCGGGTGGGGGCTCGTGAAGCGGATGCGCTCGAGTCCGCGAATCTCGCCGGTCGCGCGCAACAGCTTGCCGAAGGCGTGACGGTCGCCGAACTCGACACCGTAGGAGTTGACGTTCTGCCCGAGCAGCGTGACCTCGATGGCACCGTCGTCGACCAGCAGGCTGACCTCTTCGAGGATGTCGCCCGGGCGACGGTCGCGCTCTTTGCCGCGCAGGGTCGGGACGATGCAGAAGGTGCAGGTGTTGTTGCATCCGACCGAGATCGACACCAAGCCGCTGTAGACCGAGTCGCGCTTGGTCGGAAGCGTCGAGGGGAACACCTCGAGGGATTCGAGGATCTCGAGCTCGGCATCGCCGTTGTGCCGCGCGCGTTCGAGCAGGCGCGGGAGCGAACCCATGTTGTGCGTGCCGAAGACGACGTCGACCCAGGGGGCCTTGTCGATCACGGCCTGCTTGTCCATCTGGGCCAGGCACCCGCCGACGGCGATCTGCATGCCGTCCTTACGGCGCTTGACGGATGCGAGATGCCCGAGCGTGCCGTAGAGCTTGCCCGATGCGTTTTCACGCACCGCGCAGGTGTTGATGATGATGACGTCCGCCTCGGACCCGGCATCCGCGCGGACGTATCCGGCGCTCTCGAGCGATCCGGAGAGGCGCTCGGAGTCGTGGACGTTCATCTGACAGCCGAACGTACGCACCTCGTAGGTGCGGGCGGCGCCGTCTTCGGCGCGTGCGGCCGCGGATGGCGCGATGAGCGTCGGGGCCGAAGAAAGAGAAGACATGATGTGTCCGATTCTACGAGCCCACGTCGCCTCGAGGCGCTGAGCAGTCCGTCCGCGAGAACGGCGTCAGCGGAAGCGGACCTGGGACGAACCGACGCCGGCCTCGTCAAGGGCCTGCTTGGCTGCGGTCATGGCCATCGATCCGCCGAATCCGCGGCGCGCGAGCTGACCGTGCAGCCTGCGCACGGCTGCGTCGCGATCGAGCGAGCCCATCGAACGGGCCTTCTGCCGGGCGAAGTCGAGCGCACGCTCGGCCTCGTCGTCGGGAAGTTCGTCGAGGGCCGCATCGACGACCTCCCGCGGGATCCCTCGACCCGAGAGCGTCTGCGAGATCGCACGACGCCCCTGGCCCTTTCGGCTGGTCGCGGAATATACGAGCTGCTCGGCCAGACGAGCATCATCGAGATACCCCCGCGCCTCGAAGTCCGCCACCACATCCTCCGCCGCCGCACTGTCGAGACCGCGCTCGGCCAACATCATCCGCGCCTCTTTTGCGGAAAGCTGACGTGTGCGGAGCCGCTTTACCAGTGCCTGCGTCGCACCCTCGACATCAACCCCGGGCTCGTCATCGTCATCCGGAAGTTCATCCCGCGTCGAAATCGCCACCGGCTTACGTGGAGCGGTCGTCAGCCCGGCCGTCGGGGCGGCCGTCGGGGCCTCGTCCTCGGCCCAATACTCGGGCGAAAAAGTCACCTTGCGACTCGGGGGCGCGACCGCCCTCTCGGGTGCGGTCTGCCCACGCTGGGGTTCCGCGCCGCGGTCCGCACCCGGGAGGTAGGTGACGGGAGCCAGATGCCCGCCCCCGTCACCGTCGTTGGTCGGCATGATCAGGCCGGCCGGCGCTGTGCCAGCTCGTCATCCGCGACCTGCGGCAGAGCCTTGGGCATGCCGATACCGAGCTTCTGCTTGATCTTGTGCTCGATCTCGTTGGCGGTCTCGGGGTTCTTCAGCAGGAAGTTGCGGGCGTTCTCTTTACCCTGACCCAGCTGCTCTCCCTCGTACGTGTACCAAGCACCCGACTTCTTCACGATCAGGTGCTCGACACCGAAGTCGATCAGCGAACCTTCGCGTGAGATGCCCGTGCCATAGAGGATGTCGAACTCGGCCTGCTTGAAGGGCGGAGCCATCTTGTTCTTGACGACCTTGACGCGCGTGCGGTTACCCACGGCATCCGATCCGTCCTTGAGCGTTTCAATGCGACGGATGTCGAGGCGGACCGAGGCGTAGAACTTGAGTGCCTTACCACCCGCGGTGGTCTCGGGGGATCCGAAGAACACGCCGATCTTCTCGCGCAGCTGGTTGATGAAGATCATCGTCGTGTTGGTCTGGTTCAGACCACCCGTCAGCTTGCGAAGCGCCTGGGACATCAGTCGTGCCTGCAGGCCGACGTGCGAGTCACCCATCTCGCCCTCGATCTCGGCGCGCGGCACAAGCGCTGCGACCGAGTCGATCACGATGAGGTCGATCGAACCCGAGCGGATCAGCATGTCGGCGATCTCGAGCGCCTGCTCACCCGTGTCGGGCTGCGAGACGAGCAGTTGGTCGATGTCGACGCCGAGCTTCATGGCGTATTCGGGGTCGAGCGCGTGCTCCGCGTCGATGAAGGCGGCGATGCCGCCCGCACGCTGGGCATTCGCGATGGCGTGCAGCGTGAGAGTCGTCTTACCCGACGACTCCGGACCGTAGATCTCGATGATGCGGCCGCGGGGCAGTCCGCCCACTCCGAGGGCGACGTCGAGGGCGATGGAACCGGTCGGAATGACCTCGACGGGAGCGCGGTCATCGCTGCCGAGGCGCATGACCGAGCCTTTTCCGAACTGGCGGTCGATCTGTGCGAGGGCCGATTCAAGGGCCTTCTCGCGGTCGGCGGGGTTGGGCATGGGATGCTCCTTCTGTCTCGCGGTCCATCGCCTGCAGTCTGTCGCGCAGCCGGATCGGCGATCCGGATACTTCGACAAGGCGTGAGCGGGGCTCGGTGTGGTTCTCACGTTAGGAAGGGCCTCCGACATCCGTCGTGCGGCCGTTCGCCTTCGTGGAGAAACTGCACCTCATCCACCTGTGCAGGAGCTTATCCAGCGACGAACATAGTTTCGACTAAAGCGCGGGCGTGTCGTCGAAGACTTCCACGAGCAATGCGTTCACAGGCGATCAGGTACGCGGATCGAGCGCCTGAGCCATCCGATCGAGAAAATCCGCTATGACGGCAAGTTGCGCCTGGTCGTAGTCGCTCGCAATCTCGCGCATGGCGCCGAGATGCCCCCCGAAGTGCCGATAGAACGTGCTCCGCGAATGCTCCGTCAGCACCACGACGCGCGCCCGGCGGTCGGTCGGATGGGGCTTGCGTTCAACATGCTCGGCAGCGACCAATCGATCGACCATCTTCGACGTCGATGCCGTAGAGATGCGGAGGTGCCGAGCGAGATCGTGCGGACTCACAGCGGTGCCCCGCCGCTCCCACTCGACCATCATGCGCAGTGCCCGCAGATCGGTGAGGTTCATCGCCATCTCGTCGCCGACCTCGCCGTGCATCCGGTCGAGGGCATCACCCAGACTGCGCAGCGCGAGGAGGGCAGAGCGCACGGATTCTTTCTGATCAGTCAATGCGTGGACACCCCCTCTGGCTCATGTGTATCATCGGAAGACAGCGATTAGCTAGCTAAACTAGCGAATTAACAGGGGAGCACGTACATGCCCGACACCGACTACGTTGTCCTCCTCGATGAGGCGGGAAACGAGATCGGAACTGCCCCGAAGGCCAGCGTCCACGGTACCGATACAGCACTGCATCTCGCATTCTCGTGCCATGTCCTCGATGATGAGGGACGCATTCTGGTCACCCGTCGCGCCCTCGACAAGCAGACCTGGCCCGGCGTCTGGACGAACTCGTTCTGCGGTCATCCCCGCCCCGCCGAGCCCGTCGTCGCGGCGGTCCGTCGACGCGCCGAGCACGAGCTCGGCATCACCGTCTCGTCCCTCGAGCTCGCGCTCCCCCTCTTCCGCTACCGCGCCGTCGATGCCAGCGGAATCGTGGAGCACGAAATCTGCCCCGTCTACACGGCGCGGACGAGCGACGAGCTTGTCCTGAACCCCCACGAGGCCGTGGACTTCACGTGGGTGCGACCCGAGGACCTCGCGCGTTCGCTCGAGGCGACTCCCTGGGCCTTCAGCCCCTGGTTGGTTCTGCAGGCGCAGCAGCTCGATCTGTTCACGGCGCACCGTTCCGTGAACGACCGTCGCCTCGCGTCATGAGTCTCGCGTCATGAGCCTCCCGTCATGAGCCTGATCGCCACCGGTCTGGTGGGCTCCGTCGCGCGAGCCGAGATCGATGCGGTGATCGACGGCGCCCTGGCCCGGATCGAGCATCGTGCTCAGCCGTTCGGCGGCGTCTTCGCCGAACTGGGCTCCGCGATCCACCGCTCAACACAGGGCGGCAAGCGCTTTCGTCCCGCGCTCGTCGTCGCGACGTTCGAGTCGCTCGGCGGCGACGCTTCCGCGAACGGCTGCGTCTATCCCGTCGCCGCGGCTTTCGAACTCCTGCACGCCGCGTTCCTCATGCACGACGACATCCTCGACCACGACACGATGCGTCGCGGCGTTCCGAACGTCTCCGGTCAGTTCCGGATTTACGCGACACAGTGGGGCGCGGATGCCTCGGGTGCCGCGCTCGTCGGCGATGCCGCTGGGCTCCTCGCCGGGGATCTCTTGTTGCACGAGTCTCAGCGTTTGATTGCGCTCTGCCCCGCTTCCGAGGACGAGCGCGTGCGTCTGCTGAATCTGCTCGACGAGGCGGTGCTGGTCTCGGCCGCGGGCGAGTTCGCGGACGTCGCCCATTCGGTTCTCGATGAGGAGCCCGCGGCCGCCGACATCCTGGCGGTCACGCACGACAAAACGGCCGTGTACTCATTCGCCGCGCCCCTTCGCGCGGGCGCTCTGTTGGCCGGGGCAAGCCCCGAGGTCGAAAAGATGCTGGCGCAGTTCGGCAGCCGGCTCGGTCTGGCATACCAACTCGTCGACGACCTGATCGGCGCCTTCGGCACGGATGAGCAGGCCGGTCGCCCGGCCGGTGCCGATCTGCGCGAGGCGAAGCAGACCGCGCTGATCGCCCTCGCCCGAGCCACCGCGTCTTGGTCACAGGTGAGCGACGCGCTCGCGCTCGCGCACACGGGCCCGATCGCGGTTCGGCACGCGCAGGACATGCTCGACGGCAGTGGCGCGCGCAACGAGCTGGAACGGCTCGTGAACAACGCCCTAGCGGAGGCGCGCGCCCTCATCGTGCCCGGATACGTGCCGCCCGCGACCGCGCGGATGCTCGGCGACCTCGTGACCGCTGTAGAGGCGCGTATTCCGTGACCGACCGTTCAGCATCCCGCGACACCACCGGGCTCGACCTGTACGACCGCACGGCCCGAGCCGCGGCCGAGACCGTCATCTCCCGCTACTCGACCTCGTTCGGCTACGCGTCTCGCTTGCTCGGTCCCCGCGTTCAACCGCACGTCCGCAGCATCTACGCGCTCGTCCGTGTCGCGGACGAGATCGTCGACGGGCCCGCGCGCGAGGCGGGACTGACCGCCGAAGAGGAGGCGCGCGAGCTGGACGCGCTCGAGGCACAGACGCTCGAGGCCATTCGCACCGGATTCAGCGCAAATCTCGTCGTTCACGCGTTCGCCCTCACCGCGCGCGAGTGTGCGATCGACGAGGCGCTCGTCCGGCCGTTCTTCGCCTCGATGCGCACGGACATCACCGTCACGGAGCACGACGCGGCATCCCACGATGCCTATGTCTACGGGTCGGCCGAGGTCGTCGGCCTGATGTGCGTGCAGGCCTTCGTGAACGCCGGCAGCGAGAACCCCGGACCGGCGGACCCCGAGATCGTCGCGGGCGCCCGACGACTGGGCGCGGCCTTCCAGAACGTCAACTTCCTGCGGGATGCGGGCCACGACAGCGACGCCCTCGGGCGCGACTACCTGGGACTCGACGGCTCGCCGACGACTCGGGCGGCCGTACTCGATGACATCGACGCGGACCTCGCGGCCGCGGCATCCGTCATCCCCCGACTACCGCGGGACTCGCGCCGCGCTGTGACATGCGCACACGACCTGTTCGCCGAGCTGAGCTCCCGTCTTCGGCAAGCGGATGCCTCGGTCGGCCGGGTGCGCGTGCCGAACCCCGTCAAGGCAGCTCTGTTCGCTCGGGCCGCGGCGGGGGCAGCGCCGCGCGCGCCCCGGACGCCGTCGAGGGAGAAAGCGCCCTCCCCCAGCCCGAACGTGCCTTCGACACAGGAACACCCCACCCAGGAACGACCGACGCGAGGAACACGCTCATGAGCTCCACCCAACGAGTCGTCGTGATCGGCGGGGGTATCGCGGGGCTCGCCACCGCCACCCTGCTCGCAGCGGACGGCCACTCCGTCACGCTCTTCGAGGCCCGGGATGCTCTCGGCGGCCGGGCGGGCTCCTGGGAGCACGAAGGGTTCCGCTTCGAAACGGGGCCGAGCTGGTATCTGATGCCGGAGGTGTTCGACCACTTCTTCCGGCTGCTCGGCACGAGCGCCGAGCGTGAGCTCGAGCTCGAGCGCCTGGACCCCGCGTACCGCGTCTACACCGAGGGCGATGCCGAGCCGCTCGAGATCCGCTCCGGCGTCGATCACGTCGCCGAGCTCTTCGAGGGGATCGAACCGGGAGCGGGCGCCGCGGTGCGCGACTACCTCGCTTCGGCGCAGGACGCCTACGAACTCTCGGTCACGCGCTTCCTCTACGACTCGTATGCGTCCACGAAGGGCTTGCGCGACCCCGCCCTGCTCCGCCGACTTCCCCAGTTACTCCCCCTGCTGACGCGCCCGCTGCATCGCCACATCGAGAGCCGATTCACCGACCCGCGGCTCCGCCAGGTCATGGGATACCCCGCCGTCTTCCTCGGCGGCTCGCCGTTCGACGTGCCGAGCCTGTACCACCTGATGAGCCATCTCGACCTGGGCGATTCGGTCGCCTATCCGATGGGCGGGTTCACGACGATCATCGACGCCATCGCGCGTCTCGCTCGCGAGCGGGGCGTCACGATCGAGACGGGCACACCGGTGGTCGCGATCGAGACCGCCGGCTCGCGAGCGGTCGGCGTGCGGGTTCAGGATGCTTCAGGAACGACCCGTTTCGTGCCCGCCGACCTCGTGGTGGGCGCGAGTGATCTCCACCACCTCGAGACCGAGCTGCTACCCCCGGAGCGCCAGACGTATCCGGAGTCCTGGTGGAAGAAGCGCACGCCGAGCCCGGGTGCCCTGCTCCTGCTGCTCGGCGTCGAGGGCGAACTGCCACGTCTGGCACACCACACGCTGGTGTTCACGAAGGACTGGCGCGGCAACTTCGACGCGATCTTCGGGGACGAACCGTACGTGCCCGATCCGGCGTCGCTGTACGTGTGTCGACCGAGCGCCACCGACCCCTCCGTCGCCCCGGCGGGCCACGAGAACCTGTTCGTGCTCGTTCCGATGCCGGCGGATGTGACCCTCGGCCACGGTGGCGTGGACGGCGCGGGAGGTCCCCGCATCGAGGCCGCGGCAGACGCCGTGATCGATCAGATCGCCGCGTGGACGGGTATCCCGGACCTCGCGGATCGGATCGTCGTCCGCCGCACAATCGCCCCCGCCGATTTCGCGAGCGACCTGCACACGTGGCGCGGCAACTCGCTCGGGCTGTCCCACACACTTCTGCAGAGCGCCGTATTCCGTCCGCGGAATGCTTCGCGCAGGGTCGAAGGACTGCTGTACGCCGGCGCAGACGTCCTGCCCGGGATCGGCCTCCCGATGTGCCTGATCTCGGCCGAACTCGTCCTCAAGCGCGTCCGCGGCGACGATGGAGCGGGAAGGGTGCGCGAGCCAGTTCTCGATGCCGTGGCAGACTGAACGTCGTGCCGGGCTTGTACCTTCTCGCGATCCTCGTCTCGGCGGGGGGAATCGCGCTCATCGACCGGCGCTTCCGACTGGCGTTCTGGGTGGCTCGCGGCCGGACCCTCGCAACGGTCGCGATCGGGGTCGCGTTCTTTCTCGCCTGGGATGCCGCGGGTATCGTGACCGGCGTCTTCGTGAAGGGCGGCAGCGCCCTCTACACCGGCATCATGCTCGCTCCTGAGTTGCCGCTCGAGGAACTCTTCTTCCTCGCCTTCCTCTGCTACCTGACGCTCGTGTGTTGGGCCGCGGCATTCCGCATTCTTGTTCGTCGGGACGGAACAGCGGCGCCCGCAGCGGGAACCGACGAGGGTACGCGCGGATGACCTACCCGCTGATCGTCGTCCCGTTCCTCCTCGTGGCGGCCCTCGTCACGATCCTGACCGCACGGCGCGAACGTTTCGCCCGTCGGATGGCCGCGTCGGGGCTCGCGGCGCTCGCGCTGCTCACCCTGACCGCGGTCTTCGACAACATCATGATCGCCGCGGGGCTGTTCACCTACCCGCCCGAACACTTGAGTGGCCTCTACATCGCCCTCGCGCCCGTCGAGGACTTCGCCTACCCGCTCGCGGCCGCCTTCCTGATCCCCGCTATCTGGACACTCCTGACGCCGAAGGAGCCCGCATGACCGGCGCGGAGCGAATCGGCGTCGGTCGAATCATCCGCACTCTTTTCGTGTCCTCACGGCCAGTGAGCTGGGTCAACACGGCGTTCCCGTTTGCGGCCGCGTACCTGCTCGCGACGCGCGAGATCGACGCGGTGCTGATCGTCGGCACGGTGTTTTTCCTCATCCCCTACAACCTGGCGATGTACGGGATCAACGACGTCTTCGATTACGAATCCGACATGCGTAACCCGCGCAAGGGCGGTGCACACGGGGCCGTCCTCGATCGACGCCTGCACCCCGTCACCCTGTGGGCCGCGGGGCTCTCGTGCCTGCCGTTCGTGGTGTTCCTGGTCTGGGTCGGCGGGCCGCTGTCGTGGCTCGTGCTCGCGCTCAGTCTGTTCTTCGTCGTGTTCTACTCCGCTCCCCCGCTGCGGCTCAAAGAGGTGCCGTTCGCCGACTCGGTGACATCCAGCATCCACTTCGTCTCACCCGCCGTTTACGGCTTCGTGCTCGCCGGAGTCGCCTGGACGCCGGGGCTGGTCGCGATCGTCGTGGCGTTCGCACTGTGGGGCGTCGCATCCCACGCCTTCGGCGCGGTGCAGGATGTCTCGGCCGACCGCGAGGCGGGTATCTCCTCCATTGCGACCGCGCACGGCGCCGCCTGGACCGTCCGCTTCGCGCTGGTCTGTTACGCGCTCTCGGGTCTGACAATGCTCGCGTCGGAGTGGCCGGGGCCGCTCGCCGGGCTGCTCGTCATTCCCTACCTCGTCGCCGTGTGGCCGTACCGCAGCGTCAGCGATGCCGCTTCGCACGAGGCGACGCGGGGGTGGCGTGCGTTCCTGTGGATCAACCAGCTCGCGGGCTTCGGCGTCACGCTCCTGCTCGTGTGGTGGTGGCTGCTCACGGCGTGAGTCGCCGCGCCCTGGGGCCCCTCACCCTGGGGCCTCACCCTGCGGCCCAGCCGGACCGCTCCCCTGGCACTAAATGCGGCTCCACGACGCGAGAGCTGACATCTACTGCCAGGGGAACGGGTCGTTTCGACAGGCTCAACGACCGGGCGCGGGCGTTGAGCGAGGCGCGGAGCGCGGAGCGCGGAGATGAAACGCGCCCACAGCACAAGACGGTGCCACCCGGAGGGGTGACACCGTCTCGTGTGCGACGTGGATTACTCGGCGGTCAGCTCGAGCAGGCGGTCTATGGCGTCCGTCAGACGGGCGTCGGCCTCACCGAACGCGGCCCAGTCGCCGGCCTGCAGCGCGGTGTCGCGCTCGAGCATCGCCTGGCGGGCGTCGTTCAGTAGCGCCTGCTCCTGAACGTCGACGCTCGTGCCGCCACCGTCGGACGGGTCCGTCGGTGGCGCGCTCGGGTCACCGGGCGTCGCATCCGGGTCGGGCTCGACCGTGCCGTCACCAGCATCCGCTCCCGAGTCGCCACCGAAGAGCGTGTCGAGTGCCTCGTTCAACGTGTCCTCGAAGGCGATCTCGTCGCCGAAGGCCACCAGCACCTTCTGCAGCGTCGGCAGCTGCGTTCCACCGGATGACTGAACGAAGACGGGCTGCACGTACAAGAACCCGCCACCGACGGGGAGCGTCAGCAGGTTTCCGTTCAGCACCTCGGACTGGCCCTGTCGCAGCAGGTTGATCTGCGACGAGACCACAGGGTCGGCATCGAACGTGTTCTGCACCTGACCGGGGCCGGGCACCGTCGTGTCGGCACTCACGACGAGCATTCGCAGCGCACCATACCCTTCGGCCTTCACACCGTTCTCGGATCCGGCGTCAGCGTCGACCGCGAGGTAACCCGTGAGGATGTTTCGCGAAGCCGTGCCCGTTCCCGGCGGGATGAACGTCGTGAACATCGAGAACGACGGCTCGTCCTGGCCCGGCATCTGCATCGTCAGGTAGTAGGGCGGCTGCAAGCGGGTCGAGCTCGAGTCCTGCGGGTCGGTGGGCGTGGACCACGCGTTGTCGCGCTGGTAGAACGACTGGGCGTCGTTCACGTGGTACTGGCCGAGCGTGGCGCGCTGCACCTTGAACAGATCGGTCGGGTACCGCACGTGGCTGATCAGTTCGGCGGACATCTCGCTGATCGGCTTGATCGTGGCCGGGTACACCTTCTGCCAGGCCTGGATGAGCGGGTCTTCGGGGTCCCACGCGTACAGCGTGACGCTGCCATCGTAGGCATCGACAGTGGCCTTGACCGAGTTGCGGATGTAGTTGATGTCGTCGATCGTGAACCGCGGGTTGAGGTTCGTCGTGTCGGCGATCGCATCCGACAGGCTGACGGTCCGCGAGTACGGGTAGGTCGACGCCGTCGTGTATCCGTCGACGATCCAGACGATCCGGCCGTCGACGACGCTCGGGTACGGGTCGTTGTCGAGGTCGAGGTACGGAGCGGCCTTCTGCACGCGGGTCTTCGGGTCGCGGTCGTAGAGGATCTGCGAGTCCTCGTTGACGTAGTCCGAGAGCAGGATGTCGGTGGACTGGAACTTGAGCGCGTAGATCAGCTTGTCGAACAACGTGCCGATCTTCGGGCCACCGTCACCCTCGAACGTGGTCTTCGTCTCGCTCTGACCCTCTTCCGAACCGCGCGGGTAGTCGAGCTCCACGGGGGTTGAGCCCTCGGGCGCACCCACGATCGAGTAGACCGGCGACTGCTCGCCGAAGTACACGCGCGGCTGGAAGTTCTCGCTTTCGCTGAGGAAGCCGGTTGCCGGGATTCCGCGTTCGAGGAAGACGGGATTGCCATCGCTCGTGCGCTGGTTTCCCGCGGCGACGACGAGGCCGTAGCCGTGCGTGTACACGACGGTGCGGTTCTGCCACGTACCGGCGGTGCCCAGAGCTTCCATGTCGAGTTCACGGACCGACACGACGGTGTCCTGAGACTCTCCGTCGATCTCGTAGCGGTCGACATCGAGCGGGTCGGTGAACTGGTAGTAGGCCCGGAACTGCTCGAGCTGGCGCACCGTCGGGCTGATGATCGCGGGGTCCATGATGCGGATGGATGCGGTGGTCTGCGCATCCTCGCGAAGGGCGCCGGGCTCGGCATTCGTCACGGCGGTCGTCTCAGTCTTTTCGAGACCATCGATGCCGTAAGCGACCTTCGTCATCTCGAGGTTTCGCTCGATGTACTGCTCCTCGAGCGAGAACTCATTCGGCGCGACCTGGAAACGATCGACGATCCACGGGTAGCCGACGCCCACGACGATCGCCGAGACGATCAAGAGCGCGGTACCGATGAGCGGGAAGCGCCAGCGGCCGATGACAGCCGTGACGAAGAAGAGCAGCGCGACGAAGATGGCGATGCCGGCGAGGATCGCCTGGCCGGGGATGACGGCGTTGACACCGGTGTATCCGGGTCCCGTGATCAGGTCACCCGTCTCGCTCAGCGTCTTGTAGCGGTCGAGCCACAGGCTCGCAGCCTGGACGACGAGGTACAGGCCGGCGAGGATCGCAAGCTGGATACGCGCGGACTTCGAGATCCGCAGCTCCCATCGCCCACCTTCGCGCTGACCGACACGGACCGAGCCGTAGAGGTAGGACACGACACCCGTGAGGCCTAGGCAAATCAGCAGAACGGCGGAGATGAACCCGAGCGCGGCGCTGTAGAAGGGCATCGCGAACAGATAGAAACCGATGTCCAGACCGAACTGCGGGTCGGTCGTCTCGGTCGTGACGCCGTTGACCCACAGCCACACGGTCTCCCACTGCGTGGACGTCGAGAAGCCCGCGAAGAAACCGAAGAAGACGGGGATCCCCCACATCGCCAGGCGACGGAGCGGTTCGACGACCTCTTGGTAGCGATCGAGCTGGCTCGACAGTCGCGCATAAACCGGTCGGAGCCGGTAGGCGAGCTGAATCGTCAGCCAGACGGGAACGGCCATCGCGAGGAATCCGATGACGAACATCGTCGCGCGGGCGAGCCATTGTGTCACCAGGACCGAGTCGAACCCGAGCTGCTGGTACCACATGAAGTCTGCGTACAGGGAAGCGAAGATGAAGAACCCGACAAGCAGTACGGCGATGATGACCAAGGAGATGGTCACAACGCGTCGTGTGGTGTTGGGGGCCGCTGGCTTCGGGGAAGTCGTGGTCACCCCACCAGTCTAGGCGCCCGGTTTTCCGCGACGTCCGCCCGGCGCCCGGGAAAACACCGGGTAACCGGCCACGTTTCGGTTACGGCGGCTCTCGACGCGCCCTCGGGCGCCGCTCTTATGGCCCTACGGCGCCGCGCAGGCGGGAACGGCGTCGAGGTCGCCGCCGTCGCGGATGGCGTCGAGCGCGGTGATGGCGTCGTCCAGGTCGGCGACGGAGAAGACACGTAGACCCGAGGGAATGTGTCCCACGACCTCGTCGCAGTTCGCCTCCGGTGCGAGGAAGAACTCCGCCCCCGCACCCCGCGCCCCGTAGAGCTTCTGTCGGATACCACCGATCGGTCCGACGACGCCGTCTGCGGTGATGGTGCCCGTGCCCGCGATCTGCAGTCCCCCGTTGAGTTCGCCCGCGGTCATCGTGTCGATGATGCCGAGGGCGAACATCAGGCCGGCGCTGGGGCCGCCCACGTTGTCGAGCTGGATCGTGACCTCAACCGGGAAGTCGTAGTCGACGATCGTCGACACGCCCACCTGGTAGGTCGAGTCGTTCTCGTTGAAGACGGGGGTGACGTCGACCGTTGCCTGCGCACCGTCGCGCTCGATCGTGAGCGCGACGGGCGCGCCCTCCGTCTCTTGGATGATGTCTCGCAGCTCCGTGACGTCACTCACGACCTGCCCTTCCGCCGCGAGGACGATGTCGTCCGGCTCGAGCACACCCTCCGCGGGTGACCCCTCGGGAAGCGAGTGGATCCGCACCCGCGAGTCGACCTGGTACCCCAGCTCGCGAAGTGCCGCGACCGTGGCCTCGTGCTGCGAGTCGACCATGAGCTGCGCGTTCTGCTCGGAGCGCTGTTCGCTGGTCTGACCCGCCGGGAATACGGAGTCGAGCGGCACGACCGCGCGAGAACGGTCGAACCAGGCGCCCATGAGCTCGAGCCACGTGGGCGTCCGCTCGCGGTTGCCCACGACCTGGACGGTCGTCAGGTCCAGAGCGCCCGTCGTCTCGAACGTCTCCGCGCCTTCGACCTCGATGAGCGGAACGGCCGCGCCATCCGCGCCCGTCGCCGTACCGAGCGTGTTGTAGACCGGGCCGGGCTGCTGGATCACGTACCCCGTGGGCAGGAACGTCAGCGTCGCCAGGCATACCAGGGCGATCGCGAGCGAGATGATGCCGATCCTTGTGGAACGCCGCAGGGGCGGTCGCTGCGCGGGCACGACCCGGACGTCTTCGTCGAACAGCGCCACGGTGGGACCTTTCTTCGCTCCGCAGGACGGAACGGGACTTCGGGCGCCGTTCGCGAACGGCGTAAGCGATGCCGGCTCAACCCCGGCGGGGCCGCAGTCGGCTGCGACTAGCGTAGAACCACCCACCCGAACGACGCTGAGAGGCGGCTGAAGTGCCTGGCGACGAGAACCCCGAGGACGACTTCGAAGAGCTTCTGCGGCGCATGCTCGGAGGCGGCGGACAGATCGATCCGGCGCAGTTCGAGCGGCTGACCGGCATGCCGCTGGACCCCGCCATGATGGCAATGGTCCAGCAGCAACTGCGCGGCGCGATGGCGGCCGGAGAGGGCATCCCTTGGGGTGTTGCGGAGCAGCAGGCCCTGCAGCTCGCTCGCACCGGCGGGCTGAGCGTGACCGACGGTGACCGCGTCGATCTGGACGGCGCGCTGACGCTCGCGAATCTGTGGCTGAGCGAAGCGACCGTCATCTCCGAACTCGCACAGACCCCCCGCATCATCACGCGCGCCGAATGGGTGAGCGCGACCCTGCCCGTCTGGCAGGAGTTCGCCGAACCCGTCGCGACGAGCATCACGGATGCCTTGACCCGCACGCTTGCAGAGCACGCACCGGAAGAGCTCCAGCCGCTCCTCCAGGGCGCGGGCAAGGTCATGCGCTCGCTCGGTGGATCGCTCTTCGCGACCCAGCTCGGCCAGGTCGTCGGGCAGCTCTCGACCGAGGTAATCAGCGGCGGCGACGTGGGCATCCCCGTGATGCCCGCCGGCGAAGCAGCCATCCTGCCGCAGAACTTCGCCGACTTCGGCCGCGACCTCGACATCGCGGACGATCAGCTCGCTCTGGCGGTCGCCGTGCGCGAGCTCGCGCACGCCCGCCTCTTCCGGCACGCGAAGTGGTTGCGCCTGCATGTGCTCTCGCAGGTCACCGAGTTTGCGCGCGGGATCGATGTCGACACCGATGCTCTCGAAGACCTCGCGTCCCGATTCGACCCCTCCCGCCCGGACGAGCTGCGCACCGCGCTCGAAAGCGGCGCTCTGCTGCCCGAGCACACCGAGGCCCAACGGGCGGCGCTCGCGCGCCTCGAGAGCCTCCTCGCGACGGTGGAGGGGTGGGTCGACGTCGTCACCGAGGACGCGACCGCGCGCTTGCCCAAGGCCGCGGCCATTGCCGAGACCGTCCGCCGACGCCGCGCCGCGGGCGGGCCCGCCGAACAGGCGCTCGCGTCGCTCGTCGGGCTGGAGTTGCGGCCCCGACGTCTGCGCGAAGCGGCCGCCATGTGGCGCGCGATCACCGAGGCCGTGGGTGTCGAAGCCCGCGATTCGCTGTGGGACTACGCCGACTTCATGCCCAGTTCCGAGGACATCGACGACCCGTCGCGGATCACCGAGAGCCTTCGCCGGCGCGCTCTCGGCGATGACGCCCCCGAGACGGAACTCGATGAGCTCGACGACGCGATCGCCCGGATCCTCGCCGGCGAGGAGTCGTCCGACCCGCGGGCGGATCAGGACGCGGGCGGGGACTCCGGTTCGGACGAGGACGGCGAGTCCGCGGTCGGCGGCGGAGCGCCTGACGGACCGGTGCGCTGACACCGTCCGTCCTCCACAGGGGCGGCTGAGCCCGGGCCTCTGCCCCGACCTGTGGAATCCCCTGCCGTCGACCTCCGGACACGACACAATCGCGGGATGACCGTGATGCTCCGTCTGGATCAGACCCACACCCCGCTCTGGCGCGATGCGACGACGATGCAGCTCGGCGAACATGCCCGGTCACGGTTGACGGATGTCTCGCCGTGGCAGGAGCGCCTCCTGTTCGAGCTCACGCGCGGGCTCCCCGATTCGGGTGTGGAGGTCTGGGCGGAGCTGCAGCGCGTTCATCCCCGCGAGGTCCGCGCCTTTCTCGGACGCCTGGGCTCGGCGCTCCTCCGGATCGATCTCGAAAGCCGGAGTGCTCCCGGAGGGATTGTGCTCGAGGCGCCACGGGGCGGCTCGGGCGACCCGCTCGTCGTCGCGATGCGCATGGCCCTCGAGACATCCTCGTACCGGGTGACGGTCATCGAAGAGGCCGATCCGGGCGAACACGATCGAACCGGAGATGAGGCATCCGGGGCGGATGTCGTGGTGATGCTCGCGCGGCACGTGCTCGATCCGCGGCGTGCTGCGCCGCACCTGCGCGCGGACCGCGTTCATCTTCCGGTCGTGGTCGGCGGCGCCGGCATCGTCATCGGGCCGCTGATCGTGCCGGGCGTGACGGCCTGTCTCACGTGTCTACACCTCGAGCGCCGCGATGCGGACGATGCCTGGCCCATGCTGGCGCTCCAGCTGCTCTCGGCTGGTGCGCCCGTGCCGTCACCCGAGCTCGTTCACGAGGGCGCTGCCGCCCTCGTCAGGACCCTCGCGGACCCGTGTTCCGCGGAGGGGCGCTCGGTGACGCTGAACGCGGCGGGCGAGCGGCGGCAGCAGGCGCACCGGCCGCACGATGAGTGCGGGTGCCGAGCTCCTGAAGGAAACGCGAAGGCTCCCGCTCAGCTCTCCCGTTCCCGGCGGACCACGACAGCGAGACAGAACGCCGTGCCCGCGTGAGAGCGACGTAGAGCAACCTGCGCTCCTCGTCGATCTGCTCGAGTCCGCGCGCGTACGAGATCGGCAACAGTCCCTCGGACAAACCGATCACGTGGACGTGATCCCACTCGAGCCCCTTGGCCGCGTGGATCGTGGCCAGGGTGACGGTGCGCAGCCCCGGATCGTGCTGGTCGCGCGCACGGGCCTGGAGGTCGTCCGTGAAAGCGCGCAGCGTCGTGCCCGGAGGTGCATCCTCCGCCAGACGCAGCAGAGTCGCACGCGCTTCCCACGCGTCACGGAGCGCCCCGCCCGCCGGGGGCGGCGTCTCGGTGTACCCGCGAGAGCGCAGCAGATCGCGAACGATCGGAACGAGTTCGCCCGAGCCGCCCGCGACGGATTCGCCGCGGAGCACCATGACCGCGTCGCGCACCTCGGGCAGCTCGAAGAACCGCTTGCCGCCCAGAACGCTCGCGGCGATGTCTTGGGCGGCTAGCGCGCGCTGCAGAGCCGCCGACTGCGAATGAGCCCGATAGAGCACGGCGAAGCCCTCGGCCGTCTCGCCCGCGTCGAGTCGTCGCTTGATGTCGCGGGCGACCGCCACGGCCTCGGCGTCGTCGTCGGGGTGCATCGCGGTCGTGGCCTGCGCGCTCGCCCCTCCCGACACGACGCGCGAGACTTCACTTGTGTCCCGTTCCGAGGGGTCAACAGGGACATAGGTGAAGTCTGGCGCGGGTTCGGACGCCGCCACGAGTTCGAGCGCGCCCGGACGACCGCGCATGAGCGCGTTGGCCGTCGCGAGAACGGCCGGTGCCGAACGATAGTTGCGCTCGAGGCGCACCATCAGGGCACCGGGGTGGTGACGCTCGAAATCCAGCAGAAAGCGCGGGTCGGCGCCGGCGAACGAATAGATCGTCTGGCTCGCGTCGCCGACCACGCAGAGATCATCCCGGTCGCCGAGCCAGAGGGAGAGCAGCCGCTCCTGGAGCGGAGAGACATCCTGATACTCATCCACCGTGAAGTGGCGGTACTGCTCGCGGACGGCACGCGCCACGCGCGGCTCGGACTCGATCATGCCGGCGCAGGCGAGCAGGATGTCTTCGAAGTCGAGCTGGCGCCGCTCGTCCTTGAGCTTTTCGTAGGCCTCGTGTAGACCGACCACCGCGTCGGGGCTCAGGCGACCGAGACCCGGACGGCCGGCGCGCGCATAGTCCTCGATCGTGCGGAGAGTGACCTTGCGCCATTCGATCTCGGAAGCCATGTCGCGAAGCGTCGCCCCGTCGAGCGTCAGACGCACGCGACTCGCGGCATCCGACAGCATGCGCACCTTGTTCGGCAGCACCGGCGGTGCGGACTCCCCGCCCGCAACCGTCGGCCAGAAGTAGTTCAGCTGCGCGAGCGCGGCGGCGTGGAAAGTTCGCGCCGAGACCCCCTCGATGCCGAGGGACCGCAATCGCCCCCGCATCTCTCCGGCCGCGCGGGTGGTGAAGGTCACGGCCATCACGCGCGGCGGTGAATACATCCCGCTATCGACGCCGTAGGCGATGCGGTGCGTGATCACACGCGTCTTGCCGGACCCCGCGCCCGCAAGCACGCAGACGGGTCCGCGGACGGCGAGCACCGCCTCGCGTTGATGCTCATCGAGGTCGTTCAGGGCACGCTCGGCGCCCTCCGAGACATCCGTCATCGCTCCGTGACCCGTTCGAGCCAGCGCTCGATGAGTCCGCGGGAGATGGATGACGGTCCGGGCAGCGTGACATCGCCGTCGCCGGCAAGCGCCCGGGCGATCTCGTCGGGCTCGAACCACCGCACATCCACGATTTCCGACCCGTCAGGACGCGCGGCCTCGGAGTTCTCGGTGGAGGCGAGGTACCCGAGCATCAGAGAACGCGGGTACGGCCAGGCTTGGGACCCGACGTATTCGAGCGCCGCGATACGCACGCCCGACTCTTCCTCGATCTCACGCACCAGGGACTCCTCGGCCGACTCCCCCGCTTCGACGAAACCCGCGAAGCACGAGTAGCGCCCCTCCGGCCAGGCGGCGTTCGACCCGAGCAGCAAGCGTGTGCCATCCGTGACCGCGACGATGACGGCGGGGTCGGTGCGGGGGAAATGCTCGCGGCCGCACGACGGGCAGTGCCTCGACCATCCGGCATTTCGCAGTTCGGTACGCGTTCCGCACGCGGGGCAGAAGGCGGCATCTCGGATCCACCGAGCGAGCGACAGCGCCTCGACGAAGAAAGCGGCGTCCTCGAAGCCGAGCGCGCCGCCCACCTCGCGCAACTCCGCCCACCCACCCGCGGGATCGACCGGTGCATCGTCCTCTTCCTCGAGCAGCGCCAGCAGAACGGGGCCCCTGGCATCGCGGCCGAGGAACGCCACGATGGCGTCCGCGCCCAGCGCCGACGCGGGAACGAGCACGATCACACCGGACTCGTCGAGCGGAGCGCGACCCCGCCGCAGCAGCAACACGCGGGAACCGGGCTCGGCCGCAAGAACAGCGAGACCGTCGGCAAGGTCGCGGTCGATCGCCGAGCGGTCGATCGCCGAGACCGGGGGCGTGATCACCCTGGGCAGGCCCGGGACCGTCATGGAAGACCTCTTTCGCGGGCGTGGCGCGGGTAGTGCGTGCGAGGACAGACCTACCCTGGGGGCATGACTGGCTCCCCCCTCACTTTAGCCGCGTCGGTGAGCGCAGCCCTGCCCGAGGCCGCGATCGTCTCGACGGCTGCCCTCTCCACAGGCGAGGGTGGACGCTACGACAGCGCCGTCGTCGGACTGGATGACGGATCGCACGTCGTCGTGCGCGCACCGGTGGATTCATCCGCCGCCAGCGACCTCGCCACCGAGGCGTTGGCCCTGCGCGCCCTGACCCCGGGCGCCCGAGCCCTGCTGCCCTTCGCGGCGCCGCGTCCGCTCGGCGAGGTCGCGCTCGCCGAGGGTCGGGCCCTCCTCACCGACCTCGTCCCCGGCTATCGCGTCGAGGCGGGCGACCTGCCCGCCGGACCGGGGGCGGCGACCTCGATCGGCATCGCCCTCGCGGCCCTGCACGCGCTGCCCGCATCGGTTGTTCGGGCCGAGGGACTTCCCGTCAAGACCGCTGACGAGGTGCGCGAGTCGGTCGTCGCTCTCGTCGAACGGGCCGCGTCCACGCGCCGGCTGCCCGTCGCCCTCGCCACACGGTGGCGCCGCGCGGCCGAGGACGAGGCGCTCTGGCGATTCGACCCGTGCGTTGTTCTCGGTGACGCGGTTGCATCGTCCTTCCGCTACGAAGACCGAGACGGCGTTCCGACCGTTTCGGGCGTGCTGGGCTGGAGCCGTTTCAGCGTCGGCGATCCGGCGGTCGATCTGCAGTGGCTGGCCGCCGCACCGGATGCCTCCGACGATGTCTACGCCGCATACGTCTCTTCGGCACACCGTTCGCCCGATCCAGACTTGCGCACCCGCGCTCGGCTGTATGCCGAACTGGAGTTCGCGAAGTGGCTGCTGCACGGCCACGAACAGCGCCGTGACGACGTCGTGGAGGACGCGGTCGTGCTGCTGGACGCACTCGTCGACGGACTGGGCGATGCCGCCACGCGGCTCGATCCGGTCGCCGTTGTCGGGGTGGACGACGCAATAGCCGTCCTCGCAGACACTCCCGTGACGAAGGCGAGCGCGGCGGACGACGGCAGCACCGCCATGCAGACCGACGCGTACGACCCCGAGATGGTTTCGCTGTTCGTCGCGGCGGCCCGCGAGCACGAGCCGGGCGATCGCGACGCGTCTTCGGCCGATGGCGAGCGCGCGGAACGGTCGTCTTCGCTGGGCGAACCATCCGCTGTCCCGGTTACCGACAGGGAGACCGCACCGATCGACGTGAGCAGCTGGAGCGAACTTCGTCAGTCCTCGGGCGTCGCGCCCGGCGCTGCATCCGCAGGCGACACCGGGTCGCCGGACGCTGCAGGCCCGACGGCACGGGACGGATCCGATGCGGACCCCTCGGATCCGGATGAGGAGATCGAGGCAGCACGGGCCTCGCGCGCCGCCTTCCAGCGCTGGGCGAGGTCGGCCTCGGAGTAGAGCCGGTCTCCCCGCAGGATGAGATCGTCGGCCACGTAATACAGCGCGACGTCGATCTGGCCCAGGGGGACGCCGCGGGCCTTGTGATAGGCCACTCGATAGAGGGCGAGCTGCAGCATCCGCTCCTCGCGCTCCGCGGCCGTCCGCGGCGGACGCCCCGTCTTCCAGTCCACGATCTCGATGCGGCCCTCGCGATCGTCGCGCCGGTAGACGGCATCGAGCTTGCAGATCACGACGCGGCCGGGGCCATCGGACTCGGCCAGGGCGAAGTCGATCTCGGTTTCGACCTCGAGCGGCTGCAGCGGCCCCCACTCCGACCGCTCGAAGTTCACACGAAGTCGCTCGAGGTCAGCGGCGTCTTCGGCGGATGCCTCGGATTCGGTCGGATCGTCATCGCGCTCCCAGAGCGCATCGTCGGTTGACGCACCCGCGCCACTCCGCCCCGACCGATGCTCGACCCACGAGTGGAACAGGGTGCCGAGGCGTGTCTGCCGGTAGGGCCGCTCGGGCATCGGACGCGCGATGGCGGCAACGGTTTCCGAGTAATCCGTGACGAAATCCTTGAAGCGGGATGCGGGGATGCGCGTCGGTGCCGCATGGCTCGGCCCCTGGGCACGCAGGTCGCGCTCGGCGAGCAGACGCGCGAGCAGCTCATCCGGTTCGGGGTCGGCACGCGTTGCCGCGTTGTCGACGCTCGCGGCGGCAGCGCGGACGATGGGACCCCGCGCACCCAGCGGGTCGAGCGGCCACGAAAGCACCTGTCCACCCCGTTCGTCGTACGGGTTATCGCCCGGGTCCGCGCCCTCGATCGGCGGCATCCCGAGCGCTTCCACCATCTCGGCGAGGTACGGACTAACGTTGCGCGGTTTGCTCTGCCCACCCCACTGCGAGCCCGTCAGCAGCAGGTCCGAGCGGGCCCGCGTGACGGCGACATAAGCCAGGCGCCGCTCCTCGGCCTTCTGGTGATCGCGCACCCCGTCGCGATAGGCGGCGATGGCCTTCCGCAATGCGGATCGGTCGGGATCTGCGCCCGGGCGCCAGTCCAGCACGGGCAGCGCATCCCGGTCGCCGCGGAACGCAGAGGGCAGGACGCCGAAGCCGAGCCATCCGGCAACCGAGCGTGGGGCCTTGGGCAGCTCGTCCTGCACGAGACGGACGACGGCCACCGCGTCCCACTCCAGGCCCTTCGAGCCGTGCACGGTCAGCAGCTGCACGACCCCCGGCTGGGGAGGCTCCGGACGCGGCATGAGCTCATCGGTCTCTTCCGCGTGATCGAGCCAGGCGAGCAGACTGCTGATCGAGCCGCGCTCATCGGCCGTCAGGAACGCGCGCACCTCATCGAGAAAAGCACGGAGCTGCGCCGAGGCGACGCGGGCGGGCCCGCGCGTCTCGTTCGCCGCCAGCTCGATATCGAGGCGCAGCTCGAGCTCGATCGTGCGGATCAGATCGGGGATCGGCTGGGCCACGGCTCGCCGCAACCGCCCGAGCATCTCGCCCGCCTCGCGCAGGCGAGCGCGCCCCGAGGGCGTGATGTCGGCGAGGAGGCGGTAGTCGTCGCGCACCGTGCGGACGAACTCGAGCGCATCGACGAGCGATGGTTGTTCGTCGGCGCCGGCCGATCCGCGTACTCGTGCCGCCAGTTCGGCCGGGAGCGGCACGAGCGCACCGTCGCGTCTCGCGAGCACATCCGCCAGGGCGTGCAGCGCGGCGAGGTCGGCCACGCCGATCGCGAAGCGGGGGCCCGACAGCAAACGGATCAGCGACGATCCCTGCGAGGGATCATGGACGACCCGGAGTGCGGCGACGACATCGACGACTTCGGGGGTCGTCAGGAGCCCGCCGAGCCCGAGGATGCGATGCGGCACGTCATGCCGCGCCAACGCCTCGGCGAACGCATTCATGTGGCGCTTGGTCCGGAACAGCACGGCGCCGGAGTGAGCGCGGGGACTGGCCGAGTCCGCCTGTACGAGCTCATGCCGCGCGCGTGCCTCGACAAACCAGCGCGCGACCGCATCCGCTTCGTCGTCGATCGTCTTCTCGAATCGACACTCGACCCGTCCCTCCGCGGCACCGGGTCGCGCATCCAAAGCGCCGACCGGCACCCCACGATGCTCCGCTCCCGCCACGAGCCGGTTTGCGGCGGTCAGGATGTTGAGGTCATTTCGCCAGCTGACCATCAGGCTGAATCGCCCGCAGGCGGTGCCGTGCGCGAAGGCCCCCGGGAAGGCGCCGAGATTGTCCGCGGACGCGCCGCGCCATCCGTAAATCGACTGATTGGGGTCACCGACGGCCATGACGGCGGAGTCGCGGAAGACCTCGGCGAGCAGCCGGGTCTGGATGACGGAGGTGTCCTGATATTCGTCGAGCAGCACGACGCGGTACTGCTCGCGAAGCTGGTCGGCAACCTCGGGCGCGCGCTCGATGATCTCGAGCGCGCCGGCGACCTGATCGGCGAAGTCCAGGGTGTCCTCCGCGCGCTTGCGCGTGGCGTAGTCGTTCACGAGGCCCACGAGAACGGGTAGCCCGCTCATCGCGGCGTGGAACTTCTCGATGTCTCCGGGATTGGCGAGCGCCGGGTTCGTCACAGGTTCGAGCGCCGTCGCCCATTCTTCGCCGAAACGAGCCACGCTCTCGGCGTCGGCGCGGTTGTCGAGCAGCTCACCGGCAAGGCGGTGCACGGCATCGACGACACTCGCGAAGGCCTCACCGCGCTCGGAGAGTCGCTCGTCCTCGGATGCAACCACGACCCGCCGTGCGAGCAGCCACGAGCCGGACTGACTCATGAGCGCAGCGTCCGGGTCGCGCCCGATCCGCGGCCCGTGCTCGCGCACGATCGCGTCGGCGAACGCGTTGTAGGTCGACACGCGGGGCCGCGACAACAGGGCCTCGCCCGCCACATCCTGCTCCGGCGGCACCGCCCCGAGCGACTCGGCGAGGTCGTCGACGAATGCGATCAGCTCGGCGCGTCGCGCGCGAGGCGACAGTGCGCCCGCCCTCGCCCAGAACGCCGCGAGGGTTCCGTCCGCGGCGAGGGCCTCGAGGTGCGGCAGCAGCCCGCGCCGACCGAACTCGTCGATGCCCGCCAGCCGCTGCTCGATCCGCTCGGCCAACTCGCCGGCCGCCTTGCGGGTGAACGTCAGCCCGAGCACCTCGTCGCGCCGCACGTGGCCATTCGCGACGAGCCAGACGACCCGGCCCGACATCGTCTCGGTCTTGCCGCTGCCCGCACCGGCCACGACGAGCGCGGGGCTCGGCGGCGCCTCGATCACGGCGCGCTGATCGGGCGTCGGGTCGGGCAGGCCGAGGGTCGCCGAAAGAACCGGGGCCGAGAGGCCCAGCCGGCCCGGCCATTCGGTGCTTCGCGCGGAGGAGGATGCCGGGTCAGCCGACACGATCGCACTCACGAGGCCGACACCGCCTTGATCGTGTGGATGCGGCACACGGCGAAGCGATCCGTTGTGCAATGTGTGTCGAGGTTCGCATCGAACCGCTCGGAGGACATCCCCTCGGCCACGTCGATGATGGTGCGCAGGAACGACGTCCGACGCGCGGCATCCATGGGGGCTTGACGCGCGAGGCGGTAGTGCGTGTTCTTCAGGGTCTTCGAGAGGACGAGCAGGCGGGCGCCCGCGTTGGCCGTCGGATCGGCGCCGGGCAGCAACCCCTCGAGCAGAGCGAGTTGGTAGGCCGCGAGCTGGGCATCTTCGGCGACCTTCTCGTCGGTGACCTTGTCTTCCGAGCGCCCCGTCTTGAGGTCGACGACGACAACCCGCTCCGAACCGCCCCCTTCCGCGACGTCGAGGGATTCGCCGCGGGCGGGCGGATAGACCTCGATACGGTCGACCGAGCCGCTGAGCAGCGCCAGCCTGCGGCCCTCCGGGATGTTCGGTTCCGCGTCGGGATGAGGATCGCCGTCACGGATGGCCCAGACATCCGGCGCCACCTCCCCACCCTCTGCGGCGCTCGCCGCGGAGTCCATGTCGATCGCGAGGCGGAAACGCGCCTCGGCACCGATGGCACGACCCTCTTCGCGGTGGAAGCGCTCGAGGTACGCGTGCAGTCGGTCCACGAGCAGACCCGCCCACGCGTGCTCCTTGCGGGACATCCACGGCGCCTCGAAGTCGAGTTCACCCCAGCGCCCGTCGACGACGGCCTGCAGGGCATCGCGGTCGCCGCTCGGCACCTCTTCCATGGCCGCGTGCAGGATCGTTCCGACCCCCGCCGACCACGAACGTGTGTCCCCGCCGAGGGCGCGGATCGCCCAGTCCAGCCCGCATGCGTCGAACGCGTCGAGCTTCGACGGCGAGACGTGCACCGGCGAACGGTTCGGATCGCGCAGAGGGCCGGTCGAGGATGCTTCGGCCATCCCGTACCACTGGTGCGGCGCCGCCCCGGGCACGCCCGCGCGGGCGAGTACGACGAGTTGACCGGTCGCGTGCGCGCGCACCGGGGCGGGCGCGACGGGCGTTGTGAGCGCACGCCGATGCTGGGCCACGAGTCCGCGAAGAGTCAGCGGATGATCCGCGGCACCGGACGCATCGTCCACGTCGTCGGGTTCGGGGAAGAAGCTCAACAGCGGGCTCGGGCCACGATCATCGTCGTCGACTGCTGTCACCGCGAGGCGGGTGCGCGCTCGAGACACGGCGCGGACGAGCAGCCGCAGCTCGTCGTGGAGCACCGCACGGCGCCGATCGAGCGTGTCCGTCGCCCCGGGCCCCGGGGAGCCGTCCGTAGCATCCGCTCCCCCGGCATCCGCCATTCCCGCCACATCGCCCAGCCGCCAGGTGTCGAGCAAACCACCGCGCAGGCGCACGTTCGGCCACACGCCGTCTTGAACGCCCGCGATGACGATCCCCTCGAACTGCGTGCCCAGCGCCGCCGCCGGCGTGAGCAAGGAAACCGTCTCGGCGACATCCGGCGACGTCAGCATGTCTTCGGGCACCTCGCTGTCGACCATGCGACGGAGGAACGCCTCGGGGGCCTCATTCGGGGATGTCTCGACAAAACGCTTCGCGGCATCGAACAGCGCGACCAGCGCGTCGAGCGCGTGGCCGCTTTCGGCCGACAGCGTGCCAGGTGTCGCGGCGAGTTCGTGCCACACACGAGCAAGCGGGCGCCCCCCGCCATCCCGCGCACGATCCCACGCGACCCACAGCAGATCGTGCACCGTCGCGCCGCGCTGGGCGTCGTCATGCAGCACGCGCAGCGTCGTGGCCAGGCGCTCGGCCGCTCGGGCCTCGGGCGTGTCGAGCAGGACAAGATCGAGGGGGTTCGCCATGGCCTCGTGTAGCAGCTCGCGGGCCGGGCGGGTGCCGCCGTCGGCGAGTTCCGCATGTCGCAGACGCGCGCGAAGTCGCCGGAGTCCGACCGCGTCGAGCCCCCCGAAGGGGGAGAGCAAAGCCGCTGCCAGCGCTTCAGAATCCCGCGTTTCGGGAGCACTCATGCCGAGCCGCACGAGCTGCACGAGATCGCGCACGACACCCTCGCTGCCGAGCGGCCGCGGCAGGCTGGACGAACGGGTCGGCACCTCTCGCGCGGCCAGTTCGGCCTCGAGCTCCCCGACCTGCCGGGTGTCATGGGCCACCACCGCGAGCGCCGACCACGGGACCTCTTCGACGATGTGCCACTCCCGCAACACCCGCGCGATGCGATCGATCTCTTCGTGCGGCGAAGGCGCGATGATCGTCCGCACGCGGGCATCCGGCGGGAGTTCGGGCCCCGGCGCCCGACGATGTTCGATGCGTCCGGACGCCCCGATCGCGGACGTCACCTCGCGCGCAATCCGTGTCAGCGTCGGGGTCGACCGGTGCTGATCGTCCAACACGTGCAGCGTGCCGAGGGCGTCGCAGAGCCGCGCGAACAACTCGGGCGAGGCGCCGCGAAACGAACCGGACCCGATGTCCGGGTCGCCGAAGGCCAGTACCGCGACGCCACGTGCCCGTAGGCCCCGAAGCATCGAAATCCCCCCGCGCGTGAGCTCTTGAGCATCGTCGACGAGTACGGCACGCAGTCGTGCCGGGGGGCCGAGCAGCGCCTCTCCCGCCGCACCCGGGGGCGCCGTCGCGAGGATCGCCGCTGCCTCACGCAACAGTTCGGCCGGATCGCGGTGATCGGAGCGCATCGCGCCCACCGTGAATCGGTAATCGGTCAAGAACTCCGCCGCACCCACCCACGCCTCGCGCCCGAGCCGACGTCCCGCCGCCGCCAGCTCGGCGGGACCGATGCTGCGCTCCGTGCACTCGGCGAGGAGCGCACGGAGTTCGGCACGGAACGTGCGCGATGCCCGCACCGCCGGACCGAGGGACGCGGGCCATCGCGAGATGCCGCGCTCGGCATCCCGTTCATCCCCCGCGAGCAGCTCGGCGATGATGCGGTCCTGATCCGGCGCGGTGAGCAGACGCGGGGGTTCACCACCGCCCTGCACCGACACGGCACGCACGAGCTGGAACGCGAAAGAAGCCATCGACCGGGCGAGGGGCCCCGGGGTTGCCATGCCCCCCACGAGCGCGAGCCGGTCGCGCAGCGCGGTGGCGGTCTGGCGGGTGGGTGTGAGGACGAGAACCTCGTCGACACCCACGCTCGCTGAGGTGAGCAGCCGCGCCACACGCGCGATCAGCGCCTCGGTCTTGCCGGTGCCGGGCGCCCCGATGACGACGCCCGAGGCATCCGGCGGCAACATCATGACGGCGGTCTGCGCCTCGTCGAGGTCGCCCACCCCGCCACCATGCATGCTCATCCCCCCACGCTAACGCGGGCTCCCGACACCGACCGCCCGACCGCCGCGCGCGGCACGAAGGCGGGCGTTCGCCCTCAGCGTGACCCAGCCGGGCGGCCCCGTCCCACCCGTGTCGTAGAGTTTCAGAGCAGACGGGCGTCGCGCCCGAAGAGCAGAGAGGCAGTCACCCGTGGAGATTCGCATCGGCATCGCCAACACCGGCCGTGAGCTGAACTTCGAGACGTCGGAATCCGCCGAGACCGTCCGCGCATCCGTCGCGAAGGCACTCGACGCATCCGCTTCGCACGTATCTTTCGCCGACTCCAAGGGCAATTCCTACATCGTTCCCACGGCCTCCCTCGCGTACGTCGAGCTCGGCACCGAAGAGGCACGCCGCATCGGTTTCGTCGGCTGACATGCTGATCGTCCTCGCGCTGGTCGCGGCCGTTGCGATCGGGTTGGCACTGCACCTCGCCCTCCCGTTGCGTCCGGCACGCGGCGTTGCGCTCGCTCCTCTGCTGGACGCGGCAATCGCTGCCGTGATCTATACGAGCCTCACCTGGCTCGGCCTGGCCGAGAGCAACCCCTGGCTGTGGGTCGCGTCGATCCTCATCCCGGCCGCCGTGACCGGGATCGTGCTCGTGGTGGTCTCGCGCGCCCGCGTCGCGCGCGATGAGCGCGAGCGCATCCGTCTCAAGCTCGTCTGAGAGGCCCGCGGCCGCGCTCAAGCGTTGAGGCCGACCGCATCCATCCGTCGCGAGTGCGCGGCCATGAGTTCGGTGAACACCGGCTCGACCTTCTCTTCGGCGGCACGATCGAGACCGACGGATGTCGTCAGCGCCGCCCGCGCGACGAGCAGGGTGTCTCCGACCAGGCGCCGCCCCCACATCGACAGCAGCGAACGCCATTCCTCATCGCTCGCGATCGTCGCTCCGATGATCTCGACGATCGCGCCACGATCATCGTCGGCTTCGAGGATGACGGATACTCGTCGCCCGGTATCCCCGTAGGTCGAGGCGAGCGCGTGGTAGAAATCGTCGAGGAGCCCTGCGGTCAGGTGCACGCTCAGCAGCGTCTCCATCGCACGATCGCCGCTCGTGACGCGACGAAACGCATCGAGCTGCTCACGGAAGGGCAGCATCACGGTCGTGGGGTCTTCATTCCGATCGCGGATGAGCGAGACGATCGCCTGGTGCTTCGTGAGCGCCGCACCGGCCGCGCGCGACAGCGCCTCTTTCTGCGCCAACTCCGGCGTCGAGGTGATCAGCTGCGTGAGCGTCTCGAAATATCCCAGCTGCAAATAGGCCGCCTGGCCCAGGAAGGTCTGCACATCCGGTGCGAGTTCGGAGAAATCGACCCGGGTCGTGCCGGAGGACTCACCCCGGGACCGGAGGGTCAGCACGCGACGCGGCGTGCGCCGACGGCGCAACCAATTGAACACGGGATCAGCCTAGCCGCGGGGGCGCACGGGCGCCCGGGCAAGCGCCGGGAGTGGCGGAAGAGGCGCGTCGCGGGCCCTCGGGTAGGCTGGGCGTCGTCCCGGCGTCGGATCGGGACCCCGCGCCTGTGGCTGAGTGAAGGGCGTGGTATCCCTTCTGCCCCACTGGGGCAAGCACCCAGGCAGCATCTCACTGCCGGACAGGCTCATATTGTGACGACCTTCGCCGAACTCGGTGTCGATCAAGACATCGTCGAAGCCCTCGCGAAGAAGGGCATCGTGGATGCCTTTCCCATCCAGGAGCAGACGATCCCCCTCGGGCTCCCCGGTCAGGACATCATCGGGCAGGCCAAGACGGGCACCGGAAAGACCTTCGGCTTCGGCATCCCCGTCGTCCAGCGCCTGGGACTCGACCCCTCCCCGGGCGTCAAGGCCCTCATCGTCGTCCCGACCCGCGAACTGGCCGTCCAGGTCTACGAGGACATGGACATGCTCACCTCGAACCGCTCGACGAGCGTCGTGGCGATCTACGGCGGCAAGGCGTACGAGGGTCAGATCGACCAGTTGAAGGCCGGCGCTCAGATCGTCGTCGGCACCCCCGGACGCCTGATCGACCTCAACAACCAGCGCCTGCTCAACCTCTCGAACGCGACCGAGGTCGTGCTGGACGAGGCCGACAAGATGCTCGACCTCGGCTTCCTGCCCGACATCGAGAAGATCATCACGAAGGTCTCGCAGATCCGTCACACGCAGCTCTTCTCGGCGACGATGCCCGGCCCGATCGTGGCCCTGGCGCGTCGCTTCATGACGAACCCCATCCACATCCGCGCGACGGACCCCGATGAGGGCCTCACGCAGGCCAACATCAAGCACCTCGTCTACCGCGCTCACTCGCTCGACAAGGACGAGGTCATCGCCCGCATCCTGCAGTCGGATGGCCGCGGCAAGACCGTGATCTTCACGCGCACCAAGCGCGCCGCGCAGCGCCTGTCGGACGAGCTCGGCGATCGCGGCTTCAACACCGCCTCCGTGCACGGCGACATGAGCCAGGAAGCGCGCGAGCGTTCGATGGCGGCGTTCAAGGCGGGCAAGAAGGATGTCTTGATCGCCACCGACGTCGCCGCGCGCGGCATCGACGTCGACGACGTCACGCACGTCATCAACCACACCATCCCCGATGACGAGAAGACCTACCTCCACCGCGCCGGCCGTACCGGTCGCGCGGGCAAGACCGGCATCGCCGTGACGTTCGTCGACTGGGACGATCTGCACAAGTGGGCGCTCATCAACCGGGCGCTGGAGTTCGGTCAGCCCGAGCCGACCGAGACGTACTCGTCGAGCCCGCACCTGTTCACCGACCTCGACATCCCGGCCGGCACGAAGGGTCGTCTGACCACGGCGCCGCGCACGCAGACCGTCAAGACGCAGGAGCCCGCGCGTGAGCGTTCGGGCTCGGCGCCGTCCGGTGATCGCCCCCGCCGTTCACGTTCGCGTTCGCGCTCCGGTGATGGCGCAGAACGAACGACCTCGGCCGCCACCACCGCGCCGACCGAGAGCGCTGTCGCCGCATCCGATGCCCCCCGCACCGAGGGGGGCGGAACGCACGATGGCGGTGGCAGCGAGCACCACGATGGACGCCCCGCACCGTCGCGCCGTCGTCGGCGTCGTCGCTCGGGTGGCTCCTCTGGCGCACCCAGCGCCCCCACCGCGTAAACACCGGCGCGTCTGGATCAGATTGAGCCCCGCGGGACGGCGCCAACCGCTATCTTGAGCGGTGGCGCCCTCAGGCGCCGATCATCCGATTGAAAGGCACACCCGTGCGCATCTTCACCGAAGCCGTCACCACGTCCGGCTACGAGTACCAGGGTTTCTGGGGCTCCTTCTGGGACATCATCTGGTGGTTCCTGGCTATCTTCATCTTCTTCGCCTACCTGATGGTGCTGTTCTCGATCATCAGTGACCTGTTCCGCGACCACAAGCTCAGCGGCTGGTGGAAGGCCCTGTGGATCGTCTTCCTCCTCGTCTTCACCTGGATCGGCGCGCTCGTGTACCTCATTGCCCGCGGCAAGGGGATGAGTGAGCGAGGCGCGGCGCAGGCGGAAGCCATCCACCGCGCGCAGCAGGACTACATCAAGCACGCCGCCGGAACGAGCCCGGCCGACGAGATCGCCAAGGCCAAGTCGCTCCTCGACGCCGGCACGATCACGCAGGCCGAGTACGACCAGATCAAGACCAAGGCGCTCTCCTGATCGCCTGACCAGCACCTGACACGACCCTCGCGGCCCTCACCCCTCTCCCGGGGTGGGGGCCGCGAGGCGTTTCGCCCCCGACATTCGGCCCTCGCACCGCTCCCCCGGCAGAAATCGGGCCGCCCGCCGTCCGCGAACCCCGATTTGTGCCAGGCGAGCGGGACTCTCAGGGGTAGACGGGCGCGACACCGGTGCCGAGCGCGATGATGCGCTCGACCATGTCGTCCGAGGTCGTGTTCTCGCCCGGCAGGTTCGGCTTGCCGAGGCCGTGATAGTCGCTTGAGCCGGTGACGATCAGGTCACGCCGCGCGACGATCTCACGCAGCACGGCGACACCCTCCGGCGTGTTCTCGCGATGATCGAGTTCGAACCCGGCCAACCCCGCGTCGATGAGTTCTTCGAGATACGGAACCGGCATCATCCGTCCCCGCCCGGCGGGAGTCGGATGCGCGACGATCGGCACACCCCCGGCGGCAACGACCAGGCGCACGGCGGTGAGCGGATCGGGGGCGTAGTGTCCCTCGTAATACCCCTCGCGCGGATGCAGGATGCCCTCGAACGCCGCGGACCGATCGATGGCCAGCCCGCGCGCGACCAGCGCATCGGCGATGTGCGGGCGGCCCACGGTCGCGCCGTCGGATGTCTGGGCGACGACGTCCGCCCACGACAGGTCGTAGTCGCGCGCGATGTTGCGGACGATCCGCTCGGCCCGACCCATCCGGTCTGTACGAACGCGTTCCATCTCGGCCCGCAGAGCCGCGTTATCGGGGTCGAAGAGGTACGCGAGGAGGTGGACGCTTCGCCACCCGTGCTTGGCGCTCAACTCCATGCCCGGCAAGAGGGTCATGCCGAGCGACGCGGTGGCCTCGGCGGCCTCGGCCCAGCCGGCGGTCGTGTCGTGGTCGGTCAGCGCGATCGTGCGGAGTCCGTACCGGTGCGCCGCGCGCACGACGGTCTCGGGAGGTTCGGTGCCGTCGGATCTCAGCGAGTGGAGGTGCAGGTCGCTCGGCCCCTCGAATCGCCGCTCGACTCGCCACTGCCCGCTCACCCCATGAGCGTACCCCGCACGTTGATGCGGAGCGGAGCGGGAGCCGGCTGGGGGCCTCGCGTGGGTCGTTCTCCCAGCCTCAGCTTCTAGAGTCGGAGCGTGCTGCGTGTGCTCGGGATCCTCATCGCCGTGCTGTTCGCGATCGCGACAGCGGTGCTGACCTGGCCCTCGTTCTTCCGTGTCGAGCAGACGTTCCCGATCGTTCAGATCGTGGCCTTCCGGTCGCTCGTCGCCGTCGCCTTCGCGATCGCCACGATCCTGATGCTGCTTCTCGCGATCGCCCGGCCCCTCCGAGGGTTCGCCCTCTCGATGGCCTTGATCGCGATCGTCGGGACGCTCGGCAACGGCGCGATCGTCGCGACGCGGGGAATCGGCACCACCGAGCTCCCCGCCGAAACGGAGACGAGCGTGCGCGTCATGACCTGGAATACAGCCGGCGAGGCGACGGATCCCGTATCCGTGGCGCAGACTGCCGTCGCGATGCAGGCGGACATCATCTCGCTCCCCGAAACGACGATCGAGACCGGGGAGCAGATCGCCGTTGCCATGCGCGAACTCGGGCGACCCATGTGGGCGCACCACGTCGAGTTCAACGTGGGCGTGGACACCTGGGATGCCCGATCCACGACACTCCTGATCTCCCCCGAGCTCGGCGACTACTCGATCATCGAGTCGTCGCAGGACGGCTCGAGCAACACGGCGATCCTCCCGAGCGCCGTCGCCATGCCGGTCGACGGCGAGGGACCGATCGTGGTCGCGGTCCACGCCGTGGCCCCGCGGCAGGACGATATGGAGCGCTGGCGCGAGGATCTCCGGTGGCTGGCCGACCAGTGTGCCACGGGCAACGTGATCATGGCGGGCGACTTCAACGCGACGATCGACCACATGGCACGGCTCGGTGTCGACGGCGGAACACTCGGGTACTGCCACGATGCGGCATCCGAATCCGGAAACGGCGGAGTGGGAACGTGGACGACCGACCTTCCCGCGCTCGCCGGTGCACCGATCGATCATGTTCTCTCGACACCCAACTGGAAGGCGACGGGATCGATCGTGCTGCGCTCGCTCGACGGGTCGGGCAGCGACCACCGGCCCCTCGTCGTCCAGCTCGAGCCCGTCGGCTGAGCGAGCCGCCCTCCCGGCGCCGGCGCGGCACGCGTGCGAGACTGGAACGATGAGCACGACAGGTGAAACCAACACGGTGTCCGACGGCGCGGCGACCGACGCGGACGAATCCGCGAGCGCTCGCGACGAGCGCGAGGCGCAGGCCAACACGAACCGACGCCAGCGATTCGGCCAGGGCTTTCTCGACACGATCTCGACCGGATGGGCCGACCGCCCCGAGCCGTCTCCCACAGCCCGCCCGCAGGCCGCCTTTGCCGCCGCGCGCCGCGCGGCGCTCTCGGCGGAGTTCCCGGGCAAACGTCTCGTGGTTCCCGCGGGCGGTGTCGCCGTTCGCAGCAACGACACCGACTATCCGTTCCGCGCTCATTCCGCGTTCGCGCACCTGACCGGGTGGGAGCGGGATGCCGAGCCCGACGCCGTCCTCGTGTTCGACCCGGTCGAGGACGGTCATACCGAGACCCTGTACTTCCGCGAGCGCGCGGACCGCAACACGGCCGAGTTCTACGCGGATGCCTCGATCGGGGAGTTCTGGATCGGACCACGCCCGGCCCTCGCGGGTGTCGCCACCGACCTCGCGCTCGACACGGCGCACATCGATGCGTTCGAAGCATCCGATGACGACCTCGTGGTCGGTGAGGACGAGCGCCTGACCCGCTTCGTGTCCGAGCTGCGGCTCGTGAAGGACGACTTCGAGATCGAGCAGATGCGTCTCGCGGTGCAGGTCACGGCAGACGGGTTCGACGACATCATCCGCTCGCTCCCCCGGGTCATCGCGCACCCCCGCGGCGAGCGCGTCGTCGAGGGCGTCTTCCACCTCCGTGCCCGCACGGACGGAAACTGGGAGGGCTACGACACGATCGCGGCATCCGGACCCCACGCGTGCTACCTGCACTGGACACGCAACGACGGGCCCGTCGTGCCCGGCGACCTCATGCTCATCGATGCCGGCGTCGAGGTCGACAGCCTCTACACGGCCGACATCACACGCACCCTGCCCGTCTCGGGTCGCTTCACCGAGGTGCAGCGCCGGGTCTACGAGGCGGTTCGGGAGGCAGCGGATGCGGGGCTGCGCGCGGCCCGCCCGGGAGCCCGCTTCCGCGCGGTGCACGAGGCCGCGATGTCCGTGATTGCGGCGCGCGTCGCCGAATGGGGCCTCCTGCCCGTGACGGCCGACGAGGCCCTGGCCCCCGACACGGGCGGACAGCACCGGCGCTACATGGTGCACGGCACGAGCCACCACCTCGGCATCGACGTGCACGACTGCGCACAGGCACGACGCGAGATGTACTACGACGGCGTGCTCGAGGCCGGCATGGTGTTCACGATCGAGCCTGGCCTGTACTTCCAGATCGACGACTTGACGGTTCCCGAGGAGTACCGGGGCATCGGGGTGCGGATCGAGGACGACATCCTGATGACCACGATGGGTCCCGTCAACCTGTCGGCGGACATCCCGCGCTCGGCGGACGACGTCGAAGCTTGGATGGCTCGGCTCGCGCCGCAGGTCTGATCCTCACGCTCCCAGCACGAACCTCCGCCGAGCGGAGGGGATCTGCCGAAGCGAGGGAGATCTGGCTCGAAAACTCCCTCCGCTCGGCAGTGGCCCTCCGCTCAGATGAGGGCTCAGAGCTGTCGGGCGCGGAGGAAGTCCGCGACGAGGGGCGCCAGAGCGGCACCCACCTCGTCCGCGGGGCGTTTCTGCCCCTTCACCTCGAAGGAGTGCCCACCACCCTCGATCCAGGTGAGCTGGGCATCCTGGCAGGTGGAGACGGCGCGCTCCAGCCCCTCGTGGGGCACGACGAAGGGGTCGTTGGTGCCCTCGACGAATAGTTGCGGCACGGCGATCCGCGGCAGGTGCTCGGCGCGCTCCTTGGTCGGGTCGCCGGGCGGATGCAGCGGATAGCCGAGGTACACGAGGCCCGCGATGCCGAGGGGCCGTTCGGCCTCAGTCACCGAGGCCAAGCGCCCTCCGTAGGACTTACCGGCCGCCCACACGGGCTCGCCCGCCGGCGCTTCGCCGCGAGCACGGTCAACGACCGCGCGCCAGGTGGCGATCGCGTGGGACGCGGGCCCCGGCATCCGTCGTCCCGCCTCGCGATAAGCGAAGTTGAACCGCACCGTGGCGATGCCCGCGTGCGCCAACGCCTCCGCGAAGCCGACGAGGAACGGGTGGTCGAACCCCGCACCGGCACCGTGTGCGAGGACGAGCGTCGCCCAGGCCGCCGTGGGACGCTGCGAAGCGATGCTGACCTCGGTCTCGCCCGTCGGAAGCGTGACGGGCCAACGCTCCACGCCGCGCGCTGCGGAGGAGATCTCGCCTTCGGAGGAAAGAGGCACCGGTGTCCGTCCTCCGAAGCGGGGATCTCCTCCGTTCACGAGCCGCTGCGGCGGTCTGCTGCGGGGTCGGCCGTGTCGTGGTCTGTCGAGTCCTCGGAGGCGGAGTCGGATGCTTCGGAGGGGGCATCGCCCGACTCGGCGGGCGGAGCAGACGCGACACGCTGGCCGTAACGCGGGGGTGCCTCGGGCGCTGCCTGCTCGATTCGCTCGCCGTAGCGCGGGGGCGCGGCGTCCGGCGGCAGCGGGGGCCGCTCGCCCGGTCCGGCCGTACCACCGGGCGCGGGCGGTGCCGGCGGTATCACGCCGGACCCGGGGGCCGGGGAGACGGCGGAGGGAGCGGGCGCGGATGCCGAGGCCCCGCCGCCGACACCCAGCACCTGCCGCGCCTTCGCGAGACTGTCACCCCCGACCGTGACCTCGTAGTGGTCCGCGAGCACCTGCATGACCGAGGCGAAATCGCGGCGTCGACGAATGAACGAGTACGTGATGATGCTGAGCAGCATGCCGACGGCCACGCCGACGAACAGCACCCCGACGAACGCCTGGATCGGAACGGACGGGCTGCCGAGCACGAGGATCGCCGAGAAGAACAGTCCGATGAGCAGGCCGTTCACGGCACCCGAACGTGCGGCGGTGGCATACCCCAGGCGTCCGGTGACTCGTTCGATCGAACGAAGACCCTGCCCGACGATCGCGATATCGCGCGCGGGAACCTCACCCGCGATGAGCGCCGAGACAGCCTTTTGCGCACCCTCGTAGGTCGGATAGCTCGCAATGGTCTCGCCGACGGCTTCGGCACGTTTGCCCGTGGGGGCGGGTCCCAACATACTCATCCGCCCATTGTCCCACGCGCTCCCTAGGCAGCATCTGTGTCGGGGCTACGCTGGAGCAGTGAGCACGCAAAGGGTCTTTGTCGCGCGCCTGGCCGGGTGCGCCGTCTTCGACCCCGCGGGAGACCGCCTGGGCCGTGTCCGCGACGTCGTCGTGGTGTACCGAGCGAGCGATCCGCCGCGTGTGGTCGGGCTGGTCGTCGAGATCCCCGGGCGCCGGCACGTCTTCGTGTCGATCGGACGCGTGACGTCGATCGCGACCGGGCAGGTCATCACGACGGGCCTGATCAACGTGCGCCGGTTCCAGCCGCGCGGCGGTGAGGTGCGTGTGCTCGCCGAGCTGCTCGGACGGCGCGTTCACCTGATCGACGGCTCGGGCGAAGCCGTGATCGAGGATGCGGCGATCGAACGTAATCGGCTCGGTGAGTGGGCCATCGGCCAGCTGTTCCTCCGCCGCCCGAAGACGAGTGCCAGCCCCTTCGCGAAGGGTCCGACGACGTTCGCGAACTGGACCGACGTGCGCGAGCGGATGGCGCCCGGCGAGTCGCAGTCCGTCGAGCAGCTGGTGGCGTCGTATTCCGAGCTGCTGCCCGCCGACCTCGCCAACACGCTGCTCGACCTGCCCGACGCGCGGATGATGGAGGTCGCGGGCGAGCTCCCCGACGATCGTCTCGCGGATGCCCTCGAAGAGATGCCCGAGGACGACCAGGCGCACATTCTGGAACAGCTCGGCGACGAGCGGGCCGCGGACATCCTCGATGCGATGGAACCGGATGACGCGGCCGACCTGCTCGCCCAGCTTCCCGAGGGCCGCTCCGAGCAGCTGCTCGATCTGATGGAGCCCGACGAGGCCGACGACGTGCGCGCACTGCTTGCCTACGGTCCCGACACGGCGGGTGGTCTGATGACGCCCGAGCCGATCGTGCTCTCGGCCGACGCGACGGTCGCCGAGGCGCTCGCGCTCATCCGCCGACACGAGCTGCACCCCGCCCTCGCGGCCGCCGTGTTCGTCACCCTCCCGCCCTACGAAACCCCGACCGGCCGCCTGCTGGGTGTGGTGCACTTCCAGCGGATGCTGCGCTATCCCCCGCACGAGCGCCTCGGCGCCATCATCGACGACTCGGTCGAGCCCGTGCACGCCACCGCCTCGGCGGCCGAAGTCGCCCGTCTGCTCGCGAGCTACAACCTCGTCTCGCTGCCCGTCGTCGACACCGCCCACCGCCTGGTGGGCGCGGTGAGCGTGGACGACGTGCTCGACTACCTCCTGCCCGATGACTGGCGCTCGCACGATGCGGATGCTTCAGCATCCGGTCCCGCGAGTCGTTCGGCCGGATCGAGGCGCCGCTGATGGCGCGCACGTCTCGTCGGGTCACGCTGGACGCGCCACGCGGGCGCGCCGGCGTGCTGTCGCGCACCCCGCAGCCCTCGCGTGACCGGTTCGGGCGCGCGACCGAGTGGATTGCCCGCAAGATGGGCACGCCGTGGTTCTTGCTCGGGCTCAGCCTGTTCTGCGCCCTCTGGATCCTCTGGAACACCATCGGGCCGGTGCGCTTCGACTCCGCGTCCAACGGCTTCACGGCCCTGACCCTGGTCCTCTCCCTCCAGGCCTCGTATGCCGCTCCGCTCATCCTGCTCGCGCAGAACCGCCAGGACGACCGCGACCGCGTCCAGATCGAGCAGGACCGCCAGCGCGCGGAACGAAACCTCGCCGATACCGAGTACCTCGCCCGAGAGATCGTGGCTCTTCGGCTGGCGCTCACCGATGTCAGCAGCGATGTCGTCACGAAGGACGTTCTCCGTCATGAACTCCGCAACGAGCTGAAGACGCTGCTCGAGGGTCTCGAGGCACGCAGCGACACATTCGATGCGCAGACCGCGGCAACCGATGAGCGCTGACAGCGATGACCCCGGATTCGGGCTCGGCGTCGATCAGAATCTGACCGACGCCGTGCGAACGGCGGTGGGGGCGGTGACCGACCCTGAGCTGCGCCAACCGATCGGTGACCTCGACATGCTGCGCCAGATCGCGGTCACGGATGGAATCGCGGATGTCGGGATCGCCCTGACGATCGTCGGATGCCCCGCCGCGACCCGGATCGAATCCGACGTGCGCCGGGCCGCCGCATCCGTCCCCGGCGTGCTCGATGTGCACGTGGACGTCGGCGTGATGACCCCGGCCGAGCGCGCCGCCCTCACCGACCGCCTCCGAGCAGGTCGTCCCCGTGGCATCCCGTTCACGGCCGAATCCCTCACCCGGGTGATCGCCGTCACGAGCGGCAAAGGCGGGGTCGGCAAGTCGACCGTCACGGCGAATCTCGCCGTGGCTCTGGCCGCGCGGGGGCTCCGAGTGGGCCTCATCGATGCCGATGTGCATGGCTTTTCGATCCCGGGCCTGTTGGGCCTGGTCGATGCCGAGGGCCGAACGGTCCGCCCGACCCGCATCGACGACCTGATCCTGCCGCCCGTGGCCTACGGGGTGAAGACCGTGTCGATCGGCATGTTCCTGCGCGAGGGCGACGAGGGTGCGGCCGTCGCGTGGCGGGGACCCATGCTGCACCGCACGGTGCAGCAGTTCCTCACCGACGTGCATTTCGGCGACCTGGACATCCTGCTGCTCGATATGCCGCCCGGCACGGGCGATGTCGCGATCTCGGTCGGTCAGCTGCTCCCCCACGCCGAGGTCGTGGTCGTGACGACGCCCCAGGCCGCGGCATCCGATGTCGCGATCCGCAGCGCTCTCGTCGCGCGCCAGACGGGGCAGCGCGTCATCGGGGTCATCGAGAACATGGCCGCACTCACCCTGCCGGATGGCACGGTGCTCGACCTCTTCGGTTCGGGTGGGGGTGCGCAGGTCGCGGCAGCACTGTCCGCATCGGAGGGACCGGATGCATCCGGTGACGTCCCCATGCTGGCGTCGATTCCCCTCAGCCCGGCGCTGCGCACAGCGGGCGACGCGGGCACTCCGCTCACGGCAACGGGCGACGAGACGGATGCCGCGGCGGATGATCCCGCTCGGCGTGCCCTCATCGACCTGGCCGCCCGGCTCGCGGCGGTCCCCCGCGGTCTGGCCGGGCGCCCCCTCACCGTGACTCCGCACTGACCCCGAAGACCCCGCACCGATTTCGAAGACGCCGCACTGATCTCGAAGGAGAGCCATGGCATCCGACACGACCATGACCATGACCACGACCGTCACCACGACGCATGGACCGGTGCGGGGCGACACCGACGGCACCGTTCGGTCGTGGAAGGGCATCCGGTACGCCGCCCCGCCGATCGGTCCGCTGCGCTGGCGCGCGCCGCAGCCCCCGGAGCCGTGGACCGACGTGGCCGACGCCACCCGCTTCGGGCCCATCCCCGTGCAGACGGCATCGCCCGCGATCCGCCTGCCCGAGGACGCCGTGCAGAGCGAGGACTGCCTGACCCTGAACGTGTGGGCGGCAGAATCGGTTACGCCGGATGACCCCCGCCCGGTCATGGTGTGGGTGCACGGCGGCGCCTACATGTTCGGCGCGACATCCCAGTCGTTGTACGACGGCCGCTCGCTGGCGGCGAGCGGCGAGATCGTCCTCGTCACCGTCGGGTACCGCGTGGGCGCGCTGGGTTTCGCCGACCTGTCGGCGTTCTCGACCGACAGCGAGACGTTCGAGACCAACGTCGCACTCCGCGACATCCTGTTCGCCCAGGAATGGGTTCGCGAGAACATCGCGGGCTTCGGCGGCGATCCCGCGAGCGTGACGCTGTTCGGCGAATCCGCGGGTGGTGGCATCGTCACGACGCTCATGACGTCGCCCGCCGCGCGCGGCCTGTTCCACCGCGCGATCGCCGAAAGCTCGCCCGCGACCTCGGTGTACGGCCGGGTCCGCGCGGAACGCGTGGCGCGGGAGCTCCTGCAGACCGTCGAGGCCGACCCCGCGGACATCTCATCGTTTCGCGAGATCCCGGCCGAGCGCCTCGCCGCCGCCGCGATGACCGTGTACGCCGCCACGCCCGTGGACGAGCCGGGAACCCTGGCGTTCACGCCCGTCGTGGACGGCGTCCTGGTGCCCGAGCATCCCGTCGACGTCTTCTCGCGCGGCGACGCTCTGCCCGTGCCCTTGTTGATCGGCACCAACCGCGACGAGACATCGCTGTTCACGAGGATGAAGTCGCCTCTGATGCCCGTGTCGCGCGAGGCGATCTTGGAGATGTCCGCGGATCTGCGGACGGACCGCCCCGATCTCGATATCCCCACCGATGCCGAGATCCAATCGGCGTACGCCGGCCTGCGACTGAAGCAGCAGGGCCCGGCGATCTCGCGCGATCTCGGATTCCGGATGCCGACGCTCTGGGTCGTCGAAGGCCACGCTGCGGTCGCACCAACGTATCTGTATCGCTTCGACTGGTCGACCCCCATGCTGCGGGTGCTCGGAATCGGCGCGACCCACGCGACCGAACTGCCGTACCTGTGGGGGAACATGCACGGCAGCAAGAAAGACATCACCTTCCGCCTGGGCGGGATGCGCACGGGCCACCAGCTCTCGCGACGCTTCCAGCAGCGCTGGATCGGGTTCGCGGTGAGCGGCTCACCCCAGGCGGAGGACTCCGTGACGTGGACGCCCTACACAGCGGCGGAGCGCGCAACGCTCGTGATCGACCGCGTCGACCGCGTAGAGCCGGATCTCGACCAGGACCTGCGCGCGGCATGGGGGGAAGAAGTGCTGTCCTTCACCTGACTCATCCGCGCCGTCCCGCCAGCGGTTCGGTGCTCAGCGGCTCGGCGCTCAGGTGGCTTCGGAATCGTAGGGTGTCGCGTCCGATGCGGAGGGGGATGCGGATGCCGTGGCCGTTGCGGCCGCAGCCGCTCCCCCACCCCCGAGGGCGGTCGTCGCCGGCCGGGGCGCCCCGGGACTGACGGGCTTCAGCGGGGGCTCATCGAGCAGCGCCTCACGGATGATGCGCCGCGGGTCGTACTGGCGGGGGTCCAGCTGGCGCCAGTCGACGTCACCGAAGTCCTCACCCATCTCATCCCGCACGCGCGTCTTCGCGCCGCGCAGGAACTCCCGCAGCCGGTTCAGCAACTTGGCCAGACCCTCGGCGTACCGAGGCAACCGCTCGGGTCCCACGAGCATCGCGGCGATCACGCCGATCAGCAGAAGCTTCTCGATCGTCAGCCCGAAGAACATGACTACAGGTTACTCGCCGCGCCTGCGGTCAGAGTCCGCAACTGCCGCGTAATCTAGGGAAAATGGACAAGCGCGTGAGCGGACAGCAGGCCAGCTGGCGATACGCGACGGAACAGGTCACCGAGCCCGATCCGATCGCGAAGGCCCGCGCGCACTCGCTCGAGTTGGGCATCATCCCCATCGATCCTGCGATCGGCGCACAGTGCGCCGTGCTCGCAGCCGCCTCGGACGCCCTCAATCTGGTCGAGATCGGCACGGGGGCCGGGGTGTCGGGCATGTGGCTGCTGCGAGGCAGCTCCCGAGGAATCCTGACGACCATCGACGCCGAACCCGAGCACCTCGCCGCCGCGCGCAAAGCGTTTGCAGACGCGGGTATCCCGCCCGCACGCGCACGCTTCATCACCGGACGCGCCGCGGATGTCCTGCCGCGCATGAACGAGTCGGCATACGACATCGTCCTGATCGACGCAGATCCCGAGCACATCTTGGAGTACGTCGCCCACGGCCTGCGTCTGGTGCGCGTCGGCGGGACGGTGCTCATCCCCCGTGCGCTGCAGAACGGGCGCGTCGCGGATCCTGTCCAGCGCGACCCGATCACGACCGCCTTCCGTTCACTCATCCAAGAGACGCAGGGCTCTCAGGCGGTCATGCCCGCCCTGTCGATCGTCGGCGACGGCCTGCTGCAGCTGACCAAGATCACGGAGTAGCGCCGCACACGTCGCCGAATGTACGGCTTCCGCGCGAGTGCACGACCTCCGCACCGTCCCGAAGGCATGCATTCGCGCGAAAGTCGTGCGCTCGCGGATATAGGGATCCGGATGCGGGTGCCCCGGGGACGCAGAAAGGCCGGTCCCGCGAACGGAACCGGCCTGACGACGAACTCTACGCGGAGACAACTCCGGAGAGCACGTCGTGAAGCTCCTTGGCTTCGGCGTCATTGACCGAGACCACCAGACGCCCCCCACCTTCGAGCGGCACCCGCACGATAATCAGGCGCCCCTCCTTCACAGCCTCCATCGGTCCGTCGCCGGTCCTCGGCTTCATGGCTGCCATAGCGGCCCCTTTCGTCGCGAAATCTAGCTCGGACTAGTTTATCGTGCCCACCGACACAAATCGGCCGAGCGGTATATCAGGGGACCTGCCAGTACATGTTTGCCAGCCCATACATGTTCCAGATCCACCACCATTGCCCCACGAGGCACACGGCGAGCGCTCCGATCCGCCAGATGATCGAGCGTGGGGCAGCGACCGCGCCCCAGAGCGGCGAGAGCGGAAACAGCAGCCGGAAGACGCTCGACTGGGGGAAGAACACCGCAAACAGGTAGACCAGGTAGCTCGCCGCCCACAGCCGCACCTCGACCCCGAGACGCCGCACGTGCGGCTCGAACAACAGCAGCGCGGTCGCACCGAGCATCAGCACGACCGCCGCGACGATCCCGACTCCCGCGGGCGCCCCCCACGACCGCAGCCAGAACTCGGCACCCGCGAACCAGCCGTGGAAGGGGATGAACACTCCCCCGTCCGCGACCCAGTTGCGCCGCCAGGCCAACTCCGTCGCCAGATATCCGCCTGGGTTCCCCGTCACGATCGCGACGATGACCTGCCACGCGAAGCCGGTCAGAACGGCCAGGGCTCCGAGCGCCAGGATGTGCGTGATCTCGATCCTGCGGAGCGGCTCACGGTCGCGCCGAAACCACCGCCAGAGACCGAACAGTCCGAGGAAGAGCGCGAACGCGAGCACCCCCGGTCGGGTGAAGGCCATGAGCGGGATCAGCGCATAGAGCCATCCGTAGCGCCGTCGCTGCACGCACCAGATCGACAGGAGCAGCCACAGCAGGAACAGCGACTCGGCGTACGCGACCTGGAACAGGGCCGCCAGGGGCGCGGACGCGAACAGGGCGACCGACCACAGCGCGGTGGTGTCACCGATGCGCCCGCGCGTCATCTGGAACAACACCAGGCAGCAGCCGAAGCCGGCCGCGATCGCAACGAGGAACGCGCCCGCCCCCCAGTAGCCGAAAGGGATGCCGACCACATTCGAGAGGAAGGCGTAGATCGGCATGAAGGCCCAGGCGTTCTCGGCGACGGCGCCCGTGTCGGTCAGCGGGAGCTGCGCCGGGTAGCCACTGACCGCGATCAGCCAGTACCACTGGGCATCCCACCCGATGACGAAGGCCCCGAGTCCCGGGCCCGTCCCGAAGCGCGAATCCGGGCCCGACATCGCGGACGCGAGCAGCATCAGACCCGTTGTGACCAGCCGCGCGGCCAGGTAGATCAGCGCGACCCAGACGACCACCCCCGGCCCTCGCGGCGGGCGTAGCAGCAGTGCGTCTTCGTCGGGGTCGGGGGCCTCGCGCCCGCTCACGCCGTCAGCCACGCCCGCAAACCGCGCGCCACAGACTCGATCTGGGCGATCGACACCCGCTCCTCGTCGTGGTGCGCGAGGTGCGGGTCACCGGGGCCGTAGTTGACGGCGGGCACCCCGAGCGCGGAGAAACGCGCGACATCCGTCCACCCGTATTTCGGTCGCGGTTCGGCGCCGACGGCCGCGACGAACTCCCGGGCGAGCGGGGCGTCGAGTCCCGGGCGTGCGCCCGGCGCGAGGTCGACGATCTCGACCTCGAAACCCTCGAATACAGCACGAACGTGCTGTTCTGCCTCGAGTTCGGAACGGCTCGGGGCGAACCGGAAGTTCACCACGACCTCGCAGAGATCGGGGATCACGTTGCCGGCGATCCCTCCCGAGATCGAGACGGCGTTCAGCCCCTCCCGGTAGTCGAGCCCTTCCACCGCGATCGTCTGCGCTCGATAACGAGAGAGCCGTTCGAGGATCGGAGCGGCCTGATGGATCGCGTTCTCGCCGATCCACGAACGCGCCGAATGCGCCCGCATGCCGTAGGTACGGACGATCGCCCGGAGGGTGCCGTTGCATCCACCCTCGACCTCTCCCTCGGACGGCTCCCCGAGGATCGCGAAGTCCGCCTGAAAGAGATCCGGCCGGCTGCGCGAGAGCCGATTGAGTCCGTTGAGGCTCGAATCGACTTCCTCGTGGTCGTACCACATCCAGGTGATGTCGACCCGGGGTTCGGCCAGCTCGGCGGCGAGCACGAGTTGCACCGCCACGCCGGCCTTCATGTCGACCGTGCCGCGCCCCCAGATGCACTCCACACCATCAACCACCACATCGCGCGTCGGCAGGTTGTCGTTGATCGGCACCGTGTCGATATGGCCCGCGATCACGACCCGCTGGTCCCGGCCGAGCATGGTGCGTGCCACGATCGTGTCACCGTCGCGGAACACCTCGAGGTGCGGCAATGCCGACACCGCGGCATGGATCGCGTCCGCGAGGGGGGTCTCATCCCCCGAGACGCTCGGGATGTCACAGAGCACCCGGGTGAGCTCGACGGGCGATACGGACAGGTCGAGCTGCGGCATCCCCCGAGTGTACCGGCGCTGTCGTGGCCGCCCCGGGCCCGCGCGATTCGGTAGCGTGGGAGGCATGACTAGCGAGCGGTGGGTGTGGGGCGAGGGACTCGCCACGATGTCGAGCAATGGGACGGTGCTCGACACCTGGTACCCGAACCCGCAACTCGGACGTGTGCCGACCGGGCGCGATGCGGCGATCGCGGACGACAACGTCGACCGCCTGGCGGCCCCCGACGACCGCCGCGGCGTCACGGTCGAGGCCGTGACGGTCGAGATCGACCTCGATGCACCTCCCGCATCGACCTCCGACGCCTACTTGCGTCTGCACGTGCTCTCGCATCTCTTGGCGGCGCCGAACGAGGTCAACCTCGACGGGATCTTCGGGCACCTGCCCGTGGTGGCGTGGACGAACGCTGGCCCGATGCATCCGGATGATGCCACCCGACTGCGTCCCCTGCTGCTGCGCGATGGCATCCAGGTGGGCTCGCTCGATAAGTTCCCGCGCCTGACCGACTACGTGACTCCCGTCGGCGTGCGGATCGCGGATGCCTCGCGCGTGCGCCTGGGCGCGTACCTCTCTCCTGGCACGACGGTCATGCACGAGGGCTTCGTCAACTTCAATGCGGGCACGCTCGGATCATCGATGATCGAGGGACGCGTTTCGCAGGGCGTCGTCATCGGCGACGGCAGCGACATCGGCGGCGGCGCGTCCATCATGGGCACACTGTCGGGCGGCGGCACGCATCGCATCGCGATCGGCGCACGCACCCTGCTCGGTGCGAATGCGGGGGTGGGCATCTCGCTCGGTGACGACTGCGTCGTCGAGGCCGGACTTTACGTGACCGCCGGGACCAAGGTCGCGCTCGTCGATGCCGCGCCTAGGGCCGACGGCACCGTACCCGTGGTCAAGGCCGCCGAGCTCTCGGGCAGCGACGGCATCCTGTTCCGACGCAACTCCGTCTCGGGTGCTGTCGAGGCGTTGCGTCGCGCGGGCGTCGGCGTGACGCTGAACGAGGCTCTGCACGCCTGACCCCTCCCGCGGCCGCCCTGCGAGCCACAGCGACGGTCCCTGAGCCACAGCCACGGTCCCTGAGCCTGTCGAAGAGTCCGGCCCCCGATCTGCGACATGACACACGCCGCGACGGCGTGCCAGAATTATCGCGTGGTGGGCGGTCGTCGCCCATGGGAAACCAATGGCTACGTTTTTCGATGCGTCACCGATGGTCGGTAGCAGCGAAGTGAGGAGCATCGCGTGGCATCTTCCCGAGCGCGTGCGAGTGCGGCGCTGCTGCTCCTCGCGGCCGCAGTCTCGGTCGTCGTCGGAGCCGGGTTCGTCAGCGCCAACGGACGCGCCGACCTGACCGCGCTCGGCGCATTCAACACCGCGCGCAATGACCTCATTGACGCGCGAGACACTCTCGCATCCGAAGTGGCTCGCTCCGCGCGAATGAAAAAGACCGCAACGGATGTCTACGCCTCGGCGCGAAGCGTCGTCGATGTCGCCGACCCCGCCCTGTTGTCTGATGCCACGACCCGCGACGCGGCTCTCACGGCGCTCGAATCGCTCGTCGCTCATGCCGGTCTGACTGTAGCTGTCGATGGAACCGCCACCGTGTCGATGTCGGTGAGCTCCAACTCTGCAGCGTCCTCCGTGCCCGTGCCGCCACATGATCGAGACGCTCGCTACCGACAGGCGGCCGACATGCACGCCGAGGCGATCGACACGTGGGACGACGTCGATACTCTTCGTGCCGAATCGGCGGCCCTCAGCGCAGAGCTCACCGGGGTGCGAAAAGCCGCGGAGGCCATCGTGACCTCCGCGCACGCATACGGTGCGGCGACGGCGGTGCCCGAACTCACGGCGCCCGAAGCCGCCGCAGCCTATGCCACAGCCGTCGCAGCCCTAGAATCCGCGGCTCCGACCGAGTTCGTGGCGGCGCTCCGGTCTTATCAAGAATCGTGGCAGGCCGCCGTCGCTTCGCACGATGCCGAGACCGCGAAGCGCGCTGCGGCGGCGGCTGCGGCAGCAGCCGCTCGTGCCGCGACGAGTGCGGGCGGGCAGCGCGCATCGTGCACGGACGGCCCGACACCCACGTACATCCGCGGGATCCTGGTCGTCAACAAGTCCTACGCGATTCCGCCGTGCTTCGGCGGCGGGCTGACGGCAGAGACACGAAACGCGTTCGAAGCGATGCGCGCCGAGGCAGCGGGGCTCGGTTTGCGGCTGGTCATTTCGAGCGGGTACCGCTCCTACGCGACGCAGCAGTCTCTCTATGGCCGCTTCGTTGCTCGCGAGGGCGTCGCGGGAGCGGATCGACACTCGGCGCGACCGGGGCACAGCGAACATCAGTCGGGTCTGGCGTTCGACCTCAACTCGATCAGTGAAGCTTTCGGATACACCGGCGAGGGGGTGTGGGTGCGAGACAACGCGCACCGCTTCGGCTTCATCGTTCGTTACCCTCCGGGCAAAGAGGGCATCACCGGGTACATCTGGGAACCGTGGCACCTGCGGTATGTCGGCGCTGCCGCATCCGACATCTACGCCAGCGGACTCTCGCTGGAGGAGTATCTCGGAGTGTCGTCGCAGTACGCGGGATGACGGGTCGGGCATATCTCTCTCACAGGCTCAGCAACCGGGAGGGCCCTTTCGGTGACGGTCCTGAGCGGCCACAGCGACGGTCCCTGTGCCTGTCGAAGGGCGCGCCCGAAGCGCCGCGCGCGTAGGGTGGCGCCATGAGCAAGCGGATGCCGAAGGCCCTGTACAAGAGCGAACTGAAAGCCCTGCAGGCGCGCCTGGTCGACATGCAGGCCTGGGTGCAGGCAACGGGAGCGCGCATCGTCGTGGTCTTCGAGGGGCGGGATGCTGCGGGCAAAGGCTCGACGATCAAGCGTGTCTCCGAGTACCTCAATCCGCGTGTCACGCGCATCGTCGCGCTGCCCACGCCGACCGAGCGAGAGAAGACGAGCTGGTACTTCCAGCGCTACGTCGCGCATCTGCCGGCGGCCGGCGAGATCGTCCTGATGGATCGGTCCTGGTACAACCGCGCGGGCGTAGAACACGTGATGGGTTACTGCACGAACGCCGAATACCACCGGTTCCTTCATCAAGCACCGATCTTCGAGCGGATGCTCGTGGAGGACGGCATCATCCTGCTCAAGTACTGGTTCTCGGTGTCGGATATCGAACAGGAACGCCGGTTCCACGACCGCGCCAGCGACCCGATGCGCCGCTGGAAGCTGAGCCCGAACGATGTCTCATCCATCACCAAGTGGGAGGACTACTCGCGGGCCAAGGACACGATGTTCGTCCACACCGACATCCCGGAGTCGCCGTGGTTCGAGGTCGACAACGAGGACAAGCGGCGCGGGCGTGTCAACATGATCGCGCACCTGCTGTCGCAGATTCCGTCCGAGCCCGTCTCGCGCGAGGACATCGTGATCCCGGAGCGCCCGGCGTCGGGTGGCTACGAGCGACCGCCGCGGGACGACGACAATGTCGTGCCCGACTACGCCGCCGAGGTCATCTCCCGCGAGGGCTGATCAGACGCCTGGGTAGTTGCGCTCGGGCGCACCCGTGTACAGCTGCTGCGGGCGGCCGATCTTCGTCTGCGGGTCGAGCTGCATCTCGCGCCAGTGCGCGAGCCAGCCCGGCAGACGACCGATCGCGAACAGCACCGTGAACATGCGGGTCGGGAAGCCCATCGCTTTGTAGATCACGCCGGTGTAGAAGTCGACGTTCGGGTAGAGGCGACGCTCCTTGAAGTAGTCGTCGCTGAGCGCCAACTCTTCGAGCTCCTTGGCGAGATCCAGCAGCGGGTCGCTGACGCCGAGCGCCTCGAGCACCTCGTCCGCCGATTCCTTGACGAGCTTGGCCCGCGGGTCGTAGTTCTTGTAGACGCGGTGACCGAAGCCCATGAGCTTGACCCCGTCTTCTTTGTTCTTGACCCGCTCGACGAATCGCGCGACGCTCTCGCCCGAGTCGCGGATCCGCGCAAGCATGTCGAGCACGGCCTCGTTCGCGCCGCCGTGCAGCGGCCCGTACAGTGCGTTGATGCCCGCCGAGATCGACGAGAACTGGTTCGCTCCGGTCGATCCGACCAGGCGCACCGTCGAGGTCGACGCGTTCTGCTCGTGGTCTTCGTGCAGGATCAGCAGGCGCTCGAGCGCCCGCGACATGACGGGGTTCGGCTCGTAGATCTCGCTCAGAACACCGAAGTTGAGCTTCAGGAAGTTGTCGACGAAGCTCAGCGTGTTGTCGGGGTACAGGAAGGCCTGGCCGACGCTCTTCTTGTGCGCGTAGGCCGCGATCACGGGAAGCTTGGCCAGCATCCGGATCGTGTTGAGCTCGATGTGCTCGGGGTTGTTGGGGTCGGACTCGCCCTCGTAGTACGTCGAGAGAGCCGACACCGCCGACGACAGAACCGACATCGGGTGTGCCGTGTGCGGCAGCGCCGAGAAGAAGCGCTTGAGGTCTTCGTGCAGCAGGGTGTGATGACGGATGCGGTCATCGAACGCCGCGAGTTCGTCCGCGCTCGGCAGCTCACCGTAGATGAGCAGCCACGCGATCTCGAGGTAGCTGGAGTTGCCCGCAAGCTGCTCGATCGGGTAGCCGCGATAGCGCAGGATCCCCTTGTCACCGTCGATGAACGTGATGGCCGACTTGGTGGCGGCGGTATTCACGAAGCCGTAGTCGAGGGTGGTGTGCCCGGTCTGGCGCATGAAGGTCGAGATGTCGACACTCGGCGTGCCGTCGCTCGCCTGCAGGACGGGGAATTCCGCCGTTCGATCAGCGATGGTCAAGAACGCCTTCGTGGGCTGCGGTGCTTCCGTCGTGCCCGATTCGTTCTGCGTGGCGTCTTCATTGACATCGTTGCTCACGGCGCCTCCTTGCGATTGTCGTCGTCTGGGGGTTCAGCCGCGGCGGGCGGCTTTCGTTCGGTGCGACGCTGATGGAGCGGCGACCGGAACGGCGGCGTCGAGGCTGATGGGCCCCAGACATCCGCGTCGTTACAGCCTAGTGCGCCACCGCGCCTACTATCGAACTACCCAAACCGTCGGCGGATTCAGTGGTGGATGTCTACGAAACAGTCGAGCGGAGCCGAGAAGCCGCGCTGGCGATGCGCTCGTCCGTCGCGGTGAGCGAGAGCCGCACGTGTTGCGGAAAGTGCTCGCCATAGAAGACGCCTGGGCCCGCGAGGATGCCGAGATCAGCCAGTCGCCCCATGCTGTCCCACGCGTCGAGCCCCGCGGTGGCCCAGAGGTAGAGACCGGCCTCGCTGCGGTCGATCGTGAACCCGGCTGCCTCGAGCGCCGGCTTCAGTGCGGCACGGCGGGCGCGATACAGCTCCTTCTGGGCAGCGACGTGCGCGTCGTCGCCGAGGGCCACGAGCATCGCCGCCTGCACCGGACCGGGCAGCATGAGCCCGAGGTGCTTACGGACGTTCGCGAGGCGCGCGATGAGATCGGGGTCGCCCGCCAGGAATGCCGCGCGATATCCGGCGAGGTTCGACTGTTTGCTGAGCGAGTACACGGCCAGCACGCCCGTCGGATCGCCTCCCGTGACTCGGGGATCGAGAATGCTGGGGATGGGCTCGCTCACCCACGGGCCGGCCCAGCCCAGCTCGGCGTAGCACTCGTCGCCCGCGATGACGGCGCCGAGTTCGCGGGCACGGGCGACAGCGTGAGCGAGCTGCTCGACACTTAGCACCCCGCCGTCGGGGTTGCCGGGCGAATTGAGCCAGACGAGGCGCGTCCCGGCGGGCCACTCGTCGGGTTCGTCCGACGCGAACGGAATCGCGCCAGCGACGCGGGCGCCGATCTCGTACGTCGGATACGCGGCGCGCGGATGGATCACCACATCGCGTTCGCCGAGCCCCAGGAGCGTCGGCAGCAGCGCGACGAGCTCTTTCGAGCCGATGGTCGGCAGCACGTTGCGGAGTTCGAGCCCGACGACACCGCGTCGGCGGTCGAACCACTCGGCGATCGCCTCCCGAAGGGCGGGCGTCCCGACCGTCTGCGGGTACGCGTGCGCATCCGTGGCGTCGGAGAGCGCGCGACGAATGATGTCGGGCGTGGGATCGACCGGTGAGCCGATCGAGAGGTCGGCGATACCATCCGGATGCTGCCGTGCCCGTGCCGCGTAGGGCTCGACCTGGTCCCACGGGTAGTCGGGGAGGCCCAGGACCCCCACGCTCAGTGCTCCTGCGGAGGGAGCGCCTCGATGACGGGGTGATCCTTGTGGATCACACCGACCTTGGCCGCGCCACCGGGCGAGCCGATGTCGTCGAAGAACTCGACGTTGGCCTTGTAGTAGTCGCTCCACTCGGCGGGCAGATCATCTTCGTAGTAGATGGCCTCGACCGGGCACACGGGCTCGCAGGCGCCGCAGTCGACGCACTCGTCCGGGTGGATGTACAGCGATCGTTCGCCCTCGTAGATGCAGTCGACGGGGCATTCGTCGATGCAGGCACGGTCCTTCACATCGACGCACGGGAGGGCGATCACGTAGGTCACCCGACCAGTCTATGTCGGCGTGGACGACCTCAGATCCGGCCGGCGCCGCCGTCGACGGACGCGTCGACCGCCGAGACTGCGGCGGGCCGGGTCGACGTCGGGAACTCGGGCCAGGCCACGATCAGCACGGCGACGAGTGGACACGCGACCGTCCACACCACCGCGGCCATGCCAGCGGGGGCGATGACGGATCCGCCGGGCCCCTCCCCCGAGAACACGATGACGGCCAGCGTTATCCCCACGCCGGCGGCGACCGAGGCCCACCGATCGGCGAGCAGACGGATGGCGAGCATCAGCGCCGCGGCGCCGACGATACCCAAGACGAGGCCGACCGGAATGCCCCAGATCGTCGCCGCGTGGGCGACCGTGCCTACGACGCCGAATACGGCGCCCGCGAGCGCGGCGATGAACAACGTCGGGATACGTGAGACGAACTTCGGCATGGGCTCGACGATACCCCGCCTGAGTCAGGGCTCAGACGGCCCAGCCCGCGAGCCTCAGCAAGGCTGCCGTCACTGCTGCCGCCGCGACCACCACCAGGAAGGGAGCGCGGATGGCGAGCAAACCTCCGGCGACGAGCACGGCAGGCACCCGCGCATCTACGGCGAGTGCCTGGCCCGCGCCGAGGGTCTGCACGGCGACCAGGGCGGCGAGCAATGCGACGGTGAGCAGGTCGGCGATTCGCGCGGGCCGGGGGGCCTGCACCCACGCCGCGGGTAAGAGGTACCCGACCGCTTTGAGGGCGAGACAGATGACGGATGCGAGCAGCACCGCGGTCCAGAGCGTCATGGCAGTCCCTCACGTTCGGCCACGTCGAGCGGCTCCGGCGGGGGCAGGTCGTTCCGTCCGAGCCAGTTGAACCAGCCCACGACGATCGCAACTATCGCCGCGAGCAAAACCGGCAGTCCGGGCATCAGACCGGGTGTCAGGGCCGTTGCGACGACGGCCGCAGCCGCACCGACCGCGATCGCCTGTCGGCCCCGCAGACGCGGCCAGAGAAGGGCGAGGAAAGCGGCGGCCGCCGCCGCGTCGAGGCCGTAGGCCCGCGGATCGCCGAGAACATCGCCGAGCAGGGCTCCCAGCAAGGTCGTGACGTTCCAGCCGAGGTATATCCCGATTCCCGTCAGCCAGAAACCGAGCGTGCGGGCGTGGGGCGTGGTCTGGGCCAGCGAGACGGCGGTCGACTCGTCGATCGTGAAGTGCGCTGCCCCGGCGCGGGTGAGGACTCCGCGGCCGATGACCGGAGACATCCGCATTCCGTACGCGACGTTGCGCACCCCGAGCAGCGCGGCCGAGGCGATCGCCGCGGGCGCCGCCGCGAGTCCGCCGGCCCCGATCACGCCGACGAACGCGAACTGCGAACCGCCCGTGAACATCACGAGGCTCAGCACGCACGTCTGCCAGACGTCGAGCCCGGACGCCACCGAGAGCGCACCGAACGAAACCCCGTAGACGCTGGTCGCGAGCGCGACCCCGAGCGCCTGTCGGCGGGCACGCCGGGCCTCGGGATCCGGGGGGGCACGCATACCCCGAGCGTATCCGCGTCGAGCGTTCGCGCTCGCGGTCCGATCACGACCCGGTGGCCCGCGGCGAGAGGACTTCGGCGCGAAAGGAGGACTCTGCGTATGCAGCCGCCCTCCCCCGGCGCCGAAATCCTCCGGAGGCGGTGAAGCTCAGCCCTGGCGCTTGAGGCGTGCCGTGGCGCGGGCGCGCTCGTTCGCGTCGAGAGCAACCTTGCGGATGCGGACGATCTCGGGCGTCACCTCGACGCATTCGTCGTCGCGGGCGAACTCGAGGCTCTCTTCCAGCGTCAGCAGGCGCGGCGGCGTCATCGACTCGAAGGTGTCGGAGCTCGCGGCACGCATGTTGGTGAGCTTCTTCTCTTTCGTGATGTTGACGTCCATGTCATCGGCACGCGAGTTCTCGCCGACGACCATGCCCTCGTAGACCTCTTGCGTGGGCTGAACGAAGAACGACATGCGCTCTTGCAGCGCAATGATCGCGAAGGGGGTGACGACACCCGAGCGGTCGGAGACGATCGACCCGTTCTGGCGCGTGACGATCGCACCGGCCCAGGGCTCGTAGCCGTGCGAGATCGCGTTCGCGATACCCGTGCCGCGGGTCGTGGTCAGGAACTCCGTGCGGAAGCCGATCAGGCCGCGCGAGGGAACGATGAACTCCATCCGCACCCAGCCGGTGCCGTGGTTGGACATGCTGTCCATGCGGCCCTTGCGGGTCGCGAGCAGCTGCGTGATCGCGCCGAGGTACTCCTCGGGTGCGTCGATCGTCAGGTGCTCGAACGGCTCGTGCGTCTTGCCGTCGACCTGCTTCGTGACCACCTGGGGCTTACCGACGGTGAGCTCGAAGCCTTCGCGGCGCATGTTCTCGACCAGGATGGCGAGGGCCAGCTCTCCGCGACCCTGCACCTCCCAGGCATCCGGGCGTCCGATGTCGAGGACCTTGAGCGAGACGTTGCCGATCAGCTCGCGGTCGAGGCGGTCCTTGACCATGCGCGCCGTGAGCTTGTGGCCCTTGACCTTGCCGACGAGCGGCGAGGTGTTGGTGCCGATCGTCATCGAGATCGCCGGGTCGTCGACCGTGATGGCCCGGAGGGGACGGATGTCGTCGGGATCGGCGATCGTCTCACCGATCGTGATGTCGGGGAAGCCCGCGATAGCGACGATGTCGCCGGGACCGGCGTCGTCGGCAGGGTAGCGCTCGAGCGCGCGGGTCTTGAACAGCTCGGTGATGCGAGCGTTGCTGGTCGAACCATCCGCTCGCACCCACGCGACCGTCTGGCCCTTCTTCAGCGTGCCGTTGAAGACGCGCAGCAGCGCGAGGCGGCCGAGGAAGGGGCTCGAGTCGAGGTTCGTGACCCACGCCTGCAGCGGGGCGTCGTCCTCGTAGGACGGCGCCGGAACGTGCTCGAGGATCGCACCGAACAGGGGCTCGAGGTCGTCGTTGTCGGGCAGGTCACCGTTGGCGGGACGGTTGAGCGAGGCAGCGCCCGCGCGACCGCTGGCGTAGACCACCGGCACGTCGAGCAGGGCATCGACATCGAGGTCGGGCACGTCGTCGACGAGGTCGGACGCGAGCCCGAGCAGCAGGTCGTGGCTCTCCTCTTCAACCTCGGCGATACGCGCGTCGGGGCGGTCGGTCTTGTTGACCAAGAGGATGACGGGGAGCTTGGCCTCGAGTGCCTTGCGGAGCACGAACCGGGTCTGCGGGAGGGGCCCTTCAGAGGCATCCACCAGCAGCACGACACCGTCGACCATGGACAGGCCGCGCTCGACCTCGCCGCCGAAGTCGGCGTGGCCCGGGGTGTCGATCACGTTGATCGTGACGGGACCATCGGTCGCATGCACACCCTTGTAGGTGACCGCCGTGTTCTTCGCGAGGATCGTGATGCCCTTTTCGCGCTCGAGGTCGTTCGAGTCCATCGCGCGCTCTTCGGTGTGCTCGTGCGAACCGAACGATCCGGTCTGGCGGAGCATGGCGTCGACGAGGGTGGTCTTGCCGTGGTCGACGTGCGCGACGATCGCGACATTGCGGAGATCGGAACGAAAGGCACGCGCCATGAAAAGGTCCTTGCAGTGATGGGAAGTGTGAGAGACGGTCCCTGTGTTCGACAGGCTCAACAGCCGATGTCGAAGGGTCCAATCCCCCTGAGCCTATCGCAGGCGGCTGTGAGCCCGGCGAGCGCCCTGTTGGGCTCCGCGCGAGGGTGCCTCTTTGTTCCCGCGAGGGTGCCCCTTTGTTTGCGCGAGGGTGCCTCTTGTCTAGCCCAGTTCCCACTCTCGTGGTGGAAAAGGGCACCCTCGTGGTGGAAACGGGCACCCTCGCGGTGGAAACGGGCACCCTCGCGGTGAGAACGAGAGCGGGGCGAGACCCCGAAGGATCCCGCCCCGCCCGGACAATGAGCGCAGATTACTCGGCGGCCCAGCCCACGAGCGTCCAGTCGATCGTCTCGAACTGCGTCGCGCCGTAGTTGACGAGACCGTCCTGCACGGCCCACACGTTCGGGAGCGGCGCGATCGGGAACATCGGGACGTAGCCCCAGATGGTCTCGTTGATCTCGTTTGCGATCTCGATGCGCGCTTCGGGGTCGAGTTCGGCGTTTGCCTGATCCCACAGGTCACCGAGCGCTTCATCGGTCGTGGCGGTGAAGTTCTGCTCGGAGTCCAGCGGGTAGAACAGCGGTTCCGATGACGAGATCGGGAACGCGGTTCCGACCCACGAGAAGCTGACCATCTCGAAGTCGCCCGGGATCACGTAGTCGCTGAAGTAGCCGGCGACAGGAACCGAGACGAGCTCGACGGGGATCCCGAACTCACCGAGGTCGGCCTGGACCTGCTCGGCGCGCTGGATGTTCGTCGCGGTGTCGGCGGGAACGGTGACGCTGAGCTCGAGCGGCTCGCCGTCCTTCACCCACGAGTCGCCGTCCTTGCTGTAGCCGGCCTCTTCGAGGAACGCCGCACCCGCTTCGGTGTCATACGGCAGAGCCGCGTCTTCGTAGCCTTCCTGACCAGCCATGAAGATATAGTCGCCCTGCGTGACAGCAGGCACTCCGACCGGCGTGTTGGCCGCTGCCGAGATCTGCTCGCGGTTGACGATCGAGGCGACCGCCTTGCGCACGTTGACGTCGGAGAGCGGGCCCTCCTTGGCGTTCATCGTGACGTGGGTCCACGTCAGGCCGTTCGTGGCCTGGATGTCAGCGCCGTCGACCGTCTGCGCGGTCTCGTAGAGGTCGGCGTTCGACGAGATATAGAGAGCGTCGACCTCACCGTTCGCGAACGACGAACCCTGCTGGTCCTGGCTCACAGCCTTGAACAGGATGCGGTCGAGCTTGGGGGTCTCGCCCCACCAGAGCGGGTTGCGCTCGAGAATTACGACCTGCGCGTCGGAGTCGATCTCGGTGAAGACGAAGGGTCCGCTCGATGGCATGCCTATCGCATCGAACCCCTCGTTGAAGACGGCGGGGTCGCTCGCGATGCTCTCCTTGACCACGCCCGTCAGCAGACTCTCCCAATCGACGAAGGGCCGCGAGAAGGTCACCAGGACGTCAAACTCGTCCGCTCCCGCCTGCACGGAGGCGATGTCCTCATAGCCCACCGTCGACGCCGGTCGGTAGGTGTCGTCAACACCGTTGAGAGCCCGCCAGGTCGCTTCGTAGTCGGCGACGGTGATGGGCGTGCCGTCCTCCCAGACCGCGCTCGGATTCAACTCGATCTCGACAACCAATGGGTCTCGGCTCGTCACTTCAACGGAAGATGCGTAGTCTTCGTCCAGCTCGGCTACCCCGTACTCGTCGATGATGAGCGGCCCACCTGTCGTCGGCGCGACGATCGACCGCGTGTCAGCCTCGATGCCCGAGGCGAGATAGGTGTTGAACGTCAGCGGGAAGGATGTCACGGCCAGGTGCAGGTCGCCGCCTTCGGACACGCTCGCGGCATCGGCACGAGTCCAGGCCGTGGCGGGCAGCTCCGACGGAGGAGGAGGAGGCGTGGGCCCGTCGCTCGGAAGGATCGTTCCGCCGCCGATGCAGCCGGTCAGCGTAAGTGAAAGGGTGGCGACCGCGCCACTGAGGCCGAGCGCTCTCGCGATTCTCATGGGCTGTTATCTCCTCCCGCCAAAGTAACACCGAGGTCCGTAAGCAGCGGATCCGCTCGCGTCGCTTGCCAGACGGACCCGTCAGGTCTACGGGTGCGCGACAAGCACTGCTACCACGGCCCAGATGGCGATGGCGACGAGCGCGATCAGAGCCGGAACGTCCCAGCTGCGACGGACGACGGATGCTGAACGCGCGGCCTCCGGCGCCGGCAGCTCAGGCACGGGATCACCCTCCGTCGCCGAGATCCACTGTTCGCGTATCAGCTCCACGTCACGCAGGGCGGGAGGCTCGCGCCGCTCTCCCCCACCGAGACGAAGTCCCGGCCGGGCGGGCCGTCCGGCGACTGGACCGCCGAAACTCGCGATGTTCTCGCCCGAACTCAGGCCGAAGCGCACCTGCCAGCGCAGCTCGATGTCGCGCACGGCGCTCCAGGGAAACTCCACGATCCGCAACAGGTTGTGCACGCGAACGCCCTCGGAATCCGTCCGGATGTGCGGGGCGTAGACCAGCACGTAAACGAACCAGAGCACCAGCAGCACCCAGGGCGCCAGCAACATCATCTCGCCCAGCCCGGCACGCACGGCCGCGTCGACCAGCAGCGCCAGGGCGACAACGGCTCCGGCGATCGCCCCGATCGTGGCTGAGGGGGCGCGGAAGACCCGCACATCCCTGCGTCCGCCGACAGGTTCGTTCGGCGCAGACGGCGAGGACATGCCCGTCACACGCCGCCCAGCGGAATCGATGCACCCGGGATCGCCGCGAGCAGTCGCCGCGTGTACTCCTCGGCGGGATTCGCGAAGATCTCATCCACCGTGCCCTGTTCGACGACCTTGCCGCGCTCCATGACGCACACCATGTCGGCGGCGACGCGGACGACGGCCAGGTCGTGCGTGATGAACAGGTACGTCAGCCCGAGTTCGCTCTGCAACTCGGCGAGCAGCTGCAGGATCTGATCCTGCACCAGCACGTCGAGTGCCGAGACGGCTTCGTCGAGCACGACGACATCCGGCTTGAGCGCGAGAGCGCGCGCGATCGCGACGCGCTGCCTCTGCCCACCCGAGAGCTCGTTCGGATAGCGCGACTCCAGCGACTGCGGAAGAGAGACCTGGTCCAACAGCTCTGCCACACGAGCTCGACGCGACGCGCGGTCGCCCACCTTGTGGATGTTGAGGGGCTCCGAGATGGTGTTGCCGATGTTGCGGAGCGGATCGAGCGATCCGTACGGGTCCTGGAAGACCGGCTGCATCTGCCGACGCACACGGAAAACCTCGCGGCCACTGAGCTTCGCGATGTCCTGGCCGTCGATGAACACATCGCCCGACGTCGGATCCTCGAGCTTCAGCACCATCTTCGCCACGGTGGACTTGCCCGAGCCGGACTCCCCCACCAGGGCGAGCGTCTTGCCGCGCGGAATCTGGAACGAGACGCCGTCGACGGCACGGAAGGCTTCGCTGCGGAAGCCACCGAGGCGGATCTTGTACTCCTTGACGAGGTCGCGGACCTCGATCGCGGGAGCGGCCGGCGCAGCATTCGCGCTGGCCTGTTCGCGCGGGCGCGTCTGGATGCGCTTGGACGCCAGGCTCGGCGCCGCGGCGACGAGACGCTGGGTGTACGGATGCAGCGGGTTCTCGAGAATCTCGCGGCTCGGGCCCATCTCGACGATCTCACCCCGATTCATCACGACGATCTTCTCGGCCCGCTCGGCGGCGAGGCCCAGGTCATGCGTGATGAGGAGCACCGACGTGCCCTTGTCTCGCGTCAGCGTGGCCATGTGGTCGAGAATCACCCGCTGCACGGTGACGTCGAGGGCCGACGTCGGTTCGTCTGCGATCAGAAGCTTCGGGTCGGCGGCCAGACCGATGCCGATCAGGGCACGCTGGCGCATACCCCCGGAGAACTGGTGCGGGAACTGGTGCATGCGCTTGGCAGCATCCGGAAGTCCCGCCTGCTTCAGAACCTCGATCGCACGCGCCTCGACGTCCTTTCGGTCGGACGCGATCCCGTTAGCCCGGATCGCTTCCTTCACCTGGAAGCCGATGCTCCACACCGGGTTCAGGTTCGACATCGGGTCCTGCGGGACGTAGCCGATCTCACGCCCGCGGATGCGCTCCATCTGCGTGGCGTTGAGGTCGGTGAGTTCGCGGCCGTCGAGCTTGATGCTCCCGCCTGTCACCAGACCGTTGCCCGGGAGGAGGTTGACGACAGCCGAGGCGGTCGTGGACTTGCCCGAGCCGGACTCCCCCACGATTGCGACGGTCTCGCCGGGGAAGATGTCCAGGCTCACGCCGTGCAGCACTTCGTTCGCACCGAATGCGACGGTCAGGTCGCGGATGCTGAGAAGCGGGACGTCGGTGCGCTCGCTCATCGGCGGGCCCTCGCCTTCGGGTCGATGGCATCTCGGAGAAGCTCGCCGAGCACGATGAAGGCGAGCACGGTGACCGTGAGCGCGATCGACGGATAGATCAGTGCCATCGGCGCGACACGCAGGGACTGCTGCGCCTGGCTGATGTCGTTACCCCACGACATGGTCCCGCTCCCGAGGCCCACACCAAGGAACGCGAGTGTCGCCTCGGCGACAATGGCAGCCGCGAGCGAGATCGTGGCGACGACCAGCACGGGGGGAAGGGCGTTCGGGACGACGTGCGCAACGAGCGTCCGGAAACGCGACTGGCCGAGCGCGCGAGACGCCATCACGAAGTCCGCCTGGCGCACACGCAGGATCTCGGCCCGGATGATGCGCGCCGTCGACGCCCAGGCAAACCCACCGATCGCGAAAGCGAGCGTGAAGACCGTGCGGTTCTGCGAAAAGACGCTCATGACGACGATCGCGGCGAGGATGTAGGGGATGGCGAAGAAGATGTCGCCGATGCGCGAGAGCAGCGAGTCGAGCCATCCGCCGTAGAAGCCGGCAAGTGCGCCGAAGATCAGGCCCACGACCGTGCCGATGACGGTGGCGATCAGGCCGACCGAGATCGAGGTGCGCGCGCCCCAGACGATGCGCGACCAGACATCACAACCCTGGAACGTGTAGCCGAGCGGGTGGCCTGCGGCCGGTCCACCGTTGCTGTTCTCGAGGAAGCACTGTGAGTTCGGCGGGACTTGCGTGAACAGGGTCGGCGCGAAAGCCATGATCACGATGATCACGACGACAACGCTCGACACCCAGAAAGTCGGCCGGCGACGCATGTCTCGCCAGGCATCGAGCCACAGGTTGCTGCGCTTCGCGGCAACCTTGACCTCATCGACCTTGATCGTGGCGTCGCGAACAGGGGCGACGAAGTGCGGGGCAGGAGTGAGATCACTTGGCATAGCGGATCCTCGGGTCAAGCAGACCGTAGAGCAGGTCGACAACGAGATTGACGAGCACGTAGACGACCACGAAGACGGTCACGAACGAGACCACGGTGGGACCCTCCTGACGCGTGATGGCCTCATACAGCGTGTTTCCGACACCGGGGACGTTGAAAATACCCTCGGTAACGGTCGCACCGACCAACAGCACACCGAAATTGGTGGCCGAGTTCGTGATGACGGGCAACAGCGAATTGCGCACGACGTGCACGGGCACAACGCGTCGCCGCGACAGGCCCTTGCTATACGCGGTGCGTACCCAGTCCTGATTGAGTGTGTCGATGGTCGAGGCACGCATCAATCGCATGCTCGTGGCGTACAGGCTCACCCCCAGCACGATGGCCGGGAGCAGCAGGTCGAGCCATCCGTTCCGCGCCCCGACCGTGGGTCGGAACCAGCCGAGCTGGATAGCCAGGAAATACTGCGCGAGGAAGGCGAGCACGAAGATCGGCACTGCGACGAAGACCAACGCGACGACGAGCGATGCGTTGTCGAACAGCTTGCCCTTCCGCAGAGCCGAGAAGGTGCCGATGATGATGGCCAGCGCGAATTCGATGACAAGCGCCATGATCGCGAGTCGCGCCGTCACCGGGAAGGTGCGCAACAGGATGTCGCCGACCGGCTGACCCGAGAAGCTGACGCCGAAGTCGCCCCGCAGCACACCGGTGATGTAGTAGAAGTACTGCACCAGGAACGGGTCGTCGAGGTGGTATTGCTCTCGAATCTGAGCGAGCAGAGTGGGGTTCGGGGTCCGGTCGCCGAAAAGGGCGAGGATCGGATCCCCGGGCATGGCAAAGACCATGAAATAGATCAGCAGCGTCGCCCCGAAGAACACGGGTATCACCTGCAGCAGTCGTCTGAGGATGTACGCGAGCACCCTCACTCCCTCCGGATACGGGGCGAGCGCTTACCCTGTTGGCGCGCTAACCCGCTAAGAGCATCGTGCCGCGTCGGGTGGGCGAACGCGAGCCCTGGGGAACATGTCGCGAGGCGGTGACGTCGCCGCCACCGCCTCGCGAGTCAGATCGGGAGTTAACCCTTGGTGATCTCGTGGTACAGCGGAACCGAGTTCCAGCCGAATTCGACGTTCTGGACCATCTCGGTGTAGCCACCGGTCACGTTGGAGTACCAGAGCGGCGTGGCGGGCAGGTCCTGCAGCAGGATCGACTGTGCCTGCTGGAACAGGTCGTTGGCCTCATCCGGGTCCGTGGACGAGATGCCTTCGGTGAGCAGCGCGTCGAACTCTTCGTTCGAGTAGTCGCCGTCGTTCGAGCCCGCGTTGGTCGCGTACAGCGGTCCGAGGAAGTTGTACAGACCGGGGTAGTCGGCCTGCCATCCGGTGCGGAACGCGGTGGTAATCGTGCGGGAGTTGACGAGCTCGCGCAGTTCGGCGAAGGTCGGATAGGGAGCACCCGACGCCTCGATGCCGAGCACGTTCTTGATCGAGTTGGTCACAGCGTCGACCCAGGCCTGGTGGCCACCGTCGGAGTTGTACGCGATCTGGAACGTACCCTCCCACGGCGAGATGGCGTCAGCCTCGGCCCAGAGCGCCTGCGCCTCCTCCTCGTTGTATTCGAGCACCTCGGCGCCCTCGAGCGAGTCCGACCATCCGTCGATGACGGGCGACGTGAAGTCGCTCGCCGGCGTGCGGCTGCCCTCGAAGATCACGTCGGTGATCTCGGGACGGTTAATGGCCATCGAGATCGCCTGACGACGGAGCTGACCCTCTTCGCCCTCGAAGTGCGGGAGGTACTCCGGCACCGTGAAGGACTGGAAGACCGCGGCGGGCTGGTTGACAGCCGTGCCGCCGACGCCCTCGAGGTCGGACTCGAAGGTCGCGAGCGCGCCCGTCGGGATCTGGTCGACGACGTCGACCTCGCCCGCAAGCAGGTCGGCGTACGACGCATCCTGCGACGCGTAGAAGACGATGGTCAGGCCACCGTTCTGCACCTCACGCACCCCCTGGTAGTCGGGGTTCTTGACGAGGTCGATCTGCACGTCGTGCTGCCACGCGCCCTCACCGTCGAGCATGTACGGGCCGTTGCCGATCGGGTTCTCACCGAATGCGGCCATGTCGTCGAACGCGACATCCGGCAACGGGTAGAAGGCCGAGTAGCCCAGGCGCAGCGCGAAGTCCGAGGCGGGCTTGTTCAGCGCGATCGTGAAGGTGTAGTCATCGACCTGTTCGAGGCCCGTGAGTTCCGAGTCCTCGTCGTAGCTGAAGCCCTCGATGTCCTCGAAGAAGTAGCTGTTCAGCTGCTCGTTCGATGCGAGCGCACCGTAGTTCCATGCCTTGATGAAGTTGTCGGCGGTGACTTCCTCGCCGTCCGTGAAGGTCTGACCTTCCTTGATCTTCACCGTGAGGTTCTGCGGGTCATCGACCGTGATCTCTTCCGCCATGTCGTTGACGGGCGAACCATCCGCCTCGTACGAGACCAGGCCCGCGAAGATCGCGTCGAGGATCTTGCCGCCGCCGACCTCGTTGGTCGTCGTGGGGATGAGCGGGTTCTCCGGCTCAGAACCGTTCGTGGTGATGATCGCGTCGCTTGCGCCGCCACCGTCGGTGTCGCCCGAGTCATCGCTGCTCGCGCAGCCGGCGAGCGTGAGCCCTCCGACGGCGAGGAGCGCGATCCCCGACAGGGCAATCTTGTTGCGCTTCACTTGTCCTCCTGTTAAGAGTGCTGTTACGCGCAGGGTCATAGTTGTGATTCTGCGCGGGATAGGGAAACCCTAGGCATCCTGGTCCGATTGCTCCAAATCATGAGCAAAACCGTTACATAGCCTTAACTCAAGCTGCCATCTATATGGCAATCTGTGGAAGTGGATCCCGCCAGCCCTACATCACTCGACCGCAGCGCACGGGTTCGACTGTGGTGGGAGATCGGCATCGTACTGGCCCTATCGGTCGGACGCTCGGCTCTCTATTCGGTGCTGCAACTCGTGCAGTCGTTGGAGCGCGAGGAGTCGCTCGGTCAGCAGTCGACCTCGGTCAACCCGGGGGCTTCCGTATCCGAATTCTGGCCCGTGCTCTACCAGTTCCTGTCGCAGTTCTTCGCGCTGGTGCCGGTGGCGCTCGCGATCTGGCTGCTGTGGGAGCCGGGGAAATCGGCATTCACGCGCATCGGGCTCGACTTCCGTCGCTTCGGTGGAGACTTCGGGCGCGGTGTTCTGCTCATCGTCGTGATCGGCGTGCCGGGTCTGGGGCTCTATGCGCTCGGGCGGGCGCTCGGGATCACCGTGCAGGTGGATGCTTCGCCATTGGATGCTTCGTGGTGGACGATTCCCCTGCTGCTGCTCGCGGCCGTGCGCGCCGGCCTGACCGAAGAGGTCATCTTCATCGGGTACCTGTTCGACCGGCTGCGTCGGCTCGGGTGGGGGTGGTGGACGATCATCCTGTCGACCGCTGCGCTGCGTGCGGCGTACCACGCGTACCAGGGGTTCGGTCCGATGATCGGCAACTTCGTGATGGGCGTCGTGTTCGGCTGGTGTTACCGGCGCTGGGGGCGCGTCATGCCGCTCGTTATCGCCCACACGCTGATCAACGTGATCGCGTTCGTGGGGTACCCGCTGGCCGCAGCCCTGTGGCCCGGGGTTTTCGGGGTTCCCGCCGGCCCGTCGCCCGCGCCGACCGGATCCCTGTCGCCGACCCCGACCCCCTAACCCGCCGGCCCCCGCGCCCCGCGCCACTTTCCCCGAACCGGCACATTCGTCGCGAGCCGGGCCGGATTCCGTTCCGGTTCGCGACGCAATTGCCGGTTCGCGCACGGAGACGGGGCGGGAGGGCGGACGCAGCACACGGGTCCTCCACCGGACGGGGATCGTCCGGTGTTTCCGCCGATCGCGACCGAGGGACCGGCGGACGGTCGCCAGCTCACCAAGGTGGGCGGATGCGAACACCACCTCGAGCGCCGCAACGCACAGCATCCCCGCTGCTGCTCTCCCGCGATCAACGGCAACTTGGCGATCGGCTCTACGCGCGAGCCCATCGCGGAGAGCTCGTCGCGGTGCGACCCGGCGTCTACGCTCCGGCGGACTGGTGGGCAGACCTCAAGCCATACGAGCGCTATCGAGAGCGCGTTCATGCCGCCGTCTTGGCTTTCCCGGATGCGTTGTTCTTCCGCGAGTCGGCAGCCGCTCTACACGGTCTGCCACTTTTCGGCGAGGCATCCCACATTCATCTCTTCGACGGGCAAGCGAGAGCGACAACGACGTTCGGCGATGTCGTCGTGCACGCCTCGAAGACCCCTCGCGCAGCGGTTCGCATGGAGGGCGAGGATGCACTCGCAACGGGACTACTCGAGACGATCGTTGACACGGCACGAGCGTTACCGCCGGCGTACGGGCTGGCTCTTGTGGATGCCGCGCTGCATATGGGGGTGTCCCTCGACGCCCTGAGCGCGATTGTTGCCTCCGACAGCAACCGACGGGGCACGCGGAAGCTGGCGTGGGCGTTCGAGTTCGCCGATGCGCACTCGGAGTCGGTCGGCGAATCCGTGAGTCGCGCCGTGATCCATTGGCTCGGATTTCCCGTACCGACGCTGCAGCAGAGGTTCTGGTCGGAGGGCCGCGAGGATCGAACCGACTTCTGGTGGCCGGATCATCGAATCATCGGCGAATCGGACGGGTACGGGAAGTATGCGGCCCACACGGCGACCGAGGCAGTACGAACCATCGTCGCGGAGAAGCTCCGCGAAGATCGATTGCGTCGTCAAAGCCGGGGATTCGCCCGATGGGACTGGAGCGATGCCCACCGCGTGAGGCCCGTGCGAGCGAAGCTGCTCGCCGCGGGGCTGCCGGTCATCGGTCCGCCGAACACCGCGATGCTCGCGACGCTCCGCGGCCGCACCCCCTGACCTCCACCCCGCCCATCTCTCACCGAACCGGCAGATTTGTCGCGAACCGGTGCGGATTCCGTCAAGGTTCGCGACGGATCTGCCGGTTCGAGGGCGGGGCGAGGTGGGCGGGGGCTAGGCGAAGGCCTCGACCGGCGGGCAGGCGCACGCGAGGTTGCGGTCACCCCACGCGTTGTCCACTCGGCGCACCGGCGGCCAGTACTTGTTCCGCACCAGCGCGTGCGTCGGGTACACCGCGCGCTCGCGGGAATACGGATGCTCCCACTCACCCGCAATCGCCGACTCGGCCGTATGCGGGGCGTTCACCAGCGGGTTGTCATCCGCCGGCCACCCCCCCGCCGCGACGGAATGCGCTTCGGCGTGGATCGCGATCATCGCCTCGACGAACCGCTCGAGTTCGGCCAGGTCCTCGCTCTCGGTCGGCTCGACCATGAGCGTCCCCGCTACGGGGAACGACATCGTCGGCGCATGGAACCCGTAGTCGATCAGACGCTTCGCCACATCGTCTACCGTGATCCCCGTCGCTTCGCGAAGAGGCCGCAGGTCGAGGATGCACTCGTGCGCGACCAGCCCGTTCTCGCCCGTGTACAGCACGGGGAAGTGGGCACGCAGCCGCGCCGCGACGTAGTTGGCGGCGAGCACCGCGGCGGCCGTGGCATCCCGCAACCCCTCGGCCCCCATCATCCGCACGTAGGCCCACGACACCGGGAGGATCCCCGCCGACCCGTGCGGCGCGCCCGAAACCGGCGCACCGTCGAAGACGAAGCCGCCCGCGTGGTCGGGACGCGGCGAGAACGGATGCCCCGGCAAGAACGGTGCAAGGTGCGCTTTCGCCGCGACCGGCCCGACGCCCGGCCCGCCGCCGCCGTGCGGGATCGCGAACGTCTTGTGCAGGTTGAGGTGCGACACATCGCCGCCGAGGTCGCCGAACCGCGCGTACCCGAGCAGGGCGTTGAGGTTCGCGCCGTCGACGTAGACCTGGCCGCCCGCGTCGTGCACGGCCTGCGTGATGTCGAGCACATCGTGCTCGTACACGCCGTGCGTCGACGGGTACGTGATCATCAGCGCCGCGAGGGTCGCGGCGTGCTCGGCGATCTTGGCGCGCAGGTCGCCGAGGTCCACGTTGCCCGCCGCGTCGCACGCCACCACGACGACCCGCATGCCGGCAAGCACCGCCGATGCCGCATTGGTGCCGTGCGCCGAGGACGGGATCAGGCAGACATCACGCCCGAGGTCGCCGCGCGAACGGTGGTACCCGCGGATCGCGAGAAGTCCCGCCAGCTCGCCCTGCGAGCCCGCGTTCGGCTGCAGCGACACGGCGTCGTATCCCGTGACCTCGGCGAGCCAGGTCTCGAGCTGCTCGATGAGACCCAGGTATCCGCGCACGTCCGCTTCGGGGGCGAACGGATGCACCCGCGCGAACTCGGGCCACGACACGGCCGCCATTTCGGTCGCCGCGTTGAGCTTCATCGTGCACGAGCCGAGCGGGATCATGCCCCGATCGAGCCCGTAGTCGCGGTCGGCGAGCGTCTTCAGATAGCGCATCATCGCGGTCTCGCTGCGGTGCGCATGGAATACCGGATGCGTCAGGTACTCGTCCTCGCGGAGCAGATCGGTTGGGAGTGCGCCGATACAGGCACCTTCGGCGCCGGAACGGGCACCCTCGCGCGTAGAACGGGCACCCTCGGGTGTGGTGGAGACGGCTCCGTCGGGCAGACCGAATGCCCAGGCGACCGCGGCCAGATCGGCCGGGGTGGTGGTCTCGTCCACCGAGACCCCGACTGTCGCGTCGTCGACCCACAGCAGTTGGTAGCCGCGCGAGCGGGCGCGCTCGATCACGCGAGCGGCTTCCCCCGGAACGAAGACGCGGAGTGTGTCGAAGAACGAATTCGACGCGAGCGTGAGACCGTACCCCCGCAGCACGGTGGCGAGTGCATCCGCCTTGCCCGCGACATCCGTTGCGATCGCGCGAAGCCCTTCGGGACCGTGATAGACCGTGTACATCGCCGCCATGACGGCCAGCAGCACCTGAGCGGTGCAGATGTTCGACGTCGCCTTTTCGCGACGGATGTGCTGCTCACGCGTCTGCAACGCGAGACGGTAGGCGGGGTTTCCGGCGGCATCGCGAGAGACACCAACCAGGCGACCCGGCAGCTGGCGTGCCAGGCCTTGGCGCACGGCGAGGTAACCCGCGTGCGGTCCGCCGTAGCCGAGCGGAACGCCGAAGCGCTGCGTCGTGCCCGCCGCGATGTCCGCGCCGAGCGAGCCGGGCGAGGCGATGAGCGTCAGCGCGAGCAGATCTGCCGCGACGACCGTGAGCCCGCCCTGCGCCTGCACGGCGGCGATGATGCCAGACGGGTCCCAGACTCGGCCGGACGCCCCCGGGTACTGGATGAGCGCGCCGAAGGTCTCGGGAAGGACGGATGCTTCCGTCTCTGAAGCGAAGTCGATCGTCCGCACCTCGATCCCGAGGGCGGTGGCCCGCGACGCCAGCAGAGCCCGCGTCTGCGGCAACGCGTCGGCATCGACCAAGAACACCTTCGACGTCGATTTCGATCCGCGCCGGGCGACGAGCATCCCCTCGACCACGGCGGTGGACTCGTCGAGCATGGACGCGCCGGCGATGTCGAGGCCCGTCAGGTCGGTCACCATCGTCTGGAACGTGATGAGGGCCTCGAGCCGACCCTGCGAGATCTCGGGCTGATACGGCGTGTAGGCCGTATACCAGGACGGATTCTCGAGCACGTTCCTCTGGATGACCGACGGCGTGAAGGTGTCGTAGTAGCCGAGCCCGATCATCGGGCGCGCCGCGCGGTTCGTCGAGGCCAGTTCGCGCAGTTCGGCGAGCGCTTCGGCCTCCGTCGATGCGGGCGGGATATCGCTCGTCGTGCGCTCGCGGACGCGGATTGCGCCCGGCACGGCGGCATCGAGCAACGCGTCGACGCTCGGATACCCGAGGACATCCAACATCGCAGCCTGGGCCGCCGCATCCGTCCCGATATGGCGCGCGGCGAAAGCGCCCGGCACCGTGCGCCCGGCGGGCTCTCCGTGCGACACGGTCATGAAGCCTGGCCCGTCAGGCCGATGTAGGCGGCGCGGTCGAGCAGCTCGGCCGGCGCGGACGCGTCGATGCGGATCTTCAGCAGCCACCCGTCCTCGAAGGGCGACGAGTTGATCAGGCTCGGGTCATCCGCGACCGCGTCGTTGACCGCGACGACATCGCCCGTCAACGGCGCGTAGAGCTCGCCGACCGACTTCGTCGATTCGATCTCACCGCACACCTGCCCGGCGCTCACGCCCGAGTCGACGGTCGGGAGCTCGACGAACACGACGTCGCCCAGCTTCTCGGCGGCATAGTCGGTGATGCCGACCGTCGCGATATCGCCGTCGATCGAAATCCACTCGTGTTCGGCGGTGTAGGACAGGGCGGTGAGATCGGTCATTTTTTCCTCCGATAGAACGGGGTGGCTGTGACGGTCGCGCGGATGCGCGTACCGCGGACATCTATGTGGAGCACGGTCCCCGGCGCCGAAACGGCCGGGTCGACGTAGGCGAGAGCGATGGGATGCCCGAGCGTGGGGCTGAGCGCACCGCTCGTGACCTCGCCCACCTCGGTCGCGACGGCATCGCCGCCATAGAACACGGCATAACCCGCGCGCCCGGCTCGGCGGCCTTCGGAAGCGAGGCCGACGAGCACACGAGCATCCGGAGCCGAAGGCGCGCTGGCGCCCTCTCGACCGACGAAGTCTCCGTCGCTCGCAACCGCGCGAGCGAGTCCGGCCTGAGCGGGACGGATGCTCGCCGACAGCTCGTGACCATAGAGCGGCATTCCGGCCTCGAGCCGGAGGGTGTCCCGCGCGGCGAGCCCGGCCGGCACGAGTCCGAGCGGTTCGCCGGCCGCGAGGAGTGCGTTCCACAGTTCCTCGGCGCGCGCGACAGGCACTGCGAGCTCGAATCCGTCCTCGCCGGTGTAGCCCGTCCGTGCGACGAGCACCGGGGCTCCGTCGAACCGTGCGGCCGCGGCGGCGTAGTAGCCGAGGTCGTCAAGGCTCGGCGCGAACTCGCCGAGGCCCTCGGTCGCGGCGAGGATCGCGGGCGAAGCCGGGCCCTGCACCGCGATGAGCGCGAGGTCATCGGACACATCCTCCACGCGAAAGCCCGCGGCGCCCGCCACGAAGCCGAAGTACGAGTCGGCGTCGGGCTCGGATGGCGTCGGTGAGGCGGGAGGCGGGACGGATGCCGCGCGCTCAGCGAGTGCGGTGGCCACGGCATCCCGATTCCCGGCGTTCACGATGACCACATAGTGGCCCTCCGCCAGGCGGTAGACGATGACGTCGTCGACGATTCCACCGCCCTCGGTCAGCACGAGACCGTACGAGGCCTTGCCGACGCGCATAGCCGACGAACGACCCGACAGGGCATAGTCGAGGAACTCGCCCGCACGGGCCCCGCTCACGATGAACTCGGCCATGTGCGAGATGTCGAACAACCCGGCGGCCGTGCGCACGGCGTGGTGCTCGGCGAGTTCGGAGGTATAGCGCACGGGCATCCACCATCCGCCGAAGTCGGTGAACGATGCGCCGAGTCGCTCATGCGCGGCGGCGAGGACGGTGCGCCGAGGCTCGGACGGCGAGCGCAGGGCATCGCCCGGTGGGGCCGTTGTCGGCGGGGTGGGGTCTGGCATGAGTTCTCCCGTGGTGGTGCGGGCGGGCGCCGATCGACGCCCGGTGAACTCCCCCTCTGTCATGTGCCTGAGAGTTTCGCCGAGACATCGATCAGGATGACTCGGTTTTCACCGTCGGCGGATCCGCTCGAAACGGATCTCTTTCCAGAGTGGCCCGACCCCCGCGGTACGCAATACCTGAGAGATTGGCGGGGAGGCTTGCTCCTTCGGTGCCCGGCGCGAAGCGGTGCCGGGGCTCTCCCGCAAGGGGTCATAGGGCCGATGTTCAGTTATCGCCGTGCAGTTATTGCCGACCATGGATGGTCTGACGCGGCCAGCATACCCACCGCGGGGCCTCGGGACGCACGTGGAGCGGCGCGGCGCGGGCAATCGGTCGCTGAGCCTGTCGAAGCTACGCACGATACTGAGGATCCGCTGCTCCCTTCGACAAGCTCAGGGAGCGTGACGCCGGGCCCGTCAGCGGGTGCAGGTGCCGGACGACACCGGGCTCTGCCATCCCGCGGCGCCCGCGACGATCGGGGCGAGTTCGGTGGACGTGGACGCGTAGCCGCGGCTTTCCCGCTCTCCGCCGCGCGCGAAAACGAGGCCGGCCACATCGCCATCCGCGGTCAGCAGCGGCCCTCCCGAGTTGCCGGGCCGCACATTCGCATCGAGCGTGTAGATCTCGCGAAGGTTCGAGGATTCGTCGTAGATGTCCGGCACCGGCACCGTCCCCACCGCGAGGACCGCGGCCGACATGGACTCGAAGGGTCCGCCGTGCGGATACCCCTGCACGGCCGCCGACGAGCCCGCGGACAGCACGGGGGCGACATCCAGAGGTTCCGCGTCAAGATCGTCGACGGCCACCACCGCAATGTCACCGACCGGGTCGAAGTAGACGACCCGTCCGTCGCGCGCCCCGCGTCCGGGCAGCTCGACAACCGGCCGATCGACGCCCGCGACGACGTGAGCGTTCGTCACGACACGGTCCTCGGAGATGACAAAACCCGAGCCACTCGAGCTCAGGCCGCAGGCGTATGCCACTCCGGTAATACGAGCGACGGATGCCGCGGCCTCCGCGAGTTCCGGATCGTCGAGCTGCACGGGGGGCTGGACCGCCGCGGTGCCCGGCAGCAGCAGACCCCCGAGCGTGGGGATTGCGTCGCCGAGCACGGCGCCGCGCAGCTCTGCGAGTCCCGCTTGGAGGGGACGCGGCACGATGCTCTCGATGACGGTGAGTACGCGCGACGAGGCGATCGCGGTCGAGACGACGGGCGTTCCGGTCGCCGCGAGTCCGGAGCCGACGAGCGACACGGCGAGCGCCGCGGCCACGAGCGTCAGCCCCCCGCCCAGCAAGCGATCGACGCCGCGCAGTGGGGTGCGGTCGACGCCGCGCCGCAGGGCGTTGCCCGCCGCAGACCCGAGCGCCGCGCATCCGGCCAACAGCAGCAGCGTGGCCACGATCACGGCGAGCGCGCGCCACATGGGCCAGGGCAGAGCGGCCGTCACAAAGGGCATCAGCCAGTACGCCGCGACGGCTCCGATACCGAGCCCGACGAGAGTCCCGAGACTTGCGAGCAGACCCCGCTGGAACCCGATGATCAGCGCGACGAGAAGCAGAACGAGCACGACGACGTCCACAACCTGCATGCGCCTGCCCCTCTCCGCCTCCGGTCTCGCACATCGAGCGGCCGGGCGCCGGACTCAGGATAAATCGCGTCGCTGAGAAGTCCCGGCAGGTGTCGCCGCGCGCCTGCTCGCCACTCGATCGTCGAAGTCGCCGCATGTTGCCGAGCCAGCCCCTTGTGTGCGGGCAACACCGGCGCTCTCGAGATCAACCGGCGCTTTCGGCACGAGCGGGGCTCAAGCCGGGAGCGGACACCGGGCGGCGGGCGGCGTCGCACGAGGTTTGCCTTCGAGTCGACATGACACTAAGATCGTCGAAGGTTAGAGTCACACTGACTCAAACAAGCCTCGCCCTCGAGATTACGAGTCAGCACACCATGAACACAGCACCCGCAGCCACGGTCGCTGAGTCGCGAACGCCCGCAGGTCCAGCCGTCGCCACCGCTCCTGCCACCGCCGCCACCGGCACCGGCACCGGCACCGAAGCCACGCGTGTCGCGGTCTCGACCGTGATCTTCACCCTGCGGCGTCGTGCCCAGGATGACTCGGCAGCACTCGTCCTTCCCCTGGTGCGCCGCACACGCGATCCCTACGACCGGCTCTGGGCGTTGCCGGGCGGATGGCTCGACGCGACCGAAGGACTGGATGCCGCGGCATCCCGAACCCTCGGCGAAACCACGGGTCTCGCACCGAGCTACCTTGAGCAGCTCTACGCTTTCGGCGACGTCGACCGCTCCCCCAGCCGCGTCGTGTCGATCGTGTACTGGGCCCTGCTGCGTTCCGCAGAGGTGGACGCACAGGTGGCGGCCCACGCCGCGGGCAAGGACGCACCCGAGAACGTGGCCTGGTTCGACGCGGCTGATCTACCGAAGCTCGCCTTCGATCACAACCAGATCGTCGACTACGCGCTCTGGCGACTGCGCAACAAGGCCGGCTACTCGCGCATTGCGCACGGTCTGCTTGCCGACGAGTTCACGCTCGCGGAGTTGCGCGAGGCATACGAGTCGATCCTCGGCCGCAAGCTCGATCCCGCGAACTTCCGGCGTCAGGTCGAGAACTCCGGAACCCTGATTCCCACCGACGGCTTCCGCACCGGCAGCCACCGTCCCGCCCGCCTATACCGCTACAACCAGGATGTCGAGTTGGCCGAGCGCGGCCCGCTCGCCGCACCCGCACCTGCGCCGTCGCCGGCACCGAGCCGCGCATCCTTCGATTCGAGGACGACATGAACGCCACACCCCTCACCCTCAGCCCCTCGGTCACGCTCGACTCGTCGGTCGATCATGAGATCCAGCGGATCACCGCGGGACTCTCGGATGCCGAAACGTGCAACACCGACCTCGCCGCGGGACCGTGGAACTTCGACGGGCGCCCCGGATACGGTCCGGGGTCATCGATGGGCGATGTGATTCCCGCCGGTTCGCCGCGACAGGGTGAGCTACCGGTCGCGTACCGCGAGGCATCCGAAGCCGACCTACACGAACGCATCCTGGCCGCCAAACGCACACTCGGCGACCGCGTCGTGATTCTCGGCCACTTCTATCAGCGCGAAGAGGTGGTGGTCCACGCGGACTATGTGGGCGACTCGTTCCAGCTCGCCAACGCCGCCCAGGCACACCCCGAAGCCGAGGCGATCGTCTTCTGCGGGGTGCACTTCATGGCCGAGACCGCGGACCTTCTCTCGCGCCCCGAGCAGGCGGTCATCCTGCCCAACCTCGCCGCTGGCTGCTCCATGGCCGATATGGCGAACATCGATCAGGTCGAGGAATGCTGGGAGCAGCTCGAGGATGTCTATGGCCCGATGGATGCCGTGGATGCGGACGGCCTGGTGCCGGTCATTCCGGTGACGTACATGAACTCGTCGGCAGCCATCAAGGGGTTCGTCGGGCGGCACGGCGGGATCGTCTGCACCTCGTCGAACGCGCGGACGGTGCTCGAATGGGCTTTCGCGCGAGGCCGTCGGGTGCTTTTCTTCCCCGACCAGCACCTCGGCCGCAACACCGCCAAGGCCATGGGCGTTCCCCTCGAGCAGATGCCGATGTGGAACCCGAACCGCCCGCTCGGCGGCAACGACGAGGCCGCGCTCGACGACGCCCGCGTGATCCTGTGGCACGGGTTCTGCTCGGTGCACCGCCGCTTCACGGTCGATCAGATCGAGAAGGCGCGGGCCGAGCATCCGGGCGTCCGCGTGATCGTGCACCCCGAGTGCCCGATGCCCGTCGTCGACGCGGCGGACGAGGCCGGGTCGACCGATTACATCCGCAAGGCGATCGAGACCGCTACCGAGCCGATGACCTTCGCCATCGGTACCGAGGTCAACCTCGTGCAGCGGCTCGCGGCGGAGCATCCGCAGCACACCATCTTCTGCCTCGACCCGGTCGTCTGCCCGTGCTCGACGATGTATCGCATTCACCCCGGTTACCTCGCGTGGGTGCTCGAGGAACTCGTCGGCGGCTCTGTCGCTGGCTCGGGCACGGTCGTCAACCGCATCACGGTCGCCGCCGACGTCGCTGAGCCCGCACGCATCGCGCTCGAACGGATGCTGGCGGCCAAGCCCGCGCCCCAGGTGACGGCATGACGAGCGCCATCGTCGTCGGCAGCGGCATCGCCGGACTGACCGTCGCGCTGCACGCCGCACGCGCGGGCGTCGAGGTCACGCTCGTCACGAAGGACGTGCTCGAGCACGCCAACACACGGTACGCGCAGGGCGGCATCGCGGGCGTCATGTTCGCCGACGATCGGGCAGCGGATCACGCACGCGACACGCTGTCCGCGGCCGCGGGTCTCGGCGACCCCGCCGCGGTCGACGTACTCGTCACCGAGGGGCCGGAACGCATCCGCGAGCTGATCGCGCTCGGCGTCGCCTTCGACCGTGACGCCTCGGGCGCCTTCGTCAAGGGCCTCGAGGCCGCGCACTCGTACCCGCGCGTACTGCACGCGGGTGGAGACGCCACGGGCACGGCGATCGAGACCGCGCTCGTCGCGGCCGTCCGCGCCTCGGTCGTGGAGATCATCGAGCACGCATTCCTCGTCGATGTGACGCTCGACGACGGACGCGTGAGCGGTGTCGACCTGCTCACGAGGGAGGGCCGGCGGATGCTCCGGGCCGACGCCGTCGTTCTCGCCACCGGAGGTGCGGGTCAGCTTTTCGCCCACACCACCAACCCCTCCGTGGCAACGGGCGACGGCATCGCCGCGGCGCTCCGGGCCGGAGCCGAGGTTGCGGATCTCGAGTTCGTCCAGTTCCACCCGACGGTGCTGGCAGAGGGCGAGCCGTTCCTCATCTCGGAGGCCGTTCGCGGTGAGGGCGCAACCCTGATCGACGACGACGGCCGCCGCTTCGTGTTCGACACGCACCCCGACGGCGAACTCGCGCCGCGCGACGTCGTCGCCCGCGCCATCGCCCTGCGCATGCTCGAACAGGATGGGCGGCCCGTCCACCTCGACGCAACACGGCTGGGCTCGACGGGACAGAGTTCGACAGGACAGGGCTCGACAGGACAGGGCTCGACAGGACTGGGCTCGACAGGACAGGGCTCGACAGGACAGGGCGCGACGGCATCCTTCCTGACACGTCGCTTCCCGACGATCGACGGAGCCGTCCGCGAGCGGGGCCTCGACTGGGCACGCGAACCCATCCCGGTGACACCCGCGGCGCACTACCTGATGGGCGGGATCGTCACGGATCTCTCCGGGCGGACGAGCCTGCCCGGCCTGTATGCGGTCGGCGAGGCGGCGCGCACGGGCGTGCACGGCGCCAATCGTCTGGCGTCGAACTCGTTGCTCGAGGGCGCGGTGTTCGGCGCGCGGGCCGCCGCCGCCCTCGCGACCTCCGGTCCCACCCCCATCGCCCCCCGTTCCGCTCCCCTGGCAGTATATGGGGCTCGACGGGCCGGGACACCCCAACTTCTGCCAGGCGAGCAGCCCGCGACCTTCACGCGGAGGGCGCTGCAGCGCGTGATGTGGGAGAACGTGGGGGTGGTGCGCGATGAGCGCGGCCTGCGGCGAGCGCAGGACGTCGTCGACGGATGGCTCGCGCAGCCGCGGACTCCGCGCTCGCAGGCCGAGTTCGAGGACGAGAACCTGTTGCAACTCGCGGCCGCGACCATCCGTGCCGCCATCGCGCGACGGGAATCTGTCGGCGCGCATTACCGCAGCGATGACCCGAGCCTCTCTTCCCCCGTCGGCATCGCATTCCCCGCTCTCGTCGCAGGCGCAGGATGCTGACCCGCGCCGCGATCGATCGCGCCGTCTCGGCGGCGCTCGAAGAAGACGCACCCTGGGGCGATGTCACGAGCCAGTTCCTCATCCCGCCGACCGCGGTCGCGCGCGCCGAGTTGGTCGCGCGGGACCACGGCGTCTTCAGCGGCGGTGAGGTCTTCGCGGCAGCGTTCCGGCTGACAGATCCCGCGATCCGCGTCGAGCTCACGGTGGCCGACGGCACTGAATTCGCCCCGGGCACCGTCCTCGCGGTCGCGGAAGGCCCCGCGCGAGGCGTGCTGACCGCCGAACGTGTCGCCCTCAACTTCGTGCAGCGGATGTCGGCGATCGCGACGCTCACGGCGCGATTCGTCGCCGAAGTCGCACACACAGGGGCCCGGATCGTCGACACGCGCAAGACAACGCCGGGGCTGCGCGCGTTCGAGCGGCACGCCGTCATGAGCGGCGGCGGCCACAACCACCGGCACTCGCTCTCGGACGCCGTGATGGCGAAAGACAACCACCTGGCTGTGCTGCAACGCAGTGGCCTCTCGGTCACGGCCGCGCTGCAGGGCGCGATCGCACGACTGCCGCACACGACGCATGTCGAGGTCGAGGTCGATCGCCTCGATCAGATCGAGCCCGTGCTCGCCGCCGGCATCGGCACGATCCTGCTCGACAATTTCTCGCTCGGGGACCTGCGTCGCGGTGTTCAGCAGGTCGCGGGTCGCGCGCTCGTGGACGCGAGCGGCGGCGTGCGGCTGGACACCGTGCGGGCGATCGCCGAGACGGGCGTGGACATCATCTCGGTCGGCGCTCTGACCCATTCCGCACCGGCTTTGGATCTCGGGCTCGACATCCTCGTGGACGATCCGCACCGATCCGAGGACTGAGACCGGATGCTCTACCTCGACAACGCGGCGACGACCCCGGTGCGGCGCGAAGCCCTCGAGGCGATGATTCCGTACCTCACGACCGAGTTCGGCAACCCCTCGAGCCACCACACGTTCGGCGAACGGGCGGCCGCCGCGCTCGCCGACGCGCGCGGCACCGTCGCTCGCGTGCTCGGGATGCGGCCGAGCGACGTCGTCTTCACATCCGGCGGCACCGAGGCGAACAACCTCGCGGTCAAGGGCATCTCCATCGCCGCGCATCTCGCCCGACCCGCCGACAGTGCAGCTGACGTGCGTGGTCGCCGCCACATCATCACGACGCCGATCGAGCACGAGTCGATCCTCGAGTCCGTCGACTACCTCCGCAGGGTGCACTCCTTCGCGGTGACGCAGCTGCCGGTTGACGCGGTCGGCCGCGTCGATCCGGGCGATCTCGAAAAGGCGCTCCGCGACGAGACCGCACTCGTGACCCTCGGGTATGCCAACAACGAGATCGGCACGATTCAGGATGTCCCGGCCCTGGCCGCCATCGCGCGCGCCCGGCGTGTTCCGATCCACGTCGACGCGGTGCAGGCCGCCGGATGGCTCGACCTGTCGGCCGCGACACTCGGCGTCGACGCGATCTCGATCGCCGGGCACAAGGTCGGCGCTCCCCCCGGCACCGGGGCGCTGGCCGTCCGCGGACGCGTTCCGATCGAGCCCCTGCTCCACGGCGGAGGTCAGGAGCGCGGTCGTCGAAGCGGCACCGAGAGTGTCGCCGGCGCGGTGGCGCTCGCAACCGCGCTCACCCTCGCCGACGCCGAGCGTGTCGAGGCATCCACCCGAGTCGCCGGGTTCCGCGACGCGTTCATCGCGAAGGTTCTCGACGCCGTCCCGACGGCACGTCTGACCGGCCACCCCGTGCACCGCCTGCCCGGCACGGCCAGCTTCACCTTTGCCGGAACGAGCGGGGAGGCCGTTCTGCTCGAACTCGAACGGCGCGGCATCGTGTCCTCGAGCGGGTCGGCGTGCGCCGCCGGCAGCGACGAGCCCTCGCATGTGCTGCTCGCGATCGGGATACCGGGCGAGGTAGCCCAGACATCCGTCCGCTTCACCTTCTCCGCCCGGATCGGGACGATGGATGGCGTTGCCGACGCTCGGACTCTGGGTGACGCCGTCGCGGCATCGGTCGCGGCCGTACAATCAGCCGCGTGACAATCAGCCGCGTGACAATCAGCCGCGTGAGCACGACGAACGATTCCGCGGGTCGCCCCGACGACGCGGTGGTCACTCTCGTCATCGCGGGATTCGACGTCGCTCCCTACGCCCGCGAAGCACTCGAGTCCGTCCGGGGGCAAACGTTCCCCGGTTGGCACGCCATCCTGATCGACGACCACTCAACCGACGGCACGCGCGAGATCTTCGCGGACGCGGCCGCATCCGACGACCGGTTCGCCTTCGTTGCGCAGCCCGAGCGTCGGGGCCTCGGCGCGGCACGCAACGCAGCCCTTGATCGCGTGCGCACCCCGTTCGTCGGATTCTTGGATGCGGACGACGTGCTCGTTCCGGGGGCGCTGGAACGCCTCGTCGGCACCCTCGAACGCACCGGGAGCGACTTCGTGGTGGGTGCGTACGCGCGCCTACGCCCCCGATCGGGTGTCGAACACGACGCCGACATGAGCACGGCGGCCATCTCCCGCACCGCCTACGAGGTCGGTACGGTGCAACCATGGGTCGCGGCCGCAACAGATCCCGAACGCACGGCGACGACGATCGAGGAGCACCCCGAAGCATCCGGCAACATCGTCGCCTGGTCGAAGGTCAGCCGCACCGACTTCTGGGTGCGGTCGGGACTCCGCTTTCCGGAGGGGCGCCTCTACGAAGACCAGGTCTTGGCCCAGGCGATGTACGCCCGCGCGCGTGCGTTCGACGTGATCCCCGACGTGGTGGTGCACTGGCGGGTGCGACCGGATGGTTCATCCATCACGCAGCGCGAAGCCGAACTGCCCGTGCTGCGCGACGCGCTGGACGCGATGAGCGCGGGCCTGGGGGTGTTGCGCGAGGCATCCGCGACCCGAGCAGTGCAAGCTCGTGCGGCGCTGATCCTCGCGATGGACGTGCCCCGTCTCGCGTCGATCGCGCGAGAGCACCCGGACGATGCCTATCGCCGCGCCCTCGGGGCTTTCGTGCGGGACGTCTGGGACGTGGCCGACGAATCCACCCGCGGACGCGTCGACCGCGATGTCGCGATCACCATCGACGCCGCGTCGCTCTGGTAGCCCCCTCGGTCGTTGAGCGAGCGCAACGAAACGAAACGCCCCGCGCGCCCCGGACCGGGAGCCGATCAGTGCGCGATGACCGGCTCAGCCGTCGTCGCCCCCGGACGTCCGTGCGCCAGCGAGATACCGTCGCCGCGGCGGCGGTAGAGCAGCGCGGCGATCACGAATCCCGTCGCGAAGAAGCCCGCACCCCACCAGTACGCCACGGTGTAGCTGTGGATCGCAGCCTCGGCGAGCACCTCCGGGCTCTCCGGCCCGTTGGCCGCGACGTACGCGGTCAGGGCGGTCGCGGCCAGCGTGTTCAGCAGCGCGGTTCCGATCGAGCCCCCGACCTGCTGGCTCGTATTGACCATGGCCGAAGCGACGCCCGCGAACTGCGGGTCCACTCCGAGCGTCGCGGTCTGCATCGCCCCGGGCATGATCGACCCCATCGCGAGTCCCATCACCATGAGTGCGGGCAGGATGTCGCTGGCATATCCGCTGTCATGGCCGAGACGCGTCAGGAGGATCATCGCGATCACGCCGAAGATCATGCCGATCGGCACGATGATCTTCGGTCCGAACCACGGCAGGAAGATGTTCGTCGAGAGCTGTGCCGCCAGCACCAGCATGACGATCATGGGCAGGAACGACAATCCGGTCTGCATCGCCGAGTACCCGAGCGAGACCTGGAGGTAGTACGTGACGAACAGGAAGACGCCGAACAGCCCGGCTCCCGCGATCAGCACCGAGATGTAGGACGCACCACGGTTGCGGTCCAGCACGATCGGGAGCGGCAGCAGCGGGTGGCGCGAGCGGCGTTGCCACAGCACGAAGACGACGAGCAAGACGCCCGACCCGGCGAGCATCCCCCATGACAGGGGCGAGTCCCATCCATCCGTCTCGGCGTTCGAGAACCCGTAGACGAGCAGGAACAGGGCACCCGACACGGCGAGCGTGCCCGGGATATCCAGGGTCGGACGGGGACCCGTGCGGGTCACGTGCCCGACGAAGAGGATCGCGCCGATGATCGCCACGAGGGCGATGAAGACGTTGATGTAGAGGTTCCAGCGCCAGTCGAAGTACTCGGTGAGGAATCCGCCGAGTAGCAGGCCGATCGCTCCCCCGGCGCCGGCGATCGCCCCGAACACACCGAAGGCACGGGCGCGTTCGCGCGGGATCGTGAAGGTCGTCGTCAGCATGGCGAGCGCGGTGGGGGCGAGCATGGCGGCGAAGACACCCTGCAGAGCACGGGCCCCGACGAGAACCCCGAACGTCGGCGCGGCACCGCCGAGCGCAGACGCGATCGCGAATCCGATCAGGCCGATGATGAACGTGCGCTTGCGTCCGATCAGGTCGGAGAGCCTGCCGCCCAACAGCAGCAGGCTGCCGAACGCGAGGGCGTATGCCGTGACGACCCACTGGCGGTCGCCGTTCGAGAACCCGAGGTCGGCCTGCGCAGCGGGCAGGGCGATGTTGACCACGGTCGCGTCGAGCACGACCATCAGCTGTGCGAGCCCGACCGTCGCGAGGGTCCACCACCGGCGGGACGAGGGCGCGGTCGCCGCGGGAACGGCGCTCGTGGAGGAGGAAGTCTGTGCCATGCGGAAACCATATACGAGAATCATCCGTTCCGGATACCAAACGTTCTGGATTAGGATGGAGAACAGCAGGAGAACGGTCACGCAGTCCGTCGACACCCGCGACCCGAACAGGAGAGGACCGCAATGACGCAGCCCGCACCCGCCCACGGAGTCACAGCAGCGCCCCGCCCGGGCCGCAAGAGGGACCACTCTCGAGACCCCGAGATCCTGCAGGCGGCGATCGACATCCTGGCCGAAGAAGGATTCGACGGCATGACGATAGACATGGTCGCGACTCGCGCGAAAGCCGGCAAGGCGACCCTCTACCGACGTTGGCCCTCGAAGGCTGAGCTCGTCCTGGACGCGATCGGATGCATGAAGGCGGCCGACCTCTCCCCCGACAAGCTGCCCGACACGGGCACCCTGCGCGGCGACCTCATCGGCATGATCACGTCCCGCACCGCCGAAGATGCCGAGCGACGGCTGCGCGTCATGGCGGGGGTCGCGGCGCTGCTCACCCGCGAGCCCGAACTGACCGATGCCGCGAGTGCCGTCCTGATGGCACCTCGCATCACGGCGATCCGGGGGCTACTGCAACGCGCGCTCGCGCGGGGTGAGATCCGAGCGGACGCGGATCTGGATGCGCTCGCCGAGCTCTTGCCGGCCATGGCAGCGTTCCGGGGGCTCGTTGAGCGCAAGCCCATCGACCGGGAGTATCAGATCTCGTTGATCGACGGCATCCTGCTGCCCGCCGCAGGAGTTCTGCGCCGCACGCCCTGACGGCGTTCGCTCAGACGAGGCCGCTGGATGCCTCGACCTGCCGTATCGCCAGCTCGGCGTACAGCCCACCGTCGGCCATCAGCTCCGCGTGCGTGCCGCTCTCGACGATGCGACCACCCTCGACGACGTGGATGACATCGGCGCCGACGACCGTCGAGAGGCGGTGCGCGATCGACAGCGTCGTGCGACCCCGCGCCGCAGCATCCAGTGCACGTTGCACGACCCGCTCCGAAACGGTGTCGAGGGCGCTCGTCGCCTCGTCGAGCAGCAGCACCGGGGGATCCTTCAGCAGCACCCGCGCTATCGCGATCCGCTGCTTCTCGCCACCGGAGAGGCGGTATCCCCGCTCCCCCACGACAGTGTCGTATCCGTCGGCGAACCCCTCGATCACGTGGTGGATGTTTGCGGCGCGGCAGGCATCTTCCAGCTCTGCCTGCGTCGCGTCCGGCTTGGCGTACGCGAGATTCTCACGCACCGTCGCGTGGAACAGGTACGTCTCTTGCGACACGATCCCGATGTTCTCGATGATCGACGCCTGCCGCAGGTCGCGCACGTCCGCGCCGGCGAACAGCACGGAGCCGGAGGATGCCTCGTACAGCCGCGGCGCCAGGTACAGAATGGTCGTCTTGCCCGCCCCGCTGGGCCCCACGAAGGCCACATGCTGGCCCGGCTCGGCGACGAAGGACACCCCGTCGAGCGTCGGTCGTGTCGTGCCGGCGGCGTCGGGGTAGCGGAAGGTCACATCACGGAACTCGACGCGCCCGAGCGGACCGGGAGCGGCCTCGACATCCGTCGCCACGGGCGACTCGGTGATCGCGGGGTCGAGATCGAGGTATTCGAAGATGCGTGCGAACAGCGCCTTCGACGTCTGCAGGTCGAGCGCCACGCGCATGAGAGCCATCAGCGGGAACAGGAGGCGCGCCTGCACGGTCGTGAACGCGACGATCACGCCCGCCGAGATGTCCGCGCTCCCGCCCGTGATGAGCAGACCCGCGACGAGGTAGATGATCGCCGGGACCGACGACATGATGATGCTGACGATGCCGAAGAACCACTGGCCCGACATCGCCTGCCGAACCTGCAGCACGACCTGATTGCCGTTCTCGACCGTGTAGCGCTCGATCTCGGCGCTCTGCCGGTGGAACGCCTTGGCCAGCAGAATGCCCGAAACCGACAGCGTCTCTTGCGTGATCGCGGTCAACTGCGAGAGCGACTCCTGCGTCTCGGCGGCGATCTTGGCGCGCACCTGGCCGACTTTGCGCTGGACGAACACGAGCCCCGGCAACAGGCCGACCGCGATCAAGGTGAGTCGCCAATCGATCAGAACCATCGCCACCACCGAAGCGATCACGGTGACGGTGTTGCCGAGGATGCTCGTCAGCGTGTTGGTGAGCACTCCCGCCACTCCGCCGACATCATTCTGTAGCCGGGACTGGATGACGCCGGTTTTCGTCCGCGTGAAGAACGACAGGTCCATGGCCTGCAGGTGGGCGAACAGTCGAACCCGCAGATCTCCGGTGACGCGGTTTCCGACGGTCGAGGTGAGCCAGGACTGCAGCACGTTCAGACCCGCGGATGCGACGAACAGGCCGATCATGAGGGCCACGAGTTCGACGAGCAGACGAAGGTTCGGCCCGGCGTCGCCCGCCGGAAAAAGTGCCGAGTCGAAGATGACCTCGATGATCAGTGCGGGGACGACTCCGATCGCGGCACTGACCACAACAAGGGCGGCGGTGACGGCCAGGCGCGCTCGATACGGCCGGAAGAGCGCGACAATGCGCCTCCCCAGGTTCGGGATATCGGGGGCGTCGGCATTGCGTTCGCGCTGTGCGTCAGCGTCCACCCCACGGGTCAGACCCCCGCCGAAGCCCCCGCGTGGCATGCTCATCCGCTCAGCCTAATCCGGCCCGCGGACGCTGGATCGGGCGCGGCTAGGATGGCGGCATGAGCTCGACACCTGACATCCCCACGCCCAGCGATGACGACCAGCTCGACGATCTGCGAGAAGAGAGCCGCGACGAGATCGAGGCGCCCGAAGAGAAGCTGCTCGAGGGTATCCTTCCGGTTCCCGAACCGACCGACCCGATCGGCTCCGCTTTCGAGGACGATTCCGACCGCGCGTAGGCAACACGCGTCGGCGCGCTTTCATCGCGCGTCAGAAATAGTATGCGTGAGCGGGAATTCTGCGCGCGTGGTCGCCGTTGCTGTCGTAGCTCGCCATCCTCGGATGGCTGGCTCGCTCTGCCTCGAAGGCCACGGCGACGATGCACGTCCTCGACGAGAACCGGCCCCGTCCCCGCTTTACCCGAAGGAATCCCTTGACGCTGCAGGACTCACCCCCGGAAACCGCGTCCGCGCCGACCACCCCCGCCGTGAAGACCGGACCGGTCATCGCGCTGCTCGTCGTCGCCGCGTTCGTCGTCATCCTCAACGAAACCGTCATGGGCGTTGCGTTGACGCCCATCATGGAACACCTCGGCGTCACGGCCGCGACCGGGCAGTGGCTGACGACCGGCTTCCTTCTGACGATGGCCATCGTCATCCCGCTGACGGGCTTCATTCTCGAACGCTTCCCGCTCCGCAACGTCTTCTTCGCGGCGATGATCCTCTTTTCCATGGGCACGTTGATCGGCGCTCTCGCACCCAGCTTCGAGGTGCTGCTCGCGGGTCGAATCGTTCAGGCTTCGGGAACGGCCATCATGATGCCGTTGCTGTTTACGACGGTGCTCAACGTCGTGCCGGCCTCGCACCGCGGCCGGATGATGGGTGTCATCACGATCGTCATCGCCGTGGCTCCCGCGGTCGGTCCGACGGTGTCGGGGCTCATCCTCTCCGTCGCGACCTGGCACTTCTTGTTCTGGTCGGTCCTGCCCATCGCTCTGATCGTGCTCGCACTCGGAGCGGTCTGGGTGCGCAACGTCACCAAGACCCGGCCGGAGGCACGTTTCGACGTCCTCTCCGTGGTGCTCTCCGCCGTCGGTTTCGGTGGTCTCATCTTCGGCCTCAGCAGCATCGGTGAGGCCGCCGCCGGTGACGCGCCGGTGCCGGTGTGGATCCCGCTGGTCGTGGGAGCTGTATCTCTCGTGGCGTTCGTGCTGCGTCAGCTTCAGCTGCAGAAGGTGGACGGCGCCCTGTTGGACCTGCGCACCTTCCAGAGCAAGACGTTCAGCCTCGCTGTCGTGCTCGTGGTGATCGTCATGGCCAGCCTGTTCGGTTCGCTGATCCTTCTCCCGATCTACCTGCAGCAGGTGCTCGGGCTCAACGTCCTCAGCGTCGGCCTGATGCTGCTCCCCGGCGGCGTCCTCATGGGCGTGATGGCTCCTTTCGTGGGAAGCGCATTCGACAGGTTCGGCCCGACCCCGCTCGTCATCCCGGGCATGGCCATCGCCGCCGCCTCGCTGTGGGGCATGGCGACCTTCGACACGGGGACCACGATCGGCTGGGTCATCGCCGTGCACCTCGGCCTGAACCTCGGCCTCGGTCTCGTCTTCACCCCGCTCCTGACCTCGGCGCTCGGATCGCTTCCCCCGCGCCTGTACCCGTACGGCAGCGCGACCGTCGGCACGATGCAGCAGGTCGCCGGGGCCGCGGGCACCGCACTTTTCGTCACGCTCATGTCGGTCACTGCCGCGGCAGCCCTCGCGGACGGAACCGATCAGGTCACCGCGACAGCGTCAGGCGTGCACACAGCGTTCTTCGTCGGCGCAATCCTCGCCTCCGCAGCAGTCCCTGTCGCCCTGTTCGTGCGCAAGCCCGCCGACATCGTCGACGCCAGCAAGACACCCACGCACTGAGGCGCCTCACGCGAGTTGCAGGTGCTGTCAAGCCCCTGGGGGCATGTGGCGAACCCCGCGTAGCGTCGCCCGCATGACTGATCTCACAGGAAAACGCATCGCCTTTCTCGCAACCGACGGCTTCGAGGACAGCGAATTGACCTCACCCTGGGCGGCTGTCACGAACGCGGGCGCGGCCGCCCTCATGATCGCACCGGAGGGCGCTTCGATCGAGGGCAAGAACGGCCACAAACAGGATGTGGACGAGACCTCCGCCTCAGCGGATGCAGACTCGTTCGACGCGCTCGTGCTCCCGGGCGGCGTCGTCAACGCGGACCACCTGCGCATGGACGAAGCATCCATCGCCTTCGCGAAGGCCTTCTTCGAGGCATCCAAGCCGGTCGGCGTGATCTGCCACGGCTCGTGGCTTCTCATCGAAGCCGGTGTCGTGGACGGACGCACGATCACGAGCTACCCGAGCCTGAAGACGGATCTGAAGAACGCCGGCGCCGAATGGGTGGACGAAGAGGTAGTCGTCGACCAAGGTCTGGTGTCCAGCCGAACCCCGGACGATCTCCCCGCGTTCAACACTCAGGTGATCGAGGAAATCGCGGAGGGCGCGCACGCCGGGCAACACGCCTGACCGACTGAGGGTAGCCTCGGCCCACGAACTGCTCGCCGAGCACTACGGGATGCCGCGACTCAGCTGCAGCAACCACCGCCGCAGCACGAGGTCGCGGCATCCTGAGTGTTCGCGGCGAGCAGGTTCTGCTCGTCCGAGACCGGCCGGAGGGTCTGGAGGGGCGCGCTCTGCGTGGCGTTCTGGGAGGTGGTCATGGTGTCCATGCTAATCACGCAATACCGATAGGGGCGCGTCGAGGCTCTAGCACGACGCATCCGCTCCGCACCAGACCATGCGTGAGACGGCGTGGCCACCCTAGGGTCGCCTCATGGATGACACGACGAACGACGGCAATGCCGACGGCACGGAGATGACGAAGAAAGAGAAGCGACGCGACCAGCTTCTCGCCGCACCCGACGCGGTGGAATCCGACGCGGCTCCGCGCATCGAGGTCTCGGAGCACGACGGCAACACCCGAATCGATATCGCGGACGCGGCCGCGGTCCGGCCCGGCGCCCCGCCGACGTCCGAGGAAGACGCCTGACGGGGAGGCCGGACGCGACTCGCGCCGGACGGATGCCTAGGGCTCCAGCACGACCTTGATGCAGCCGTCTTCCTTCTTCTGGAACGTCTCGTACATCTCGGGCGCACGCTCGAGCGGAACGCGGTGCGTCGTGAGGTCCATGACACCGAGCGGATCGCTCGAATCCTCGACCAGGGGCAGGATGTCATCGATCCAGCGCTTGACGTTGCACTGGCCCATGCGCATGCTGACCTGCTTGTCGAAGAGTGTCTTCATCGGCAAGATGTCCGCGTCGCCCGCATACACACCACTCAGCGAGACCGTGCCGCCACGACGGACGATGTCGATCGACGCGTGCAGCGCCGCCATCCGGTCGAGCCCCGCCTTCTCCATGAGAGGTCGTGCCACCGCGTCGGGAAGCAGCCCGATCGCGCTCTGCGCGGCGTGCACGCCCGGATTTCCGTGCGCCTCCATGCCCACGGCGTCGACAACCGCGTCGGCCCCGCGCCCGTCCGTGAGGTCGCGGAGCTCGTCGACGATGGTGTCGGTGAGATCGTAGGTCAGCGCGCCGTGACGCTCGGCCATAGCCCGGCGTTCCGGCACCGGGTCCACGGCGAGCACCCGGAAGCCGTGGTGCACACCCACGCGCGCCACGAATTGCCCCACGGGTCCGAGACCCATGACCGCCAAGGTGCCGCCGTCGGGAACATCGGCATACTCCACGCCCTGCCACGCCGTGGGCAGGATGTCGCTGAGGAACAAGTAGCGATCGTCGGGAAGCTCGCTGCCGACCCGGATGTGGTTGTAGTCCGCGTGGGGCACGCGCAGGTACTCGGCCTGCCCGCCCGGCACCTGGCCGTAGAGCTTGGTGTAGCCGAACAGCGCGGCGCCACTTCCGTACTCGCGCACCTGCGTCGTCTCGCACTGCGACTGCAGCCCGCGGCGGCACATGAAGCAGTGCCCGCACGAGATGTTGAAGGGCACGACGACGCGGTCGCCCACGGCGAGGTTGCTGACCTCGGAGCCGACCTCGACGACGACGCCCATCGGCTCGTGGCCGAGGATGTCACCGCGGCCGAGGAACGGGCCGAGCAGTTCGTACAGATGCAGGTCCGAGCCGCAGATGGCTGTGGAGGTGATCTTCACGATCGCGTCGGTGGGGAATTCGATGCGGGGGTCCGGGACCTCGTCTACCGACACGGATCGCTTGGCCTGCCAGGTGAGCGCCTTCATGATTCCTTCCTTCGCACAACGGGTATCGATGAGTCCCCCACGTTCGCTGCTGCAAAAAGACTTGGCCAGGCGGTTGCGTCGACGGACTGGGGCAGCGACAATCCCCCGCGCCCGAGTCGGAGCACCGAACGGGCGCGACTCGCCGTCGCCTCGCGCGGCCAGCGGCGAGTCGCGGCCGCTAGACCCGCACCTCACGTGTCAACCCCCGCACGCACCCGCGCAAAGCGCGCAACAATCGAGTACCGCCCTGATCCGGAATGAGGATGATGTCTCGCAACGTCCGCGTCATGCACTGCCCGCCCGAAGCCGTCTTCCGCGTGCTCGAGGACGGTTGGCTCTACCCGGCATGGGTCGTCGGAGCATCCCGTATGCGCGATGTCGACGGCCCGTGGCCCGAGGCAGGTGGCCGTCTGCACCACTCCGTCGGAGTCTGGCCCGCGCTCATCGACGACGAGACCGCATCGCTGGAGTGGAACCCGCCGCACCGCATGGTCATGCGGGCCAAGGGCTGGCCGATCGGTGAGGCCCGAGTGACGATCGACGTCAAACCTCGGGATGAAGGATGTGTCGTCCGCATCCAGGAGCACGCCGTTGCCGGTCCCGCGACGCTCATTCCCCGCCCGATCGCCGACGCGATGCTGCGCTGGCGGAACAAGGAGACGCTCCACCGCCTCGCCTACTTGGCGGAGGGCCTGAGTTCCTCGTCCGAAGAGTCCACCGCGGACGAAGAGGGCACGGGCGCCGTCGACGGCGACACCGACCCGCGCGGCGGCGATTCGGCGTGAGTGGGACGCGCGGGGTCAGCGGCTCAACCGAGGTCGATGCGGTCATCGTCGGGGCGGGCCCGAACGGACTTGCCGCGGCGGTAACGCTCGCTCGCGCGGGGCTCTCGGTGCGTGTCTTCGAGCGTGCAGACCGTGTCGGCGGCGGCAGCTCCTCCCGCGAATTGACTCTGCCCGGTTTCCTCCACGATGTCTGCTCGGCGGTGCATCCGCTCGCTTTCGAGTCACGCTTCTTCCGGGAGTTCGACCTCGCCGGCCGCGTCGAGTTCTACACACCGGATGTTTCGTTCGCCCACCCTCTCGACGGCGGCGCCGCGGCAATCGCCTATCGCGACCTCGAACGCACCCGCGAGGGACTGGGATCGGATGGCGCGGCGTACGCGTCGCTGATGGGACCGCTCGCCACTCGGTCCGGCCACGTCGCCGACCTGACGGGCAACTCGCTGCTGCGGGTGCCGACGAGCCCCGTCACGGCACTCGCGTTCGCCGCCGCGACACTCGAGCAAGGCACTCCGGCCTGGAACGCCCGGTTCCGGGGCGACGCCGCGCCCGCACTCCTGACCGGCGCGGCGGCGCACACCTCGCTCCCCCTGCCGAGCCTCGCCTCGGCGGGCGCGGGACTCGCGCTCACCGCATACGCCCACGCGCGAGGCTGGCCGATCCCGCGCGGCGGCAGCCAGGCAATCGCGGACGCGATGCTCGACGACATCCGGGCGCATGGCGGCATCGTCGAGACGGGCGTCGAGATCACCAGCCTCAACCAACTGCCGCGAGCCCGAGTGACGATGCTCGATCTGACCCCACGCGCGCTCGTCGCCCTCGCGGGTCCGCGTCTGCCCGACCGCTACCGTCGAGCGCTCGCGAACTTCCGGTACGGCAACGCCTCGGCCAAGGTCGACTTCGCGCTCTCCGAACCGGTTCCGTGGACTCATCCGGACGTGCGTCGTGCCGGCACGGTGCACCTCGGCGGCTCGCGTGCAGAGATCGCCGCCAGCGAGAACGAGGTTGCGAACGGACGTCTGAGCGGACTGCCGTATGTCCTCGCGTCGCAGCCCTCGATCTTCGACGACACCCGCGCGCCCGATGGCATGCACACCCTGTGGACGTACACGCACGTGCCGGCCGGCAGCACGGTCGACCGCGCCGAAGCCGTGATTCGACAGATCGAGCGATTCGCGCCGGGATTTCGGGACACGATCGTCGGCATGTCGTCGTGGACCGCGGCGGATCTGCAGCGGCACAACCCGAATTACCCCGGAGGAGATATCGCGGCGGGAACGCCGGACCTGTTCCAGCTCATCCGTCGCCCGGTGCTCAGCACCGATCCGTGGCGCACCCCGCTGCCCGGCGTGTACCTGGCCTCGGCATCCGTCGCCCCCGGGCCCGGCGTGCACGGACTCGGGGGCTGGCTCGCCGCGCGGAGCGCCCTTCGCCACGAGTTCGGGCTCGAGGCCTGGCCGGACCTCTCGCTCGGCGCCTGAGCGCGACGGCTGCGCTCGCGCCGATAGGCTTCGGCGTGTGGATGAGATCGAGAACTTTGCAACACAGCTCGAGAAGCTGACGGGCGATCCGCTTGCGGATGCCGTGCAGGGTCATGTGATGATCGCGTCGGTCTCCGAGCCCAGCGGCCGCGCCCGGTATCAGGCGTGCACACTCGAGATCGTGGGCGAAGCACCGGGTATCCCGCCCGTCCGCGTGACGACGGAGGTTGTCACATCGCAGAAGCATTGGCCTCGCGTCGGCGAGGTCCTGCCGGCCCGGATCTCGACTTCTCAGCCCGAGCGGATGGACATCGACTGGGACGCACTCGCGCGAGACTGAATCTGCCCTCACCTCGACCTCAGCCGAGCGCCGCAATCGGCACGAGCGTCACATCGCGCAGCACGCCTGCGTCCACGGTGAGCGTCATCATCGTGCGGTGCGGCTGGCGTCGACGATCGGTCGGTGAGCCCGGGTTCAGCAGGCGAAGACCGCCCGGCGTGACGGTGTCCCACGGGATGTGGCTGTGCCCGAAGATCAGGACGTCGGTGTCGGGGAACGAAGCATCCGCCCACGCGTGACGACGTTTCGCGTCGCCGGTCTCGTGGATGACCGCGAACCGCACGCCCTCGATCTCGCGTCGTGCGATTTCGGGGAGCCGTGCGCGCAGGTCGGCGCCATCGTTGTTGCCGTGCACACCGATCAGCTCGCCGTGTTGTGAGAGATCGTCGAGGACGGAGACTTTCGTCCAGTCCCCGGCGTGAATGATCAGGTCGGCGGCGTCAGCGGCCACCCGCACCTCGTCGGGAATGCCCCGGGACCGATCGGGCACGTGCGTGTCCGAGATCAACAGCATCCGCGTCGCCATACGTCGACGCTACGCGGTCGCTGCCGGCGGCCGGTCGGCACCGACGACGCCGGCGAGCGCCGAGCCATCACCCAGTTTGCTCGCGCTGATGACGCTGACCCTGCCGTTCGTCTCGAGCACGACGGCCGCGACATCTGCGATGTCTCCCGTTCCGGAGCTGCGGATCGCCTGCAGCACCTCGGACTCGGCGAGCCGTGCGCGCCGCAGGGCATCGGGCCGCACGGCGCCGTCCGAGAAGAGCAACATCGGCTCCGAGGTCAGGAAGCGGCGAGCCCCGCGCCAGTGCGAAGAGATCCACGCGATGGCGAATTGCAGGGCGGCGATCAGGGCGAACGCCGTCGCGCCGTCCGCCCACGACACCGTGGAGCTGAGCAACGCCGTGGCGAGAATGGACCCGAGCGCAACCGTGACCACGAAGTCGAAGACGTTGAGCTGTGCGAGCGTGCGCTTGCCGGAGATCCGCAGCACGACGATGACCGTGACGTAGGCCGCCGTTCCGAGAACCAGGATGCGTCCGAGATCGGACCAGGAATCGAACCACATGCGTGTCGCCTCCGTTCGGTGAGGGGGTTGGCATGCTCCAGAGTTCCGAAAAACTGCAGGCGGCGCACGGGGGTTGCCCTCGATCCCGGGCCGTGCTTCACACCGAGCGGTAGACCTCTACGGATTCCGGACGCTGCTGCGCGGCAAGCACGAGGGCCAGGATGCCGAGGCCCAGGGTGCCGGCGAGGCCCGCAAGCGTGCTCATCAGCACGTAGAGATCGGCCAGATTCGCGATCGCATCCGAACCGAGAGAGACGAACACGATCTGTGGGACCGCCCACGCAAACGCCTGGAAACCCAGAATCACCAGCGGCGCCCAGCACCATGGGGCCGGCACGACACCGGCGCGGCCGATTTGCGTTGCGGCGACGAGGGCGGCGCCCGTCTGTACGACCAAGGCCACGTACGCGTAGGTCGTCCACGCCCCGAAGGTCGATTCGTCCTGCGAGAACACCAGGTTGGCGGCGGTGTCGACGAGCGGCCACACAGCCACGATCGCCATGGTGACCACACCGAGTGGCCGGCGAGCGACGACACTCCCGTGCGCTGAGGTCCCGATGGCGAACAACAGCACCGCGGCGGCGTAGATCACCCCCGTGACGATCACCATCATGTTCCAAGCCGAGAACGGACCGAATCCTCCCGGCAGGCTCGTGCGCAGCATGCCGAGCACGCCGCAGGCGATGAGCCCGACGCCGCCGATCATCCAGGTTCGTCGTCGATCACGCATACGACCAGGGTAGTCACGGCCTACGCGGCGCCGCATGCGCCCGGAGGCACGGCGCCGCGCGGTGCGTTGGTCGTGGCGGCGGTAATTCTCAAAGGAATATCGAGCTCGTGGGGCCCAAGAACCGCGCTTTTCGGACCCGGAGAGCCCGACACTCCTTTCAGAATTACGGCGTCCGGACCCCAGCAGGACCATGCGCCCGAATCGACCGACGGATGCGTCAGGCCGTGCGCACGCGCCTCCGCACGACGATTGCAGTCAGGCCGGCGAGCATCAGCAGGAGCGCGATGCCGAGCGCCGAGCTGTCCGCGCCCGAACCGGTCTCGGCGAGCGAGCCGTTCGTGACGATCCGGATGCTGGTCCAGCCGAGCAGTTCGCCGTCCGCCGCGTAGACGGCCAGACGGTGCATCCCGAGCGTCGCGTTCGCCGGAATGGTGACCGTGATGCGTCCGGCGCTGTCGAGCGTGCCCGACGCGATCTGCACGGGCGTCGAGTACATCCAGACCGTGACCGACGTGCCGGCGTTCTGCGCTCCCGTGTTGATGCTCACGCGCCCGCCCGGCTCGGCGGACATCGGTGCCGTGACGTCGCCGTTGTTGGCCTCGACCAACTGTTCACCGGCGAGCGGCGCCCCAGATCCCGTCTGCGGCAGACCGGGCGTTCCGGGGGTGCCGGTGCCCGGGTTGCCTGCGCCCGGGTTCCCCATGCCCGGGTTCCCCATGCCCGGGTTCCCCGCGCCCGGGCCTCCCGGGGTCCCGGGATCCACGGCGCCGCCAGGAACCGTGCCGGTCCGCAACGACCCCGACGGTTCGCCGTCCTTGAGCCACCAGGCGGCTCGGGCGAACCCGGCTACAGACGAGGGCGCCGTCGCGAACCCCTCGTTGTTGCCGTTCGGCATGCTCCCCGGGCGGGCGAAGTGCGCGATCGAGGGTTCGGCCGTGCCGTTGAGCGTGATCTGTGCGGCCGTGCCGTCACACCCGTCGTCGCACACTGCCCAGAGCACATCGAGCACCGTGTCGTAGTCGAGCGCCATGACTCCGCTGAGGCCCGGGTCGAGCGTTGCGACGAGCTTCGATGTGCCGTCGGAGTTCAACGCGAAGGCGAACACGCCGCCGCCGTCCTCGACCGCGACGAAGAACAGCCCGTCGCCGTGGCCCGGGTAGCGGCTCGGGTCGTAGGTCTTCTTCGTGTCGTCGTCGACCAGGCCCGTCAGATCGCCGTCGGCAACCCACTCGACCGCCTCGATGCCGAGGTTCGCTCCGACGCTGGGCAGCTGTGCCGTGAGGTCCCATTCCTGGGTGGCCACGACATCCGGTCCGGGCGCGTTCGGGTCGACCCGCAGGACGACGTTCTGGTTGACGCCCTTCGCGCTGTTGTCGCGCTCGGAAGCGAGGTACACCCAGCCTGCGCCGCCCACGGTGATGCCCTCCGTATCGGGGCCGGCCGCCGAGGGGTTCGACGCGTCGCGCTCGAACCGGGCGCGTTTGCCATCCGCCCAGCCGTCCGCGAAGGTCACGGACCCGTTCGCCCCGACCTTCAGCTTCCAGAACGTGCCCGTGCCGTTGTCGACCGCCCAGAGGAGGGTTCCCTCCGACGTCGCCTGGGTGTCGAGTCCCGAGCTGTCCACGAGGAACATGGGCGCCTCGTCGAGGACGGTGACATCGGCCGACCCCGGCCAGGCTCCGACCGGGATCTCGCCGACACAGACGTTTGCGGCGCCCTTGGTCGACTCATCCGTGACGGCGAATGGACCGGATGTGTCGGGGCAGCGCCCCCACGTGGTCGCAGCGTGGTCGGCACCCCAGGTCGTGGAGTCGCGCAGCGCGTCACCCTCGAACAGCCGGACCGTGTCGTCCTTTCCGAGTCCGAAGCCCAGGGTCTCGCCCTCGATCACGAGGTAACCGAAAGCGGGGATCGTGGTGTCGGCCGGGATCTCGTATGCGTGGGTGTCGTCGTCGTCCTTCACGACGATTCCACTGACGTCGAGCGGGGTCGAGGTGGGGTTGACGAGCTCGATCCAGTCGCCGGGCTCACCGCCATCCGATTCGACCTCGTTGATGCGCACGGGGTTGCCGCACGCGTTCAGCAGACCCTTTGTCGAGACGCCGAGGTCGACGAAGTCACCGACACCATCCGCGCAGCGGGCCCAGACACCCTTCGCGTGCGCGGGATAGGCGTTCTCGGCGACCGTCACGTTCTGCGCGTTCCGCAGGGTGACGGTGTCGCCGCCACCGAGCCCGAACACGAAGTTCTTCGGCTGGTCGAAGACGAACAGCGCACCGGGCGCCAGCGTCGTGCCGGAGGGCAGCGGCGTCGTCTCGGCCGCGTGGCCCACGGGGTCGCTGTCCATGACCGACCAACCCGAGAGGTCGACCGCAGCCGAGCCCATGTTGATGATCTCGATCCAGTCGGTGGTGTCGCCGTTCGACTCGATCTCGTTGATCTGCACATCGGGCAGCACACACGAGTTCGCGGCCCCGGGCGTCGGGTAGGCGAGCACGAACGGACCCACACCATCCGGGCAGCGAGCGAGCGTCGCAGCCGCGGCATCCCCATCGATCGCCGCGTGTGCCGACCACGGCTCCGAGTCGTCGATCATCATGCCCTGGGCATCGTAGAGGCGGATGCGGTCGGCGCTGCCGATTCCGACGGCGGCCGTGAACAGGCTCGGGGCGCCACCGGATAGACCGCTCGTCGTCTCGTCGACCACGAGGTACTCACCGCCCCCGATCGAGGCGCCCACCGGGAACTGCCAGCGGTGGTCGTCGGAGTTGTCGCGGATCTCGTACCCCGAGATGTCGAGCGTCTCGGTGCCGGGGTTGTAGAACTCGACCCAGTCGGCGGGCTGCGAATCGATCTCGTTGATCAGGATCGAGCCGGGTTCGACGATCGTTGCGCAGTCGTTCGCGGCGCCGGGCGTGGCGACGGTGGCGGGCGCCCACGCATCCGTCCCGTCGGGGCAGCGCGCCCAGACGGCGAGCGGCGCGGTGTTCTCGTACGCGTACGCGTCGACCTCCGTGCCCGAAGCGTCGTACAGCACGACCTCGTCCATCTTGCCCAGGCCGAAGGGAAAGTCGGTGTCCTTGACGAGCAGGAGGAATCCGCCCGCCGCGATCGTCGTGCCCGTCGGCAGGGTGCCGAACTCGTCACGCTTGTCGTCCGAGACCCGCCAACCGGCCAGGTCGACGGCCTCGGCGCCGCGATTGAAGAGCTCGATGCGGTCGGAGTAGCCCGAGACCTCGTCGTAGTAGATCTCGTTGACGACGACATCGGATGCCGTGGGCTCCGGGTCCGTCGAGCCCGACGGCTCCGGCTCCGGGTCCACGACCACGAACGTGTTGACGGCGCCCTTCGTCGGCTCGCTCATCAGCGCCCATTCGTCGGCGTCGTTCACACCCCACGTCGTCGCGGCGTGAGCTGTCCACGCGTATTCGTCGACCAGAGCCTCAGAGGCATCGAACAGGCGCACAGAGTCGCCGCCACCCAGCCCGAAGTCGAAGTTGCCGACGTTGTCCTTCAGTTCGTCGAGCACGAGGAATGCTCCGGGTGCGGCGGTCGTCCCGGTAGGGAACGTATAGACGTGCGTGTCGTCCGAGTCCTTGACGACGTAGCCATCCAGCATGATCGGTGCATCGCTCGGGTTGTAGAGCTCGATCCAGTCACCGGGAGCACCGCCCGAGGACTCGATCTCGTTGATGCGGATGCCGGGTTGATCGGCGACTGCGGCGGACGGAACGGCGACGATGACGGCACCGGCGGCGACGCCGAGTGCGCACACCATCGTGGCCGCGAGTCCGGAAAGCATGCGGGGCATGAGGCTCCTGATAAAGGCGAGAGGGGGTCCCGTCCACACCATCGACACCGCCTATACGGTCAGCGACCGCCCGTTGTCCTCCGGGTGAACGCTGGGTGACCCGCAGTCGCGCGGGGTGAACGAACCGGCATCCGCGTGGAGGGCGGCTGGTGGTAGCGTGAAGGCTCGGCCGAATGAGAGGGGATGCGCGATGCGAGAGCTCTTCGCCGCGTTCCTCAGCCTCGTTCTGCTTGCGTCGGGAGTCACCCCCGCACTGGATTCCGGTGCGACGATCGGTCTCGTCGTCATCATGATCGCGGCCGTCGCAACACTCGCGACACTCGCCCATCTGGTTCGCCTTGACGCATCCGGACCCGGCACGCACATCCGCCCGGACGGGTCGATCGGCATCGCCACGACACCGGCGCAGAGTGATCCGGATGCCGCGGGCCACTCCCGCCCTCGAGCCCCGGGACTCGCGGCCTCGGCCGCATAGCCCTCGGTAGCACGCCCCCGTCCCACGGGGTGCTTCGCCGACGTCTGTCGCGGCCATACGCCGCCTACCCAGACTCGACGATCGGAACCTCCGTGGACCTTTTCGCCCTGCCCCCGCTCGCCGCCACTCTCGACGCCGTGTACGCGGCGATGATGTGGCTGACCGACCTCCTCCAACCCGTCGCGGGCGACACAGCTGCCGCCGCCGCGATCGTGCTCCTGACCTTGATCGTGCGCACGGCGCTGATCCCGGTGGGCATCTCGCAGGCGAAAGCCGAGCAGACGCGGGCCCGTCTCGCCCCGCGCCTGCGCCAGATTCAGAAGCGCTACACAACTGACCGAGAGCGCCAACAGCGCGAGATGATGAAGCTCTACGCCGACGAGAACACCTCGCCCTTCGCCGGTTTTCTGCCGGTGCTGGCGCAGGCTCCCGTGGTGGGCATCATCTACGCGCTGTTCCTCCGCGCCTCGATCGCGGGCCATCCGAACGCTCTCCTGACGGAGCAGCTCGCGGGTGTGCCGCTCGGAACATCGGTCTTCGGATCGCTCGGCACATTCGATCCCTCAACCGGGGTCGTGTTCGGGATCCTGATCGCGATCGTGTGCGTGGTGGCCGAGATCACGCGCCGCGCGTTTCGCCCGCGCGTCGCAGCGGCGGAAGCTGCGGAAGCGGATGCTTCACCCCTGACATCCGTCGGCGCGCAACGCGTGATCGGGCTGCTGCAGTACGCGACCGCCGTCGTGCTGCTGTTCGTACCCCTCGCCGCGGCGCTATACCTGACGATGACGGTCGCCTGGACGCTGGTTCAGCGCCTGTTCCTGCGCCGCCGCTATCCGCTGCCGCAGGTGTAGCCGCGGCGTCCGTCGTCGAGCCCGCCGGTTCTCGTCGAGCCCGCCGGTTGTACACCGCGCACAACCGCCGGACTCGCCAGCAACCGGCGGACTCGGCGCGAGAGCGTCGCGCTCAGGATGTCGCGGACCCGGCTCCTCAGAGGTCTTCGGGCGACAGGTCGCCCTCTCCCTCGTCGCCGAGGTCGGCGATGAGAGGGCTCTCGCCCTGGGACTCCGGCTGGTCGAGCCCGGCACGAACATCCGTCGCGGGAATGTCGTCGTCATCCGCCGGGATCTCTGCAGGATCGGCGCCCGTCGCGGTCGCGGGTTCCGCGAGCGGAGCCCGGGTCTCGATGAGCCGGCCATCCCATTCCGCCTGTGCCGGATCGGCGTCCGGGTTCGGAGCCATCGAGGTGCCGTTGTCGCTGAGCGGCTGATGGGGCACCGAGGTGCCCGCGTCATCCGTCATGCCGTTGTTCGTCATGTCTTCTTCCTTCTCTTCTCGAGTCCGGCGACGCTTGCTACGCGAATTCGTCCGCTTCGGGACCGACGTCGTCCAGCTCGGGCGCGTTCGGGTCCTCCTGCCCCATACCCGCGGCATCGATCGCCGGGGCGGCCTCGCCATCCCGCGGTCCGGTCGTCTCTGGGTCTGCGATCTGCTGTTCTTCCGCGGGGTCTCGCGTGTCCGACATGTCGGTTCCTTCCGATAGGCGAACACCGAGCGTCGCATCGGAGCGGATGCCTCGCGCCCGGGTTGACGCGAGCCCGGTTCCGCAGTACCCGGTGCCGCACCTTGTACCGCGGGCCCCCGCCCCCGCGAGTGCGCAGCTTGCGCGCGAATACACGGCCTCCGCACGGCGCCGAAGTCGTGCACTGGGGGCTATCCCGTACGCTCGGCGGCAAACACGCCGTGGCCGGGTGCACAACGTGCTGCCCCCGAGTCATCGATAGTGTGCGGGCATGGAAACCGAATCCCAGATGGGCACCACGCGCTACCGCGTCTACATGATCATCGGCGTCATCGCGGCCCTCGGCTTCATCGCCACCGGAATCTGGGGCATCGTCGGCAGCAACGAACCCCGCTTGGGGTGGATCATGCTCGTCGCGGGCGCCGCTATCGGCGTGCTCTCGGTCGTGCGACTCCGCTCGGCCTGAGCGCTCAGCGCCCGACGACGTACACGTTGTCGAACAGGCGCGTTTCCGTTGTCGGGGATCGGCGCGCCGTCGACCACGAGACCGTAGGTTCCCGCGGGACCCGAGACTTTCATCCCGCCGGCCCCGCACCCGATGACCCAGTCCTGGTCATTGGGATAGACCAAGAGGGACACGCCTTCCCCGTTCGCGCGCCGTCCCACCCAGAAGCCGACGCCGTCGTTCTCGCCGGCAAACCGAGCCGAAGACGGCTCAATACCATTGTCCCGAGCCAGGATCACGGCCCGCATCTCGTCACTCGCCTCGACGTCGCGATCCAGTATCGAATATGACGTCCCCATCCACGATCAGCCGCTCAGCAAGAGCATCGCCGCCAGCGACGCGAGGACTACGCGCGGAGTTCGTCTCATCCATCGACTCCAACACATCGCGCACCCAGAGCAAGCACGCCACTTCGCTCAGCGCCCGGTAGCCTGGGCAGCGCCCTTCCGGCATCCGCGACGACGAAAGGCGAACGGTGAACATCACGCTCCTCCGCCGATTCGTGGCGCTGACCGCTGAAGACCTGCACGCCCCACGCACGGCGCAGGCGCTCGGCATCCCGCTCGCATCGCTGTACACGTCGATCGACAAGCTCGAGGCAGAGGTCGGGCATCCGATCGTCACCCGCAGCAAGTCCGGATGGACGCTCACACCCGCCGGCAAGCTCCTCCTTGTCGAGGCGAAGCAGCAGATCGCGCACGCCCCCGCGCCCGCGGCCAAGACGGGCGGGCCCGCGGGCGGCAAAGCGAAGGCATCGAAGGGCAAGGGCCGCGCGCCGGTCGTCAAGGGCGAGCCGAAGCCGTTCAAGAAGCGACAGGGTCGTTAGTCAGGACGCCGGTTCGAGCCATCCGGATGCCGCGGGCGCTGCTGTCTTTACAGCTCGGTGACCCGGCCCGACTCGACCCGCCAGTGCCGATCGGTCTGCACGGTATCGAGCATCCGACGGTCGTGCGTCACCAGCAGCAGCGTGCCCACGTATGACTCCAACGCCTTTTCGAGCTGCTCGATCGCCGGCAGGTCGAGGTGGTTGGTCGGCTCATCGAGCACGAGCAGGTTTATGCCCTGCGCCTGCAGCAGCGCCAGGGCAGCCCGCGTGCGCTCGCCCGGTGAGAGCTCATCCACCGCCCGGTTCACGTGATCGGCCTTCAGCCCGAATTTCGCGAGCAGGGTGCGGACCTCTCCCGACGCGAGGGAGGGCACGAGTCCCTCGAACACATCCGCGAGCGCCCGGGTGCCGGTGAGAAGCGAACGCGCTTGGTCGATCTCGCCGACCTGCACGTTCGCGCCCACGCTCGCGGAGCCCTCGTCGGGTGCCTGCCGCCCCAGCAACGCCCGAAGCAGGGTGGACTTGCCGGCGCCGTTGGGCCCGGTGATCCCGACCCGCTCCCCCGCGTTGACCTGCAACGACACCGGCCCGAGGGTGTAGGTTCCCTGCCGGAACACCGCAGAGTTCAGCGTCGAGACGACGGTACTGGAGCGCGGTGCAGCGCCGATCGTGAATTCGAGCTGCCATTCTTTGCGCGGCTCATCGACTTCGTCGAGCTGCGCGATCCGGCTCTCCATCTGGCGCACCTTCTGCGCCTGCTTCTCGCTGGACTCGGTGGCGGCCTTACGTCGGATCTTGTCGTTGTCCGGTGACTTCTTCATCGCGTTGCGAACGCCTTGGCTCGACCACTCCCGCTGCGTGCGAGCGCGCGACACGAGGTCTGCCTTCTTGTCGGCAAACTCGTCATACTTCTCGCGCGCATGGCGTCGCACCGTCTCGCGCTCCCCGAGATAGGCGTCATACCCACCTCCGAAGACGCGGTTGGATGCCTGGGCGAGGTCGAGCTCGAGCACGCGCGTCACGGAACGAGCGAGAAACTCGCGGTCGTGGCTGACCAGCACGACTCCCCCACGCAGCCCCCGAACGAATGCCTCCAGTCGTTCCAGACCGTCGAGGTCGAGGTCGTTCGTGGGTTCGTCGAGTAACACGATGTCGAAGCGAGAGAGCAGCAGGGCGGCGAGCCCGACGCGGGCCGCCTGCCCGCCCGACAGGGATGTCATGAGGGCCTGACCGACGGATGTCTCGCCGGGATCGAGGCGCAGGTCGAGCCCCAGATCGGCAAGCACGACGGGGATCCGTTCGTCGAGATCGGCCGCGCCGCTCGCCAACCAACGGTCGAGCGCCGCCGAGTAGACATCCGCCGGATCCGCGTCGGTGCCGGTCGCGGGAGCGGGGTCTCCCAGAGCGGATGCCGCGGCATCCATCGCCGCCGTGGCCTGCGCGCACCCCGTGCGGCGGCCGATGTACTCGGCGATCGTCTCGCCCTCGACCCGCTCGTGCTCCTGCGGCAGCCAGCCGACGAAAGCGTCGGCGGGAGCCAGCGAGACCGTGCCGGCCTGGGGCTCGTCGATGCCCGCCAGCAGCCGCAGCAGGGTGGACTTGCCCGCGCCGTTCGCGCCGACGACGCCGACGACGTCGCCGGGCGCGACGGTCAGGTCGAGGTTGTCGAAGAGCGTGCGGTGGCCGTACCCGCCGGCCAATCCGCGCGCGACGAGTGTTGCGGTCATGGTTCGATTTTGCCACCCGGGCGGGACCCACCCTCACCGCGAGGGTCCCGCTGGGACGCTACGCCGAAAGCCGTGGGTAGTCCGTGTAGCCCTCGGCGCCCGCACCGTAGAACGTGGCCGGGTTCGGCTCGTTCTCGGGGTGACCACCCTGCCACCGCTCGACGAGGTCGGGGTTGGCGATGGCCAACCGCCCGACGGCGACCGCATCGGCGGAACCCTGCGCGACGAACTCGATGGCCTCATCCTTCGTCGTGAGCTTTCCGAACCCGCTGTTTGCGATGAATGTGCCCCCGAAGTCGGCACGCAGCGCCTGCACGAGATCACCGGCCGGCTCGGCGTGCAGAACGCTCAGGTATGCGAGACCCAGGGGCGCGAGGCCCCTCACGACAGCCTCGTACGTGGCCTTCACGTCGTCGGCATCCGTCTCGAATACGTCCTGGATGTTGTGGGCCGGCGACAGTCGGATTCCCACCCGCCCAGCGCCAACAGCATCCGCGATCGCCGAAGTCACCTCGACGACGAACTTCGCACGCGCCTCGGGCGATCCGCCATACGCGTCCGTGCGCTGGTTCGAGACCGGCGAGAGGAACTGGTGCAGCAGATATCCGTTTGCCCCGTGCACCTCGACGCCGTCCAGACCTGCGTCGATCGCACGAACCGCGGCGGCGACGATCTCGTCGCGGACCTGTGCGAGTTCATCGGTCGTCAGCGCGTGCGGCACCGGGTAGGGCTTCTTCCCGAGGGGCGTACGCACCTCGCCCTCGATCGCGATCGCACTGGGCGCGACGATCCGCGAGGTCCCGGTGATGTCTGTGTGTGAGACGCGGCCGCCGTGCATGAGCTGCATCACGATCAGCCCGCCCTCGGCGCGCACGGCATCCGCGACGGCACGCCATCCCGCGGCCTGCTCTTCGGTGACGATCCCCGGCTGGCCGGGGTATGCCCGCGACTCCGCCGTCGGGTAGACGCCCTCCGTGATGATCATGCCGAGCCCAGCCCGCTGCGCGTAGTGTTCGGCGACAAGAGCTCCAGGCACGCCATCCTCGCCGGAACGGGTGCGGGTGAGCGGCGCCATCACGACACGGTTTGCCAACGCGAGATCGCCGGCGGTCAGCGGGGAGAACAGATTCACAGGTGGAGCCCTTCGACAAGAAGCCGGGTCACGATGTGCGAACCGACCTGACCGGCAACGAGGCATCCGGTCGTGATATTCCCCGCCCGCGATGCCCGTTTGCGTCCAAGACGCAACCCCCAACGCGGTCGAGTACACCCGCGTACCGTCGATGACATGACACGGGACGATCTGGACGGCTGGGTGCGCGTTCGCGGCGCCCGCGAGCACAATCTGAAGGATGTCGAGATCGACATCCCCCGCGACGGCATGGTCGTCTTCACCGGCGTCTCGGGGTCGGGAAAGTCGTCGCTGGCGTTCGGCACGCTCTACGCCGAGGCTCAGCGACGCTACTTCGAGTCCGTCGCGCCGTACGCCCGTCGGTTGCTCAACCAGGTCGGCGCCCCGGACGTGGACGAGATCACCGGGCTCCCGCCCGCCGTCGCCCTGCAGCAGCGCCGGGGCGCGCCGAGCTCCCGCTCCACCGTCGGCACGATCACCACGCTGTCGAACCTGCTCCGCATGCTCTATTCACGCGCCGGCACGTATCCCGCCGGAGCGTCGCACCTCTCCGCCGAGGCCTTCTCGCCCAACACCGCGTCGGGCGCGTGCCCGCGCTGCCACGGCCTGGGCACGGTGCACGACGTCACGGAAGAACTTCTGGTTCCCAACGACACCCTGAGCATTCGCGAGGGCGCGATCGCCGCGTGGCCCGGCGCCTGGCAGGGCGCGAACCTGCGCAGCATCGTGCGCGGACTCGACATCGACATCCAGAAGCCGTGGCGAAAGCTCCCCCGCAAAGATCGCGACTGGTTGCTGTACACCGACGAACAGCCGTCCGTCTTCATCGAGCCCGAAGAGGGCCGCGTCGATCACGGCTACTACGGCAAGTTCTGGAGCGCACGGGCGCACGTCATGCACGTGCTGGGGCAATCGCAGAGCGAGCGGATGCGCGAGAAGGCCATGCGCTTCGTTCGCAGTATGCCGTGCCCGGAATGTGAGGGCAGCGGCTTGCGTCAGGACGCGCGAGCCGTGACGTTCAACGGACTGTCCATCGGTGAGATGAACGCCGTTCCTCTGGCTCAGCTCGCGACACAGCTCCGAGCGGGCGCGGACGCGGCGGTCGCCGCTGGAGACGGGGAGGCGGCCGAGCGGATTGCGACCGATGTCATCTCGCGGGTCGAGGTTCTCCTCGATCTCGGCCTCGGTTACCTGAGCCTCGGCCGCAACTCCACAACGCTCTCGCCCGGCGAGGCACAGCGCCTGCGCATCGCGACGCAACTGCGCTCGGGACTCTTCGGCGTCGTGTACGTGCTCGACGAGCCCTCCGCGGGTCTGCATCCCGCCGACGCGCAGCCTCTCCTGCGCGTCTTGGAGCGGCTCAAGGACTCGGGAAACTCGCTGTTCGTCGTCGAACACGACCTCGACGTCATCCGTCGCGCCGACTGGGTGGTCGACATCGGGCCCGCTGCCGGGGAGGGCGGCGGACACGTGGTCTACTCCGGTCCGGTCGAGGGTCTCCGTGAGGTCGACGCGTCCGTCACCGGTCGCTACCTGTTCGATTCGTCGGCGCGCGAAGATCGCGCGGCCCGCTCACCGAGGGGATGGCTGCACCTGCGCGGTGTGTCGCTGCACAACCTGCGCGAGGTGAACGCGGACATCCCCCTCGGCGTGATGACGGCGGTCACGGGAGTGTCCGGGTCGGGCAAGTCCACACTCGTCACGCGGGTGCTCGCGCAGGTGGTCCGCGATCATCTCGGGGGCGAACCCGACGAGTCAGACGACGCGATCTTCGACATCGAGGTCGAGGATGCGACGGGTGTCGACACCTTCGACCGCTTGGTCGTCGTCGACCAGCGACCCATCGGCCGCACGCCCCGATCGAACCTCGCGACCTACACCGGCATGTTCGACGTCGTGCGCAAGCTCTTCGCGGCGACCGACGAGGCCCGATCGCGCGGCTACAACGCGGGGCGGTTCTCGTTCAACGTCGCGGGCGGCCGATGCGAGACCTGCCAGGGCGAGGGCTTCGTCTCGGTCGAGCTGATGTTCCTACCCGGGACATATGCTCCCTGCCACACGTGTCACGGCGCGCGCTACAACGCCGAGACACTCGAGGTCACGTATCGCGACAGGTCGATTGCGGATGTTCTCGGGATGACGGTCGCGGATGCCGGGGAGTTCTTCTCGGACTCAGCTCCCGCCGCGCGCAGCCTCGAGATGCTGCGCCAGGTCGGCCTCGGCTATCTGCGCCTCGGTCAGCCCGCGACCGAGCTGAGCGGCGGCGAGGCGCAGCGTATCAAGCTGGCGACCGAGTTGCAGCGCGCGCACCGCGGTCACGCGCTGTACCTGCTCGACGAACCGACCTCGGGCCTGCACCCGGCCGACGTCGAACTCTTGCTCGGGCAACTTCAGCAACTCGTCGACGCGGGCAACTCCGTCGTGCTGGTCGAGCACGATCAGTCAGCGATCACGTCCAGCGATTGGGTCATCGACATGGGGCCGGGCGGCGGAGACGCGGGCGGCACCGTCGTTGCAACCGGCACGCCCAGCGAGATCGCACGGGGCGACGGCGCAACGGCCTCACACCTGGCGGAGTGGATGGCCCGAATTCGCCGGGTCTGACCGGCCTGGCCGGGCCCGATCCGGAGGAGCGCTTCAGTCCCAGTCGAGGTAATCCTCGATGGCCCAGGACGTCGCGCCCACGTGGGTGGCGGGGAACAGATGTCCACCGCCCTCGATCGGGACGACACTCACGAGACCCGGGGCGGATGCCTGCAGCGCCTCGCCGTTCGCCGGAGGGGTCACGTCATCCTCGGTGCCCTGCACGACGAGCACCGGCAGTCCGTCGGCGAGCGGCGGGGCCACATCCGCCGCCTCGACGCCGAGCAGCAGCACGCCATTGACCCGAGCGTGGTGATCGAGCGAGACGCGACGCGCGACCGACCCGCCGAACGCGTGACCGCCGACCCAGGCGTCCTCGATGCCGAGGTGGTCCATCACGTCGACCACGTCCTGGGCGAGGTCACGCGCCGCCCCGCCCATGGCATCCGTCTTCTCGGCGGAGTCGCGCAGGCCGATCCGGACGACGCGGAAGTCTTCCTGCGCCACCGAGTGGGCCAGCGAACCCAGCGCGTCGATGTCCGCCCCGCGATCGGCGATCAGCGCGAGTGCCGGCCCGTCTCCCTCTACGGCGAAGGGAATCGCGCGGCCGTCGGGTTCGAAGATCTGGGTCTGGGTCATCGTCGTGGCTCCTCTGTTTCCAGCTACCCAGGGTATCGCCGAGCGCGACGACGAACCGCCCGTCGTGTGTCCGCGTCAGCGTTGGTGACGGATGCCGAAAAGGTAGTACGCGGCGGGGCCGATCCAGTTGACCAGGATCACCGGGATCCAGACCGGCTTGGGGCCGAGCACCTCGTCCGCGTCCCGCCGGGCAAGATCCCAGAACGCCAGGAACGCGAACACCACCTGAAGGACGCCCGCAACGGCCATCCCCACCTTGGCTCCCGCCGAAACCGCCTTGACCTCAGCGAGTACCTTGACGCCTTGGGAGAGGACTTCTTTGGTCTTGGCCGTGTCGATTTTGGCCATGTCGATCTCCTTCGATGGCGCGGTTCGTGGGGGTAGGTCCCACCGTAGTCCGCGGGTCGCCGTCGCACTGGGGCTTGACTTACCTGCGGATCGCGGTATGCGCGCCGCCTGACAAACCGGACACCATGCCAGCAGACATCGACGAGTGGGAAGCGTCCGTCGCAGACGTGTGGGAAGAGTCCGACTCCCTCAGCCGCGATGAGGCTGTCGCGGCCATGCAGGAGTTGGCTGACGCGTGCCCGGCGGGCGACGGCCGGGGCGCTTTCGAACTCGCGGTGCAGTACGGATCGACCCTGCGCAATTTCGGCCGACTCGACGAAGCCATCGCCGTCTTGAGCGCCGCCCCCACCCACGAATCGACGGGCTCGGCACCTCGTGTCGTGTTGGCTCTGGCGCTTCATAGCGCAGGCCGCAAAGACGAACCGCTCCGGGTGGCCGTCGAGGCGCAAATCGACGCGATGCCGCAATATCAGCGCTCGATGCGCAACTATGCCGCCGCGCTAACCGAGCCAGCGACTCCAGCCGACCCGAGTGCCCCATAGGGCGGCATTCCACGACGTCCTCGCCGTGCTTGGGGGCATCACGGCACGGCGATGAAATCGCGCAACCACTCATCGACTTCGCGCATCACCGCGACATCGATCATTCCCGCAATGTCGAACAACCGTTCTCGTGCGACAGTGCGGGGCTGCTCGGTCATGGCATAGGTCGCGCCGGGCAAGTTGAGGTTCTGCCCGGTGAGCATCACGTGGTTCGGCCAGCCACGGTCACGCGTCGTGCACGGAACGATGATGGCGAGGGTATCCGCCTGCTCCAGGTAGAGGTCGCTCGCAATCACCAGCACGGGCCTGCGGCCGGACTGCTCACGTCCACGGACCGGGTCGAGTTCTGCCCAGACCACCATGCCTCGGCGAAGCTCAGACATCATCGTGCAGCGCGCCTACGGCGAGATCCCACGACGCGAATTCATCCCAGTACCCGGCATCAGCACCGCGAAACGCTCGCCCGAACGACTCCATGCGGCGGCGACGCTCATAGGCATCAAGCAAGCTCTCGATCAGCCCAGCAGCTGGAAGCCCGCGCTCTTTGGCGTCACGGTTGATGCGATCTCTGAGCTCGGTGGACACCTTGATCGTCGTCATACTCATGCACCGAGTATACCAATCGGTATTCGCACAGTGGTACCGATTGAGGGTGCCTGATCGTGGTGGAACTCGACCGTCTGACGATCGCGCGAGACATCCACCACTCGCGGAGCGGCTGGGTGAAGTCGAGAGCAGACAGAGGCGGCTGCGGACTCAGACCATAATCCTGCTCGACGAAAGCGCACAGGTTTGCACTCACAGTCAGAGCGTCAGCCCCCTCCTCCAACCAGCCCCTCAGCGGGTCGACGAGGTCGTCGCATTCTTCGTCATCCTCCGGCCTGTTGTCCGAGTCGACATCGACCCCGAGAAGGTCCCACTCACGAAGCATCTCCGCGATAGTGAGCGACGTACCGTCAAAACGTGATCGCCCCATTGCGTCCACTCAGTTGTTGAAGCGGAACTCCACGACATCGCCATCCTGCATGACGTAATCCTTGCCCTCGAGCCGCGCCTTGCCCTTCGCGCGGGCCTCCAGCACCGAACCGGTCTCGACCAGGTCGTCGAACGAAATGACCTCGGCCTTGATGAAGCCCTTCTCGAAGTCCGTGTGGATCACACCCGCCGCCTGCGGGGCCTTCCAGCCCTTGCCGATCGTCCACGCGCGCGACTCCTTCGGGCCCGCCGTCAGGTACGTCTGCAGGCCGAGCGTGTCGAAGCCGATGCGGGCGAGCTGGGCGATGCCGGACTCTTCCTGACCCGTCGAGGCCAGCAGCTCCGCAGCGTCCTCGGGGTCGAGGCCGATCAATTCGGACTCGATCTTCGCGTCGAGGAAAACGGCCCGGGCCGGCGCGACCAGGGCTTCCAGCTCGGCGAGGCGTGCAGCATCCGTCAGCACGGCTTCGTCGACGTTGAAGACGTAGATATACGGCTTCGAGGTCATCAGCCCGAGCTCTTTGATAGCGGCGAGGTCGAGACCCGCGTGCGACAGCAGGACTCCGCGCTCGAGCGCATCCTTAGCCGCGACCGCCGCTTCGAGCACGGCGGGGTCGGCCTTCTTGCCCTTGACCTCTTTCTCGAGGCGCGGGATCGCCTTCTCGAGGGTCTGCAGGTCGGCCAGCATGAGCTCGGCGTTGATGGTCTCGAGATCGTTCTTCGGGTTGACCGCGCCCTCGACGTGCACGACGTCGTCGTCGGTGAATCCGCGGACGACCTGGGCGATCGCATCCGCTTCACGAATGTTCGCGAGGAACTGGTTGCCGAGCCCCTCCCCCTCGCTGGCGCCGCGGACGATGCCCGCGATGTCGACGAACGAGACCGTGGCGGGCAGGATGCGCTCGCTGCCGAAGATCTCGGCGAGCTTCGTCAGGCGCTTATCCGGCAGGCTCACGACCCCGACGTTCGGCTCGATCGTCGCGAACGGATAGTTCGCCGCGAGCACGTCGTTCTGGGTCAGTGCGTTGAAGAGGGTGGACTTGCCGACGTTGGGCAGGCCGACGATGCCGATAGTGAGAGCCACGGGCATCGAGTCTACGGCGGCGGGCCGGGCGATTCCTCCGAGCTCATGCGCTCAGCCGCGCAGGACGGTCCGGAATGCGTGCGTCACGTACGGCATGTCGATCGAGCCGTCGGCCTCGGGCGATGGATGCTGCGCGACATGCTCGGCCACCTCGCGCTCGATGCGCGCGCGCTCGGCGGGCTCGACCGTGATGACATAGCTCCGCGACCGGACCATGTCGATCGCGGCCTCGGGCGACATCCGCCGCGTCCAGGTCCATTCACGGCGCTCGAGGGTCTCGAACGGCTCGGCCACACGCGGGCCCCCGTCTGCGATGAGCTGCTCGGCGTTGCTGCCGTGCATGATCTCGGTCAGGCGCGCGACCCACGGCACGTTCTCGTCGCGGATGTTCCACACGAGGCCGAGCACGCCGCCGGGCGCGAGGACCCGTCCGATCTCGCGCGACCCTGCTTCGGGATCGACCCAGTGCCACGCCTGGCCGAGAACGACGGCGTCGACGGATGCGTCGGGCAGAGGCATCCGTTCCGCCTGTCCCTCGACGGTCCGCACGTCGGGAAGCCCGGCGCGTAGCTGGTCGAGCATCGCGGCGTCGGGATCGACGGCGACCACGTCAGCCGCGAGCGCGAGCACGGCGCGTGTGAGCTTGCCGGTGCCGGCACCGACGTCGGCGACCCGCAGCGGGGTGCGGGTAGCGACGGGTGCGAGCATCCATTGCACCGCCGCAGCCGGGTACTCGGGGCGACCGGCCTCGTATGTAGCGGCTGCGCGACCGAACGACGTGGACATCTGCTCGCGATCGCTCATGCGCCGAGCCTACGTCGGGCGTCTGCAGCTCGGCCCGCGCCGGGTCGTCGCCACGGCCCGTAAATCGGAAAGGAATATCGCCTGCCGTGGCAGCCATATCGGCGCTCAGGGGGCCTTCCGCGCCCGAGATTCCTTTCAGATTTGCGCCAAGACCCCGAAACCCACCGGCAGCACGGCGCGGCAGGCACGACTCGGGCGAACATCTCGGAGGAGGAACCGAGCCCCGAGCCCCTCAGCGCGCCCCACGAGCACTCACCAGCCCCGTCGCACCTCCGCGATGTTCGGGTGGTGGCCCGGCAGCGCGACACGCCGGGCCTCCTCGCCGAACCCGGCGCGCCTCCGCTCACGCCGGCACCAGCCACGCGAGGGTGGGGACGTGCCCCTGGATTTCACCGCCATCGACTTCGAGACGGCCAATTCCAGTCCCGCGTCCGCGTGCGCCGTCGGTCTGGTCCGGGTTCGCGCCGGCCGCGTCGTCGCGAAAGCCGGGTGGTTGATCCGCCCACCCACGGGATACGACGAGTTCAACCCGTTCAACACGCGCATCCACGGCATCCGGGTCGAGGATGTCGCGGGCTCTGCCGAGTGGACGCACCAACTCGACGCGCTCTGCGCATTCGCCGGCGCCGACGTGCTCGTCGCCCACAACGCCGGGTTCGACATGAACGTCCTCCGCCGCGCGTGCGCCGCCACGGGCGACGATTGCCCTCCGTACCGCTACCTCTGCACGCTGCAACTCGCGCGCAAGTCGTACGTGCTCGACTCGTACCGACTGCCGATCGCCGCAGCCGAAGCCGGCTTCCCGGAGTTCGCACACCACAACGCCACGGCGGACGCCGAAGCGTGCGCACACATCGTCATCGACACCGCGCGGCGGCACGGAGCGACGGATGTCTCGCACCTGGCCGAACTCGCGGGCATCAAGGTGGGCCGGCTCGTGCCGTCGGCACCGGCGCCCGTTTCGGCCGGCCCGACCTTCGCCCCGATCGCGCTCGAGGCCGCCGTCGCCTGAGGCCCGCGCCCGAGGCCGCCGTCGCCAGAGGCCGCCGCATGAGGCCCCTGCCTGAGACCACCGCCCGACTCCTTTGCTCGTCCCTCGAGCCCGGGGCGCGCGGCGCTCCGTGCGATGTCGCACCCCCCTGCCACCATGAGCGCATGGACATTCTGATCCTTCCTCTCCTGCTCGCGACGCTCGTCGTCGGCGCTTTCATCGGCTGGCTCGCGCGCGGTGCTCGGGCACAGACCGACATGGCTGCACTCCGCGCCCGCACGACGGGAGCCGAGTCCCTCGTCGCCGGGCTGCGCGAGCAGCTCCAGCTTCAGCGAGGCGCCGATGCAGAGCGTGCCGAGCGTGAGCGGCGCGACCAGGCGGTGCTGCGCGCTCTCGCGCCCGTGCAGGAGTCGCTCGATCGGATGCAGCGGCAGGTCGTCGACCTCGAACGCGAGCGTGGGGCCCAGTACGGTGCGATCGCCGCGCAGCTGCGGCAATCGGTGGAGTCCGACGAGCAGTTACGGCGCACCACCGAATCACTCGCCGGCGCCTTGCGCTCGAACGGCACGCGGGGTGTCTGGGGCGAGACGGCGCTCCGCCGCGTGGTCGAGGCCGCGGGGCTCACGCGTCACGTCGACTTCACGATCCAGACCTCCGTGACGACGGATGCCGGAACCGGCCGACCCGACATGGTCATCCGGCTGCCCGGCGGCGCTTCGGTGCCCGTCGACGCGAAGGTTCCGCTCGATGCGTACCTCGAGGCATCCGCCATTCCCGTTACCGCGACGGGCGAGCAGGCCGAGCGTCGCCAGTCCCTGCTGCAGCGGCATGTGCGAGCGGTTCGCGCACACGTGGACGCACTGGCAAAAAAGGCGTATTGGACGGGTGTCGAGTCGAGCCCCGAGTTCGTGATCTGTTTCATTCCGAACGAGTCGCTGCTCGCGACCGCGCTCGACGAAGACCCGACCCTGCTCGACTACGCCTTCTCGCGACGGGTCGCGCTCGCGTCCCCGGTCAACCTGTGGGCCGTGCTCAAGACGGTCGCTTTCTCATGGACGCAGCAGGATGTCTCGGCCGAGGCCAAGCGGCTGTTCGAGCTCGGGTCGACCCTGTATCAGCGGCTCGGCGCCCTCGCCGGGCATGCCGACTCGCTGCGCCGCGCGATCGAACGCACGGTCGAGAGCTACAACCGGTTCGCGGGTTCGCTCGAGACGCGGGTCCTGGCGACCGCGCGCCAGTTCCCGGGTATCGACGACACCCGGCTGCTACCCGAGGCCACCTCGATCACGACAACCCCTCGATCCTTGACCTCAGCGGAGCTGATCGACTCTGACGAAGACGGCGACTCCGAAAGCGCCGATCTTGCCGATCAGGCCGAAGACGACGGCGAACCCACGAACACCGCCGCACCGGTCGCGCTCGCCGACCTCGGCGAGCTGCGTGATCGGCTTACGAGCCCCCGCCGGGAATGAGGCTCATGAGGGCGACAACCGTGCCCGAAACGACGACGAATGCGCCGACAAGCCACCAGGCGCTGACCTCGTGTCCCTCTTCGCGACGCACGCGCAGCAACACGTCCTGGCGACGGGCGGGGTCGATCGCATCAGCGACGACGGCCTGGGCGCCGGTCTGCGGGTGAGCAACGCTCGACGATGCTGGACCCGACGCTGAGGCGGGAACCGCCTTCGAATTGGGCGCCGCTGGGGAGCCCTGAACTGCCGTGAAACCCTGTGCAGTCATGCAAAACCGTCCCGTGTGTGCTGTGGATGGATGGACCACCGTCAACGCTGACTGGCACACCCCATCCTGCCAGACCGATCCGAAAAGGGCCCAGAGCCGCGGCCCACCGGAGCGGTCTGCGTTACAACCACTTCGACGTGAGGTGCTCCGACGTGATGCGGCGAAGCGTGCCCGAACGGCCGCGCAACACGACGCTCTCGCTGTAGATGAAGTCGCCCTCGCGCCGCACACCCGCCACCAACTGACCGTCGGTCACGCCCGTTGCGACGAAGATCGTGTTGTCTCCGGTCACGAGCTCGTCGGCCTCATAGACGTAGCCGTCCGTCTTCAGTCCGGCATCCGCGCCCTTCTGCTTTTCGAGGTCATCGCGGGGCCACAACCGACCCTGGATGTGTCCGCCGAGTGCCTTGATGGCACAGGCCGTGACGATGCCCTCCGGGCTGCCGCCGACCCCGACGCACATGTCGGTGCGGGCGTTGTGTCGCGCCGCATTGATCCCGCCGGCAACATCACCGTCGGACATCAGGCGCGTTCCGGCCCCGGCCTCACGGATGTCGGCGATGAGCTGTTCGTGGCGCGGCCGGTTCAGCACCGACACCACCATCTCGTCGATCGGCTTCCCGAGCGCCTTCGAGAGCAGACGGATGTTCTCACCGACCGGAAGACGGATGTCGACCACACCCACGCCCGCGGGCCCCGTCACCAGCTTGTCCATATAGAACACCGACGACGCGTCGAGCATCGTGCCGCGGTCCGAGACGGCGATGACCGAGAGCGCGTTCTGACGACCGGCGGCGGTGAGCGAGGTGCCGTCGATCGGGTCGACCGCGACGTCGCACTGGGGACCTCGGCCGTTGCCGACCTTCTCGCCGTTGAACAGCATGGGCGCTTCGTCCTTCTCGCCCTCGCCGATCACGATGACGCCATCGAAGTTCACCGTCGTGAAGAAGGCCCGCATTGCGTCAACGGCAGCGGCGTCCGCGGCGAGTTTGTCTCCGCGGCCGATGAACGGCACCGCTCGAATCGATGCCGCCTCCGTCGCGCGAACGAGTTCGAGGGCGAGATTTCGATCGGGATGAAGGGGGCTCATGTCGCCGGTGATGCTGACCATGCCGCCAGCCTAACGCCGGCATCGCAGAATACGTCGGGCTTTCGACGGCCCGAACCGCGAAGGAATCGCCCTTCTTTACAGTCACGCAAACCCCGGGGCCGAGCACGCCGATAGCACCGGCCCAGACCCAATACGCGGCCCGATCCGTGGCGCCATCTCCGGGACAGAGAGGCGGGCTTCGCTAGAGTGATAACGCACCCTCCCGATCTGTGAGAGCCGCACCCTCCCGATTCCTAAGGAGCACCTCGATGCCCGTCGCCACCCCCGAGCAGTACGCCGACATGCTGGATCGAGCCAAGGCTGGAGGCTTCGCCTATCCCGCCATCAATGTCTCGAGTTCGCAGACGATCAACTCCGTTCTGCAGGGCCTGACCGAGGCGGGCTCGGACGGCATCCTCCAGGTCACCACGGGCGGTGCCGATTACTTCGCCGGCCAGACCGTCAAGGCCCGCGCCACGGGTGCGCTCGCATTCGCCCGGTTCGTTCACGAGGTCGCCAAGAGCTACCCGATCACGGTCGCCCTGCACACCGACCACTGCCCGAAGGAAGCCCTTCCCGGCTTCGTTCTTCCGCTGATCGAGGCGTCGGAAGAAGAGGTCAAGGCCGGACGCAACCCGATCTTCCAGTCCCACATGTGGGATGGATCGGCCGTGCCCCTCGACGAGAACATCGAGATCGCCGCAGAGCTCCTCCCCCGCATGAAGAACATCAACGCGATCCTCGAGGTCGAGATCGGTGTCGTCGGCGGCGAAGAGGATGGCGTGAAGCACGAAGGGTCCAACGACGCGCTGTACACGACGGTCGCCGACGTGACCAAGGCTGTCGAGTCTCTCGGTCTCGGCGAGAACGGCCGCTACATCGCCGCCCTCACCTTCGGTAACGTGCACGGCGTCTACAAGCCCGGCAACGTCAAGCTCCGCCCTGAGCTGCTCGGTGAGATCCAGGCCGGCATCGCGGCGAAGTTCGGCACCGGAGCGAAGCCCCTCGACCTCGTCTTCCACGGCGGCTCGGGCTCGACGTCCGAAGAGATCGCCCTGGCGGTCTCGAACGGCGTGATCAAGATGAACATCGACACCGACACCCAGTACGCGTTCACGCGCTCGGTCGCGGGCTTCATGTTCAGCAACTACGACGGCGTCCTGAAGGTCGACGGCGAGGTCGGAAACAAGAAGGCCTACGACCCCCGCGCCTGGGGCAAGGTCGCCGAGTCGGCCATGGCCGCGCGTGTCGTCGAGGCAACGCAGCAGCTCGGATCCGCCGGCAAGTCACAGGGCTGATACCCCGCATCTCAACGACCGGATGCCCCGGGCCCGACTCCTCACGAGGACCGAGCCCGGGGCATCCGTCGTCCTACGCCGGCGCGCGGTACCCGTCGAGCAGTCCCGGCGCGCCCTCCGGCGCTGCAATGACCTCGATCTCATCGCCCGGCCGCACGGCGCCGGACCGCACGACACGGAGGTAGGGGCCGAGGCGGCGTTCCGCGGAAAAGCGCTTGACCCATCCTCGTTCGTCAGGCCCGCCGAGCCAGCGGGCGAAGGTCTGGCATGGCGTGCGAGGCATCGTCACTTCGAGCACGAGTGCGTCACCGATACGCCACCGCTCGCCGATGCGCGCGGTGTTGACGTCGAGACCCTCGACCCGCAGGTTTTCGCCGAACCAGCCGGGCGGCAGCTCGCGGTCGAGCTCGCGCTCCCAGTACAGGGCGTCCTCTTGGGCATATGCATAGACGGCCTTGTCGAGTCCGCCGTGGTGTTTGCGGTTGGCCTGCACGTCGCCGCGGATGCCGTAGGGGCCGACCTTCGCGCCACGCGCGACGGGGCGCTTGTCGATGGCGGTCACGCCCGCGGTGCCGGCTTCGGGACGCAGCTGATGGACGACGCAGACGGCGAGCACACGAGGCATCCGCCCATCGTAGGCAACCCAATCCACCGCAGGACCCACTTCAGCGCTGCGTCGGCCTCAAACCGAGGCAAATTGGGACACCCCTCCAGTAGATGTCCCAATTTTCGGCTGTTTGCCGCCCGCTTAGCAAGGGAGAGTGGGACACACACACCAGAAAGTGGGACATGGAGTCGCCGAGGTGGCGTGACGAGCGGGGTCAGCCGACCGAAGAGACCAGCGCGTTCCAGATTGCCGGGTCGCTGAACAGCGGCACCATGAGCAGCACGCTGGCGGTGAGGGTGAATACGACTCCACCGACGAGCGGGATCCACCACGACAGGCGCCCGCGGCGGAGGTTCAACCACGTCAGTGTGGCGGTCAGGAGCCACCCGAGCCCCAGCACGAAGGCGGCGGCGAGGCCCCATCCGCGACCCCCGCCACTGAATTCTGCGTCGACACTCATGACGTCGAGCAATGTGTTGGCGTAGGTGGAGTACTCGGTGAAAGCCGGGATGGATGTGAGGACGTTGAAGAGTCCGTAGCCGAGCAGAGCGAACGTGATGATGCGATCGACCGTACGCGGACGTCGAACGGGACGAGAGGGACCCGATGCGTCCGGCGCCACGGGAGCGGGAGCCCCCGGCTGCAGCGCCGGAGGTGTCGTCGATGCCGAACCGTACGGCGGAGCGGGCGGAACAGGCGCCGTGGGAGTGTCCAGCGACTGCCCGGACGACAGCGCATGGGTGGCATCCGGTTGCTGGATACGAGCCCGCTGCTCTTCGGGCGTGGCGTACTCGCCGTACTCGGGACGTGTCGGACGGTCGGGCGCCGCACCCGTCACGCGGTGGTCCCCCGGCCGCCGAGTGCGCGCTCGTCGCGCTGCCCCGACGAATCGTGTCGGAGCTCCTTCGGGAGCGAGAAGATCAGGTCTTCTTCGGCCGTCTTCACCTGCTCGACATCGCGGTAGCCGGCGGTCGCCAGGTCAGCGAGCACCTGATCGACGAGGACTTCGGGAACGGATGCGCCGCTCGTGACGCCGACGGTCTCAACACCGTCGAACCACTCCTGACGCATCTCGTCGGCGTAATCGACGCGATACGCGGTCTTCGCGCCGTACTCGAGGGCAACCTCGACGAGGCGGACGCTGTTGGAAGAGTTGGCCGAACCGACCACGATGACGAGATCCGCGCCCTTTGCGACCTTCTTGATCGCGACCTGACGGTTCTGGGTGGCATAGCAGATGTCGTCCGAGGGCGGATCCTGCAATTGCGGGAAGCGCGTGCGCAGGCGGCGGACGGTCTCCATCGTCTCGTCGACCGACAGAGTGGTCTGCGAGAGCCACACGACCTTTGAGGGATCGCGCACCTCGATCGTGTCGGCCTCGTCGGGTGAACCGACGAGGGTCACGTGCTCGGGTGCCTCGCCCGCCGTCCCCTCGACCTCTTCGTGGCCCTCGTGACCGATCAGCAGAATCTCGAAGTCGTCACGGGCGAAGCGCACGGCCTCGCGGTGCACCTTGGTGACGAGCGGGCACGTCGCGTCGATCGCCTGCAGACCCCGGTCAGCGGCCGCCGACACGACCGCGGGCGAAACACCGTGCGCACTGAAAACGATGTGCGCGCCGGGCGGAACCTCGTCGACCTCATCGACGAAGATCGCTCCGGCCGCCTCCAGCTCGGTGACGACGTGAACGTTGTGGACGATCTGTTTACGCACGTAAACCGGCGCCCCGAAGCGGTCGAGAGCCTTCTCGACGGCGATGACGGCTCTATCCACACCCGCGCAGTATCCACGGGGTGCAGCCAGCAGCACCCTCTTGTGTCCGTTGACCGGGATATCCTGAAGACGCCCTGCGCGTCCCGGTACTCGGGGCAGGGGCATGCGGACGACGGGGGTGCTCACTCCTCGATTCTACGGGGGCCTACCTGCGCCCCGGCCGGGAGGAGCCAGATGACGGACGCTTCGACGCCGCTCAGCGGAACCGCTTCGAATCAGGTCGGCGGAAAAGCCCCGGCCTCCGCAGGCCCAGCGTTCGCTCCGCCCGGCGGAACGGTGCACCCGCGCGACTCGAGCCCGGATCATCCGTGCTCCGTCTCGGCTCTCGGCACGGTCGTGCGCGACTATGTCGCCAAGCTCGGTTCGCCCTGGATCGAGGGCGAGGTCACCGAGTGGAACGTCCGTAACGTCGGCACCTTCGCCCGCCTACGCGATCTCGAGGGCGATGCGGTCATCTCGCTCACGATCTGGTCGCGCGTGCGCGATCGACTGCCGAAGGACATCAAGCCGGGCGACCACATCATCGTCTGCGCCAAACCCGAGTACCGCCTCAAGTCGGGCGATCTGTCGTACAACGTCTCGTCCGCCCGGCACGTCGGCCTCGGTGACCTCCTCGAGAACCTCGAGCGCCTGCGGTCGAAGCTGCGCGCCGAGGGGCTGTTCGACCCCGACCGCAAACGTCGCCTGCCCTTCCTCCCCCATCTCGTCGGACTCATCACGGCCAAGAATTCGGATGCCGAGAAGGACGTACTTCGCAACGCCGAGCTGCGCTGGCCGCACGTGAACTTCCGCGTCGAGCACGCGACCGTACAGGGCGATCAGTGCGTCCCGTCCGTCCTCGCGGCGCTGCGCAAACTCGACGACGACCCGGCCGTCGACGTGATCGTGATCGCGCGTGGCGGCGGCGATTTCCAGGACCTCCTCGGTTTCAGCGACGAGCGCCTCCTGCGCGCGGTGGCTGAAGCGCGCACCCCGGTGGTGAGCGCGATCGGGCACGACGCCGATCGGCCGCTGCTCGACGAGGTGGCGGACCTGCGAGCATCCACCCCGACCGACGCAGCGAAACGGATCGTCCCCGACGTCGCCGAGCAGCTCGCCATCGTCCGCCAGGTCCGCGGTCGCCTGGCCGCTCGCGTCGCCCAGAAGTTGCAGCACGAGAGCGTGCACCTCGAGCAGCTGCGCTCACGACCGGTCCTCAGGCAGCCCGAACGGATGCTTCAGGATCGGGCGTCCTCGATCGAGCAGCACCTCGCGCGGGGGCGCGCGACGACGACCAGGGCGCTCGCCCGCGGCACGACGGACGTCGCAGAGCTGCGCGCCGGGCTCCGTGCGCTGAGCCCGCAACACACCCTCGATCGGGGATACGCGATCGTCGAGGTCGCCGGTGAGATCGTCCGAGACGCGGCGAGTGCGCCTCAGGGCGCCGATGCCCGCGTGACCGTCGCCCGGGGGCGGTTCGCCGCCACCTCTCTCGGCGAGGTAGAGGCGTGATCGCGCGCCGTAGGATGGACGTATGACCGAGCAGGGAGCCGATATCAGCGCGCTCTCCTTCGAGCAGGCACGGGACGAGCTGCAACAGGTCGTCGCCCGCCTCGAACAAGGCTCTGCAACGCTCGAAGAATCGCTGCGGCTCTGGGAGCGCGGCGAAGCGCTCGCCCGCCGGTGCGAGGACTGGCTCCTCGGCGCGAAACAGCGTCTAGACGCCGCATCCGCTTCGACCGATGCGCCCGCAGCCGGCGGTGACGCGGGATGACGTCGGAGCGCAATCCGCAGCGTGTGGTCGCCGAGCTCGGTCGGCCCGAAACGCCCGACGAGACCGCGGCGCGCAAGGCGGAGTCGTCGCGGGTCTACCGGTCGAGCCAGACGTTTCGCAACCTGATCGCGGCGATCATCGTCACGGTCGTCGTCGTCTTCATCGTCATCTTCGGCGTCCCGCGCGGCGAACTGCCCGAGCGCGAGAGCATCGACCCGGCTCCGATTGCCGAGCAGGCGACGGAAAGCCTGGGCCGGAGCGTCATCGTACCCGCCGTTCCGTCCGACTGGCGCGTCAATGTCGCCGAAGTGTCATCCGACGGGGGGTCATCGTCCTGGTCGATCGCCTACGTGCCCGACGATGAGGGTTTCATCCGGTTCGCGCAAGCTTTCGACACGGACGAAGTGTGGGCACGCAGCGCCCTTGCCGGATCCTCCCCGACCGACTCGGTACAGATCGCCGGCATCGAGTGGGACGTCTTCGAACCGGCCGACCCGAGTCGCGCCGCGAACATCTCGTACGCACTCGGAACGCAAGCGGGCTCCGATTACGTGCTCCTGTACGGTGCGGTGAGCCCCGAACAGGCCGCCGAACTGGCGACGATCGTGGCCTCAGATGTCGAACAACTCCAGGGAGCCAGTCGATGAGCGATAACCCGACGCCCGCACGCGCCTGGGCCGAGATGCTGCGCGGTAACGCGCGCTTCGTGGCCGGTGAGCCCCGACATCCGCGCCAGGATGTCGAACGACGACACCAGACGGCCGCCGCTCAGCGCCCGCGCGCCGCTCTCTTCGGATGCTCGGACTCGCGCCTCGCTGCCGAGATCATCTTCGACAAGGGTCTCGGTGACCTTTTCGTCGTGCGAAACGCGGGCCAGGTCATCTCGGACTCCGTCGTCGGGAGCCTGGAGTACGCTGTCGCGGTGCTCGAGGTGCCCCTGATCGTCGTTCTCGCTCACGACGAGTGCGGTGCCGTGCGCGCCGCGATCGACAGCACGGGCATCGATGCCCCGGCACTGCCCGCGCAGGTATGGCGCCAGATCGCCCCGATCGTTCCGGCCGCACGCCGCGTTCTTGCCGCCGGTGCTGCCCAGGGCGTGACCCCCGCGACGATCGACACCGAGGCCGTCGGCCGCGAACACCTGCGCGCGACGGTCAGCGAGCTGCTGCGGACGTCCGAGCTGATCAGCGAGGCTGTTGCGGAGGGTCGCCTGGCGATCGTGGGGGCCAACTACCGACTTGCCGAGGGCACGGCTGTGCCCGACGTCCTACTGGGCGCCGCGATGGACGCGGACGCCTGAGACCCGGAGGAAACGAAGACGTGACTGATACCGCAGCCGGCACCGAAGCTGGCACCGAGTACCGCATCGAGCACGACACCATGGGCGAGGTGCGGGTTCCCGCGTCCGCGCTCTATGGCGCCCAGACGCAGCGAGCGGTGGAGAACTTCCCGATCTCGGGCGACAGCCTCGACCCCGCTCAGCTGATCGCGCTGGCGCGCATCAAGAAGGCCGCGGCTCTCGCCAACAAGCACCTCGGCACGCTCGACGGTGCGATCGCGGACGCCATCGCGGGCGCGGCGGATGAGGTCATCGGCGGCGGCGCGGCCGATCAGTTCCCGATCGATGTGTACCAGACGGGCAGTGGTACGTCGACGAACATGAACATGAACGAGGTGCTTGCAACGCTCGCCACCCGTTCGCTCGGCTCGCCCGTGCACCCCAACGATCACGTGAACGCCTCGCAGTCCTCCAACGACGTCTTCCCGACGTCGGTGCACGTCGCGGTCACGCAAGAACTCCTGCACGACCTGATCCCCGCGCTCGACTACCTCGCCGTCGCGCTCGAGGCAAAGGCCGAACTCTGGAAGGGCGCGGTCAAGTCGGGCCGCACGCACCTGATGGATGCCACGCCGGTCACTCTCGGCCAGGAGTTCGGCGGCTACGCCCGTCAGATCCGTCTCGGCATCGAGCGTCTGCACGCCGTCGTCCCCCACGTCGCCGAGGTTCCGCTCGGCGGCACCGCCGTCGGCACGGGTATCAACACCCCCGCCGGGTTCTCGCAGAAGGTCCTCGAGCTGCTCGTCGCCGAGACCGGGCTGCCGATCACCGAGGCGCTCGACCACTTCGAGGCTCAGGCCAACCGCGACTCGCTGGTCGAAGCATCCGGCGCGCTCCGCACGATCGCGGTGTCGCTGACGAAGATCAACAACGACCTGCGCTGGATGGGATCGGGGCCCAACACGGGCCTCGGCGAGCTGCACATCCCCGATCTGCAGCCCGGGTCCTCCATCATGCCCGGCAAGGTCAACCCGGTGATTCCCGAGGCAACGCTCATGGTGTGCGCGCGGGTCATCGGCAACGACGCGACGATCGCCTGGGCGGGCGCCTCGGGTGCTTTCGAGCTCAACGTCGCGATCCCCGTCATGGGCACGGCGCTGCTGGAATCGATCCGGCTTCTGGCGAACACGATGCGCGTGTTGGCGGACAAGACGATCGACGGCCTCGAGGCGAACCTCGACCGTGCCGCCGCGTTCGCCGGAATGTCGCCGTCGATCGTCACGCCGCTCAACAAGCTCATCGGATACGAGGCCGCGGCGAAGATCGCCAAGCACTCCGTTGCGAAGGGCATTACTGTCCGCGAAGCGGTCATCGACCTCGGCTACGTATCGCGCGGCGAGATCACGGAAGAGCAGCTGGATGACAAGCTCGACCTGCTCTCCATGACCCACCCCGGATGAGAGCTTCCTTACCCGTGCACACCGGAGTGCAGCGGGACCGGATAATGAGCGCATGACACGCGAGCGGCGGCCGATTCCGGCGAGGGCGCTGATCGTCGGCGCCATTCTGGCCGTCGCGGCGCTCGGTCTCACGATCGTCGGCGGGGTGACCTTTCTTGCTCAGCGGGATCGCACCCTCACCGACATCGACGAACGACTCATCTCGCAGATCGACGCGCTCAACCAGGTGGACGAGCTCCGCGTCGTCGTCGAGGGGGGTGCGGCCGCCGCCACGCAGGACACACCCGACGACTTCACGGATCTCTCGTCGTACCTGCGGGCCGCGGTTTCGCGTCTCATCCCCGGTCGGAACGAAGCGTCTATCGCCGTCATCGACGGCAGGATCGCATTCCGCAGCGCCAACGCCCTGAGTCAGCAGATCGCCGACGATCCGGAGTTCGTGGCCGGGGCCGTTGAACAGGCGCGGCCGGCCGACCAGGCGGTCATCGCGAGCGCCACGATCGACTCGACCGACCTGCGCTACATCGCCGTGCCCACGCCCGTGCCGGGCGATGACCGCGTGGGTGTCTACATCCGGGCCGTCGACGTCACGCGCGAACTCGAGCCCGTTACGCTGTCGCTCCTGACGTACACCGCCGCGGCACTCGCAACGCTCGCCGCGATCGGCATCGTCGGATGGTTCGTCGCCGGACGCATCCTCTCCCCCATCCGCCGCATGCGCGAGACCGCCGATTCCATCACGCCGACCGACCTGCGAGCGCGCATCCCCGCCGACGGCAACGACGATATCTCGGACCTCAGTCGCACGGTGAACTCGATGCTGGACCGCCTCGAGGGGTCGATGGACAACCAGCGCCAGCTGCTCGATGATGTCCGGCACGAGCTCAAGACGCCGATCACGATCGTGCGCGGCCACCTCGAGATGATGGATGTCGCCAACCCGGCGGATGTCGCGAGCACCCGTGACATCGGCATCGCCGAGCTCGATCGCATGACACGTCTCGTGGAGGACATCGACCTGCTCTCGTCCGCCGAGGGCGATCAGTTCGAGATCTCGCTGGTCGACGTCCGCGAGCTGACCGAGCGGATGGGTGACCTGGTGGGCGGGTTCCCGGGGCACAGCTGGAGCGTCGCGGGCATCGCGCGGGGCGTCATCGAGGGCGACTACGACCGCCTGCTGCAGGCCTGGCTCCAGCTCGCCGACAACGCCGCCAAGTACACGCCGCAGGGTTCCCCGATCGAAATCGGCAGCACCCTCGATATCGACACGGTGCATCTGTGGGTTCGGGATCATGGTCCGGGCATCCCGCCAGCGGCACGACGCCGGATCTTTCATCGCTTCGCGCGCGCAGATCACCGTACAGTGGGGGGATCGGGGTTGGGCCTCGCGATCGTCGATGCGATCGCGAAGGCACATCTGGGGACGTGCGCCGTTACTGACACCGATGGGGGCGGCGCGACTTTCACGATCACTCTGCCGATCACGCAGGGACGCAGCGAGCTGCTGCCGTCTCCCGTACGCGCCGGGGACGTGGTGTTGCAGAGGGAGGCAACGGGGTGACGCACATTCTGATCGCGGAGGACGAACCGCGTATTTCCGCATTCGTCAGTCGCGGGCTCGAGGCCGCCGGCTACACGACGACGATCGTCGAGAGCGGTGATTCGGCGCTCGAATTCGCGCTCGGTGGCGATGTCGACCTCGTATTGCTCGATGTCGGACTCCCCGGCATGGACGGGTTCGAGGTCCTTCGTCACCTGCGCGGCCAGGGGGCTAACGTGCCCGTCGTGATGTTGACGGCCCGCAGCAGCACCCGCGATACGGTTCAGGGTCTGGATGCCGGGGCGAACGACTACGTCGCCAAGCCCTTCAAGTTCGACGAACTCCTCGCCCGGGTCCGCTCCCGTCTGCGCGAGAGCGTCAACACCGGATCCATCGGCATCGTCCACGGCGACATCAGCCTCGATCCACTCACACGACGTGCTCGGGCCGGTGGCCGAGAGTTCGATCTGTCCGCCCGCGAGTTCGCCCTCGCCGAGCAGTTCCTGCGGCACCCGGGCCAGGTCCTGAGCCGCGAGCAGCTCCTCAGCCGCGTATGGGGGCTGGACTTCGATCCGGGCTCCAACGTCGTCGACGTGTACGTGCGGTACTTGCGCAGCAAGTTCGGCCCCGAGCACATCGCGACCGTGCGCGGCGCCGGCTACCGCTGGGAGTAAGTCCGCGGCCCGGATTCCCGTCGTCAAGCAAAGGGACGCGGCGACACAGGCGGTCTTTCGCGATCCTCGGTCGTTGAGCGAACCGTAGGTGAGTCGAAACGACACCCCGTCTCGGTCGTTGAGCGAGCCGCGGGCGAGACGAAATGAACCCCCGGTCAACCCCCCGAAGATAAGACATTTTTCATCTCTGACCGGGCCGAATCATCCCTCTGAATGTCGGTGGCCCTCGGCAGAATAAAGGTATGGAAAGCCTCGTCGACACCCTGCGCGAACTGGTCGCGCACGTCGGCGAGGTCGTCGATACGGTGCACCGCGAGGGGCTCGTGGCCGCGGCATCCGACGATGATCAAGCGCTGGTTCTGGAGCTTCTCGGTCGCCTCGGGCGTCGTGCCGATTCGCTGATGATCGAGTCGGTGTCCGAGGTCACGGCGCGATCTGAGTCGGTGGTGCGGGAGGAGCGGCTGACATCGCGACTCGGATGCCGCAGCGTGAGCGAACTCGTGCAGCGGACGACGCGCCTCGGCCCCCAGACCGCCGGTCGCTTCGAGCGCGCGGCACGGGCCACGCGGCAGGGACGCTCGGTCTTCTCGGGTGAACTCGAACCCGCCGCTCTTCCCGCGATGCGCGAGGCCCTTTTGGATGGCGAGGTCGGGCTCGACGGTGTTCTCGCGGTGGCCGAACCCCTCTCATCATTGGTGTCCGGGGTCTCGCGTGAGGCGCTGTTGATTGCCGACCAGGTGCTCGCCGCCGAAGCGCGCGGCGAGGGACCCGACGGTGCACCGCCGCTCTGCGCCGATCTGCTCAAGGTGCAGGCCCGGGTGTGGGCGGTCGTGCTCGATCAAGACGGCGCCGAACCCCGCGAACACCAGGCGTTGCTGAAGCGCGCGGTCACTCTCGGCCCCGCGCGCGATGGGCTCGTGCCTATTCAGGGTCGACTGTTGCCCGAGGTCGCGGCGCAGCTGCAACGCATCTTCGACGCATCCCTCTCGCCGAAGGTCACGGGCGATGGCGTGCGATTCGTCGAAGCGGATGCGTCGGATGCTCCCGCGCCCCTCGATGACCGCCGCCGCCCGCAGAAGCAGCACGACGCGCTCGCCGGTGCACGACACGTCGGGTGCGCCGGAACAATTCAGCGCGTGACTCTGGGTGGCAACGGCCGCATCCTGCGCCTCGGCACGGAAGAGCGCGTGTTCAACCGGTACCAGCGCCGCGCGATCGCGCTGCGCGACGGCGGATGCATCATCCCCGGATGCGGCGTCCCCGCCGGATGGTGCGAAATCCACCACGTCACGGGCCACGCCGAGGGCGGCGCGACCCACACAGACAACGGAGTACTCCTCTGTTGGTACCACCACAGATTCATCGACCGAAACGGCTGGTCGATCCGCATGAACCGCGGCGTACCCGAAGTCCGCGCACCCTCCTGGATCGACGCCCGGATGCTCTGGCGCCCCGTCACCCGCTCCCCCACCCGCCTACGCGACCGGGTCGTCCGACAGACATGAAGCAGGCGATACCTCCTGCGGCTCTTCACGAACGAGGGTGTCACGCTGATCTGTATCCGTCGCCGATAACCCGTATCCGCGCGTCCACCCCTCGCCGCATGCAGCACGCCCACCAGGCCAGAAAGCCGCCCGGCCAGCACGGCCGGAAAACGATGAAGCCCCCGGCGCTTGGGGGGATGCGCCGGGGGCTGAGGCGCGTGATCTGGGGGACGTGCGCCTCGTTCGTCAGCCGCACCCGTCGGGATGGGATGGCTGGCATTTCGATGATCAGCCACGAACTGGGGGGATCTTTTGGCGGATCATCGTCCCGCTCTCGCGGGCATATTCAGATTTCTCTTCCACAAATATGACAAGCGGGAATGAGAGGAGGCGGGGAAGGCGATGAGAGTTCTCTCATGACATTGAATACATCCGCCTTCCCCACCTCCGTCTCGTCAGGCCAGTTCCCCCGCTTCGAGAAGGTCTGTCACGAGAGCCGCGATCTCTGAGCGCTCCGACCTCGACAGCGTGACGTGGCCGAACAGCCCGTGGCCCTTGAGCGTCTCGATAACCGACGCGACGCCATCGTGGCGGCCGACGCGAAGGTTGTCGCGCTGCCCGACATCGTGCGTCAGCACCACCCGCGAGTTCTGACCCATGCGGCTGAGCACCGTCAGCAGCACGTTGCGTTCCAGCGACTGCGCCTCATCCACGATCACGAACGCGTCGTGCAGTGAGCGTCCACGGATGTGCGTGAGCGGCATGACCTCGAGCAGCCCACGCTCGACGACCTCTTCCAGGACGTTGCCCGACACCACCGAACCGAGGGTGTCGAAGACCGCCTGACCCCAGGGGTTCATCTTCTCCGCCTGGTCACCGGGCAGGTAGCCGAGCTCCTGCCCGCCGACGGCGAACAGCGGACGGAAGACGATGATCTTCTTCTGCTGCTGTCGCTCCAGCACCGCTTCGAGGCCCGCGCACAGGGCCAAGGCCGACTTGCCGGTGCCGGCCCGGCCACCGAGCGAGACGATGCCCACCTCCGGGTCCAAGAGCAGGTCGATCGCGATCCGCTGCTCGGCCGAGCGTCCGTGCAGCCCGAACACGTCGCGGTCCCCGCGGACGAGGCGGAACTCCGACGGTCCCGTCATGCGCCCGAGTGCCGACCCTCGCTCCGAGTGGATGATCAGGCCGGTGTTGACCGGCAGACCCGTAACGGTCTCGTGACTACCGACCTCGCTCTCGTAGAGGTCGCTCAGTTCATCGCCCGACAGGTCGATCGAGGCGATTCCAGTCCACCCCGAGTCGACGGCCTGCTCGGCGAGGTACTCCTCCGCCTGGATGCCGAGCGATGCCGCCTTGACGCGCATGGGAAGATCCTTCGAAACGACCGTGACGTGCTGGCCGTCCTGCGCGAGATGCATCGCGATGGCGAGGATGCGGCTGTCGTTATCGGCGAGTCGCATGCCCGAGGGCAGGACGCTCGGGTCGGTGTTGTTGAGTTCGACACGCAGCGTGCCGTCCGCTCCGACCGGCACCGGGAAGTCCAGACGTCCGTGCTCGATCCGGAGTTCGTCGAGGTGACGGAGAGCCTGACGCGCGAAGTATCCGATCTCGGGGTCGTGCCGCTTGCCCTCGAGTTCGGTGATGACGACGACGGGAATCACGACATTGTGTTCGGCGAATCGGAAGTACGCCCGTGGATCGGAGAGCAGGACGGATGTATCGATCACATACGTGCGGAGAGCGGAATCCGACCCGATCGAGTCGGCACCCTCGTAGCTCGTGTCGTGCGTGATCGCCGCGCTGCTGGAAAGCGTGTCCTGCTGGCGTGCTGCCCCTGTGGTCACAACCTGCTCCCGACCCGGGTGAGTACCCGGCATCCGCAAGATCGGCCACCGTGAGGTAGCGAGTCGCACTCTGGTGGCCGACTCGACCGGGCTACTTGCCCGATGAGATGAACGTACGACCGCGACTCTCTCAGCCGCGAATCGACACGCCCCGCCGGAGGTTACGCCTGCGTTAATTCCGCGCGGCTACCAGGTGCGCGCGTGCGCGAAGTCGGCGAGCGCGTCGCCGAGCATGACCATGCTGTCGGCGACGGTGCCGACGTGCGGTGCGATGCGCACGGCACCGCTGCGCGTCGTGCACGTGACGCCGTGGTTGGCGAGCGAGGCGGCGAGAGCCGCGACATCCTGCGTGGGCGGTGCGAGCGTGACGATTCCTGCGCGGTGCACCGCTTCGCGAGGCGTCAGGGTCGGGATGTCGTAGCGCTCCGCGAGGAAGAGGACCTCGCGTGTGCGGGAGGCGAGCGCCTCTTCGATGTGCTCGACGCCGGTATCCAGCACCTCGCGCAGCGATGCCGAGAGACGTGCGGCGGCGATGTGGTCGGGAACGCTGACAGTGAACGCGTTCGCGCCGGACGATACGGGGGGCACGTCATCGATCGGGAGTGCGACATCCGTTCCCGTCGCTCCCGAAAAGACGGGCGTGAGCTCCGCGAGCGCACGGTCGCTGAACCAGGCGAAACCCGTGCCGCGGCCGGCACGCAGCCATTTGTAGCCGTTGCCGCATACGACGTCGGCCGCTTGGTAGTCCGCGGCGACCATTCCGAAACCCTGCACGGCGTCGACGATCAGCAGGCGATCGCCGATGACATCGCGGATCCCGGCAAGATCCGCACGGTACCCCGTCCGGAAGTCGACGAGGCTCACCGCGACCGCGGCCGTGGAGGACGTGATCGCGTCGCGCACGACCTCGGGCGTGACATAGCCCGCCGGCGGATCGATCCACTGCGGATCGACGACGTGCAGAGCCTCGTGTGCGCGGGTAGCGGCGACGGTGAGGCTCGGGTACTCGCCCCGAGAGAGCACCAACCCACCGGTGACTCCGAAGACCGCCTGCATGATCCCGTGCGTCGTGGATGGTTGCAGGGTGACGTTGTCTACGTTGCCACCCAGCAACTCGGCAACCAGGGAACGAGCGGATGCGGCGTGCTCTACGACGTTGTCGATGCTCGATCGGCGACCCGTCGCGAGAAGTTCCAGGTCGGCGGTGTTCTCTTGACGCACCGCGGGCGACAACGGACCGAACGACGCCCAGTCCAGATAGCCGGGCTCGAGGTCGAACGACGCCCCGTAATCCTCGATGGTTGCCACCGACCTATTCTGCCACGCCGAAAGCGGCGCAGGTCAGCTACCGAATCGGCGCTCTCGCCGGGCGTAGTCGCGGATCGCACGCAAGAAGTCGACCTCGCGCAGATCGGGCCCCAACGCCTCGACGAAATAGAACTCGCTGTGAGCGCTCTGCCACAGCAGGAAGTCGCTGAGGCGCTGCTCTCCCGAGGTACGGATCACAAGGTCCGGGTCGGGCTGTCCGCCGGTGTACAGGTGCTCACCGATCTGCTCGGGCGTGAGGCTGGCGGCCAGCTCCTCCAACGACCCCCCACCCTCGTCGTGCTTGGCGATGATGCTCCGCACGGCGTCCACGATCTCGCTGCGTCCGCCGTAACCGACCGCCAGGTTGACATGCATCCCCGTGTTGCCGCGCGTGCGTTCGCTCGCCTCGTGCAGCACACGCGCCAGGCCCGGCGGCAGGTTCTCGGAGCGCCCCACGTGTTGCACACGCCAGTCCCGCTCGCGCGAGAGCTCATCTGCCAGCTCGGCGATGATGTCGAGCAGGTCCGCGAGTTCACGCGACTCACGCTTGGCGAGGTTGTCGTGCGAGAGCAGGTACAACGACACCACGCGTACCCCGACGTCGTCGCACCAGGTCAGAAATTCGCGCATCTTCGCCGCGCCGGCGCGATGACCGTGGGCAGCCGAGTCGTAGCCCAGTTGACGGGCCCACCGACGGTTTCCATCGATCATCATCGCCACGTGATGCGGCACCGGGTCGTCACGCAGGCTCCGGCGCAGACGCCCCGTGTAGAGACGGTACAGCGGCCCACGCCCCTGGTTCGACCCGCCCGTGCTCACCCCCCTACGGTAACGCTTACGCTGGAGGCGTGAGCCGTCGCCCGCGATCCCACTCCCCCGAAGTCCCGTCGCTGCCTCTGATGGAGGCGGCCGCCGTCGACGCGCATATCGACATCCGGCCGACCTGGCGCGGCTGGATCCACGCGGCCACCTTCCCCCTCGCGATCGTCGCGGGCATCGTCCTGATCGTCCTCGCCGAGGGCACCACCGCGAAGTGGGCGTCAGCGATCTTCCTCGCCACGTCGATGCTGTTGTTCGGCACCTCGGCGCTGTATCACCGCTTCGATTGGAGCACCCGCGCGAAGGGTGTGCTGAAGCGGATCGACCACGCCAACATCTTCCTGCTCATCGCGGGAACCTACACGCCGATCTCGGTGCTCGCGCTTCCCCCCGCGAAGTCGACGCTGCTGCTGTCGCTGGTGTGGGGCGGAGCGCTCATCGGCATCCTGTTCCGAGTCTTCTGGGTCGGCGCGCCTCGCTGGCTCTACGTCGCCCTCTATCTCGTGCTGGGCTGGGCCGCCCTCATGTATATCGGTGACCTCTTCGCGGCCAACGCGATCATGATGACGCTGGTGCTCGTCGGCGGGCTGCTCTACACGGTCGGCGCTATCGTCTACGCGCTCAAGCGCCCCAACCCGTGGCCCGGGCATTTCGGATTCCACGAGATCTTCCATGTGTGCACGGTGCTCGCGTTCCTCTGCCACTGGACCGCGGCGCTGATCATCGCGCTGGACCCCGTCTACGGCTGACGCCCGACAGCCGCCGTACCCTCACACGCGGGGCGGGGCGTCCCCGTCTGCGCGATCGTGGACGTCGTCTGCGCCATCGACGAACTGATCGTCGGTGTCCGATGCCTCGACGGCCGCTGCAGCCTGCTGTTCGGCATCGAGTTCCGCGTCGATCTCGGCACGGTAGCGGGCACGACGGATGCGACGCTGCATGTCCCACACCAGCAGCACCACGGCGACGACCAAGACGGCGACGACCGCGAAGCCCAGGAATCCGGGTGTGACGAGTTCAGGATCCGGCTCAACGACCGGTGTCGGTGAGGGCGTAGCGATCGAGACGATCCACGAGAACGCGAGCATGGGGTCCTTCCGCACGGCGACCGATCCCGAGATGGCACGGGCGGCACCCGGCAACGCATAGCCTGGTACTACTAGCCTAACCAGTCCATGAGCCAGTCGCCGAGCCGGAAGAGAGGGGCCAGACGATGACGATCCAAGCCCGTCTCGACGAGCGGTACGGTCGCGGCCGGAACGGCCGGCGTCGATTGTTCGCCTGGATCACGGTCGGTGTGCTCGCCGTCGCCACGACGGGCGCGCTCGCGTGGTCGACGGTGTCGACGGCGGCATCGGATGTCGACGCAGATGTCCTGGGATTCTCGCTCGTGGATCAGTACACGGCGACCGTGTCTTTCCAGATCACCGGACAGGCAGATCGCGAAATCGCGTGTGCGATCGAAGCCCTCGACGAGGACTTCGGAATCGTCGGGTGGAAGGTCGTCGTGTACCCCCCGAGCGGCGAGGAAGCGCGGGCTTACGAGGTATCCGTCCCCACCGTCGGGCTCGCGACGACCGGTTTGGTGAACTCCTGCTGGCTCCCCTAGGCTGACCGGATTACAGCGTGCGCCCTGGCTCGATGCCGGGGCGTTCGGTATATGGGCGACGTGATGCCCTGAACCCTTACCGCTCCGGCACGAACACGAACCACAGAAGGAGAACGCCGTGTCCACCGACGCACCCGTGACCTTCCTCACGCAGGACGCCTACGACCGCCTCGACGCAGAACTCGAGACGCTCGCGACGGACGGCCGCGAAGAGATCGCCAAGCGCATCGAATCTGCCCGCGAAGAGGGCGATCTCAAAGAGAACGGCGGATACCACGCAGCCAAAGACGAGCAGGGACGCATCGAGGCGCGCATCCGCAACCTGCAGCAGCTGCTGAAAACCGCGGTTGTCGGCGATGCCCCGACCTCGACCGGCACGGTCGTGCCGGGAACCGTCGTGACGGCGAAGGTCGCCGGGCGCGAACTGCGCTTCCTCCTGGCCAACCGCGAGCTGGCCTCGGACTCGTCCCTCGACGTCTACAGCGAGGCGAGCCCGATCGGCGCCGCCATTCTCGGCAAGAACGAGGGCGACACGACGAGCTATGCAACGCCCAACGGTCGCGAGATGACCGTCGAGATCATCAAGGTCGAGACCTACACCGGCCAGTAGCCCCCGGGAGCGTCATTTCGTCTCGGCCCTGCGGGCCTCGCTCAATGACCGGTCGTTGAGCGAGCGCAGCGAGACGAAACGCTACTCCGGGGTCAGTCCGGGACGACGACCGGGTGGAAGCCCGCGTCCTTCAGCGTCTGCAACGTCAGCGCCTTGTGCTCTTCGCCGCGCGTCTCGACGCTGATCTGCAGCACCACCTCGCTGATCTGAAGCCCTTGGCCGTGACGTGTGTGCAGCACCTCGATGACGTTGGCACCCGCCTGTGCGATCAGGTCCGAAACGCGCGACAGCTGTCCCGGACGGTCGGGCAGAGGAATCCGCATGCTCATGTAGCGTCCGGATGCCGCGAGCCCGTGTGCGACGACCCGCTGCAGCAGCAGGGGGTCGATGTTGCCCCCCGACAGAACCGAGACGGTCGGCCCGTGCGCCTCGACCTTGCCCGCGAGGATCGCGGCGACACCGACGGCTCCGGCGGGTTCGACGACGACCTTGGCCCGCTCGAGCAGCACCAGCATCGCCCGGGCGATGTCGTCGTCCGTCACCGTCACGATGTCGTCGACCAGCTCTTGGATCATCGCGAACGGGATGTCGCCGGGGCGGCTGACCAGGATGCCATCGGCGATCGTCGGGCGCGTCTCGACCTCGATCGGATAGCCGGCTCGCAGGGACTCCGGGTACGGAGCCGAGTTCTCGGCCTGGACCCCGATGATCCGTACGGTGCGACCCGCGGCGGCTGCCATCGCTTTGACCGCGCCGGCGACCCCGGCGATGAGGCCTCCTCCGCCGATGGCCAGCAGGATCGTGTCGACGTCGGGCATGTCCTGCACGACCTCGAGCCCCAGCGTTCCCTGGCCGACGATGATGTCCCGATGATTGAACGGCGGGATCAGGACGGCGCCCGTGCGCTCGGCGAACTCCGCCGCCAGTCGCAACGACGTGTCGACGGTCGGGCCTTCGAGGATCACGTCGGCGCCGTACCCGCGCGTCGCGAGCAGTTTGGGCACGGGGACGCCGAGAGGCATGAAGATCGTGGCGGGGATCCCCAGGGCCTGGGCGGCGAGCGCGACGCCCTGCGCGTGGTTGCCGGCGGACGCCGCGACGACACCGCGAGTACGCTCCTCGGGCGTGAGGCGGGAGAGGCGGTAGGCGGCACCGCGGATCTTGAATGACCCGGTGCGCTGCAGGTTCTCGAGCTTGAGATGGACGGGAACCCCGAGCACCTCAGAGAGGTGCTGCGAGTACTCAAGCGGGGTGTGGCTGACGACACCGCGCAGCCCCTCGGCGGCGCCTTCGTATTCCGAGAGCAGCGGCATGGTCAGCTCGCGCGGTTCGACGGAGGTCATGCCTGGGTCCCCTCGGGTCGGGTGGTCGGTCGAGTTCTGGGTCGCGTGTTCTTCGTTCGTGGCACGGTACTCCAAATCAGTTCGCCCGCCACCGCGCTATCCGGTCTCTCCCACCCTCGGGAGCCGATGTACACGGCGAAGACGTTGACGAACGCGGCGAGCGGCACGGCGAAGAGTGCCCCGGGAATACCTCCGACGAGCGCGCCGCCCGCAACCACGAGCACGACGCCGAGCGGGTGCACCTTGACGGCCGCGCCCATGAGGATCGGCTGCAGGACATGCCCCTCGAGTTGCTGCACGCCCAGAACGACGATCAACATCAGCACCGCGATGAACGGTCCGTTGTAGACCAGCGCCAGGAAGACGGCGACGGCTCCGGTGACGACGGCCCCCACGATCGGGATGAAAGCTCCCAAGAACACCAGAACGGCGACCGGGATGGCGAGGGGAACACCCAGCAGAGCGGCACCGAGCCCGATACCCACGGCATCGATGGAGGCGACGAGCAGCTGGGTGCGCGCGTAATTGACGACCGTGACCCACCCCGCGCGCGCGGCACCGTCAACGGGCTGTCGCGCGGCACGCGGGAACAGGCGCACGGTCCACCGCCAGATGCCCCCGCCGTCGGCGAGCGTGCAGAGCAGGATGAAGATCGCCAGAAGCGCGCCCACGGCGACGTGCCCGAGGGTGGAACCGACCGCGAGCGCTCCCGAGAGCAGCAGTTGGGCCTGCTCCTGGGTGAACGCCCAGACCTGTGCGAGCGCGTCGTCGATCTGCCCGGATGTCAGGTGCAGGGGCCCGTCGATGAGGTACTGGCGGAACTGCTCGATCGCCTCGACGGTGCGATCCTGCACGCTTGCCCACTGCAGCCCTACCTGCCATACGACGAGCCAGATGAGCCCCGAAACGATGGCGAGTGTGCTCAGCACCGAGATCACGATGGCGAGCCAGCGGGGCACGCCGCGGCGCAGCAACCAGGTGAAAGCGGGCCAGAGCAGGGCGGTGACGAGGATCGCGACCAACAGCGGGATCACGATGACCTTGAGCTGGATGACGAGCCACACGACGATCGCGACCGCGGCGGCGATGACGATCAGGCGCCAGGCGTATGCCGCGGCGAGGCGCAGCGCCTGTGGCACGGCGGGGCTGAGGTCGCTCGAAACAGTGCGCTCCCGAATCACGTCAACGAGTCGTCGGCGCAGAGATTCGGGGGTTTCGTTCACCCGGCAAGTCTAGGAGTCGAAACGAAGCCCGCGCTCTCTCATCGCATAGCATCCCCGCGGGGATGTCGTACGCCGGGGATAGGCTGGCGCCGATGAAACAGTCGCTGAGCGCGCGCGAGGCGCGGCGGATGGCGCTCGCCGCTCAGGGGTTCGGGCGCCGCGTCCCGGCGACCCCCGGCACGCGCCAGCTCAACGCGACTCTGGGACGGATGCACACGCTGCAGATCGACTCGGTCAATGTCTACGCGCGGTCGCACTACATGCCCCTGTTCTCGCGCCTGGGCCCCTACGACACGGCCCTGCTCGATCGTCTGCTGTTCGCCCGGCGCGCCCCGTATGTGGAGTTCTGGGCACACGTCGCCGCGTTCATTCCAGCGGCCGACTGGCAGCTCTTCCGGTTCCGGATGGAGGACCACCGCGCACGGTTCACGGCGCCGGGCACATGGTTCGCCGAAAATCTGCCCATCGTGGAGTGGGTGCGCGCCGAGCTCCGCGCCCGCGGCCCCCTCCGTCCGGCCGAGATCGAGCACGACTCGCGACGCGGCGCGCGTGGGCCGTGGTGGGACTGGGACGGCGTCAAACGGGCACTCGAGTATCTGTGGCTGATCGGGGAGGTGGCGGTCGCGGGTCGTCGCGGCTTCGAGCGCCGTTACGCCCTCGCCGCGGATGTCATTCCGGCGGAAGCGATCGAGCGCGAGATCGAGCGTCCCGATGCGATCCGAGAGCTCGTCGCTCGCGCAGCATCCGCGTACGGTGTCGCGACCGAGGCCGATCTGGACGACTACTGGCGGCTGCGCGACCGCAAAGCCGTCAAGCGCGCGACGGCCGAACTGGTCGAGGCAGGCGAGCTCGTGCCGGTCACCGTCGAGGGCTGGGACCGCGGCGGCAAACCGCTACCCGCGTGGGCACATCGCGACGCAGCGCTTCCCCGTCGCATCGACGCCGCGACCATCCTGACGCCGTTCGACCCCATGGTGTGGTTCCGTGATCGCGCACAGCGGATGTTCGGCTTCGACTACCGGATCGAGATCTACACACCCGCTCCCCGACGCCGCTACGGCTACTACTCGTTGCCGGTTCTGATCGACGACGAACTCGTCGGGCGCGTTGATCTGAAGGCCGACCGCGCGGGTTCGCGGTTGCTGGTGCAGTCGGCGTGGTGGGAGGACGGTCCGATCCGTCCCGACGCCGCGCCTCGCCTGGCCGAGGTCCTGCGGGATGCTGCTCGATGGCAGGCTCTCGACGGCATCTCAGTGGCGAACTGGGGTGACGCGACGGGCGCATTGGCCGATGTGCTGCGAGCACCCCGGCACGAAGCGGGCACGGAAACGGTGTCTCTCGCGCCGGACGAGCCCCAGACGGACGAGCCGGACGCCGCGTCTGCCATCGAGCAGGGATCGGGCTCATGACCCCCCGTCGGCGTCTGGGCCGCGGCGCGATCATCGCGACTGCCGCGGCGGTCCTCGTCCTCATCGGTGCGGTGATAGCTCTCGTCGTGTGGTTCACGGCCCGCGGTGACTCGCCCGAGGCCGGCGCACAGCGGTACCTCGACGCGCTCGCCTCGGGTGACGCGGACGAGGTTCGTGCGACTCTCACCTCGTCGGCGCTCCCGGACGCCGCGACCCTGGAGGCATTCGGAGCGGCAACCGCCTACCTCTCCGACCCCGAGGTCGCCGGAGTGGAGACATCCGGGAACGACGCGGCGACAGTCTCGGCGGCATACTTCCTCACGGGTGGAATGCACGCCGTGACGTTCACGGTCCGGCTCGAGGACGGACAGTGGCTGGCCGACGCGGACGCGCTCGGCAGCATCGCGGCAACGACGACGATGGGTGACGCGGTGACGATCGGTGATGTCGTGCTCGAGGCATCCGCGCCCCTGGTCGCCCTCCCCGCCGTCTACGATGTCGTCGCGGCACCGGCCGGCATCCTGACGGGCGAGGCGGAGGTCGTCGTCGCTCCCGGGGCAACGGCGGACGTCACCGTTGAGGTTGCGCTCGCACCGGACGCGAGCGCGACGGCACAGCCCGCCGTGGATGCGTACCTCGAGGCGTGCACGGCATCGTCGGCGGATACTCCGGCCACGACGAGCCCCGCGTCGTGCGGCATCAGCATCCCCTGGGGCGCCGACCTGGCCAGAGCCGAGGGTTACGTATTTCGGATCGAGACGCTTCCTACTGTCACACTCGACGCCACCGGCGGCTTCATCGCGAGCGGCGGGTCGTATGTGGTGACGGTGTCGGGCCAGACCCGCGCGGGCGAACCCGCTTCTTTCACCTACCGCGACGATGCCTGGACGCTCCGCGGCGCCCTGACCTTCGAAGGCAGCGAGCTGATCCTCCAGGCCTGGTGAGCGCGAAACTTCACCTGTGTCCTTGTTTGCGCCTGAAAAGGGACATAAGTGAAGTTTCGCGCGTTTGCTAGAAGCTGCCGCCCATGGTGTGCAGGCGTTCGATCCGATCCGGGATCGGCGGATGCGTCGAGAAGAGACGCGCGAGGGCGTTCGGACGCAGCGGATCCGCCAGCCACAGGTGCGCCATCGACGTATTCGCCTTCGTCAACGGTTGAGCGTGCGCCTGCAGTTTTGCGAGCGCCGACGCCAGCCCGTCCGGGTTTCGTGTCGTGAGCGCGGCCGTCGCGTCGGCGAGGTATTCACGTTGGCGTGAGATCGCCGCCTGCACGGCACCCGCGAGCAGGGGCGCAATCACGGCGGCGACAAGACCGAAGATCAGGAACACGATCTGCGCCTGGCCATTGCCGCCGCTGCGTCGGGCACCACCGAACAGCGTCAACCGCAGGAAGACGTCCGCGAGCAGCCCGATCGCGACGACCAGACCGAAGACGATCAACGAAACCCGGATGTCGTAGTTGCGGACGTGTCCGAGCTCGTGCGCGAGCACTCCCTCGAGCTCCTGATCGTCCATGATGTCGAGCAGGCCGGTCGTGACCGCGATCGCCGCCCGCTCGGGCGTCCGACCTGTCGCAAAAGCGTTCGGCGCAGCATCCTGCACGATATGAACCTTCGGCATCGGCGTACCCGTCGCGATGCACAGGTTCTCGACCATGTTCCAGAGGCGCGGGTTGTCCGCCTTCTGAATCTCCACCGCGCCCGCCAGCGCGAGCGCTTCACGGTCGGCGACGAAGTACTGCAGCGTGGCGTACCCGACCGCACCGATCACGACGAACGCGGTGATCCACCAATCGTTCGACGCGAGCCATCCTGCGAGCACACCGAGGCCCCCGATGATCAGGACGAACGCGATCATGATGAACCATGTGTTGCGCTTGTTGCGCGCGATCGCGGAGTACACGGCTGCCCCGCCCGATCAGGCCGTGATGGCTGTCACGTCAGAACTGAACGCGCGGCGGCTCGGAGATGGCGGCGCCGTTCTCGACCTCGAAGAACTCGCGTTCCTGAAAACCCAGGTTCCGGGCGAAGAGGTTGTTCGGGAAGATCTTGATCTTGGTGTTCAGCTCGCGCACGCCACCGTTGTAGAAGCGGCGGGATGCCTGGATCTTGTCTTCCGTGTCGACGATCGACTGCTGCAACTGGAGGAAGTTCTGACTCGCCTGCAGTTGCGGGTATGCCTCGGCAACGGCGAACAGGGACTTCAGCGCCTGCTGCATGTGCCCCTCGGCGACTCCCGCGTCCGCGGGGCCCTGCGCCTGGAGCGTCTCGGCCCGGGCCCGCGTCACGCTCTCGAAGACCCCTCGCTCGTGCGCGGCGTACCCCTTGACCGTGTCGATCAAGTTGGGCAGTAGATCAGCTCGCCGCTTGAGCTGCACGGTGATGTCGCTCCATGCCTCGTCGACGCGCACGTTCAGCTGCACGAGCGAGTTGTACGTCGCCCAGAGGTAGATGCCGACGATGGCGATCAGGGCGACGACAATCAGGACCGGAATGAGCCATTCCCACATGGGTGTCTCCAGAAAGCGAGGTAGTCAGACGCGAGTTGTCGTACGTTGGCCCATCCTACCGACGCATCCCGGCGAACCCCTGGGAACTATTCGCCCAATACCCGGTCGAGGTATGCGTTCGCGAAGCGCCGGTCGGGGTCGAGTCGGTCCCGGAGCGCCACGAAGTCCGTGAAGCGCGGATAGCGCTCGGCGAAGTCGGCGGCACCGAGCGCATGCATCTTTCCCCAGTGCGGCCGCCCGCCGTGCGCCAGCATGATCGGTTCGATCGCCGCGAAGTACTCCGTCGGGTCTTCCCGCCAGTAGCGGTGTACGGCGATGTATCCGCTCGCGCGTCCGTGCGCCGTGGACATCCACAGGTTGTCCGCCGCTGCCGCGCGCACCTCGATGGGAAACGACACGCGCAGGCCGGATGCGTCGATCGCGGCCTGCACGTCGCGGAATGCCGCGGCGAGATTCTCGAGCGGGACGGCGTACTCCATCTCGCGGAACCGGACGGTCCGGTCCTGCGTGAACACGCGCGTCGAGAGATCGGTGTACTCGCGGTCGCCCGTCAGGCGCGTCGCGAGCCGGTTGATCGGGGGCGCTACCGCGGGCACGAGAGACGCCGACCCGCAGGTCATGCGGTAAAGACCGTTGGCGAGCAGCGTCTCGTCCAGCCAACGCGAGGCGCGCGGCAGCGGCGAGCGAGGCGCGCTCTCGGGCAGACGCGTGTTCGTCTTGGTCAGGGCGACGTCGGTGTGCGGAAACCAGTAGAACTCGAAGTGATCGGATGTCTCGGTTCGCGCGGTCAGCTCCGCCACCACGTCATCGACCGGTTCGGGACGCTCGACCGCGCGCAGCACGAACGCGGGTACACATTGCAGCGTGACATCGACCAGGATGCCGAGGGCGCCGAGCCCGAGCGCCACCGCGGGCAGCATCTCGGCGTTCTCGTCGTCGCTCACGGTGAGCAGTTCGCCCGTTCCGGTCACGAGGGTCGCCCCCACGACCTGCGTCGAGATGCCCCCGAAGCGCAGTCCCGTGCCGTGCGTGCCGGTCGAGATCGCCCCCGCGATCGATTGGCGATCGATGTCGCCGAGGTTCGCCATCGCCAGCCCGAAGGGGGCGAGCAGTCGCGGCATCTGGTGCAGTCGCGTACCCGCGAGGACGCGAACGCGCGCCCGCTCACGATCGACCTCGACGATGCCGCTCAGCTCATCGAGGTCGAGCAGAACGCCCGGCGCGACGGCGATGCCCGTGAAGCTGTGGCCGGCGCCCACCGCCTTGATGCGCAGTCCCCGCGCGATCGCGGCCTGCACCGAGCGGACGACGGCCGCGGTGCCCGCGGGCCGCTCGACGCGCTGCGGACGGACGGCTGCGGTCCTGCCCCAGTTGCGCCAGGTGCCGCCGATGCGGGTCACAGGAACGCTCGCCCTTCGCCGCGGTAGGTCGGCAGGGCCTGGACGATTGCGTCGCCATCCACCAGCTGGACCTCGTCGGTCCGCTCCAACTGCTCGCCGCTCTTGGAGGGCCGCAACCACACCCGATCACCGACGGCGAGCGCTCGCGCGCTTTCACCCTGCAGCGGCGTCTGCACCTCACCCGCGCCCTCCCGGTCGAGCGCGCACAGGCCCGTGGGCCAGACGGGCAGCGGCTGGCGGGAAGCGAGCGGCGGTCCCGACGCGATCCATCCGCCGCCGAGGATCGTTGCGATATCGGGTGTCGGCCGCCGCACCACGTCGTACGCGAAGGCGAGGGCCGGTGCCGGCGCGAAGGCGCGGTAGCGATCGAAGAGGTGTCCGGCGAGGAGCCCGCTGCCCGCGGTGACCTCGGTCACCGCGGCGTCGGCAGCGGTCAGTTCGAGCGATCCCGTGCCGCCGCCGTTTACGAACTCCAGGGGTGCGATATCGCAGAGCGCGGCGACGATCGCGCCCGTCGCTCCCGCAACTCCGCGATCGACCGGCCCTGCATCCACCGGATGACCCCGTCGCCGCGGCCGTCGTGGTCGGGCTGGCCGGCGATCTGAGCTTCGTACATCATGAGCCCGACCAGGTCGAAGCCCGGCCGGATGGCGATGGCCTGAGCGAACTCCCGCACCTCGGCGACGGTGTGGAGGGGCGATCGACGCACGCCGATGTGCCCCAGCGCGGGCGCGCGCCACGACGCATCCGCGTCGATCGCGACGCGGATCCGGGGGCGCGTACCGGGAGCTGCGACGGCATCGACGAGATCGAGCTGCGTGGGATCGTCGACCATGAGGGTCACGCGGGACGCCAGCTGGTCGTCGGACGCGATTCGAGCAAGGCTCGCTCGGTCGGCGCTCGGATATCCCATGACGACGTCGTCGTGCGTCTCGGCGAGCCACAGTGCTTCCGCGAGCGTGAACGCCAGGATGCCCCGATAACCCGGAAGGCGCAGCACGGCGTCGATAACCTCACGGACGCGCACGGACTTGCTCGCCACGCGAATCGGGACTCCGCCGGCGCGAACGAGCATGTCGAGCGCGTTGTAGCGGAGCGCGCCGAGATCGAGGGCGCCCACCGGGGCCGGCAGGTGGGCTGTGGCGGCGGTGAGCCGTGGCCAGTACGCCGCCGGCCTCATCCAGGGCGTGGGATCGCCAACCGGGTCAGGGGGCGTGGGCGCCGTCAGATCGAGCACGCCCCCAGCCTAGAGCCGCGTGAAGTTCGGTTCCGCTCGGTCATCGCGACCGCTGAGCGAATTGCGGTGCCCTGTGTGTGTGAAAACTCTCATCTTCTCGGTGTGGTTTCGGCGTGATTTGGGGGCTTTTCGGGGCGTGAATGTCGGTGGTCATCCGTAGAGTTTCGAACATGCATTCGAACACTCGTGGGGTTGATGTCAAAGCTCGGGACTTCGCGGTCCGGTGCGCTGAGGCGATGCGTGTGGCCGAGCAAGGACAGGCCGCACTGGCCCGCATTTTCGCGGAGGCAGCCGCGGAGGGGATGCACCGGGTCGCGGAACTCGCCTCGCCCTCGTCGCGCGAGGCGGAACTGCCTTTTCGTTCATTGGCGGCGGAACTGGGGGCCGCAACGAACATGTCCGACCGGACGGTGCAACGCCGCATGAACGATGCCGCGGTGCTGGAGGAGTCGTTCCCAGCCACGTTCGACGCGTGGGATGAAGGACGGGTCGCTGGTGGGCATGTCGCGGTGATCATGGAACACGGCCTACCACTCACGGATCCTGACGCGCGGGCCGTGTTCGAACGTGAAGCGCTGGTCCGGGCTGAAGGGACAACGCCGGGACGCCTCGGGGCGTCGCTCGCGCGGCTTGCGGAGTCCCTGCAGCCGCGCCCGCTCGCGGAACGGCACCAAGAGGCGCGCGCGTCGCGAGGTGCGTGTGTTCGGGACATCGGGGATGGGATGGCGGAGTTCAGCACCATCCAACCCGCCGTCCTCGCCCACGGGATGCACGACCGGATCACGCAGCAGGCCCAGGCGATCAAGAACGCCGACCCGACCGACAGTCGCACCGTGGATCAGATTCGTGCGGACCTTGTCGCGGACATGCTCCTCACCACCACGCCCACCGCGGACGGTGGTGCCGGGTTCTCGGACGGGTTTGGTGGTCTCGGGGCGATCCGCGGAATCGTGAACGTCACAGTGCCCGCGCTGGCGCTGGCCGGCGTGACCGACGAGCCGGCCGAACTGGTGGGCCGATGCCCGATCGACCCGGCCACGGCCCGCCAGCTCGCAGGTCACGCGACGGGGTGGGATCGGGTTCTGGCTGACCCGATCACCGGGTGCGTGCTCGCCGTCGACCGCTACACACCGTCCGCGGACATGAAACGGTTCCTGCGGGCGAGGGATCAGCACTGCCGATTCCCTGGATGCCGGCAACCCGCCCACCGGTGCGACCGGGACCACACCCTCGACTACGCGCTCGGCGGCGAAACCGCCTGCTGCAACCTGGCCTGCTTGTGCAAACGACACCACACCCTGAAGGGCGAGACCGCCTGGACGGTCAGACAACTCGGCGGCGGAGTTCTCGAGTGGACGTCGCCGGGTGGCCATGTCTATATCGACAAACCACCACCCGCGCTGGCCATCTTCACCCCGAACACGGATCCACCCCCATTCTGACGGCGGCTCCGGTCACTGAGCCTGTCGAAGTGACCCGCTGCGCCGTCAGGGAGTGAGGGCTCCACGGCAGCTGCTCCAGGTCCCAGCAGTACCCCCGGTGGGACTCGAACCCACACTTGGGCGATTTTAAGTCGCCTGCCTCTGCCGATTGGGCTACGGGGGCGTGACCTTGCGGCCGCTTTCTGCACCGCGGTCCCCTCCAGTATCCCCGACCGCAGTGGCATCAGCCGAGCGCGAAACATCCATCCCCTGCGTCTCTCGCGCCGTCTTCGCCCACGACCGCCGCCCGGATAGCTGTCGGAACAACCCGACGGCGAGCACCGGGAACACGATCCACGAGTACGCCGTGTACGGAATGACGAGCACGAGGGCCACAAACGGCGAATACCAGCGGCCCCCGCGCAACGCGAGCGTAACCACGCCGGGCCCGAACGACAGAGTCATGAAGAAGATCAGGATCCACCAGTGCGAGGGCCGGTAGGGCACCCCGCTCAGGAAGGCGAAGACTATCGACACGACTAGCGCGAATCCCGTCAGCAACTGAAGCGCGGGCGTGAGCAGGTAATAGACGTTGTCCACGCGGGCGAGAAACGGCACCCGCAGACGCGGGACGCCGCGCAGCAGCGCGAGCGCCTGCCAACTACCCTGCGCCCAGCGCACCCGCTGGCGGTAGAGGCGGCGGAGCGAGTTGAGGCCCTGCTGGTCGATGGCGACCGAGTTGTCCTGCACCCCGGCCCATCCGGCCTGAATGAGTCGCACGCCAAGGTCCTGATCCTCGGTCAGCCGATCGCGCCACGGGCCCGAACCGTCGTCGATACTCGCCAGCGCGGACAGGCGGTTGAACTGGCCGTTACCGCCCATGTTCGCCGTTCCCCACCACGCACGACCGGCCTGGAAGACGAGCCCGAAGGACGAGAACTCCACGTCCTGCGCCCAGGTGAGCCATCCGCGCCGGTTGTAGATCCGGACGAGGGATTGCACTCCCCCGACGCGGCCGTCGTGGAAGTGCCGCGCGGCCGATCGCGGAGCCTCGGGATCGAGTCGACCGTCGGCGTCCACCACGGCGACGATCACGTGGTCTTCGTCCCACATCGAGAGGGCCGGGTTCTCGCGAAGCTCCGAGCGGACATGCGCGTACGCCGCGTTCAGGGCGGCAGCCTTGCCCTCACGGGCGTGCGGGGCGGCGCGGGTCAGGACGTTCAAGCGCGGATCGTCCATCCCGGCAAGGATCTCGCCCGTGCGGTCGTCGGAGCCGTCGTTGATGACCAGAAACATCGCGTGTGTCGCGGCAACGTGTCGCAGGCGCGCGACGCTGTCGGCGATCGTGACCTCCTCGTTGAGCGCCGGAACGAGGAACACCCAGAGGAAGCGCTCCTCGCCGGCCCCGCCGGGGTCACGACGCACGTCACCGCGTACCCGACCCCGAAAACGCGCCGCGAGCACGAGCAGTGTCGTGACCGATACGAAGGACGACACAGTGATCGCCAGCACCATCCAGAACAGCACCTGCACCCAGAGCGGCAGGCCCGCAAAGATGTCAAAGAACACGGACAAGCGCCTCGCTCACCAGGAGTCGCCCCACGGATGCACGAGGCCGAGCTCGATCGGATCCTCGCTGCCCGCCGCGCGCAGTACCGAGAGCCGGTCGAAGCCCGGGGGCCCGAACGGCTGCGGCGGACGGGTGTTGAAGATGACGTGCTCGAGTCCCCGCACGATGCGCTCGGCGGCCTTTCCATCGCCGTAGGGATTGCGGCGACCGATCGCGAGAGCATAGGCGCGATCGTCGTCGAGTAGCCGGGATGCGGCCGCGACGATCCGCGCCGTGTCGGTGCCGACCAACTGCACCGTTCCCGCCTCGACCCCCTCGTGCCGTTCCGTCGTCTCGCGAACGCAGATGACGGGTGTGCCGAGCGAGGGGGCCTCCTCTTGAATGCCACCGGAATCGGTTATGGCGATCGTGGCGCGCTTGAGCAGCTTCGCGAACTGCTCGTAGCCCATGGGCCCCACGAGCGAAACATTCTCTTCGTTCGAGAGACGCGCGACCATGACGGCCGCGACATCCGGATTCGGATGCAGCGCGACGACGAACCGGACATCCCGGTGCGACATCGCGAGAATCCCGACGGCATCCGCGATGCGCTCGAGCGGCGCGCCCCAGTTTTCGCGGCGATGCGCCGTGACGGCAACGACCCGCGGGCCATCCACGTCCTCGAGATCCGCGAGCTGGGGATATTCGTAGGGCACATCGAGGCTCGCCGCAATGTGCAGGGCGTCGATCGCGGTATTGCCGGTCACGAAGATGCGTGAACCGGCGATGTGCTCGCGGATCAGGTTCTCTTTGTTCCGCTCCGTCGGGGCCAGGTGCCACGCGGCGATCCGGCTGATCAGCTGACGGTTGAGCTCTTCGGGGAACGGCGACAGGGTGTCGTTCGTGCGCAAGCCCGCCTCGACGTGCACGACCGGTAGATGCAGATGGAACGACGCGAGAGCAGATGCCGCGGCACTCGTCGTGTCGCCGTGTACAAAAGCGGCGGCCGGGTAGCCGGTGGCGTACGGCGCCTCGGCGGGCGGGAGCGGCGGACCGAAACGGTCGTGAAGAAACGCCTCGAGCCGCACCAGCACGGCCGAGAACAGCGTGTTCAGCGTACGCGGGGCGGGCGGCAGATCGAACGTGGCGTCCGGGGTGATGCCGCCGATCGCCAGCACGTGCGCGACGAGCTCCGCGTGCTGCCCCGTCGACACGACGATCGGCTCGAAACGCGTGCTATCACGCACCGCCACGATGAGCGGCAGCATCTTGATCGCCTCGGGGCGCGTGCCGACGACGAATACGGCATGCAGCTTGTCGTGAGGCGTGGTCTCTTCCATGCGCCCACGTTATCGACTCGCGAGCCCGCGAGCCCGGAGGTCAGCGGGAAGCCGCCGCCTTCTTCGCGGGGGCGGACTTCGCACCCGTGACAGTGTCGGCGGGCTTGTCCGCGGCGGGTGCCGGAGCATCCGTCTTCGGCGCAGCCTGAGCCGGACGCGGACGCGCCGCGAACTCCTCGAACACGTACCGCGGCGTCTGCACCGTCTCGAGGTTCACGAGGTCGCGGCCCAGCCAGAAGTTGTTCCACCAGCCGCCGAAGACGCGGAGCTTGCGCTCCCACGACGGGATCGCGAGCATGTGGTAACCACGGTGCGCAAGCCACGCGAGGAAGCCCTTGATGGCGATCTTGTTGGATTGGAACACACCGTTGTAGAGGCCGAGACCCGCAACAGCGCCCAGGTTCTTGTGGATGTAGTTCTCGGGAAGCTCGCCCCGCAGGACGGCGGTGAGGTTCTTCGCGAGAAGCTTGGCCTGGCGCACGGCGTGTTGAGCGTTCGGCACGCAGTAACCGCCCACACCCCCGCCCGTCAGGTCGGGAACGGCCGAGACATCACCGGCGGCCCAGGCCCCCTCGACGATCTCGTCATCGGTACCCACGCGCAGGTCGGGACGCGTACGGATGCGTCCGCGCTCTTCCACCGGCAGGTCGCCGCCGCGGACGACCTCGGGGTTCGCCATGACGCCCGCGGTCCAGATGATGATGTCGCTCGGGATGACCTCGCCGGTCGACAGTTCGACATTGCCGTCGACGGCACCCGTGACCTGCGTGTCGAGGTGCACGTACGCACCACGCTTGGCCAGGTCGGCAAGCACCCACTCACTGGACTTCAGCGAGACCTCGGGCATGATGCGCCCCATCGCCTCGATCAGGTGGAAGTGAGTCTCGTCGAAGGTCAGCTCGGGGTAGTTCTTCAGCAGCGCCGAAGCGAACGAGCGCAGCTCGGCGAACACCTCGATACCGGCGAAACCGCCGCCGACCACGACGACCGTGAGCAGACGCTCGCGCGCGGGGCCCGGGGGAAGTAGCGCGGCCTTGTCGAAGTTCGACATCAGCTTGTCGCGGATGGCGACGGCCTCTTCGATCGTCTTGAGCCCGATCGCGTTGTCGGCGATGCCCGGGATCGGGAACGTGCGCGACACGGCGCCGGCGGTGACGACGATCTGGTCGTACTGCTCCTGCCACGGCTCGCCGACGGCGGGCGTGATCGTGGCGGTCTTGTGCGCGTGGTCGATACCGGTCACCTTCGCCGTGACGACCTTGGTGCGCTTCAGATGACGACGGAGGGCGACGACGGAGTGACGCGCCTCGATGGATCCCGCAGCGACCTCCGGAAGGAAGGGCTGGTACGTCATGTACGGAAGGGGGTCGACGATCGTGACGGCGGCTTCACCCTTGCGTAGGTGCTTTTCGAGCTTCCACGCGGTGTAGAAGCCTGCATAGCCGCCGCCGACCACGAGAATCTTCGGAACGCTGTTCGTCGGCCCCGTGTCGGTGGGCCCAGTGTTGGTGGGGTCCGTGTTCGTGGACTCGGTGTTCGTCGCGGGCACGGTGTTAGTCACGTGAAGGGAACTCCTTGACAGTTCAACTGCTCGGCGTGCGTGAATCGCGCGCCGTTCTGACTCGCCGGGCAGCTGCAGTGACGCCGAGCGACACCAGGATACCAGCCATGGTTATCGCAAAAAGCGGGAGAGAGCCGAAGATCAGGGATTCATGCGACGGCAGCAGCGGCGAACGGGCCGGTGTCGCCGCATCCGCGGGCGGCAACGCCTCCACCTCGACGGGGACCGCGGTCTGATCGGGCGCCGGTCCCGAGTCCGCGCGGCGGTAGAGCCGAATCCACTCCTGGAGGCTCCCCATGGGGTTCTCGGTCACCGTGGCGACATTGGCCGAAACGGCGCCCGCCGCATCCACGATGCCGGCGCCGTAGAGCCGGGGATCCGTGCCCGCGGCCGGCTTGGCCGTCGTTATGATCCGGTTGATCACGTTGGCGACGTCGAGCTCGGGATGCGCCGAGCGCACGAGCGCGGCGATGCCGGCCACGATGGGCGCGGCGCCGCTCGTGCCGCCCCATTCGACGATGCGGCCGTCGGCCGACACACCCAGCAGTTTTTCGCTGGGCGCCGAGATTCCGATCGTGATGCCCTGCGTGGATGCCTCGACGCTGGCGTTGCCCTGCGGGTCGACGCCGCCGACTGTCAATACCCCGGGAATCGTCGCCGGAGCTCCGACACGCGTCGTGCCCGTTCCGCGATTGCCCGCCGCGACCACCACGACGACATCGTTGTCGAACGCGTACTCGAACGCGCTGTCCCAGAGCGGGTCCCACCCCAGCGTGTTCGTCGTGAAGGACAGGTTGATGACAGTCGCGCCGTTGTCGACCGCCCAATGGATCGCCTCGGAGACCTGCTCGACGAACGGAACGGGGGCGGATGATCCGAACCCGAGCGAGACAGACAGCAGTTCCGCGTCGGGGGCCACCCCGACCATCCCCTTGCCATCGGCCGTTCCGCGCGCTGCGGCGAGCGACGCAACCCACGACCCGTGATTGGAGTCCACGACCCCGACGGGCGTGCGACCGTCCGAGCTGCCGAGACCCGAGACATCCGTTCCACCCGCAACCGCACCCTGGAACTCGGGCGGACCCGAACCGATGCCCGTGTCGATGATCGCGATCGTCTGCCCCGCGCCCCGGGTCGTCTGCCAGGCAGTGCGGACGCCCAGCGAATCGAGCCAATACTCCGCCGCGCGCACTGGATCTGCCGTGTCGTCGGGAACAGGCGATGCCGCGGCCGGGGGGCCGAAGACGACAGGCGTTGCGGCGATAACCGTCGCGAGCAGCAACGCAAGAACACGTGAGGCCTTCACGAAACCGAACCCGGCGTCTCGCACTCGCACACGGCGGGCGACCAGCGCGAGCGCTCGAGTGCCCGGTCACCGATCGGGTTGACCCCCGGTCCCGCCGCGAGTGCGTGACCGGCAAGGGCATGCAGGCACTTCACGCGGACCGGCATTCCGCCCGCCGAGATGCCGGCGATCTCGTCGACCTCGCCATAGTTCGATCGGTCGACGAGGTAGGCGGCGTGCGCGCGGGCGTACTCGGCGGCGATGTCGTCTTCGACCAGCAGATCCTGCAGCTCAGCCATGACGTGCGTCGCTTCGAGCTCGCTCATCGCCGCCGTGGCGGCCGGATGCGTGAGGTAGTAGAACGTCGGGAACGGACTACCGTCGGGCAGACGCGGCAACGTGGCGACGACCGTCGGGTTTCCGCACACACAGCGCGCGGCGATGCCCAGGACTCCTCGAGCGGGCCGGCCCAGTTGCGCGCCGACGACCGCGAGTTCGGCCTCGGTGGGCGCGGCGAAGGGCGGTGTCGTCACCTCATTAGGGTATCCGCCGAACATGCAGAGAAAGGTCCGTCTCCTACGGGGCGGGACTCTCGCTGGACGGTTCGGGGTCGGGCACACCGATCGTCGGTCCCATCACCGTCTGGGCGAGGCCAGCGGTCGTCACCGATGCCAGCAGCTGCGTCATCCAGTCGGTCGGCGTCTCGACCACGTCCGCGCTCACGGGCTTCTCCGTCGTCGGCTGCAGATCGGCGGGAAGATCGTTCACGACCAGGTAGGCGACCTCGCCGGGACGCATGTAATACAGCCGCTCGCGCGCCTGTGTCGTGATGTAGGCGGGATCACCCCAGCGTTCCTGCTGCTGTTGGAGCTGCTCGACCTCTTCTTGACCAGCGACGACGGATGCTTCGAGCGCGGCGATCGACTGCCGCTGCTGTACGAAGTTGCCGAAGGTGGGCACGAGCACGAACGCCGCCAGCACCACGAGGCTCATCATCACGACCATGAAACCCGAGAGGCGCACCCCGCCGAGCCAGCCCCGAACATCGACGCGGCGCGTAGCGGCGTGGCGCCCGGGCGGACGCGACGGGGAGGGCCGCGAAGCGGATGGACGGCGGGTCGAGCCGCGAGGAGCGGAAGGCCGGGAAGCGGAAGAGGGGGGAGCCGGTCGTTTCGCCATGTCTCCCCCCTCTTTCACTGCTGCTTCGGTGCGTTACCCCTGGTAGCGGGGGAAGGCCGAGCGACCCGCGAATACCGCGGCGTCGCCGAGCTCTTCTTCGATACGCAGAAGCTGATTGTATTTCGCGACGCGCTCGCTGCGGGCGGGCGCGCCGCTCTTGATCTGACCCGAGCCGGTCGCGACGGCGAGGTCGGCGATCGTGGTGTCTTCAGTCTCACCCGAGCGGTGCGAGAACATCGTCGTGTAGCCCGCGCGGTGCGCCATGTCGACGGCGTCGAGCGTCTCGGAGAGCGTTCCGATCTGGTTGACCTTGACCAGCAGCGAGTTGGCGACGCCGCGCTTGATGCCATCCGCCAGGCGGGTGGGGTTGGTCACGAACAGGTCGTCGCCGACGAGCTGGATCTTCGATCCGAGCTTCTCCGTGAGGTGCTTCCAGGCGTCCCAGTCATCCTCGGCGAGGGCGTCCTCGATCGTGATGATCGGGTAGGCGTTCGCGATTTCGACGTAGTAGTCGGTGAGCTGCTCGGCTGTCCAGTTCTTGCCCTCGAAGACGTAGGCGCCGTCGCGGAAGAACTCGGTCGCGGCGACATCCATCCCGAGGGCGATGTCGGTTCCCGGCTTGAATCCGGCCTTCTCGATGGCCGTGATGAGGAAGTCGAGGCCCTCGCGGTTGCTCGGGAGGTCGGGGGCGAAGCCGCCCTCGTCGCCGAGGCCCGTGGCGTAGCCGGCCTTCAGCAGCTCGCCCTTGAGGACGTGGTACGTCTCGGTGCCCCAGCGGAGGGCCTCGGAGAACGTCTCGGCACCGATCGGCGCGAGGAAGAACTCCTGCATGTCGATGCCGTTGTCGGCGTGCGATCCGCCGTTGATGACGTTGAACAGGGGAACGGGCAGGACGTGCGCGTTCGGGCCACCGAGGTAGCGGAACAGGGGCAGGTCGGCCGAGTCGGCCGCGGCCTTCGCTACGGCGAGGCTGACGCCGAGGATGGCATTGGCGCCGACGCGGCTCTTGTTCTCGGTGCCGTCGGTGTCGATCATGATCTCGTCGACGATGCGCTGCTCGCTGGCTTCGATGCCTTCGAGGGCCGGGCCGAGCTCGTCGATCACGGCATCGACGGCCTTCAGAACGCCCTTGCCGCCGTAACGGCTCTTGTCGCCGTCGCGCAGTTCGTACGCTTCGAACGCTCCGGTGGATGCGCCGGAGGGAACAGCAGCCCGCTGAACGATTCCGTCATCGAGCAGCACCTCCACTTCGACTGTCGGGTTGCCTCGCGAATCGAGGATTTCGCGGGCGCCTACTGCCTCGATGAGTGCCACGTGTTTGACTCCTTGCTCGTGCACTGCGGGTGGTGTTCGGAGCGTCGTCGGTCCTCCGTCAGTCTAGCGAGGTGGTCGCTCCCGCACAGGGCGTGCGCTCGTCGTTCACGCCGCGTTACGGCGCCGATGCTCCCGTAAGGACCGCCAGGGCGAATCCGTCCCATCCCTTCAGCCCCACCGTCTGCAACGCCGTCGCCTCGAAACGCGCATCGGCACCCAGCATCTCGAGGGCAGCGCGCGTGCCGGCGACACGGGGGTCGGTCGTGTGCGGATCGACGATGTCGCCCTCGCGTCCGATGTTGTCGAGTACGACGACGGTGCCCGGTCGACCGAGCCGAGCCGCCCAGTCGAGGTAGATCGTGTTGGACTCTTTGTCCGCGTCGATGAAGACCAGATCGAACGGCTCGGTGGCCGATGACTCAGCTCCGACAAGCGTGGGCAATACCTCCGCGGCGCGCCCGACGAGGATCTCCACGCGCTGCCCCACGCCGGCTGCGTCGATGTTGACACGCGCCACTTTTGCATTGCGGGGCTCCGCCTCGATCGTGATCACGCGACCGTTCTCATCGAGCGCCCTGGCGAGCCAGATGGTCGAGTACCCGCCGAGCGTCCCGATCTCGAGCACGCGTCGCGCGCCCGCGATCCGTGCGAGCAGGTGCAGCAGCTTCCCGGCGACCGGTGCCACCTCGATCGCGGGAAGCCCCGCCGCGCTCTGAGCCGCCACCGTCGATTCGAGCGCCGCGTCGTGTCCGACCAGCGTGTCGACCAGGTAATCGTCGGCGCTTCGCCAGTTCGCGGGGGTGGATTCGGCCATCAGGTGTCGTGCTCGATGATGCCGGCGGCCTCGCGGTCATCGTCGACCCCACCCGGCGGATATTCGGCGAGTTCGGGTCGGTGACGCAGGAACAGGATGCTCGCGGTCAACCCGCCCCAGACGATCAGGATCGACAGGACCAGGAAGGCGATTGCCAGCGGGGTCATGACCGTGCTCCCTTCGCGCGGGCCGCCGTGTCGCCCGGCGCGGCGCGTCTGGCGCTCGCGGGCGGATACTCCGGCCACGCGGTGAAGTCATCCGGCGAGCGCTTCCACCGCAGAACGGAGAGCACGACCGCGCCGACGACGAGCACGAGCACCGTGCCCCAGCCGAAGACGAGCAGGTACCAGGGCGGCATCCCCCCGTACCCCTCGGTGATCAGCACGACGATGCGCGAGATCAGCATGTAACCGAGCACGAGCGGCGCCAGCACGCTGACGAGCAGCAGCCAAACACGACCCACGCGGAAGGTTGAGAGGGAGTCGAGGTGGTAGCGCAGCTCGGGCCCCTTGCGCGCGACCCACAGCACGAGCACGGTCGTCAGGATCGCGGATGCCACGATGCCGATGTTATTGGCCCACTGGTCGACGACATCCAGCGCGAGGAGCCCCGTTGTCGTCGAGAAGATCAGCATCGACAGAATGGCCGAGACGATACCGACGGAGAGCGCGGCGCGGCGGGTCGAGAGTCCGAATTTCTCCTGTACCGCAGCCGAGACGACCTGCAGCACCGACACGAGCGACGTGAACCCGGCGAGGGTCAACGACCCGAAGAACAGGCACCCGAAGATCGGCCCGCCCGGCATCTGCGACACGATCGCGGGGAACGTGATGAACGACAGGCCGACGCCCGTCAGCCCCTCGAGTTCGTCGATCGCTACGCCCTGGCTGAACGCGAAGAACCCGAGCGTCGCGAAGACACCGATGCCCGCGAGGATCTCGAAGGAGGAGTTGGAAAACGCCACCACGAGACCCGGAGTCGTGAGGTTCGAACGGCGCTTGCGGTACGAGGCGTAGGTGATCATGATGCCGAACGCGATCGACAGGGAGAAGAAGATCTGGCTGTACGCCGCGATCCAGACGTTCGGGTCGGCGAGCGCCGTCCAGTCGGGGGTGAAGAGTGCGTTGAGGCCCTCGGCTGCGCCGTCGAGGAAGAGCGCGCGCACGACCAGGATCAGGAACGCGATCACCAGGACGGGGAGCGCGATGACGTTCACGCGCTGCAGTCCTTTGGCCACACCGGCGGCGAGGACCACGATCGCCAGGATCCAGACGATGGCGAGCGGAATGAGCACGCCCGGCACGAATTCCGTGCTGAACCCGGGGTCACCCGTCTGAAGGTACTCCCCCGTGAAGAACGCGGCCGGGTCGTCGCCCCAGCGGAGGTCGAACGAGAAGACGAAGAAGCTCAGCGACCAGGCGATGACGACGGTGTAGTACAGGCCGATCACGAAGGCGATGGTCACCTGGAACCATCCGAGCGATTCCAGCCATCGGCCCGATCTGCCACCCAAACGACGGAACGCCGTGGGCGCGGCGCCGCGGAAGCGGTGGCCGATCGCGTAATCGAGGAACAGGATCGGGATGCCCGCCGTGAGCAGCGCGATCAGGTACGGCACGAGGAATGCACCCCCGCCGTTCTCGTACGCGACGCCGGGAAAGCGCCAGATGTTGCCGAGCCCGACGGCGGACCCGATTGCCGACAGGATGAACCCGACCTGACCGGTCCATTGTTCGCGAGGCCTGTCATCGGGTGTCGTCGCTCCGGCATCCGTTTGCTGGTCTTTCTCGAACCGCGCCATGTTGCTCCCGCGTTGTGAGTTTCGATCTCCGGAATTCGTGGTGAGCACGCTATCAGCCGCATCGCCGCCGTCGCGAGGGCTTGCGTCACACTCTGGCGGGCACCGCGCTCCGGCTTTCCACGGCGGCGACGACGACCGGCAACAGCGCCTCGGCAGTGCGTCCATAACCGAGTGCGCTCGGGTGGAAGCGATCGACACCGAACATCTCGTCGGGCTGCTCGAAGAACACCCTGCCGACCGCGCTGCGGAGCGACACCGCGGTCGCGCCGGATTTCTCGGCGATCGCGGCCTGAGCTGCGGCCAGTTGTCGGGACATCTGCGATCCCAGTATCCGCAGGGGTTGGGGCACGGGCCGGAGCGCCCCGAGGTCAGGGCAGGTGCCCACCACGACGGGAATGCCGCGTGCGCGCAGCCGCATGATCGCCGTGCGCAAATGTTCGGCCGACACCGATACGGGGATGCGGTGGGTCACATCGTTGCCGCCCACCACGATCACGGCGACATCGGCGACGTACCGCTCGGGCAGCCCGTCGATCTGCTCCGCGAGCGCGGACGATTCGGAGCCGACGATGGCCGCGGTCCGGAGCCGCACGGGTTGGCCGATGCGCCCCGCCAGGCCCTTGGCGAGACGGGCGCCGAGCGTGTCCTTGCGGCGGTCCGCCCCGAGACCTGCCGCGATCGAATCGCCGAGGACGAGCAACTCGACCGGGCGACCCGGCAACTGCTTGCGCCACACGCGATCCGAGCGCGGCGCAAGTTCGCCGAGCGGCTTACCGATCCGCCGCCGGGCGACAGCCGCCTGGCGCGTCAGAAGCATCCGCGCACCAACCGCGACCCCGAAGCTCGCGACCGCCACGAGAGCGAGCGATCCACCGACCCTCAGGGCGACGCGGGAGCGGCTCATACCCGCGATCACACCCCGGCGAGGTGAACGCCGTCTGTCGCGCGAGCGACGCGTGCGTTCCGCGATCGCTCCCTGAGCCTGTCGAAGGGAGCAGACAGGCATAGACGGGCCGGCCGCGCCACTTCGACAGGCTCAGTGACCGGGGCGTCCGCGTCTGGACAGCGCGCCTATTTCAAGGGCTTGAGCTCGATCGTGGCTGCCGTCGCCCCGGTCGCGACCGTCGCGAGGGCGGTGTATCCATCGGACACCGCGCGCTCGAGGGTCGGCTTGAGGTTCTTGGTCCGACGCTCGAGCCGCACGCGCGCGCCCTCGGCGACGAACGACGCCTTGAGGGCGAGCAGCTCGGCGACCGGGACGTCTGCGTCGTGCACCAAGACGACCGCGGTCGCCGCGGCATCCTCTCCCGCCTCGACCAGATCGACGATGCGCTCGAACCCGATGGAGAATCCGACTGCCGGGACATCCGAGCCGAGGAACCGGCCGATCATCCCGTCGTAGCGTCCGCCGCCGCCGAGCGAATAGCCGACGCTCGGGTGCGCGAGTTCGAAGATCGTGCCCGTGTAATACCCCATGCCCCGGACGAGGAAGGGGTCGAACGCGAGAATGCCCGATCCCGACGCGAGAGTGCCCGTTGCGGCCGCGAGAGTGCCTCGAGAGGCAGCGACAGCCTCTCCGACACCCACCAGATGTTGGATGACCTCGTCGGAGATCCCCTCGGGAAGAGCCCGACGAATCTGCTCTTCGCCATACGGCAGGGCGTCAGACGTCTGCGGACGGCGCAGGAATTCGTCGAAGGCGTCCACGGCCGCGGGCGTCGCGCCGCGCTCGCGGAGCTCGGCCGCCACACCGTCGGGGCCGATCTTGTCGAGCTTGTCGATGGTGATCAGCACGCCCGCACGCTCGGCATCCGCGAAGCCGAAGCTCGCGAGCATCCCATCCAGCGCACGTCGGTCGTTGATACGAACGGTCGCTCCCGCGAGCCCCAGGGCGTCGAGGGTGTCGAGCGTCGCGGCGATCAGCTCGGCTTCGGCACGGGGCGTCGCATCGCCCAGCACGTCGATGTCGCACTGCACGAACTGGCGGTAGCGGCCCTTCTGGGGACGCTCCGCGCGCCACACGGGCGCGATCTGCACGGCACGGAACACGGCTGGCAGCTCGGCCCGATGCGAAGCGTAGAAGCGGGCGAGCGGCACGGTCAGGTCGTAGCGGAGGCCCAGGTCGGCGAGCGCGGCGGGGTCGTCTGCGGCGGCACGGATGCCGTCGGCGTCGAGACCCCGGCGCAGGATGCTGAACGAGAGCTTCTCGTTGTCGCCGCCGATGCCCGCGTGTAGGCGCTCGTAGTCCTCGACGACGGGTGTCTCGATCTCGTCGAACCCGTGCGCGCGGTAGCGGTCGCGGATGACGGCGAGCACACGCTCGCGGCGGGCCTTTTCGGCGGGGAGGAAGTCGCGCATGCCGCGCGGCGGGTTCACGGATGCCACGGCCCTATCCTTTCATCCGCCCGGCCCGCCCTGTTCGCGCGCGCCCGCCCCAGACCCGCACGTCGATCCGTTCACCTGGCAGAAATTACGAGTTCGACGCCTCCAGACCCACCTTTTCTGCCAGGCGAGCAGGCCCAGGGCCGCGACGACGGCGGGCGGACGAAGGTCAGGCGGGGCCGGCAGCCTCGGCGGCGCGGATGTCGGACTCGAGCGTCCGCAAGCGCTCCCGCAGAGCTCGTTCGGCATCCCAACCCTGGGCCCGAGCCTGCACCACGAGGGCAAGTAGCGCGTCGCCGAGCTCGGCCTCGGAATCCGGGCCGGTCGTGACGGGCGCCACGACGGGGGCGGGCACCAGTCCCGACACCTTGCCCAACAGCTTCTGCGCCAACGCGAGCGACGGCATCCCCGAGGGCGCGCCATCCAGCACACTCCGCCGCTCGCTCTTCTCGGCCGCCTTCGCGGCGTTCCAGAGCACCAGCACCTGCTCGGGCGTCTCGGCGACATCGTCACCGAAGACGTGCGGATGCCGACGCACCATCTTCTCGGTCAGCCCGTCGGCGACATCCGCGATGTCGAAGGGGTCATCCGCGTCGCGTGCCGCGATCTCGGCGTGGAACAGCACCTGCCACAGCAGATCGCCGAGTTCCTCACGCAATTCCGCGCGCGAGCCATCCTCGACCGCGTCGACCAGCTCGGCGCTCTCCTCGATCAGATACGGAACGAGATCGCGATGCGTGATCTGCTGGGTCCAGACGCACCGATCGCGGACCAGCCGCATCGTCTCGACTGCTGCCGCCAGCGCCTCGGCACGGCGCGCGGCGCCAGCGTCCTGACTCTCCATCGCCCCATCCTGCCCCACGCGCCGAACGTATGTCCGGCGCCGCGAAACGCTCAGGCAAGCTGGCCACCTGTGGGCGTCGACGCCGGCGGCACATCGATATCGTCCGACTCGACGTGCGCGAGGTGACGGAAGTGCCGTGCTCGCAGCGACACCAGGACCGCCGCGATGACCAGCGAGACCCCGGAGCCCGCGAGCACACCGAGGGTCGCCTCGTCGCGGACGAGCGGATCACCGGCGAACGCCAGCTCGGACAGCAGCAGCGACACGGTGAATCCGATGCCACCGAGCGCTCCGGCAGCCAGAAGATCCGCGAACGACAGGTGGGGCGTCGCTCCGCGATTGGCGAGGCGCAACGAGATCCAGCTGAACACCGAGATACCGATGATCTTTCCGACCGGGAGTGCGACGAGGATGCCCCAGAAGGCGGGCGAGAGCTGAGCGGGCGACACCATCGGGATGACGACGAGTGCGGCCGAGAACGCGAACAGGGGCAGCACGATGCCGTTGACCCAGGGCTCGAGTGTGTGCCGCGTGCGCAGGGCGGGGCCCTGCGCGAAGGCCAGGCCGAGCGCAACGCCGGCGATCGTGGCGTGCACGCCGGACAGATACACCGCGACCCACGTTGCGATGCCGAGCACCACCAGGATCGCGGCGATCGGCACGCGTGCGCGGGTGTCGAGGCGGCGGCTCAGTAGGCCGAAGATCACGACGAGGACGGCGGAGAGGCCCAGCAGGGCGAAGTTGACATCGGTCGTGAAGAGCACCGCGATGAACAGGATGCCGACGATGTCGTCGAGAATCGCGAGAGCCAGGAGGAAGATCCGGATGCCGGAGGGCAATCCCTTGCCGAACACCGCGAGCACCCCGAGGGCGAAGGCGATGTCGGTGGCGGTCGGAATGGGCCATCCGCGCGACGCATCCGAACCCGCGGCGAACGCCAGATAGATCACGATCGGGATGAGCACGCCACCCGCGGCCGCGATCGCCGGTTGCAGCGCCTTCTTCGCCGAGTTGAGTTCGCCCGCCGTGAGTTCGAACTGCAGCTCGATCGCGACGACGAAGAAGAAGACCACCAACAGGCCATCCTGGATCCAGTGCCCGACCGACATCTCGAACACGCCCGGGATGCCCAGGTACGTCTCTTTGACGGCTTCTGCACCCGCACCGAGCGGGGAGTTGGCGATGATCAGCGCCGCGACGGCAGCCGTCAGAAGGATGATTGCGGGGAATCGTGCAGAACGAAGGAGGGCCACGGGGTCCTTTCGGGGTTGGGGGCCACGCGGTTTCACCCGCGATGTTCGGTGGGCGCGCTTTGACCACCGCCGACCAGACTTCCCGGCACACCAGTGGTCCACTCTAACGCTTGCCCCGACAATGTCCCCTGCACGCTGGCGGTACGCCGAAGCCCAGCGTGACGAACCGGTAACACTCCCGCACTACCCTGAAAACCATGCCCGAACCCACAACCACCGAAGCAATCGATCTCGTCGGGCGCTTCGACGCCGGTCAAGAATTGCCCCAGTCGATGCGTGCGGACGTGCGGATGCTGGGTGCCCTGCTCGGCCAGGTGCTCCGCGAGAGCGGCGCGCCCGGCCTGTACGACGACGTCGAGCGGTTGCGGGCCGCGACGATCCAGGCGTACACCGACCCCACGTCCGAGGCCTTCGAGCGTGCCGAGGCCACCGTCGAGTCCTTCACGGTCGAGCGCGCCGACGAGGTCGCTCGCGCGTTCACCTGCTACTTCCACCTGGTCAACCTCGCGGAAGAGCACCAGCGCGTGCGCGTGCTGCGGGAGCGCGACGGGCGTCCCGAGAAAGAGAACGCGACGGACTCGATCGCAGCGGCCTTCGCGCGCCTCGCGGAAGAGGTCGGCGAGGAGACCGCCCTCGACCGATTGCAGGGCCTGCGGTTCCACCCGGTCTTCACGGCGCATCCCACCGAGGCCCGCCGCCGCGCGATCTCCTCGACCGTGCGGCGCATCGCGACGCTGCTCGAGACCCTCGACTCTTCTCGGGATGGAGGTGCCGACGAGCGACGGGCGCGCCGCGGCATCCTCGAAGAAATCGACACGCTCTGGCGCACGGCGCCGCTGCGCGCCGAGAAGCCCTCGCCCACCGATGAGGTCCGCGCGATCATGGCGGTTTTCGACGAAACGCTCTACACCGCGGTGCCGCACGTGTACCGCCGCGTGGATGACGCACTCCAGGGTCCCGAGGCGGGTCGCCGCGCACCGATCGTGCGCCCGTTCGTGCGGGTCGGCTCGTGGGTCGGTGGAGACCGCGACGGCAACCCCTTCGTCACCGCGAAGGTCACCCGCAAGGCCGCCGCGATCGCCTCCGAGCACGTGCTGCTCGGCCTCGAGCGCACCGCATCGCGTGTCGGCCGGTCGCTGACGCTGGATGCCGACACCACTCCCCCGAGCCCGGCGCTCGTCGCCCTCTGGAATCGACTGCGCGCAGCGGACGAAGACGCCGCGGCCGATATCGCCAAGCGCTCGCCCAACGAGCCGCACCGACGCATCCTGCTGCTGCTCGCCCGCCGCATCGCCGCGACCCGCACCCGTGACGCCGACCTCGCATTCCGCGACCCTGACGAACTGCTCACCGACCTGCGGGTCGTGCAGGATTCGCTCGTCGCCGCTTCTGCGGAGCGCCACGCGTTCGGCGGACTGCAGCAGCTCATCTGGCAGGTCGAAACCTACGGGTTCCACCTGGCCGAGCTCGAGGTCCGGCAGCACTCGCAGGTGCACCGCACGGCTCTCGCCGAGCTCGAGGCCGGGGGCGCGCTGAGCGAGACGACCGAGGAGGTTCTCGAGGTCTTCCGTGCCGTCGCCTTCGTGCAAGAACGCTTCGGTCCGCGCGCGGCCGGACGGTACATCGTCTCGTTCACGCAGTCGGCGGAAGACCTCGTGAACGTGCGGCGCCTCGCCCGTTACGCTGTGGGACCGGACGCGAAGGCCCCGGTGCTCGACGTCATCCCGCTCTTCGAGACCTTCGCCGATCTGCAGGCGGCGCCGGGCATCCTCGCCGAGATCGTCACGCACCCAGAGTTCGCCGAACGACTCGAGAGCACCGGACGGCGCCTCGAGGTCATGCTTGGTTACTCGGATTCGTCGAAGGATGTCGGACCCGTCGCCGCCAATCTCGCTCTCTATGAGGCGCAGGCCGCGATCGCCGCATGGGCACGCGAAGAGGGCATCGAGTTGACCCTGTTCCACGGTCGCGGCGGCGCGCTCGGGCGCGGTGGCGGACCCGCCAACAGCGCGATTCTGGCCCAGCCGCCGCACTCGGTCGAGGGGCGCTTCAAGCTCACCGAGCAGGGAGAGGTCATCTTCGCCCGGTACGGCGACCCGGCGATCGCGATGCGGCACATCGACCAGGTCGCGGCGGCCACGCTACTGGCGTCTTCCCCGTCGATCGAGCGACGCAACGAAGAGGCAGCCTCGCGGTACGCGAGCGTCGCGGCGACGATGGACTCCGCATCCCGTGAGCGTTTCTTCTCGCTGGTCCGCGCACCCGGATTCGCGCCGTGGTTCGCAACCGTCACACCGCTCGAAGAGGTCGGTCTCTTGGCGCTCGGCTCACGCCCGGCCCGCCGCGGACTGTCGGTGGAATCGCTCGAGGACCTGCGAGCCATCCCCTGGGTGTTCGCGTGGACGCAAGCGCGCATCAACCTCGCCGGCTGGTTCGGCCTGGGCACCGCGCTCGATGCCGTCGGCGACGAGGCGCTGCTGCGCGAGGCGTACGACGAGTGGCCGCTGCTGCGCACGATGATCGATAACGTCGCGATGAGCCTCGCCAAGGCCGATCCGCGGATCGCCCGCCGCTACCTGGCGCTCGGTGACCGCGACGAACTGGCCGAACTCGTGCTGGACGAGATGGAATCGACGCGCAACTGGGTGATCCGCATCACCGGCGGCGGCGAACTCCTCTCGAACAAGCCCGTGCTCCAGCGCGCCGTGAAGATGCGCAGCCCGTACGTCGACGCGCTGTCGATGCTGCAGCTGCGTGCCCTGCGTGCCCTGCGCGCCTCGGCCGCGATCGGTTCCGGGGCGGATCCCGAACAGCAGCGTCTGCTTCTGCTCTCGGTCAGCGGCGTCGCGGCGGGCCTGCAGAACACCGGCTGAGCCTCGCCGTCGCGTGGCGGTCGGACGGATGTCGGAGGCCCGGCCTAGCGTGTTCGCATGATCAAGACACGAGAAGACGTCAGCGACCTCGCCGCCGAGATCTGCCCTGTCTGCGACGACACACGTGTACGGGTCGTGGAGGTCAGATGGTTCGTCCTCGAGCTCGACCGGGACGAAGAGCTGCGCGGCGAAGAAACCCGTCGCGGCAAGAACAGTGACGATGAGCTGTACGAAGATGAACCCGCGCTCGAATTCCGCTGCATGTCCTGTGGTGCCAACTGGGCCTGACGAACGAGGGTCCGGCGTCAGTCGACGCGGCGGTCCTGCCTGTGGCGCGAGAGGCTGCGGCCGTAGCGCTCGGTGAGTTGGACCATCAGGTCGGGTGTCGCTCGGTCGAGGCCGAACACATATCCGGGAAAGTCGAGCTCTTTCTGAGCCGCCCAGATCTCGTCATGGCGGTCGGGTGGATACAGCCCGAGCGGGTGCCCCACTGCGATCCAGGCGATCGGTACGACGGTCTCGGGCGGGAGTGTCGTGCGCAGGTGCACGATCGCGCCGATCCGTACCTCGCAGCGGTCGCCGATCCGCGCACCGTTGAACACGCGTGTGCCCGTCGCGAGGAACACCTCGGAGCCGATGACCGCGCCGCTCACCGTCGCGCCCGGACCGATCAACGTGTGATCCCCGATGTGCACGGGGTCTGCCGATGTGGCCCGGATGACGGCGTTCTCCATCACGATGACGCAGGCGGCGAGCGTGATCGGGCCCCCTTCCGCCGTGATCACGGCGCCGTGCAAGACCTGACAGTCGGGGCCGATCTCGACATCGCCCGAGATGACGGCGGTTTCGGCGATGACTGCCGTCGGATCGATGCGGGGTCGTGCCCCGAGGTGCTCGAACAGCATGCGCACAACCTACTCCGCTCGCCTCCCCGCTCGCCTCCTCTGCTTGCGTTCCCGGGCACCCTCGCGGCCGGGAACGGGCACGCCCACACCACGTGGGGCGTCGAAATCACGGTGGGGCGCGGGACACCACGCCCCACCGCGCCCCGGGCGCCCCAAGTCACGCAATGGACCGCACGAACGTGCGGTGCGGCGGCACGCCGGCAACTATCGCGCGGGAACGGTCAGGCGGAAGCCGCGGGCGCGGACTCGTGTGCCCCACCGGCCGCGGGGACCTCGGGCGTCGGCTACGGCGTGGGCTCGGGGAACAGCGCCGTCAGCAACTGCTCTGTCCAGGCGATCAGCTCGTCGTCCGAGAGCGCGTCGTTGCCCGACCGTGCATCGCCCGACCGTGGCATCGGCACCACGAGCGCCTCGCCACCCGACATGAGCTTGGCGCCGGGGTAGAGCCGCTGCATCCGCACCCGCAACGAATCCGGCAGGTGCGCCGGGGCGACCCGCAGATTCGGACCCATGGCAACGACATCCGTCAGGCCGGAGCGGGCGGCGCGGCGGCGCAGGCGAGCGACGGCGACGATGCCCGTGACCTCGGCCGGGGCCTCGCCATAGCGGTCGCGGAGTTCTTCGACGACGAGGTCGATAGCGTCGGGGGCTGCGGTCGCCGTCGCCGCGGACGAGAGCTTCTGGTACGCCTCGAGGCGGAGGCGCTCACTGTCGATGTATGACTCGGGAATGCGCGCCCGCACCGGCAACTCGAGGCGGAGCTCGGCCGGCCCCTCGACGTCGTCGCCGCGGAACGTCGCCACGGCCTCGCCGATCATGCGCAGGTAGAGGTCGAAGCCCACGCCCGCGATGTGTCCCGCCTGCTCGGCACCGAGCAGGTTGCCGGCCCCACGCAGCTCGAGGTCCTTCAGCGCGACCTGCATGCCCGAACCGAGATCGTTGTTGACGGCGATCGTCTCGAGTCGATCGGCCGCCGTCTCGGACAGCGGCTTCATGTCGTCGTAGAGGAAGTAGGCGTACGCACGCTCGCGGGCACGGCCGACGCGTCCGCGCAGCTGGTGCAGTTGCGACAGGCCGTACTTATCGGCGCGATCGATCACGATCGTGTTGGCGTTCGAGATGTCGAGACCGGTCTCGATGATCGTCGTGCACACCAGCACATCGAACTTGCGCTCCCAGAAGTCATCGACGACCTGCTCGAGCGCGTGTTCGCCGAGCTGTCCATGGGCGACCGCGATGCGCGCCTCGGGCACAAGTTCGGCCAGGTGCGCGGCTACCCGTTGGATCGACGAGACCCGGTTATGCACGTAGAAGATCTGCCCCTCGCGCAGCAACTCGCGGCGGATCGCGGCGGTGATCTGCTTGTCGTTGCGGGGTCCGACGTACGACAGGATCGGATGCCTGTCCTCGGGCGGCGTCGCGAGCGTGGACATCTCGCGAATGCCGGTGACCGCCATCTCGAGTGTTCGCGGGATCGGTGTCGCACTCATCGCGAGGATGTCGACGTTGGTCTTGAGCTTCTTCAGCGCGTCCTTGTGCTCGACACCGAACCGCTGCTCTTCGTCGATGATGATGAGCCCGACATCCTTGAACGACACCTTTTCGGTCAGGATACGGTGGGTTCCGATCACCATGTCGACGGAGCCATCCTCGAGGCCCGCGATGATCTCTCGCGCCTCTTTGTCGGTCTGGAAGCGCGAGAGTGCTCGCACGCGCACGGGGAACCCGGCGAACCGCTCGGCGAACGTCTCGAGGTGCTGCTTGACCAGCAGCGTCGTTGGCACGAGCATCGCGACCTGCTTGCCGTCCTGAATCGCCTTGAACGCCGCGCGCACCGCAACCTCGGTCTTACCGAACCCGACGTCGCCCGACAGCAGGCGGTCCATCGGGATGGGCCGTTCCATGTCGGCCTTGACCTCGTCGATCGTCTGCAACTGGTCGGGGGTCTCGGCGAACGGGAAAGCTTCTTCGAGCTCGCGCTGCCACGGGGTGTCGGGGCCGAAAGCGTGACCCTTGGCCGACATACGCGCCGAGTAGAGCTTGACGAGTTCGACGGCGATGTCGCGGACGGCCTTGCGGGCCTTGCCCTTGGCCGCTGCCCAGTCGCTACCGCCCATCTTCGACAGCGTCGGGGCCTCCCCCCCGACGTACTTCGACAGCAGGTCGAGCTGATCGGTCGGCACGAAGAGCTTGTCGCCGGGAAAGCCGCGCTTGCTCGGGGCGTATTCGACCACCAGATACTCACGCTTGGTCTTGACGGGGTTGCGCCCGCCGGACGAGACCTCGCGTTGCACGAGCTCCACGAAGCGACCTATGCCGTGCGTGGAATGAACCACGAAGTCGCCCGCCTTGAGCTGCAGCGGGTCGACGACGTTCCGCCGTCGCGATGCCAGTTTCCTGACCACGCGCGAGTCGGAACTGATCGTACGACCGTAAAAGTCGGACTCGGTGAGCACAGCGATCTTCGCATCGGCGAACGAGAAGCCCGCCTCGATCGGTGCCTGCACAAGCTGAGCGACACCCGGTTCGGGTGGCTCGGCGACATCCTCGACGATCCGAGCGGCGAACCCCCGCTCCGACAGCACATCCCGCGCACGATCGACCAGGCCTGATCCTGCTGCGGCGACGACCACACTCCAACCATCCGCCAGCAACTCACCGACGTGAGCCGTGGCCCCGTCGATGTTGCCGTGGAACGAGGGGATGCCTGCTCCCGCGAATCGGACGACCGAGGTGCCCACGGGATCGAACACGCCATCCGCGACCGCATCCACGGCACCCGAATCGAACGCGCTCAGCGTCCACCACACTCCACCGCGCTCGGACGAGGCCTCGCGCAGACTCGGCAGAGTCAAAAAGTCACCCTTGCCGAGGTCGATCGGCGTGTCTGCGCCCGCCGTTGCGGCACTCCAGGCTGCTTCGAGGAACTCGCGGTTCGTGTCCTGCAGTGTGATCGCGCGCGCGACCGCGCGTTCCGGATCGACGAGGGCCACCGCGGTGCCCGTCGGGAGATAGTCGACGAGCGGGACGATGCCGTCCGCCAGGACCGGCGTGAGTGACTCCATGCCCTCGACGGCGATGCCCTCGGACATCCGCTCGAGCATTCCCGCAAGCCCCGGCAGCTCGCCCTGCAGCAAACGGGCCCGTTCTCGGACCTCGGCCGTCAGCAGCAGCTCTCGGCTCGGCGGCAGGGCGATCGAGTCGATCGCGCCCGGAAGCGAACGCTGATCGGCGACCGCGAACGCGCGGATCTGATCGACCTCGTCGCCGAAGAACTCGATGCGGCAGGGATGATCGGCTATCGCCGGGAAGACATCCAGGATGCCTCCGCGCAGCGCGAACTCTCCGCGACGCGAAACCATGTCGACGCGCGTGTAGGCGAGTTCGACGAGTCGTTCGGCCAGCGACGTCAGGTCGTGGCCGCGTGTGCCGACCGCGAGTTCGACGGGTCGCACGCTCTCGAGGCCCGACGCGATCGGCTGAAGCGCGGCGCGCACCGACGCCGTCACGACGAGAGGCCGCGCCCCATCCCATTCGGCAACCCGGCGCAGCACCTCGAGCCGGGCACCGACGGTCTCGGGGCTCGGGCTCAGACGCTCGTGCGGCAGGGTCTCCCACGCGGGGAAAGACAGCACCAGGGCGTCGGGCAGATACGCCGCGAGCGAGGGGCCGAGCTGGTCCGCGCGACGTCCGGTGGGCGTGATGACGAGTAGCGCGGGCGGGCGACCCGACGCCGCGCGGCGCTCGACGAGGGCGGAGAGTACGGGGGCGACGAGCCCCTCGTTGAGCGAGAGATCGGCGTCGCGGGATGCCTCGTCGAGGCCCTCACGGAACGCTTCTGAGCGCGCCAGGGCGCGCGTGATTCCGTGAATTGACACATGACCAGTCTACGAGCCCCCACCGACACCGCGCCGTTCGCGACCCTAGGATGAGGGCATGAGCGACCAGACGCCGCCCACGGATGCGCCCTCCGCGAGGGACTACCCACTCCCCCCGACCGTACCGCCCGCCGCACCGCCGATCGAGCAGCCCGCCGCGAGTCCGGTAACGCCGCCGGTAGCGCCTCCCATCGCTCCCCCGGCACCCCCGTACCCGAACCCGCCCTCCGCGGGCGGATCGTATCCGGGCCCCCAGCATCCGTCGCTCCCCGGTCTGAACGCCGGCTACCCACCCGCCGGCATGTACCCGGGCTCGTATCCCGCCGCCGGCGCACCCGCCGCCGCGCCCGCGGCGAAGAAGCCGGGCGGCCTCGGGCTCGTCGCCCTACTGCTCGCTCTCGGGGCCGCTGTCGTCGCCCCGATCGTGGGTGCCGTCGCCGCATTCCAGGTCGGAACCGGCACTGCCTCGCGCTTCGAGTCGATGCCCAGCACGGCGTGGCCGGATCTGTCGTTTCTCTTCCCCGTTCGCGAGTGGGTGCTGCTCGGCGAGATCGCCTTCTGGGCCGGCACGGTGCTCGGCATCTGGGCGATCGTCCAGGGCATCGTCGCGATCGCGAAGCGTCGCGGGCTCGGAACCGGCATCGCCGCGATCGTCGTGGCCGTCGTCGCGATCTTCATCTTCGGCACGGTGGTCTACGCCGCGGGACTCGCGGGTGTCGCCACCGGCGCAACCATCGGCGCCTGACGCGCCATCCGCTTCTCGCCCCATCGCTTGTTGGGGCGTCCACACCCCGAGTTGGGGCGTCCACACCCCGAGTTGGGGCGTCCACACCCCGAGTTGGGGCGTCAGCGTCACGCTGGGGCGCGGAATACGACGCCCCAACGGGATTCTGACGCCCCAAGGTCGAGCACGACCACGTGCATAGCGCATAACAACGACGCCCCAGGTCGAGCGCGGCTACCCACTCGGCACGTGAAGGCGACGCCCCAGGTCGAGCGCGGCTACTCGCGAGGCGCGTGAAAACGCTGCTGGGCGGCGAGCAACCCCTCACCGACGACGAGCTCGACAGCATCCGCGGCGTCCCCGATCAGGAGCGGCAGCTGCGCTCTCTCGGTTGCACCAAACGGGTCGAGAACCCAGTCCGCCGCCTTCTGGCGACCGGGGGGCCGTCCGATCCCCACGCGGACACGCGTGAACTCCGGGGTATCCAGCGCCTTTGCGACATCGCGCACGCCGTTGTGACCACCGTGGCCGCCGCCGATCTTGAGCTTGATCGTGTCGAACGGAATATCAAGCTCGTCGTGGACAACGATTACCCGATCGGCCTCGATTCCGAAGAAAGCCGCGAGGCTCGAGACCGGCCCGCCCGAGACGTTCATGAACGAGTTCGGCTTCGCCAGCACGATCTTCGCTGAGCCCGGGCTGAGCCACGTCTCGGCAACCCGCGCGTTGGACCGATGGGACTTGAATGTCGCACCGCGGCGCCGGGCGAGTTCATCGACGACAATCTGCCCGATGTTGTGGCGCGTGCTCTCATATCGCGGTCCCGGGTTGCCGAGCCCCACCACCAACCACGCGTCAGCCACGTCAACTCCCTCTGTCTATGCCCTTATGCACGGAGCCCGCCCCCACCGTATCGGCGAGAGCGGGCTCCGGTTTGCGCGGTTGCGCGAATGCTTATTCGGCGGACTCGTCCTTGGCTTCCTCGGACTCGATGGCCTGTGCCGCGGACACAGCCGCGTCCAGCTCGGCGATCTCATCCTCGGCCGCAAGGGTCGCAGACGGAACCGAGATCGCGACGATGAGCGTCTCCGGGTCGACGATGAGCGACGCACCCTTGGGCAGCTTCAGGTCGGCCGCGGTGATGTGCGTGCCATCCTCGAGTCCCTCGACGTCGACCTCGACACGCTGCGGGATGTGCGTGGCTTCGACCTCCAGCAGAACCGTATTGGCGTCCTGAGCGGCGATCGTTCCGGGGAACGGCTCGCCGATGACCGAGATGGGCACGTCGACCTGAATCTTCTCGCCCTTCTTGACCACGAGCAGGTCGATGTGCTCGATGATCTGGTGCACGGGGTCCTTCTGGACATCCTTGACCAGCGTCAGCTGATGAGTGCCCTCGACATCGAGTTCGAGCACTGCGTTGGCGCGACGCAGGAGCAGTGCGACCTGGTGGCCGGGCAGGGCGACGTGTACGGGCTCTTCGCCGTGGCCGTAGATGACGGCCGGGATCTTGCCTGCTGCGCGGAGGCGACGGGCGAAGCCCTTGCCGAAGCTGGTACGAATCTCGGCGTGGACCTTGGTGTCGTCCGTGGTCGCAGCCTTGGTGTCTTTCGACATGTGAATCTCCTTGTGGGCACGCGACGGGGCGCGTCGCGTAGGTCTGGGGTTCTCGACTCATACGCCAACGCGGGAGGAGTGCCACCAGGGCCCACATCGCCACGTCGATCACGGATGCCTCGCGCAGCCGGACGACCGCACAACAACATCCCTCGCCGAGGGTAGACACCATGCTACCGGAGATGCCTGTAGCGTGATGACACCGACTTCTGTTCACGACCACCGGAGCTGATGATGATCGATGGCGTATTTTTCTCCCACGTAGTGGTGTGGTCGATTGGAGCCCTCACGGCCGTCGGCGCTGTGCTCACCGCCGGAGCCTTCTGGTCGATGGGCCGCTCTGGTTACCGCCAGGACTAGTGGGTGTCTCCGTTAGTTCGTCGGGGGTCATGCTGTTGCGTGTTCGTGTCGGTTGATGCGTTCGAGGAGGTCGTGTAGGGCGGTGCGTCCGAATCGCCAGTCGAACGGGGTCGCGGTGGCGTTGTAGCGTTCCTGGAATGTGAGGAGGCGTTGTTCGAGGACGGTCAGGTTCTCGAAGTCTTGAGGTTTGACGACCTTGCGCTGCACGATGGAGAAGTAGATCTCGACCTGGTTCAGCCAGGACGCGTGCACCGGCAGGTGCACGAGCGTCGCATTGGGGAAGGCGTCTTTCATTCGTTGGATGGAGGCGTTCCCGTTGTGGGAGGAGCCATTATCGACGACCCAGAAAACTCGGCGGGCCGACGCGTAGGGTTCGGTCGTCATCACCTGCTCAACGAGTTCGGTGAATGGCGTGATACCGGTGGTCGGAGCGCACCGGCCGATCACTTTCGCGTGGTGCACGTCGTAGGCGGCGAGATAGGCGAGGGTGCCGCCGCGACGATATTCGAACTCGACTCGCCGCAGCCTGTCTGGTGCCGGGGGCAGGCCCGGGTGGCGGCGGTGCAAGGCCTGCAACTGGGACTTCTCATCGGCGCTGATGACGTAGTCGTCGGCGCCGAGCGGTTCGCCGTCCCAGACTCGGCTGTAGAGGTCGAGCACCCGGCCGGCCTTGAACGCGAAGTTTTCATCACGGGGGAAGATCCAGGACCGGTGTTGCCAGGGCTTGATCGCGTCCGCATCCAACCAGCGGCGGACCGTGGACGCTGACACGGCAGACACGATCCCGCGAGCCGCTGCCTCGGAGGCAAGCTCAGCGTGAGACCACCGCGAGAGAGGAACCCCGGTCTCGGCGGGCAGCTGGCAGGCCAGCGCCTTGACTTCCGCGACTGCAGTGACAGCGAACACGGGAGGTCGCCCGGCGCGCGGCAGGTCGCCCAGCCCGCCCAGACCGCGGTGCGCGAATCGTGAGCGCCACTTGCGAACCGTGTCCACGTGCACGCCGAGCCGGTCGGCAATCTGCTGATTCGGTGTCCCCCGCGCAGCGGCGAGGATGATCCGGGCGCGCTGCGCCTCGCGGACCTCCGCTCGCACCCGTCGCGCCCGGCGGGACAGTTCGGCTCGTTCCGCGTCGGACAGTTCGATCACATGGGCACTGATCGCATGCATGATCAGGGGTTAACAGGGTCACGCGGGGATCTTGTGGCGACACGCGGACCCGGTCCGCGATCATGGTGACATGGCAGCCATCCCCGCATCCACGAGGTCTTCTCTCTCGCAGCGCCTCAACGCTCACGCCCGGGCACGATGGCCGCAACTGACCAACGTTTCCGTCACCTACCGCGGCCAGTTCGCATACATCGAAGGCACCGACGATCACGGCGAGCAACTGCGTCTGTGCCGACTCCGCTACGTCGGATACGCCAGCCAGTGGGGCTTCGCGATCTACCGCGCCAGCCACGACGACTACCAGCAAGCGTTCCTTCCCGGCGGCTGGCAAGCTGGCACCCCCGAAGACGCGCTCGACACAGCCTGCGGACTCTACCTCGGCGACCCCACCGCCTGGACCTGACCCCCCGACGAACTAACGAACACCACCACTAGTCAGCCTCGGGCCACAGGGCGACGACGACCTTGCCCGACGCCTGCGAGTCTCGAGCGACCGAGAACGCGCTGACCGCATGCTCTGCTGAAATCTCGTGCGTGATGACGCTTTCGATGAGCGGTGTCGTCGCGAGCAACTCGACCGCCGCGTCGATCTCGTCGTGGAACCGGAATGTGCCGACGTAGGTCAGCTCCTTCGAGATGAACGGCGAGATGTTCAGCGGCCGCGGCTCGTTCGGCACCATGCCCACCTGCACGACCGTGCCGCCCGGCCGCGCGGCGACGAGAGCGGTCGAGATCGAGGGGGCAACCCCCGAGCACTCGAGCACGACATCGTAGTGATTGGGAAGCAGCTGATCGCGGCTGACGTCGATCGTGTGGGCGGCCCCCAGCATCCGCGCCCGCTCCAGGGGCCCCGCCAGAACGTCGGTCGCCGTCACCTCGGCGGCACCTGCGGCGACGGCTGCCGCGATCGCAAGCAATCCGATCGGGCCCGAGCCCGTGACGAGGACGCGCTTGCCGGTCACATCACCGGCCCTCGACACACCGTGCAGCGCGACGGCGAGGGGCTCGGCGAGCACTGCGCGTCGGACGGGGAGCGAGGGTGGCAGGATCCGCACCATCGCTCGGTCGACGATCAGCTGCTCAACCATGCCACCCTGCGTGTGCGGCCAGGTGGAGGCGCTGCCGAGGTACGCGCCGTTCGGCCACAGGTGGGGGGCATCCTCGAGTCCGGGTGTGGGGGTTCCGAAGGTGGCCGGATGCACCGTCACGGGCGTGCCCGCGGCCCACTGCCCCGTAGGGTCGTGCGCGATCCGACCCGACACCTCGTGCCCGGGGATGAGGGGTTCGCGCACGACGAAGGCGCCGTTCGCGCCCTCGAAGTAGTAGTGCAGGTCGGACCCGCAGATACCGACGTAGTCGATGCGGACGCGGACCTGGCCGGCACCGGGTTCGGGCACATCGATCTCTCGAACGGTCAGGGTCTCTTTGGCGTCGATAAATGCAGCACGCATGCGCGGGGCCTTTCTGGGGATGACGTTCACACGACGGCGGTCATGCCGCCATCGACGAAAATGTTCTGCCCCGAAACGAAGCTGGATGCGTCCGACGCAAGAAACAGCAGGGCCCCGTCGAGCTCGGCAAAGTCACCCCAGCGTTGGGCAGGCGTCCGCTGCGTGAGCCAGGCGGTGAAATCGGGGTCATCGACCAGCGCACGATTCATCTCGGTCGCGAAGTAGCCGGGTGAGAGCGCATTGACCTGAATTCCATGGCGCGCGAGGTCGGCGGCCATGCCCTTGGTCAACTGCGCAGCTCCGCCCTTCGACGCCGAGTAGGGCGCGATGGTCTGGCGGGCCAGGTGCGACTGCACCGAGGCGACGTTGACGATTTTGCCCGAACCGCGCGTGATCATCGCGGGCGCGACGAAGCGCGAAACGTAGAAGACCCCCGAGAGGTTGGCGGCGATGATGTCGTCCCAGTCGGCGATGCCGAACTCCTGAATAGGAGCACGCCGCTGCACCCCCGCATTGTTGACGAGGATGTCGGGGGTACCGATGCGCTCGATCAGATCGGCCACGGCGGACTCGACCGCCGCCGCGTCGGTCACATCGAACGTGACCGACGCGGCGGGGCGACCCGACAGGGTCTCTGCCTCGGCCCGCGTCGCTTCGACCGCCTCGGCGTCCCGACCGTGCACGATCACCCGGGCGCGCGCCCGCGCGAGCGCGAGAGCGAGGGATCTGCCGAGCCCGCGGGACGAGCCCGTGACCAGGGCGAGACGGTCGGTGACGTCGAAGAGGGCAGACATGGCGATTTCTCCTGTTTTCGGGGGACGAAGGCGACGCGGATGCCGCGGGCTAGAGCAGCGACCCGATGCCGTACACCACGAGCACGAGAGCGAAGGCGAAGACCGACTCGATCGTCTGCTGCACGGTCCAGGTTTTCAGGGTCGTCTTGACATCCATTCCCATGAGTCGCCCGACGAGCCAGAAGCCCGAGTCATTGACGTGCCCCGCGAAGACCGAGCCTGCCGCGGTGGCCAGAGTGATCGCCGCGACCTGGAGGGGGTTGAAGTCCCCCGCGATCACGGCCGGCGCCGCAAGCCCCGCGGCCGTGACGAGCGCCACGGTCGCCGAACCCTGTGCCAGGCGGATCACGACCGCGATGATGTAGGCCGCGAAGATGATGGGCAGCCCGAGGTCGGCGAGGGTATCGGCGAGCGCGTCGCCGATACCGGATGCACGCAGCACGCCACCGAACATTCCGCCAGCGCCCGTGATCAGGATGACGGAGGCTACGGGACCGAGCGCCGAGTCGACGATCTTCTCGATGGCCGTGCCGTTCTCGCCCCGGCGGGTGCCGAGCACGATCATCGCGACGATCACGGTGATCAGCAGGGCGACGGCGGAGTTGCCGAGCAGGATCAGCAACTGGACCCAGGTGTTCTCGCCCGACACGGCGCCCGCGCTGATGAGGGTCGTGAGTCCGGTGTTGAGGAAGATGAGGAACATCGGCAGCAGCAGGATCATGATGATCGTGCTGGGCTTGGGCGGGTTGCTCGGCTGATCGGCGTCGATGTCACCGAAGATCGCCGGGACCGGCAGCTTGATGCGCGAAGCAACGAACTTTCCCCAGAGGTAACCGGAGACGTACCAGACGGGGAACGCGATGACGAGGCCGACGAGCAGGACGATGCCGAGGTTGGCGCCGTACAGCTCGCTCGCGGTGACCGGGCCCGGGTGCGGCGGCAGGAAGACGTGCATGACCGAGAAGGCCGCTGCCGCGGGCAGACCGAACAGCAGGACGTTGTTGCTCGAGACGCGACGCGCGACGGCGAAGATGATCGGCAACATCATCACCAGGCCCGCGTCGAAGAACATCGGGAATCCGAGGATCAGCGAGGCGATTCCGAGAGCGAACGGCGCCCGCTTCTCGCCGAAGATCTCGACGAACTTGTCGGCGAGGGCTTTTGCCCCACCGGAGTGTTCGATGAGCCTGCCGAGCATGGCTCCGAGCCCGACGAGCAGTGCGACGGTCGCGAGGGTGGCCCCGAAGCCGCCCGTGAGTGTCGTGGCGATCGCAGAGATCGGCACACCCGCAACGAGCGCGGTGAGAAGCGAAACGACGATCAGCGTCAAGAAAGCGTGCACCTTGAAGACGATGATCATGACGAGGATCAGCGCGATCGCTCCGGCCGCGATAGCCAAGAGCGGTCCGGTGCCCAGCGTCTGGGTCCAATCTTCCATCTGGATCTCCATTGATTGTGAGGAATGAGCGCGCCCGGGTGGCCGGGCGCTCCCGCGTTAGGATTCGAACGCCCCGCTCGGGCCGTCATGACTCGTGCGGGACCTGTGAATCCTCACACAATGATCGTATCTTTCACAACCTGTAATCATATTTTTGAGCGGAGTCAGCGTGGCACAGGCATCGCACGGTCCCGTGCTCGACAGTCTCGGGCTGCGCATTTCGGCAGGCGGACTCGCCCCGGGAGCCGTGCTCACGCTCGCCGGACTCGAATCCGAATACGGCGTCTCGCGCACTGTCATCCGTGAGGCCGTGCGGGTGCTGGAAGCGATGGGCATGCTCGAGTCACGCCGCCGGGTGGGCGTGACGGTGCTCCCCGCCGAGCGCTGGAGCGCCCTCGACACCAGGCTGATCGGCTGGCAATTGGAGGGCCCGGGCCGCGACCAGCAGCTGGCGGTCGTCACCGAGCTGCGCGCCGCCATCGAGCCGGTCGCCGCCCGCCTGAGCGCTCAGCGGGCCAGCGATGTGCAAAGGGCGGAAATCCTTCGCCTCGCACAGCGACTCGAGGAGCTCGGTGAAGCTGGGCTCGGGAACACTGACGAGTACCTCGCAAAAGACATCGCCTTTCACGACCTGATCCTCGATACGAGCGGAAATCTCATGCTCGCTGCCACCAAGTCGGCCATCGCCGCGGTGATCGCGGGCCGATCACACCTGGGGTTGACCCCAGACGTCCCCCACTCCGAGGCGCTCCACAACCACGTTCAGACCGCGGCCGCCATAGCCCGCGGCGACGCCGAGGCCGCCGAGCATCACACCCGCCGGTACGTCGACGCCGTGTTGCGCGAGGTCCGCACTACGCCCTGACGGCCGTCGCGACGCTCTCGCCGCGGAGCACCGCCAGCGCATCGGACACCGCCTGGGTTGCGGTCCGGACGATCGCCTCGCGCGTGTGTGCGCCGCTGTGCGGAGTCGAAACCACCCGAGGGTGCCCGACGAGCACGGAGGCGCTCGGCGGCTCGGTCTCGTAGACGTCGATCGCGACACCGTGTAAACGGCCGTCATCGAGCGCGGCCAGCGCCGCAGCCTCGTCGAGCAAGCCACCCCGCGCTGTGTTGACGACGATCGCGTCGGGCGGAAGCATCGCGAGCATCCGAGAATCGAACAGGTGTCGGGTCTCGGGCATCAGCGGAACATGCACGCTGATCACGTTGCTCGCACGGCAGAGGTCATCCAGATCCATCCGCTCCACACCCGCCTGGCGGAACGCCTCGTCAGGGAGGAGAGGGTCATATGCCACCACACGCATGCCAATGCCTCTGGCCCGCTCGGCCACGAGTCGTCCGATAGCGCCGAAGCCGGCGACACCGAACGTGCGTCCCGTCAGCTCGATCCCATCCCCTCGCGGCCACTCCCCCACACGAACTCCGCCATCCAGGCGCGGAATGCCGCGAGCAACGGCGAAGGCGAGGCCGATCGTCAACTCGGCGACCGCGAGGGAATTGGCTCCGGGCGTGCGGGTCACCACGATGCCGCGTCGCTCCGCCGCCTCGAGATCGATGTTGTTCGTACCCACGCCGTAACGCGAAATCACCCGCAACCGGTCCGCTGCGGCCAGAACCTCCGCTGTGTAGTCGTCGAGGCCAGCGATCACGGCGTCGACGCCACCGACGGCCTCGATCAGCTCGGGCGCCGTCATCGGTCGACCGGTCTCGTTGAAGATCACTTCGTCTGCAGCCTCGCGCAACGCGTCCAGAACGGGCGCGTCGCGGTTGCGACAGAGCGACGTCGGGGTGACAAGAACCTTCATCGAGTTTCTCCCTCCGCACCGGGCAGTGAGCGCGAGTACTGATCCAAATACCGCGCGAACTCTTCGTCGTACTGGGCGCGTCGCTCGAGCCGGGGTGTCACGACACGAACCTCTCCCTCATCGAGGGCCGGATGGCGATCCGACAATCCCGACGCGCGCAGGCCCATGCGAACGGCACCGAGGATCGAGCTGTGCTGGCGGGGCGAGACCTCCATCTCGGCGCCGAACACGTCGGCGGTGAGCTGTGTCCAGTAGGGAGACGACAGGACCCCGCCCGACAGCACGATGCGGCGCGGTGCGCCGTTCAGCGCCGTCAGCTCCTTGTAGCAGTGGTAGAGCGAATAGACCACGCCATCGAGCACCGACTGATAGATATCGGCGCGTGAGTGCTGCGGCTGCAGATCGACGATCCCGCCGCGGCGCTGATCTTGCCAACCCGGGCTTCGCTCACCGAACAGGAACGGCAAGAAGACGGGCAGGTCACGCCGATCCGCCGAGAGCAGCGGTTCGAGTTCGGCGTAGTCGGTGCTGAGCCCGAAGAGGCGCTCGCGAGCCCAATCGACGCAGTTGCCGCATCCGGACGTCGCCGCACCGCTCAGAGCGCCCACGGGCGATCGATACGACCACGTGCTGAGGGTCGGCGAGAGTGAGGGGTGCAGGGTCGAGAAGCGGAGAGCGCCGCTCGTTCCCATCGAGAATGTCATGTCGCCCGGCTCTGTCGCGAGGTCGCCGACCTGACTCAGCCCACCATCGGGCCCGGGCGTCAGCACCGGAATGCCCGGACGCAACCCCAGCAGCACGGCCGCCTCGTCGCGGAGCGGCGCGGTGTCGCTCGACGAGCGGAGCTCTGGCAGCAGCACCCCTCCCAGGCCCATCCGCTCGATCACCTCGTCGTCCCACTCCGCGGTGTGCGCGTTCAAAAGCCCCGTGCCCGACGCCAGCGAGGGGTTCGTCCAGACCTCACCCGTCAATCGCGCGAAGTTGAGACTCGACTGGTCGAGGGCGAGCAGTCCGTCGACGGACGTGCCGTTGTCGGCCAGATACCGGAGCTTGAACACGGGATACACCGCGTTGACCATGCATCCCGTGCGCTCGTAGAACCACCAGGTGAATTCCTGATCGGACCGCAGGCGCGCGCACAGATCTTGCGCCCCGGTGTACGGCCACTCCATGACGGGCGTGACGGCGGACAGGTCGGCGCGGCGGAGGGTGAGTCCGTGCCAGGTACCGCTCAGCACGATCAGGTCGATAGCGGCGCCTGCGGCGCTCTCACGCCCCAGCGCCATCATCTGGGTATAGATCGCATCGCCGTCGCGGACGGCAGAATCCGGACCGCTCACCTCGAAACGGCGGCTGCGCACAGCCACCGATCCCGTCTCGGTATCGAACAGCATCGTCTTGGCGGAGGTCGTACTGGCCTCGAGAGCGAGAATGATCATGGGTCCTGGTTCCGTCGTTGGAGGGGCGTCCACGGCACCCAGGCACGCGGCCGGGAGCCATCACACCCCCAATGATATGATTTTTGCGTCCATGCGCCACGACCGCGCCGAGCGGAAGCAGATGATGCCCACACCTTTTGCCGCCCTCGCGAACCATAAAATCGTTCCGGTCGTCACGACGGACTCAGCCGAACAGGGCCTCGAAATCGCGCTGGCGCTCGCCCGAGGAAGTCTGCCCGTCGCAGAGATCACGTTCCGGACGCCCGCGGCGGCAGACGTCATCCGAGCCATCCGCGACAGCGGTCCCCGCGCGCCCGACGAAGATGGCGTCGGGAGCGGCGCCGACGTCCTCGTCGGGGCCGGAACCATCGTGCGACCCGACCAGGTCGACGCGGCCGTTGCCGCGGGAGCGCACTTCGTCGTGTCGCCCGGCCTCTCCCGCGCCGTGGTCGAAAGATGCCACGAACACGGAATCCCGATCATCCCGGGTGCCGTGACCGCCACCGAAATTCAGGCGGCCATCGAACTCGGCGTGCAGACCGTGAAGTTCTTTCCCGCCGAGACATCCGGCGGTGCCGCCGCAATCCGTGCGTTGACCGCACCATTCGCCGAGGTCGGCTTCATGCCCACCGGCGGTGTCGGGCCCGCGAATCTCGGCGACTACCTGTCGATAGCGGGCGTTGTCGCCGCCGGCGGGTCATGGATGTTGCCCGCTGCCAGCATCACCCGCGGAGACACCGACGACATCACTCGCCTCACCCGCGAGGCCGTCGAACTCGCGGCGCGCTATGCGCCCGCGGGTCTACGCTAAGGCTGGCCCCGGAGACCACGGTCGAGTACCCGCGAAAAACGAGCACACCCTAGGCTGAAACAACACCCCGCTGACGGCAAGGAGCATGCGTGTCCTCTCACGAGAACCCGGCACAGACCAACATCTCGCACGATCGGGAGGACTCGCCCGGCTCGGCACCGGAGCACGAAGGTGCGCCTCGCCCGGAGAATGTCGACCGCGACACGGCGACGCCCGCCGGTCCCGGTGAGGGTGGCGCATCCGTCGCCAACATCGGCGTCGTCGGCCTCGCCGTCATGGGCTCGAACCTCGCCCGCAACCTCGCTCGCCGCGAGGGCAACACGGTCGCCATCTACAACCGCAGCCGCGACAAGACCGAGCACCTCGCCGAGCAGCACCCCGAGGCGGGCTTCGTTCCCACCTTCGACTACGCCGAATTCGCCGCCGCGCTCCAGAAGCCGCGCGTCGCACTGATCATGGTCAAGGCCGGCGGACCGACGGATGCCGTGATCGATGAGCTCGTCAACGTGTTCGAACCGGGCGACATCATCATCGATGGCGGCAACTCGCTGTTCACCGACACCATCCGACGCGAGCGCGCCGTCCGCGAGACCGGCATCAACTTCGTCGGGATGGGCGTCTCGGGCGGAGAAGAGGGCGCCCTCGAGGGTCCATCGCTCATGCCCGGCGGTTCGGACGAGTCGTGGGTCACCCTCGGGCCGATCCTGCGTTCGATCGCGGCGGTCGCCGAGGGCGAGCCGTGCGTCACGCACATCGGGCACGACGGCGCGGGACACTTCGTCAAGATGGTGCATAACGGCATCGAGTACGCCGACATGCAGCTGATCGCCGAGGCGTACGACCTGATCCGTCGCGGCACGGGCAAGACTCCCGCCGAGATCGCCGATGTCTTCGCCGAGTGGAACACGGGCGAGCTCGAGTCGTACCTGATCGAGATCACCTCCGAGGTGCTGCGCCAGGTCGACCTCGACACGGGCAAGCCGCTCGTCGACGTGATTCTCGACCAGGCCGGCGCCAAGGGCACCGGCGCCTGGACGGTGCAGACGGCACTCGATCTCGGAGTCCCCGTTTCGGGTATCGCCGAGGCCACATTCGCGCGTTCGCTCTCGTCACACCCCGAGCAGCGTTCCGTCGCCCGCGACCTGCCGGGTGCCGAAGAAGAACTCGACCTCGAAGACGAGGATGCTTTCATCGAGGACGTGCGCCTCGCGCTTTTCGCCTCGAAGATCGTCGCGTATTCGCAGGGGTTCGATGAGATCCGCGCCGGAGCCGCCGAGTACGACTGGAACATCGACCTCGGCGCCGTCTCGAAGATCTGGCGCGCAGGCTGCATCATCCGCGCCCAGTTCCTCAACCGGATCGCGGATGCCTACGCCGAAACCCCGGATCTGCCGGTTCTGCTCACGGCGCCGTACTTCGTCGACGCCCTCACCCGCTCACAGGGGGCGTGGCGCCGGATCGTCTCGGCGGCGGCAACCGCGGGCATCCCGGCCCCCGCGTTCTCATCGTCGCTCGCGTACTACGACGGGCTGCGTGCCGAGCGCCTGCCGGCTGCGCTCATCCAGGGTCAGCGCGACTTCTTCGGTGCGCACACCTACAAGCGCTCCGACAAGCCCGGAACGTTCCACACGCTGTGGTCGGGTGACCGCACCGAGGTCGAGGCGACCGACACGCACTGACCCGCGGGTCTGGCCCGACGCATCCGTGTCCCCCTTCCGCTCGCTATCAGCTCTGCTGACCGAGCGGAAGGGGGCACGTTTCGTTGGCCCCGGGCATCGGTCCGGACGTAGGGTCGAGCACATGCGAGCGCTCTTCATCGGCGGGACCGGAACCATCAGCGCGGCCTGTGTGCGGGCGGCGATCGACGCGGGGCACGACGTCAGCGTGCTCAATCGCGGCTCCGGGCGACGCCCGCTGCCACCGGAGGTGCACGAGATCGTCGCCGACATCCGCGACGAAGATGCCACCCGCGCGGCGCTCGACGGCGCTTCATTCGACGTCGTGGCGGACTTCCTGTCGTTCACCCCGGCGCACGTCGAGACGGCTCTGCGGCTCGTGGAGGGTCTCTGCGGCCAATACATCTTCATCAGCTCGGCGTCGGCGTACGACAAGCCGCCCAGGCATCTACCCGTGACCGAGTCCACGCCGCTGCGCAACCCGTTCTGGAAGTACTCGCGCGACAAGATCGCGTGCGAGGACGTTCTCGTCGGCGCCTACCGCGACCGCGGGCTGCCCGTCACCATCGTGCGCCCCTCGCACACCTACGACCACGCCCTTCTGCCGACGTCCGGCGGATGGACCGACATCGCCAGGATGCGCGAGGGAAAGCCGGTCGTCGTGCACGGCGACGGCACGAGCCTCTGGACCCTCACCCATAGCGATGACTTCGCCGTCGCTTTCACCGGCCTACTGGGGGCACCCGAGGCGATCGGTGAGGCATACACGATCACGGGCGATCACGCCCCGACGTGGAATCAGATCTACGGATGGCTCGGCGAGGCCGCCGGGGTGACGGAACCACGTCTGGTGCACGTCGCGTCGGAGACGATCGCGGCGTTCGTCCCCGATCTCGGCCCGGGACTCGTCGGCGACAAGGCGCACTCGATGGTGTTCGACAACGCGAAGATCCGCGCCCTCGTGCCCGAGTTCCGCACGACGGTGACGTTCGACGAGGGGGCGCGGCGCATCCTCGCCCACTACGACGCCAACCCGGAGCTGCAGGTCATCGATCCCGATCTCGATGCGGCGTTCGACCGCATGGTCGCGCACGCCGAGGCCGCGGGCTCGTAGCGCTGCTGGACAACACTCCGGCGAGACGAGCGTGACTCGCCCCTCGTCGGGCCACCCGACGGCTGTCGGTTCGATCGGTCCGGAGATCTGTCCGGCGGGCGGTGGCGACACGGCGAGAGCTGCTCCCACACGGACGTACATTCACAGCGAACGCATATCCGGCTCCATAGCAAGCACATAGATTCGGGTCGACAATGACCTCATGAGTTCCGCTGCTCCCGCCCTGCGCCGCCCCGACGGCACCGCTCTGCGTATTGCCGTCGTCGACGACGAGCAGATGCTCACCGATCTACTTTCGATGGCCCTCCGCATGGAGGGGTGGGCGGTCAAGACCGCGGCGAGCGGCTACGAGGCACTGCAACTTGTGCGCGACTTCGAGCCCGACGCTCTCGTGCTCGACATCATGATGCCCGACCTCGACGGGATGGCCGTGCTGCAGCGCCTGCGGCAGTCGGGCGACAATGTGCCCGTGCTCTTCCTGACCGCGAAGGACGCGGTTGCCGACCGCGTCGCGGGGCTTACGGCGGGCGGCGACGACTACGTCACCAAGCCCTTCAGCCTCGAAGAGGTCGTCGCACGGCTCCGCGGACTCATGCGCCGAGCGGGTTCGGCCTTCGCCGACGAGGCCGAGCCGATCCTGCGCGTGGCCGACCTGTCGCTCAACGAAGACAGCCACGAGGTCGAGCGGGCCGGCGCCCAGATCGAGCTGACCGCGACCGAGTTCGAGCTGCTGCGCTTTCTCATGCGCAACCCCCGCCGCGTGGTTTCGAAGGCGCAGATCCTCGACCGCGTCTGGAACTACGACTTCGGCGGACGCTCGAGCGTCGTCGAGCTGTACATCTCGTACCTGCGGAAGAAGATCGACGCGGGACATCCGCCTCTCATCCATACCGTCCGCGGTGTCGGGTACATGATCAAGGCGCCCCAGTGACGAGCCCCTCCCCGAGAAAGGCGGAGGGGACCGAGGGGGATGCCTCCACTTCGGCGTCTTCGGGACCTTCGCGGACCTCCGCGTCCTCTCCCGCAGCCAGGCGTCCGCGGGCGCCGTGGACCCTGCAGCGGCGTCTGATCTTGACCGTCGTCGGGATCGTGTCGATCATCCTCGTCCTGGTATCTATTGTCACGAGCGTTGTGCTCGGCCGGGTGCTCGAGGGCAACGTCGACGCCCGACTCAGAACCCTCGGCACGAGCGCTCTGTCGCTCCCTGCGGGATTTCCGGGTAGCGGTGCCACGGCGTATCAGATCCTCGAGGCGGGCAGACAAGAGCCCGGGTTCTTGCTCGTATTGGCCGACTCGAACGGGACGTCGACGGGCGCGGTGGTAGACGCCACGCCCGGCGTGAGCTACCTGAGCGAAGAACAGATCGAGCGGGTGCTCGTAACCGTGAGTATCTCCGGGCCCACGACCATCAACATCGGCGACGGCCTCGGCGACTACCGCGTGCTGGCGGTCGTCAACCGCGGCACGCGCGATATCGTCGGCGCTGTCGGGCTTCCCCTCGAAGAGGTTCAGGGCACGATCGCCAACCTCCTCACGGCGACCGCACTCCTCACCGCGGGCGGGCTGGTGCTTCTCGGCGTCGCAACCGCGTGGACCATCCGGCGCGGACTCAAGCCCCTCCGCGCCGTCGCAGAAACGGCATCCCGCGTTGCGAGACAGCCGCTCGATCAGGGCGAAGTCTCGATCTCGGAACGTGTGCCCGCGGCCCAGGCCGACGAACGCACCGAGATCGGCCGGGTGGGAGCGGCGCTGAACATGCTGCTCCATCACGTCGACGCGTCCCTCGACGCGCGGCAACGGAACGAAGAGCGGATGCGCCGATTCGTCGCCGACGCAAGCCACGAGTTGCGCACGCCCCTGGCATCGATCCGCGGTTACTCCGAACTGTCGCTGCGCGACCGCTCGCTGAGCGAAACCAGCGAGCAATCGCTGCAACGCATCCAGGCGCAGTCGCTGCGGATGACCGGGATCGTCGAGGATCTGCTGCTGCTCGCGCGCCTCGACGAGGGCCAGGAGCTCGTCTATGGCACCTCTGACCTGTCGCGGCTCGTCGTGGAGGCGGTCGGTGACGCACAGGTCGCGGCACCTGATCATGGGTGGAGCATCGACGTCGACGACGAGCCCGTGCAGATCGCGGGCGACACCGCACGCCTGCACCAGGTCGTGGCCAACCTGCTCGCGAACGCCCGCACCCACACCCCGGCCGGGACGCACGTGACCGCAAGCGTCACGCGCGAAGGATCCGATGCCGTCATCCGCGTGCACGACGACGGCCCGGGAATCGACCCGGCGCTGCAGGCCGAGCTGTTCCAGCGCTTCTCACGCGGCGACACCTCGCGCGCCCGCCAGACCGGCGGCTCCGGCCTCGGACTATCCATCGTGCGAGCGATCGTCGAGGCGCACGACGGCACGATCTCGATGCGGAGCGTCCCCGGTGACACCGAGTTCGAGGTGCGTCTGCCGGCGAAGCCGCGCGATCCCGAGGTCTGAGCTGCGGTCGATGGGCATGGCTGAAGAGGGTGAGAGAACTCTCATTCTCGGGTCTCGTTTTGTGCCGGGATTGCGCGGTTTTCGGGCTTCGGATGTCGGAGGTCGTCCATAGGCTATCGAACATGACTTCGAATCAGACCGTGGACGTGGGGGCGCTCGACGACGTCTCCCTCCTCGGTCTGGTCGAGGGAATCGTGGCACTGCGCAAGCAAGCCGCACAGGTGCACGCGGCCGAGGTTCGGTTGCTTGCGAAAGCGGGCGAGCTCGCGGCATCCCGTTCGGCGGTGTTGCGTTCCGATGCGCGGGAGCGTGAGATGCACCTCCGCTCGATCGCAGCAGAACTCGCGCTCGCGGTCCGCGCGTCCGACCGGACGGTTCAACGGCAGATCAACGACGCCGGGGTGCTCGCTGACGGGTTCACCCCGGTGCTCGAGGCGCTCGAAGAGGGGCGGATCTTCGTGGGCCACGCGCGCGTGATCGTCGACGCGGGTACCCCGATCCTGGACGCCGAGGCCCGCCTCGCTTTTGCCGTCGAGGCCGTGGCGCGAGCCGAGAATCTCTCGCCGTCTCGCTTGCGCCCTGCCGTTGAGGCTCTCGCCGAACGCCTCCAACCCCGCACCGTCACCGAACGACACCGAGATGCGCGCGCCGACCGTGCGGTCACCGTCACCGACCGGCCCGACGGGATGGGCGAACTCATCTACACCGGGCCCGCCACCCTCGTCCACGGCATCTACGACCGGTTGACGCAGCAGGCGCGCGCGGTCCGCACAGCGAGCGCCGCAGCCCAGCCGGGTGCGTCATTCGGGCCCGCCGCCGTGGCGGCGGATGGCACGGGTGCTGGTGCTGGTGCTGGTGCTGGTGCTGGTGCTGGTGCTGGTGCTGGTGCTGGTGCTGGTGCTGGTGCTGGTGCTGGTGCGGAAGATGATGGGGGTGACTCTGATTGCGGCCCGGAGTTGACCCCCGACCCGCGCACGATCGACCAACTCCGGGCCGACATCTTCGCCGACATGCTCCTCACCAGCGCACCGCAAGACGACCCCACCACCGACACCGCCACCGACCCGTCACTCGGCTTCGGCGGGCTCGGCGCCATCCGCGCGATCGTGCACGTCACCGTCCCCGCATTGGCACTTGCGGGTCTCAGCGACGAACCGGCCGAACTCGTCGGACGCGCCCCGATCGACATCGATACGGCCCGGTGCCTGGCCGGTCGCGCATCCGGGTGGGACCGGGTACTCAGCGACCCCATCACCGGCGGAATACTCGCCGTCGACCGCTACACCCCGGGCGCCGACCTCAAACGCTTCCTCCGAGCCCGCGACGAACACTGCCGATTCCCCGGATGCCGCCAACCCGTCCACCGCTGCGACATCGACCACGGCCACGACTGGGCACTCGGCGGAACGACATGTGTTCACAATCTTCACCACCTCTGCCGCCGCCACCACACCCTCAAACACGCCACCCCCTGGCAGGTCCGAAACCTCGGCGGCGGGGTCCTCGAATGGACCAGCCCCACCGGCCAGATCTACATCGACGACCCACCCTCCCGCGTCCACTTCATCCCCACCGGGCCCCCACCACCCTTCTAGAACCACCCCAACCGCGGCACGAGCACGCCCCGCGGCACGAGCACGCCCATGGCGTGAGCACGCGCCAACGCAGGGTCAGTACCCGGCGAATGCGTCCGTCGTGAGTGATCGAGCCTGAGCCAATGCGGGCGCCAACTCGGCGATCAGCTTCGGCGGGCCCGATACATACGCGTGACGAGACGAGAGGTCGGGCACGACCCTCGGTAGCCCCTCAGCATCGAGGCGGACACCCCGCGCCCACACCCAACTGGCCGCAAGATCACGTGGCTGGTCGCGGGTGAAGACGATGACCTCGATACCGGATGCCTCCAGCTCATCTCGGAACGCCAGCTCCGACGCTTCGGACGCGACGTAGATCAACACCGCATTCCGCTCGATCCCTCGGGCGCGGTCCTCACGCACCTGCGAGACGAAGGGCGTGATGCCGATGCCTGCCGCCACGAGCAGCACGGGCGCATTCGGGTTGCTCGGCATCAAGAAGTCGCCCCAGACACCCGTCGCCGAATATTCGGCACCCGGCGACGCGACCGCGAGCGCCTTCTTGAACGTGCTCTCCCCCGGCCCCGACCCCGCCCCCTGACCCGAAGCCACGCCCACGCCCACACCCGCACCCGGTTTGACCCGGTAAGCGACCCGCACAGTCGGCGCGTCACTCGGGGCCGACACGATACTGAACTCCCGGCGCGTGCCGCGGGCATCGGCTTTTGCGTGCGGCACATCGAGTTCCAGGTACTGACCGGCCACGAATCGCACCGGACGCCGCGCCTCGAACGTCAGCTGACGCACGGACGGCGTGATCATGCGCGCATCGGCCAAGCGCAGCCGCACAGCATGGTGGGCCACCCACACGAACGCGAGCAGGTTGCCGATGAGCAGCGCGCGCTCCTGGCCAAGCGTGAAGTATCCGACCGAAATCGGCCAGCCCGCGAGCACGCCGACCACGGCCGCGACCGTCATCTGCTGCCAACGCCGAGGCGGCAAACTCAGAGGCTCCGACAGCATGAACGCACCGAGGAAGAGGAAGGGCGACGACCACAGCGCGAACGGCAGTGTCTGCCCGGCGTCGAACTCGAAACCCGCGGCCTGCGACTGCACCGCGACGCGCAGCACGTACACCCCGACGGCGACCACGAAGAACGTCGCGACGATCCGCAACCGGTCGGTCCGCACCAGCACGAACAATCCCAGAACCAGCACGGGCGCGGCGAGCACGGGCGAACCGACCCACCACGCCGATGCACCGAGCCCGGACATCGTCAGCACGGCGGCGCCCACCGCAGCGGGATTGAGGATGTGCCGGCCCCGCCACGCGATCAGGTACTTCGACGCGGCTGCGACCACACCGGCGAGGGCGATCCCGAGCAGTTCCAGCGGGTCGAGACTCGGGCGCAGAATGAAGACTAGGATGCCAACGGTGATCTGCGCCGACTCGTGCCGGATCGGCAGCTTCAGCATCCGCTGCGCGAGCGCATTCGTTCCGACTGTGGCGACGAAGAGCACGGCGACCGTCACGACCAGCTCGAGCGGTGAGGGCACCACGAGCCCGAAGAACGACAGCACGAGCGCCACCAGGGTCAAGACGCCGAGCGCCATCAGCACAAGGCGATACATCGACAGGCGTCCGAGGTACCCGCGGATACGCGCCCAGCCCCCCACCACCATTGCGATCACGCGATTCTCCTCTGTCGATCGATCGTCGGCTCTGTCTATCGCGGGCAGGGGTGAATCCGCCCCGTACGCGAACTCACGCCACGCTAGAGGTCCGCGTGAACAGCTCCGCGGAGCATCCGTGCGACCATTCCACGCGCCCAGTGGTCAGCATCCGCACCCATTCCGCACCCCACCTGTGCGCGAGTTCGTCGCCGCCGTCGAAGAAGAGCGCGGTCGCCAGCGCGTCCGCGCGCATCCCAGTATCGGCGACGACCCACGTCGCGGCGACGACGCGGACCGGCACGCCGGTGCGCGCATCGAGCACGTGATGCAACCCGTCGCCCCAGGCACGACGGTTCGCCGCTGAGGCGCAGAGGGCTGCATCCGTCACCTCCCAGACGCCGATCGCACGTTTGGCATCGAACGGATGCTCCAGCCCGATGCGTTGCCTCACCCCGGTCACGAGCAGATCTCCGCTCGCGTCGATCACGGCCCGGCCGTCTGTCCAGGGTTCGAGCGTGCGCGCCACGACATCGACGAGACGCCCCTTACCGAGCGCGCCGACGTCGATCATCGCGGGCTCATCGAGCGCCAGGCGTTGGTCACGCCAGCGCACTCGCGTCGGCCAGTTCGTGGGTGCCGCGAGCGGCTCCCCCGGCCGAAGCGAATAGGAGGCGTCATACCCCAGGCGCTCGAGGGATGCGCCGACGAGAGGGTTCACGGCACCGGATGTCGCGAGCGATAGTTCTTCGAACGCGTCCAGCATCGCCGCACCATCCGGCGGCACGGGAACCGGCCCACCCCCGCGCGCGAGCAGCGAGACGAGCGAATCGGCACGAAACCGGGACCACGCGGAATCGAACGCCTCGATGACGCGATCCGCCGCAGCGCGGGCCTCGTCGGGCAACTCGGTGGCCGTGTCGATGCGCCAGCGCGTGCCGATCGCATCGAACTCCCACGTTGCCGCTAGCGGCACCGTGGGGCCCGGCGGCAGGACCACGGTCAGGCCGCCGCTTCGTCCTCGATCGCGTCGATCGCCTCGTTGAAGCCGCCGCTCGTGAGCGATGACCCGGCGACTCGATCGACCGAGATGTCGTCGATGTTCTCGCCCACGACCTCATCGTCGATGCCGCCGATGAACTCGGACTGGTACCGCTCGGATTCGGATGCCTGCGGATCGCCCGACACTTCGACCGCCGTGATGACGTCGTCCGCGAGGGTGATCGTGACCTCGATCGTCTCGACCGTTTCGGGGGTCTGGTACGAGCCCGTTGCCGTGTAGGTGCCGTCGACGTAAGCGGCACCCGAGGCGCCGGTCCCCGTTGAGGTGTCGGTCGACGACTCGGTGGACGACGAGGGCTCGGTGGTCGCGGCATCCGTCGTATCCGCTGCGGCAGTGCCGCAACCGGCGAGCGCCAATGTTCCGGCAAAACCGATCAGGGCAGCACCCACACGAATCGGTCGGGCACGAAGCGGGTGAGGGGCGAGGGCGTCGCGGATCATCAAGGGCTCCTTCGGCGATGGGCCGGCATTCTGTGCCGGTGATCCCGAGCGTAGAGCGCCGCTTCTCCGATCCTGTCGGAGCTTCCTATGAAGAATCTCTGAGGGCTGACCGCCGTGCGCTCAGGCCGCGCCGTCGAACATGCTCGTGACGGAGCCGTCCTCGAACACCTCGTGGATGGCGCGCGCCAGCATCGGCGCGATCGGCAGGATCGTCAGGCCCGGGAAGCGACGACTCTCGGACAGCGGGATGGTGTCGGTCACGACGACCTCGTCGATCGCGACGTCCTGCAGGCGCTCCGACGCGGGATCACTGAACACGGCGTGGGTCGCGGCCACGATGACACGCTCGGCGCCGGCGGCCTTCAGAGCCTGCGCGGCCTTCACGATCGTGCCACCGGTGTCGATCATGTCATCCACGAGTAGACAGACCCGCCCTGCGACTTCACCGACGATCTCGTGCACCGTGACTTTATTGGCGACCTTGGGGTCCCGGCGCTTGTGGATGATGGCCAGAGGCGCGCCCAGGCTGTCCGACCAGGTGTCGGCGACGCGGACGCGGCCCATGTCGGGCGAGACGACCGTGAGCTTGGCGCGGTCGGCCTGCGAGAGCGTCCGCTGGAAGTACTCGAGCAGCACGGGCTTGGCGAAGAGGTGATCGACGGGGCCGTCGAAGAACCCCTGGATCTGGGCCGCGTGCAGGTCGACCGACATGATGCGGTCGGCGCCGGCGGTGCGCAGCAGATCGGCGATCAAGCGGGCACTGATCGGCTCACGTCCCCGACCTTTCTTGTCCTGACGGGAGTAGGGGTAATACGGAGCGACGACCGTGATGCGCTTCGCGGAGGCACGCTTGAGGGCATCGAGCATGATGAGCAACTCCATGAGCCACTCGTTCACGGGGTGACCGAACGACTGGATCACGAAGACATCGCACCCGCGGATCGAGACCTCGAAGCGGGTGTAGATCTCGCCGCTCGCGAAGGTGCGGTGCTCGGTCGGCGCCAGCTGGATGCCCAGTGCTTCGGCTACCTCGTCGGCGAGGGCGGGAGCGGAGCGTCCCGAGACGACGACCAGCCGCTTCTTCGTCTTAGCGACGAGTCCGGGCGCGATGTCCAGATCTCGATCGAGGTCAACCGTCTTCTTCTTGCGAGCCATTGGGGGCCTTCTCTGCGGCCTGAGCCGCGGCAGTGCCAGGTCGGTTGCGTACGACCCAGCCCTCGACGTTGCGTTGCGAGGCCACGGTGAGAGCCAGCGCGCCCGGCGGAACATCCTTCCGCACGACCGTACCGGCACCGGTGTAGGCCCCATCACCGATCCTAACCGGCGCGACGAACACGTTGTGCGCCCCGGTGCGGACGTGGTCGCCCACCTCGGTACGGTGCTTCTCGACCCCGTCGTAGTTGGCGATGATCGTGCCAGCGCCGACGTTCGCGCCCACACCGACCTCGGCATCGCCCAGGTACGACAGGTGCGGAACCTTGCTGCCGTTCCCGATCCGCGCGTTCTTCGTCTCCACGAAGGTGCCGATCTTGCCCTGCGCGCCGAGATAGGTGCCGGGACGCAGGTACGCGAACGGACCGACCGTCGCCCGGGCGCCGATGACCGCGAGCGTCGCATCGGTGCGCGTGACTGTGGCGTCCTCGCCGACCTCGCAGTCGACGAGGCTCGTGTCGGGGCCGACGATCGCGCCCTCGGCGATACTCGTGGCGCGGAGGATGTGGGTGTTCGGCAGCACCGTCACGTCGGGTGCGAGGGACGCGGTCACGTCGATCCAGGTTGTCGCGGGATCCTGCACGGTGACGCCCTCGAGCTGCCAGCGGCGAACCGTACGGGCATTCAGCTCGGCCGCGGCTGCCGACAGCTGAACGCGGTCGTTGATGCCGAGCGCCGCCGTCGGGTCAGGTGCGAGAGTCGCACCGATCGCCATCCCGGCGGTGTGGAACAACGCGACGACATCCGTCAGGTATCGCTCGCCCTGCGCGTTGTCGTCGTCGAGGGCACCGATCTCGCGCCGCAGCGGCACGGACTGGAAGATGTAGACCCCGGCGTTGATTTCGGCGATCGCACGCTGCTCAGCCGAGGCATCCCGCTGCTCGACGATGCCGATGACGCCGCCGTCCGCGCCGCGGATGATGCGCCCATACCCCGTCGGGTCGTCGACGCGGGCGCTCAGAAGCGTGACGGCTGCCTCCGCCGCGCGGTGCCCGGCGACCAGCTCCGCGAGCGTCTCACCGTCGAGCAGCGGCACATCCGCGCTCAGGATCAGGATGTCTCCGCCGAACTCCGCCAGGTGCTCGAGCGCGACCTGCACGGCGCGACCGGTGCCCGGGATCTCGTCCTGATCGACAACGATCGCCTCGGGTGCGACATCCTGAACCGCGTCCGCGATCAGATCGCGTTCGTGCCGCACGACCACGAGCAGCCGGTCGGGGTCGAGAGTCCCCGCCGTGTCGAGCACGTGCTGCAGAAGGGACCTGCCGCCGATGCGGTGCAGAACCTTCGGCGTCCGCGATTTCATCCGCGTGCCCTGCCCTGCGGCGAGGACGACGATGGCCAGACTCTGATCGCTCATGCTCCGCCGCCAGGATTCGAACCTAGACCTAACAGCTCCAAAGGCTGTCGTGCTGCCGTTACACCACGGCGGACCGCCCGCCGATGCGGACCCTTTCAGTCTGCCAGAGCCCGGCGCGATCCCCCTCACACAACGACCCGCTCCCCTGGCAGAAAATGGGGTCTCAACGCACCTGAGGCCACAAGTAGTGCCAGGCGAGCACCCCCTCAACGCCTGCGACGCCGCACGCCCGATGCCATGATGGGGGGATGTCACGCGAGAGCGACGAAGTCGACCGGATCGTCGCGGCGTGGATGGCGCAGCGCCCCGACCTCGATTTCTCGCCCCTCGAGGTGCTGTCTCGCGTCGATCGGCTCTCACGCCACCTCGACCGCGCGCGGCGCGCGGCGTTCGGACGAAGCGAGCTCGTCGCCTGGGAGTGGGACGTGCTGTCGGCCCTGCGCCGCGCGGGTGAGCCGTTCCAGCTGAGCCCGAAGCAGCTGCTGCAGCAGACACTCGTCTCGAGCGGCACCATGACGAACCGCATCGACCGCCTGGTCGGGCGTCGACTCGTGCGCCGCGAAGCCGACCCGGGTGACGGGCGAAGCGTCCTCGTCACACTCACCGACGAGGGGCGCACGCGGGTCGACGCCGCGATCACCCGCCTGGTCGACGCCGAGTCGCACCTGCTCTCGGAACTCTCGCGCTCCGACCGCGAACGACTCGCCGGACTGCTGCGCAAGCTCAGCCTCGGGTTCGACGCCGAATGACCGCCCAACCGATCGGAGCGCCACGATGACCGAGGACCTCCCCTCCCCCGCCTCCGAGACGTCGCCGGCAGATGGGCATCGAGGATTCCGCGGATGGCTGCGGCACATCTTCGCGGGTCCCTCTGCGGTCTACGGTCTCATCCTGTATTCGGCTCTGATCGCGGGCGTGTCGGACGACTCCACCGACTCCGCCGAAGTGCTGCTCGTCTCGCTCTTCTCGCTCACCATTTTCTTCATCGCGCACGTATTCGCCCACACCCTGAGCGACCACGGCGAGCTGGGCTTTCGGAAGGCGTTCAGCGGCGGGATCGGGCACTCCGCGGGCATGCTCTACGCAGCGATCCCCTCAACGTTGGTGTTGATCCTGGGGGCGACGACGCGAATGGATGCCGAGGATGCCGTCGGCATCGCGCTCATCATCGCGAACATCGAGCTGGGCATCCTCGGATACTCCGCCTACGCGCAACGCGGTGCCGGACATTTCGTGCGCATCCTCGGAGCCGCCGGGACGGCTTTCCTCGGCTTCTTGATCACGGTGCTGAATTACGTCGTGCACTGAACGCCGCGCACTGAACACCTCGCCAGAGCGCGCCGACCCGTCGGCTACTCCAGTTGCTCCGACAGCTCCAGCCAGCGATGCTCGAGTTCGGTGTTCTCGTTCTCGAGCTTGCCGATCGCCGTCATCTTCTCGCCCAGCCCGGCGAAATCCGACTGGTCGTGGTCGGCGAGAGCCGTGCGCTTGGCGGTGATCTCGGCGTCGACCTTCGAGATGCGACGCTCGATCGCCGCGAGCTCCTTCTGGGCGGTGCGGAGCTCTCCCCCGCTGAGACCCGAACTGGCCTTCGTCGAGACGGGGCCGACGGATGACCGTGCGGCACTTCTCTGCTGCTGGGCGTGACGCAGTCGCAGGTACTCCTCGATACCGCCCGGCAGGTGACGCAGGCGATGATCGAGAATCGCGTACTGCTGGTCGGTCACGCGCTCGAGGAAGTACCGGTCGTGGCTGACCACGATGAGGGTGCCGGCCCACGAGTCGAGCAGGTCTTCGATCGCGGCGAGCATGTCGGTGTCGAGGTCGTTCGTCGGTTCGTCGAGAATCAGCACGTTCGGCTGGTCGAGCAAGATCAGCAGCAGCTGCAGGCGGCGCTTCTGACCGCCCGAGAGATCCTTCACCGGAGTCGAGAGCTGCTCGGATGCGAAGCCCATCCGTTCGAGCAGCTGACCCGGGGTGAGGTCTTGCGCCTTCGAGCCGGTGCCGATCGTGTAGCTCGTGCGAAGACCCGAGATGACGACGCGGACGGGATCGGCCAAGTGCGGCTCGAGCGAGTCCATCTGCTGCGTCAGGGTCGCAACCTTGACGGTCGTGCCACGTTTGACTCGACCTGTTGTGGGCCGGACGGTGTCGGCGATCAGCCCGAGCAACGTCGACTTGCCCGCACCGTTCACGCCGAGGATGCCGGTGCGCTCCCCCGGTGCGATGCGCCACTCGATGTCGTTCAACACCGGCACACCGTCGTACGCGACCGACACGTCGAGCAGGTCGACGACGTCCTTGCCCAGCCGCGTCACCGCGAGCGATTGTAGCGAGACCCGGTCGCGAATCTCGGGCACATCGGCGATCAGCTCGTTGGCCGCGTCGATGCGGAACTTCGGCTTCGTGCTGCGGGCGGGCGCGCCGCGGCGCAACCAAGCGAGCTCTTTGCGGGCCAGATTCTGCCGACGAGCCTCGATCGTCGCCGCCTGGCGATCTCGCTCGACCCGCTGCAGGATGTACGCCGCGTAGCCACCCTCGAACGGGTCGACGATGCGATCGTGCACCTCCCAGGTGGTGTTGCAGACCTCATCGAGGAACCACCGGTCGTGCGTGACGACCAGCATCCCGCCGGAGTTCTGCGACCAGCGTCGCTTCAGATGTTCGGCGAGCCACGCGATGGCCTCGACATCGAGGTGGTTGGTGGGCTCATCCAGGGCCAGGACGTCCCAGTCGCCCTTGAGCAGGCGCGCGAGCGCGACCCGGCGGCGCTGACCACCCGAGAGCGAGCCCAGCTTCGCTTCCCAGGGGAGGTCGCCGAGCAGACCCTGCAGGACGTCACGAATCAGGGGGTTGCCCGCCCACTCGTGTTCGGGGATGTCACCGATCACGGCGCCACCGATGGTGTCGTCGTCATCGAGGGTGTCGCCCTGGTCGAGCACGCCGATGCGCACCCCGTTGCGCACGGTCACGCGACCACCGTGGGGTTCGAGGCGGCCCGCGAGCATGGCGAGCAGGCTCGACTTGCCGTCGCCGTTCCGGCCGACGATGCCGATGCGGTCGCCCTCGTTCACGCCGAGTGAGATCGAGTCGAACACTACTTTGGTGGGGAATTCGAGGTGCAGGGCCTCGGCCCCGAGAAGATGAGCCATCGCTTCTAGGCTATGCGACCCGGTGCGTGTGGATCACACGGTCCGCACAGGGCGGTCGGCGGCACCCGCTCGCGGCTCCGGGCACGCGCAGTGTCCGTTCCGGAGGGTATGGTCGCTCCGGAGGGCGAATCGTGCCCTATGCGTCCTCCCGAGCGAACGCGTCCTCCCGAGCGAACGCGACTCCCGCAGCACGAAGCGCCCGGGGCGGCGGCGCCGGGCGCTTCGTGCGCGGAAGATTCCGCGAGAACCTCAGACCAGGCCGTTCTCTTCCAAGAAGGCGGCCGCGATGTCGTCGGGCGACATCTGGTCTTCCGTGCTCTGCACGTTGAGGGCGACGAGCGCCTCGGCGGTCAGCGCCGCGCTGACGGCGTTGATGACGTCGGCGATCTCGTCGGCGACATCCGCGTTCACAACCGGCACGACGTTCGACGCCAGGAACAGGCCCTCGGGATCTTCGAGCACGACGAGATCCTGGGTCTGGATGCGCGGGTCGGCCGTGAAGACGTTGGCGACGTTGACCGTGCCGGCGACGAGGTTCTCGACGGTCGTGTCACCCGTGGGCGAGAAGGTCACGTCGACGCCGTAGACGTCGGCGAGTCCGGTCGGCCCGTAGGGGCGCTCGGCGAGCTCGGGCGGGCCACCGAGGGTCAGCGGCACCGTGACATTCGCCAGATCGGCGATCGTCGTCAGATCCCACTCCTCGGCGAACGCGGCGGTCACCGTGTAGGAGTCCTGGTCGCTCGCGCCCGATTGATCGAGCACGGTCAGGTTTTCGGGCATCGCGTCCTGCAGGGCGGCGTAGACGTCCTCGGGTGTGCGGGCTTCGGTGTCTTCGTCGAAGTACTGCAGCAGGTTTCCGCTGTACTCGGGGAAGAGCGTGATCGCGCCCGACTCGATCTCGGGCATATAGACGTCGCGCTGCCCGATGTTGAACTCACGCTCGACCTCGAAGCCGGCGCCCTCGAGCGCCTGAGCGTAAATCTCGGCGATGATCTCGTTCGAGTAGTAGGCCTGCGATCCGATGACGATCGTGTCGCTCGCGGGCGCGCGGCCCGCGGATTCTTCGGCGAGCGGGTCGCTCGATGAGCAGCCTGCGAGCGCGAGCGCCGCGGTGGTGGCGATGGCCGCGCCGATGGCGAGCCTCTTGTGTGCTGTGAACATGGTGCTGTTCTTCTCTCTGTGAATGGAGCTAGGTGAATGGAGCTAGGTGAGTGGAGCTGTGTGGACAGAACGGGGAGCCTGCGCGCGCAGTCGGTAGCGCTCAGGCGGGCGAGCCCTGAACGGATGCGGTGACGCGCGTACCGGTCCGGCGCCGCGAGGTTCGGGCACCCGCACCGCTCACGCGCCCCGCGCCAACGCCCCGTGGCACGACGAGGCGCTCGGCGATCGCGAACAGGGCGTCGAGGATAAGGGCGAGCACGGCGACGAGAATCGCCCCGGCCAGCACCTGGTTGAAGCGGTTCAGGTTGATGCCCTGGATGATGTACTGCCCCAGGCCCCCGAGCCCCACGTACGCCGCAATCGTGACGGTCGCGACGATCTGCAGAGTTGCGGCACGCAGACCCGAAACGAGCAGCGGCAACCCGAGCGGCACCTCGATGCGCCAGAGAATCTGCCACTCGGTCATCCCTACGGCTCGCCCCGCATCGATCACTCGCCGGTCGATGGCCTCGAATCCCGCGTACGCCCCGGCGAGGATCGACGGAATACCCAGAAGCACGAACGTGATAACCGCAGCGGCCTGCGTCTGCAACACGCCCATGACGAGCACAAGCAAGATGAGCAGGCCGAACGAGGGGATGGCACGCGCAGCACCCGACAGCGACACGGCGATCTCGCGGCCCTTGCCCGTGTGGCCGATGGCCCAGCCGACGGGGACGGCGATTGCCGCGGCGATCAGAACGGACACGAAGGTGAAGCCGAGGTGTTGCGCCAGGGCCACGGGGATGCCGGTCGGCCCCGACCACCGTTCGGGTGCGAGCATCCACGCGATGGCATCCGCAAGAACGTTCACGCGGTCACCTCACTCGCGGCAATGGCGCGGCGAGCACGTCGAACCGAGCGCCGCGAGCCTGTGCGCTCCCAGGGCATCAATGCGCGGCCAGCGAGCACGAGCAGGTAGTCGATGACGAGCGCAATGACCACGACAGCGACGACCCCCGCGAGCACTTCGGGGATGATGCGACGCTGCAGCCCGTTCGTGAACAGGTAGCCGAGATTCTCGACGCCAACGAGGATCCCCACCGTGGCCAGCGAGATGGTGCTGACCGCCGTCACACGGAGCCCCGCGAGAATCACGGGACCCGCGAGCGGGAATTCGACGGCCCAGAAGCGGCGGAACGATCCGTACCCGACGGCGGTGGACGCTTGCCGGATGCCGGGATCGACCGACTGCAGGCCGTCCGACACCGCGCGCACCATGATCGCGACCGCGTAGATCGTGAGGGCGATGATGAGGTTCGTCTGGCTGATCACGCGGTACCCGAAAATCGCGGGCAGAAGCATGAGGAGCGCGAGCGAGGGGATCGTGTAGAGCAGGCCGGTGATCGTGATGAGTCCGCTCCGGAGCAGTCGGTACCGGAACGCCACCCATCCGAGCGGCACCGAAACGACGAATCCGATCAGGATCGCTATGACGCTTTGGCGCAGATGCTCGAGCGTCAGTCCGCCGATCACGTCGAGGTTGTCGAGAACCCAGGTCACGTGATCGACCGTCCTACCAGCGCGCCCTGCGTGCGGCCTTCGGCGTCGATCACCACCGTGCCGTGCGCCGTCTCTTTGAGACTCAGCGCGCGCTTGCCCTTGTCGGCGCCGATGAAGCTCGCCACGAAATCGTTCGCGGGGTTTTCGATGATCTCGTCGGGGCTGCCGACCTGCGCAACGGCCGCACCCTTTTCGAGGATGACAACCTGGTCGCCGAGCAAGAACGCCTCATCCACATCGTGGGTGACGAAGATGATCGTCTTGCCGAGCCCCTCCTGCAGGCGGATCAGCTCGTTCTGCAGCTCAGCACGAACGATGGGGTCGACGGCGCCGAAGGGCTCGTCCATCAGCAGAATGTTGGGGTCGGCCGCGAGGCCGCGCGCAACGCCGACGCGCTGCTGCTGCCCACCCGAAAGCTGGGCGGGGTAACGATCGGCGAACGCCGGATCGAGCCCGACCGTGTTCATGAGTTCGAGCGCACGCTCGCGCGCCGCACGACGCGGAGTGCCCTGCAGCACGGGCACCGTGGCGATGTTGTCGGCGACCGTGATGTGCGGCAGCAATCCGGAGTTCTGCATGACGTAGCCGATGCTGCGCCGCAACTGAACAGCGTTCCGACTCAGGATGTCTTCGCCGTCGATCTCGATCGACCCGGCGGTGGGGTCGACCATGCGGTTGACCATGCGCAGCAGGGTGGTCTTGCCGCATCCGGACGACCCAACGAGCACGGTCGTCTTGTGCGCGGGCACGACCAACGAAAAGTCATCGACGGCCGCGGTGCCGTCCGGATACTCCTTGGAGACCGAGCGAAACTCGATCATCTTCGGGGCTCAGCCGTCACGGGACGACCGAGACATCCTTGCCGAAGGCGACATGTCCCGCGAAGTCGCGGCCAACGCGCTCGACGGCCCCGTCGTAGGGCTCGGGATAGCTCCACCCCACGTCGGCGATCTGCACGTCGTCGGACTGGAGCGACCAGTACTGGCACACGCCCTTCCACGGGCAGGTATACGGCGTGGGGCTCTCGACGAGCAGCCCCTCGGTGAGGCTCGACTGCGGGAAATACCAGTTGCCTTCGATCCGAACCAGGTCTTCTTCGGGTGCTTCTGCGACCACCAGGTCACCTACGAGCGCGCGCATAATTCCTCCTGCCAGAGCGGACGGTCCGAGCCTAGCGGCCCCCGCCGACACGGGGGCCGGGCTTGCGAAACCACTTCGGAACCGGCTATGGGCTCGGGACTGGGCGTCCTCGCGCGTAGGCGTCAGGGGATGACGCGGGCGCCCGGCACGGGGCCGTGGGCGCTGAGGGCGACGTGGCCCGAGGCCGAGAGCGCGACGCACACATCGAGAGCCGCCTCGGCATCGGCGCAGAGGAACGCCGTGGTCGGGCCGGACCCCGAGACGATTCCCGCGAGGGCCCCCGCGCGCTCACCTTCCTCGATGCGCGCCACGAGATCCGGGCGCAGATTCTGGGCCGCGACCTGAAGATCGTTGCGGAGCGCCGCCGCGAGCCGGATGGGATCGCCCGCGCGGAGCGCGTGCAGCACGTCCGGGTCGACCACGGGCTGGCGAGCCGCCGGGGCGATGTCGGTCTGGGCTCGCTCGCGATGCGCATCGAGTTCGGCATATACCTGCGGAGTCGACAGGCCGCCGTCATCCGTCACGAAGACCCACTCGAATCGCCCGCGCGCGAGAGCGGGGCTCAGCTCGGCGCCCCGCCCCGTACCGATGGCCGTGCCGCCCTGCAGTGCGAAAGGAACATCGGCCCCGAGCCGTGCGGCCAGCCCCTGCAACTGCGTGGTTGTGAGTCGCGTGTCCCACAGCGCGTCACACGCGACGAGGGCCGCGGCCGCATCGGCCGAACCGCCGCCCATGCCACCCGCCACGGGCACACCCTTGCGGATCTCGAGATGCACACCACCGTCGTAACCCGTCTTGCTCGCGAGTAACCGTGCGGCGCGAAGGGCGAGGTTCCGATCGTCGAGTGGGACGCCGGAAGTATCGACGGGGCCGTGCACCGAAATCGAGAACTCATCGGATGCGGTGGCCCACACATCCTCGAACAGTGACACGGCCTGAAAGGCCGTCGCCAGCTCGTGGTAACCGTCGTCCATGACCCGGCCGACCTCGAGGAAGACGTTCACCTTGCCCGGCGCGCGCACGTGCACGCGCGCCGCGTCGGGCAGCAGGGGGCCGGCGGTGCTCACAGGTCAGACGACTCCGCCCAGAGGTTGACGTCGAGCGAGTCCGACAGGGCGTCGATCTGCTCGAGTTCCTCGGTATCGAAGGCCGGTCCCGACAGCGCCGCGATGTTCTCGTCGAGCTGCTCGGTGCGGGATGCCCCGATGAGGGCGGACGAGACGACGCCATCGCGCAGCACCCACTGCAGCGCGAGCTGTGCGAGGGTCTGACCGCGTTCCTGGGCGATGACGTCGAGGCCCCGGAGCTTCGCGACGGCGCCGTCCGAGAGGCGCCCGCTCGGCAGCGAACCGCGCTTCTGCGCGCGCTCGGCCGAACCGTCGCCCAGATACTTGGAGGTCAGCAGGCCCTGCGCGAGCGGCGTGAACGCGATCGCGCCCATCCCCTCCTGGCGGAGCACGCCCGTCAAGCCGTCCTCGATCCACCGGTTCAGAATCGAGTACGACGGCTGGTGGATGACGAGCGGCGTCCCGAGCGAGCGCGCCACCGCGACGGCTTCGGCCGTCCGCTCCGCGCTGTACGACGAAATGCCGACGTAAAGCGCCTTGCCCTGACGCACCAGGGTGTCGAGCGCACCCACGGTTTCCTCGATGGGCGTCACCGCATCCGCGCGGTGCGAATAAAAAATGTCGACGTAGTCGAGACCCATTCGCGTGAGCGACTCTTCGGCGGACGCGATCAGGTACTTGCGCGAACCGTGGTTGCCGTAGGGACCCGGCCATATGTCGTAGCCGGCCTTCGACGAGATGATGAGTTCATTGCGGTACGGCGCGAGGTCTTCCCGCATCATCCGTCCGAAGTTCGTCTCGGCGGTGCCGTACGGGGGGCCGTAGTTGTTCGCCAGATCGAAGTGCGTGATGCCACGGTCGAACGCGCCGCGCAGGAGCGCGCGCTGGTTGTCGAACGGGATGTTGTCGCCGAAGTTCCACCACAGGCCGAGAGAGATCGGCGGAAGGTACAGGCCGGAGGTGCCGACCTGGCGGTAATCGGTGTTGCTGTAACGGTCTTCCGCCGCCACGTAGGGGCGGTGGAGTTCGTATGCGGGAGGAAACCTGACGCTGTCGCTCATCCGTCCAGGCTAGCGATGCCCACGGATCCCGGCGCTGCTTTGCGCAAAGCGGCGGCGATGCGCTCGAACTCGTCGATGCCGAGCTCTTCGCCTCGTGCCGTCGGAGCAACGCCCGCCGCCGTGAGGATCGCCGAGGCATCCGCAGCGCTCCCGCCGAGCACCGCAGCGAGCGCCTGACGGAGCATCTTGCGTCGCTGTTGGAATGCGGCATCGACGATGGCGAACACCGCGCGCCGGTCGTCGTCGCTTCCCCGCGGCTGCGCGTCGCGCTCGAAGGCGACGAGCACGGAGTCGACGTTCGGCACGGGCCAGAACACCTGACGCGACACCATTCCGGCCAGCCGCCATTTTCCGTACCAGGCCGCCTTGACGCTCGGCGCACCGTAGACCTTCGCCCCGGGGGGCGCCGCAAGCCGCTCCCCCACTTCCGACTGCACCATCACCACGCCGCGTTCGAGCCCCGAAAAGTGTTCGAGCAGGTGCAGCAGCACGGGCACCGAGACGTTGTAGGGCAGGTTGGCAACGAGCACGCGCGGGTCCCCGGGGAGCTCCGTCACCCGCAGGGCGTCGGCATCGACGACGGTGAGCGCGCCATCGGCTACCCCGTGTGCCGTCGCCGTTTCGGGCAGACGAGCCGCGAGACGATGATCGATCTCGACGGCGGTGACGGATGCCCCGGCCTCCAGGATCGCAAGCGTCAGAGACCCGAGCCCGGGTCCGACCTCGACGACCCGGTCGTGCTCTGTGACGCGGGCGATCTGCACGATCCGACGCACGGTATTGGCGTCGACGACGAAGTTCTGCCCGAGCTTCTTGGTGGGCGTCACGTCGAGCTCGGCCGCGAGTCGGCGGATCTCGGATGCGCCGAGGAGTGTCACCGACATGCGCCCAGCCTAGGCCGTGGGCTCCCGCGGATCGTCACACGATGTTCACATCGCGGCGGTCCGTTCTCGCACGGGAGCAGGTACGGTAGAGGACGAGTGGCTGGGGAAAGCCGCTCACGACGGGCATCTTTTGTCCGTAAGCGCCGATGACGTCGCTATCGCACTGGGGAAGAGCGAGACAGCTGGGGGACGTATGGCGATCGTCATTGAGACGCGCGCGCAGGAAAAGCAACGCAGGGGCGACGACGAGCGATCCCGCCACGGCGATCAGGCGCTCGCTCCGGTCTATCAGATCGCTCAGGCGCGAACACGCGCGGAGGTTCTTGCGCTTCAGGGCGCACCGACACCGGCACCGACACCGATATCCACGCCGGACCCCGTTTCGCTGCCCGAGGCGCTCGATCCGGGTCCGTCGTTGCCCGCGGCGGCGCCGTCCGCCCCCTCCGCTGACCGCGAGCCGGTCGATAGCCGGCTCGAGTTCGCCTCGCGCGCCGACCAACGCGCTCTGCGCACCAACGCATACGACCAGCACGCCGCGGCGCGCAGCGGCCCGACCCCGGTCATGACGCTCGTCGTCATCATCGCGACGATCGGCATCCTGCTCTACTCGACGTTCCTGCTCAGCCCCGCGCAGCGCGGTGATCCGATCCCGTACACGATGGTGATCATCGCCGAGTCGATTCTCGTCTTCCACGCCCTGCTGTCGATGTGGACGATTCTCTCCGGCGCTCGTGAGCCCCGCAGCTTCGCGTTCCACGACGCGGCGGCGCGGCTGCGCGGACCGGATGACCGGCTGGTGCTCGACGCACGCCCCGTCGACATCGACGTGCTCATCACCGCCTACGGCGAAGACCTCGGCGTCATCCGCCGCACGGTCACGGCAGCACTCGCTATCGAAGGCCGCCACCTGACATGGGTGCTCGATGACGGCCACTCCGACGAGGTGCGCGCGCTCGCCGCAGAGCTCGGCGCGCGCTACGTCCGCCGCCTCGAGTCCCACGGGGCGAAGGCCGGAAACATCAACCACGCGCTGACGCTCGCGAAGGGCGACTACTTCGTTGTGCTCGATGCCGACTTCGTTCCCTCGCCCCGCTTCCTGATCGAGACGCTGCCGTTCTTCATCGAAGAGAAGGTCGCGTTCGTGCAGACGCCTCAGGTGTACGGCAATCTCCACACGGTCATCGCGCGGGGTGCGGCGTACATGCAGAGCGTCTTCTACCGCTTCGTGCAGCCCGGTCGCAACCGATTCAACGCCGCGCTCTGCGTGGGCACGAACGTCATCTTCCGGCGGAGCGCGATCGACGAGATCGGCGGCCTCTACACAGACTCGAAGTCCGAGGACGTCTGGACCACGCTGACACTGCACGAGAACGGCTGGCGCTCGGTCTTCATTCCCGACGTGCTGGCGATCGGCGATGCCCCCGAGACGGTGGAGGCCTACAGCAAGCAGCAGCTGCGCTGGGCGACGGGCGGGTTCGAGATCCTGCTCCGGTACAACCCGTTCAGCCCGAAGCGCCGCTTGACGATGGATCAGCGCATCCAATACCTCGTCACAGCCAGCTTCTACCTGACCGGAATCTCGCCGCTGTTGCTCCTGCTCGTCCCGCCGCTCGAGATCTACTTCGATCTGCGCCCCGTCACCATGGAGCTGAGCGTCGCGACCTGGGCCCTGTACTACGCCGGTTTCTACGTGATGCAGGTCTTGTTGGCCTGGTTCGCCGTCGGTTCGTTCAAGTGGGAGACACTCACCCTCGCGACGGTCTCGTTCCCGATCTACACCAAGGCGCTCGCGAACGTCATCACGGGCAAGGATGTCGGTTGGCATGTGACGGGTTCGTCGACGAGACGTTCCCCGTTCAACTTCGTTCTGCCGCAGATGATGTTCTTCGTCTTCCTGGCCCTGACGACCGTCGTGGCAATCTGGCGAGACACACAGAACGAGACGTTCACGCTGGCCACCGCGTGGAACGCGACCAACACCCTCATCTTGGGCGCCTTCCTGATCGCGGTTTCCCGCGAGTCGCGCTGGATCAAGCGTCAGGAACCACGCGACCTCGCAAGCCTCGCACCCGTCTTGCCACCGATCGCGCGGACCGTCGTCTCACGTCCGAGCGGCGCAGCATCCGTCCGCCCGTCGGCCGTTGCACCGGCGCCGGAGCGCGCCAGACGACCGGGCGCGGATCTTCCGGTCCTGGTGCCGCCGGCTCTTCTGAGCCCGGCCGCGGCACCCGGGAAGACCACGCCGAGTTCCATGCCGTCAACGACCGCCGCGGTGCCCCGCACACGCGCCGAGGCCCGCCGAGCGCGCGCCGAAGCACAACTCGTCGGTGCCGGCATCGGTGCTGCAGCTGGAGCTGACCGATGACCTGGGGCAACAGGCTGCGCCTCGTCGCTGGACTGATCGTCACGTTCGCGATCGTCGCGGCCCTCACGCTGGTGTTCAACCAGCGCCAGCACCACGCGCAGAGCGCGAGCGCCATGCTCGTGTCGCAGCGTTATCCCGTCGGAACCGACTTCGGGGGCATCGTCATCGACCAGCTCGTCGAGGAAGGCGACAACGTCGTGGCGGGGCAGCCGCTCTTCACCGTGCGCAGCCTCGCCCTTCAACGTGATCTCGCCACCGCGGACGGTGACGCGGGCGCGGTCACCACGACCGCCGATATCGACGCGGAGGGCACAGCCACGCTCGTCTCCACCGTCGACGGCGTCGTCTCGTCCGTGGACGTTCCGCAGGGCGGATACGCGCAGGCGGGCGGCGTGCTCGCAACCGTCGACCGCGCCGGCAGCCTGTTCGTCGAGGCCCAGTTCGTCCTCACCGCGCGCGACTATGGCCGCATGGAGGTGGGGAGCAGCGTCGACCTCCGCCTACCGAATCAATCCACCCTCACCGGTGAGGTGACCGCCATCCAGGTCACCACGGTCGACGGTCAAGCTCTCTCGACGCTCCGGATCGAAAGCGACGACCTCACGGGCGCGTTGACGACGGGGCCGTTCCAGCCCGGTACTCCCGTCGAGGCGACCGTCGAGCTGCGCGACGACGGTCCGCTCGCCGGCATCACGGATGCCGTCAGCGACCTGCTGCGAAAAGTCGGCCTGTGACGCACGCGCTTCGCCGCGGCGGGCTCGCCGCGGCGAAGATCGGCGTGCTCGTGGCGGTGCTCGTAGCGGGACTGACTGCGTGTTCTCTTGTTTCTCCCGACGATGCATCCTCCGGCGAGGCGAACGGCGAAGCGGGCGCCAGTGCTGCCGGTTGGGGGCCACTCCCCGAACGCGAGCTGGCCACGGGCGTCACGATGCGTCTCGCCGACGGCGACGTCCCTCCGACGAACCGCTGGTACTCCGGCCTCGTGTTCGGTGACGAACCGACGGCCGTCTACCCGTACCCGCTCGCCTTCCGCGCCACGGGCTCGACGTTCTCGCTCGAACTGCCGGATGTCGCGGTCACCGCGACGACGATCGCGGCATCCGCCGGCGAAGGTCTGGCAATCGCGACCGAGGGTACGTCTTTCGTGGCCACGCGGTACGACCCGGTGTCGGTGACACTGGAGTACGGGGATGACGGCGGAGCGGTCGGCGAGGTCACCATCGCCGAAGGATGGCCTGTCGTGGGGTTTACCGCGGCGCGCGACACGGCCCTCTCCGCACCGACACCACTCGTCGCTGAGAGCGCGGGCACCTGGAGCGTGACGGCGAACGGACGAACCTATGGCGTGTTTGCGCCCACGGCCGAGGTGGACGGCTCGAGCGTGCGTCTTCGCGGCGGCGACAGCGCGCAATGGTTCGCGGTACCCGCGGACTCGACCATCGAGGCATGGGCGGACGCGCTGGGTGAGCCGATCGCCGGGGTCGAGACATCCTTCACCCTCGAGGACGAGACCGTCACCACCCGGATGATCTACGCCGACGAGGGATCGACGATCCTGGTGCCCTCGCCCGGACACCACGTCGACGATTCGTGCGGCCTCGGCACCTTCGACACGGCGTACGGAACGGCCATAGCCTGCGCAACCGCCGAACTCAGTCAGAGCGTGCCGCGACTGACACCCACCGCGTCCTTCGATCTGGGCGGCGCCGACGCGGAGGCGCGCGCAGAGATCGTCGTCGCCCTCCGCGAAGACCTGGCCGCTACGCCCCCGCTCCCCTCCGATACCTACGGCGGCGGCAAGGCCCTGGCGCGGATAGGCTCCCTCGCCTTGCTCGCGCAGAGCCTCGGCGAAGAGGACCTGGCTCGAGAGGGCGCAGACCGCCTCTGGACTGAAATGGCGGAGTGGATGGACCCGGCGGGCTGCGACGTGCGCGAAACGCGCTGCTTCGTATACGACCCGACGCTGCGCACCGTCGTCGGGTTGACGCCCTCGTTCGGCTCGGAGCAGGCCAACGATCACCACTTCCACTACGGATACTTCCTGTCGGCGGCTGCGGCGCTTGGCACGCTCGAGCCGGACCGGATCGAGACCCTGCGCCCGGTGATCTCGGCGCTCGCCGCGGACATCGCCGCGGGCGACGACGCCGCCCTGCCCTCCCTGCGACACTTCGACCCGTACCGCGGGCACTCGTGGGCTTCCGGGCTCGCGCCGTTCGCCGACGGGAACAACCAGGAGTCGTCCTCCGAGGCTGTCATGGCCTGGAACGCTCTCGGGCTCTGGGCTGAGGTGACGGGCGATGACGCTCTGCGGGATCAGGCGACCTGGATGCTGTCGGCCGAAGCTTTTGCCGCGCGAACCCTGTGGCTCGAACCCGACCTGTCCGGCATCCCCGGCGCCGCCGACTTTGCGCACGGCATGGTGTCGCTTACGTGGGGTGGCAAGCGCGACTATGCGACGTGGTTCAGCGCCGAGCCATCCGCGATCCTCGGAATTCAGCTGATCCCGGTGTCACCGATCGGGTACGCGTATCTCGGCGAGAATCCCGGGCGCGTCGATCTCAACGTCGCCGAGGCGGGCGGCGCGGAGGCCTTCGACGGCGCCCTGGGCGACTACGTGCTCGCCTACGCCGCACTGGGCACGGGCGACGCGGCGGCCGAGGCAGCCGAGGCTCTCGCCGCGCTCCCGGACTCCGCTATCGATGCCGGCAACGCGCGCTCCCTCCTGCTGGCGTGGCTGGCGGCGATCCCCGGCTGAGGGAGGAATCGCCCTGGTGGTGATGCGTCCTGCCCATCGCCCGCGGGGGTAATGTGTCGGTCGTGAGCACCGGAGCCATCCCCACGCAAGCGTTCTCGATGAAGAGCCCGTTCGGGCGCAGGGCGGTGGCGCTGTCGATAGCAGCGGCCGTCGGCGGCTTTCTCTTCGGCTTCGACTCCTCGGTCATCAACGGCGCTGTCGCCTCGATCGAGAACCAGTTCGGCCTCAACGATGTCGTGACGGGCTTCGTCGTCGCGATCGCTCTCCTGGGCTGCGCTTTGGGCGCGGTGTTGGCGGGCGTCCTGAGCGACCGCTGGGGTCGCCTGCGGGTCATGATGGTCGGCGCCGTGCTGTTCTTCGCGAGCGCGATCGGCTCGGGACTCGCCTTCAGCGCGATCGACCTCACCGTCTGGCGTTTCATCGGCGGCCTGGGCATCGGCATCGCCTCCGTCGTCGCGCCCGCCTACATCGCCGAGGTCGCTCCTCGGCAGATCCGTGGCACGCTGGGTTCCCTCCAGCAGTTGGCGATCACGCTCGGCATCTTCGGCGCCCTGCTCTCCAACGCCGTTCTCGCGGGAGTTGCGGGTGGCGCCTCGTCACAGTTGTGGTTCGGGCTCGAGGCGTGGCGGTGGATGCTGCTCGTAGAAGCCATCCCGGCGCTCGTCTACGGTGTGCTGGCGTTCACGATGCCGGAGTCCCCCCGCTTCCTCATCGCGAAGGGCCGCTACGACGAGGCGCGCGCGGTGTACGCACGACTGGTGCCCGAGGCCGACCTCGAGCAGACCATGCGCGAGCTCGACCAGAAGATCCAGGAAGACAAGAAGTCGCGGGGCGTATCGCTCCGCGGCAAGGCGCTCGGTCTCCAGCCGATCGTCTGGACCGGCATCATCCTGTCGGTCTTCCAACAGTTCGTCGGCATCAATGTGATCTTCTACTACTCGACGACGCTGTGGTTGGCCGTGGGCTTCACCGAACAGAACTCGCTGCTGATCGGTGTGATCACGTCCGTCACCAACGTCGCGGTGACGATCGTGGCGATCGTCCTGGTCGACCGCGTCGGGCGCAAGCCGATCCTGATGACCGGGTCGGTGCTGATGGCGGTCTCGCTCGGGACGATGGCCCTCGCGTTCGCCTTCGCCGAGACGGTGGATGGAGAAGTGTCGCTTCCCGGCGCGTGGGGACCGATCGCCCTGGTCGCCGCGAACCTCTTCGTGATCGGGTTCGGTGCTTCGTGGGGCCCGCTCGTGTGGGTGCTCCTCGGTGAGATCTTCCCGAGCCGCATCCGTGGCAAGGCGCTCGGCGTCGCGGCGGGTGCGCAGTGGATCGCGAACTTCCTCATCACGGTGAGCTTCCCGGCGATGTCCGGATGGTCGCTGCCGATCACGTACCTGATGTACGCGGTTTTCGCGGCACTGTCGTTCTTCTACGTTCTGTTGCGCATCCCCGAAACCAAGGGCATGGAGCTCGAGCAGACCGAGACCCTCTTCACCGCGGCGGCCGACGATCGCGCGGCCGCGAAGGCTGCCCGCGCGCGCTGACGTTTCGACTCGGTCGCTACGCGTCCTCACTCAACGACCGGCCCAGCCTCGGTCACTACGCGTCCTCGCTCAACGACCGGCCCAGCCTCGGTCGTTGAGCGAGCGCAGCGAGACGAAACGACGAGTCAGAATTCGCCGTACACAGCGAGGGTGTTCGACGCGAGCTGAGCGCAGAGCTCGTCGACGTCCACCGCGAGCTCGGCAGCCATGAACCGAACCGTGACCGGAATCAGGTACGGCGCGTTCGGGCGGCCTCGATGCGGTACGGGGGTCAGGAACGGAGCATCCGTCTCGACCAGGATCCGCTCGCGCGGGGTGACCGCAAGGGCGTCGCGCAGGTTCTGGGCGTTCTTGAACGTGACGTTGCCCGCGAACGAGAGGTAGTAGCCGCGCTCCGCGGCGATTCGCGCCATGACGTCGTCGCCCGAGAAGCAGTGGAACACCGTGCGCTCCGGTGCACCGACCCGCTCGAGGGTCTCGAGCACGGCTTCGTGAGCATCACGGTCGTGGATCTGCATCGCGATATCGTGCTTCTTCGCGAGCGCGATATGCGCCTCGAAACTCTCGAACTGCGCCGGCAGACCCGACTCGTCGGTGCGAAAGAAGTCGAGCCCGGTCTCGCCGATCGCGCGCACACGGGGCTGCTCGGCGAGTTCGTCGATCACGCCGATCGCCTCGTCGAGCCGGCCGGCCGCCGCGTACGCGGGAGCCTCGTTCGGGTGGATCGCGACGGCGGCGAGCACGCGCGGGTGCGAAGCTGCGGCCCAGGCTGACCAGCGGCTGGATTCGATGTCGCCGCCGGCCTGCACGACCCCGATTACACCGACCTCGACGGCGCGCTCGAGCTGTTCGTCGAGGCTCATGCCCTCGCCGTCCTGGATCTCGAGGTGGCAGTGGTTGTCGTAGACCGCGACGTTCAGCGGTTCGGGAGCATCCGGGTACCGGATGTCGCGGCGCCCCTCTTGCGTGCGCTCTCGCACGTACTGTGACGGGTCGCTCACACGCTCTGCTCGACGCGCGGAAACAGGGGCGCGAGACCATTGACGCTCGCGCCGGGACGGAGGACGCCCCAGGTTCCCGCTTCGCGGATCGGCTGGTCGCGCAGACGGCCGATGCTCTCGGCCGCGCCGAGCGCGATCCAGAGCTTCTCGGTGGACTCGGGAGTGACGGGCGAGAGCAGCACAGCGAGCGCGCGCAGGCCCTCGGCGGCCGTGTACAGCACGGTGCCGAGGCGCTCGCGTTGGGCGTCGTCCTTGGCGAGAGCCCACGGCTGGTTCTCGGTGATGTAGAGGTTGAGCGCGTCGACGATCGTCCAGATCGCGGCGATCGCCTCGTCGATGCGGAACCGCTCGATCGCGGCGTCGGCGGTGGCCGCGGCATCCGCGACGATCTTCTGCACGGCGAGATCGCCCTCGGTGTACTCGCCCGCGGGCGGCACGACGCCGGCGAAGTACTTCTCGATCATCGCGATCGAGCGCGAGGCGAGGTTGCCGAAGCCGTTCGCGAGCTCGGCCTGGTACCGCGCCGACAGGTCTTCCCACGAGAACGACCCGTCCTGCCCGAACGCGATGGCCGAGAGGAAGTAGAACCGATAGGCATCCGAGCCGAACACATCCGTGATCTCGGTGGGCGCGATGCCCGTGAGCTTCGACTTCGACATCTTCTCGCCGCCGACGAGCAGCCAGCCGTGTGCGAACACGCCGCGCGGCACGTCGAGCCCAGCGGCCATCAACATGGCGGGCCAGATCACGGCGTGGAAGCGCAGGATGTCTTTTCCGACCACGTGGTACGCCGGCCAGCGGCGCTCGAACGTCTCGGGATCCGCGCCGTAACCGACCGCCGTTGCGTAATTCAGCAGCGCGTCGACCCACACATAGATGACGTGCGAGGCATCCCACGGCACCTCGATGCCCCAGTCGAACGTGGAACGCGAGATCGAGAGGTCCTTCAGCCCGCTGCGAACGAACGAGATGACCTCGTTGCGCGCCGACTCGGGGCGCACGAAGTCGGGCTCGTCGCGGTAGAGCTCGAGCAGCCGGTCGGCGAACTCGCTGAGCTTGAAGAAGTAGTTCTTCTCTTGCAACAGCTCGAGCGGCTTGGAGTGGATGACGCAGACCTTGAGCCCCTCGAACGGGCCGGTGCCGTCGACGATCTCGGACTCGGGCTTGAATTCCTCACACCCGACGCAGTACAGCGCCTCGTACTCGCCCGCGTAGATGTAGCCGCGATCGTAGATCGCCTGCAGAAACGTCTGCACACGGGTCTCGTGGCGCTCCTGCGTCGTGCGGATGAAGTCGTCGTTCTCGATGTCGAGAGTCTCGAGCAGGGGGAACCACGACTCGGTGACGAGCTTGTCGACCCACTCCTGCGGGGTGGCGTTGTTCGCCGCCGCCGCGCGGATCATCTTCTGACCGTGCTCGTCGGTGCCCGTGAGCATCCAGGTGTCATCGCCCGCCTGGCGGTGCCAGCGCGCGAGGGCGTCGACCGCCACCGTCGTGTACCCGTGCCCGATGTGGGGCACGTCGCTCGGGTAGTAGATGGGGGTGGTGATGTAGAACGAACGGCCGGAAGTCACCCGTTGATTCTAGGCGGGACGGATGCGGCGGCTCCGCGGTGTGACGACAGCCGGGGCAGCGGGCCACGCCGTGGCACTCAGCCGGCGATGGCCGTCAATGCTCCGCCCGCGACAGCGCGCGCCACATCGGGTTCGACAGGTGCGACCAGCGCGATCCAGACATCCTCCACGAAAACGTAGACGAGCTGGTTGATGGATACTTCGTCCGAGAACGTCGAGGTGAAGGCCAGCTCGCCGCCGATCGTCGTCTCCGTATAGAGGGTCGAGGTCCGCAGCCCGTCGATGAGCGCGCTCTGCGCCCCGGCGCTGGTGCGGAAGACAAAGAGCGGGAGCGTGCTCTCCCACACGTCTTCGATCCACCACAGGCACGCCAGCGTTTCGTCGGCCCCCGCCGCTGTCTCGCGAGCGAGGGGTCCGGGTAGCGCCTCGAGCGAGGGCACCGTGGGCGCGAGGTACTGTTTCTGCCCCGTCAGCTCGCTGAGTTCGGCATCGGTCAGCACGTCACCGCAATCATCCGACACAGCGATCGCCGCGTCCGACGGAGTGGGTGACACGGAAGCGGATGTCTCGACAGTCGGCATCCCGCCCGGGCCCGCGTCACCGGGCTCAGGGACGCATCCGGCGAGGAGCAGTCCGGTAATCAGAAGGAGGGCGACCCCACCCCGGCGGCTCATGCGGGCCACGTTACTTCGGCTTCGCGTCGGACTTCGGCTTCGCGTCGGACTTCGCACCCAGGGCCGCCTGATACAGCTCGCGCGAGGCGTGTCCGGTAGCGGCAGCGACCTCGGTACACGCATCCTTCATCCGTCCGCCTGCGGCGACGAGTTCGAGCACTTGGGCGACGGCCTCGGCGAGCGGGGGCCTGGCGTTCGAGGCCCCACCGACCACGATGACGCACTCGCCGCGCACGCCACCCTCGGCCCACTCCGCGAGCTCGGCGAGTCCGCCGCGCTTGACCTCTTCGTACATCTTCGTCAGCTCGCGGCACACGGCGGCGGGGCGATCGGAGCCGAAGACACCGGCCATGTCGGCGAGGGTCGCGGCAATGCGGGACGGGGCCTCGAAGAACACCATCGTGCGAGGCTCACGCGCGAGCGCCGTGAATGCCGAGCGGCGCTCACCCTGCTTGCGCCCGGGAAAGCCCTCGAACGTGAAGCGATCTGTCGGCAGCCCCGCCACGGCGAGCGCCGTGAGCACAGCACTCGGTCCGGGGAGCGCCGTCACCGTCACGCCCCGGGCCGCCGCCTCGGCGACGAGACCGAACCCCGGGTCGCTCACCGTCGGCATGCCCGCGTCGCTCAGGACGAGCACGTCCTGCTCGGCCGCGAGGTCGATGATCTCGGCGGCGCGCTGCTTCTCGTTATGGTCGTGCAGGGCGATCAGCCGGGGGCGGTTAGTGATGTCGAGGCCCGCGAGCAGACGCTGGGTGGTGCGGGTGTCCTCGGCGGCGATGATCGTCGCGGCCTCGAGCGCCTCGACCAGTCGACGCGAGGCATCCCCGAGGTTTCCGATCGGGGTCGCGGCGAGGATCAGCATCCGGTCAGTTTCGCACCCTTACTCAGCACACCCGTAAATCTGAAAGGAACGACGCCCCCTGAACCGCCCGACACGCCGCGTTTGCGGGCCGCCGACCCCCTTCGTTCCTTTCAGATGTACGTAGGCCCGTTGCGCCGGACATCACCGTCGGCGCCCATAGGCTTGTCGCGTGCAGCCGGCCAGCGACCTCGACCCCGAACGCACCGGCCCCACCCCCACCGACCCGCTGCTGCCCCTCGCGCGCCCCACGGTGTTCGAACGCACGGTGTTCGAACGACTCGGGCTCTGGCTCCAGACCCGACCCGCGGTCGGTGGGCTCTGGCACTGGCTGGCACCCGCCCTGGTGACGCTGCTCGCGGCGGTGCTGCGTCTGTTCAACCTGGGACATCCGCACGCGCTGGTCTTCGACGAGACGTACTACGCGAAGGATGCCTGGACACTCTCCCGACTCGGCTACGAGTCGAAGTGGCCCGACGGAGCCGACACAGCATTCCTCGCCGGCGACACGATGGGCTTCCTCACGGATGGCAGCTTCGTCGTGCATCCCCCGCTCGGCAAGTGGCTCATCGCACTCGGCTATGGCGTCTTCGGCGCGGACACGGCCTGGGGATGGCGCTTTGCGGCCGCCCTTGCGGGTACCGCGGCCGTGCTGGTCTTGATTCTCATCGCCCGCCGCCTGACGGGTTCGACCGTCTGGGCCTGCATCGCCGGACTCCTTCTCGCCGTGGATGGGCTCGGGATCGTCCTCGGCCGAGTCGCTCTGCTCGATGGCTTCCTGATGCTCTTCGTGCTGCTGGCGTTCTGGTTCGTCCTGATCGATCGCGACAGGGTGCAGACCCGAATCGCGCTCGCAGCATCCGGCGACGACCCTTCGAGCTGGGGACCGGTGCTGTGGTCGCGTCCGTGGATCCTGGCCGCCGGCGTTGCGCTCGGTGCCGCGACCGCAGTGAAATGGTCGGGCCTCTACGTCCTGGCGGCGCTGGGCATCTACCTCATCGTGATCGATGCCCTGGCACGACGACGCGCCGGGATCCGGCGGTGGCTTCCGGATGCCGCGCTCCGGCAGGGGCCCGTGACGTTCCTCCTCTTCGTACCGGTAGCGGCCATCGCCTACCTGACAACCTGGACCGGTTGGCTGGTCACCGAGGGCGGGTATGACCGCGATTCGGATGCGAATCCACTTCTCGCGCTCGGGAACTATCACCAGGCGATCTACAACTTCCACGTGGGCTTGACGAGCGGGCACTCGTACGCCTCTCCCGCCTGGCAATGGCCGCTGCTCCTCCGCCCGACGTCGATGTACTGGCAGAAGACCGACGCGGGCGTGGATGGATGCGACATGGCGGGCGGCTGCGTGCAGGCGATCTCGAGCATCCCGAACCCGCTGATCTGGTACGCGGGAGTCGCCGCGATCGTGTTTCTCGCGGTGCGTCTGATCTGGCCGGGCGCTGGACGCTCACGCGACTGGCGGGTGGCGTTCGTGCTCACGGGAGTTGCGGCGACATATGTGCCCTGGCTGCTCTACCCCGAGCGCACGATCTTCCAGTTCTACACGATCGTGATCGTGCCGTTTCTGATCCTCACCCTCGTGCTCTCGCTGCGCCGGATAGCTGGGCCATCGGATGCGCCGACCGACCGACGCACGAGCGGTCAGGGCGCGGTCGCGGCATTCCTGCTCGTTGCCGTTGCTGTCTCGGTGTTCTGGTATCCGCTCTGGACGGCCATCGAGGTGCCCTACGAGTTCTGGCGTTTGCACAACTGGATGTTCAGCTGGATTTGATCCGCGTGTCGGGTCCGGCCGTCCGCGGAGAATTAGGTAGCTTGCCTAGTAACTATCCGTTCTATGCACTGTGCTCTACGCACGTCGCATGTGCGCTCCGGGAGGGTCAATGGCACTCGTCGAACCGCCCATCGCGCCGTCACGGATGCGCACGGTGTGGGTATCGGTCGGGCCCGGTCTGATCGCGGGCAACCGCGGCGGGAACTTCCTGGGTTGCATCGACGAGGTGCTCGGGGGTTTTGTCGCGACCGATGCGCGGGGCGAGCCCGTCGGCCGCTATCTCGAGCTCAGCGACGCCAAGGCGGCACTCGGACGCCGCTCGAGCGAAACCTTGATGCGCCGCCAGCCGCGCATGGCGCGTCTGGGCTTGACGGCCGCGACCGGCATGGGCGTCGTCGCACTGAGCGTCGCGCTCGCGGCGGTCGTTCTGACAACATTCCGCTAGCACGCCAAGTATCTCGTTTATTTAGCTAAATACGGGAGCTAATCTGCCGTAGGCTGTGGGCTTCGCACGTTCGTCCATCGCTGAGAGGGGGCCCGCCGTGCCCGCCGACGCCCCCAGCGACCCACTCGACGCGCTCCACGACCTCGAGGCGGCACTGGCGAGCGAAGAACGCGAGTTGCGCGGCATCCTGAGCTTGGGTACCAACGACATCGTCGTCCTGCGCCTGTTGCTTGCCGCCGAGCAAGCCGACGCGCTCGTGCGGCCGAGTGAGATCAGCCGCACGCTCGCCATCTCAACCGCGGCGACGACGGCGCTCATCGACCGGCTCGAGTCCCGCGGGTACCTGGCACGCCGGCCCCACGAATCCGACCGCCGCAGCATCCGCCTCACCGCGACGATTCCGGATGACTCCCCCGTGCGCGCCGCCTTCGCCACCTCGCGCGGGCACCGCGCGGACGCGCTCGGCGGCCTCCAGCCCGAGCATCGCGATGCCGTCGCCTCGGCGTTCCGCCGGCTCAGCAGCGCCATCGCACCGAGCGAGTAGCGACTCTCAGTCCGACAGATCCCGCGGATCCGTCGTCGGAAGCCGGCAGACGAACGCCCGACAGTCGTATGCGGTCGGCCGCCCGTCACTGAGCGCCTTGCCCTCGAATAAGGAGAATCCCGCGCCCGCGAACTGCGCTGCTCGGTGCACCGGCACGATCGCCACCACGTCGGCGGTGGCGGCCCGCGCCGCACGCGCGAGGGGGTCGTCGATGTCATCCGAAACGACGACGATCTGTCGCGGGGCCGCCGCCAATCCCCCCGCGACGGCGAGCAGCGCACCGTAGCCGAGCGGCCGGCCGAACGCCTCGGCGACCCGTGAGGCAACGATTCCGGATGCTCGGGCACGATACTCCTCGCCCGCCCCGAGCAGCCAGAGGTCCAGGCACGCTCCCGCGATCGCCGCGTCACCCGAGGGCTCATCGCCATCCGATCCTTCGCCCGCCGCGGTGATCCCCTGCGCGGTCAGCACGGAGTCACCACCGCCGGGCGCCCGCACGGCGTGGGTTTCGGGATCGACACACAGATCGACGAGTGTTCGCGCGGCCACGGCGTACGCCGGCTCGGCCGCCGCGACCGAGAGCGCCAGCAGGCCCGATGCGAACTGGCCGTAGTCGGCCAGCACGGCCGGGGCGCGCGAGGGGATCTCATCGAGCGAGGCGCGGACGAGCGTGCCGTCCGCGCGCAGGTTGTTCTGAATGACGTCCTCTGCCGCGCGCGCAGCCGCTTCTATCCAGCGCGGCTCACCGAGGCGGGCTCCGGCACGGGCAAGCGCACCGATGGCCAGGCCGTTCCAGCCCGTGACGACCTTCCCGTCGACGGCGGGCGGCGACAGGCGTGCCCGGCCCGCGGCATCCTGTGCGTAGTACCCGCCCTCGCTCCGCTGACCCTCGATCACGGATTCGGAGTCCTGGGCGGCGCCGAAACCACCGGATGCCTGCTGCAACACATCGATCAGGAACGAAGCGATACCCGCGGCCACGGCGTCCTCACCCGCGCTGACGGAGGCGTCGAGCAGCTGCGCGTTGTCCGTGAGCATGCGCTCGTAGTGCGGCACCGACCAGTCGCGGCGCGTCGCGTAGCGGAAGAATCCGCCCTCGACCGTATCCCGCAGCGGCGACGCGGCCATCGTCTGGACGGTGCGCGCGGCGAGCGCTGCCGCCTCGGGTTCGACCTGCGCAAGGCCCAGTGCCTGCAGAAATCGGAGGACCGTTGCGATCGGAAACTTCGGGGCCTCCGCTGCGCCACCCGAGATGAAGCCCCCGTACGCCGGGTCTTCCGCCGCGGCGACCGCGCGCGCAGCACCCGCGAGATCCTCGAGCGTCGGAAGCGACCCGTCTACCCCGTGCGCCGCGGTGCGCAGAGCGTCGGCGATCGCAGCCGCCGTCCCTTCGACCTCGTCCCGCCGCTCGGTCCACGCCTCGAGAACCGCCGTCAGCACGTCGCGAAAGGCCGGAACCGGGGGCCGCGCCTCGGGCGGGTAATACGTGCCCGCATAGAAGGGGACGCCCGTCGGGGTCGCGAAAACGGTCAGCGGCCAGCCGAGGTGCGGCGTGAATGCCGCGGCCGCGGAGAGATAGGTGGCGTCGACATCCGGATGCTCCTCACGATCCACCTTGATGGCGACGAAACCGTCGTTCAGTTGCGCCGCGATCGCCTCGTCCGAGAAGGACTCGCGCGCCATGACGTGGCACCAGTGGCACGTCGAGTACCCGATGGACACGAGAACGGGCACATCCCGCCGCGCCGCCTCGGCAAATGCCTCGGGCCCCCAGGGGTACCACGCGACCGGATTGCCCGCGTGCGCGCGGAGGTAGGGACTGCGTGAGTCGTCGAGGCGGGAGGTCATCCGCTCTCCTTCCCGATCGATCCGTTCGTAATTCAGTCTCGCGGGTGGCGCCGACTCCCGTTCGGCCCGTCATTCCGGGCCGCGGACTCCGAGCCAGACCTCGCGGGACTGAATTGCGAACGCCCGCGAGGCCCACCCGGACCCGGCAGGCTAGTTGACGTCGTTCGGGTGCGCGCTCACTCGACCCGAACCATCGCCCGCGTCCAGCGCGTCGATCGCGTCCATCTCGGCATCCGAGAGCGCGAAGTCGAAGATGTCCGCGTTCTCGCGCAGTCGCTCGGAGCGGACGGACTTCGGGAAGACGATGAAGCCCTTCTGAATGTGCCAGCGCAGCACGACCTGGGCCGGGGTCTTGTCGTGAGCGACGGATGCCTCGTGCACCGGTGCGAGCCCGAACAGGTCGTATTTGCCCTGGCCGAGCGGTCCCCATGCCTCGATATGCATGTCGTTCTGCTCGCCCCACGCGACGATCTCGCGCTGCTGGTGTGCCGGGTGCAACTCGATCTGGTTGACGGCGGGAACCTCGCCGGTCTCAGCCACGATGCGGTCGAGGTGCGCGATCTCGAAGTTCGAGACGCCGATGCTTCGCGTCAGCCCGGCATCGCGCAGCTCGATGAGCTTCGACCAGGCATGGACGTAGTTGTCGGCCGCCGGGGTGGGCCAGTGCACGAGGTACAGGTCGACGTGCTCGAGTCCGAGCTTGTCGAGGCTCTCGCGGATAGCGGCGTTCGGCTGGTCACCGTCGTGGCGGTCGTTCCAGAGTTTGGTGGTGATGAAGAGTTCGTCGCGCGGGATGCCGGAGCCCGCGATCGCGGCACCGACGCCCTCTTCGTTGCCGTAGATCGCGGCGGTGTCGATGTGCCGGTAGCCGATGGACAGCGCCTCGGACACCGCCCGCTGGGTGTCGCCCGCGGGGACCTTGAAGACGCCGTAGCCGAGCTGGGGGATGTCGTGGCCGGAACGGAGTGCGATGGTGGGAATCGTCATCGCCCCAGCCTAGAGAGCGCGCCGACCTCGGGCACGGGGTTGACGGAGCAGGACCAGAGCCCTATCGAGGACCGAGCGGCGGCGGCGCCTCGAGACCGTAGATGTGCACGGCACCGGGACCGCCCGCGAAGAACGTGTCGAGCGTTGGTGGGGCCGCCACCGGCACCACGGTCACGAGGTCATCGGCGAACCGCGCGAGCTGAGCATCCGTCGAACTCGGCGAGCGCCCGTCGTCCCCCGCTGCGGCGCTCACAACGCCCGCGAGCTGCGTGTGCGCGCGGTAGCGCGGGTTGGCCGGATCGACATAGTTGCCGTAGGCGCTCCGCACCCCGAAGACCGCTCCGGAGCCCGCGGGCAGGATGCTGTCGCCAACCGCGAGCTGACCGTCGACGTTGAACGCGAAGCCGCCCGCGGCTGACGCGATCGATCCGGGCGCGAGGGTCGCACCGCATGACGGCACGATCTGGATGTCGATCCCGCCATCTCCGTGGGGCCAACGCGTGCGCGACATCGCGCCGCGCAGACGAGCATCGGCGTGATCGAGGCAGATTTCAACCGCGATGTCGGTCGCGCCGCCGGCATCCGTCCCCAGCCGCACGATCGCGTGAGCATCGAACGGGGCGCGCTTGAGGTCGCCGGCCGAGAGATCGACATAGGGATGCGCAGACATCTGCTCGGTCACGACGTCTTCGCGGCCGGTGACGTCCCAGAGCACGAGGTCCTCGGCCGAGTCGAAGACCTTATCGGTCGTGGCGGCGTGAGTGGCAAACGTCGCGCCCGCCGAGCCGAGCGGGGTGGCGCTCACGATCAGCGCGCGGTTGCGCACCTGGACGACCGGATGCGCGTGGCCCCACTGCAGGTAATCCTCGATCATGTCGAAGACCTTCGCGGCGTCATCCCCCGCGGCCTGACGGTAGCGGTGTGCGAGGTCGGCGACGACACCGTTGCGCACCGTGGTCGTGGCGCGCGAGAACACCTCGCGCGGGTCATCCGCGGCCGCGGTGACCGCGGTACCGAAGACGAACACCCAGTTCGGGTAGTCCTCCGGCGGGAACTCCGCGGTCAAACGCTCGAGGATGTGATCGACGGGGTCGGGCGCGCCCGTGGCGTGGAGGTACGGGCCCTGTCGCCCGTGCCAGAAGAACTCGGGGGCGACGAAGACGTTCAGCACGTCGGTCTCGCCCGTCGGCAGTGCATCGCGGGCCGCGTGCACGGCCGCGCGCATGACGGAGAGCCTGCCCCCGACATCCGCCGCCACGTCGCCGAGGCCGAGGTAGGTGCCGCCCATCGCGGACCCGCGGTCGGGATTGCCGAGGGGCACGATCATGGCCGGGGCGGTCGGAATCGCGTATCCGATGAAGCGCACACGCGCGAAACCCTCCGAGCCCATGCGGTCATCCTAGGGTCGCGCGACCGGCGCGCGCCCGCAACCCTCGGCTGACAGGTGCCCTCGCGTCATACGATGGAGGGCTATGCCCGCGCCCATTCCCGTGATCTCGTTCCCGCCGGAGCTGCCCGTCAGCGCCGCCCGGGAAGAGATCGCGCGCGCCATCGAGGGCAACCAGGTCGTGATCGTCGCCGGGGCAACCGGGTCGGGCAAAACGACGCAGCTGCCCAAGATCTGCCTCGAGCTCGGTCGCACGCGCATCGCGCACACGCAGCCGCGCAGGCTCGCGGCCCGCACGATCGCCGAGCGCATCGCGGAAGAACTCGAGGTGCCCCTCGGCACCCTCGTCGGGTACAAGGTCCGATTCACCGACAACGTCTCCGACCAGACCCTCGTCGCCCTCATGACCGACGGCATCCTGCTGAACGAGATCCACCGCGACCGGCTGCTGCGCCGCTACGACACGATCATCATCGACGAGGCCCACGAGCGCAGCCTCAACATCGACTTCCTGCTCGGGTACCTCACGCGGATCCTGCCGGAGCGGCCCGACCTCAAGGTCATCGTCACATCGGCGACGATCGACCCGCAGAGCTTCGCCGCACACTTCGCGGATGCCTCGGGCACACCCGCGCCGATCGTCGAGGTGTCGGGCAGGACGTTCCCGGTCGACATCCGGTACCGCCCTCTCGTCGGCGAGGTCGAGGACGACGTTTCGTCTCGCGCCCTCGGCGCTCGCTCAACGTCCGACGAGCCCCCGGTCGTTGAGCGAGCGCAGCGAGACGAAACGACGGCACCGATCGACGAGCGCCCCTACGACGTCGAGGGTGACGAGGTCGCGGGCATCGTCGCGGCGCTCCGAGAACTCGACCGCGAGGCGCCGGGCGACGTGCTGGTGTTCCTGCCGGGCGAGGCCGAGATCCGCGACGCCGCCGACGCCGTCCGCGGTGCCTACGCGCAGGGCGCGGCCCCGACAGAGGTCCTCCCCCTCTTCGGGCGCCTGTCGTCGGCCGACCAGCATCGCGTCTTCGAACCCTCGCGCGTGGCCGGCGTCCGCCGCCGCGTCGTTCTCGCCACGAACGTCGCCGAGACGAGCCTGACCGTGCCCGGTATCCGGTACGTGATCGATGTCGGGACAGCTCGGATGTCGCGCTACAGCAACCGCGCGAAGGTGCAGCGCCTGCCGATCGAGGCCGTGTCGCAGGCATCCGCGCAGCAACGCTCCGGCCGTGCCGGACGCACGAGCGCCGGCATCGCGATCCGCCTCTATGCCGCCGACGACTTCGCGAAGCGCCCCGAGTACACCGAGCCCGAGATCCTGCGGACGAGCCTCGCCTCGGTCATCCTGCAGATGCTCTCGCTCGGCTTCGGCGACATCGAGGCGTTCCCGTTCCTCACCCCACCGGACTCCCGCGGCGTCAAGGCCGCGCTCGATCTGCTCGGCGAGCTCGGCGCCGTGGAACCCGGGAAGGGCGCCCCGCGCCTCACGCGCATCGGACGCGACATCGCGCGGATGCCGATCGACCCGCGCTTCGCCCGCATGCTCATCGAGGCGCAGCGCACCGGCGCGATCGCCGAGGTTCTGCCGGTCGTGGCCGGGATGTCGATCCAGGACGTCCGCGAGCGCCCCGAGGAGCGCCGCGAAGAGGCCGACAGGCTGCACGCGCGCTTCGCCGACCCGACGAGCGACTTCCTCGCGCTCCTCAACCTCTGGAACCACCTGCAAGAGGCACAGCGCGAGAACGGATCGAGCGCGTTCCGACGCCTCTGCAAGGCCGAGCACCTCAACTACGTTCGCGTGCGTGAGTGGTTCGACGTACACCGGCAGATCCGGTCGCTGGTCCCTTCGACAGGCTCAGGGACCGCTGGGCGCGAAGGTGCCCGTTCCGGTCGCGAAGGTGCCCGTTCCGGGCGCGAGAGTGCCCGTTCCACGGACACGGACGAACAGGCCCTCGACCCCGCCGCGATCCACCGCGCGATCCTCGCCGGTCTGCTCTCGCATATCGGCCTGATCGACGAGCGCGCCACGCAGAAGGGCGCCACCCCCGCCCGCCGCGCACCGGCGCCCGATTATCTCGGTGCCCGCGGCATCCGATTCGCCATCTTTCCCGGCTCGGGGTTGCGCAAGGCCCGACCGAAGGCCGTCATGGCCGCCGAGCTGGTCGAGACGTCACGTCTCTACGCCCGCACGGTCGCCGCGATCGACCCTGCCTGGGCCGAACCCCTCGCGGGCGACCTCGCGAAACGTCAGGTGAGCGAGCCGCACTGGTCGAAGGATGCCGGGGCCGCGGTCGCCTACGAGAAGGTCACGCTGTTCGGGGTCGAGATCATCCCCCGCCGTCGCGTGCAGTTCGCCCGCATCGACCGCGCCGGGGCGCGCGAGCTTTTCGTCCGGCACGCGCTGGTCGAGGGCGAGTGGGATCCGTCGAAGATCGACATACGCCTGACGGGTTTCGCCCGCGCGAACGACGAGCTGCGCCGACGTCTCGAGCGGGTAGAAGAGCGCGAGCGTCGGCGCGACATCCTCGCCGGCGACGAGGCCGTTTTCGCGTTCTACGACGCGCACATCCCGCCCGAGGTATTCGACGTCCGCTCGTTCGAGAACTGGTGGCGTGAGGCATCCGCACGCACACCGAAACTCCTCACGATGCGCGAGCAGGACCTGCTCGAGGGCGAGGCGCGATCGGATGCCTCGGACTTCCCGACCCGCTGGACCCAGGGCGATCAGACACTCACCTTGGCCTACCGGTTCGAGCCGGGCGCGCCCGACGATGGCGTCGCGGTGGTCGTGCCGCTGGCGCTTCTCGCGAGTGTGCGCCCCGACGGGTTCGACTGGCAGGTTCCGGGGCTGCGCCCGGATCTGGTCACGGCGCTGCTGCGGGCGCTGCCGAAGTTCATCCGCCGGCACGTCGTGCCCGCGGCGGACTGGGCCGCGAAATTCGCCGACGACCTCGCGGGCGCGGGCCCCGAGAGCCACGCGGGTCTTCCGCCGACGTCGCTCGCCGCCGCGCTGGCGAAGCTCATCCAGCGCGTCGCCAACCGGCCCGTGACAACCGATGATTTCGAAATGGACAGGGTTCCCGCGCACCTGCGTCCAACGTTCCGTGTCGTGGACGAGCGCGGGCGCACGGTCGGGTCGGGGCGCGACCTGCGCGAGTTGCAAGAGACCCTGTCGGGCCGTGCGCGCGAGAGCGTCGCCACCCGTCTCGCCGCTCCACCGTCGACCGCGAGGCCGCGCCGCGGAGGGGGTCCGGCCGCGCTGGTCGAGCCGTCTCCGAGCACCGGCGCATCCGTCCGCGAACGCGAGGGAATCACCACGTGGGACCTGGGCGACCTCCCGCCCGTCGTCGACACCCGCGTCGCGGGCGGGGTCGTCCGCGGCTACCCGACACTCCTCGACGACGGCGCGAGTGTTTCGCTCCGCATCGAGACCACCCCGGATGCCGCCGAACGAACGCTGCGGGTCGGTATCCGGCGACTCGTGCTGCTCGCGGTGCCCTCGCCCGTTTCGTATGTGCAGGAGCATCTGACCGCGAACGAGAAACTCGCCCTCGCCGCCTCTCCGTACGCCTCGGCGAAGGCGCTGATCGAGGACTGTCGCGCGGCGGCAGCCGACACGCTGATCCGCACGGTTGCTCCGACCGGCGTGGTCCGCAGTGCGGAGGATTTCGCGCGCGTACGGGATGCGGTCTCGGCCGGGATCGTGGACGCGATGTTCGCCACCGTGTCGCTGACCGCCCGCATCCTGCTGACCGCGCGGAACGTCGATAAGGTCCTGCGCGCACAGAACGCCATGACACTGCTCGGTGCCCTCGGCGATGTGCGGGCGCAGGTCGCGGGCCTGATCTATCCGGGATTCGTGCTGCAGTCCGGCACCGCCCGACTGCCGCATCTGCTCCGGTACCTCGAGGGCGCACGGCTGCGGCTCGAGGAACTCGCCGACACCCCGGGTCGCGACCGCCAGCGAATGACGGAGTTCGAACGGGCGGCCGCTCTTTACGCCGAAGCGGGTGGGACGATCCCCGTGCGTCCGGATGCTTCGCCGGCCCTCGTGCACACCCGCTGGTTGCTCGAGGAGTATCGCGTCAGCCTGTTCGCGCAACGTTTGGGCACCGCGGAGCCCGTCTCGCTCCCCCGAATCACGAAGGCTCTGCGCGAGGGTTCCTGACCGTCCAGCCCGGCCACGCGAGGTCTACGCTCGAGACAGAACGCCGTCCCCGACGAGGAAGAACGCATCACCATGACCCGCGCAATCGTCTACACCGAGTTCGGCGGACCCGAGGTCCTCACCGTCACCGAGACGTCGACACCCGAGCTTCGTCCGGCCCATCTGATCGTGCGTGTCGAGGCGGCGGGCGTTAACCCGATCGATGCGAAGATGCGCGCCGGGGCTCGTTCGTCCGGCGCGCTGACGTCACCCCGGCACGTCGGACGCGACGGCGCCGGTGTGGTCGTCGCGGTCGGCGACGACGTGCAGGGCTTCAGGGTCGGTGATCCCGTTGCATTCCGCGAGACATCGGGCACCTACGCGAGCGAGGTGCGGGTCGCCGCGCACAACGCGATTCCCCGCCCGCCCTCGGTCTCAGCCGTCACCGGCGCCGGCATCGGCATCCCGGTGGGTACGGCCTACCAGGTGCTCCGCTCGCTCGATGTCGGCGCGGGCGACACGCTCCTGCTCCACGCGGGATCCGGATCCGTCGGCCAGGCCGCCATCCAGTTCGCCCGCCTCTGGGGTGCCACCGTGATCGCTACCGCGAGCGAGCGTCGCTTCGACCGCGTGCGTGAACTGGGAGCCACGCCTGTCGCGTACGGCCCGGGTCTGCTGGAGCGCGTTCGCGAGGCCGCACCGCAGGGCATCACCGTCGCGTTCGATGCTGCCGGCACGGATGAGGCCCTTGAAACATCCCTCGACCTCGTCGCCGACCGCAACCGCATCGGCACGATCGTGCGCGGAAGGGATGCCGGGGACTACGGTCTGCGGGCCTTCTCGGGCGGAAGCTCGGTTCCCCTGACAGAGACAGAACTCGCCTGGCGCGCCGAGGCGTTCCCCGTCACGATGGCTCTGCTCGCCGCGGGTGTGTTCTCGATCGAGGCGGGCCCATCGTTCTCACTCGAGGACGCGGCAGAAGCGCATCGAGCGACCGAGCGCGGTGTCGACGGCAAGATCGTCGTCGTCCCGTAGCCCCGCAGCTACCCCGGATTCGGTCCCGTCGCGACGGGACGATCCGGATGATTGGACCACTGGCTCCACGAGCCGGGGTACAGGGTGGGCGTGAGACCCGCGAGCCGCAGGGCAACGAACGCGTGCGACGCCGTCACCCCCGAACCGCACGACACGGCGACGGGCGACGCGGCATCGACTCCCGCCTCGGCGAACCGGACGCGTAGGGCCGCGGGCGCCAAGAATCGTCCGTCCGCGTCGACATTTCCCGTCGTGGGCACGCTGATCGAACCCGGAATGTGGCCCGCTCGCGGGTCGATCGGCTCGACATCGCCGCGATAGCGTTCGGGCGCCCGGACGTCCAGCAGGGCACCGGATGCCGCGAGCTCCGCGGCCTCGTCGATCGAGACCTGCGCGAGCCGGCCCGTCGAGAGCGCGACCGAGCCGGGCACTGGCACGACATCGCCCTCTTCGAGGGGCAGTCCCGCGGCCGTCCACGCCCGGAGCGCCCCGTCGAGGATCCGCACGTCGGCCAGGCCCGCGTCGGTCAGCACCCACCACGCGCGCGCCGCGGAGAGAGACTTCAGGTCGTCGTACACGACGACCGTGTCGCCGTCGTTGATCCCCCAGCGGCGAGCGGCCGCCTGGAGGCTCGCAGCATCCGGGAGCGGATGACGCCCGTCGGCCGGTTCGCCGTGCGCGGCCAGCTCGTCGTCGAGGCTGACGTATACGGCCCCGGGGATGTGGCCGGCGAGGTAGTCCGGCCTCCCGTCCGAACGGTCGAGGCGCCACCGCACGTCGAGCACACGGACCTGCGCTCCCTGGGCGATCATCGCGTCGAGCGCTTCGGATGTGATGAGAATCTCGGGCACGGCTCTCCCCCGGACGGTTTCAGACCTGGACTTCTCCAGGCTAGACGGGCGGAAACGACGAACGCGGCGATCGGATGAACCGACCGCCGCGTTGCCGTGTTGCGCTGGCTCGTCGAGCTAGTTCGCCGAGCGGCGCTTGTTGTAGACGTCGAAGGCGACAGCGAGGAGCAATACGAGGCCCTTGACGGCCTGCTGCCACTCGATGCCGATGCCGAGGATCGACATACCGTTGTTCAGCACACCGATGATCAGACCACCGATGATGGCGCCACCGATCGTGCCGACACCACCCTGAACGGCCGCGCCACCGATGAATGCCGCGGAGATCGCCTCGAGCTCGAAACCGTCACCGGCCTTCGGGCCGGCGAGGTTCAGGCGAGCCGTGAAGATCAGGCCGGCGAGAGCGGCGAGGAAGCCCATGTTGACGAACAGCCAGAAGTCGACCCGGCGGGTCTTGATGCCCGAGAGTTCGGCGGCGTGGCGGTTGCCACCGATCGCGTAGATGTGGCGGCCGAAAACGGTGCGGTTCATGACGATGCCGTAAACCAGAACGAGGATGGCCAGGATGATCAGCGTGACCGGGATGCCCTTGTAGGTCGCGAGCGAGAAAGCGAAGAACGCGATCGCAACCGAGATGAGGGCGAGCTTGATGACGAACCAGGTGAGCGGCTCCGCGTCCTGTCCGTACTTGGTGCGAGCCGCACGCGTCCGCACCTGCTGCGTGACGAGCAGGACGATCGCGACGGCGCCGACACCGAGGGTCATGATGTCGGGATCGGTCTCACCGAACACGCCCGACACGAACCCGTTGCCGAGGCCACGGTACTCGGTGGGAAACGACCCGATGTTCTGGTTGCCGAGCACGACGAGCGCAAGGCCACGGAAGATCAGCATGCCGGCCAGCGTCACGATGAACGCGGGAATACCGACGTAGGCGATCCAGAACCCCTGCCAGGCGCCGACCAGAGCTCCGATCAGGAGCGACAGCACGACGGCGAGCCACCAAGGCATCCCCCATGTGACAGCGAAGACACCCGAACACGCGCCGACGAACGCCGCGACGGAGCCGACCGACAGGTCGATGTGGCCGGCGATGATGACCATCACCATGCCGATTGCGAGTACGAGGATGTACCCGTTCTGCACGACGAGGTTCGAGATGTTCTGCGGGCGAAGCAGAATGCCGTTGGTCAGGATCGAGAACAGCACGATCACCGCGAGCAACGCGATGAAGATGCCGTTCTTGCCCAAGTCCGCCAGCACGTGGCTGAGCCACGCGGTGAATCGGTTCTGGACGGGGTTGACGTTTGCTCCGACGGCGGTGGATTCCGTCGAGGGCGGGGTGGGGTTGGACATTGTCACTCCTGTGTGCGACCGCGCCTCAGCGCGGCTTCTCCATGGTCATGAGCTTGAGGACTGCTTCGGGGGTTGCTTGCTCCACCGGCAGCTCACCGGTGATGCGCCCCTCCGAAATGGCATAGACGCGGTCCGAGATTCCCAGCAGCTCGGGCAGCTCGGACGAGATCACGATGATTCCCTTGCCGGATGCCGCGAGCCTGTTGATGATCGAGTAGATCTCGTACTTGGCGCCGACGTCGATCCCGCGGGTGGGTTCGTCGAGGATCAGGACTTCGGGGTCAGAGTAGATCCACTTCGACAGAACGACCTTCTGCTGGTTGCCACCCGAAAGCTTCCCGGTCTTGACCAGCACGCTCGGAGCCTTGATGTTCATGCTCGTGCGGTACTCGTTGGCGACCTTGAATTCCTCGTTGTCGTTGACGAGTCCCGCCGTCTCGAGCTTCTTCAGCGCCGCCATCGAGACGTTGCGCTTGATGTCTTCGATCAGGTTCAGACCGTAGGTCTTGCGATCTTCCGTGGCATACGCCAAGCCGTTCGCGATCGCCTCGGACACCGTCCGGGTCTTGATCTCCTTGCCGCGCAGGAAGACGCGACCGCTGATCTTCGAGCCGTAGCTGCGGCCGAACAGGCTCATCGCGAACTCGGTGCGCCCGGCGCCCATGAGGCCGGCGATGCCGACGATCTCGCCCGCCTTGACGTTGATCGAGACGTTGTCGACGACACGGCGGGTCGAATCCTGCGGGTGGTACGCGGTCCAGTCCTCGACGCGCAGCAGTTCTTCGCCGATGTCGGGGGTGTGGTCGGGGTAGCGGTGTTCGAGGTCGCGACCGACCATGTCGCGGATGATGCGGTCTTCCGTGACGTCGTCCTTGCGGATCGTCTCGATCGTCTTGCCATCGCGGATGACCGTGACCGAGTCGGCGATCTTCTTGATCTCGTTGAGCTTGTGACTGATGATGATCGACGTGATCCCCTGACCTTTCAGGTGCAGGATCAGATCGAGCAGGTGCGCCGAGTCTTCGTCGTTCAGCGCGGCCGTGGGCTCGTCGAGGATCAGAAGCTTCACGCGCTTAGAGAGCGCCTTCGCGATCTCTACCAGCTGCTGCTTGCCGACGCCGATGTTCTTGATCGGGGTGGTGGGGTTCTCGCGCAGCCCCACCCGGGCGAGCAGCTTGGAAGCCTCGAAGTTGGTCTTGTTCCAGTCGATCAGACCGAGCGGGCCACGCACCTCGTTGTTGAGGAAGATGTTCTCGGCGATCGACAGATGCGGGCTGAGGGCCAGCTCTTGGTGGATGATGACGATGCCCTTAGCCTCGCTGTCGCCGAGACCACGGAACGAGACGACCTCACCTTCGAAGACGATGTCACCGTCGTACGTGCCGTGCGGGTAGACGCCCGACAGGACCTTCATGAGCGTGGACTTGCCTGCGCCGTTCTCGCCGCAGATCGCGTGCACCTCGCCGCGCTCAACCGAAAGCGTGACCTGGGAGAGGGCCTTCACTCCCGGAAACGTCTTCGTGATGCTGCGCATCTCGAGAATGGGCTGCGTCATGTGTTCTCCTCCTCAGGAGACCGCGCATCCGGCCGGGCGGAAGTATCCGCCCGGCCGGATGACGACGGGTTTAGCCGTTGATTTCTTCTTCGGTCCAGTAACCGGTGTCAACCAGCGTCTGGGTGATGTTGTCCTTGACGACGATCACCGGGTCGAGCAAGAACGACGGAACGATCTTCACACCGTTGTCGTAGTCCGTGGTGTTGTTCGTCTCGGGCTCTTCACCGTTGAGCAGGGCAACAGCCATGTCCACAGCAACCTGCGCGAGCTCGCGGGTGTCCTTGAAGATGGTGGCGTACTGCTCGCCGGTGACGATGGCCTTGACCGAGTCGAGCTCGGCATCCTGGCCCGAGATGATCGGCCAGTCTTCGCCGACCGAGTAGCCGGCGTCGGTGAGAGCCGAGATGATGCCGCGCGAGATGCCGTCGTACGGCGAGAGCACGGCGTCGACCGTGGTGCCGTCGGAGTAGTTCGCCGTGAGGATGTCCTCCATGCGGCTCTGGGCGGTCTCGCCGTCCCAGCGCAGCGTGGCAACCTGCTCGATTTCGGTCTGTCCCGACTTGACGACGAGCGTGCCATCGTCGATCAGCGGCTGGAGCACGTCCATGGCGCCGTCGAAGAAGAAGAACGCGTTGTTGTCGTCGAGCGAACCGGCGAACAGTTCGATGTTGAACGGACCCTCGGGCGCGCCGTCGATCGGCGTTCCGTCGAGCTCGGTCAGACCGAGTCCGTTCAGGACCGACCACGCCTGCTGCTGGCCGACCGTGAAGTTGTCGAACGACGCGTAGTAGTCGACGTTCTCCGAGTCGCGGATCAGGCGATCGTAGGCGATGACGGGGATTTCGGCGTCGGCCGCATCCTGCAGCACCTGCGAGAGCGTCGTGCCATCGATCGAGGCGATGATGAGCGCCTCGGCGCCCTTGGTGATCATGTTCTCGATCTGCGAGACCTGGGTGGGGATGTCGTCCTCTGCGTACTGCAGGTCGACGGTGTAGCCCTGGTCTTCCAGAGCCGCCTTGACGGCGTCGCCGTCCTGGATCCAGCGCTCGGAGCTCTTGGTGGGCATCGCGACGCCGATCAGGCCGCCGTCGCCCTCGCCTTCTCCGCCGGTTCCGCCGCTGGTGCCGGCGCAGGACGTGAGCAGCAGGGCGCCTGCGGCGACTGCTGCGACAAGAATCTTCTTGGCTTTCACTGTGAGTTCCTCTCGTGGGACTTCTTCGTCTTGGTGATATTCAGTTATGGATCCGCCCGCGGTCGCTGCCACGGGAAGCTTTTGGTGCGTCAGCCGGCGCGTCGCGCGTCGGTCGGTTGTCCGTAGATGTTCTGGTAGCGGCCGTAGAGGGCGTCGATCCTGTCCTGCGGGATCGGGATCAACGGTCCCGCCTCCCGGGCGATGTGGACCGTGCGAGCCGCGTCTTCACACATCACCGCGGACTTCACCGCATCCTTCGCCGACACCCCGATCGTGAACGGCCCATGATTCTGCATCAACACCGCACGCGACCGATGCCCCGTCAAGGTCTCGACGATGCCGCGGCCGATCGAATCATCCCCGATCACCGCGAACGGACCCACCGGAATCGGCCCCCCGAACTCATCTGCCATCCCCGTGATCACACAGGGGATCTCTTCCCCCCGCGCCGCCCACGCCACCGCGTAAGTGGAATGCGTGTGCACCACACCCCCGACATCGGGCATGTTCCGATACACATACGCATGCGCCGCCGTATCACTCGACGGAGACCGGTCACTACCCAGCGTCCCCGGAATCACATTCCCGTCCAGGTCGCACAGGATCATGTTCTCCGGAGCGAGATCGTCGTACGACACACCGCTGGGCTTGATCACGAACAACTCAGCACCCGGCACCCGGCCCGACACATTCCCACCCGTCCACACCACCAGGCCATAACGCACCAACTCCGCATGCAGGCGGGCCACGTCGTCGCGGGTACGCGCAATCGCGACCTCGACCTTGGGTCCGTAGATGCTCACGGCTCACTCCTTTGTGCCCCGGACGGGGACCTGATGTTGCTGCGATGTCCCACGTGATTGCCTCATGTGGAGCCGCCCATGTGACCGGTCATGTGACCGTTCACATCGCGTCATGTTAGTCCGGAGGGAGCCACCCCTGTCAAGTCGACATGGTCTCGGATGTGTAACGGCGACTCAGAACGCGGGACGACCCGTGGAACCGCGCACAATGAGCTCGGGCGTCAGCGTGTGGGCGACCTCGGCGGCCGCTTCGTCGAGTGTCCCCAGCAGCTGAGCAACGCACCGGCGCCCGAGTTCGGTGAAGTCCTGGCGCACCGTGGTGAGCGGTGGCCAGAAGTGTGCCGCCTCGGGAATATCGTCGAAACCGACAACACTCACATCGCGCGGCACATCCAACCCCTCGTCGCGGATCGCATGAATGAAGCCCAGCGCCATCTGGTCGTTCGAGGTGAAGATCGCCGTGAAATCCCGCACGCGCAGCAACTCACGGCCCGCGAAGTAGCCGAACTCCGCGGTCCAGTCCCCCAGAATCGGGGCGGTCGTCGGAATGTCTTGGGCGCCCATCTCTTCCAGAAAACCCCGCATGCGCGCCTCTGCCTCGATCCAGTCCTGCGGACCCGCGAGGTGATAGATCGAGCGATGTCCGTGCTCGATGAGGTGCCTCGTCGCCATGCGGGCGCCGGCGATCTGGTCGACCGAGAGGGCGTGTTCGGCGTCCAGACCGGCGGACTGCAGCGTCACATACGGCACGTCGATCTCGTAGTCGGCGAGAACCTTGAAGACCCGCACCTGTGGCGCGATCACGACGAGCCCCTCGACCGACTGAGCGACGAGGTGCGCCAAACCGGCGCCAATGGACTCCGGATCGGCCGCGTCGATGTTGGCGGTGCTGACCCAGTAACCCCGTTCGCGAGCCGCCGCCTCGATAGCGGCTATCCCCGACGCCGGACCGTACTGCGTGCTGGAAGCAGACAGGATGCCGATCGTCTGCGAACGGCTCGTCGCCAGGGCCCGGGCCGCACGATTGGGCCGATACTGCAACTCCTGCATGATCTCGACGATGCGCTCACGCGTCTCGGGCCGCACGCTCGGGTGATCGTTCAGCACGCGCGAGACCGTCTGGTGCGAGACGCCCGCGAGGCGCGCGACATCGCGAATGCTAGGGGGTCTCCCCCTCCCCACCTCGCTCATGGGTCGGCGCTCCTTCGTACCTGGCCCGTGTGCACGGTCACATCGTTGCCCATCCCCATTATGGCCATCAACTCGCCGCATGTGACAAAAACTGACTGTCACACGCGTTCGCGCCCTGCCCGACGGAGTGCTTCGCACCTAGGCTGTGCGGATGTCCGATATGTTCCACGAACTGCCGTTGAGCAACCGTCACCGGCAGGACGAATCCGGGGTCACGGGCGACTGGCGTTCCGCGGAAGCCGACGTCGTGCGCGCAGCAGACGTGCTGCTGTCCCGTCGCGGAGAGCGCGATCGGGAACCGCTCGCGCGAGCGTTTCTGAGCGTCTCCCGCCTGGGCGCCGCCGGTGGCGACGACCTCGCGGCGGTTGCCGACGCGATCGCCGCGGGGGGCAAACGGCGCATCCGCGATCTGTCGCGCACGGTCACGGCCGCACTCACCCTGAGCCGCGACACCGGCCTACCCATCACCCTCGCGCCCCGTACCTCCGGAGCGGTCGCGCTGTACCTCGCGACATCCGGAAGCTTCGACATCCGTGCCGTCGTCCGGGGACACACCCTTCGCTCCACCGACGATGGCTGGGAGTTCGGAAAAGGCCCCGCCATGGAAGACACCTCGACACGGTTGGTCGCCTTCCTCTGCGGTGTCTCGCAGGAACCCCCACGTCTCGCGCCGCCTCGCAGGTAGGCTCGGGGCATGACCGGTCTGCGATGGGGAATTCTTGCGACGGGCATGATCGCCCGCATGTTCACGAGCGATCTGTACGCGGCGGGACGCGAGGTGGTGGCGGTCGGATCGCGATCGGATGTCTCGGCGCGGGCGTTCGCCGAAGAGTTCGGCATCCCGCACGCCCACGGGTCGTACGAAGCGTTGCTCGCCGACCCGGATGTCGACATCATTTACGTCGCGACTCCGCACCCCGCCCACGCCGAGAATGCCCTCGCGGTCATCGCGGCCGGCAAGCACGTTCTGGTCGAGAAGCCGTTCACGCTCAATGCAACCGAAGCGGCCGCCGTTCGTGATGCCGCAGCCGCGCGCGGCGTGCTCGTGCTCGAGGCCATGTGGACCCGCTACCTGCCGCACATGGTGCGGATCCGCGAGCTGATAGCCGACGATGCGATCGGTGAGGTGCGGGCGGTCTTCGCCGATCACACGCAGCAGATCTCCGATGACCCCGGTCACCGTCTGAACGCGCTCGAACTCGGCGGCGGCGCGCTGCTCGACCTCGGGATCTATCCCGTTTCGTTCACGTGGGACATCTTGGGCCGCCCCGAAACGATCCTCGCGGCGGCCCGGAAGAGCGAGACCGGCGCCGACACCGAGATCGCGACGATCCTCACCCATGCATCCGGAGCGATCTCGACCACCATCTCGTCCTCGCGCGCGGCCGGCCCGAATACCGCACACATCATCGGCACTGCGGGCCGGATCGACATCGACCACACCTGGTACAACGCCACGTCGTTCCGCCTCAGCGCTCCCGATGGCACCGTGCGTGAACACTACGTCTCTCACGTGCAGGGGCGGGGGATGCAGTACCAGGCACTCGCGGCAGAACGGCTCGTCGCCGAAGGCAACCTCAGCGGCGACCTCCTCACAATCGACGAGACGGTGGACATCATGGCGACCCTCGACCAGATCCGCGGCCAGATCGGCCTCGTCTACCCGAGCGAGGCGTGAACATGGCGGAAGGCGGCCGCGTCGCGGTCTACCTGGACTTCGACAACATCGTCATCTCCTGGTACGACCGCGTTCACGGACGCAACTCGTACGGGCGCGACCGGCAGCGCATTGCCGAGAACCCGGCCGACCCTGAGATCGCCGAACGCCTGAGCCAGGCCGTCATCGACGTCGGCGCGATCATCGACTACGCCGCATCCTTCGGAACCCTCGTTCTCACCCGCGCCTACGCGGACTGGTCGTCGCCCGTCAACGCGGTGTACCGCAGCCAGCTCGTAGCGCGCGCGGTCGACCTCGTGCAGCTCTTCCCCGCCGCGGCATATGCGAAGAACGGCGCCGACATCCGGCTCGCGGTCGACGCGGTAGAAGACATGTTCCGCCTCCCCGATCTCACCCACGTCGTGATCGTCGCGGGTGACTCCGACTACGTTCCGCTCGCGCAACGCTGCAAGCGGCTCGGCCGGTTCGTCGTCGGCGTCGGCGTCGCCGGATCGACCGCGAAATCGCTTGCGGCGGCCTGCGACCAGTTCGACGCATACGACGCGCTTCCCGGGGTGTCACTCCCGACTCCCCCGACTCAGCAGAAGGCGGATGCCGTGACGTCCGAGGCACCCGTGCGTCAGCGGCGCCGCAGCACGAGCGCTCCCCCCAAAGATCCCGCGGGCGACTTGCTCGAGCGCGCGCTCCGCCTCGAACACGAGCGCACGGATGCGGACTGGATACACAGCTCGATCATCAAGAACCTGATCAAGCGCATGGATCCGTCATTCAGCGAGAAGGGCCTCGGTTTCAAATCGTTCTCGGACTTCATCAAGGCGCATCCCACGATCGTCGAGATGAACGAGACCGACAACATCCGCCTCGTGCGCCTGGTTCCCGACAAGCGCTAGCGACGCTCGGGCGTCTCGGGCCCTTCGACAAGCTCAGGGACCGTCGCCCCGGTCGCTGAGCCCGTCGAAGCGACCTCAGCGCGTCCGCGTAGACCAGTACGCCCATGCCACGAGCACGGGCTGAAAGAACAGTCGCACCAACCGCTTGCGGTCGGTGTCGAGCCCGAAACCGTCGCGCTTCTTCGTGTACTGCTCGATGTTGCCCGGGAAGACGGCGACGAAGAACGCCGCAAGCAGCAACCCGATTCGGGAGCGCTCCTTCGGCAGCGCGATGAGCGCGGCACCCAGCATGATCTCAACGGCGCCGGATGCGACGACCACGGCGTCCTCATCGAGCGGGGTGAGTTCGGTGGTCCAGTCGGGCACCTGAGCCTGGAACTCTTTGCGGGCCCAGAACAGGTGCGAGATTCCGGCGAAGGCGAGCGCTCCCCCGAGTGCCCATCGGGCGATGGTGCGGACGGGAGACGAGCGGGGCACGGCTGAGATCATGCGGCCAGTCAACACCGAGTCGGGCGGCCACGCCATCGCATGACCGCCCGATCTTCTATGCCGCGAAGGGAATCGATCCCACCAGCACGCCGACGAGTAGCATCACGAGGGACACGACGGTGGCCCGCCACAGCACCTTCTTGTGGTGATCGCCGAGGTTGACGCTCGCGAGCGAGACGAGCAGCAGGATGGCCGGCACAAGCGGACTCTGCAGGTGCACCGGCTGACCAATGATCGAGGCGCGCGCTATCTCGACCGGCGTGATGCCGAACGCGCTCGCGCTCTCGGCGAGAATCGGGAGGATTCCGTAGTAGAACGCATCGTTTGACATGAAGAACGTCAACGGAATCGACAGGATCCCGGTGATGACCGCAAGGAACGGTCCCATCGAGGATGGGATGGCCGTGGTGATCCAGCCTGCCATCGCGGCAACCATACCCGTGCCGTTGAGCACACCGACGAGCACACCGGCGGCGAGAACCATCGACACGACGCCGACGATGCTCGGGGCGTGCGCGACGATCTCGTCGGCCTGGGTCTTGAGTTTCGGGAAGTTCAGTACGAGCGCGACGGCTGCACCCACCATGAAGACGTAGGGCAGCGGGAAGATGTCGAGCACGAGCAGCACCATGACAGCCAGGGTCAGCGCGAGGTTGAACCAGATCAGCTTGGGGCGGAGCGTCGCCCGGTTGGGGTCGAGCATCGTGTCCGCCATCGCGGTGTCGGCGGCGTCGACCAGGTCCGCGGCGGCCACGCCTGCGCGACCGCCCACGACCGTGACGATGTTTCCCGTCGCGAGCGAGGCGCGGGCACCAGGCACGCGATCGGCGCCACGGAAGATCTTCGGTGCTGTCAGCGGTCCTCCGGCCGCACCGCGCGACGCGGCGCCCGAGTATTCGAGGCTGCCGAGGCGCTTGCGCTCACCGAGCCCCAGCATCCAGGCGAACAGGAAGCTGACGACGAGGCCGGCGGCCAGCGACGGAAGCATGGGGACGAAGATGGCTGTCGGCTCGATCCCCAGCGCGGTGGCCGCGCGGACGGTGGGACCACCCCACGGCACGATGTTGAGCGTTCCGTTGACGAGCCCTGCCACGCATGTCAAGACGACGGGGCTCATGCCGAGGCGAAGGTAGATCGGCAGCATGGCCGAGGTCGTGATGATGAAGGTCGTCGAGCCGTCACCATCGAGCGAAACCGCGCCGGCGAGGAGCGCCGTTCCGAGCACGACCTTGGCGGGGTCGTCGCCGAGCAGCCGCGTGATCAGGCGGATGAGGGGGTCGAAGAGGCCGACGTCGATCATGATGCCGAAGAACATGATCGCGAACATCAGCAGCGCCGCGGTCGGTGCCATGGTGCTGATGGCGTCGATGATCATGTCGCCGAGGCCGAGGCCGGCGCCCGCAAACAGCCCGAAGATCGTCGGCACCAGGATCAACGCGACCATCGGCGTGAGGCGTCTCGTCATGATCAGCGCCATGAACGTCAGGATCATGAGGAACCCCAGCACGACGAGCACGCCCTCCGGGGGCACGAATGCGAGGTCATAGCCTTCGGCCGCCTCGAACGGCACCCGACGCGGTGTTCTCGACAGACCCTGGGTTGTAGAGAGACCCAGTGTTGTTGCGAGCATCGTGACTCCTTCGTCATCGCTTATGTCTCAAACGAGCCCCGACCGTGGGGACCCTGTGAGCGTAGGGAGGAACGTGGCCGAGGGTGGGGTATCTCGCATTGGCGCACGTTATGCGCGTAACGTGACTTCTGCGCATTTTGCTGAACACGTTGCGAGAGGGGTGGTGCCATGCGATTCGCCACGCGGATGCTGCTCCTTCAGCTCGCTACGGTGGTGACCGTCGTGGGGATGTGCTCCGCACTCTTCGCCGTCCTCGCCGTGGGGCAGCTGCGGGCCGAGGCCGAGGCATCCGCTCTGTCCATCGCCCGGACGCTCGCCCAGGATCCGGACGTGCGCGCGCTCGTAACCCAGTACTCGGCGGACGCGGGGACCCCGGATGCCGCTCCCCTCCGTGATGGGACGCTGCAGCAACTCGCGGTAGATGTTGCAGACCGCACGGGCGCGCTGTTCGTCGTGATCACCGACGATCACGGCATCCGCCTGGCTCACCCCGATCCGGAACGTCTCGGCGAAGAGGTGAGCACGAGCTACGCAGAGGCACTAGCGGGGCGCGAGGTGGTGACGTGGGAGGCCGGGACACTCGGCGAGTCCGCGCGCGCGAAGGTACCCGTGCGCCAGGCGGATGGGACGAAACCGGTCGGCGAGGTCAGCGTGGGCTTCGAGCGGGCAAGCGTCTTCGATGATCTGCCCACTGTCCTCGGCGGCATCGGCGTGGCCGCGGCGGCGGCTCTCGGTCTCGCCACGCTCGCCAGCCTGCTGCTGCGCCGCCGCTGGGAGCGACTCACACTCGGCCTTCAGCCCGAAGAGTTGGTCGGTCTGGTGCAGAATCAGGCCGCCGTTCTGGACGGCGTCGGCGACGGCGTGCTCGCGCTCGATCACTCGGGCATTGTGCGCGTGTGCAATAGCACCGCGGCGCGACTGTTGGGGGTGACCGACGCGGTCGGACGCGCGCTCGACGACCTCGGGCTCGACCCCGACCTGACCGACGCGGTGCGCTCGGGCGATGCCCGACGCGGCATCGTTCGAGGCGACCGGGTGCTCTACATCGATCTCAAGCCCGTCATTCATGGGGCGCGCACGCTCGGCGACATCGTCATCGTGCGTGACCGCACAGACGTAGAGGCGCTTGCCGAGCGCCTGCAGACCGTGCGTGCGATGACGGATGCGCTGCGCGTACAACGCCACGAGTTCGCGAATCGAATGCATGTCGCCGCGGGATTGCTCGACGCAGACCGCGTCCCTGACGCGCGGGCGTTCCTCGCCGAGCTTCTGGATCGCGGACCCATCGACTTCGCGGTTGCGGGGATCGACCGGGTGCCCGATCCGTTCCTCGTTTCGCTGATCGGGGCGAAAGCCCTTGCCGCCCGGGAGCGCGGCGTCGAGTTGCGGGTGTCTGACGAGTCTCTGGTTCTGGGCGAGGTTGCGGCGGTCGAGGATGTGGCGGCGGTGCTCGGCAACCTCATCGACAACGCCGTCGTCGCGGCCGCCCACACTGCCGACGACGCCCCGCGATGGGTCGAGATCGGGCTGTTCGGCGATGACGACGCGCTGGTGCTCTCGGTCGCCGACTCGGGCGAGGGTATCGACCCCGCCACGGATCCCTTCTCGCGGCGGCAGGATGTGGGCGCTCCCGCGTCCACGTCGGACGACGTGCACGGCCATGGCTTCGGTCTGCCACTGTCACGCGAACTGGCTCGACGCCGCGGGGGCGACGTGTGGGTGATCGAGCCGGGCGGCAGCGCAACAGGCGCACAGGGAGCGGTCGTGGGAGCCCGACTCCCCGGCGTTCTGCGAACGAGTGGAACGGAGAGAGACGAATGAGCGACAGCATCCGCGTCCTGGTGGTGGACGATGACTTTCGCGTCGCGGGACTGCACCGCGACATCGTGGCGGCGCGGCCAGGTTTCGTCGCGCTCGATCCGGTGCACTCGCTTGCGGCCGCACGCGCGGCCATTCGCGCGCAGCGACCGGACCTGCTGCTCGTCGATGCCTACCTCCCGGACGGGCACGGCGCCGACCTGGTGCACGAGAGCGCGATCGACGCCTTCATGCTCTCGGCGGCGACGGATGCCGCGACCGTCCGCCGTGCCGTACAGGTGGGAGTCCTGCGTTATCTCGTCAAGCCCTTCGATACCCGCGTGCTCGCCGATCGCCTCGACCGCTACGCGCGCTTTCGCAACCTGCTGGCGGGCGAGCGCCCGCTCGAGCAGGAGCAGATCGACCGCGCCCTCGACATTCTGCACACCGCAACCGACGCGGCTTCGACATCTCGTTCGGCGACCGAGCAGCTGATCATCGACGGGCTCGGTGACGGCGAAGCATCCGCCGCCGAGGTCGCCGAGCGGATCGGTGTCTCGCGTGCCACCGCGCAACGCCACCTCGCGACGCTCGCGGGTCGGGGCGTGGTCGAAGTTCGCCTGCGCTACGGATCGACGGGCCGCCCTGAGCACCGGTACGCGGTCATGCGCGCCTCATAGCCACCACGGTCACTGAGCCTGTCGAGGTGACCCGCCGCCAGGCGTCAGTGGTAGCGACCGCTGTAGGCGTTGAGCGCGGGCTGCCCGCCGAGGTGCGCGTAGAGCACCGTCGAGTCACGCGGAATATCGCCCGACGACACCAGGTCGATGAGCCCCGCCATCGACTTGCCCTCGTAAACGGGGTCGATGATGACGCCCTCGAGGCTGCCGGTGAGGCGCATGGCCTCGTCGGTCGACTCGACCGGGATCCCGTAGTAGTCGCCGGCCCAACCTTCGAGCACGGTGATCTCGTCATCACGCAGGTCGCGGCCAACGCCGATCATGTTGGCCGTCCGCCGCGCGATTCGGGCAACCTGATCGCGCGTCTCATCGATCTTCGCGGACGCGTCGATACCGATCACTCGGCGTTCGCGCCCGCCGAAGTTCTGCTGCAGATCGGCAAACCCGGCGATCATGCCCGCGTGCGTCGAACCGGTCACACTGCACACCACGATCGTGTCGAAGAAGACGCCGAGCTCGGCCTCTTGCGCTGCGACCTCGTGTGCCCAGTTGGCGAATCCCAGCCCGCCGAGCGGGTGATCCGAGGCCCCCGCGGGGATCGGATACGGCGTGCCGCCGGATGCCTCGACATCCGCGATCGCCTGCTTCCACGAGTCCTTGAATCCGATGCCGAAGCCCGAGGCATCCAACCGCACATCGGCGCCCATGAGGCGCGAAAGCATGATGTTGCCGACGCGATCGTTCACGGAGTCGGGCCAGTCGACCCAGTTCTCCTGCACGAGCACGGCTTTCATGCCCAGGTGCGCGGCGACCGCGGCGACCTGGCGCGTGTGATTCGACTGCACCCCGCCGATCGAGACCAGCGTGTCGGCGCCGTGGGCGATGGCGTCGGGGACGAGGTACTCGAGCTTGCGCACCTTGTTGCCGCCATAGGCGAGCCCGCTCGAGACATCCTCGCGCTTGGCCCACACGCGCGCACCACCGAGGTGGTCGCTCAGCCGGTTGAGCGGGTGAACGGGGCTCGGCCCGAACGTGAGCGAGTGGCGCGGGAAATCGCTGAGCGGCATGTCTCTCCAAAGATCCGGGAATGCAACATATTACACATCACAGGACGAATGACGGCGCCGCGCGCTCACGTTTAGACGGGGTCGGTCGGGTTGATCCGCTCGACCAACAGCGGATCAACCGGCGTGAACGGGAATGCCGGCAAGTCGTCGATCGCCACGCCGAGGGTCGCGGCGAGCACGGGGCGAGAGAACGCGGAAACCGACTCGCGGTACCCGACGTCTCCCGGCGTTGGCTGATCGAAGAAGATCAGGAAGTGGATGTCGTCGTCCCCGATCACCTCGATCTGGTGCGGATAGGCGGGCGGCACGAAGTAGCAGTCACCGGGCTGCAGCACATAGCTGTCGACCGTGCCGTCGGGGTCGAGGATCGACATGCGAGCGCGTCCCCGGTGCACGTAGCCCATCTCTGCAGTTCCGGGGTGCCAGTGCGGTTCCCGCATCCCGTCATCGCGGATCGTGAGCGAATACATGGACATGCTCGTGAGGGCGGGCCAGTACTGAGTGCGGGCGAGCTTCACAGCGCCGAACGGATGCTTGAGGGGCGGCTCCTGCGCGCCCAGATCGAGCTTGTGCGGGTTGCCGTAGCCGGCGGTGTCGGGGATGATCGGCGGTCCCTCGCGGCGCACGATATCGCGCGACGTCGTGTCTCGTGACACGGGGGCGAAGGCGCTCGATGCCAGGCCGAAGGTGTTGCCCAGAACCGCATCGGACATCTGCCCGAATGCTGCGTGCAGGGAGAAATCCTCGGGCGACTCATTCGAGAAAGCGACAATGACCTCGGCCTCGGAGTCGCCGATGTTCTCAATGTGGTGCAGCGCACCAGACGGGATCGTGAACATCTGTCCTGCGTCGATCATGAACGACGAGAAGACGCCGCCGTTCTCGACGATCGACACCAGGACGGAACCCGAGAGGCAGTAGCCGAGCTCGTCCGCGTTGGCATGCCAGTGCGGTTCACGGATGCTGCCGGGTGCGAGCACCAACCGCTTGATCGAGAGTCGCCGCAGAATCGGGAAGTTGTCGACGGTGAGGCGACGGATGCCGCCGAGATCGCTGTCGTGCTGGGCGTCGGCCGTGAGAAGCGAACGGACGTGCCGGGAGGAGGGGCGCATGCTCATCTGCGTCCTTTCGGGAATCGGGGGGGGACGACGACGAAAACGGAAGGGCGGTACTCCACAGTGCCCACACGACGAGCACGGGCTGCAGCAACAGCCGGATGAATCGGGCACGATCCGTGCGCATCAGCGGCGCCGGTCGACCCGTCTGCCATTGGTGGACGTTGCCCGGGAACACGGCGATGAAGAATGCCGCAATGGCCGCCCCGACGCGGCGACGCTCTCGCGGCAAGACGACGAGCGCGGCGCCGAGCATGAGCTCGACGACCCCCGACGCGATGATGATCGCATCGGTGTCGAGCCGCAGCATCCGGGTCGTCCACTCGGGCACAACGATGCGATACCCACGCCGGCCCCGCGAGAGGTGGGACAGCCCGGCGCCGACCAGCATGGCGGCGAGCAACAGTCGCCCGATCGTGCGTGCGACCTCGGCCGGGTTCCTCGATGCGCGTTCCGCCACAAGCTCAGTGTTCCACGACGACAGCCGCCGAAGCACCCCGCGATCTCAGGGCACCCGCTCGACGGGCTGACGGAGGATCGTTCGGAGCTTCTCAGGCGCGGCGCGGCGCGGATCGCTGAGGTAGATCTCGTGGTGGCGTCCGGTCATCCGCATCCCCTGCTCCGGAATGAATGCGGCGTGCATCGCCTCGAGGACCGGCCCTTCTTCGTCGTAAGGGCCGATGTGAAGCGTCTGCACGCAGAGCCCCTCGTCGAGCATGTCGACCCGCAGTGCCGCGAGCGCCGGTGCGATGCCTTTCACCCGCACCGTCTGTGATGCGAAGTCCACCTGAGCGTCGTCGATCCACTCGGGCACCAGGATCATCGCGGTCCACTGCCAGCGGCCCTTGTCGCGTGCCGCGGTGAAGGCGGCCATGTCGTCGGCCCACCACAGCGCCTCGAGCGGCATCACGACGTAGTCGCGGTCGAGTTCGCGTTTGCTGAGGAACTTGAGGGCGTACGCGACGGGATACAGGGTCGCCAGGGCGTCCGCGTACGCCTGAGAGGTGTTGGGGTCCCCGGCGCCGTCGATTACCAGGTACCGCATCGGTGGCACGGCCACGATCTCGAAGCGGCCGTGAGGCGCCGCGTATGTCGGGATCTGCTTCTTCAGGTCGACCTTCATCTGGGGGGAAACCCTTCATTCTCGAAGAAGAGTAGCCAGAATCGACCCCGAATACGCCGCGCGTCGGCGGTTCGTATTGCGAGACTCCAGCGGCGACCAGGAGCAATGCGAGCAGGACGTGCGCGACGGTACGCGAGACGCTTGCACGGGTCAGCACTCCCCGTGTTCCATCCGACAGACGCGCTCGCGAGCGTCGGCAGACGATGTTCTTCGTGCAGCCACGGGGCTCTCTTCATGTCTGTCGGACGACCCGGTCGCGTAGGCGGGTGGGGGAGCGGGTGGCCGGGCGCCACAGCATCCGGGCGTCGATCCAGGAGGGTGCGCGGACTTCGGGAACGCCTCGACTCATGCGGATCGACCAGCCGTTTCGGTCGATGAATCTGTGGTGATACCAACAGAGGAGTACTCCGTTGTCGGTGTGAGTCGGTCCGCCTTCGGCATGGCCCGTGACGTGGTGGATTTCGCACCATCCGGCGGGGACGCCGCATCCGGGGATGATGCATCCGCCGTCGCGGAGCGCGATCGCGCGGCGCTGGTACCGGTTGAACACGCGCTCTTCCGTGCCGAGGCGCAGGATGCGGCCGTTGCCACCGAGGGTCACGCGTTGCACGACGCCCGCGCAGCCGATGTGCCGGGCCGCGGTGAGCGAGAGGGGCTCGTCGGTGCCCTCGGTGTGGGCCCAGCCGCGACCCGAGGCGAGATCCTCTTCGCGCACCGAGATCACGAGGGTGGGGGCGGCGCCACCGATCGTCGGCAGCTCTCCACTGACGGCCGCGGCCGCGAGTGCACCGGCGAGCGCGTCGTGCTGCTGCTGGGGTCGGCGGCGGTCATCATGAATCGCCGCTGGGTCCGAGGCATCCCGTTCCACAAACCGCACTCCGTCGCCAGCGACTTTCGGTGAGAGGGATGCGTCGAAGATGCGCTGCAACTGCGCAGCTACCTCGGGCAACAACCGGCCCTGGATCGGGACGAGTCCGTCGCGAGTCGGACCCAGCGTGAGCGCGCGCTTCAGCAGCGCCTGACGCTCGCGAGGCTCGGCGCCGTCTTGGTCGAGCACGACCGCCCAGACCCGAGCCTGCACCTTGAGGAGGTCGGCGCAGAGCGGCGGGGCACCGTCGGGCCCCTCACCGCGTGCCTCGGCGGCGAGCACCTGATCGGCAACCAACAGTGCCTCGCGTGACACCCCTGACACCAGCGACGAGAGCGGCTCGGCCACGGCGAGAACTCCATCGAGCCCGACCTCGCCATCCAAAAGGGCCTCGCGCATCGAGGGAAGAGCGGCGGGTTCGAGCTCGCCCGAGAACACCGAACGCCCCCGCCGCACAGCCCGCGCCGCACGCTCCAACCGCCCGACAGTCTGCGGTCCAAGCCGAGTCGCCCGCTGGACGAGTTCGTTGACGCTGCGGCATCCGAGTCGCGACGTCAGCCGCTCCTCCCGCACCACCGACTCGGACCGCGCCGCGACCTCCGAAACGGCCTCGATCGTCAGCCCATCGACCCGGCGTCCGAGCCGGCCCAACAACTCCAGCGCGACGGCCTGATCGGCATCGGATGCCGCCGCCACGAGCCCATCGCGGTGCACCCGATCGACGACCTCGCCGACGTGCGCGACCAGTTCACGCAGGGTGTCGACGAGGTTGTTCATACCTCAATTCTGCCGAGGGCCACCGACATTGAGCGGGGGTTTTCGCCCGGTCAGAGATGAAATACTTCTCATTTTTGGGGTCGGTTGTGGAGGGCGCGTTTCGACTCGCTTCGCTCACTCAACGAGCAAGATGGGCTCGCTGCCCAAGCCGCGAGCCCCATCAAGGCGCCTTATGCCGCCTGGGCGAGGACGAGGCTCGTCACCGCGAGTTCGCCGCCCGAGGCATCCACACGCACAGCCCCCCCATCGCTCAACTCGCCTGAGACGAACAGGTCCGCGATGCGGTCGTCCACCTCGCGCTGAATCAGGCGGCGCAGCGGCCGTGCGCCGTACTCAGGCTCGTAGCCGTGCTCGGCGAGCCAATCGATCGCGGCGTCCGACACCTCGAACGACACCTCGCGCGCGGCGAGGCGCCCCTGGGTAGCACCCAGCATCAGGCTCACGATCTTGCGCAGCTGAGCCTTCTCGAGCTTGCGGAACAGCACGATCTCATCAATCCGGTTCAAGAACTCCGGACGCATGGCCTCACGCAGCTTGCCCATCACCCGGTCGCGCAGGTCCTTTTCACTCCCAAACCCGGTCGATCCACCGCCGTCGGCGATGAAACCGATGGCGCCCGACCGCGACGCGAGGAACTCGGAGCCGATGTTCGAGGTCATCACGATCACCGTGTTGCGGAAATCGATCGTGCGCCCCTGACCATCGGTCAGGCGCCCGTCGTCGAGCACCTGCAGCAGCAGATTGAAGACATCCGGATGCGCCTTCTCGATCTCATCGAACAGCACCACCGCGTAGGGGTTCCGGCGCACGCGCTCGGTCAGCTGACCGGCCTCGTCGTAGCCGACGTACCCCGGAGGGGCACCGACCAGACGCGAGACCGTGTGACGCTCGCCGAACTCGCTCATGTCGAAGCGGATGACAGCAGACTCGTCGTCGAAGATGGACGACGCGAGCGCCTTCGCGAGCTCGGTCTTGCCGACTCCCGTCGGGCCGAGGAACAGGAACGAACCGATCGGCCGGTGCGCATCACCCATTCCCGTGCGGTTGCGTCGCACGGCCTTCGCGACGGCCCCGACCGCGCCATCCTGCCCGATCACACGGCCATGCAGTTCGCCCTCCAGCTCGGCGAGCCGCTCGCGCTCGGTTTCGGTCAGACGGTTCACGGGGATGCCGGTGGCCCGACTGATCACCGCGGCGATCTGCGCTTCGTCCACGACGGCGTCGGTGCTCGCACCCGCCTTCGAGCCCGATGTGGCCTCGTCGATGCGCTGCTGCACCTCGGCGATCGCGTCGCGAACGCGGGACGCCTCCTCGTAGTGCTCGGCCGAGACTGCCGCGTTCTTGTCCGCCTCGAGCTGTGCGAGTCGCTCGATGAGGGCGCTCACGTCGACCTTCACACCGAGCCGCAGGCGGAGCCTCGCCCCGGCCTGGTCGATCAGGTCGATCGCCTTGTCGGGTAGCACGCGCTCGGTCAGGTACCGGTCGCTGAGCTCGACCGCTGCGCGCAGCGCGTCGTCGGTGTATTCGACGGCGTGGTGCTCGGCATATGCCTGGCGGAGGCCGCGCAGGATCAGCACCGAGTCCTCGATCGAGGGCTCACCGACCCGAACGGGCTGGAACCGGCGCTCGAGCGCGGGATCCTTCTCGATCGTCCGGTACTCCTTGAGCGTGGTCGCGCCGACCAGGTGCAGGTCCCCGCGTGCGAGGCGGGGCTTCAAGATGTTGCCCGCGTCCATTGCACCCTCGCCGCCGCCACCGGCACCGACCACCGTGTGCACCTCGTCGATGAAGACGATCACTTCGCCCTTGCGGGCCGAGATCTCGTCCATCGTCTGCGTCAGTCGTTCCTCGAAGTCACCGCGGTAGCGTGTACCCGAGAGCATGGCGGGCAGGTCGAGCGAGATGACGCGCTTCTCGCGCAACTGCTCGGGAACCCCGCCGTCGACGATCGCCTGGGCCAGGCCCTCAACGATCGCGGTCTTGCCGACGCCCGCCTCGCCGACCAGCACCGGGTTGTTCTTGGTGCGACGGCTGAGGATCTCGATGGTCTGCTCGATCTCGTCGGCACGACCGATCACGGGGTCGAGCTGTCCCGCGCGGGCGCGGTCGGTAAGGTCCGTTCCGAACTTGTCCAGCATCGGGGACTGACTCTCGTGCTCGGTCTGCTCGGGACGCGTCTCGCCCATCGGGCCGACGGTCTCGCGTGCCCCCTGCGTGAGGGCCTCTGCGGTGACGCCGGCTTCGGCGAGGACCTGCCCGGCGGGGGCATCCTGAGCCAGAACGAGCGCGAAGAAGAGGTGCTCCGGATCGACGTAGGTGGATCCGGATGACCGCGCCACCTGGAAGGCGTGGAAGAGCGAGCGCTGGACGGACGACGTGATGACGGCACTGTCGACCGAGGCGGGACTGCCCGCGGCGGGCAGGCGCCCCTCGGCCGCGCGCACGATCGCCGACGCACTCGCGCCGACACGCTCCACGGCCTCGCGAGCCGGGGACTCGTCCACGATCACGCGAAGAATGTGCAGAGCGTCGAGCTCGCGCTGGCCGCGCTCGAGCGCGTACCGTCCCGCGCGCTGCAGGATGTCCTGCGTGCGCGCGCTCAAGAAGCGCGCGAGGTCGATCGACCGCTCCGCGCGAGCGCGCTCCCCCGCCATGTAGCGAGAGAGGAATTCGTCGAATGCACCGGCACCGCTGTCGAAGCCGTCGCCATTCGGGGGTGTGACATCGTTGGGCACGAGGCCTCCTGATCAACATGAGTCTTGAGCACTCAACTTTAGGAGTTGAGTGCATTCGTATCAAGTTGAACGCGGAGGGGCGGTGGGTATTCCCGCTTGTGCTCGATCGGCCGCCTCGAGTGCTCGAATGAGGCTTTCGGAGTCGTAGGGCCCGACGTGCCGCTTCTCGCCGACGAAGAACGTGGGTGTGGAATGCAGGTCCATCATCTCGGCGTCGAGCCGGTCGTCGTCGACGCGTCGAATGACCTCTGCCGAGCGGAAGTCATCGACGAAACGATCCATGTCGAGCCCCAGCGCGGTGGCGTAGCCGCGAATGTCTTCCCTCGCGAGCGCCTTCTGATTCGCGAACAGCGTCCGCGCCATCTCGAAGAAGTGTCCCTGCTGTCCCGCGGCTTCGGCAGCCTTGGCCGCATCCTCGGCATGCGGGTGCACCGCATCGAGGGGGAGGTGACGGAAGACCCAGCGCACCTGCCCGGGAAGACGATCGAAGACGGCGTCGATCGATCCGGTCACGCGACTGCAGAACGGGCACTCGAAATCGCCGTACTCGACGATCGTGTAGCGAGCATCGACCGGCCCACGAATGTGGTCACGCTCGGGATCGACGGGTCGGACGAGGTGCGCACCGATCGCCCGGGGCGGCTGCAGGCGATCCGCGACCGTGAAGATGACCCAGCCCAGCAGGAACGCGAGAACGGATGCCGCGAGCACACCGACACGAGCAAGATCCTGCGCCTCGGCGTCGTCGATCGCGAGCGTCACGATGAAGAGCGAGATGGTGAAGCCGATGCCCGAGAGAGCCGCTCCCCCGGCGATGCGAGGCATCCCGAGTCCCGGCGCGAGCTTGCCACCCCCGAACGCGCGCACGAGCGCTGTGCCGCCGAGGATGCCGAGGAGCTTGCCGACGACAAGGGCCGTGATGATGCCCCACGTGAGGGGCGAGGTGAAGGCCGCCGCCAGCACCTGACCATCCAGGTGCACGCCCGCGTTCGCGAGGGCGAAGATCGGCAGCACGAGGAACGAGATGTACGGCGACCAGGCCGTCTGCAGGCGCTCGTTGATGGACAGCGAGTCGCGGAGGCTCCGAGTCACCGCGGCCGCATAGAGGGTGTTCGGCGACTCACGGAACGCCTGGGTGAGCTGGGCCGTCCGCTCCACGTCGCCCCGACGGGGCGCAAAAACGGGGATCAGCAGCGCCACGGCGACGCCCGCGAGGGTCGGGTGGATGCCGGCGTACGCCAACGCGACCCACAGGGCCACACCGAGCACCGCGTAGCTCAGCCCCCGCGCGGCGCGCAGAAACCGCACGCACGCGACCGCCGCGACCAGCACGATCGCGACCGCGAGCGGGACCCAGCGGATGCCCGCGTTGTAGAACAACGCGATCACGAGCAGCGCACCGACGTCGTCCACGACCGCGAGCGTCAGCAAGAAGGTCCGCAGACGAGCCGGAAATTTCGGGCCGATGATCGCGAGGGCGCCGAGGAGGAACGCGGTGTCCGTCGAGATCACGACACCCCACGCGTGGGCGTAGTCGGTCGACGCGGCGAACGCGAGGAAGATCAGAGCCGGCAGGATGAGCCCTGCCACGGCCGCCGCAATGGGGACACGCGCCCTCGCCGGGTCGGTCAGCTCACCGATCGCGAACTCGCGCTTGACCTCGAGCCCGACGAGGAAGAAGAAGAACGCCATCAGGGCGTCGTTGACGACACCATGAAGCGTTGCCGAGACTTCGAGATCGCCGAGCGAAACATCCAGCTGCATGCCCCAGAACTGCTCGTACGTGTAGCCCCAGGGGGAGTTGGCCCACAAGATCGCCAGCGCCGTGAAGATCAGCAGCAGAGCCGCCGCCTTGCGATCGGATGAGTCGCGTTCGCGCTTCATCCGCATCGATATCGGTGGCTCGAGCGTGACGGGCCGCGACGGCATGGCGGACCCGGGAGCGCTCATGCCGCCCAGCATAGGGGGCCGGCCCGACACGGGCGGCCCTAGCCTGGTGAGATGCGAGAGTTCCTGACGGGTGTGCGGATGCTCGGGCGCGGCCTCGCACTCTGGCGACGCATTCCGGGCACCATGGCGCTCGGGCTGGTTCCCGCGGCGATCGTCGGCATCGTCCTGTTCGCGGGCCTCATCGCGCTGTCGTTACAGCTTCCCTCGCTCGCCGAGCTCGTCACCCCGTTCGCGGACGGATGGCCGGGGCTCTGGGCGGGCGTTCTGCGTTTCGCCGTCGGAACGGCGATGCTCGGCACCGCGCTCGTGCTGATCGCTATTTCGTTCACCGCGCTGACGTTGCTGATCGGCGAGCCGTTCTACGACCGTATCTGGCGGGCGGCCGAACGGGAGTTCGGCGACGCTCCTTCCGATGCTCCCTACGGGTTCTGGCATTCCGTCGGCGACGGTGTCTCGTTCGTCGTGCGCGGCATCCTGATCGCCATCGCCGCGGGCCTGCTGGGGGTCATTCCCGTGGTCGGCGGGTTCGCTGGCGCCGTGGGCGGCATCCTGCTGACCGGTTGGCTGCTGGCCGATGAGCTCTCATCACGGGCCCTGTCGGCTCGCGGCGTCGACCGGGCAACGCGCCGCGCGCTGCTCGGCGGCAACCGCGCCCGGACTCTCGGCTTCGGCGTCGCGACGCAGCTGTGCTTCTTCATTCCGCTCGGCGCGGTGCTCATCATGCCCGCGGCGGTCGCGGGTTCAACCGTGCTCGCGCGGTCGCTGGTCGCGCCGGAACAGCGTGCCGCGCCCGAGCGGCGACCCGCGGTGGGTTCCGAACGGGGGCCGGAACAGGGTTCCTAGTCGCGGCCGCCCGGCGGGCCGACGATCAGCAGCACCACGAAGATCACGATCACGAGCGCCGCGACCAACACGGCGAGGATCCACGGGCGACGTAGCAACGCCCGCATCAGGCGATCGTGCCAGGCGCCATCGCGCGGGTCGGCGCCCGCTTCGAGGCGCCAGGTTCCGTCGAGACGACCGCTGCGATGCAGCCAGATCTCGGTCGGGATCGTGGCGTAGGGCACGATCGCACTCGCGATGGCGACGATCGTAGGGACAGCACGCCACCGCTGATTCTTGGCAACCAGTACAGCGGTCGCGCCGTACGACAGGAACACGAAGCCGTGGATGCCCCCGCCGACCGAGACGGCGATGTCCAGGTCGATGGTGGCCCGCAGTATCAGCCCCGTGATCAGCAGGGTCCACGAGATCGCCTCCGCGATCGCGAGAGTGCGGAAGAGGGCGAGCGGTGCGCGGAACACGGGAAACTCCTCGGGGTCAGGTCTCCATCTCACCACGGCGGGGCGAGTGTCCGATCCCCGTCAGCCGTGCAGCATCCCCCGAAGCGTCTGGATCGTGTCGGCGTCGCGCGGTTCTTTGTCGCTGCGGTACCCCTGGACCCGCGCGAAGCGCAGAGCGATGCCGCCCGGGTAGCGGGACGAACGCTGGACGCCGTCGATCGCGATCTCGACAACGGTCACGGGTTCGACCCAGAGGACGTACGGGTCGCGGCGCACCTCGATCGTCGGGAAGTGCGCGGTCTGCCACGCGAGCATCTCATCCGTCATGCCCTTGAACGTCTTGCCTACCATGACGAATCCGCCCGCCGGCCCGAATTCCCCTGTCGCGTCGAGCGCGCCCAGATGGATGTTGGACAGCAGCCCCGACCGACGCCCCGAACCGGGCTCGACCGCGAGCACGACGAGGTCGAGCGTGTGCACCGGCTTCACCTTGATCCAGCTCGCGCCGCGGCGTCCGGCGGCGTAGAGCGAGTCGATGCCCTTGACCATCACGCCCTCGTGCCCCGCGGCGAGTGCCTCACGGCCGATCCGTTCGGCCGTTTCGGGGTCGGCCGTGATCTCGCCCGGGATGCGGTGGTCCGGCGCAATCTTCGCGAGCGCGTCCAGCCGCGCGGTGAGGGGCTCATCGATCAGGTCGCGCCCGTCGAGGTGCAGCACGTCGAAGAACCAGGGCCGGAGGGCGATGTCGCGCGCCGTTTCTGCGCCGAAGCGCGCCATCGTGTCCTGGAACGCGCGCGGTGCATCGTTCTCGTCGAGCGCGAGCGTTTCTCCGTCGAGCACGACATCGTGCAGAGGCATCCGTCTCACGACGTCCACGATCTCGGGCAGACGATGGGTGATGTCCGCGAGGTTGCGCGTGAAGATGCGCACGTCGTCGCCGCTCCGGTGGACCTGGATGCGCGCCCCGTCGAGTTTGTACTCCACGGATGCCTCACCCACGGCCGCGATCGCCTCGGCGATCGAGGGAGCCGTGCTCGCGAGCATCGGCTGGATGGCGCGCCCCACCACGAGGCCTGTGTTCGCAAGATCTTCCGGCGCGCCGGTCAGGGCGACCCGAGCCGTGCTCGCGAGGTCTCCGGACAGCATCGCCGCGCGACGCACGTCCGCGACGGGCCGCTCGGAGGCGCGGGCGATCGCGTCGGTCAGGACGCCTTCGAGGGCACCCGTTCGCACCTCGCCGAGGAGCGCACCCCGGAGCGTCTCGCGCTCGCGCTCGGTGGCGGCGTTCATGAGCTCGCGCAGGATGGTCGCGCGTCGCGCCGCGGAGCCCGAACCGGACGCCTCGACCAACTTCGTGAATGCGGAATCGACATCCGCGATCGTGAGCGTCGGTGCGGGGGCGGACGCCTCGAGCGTCGCCGCCAGGCTTCGCCATCCGACGCCGACTTTTCCCTGTCGCGGCCGGCCGAGCATGAGTCCTGTGGCCGGAACTATTTCGTCGGGCGCGAGCGCGCGCAGGAAGGCGGCAAGCACCTCGACCTTGGCGAGCCGAGAGCGCGTGGCACCGACCGCGGCGGCCGTTGCCGCGAGTTCGTCGAACAGCATGCGGTCAGTTTGCCACCGGCCTCCGACACGGGGCCGACACTGAGCCTCCCGGACCGGCACTGGCATGGTCTGCGGCGCGACGTCCCCGGGATAACGTGGGTGCGGTGACCCTCGACCTCGACGCGCTGCGCCCGTTCCCCGATTCTGACGATCCCGACCTGCGAGCGCACGACGCCGCGGATCGCCTGCTGCTCGACGAGTCCGCCACCGCGCGACAGGGCCTTGAGCGGCAGGCCATCGTCGTCATCGGCGACGTGTACGGCGCGCTCGGGCTCACGGTCGCGAGCGAGACGGATGACTCCCCCGGTGTGGTCCGCGTACACCAGGACCCTCTCGCGTCCGAGCGTGGGCTCGCCGCGAACGCGCGGTCGGTGGGCCTCGAACCATCCGTCGTCTCAATGCCCCTCGATGCCGAGCTCGTACGCGGCGCCCGCGTCGTGTTGCTGCGACTGCCGCGCTCGCTCGAGGCGCTGCGCGACATCGCGGGCCTGATCGCCGCCCACGCGGCGCCGGACGTTGTGGTGTTCGCGGGCGGACGTCTCAAGTACATGAGCCTCGGCATGAACGACGTGCTGCGCGAGTACTTCGCCACGCTCGACGTCTCGCACGCTCGGCAGAAGTCGCGCGTGCTCATCGCGCGCGAACCCCACGACGGACGCGACCCGGTGCCCACTCGCACCCAGCACGACGGCGTGATCGTCTGCGCGTTCGGGGGCGTGTTCGCAGGTTCCTCACTCGACATCGGCACGCGGCTCCTGATCGACAATTTGCCCGACACGATCCCGGGCGAGGATGACGACGCGGCGATCGATCTGGCGTGCGGCAACGGGATCGTCGGCGCAACGCTGGCACTGCGGTACCCGAGCCTGCGCGTGTACGCGTCGGACGAATCATCCGCTGCCGTCGCTTCGGCACGCGCGACCGCGGTCGCGAACGGAATAGAAGACCGGATGTCCGTGGCCCGCGACGACGCGCTGTCGGCGTTGCCCGACGCGAGCGCGTCGTTCATCGCCCTGAATCCGCCGTTCCACCGCGGCGCGGCGATCGACGAAACGATCGCGCGGCACCTGTTCGCCGACGCGGCTCGCGTGCTGCGCCCGGGCGGCGAGCTGTGGACCGTCTGGAACTCGGCGCTGCAGTACCGGCAGCCCCTCGAGCGCCTGGTTGGCCCGACGCGTCAGGTCGCCCGTACGTCGAAGTTCACGGTCACGTTCTCGACCCGTCGCTGAGCCGACTCTTTTTCCGCGACCACGACTTCCTATTCTGCGTTAGATACTTCGAACATGACGTTTATGTTCTATTTATATGACATTCCGTTCGAGTTAGATTAATCTAACACTGGCTCCAAGTAGCCAGAATCTAACATCGCGCGAAGCGGAGGCGACATGCGTATCCAGAAGTCGGCCGACCTGGCGCGCGCAGTGAAGACGCGACGCCAGGCACGGGGCCTCACTCAGCAAGACGTCGCAGACGCCGTCGGCATCACTCGGCAATCTCTGGCACGGATCGAGCGTGGTCACGGCGGCGCATCGTTTGACACCGTGCTCCGCATCCTCGACAAGCTCGACATCCGTCTCGAAGCAACCTCGGGTGAACAGCGTCACATCGACATCCCCTTCCCCAGCGGAATCCACAATGCTCTCCGGGAAGCCGCCTCCGCGGTTCATACCACTCGCGTTATCGATGCCGCTGCGGCCGCCCAAGCAGCCGCAGCAGCCATCAACAACATCGACATCTCCGCCCTCGCCTCAGCGGCACACGGCAGCGCCGAAAGCTCCGCAGTCGCGGCAGCGATCCGAACGATCGACACCACCACGCCGCTGGCACGCTGGCGACGCGCTCTCGACGACCTGACCGGCCGGGTTCAAGAAACCGCGGCGCGCGAAGGATCCGAGCCGACTGCCGAAGTGGCGCGCGAGGCTCTGCTGAACGCGGCGATCAAGGCCGGCGATCCGGATCGCGAGGTCTCGAACCGGGAACCTCATGACTGACACGCTCGACGTCCACCTCTATGGTCGACGTGTCGCCACGATCTCACGACGAGGCAACAACCTGCAGCTGCGCTACCTGCCGGACTATGTCGAGAGCGAGCAACCGGTTCCGATCTCGGTGCAACTTCCGGTTGTGCCAGGAGTCGCCCCCGGCGAGACGACGAAGCGATTCCTCGAGAACCTCCTCCCCGACCGCCCCGACGTGAGGACTCGGTGGGCTCGGGAAGCCAAGCTGTCCAGCGATAGCGCCTTCGATCTCCTTTCCGTGTACGGCGCCGACGTCGCCGGAGCCCTCGAGTTCTACCCGGCGGAAACCGCCCCGCGTATTGCAGCCTCTCTCACACCTGTGAGCGACGACTCAATTGCGGCCCGAATCCGCCAGATCCGGGCAGATGATTCCGACTGGCTCGAGCACAACCCGGTCGAAAAAGGATTCTCTCTCGGCGGGGCGCAGGGCAAGTTCGCCCTGGCTCGGCGCGACGGTCGGTGGTTCGAGCCCACGGGGCAGCATCCTTCGACCCACATCTTCAAGCCGGGAGTGCGCACCCTCACCGGATCAGACGTTACCGAGCACATCACGCTGCAGGTGGCACGCAGGCTCGGGCTGATCGTCGCGGACACCGAGATCGGCCTGTTCGACGGCGAACACGTCCTCGTCGTCGAACGTTTCGATCGCCTGGTCGTCGACAACCAATATGTCCGCTTGCACCAGGAGGATCTTGCGCAGGCAACGGGCACGTCCTACCTCAACAAGTACGAGAGGGACGCCGGCCCGAGCTACCACGACATCTTCACGGTCTTCGACCGCGACCTAGCACCGGCGCAGGCCAGGGCGGCCAAGCAGCGCTTCGCCGAGTGCTTGGTGTTCTCGTGGATCATCGGGCACAACGACGGGCATTCGAAGAACTACTCGATCACTCACGCACCCACGGGTTCATTCCTGTCGCCGTTCTACGATCTGAACTCTGCCCTCCCTTTCGAGCTACCCGACCTGGTTCGCGCCAAGGACTATCGGGCCTACGACGGCGTCAAACTCGCCTTCGCGGTCGACGGCGCGGCAACGATCGGCGAGTTCGGGCTGCAGAGCCTGCGGACCCTGCAGCGAGATGCGAAGCTCCCCGACGGATACCTCGATGACTTCGCTCTCCTCATCGCAACGAACGTGCAGAGCGCCATTACCGAAACCACGGAGGGGCTACCCGAGCCCCTCCGTGCGATTCCTGCCGTTCAGTTGTATCCGTACGCGACCTACGCCCAGACCCTGCGGGTGCGGGATCTGCTCGTCGAGGGACGAAACCGAACAGGGTCTTCCTCGCTCCGAGGGTGAGAGATCTAGGCAGAAGGGCTTTTCTGAGTGGGTACGACGGACCAACGCCCAGCCGTACTAGCGTTGATCGGCGGACCAGCCGACCAGCGTGACCCGGATGGGGACCCATGTCATTAGATTTCACGGCGATCGACTTCGAAACGGCGAACGAACAGCGCGGCTCGGTGTGTGCGGTCGGAATCGCACAGGTGCGCAACGGTGTGGTGGTCGAGACCACGAGTTGGAAGGTGCAGCCCCCAACCGGCAGTCGATTCACGAACACCCACATTCACGGCATCACCGCGGCAGACGTCCGCAACGCCTCGACCTGGGGCGACTCGCTGGCGGCGATCAGCGAGTATGCCGGCGAAGGCACCCTCGTTGCCTACAACAGCCCGTTCGACAAAGGCGTGTACACCGCAGCGTCCCGCCTGTCAGAGATCGAGGCCGAAGACCGCGTCTGGCGGTGCGCACGGGTGCTGGCACGAACGCACCTCGAACTCGAGAGCTACCGCCTCATCGAGGTTGCCGAGCATCTCGGATTGGCCCCGTTCGAACATCATGATGCCGAAGAGGACGCACGCACCTGCGCCGACGTCGTGCTGACTATTGCGCGACGGCACGGCGGCGACGACATAGATGCGCTGTGGCCGATCAACACCGTCGCGCAGAGTCGGCGCTCGCATTACCGGCCGCTTCCGCTCCCGACTCACAACGCAGAGGCCGACCCCGGCCACCCGCTCTATGGGGCGAGCGTGACGTTCACCGGTGACCTCGAAGGATTCACCCGCGACGAGGCGCGTGCCGCGTGTGCGGCGCTCGGTGCCACGGTGACGGTGGGGCCGACGAAGAAGACGGATGTCGTAGTGGTCGGCGGATTCGACCCCGCGACGCTGAAGGAGGGGGTTACTGTGTCGGCGAAACTGCAGAAGGCGATGGACCTCCGCGCGGCGGGGCGGCCTGTCGAGCTGATCAGCGAGGCCGACCTGGTCGCCCTGTTGGCCTACGAACCGGGCCGTTAAGCGGCTCATCGCAATCGAGGGTGTAGTTGGGGTCTGAATCCTCCGGACTCGAGCAGTGATCTCGCGATGTAGTTGGTGAGGTTGCGGAAGCCGAGGGCGGAGCCGCGGAGGTGTTCGAGGCGGCCGTTGATGGCCTCAGTGGGTCCGTTCGAAGTGCCGGGTCGGTCGAAGAACGCGAGCACGTCGACCGCTCGTTGTTTCAGGGTCCGGCCGAGGCGACGGATCTCGACGAGGGCTGGGGGGACGCTGCTGGTGACGGAGTCGATGACTGCTTGCATCATGGTCTTCCCCTTGGTCTTGTCGGGTTCTCGGTAGGCGGCGATCATGCGTTGGTAGATGCCCCAGGTCGCTTCGACCTCGACGTGCTCATCGCCAGCGAACAACGCCTCCAAGCGCGCGCGTTGCTTCTCGGTGAGCAGGTTCGCGCCGGTGTGCAGGGTGCGTCGGGCCGTGTAGAGCGGGTCGCCGGCGCGGCCGCGGTGGCCGAGGGTGGCCTGTTGGACGCGTTGCCGGCACCGGTCGAGGGCGTCGCCGGCGAGGCGGACGACGTGGAACGGGTCCATCACCGGGACCGCGTCGGGGAGTTCTTCCGCTGCGGCGGTCTTGAACCCGGTGAACCCGTCCATCGCGACCACATCGACGCCGTCGCGCCAGGCCTTCGGGCGGCCGGCGAGCCACTGCTTGAACACGGCCTTCGAGCGTCCCTCGACCATGTCCAACAGCCTGGCGGGACCGGTCCTGTTCCGTGTCGGGGTGAGGTCGATGATCACGGTCACGTACTTGTCGCCGAGCCGGGTGTGTCGCCAGACGTGCTCGTCGACACCGATAGTGGTAACCCCGTCGAACCGGTGCGGGTCATCGATCAGACGACGCTTCCCCTCGGCGATGATCGCAGTGTTCGCCGTATGCCACGACACCCCCAGCCCTGCCGCAGCACGGGAGACGGTCAGGTGATCGATGACGATCCCGGTCAGTGCCCAGGTGAGCCCACCACGGGAGATCTTCGCCCGCCGGGGCGCAGCCTTCGTCGTGTCCTCCCGCCACGTTCGAGAGCAGTGCTCACAGTGATACCGGCGCACCCGCACCAGAAGTGTCGTGGGGCGGTGCCCGAACGGTTCATGTGCGAGGCGACGTCTGACCGTGTCACGCGGAACACCTTCCGCGCCGCACTTCCGGCACCACGGATCCGACTCCGCAACCCGACACTCGATCACCGCCCGATCCGGCTCGAGCAGCTGCCCGACGGCATCGAGACCGAGCTCGTCGAGGCGGCAGAACGTGGTCAGGTCAGGGTCGGCGAAGGTAGCGTGGAGCACGTCGAGGTCTTTCGGACGGTGAGTGTAGGAACTTCCATCCTGGAAGACCTCGACGCCTATCCGGAAACCGACGCGACTACACCCTCATCTGCGAAGAGCCCGTTAAGCGCGACGCCGCCTACGCGAACGGCGCGTACGCGCGGCCACCCTCGGCAATCTCGCGGTTGAGAGCCGACAGGCGGCGCACCAGCTCGGGGCCATCCTGCGCTACCGACTTCGGCCATCCATATGCCGCGGCAACGGCTTCGTCGAGTCGACGGTGGAGGGCCGCGAGATCGGCGAACGCGCCCTCGTCCATCAGGTTGTAGAGCTTCGTCAGGCCCATCTCGTGTTCGACACAGAGTTCGCCGCGACGCGCATAGAGAGCGACGGATGCCTCGGCCACCGCATCACGCTGTGCGGGTGTGACCGGGTCGGGCCACGGGAAGGTCATGAACGCGGTTGTCGGTGTGTATCGGAGGTCGCCCTTGAACGTCGATGACTGCGCCCAGGCCCACGCATCGTGGGCGCGCGACATCAAGACCCCCACGCTGTAGTCGTCATCGAATGCGAAGACATTTGTTGCGTCGCTTGCCATTGTCCAGGGCTCAACCCACGCGATGAACATCCGCTTTCCGTGGCGGCCGACCGATGCGTATCGCCTCAGTGATCTAAGCGCAGCGCGCATCTCGCCACGTGGCCGCCCAAACTGCCACCACTTCGTTCGGAAGCCCTTGTCGCCACTCGTGTCGCGTTCAGGCTTCACATCACGGCGGACAATTTGCAGCGCTCGGTCATATCGAGCGGCGGCCTCGAGAGGGAGAGAACCAAAGTCAATCACCCAGCGGCCTGGCATCTGCTCAACGGTTTCAGCGATGTCATCGCTCGTGAGGTAAGGACGAACGACGTCACGGTATGGCAAGCCATCGTCGCTCAGAAGGGATCGAGCGACTGCGTCCTCGATTACGAAGCCCTTCCCGACCGGGATGGGTCCTTGGAAGCAATGATCTTCATTCGCCCCGAGAGCTCGCGGCTCCCATGCGTCCCTGGAACCCTCCAACAATGAGGCAGTGATTCCCTGAACCTCTGTTCCATCCAGGTCAAAAGAAACCGGCGCCGCGTGTGGTTCCTTGACCCAGTTGACGATGCTGACGTGAACCTTCGCGTCACCAGGCCACTTCTGCGACGACACGGCGTCGGTGATTACCCCACCAGTCTCGACGATGTACTCGAGCGACGCGCCGCGCGCTCTGTTCTGCGAGATTGAATTCGTGCCCACGAGACCAGCGCGTTGCCCAGGCATGAGGTGCTGCTGCGTGATCCGAAACCAGTAGACGCAAAGATCTTTGACGCCGACACCAAAATGCGCACTAAGCCAATCGACGTACTCGTCACCCAGGGCAGCACGCAGCCGTTGGGATCCGAAGAACGGCGGGTTGCCGATGATCGTGTCGACCTCGGGCCACTCGGTTCGGAGCGCATCGGCGGCGCGCACGTTCGACAGGTCGACGAGCGGCAGCACGGGCTCGGCTTCTCCCACCCGATCCACCATCTGTCGGTGGCCCATCCAGAGCGTGACGCGCGCGATCATGACGGCGACGCGCTCGATGTCGAGGCCGTAGAGGTTCGCGAGAGGGTAGTAGGGCAGCGGGCCGACCGGCTTCGCCGCGCCCGTCTGCGTGGCCAACGCGTCGATGCGCCGCTTCGCCTCGTACTCGAGCGTGCGTAGCTCGCGGTACGCGACATACAAGAAGTTGCCACAGCCGCACGCGGGGTCGAGCACGCGATACTCGCACAGTTCGTGCAACACGAGCACAGCATCCGAGACGGATGTGGCGCCGTCGATGCGCTCGCGCCAGGGGCGCACGATCGTCGGTGCGACGATCTTCATGATGTCGGCCTCGTGCGTATAGTGCGCACCGATCTCGGAGCGACGATCGTCACCCAGAACGCCCTCGAGCAGCGATCCGAAAATGGTCGGGTTGACCTCGCGCCAATTGAACTCGGCTGCAAGTCGCAGATGGACGAGCTCATCACGCGTCAAGAACACCGCTGCCGGACGAGCGAACAGATCGCCGTTGACGTAGCGCGTGCCCGAATAGCGGCCCTTGCGGTTGTGGTCGCCCTTCTGATTCAACAGGCTGAAGAGATAGCCGATGTCGCGCGCCGAATCGGGGTCAGATTCTTTGAGAAGCGCGTCAACGGTCGACTGGAGCGGATACCCGTCGAGCATCCCCAGATCTTCGGCGAACAGGCACCACACCAACTGCATCGTGAAACGCTGAATCTCGTCGACCGGAGCAGCCGACCGATCGATCATCGACCGGTAGAACTCGGCGATGTGCCGGGCCGCATCAGCGGTGAGCTCTCGCCGGTGTTCGCTGAACACCGGTTCGAGCGTGTCGTTCTGCAGAAACAGAAGCGCATCGTAATGATCCGCAAGCTCGTCGATCCCGAACGTGATGCGCGGCGCCTTCGGAAACCGGCCGGGCTCCCACACCTCGAACTGCTGAAAGTTGCAGGCGACAACCCAGCGAGCGGCCGGGGTGTCACCGTCACTCGACTCACGCCAGTACCGATCGATCTGCTCCGCAGCCTTAGCCAGAGGCGTGCCGGGCTTCTTCATCTCGAAGATCGCGATACCCGGCCAGTGCAGATCCATGAAACCGGCAGAGCTCTTGAAATCCTCGAAAAGTGCCCCGACCGCCTGACGATCAGAGCCGTAGGCAGCAAACAACTCGTTGAGAAACGTCTGAGCCTCGGCGCGCTCGCTCCCGGAATACCTTCGCCACTTGCTCGCGAAACCGGCGAGGGCAGTCTGAATCTCGGTGCCGCTACGCACCCCGCCGTCGACCACGAATCAGAACATCCGGGTTTCGACGGCGTAGTACGTCCCCTGCATCAGTCGCTTGCGCAGCTTCTGCAGTTCATCCAAGGTCTCTTGCAACACGAGCTCTTCGTTCTGCGAGCCACCCACTTTTCGGATATTCGCGAGCGCGCGCTTCGAGCGAGTAATCGCGTGCTCGAGGTTCAAAAGCACATCAGAAACCTCGCCCATGACCTGTTCGCGAGCGCGTTGCTCGTCCGAACGCTGACCCTCGGAACGCTGTCCGGTCGCCACCTGCTGAACCATGCGATCCTCCTGATCGAAACCGGATGCCTGGGGCTTACCGTACGCGGCGGCCCCGACATCCGATTCGTCATCTACAGATCCTGTGGACTCCATGTTGTCCACAGAACCACATCGGGCCTAGAAGTCCCAGTCGTCGTCCTCGGTCGCGACAGCCTTGCCGATCACGTACGACGAGCCTGAGCCCGAGAAGAAGTCGTGGTTCTCGTCCGCGTTGGGTGACAGCGCCGACAGAATCGCCGGGTTCACGTTCGTGACGGTCGAGGGGAACATCGCCTCGTAGCCCAGGTTCATCAGGGCCTTGTTGGCGTTGTAGTGCAGGAACTTCTTGACGTCTTCGGTCAGGCCGACGCCGTCGTAGAGGTCCTGCGTGTACTGCACCTCGTTGTCGTAGAGCTCGTACATGAGCGAGAACGTGTAGTCCTTGAGCTCGTCACGTTCGGCCTGCGAGACCTTCTCGAGTCCCTTCTGGAACTTGTAGCCGATGTAGTACCCGTGCACGGCCTCGTCGCGGATGATCAGGCGGATCAGGTCGGCCGTGTTCGTCAGCTTGGCGCGCGACGACCAGTGCATCGGCAGATAGAAGCCCGAGTAGAAGAGGAAGCTCTCGAGCAGGGTCGAGGCGACCTTGCGCTTGAGCGGGCTGTCGCCACGGTAGTAATCCATGACGATCTGAGCCTTCTTCTGAAGGTTCGGGTTCTCGACCGACCAACGGAACGCCTCGTCGATCTCTTTCGTCGAGCAGAGCGTCGAGAAGATCGACGAATAGCTCTTGGCGTGCACCGACTCCATGAACGCGATGTTGGTGTACACCGCCTCTTCGTGCGGCGTGATCGCGTCTGGGATGAGCGATACGGCGCCGACCGTGGCCTGGACGGTGTCGAGCAGGGTCAGGCCCGTGAACACACGCATCGTCAGCAGCTGCTCGTCGGGGGTCAGCGTGTTCCACGACTGGATGTCGTTCGAGAGCGGGATCTTCTCGGGCAACCAGAAGTTGTTGACGAGGCGGTTCCACACCTCGACATCCTTCTCATCTTCGATGCGGTTCCAGTTGATCGCCTGAACCTCGTTCAGGAGCTTGAGCTTTTCGGCCATTTTCGTTCTTTCTGTCTGGCAGTGGGCCCGGGCAACGCCCGGGCCCACTGTTTTGTCAGACCCTCTGAGAGATAGTTCCGCCGGGATTCCCGTCGGCCGCGCGCTTGGTTACGAATTGTCCGGTCGACGCAGAGCGGTGCACTGTTGTCGAGTTCGAAGTCCCCGAGCCAACCCGCTCGGTGGTCGTCTTGCCCGGCCACCTAGCTGCCGCCGCGTTCGAGACAAATCGCCCGCTCTTAGCGCTCCGATTTACAGATCGTCCTGCCACCATTTCACCTCCTTCCGGGGCTATGAAACCCCGGAAGGAATGGGCCTGGTTGGCCCGGTCAACTCCTGTATAGTCGGTGCTCCAACGCCAATTGGAAGCTCCGCATCCGGGGCTTTTGGGGTCGACTCCGTTTCGGGTCGGCCCCAAACTTGTTTAGTTTTCAAGACAAGCGAAGAGCGACTACAGCGTGCACGAGACGCACATGTCCATCGACGTGCCCTCGAGGGCCATCTGACGCAGGCGGATGTAGTAGATCGTCTTGATCCCCTTCTTCCACGCGTAGATCTGCGCCTTGTTGATGTCACGCGTCGTGGCGGTGTCCTTGAAGAACAGTGTCAGCGACAGGCCCTGGTCGACGTGCTGCGTCGCCGCGGCGTACGTGTCGATGACCTTTTCGTAGCCGATCTCGTAGGCGTCCTGGTAGTACTCCAGGTTGTCGTTCGTCATGAACGCGGCCGGGTAGTAGACGCGGCCGAGCTTGCCTTCCTTGCGGATCTCGACCTTCGCCGCGATCGGGTGGATCGACGACGTCGAGTTGTTGATGTAGGAGATCGACCCGGTCGGCGGCACGGCCTGAAGGTTCTGGTTGTAGATACCGTGCTGCTGGATCTTCGCCTTCAGCGCCGTCCAGTCATCCTGTGTCGGGATGTGGACGCCGGCGAACATGTCCTTCACCTTGTCGGTCTCAGGAACCCAGGCGCGCTCGATGTACTTGTCGAAGAACTCCCCCGACGCGTACTTGGAGTCCTCGAAGCCCTCGAAGGCCTGTCCGCGCTCGATCGCGATCTCGTTCGAGGCGCGCAGGGCGTGGAAGAGCACCGTGTAGAAGTAGATGTTGGTGAAGTCGATGCCCTCTTCCGAACCGTAGAAGACGCGCTCACGAGCGAGGTAGCCGTGCAGGTTCATCTGGCCGAGGCCGATCGCGTGAGTGCGGTCGTTGCCCTCTTCGATCGAGCGGACGGAACGGATGTGGCTCTGGTTGCTGACCGCTGTCAGACCCCGGATGGCCGTCTCGACCGTCTTGCCGAGGTCGGGCGAGTCCATCGCGAGCGCGATGTTCAGCGACCCGAGGTTGCAGGAGATGTCCTTGCCGATCTTCGAGTACGAGAGGTCTTCGTTGTACGTCGTCGGCGTGTTCACCTGCAGGATTTCGCTGCAGAGGTTGGACATGTTGATGCGGCCCTTGATCGGGTTGGCCGCATTCACCGTGTCCTCGAACATGATGTACGGGTAGCCCGATTCGAACTGGATCTCGGCGAGGGTCTGGAAGAACTCGCGGGCGTTGATCTTGGTCTTCTTGATACGCGCGTCATCGACCATCTCGCGGTACTTCTCGGTGACCGAGATGTCGCCGAAGGGCACGCCGTAGACCTTCTCGACGTCGTACGGCGAGAAGAGGTACATGTCTTCGTCGTTGCGGGCGAGCTCGAACGTGATGTCGGGCACGACGACACCGAGCGACAGCGTCTTGATGCGGATCTTCTCGTCCGCGTTCTCACGCTTGGTGTCGAGGAACCGCAGGATGTCGGGGTGGTGCGCCTGCAGGTACACAGCTCCCGCGCCCTGACGCGCGCCGAGCTGGTTGGCGTAGCTGAAGCTGTCTTCGAGCAGCTTCATGACGGGGATGATGCCCGAGGACTGGTTCTCGATCTGCTTGATCGGGGCGCCGGACTCACGGATGTTCGAGAGCAGCAGGGCCACGCCGCCGCCGCGCTTGGAGAGCTGCAGCGAGGAGTTGATGCCGCGCGAGATCGACTCCATGTTGTCTTCGATGCGCAGCAAGAAGCACGACACGAGCTCGCCGCGCTGGGCCTTGCCCGTGTTGAGGAACGTCGGGGTGGCGGGCTGGAAGCGGCCCGAGAGGATCTCTTCAACGAGTTCCATCGCGAGCTTCTGGTCGCCGTCGGCCAGGCCGAGCGCGGTCATGACGACGCGGTCTTCGAACCGCTCGAGGTAACGCTTGCCATCGAAGGTCTTGAGCGTGTAGCTCGTGTAGTACTTGAACGCCCCGAGGAACGTCTCGAAGCGGAACTTCTTGCCGTACGCGAAGTCGTTGAGTTCCTGGATGAACTCGAACGGATACTTCGCCAGCACAGCCGGTTCGTAGTACTCCTTCTCGACCAGGTAGTCGAGACGCTCCTTGAGGGAGTGGAAGAAGACGGTGTTCTGGTTGACGTGCTGCAGGAAGTACTCCCGCGCGGCGCGCTTGTCGGCGTCGAACTGGATCTTGCCGTCGGCTCCGTACAGGTTGAGCATCGCGTTCAGGGAGTGGTAGTCCATCCCGTCGAACGCCGCGTTGTCTTTAAAAGGCGTCTGCTTGAGGGGAGTCTCGGTCAGTGCTGTATCCACCATCGTTCCAATCCGTCGCTCACGCGATCGATGTCTTCTGGCGTGCCGAACAGTTCGAGCCGATACAGGTGCGGCACGTTGCACTTGCGGCTGATGATGTCGCCGGCGAGTCCGAATGACTCACCGAAGTTGGTGTTACCCGCGGAGATGACTCCCCGGATGAACTGGCGGTTGCGCTCCTCGTTGAGGAAGCGGATCACCTGTTTGGGAACGGCGCCCTTTTCTTCGCCCCGCCCCTTGCCCCCGCCGTATGTCGGGGTGACGAGCACGAACGGCTCATCGACGACGGGCGATTCCTCCCCCTGCAGAGGGATTCTGACCGCCGGCATCCCGAGCTTCTCGATGAACCGGGCGGTGTTGCCCGACACGCTCGAGAAGTACACGAGCAGGGGCGCGTGTGTCGCCACTGCGCTCACATCGCACCTCCCGTGCGCCGGGCCTCAGGCCAGGCGTGTTGCGAGTTCGTCGATCTTGTCGGGACGGAAGCCCGACCAGTGGTCGCCGTCGGTGATGACGACGGGCGCCTGGAGGTAGCCCAGGGCCTTGACCTGCTCGAGTGCGGACGGGTCCTGCGACAGGTCGAGTACCTCGTATTCGAGGCCCTTCGAGTCGAGGGCGCGGTAGGTGGCGGTGCACTGGACGCAGGACGGCTTCGTGTAAACGGTGATTGCCATTTCGGCCTTCATCCCCTTATTCATCGGTCTTCTTGGTTGCTTGAGCCGGCGTCCCCCCACCGGGAGTCCAATACTACATATGGGTACCGACACCGGAAGGCACCACAAGGGGTAGTAGTTACATTCGTGTAGTTCTCCACCGCCTCTCCCCTTAACAACACAGGTTGTCCACCGATTCATCCACAGGCGGCGGATCGATTTCGAACCTGAAAATCGCTGAATAACGCCACATTCGGATGCCTCGGCCCGAGCTATCCACAGGGGCGACGATATGAGGGGGCTCCGACATCCGGATTCCTGTGGACAACGTCGACACGGCGTGTCGCGGACCGTGTCGGCGTGTCGCACGCCGGGACTACCATTGACCTTTCGTGGGCGCATATCGGGAACTACTGAAGACGCCCGGCGTCGGCCGGATCATCGCCGCACAGCTGACGGCGCGATTCCCGAACGGGATGATCTCGCTCGCCCTCCTTCTGCACATCGAGCAACTGACGGGCTCGTACGGCGCCGCGGGTCTGGTGCTGGCGGCAACCTCGGTCGGTCAAGCCGTCGCCGGCCCTGTGACGAGTCGTTGGATGGGCATCTGGGGCATGCGCCGTGTGCTCACACTGACGACCGCGGTCTGCGCCGCCGCCCTGCTGGTGCTGGGACTCCTCCCTATGGCGCTTCCGCTGACCATGGCGTTCGGTCTCGTCGCGGGCCTCGCCACCCCGCCGGTGCAGTCCGCGGTGCGGACGGTCTACCCGAAGATGGTCAACTCTCGGCAGCTGACGCCGTTGTTCTCGTTGGATGCCTCATTGCAAGAACTCATCTGGGTCTTCGCGCCGGTCGTCATCACGTTCGTCGCGCTGCAGGCCGGCACGACCACCGCCATGGTGCTGATCGTCGTGATCCTGCTCGGCGGATGCGCGTGGTTCATCATGTCGCCCGAGATCGGACGCGTACGCATCCCGCGCAGCCGCCGCCGAATCGGCAAGGTCCTAGCCAAGCCGCCCGTGCTGCTGGCGACTGTTGTCGGGTTCCTCCTGATCGGCGCGTGCGCGGCGGTCGAGGCCGGTGTCGTCGCGACGTTCGGGCACGGCGGCTTCGAGGCCGGCATCGTGCTCGCTCTGTTCGCGATCGGCAGCTTGACGGGCGGCCTCAGCTTCGGGCACATCCCGATCGGCTCGTGGGCGATGGCGCGTCGCCTCACGGTCGTCGCGGTGGGCCTCATGCTGACGACGATCTCGCTCAACGTCTTCTGGATTGGCGGCACCCTTCTGCTCGCCGGCATCGGGATCGCTCCCGCCCTGGCCGTCGTCTTCGCGATCACGAGCGCGAGCGTCAAGTTCAGCGACACGGCCGAGGCGTACGGATGGATCGGCACGGGCCAGCTCATCGGTGCCGCCGCAGGTTCCGCCATCGCGGGCTTCGTGATCGATGGCGCGGGCCCGACGGCCGCGTACTGGGCCGCGGCGGTCTTCGCGGTGTTCGGTGTGACCGTCTCGGTCCTGTGGGTGCGCTCGTTCCCCGATCTGCGCGGCCGGGATGCGAGCCCGATCCCCGACACGGAGCCCGTCCACACCATCACGTGAAGCATCCGCTCGCTCATGCGCCCGTGGACCGCTCGCCTGGCACTAGTTGTGACGTCGCGCCCCGCCAAACAACATCTACTGCCAGGCGAGCGGGTCGGACGAGCGGGTCGTTTGAGCCCTCAGGCGATGCGACTCAGCACGTGCAGCAGAGCGAGAGCGTAAGCATCCGACGGCTCCGGATGCGTGAACACGGCCGACTCCCCCGCTATCTCGATCTCGACCTCGTGCGTGTCAACGAGACGGCGGAGCGCACGGAACGTGCCGCGCAACAGCTCCCGTAGCTGATCCTCGCGCGGCAGCCACAGCGCATCCTCGAGCGCGACGGAATCCAGCGCCCACTCGGTGGTCCCGTTGAAGGCCAGGATGACGCCGGTCGAATACTCCCGCGGCTCGATCGTCATCTCGCTGACGGTGAAGATGTCGGCCTCGAACTCGGGTTCGTCGAGCTGGAACCGGTCACCCGAGGCGGGATGCCACACCAGCCCGGTCTCGCGCAGCGCAATCGCCAGCTCGGTCGAGATCATGCATCCATCTTGCCGTCGCGAAACTCGGCCAGGGCCGGAACGGACCCAGCCTCAGCGCTCTTCCGCCAGATTCGGCACGGATTCTGCCGAACGCGAGAGGTCGCGCGTTTCGCGTCCATCCGTTCGTAGGCTGGACGCCATGACCGCGCCCCTCACCCTCCCCGCCCTGACGTGGGGCTCCGCTGATGCGCCCCACCGCGCCCTCCTGATCCACGGGCTCGGGTCGAGCGGCGCCCTGATGTGGCGCCTCGGCGCCGCCCTCGGCGAGGCGGGCTGGGCTGCGAGCGCCGTCGACCTGCGCGGCCACGGTTCGGCGCCCCGTGCGCTCGACTACACGATCGACGCGTTCGCGGCGGATGTCGCGGCCACCACTCCCCCGCAGGGTGGCGCCTGGGACCTCGTCATCGGCCACTCGCTCGGCGGCGCCGCGGCTGTCGTCGCCTCAGCCGCGTACCCCTACTGGGCGCGACGACTCGTGCTGATCGACCCGGGCATCGTTGTGCTCGGGGCCGATGCCGAGGCCGTCCGCGTCAGCCAGGAACAGGCGTTCGCCGACAACCGCACCGAACTCGTGCGGGCGGAGCACCCGGAGTGGCACCCGCAGGACATCGAGCTGAAGGTCGACGCGGTCGCACGTGCCAGTCGGTGGGCGGTCGACCAGGTCGCCGTGCAGAATCCCGACTGGGACGTTCGGGATGCGTGCGCCCGTGTCGCCGTTCCGACGCACGTGATCGGCGCCGACCCCGCGGTCTACAGCCTCTTCACGGGCGAGGTCGCGGCCGGTGTGCTCGCGGCGAACCCGCTCTTCACGATGTCGGTCGTGGCGGGGGCCGGCCACTCGCCACACCGCGACAAGCCGGACGAGACCGTGCGGCAGCTGCTCGGCGTCCCCGAGGATTGACGGCCCGGAGCCAACCGCGCGGCGAGAGAATGGAGGGGTGCCCGACTTCGACCCCACCGAATACCTTCCCGACGACCTGATCGAGCGCATCCGCTCTCGGGCGGCGACGCACGATCGCGAGAACACCTTCCCCGAGGACGACCTCGCCGACCTGCGCGCCGCGGGCTACCTTGCGATCCTCGTGCCTCGGGACCGCGGCGGTGCCGGGCTCGGCCTCGCCGAGGCATCCGTTCTGCAGCAGCGTCTCGCGGGCGCGGCTCCCGCGACCGCCCTCGCGATCAACATGCACCTGGTGTGGACCGGGGTCGCAAAAGTCCTCCAGGACCGCGGCATCGACGACCTCGCCTTCGTCCAGACGGGCGCTGCCGCGGGCGAGGTCTTCGCCTTCGGCATCAGCGAGGGCGGCAACGATCTCGTTCTCTTCGGAAGCGACACGGATGCCGCACCGCTCCCCGACGGCGGGTACAGCTTCACGGGCACCAAGATCTTCACGTCGCTCGCGCCCGTCTGGTCGCACCTGGGCCTGCACGGCCTCGACACGACCAGCCCAGACGGCCCGAAGATGGTCTACGCGTTCGTCTCGCGCGACGAAGAGGCCGCGGGCCGCATCACCACGCGCGACGACTGGGACACCCTCGGCATGCGCGGCACGCAGAGCCGCACGACCGAGCTGCACGCCGCCGTCGCGCCCGCGGACCGCGCCGTCCGCCGCATCGACCCGGGCCCCCAGCCCGACCCGCTCGTCTTCGGCATCTTCAGCGTCTTCGAGATCCTGCTCGCCTCGGTATACACCGGGATCGCGCGCCGGGCGCTCGACGTCGCGGTCGCGACCGCCCAGTCGCGCACGTCGAAGAAGACCGGCACGACCTACAGCCAGGATCCGGACATCCGCTGGCGCATCGCCGACATGGCGCTCGCCTACGATGCCCTGCCGCCTCAGATCGCCGCGCTGGCCGCCGACGTAGACGGCGTCGCCGACCACGGATCGCAGTGGTTCTCGTTGCTCGCCGGCCTCAAGCACCGCGCTGTCGTGGCCGCAAAGACCGTGGTCGACGATGCGATCCTCGTCGCGGGCGGCTCGTCGTACTTCGCGGGATCCGAACTCGCGCGCCTGTACCGCGACGTGTTGGCCGGGCAGTTCCACCCCTCCGACCCCGAATCCGCGCACTCGACCGTTGCGACCGCCTGGTTGGGTCCGATCGGGCGCTGACCCTCGTCGTTGCTGGCAGGATCGAAACCATGCGTGCCGATACTCTGCCCCCGGTCAGCCTGCCCTCGGTAGAACTCGGCGACGGGCTGACCGTCACCGCCCTCGGGTACGGGGCGATGAGCCTCACGGATGTCTACGGCCCGGTCGACGACGACACCGCGCTCGCGACCCTCACGCACGCGGTCGATTCCGGCATCCGCTTCGTCGACACCGCGAACGTCTACGGCGACGGCCGCAGCGAACGCATCATCTCGCGACTGCTGCAGACCCGACGCGGCGACGTCGTGCTCGCCACGAAGTTCGGCATTCACGGCGGCACGGCCGGAAAACGAGGGGTGCGTGGGACACCCGAGTACGTGCACGAGCAGATCGACCTGAGCCTCCAGCGCCTCGGCACCGACCACGTCGACCTCTATTACCAGCACCGCGTCGACCCCGACGTCCCGATCGAAGAAACGGTCGGCGCGATGGCCGAGCTCGTCGCGGCGGGCAAGGTGCGCCACCTTGGGCTCTCCGAGGCGACGGCCGACGAACTTCGCCGGGCTAACGCCGTCCACCCGATCGCCGCGCTGCAGACCGAGTGGAGCGTGCTGAGCCGCGACGTCGAGCGCGCCGTCATCCCCGCCGCGGTCGAGTCCGGTACCGGCTTCGTGCCGTATTCGCCGTTGAGCCGAGGATGGCTCGGCGACGACTTCGACGCCACGCGCATCGGCCCGGGCGACATGCGCCCCAACTTCCCCCGCTTCGCGCCCGACAACCTCGCGGCGAACGCAGCGCTTCGCGCCGAGTATCTCGTGATCGCGCACGATGCGGGCCTGACCGGCACCGAGCTGGCGTTCGCCTGGCTCTTCACCCGCGCCGGAGCCCTCGGCATCCCGATCTCGCCAATCCCCGGCTCGCGCTTCGCCGCGCATGTCGACGGATGGATGGGTGGGGTCGGTGTGACGCTCGATGCCGAAACGATGGCGCGCCTCGACGGCTTCGCCGGTCGCGTGCAGGGTGCGCGCAGCTTCGACCGCAACTGGACGAGCCTGCGCGACGAGCCTGTTTAGACACAGGCACGCTTAGACGCAGACCTGTTTAGACCCAGGCCCGTCTAGACGCGGGCCCGCGCAGACGCGCGCCAACTCAGCGCTTGTCGAAATCGAAAGCGCGCAACAGCTCCGCCACGGCCTGCTCACGCTCCGTGCCGCCCTGCTCGAACATGGTCGTCACGTGGGTGCGCAGATGGTTCTCGAGCAGCAGGCGGTTGAGCGATTCGAGCGCCTTCTCGATCGCGCGGGACTGCCCGATGATGTCCATGCAGTAGTCCTCGTTCTCGATCATCTTCGTGAGCCCACGCAGCTGACCCTCGAGGATGCTCGTGCGGTGCAGGGCGCGCTTCTTGATGTCATCGATCACGCCGCAAGATTACCGCCGTGAGCGGGTGGGTCAGGCACCGCAACCCCCGCCGGGGACACGGTTCGCCGTGCGAGGATGACCGGATGGCACGCACCCCGATGGCCCTCCTGAGCCCCGCCGACCAGGCCCGGCGCCGCTCGTTGACGCGCATGAAAGCCGTCGCGCTCGGCGCTCTGCTCTTCATGGCGATCGTTTTCGTGTTCGCTTTCGCGTTCCAGCAGGACGTGCCGTGGTTGGCATACGTCCGCGCGGCGGCCGAGGGCGGCATGGTGGGTGCGCTGGCGGATTGGTTCGCGGTGACGGCACTGTTCCGGCATCCGCTCGGCATCCCGATCCCACACACGGCGATCATCCCTCATCGCAAAGACGAGATCGGGCGCACCCTCGGCGAATTCGTCGAGACGAACTTTCTGTCGGCCGAGGTCGTGCGCGACAAGCTCGAGAGCATCGGCGTTTCGGCGCGGCTCGGCGCGTGGCTCGCGCAGGATGAGCACGCCGAGCGCGTGGCCTCGGAGGGTTCGGCGCTCGCCTCGGCCGTGCTGCGAGCCGTCAGCGACGACGACGTGCGGGACCTCATCGCCGACCTCGCACGCTCGCACGTGATCGAACCCGAGTGGGGCCCCTCGGCCGGTGCCTGGCTCGGCCGCATCGTCGAGACCGGGGCGCACCACAACGCCGTCGACCTCGCCGCCGACTCGATCGCGACCTGGCTCGAGGGCAACCAGTCCGCCTTTACCGGTCTCGTCTCGCGACGACTGCCCGGGTGGGTGCCCTCCATCGCGCACCGGCTCGTGGATGACACCGTCTACAAAGAGGCCGTGAACTTCGTCGCCGCGGTGCGGGCCGACCCCAGGCATCCGGCGCGGATTGCGATCGACGGTTATCTCTCGCGTCTCGCCGACAATCTGCAGCACGATCCCGACACCATCGCCCGGCTCGAGAACGCCAAGGCGACCGTCTTCGACAGCCCGCGCGTGCGTGACCTTGCGGCACAGCTCTGGGACACCGCGAAGAACGGGCTGCTGTCGTCGCTCGCGGACCCCGAAAGTGGCCTCCGTCTGCGTGCGCGCGCGGCCCTGGCCGAGATCGGGGGGCGCCTCGCTTCGGAGCCGGCGCTGCAGCGCCGAGTCGACACCTGGGTGACGGATGCTGCGACGTTCGCCGTCGACCGCTACCGTCACGACATCGCCTCGATCATCACCGACACGATCGAGCGGTGGGACCCCGAAGAGACCACCGAGAAGATCGAGCTCATGGTCGGCCGCGACCTGCAGTACATCCGCCTCAACGGCACGATCGTCGGGGCGCTGGCCGGGCTGACGATCTTCACGGTGGCGCACGCGATCTTCGGCGCATGACGTGTGCGCCGAAAACCCTGGCCGCGATGGACCGTGATCGCTAACCTGATGCCGTGACCCGAGGCATCCGCTGACATGGCCCCCTCTGACCGGACCCACCCCGACACCGCCGCGCCCGATGTGGCTCTGTTCAGCTACGGAACACTCCGCCTCCCCGCCGTGCAGCTCGATACGTTCGGTCGGCTGCTCGCCGGTGAACCCGATGTCTTGTCGGGCTTCACGACGGACTACCTCGAGATCGAGGACGCGCGCGTCACGGGGCTCAGTGGCCGCGACGTTCACCCGATCGTGCGACGTACCGGAAACCAGCTCGACAAGGTGGTCGGCGTCCTGCTCTGGATCACCGAGGCCGAGCTCGAAGCCGCTGACGAGTACGAGATCGAACAGTACAACCGGGTCTTGGTCACGCTCAGGAGCGGGCGCGACGCCTGGGTGTACGTAGCGCGCTGAGTCTGCGGCTTTGCGGCGCCGAGCGTGGGGGCCGAGGGGTGCAACCTCGGGGTGGGGGGTGCCTCGAGGTCGCACCCCTGCCCCCCACTCATATTGCGGGGACCCACCGTCCGGCATCCGTCGGTTCGGGTCCGACGGGCGGCGCGGCAGGCGGTTCACGGCAGACGCGACACGGGGTCACGGCTCTGCAGATGGTGCTCTCCATAGGTATCGCACCGGCGTAGTGTCCGTCCACCACCGCTGCGATATATCGGACCGCGTCGCGCCGATCCGGACACCTGAGCCGGTCGGAGGGAGCCGCTAGACCTCGTAAGGTGGCCGCATGAAGACGCTTGCTCTGGTGCGCCATGCGAAGTCGAGTTGGGATCATCCCGGCATCGACGACCACGACCGCCCTCTGAACGAACGCGGCATCCGTGACGCGCCTCGGATGGCCGCGCGGCTGGCGACTGAGCATCCGGAGCTGCAGGGTGCCGCTCTCCTCTCGAGCACGGCGCTCCGCGCCGCCACCACCGCGGACGCTTTCGCCTCCGCACTCGACACGACCGTGCGACTCGACGAACGGCTCTACGGCGCCACCCCTCGCCGCATCGTGGAACTGGTTTCGGACCGCTCCGAGGCATCCGTCCTCGTCGTGACGCACGATCCGGGCTTGTCGGATCTGGCCCGGCACTGGTCGAGATTCCCGGACGACGGCGGTATCCCGCACATGCCGACCTGCGCGGTCGCGGTGTTCGACTTCGGCATCGACGACTGGCGTGACCTCGAGACATCCGTTCCGGATCGCTGGACCTACGACATCCCGCGCGACTCCGACTAGCGAGCCTTCGCTTCAGTCGACCTGCGCTTCAGTCGACCTGCGTCACGGCTCCGCCCGTGATGCGCACCAGCTCATCGAACGACAGCGGAAAAACCGTGTGAGGTGTGCCACCGGCGGCCCACAGCTCCGGGTAGGTGGCGAGGTGCTCGTCGACAATCGTCGTGAGCGGCGCGGGGTGTCCCGTGGGAGCAACTCCCCCGATCGCCTGTCCGGTGGCATCGCGTACTTGTTCGGGTGTTGCCCGCACGATCGACTGCCGGCCGATCCGCGCAGCCAGGTCAGCGGTGTTGACCCGGTGCGAGCCGCTCGTCATGACCAGCAGCGGCTCGCCGTCGCTCCAGAACACGAGGCTGTTGGCGATCGCGCCCACCTCGACCCCGAGGGCGGCCGCGGCCAGCGCGGCGGTCGAAGCGGCATCGGGCAGCACAACGATCTGCCCGGGAACGCCGGCCTCGACGAGGCGTTCGGCGACGATTCTGCTGCGGGGCGAGAGCTCGGCGTTCACAGATCCACCCTATTGCCGCATCACAGCTTGGCGCGGACGGTCACGCGCCGAGCCGGCGCGGACATCACAGAGGAGCGAATCGTGCCGTGGGCCCCAATCGTCCGGGTTTTGAGGGTCAGCTCCGTGTCGCTCCTCCGAGATGTCCGACGCGACCCAAGCGCAGCATCCCCGCGATCGCCTCAACGACGACTTCAGGCCGATACAGGATGTCCTCCGCCGCCGGTCGAATCCTGACGAAGCCGCGCGCGGCGAGCGCGAGATCACGACGTCGATCGTCGAGTTGTTTCTGCCAATCCGAGTGGTAGGCCCGGCTATCGCACTCGATGACGAGCCATCCGTCTACGAGTAGGTCGACTCGCCCGACGCCTCGAATGCGCACCTGCAGTTCGACCGAACCCCCGAGCGATCTCACCATCAGTCGCACCAGCGTCTCGGTCCCGGCTTCTGCCCGGCCGTCGATGTGCGGTCGAATCGCGCGCCGGCGCGCAGGGAGTGCACCGAACAACTCGTCCAACTCGTCCTCGCGCACCACCCCGCGGTTCAGAGCAGAGTCGATGGAGGCGATGGCCGCCCGAGGCGACTGACAGATCGCGGCTTGCACCAGCGCGTCGAGGGCGTCGACCACGAGTGCCCTCGGATGTGCGGAGCGCAGGAGACGGCCCCAGTGGCGCACCACGCCGTCGTGCGACCCGCGGATCACACCATTGGTCCGCAGGTGAGCGTGCACCCCCGGTCGCTCCTGAACGAAAACACCCCAGAGAGCAAGCGCCGACACGCACCCGACGAGCCCTCCGGCGCGGGCAGCGGTCAGCATGTCCTCAGGCACGTTCGCTGAGACATAAACATCGTTCCGCGCTCGAACGATCGAACCGGCGCTCAACTCGCGTGCGATCTGGCGCCTGCTGTGCCCAGCCGCGCGCAGGTCGGCGTATGAGTAATGGCGATGCAGGGTGGCGTACGGATTCATGGCCACAGAGTTGCGCCTAATCCGCGGGCGCCAGAGCGCACACCGGCCGTTCGGGAGATGGAGCCCGAACAGGCTGCTTGTGGAGGGACTGCACGGCGACCTGCCTACTCCGTGCCGCCGCGTGTCGGGCGGCGCGTCGCCGCTCGGCGAACATCCCAGAGGTCCCATGGTGCGGAAGTCGTCCTTTGTGCACGTTGGCGCCTTCAGATCCGCGGTCGTTCCTCCGCCATGTCCGCCTCGTCCTGCTCAACCGGGAATGCGGATGCATACGCATAGGTTCCACACTGTATGCACCGCAAACGCATCGGATTCCTGAGCTTCGGGCACTGGCACCCGCATCACTCCAGCCAGACCAACACGGGCGGCGACGCCCTGCTGCAGTCGATCGAGCTCGCCGTCGCGGCGGAAGAGCTCGGCATCGACGGCGCCTACTACCGCGTGCACCACTTCGCGCGCCAACTCGCGAGCCCCTTCCCGCTGCTGTCCGCGGCCGCAGCGCGCACGAGCCGCATTGAGCTCGGCACGGGCGTCATCGACATGCGGTACGAGAACCCGCTCTACATGGCCGAAGAGGCCGCGGTGGCCGACCTGATCAGCGGCGGCCGACTGCAGCTCGGCCTGAGCCGTGGGTCACCCGAGCCCGCACTCAATGGCTCCCACGCGTTCGGCTATGTGCCCGCCGAGGGCGACACCGAGGCTGACCTCGCGCGGCGCAAAACCGAACTGTTCCGTACCGCGATCAGCGGCGAGCGCATCGTGCGGGCCGACCCGCGCATGAGCGGCGACGGGGCCCTCGCCATCCAGCCCCTCTCTCCCGGGCTTCCCGACCGCATCTGGTGGGGCTCCGGAACACGCGAGACCGCGGTCCGCACGGCCGAACTGGGCATGAACCTGATGTCATCGACGCTGCTGGTAGAAGACACGGGCGTGCCGTTCGATGAGCTGCAGCTCGAGCAGATCGAGATGTTCCGCAGGGCCTGGGCCGAGGCGGGCTGGGAGCGTGAGCCGCGCGTCAGCGTGAGCCGCAGCGTGATTCCGATCACGACCGACCTCGACCGCCAGCTCTTCAGCTCCCGCGAGGACAGCCAAGATCAGATCGGCATCCTCGAGGGCGTGCGGGCGCGGTTCGGCAAGAGCTATACGGGCGAGCCCGACGCGATCGCGGCGGAGTTGGCTCAGGATGCGGCGGTCCAGGCGGCCGACACCGTGCTCCTGACCGTCCCGAACCAGGTCGGGGTCGAGTACAACGCACGCATGCTCGAGACGATCGCGCGCGAGATCGCCCCGGCGTTCGGGTGGTCGCGCGCAGGCCTGCCCGAGGCGGTCGCTCAGGGCACCCGGTGACCCGCTGCTCGCGCGAGCTCGTACCACTCGGCGCGCGTGAGCGGGATGTCTGAACCGAGGGCTGCCCCAGCCACCCGGTCGGGCGACGTCGTGCCGAGCACGACCTGCATGTTCGCCGGGTGTCGGGTGATCCACGCCGTTGCGATGGCGATGGCGGGCACGTCGTAGGCCGCGGCGAGTCGATCGATCACGGCGTTCAGCTCGGGGTAGTCGGGCGATCCGAGAAAGACACCCGTGAAGAATCCGGACTGGAACGGCGACCAAGCCTGCACCGTGATGTCGTGCAGTCGGCAATAGTCGACGATGCCTCCGCCGTCGAGCACAACCGACTGGTCGAAGCCCTGCATGTTGCTGGCGAGACCTTGCACGACGATCGGTGAGTGCGTGATCGATAGCTGCAGCTGATTTGCGACGATCGGCTGCGTCACCGCCGAACGCAGCAGGTCGATCTGCCGCGGCGTGTGGTTCGAGACGCCGAAGGCACGGACCTTTCCGGATGCCTCGAGCTCATCGAATGCTCGCGCGACCTCTTCGGGCTCGACCAGAGCGTCAGGGCGGTGCAGCAGCAGGATGTCGATGCGATCGGTGTCGAGCGCACGCAGCGAGCCTTCGACCGAAGACATGATGTGCTCGTAGGAGAAGTCGAAGTACGGCCCGTCGCGCACGATCCCGCACTTGGTCTGCAAGGTGATCTCGTCGCGCTGCGCGGGCGTCAGACGCATCGCCTCGGCGAAGCGCTTCTCGCACCCGTGCAGGTCCGAACCATACACGTCGGCGTGATCGAAGAAGTCGATGCCCGTGTCTCGGGCCGCTCCGATCAGTTCGCGCACCTCGTCGTCGGTCTTCTCCTGGATGCGCATCAAACCCAGCACGACATTGGGTGCGGGCGTGCCTGCAAGGGTGATGTTCTTCATGGTCGTCTCCGAAAGGCGTGTTCAGGCGGAAAGTGCGGCGAGCTCGTCGTCGCTCAGCTCGATGTCGACCGCAAGCACCGAATCCTGGATGCTCGTGGGCCGCGAGGCCCCGGGGATGGGGATGACGATCGGGGCGAGCGCGAGTTCCCACGCCAGCGCGATCTGCTGCGGGCTCACGCCCCGAGCATCCGCCACCGTCTGGAAAGCGTCGTGCTGAGCGCCCACGTCGGCAGCCCGGGTGATACCGCCGAGCGGCGACCAGGGCAGGAACGCGATACCCAGGCGGGAGCAGTGCTCGAGTTCTTCGAGGCTCGACCGGAATGCCGGCGAGAACTGGTTCTGCACCGAGACGAGCCGGCCGTCCAGGATGCGATTCGCCTCATCGATCTGAGCGATCGAGGCGTTCGAGATTCCCGCCATCTCGATAACGCCCTCGTCGAGCAGTTCGCGCAGCGCTCCGACAGAATCGGCGTAGGGCACCGAAGGGTCGGGCCGGTGGAACTGGTAGAGGCCGATCGCCTCGACGCCGAGACGACGAGCGGATGCCTGGGCCGCTTCCTTGATGTACTCGGGACGCCCGTTCAGGGTCCAGCTGCCGTCGCCCGGCCGCAGATGTCCACCCTTGGTCGCCACCAGCACGCCCGACGTGTCGCCACCGTACGAGCGCAGCGCCTCGGCGATCAGCGCCTCGTTGTGGCCGACTTCGTCTGCGTGCTCGTGGTACGCATCCGCGGTGTCGATGAGCGTGACGCCCGCTTCGAGCGCGCCGTGGATCGTGGCGATCGACCGGTCTCTGTCGGGCCTGCCCTCGATCGACATCGGCATTCCGCCGAGGCCGATCGCGCTAACGGTGCGGTGTCCGATGGGTCGCTGCTGCATGAACGTCCTCTTTCTGATGGGGTTCCGGTGCTTCCGAGCCTTGTAGTCCAGCGCGGAAGCCGCGGTCTACCTTAGGTGCGGGCGCGGCACGCACGCGGCCCCTTGCGCAGCCTCAGACCATGGCCTACAGGCGGTGTTCGCAATTCAGCACATCCGTTGCACCGAGACGGTCGACGTCACGGAATTCCGCGCCCGATTCGTTAGGCTCCGCCCGCCGGGACTGAGTTACGAACGCGCAGCTCGGCCCACCCAGGAGTTCTCATCACCGCAACACGACCAAACGACAGACGCCCCACAAGGGGGCGTCTGTCATTTGGTGGACCTGAGCGGATTCGTCCCCACCGCTCCCTCCACCCGCCGCTACGCGGTGCGCGGAGCCTCTAGCGGCGTGGGCCCACCCAGGAGTTCTCATCACCGCAACACGACCAAACGACAGACGCCCCACAAGGGGGCATCTGTCGTTTGGTGGACCTGAGGGGATTCGAACCCCTGACCTCTTCATTGCGAACGAAGCGCGCTACCAACTGCGCCACAGGCCCGTGAACCTCCGAAAGATTATCACGCTCCGTGCGGCGCTCATGTCTGCGGGCGCCGAACGATGACACCGAATTGCCGTCACGGAATGCCGGTTAGCACGACCACGCACCCACCACAACCCGCTTACACGCCGAGCCCTCGTACGAAAGGCTTGGCGAAATTGATCGAAAGGAGCTCATCATGAGCATGGGAGACAAGATCAAGCACGGAGCCGAAGACCTCACCGGCAAGGCGAAGGAAGGCGCCGGCAAGGCGACCGACAACGACAAGCTCGAAGCGGAGGGCAAGGCCGACCAGGCCAAGGCCGACGTGAAGAAGGCCGGCGACAACGCCAAGGACGCCTTCAACTCGTAGACCTGCATGACGAAGCGGCTCGCACCCACGGGGGCGGGCCGCTTCTTCGTGCGCCGTCGTACCTGTCGCGAACGACGCCGGTCAGCCGGCGCGCTGGCGCAGAAGCGCGCGAACGTGTGCTTCGATTTCGGCGTCGTCGACGACGCCCATGCCCGCGTACGGCGAGCGCGCCGGAGGGACGGATGCAGCAGGTGCTTCCGCACGGGCGGCCGTCCGCTCGATCCGCTGGGGGCGCGAGGGTCCTGTCTGCTGGCGTTCGATCTGTGTGCGCAGGGCCTCTTCGCGAGCTGCGCGTCGCAGGGCTTCGTGGGCGTCGGCCGCGTCGAGCTGAGCGGCCGCGCGCGAACCGTTCGACGACACCAGGGGCTGCGGAAGCGTCCGCGGCGTCCACTCGCGCTGCGGCATGGCGGGCGCGAGGTCCTGGACGGATGCTTCACGCCGCACGATGACGGGCTGCTCCGCGGCACTATCGGCGACGGCGGCGCGAGCGGCAACATTCGCCATCCGTTGCAGCACGATCAGCGAGAGTCCGACCGAGGCAGCACCGGCCCAGAGGAACGTCTGCGCGCCGCCCTGCACGACCTGCCAGATGCCGAATCCGGTGCCACTGAGCCCGACGAGAAGGAGTGTCGTGGCGACGAGTCGCGCGCGTCGGCGTGCGCGAGCACGGCGAGCGAGCGGTGCGGATCGCGCCTGGGCGACCTGCTCACGCAGCTCTTCGAGCTCTGCGGACTGTTGCTCGGCTTGGAGGCGTCTCGCCAGGCGCTGTTGCTGAAGTGCCGTGCGAGCGTTGAGTTCGAGTCGCACCTCACCCGGGGTTTCGCTCGTCTCGGCGAGGACCCGGATGGCCTGGTTGAGGCGAACGGCGTTGCGTTCGGCGGCGTAGTACTGGTGTCGGCTGTGCCACGTGGGCACGAGATAGACGAGCCAGAGCGCGACGGCGACCAGAAGGATCACTCCGCCACCCAATACCTGCCCGCCCATGCCGACCACGGTATGCGAGGCGACCGCGAACAGCGGGATGTACCGGGCGTGTCGCGCCGCTCAGGACCAACCGTTCAGGTCCCGCTCGGTCAGGAGTCCGACGCGGCCGCGTTCCGGTCCGCGTCGGGAATGTTTGCGGCGTCGCGGGGAGTCTGTCCGCTGACCCAGCGTTCGAGGACGCCGTACGGAACGTCTTCGCGGGTGAGCGCGAAGGCGTAGTGGTCGCGCCAGTCGCCGTCGATGTGGATGTAGCGACGACGCAGTCCCTCGTATCGGAACCCCAGCTTCTCGACCACGCGGAGGCTCGCTGCGTTCTCCGGCCGGATGCAGATCTCCATCCGGTGCAGCCGCAATTCGGCGAAGCACAGGTCGGTCGCCATCGCGACGGCGGTCGGGGTGATCCCGAGCCCCGCGAAGCTTTCGCTCACCCAGTAGCCGATCGTCGCCGAGGCCAGCGACCCGCGCGCGATCCCCCACACATTCAGCTGCCCGGCGACCTCGCCGTTGTGCTCCATGACCAGGGGCACGCCGAGTCCGTCGCGGTACTGCTGCAGGAGCCTGCGAATCCCGAGCCTCATGTCGAGCGACACGACCCCATCGGGGCTCGTCGCCTCCCACTGCTCCAACCAGCCCCGGTTATCGAGAAGCGCCTGCTGAAGAACGCGGGAGTCGCGGGTTTTGATCAGCCGGATCGAGATCGGTCCGTGCTCGCGCGGAAGGGACAACTCCATGCCCACTCCTCTTGCGGGGCAGCGAATCCGTTAAGACCTGAGCCTTACAGACCCGCCGCGAACTCCTTGAACCACGGACGCAGTTCGGGACCGAGATCGTCACGATCTGCGGCGAGCTGCACGATAGCCTTGATGTAGTCCACCCTATCTCCGGTGTCGTAGCGACGACCGCGGAACACGACACCGTAAACGCCGGGACCGTTGGGGTCGGCGGCGACCTCCTGCAGCGCGTCCGTCAGCTGGATCTCGCCGCCCTTGCCGGGCTCGGTGCGTTCCAACACCTCGAAGATCGCCGGGCTCAACACGTAGCGTCCGATGATGGCGAGGTTTGACGGCGCATCCTCGCGCTGGGGCTTCTCGACGAGACCCTTGACCTTCACGATGTCCGTCTGATCCGTCGCGTCGACGTCCGCGGCGCCGTACAGGTGGATCTGGTCGGGGTCGACCTCCATCAGGGCGACGATAGCGGCGCCGGTGCGCTCGTGCTCGGCCATCATCGTCGTCAGCAGCACGTCGCGCTCGTCGATCAGGTCGTCGCCGAGCAGCACGGCGAATGAGTGCTCGCCGACGTGGTTCTTGGCACGCAGCACCGCGTGTCCGAGGCCCTTCGGCTCGCCCTGGCGGACGAAGTGGATGTCGGCGAGGTCGCTCGACTCGAGCACGCGGCGCAGACGATCGTGGTCCCCCTTGTCCTTCAGCTTGACCTCGAGTTCGGGAACCGAGTCGAAGTGGTTCGCGACGGCGTTCTTGTTGCGCCCGATGATGACGAGGATGTCGTCGATGCCCGCCTGAGCTGCTTCCTCCACCACGTACTGGATCGCGGGCTTGTCGACGACGGGCAGCATCTCCTTCGGCATCGCCTTCGTGGCGGGAAGGAAGCGCGTGCCGAGACCGGCAGCAGGAATGACGGCTTTGAACTTCATAGGAGGCATGTCGGCCATCGTAACGGGAAGGCGCAGCGCAAACCGGGACCTTCCCGGGGGTTGACATCCGGCTCGGCCTTCCCGGGACGACGCCGCGCCTAAGATGGTGCCCGTGTCCACAGACGTCGATCACGTCAAGCGGGCGCTTCGCGCGGACCTGCGCGAGCGTCGTCAGCTGCTCTCTGACGCGCAACGGGCCGACGCGGAGCACGCACTCGCCGACCGCCTCGACCAACTGGTGGAGCAGCACGGCGCACGTTCGATCTCGTGCTTCCTCTCCATGTCGACCGAGCCGGGCACCCACGAGTTCGTCGAACGTGCGGTGGCCCGCGGCATCCGCGTCCTTCTTCCCATCAGCCGCTCCGACGGGCTGCTCGACTGGTCGGTCGCCGTCCCCGGGGGCGATGTCGCCGAGGGCATGTTCGGGCTTCCCGAACCGGTCGGCGAGCTTCTGGGCCCGATCGCCGTCAACGATGTCGATCTGATGATCATCCCGGCCGCCGCGGTCGACGCGTCCGGCATGCGCATGGGCTGGGGCCGCGGGTACTTCGACAAGACCATCGGCTCGATGGAGCGATGCCCGCCCGTCTACGCCGTCATCTTCGACGCGGAGCTCGTCGACGAGGTGCCTCACGAGGTACACGATCAGCCCGTCTCGGGCGTGGTCACCCCGTCTCGAACCGTCACCTTTGCGCCGTCCGCGCGCTGAACCCCGCCTGAACCCCGCCTGAACCAGGAGCACGATGCCTACCTACGCCTACGCCTGCAAGTCCTGCGGCCACCGTTTCGACGCCGTCCAGGCCTTCACCGACCCCACCCTCACGGAGTGCCCCGAGTGCGGCGGCGCGTTGCGCAAGCAGTACGGCTCGATCGGCGTCACGTTCAACGGGAGCGGCTTCTATCGCACGGACTCGCGATCCGGCGACGGCAAGGCATCCGCGGGCAAGTCCTCGGGATCTTCGGATTCGTCCGGCTCTTCCGCGAAGTCGGACTCCGGGTCGTCCGGCTCCTCCGGCTCCTCCGGCTCCGCGACGAAGTCGGATTCGGGATCGGGATCGGGTGGCGGTTCGTCATCGTCATCGTCGGGATCAACGTCAGGATCGACATCGGGGACGAAGTCCTCGCCCGCCTCGACGGGTTCGTGAAGCGGGCTTTGGGGCACGCAGTGAGGAGCAACGCATGATCAAGGGATTCAAGGAGTTCATCCTCCGCGGCAACGTCATCGACCTCGCCGTCGCCGTCGTCATTGGCGGTGCCTTCACGGCGATCGTCAACTCGATCGTGTCGAGCATCATCAACCCGCTCGTCGCGCTCTTCTACGAACCGAGTGAAGATGGCCAGTTCGGGCCCGAGATCACAGGCATCTACGGGCAGTCCGTGGTCTTCCCCCTCGGCGATTTGATCAGCGCGGTCATCAGTTTCCTCGCGGTCGCGATCGTGGTGTATTTCGTCTTCGTCTACCCGATGAACCACCTCAAGGCCCGCGCAGCCGCCCGCGCGGGTCTCAGCAAGGCCGAGGACGAGCCCAAGCTTCCCACCGAGCAAGAGATCCTGGTGCAGATCCGCGACCTGCTCGAGAAGCAGCAGAGCACCCCGCCCCGCGCCTGACCCGCCAATCCATCCATCGCCGCCGTGGCCGACCTCACGCACCATGTCCCACTTTGAGCGCTGTGTGTCCCATTTTCTGCCGGTAAGTCATCGATATACCGAGTGAAATCGGGACATCCTGCACTGGTCGCTGGGCCCGCTCAGTAGTGCGGGGGAACGTCCTGGCGCAGGCGGTCGTCGTTCGGTCCGTCGGTGCGGGGATCCGGCGGAATCGGAGCATCGGATGCCTCGTCCCGCGGCGCCGGCGCCTCCGTCGCCCCCGGCGCGGCCGTGAGCTTCGCACGACGGGCCCCGGGCACCTTCACGACGTGTTGACGCGAGCCCGCGCGCTGGTCCGGCTCGCCGGAGCCGTCAGCCGAGGCCATCGATCGGCTGGGTCGACGCTTCGACGGCGGGCGCGTCGGGCTCGACCCCGAGGATCGATGCGATGCGCGCGGCGACGGCCGGAGCATCCGTGTACAGATCGAAGGAGTGCACGCGCACGTAGTGCCATCCGAGGCGGCGGAGCAGTTGGGGGCGCAACCGCAGCGATTCGCGCAGGGACTCGTCGTGCGTCTCGGGGTCGCTCTCGACGACGACGGCTTTACCCGCGTGCTGCGCGACGAGCGGCAGCAGGCCTCGGTAGTGCACGTCGACCGAGACGCCGAGGCGGCGGAGCTCGGACGCGAGGCGGCGCGTGAGCGGGTCGGCCAGGTCTTCGAGGCGGGCGTCGCGCTGCCGCGCGGCCATTCCGCCGAGGATCGTCATGAGGGTGGCGGCGCCGTATTCCAGGCGTCCGTCGTCGAATGCGGAGGGACGGATGGATGACACGATCACCATCGAGCGTCGCGCCCGGGTCATGCCGACCGTCAGCAGACGCTCACCGTCGGGGGTCGACAGGTCGCCGAAGTCGCTCAGCACACGGCCGTGCTTGGTCAGCCCGTAGCCGAGCGAGAAGATCACGCGGTCGCGACTCTCGGCGACCGACTGCTCGAGCGTGAGCACCGCGAACGGCTCGGCGGTGTCGCGCAGGGCGAACTCCGAGACATCCGACCGGCTCGCAAAAGCGGCGTTGACGGCAGCACGTACGCGCTCCGCATGACGTGCGCTGGCGGTCACGACCATGAGTGACTCGTCCGGCCGGTTGAGGGCGTGCTCGAGCACGAGCGTCACGACGCGCGTCACCTCGGTGTCGGGGCTCTCGACCGCACCGCTGATCGGGTCGGGCGCGCCGAATCCGCCCTCGACGTAGTCGACGGTCAGGCTGCCGCGGCCGAGGTACGAACCGGCCCACGGCCACGACACGATCTCGCCGCCGTAGAACGCGTCGTTGACCAGCTCGGCAAGGTCTTCGCCACCGGCGCGGTAACTGCGGGTCAGCGTGTAGACGGGCAGCAGGTCGGCGAGCTTCTCGAACACCGAGACGTCATCGAATCTGACATCGGCTTCGGGCTGCGGGGCCGAGTCGGCGGCGAGCGTGAACGGCGACGGACGCTGCGTCACGGGGTCGCCGAGCACGACGACCTGTCGGGCGCGGCGGATCGCGGGTGCCGCCTCGGCCAGGCAGATGGCCCCGGCATCCGCGATGATCACGGTGTCGAACATGACCGAGTCGGGGATCTTCGGCACCTCGTAGGGCGAGGCCAGCCAGACCGGTGCCAGCGCGCGGGCGAGGGTCGGAGCGCCGAGAGAAAGCGTTGCGGGCGTCGCGGTTCCGCGGGTCAGGAGCGCCTTGAGGTTCGCGGCCTCGCCGGGTTCATCGACAATGCCGATCTTCCATTCGCGGGCGAGCTGCCACGACAGAATCGATCCGGATGCCGCGGCGTGCGCCTCGTCGACGAGTCGGAAGTCTCGTTCCAGGCGGTCGACGACGCTCGTGTTCGCACCGAGCAGAGACTTGTCGGTGCGCAGCATGTGTTCGAGCGCGGACTGCCACCATGCGTATTCGAGCTCGGCCGCGACGCGGTCGGCGGGAACGTGTCGCACCGACAGTTCGGCGAGCAGGCCGCCCAGCCCCAGGCGCGCGAGCTCGGCACGGAGGGCCGTCCGCTCGATCAGGTTGTCAAGAACGTCGGATTCTGCGGCCAGGCCGGCGAGTGTCCGCACCAGGGTGTTGATCGACAGTGAGGCGAGGCGCTTGTCGCGGTCGCGCCCGAGCGGGGCGTCGAGCTCCGCGAGCTCGGCCGTGACCCGCTGCCAGGCGACGTGCACATCGGCGAGGCCGAGCGGGACCTCGGGGGCGACACCGATATCGACGAACTGCTGCCACTGGGTGCGTTGACGCTGGATGCGCACGAGCGCCTCGTGCATATCGGCGACGTGGACGCCCGGGCGCACGTACTCGCGCGCCAGGCGGCGCAGGCGGCGGCGCTCGCCTGCCTTCATGCCCGCGGAGTCCCGACGCGACCCGAGTGCGCGGATGAGGTCGGCCAGCGGGCGTTCGAAGACGGTGGGGCTGAAGCGATCGAGCGAATCGCGGATGTCGATCAGCAGACGCAGGTACTCGCCGAGTTCATCGATCGAGGCGAATGGACGCATGCGCGTCTGTGCGATCAGCTCGAAGCCGCGCTCGAGCAGCCGCGGAACCTCGGTCGTGTGCAGTCTCTGCGCGAGGGCATGTGCCGATTGCGCGGCATCCGTGCTGGCGAAGTTGACGCCGTACCAGGGCGAATCGCCGGGGCCGAAGCGGAATTCACCGAGAGTGGCGGCGAGTTCGAGCATCCGCGCCGCTTCCGTGCGGTCGTTCGCCAGCTTCGTCAACGTCGCAAATTCGAACCGCGTGTCAACGGGAGCGATGCCGTCGGCGGCCGGCAGCGCGGCCAGAGCATGGAGTGTCCGCAGCGGGCTGACCCCGAGGCCCGCGACGGGCGTCGTCAAGCCCTTGCGGTACGACGTCAGCAGCGCCCGCAAACGCACGAGCGCGTCGTCGACGTCGCCGAGCTGGGGCGCGCTGGCCTTCTCGTTGCGGGCGATCGCGCGCACCAGGTCGCGGGCGGTGTTCGTCGGGGAACACGCGAGACCGGGCAGACCGACCTGGCCGAGGCGATGCCGCACGCCCTCGATCGTCGAGCGCCGAGCGCTGACGACGAGCACGCGTCGGTGCTCGTGCACGAGGGCGCCGATCGCATTGATGACGGTCTGTGTTCCGCCCGTTCCGGGAAGGGTGGCAACCGCGATCGAGCGTCCCGCGGTGATCTGGGCGAGCACGCGCTCCTGCTCGGAGTCGGCGTCGAGCAGCAGAGTGTCCGCCGCGGGCGGACGATCGTCGGGTCCGACGGTCTGCACCTCGCCCGGCTGCGCGGCGAGTGTCTGCCGGTCTGCCGGGTGCCCCGCGAGGGCGTTCAGCACGAGCCCGCCGGCTCGTGACGAGTCGCGGGCCATTCCGCGCGCAACGTCGGCGAACGTGGAAACGATCAGACGCGGATGCACCGTGAAGGTGTCGATGTGAGACGTGACGGACCGGAGCTTGTCGATGACCCGCTGCGGCTTGAACACGCCGCCTTCGTGGGCGAGCGCGGCGAGCGCGGGACCGTCGAGGGCGATACCGAAGTGCTCGCGTGCGACCGAGTCGAGTTCGGGGTTGATGTGGAATCCGCCGTGCAGCTTCAGCTCGAAATCGGCGCCGTGGCGACGGATCGCGAGGGGGCGGAGCAGAACGGGGGCACTGTACGAAACGCCACCGATCCGCCAACCGGCGAGTCCGACGGCGAGGTGGACGGCCTCGATCGAGCGGACGGTCCGCAGCTCGACGTTCTTCGCCGTGATCGCCTCGGCCGCGAGCCGAGCGGTGCGCAGGGCGACCTCGTCGCGGAAGAGCCCGGACAGCAACGTCGACTGCCCGGTGATGAACTGCGGCAGACTGCCGGGGTGCGCGTTCGTGATGTCGATTCCGGCGTCCGCGACGTCGACGAATTGCAGAAGCGGAGAGCGACCGCCCAGCTCGGATGCCTCGGCGCGCAGCCGTGATCGAAGCACATCCGCGACGTGCGCGACCTGAACGCCGGGCTCGGCGACGCTCAAGTCATCGGGCGCGACGTTGCGATCAGCGCGCGCGCCGGTGGGATCAGCGGGCGCGCCGAACGACGGGGACTCGTCTTCGCCCAGGTCCACGGCGTTGCCGTCTGCTCGCCACACACGGTCACCCTACGTGCGGACGGCGCGTCGATCGGTCAAGCGCGGCGGGTTTCGCGGGATTGCCGGGTTGGACAGGCCATCTCTCCTCCCCCGCGGGCTGCGTGAGGCATCCGTCCCCGGAACGCCCCGCGAGTCCTCGGATGTCGCGCGCCGGCGGCAAGATGGGCGTCATGCCGCTTCGCTACACCACTACACCCACGCCGATCGGGATCGCGCTCGTCGTCGAGTCCGATGACGGACTGGCCGCGCTCCGTTTCGCGGAGGGCTCGCCCGAGCGCATGTTGGATCAGATCATGGCGGCGCGGCGGGAGCCCGCCGTGCGCGACGACGATGCCCTCGACCCGGCGGTGATGCAACTCGAGCAGTACTTTGCCGGCGAGCGCAGAGCGTTCGACATCCGGCTAGATCTCGCGGGCCTGACCCCGTTCACCCGCGCCGCGCTCGAGGCCATCCGTGAGATCCCGTATGGCGAGACGGCGGGGTACGGCGAGGTCGCCATAACCGCGGGCATCCCCCGCGCAGCACGTGCGGTCGGGACCGCATGCGCCAATACGCCGATCTCGGTCGTCATCCCAGTGCACCGTGTCGTCCGATCGGACGGATCGCTCGGCGAGTATGGCGGGCACCCCGAGGTGAAACGTGCGCTGCTCGCCCTCGAGTCGGGCATCGAGGGGGTTCTGCCGTGACCGACGCGCCCGCGGCGCCCTCGTCCGATCTCGTCGTCGGCGACGATGGGCTGGCTCGCCCTCGGTGGGCGGCGACCGATCCGCTGCTGCGGAGCTACTACGACGACGAGTGGGGCATGCCCGTCCGCGACGAACGCGGGCTGTTCGAGCGTCTGAGCCTCGAGGCGTTCCAGTCGGGCCTGTCGTGGGCGGTCATCCTGCGCAAGCGGCCGGGGTTTCGCGCGGCCTTCGCTGACTTCGATCCCGACACCGTCGCGGCTTACACGCCAGAGGATGTCGAGCGCCTGCTGGAGGACGCGACGATCGTCCGCAATCGCGCCAAGATCCTCGCCACGATCGCCAACGCCCAGGCGACCGTCGCGCTCCGCGGCGACGGCGGGCTCGCCGACCTCGTGTGGTCGTTCCAGCCCGATGCGACCCCGATGCCCCAGACCTTTGCCGAGATCCCCTCGACATCCGACGAATCGCGCGCGCTCGCGAAGGCGCTGAAGGCACGGGGGTACCGTTTCGTCGGTCCGACCACGGCGTTCGCTCTGATGGAGGCCGTCGGCATCGTCGACACGCACCTCATCGGCAGCCACCGTCGCGGTTCGAGCGGCGTGTGGCCCGCGTCGGCATAGCCAACGCGACTTGGGCCCGCGTCGGCATAGCCAACGCGACCTGGGGCGCTGAAATCCCCTTGGGGCGTGGGATTCCACGCCCCAAGGGGATTCTGTCGCCCCACGCCGAGTGGTCGGGCCAAGCAACTCGGCGAAACGCGCCGCTAGTGGTTCGTCGCCTTCTCGGCGCCGTAGCCGGTGAGCGATCGAACATCCATCTCGGCCGCGAGACGTCGATCCTCGGCCTTGCGCGACGTGACCGAACCGAGCCACCCGAGGAAGAACCCGAGCGGGATCGACACGATGCCGGGATTGTTGAGCGGCCACAGGGCCGTCCCAACCTTGAACACGCTCGTCTCGGTACCCCAGAAGACGGGCGACGCGACGATGAGGATGATGGCGGCACCGAGGCCGCCGTACATGCTCCACACCGCTCCGCGCGTCGTGAATCCGCGCCAGAACAGCGAGAACAGGATCGTCGGCAGGTTCGCCGAGGCCGCCACCGCGAAGGCGAGCGCGACCAGGAAGGCCACGTTCTGGCCCTGCACCCCGATGCCGCCGATGATTGCCAGCACACCGATCACGACGACCGTGCGACGGGCGACCTTGACCTCGCCATCGGGCGGCACGTCGCCCTTCTTCACGACGTTGGCGTAGATGTCGTGAGCGAACGATGCCGCCGCCGTGATCGTCAGACCCGCGACCACCGCCAGGATCGTCGCGAACGCGACCGCCGAGATGAACCCGAGCAGGATCGGTCCACCGAGCGCCAGTGCGAGCAGAGGAGCCGCGGAGTTGACCCCACCCGGGGCCTCGCGGATCACGTCCGGGCCGACCAGCGCCGCAGCGCCGTAGCCGAGAACGAGCGTCAGCAGATAGAAGAGTCCGATCAGCCAGATCGCCCACACCACCGAACGCCGCGCCTCTTTCGCCGTCGGCACCGTGTAGAAGCGCATCAGCACGTGCGGCAGACCCGCCGTGCCGAGCACCAGCGCGAGCGCCAGGCTGATGAAGTCCCACGGGTTCGCGCCGTACTGCAGGCCCGGTGCGAGGATCGCGTCCGGCGGCGTCGTGGTCGAGGCGTCCACCGCGGCACCGAGCAGGGTGTTGATGTTGAACCCGTTGATCGCGAGCACCCAGATCGTCATCACGATGGCACCGCCGATCAGCAGGAACGCCTTGACGATCTGGACCCAGGTGGTGCCCTTCATGCCACCGATGAGGACGTAGACGATCATGAGCACACCGACGACGGCGACCACGATCGACTGCCCGATCTGGTCGCTGATGCCGAGCAACAGCGACACGAGTCCGCCGGCACCGGCCATCTGCGCCAACAGGTAGAAGAAGCAGACCGCGAGGGTGGTGATGGCCGCCGCCATCCGAACCGGGCGCTGCGCGAGGCGGAACGACAGCACGTCCGCCATCGTGAACTTACCCGTATTGCGCATCAGCTCTGCGACCAGCAGCAGGGCCACCAGCCACGCCACGAGGAAACCGATCGAGTAGAGGAATCCGTCGTAGCCGTTGAGTGCGATGGCGCCACAGATGCCCAGGAAGGATGCGGCCGACAGGTAGTCGCCCGCGATCGCAAACCCGTTCTGGGGGCCCGTGAACGAGCGTCCGGCGGCATAGTAGTCCGCCGCCGTCTTGTTGTTGCGGCTGGCCCGGATGACGATGAACAGCGTGATCGCGACAAAGGCGCCGAAGATCGAGATGTTCAGGACGGGGTTGTTCTCGACCGTCGTGGAAGCGGCCTCGAGCGCCGCGAAGATGTCGTTCACGAGGTGGGCTCCTGCTTCTCGAGGGCATCACGGATGGCCTCGGCCTTTGGGTCGAGCTTGCGGTTCGCGAACGCGACGTACGCCATCGTGATCGCGAACGTCGTGACGAACTGGCCCAGGCCGAAGATCAGCCCGACCGTGACGTCGCCCCAGACGCGTGTGCCCATGAAGTCGGTCGCGAACGACGACAGCAGAACGTAGACGAAGTACCAGACAAGGAACGCGACCGCGAGGGGGAACACGAAGCCGCGTTGCGTTCGCTTGAGCTCTTGGAACGGTGCCGACTCTTCGACGGCGATGTAGTCGATACCGCTGGGCGGGGCAGATCTCGGATCACTCATGTGGCCTCCTTGCCATCCGTGCTGGACGAGCTCGAAGCTTCGCTGGTGATCGAAAAACCGTCCCGGAAAGCACAACCGATAGGCCCGATCCCGACCACTTTTGGTGGCTTCGGCTGGTGATAGGGTCGACGCTACGAAGGCGGCGACGATGCCGTCACCCCCGAAAGTAGGTAGTGATGCTTACCCAGGAAAGGTCTGCGGCCGACGCCGATGCACTGGCGGGTGCCGTGCGGGATCTGGCGCGTCAGACTCATTTCCCGGTGGCCTTCGGCGGAATCGTCAACGACGGCCGCGCCCGGATCGGAGCGATCGTCGGCAGCCGTACGCGCAGCCTCGACGGGCTCAATGTGCAGATCATGCGCGGGCTGGGTGGCCGCGCGATGGCCGAGTTGCGGCCGCGCGCAACGCCCGACTACGGCGCTGCACAGCACATCACCCATGACTACGATCGACACATCCTGGGCGAGGGCATCTCGAGCCTCTTGGCGGTGCCCGTGATCGTGGGTGGCCGGGTCCGCGCACTTCTGTACGGCGGCGCGTGGGCGTCGGCCAACGTGGGCGACGTGCTCATGAAACCGGCCTTCCAGGTAGCGGATGCGTTGGCCACGGAGTTGCGCGTGCGCGACGAAGTCGAGCGACGCCTGTCCGCCCTGGACGGAGCTACGGCGCCTGGCGCCACGGCAACCAGATCCACGATGTCGGGGCCGACGGGGGCACCCACGGCCGGCGCGGCGCCGCATCCGTCACTTCCCGCGGCTCACCGCGAGGAGTTGCGCGAGAGCTATGCCGAACTCCGCACAATCGCTTCATCCATCGCGGACCCGCTCGTACGCGCACGCCTCGCGCAGGTCGAACAGCGGTTGACCGTACTCTCGGGCGATGACAAGGGGTCGTACGCCACCCCGACCGTCTCGCTCTCGCCGCGGGAAACGGACGTGCTCGCGTGCGCGGCGATCGGCGCCACGAACGCGCAGATAGCAGCCCAACTCTCTTTGCGGGAGGGGACTGTCAAGGCGTATCTGTCGAGCGCGATGTCGAAGCTGGATGCTTCGACACGTCATGCGGCCGTGACGAAGGCGCGACGGAGCGGCTTGCTTCCCTGACGCGGGTGTGCTCTGACCGCGTGGACGACCCACACGATCCCGTTCGATGTGGTTCGCACCCGCTAAAGTGGCCTGATGGCCCGCAGAATCGTGCATCAACTCGTCGACGATATCGACGGGACCGTCCTCGACGCTGGAGAGGGTGAGACCGTCCTGTTCTCGCTCGACGGCATCGCATACGAGATCGACCTCACCGAAGCCAACGCCTCGGCGCTGCGCGACGCGCTGCAGCCGTACGTCGCAGCCGCGCGTTCCATCTCTTCTCGGTCGTCCGGCTCTCAGACCGCCGGGACGCGTGCTCGACGACGATCGGGCCAGCAGGACTTCGGGGCCATCCGCCAATGGGCTCGCGACAACGGCCACCAGGTCTCCGACCGGGGCCGCGTGCCCGCGAACGTCACCGAAGCCTTCGAAGCCGCGCAGGGGTCCTGAACGCAGACGGTCGCAACATGGGAATCTCCTCCGCATAGGCGTGTGAGGTTGCAAGCCACACCGATTCTCGGAATCGTGGCCACCTCGACGAACGGAAGGAGAGCAGCATGCTGACACTCACCGAGAACGCGAGCATGGCGGTCAAGTCCATTGTGGAGCAGGTGCCCGACGCCCCCGAGGGGGGTCTGCGCATCCGGGACACGGGTTCGGCCGAGACAGGATTTGAGCTGGGCATATCGCCGCAGCCCGAGACGACCGACGCGGTCGTCGAGGTTGAGGGCGCGCGCGTCTTCCTCGACGCCGGCGCCGCACTGGCACTCGACGACAAAGTCCTCGACGCTCAGATGGAGCAGGACGGCTCCGTCCGTTTTGCTCTCGCCGTACAGAGCTGACACATCGCAGCACCGTAAAGGCCCCCGTTCTCTTCCGAGAGGCGGGGGCCTTTACGGCGTTGCAGCACCTCAGTCGCGGTCGGCCGGTTCCGTCCGGAACCGCTGAGTTTGTGCGTGCCATCGCACCAGGGCTTGATGAGCGAGGCGCCGCACCGGCAGAGGGCGACGGTGCGCCGCTGAGGCTCGATGACGAGGCCGTCGGCGTCGATGATCTCGACCCGACCTCGAACGATCAGCGGGCCGTCCGGATAGGCCTCGATCGAGGGCGTCCGCCCCGCCGAGTCGTTGCTGCCTGTCATCCGTCCGTCCTCACACATCGCGAAGCGAGCTGCGGCCGCTCTCGAAGGCCGCGAGCATGTCGTCCCCCACCCAGCCGTCCACGGTGAGGCAGGCGGCGGCACCGAACATGATGTCCTCGAGAAGGTCCGGTTGCTCCTCGGCGAGTCCACCCGCGAGGTCCCGGCCCGCGATCTGTTCGTGCACAGCGTCGGCCTCGACATGCTCGTCGAAATAGTGGGTGGCTTCGGGACCGAAGCCGAGGCGGCGGAAGCCGTCGCCGTACATGCGGTTCGGCAACGACGAGGTCATCTCGAACGCCGCGAGATGACCGACGATCGCACCGACCAAGCGCCGGTTCAGACCGAACATCGACATCATGTTGAGCGAGGCCAGGGTAACCGCGGGCACGGCGTCCAGATACGCCCCGTAAGTATCGTCGAGCCCCGCGGCTCGTACTGTTCGCGCGAAGATCCGCGAGTGCATCCGCGACAAATCTCCGGTGCCGTACTCGTCTGACTGGATCTCGACGAGGGCTGCCTTGGCCGCGCCCGTCAGGCGAGGTATCGCCCAGGAGTGCGGGTCGGCCTCGCGAAGCGTGTAGATGCTGCGCTGAATCAGGAACTCGCGCAGTTGCTCGTCCGTGGCCATCTTCGCGACGAATCGCGACAGACTCGGACCCGGTTTCGGGGCCGTCAGCGCGAACAGCGCACGAGCGACAGCATCCCGCGTGGGTGCCGGCCGATCGGGCATGTCGACACGCTCGCGCAGCGTCTCTTCGAAGGCGCGCTCCAGCATGCCGCGCGCGGCAATGAGCATCGGGTGCCACTCCCAACCTGCGTCGATGACTTCGAGCGACCCGTAGTGGCCCGCATAGAGCAGGAACAGCGCGAGCTGGATGTCGTCATCTCGCACGATATCCGTGCTGACCTCGAGCGCTCGAGCAGCCGTGCCCGCCACATCGCCCGCCTCGGAAAGCGCCGGGTCCGTCCGCAGGACCTTGAGAAGCTGTGCGCTCAGGGGCCCACGTGGCGCGAAGGACACGGTTTCGACGGAGAGATCGGGGGCGACGGTTGTGTTCACGTCACCATCGTCCCCCGGCCCGCGATTGCCGTCGGGGGGCTTGACAACCGCCCTCAGAGGGTGCCCGGCAGAGCTTTCACCGACAGCGAGGCCCGACGGGTCGGATGCGGGAAGGCCTGAGCCTGGGGTGCGTGAACGGCGTGCGGTTGTCAAGCCCCGGACATCCGTTCCGAGCCGCGCCTAGGGTTGCACCACTCCGTCCTCACGGGCGGTGCGATCGACACGAGGAGGAACGCGATGAGCGGAAACACCGGCGATACGCACAACACCCACGGTGCCGCGGAACAGGACGAGACGGGCGCCCGCGACCAGGCCGACACGGCATCGGGGGGCTCGCCCGAACAGCCCGACACGACAGACGATCAGGGTCGTCCGGTGGACAACCCGTCGGGAGGGTGAGCCATGAACGCAGACGACAAGACCCGCTTCGCGGCGGGCGAGAACGACGAAGGCCCACCCCCGCCGCGGTCGACCGATCTTTCGGATTCCGGCCTCTCGGAAGATGAGGCGGTCGAGAAGGATCGGTCCTACAGCCCGGCGAGTGAAAACGAGACCGAGCACAAGCAGGACGACCCGCTGCCCGAAACCATCGATGACGACATCGACGAGGACGACATTCGCGTCGTCCCGGGCACCGGCGGACCGGATGACGTCGGAGATGTCGACGTCGACCCGGCCGATCTGAACATGCCGGGTCGCGCGTAGACACCGCGTCCGTCCGCGGACTTCGCACCACGCACGACTACTGACAACTCTGAAGGAGTACGACCCATGAGCCAGATCATCGAGACCATCGACGTCGACGTTCCCGTCCGTGCCGCCTACAACCAGTGGACGCAGTTCGAGTCGTTCCCGCACTTCCTCGACGAGGTCGAGTCGATCACGCAGAAGGACGAGACCCACACGCGCTGGAAGGTCAAGATCGGCGGCGTCGAGCGCGAGTTCGATGCAGAGATCACCGAGCAGCACCCGGACGAGCGCGTTGCCTGGAAGAGCACCGGCGGCGACACCCACCACGCGGGCGTCGTGACGTTCCACAAGCTGAGCGACAACGAGACGCGCGTCACCGTGCAGATCGATTGGGAGCCCGAGGGCCTGCTCGAGAAGGCCGGCTCGTTGATCGGTGTCGGCAAGCACGCCGTCAAGAAGGACCTCGAGAACTTCAAGAAGTTCATCGAGTCCCAGGGTTCTGAGACGGGCGCGTGGCGGGGCGACGTCGAGGCTTGATCCTCACGGGAGCTTCGGCTTCCCTGTGCTGAACCGTCGCGAATGGCGGGTGCGGATGTCTCGCACCCGCCATTCGCGTCGAGCGAGCCGGTACATGGGCGCCTTCGACTACGCTCACGGCATGAGCTTGACCCGCACGATCGCGCGGTGGCTGCTCGGCGCGGCGCTCGTCTTCGCTGGCCTCGGACACCTCACGTTCGCGCGCGAATCCTTCGTGGCACAGGTACCGCAATGGCTTCCGCTGCCGGTCGACTTCGTGGTCGTCGCATCCGGGATCGTCGAGATCTTGCTGGGGCTGTCGCTGATCTTGCTGGCGCGCCATCGGGTGCTGATCGGATGGATCGTCGCGGCGTTCTTCGTCGCGGTATTCCCGGGCAACGTCGAGCAGTTCATCAGCGGCACGGATGCCTTCGGTCTGAACAGCAACCTCGCTCGCGGCATCCGCCTGCTCTTCCAGCCCCTCCTTGTGATGTGGGCGCTCTGGTCGACCGGAGCGTGGCGAGCTTGGCGGGCGCGCCGTGTCCGCGCGGCGCCGGGCTGACCCGCTGACAGAATCGCCTCATGCCGAGCTGGCTCCTCTTCACCATCGTCATCGTGGTCTTCTCGCTTGTCGCGACCTGGATCGTCCGTCGTCTGCTCGACATTGAGGTCGGGTGGCTGCGGACGTTCGTCACCGCGCTCGTCGTGTTCCTCCTGGCATCGCCGGTCGCGATCTGGACGCTGAACGAGACAGGCGTCTACGCGGACGGACGATTCGTCTCGACGTGGGCTGTGTCCCTCGCTTTTGTCGCGCTCACCGTCGGATGGATGTTCGCCGCGGTCGTGATCGTGGTCCTGACGCTCGAATTCCTCTGGCCCTCGCACCGCATGCGTAATCCGATCAGCGTGGTGCGGGATGCCATCCGCCGTCGTGACCGGGCGCGGCGCTACCTGCAGATCGTGGCGATCGGGTCCCGCAACGGCCTGACGTTCTACGAGAGCCGTCGCCGAGGGGACGGCGAACTGCCCACCGCACTGGTCTCGGCGATGAACGAGGCCGGTGTGACGTTCGTCAAGCTCGGCCAGGTGCTCTCCTCGCGTGAGGACGTCCTTCCGCCCGCCCTGGTCGTCGCCCTCTCGACCCTCCAGATGGACTCGTCGCCGATTCCCTGGGCCGAGGCCCAGGCGGCGATCATCGATCAACTGGGGGTGCCGATCGAGCAGGTGTTCGCCGAGATCGATTCGACACCGCTCGCCGCGGCATCCGTCGCCCAGGTCCATGCTGCGCGTCTGATCAGCGGCGAGGACGTCGTCGTGAAGATCCAGCGCCCACGAGCACGAGCACAGGTCACGACCGACCTCGACATCCTGGACCGGTTGGCGTCGGACGCGGAGGCCCGCACCAATTGGGCGAAGGATTACGGGCTGCACGCGCTTGTCACCGAGTTCGCCCGGGGCCTGCGGGAAGAACTCGATTACCGCACCGAGGTCGCGAACAGCGAAATGCTGCGAGCAGCGATCGCGGGCAACCCCGACTCGCGACTGCGCATTCCCCGGATGTTCCGCGACTACTGCAGCGACCGGATGATCGTGCAAGAGCGTGTGGGCGGCACCCCGTTCAGTCGTCTCCAGCCCGGCGCGCTCGCCCACGACCGGGCCGTCGAGATCGCGGATGAGCTCGTCGAATCCGTCGTCGATCAGATCGTCGTGCGCGGAATATTCCACGCTGATCTGCACCCGGGAAACCTCATTCTGGATGACGAGCGGGAATCGGACGGCTCCAGCACCATCACGTTGATCGACTTCGGCTCGGTGGGCATCGTCGAGAGCAGCATGCGGCGCCTCCTCGTGCCGATGCTCATCGGGATGGCGAACGAAGACGACGCGGCGGTCACCGATGTGGCCCTGTTGATGTGCGGGCGACCGGCGGGCGACTTCGACGAGGTGGCCTTGCAGCGCGACATCGGAGTCATCCTCACCCGGTTACACAACGCGCGCGCCGACGAGAACGTCTTCCGGCTGCTGCTGGACGTGCTGCGCCGGAATCGGATGGCACTGCCCCCGTCGCTTCTCCTCGTCTTCCGCACCCTCGCCTCGCTCGAGGGCACCTTGCGCAAGCTCGTCCCGGGCTACGACATGGTCGGGCACGCGCTGCACATCGCACCTCGGTTGGCGCGGTCGCTGGTCTCGCCGACGAAGGCGCTGCTGAGTGCGCAAACGTGGTCGTCGCTGCTGATCGAGCAATCGCGCAGGCTGCCGCGCCGGCTCGAGCACGTAACCCGGTCGCTCGACGACGGGACGATGTCGGTGCGGTTGCGCACCTTCGAGACTCCCGACGAGCGTTCGTGGGTGGACGGGCTGCTCGGCCGCCTCACGATGACCGCGATCGGCATCGCGCTCATCATCTCGGGAATCATCCTGAGCGTCGACGACGGTGGCCCCATGCTGACGGGTGACGTTCCGGCGTTCGCTTTCCTCGGCAGCATCGTGGCGCTCGGCGGCCTGCTGCTGCTCCTGCGGAGCCTGCGCTCAGCCCTCAAGCGTCGGTGGTGACGGCAGCGTCAGCCCGCAGCGGCCCGTAGGGATCAGATGCCCTCGCTTTCGAGCCCGCGCTAGTCGCGTAGCGCCGATGCGCCGTTTAGGCAAGGCCCGCCGCAGAGAATCTGTCGGCGCGTATAAATGCTCGTATGAAGCTGATCAGCGCCTTGAGTCGCGCGTGCTCCTCCGGCGGCAGCGAGGCGATGTGCTCTTGGATGTGCGGGTTGATGCCTTCGTGAATCAGCGGCACACGAGCGGAGTGGCCGATGAGTCGAAAGGCGAGCTGGTCGGCAATGCGAGTGTCCATCGCGGTATTCCCTTCTACGGTCAGGCGAAACCTGAGTTGCGGTTGACTGCGAACGGGGCCGCCATCGCGACGCGCGTGACCCGGACGTACACCGTGCACTGCCCGGAACGCCCGGCCGAATGCCTCGGCCGACCCGTACCCGTAGGGCACCGCGATTCCCATCAGGTCACCGTCCCCCAGCACGTCCGCCGCGGCGACCGACATGCGGCGACGTCGGACGTACTCCGACAGCGGCATGCCAGCCAACGACGAGAATATCCGTCGTAGGTGATACTCCGTCCTGCCGAGGCTGGTGGCCAACGAGGCGACGTCCATCTCGTCATCGAGGTGTTGCTCGATGTAGTCGACGACGCGGTTGAGGACGGCGATCATGGCTTCCCCCTTACGACATCCAGCCTGCTCGTCCCCGCACGTCGGCACCCGATCGTTGAAGACCGATTCGGTCGGGTCGGGACAGGGCCGCGGTCGACTCACTCCGGACGGCGCGAGTGATCGTCCACGTCAGGCCGCGCCCGCAGCACGATACGGGCCGTCGCCGCCGGGTCGAGTCGGTGCATGACCGCTTCGGGAACGACCACGAGCTCGGCACCATCCATCTCTTCGATAAAGCGCCCGGATAGCGGCCCCACGCGAAGCCGCATACAGCGCGAGGACCGCGCCGGACGAGTGTCCGAGGACGATCCTGCCGACCCCTCCATCTTCGCTGTCGCCCAGTCATGACGGACAGGATGGGTCAGGCGCCCCGGGGCCGGCGCCAGCGCCGTCGGTATCATTCGAGCTATGGTCTTCGCGAATGCTGGCTCGCTCGGCGCTGCGCCCGGCATACGGGACGCGCTCGTCGCGCATCTGACGCGAAGAAGCCGCGCCCTGGCGGAGGTCGGATGCCTCGCCTACGAGGTAGGCACGAATGACGACGACCCCGACACCGTCTTCGTGATCGAACTGTGGGAAAACGCGGACGCGCACCGCCGGTCGCTCACGCTGCCGGAGGTTCGGGCGTCGATCAGCGAAGCACGGCCGCTGCTCTCGGGCACGTTCGGGGGCTTCCAGTTCGACGTCGTGGGGTCGCCGCTCCGGGATTGACCACTCCCGCTCCGACGACGTCGGGAGGGAACGCGGCGTCACCGCCCGCAGGCACTGAGTGAGTCCGACCGTCGCGCGGCGGCGGCGTGGGCTGCCCGGTTGTCGAACGGATGCCGGCAACGTCGTTCATAATCGACGCATGTCATATTCCGTAGAACGTCGTTCCAATCCGTCTGCTTGGGCTGCTTTCTGGATCGCGTTGGCCGGTCTGGTGCTCATGCCCATCCCGCTGTTCATCGGGCTGATTCTGGGCGGCGGCCTCTCCATCGTCGCCGCGATTCTCGCCGTGATCGCCCTCCTGAAGGGCCTGGCTCGCAGCGGCAAGGGCATCGCCCCGGTCGTGTTCGCCGGGATCTTCATCGCGCTGACGTGGGGCGGCATCTCGATCGGCGGCGGCACGATCTGGTAGGTCGCCGAGCGAACGGGCCCGCGGACGTCAGCCCACCCGCGCGAAGACGCCGAGGCCGTTCGGCTCCTGATCCGGCCCGGGGAACTTGTTGAAGTAGGTCAGGGTCACCCCCGTGATCTGTCCGCCCTCTCGGACGAAGACCGCCGAGGAGAGCGACCCCGGGAGCGCATTCTCACCGGTCGGCACGAACGACAGGGTGTCGCCGTCCCAGGGGTCGATCTCGAACGTGTAGCCGCCCTCGGGGCCGAGTGCACCGGTGAGTGTGCCGTTCTCTTCGGTCACGACGAAGTCGCCGAAGTAGGGGCTCGTGTACGTGCCGACGTAGTCCGCGGCCGGACCCGCGGCCGCGGCATCCGCAGGGGCCGTCTCGCCGACGAGGTCGCCCGCCGGGTCGGCGAAGTGCGCGAATTGGGCGGGCCACAGCTCCAACCAGGGCCGCGTCTCTTCACCGAACTGCACGAGGTCGACGAACTCCGAGGCGATCGCCTCGGGAACTCCCGACGGCGCACCGTTCGTCAGGACGACGATTCCGACGTTCAGGTCGGGGATCATTGTGGCGTTGGTGGCGGTACCCCATCCGAATGCGCCGGAGTGGCTGATATTCACGCGGCCCGTCACCGTGGCACCGACGTTCGCGCCGAAGCCATAGTGCGACGTGCGCGATGTCAAGTTCTTGGCATCTCCACCGGTGATCGAATGGGCGGAGTAGGTCTTCGCCAGCACGAGCGGATCGATGAACTCTGCGCCGTCGACCTCACCGTTGGCCAACACCATATTCATCCACTTCGCGATGTCGCCCGCGGTGGAGGCGACGCCGCCGGCCGGGGCCTCGGCGTCGGCGTCACGGTCGAAGAGCTGCTCGTACTGAGCATCGCCGGTGCGCGCGTGCATTGCTGCGCGATCATCCGCCGCGAGGTACTCGTCGTGCACGGTGGTCGTGGACGTCATGCCGAGTGGCTCGAACAGCAACTCGTGCGCCGTCTCGGCCCAGGTCTGCCCGCGCGATGCGGCGACCGCCTCGCCGCCCACCGTGAGCCCGAAATTCGAGTACTGGTAGGTGTCGCGAAATGACGCCAGGGGGATCTGGTCCATGTGAGCCATGATGTAGTCGACATCGAAGCCGATGTCTTCGAGGTCATCGCCACCACCTGTCGGAATGCCCGTGCGGTGTGAGAAGAAGTCGGCGATCTTCGCATGCTCCGTCACGTATGGATCGTTGAGCGCGAAGTCGGGGAGGTACTCGATGACCGGATCTTCCCAGGACAGTTCGTCGTCCTCGGTGATGGCTTTGGCTACGACGCTCGATGAGAGCGGCTTCGACAAAGACGCGATCTGGAACACGGTGTCGACATCGACGGGTTCACCTGTCGTCATGTCCCGCACGCCGTATCCCTCTTCGAAGACGACCTCGCCGTTCGAGACGACGGCGACTGCCGCGCCGGGCACACCTGTCTGTTCGAGGGCCTTCTCGATGAAAGCGGGCAGCGCATCGACAGCCGCAGCCACGGCCGTGTCGCGATCCGTGTAGAGATTTATGACGTCCTGGTTAGGGGCCGCGCCGAGGGCAACGGATAGACCGCTCGCTGAGGACTTGTCGTCGTCCGCCGCGAAAGTGCACCCCGCCATTCCCACAACGAGTGCTGCCGCCGTCGAGACGGCGACGACACGGACGATGCCCTTGTTCGTGCTGCTGGTCATACCGCTCATGCCGCTGCTCCCGTTGACTGTTCGATGGCGGACCCATGGCTCCCTATGTCCACCTACGGAGCCATGGGCCCAGAGTCCCCCCACAGTCGCCAGTGTGACTGGACGGAAGCGGACAGCACAACCTCCTCTTGCGGCCATGACCTCAAGAGGACGTCCGGATGCGGCCACATGCGCCATGATGGTGTCCACACGTGGTCTGGAGGTCGACATGGACGATCGGGCGCTTCTCGAACTGATCTACCGCAGCCGTCCGCAGACGGTGGCGGAGCTCGCCACAATCGCGCACGCCGATGAGACTGAGACCGCCGCCACTGTTGCGCGTCTCGCGCGGGGCGGGGCGATCTCGGTGCGCGATGGCGCGATCGCGTACGCGACACCAGCCGTATGGACGGCCGACGTCGTCGAAGGCGAGATTCGTGCGATGCGGCAGAAGGCGGACGAGGCGACGACGCGCATCGAGGCGCTCGTTGCGGATCTTCCGGCACTGCTGCGTCATTGGGCTGTGGGCGAAGCATCCGGTGACGTCGTTCCCGTGTTCGTGCGACACGGGCCGCGGGCGGCAGAAGACCTCTGGTACGACATTGCACGGCAGCAGACCGACACCGCTTGGTCGGTGCTTCCCGATCTCGGACGCTTTCTGCAGACTGATCCCGCGCGCGCCAGCCGGTTCGCAGAGCTGTTCGCCGGCAAGCGATCGGTGCGGGCACTCGTCCCGCGGTCGATGGCCGAGGATGCCCGGCTCGTGGCGATCGCCGAGCGCTACGCGACCGTCGGCGTGGAGTTCCGCCTTCTCGACGACCTGCCCAGTTGGTTCTGGATCGACGGGGATGTGCTCGCCCTGCCCATCGAATGGGGCGAGGGGTGGCCGTCGAGCGTGGTCGGCGTGCGGAGTGCGTCGCTCGCCCAGCTGGGGCGAAGCCTGTTCCGCGAGCTCTGGCGACGCGCCGAGCCGATCGGTGGTGCGAATCAGCCGTGGACGCCACTTCTTGCGCTGATGAAGCAGGGCGTCACGCTCGACGCAGCATCTCGCAGGCTCGGGATCAATCCGCGAACGGGCCGTCGTCGCATTGCGGCGGCGATGGAGCAGTACGACGTGTCGACGTTGTTCGCCTTGGGTGTGGCGTGGGCCGCGGATGGAACGCCCACCGCACGCTGAGCGGCTCGCCCATCGTGTCGGGCCTTTTCCCGACACGAGTGCTTCGACATCGTCGGCGCCCCGCCTAGCCGAGGCTTGACCGCCTCGCCCTGACTTGCACGCCCCCTACTCGAGCAGCTTGCCCGCGAGGGCAACTTCCTTCATCAGGTCGGCGATCTCGGCAGGGATCGGCGGGATCGACTCGCGGGTGATGCCGCGCGACGGAGACCAGACGAGGTTGACCTGCAGTTCGGGGTCCATCTCCGGGTAATCGCTGCGGTTGTGGCATCCGCGGGTCTCACGCCGCTCCAGGGCGGCTTCGAGGGTGGCCCGAGCCGCAAGGACCGCGGACTTGAGGTCGAACGCGTGAGCGAGATCCTGGAAGCCCGCGATGTCGGGGTGTACTCCGATGTCGGCGATGCGCGCTTCGATCGCGGCGAGTTCGGCGAGGCCCGTCAGCAGCCCCTGCTCGTCGCGCACCACCCCCGCGTGCTCCGTCATGGTGTTGCGGATCGCTCGCTGCAGAGCACGCACGTTTTCGGTGCCCGAGGCGGCGAGCAGGTAGGCGATCTCGGCACGGGCGACGTCGACGGCCGCGGCGGAGCGCACCTGCGCGGGCAGGGCAGCGGCATAGTCAGCGGCGGCCTGTCCGACGATGCGCCCGAAGACGAGCAGCTCGATGAGCGAGTTGCCGCCAAGCCGGTTGGCGCCGTGCAGACCCGAGGACGCTTCGCCGATCGCGTAAAGACCGGGCACATCGGTGGAGTGGTCTTCGGGCCGCACCCACACGCCGCCCATCGAGTAGTGCGCGGTGGGCGCGATCTCGATCGGATCGGTGGTGATGTCGAGCATCTGCAGCTCGAGCATCGTCTGGTAGACCCGGGGCAGCCGGGTCATGATGGTCTCGCGCGGCAGGTGCGAGATATCGAGCCACACTCCCCCGTTCGGGGTGCCGCGGCCCTCTTTGATCTCGGTATAGCAGGCGAGTGCGACGCGGTCGCGGGTCGAGAGTTCGAGCCGCTCGGGGTCGTACTTGTGCATGAAGCGCTCGCCCAGACCATTGCGCAGGATGCCGCCCTCTCCGCGTGCCGCCTCAGAGATGAGCGTGCCGGCGGCGTTCTCGGGCTCGATGATGCCGCTCGGGTGGAACTGCACCAGCTCGGGGTCCCGCAGCCTTCCGCCGGCCTCGACGGCCAGACGGAACGAGTCGCCCGTGTTCTCGTCGCGCCGCGACGAGGTGCGGCGCCAGATGCGGTTGTGCCCTCCGGCAGCGAGGATGACAGCATCCGCCCGAATGAGATAGCGGGTGCCGTCCTCGATGTCGAAGCCGTACGCGCCGAAGACCGCGCCGTTTTCGTTCACCAGAATGCGCGTGACGTACACGGTGTCGAGGATGGGAACGTTCAGCTGAGCCGCCCGATTGACCAGCGTGCGCTGGATCTCGAGGCCGGTGTAGTCGCCCGCGAACGCGGTGCGACGGTAGGTATGGGCACCGAAGAAGCGCTGCGAGATGCGGCCGTCGTCTTCGCGGGCGAAGGGCATGCCGTAGCGCTCGAGGTCGTCGATGCCCCGCGCGGCGCCCGAGGTCACGATCTCGACCGTGTGCGGGTTGGCGAGCAGGTAGCTCTCTTTCAGAGTGTCGGCGGCGTGCTGCTGCCAGCTGTCGTCGGGATCCATCGTCGAGAGGGCGGCGTTGATGCCGCCGGCGGCGAGGGAGGTGTGCGCGTCGGACTTGGCGCGCTTGCCGAGGGCGAGCACATCGACGCCGGCTTCGGCGAGTTCGATCGCTGCGCGCAAGCCCGAGCCGCCCGTGCCGATCACGAGGACGGTGGTGGAGATCTGGCGTTCGGAAGTCGTCATCCTGCAAACGTAGGTCGGGCGCATCCATTACTCCAATGCATATATATAGTCATAGCGATAGCAGTAATCTATGGACGTGAACCTCGAGCAACTGCATGCGTTCGTCACGGTCGCCGAGCTCGGAAACTTCACCCGGGCAGCCGATCGCTTGCACCTCGCGCAGCCCTCCCTCAGCCGGCAGATCGCCACGCTCGAGCAGGACCTGCGCACTCCCCTGCTCCATCGCGCACGCGCGGGAAGCACTCTGACTGTTGCCGGAGAGACGCTCTTGCCGCTCGCGCGCAGGATGCTGGCGGACGCGGAGACGGCTCGACGCGAGCTGGCCGAACTCTCTGGCATCGAGCGAGGTCGGGTTCGCCTGGGTGCGACGCCGACCCTGTCGATCAGCCTCGTCGCCGAGGCGCTCACCGTATTTCACTCAGCCCATCCTCGAGTCGATCTCCACCTCTCGGAGCACGGATCGCGGCGCCTGCTCGACGAGCTCGGCAGCGGCGAGCTCGACCTGGCGCTGATCACGACGTCGGGCACCACGGCCGCCGAGCGGTTCACCGTGCTGCCGCTGCTCGTCGAAGAGCTCGTGGTCATCTCGTCGCGCGATGCACCGTCGGTCACAGCGGGTGACAGCATCCGCCTCGATGAGGTCTCGAAGCTGCCGCAGATCGTCTTCAGCTCGACCTACGACCTGAGGCGCGAGACCGACGCGGCGTTCGCGGGCGCCGGCCTGGTGCCCGACGTCGTCGTGGAGGGCGCGGAGATGGATGCTGTGCTGCGCTACGTCGAACGAGGCCTCGGCGTCGCCATCGTGCCGGCGATGGTGCTGGTTGAGCGACCGGGGCTGCGCTCGGTGCGGCTCACCGAACCCACGCTCACGCGGACCATCAGCATCGCCCGCCCGTCAGAGTTCCCGTCGTCGGCCGCGGCTCAGGTGATGGAGCGGACGATCACCGCCACGGCGGCGGAGTTCGCCGCGCGCTCGGGCGCGACGATGCGCGTGGCGCATCAAGAGCGATAGCCGGGCCTCGGCATGAGCGCCGCACTCGGGTCGGGTCCGATTCCGCCGCGCAGATCGAACAACTCGGCCTCGATGTGGTGCGCGCGGTGGCTGCGCGCGTACCGCCGAACCCACCGCACCAGGGGCGTCGGGCCGCAGATGACGACGTGCGCTCCCGCGAACGCGCCCGCCGACGTGTCATCGAGGGCAGTCGGGGTCAGCGGCGTGCCGTTGCGTGATTCGAAGTAGTGCACGATGACGCGTCCCTGCGCTGCGGCCGCGTCGATCGCTTCGCGCGCGTGAGCTTCGGTCGCGGATCGCACGGCATAGAGCAGCGTCGGCGGATGCATGCCTGCCGGCGGAGGATGTGCAAGGGCCGAGAGGAACGGGGTAATACCCACTCCCCCGGCGACCCACACAACCGGTCGTCCCCTGCGCGGTAGAAGCCGCAGCCGACCGTACGGGCCCTCGACGATCGCCTGATCCCCGACGCGTGTGTTCGCGGCAACACTCGATGTCCAGTCCCCGAGTTCGCGGATCATGAAGGTGAGTTCGGGATCGTTCGGCGCCGACGCGATCGAGAACGGGTGGGGCTCAGACATCCCCGGGGCACGGAGCTTGACGAAGGCGAACTGGCCCGCGCGTCGACGCAGGGGGCGACGGAGCGGGCTGAGTCGCACCTCGACCGAGCGAACGTGCGGAATGACCGCCGTAACCCGGTGCGCTCGTCCACGCACCGCCATGTCACGCCACACGACGCGCGCGAGGTAAGCGGCGACGCCCGCCGCGATCACCACGAAGAACCACAGCCCCCACGCCGACATGTTCGCGAAAGGTTTCTCGGCCGTGATCATGTGGAACGACGCGAAGGCGAACGGCACGATGAGCAGCTTGTGTGTGAACCGCCAGATGCGCCACGGCAGGGCGCGCAGGATGCTTGCCAACACCAGCACGTACAGGAACGGTTCGGCGAGGCCCGCCAGATCGTTGCCCGTCTCGGCAAGGTTCTCGCTTGCCCCGGCGACGCCCCCGCTCTCGAGTTCGTTCTTCGACTGGACGTGCCACCACATCAACACGACCGCGACAATGCCGAGCCAGCGATGGGCGACGTAGACGCGGTCAAGCCCGCCGAACGCCCACTCGCTCCAGCCGAGACGGATCGAGAGCAAGAACGCCCAGGCCATCGCCAGGATGGAGGCGGTTCCTACATAGAGTCCCAGACCATCGCCATCCGCATTCACGAAGGGAATCGCGCTTGCGGCAAAGGTCGCGACGACGGTAACCGGACCGAGCAGGTGGGATGCCTCGACCGGCACACCGAGATCGGGTACCCAATCCCGGGGGCGTCCCAGCAGGGCGGATGGCCGGGTGGATCGGGGGCGCACGCCGGACGGATTCGTCACGCGGACGAGCCTAGGTGGCCGACGCCGGGAGTTACCCGATCATGCTGGTCAGCGCGCCCACGCGTGCGTACCATCTCGAAGCCTGCCCGCGCGAGTAGGGTCGCGCGGGAGGCGAAGTCTGCTTCTTCGAGGGGCACCTGAAGACGTGCTCGACGGTTCAGATGAGATGGTGCGCGACGGCGTAGGCCGCGGCGCTTGCACGAGAGCCGAGGCCGAGTTTGTCGAGGATGTTTGCGACGTGTCGGTGCACCGTGTGCTCGCTGAGCACGAGCTCGGCAGCGATCTCGGAGTTGGTTCGACCCGCGGCGACCAAGCGAAGCACCTCTCGCTGCCTGCGGGTGAGCGCCGGCGCGCCGACCTCGTCAGCCAGGCGGAGTCGCACGCCATCCACGTCCGCGGTCGCGCCGAGATGCTCGAAGGCGAGCAGCGCGGCTCGGAGTTGCTCGCCAGCTCCGGTCCCGTCGCCGGCGTCGCGCAGACGCTCGGCGAGGACGATCCGCGACTGCGCGGCCTCGTACTGCAGCCCGACAAGGGTGAATCGCTCCACCGCTTCCTGTCCGTCAGCGATCGCCGCGCTGCCTCCGACTTCGGCGCGCGCCGCCGCGGCGAACGCGAGGAGCGGGTGGGTGCCGACCAGCGCGGCCGTCGCCGAAAGCTCGGCCGCGAAACCCTCGGCCGCATCCATTCGCCCAATCGCGACCGCCGTCGACACTGCCGTTGGCAGCACGCCAGCACGGGCGAGACGGTTCGCCCGTGGGATGCGGTCGAGCAGGCCACCGATCAAGGACCAGGCCGCCGCCGTCTCGCCACGAGCCAGCCGTAGCCGGGTGCGGCCGACGATCGCCGTGGTCTGGAACTCCGCCTGATCGAGCAGCTCGTTCGCCTCGGCCGTGCGACCCTGGCGTCGGCGGAGCTCGCCGAGCTCGGCGAGCGCCTCGAAGCGCGACTCGCGCCGTGAGGACGCGAGCCGCTCGACGAGCGCCGTCAGCTGCTCATCCGCCGTGGCCCACGTGCCGCGCGAGATCTGCACGGCGGCATGCTGGATGCGGCATTCCGACGTGAGCGGCGAGAGCCCGAGCTCTGTGGCGAGACGTTCCACCCGTTCACACCACGCCGCGGCGCGTTCGATGTCGTGCGTCTCTCTGCACGCCACGATCAGCCAGCAGCAGATCTTGCCGAGCCACATCAGGTCTCCGACATCCCCCGCAGTCGCGGCGGCCACCGCGGAATCGAGACGCGTGAGTCCGTCGGCTATCTGGCCGAGTGCGACGAGCGCGAGTCCTGAGTACGCGGCGCCGGCGAACGAGAGGTCGGGATCTGCGAGCGCGTCGCCGAGACGTCGCGCGGTCTCAGCAGCGTGGAATGCGCGTTCGGCATCGTGGTCGACGTTGAAGGCTATTTCCGCCTCGCGCACCGACAGCCAGCCGGACTCCGTCGATGCCGGAAACGGGGCGAGCAGGTCGGCAGCGAGGCCGAACCAGCCGCGCGCGATCGCGGCGCCCTGCCCGAAGAGCACGGCATCCCAGGCCAGCGCCGTCGCCGCACGTGCCGCGCCACGGGCGTCTCGCGTGGCGCGATACCCGCGGTAGGCGCGCTCTCGCGCCGCGAGGCATCCGTCCCCGTCGTCGAGCCACCAGAGGGCTTGGCCCAGACCTTCGAACGCCGCCGTGGCATCTGTCGAGTCCTTCAGCCGCTCAAACGCCGATGCCGCGATGGCCCAGCGGCCGCTGCGAAGGAGGCTCTGCGCGTCGACGAGCGTGTCAGTGGCCACGGCACATCCTCCCCACAACCGTGTCTCGTGCGCAAACATGGCCCGTACGGGCCTTTCGAGATCAGCTCACTCGTCTCAGGCTGAGGACATGAGCGACTTCCGATATCAGACCGCCCTTGCCGCCGCGCACACGCACGCGCTGGAGTGGCTCGGTTCGCTGCACACGCGACCGTTGCCTTCGCGCCTCGACGAGGCGGCGGTCGCGGCGTCGCTCGGTGAGCTGCCTGACGGACCGGAAGACGTCGCGACAACGATCGACCTGCTCGCCGAGCGGATGGAGCCCGGCCTGGCAGGAATGGGTTCGGGACGATTCTTCGGCTTCGTGATCGGTGGAACGCACCCCGCCGCCCTGGCCGCCGACTGGCTGGTCTCGGCCTGGGATCAGAACGCCGCGATGCGCGTCACGACGCCGGCTACGGCCGCAGCGGAGGAGACAGCCGGCCGTTGGATCCTCGACCTGCTCGGCCTGCCACAGGGCTCATCCGTCGGATTCGCGACCGGCGCGACGATGGCGAACTTCGTCGGGATCCTCGCCGCGCGTGGCGAACTGCTGCGTCGGCTCGGATGGGACATGGACCGAGGGCTCGCGGGCTCGCCGCAGATCCGGGTACTCGCCGGCGAGGAAGTCCATCTGTCGCCCGGAGCCGCCCTGCGCTACGCGGGACTGCCGCAGCCCGAGCTCGTCGCCGCCGATGCCCAGAGCCGCATGATCCCGGCCGCCCTCGAGGCGGCGCTCGCCTCCTCCCCCACGCAGCCGACACTTGTGCTGCTGCAGGCGGGCGACATCCACTCCGGCGACAGCGACCCGTTCGCCGAACTCATCCCGATCGCGCACCGCTACGGCGCGTGGGTGCACGTTGATGGAGCCATCGGACTCTGGCAGGCGGCGTCACCGTCGCTACGGCATCTCGTGGCCGGGGTGGAACTCGCCGATTCGTGGACGACCGACGCACACAAGACACTCAACGTGCCCTACGACTGCGGCCTGATCATCGTGCGGGACGAGCGGGCTCACCGCGCAGCGACGGCCATGCACGGGCCGTACATCGACGACTTCAACGACGGGCTCGGCCAGCCTTTCGACTACGTGCCGGAGATGTCGCGCCGCGCCCGTGGCGTACCCGTGTGGGCTGTGCTGCGTTCCCTCGGCCGGAGCGGAGTCGCCAAGCTCGTGGACCGGATGGCCCTCCGCGCACGCGAAATCGCCGCGGGCATCGCGGCAATCCCGGGCGCGGTACTGCTCAACGACGTCGTCTTCACGCAGGCATCCATCGCCTTCGAGTCCGATGAGCGCACCCGTCGTATCGTCGCCGCCATCCTCGACGAGGGTGAGGTCTGGATGTCCGGATCGCAGTGGCATGGGCGTGCGGTCCTGCGCATCTCGGTGTCGAACTGGCAGACGAACGAGGACGATGTCGAGCGCGCCGTCGCCGCCGTCGCCCGTGCCGTTGCCCGCGTCGAGTTGGGCGTCAGCCCACCGCGTCACCCAGCGAACCCGCTGATGAGCGCCACGTAGTTCGGATTACGGGACCGATGCACGATGTCCGCGCGTCAGCGTGCCGACATCCGGCGAATCACCGATGCATAGGAGTCCAGGGCATCGAAGATGCCTCGATGCTGCCAGACGCGGCCGCGGCTCTTCCCCGTGGTCTCGGTGAGCACCTCCCGCTCAGTGAGCGAATCGAGCGCGCGAAGCGCGGCCATTTCACCCAGGCCAAGCCTGTTGGTGAGGTACTTGAGATTCACGGCGGGCTGGCCGACTAGGTTGGGCAGGATCTTCCACGCCGCGGCGTCCGCGCGGATGCCCGCCATCTTCGCGCGGGATTCGTCGAGCTGATCGACGAGATCGTCGACGAGGTGTGTGCCCGTCGTTGCCGCAATCCTGCTCGCGTTGGCGAAGTCGCGGATAATCGGACCGGCGTCACCGTCACGGAACGAGTTGAGGGCGTCGAAGTAGCGGCGTACGTCAACGAGGAGGCCAGCCGAGATCGGCACAGCCGTCGACCGCACCAGACCCTTGTTCCGCAGAATCGACTGCGCGAGCGCACGGCCGGTTCGACCATTCCCATCCGGGAACGGGTGGATCGTCTCGAACTGTGCGTGCGCCACAGCGACCTGCACAAGCACAAGTACGTCTTGACGCTTCACAAAGTGGACCAGGTCCTCGACTGCACCGGGAATGCGGTCATGATGCGGTGCGACGAAGCCGGCGAGGCGAGGGCCGGCGTCACCCCGTCCGATCCAGACCTGCTCGGCGCGGAATCGGCCCGCGTCCTCGGGAGGGAAGCCCGTCTCGTGGAGCATCAGGGCCTTGTGCATCGCGAGGATGGAGTCCTCGTTGATGTCATCTGCCAGCTCTAAAGCGGCTTCCATGGCGCGGACGTTGCCAACGACGGTGAGCGCGTTCGCCTTGTCTCCCTCGTCGATCTCGGCGAGGGCGAGCTGTTTAGCAGAGGTCGTCAGCTGCTCGATCTGCGAGCTCGAGGCAGACTCCGTGCGCAGCAGGATCGCGGTCATCGGGCCGAGGGCGGGATTGCCGATACCCAGCTTCCGCTGCGCGTGCCGGTCGAACTCGACCAGCTGCCGAGTCGCATCCTCGACGTTTGCCGAATCCTCGCTCGAGATGAGCGGCGACCAGGCGCTTATGCGCGGCGTGACCGCTGCATCGTATGGTCCGGTCTGTCGCTCCACCTCGGCTCGCGAGTGCATTGCGGGCGCGCGCGGCCTCCAGTTGAACGTCTCAAACGTGACCGCATCAATTGGGACGACATTGTCGGTAGGTGTGGCCATCAACCCACATTACCAACATATAGCGTGATAAATGTTAGTAAAGATGGTTCTTGCTCACGACTACGACCGTCGCCACACCGATCAGCGCCCGGCCACAGCCAACCTTTCACTCCGCTAAGCAGAATGCTAACCATGGCTGAACCTCCGTTCTAAGGGAGTTCGGTGCGCTCCTCGAAGTACACCGGCGAGAACGGATGATCGGGAGTATAATATGACTTTCAGGTCATAATCTGCGGAGGGGGTGCTCACGTGACTACCGCTTCGACACTGATTCGAGCTGCTCGCAAGAGTCATCGGCTCACCCAGCAGCAACTCGCTGAGCGCGCTCACCTCGACCAAAGCCGAGTGTCGCGGTCCGAACGTGGACGCGAGACCGAGTTCAGCACCGTTGAACGACTGCTCGCTGGCGCCGGGCACCGTCTGTACGCGGCACCGACCCGACGGGACGATGCCGCGACAGTTGCTGTCGAGATTCGCGAACGGCTCCGCGCGAAGGACAAAGACCGCGCTCTTCGTGCGCTGATTCAACTCAACGACAACCTCGTCGCCGAGCAAGGTCTCGTGCGCGGAGTGCTCGGACTCGCCGAGCCGGAGTCCACGCGGGACGCAGCATGGGATGCCGCGATCGCCGGACTCGTTGCGTGGCGTCTCCACCAGGCAGGGCTACCGGCGCCGGACTGGGTGAGTGCACCCGGGCGATATCTCACCACCCCACGGACTCTCGACATCGACCGCGCTGACCCCACGCCTCCCCTATCCGTGGTGCCCGACGAGTTTGCGCGGCGAGGCGTTCTCGTTTGGCGTGACACGTTCGCGAGCCTCTGAGAATGTCTACGTCGCTGGACCGCGATGACATAATCGGCGGCCTTCGAGATTTGATTACCGCGCTGCAGGCAGCCATCCGGGACGCGGCCATTCGCCTTGTCGAAGGTGCCGCGCTGGCGCTTCGCTGCGCACACTGAGCACACACCCGGGATCAGGCGGGCGGGAATGCCGCCGCTAAGCGCGCGTGAATGGCGTGGATGTCGGTGACTGCCTCTGTACCTTCGGTCAGGCGCTTGAGCAGCAGTTTCGGCCACAGCACGTCGATTTCGTTCACGGTGAATGCTCCGCCGATGAGCGGCCAGTCTGCTTCAACGAAGCAGAGCGCACCTCTCACCTGTACGTCGGTATCGGGCAGCGCGGCGGACACCCTTTCGACCTGCGAGCGCACTCCGTCGACGAGTTTGGTCTTGTCGCGCCCATTAAGGCGCAACGTCTCGGCCCGTGGTCGGATCAGTCCGCCCTCCACTCGCAGGGCGGGACGCTGCCCCTTGTATCGCTTCGCGTCGATCACCCATACCCCGGCCGGGGTCACGACGATGTGATCGATGTTCGCGCGCGTGCCAGGAATGCGGCGATCGTGAAGCACCCGAGCAGAGTCAGGCAATTCTTTGAGTTTCTCGGCGAGGATCTCCTCTCCGATCGCACCACCTTGCCACGCCCTTGTGCTTTGGGGGTCGTCGGAAAGCGCAAGGATGAGTCCCCCAAGCTTCGGATGATTGGTGCGGATGCGTTGCTCTCGGGCGTCCCTTCGGCGTGCATGCTCACGGCGCGCGGATGCTCCGGCAACACCTTCGCTCACCGCGGCGGGCTCTGGCTCGCAGGTCACGCAACGCACTGTCTTTGAGTGACGCCCGTAGATTGCGTCGGTTCCCGTCGACAGCGTCGCGCCGCAGAGTCGGCATGTTCCGGCGTACCGCAACCGCATCCGCTTCTCGTCTTGCCCCGGCTCGAGCGTCACGGCTCGACGCTAGCAGCGGGCGCGATCAACCTCAGGTCAGGCCACCCCTCACAGCTGTCCGACCGCGGCTAACCTTCGCTCATGGACGTTGACGCGACGGATGCCTCCACTCTCGTGGGAGACCCCACGCAGATGCATGCCGACTCACTCGCTCGGTACTTCGCAACGATGAAAGACATCGCGGTAGACCTAGATCGTCTGGCCAGAGCGGAGGTCCCACCCACGAGTCCGCTTGGCACCGATCAGCGCACAGCCCGTGAAGAGGGCGGCAGTCTGGTGCTGACTCAGTACATCCAGGAACGGGCCGCGACCGCAGCGAGGTACTTGTTCGAGCTTCACAGTTCGACGCTCGAGGCCGACCCGGGTCAGCTGACTCTGGACTTCGTTCTGCTCTATCCCACGATGCGGGGGGCCGTCGAGAACAGCGCGGCCCTGACCTGGCTACTCGGCCCGGAAGACCGTCTGGTCCGGCTAGAACGGTTCATTCGGCTACTTCGTCGCGACGTCGGTCAGTTCGTCGCCAACAACAAGCGCCTCGCCGCGTCACGCGAAGACTCCATGCCCGTTCCCCCAGAAATGTTTGACCAACTCGCCGCGGCCATGAAAACCCAGGGCCCCCTCGCCACGAATTACCTCGACAGCGCGGCCAGCGCGATAGGACTTGATGTTCGTGCGACGCAACAGCAAGTGCAGACCGCTACTCCCCTCACCGGCGTCTACGGCGAGAACAGCTTGCCGCATGTCGTCTGGCGCTTCCTCAGCGACCTCACCCACTTCTCTTTCTCCATCATGAAGAACCAAGAAATCGCGGAGGCAGAAGGTGGAGGACCAGTCAGGATCGCATCGCTCCGACTATTCACAACGACAACCACCCTGACCGCGCGAGACGCCCTGCGAGCGCTCGAGCAAGCCACACGCCCCGGGTCGCACCCGTAAAGCATGGCGGCGCCCCGAAGGGATCCCGATCTACACATCAAACGTAAGCGGCGTATCCGCAGCGCGTCGGCATGGGAAAGTCAGAGCTCGTCGGCCACGAATTAGGGCGAATGTAGTGACCTGGGCATACTGCCCGCCATCCGCGAGTACCGGCACATAAAGATGTCGTACCGACGGCTAACGTCTTCCTTGTGACGATTGAACTCGGATCCGTGCTTAGCGCGATCGCCCTTGCGCTCACTGCAGTCGTAGGTTGGGCGGGGCCCCGCTGGACTAGAGAAAGACGCCTGTTGGCGCGCATTCGACGGCTCGGGGAGACCTACGCGCTTGTCCCCGAGTCAGGCGAGCGCGCACGCCTCGGCGTCGTAATCACAGAACTTGCGCGGGAGCTCAATGGCTGGAACGCCGCCGATCAGAGGGCTGCGCGCCGCTGGCGAATTGGCGCGCCTGTCGGCGCTCTGGTCGTTGCATACGCGATCGCGATTCCCGTCTGGTTTTCGACGGGCTTCGACCTAGCCGAGACGGGGGTGGCGCCGTTTGTGGTCGGAGCGATTGCTGGCGTACTCGCGGTCGTCGCCACCGAGATTGCGGAGGGAATCATCGGCCGCCGTGCAGCAGCCGAGGCGCGTGAGGCTCGAGTACGAGCTTTTCGCCAAGGCAAGTCGTTGGAGTCCAACTGATTGCGCGGGTCCATCGACCGCGCGGATCCCCTCAACGCTCAACTCAGCAAGTCGGAACCGAACGTCGCGCCCACGGCGATCGTCACCGCCCGATCGACGGACCGCCAGACCCACCAGGCCCGTAGTGCGGCGCCGCAGGGTCGTACGGCCGGCCGGGGTTGTACGGGTCAACAGCCGGCGCCCGCCGAGGCTCCTGGATCCGCACTTCCGGCGCGAGCCCCTCATCACGTGCGCGACTCATGAGGCGCGTCGCCGTGCTCTGGCTGATCTTCAGGGTGTCCGCGACGAGCTTGAGCGGCGGGTAACTGAGTGCTGTCGCTACGCGATACACGGCGATCGCCGCGTGCAGCGACTCGGTGGGTTCGCGTTCCTCATACGCCTGCACGCGGCTGAGAAACTCCCACGCCCGGATACGGTCGCCATCCCCGTCATCCATCCCGTCGACACCGACTGTGACGACTTGGAAAGCCGACGTCGTCATGATCCAGTGGGTGCGCACTTCGCGGAGCATTTGGCTGGTGATGTCGACGCCTTCCCCTTCGCGCTCGAGCGCGGCGGACGCGACGGCGGTGCGGCCGAGCGCAGCATCCCACTCCACGCGCACGGTGATCGTGCCGGGCACGTCCTGCTCCCCCGACACACGCGCATGCCAGGACTTCGGTAGCGTTACGCGGCTCCCGAGATCGATGCGTTCATCGCTGATGTCATATGCCTTGACGTCTGCCATACAGCCCACTATTCCAGGTCGACGCGAATTTGCGAAGAAGAGTGTCGATGTTGGCTCACAGGTGTGCTACTTTGCGACGAATGAAGATTGACACTGCTGGCTCAACGAAGGGAACGGACATGAACCACTCACCGGAGCACCTCGCTCTGACGATGAAGGATGCCGCCAAGCTGGTCGGCGTCGACTACCGCACGATCAAGCTCGGTATCGAAAACGGGACCATCCCCACGGTCCAGCTCGGTCCGCGCCGGATGATCCCACGCGTTCCGCTGCTCCGTGTGTTCGGGATCAACAGCTGACGGACCGCTACGAAGGGCGTATGCCCCCGACGCAACGGGTATCCGCATTCGGGCAGCCTCAGGTGGAGAACCCGAGTCGGCCAGTAGACGGTTCCGGGAAGGCCCGCTAACGCCGCTGGGTGACGGCCGCGACGAACGAACCGACGTCAGCACCGGCGAAGGGACTCCCCTGCGACTTGGAAACACGTCGTTTCAAAACGGCGCGAACCTTCGGGCGACTGCTAGCCAGCGTCTCCTGCGCGGTGGTGACACCGCTTCAGGAGAAAGTCGGCGTTCGCGGCTTTCGCGGCTTCTTCTTCCCGCTCCGGTCAGTCGCGTCCGGGACCATCTGAATCGTGACCGGGACCCGCATCGCCTGAAGAGCGCGTAGCGCTCGCCGGAGAGAGATTCTCGAAAAGATCGGCAGGTTGTCCGACTTTTTCTCAGGAGTTCTCTTGTGACTCACGATTGCGATGCCCACCGAGAACCGATCTTCCTTCACAGCTTTCGATACGCTCGCGGCCGTATTGGCGTCCGACCTTTTCTCCACAAGCCTCTGCAGCTTCTGACGGGCTTGCTCCGCAGTCCGCAGTAGCTCTGCCGAGTTCGCCGCCTGATTGAAGAGGTGGCTCAGATTGGCCGAACTAGTACCGATCTTGACGTGTACCAGCTCCAGCATGTCACCGTCTACTCGCAGGATGTCGCACGGTTCGACCGCGGTTTGGCCCCTGGGGCTCACATTCGTGCGGTCAAGACATACGGCTTTGATCCGATCGCTAACCTTTTCGTTGTACTCGCCCTCGGACGTCCACTGATGGTCGGGCAAGTTGGCATCTATCCAGAACGGATCGATGTCTTTGCGCAATGAAATAATGAGATCTGTGGAGACCTTGAACCATAGTCCATCGCTGAAGTGATAGGTGTAGGCCGGGTCATCCGTTACCTCGAACACAAGCGACTTATAGATCGACCATCGTTGACGCTGTGCGTGGCTTCCATCTAGCAGCACCAAATAGTCGTGCTTGAGAACGTCCACGCTGAAGGAGCCCTGGTCCACATCGTGCGCTTCGAGGTACTCCCGGTAGTGCTTCACGTAGACGTCGTCGAAAACGGGACTGCTCCCCCGCCCAGAAAACTGGACGAACGTCTCATCCTTGTAGTCCAAAATATCTGGAACCGTCAGCACCACCGGTGCGGATACGTCAAAGATTGCCGACGCGAGCTGCTGATCGAGCGACTCAATGACCTGCGGATCCGTAATCGGGCGAATCTGAGCCACGTCGGGGAAAGTCTTCAAGAACGCGTCAGACTTATACAGTTTGCGCAGACGCGACAAGAGTCGCTTGAGATCCTTCGGCTGCGCCGGAGTGGTGACACGAAGGCTGCTCGCTCCGGTCACACTCCGAACTAGGTCATTGAATCTTGGGCGTGCCTTACCGGTGAGGCTCTTGAGCACGGAGGCATCTCCCGCGAAGCTCAGGAGGGCCAGATCCCCGTCGTAAGGTATCTGGGTCCGACGCCTCTGCGAGGAGTCTGGATCGAGAGTCTCCGTGCTCTTCAGCTTGCGCGGGTCCACGGCGTTGAGAACGACACGCGTTCCGAAATCATGCTCAAACGCATCGTCTCGCAACAAGAATTGACCCGAACCGAAGGTCAGCACCATGATTCGCTTGCCCGACGGAACGAACGCAGCTGCGGAGTTCGACCCCTGGAGAAGTTCCTCGTCGAGGGACAAATATTGTTTCCACCATGGTGCGTCCTGCTTGCCACGCTTGATGAATACACGGAGATCAGGAATCGAACTCGAGTGCTTCTCGGTCTCGATGTAATCATGGTCGGCTCGCAGAGACTCTTCTACGGCTATCCCCGGCTTCAAGGCATAGATCGACATTGATCGTGTAGTCACGTTGCCCCCGTAGTCGTAGCTCAAAGCCAGTATGCCGAATGTGATGCCCCGACGAGGCCCACCCCCTCAGCCAAACCAGATCAATAGTCAGGTACTCCTGCGGCAGAAGAGCGAGAGTTCGCCGCGCGAAAGCGACGAGCCTGGAGTGGGCGATGGCGCGGATGCCCGCGGTTCCCGCTCTCGCGCTGCGTGCCGCGGCTCGGCATGCACAGCGCACACCACGTCCTGAATCGTGAACTCGGTCGTCCCGCGCGCCATCGTCGCCAACCTGCGCTACCGCCTCCTCTGTCCGCGCGACCGTGACCACGATGTTCTGGTGGCGCCGCCGGGTCCGTCCGGCATACAACCCGCCGCGTCAACATCTGACCCCGCCGCCTCAGGGTGACCAGTTCGCTTCGATCGTTAGTCGATAGCGCGCTCGGCGACATTTCTGATCTGCCCGATACGCTGTCTCGTGTGGCGGAATCAGGACCATCGAAGTACGAGATCGATGCTTGGACGAAGCTCAAGCATCACAAGGGCAAGCCGCTTTCAGCGTCGTTTCGAGATGCCAACGACAAGATCGTGAAGGGCGCCGTCGCGGTCGGTTCCCGCGCAAACAGCTACCTCGACGATCACCCAGCAGCGGGGAGCGCGATTGCTCGCGGGAAGAGCGCTGCAGCGAAGGGCGCGAAGGCAGTCGGCGAGGTGGCGGGCAAGATCGGCGATGCGATTCCGGATGGCGTAGGCGAGTGGGCCGGCGCCGCGCTCGACTCCGCGAAGACAACCGCTGCCCGTGCATCGCGCGCCGGGCTTTCCGCTAAGCGAGTTGTGGACCTGCACCGAAAGAAGGGTCATGAAGTTGAGGACCTTCCAGACGTGCGACGACTCGACCTTAAGCAGGTTGACAAGGTTGGCCGCCGCGGCAGCCAGCTTTATTACCCGGGACTCGCAGCGCTCTCCGGCGCAGGAACCGGAATTGTCATCTCCGGGGGTCAGATCGCGACCATCGCGTCGGCTGGCGTCGCCGCAGCACCGTCCGTGGGAGTGGTTGTCGGCGCCGTTGCCGTCGACGCGACCGCAGTGCTTACGCTAGCCACGCGGGCCGTCGGACATGTCGCACTGCTCTACGGTTACGATCCCGAGGATCCCGAGGAGAAGATTTTCGCGCTCTCCGTGGTGAACGCGGGCTCCGCCATCTCCGCAACTGCGAAGACGGCCGCGTTCGCTGATCTCTCCAGGCTTACGCAAGCTCTCGTGCGCGGGAAAACCTGGGAGGTTCTCAACAAGAGCGTCGTCTCCAATGTGTCCAATCAATTCGCGAAAGCCTTCGGTGTGCGACTGACCAAGAAAAGCCTTGGCAAGTTCGTGCCCGTCGTCGGGATCTTGATCGGCGGAACGTTCAACTGGGCGACGCTTGAGGGAATTATCGATGCGGCCGATGCAGCCTACCGACGTCGCTTCCTCGTTGAGAAATACCCGCATCTGCTGGACGATATGGTCGTCGACCTGCGCGTCGTGGATGATGCGAGCACTGATGAGGACGATGACTCCGTCAGTGTGCTCGAGGACCTAGCCGTGGCCGGTGGTCCAGATCTTCGCGGCGGCAATGCGACGCGATCGAGTTCTGAGCCCACGCCCCTCGTCTGATCGCCAGAGCGCCAAGCACCCCGCAAGCGCAACGCTCAGCGCCGCGCTTGCTGCGAGCGTGCAACTTGAAGCAGGCGTCAGTCATATGCGCACGGGGGGTTGTTCCTTGAGCCGGACACGGAGCTCGTCGCCGAGCTTGATGGTCGCTGTCTACCCGGAGAATACCGCGAGCCAGCAGGGCCCGAGCCGGCCATTAGAACGAGAGCCCGCCACCCACGAGCCTGACTGCCAACGCGCGAACGCTCGCGTCGACCTCGCTCGCGGGCCCATCGAGGTCCACGGCATGCGCGTGGACCCGGACACCAACGCTCGGTATGTCGAACCGCCGCGGGGTCGCGTCGCCCGAAACGTAGAGGAGATGCGCATCCTTAACTCCCAGCGCGAGAGCGTATGCAAGCGCCTGGTAGACGTCTCCATTCGGCGGCGAACCGGCGGCATCGGCGAACACCTTGTACTTCGTGTCTGCAACGGTGACGGGCGGCCCTGCACGCGAGATAACAATGTCGGGGCGGAGTACGACGTGTTTCCCGGTGTCGAGGCGCCACTGCTGATCCTGCGCTTCCACGCCGTAGCCAGCATCGGCGAGTTCGACCTGCAAGATATGCGCTACGTACCGCTCGAACACCAACGCCATGTTGACGAGGAAGGTTCCACCGCGCAGGTGTCCGTCGCTGTGCGTCCAGGCGACAGCATCCAGAACTACGCGAGCGATTTGAAGGGCCGGCGAGTAGTGGGCATTCAGCCTGGTTGTGATGATGTCAGGCAGTCGCATCCCGCGCGGGAGCCCCGTCACCTCTGAGAACCGAATCAATAGGTCATTTAGCCGACGCCTCGTCGCGGTTGTGAGATCTGGAACGTCGCGAAGCCGACGAAGTGCCGAGTACAAGATGCGGTTCTCACTGATGTCCTCGGTGAAATCGTCGTAGTCGATCTCGATTGGCAGCGGGATGCCCGGACGTACGGCAAGCTGACGAGCGATGTCCCAGCGCCCTCGAACGACGGACGCCGACTCCTGAACCGACTGGTAGCCCTTAAGTAGGCCTCGCCTCGTCACGACGTCAATCGAATGAACAAGCGCATCGGCCAGCGCCGAGGGGAGCGGCGAATCTGCTCCGTGCGAAACTTCCCCTTCATCGATCGAGAGCTGCATCGCTCCCAGCGATGCCATGTGGATGATGCTGCGCACCGGCGTCTTGGGCTTGATCACGATCGCCACATCTGTCAGCGCCACAACTCCTACCCGTGAGACGTCCGTGACGCGCCATTGCCCGGCGGTGGCGGTGGGCAGAACTCGACAAACGCGCAGGCCCTGAAGTTCGATGGCCTGAGCGAAGGTCAGGTCGACAAGAGTCTCGCCCTTCTCCATCACGACAATCTCGCGGCGCACGCCCGGACCTTAGTTGTCGCTCGCGGGGTCGGGCTGATCCTGGAGCGTAGTCACTGTCGCCTCATTGATTGTCGTCACGCTCTTCAAGAGCGACGTCAGCGCAAACGTCGACGAAACATCCACCGCGGTCCCGAGATGTCGCTCCTCGAGCAGCGGTAGCAGGCTCTCGGTCCAGATGGCGGCAAGGTCGGCTTCAGTCAGATTCTCCTCGCGCAGGAGGTGGCTCGGCCCGATACGGTCCTCCCGCTCGCGAATACGCGAGTTGAGTTCCGCGAAGATCGCGGCGACGGGGAAATCCTGCGGGTGGCTGTTGACCCAACGTTCCACGATGCCGGCGACGGGTGGTACGTCCGGATGAAGCTCGAAGAAGGAGAATCGCCTACGCATCGCCGAGTCAAGAAGCGCGATAGACCGATCAGCGGTGTTCATCGTCCCGATGATCAGAACGTTAGGCGGGAGGGAAAAAGTGTCACCCCCGTCATCGCCTGATCCTGCGTACAGCAGATCGATCGGCTCGTCACGATACTCAAGCAGGTAGTACAGCTCGCCGAAAACCTTCGAGAGGTTCGCTCGGTTGATTTCGTCGATCAGCAGGACGTGCGCGACCTCGGGATCCTTGCGGGCATCATCTGCGATCCGCCGGAGAGGTCCCTTCGTAAGCTCGAACACCAATTGGCCATTCTTCTCACGGGGCCGGTATCCCGCAAAGAAGTCCTCATAGGTATACGACGGGTGGAACTGGATCCGGCGCGCCGCTTCAGGCTTCGCGGTGATGGCGCCAGTCAGCGCTTTCGCAACGAAGGTCTTTCCTGTGCCGGGAGGGCCGTAGAGGATGATCTGACCACGCCGGTGCAATGCGGCGAGCACCCGCTCGATCCAGTCTTCGTCGAGCTTGAGGTTGTGGCTGAGTGATGCGGTGTCGACATCGGCCGGCGTGAAGCCGCGGGGATCATGAATGATCTCTTCGCCGTTGTCGTCATCGACTGGCTTGACCAGCACTGTCGGGGTTATCTCTTGGGGATCCCAGGTGGCACGCAACGGCTGATCGTAGAAGTTCACGGCCTTGCCTGTTTTCTTCTGGAGCGCGATCACGATACGTCGAAGGTCATCGTCTGCGTCAGTCGACGGGGTCCCTCCGATCTCGCCAATGAAAGCCTCACGGATCCGTGAGCGATGTTCGCTCGACACGATCGGGCCGAAGAACCCGGGATGCACGAGATACATCAGCGAGTATCTCTGCGTGGGAAATCCATCACCGTCGATGGAGAGAACGAATTCGCGCCACGACGTAGGTTCGCCCAGCACAACTTCTTGCTGCTCGGTGTCTAGATCAACCCACGCCTTAGCCAAGTTGACGATGATGTTGATCGCGTTGTTGATGTTGGACATCATCCCGGTACCCGGATTGAATGCCCCGCCTGCGAATGCCTCGTCGAAGATTCTCGGAATAGATACGGGATGCGCCATCTCATCGAGAACCGACTGGACCTTCTCCGTCTTTTTCGCGTGCCCCATCACGTTCGCGATAGGGAGAACCTGCATGGCGATGACCTCTGCCATCAACAGCTTCACGTCATCTGAGGCATTCGCCAGCTGAATTGCGACGTTCTCTACAAAGTTCTTGCCGTCAGTCTTCTCCGAGGCCGACCAAAGTTCGTGGAGTTCAGAGACGGTATTCGCCCCCCACACCGCCCTGCCCGGGCTGAAGGCCGACTCGCCATTCCGCAGGCTCTCGTCAACCCAGACGCGCGCCGCTTCGAGGAGCTTTCGCTGCGACGAGTCTCCCGACACCCAGGCGATGGGGAGCGCTTCCTCGATGCTTGACTGCAGTTCATAACGACTTGCCGCGTAGCGACGCGTAGCCTCAAGAAAGAGTTGGTCGCCGGGGAACTCAGCGAGAGCATCCACACCGTCCCGCGTCACCGCCCACTGTCCGGATCCGTTTGGCATCTTGCGAAGCCACCCGGCAGAGACCAGGTAGGCACTTGCCCAGCGCCAGTCCGACTCGCCACGCGAGCGTCCCTTCGCGGTCGGCTCGCTCTCGTGAGTGGTAAACGGAACCTCACGCTGCACGTGCTCCCAAATTTCGCCAATGGGTGCGTACTCGTCGATCGCTCCCCGCTTCGCCAAGTACATGAGAGCTTCTCGGGCCCGTTGCGCCCTGCGGACCCGCTGATCTTCTGCCACTTTGCAATCTCCTCCACAGTCCTGCCTTTCGCAGTCTAGGAGCGCCGAGCACAGCACTCACTCAAACATCGTCGGCACGGCTGGATGGCCGTAGCTGGCCCACAGCGCGCGTAGCGCATCGAACGCCGCTACCGCCCCATCCAACGCCCGGCACTCGGCGGCCCAACAACCGACCCCGTGGCCATCGCGGCCTCGCGGTCCCGTGACGCACGCCGCATCTCCGCCTGAGCCGCGCGCACGGCATCCTGCATCGTAAGCTCCGGTGTGCCGCGCCGCATCGACTCGGCGAGGTGCTCGCGGGCCGCGGCATCCGTCCGCGCCACAACGATCGCGACGTTGTGCACGCGCCCGCGAGTAAGACCGACGTACAGACCCGCCGCGTCCACATCCGGCCCGACCACGGACGCATCGGCCGTGTCGCCCTGCACGCCATGCACCGTCGAGGCGTAGGCAAGCTGCAGGTGCTCCCGCGCATACTCGGCAGACACTCGCCGCAACTCGCCGCTATCGCGAACCGACGCAAGATCCACCGAGTCCTCGCGGATGCCGCGCACGATCCACTGCGCACGATTCTCGACACCCGTGAGCCGATCGTTGCGGCGCGTCTGAACACTGTCGCCGACGAGGATGCGCTGCTCCCCCATCCCCCACGTGACCACGCCGGGATCCAGCTCGCCGTGATCGACCCGCCGCTGCTGGATCGCGTCGTTGATGGCGTCCGCCTCAGCGTTGGTACCACACACCAACGTCACCCGCTTGCCTCGCGCGTGCCACTCGAAGTACGCGTCGATCATCCGCTCACGGGCCGCATCATGATGATCAAGCCGCACAACATGACCGCGTTCCGCCAGCTCACCAGCGACCGCCAGCGCGTGCTCTCGATCTCCCGCATCGCGCAGCCGCAGCGTGAGCGCCGCGTAATCGGGATCGCGGAACCGATGCACCGTATCGAGCTCGACCGTTGCATTCGCATGCCGGATCGCTGAACCCATCGCGCCAGCATGCCCGACCGGCAACGCCTGGTGCGGGTCGCCGACGAACGCGAGCCCGACACCCTGCTCGATCGCAAGCTCGGCGAGCGCATTCGCCGTCTGCAGATCGACCATCCCCGCTTCATCGACGACAATTCGATCGCGAGCACGCAACACGTACCGCGCCGGCCCGCCATATGCGACACCCGTGCTGGGGTCGACCTCACTCACGCTCAGCCGTGTCCACACCATCGCGCCGGCCTCATCGGCACCCCACCGGTAGCCGTGGTCTGCGAGCAGTGCATGAATACTGGATGCCGCAGCCCCGACCTCGCGGGACGCCACCGACGCCGCCTTCCGGGTCGGAGCAACCACGAACATTCGCCGCCGTTGCGCGACGAGCGCTACGAACGCAACGCGCAGCATTGTCGTCTTGCCTGTGCCGGCGGGGCCGGTCACGGTGACGAGTCCGTCGCTCCCGGCGACAGCGCACGCCGCAATGTTCTGCGAAGCATCCAGTGCCGAAATGTCCTCGTTAGGCGCGAAGCGATGCAGCTCATTCGGCAGGAGCGAGCGCCCCGCCCGTGCTAGCGCGTCGAGGCGTCCGGCGAGGCGCACCTTGGCCCGCACCGACTCGGTCGCCATGAAGGCCTTCACGTGCGCGGGCGGAACCTCCGCAACAAGCCGAAAGGCGGCCTTCGCGGCACGCGTCGTTACCTCGACGATCACGCCGCCGAGCTGGTCGCGCTCCGCAACGATGCCCGTCCGCGAGAGTGCACGTATTGCGCCGGCACGGATGTCGAAGGTGCTGAATCGACCACCGCTCGATGTGGACCGTTGGTCCGCATCCACGATCGCCGCAGCAGCGAGCAGATCCAGATCGAGGGCGTGCAGGTCTTTCGGAGCCATGGCAATAGGTGCGCGCGCGGTGATCAGGCTTGGATTGATCTCCGCGATCTCGTCCCGGACGCGCGACTCCCACGACTCCTCGTCGAGGTCGGCCGGCTTGTTCGGTCGCGCTACCGCCCACGCGCGCCGGTCGATCTGTTGCAGCACGTCGACGCTCGGCGCCGATCCCCCGTGCGCCGCCGACCACTCCCCGATCAGGCGTGCGCGGTTCGCCTCGATCTGCGCCGACCGACGCGAGAGCGGGCGCACGGCGCTGGCGAGTTCGGTGATATCCCCCGCGTCGTTGAGCATGTAGCCGTGGCGCGCGAGCGCAGCATTCCACGCTGGGTCTGTGCGCGCAGCGAGCTCGCCCTCGGCGTTGATGACGGTGTGCAGCTTCATGGCGACGCGCGAGTCGAGGTTCGACCACTTGCCGTCTGCGCCGAGCACCTTGATGTTCAGCCAGAGGTGGCGGTGGATGTGCGGGTCGAGCGCGCGCGATCGGCGGTGCTGCAGCTCGACGACCTCGATGCGTGCGATGTCCTCGCGGACGAGCCCGCCATGCCCGCGCCGTGCGTTGAGCTCGGTTTGCCACGTCAGCAGGATGCGCTCGCGCAGCCGGTCTTGCAGCGCCTCGAACTCGGTGGCGAGCTCGGGATGCAGCAACGCAGCAATGCTGTACGACTTCGGGTGATTGAGCGTCCCGTCGAGCAGCAGGTCGGCGTCAGGACTCAGCCGCTGTTGGCCGCGCTCCTCACCCGTGATCGGGTCGTGCCCGGCGAGCCAGACACGAAGTCCCCCGACCGTGAGTTGGTCAGTCGTGATGACGCCGTTGTCGACGATGAACCGAGAGACGGTCGAATCGGATGCTGCGCCATACGTCTCGAGTGCTTCGACGCCGGTCGGGTGAGGCATGTGGGCGTCGCATGTGCCCTCGAGGGCGTACGAGATCGCGTGTCGAACCCCTCGGGATTCGATACCTCTCTTCCATCGCTCCAGACCTCCGCGCATGGCGCCAGAATAGGCTGGGTTTTCCCTCTTATCCAGGGATTTTTACGCAAAGTAGCTAACTGCAGCAGAGCGGTCTTAAACGGCGCTGCCCACCATTGGTGCCTGCGTGCATCGCCTCGATTGCCTTCGTTCATCGCCTCGATTGCCTTCGTTCGCGGTGTGCCCGGGGCGAGGTTCTCTCGAGTCACGGCCGAGAGAAGGACAGTTCTCGGAGGGTGCGCGGCTGTTCTACGTGGCGGCAACGCGCGCAGAAGTACTCGTACCTCTCGTGGAGATCGATCTCCGCAACCAGCAGACGAAACGCGCGCGGGGCCGTCTTGCTGCGACTTCTGGTCAACCGTCAGCTCGCTTTAGCCTCGATAAGCTGACGCGGTGACTGATGGCTTGCTCGCGGGGTTCCAACGCCCGGACGATCCGGCGCTTGACGAGGTAGCGGACGCCCTCCTCGATCTGGATCCTGATGGTTCTGGTTGGTCGGCAGTGATCCGGCACACGTACGACATGATCTACAACGGTCAGGAGACCGGCCGGTACCACTGGGACCAGCTGATGAAGACCGAGAAGACACACTTCGGAACGCTCTTTGAGATCAACGCGCAACGAAAGTTCGGGTTCGACGGATTCGATACAGATCCGACCGACTACCGCATCCGAGGGCACATGGTCGACGCGAAATGGAGTCAGCGAGTTGGCGGGTGGATGCTTCCCCCGGAGGTGGTGGACCACATTGCTCTCGTGGCAACAGGGGACGACAGCAAGTCGGTCTGGTCTCTGGGCCTGATCCGCGTGCGTCCCGAGTACCGAAGCGAGGGGTCGAATCGGGACAAGAAGAGCACATTAAACAAGCTCGGACGCGATGCCGTCCGCTGGCTCTGGCGTGATGCGCCGCTCAGACCGAACGTCTTGCTGCAGCTCGATCGCTCGGCCGTTGAGGAGATTCTCGCTCTGAGGGCGGGAACTAAGCGAACCGACGAACTATTCAGAGTCGCGGAGGGCCGCATTGTCCACCGCGGAGCCGTGCTCACCGTCGCACGACAGCTGGACGCGATGCGCCGCCTACGTGGCGGAAGTGGCGGTTCCCGTCGCGCTCTTGCACCTGAAGGGCTCCTGATCCTGAGCGGCGCGTACCACTCGCGCATCGCGCGCGATCTCGGAGCGCCGATCCCGAAGCGCGATGAGTTTGTTGCAGTCCGAGTCGTGCCGTCGGGCTCGGAGCCTGGGGTGCTCATTGACGGTGAACTCTGGCGGCTCGCACGGCCAGGCGAGCCGATCTCTCGAGCGGCTCCGTCGCTTCCGAACGTAGAGATCACATACGCGCCAGAAGACTCGGAGTAAACGGAGCTAGGTCCCGGTGGCAACAACTGGAGAAATTGAGTTGCTCACAAGTAGAGGGAATCAGTAGGTGGCGCTCGCCGAGCGAGGTCGCCCGCGCGTCAGTTCGACGTTGACATCTCGTGTCGGGCTACGAAGGTCCGCGTGGAGCGGGTTGCTCGCCAGTCTCGTTCGTCTCCGCGGCCCCCGCCCGCGACCTCTGTGACCCGCAGCAGTTGACCCAAGGTCAGCTCGTCGTCGTTGGCCACGATAAGTCCGGCTACCCACTGCAGTCCGCGTGAGGTCTCGATGAGTACAGCGGTCAAGCCCGCTCGCGACGTCTCCACTTTTGCGACACGACCTTCCACGCAATCGGGGTCCTTCCAGGCCGCTGCGGCTTCCCAGTGCGGCTCGCATCGGAGACGGCGCCTGCAGTACCTGCACCCAGACGGGTCAGGCACGGCAAGAAGCGGGACTGCGTCCCGCGCCGCGTCGACTTGGCCGAGTAGCGCGTCGATATCGTGCGGCGAGAACTCGACCGGGAGTGCGCCGTATCGCAGGCTGAAGACGACGAGCGAGACAGGAAGGTGTCCGTACTGCCGCCCGTATAGATGGGCGTAGAGGAGGAGCTGATTGCGGACGTCATTGCTGACTCCGGGTGTTCCGTCATCGCCCGTCTTGAGGTCCACTACAGCACCACCGGCATCGTTCACCACGATGTCCAGCTGCCCATACAGCCGACGCGCGTCGTCACACAGGAACACCTCAGATCGGGCGTGGCTACCGGAGGACTTCAGTAGACGGGCGAGCTCGGCACCGCGACGACGCAACCGTGACCTCGTCAGTACTGAATCCTTGAGGCGCCTCGGGTCGACACCCCATCTCGCAGCCTCGCTGTCCCAGGCCGATTGGAGTGCCGCACCAGGCGCGTCCTCGAGCCATCCGCCGCTCTCGAGCCACGCACCCATCGCTAGGTGGGCGAGCGTACCGGCGTTCCTCGGCGCGGAGGGTGTCGGCGCCATGGGCGCCGCGGTGAATGCTGCCGACGTCGGACAGCGCAGCAGGCGCCCGGCGGATGTCGCTGACAGCCACTGGGCAACGCTCACTGTCGTGACCGCTCGGCATCGGCCATGAGCCTCAGCACACGGCGGGGGTCACGATCGATGGTGAACGCGTCGACAAATACAACACCATCGCACTCGTGCACAGACTCGATGTCTGCGGCTGCGTCTGCGAGTCGCTCCGACATCACGTCTGAGTCGGAGCCCTCGAAGGAGTGCCGGAGAACCACGCCATACAACCCGTAGGGCGAGTCCAGAACCGCAGCAGCCACACCCGGGACGTCGATGACGTTCGCGCCGTATGCGGCCGCCCATCGCTCGATAGCAGCCGATTCCTCTGCGTGGTCAACATGCAGTTGCCCGTCGCGAAGCAGGCCGAACAGGTCGCGCGCGAGCCGCCAGTCGAGAAGGGCGTGGTACGCCATGTTCCCGTAGTCGCGCAGGCACCGATAGCACGACGAGTCGCACATCCGCGGATGGTCTTCCAGCTCGAGCTCGCTCAGGTAGGTCGCGACCGCCTCGAGAAACTCAGGTAGGAACTGCTCCGAACCCAAGTGCGTGCTGAATCCGGCACCGTTTTCGAGAGTGTCGGCGAGGAACGCTTGGACGGTCGGGACGCCCCCGGCTGTGACGCCGGAATAGATTCCCGCGCTGAGCTCGAGAGGAAGGATGTCCAGCTTCGCCGCCGCTACCGTGCGAAGCAGGAACGCAAGCGAGTACCACCCTGCCCTGCGGCCCTCTGTCACGTCGGCGGCATTGGAGGGCTGATGAATCCCGGAGAGGAGGTTGAGGCGGACGCCTTTATCGATGTCGGTCGGCTCCGTCGCTCCGATGAAGAGGAAGTCGGTGTGCTCGACTGCTCCGAGAGCAACATTAATGATCTCACCCGCGGCAAAGCTGGGGTGAATCAGCTCCTGTTGGATTGCCTGCACGGATACATAGCCACCCCAGTTGACGTTCCCCGGGGTGGCCTCCTGGAGCGCGAAAAGCTGTCCTCCGTTGTCGTTTATGGTGTACCGCTCGGCTGGACCGGACAGGACAAGAGCTCGCCCCGACGTTGACTCGGTGAGCTTGTCGGCGTCAGCCATCGCCCGCGCGGCCATCGCCCGCGGCGACCAGGAGAAGTTGCCGTCGAAGTCCTCTTCGCGGCCGCTGCGGAACCCGAGCGGTTCGCGCAGGGGGACCTCGGTAAAGTAGGCGGGACCGGCTCCGCATCGTGGGCAGGTGTCAGTCCCGTCATCGCCTCGCTCGTCGCCGAGGTAGGAGCAGGTTCGGCAGATGAAGAGGGCAGTCGAGTTAGCGAGCGGGTTGGCAACGGGCTCGGGCGGCCGAGCACCGGCTGGCTTGAAATCCGTGATGCCCACGACCGGATACACCTTGCCGTCGCGGACGATCTCGCTCAGCGGAGCGAACGCGCTGACAGCCATGCTCAGATCACGGTCGATGACCATCTTCGGCGGCCATGGGTTAGAGCGCCCGGGACGTTTGAGGTACAGATATCGCACCGATGTGGGAAACCCGAACATGGGGAGAAGACCTGCCTCAGCGAGGAGCTGGCTGAGGTCGTCATGCCTGTCACCGGCGACGGCTGCCGAGATATCAGCGACCAGCGACATGAGCACCGCATCCGCTCGGTCTTCCGCCGAGCTCTCGAACGAGGTGGCCGATGCCAGCGCCTTGGCGACTGAGACGACGCTCGCCCTGTTGATGAGAATCCAATCTTCAAGTCGCGCCCGGATAGTCGTGCCCCAGGCGGCAGTCAATCCGAACTCGCCGTGCACGTTCACCGACGGCTCGTCGTCTTCGCCCGCAAGGTAATCCTTGGATGCCAACCGGAGAATCTCGCTCCTGAGCGAACGGTCGAACAGCTCAGGTCGGTTCAACGTCAGGTAGGGCTTCGGAGTGGGCTCGTTCGTGATGCGCTCTGGCCGCTCGAAATAGTACTCGTCGTGGCTACGGCCTCGGCAGATGGTGAGCGCGATCGCGACGGGAGATCCTCGACGACCGGCGCGCCCGACTCGCTGCTGGTAGTTGAAGCGCGTCGGCGGCATATTGCCAAGGACTACCGCCGACAGCGAACCGATGTCGACGCCTGCCTCCATGGTGGTTGTTACAGAGAGAAGGTCCACAGCGTCAGTCTTGGGATTCTCGTCGCCGGCCAGGAATACCCCCTGGAAGCGGGCTTGCCTGTTTTGGGCGTCTATCCGGTCTGTTTGGCCGGTGAGTTCTGCGGTATTGAGCCTGAAACGACCGTCATCACTCATGGCCTTCCACGCGTAGTAGTCCTCTTCGTTATGGACCTCACTGGGTTCGGCCGGGAGCTTTCGTGCGCACTTCGTGCAGTAACCGTTCCCCGTCATCAGGTGTTGCCGGTGGCATGACTCGCAGACCCATGCACGACCATCGCTTAGGCGAATCGAGACCTTCGATGGGTCGATGAGGTACTTGACGACAGCCGTGCCTGCACGGTCCATCGCGTCCTGGCGCATCGAGTCAGGGTCGCCATGTGTGTCCTCCGAGACCTTCTTCCAGAACTCCCTCAACCGAGTCGTCGGAATATCGCGCACAGTGCGAATTCTGGCGAATCGGCGCTGGTCGGCAAGGATTCTCAGCGCTGCCCGCGCCTGCGCAGTCCCGTTGTCGCCAGGTTCGTCGGGGGGTGCGGTGTCGTCAGCCAGAGTGAGCCAACCGAGCCCCGTCGTCTCGAAGTCACGTCCGCCGCCTGCATAAAGCCCTTCGAGAATCTCGCTCTCCAAGGAGGCATTGATTCTCTGCAGTAGCGACTGCTCGTCGATGGAGAGGTTCCCTTGCGGTTGCACAGGACTCACATCCCAGTTGAAGAGAGAGGCCCATCCCTTGTCGTCCGTGCCGCGCAGACTGGCGTGAGGGCCGCCGGGATTCATGCCGAGCTTCAGAAGGTCGAGCGCAACGAGATTGGCGAGTTCGCTGAGCGTAATGCCCCGCGACAAGCCGGCGATGAGCACTGGCTCCACCGTCGTGTCTACATCGGGCGCCTTCTCCCAGATGTCCCTTAGCGCATTGAACGACGCGGCGTCGCGGGCACGGAGTCTGGCGATCGCCTGCCAGCTCTCGTCCGTCCTGACGCCGTCCGCCACATGCTTGCGCGCGAGCTGCACGTCGACGGCAGGGTCGCTGGTGCCCTGCAGGCGAAGGTACATCAGCTGACGAAGGAGGTCTTGGTAGTGGCGGAGACCCAGTCCCGCTGAGAGCTTCGCCGCATCCTGTCGGCTGTCGGTGAAGACGATGAGCTTCCGCTCGCGCTCGCTCAAGTCATTGGCGAGCTCGGTGGTAAGGACCTGATTGATTTTCTCGAAACCGGTGCGCATGCCCCGGATCGGCGACCGTTGGGTTCTGGGGTCCGACGCCGGGAGCTTTTGACTTCCTGCGTAGTCCTGCGCCCAGTCATCACCACAGGCCGGGCACGAGGTGGGGAACGGACTTACCGTCGCCATGTCACGCTTGAGTTCGCCAGCCCTGTCCCGGGCAACCCGGGCGTGGAAGCTCCAGCCGGTGTGCCCCTTCCCGATGTTCTTGAGCTCACCGGAGCCGGGAGTTAGCTGGCTCGCCCGGAAAGCGTACTTGACCGCGCCGTTGTCGCGTGTCCATTCAACTGCGTTGACCTGAGTGAGGCCCGTTTCCGGCCGCGGCCAGTACACGACGTAGTTGTCGGCGGTCCGCTGAAGGCTCACCTGGTCCGGGAGCTTCGCGAGTTCAGGAACGTCTGACAGGAGCATCGTCTTCACCATCTGCTCCTGCGGCTCCCCCTCCGGCGCGAACCCGCCGAGGAACGCGTCGCCGCAGTTCTGGCAGTAAAGGAGCTCGAGAACTCGCGCCCCGCATTCGCACCTCGTTGCAGGCTCCGCGTGGAGCTTGCCGATGCGTCGGTCAGGGTCAGGATTCGCCACCGCAGAGCAGTCAGGGTCAGTGCATGCCCACATCCCAGCAACGTTGCGGAAGAACAGGTGGGCACGGAGCTTCGGGTCCCGGTCGTCCGGTGCGGCAGCGAGTCCTTCGAGAACTCGAGCGACGGCAGTCTTGGCCACCGACGCGTTCGCCGCGGGGAAGATAGCAGCGGCTATGTCATCGACTTTCTTGGCCGCCCCGTTCTTCGCGTGGAGCGCAGTACGCAGAGACTCGACGACTCCTCCGTCCCGTGCCGCTGTCGCGGCCGCTTCAGCAGGTAGGGCCGCGAGAGCGGCGGGGTCCACATTCGATGCCGCTTCGGTCTTCGAAGGAATCTTGTTCGTGCCTTCAACGAACTCAAACGATCCTGGCGCGACGTCGAAGAACTGATGCAGATAGTCCTCATCACGCTTGGGGTCCAGCGAGGCAGACGCTGCGAGCACGCGGAACTGGTCGGGGCGCTCGTCAAGACCAAGGCGACGCTTGAGGTGGCGAAGGAGGTAAGCAACCTCACTACCGGCCGTACCGCGGTAGGTATGGAGCTCATCGACGACGAGTGTGAACCGGTTGGCTGGGTCCTCGAGCCACTCGCGCGTCGATTCGAAGAAGTGGCTATCGCGCTCTCGCATCAGCATGACGTTCAGCATCGAGTAGTTGGTGATGAGGATATCCGGCGGCGCGTCCGCCATGTCCCACCGGGAGCGCATCTCGGCACCGTCCAGCCGAGGCACGAAGTACCGCATGTCTTCATCCGAGTTCTGGGTCGCGAGCTCTCTGGCGCGCTCCCCACGCACGGCCGTCGCGCGGAGGTATGCGGCCAGTTCGTTCACTCTGAGTTGATTGGTGCGCTTGCCGGTAACCGGCGTCGCGCCGGTGTACCTGCCGAAGTAGAAGCGGTGCCCATTGCGGTGTTCGTCGAGCCAAGCGCGGACGGCGTCGCTGTCGAGCGCCTTGCGCAGCCGGATGAGCTGGTCGTCTACGAGCGCATTCATCGGGTAGAGCACTATGGCGCGGACTGCCGCTCGTCCAGCGTCGGCCTGCCGCTGGGTCGCGAAGCTCGCACCAGGGGTTTTCCACCAGCTCGGCCCACTGCTCGCCGTTCCCGTCCATTCGCGCGATTCATCAAGTAGCGACGAGATCAGCGGCAGCATGAAGGACTCGGTCTTACCGGAGCCTGTTCCTGCGGTGATGACCATGTTCTTGCCAGACGTGACACCAGCGGCCAGTGCGGCTTCCTGGTGACCATGTAGGGCCGGCACGCCCTTTAGCAGGCCCCGCGATGCGAACTCGGCCAGTTCGGGTGCCGCTCCGACTGCGATCACTGAATCCGTCAGCGACCTTCCGGTGCCTTCGTACTCCGGCCGCAGCTCGAGCAGAGGTTCGCGGAAGACACCGCCATCCCGGTCGAGGAGCGCCCGCCGCTCCGCCTGGAGGTTGGGGTCCGCCAGCCCGAACGGCGTGTCGTAATACTTGAAGTAGGCCTCTCGGAGGTGCTCAAACGTCTTGACGGCATCGAGATGACGCGGAGCGGGAGCGTTCATGTGGAGACAGACCTCTCAGTCGTTGACCAGCGGTTGGCCGAGCGATGTGCAGATGCGCGCCGCGACGTCGCGAGGCACGTTCTCGTAGATGGCGGTGGTCGCGACGTTTCCGAACTTCGGAGGAAGCCCAGTGCACAGAACAAGCGCACGGCCATGGAGGACCGGCAGCGGTGCGCCCCAATCGACGAAGACGGTACCGAGGTCGGCGCCGACCCGCCCCGTGTCTGATCGCCAGCGCAACGCGGACTTTCCTTCGCGAGCAAGCTCCGCGAAGCTCCCGCTGGACAGGTTGCATTCGAACCACTCGCCGTCGCGACGGGTCAAATATCGCGGCCTCCCATGGACCTGCTCGCTATATAGTCCGTCGGACGGATTTATGTCCGAAGCGCTGACAGGCTCCCACTTACGCGGATTGCTCTCTACGAGGCGCGTGAGCTCCGACCTATAGGCGGGCGGCCCGGTAATGACGTGCGGCTTCGTCTCCGTGAGAGCCCCGGCGATACGGACCGAGGCCAGCCCCGCGAGCGCAACTCCAGCTTCCGCTGCGCCTTCGGTCAGCTCAGCCTCAGTCCTGAACGTGACGTAGTAGGTGATGGGAAGCGGCATCTCGTCTTCGGATGCCTCCCGGCGCGCTGGCGCGAGTCCACCCCAGAACTCATCGAGCGGCCGAGTCGTCCGTAGGCGTCGCGCGCCCGCGAGGACGGCGAGTCCATCCGCACCCGGCAGGCGGACAAGCGCGGTCGGCGCCATATACCAATGCCCGTTGTCCCAGTCCACTTCGCAGTGGCCGAGAGACGACATGTCACGGAGCCAGCGCCCGCTCGCCCACGGCGGCAGACTTAGGTCAACCGTCCTGCTAATCCAGTCGACCCGGTTGCGGAGGTCAGCGATTGTGCCAGAGCCGACCTCACTCATCCACCGCAGCAGGATGTCTCCGACCGACTCATTCATGGGCCAGTCCCAGCTGCAGCGTCCAGTAGGCATTTCCGGTCGCGTCGGCGGTCCGCGCCCATGTGCCAAGCACATCAAAGGACGCTCTTACCTCGCGGGGCGTCCCAGGCGTCAGTCGCGCAAGATGCCAAACTTCGCCTGCTCGCTGAGCAATCCACTGCGCGGATGGGCGCAGGGGGACCTCGAAGAATGCCGGCGCATAAGGGAACCCAGCCTCACCAGCAAACGTCGGCGACCCCGGCTGAATGCAGCGATGCGCACGCCCTCCATCTACGAGCAGCCAGGTCTCCTCGCGGTCGCGTCGGCAAAGGACGACTGGCGCATCGGTGACGGTGTCGACGATGCCACCGCAGATACGGATGCTCGCGGAGTCCACGGTAAAGATGCCGTCCGCCGACCAACCCGCTGCGCCGGTCCCCCGCGGTTCCGCGGCGAGCGCGGACTCCGCCCGCAGGGTGAATCGCAGCCTCTGGCCGTCAGCCACGACGTCTACGTTGCCCTCCGGATTGGGGAACCGGCGAAGCGGGAAGGGGAATCCGTTCGCCATGATGAGTTCCTCGACGCCATTGAGACTCAGAACGGCCAGGTCGGGCTCTTCCGGAGTGGGCATCAACACGTCCGGTTCACCGCCGAGAAGATAGTGGTTCGGGGCGAGGTCACGGTCGATGGGCAGGCCGCGAACGAAGCGCGCACGCGGAACGAGGGTCGGCGCGACGCCGAGTAGACGGAGGTCGGGCTCCTCGCTCAGCGCGGCCTGCAGCGCTTTATCGTCCGTGAACCGCACACCCTCGAAGAGGGTGAACCCGGGGAGGAGCGGGTTGGCGCTCTGCCGTCGCACCGTCCAGTCGTCACCACCGGCACGTTTGAGGACTCGCGATACTGCGGATGACTCAGCGGCAGAGGCGGCGATCACGTGGGTCTCGAAGGGTGTGATGCCAGCGGTCGAGGACCACGCGCCCGTCTGCGCGTCGCGGAGGAAAATGAGAATGTCCGTCCTCGGGAACTCTGCTGCGAACTGCGAGCCTCGCAGCCGGAACCCCTGGCGTATGAGCTCCGGCGTGACGGCGGGCGCATGCTCGGCGATGTAGTACCGGTACGGCGGCTCCTGTGACAGGGAGACCTGCGCATCGGTGCCAGTCAGCCCATCGAGCAGGATGGGCGAGTCGACTTCGTCCTGAACCGGGAAGAGCCAATCCGTGGTCCACTCTTCGAGGTCGATGCCCAGGCGGATTGCAATCCGACGTCGACCATCTCGGGTGATGGCATGACCGTCCCAGGCCGCACCGAAGGCGAGCACTACGGCGGCAATCAGACCGCGTCTTTGGTCGTCCTTGAGCGCGGCCAGGAATGTCTCCCCAAGCCGGTTCTGGCGACGTGACGTCCAGACGTCAAGCGCGCTGAGCATGGTCCTTTCATCCGGCAGACTGTCCGGCTCGAGGACCATCGCGGTGAAGAGGCGGGTGAGCTCGGCACGGTCGTTTCGCGTAAGAAGGGCCTGCGACTGCGGGTACCCGATCCGTGTGAGCCGCTCGTGGGTCCGGATAGTCGACGCCCCGACCCGTCCACCCTGGTCGGTAACCCACTCATCCAGCGAAACCCACATGGAAACGACGTCCTGAAACGCGCGTCGCACCTCTTCTCGCATTGCGATGACTTGGTCCGGTCCAGCCTCAGGGTCGAGCGACTGCGCCAGACGAAGGTAGTAGTTCGTGGACAGGCCCTTCTCATCTGAGCGCATGCGGGAGGCCGCAAGCACCGTGAGCGCCAGGACCGGAAGAACGGGTGGAGGCGTCGCCCGGTCTCCCTGCTGCCACAACCGCCGTTCTCGCTCCACTCGGCCGAAGTACGCGCCATGAGTGAGCGAGCTCGAGTCCCGAACGGCGAGCGCAAGATCGGGCGCGGGATTTTCAAGGTCAGGCGCAATCCGCCGCAGTTCGGCGTCGTCGACGAAGAAGACGAACGCTCCGCTCTGCTCGAACAGGAACTTTTCGGACAGGGTGTTCTGCCACCACAGGTAACGGTCATCCGCCATTGGTCCCATCGCAAACCCTCCCCCAAGACACACCATACATACGCCGCCCGCATTCAATCCTTCTCCCCGCATGCGTCCGCGACGGCGGCGTGGGGGGATACAGGGCCTGTGTGGGAGAGACTCCGGACGATGCGAAGCCATCGGTCTGCGCGCGCCGCAAGAATATGCAGGCCAATCGTCGTCGTGACACACGTCCCGAACTCGCGCTGAGGTCGCCGCTGCACGCCGCAGGTCACCGCTACCGGATGGACCACCGCATCGACTTTCCCGGCGCCCGCGTGCGCCCGACATTGTCTTCACGCGGCGGAGGCTCGCAGTGTTTGTCGACGGCTGTTTCTTGCATTCCTGTCCTGAGCACGGCGCGGAGTCCAAGATGAACTCCTCGTACTGGAGCCCAAAGTTGCAGGGCAACAGAGAGCGGGATGCACGCAACAACGCTGCGCTCCGCGACCAGGGGTGGGCCGTGCTCCGCATCTGGGAGCACACCCCGCCGCGAGAGGTGTTCGCACAAGTCGAAGCGGCGTTAAGGCAGGTGTCTTGATTTCGTGGGCCCCTCCTGCTTGCCTCCCAATTCCAGGGCTCCGCGGTCGATGGGTCGCGCCCACGCTTCGGTGCAACGCGGGCCACATCGAAGGAGTCCTGGCGAGCCAGGAATGTCGGTGGCTTGCAGCATCGTAGAGTGAACCGCGCGGGCATCCGCAGGGATATGCCGAGGAGAACTTGTGAGCGAGACGAACCTGAGTGTTCTAGAGATCTGCGCTGGCGCAGGCGGGCAGTCCTTCGGTCTCGAACAGGGCGGCTTCGAGCATGAGCTGGCCGTTGAAATCGACAAAGACGCTGCTGCGACGCTAAGACTCAACCGGCCGCAATGGGATGTGAAAGAGGACGACGTCAGAAACGTTGATGGCAACAAATACCGCGGCATCGACCTTCTCGCTGGCGGAGTACCTTGCCCGCCGTTTAGCGTGGCAGGCAAGCAGCTAGGGGCCGACGACGAACGCGACCTGTTCCCGGAAGCACTACGGCTGGTGCGGGAAGCAAAGCCGTCCGCCGTGATGCTCGAGAACGTGAAAGGGCTCGCCTCAGCACGCTTCGCCGCGTACCGCGAGTCCGTCATCGGAGAGCTAAATAAGCTTGGCTACACGGCAGATTGGCAACTTCTCTACAGCTCAGAGTTCGGGGTTCCGCAGCTACGTCCGCGATTCATTCTGGTTGCAATCAAGGGACGCAGGGCAGACCGATTCGAATGGCCCGGTGCGGTTGGAACCCCGGTCACCGTGGGTGAAACCCTTCGCGACCTCATGGCGGAAGGCGGCTGGGCTGGCGCCGCAGCATGGGCACGCAAGGCGAACGGGATCGCACCAACCGTGGTCGGTGGCTCCAAGAAGCATGGCGGCGCAGACCTCGGACCTACGCGAGCGAAGGCCGCTTGGCTCACGCTGGGCGTGGACGGCAAGGGCATCGCTGATGCACCACCCGCCGCTGACGCGCCGTTGCACTACACGCCACGCCTCACCAATCAGATGGTTGCTCGCATTCAGGGATTCGACCCCAGCTGGGAGTTCGCGGGCCGAAAGACCTCCGTCTACCGCCAAATTGGCAACGCGTTCCCGCCGCCCGTGGCGGCAGGTGTAGGCAGTGCAATCAAGCGAGCACTCGGCGCAAGTGCGTCGGCTCGTGGCAGTCTGCGTGAAGTCGCCTAACGCCTCATCCCACGCATTCTCGCCACGTGTCGTTCCTAGCGTTCAACGCATGACGAAAGTCATTACGTTCGCGTTCTCTGGAGACGCTTGCTTCGCGAATCCGCTCACTCGTCACGGTGCGACCGTGTCGCAAACTTGCCTTCACTCCGACAATCAGCCACCCAAGCGATCGGGCGCGGCGCAGTGCTCGGCGGCGAGCGGCTGCTAAGCGGAGCGCGCCAGCGCGGAGTCTGCAAGGAGTGAGCGGCGAGAACGGAGCCGCGACCGATCGCTACACTCTCCGCGTCGGAGGGAGGAGCCCCCCATCCGAACGCCAGTGGACGACGTCTTCCGACATCTATCCACATCTGTCGCCGGCAACGTTGACGGGATCCGACCCGTGTCCGACACTAGGCCGATACTGACCATCGAGGCAGCACCGAGCGGAGTTCGAGATGGGCACCATCACCCCGTACGAGACGGTAAATGGGCGCCGCTACCGCGTGCGCTACCGAAAGCCGGATCACACCGAGACACAGAAGCGCGGCTTCACGACGATGCGCGAAGCGAAGCTGTACTGGCCTTGACCCCGGAGAGTGGACACGGGTTAAGCGGCGAGTTGGATCTGTGCGGCCTGTGATGAGTATTGCATTTCGAACTCCACTGGGGTGACCTGCCCTATCGCGGAGTGCCGGCGGCGGCGGTTGTAGCGGTCCTCGATCCACTCTGCGACGCCTTGGATCGCGCGGGCTCGGGTGGGCCAGACACGGCGGTAGTAGAACTCGGTTTTCAGGGTCGCGAAGAAGCTCTCGGCCATGGCGTTGTCCCAGCAGATGCCGGTGTATCCCATCGACCGGGTGATGCCGTTCTTCGCCGCGAACAGGGTGATCTGTTCGGACGCGTATTGGGTGCCGCGATCCGAGTGGAAGATCACCGTCGCTGGGCGGTCCCCGCGCAGTGCCAAGGCCATCCTGAGGGCGTCTTCGATCAGGTCTGTGCGCATGTGGTCAGCGATGGCCCAGCCGATCACGCGGCGGCTGTGAGCGTCGATGACGGTCGCTAAATACACCCACCCCTCCCAGGTCCTCAGGTAGGTGATATCGCCCACCCAGACCTGGTTCAGAGCCCCGGTATCCCACTTCCGTTTCACCGCGTCGACGGGGTAGGCGTCAGCGCGGTCGATGATCGTGGTTGTCTTCCACTTCTTCGGACAGATACCCACCAATCCCAGGCGCCGCATGGTCGCAGCAACGGTTTTGCGGGAGATGATCTCCCCGTCCGCGCGCAGGTCGGCAAGGATCCTGGGGGTCCCATAGGTTTCGTCGGAATCGCCGTAGAAGAACGTGACTTTCTGCTCAATGTGCACCCGCCGAAGCGACGCACGCGACGGGACCCGTCCGGCCCAGGCGTAGTAACCGGACCGGGACACCTCGAGGAGACGGACCATACGGGTGATAGTGAAGTTGGTCTTCTCCGCCAGCATCAGTTCGAACGCTTGCCGTTCGTATCCGACGCTTCCTGGGCGAAGAAGATGGACGCTTTTTTTAGAAACGCCCGATCCAGTTTCAGATCCGCGTTCTCCTTGCGCAGCCGCATCAACTCAGCCCGCTCAGACTCCGTCACCTCGGCCTGCCCGGTCTCGCTACGCGCCTTGAACGCGCCCACCCACCGGCCCAGCGTGGCCTCGTTGATCCCGAGCTCGCGAGCCACGGTCGCGACCGCTCTACCAGTCGTTAAAACCAGCTTCACAGCCTCGTCTTTGTACTCAGGAGTGAACTCCCGACGTGATCTTGCCATAGCGAACATTCTCTCTTGTGAGGTGTCCACTCCCCGGGGTCAAGGCCAGTACCTCTCTATGGTGACGGTGTCGAAGTCGAAGGGCGACTACATCGACCCGTCCTCGTCGCGGGTTCCGGTCCGGATGTTCGCGGAGAGCTGGCTGCGATCTAAGCACCCGCCGATGTCGAAGCCCTCGTACTACGTGACGCTCGAGCAGGCGTGGAAGAACCACGTCGCTCCGGTCTGGGCTCATAGGGAGATCTCCTCGATCCGCCGCTCTGAAGTCCAGGATTGGGTGTCAGAACTCGCGACTCACAAGTCGCGCACCGTCGTTCTTCGCGCCTTGGGAGTCCTCGCGGGCATTCTCGATGTGGCGATCGACGATCGTCGCCTGACGAACAACCCGGCCCGCCACATCCGCAATCTCCCTCGCAACGGCCCGGGCAAACGCCGCGTCTACCTCTCACACGACCAGGTGGCGACGCTGGCGGCGTGCTCGGCGCATCCGACCATGGTCCTGACGCTGGCGTACACCGGCCTGCGCTGGGGAGAGGCGACTGGCCTGCGGGTACGCAGCGTCAATCGACTGCGTCGACGCTTCGTCATCGAGGAGAACGCCGTGATGATCGCTTATGAGATCCATGTCGGCACGCCCAAGACACACGAGAAGCGCTCGGTCCCCTACCCTCAGCGGCTCGCTCCGATGATCGAGGAGGCCTGCGCGGGCAAGGGGCCGGAAGGATTGCTCTTCGGCGACGGCGTCAATCACATGCGCAACTCCGGCGCGCAGGGATGGTTCGCGAACGCGGTGAAGCGCGCCCAGGCGGTCGATCCGTCGATCCCGCGAGTCACTCCGCACGACCTCCGCCACACCGCCGCGTCGCTCGCGATCAGCTCTGGCGCCAACGTGAAGGCCGTGCAGCGGATGTTGGGACACGCGTCTGCGGCGATGACACTGGACACCTACGCCGACCTGTTCGACGACGATCTGGATGCGGTCGCGCAACGACTGAACGACGCTATGCCGCTGGTGGCGCTGCCGTCGGGTCCGCAGACCCGCTATGCCCGGCCGCAGCGCCCATAGAGCAGATTGCTCAGTTTTTCGCCAGGCCTCAAACCGCTGGAAGTGCTCGATTTCGGCACTCTACGACGTCGAACGAAGCCACTTGAAGGTCCTTGAATGAGGCTCGATCGGGGCTCATAGCTTTCTCAAATGCGGCCAAAAAGCGGCCAAAAGTAGCTCCTGAGCGGTCTGACCACAGAAGAAATTCCTGATCAGAGCCAAAAATAGACTGTGCCCCTGGAGGGACTCGAACCCCCAACCCTTTCCTTAGGACGGAACTGCTCTTCCATTGAGCTACAGAGGCCAGGGCTTGAGTCTACCGAGAGCATGCGATGGGGGCGGGAGCCCCTTCCACAAGCTCAGGGACCGGGCGGAAGGCAGCCATCATTCGGCCAAGTCGACTCCCCTCGACTGAATCGCCGCGAGCAGTTCCGTTGCCGTTCGCTCAGCGAGACTCGCATCGGCCACCCCAATCGGACGCGCTCCGTAGTGACTCTGATTCCGCGTCCTGCGCAAGCGGTCGCAGCGCTTGGCCGCCTCGTTGCCCGGCGGCGAATCGAGGACAGCTTCGAGAAATCTGCCGAGCGCCTCGTGCTGACCGGATCCGTTCGTGGTGCGGTATCCATACGCCGCGAGAAGCGCTTCACCGACGTCATGTGCCGCGTCATACACCAAGTCGTACTTGACCCGCGTGCTCGAGAGGAGCGGAAGCTGACTGATTCGATCCTCGGCGGCGGCAAGGAAAGCTGCCACCCGTCTCGCATCTATCGGAACAGCTTCGACACGTCGAGCGGCGACAAGCGCGGCGATCGCCGCCAACTGTGCGTCGGTCAACGGAGTCACTCCCATGGCAGCTCACCGACAAGAGGGACCACCGGACCACTGCGCACCGCTGACAGGAAGCCGGATGCTTCACTCATTTCGTCCGGGGTGAGGATCGTTGCGTTCACGGGTCGATGAACGGCCCGCTCAACGCGACTGCACGCTTCATAAACCAGGCCCGCGTCAGGCATGCCAACGACCATGACGTCGACGTCGTGTGGCGATGTGCCCTCGACGCCACGCATCCGGGCCGCGAAAGATCCATACAAGAACGCCGACTCGATCCCGTCGATACGCTCGAACTCCTGAGAGAGCAGCACGGCCGGGCCCGCTGCAATCGTCACGACCTCGCGCAGCGGGGGGACGAGGGGACTGTCAGGGTTGGACGCGATCAGGCGGGTCCTGCCGACCGCACGTTCGATGACGATTCCGGCATCGAGGAGACGCGCAATCTCGCGGTGCGCTGTGGGATAAGCAACAATACCGTTCAGTTAAGGGTTTGAACGTGAACTCGGGGACTGTTCGCGGGTTGTGGCCAACGACTGTGGTGGTCGCGTTTGGCAAGCCATTTGGAGATCTTGCGTTTGATCACGCGGGGGTTTGAGCGCTGTCGGCGCGCAGGGTTCAGGCGTTTGAGAAGGCTGAGGATGGCGTGACGCCATGCGGCGACGGCAGTGTCAGGGCGCTGAGGGGGAAAAAGAGCCCGAGGCGACTGAGCGGCGGGCTATGCGTAGCGCTGCGACGAACGAGACCCGGTCGGGGTCCCGTCCGGCGTGGGCGGCGGCGTCGACCATGAGGGTGCGGATGGCGTAGTGGCAGCACAGGTGCCCCCAGATTTCTTGTTGGACCAAATCGGGAGACTTGGAGCGCAGCACGCCCCTGGGGCCACGCTGATGTGTCTTCAACTCGTCAAAGGTGGACTCGATCTCCCACCGCTCGGAATAGGCCGCAGCGAGGTCTTCGGCGGTCACCTCGGCTGGATCCAGGATCGTGGTGAGCAGCCGATACGACTCGGGGTTCTCCCTCCCGTCCTCGATCGTGTAGTCGATGACCCGCACCTTCAGCGGCGGTGTCGACTTCCGGTCGGTGCCGGAGGTGGGGATGATCTCCGCCAACCATGACCCGTCGGGTAGAGCTTCCCGAAACCGCGGGCGCAGGTTCGTCTTGACCCGCCAGAGCAAGTCTGCACCCGTGGCCGCGGCTTGCTGCCAGAGTGTGAACCCGTAGAAGCCTCGGTCGGCGAGCACCAGCATTCCAGGCTCCAGCCTGTCGAGCAGTTCCCGAGACAACGCGATCTCCGAAGTGGTGCATGGGCCGATTTCAGCGTCGAGGATGGCATGGGTGCCGCACTCGGCCAACGCCACCAGCCGGGCCTGCGGAAACGCGGCATGCTCACCCCGACTCGACGCGGGGCGGCCGAAGAAGTCGACATTCGCCGGCGTGTCAGCCAGATCCAAGACCGTGCCATCGATCGCGACCAGTCTTCGTCCGGCCAACCACGAACCCGGTGTCGCCGGCCTGGCCAGCGGGCGCGCCACCCGGGTGAACAGGTCACGCACGGGTTCGAATCCGAGCCGGGAGCGGGCTTGGAAGATCGCCGACTTCGACGGCGGCGACCATGACTCGGCCCAGCCCGAGGACCATGCCAGCCCATCCGTCAGCTGGGCGAACACATCCTCGTAGGAACCCTCCGAGTGCAACGCCATCCCGATCGAGAAATACGCCATCACCCGCGCCGGCAACGACCGATTCCGTTGCTCGGTACGCCCGGCATCAGCAATCACCTGATCAACAACCTCCGCAGGAAACACCCGTGTCAGCAAACCCACCGACACCAAATCCGACAACCGGCGGTCAGAAACCGGCTTCACCCAACCAGAACGAGGCATACCCCAAAACTACCGCACGAACCCTTAACTGAACGGTATTGGGATAAGCAACGTCAGCACGAGCAGCGAGTTCGACAATGCTGAGCTCACCTGTTGCGAGGAGCAGCGCAGAAAGCAGGCGCGCTTGGCCATCCGATCGAAAGATCGGAGCCAAGAGCGGCGCCTCTGTTCTCATTTAATGGACTTTAATACCCATTAAAGCGATAGTCAATAGGGCGCGGCCCGGCGAAGCTCCGCCCGGGCGGGACCCTTCGACAGGCTCAGGGACCGGGCGCGGGTCAGGCCGCGAGCTCGAGGTAGGGCTCCCACCGCGGATCGGCGCGCTCGGTGCCGCGCACCGTCCACTGCGTGCCGTGCGGCGGGCGTGGCACGCAGCGCAGGTCCCAGTGCATCTCGGCAGGCGTGCGGTCGCCCTTGATGTTGTTGCAGCGCAGGCAGCACGCCACGAGGTTCTCCCACGAGTCCGCTCCCCCGCGCGAGCGCGGCAGCACGTGATCGATCGTCGTCGCACCCTTGCCGCAGTACGCACAGCGATTGCCGTCGCGTCGCAGCACACCACGTCGCGTCACCGGAACCCGTCGCGACTGCGGCACTCGCACGTAACGCGTGAGCAGAATCACGGCCGGCCGGTCGATCGCGCCGCGAGCACCCCACACGGGATCACCCTCCACGCGCTCGATAACTGTGGCCTTCGCATTCATCACGAGCACCAGAGCTCGCTTGAACGACACAACAGCCAGTGGTTCGTATCCTGCGTTCAGCACCAGAGTGCGCATCGGGTGTCCTCTCGAATAGCCCGTGACGGCTTCAGCGGTATTCGATACAGCGACGCCCGCAGGCGCGACAGGCTGCGAGGACGAAAAAAGGCGCTGCCCCTAGGGGCAGCGCCTTGCGGCCACGGTCATGCCGTGGCATCCGTCCACACGATGACGAAGGACGTAACGACCGTGCGCATTCCGGGTTCGGATGCGAGGCGTGATATCCATCGACATTTCCCATCGCTCGAGCAAGCGTTCGGGGTCAGATTACCCCACGATTCGGAGTGCGAGATTCACGGATGCCGAAGGTTCTACCGTGTCGTGAACTCAGGTGCCGTACGGACCGAGCCACGGCATCGGGTCGACCTTGGCACTGTTCACGAACACCTCGAAGGCGTACACGGGCGCCAGCGTCTCGTCACCGACATCCGAGGCGACGACGAGCGTCTGCGCGCCATCGGCGGCACGTTGCTGCAGTGTCTTCGGTTCGGCCCCGGCGGGCCGTCACGCCGCATAGGCAGGGATCGCTACGGCTGCACAGGCATGACAAAGAGTGAATCAACCCGCGTTCGCGGCGAGCCAGCCTTCAGCGTCGACGCGTGTGCCATCCACATGGACCATGAGGTGCAGGTGTGTTCCGAAGGCAAGGCCGGTGTCGCTGACCTGCCCGATCATCTGACCCGCGCTGACGGTTGCCCCCACACCGACTGTCCGACTGCCCGGCAGCATATGCGCGTAGACGGATTGCACGGTGCGACCGTTGATGTTGTGCATGACCGTGATCGTCACACCGAGCGCGCCACTGCTGTCGGCGGATGCGGTGACCACACCGTCGGCGACGGAGTAGACCGGCGTTCCGCGCTCGACCATGTAGTCGGTGCCGCGGTGGCCCGCGTAGGGCGCTCCGAAGTTGTTGAAGTACGGCAGCGGGCGCCGCACGATGCCCGATCCCGGCGAGACCAGCGGCACGCCGGCGGGAACCGCGTACGATCCCGAGCCCGACGAAGCCGAGCGAGCGGCGGCGATTGCCTTGGCGCGCGCAACAGCGGCCTCTTCGGCCTTCTTCTTGGCGATCTCGTCTGGTGTGGTCGCCGAGTAGGAGCCTCGGGCCAAGGTCGAGTCCGTGACATCCGATGCCACGACGAGTGTCTGTGCACCGTCAGCCGCGAGCTGCTGGAGCGTCGTTGCTTCAGCCTCGGGCTGCCAGGCAGCGTATGCGGGAATGGCGACGGTGGCGACAAGGCCGGTGACAACGGCAAGAGTCAGGATGCTGCGCACCGGACCGCGGCGGCCCGTGTGCACGGTTGTGGCGCGCTCTTCCCGCGCTGCGCGACGCTCAAGTTTGGTCGCTCGACGCGTTGCTCGACGAAGGCGGGGTGGCTTCTGTGTCTCGCTCCGAGCCGACCGTCCCCAACGGTCCTGGCTCGCTACCTGCGCTTCGGGGGCGCTCTCTGGCGAGTCGTTCGCTTCAGCCAAACGTTTCCTCCTGCCCCGGCACCCGCATAAACAGGTGTTGGCTCGTCGTCACGATGCTGGTGGTTCAGCCGACCGAATGGACGAGCCTAGAGGGGCGTTCGGGCCGGGAGTTCCATCGCCTGGCTTATCGGCGGTGGATTTTTTTAGGTTACCGGATGGTAACGGTTCTGTCACTTCGACGGGCGGCGACTGTGGACGAATCGGCGCACGCCGGCATCCGATTCAGACCGAAGCGTCGACCAAGAAGATGTGCGCGGCAACCTCGACGGGAAGCTCGAGACCCTCGTCCGATCCGTCCATCTCGACCAGAACGTAACCCTCGTTGTAGCGGTAGCGCCCCCTCGCTCCCGGCATAACACCGGCGCTGCGCAGCTGCTCGAGCAGTTCGGGGTCGACCTGCGCGGGCTCGGCGAGACGACGCACGGTGCCTTCGACGGGGCCGCCGACCTCATTGAGGTGCCGGACGAGACCGACAACTCCCTGTGAAAACACCGCCGCGGGCACATCGCCCAGCTGATCGAGGCCGGGAATCGGGTTTCCGTACGGCGATTCGGTGGGATGTCCGAGCAACTCGACGAGCCTGCGCTCGACTTGCTCGCTCATCACGTGCTCCCAGCGGCAGGCCTCTTCGTGGACATACGCCCAGTCCAGACCGATGACATCCGAGAGGAGTCGCTCCGCCAGGCGGTGCTTGCGCATCACGTCGACGGCCTTCTGCCGACCCGCGCTCGTAAGTTCGAGACGACGATCTTCCGACACGACGACGAGGCCGTCGCGCTCCATCCGTCCGACGGTCTGCGAGACGGTCGGCCCCGAGTGCCCGAGGCGTTCCGAAATGCGCGCGCGCAGAGGAATGATGTTCTCTTCCTCGAGCTCCAGAATGGTGCGCAGGTACATCTCTGTCGTATCGATCAGATCGGTCATGGCAGCTAGTTCCTCGCGTCCGGGTTGCGAAGGTAAGCCTAACCCAGTGGACCGTCACACGGCCGGGGTCACCCCGCGCCCGACCCTAGAATCGAGGGCATGTCCCACGTGTCTCTCCCGAGCAAACTCCTGCCCACCGACGGACGCTTCGGGTGCGGCCCCTCGAAGGTTCGCCCCGCCCAACTGGCGGCCCTCGCGACCGCCGGAGCGGAGCTGCTCGGAACGTCGCACCGCCAGGCCCCCGTCAAAAACCTCGTCGGCGACGTGCGCGCCCTGCTCGCCGAGCTGTTCCACGCGCCCGAGGGCTACGAGGTGTTGCTCGCGAACGGCGGTTCGACGAGCTTCTGGGACGCCGCAGCCTTCGGCCTCATCGAGCGTCGCGCCCAGAACCTCGTCTTCGGTGAGTTCGGTGGCAAGTTCGCCGCCGCTGCCAAGGCCCCCTGGCTCGAGGCCCCGGATGTGCGTAAAGCACCCGCCGGGCAGCGCACGACCGCAGAGGTCGTAGCGGGCGTAGATGTGTACGCCTGGCCGCACAACGAGACGTCGACGGGCGTGCTCGCCCCCGTCACGCGCGTCCACGGCGACGACGGAGCCCTGACCGTCATCGATGCGACCAGCGCCGCTGGTGGCGTTGATGTAGACATCGCCGAGACCGACGTCTACTACTTCGCGCCCCAGAAGAACCTCGGGTCCGACGGCGGGCTCTGGCTGGCTCTGGCGTCGCCCGCCGCGATCGAGCGAATCGAACGCATCGGCAAGTCCGACCGGTACATCCCCGAGTCGCTGAGCCTGGCAGGCGCGGTCAGCAACTCGCGCCTGAACCAGACGCTCAACACCCCCGCGCTGGCCACGCTGTTCCTGCTGCGCGATCAGCTGTCCTGGATCGTCGATAACGGCGGACTGTCGTGGGCATCGGCTCGCACGCACGAGTCGTCGTCGGCGTTGTACGAGTGGGCCGAAGCATCCGCTGTCGCCACACCGTTCGTCGCCGACCCGGCCGACCGTTCGCAGGTCGTCGTGACGATCGACTTCGACGAGAGTGTGGATGCCGCGGCCCTTGCGGCATCGTTGCGCTCCAACGGCATCGTTGACACCGAGCCCTACCGCAAGCTCGGACGCAACCAGCTGCGCATCGCGACATTCGTCTCGATCGAGCCCGACGACGTGCGCCAGCTCATCGGCGCGATCGAGTACACGCTCGAGCGAATGCCTCGGGCCTAATAGCTCCGGTCGACGCGCGGGTCCTTGTAGTCGAGCTCGTCGCCCTCATCCGAGTCATCGTCGTCGTAGTCATCGTCGTCGTAGACATCGTCGTCCGAGTCGTCGTCGTCCGAGTCGTCGTCGTCATCGGAATCGGCGTCGTCGGAGAAGTTGTCGATGTCAACACCGTCGACGTCGCCTGAGTGCAGGATCGGCGATCCGTCCTCGTCGAAATCGGCCGCGTCGAGATCGTCGATGTCGTCTTCGTCCGAATCCGCGTCGTCCGAATCGTCACCCTCGTCGGACGCCTCGGCGGCGAGCGCCTCCTGGTCGAGCTCGGCCTGGTGAGCGTGGTACTCGGCGAGCCGCTCGGCCCAGGGCGTCCACTCGGGAGCGAGCAGCGCGCCGTCACCGGGCATCAGTTCCGCCTCGAGCACGGTCGGGGCGGAACCCTCGACGCGCGCGAGCGTGACTGTCCAGAACCATCCGGGGTACCCGGCCATCCGATTCGCGAATCGCAGCGATAGCGCACCCTCGGGCTCTTCGCGATAACCGGCGGGCTCACCGATCGTCTTCTCATCGGTGATCTCGCGCAGCGCGGCGAGCGCCAAGTCGCGCGCATCGAGCAACTCGGGATCCGGCACCGACGACTCCGGCGCCGTGGAATCCAGCGCCGTGGAATCCAGCGCCGAAGAATCTGGCGCCGTGGACTCCGGCAGCTCGGACTCAGGCGTCGAGTTCATCGGCGACCTTACGCAGGACCGCGGCGATCTTCTTGCTGTGGGAGCTGCTCGGGTAGCGGCCGCGACGCAGATCCCCACCCATGCCGTCGAGCAGCTTGACGAGGTCTTCGATGATGATCGCCATGTCGTCGGCCGGCTTGCGCTGCGCCTTCGACAGGCTCGGCGGCGCTTCGAGCACGCGCACCGAAAGCGCCTGCAGCCCACGCTTGCCGTCTGCGACGCCGAACTCCAGGCGCGTACCGGGCTTCGGAGCGGGCGCTCCCGCGGGCAGTGCGGTGGCGTGCAGGAAGACGTCTTCGCCGTCATCGGTGGAGATGAAGCCGAAGCCCTTCTCTTCGTCGAAGAACCTGACCTTGCCGGTGGGCATCGTGAACTACCTCGTTGCGTCTGGCGCCCGCAGGCGCTGAAGAATCCGGGGAAACCCCCGACATACCAGCCTACGGCACCGCTTCGGCACGCGCGCGATCGATCCCAGCACCCGCGCCCACTAGGCTCGGACGAATGAGCACGTCTCCCGATTCTTCGCAGCTGCAACCTGGGCGCGCCGAACGCATCCTCGCGTTCATGTCCCTCGGGATCGCGCTGCTGTCGATCCTGTGCTTCTTCGCGATCATCATCGGAACCTGGTCGGGCATGACGATTGAGGACTTCGGCTCCGGAATCTGGCCCTTCGTCGCTCTCCTGCCCAACATCGGGCTCCCCCTCGCTTTCGTCCTGATCATCACGCTTCTCGTGATCACCTGGGTGCGTCGCAGGCGCGCGAATCAGGCATCGTCTTGAGCCGACCATGACAGAGGGAACGAGGGAGCTCGCTGCACGCCTCGCGACCCTCGATGATCGGGAGTTCGCGGCCCTGCTCGCGGCGCGTGGGGTGTCACCCACGGTCGCGTGGCGGGACTACTTCGATGCCGCCGACGCCCTCACCGACCCGTCGTTCGTCGCACGCGCGTTGCAGGGCCTGACCGCGACCGAACTCTCTGCCGTCGCCCGCGCCGCAGCCGACGCAACGCCCGTTCCCGAAGAACACGCCGCCACCGTTCGAAGTCTCGGGCTGACGGATGCCTCAGGCATTCCGCTCCCGTCGACATCGGCCGCGATCAACCTCGTCGTCTTCGACGAGGCGGAACAACAGGACGCACTGCCGCCGGCCGACGCGGCGACCGAGCGCGCGACCGCCGAGCGTGCCTTCACGAGCGTCGCCTCGCTCGGCGACATCCTGATCCAGTCACTTCACGCGCCATTCGCCCGTCTGGGCTCTGGCGCAATAGCTGCCGCCGATCGTCGCCGAATCGCCGACGAGCTCCAGCGCCCGGAAGACCTCGACGCCCTGATCTCGCTGGCGCGCACCGCCGGCCTGCTGGATATCGAGGGGCGCTGGTTGCTGCCTACGGCGCAGGCCGAACTGTGGCTGCGCGAACCGACGGTGCGGCGCTGGTCGCTCGTCGCGACCTCGTGGCGCGATGAGCTTCCCCGTGGCATCCGCGCGGGTGGTGCGTGGACCGAACCGTCGACGTGGAACGCAACATTCCCCGCGGATGCCTCGTGGCCTGCCCGGGCGGAAGCCCTGCAGGCTCAGGCTCAGGTGTGGGGCCTCATCGCACCCGATGGCGCGGCGCCACCGTGGTCGCGGGCCCTCCCCGCGGGCGCCGATCGCGCCGAGGCGGAGCTGGGCGCCCTGCTCCCGCACGAGGTCGACCGCATCTACCTGCAGAACGATCTGACCGCCATCTCTCCGGGCCCGCTCGCATCCGGACTCGATGTGCGCCTTCGCCAGCTCGCGCATCGCGAGTCGCACGCGCAGGCCTCTTCGTATCGCTTCACACCCGAGACGATCGCGGCCGCTCTCACGGAGGGCGAGACCGCCGAGTCGATGCTGGAGTTCCTCGCGGGGCTGTCCTTGACGGGCGTCCCGCAACCCCTGGAATACCTGGTGCGGACGACTGCAGACAAGCACGGCCTCGTCCGCGTAGGTTACGACCCGGACGCACCGCCCGAGACCCCCCGCACGCTCGTCACGAGCAGTGAATCGCAAGCCCTCGAGACGATCGCCGTCGACCAGTCGCTTCGCCCGCTCGGTCTCGTCCGGAACAATGACGGATCGGCGTTGACTTCGCGCGTTCCCCGCGACACGGTGCTGTGGGCCCTGATCGACGCCCGGTATCCGGCCATCGCCGTCGACGATGAAGGAACAGAAGAACCCATGCGGCGCCACCGCATCGCGGCCGGTGCACTCGCCCCCGGGTCCGTGCCCCCCGAGGCATATACGGCGCTGATCGAAACCCTGCGCGCGTCTGTCTCATCCAACGCCGACACCGCCTGGCTCGAGCGCGAGATCGAGTCCGCCGTCCGCGCCCGTGCGGTCGTCGATGTGGACGTGGAGCTTCCCGACGGATCGACGCGCACCTTCACGCTCGAAGCCAGCGGCCTGGGTGGCGGTCGCCTGCGCGGCCGCGAGCGAGGCACGGATGTCGAGCGAACCCTGCCCGTCTCGAGCGTCCGAGGCATCCGACGCGTGTGAATCGCGCCCGCGCACGCGCGCGCACCGGTAGAATCGGCCCTTATGTCTGATGGCCCCTTGATCGTGCAGAGCGACCGAACCGTGCTGCTCGAAGTGGCGCACCCGGACGCCGAGACCGCGCGTCACGAACTGGCGATCTTCGCCGAGCTCGAGCGGGCGCCCGAACACATCCACACCTACCGGATCACCCGGCTCGGACTCTGGAACGCACGCGCGGCCGGGCACCAGGCGGACGACATGCTGGCGACACTCGACCGGTGGTCGAAGTTCCCCGTGCCGCCGTCGGTATCGATCGACGTCCGCGAGACCGTCGGCCGCTATGGGCGACTCGTCATCGAGCGCGATGACGAAGGCACTCTCGTGCTACGCAGCACGGATGGCGCCGTGCTGTCCGAGGTCGCGCGCAACAAGCGCATCCAGCCGCTGCTCACGGGCCAGCCGGTCCCCGGCACCTACACGGTCGACGCCTGGGCCCGCGGCCACATCAAGCAAGAGCTTCTGAAGATCGGCTGGCCGGCCGAAGACCTCGCGGGCTACACCCCCGGCACGCCGCACGAGATCGCACTCGACGAGAGCGAATGGAATCTACGGCCCTATCAGCGGCAGGCTGTGGACAGCTTCACGGATGGCGGATCCGGCGTCGTCGTCCTGCCCTGTGGCGCCGGCAAGACTCTCGTCGGTGCCGCCGCGATGGCAGACACCAAGACGACCACGCTGATTCTCGTGACCAACACCGTCTCTGCCCGACAGTGGCGGGACGAGCTCCTCAAGCGCACCACCCTGACGGCCGAAGAGATCGGCGAGTACTCCGGGCAGGTCAAAGAGGTCAAGCCGGTCACGATCGCGACCTACCAGATCCTCACGGCCAAGCGGAAGGGCGAGTACGCCCACCTGGCCCTTCTCGACGCGCTCGACTGGGGCCTGATCGTGTACGACGAGGTCCACCTGCTACCCGCCCCGGTCTTCAAGCTCACCGCCGAGCTGCAGGCTCGTCGTCGCCTGGGGCTCACCGCGACCCTCGTCCGCGAAGACGGACGCGAGGGCGATGTGTTCAGCCTGATCGGACCCAAGCGGTTCGACGCCCCGTGGAAAGAGATCGAGGCTCAGGGGTTCATCTCCCCCGCCGCCTGCTACGAGGTGCGTATCGACCTTCCGGCGTCCGATCGCCTCGAGTACGCCGCCGCGGCCGACGACGAGCGCTACCGGCTCGCCGCGACTGCGCACGCCAAGATCGACGTCGTCCGCCAGCTCGTCGAGCGGCACGAGGGCGAGCGCATCCTGATCATCGGGCAGTACCTCGACCAGATCGACATCCTCGCCGAGGCCCTCGACGCCCAGAAGATCACGGGAGCGACACCGGTCGACGAACGCGAAACGCTCTTCCAGGCGTTCCGCGAGGGCTCGATCTCGGTGCTCGTGGTGTCGAAGGTTGCGAACTTCTCGATCGACCTGCCCGACGCATCCGTCGCCATCCAGGTATCGGGCTCGTTCGGCTCGCGCCAAGAAGAGGCACAACGCCTCGGGCGCCTGCTGCGACCCAAGACGAACGGGCACACCGCGAGCTTCTATACGCTCATCGCGCGCGACACGGTCGATCAGGACTTCGCGCAGAACCGCCAGCGCTTCCTCGCCGAACAGGGCTACGCGTACACGATCCTCGACGGTTCGGCCATCGCCGCGTAAGCGCCGAACGCGCCGATCAGGGCTTTATTCAGCGGATGCATGGGTCCCTCCGCGATAATGGGGTAATGACTGCACCGCGCATCCTCGTCGTTGACGACGAGCCGAACATCCGCGATCTTCTGATCACGAGCCTGCGATTCGCCGGTTTTCAGGTCAGGGCCGTCTCGAACGGCGCGCAGACGATCTCGGCCGTTCTCGAAGAAGAGCCCGATCTGATCGTGCTCGATGTCATGCTGCCCGACATGAATGGGTTCAGCGTCACCAAGCGTCTGCGAAGCGCGGGCTACACCGCCCCCATCCTCTTCCTGACCGCGAAGGACGAGACCGAAGACAAGATCGAGGGGCTCAACGCCGGGGGCGACGACTACGTCACGAAGCCGTTCAGCCTCGACGAGATCGTCGCGCGCATCCAGGCGATCCTCCGCCGCACGATGCAGGCCGACGAAGAGGCCGTCATCCGCGCCGGCGAGCTGTCGATGGATCAGGACACACACGACGTCAAGGTCGGCGAGGTCTCGATCGACCTCAGCCCCACCGAGTTCAAGCTGCTGCGCTACCTGATGCTCAACCCCAACCGTGTGCTGTCGAAGGCTCAGATCCTCGACCACGTGTGGGAGTACGACTTCAACGGCGACGCCGGCATCGTCGAGAGCTACATCTCGTACCTGCGCCGCAAGATCGACCCGCACTCCACCGAAGCGCTCATCCAGACCAAGCGAGGCTTCGGCTACATGCTGAAGGCCGGCAAGACCGCGTAGGGGGCACCCCTGAGCGATCATCACGATCCCGACAAGGTCACCCGGTGGTGGCGGGGCGTCAGCCTTCGCGCCAAGGTCACCGGGGTCACTGTGGCGATCCTCGCGATCGGTCTGTTCGCCTCGGGCATCGCGACCATGGCATTCGTGCGCAACGCCCTCGTCGTCGCCCAGGACGAACAGCTCGTCGCGCGCGCCTCGTCGAACCTCGGCGCAGGCCTGCTCGATATCACGGTGGATCCCGACACCAACCAGGTGCAGATTTCGCTGACCGATCAGGCCGCGGCGGGCGACTACTTCATCGCCGTCTACGCGGCCGGCGGCGAGTCGTTGGGCGGCCGCCCGAGCGGGGGCGGGCCCATCTGGCCCGAGGAGTACAAGCTCGAGACGACGGTATCTAAGCTCAGCGCGGTCTTCCCTCTCGTCGGCCCGGACGGCGATCTCTACCACGCGAGCGCGGGCATCCTCGATCCGGAAGTCAACGGCGAGCTCTACACCCAGGTCATCGCGCAACCACTCGCCCCGATCGATCGCACGGTGGCGACGTTCTTCGGCGTCTTCACAATCCTCGGCCTCATCACGATCGCGGCCGGAGCTCTGATGACACGGCTCCTCGTGACCCAGACGTTCCGACCCCTCGGGCAGGTGGAACGGGCCGCGATGTCGATCTCGTCCGGAGACTTCAGCCAGCGACTGACACCCGGCGACCCGCGCACCGAGGTCGGAAAGCTCACCGGCGCGCTCAATACGATGCTCGACCGCGTGGATGCCTCGCTCAGCCAGCGCGAGGCAACCGTCCGCCAGATGCGGCGCTTTATCGGCGACGCGAGCCACGAGCTGCGCACGCCCCTCGTGACGGTGCGCGGCTACGCCGAGCTGTATCGGATCGGTGCCATCCGTGGCGACGAAGACACCGCCCAGGCGATGGAGCGCATCGAGAAAGAGGCGATCCGAATGGGCGTGTTGGTTGAGGACCTGCTCGCCTTGGCACGCCTCGACGAGCGTCGCGAGGTCGAGATCGCGCCGATCGATCTGCGCCCGATCGCACGTGATGCCGGCATGGATCTGCGCGCCGCCGCACCGCAGCGCACCGTGACGGTGATCGACGCGGATTCTCTGGTGGCGCGCATCGCCGCCGAGGAGGAGGGCGCGACAGCCACGATCCCGGTGGACACCGATCCCGCGGAGAAGGATGCCTCCGCCCCTCGTCGACGCGGCGGGGCGACTTCCGCTGCGCGCGCACGCTCTCTCCTCCGCCGCATCCCGCGACCCGTTCCGGCGCCTCGCGGTGGATCCGCGGATGATTCTGCCGGCGGCCCTGCTCAGCTGTCGTTCCCGACTAAGCCGATCCCGGTCGCCGTGAGTCGCCCGCCCGTCGTGCTCGGCGACGAGAACCGCATCCGTCAGGTCATCGCGAACCTGCTCGGCAACGCGCGCCGCTTCACCTCCGACGATTCGCCGATCGAGATCGTGGTCGGCTCCGACGTCACCGCGGTGAGCCAGACCGCGCCTCTCGGCATGGCTTGGGTTGCGATCGTCGACCACGGCGAAGGCATTCCCGAGCAGATCCGCGACAACATCTTCCAGCGCTTCTGGCGAGCCGACTCTTCGCGCACGCGCGAGACCGGCGGCTCCGGCCTCGGGCTCGCGATCGTCGCCTCGATCGTCTCGGCGCTCAACGGCACCGTCGAGGTCGAAGACACCCCGGGCGGTGGCGCCACCTTCCGGGTCTCGTTCCCCATTGCGCCGGAATCGACGCTGCACCTCGACACGCAGCCTCTACCCGAGCTTCCGCCGCTGCCCCCGCTCCCGCCGCAGTCCGCTCGTTGAGCAAGGGCGCAGCCCGAGTCGAAACGCACCTCAGCGCCGCACCGGCAAGCGGCACCGGCACGCGGCACCCCAGCACCGCTCCCCTGGCACTTGTTGTGGTCTCCGGGCGCCTCGAACCCCGATTAGTGCCAGCGGAGCGGGGCGGACCCCTCCTCCCCAGAGGCACGCGAGCAAGAATGGGGCGTCATCGGATGCCTAGGGGGCAGGCGCGAGCCGCGAAGCACGTAGCGTCGGGGCACCCGCCATCACCCGGCAACCCCGATCTGCACCTCAAGGAGACCCATCATGGCTGTTTTCACCGTCGATTCCGACGCCGTCATCGCGCAGTCCGCCGCGATTCGCGGCACGATCGACCGCATCCAGTCCGAGTCCCAGTCGATGCTCGGACAGCTCATCCAACTCCAGTCCGCGTGGACCGGTCAGGCATCCGCAGCATTCCAAGAAACCATCGAACGGTGGCGCACGACGCAGCGACACGTCGAAGAGAGCCTCGCCGCCATCACCCTGGCGCTGGAGTCCGCCGGCCGACAGTATGCGGACGCCGAGATCACGAACGCCGCCCTGTTCCGCTGACCTGCCCACGCGCAGAAGGTCCGGCAGACAAGAAGAAGGGCCCCGGCCTGACGCCGGGGCCCTTCTTATGCTTCGCGCGGGACTTAGAAGTCCATGCCACCCGTGGGGTCGCCCGCCGGGGCGGAGACCTTCTCGGGCTTGTCGGCGACGACGACCTCGGTCGTCAGGAACAGACCGGCGATCGACGCCGCGTTCTGCAGGGCAGAGCGCGTCACCTTGGCCGGGTCGATGATCCCGAGAGCGAACATGTCGACGTACTCACCGGTCGCGGCGTTGAGGCCGTGTCCGATGGGCAGCTCGGCGACCTTGTTCGCCACGACGCCGGGCTCGAGTCCAGCGTTGAGGGCGATCTGCTTGAGCGGCGCTTCGATCGCGACGCGAACGATGTTCGCACCGGTCGCCTCGTCACCCGTCAGGTTGAGCGTGTCGAACACGTTCTTCCCGGCCTGGATCAGAGCCACGCCACCACCGGCGACGATGCCCTCTTCGACGGCGGCCTTCGCGTTGCGAACGGCGTCCTCGATGCGGTGCTTGCGCTCCTTGAGCTCGACCTCGGTTGCAGCTCCCGCCTTGATGACGGCGACGCCACCGGCGAGCTTGGCGAGACGCTCCTGGAGCTTCTCACGGTCGTAGTCGCTGTCGGTGTTCTCGATCTCGCGGCGGATCTGGGTCACGCGACCCTCGATCTGCTCCGAGTCGCCGGCACCCTCGACGATCGTGGTCTCATCCTTGGTGATGATGACCTTGCGTGCCTTGCCGAGCAGGTCGGTGGTCGTGTTCTCGAGCTTGAGACCGACCTCTTCGCTGATGACCTGACCACCGGTGAGGATGGCGATGTCCTGCAGCTGCGCCTTGCGACGGTCGCCGAAGCCGGGAGCCTTGACAGCAGCCGACTTGAAGATGCCGCGGATCTTGTTGAGCACGAGAGTCGCGAGAGCCTCGCCCTCGACGTCCTCGGCGATGATGACGAGCTCCTTGCCCTCCTGGATCACCTTGTCAACGACCGGCAGAAGGTCCTTGATGTTCGAGATCTTGGAGTTCGCGATGAGGATGTAGGGGTCCTCGAACACGGCTTCCTGGCGCTCGGGGTCGGTGACGAAGTAGGGGTTGATGAATCCCTTGTCGAAACGCATACCCTCGGTGAGCTCGAGCTCGGTGCCGAACGTGTTCGACTCCTCGACGGTGACGACGCCTTCCTTGCCGACCTTGTCGATCGCCTCGGCGATCAGGTCGCCGATGGTGGTGTCGGCGGCCGAGATCGATGCCGTGGCGGCGATCTCTTCCTTGGTCTCGACCTCTTTGGCGCTCTTCAGCAGCTCGGCCGAGATGGCCGCGACGGCCTTCTCAATACCGCGCTTGAGCGAGATGGGGTCGGCGCCGGCCGCGACGTTGCGCAGGCCTTCTTTGACGAGGGCCTGAGCGAGAACGGTAGCGGTGGTGGTGCCGTCACCTGCGACGTCGTCGGTCTTCTTGGCGACCTCCTTGACGAGCTCCGCGCCGATCTTCTCGTACGGGTCGTCGAGTTCGATCTCCTTGGCGATCGAAACGCCGTCGTTCGTGATTGTGGGGGCGCCCCACTTCTTCTCGAGCACGACGTTGCGACCGCGGGGGCCGAGCGTCACCTTGACGGCGTCGGCGAGGATGTTCAGGCCGCGCTCGAGGCCGCGACGGGCCTCTTCGTCGAAAGCGATGATCTTTGCCATGTGTGTGTCGTCCCTCCCGGACGTAGGTATTGGTTTAGCACTCCGGTAAGGCGAGTGCTAACGCCCATTCTGGCACTCACCCCCACCGAGTGCAAGCTGCGCATACCGGGGAGGACGGATGTCCCCGGCACGAGACATCCGTGCGGCGCGACCCCTCGGGTCCGGGTCAGACGACCGCGATGCTTCCGCCGCGCGCATTGGGCACGAGCTCGACCCACGTGTTGCCGGGGGCGAGATAGACCGGAGTGCCGTACTGGTTCGTGAGTTGGATGGGCGCATCGGCGGATGCCTTGGTCCACGTGACCTGGATGGTCTTTCCGCCCGTTGCCACCCATGCCGGCCCACTACCCATCATGACCGTCTTCGGGATGTCGCCGTAGGCCCAGTCGATGCTCACCGAAAGCGCGACGACATTGGTCGCCGCGAGCTGCCCGCCCGCGGAAGCCATGTCGGGCGCACCGTTCTGCGAACGTAGGTAGCGCCCGGATCCCGCGTCCCACCGCCACGACCGGCCTTCCTTCGCCGAGAAGAACAGATCGAATCCGTTGGCCGTGCTCCCGTATGCCGCGGCCGATGCCGTCTGCGGACGCTGCGAATACGCGAACTGCTGAGCGGGCGGAGGCACATCGGCGTACGCGGCGCGCAACTCTTGAGCTTTCACGATGACGTTGTGCGGCGCGGTCTTTGACCGGGTGCGGTACATGAAGCGATCGTCCACGCCGCCGTGGATGGCGTTGTGCACGGGTGTGTTGAGCATCATGTCCACGAAGCGCTGCTGGCCGCCGGAGTAGGCGATGAGTCCGCCGAACGGCGAGACGATGTCGGGATCCATCGGACGGATGCTTCGAACCGGGCCGATCTCGGCGGGCACGTCCGAGAACCAGAGCGCGACGTAGCGGGTCAGACCGCCCTCGACGAGCTCCTCGAACACGATGTCCGTGTGGTCCAGACCCACCTGCGGGCGCGCCGCGATGTGGTTGTCGATCTTCGCCGCGAGGGCGGGGCCCGTGATCGTCTCGGCCGGGACCTGCGTTCCGCGCAGGGGCTGCACGGCCAGCGGGGGCGCCTCGGGGGTGGGCGTCGGCGTGGGCGTGGGCTCGGCCGACGCCGTCGCACTGGGCGACGCCGAGGGCGAAGCGGCATCCGTCGTGTCCGCGGCGCACCCGCTGATCACGAGCGCCGAGACCAGGACGCCGACGGTTGCGGCGAGCCGCACGGAACGCGGGAGCGCGCGGGCCCGCGCAGGCGACTTCATGCGCGTCAGACTAGGGCGCACGCGACGGGTGAGGCCGTCGACACGGCGGGCGACGCGGAAGCCGACGCACCATCTGCCGGCGCGTCAAACGACGGGACATCCAAAACGCGCGTCAAGAAACGACGCGAACGGATTCTGCCTGCGGGCCCTTCTGGCCCGCGCCGACCGTGAACTCGACGAGTTGCCCCTCTTCGAGGACGCGGAAGCCCGTCATGTCGATGTTCGAGTAGTGGACGAAGACGTCCTGCCCCCCGTCGACCACGGTGATGAAGCCGAATCCCTTCTCGGCGTTGAACCATTTGACGGTGCCCTGGGTCATGCGTTAACTCCTGTGCTGCGCGGGTGAGACAGGGTCATGCTAGCCAGCGAAATCGCGCCAAAAGTGCCGCGAGGTCAACTGTTGACACGGGGGCCGTCAACTCGTAACTCTGCCGAAACATGCGGGCGAATAGGTGCGGCAATGCGCCCCTTCGCCGGGCTACGGGGCGGGTGTCTCGGTCGCGACGGGCTCGACGCGGTCGAGTCCGAGAACCACGGTCAGCTGCGTGACGGGAGTGCCGGGGAGCGGATACTCGGGGTCGAGCACGACCTCGGCCGCACCGATCACACCGGCGAGGCCGCGAGCGGCACCCTCCGCCTCGGGCGCGGCGTAGTAGACGGTCGTCAGCGGGAAGGCTCGATCGCCGGCGTTGCCCGCGAGCACGTTGGCCTCGGGCCATCCGTTCGCCACCAACTCGTCCTTCACCAGCGTCGCCTGTCCCTCCTCGGGCGTGCCGTTGAGCACGAGGACGGTGTACGAGGTGTCGACGACGGGTTCGGCCGTCGGGACGATCGAGACCGAGGGCGCGGGAGTCGGAAAGAGCACGATCTTGCCCTGCCAGATCATGCTCGCGAAGATGCCCAGCAGGATCAGGAAGATGGTTGCGACGAGCGCCCACAGGAAGGTCGTCCAGCCGCGGACGCGAGGATTCTCGGCCCGGTGTGCGCCGACACGGCCGGGGGACGCAGAGATGTCGTCGAATCGATCGGTGGGGGGCGTGGGCACCTCAGAATGCTACCGGCGGACGCGTGTGCGAACCCTCAACGCCGCGGCCGGCGGGGGTTCAGAGTCCGAGCGCGCCTTCGCGGGCGGCTCGTTCAGCGTCACGCTGATCGCGGACCCGGCGCAGACGCTTCACCAGCATCGGGTCGTAGGCGAGGGCTGCTTCGGTCTCGATCAGTCGGCCCAGCAGCTGGTAGTAGCGCGCGGGTGCGAGGTCGAGTTCGGCACGGATCGCCTCTTCTTTCGCGCCGACATGCCGACGCCACTCGGCCTCGAAATCGAGGATCGCGCGCTCATCGACGGTGAGGGCATCACTCGGGGATTCGGCCATGTCCCCAGGGTAGGTCGGCCGGACGCGTCAGCCCGCGCGCCACTCCAGCCAAGCGCCAAGCGGATCCGCCGCGGCCAGAATGCGCTCATCGTGGCTCAGGACGAACCCCGGCCATCCGGTCGCGTCCACCGGCGTCGTCCAGCGTTGATGAAGCGCGGGCGGATCCAGCGATATCCAGTGCACGCCGTCACTCCGCAGCTCGGCGAGCGCGTCGAACAGCCGCTCGCGCCCGGCACGGGGCACGTGCGGCAGGAGGCCGGGCGTGGTCACCACGACCGTCGCGTCGGGCGGCGCGGAATCCGCCAGGCGCCGGAGCGCCTCGGGATCGGTGGCGTCGCCCGCATCGATGCGTAGGTGCTCGGCTGCGGCAAGATCCAGCGCCGCATCGATGCGCGCCGCGCGGCCCGTCTCGCCGGGCCATACGAGCGCCGTGGCGAAGCGACGGTCGTCTGAGTCGGAGGGGTCGAGCGGGCGGAGGTCGAGCCCCGCACGCCAGACGATTTCGGGCATGCGCAGTTCGGGCGTGCGCAGTTCGGGCATGCGCAGGTCGGGCCGACGGTCGCCGCGCAGTTCGCACGTGAGCACGACCGAGGATGGGCCATCCGTGGGATCGAGGGCCGCACTCCCCGCCCCGCCGTACCGATACGAGTACCGGTCCGGCAGCAGGCACAGGCCCGCGGATGCCCCGAGTTCGATCAGCGCGATCGGCCCCTCGATCGCGGCGAGCGCCGGCAACAGCACGGCGCACCTTTGCGGTTCGTTGGTCTGCAGGGAGCGGACGGATGCGTCCGCGGCGAGTTCTGCTCCGTGCTGCACGAGCCAGTCCGCGAATGCCGCGTATCCACCGACTTCGGGCGCACCACGCAACCGAGCAAGGGCGAACACCAGCGGGGGCTGGCGGCGGTCGGCCGGGAGCCGTCCGATGACGTCGCACGCCGAGGCATCCGTCGCCACGCCACTCGCCCATTCGGCGTACAGGGCGGATCGACCCGGAGCCTCGATGAGCGCAAAACGCTCGTATCGCTCCGCAACTTGGTCTCGTGCCACTTGATCTCGCCCCACCTGATTCCGCGCCACCATGCCCTTATTCAATCGCGTAGGTGCCCGCGGATGCGTCCAGCAGGTCGCACGCAGGGTTGAATGGAGAGGAAGACAGGAGTGTGCGATGGACTACACCATCACCAAGACCGACGAGCAGTGGCGTGCAGAACTCGACGCCGACCGTTTCGCCGTGCTGCGGCAGGCCGCGACCGAGACGCCGTTCAGCGGCGAACTACTCGACGAGGGCCGCGCCGGCCTCTATACGTGCGGCGCGTGCAACGCCGAACTCTTCGAGAGCGGCACGAAGTTCGATTCCGGATGCGGGTGGCCGAGCTTCTACGAATCCGTCCGGCCCGACGCGGTCGAGCTGATCGAGGACGACTCGCTCGGCATGATGCGCACCGAGGTGCGCTGCGCCGCGTGCGGGTCGCACCTGGGCCATGTTTTCCCCGACGGCTACGGCACACCCACGGGTGACCGGTACTGCATGAACTCGCTCGCGCTGTCGTTCGAGCCCGAGAAGTGACCGCGCTCGACGCCGTCCGCGCGCGGCGTTCGTGGTCGAAGGTCACGGACGAGGCTCCCACGCACGACGAACTGCTCGAGTTGGTCTCGGCCGCGGGTCGGGTCGCTGATCACTCCGGGCTGCGTCCCTGGCGCCTGATCGAACTGCGCGGGGACGACCGTGAGACGCTCGGCCGCGCGATCAACAAGGCCGAGGGCGAGAAGGGCGCATCCAGCAAGCCGCGCCGCGCTCCCCTGCTGATCGCCGTCGTGGCGAGCTACCGCAAGAGCGACAAGGTGCCTCGCTGGGAGCAGGAGGCCGTGGCATCCGGTGTCGCTCACGTGCTCAGCCTGCTGCTCGACGAGGCAGGCTACGGCGTCCTCTGGCGCACCGGGCACTACACGCGGGCGAAGGCCGTGGCCAAGGCGCACGGGCTGAAGAAGAACGAAGAGCTGTTGGGGTGGCTGTACGTGGGCAAGAAGCCCGAGCGCACGCGCGGTGGCTTCCGACGCGGTGTGGATGCCTCGCGCTTCGTCTCGCGAATGCCCCGCCCCTAGCGCCGGCGCGGCAGCACGACCACGAGCACCGCGATGAGTGCGATCGCCACGGCGATGAGCGCGCGCGGTACGTCGAGGTCTGCATCCGTCGGCCACGCCACGTCGAGCACGACGGATGTCGCGAGCAGGCCCACGACCGAACCGAGCCCGAGCAGCAGCACTCCCGTGTACCGGACGAGTCCGGCCGACACGAAGATGTACACGACCCCCGTGGCACCGCCGAGATAGAGCCAGGGATTTGTCGGGAGCACCGCAGGGGGACCGACGACCGCAATGTGGATTGCGGCCGCGGCGCCGAGGATGATGGTCCCGCCCAGGAAGTTGACGAACGTCGCGGCGAAGGCCGACTCGACGCGCTGCCGCAGACGCCCGTTCGTCGCCTGTTGCCACGAGATGCCCGCGCCCGCGAGAAAGGGCAGGGCCAGCATCCACCACGGCACCGAAACCACGGCACTGCCGACCAGGCCCACAGCGACCGCGACGAGCGCGAGCGCTCCCCCACCGACGCGTCGCATCGTGACCGGAACGACTCCTGCGGGACCGTAGCCGACACGGTCGAGCACCAGTCCGCCGACCGTCTGCCCCGCGACGACCCCGACGGTGAAGAGCGAGACGCCGAGCAACCCGACCGTCAGGCCCTGGGTCGCGGTCGTGAGTGCGCCGGCGAGGCCGCCCAGAAGCATCCAGGAAGGGATGCTCCGTTCACGGACACCTACGAACAGTCTCCGCATCGCGGCTCGACCCGCGGGGGTGACCGGCGCGAGCACGACCAGGATGAGCAGACCCGATCCGAACGACACGAACGCCGCGAAGATTCCGTCCCCGGACTCGCTGCCGAGACCGCCGTTCATGCGCGCCTGGATGGCCGTCATCGCCCCGACGGACACGGCACCCAACGCCGAGAGAAGTACCGGGGGGCGCTGACGCATTGCCACTCCCCCCCTTTCGAATCGACAACGGGGCGTGAACCCCGGCGCCCTACTCCGAAGACGGCCGGGTATGACTTTACAGTCGGCATCCCGGCACTGTGGGGGCTCCGCGGAGGACTCCGGATCGGCTCGACGGGGCGTGGACGGAGCCCGTTCGGCGCCCTGCGAGACCCACTTCCCGCACGAACGCCTTCCGCCATCGCACCGCCCGATCTCACATAGGGGCGCCTACCTGTCGATCGAAGTATCGAGCGAGAAGGGCATCGGTCCGCCCGATACTGACGGCGCAAGCGGGTCCGGGCGTCGAGGTTCTTCGTCCCACACGTAGCCACCCATCGCGCTGCGCCGCGGGATGGCGAGTCTGTAACCACCGCGTTCCGCTTCTCGGGCATCGACGAGCGCGTTGGTCAGCTCCACGTACTCGAGCCCCGCGTCTGTCGACGAGAAGTCGCCCACGCTCACCCAATTCTGCGCGAAGTCCATCACCCGGTAGAGGCCTGCGGGACCGCCGTCGGCGGTAGCTCGGGTGAGCGCGCTCAAATAGTCGAGGCGCAGGACAGTCGGGATAATGACGCGCTCTTCGCCCTCAGCGACAAGTTCGTTGTTCATCGCAACCCGGGCCGAACGTCCGTTGCCGTCGATGAACGGATGCACCTCAGCCACCATGAACATCATGTAGACGGCGCGCCGGAACGGGTCTGCAATTTCCTGACCGATGCTCCACCCCGCCCGTAGGGTTCCTGGAACGAGGCTGTAGTCGACGAACTGCGTCATGCCGGCTTGATTGTTGCGGTCTTTCCACATCCCTGGCATAACGTCCGGCCGCTGGGACATCATCCGGTAGTGGCGCTCACGAAGAGCATCCATGAACGCGTCGGGCGAGGCGAAACGCTGCTCCATCTCCTTCCGATTGTTCACGACCTCATAGGTGCCGCGAACATCATGGGCGTCCCGTGGCCGACCGAAGTCCGCCTGCTCGAATACGACGGCTTCCGCCTCTCGAACTGGAAACTCGGTGCCTTCGATGAGGTTGGAGAAGTAGGCCTCGTAGAAGGGGATGAACTCGGTGCGGGCGATATCGACCGGTCGGCGACTCGCTGGGGCCTCGTTTCCCAGGCCGAATGCGAACGCCCTGAACCGCGCTACCCGGGTTTGGTCGTAGCTCTCGCCACGAGACGCCGCCAGCATGGCTGGTGAATCGCTGTCGAGCGTTGGACGTTCGCCATAGGCGGCTTGGAAGAAGACCCTGATGTCGTCAGCGCCACTCGCGCTCGCCTGCTCCTCTACCTGCGCGATAAGTCGATCCGACATCGATCGCGGCTGGGCGGCGGCAATCCGTGCGATGCGTTCGTGGAGCTCGGCACGCGTGAGCAGGCGTCCGTCTACGGGTGGCCGACCGCGTCCAGGGGCGTTGTCTGCGAGCGCCCGCGCGGTCGAGGCCGCGAAGAGTCCCTTGCCCATGGGGATGTCGTCATCCTGCCGAGGGCTCGACCGCCCGTCGGGATATACGGTGAGTCCGGGAATCTTCAGCGGCGTGGAACGTGGGTGTGACACGTAGATTGCGCCGTCAACGGGACGATAGTCGAAGCCGCTCCGATATGTGATGACGGCTCCGGGAAAGACCTTCGCGAGGATGTCAGACCATCGAAGCCGCACAACTTCCTCTGCGGGGAGACTCACCTCATCGGTGTAGATTCCTCGCGCTACACGTTTCAGAGTTCCGTTCTGCACGCGCCGTGTGGGCTCAGCGGAGTTCGAGAAGTCCTCACTTGTGAAGATGGCCATGTAGGAATCTCCGACCAAAGCTCGCGTATGTAGAGATTATCTCACAAATAGACCATTTCGTGTAGAAAAATACGGTCAATTCGGTCGCGATTGTCGGAACTCTTCAGCCTGAGGCACTTGAGCCGACTACGGGACTTGAACCCGTAACCCCCTAATTACAAGTTAGGTGCGCTACCAATTGCGCCAAGTCGGCAGGTCCACCAGTCTATCGACGACGACCGCACGCCGTGAGCCCGGGCAGAGAGCGAGCCGCTCACTCGTTACGGGGTCGGCGACGGGGTGGTCGTCGGAGTGACTGAGGGCGTGGGGGTCGGCGTCGAGAAGTAGGCCTCGCTCGCCAGAGTGAGCACGAACTGCGCGAACTCCTTCGCATCGCTCAGGTCGCCGTTGTACGGCGTGCCGTTGACGTAGACCTTCGGGCCGGTCAGCGCCGCGTCGGTGCCCGCGACGGGCTCGGCCAGTGCTCGCGCGGTCGCCTTCTGCGCCCACGGCACGAAGCTCGCGTTCTCGATGCACCGCGTGACCCGCTTGGGGTTCTCAACACCCACGGCTTGCGCGAGGACGGCCAGATCGGTGTCGCTGAGCCCGTCTGTGTCGAGCTCAGGGCGCTGCTCGAGCAGTTTGTGATTGAACGCGAAGAACGACGTCGGCGCATACGTCGCAACGCACGCAGCCGCACCCGCTGAACGCAGGGAGTATTTGGTCCCGTTGGACTTGCCCGTCAGGAGTGCGACCGGGTGATATGAGATCGCCGCCGCCCCCTCCGACACCCATTCCGACAGCTGCTGGGCGTTCGCGAGCTGGAAGTCGGAGGATGCCTCGGACAGGTAGTCGACATAGACCTCGACCTGCAGCGGCTGCTGGGTCGACGTCGGCGCGGGCGTGGCGGGCTCCGCCGCATCGGGAGCCGTGGCATCGGAAGACTCGGGCGGGGCTTCCGCCGCACCGCCCCCGGAGAAGGATGCCAGGACGCTCGAGGGAATCGAGTCCACCACGATTCCGTCGTCCTGCACGGCGGGTGAGAGCTGCGGCTGCGACGCCGCCTCGCCGAGCGTCCAGGCAACGGCGACGCCAGCCCCGACGACGATGGCTGTCACGACGACACTGCCGACGACGATCCGCGCGACGCGTCCACGACGCTGGCGGGCCTGCACGGCCGCCGCCTTCTCGCGGACCGCCTCGCGGCGGTCGCGACGCGCGGGGACGTTGGGCGTCTCATCGCTCGACATGAAACCTCTGAATCGCTCGGGCCGAAAGCATCGGGTGCTTTCGGGTAGGACGCGCCCGGGAAAGCGACATCCGCAATCGATGGTAACCAGAGAGGCTGGGAATCACCCAGACGGGGCGCCTATTGCTGTGCCATAATTCGGACAGGCGCACTGATGCGCCCGCGGCGGCTCACACCCGCCACTTCCATTCACTACGGATCGTCCGGCACGTACCTGCCGGTGAAGGAGAAAACAATGGCATCCGTCACGTTCGACAACGCCACCCGCCTGTACCCCGGAGGCGAGCGTCCCGCCGTCGATAAGCTGAGTCTCGACGTCGCAGACGGCGAATTCCTCGTTCTGGTCGGCCCCTCCGGCTGCGGAAAATCCACGTCGCTGCGCATGCTCGCTGGCCTCGAAGAGGTCAACTCGGGCCGCATCCTGATCGGTGACCGTGACGTCACCGATGTCCCGCCGAAGGATCGCGACATCGCGATGGTCTTCCAGAACTACGCCCTGTACCCGCACATGACGGTCGCCGAGAACATGGGCTTCGCCCTGAAGATCGCCGGCATCGGCAAGGACGAGCGCGCCGCCCGCGTGCTCGAGGCCGCGAAGCTGCTCGACCTCGAGCAGTACCTGACCCGCAAGCCCAAGGCCCTCTCGGGTGGTCAGCGTCAGCGCGTGGCGATGGGTCGCGCCATCGTCCGCCAGCCGCAGGTGTTCCTCATGGATGAGCCGCTGTCGAACCTCGACGCCAAGCTCCGTGTCCAGACGCGCACCCAGATCGCGTCGCTCCAGCGGCGTCTCGGCGTCACCACGGTCTACGTGACGCACGACCAGACCGAGGCGCTCACCATGGGTGACCGCATCGCCGTGCTGAAGGACGGCCTGCTGCAGCAGGTGGGTACGCCGCGCGACCTGTACGAGACGCCGAAGAACGTCTTCGTTGCAGGCTTCATCGGCTCGCCCGCCATGAACCTGTTCACGGTTCCCCTCGTCGAGGGTGGCGTGCAGTTCGGCAACACGGTTGTCGCGATCGAGGCCGACACCCTCAGCCGCGCGAACGGCAGCGAGGTCACGATCGGCATCCGCCCCGAGGACGTCGTGCTCGCCGGAGCGGACGGCCCGGGCCTGTCGGTCACGGTCGACCTGGTCGAAGAGCTCGGCGCCGACGGTTACCTCTACGGACACGCGGATGTGGGCGGCCAGCGCACCGACCTCGTCGCTCGCGTCGACGGACGCCGCCACCCGAGTTCAGGTGAGACGATCAGCCTCGCACCAATCCCCGGACACATGCACGTGTTCGACGTCGTCTCGGGCGAGCGCCTCAGCGACAAGCCCGTCGTCTCGGCGTAACTCCCTCGTGCGGCGCGGGTCCTCCTCGGAGGCCCGCGCCGCACGCATTTTCCCGCGCCCGCAGGACCGGAAATCGACCGAGGAGGAACCGTGAGCGATGCCCTCAACATCACCGCGAGCGAGGTCGATCCGGGCTTGCTGACTTTGCCGTGGTCGGTGCCGCTCGCTGAGTGGCCGAGCAGCACGATCGTCTCACTCCCTAAGGGGCTCTCGCGCCACCTGGTGCGTTTCGCAAATCTGTCCGGCCGCGTCGTGGCTGTGAAAGAGACGACGGCCGAGATGGCGCGGCGCGAGTACGAGATGCTCGGGAACCTGCACCGGCTCGACGTGCCATGCGTCGACCGCGTCGCGGTGATCGCGGGGCGCAAGGATGCCTCGGGCGAGCCTCTCCCGGCCGCCCTGGTGACCGCGCACCTGAAGTTCTCGCTCCCCTACCGCGCCCTGTTCACACAGGTGCTGCGACCCGACACCGCGACGCGCCTGGTCGATGCGCTCGCGGTGCTGCTGGTGCGCCTGCACAACGTCGGCTTCTTCTGGGGTGATGTGTCGCTCTCGAACACGCTCTTTCGCCGGGATGCCGGCGCCTTCGCCGCGTACCTCGTCGACGCCGAGACGGGCGAGCTGCACGAGAACGGGTTGACCCTCGGCCAGCGCGAGCACGACCTCGATGTCGCACGCACCAATATCGCGGGCGAGATCATGGACCTCGAGGCGGGCGGCCGGCTCGAGGGCGGTGTCGAGGCGGTCGAGATCGCCGACGGCATCCTCTCGTCGTATCACTCGCTCTGGGCGGCCCTCACCGATCAAGAGAGCTTCTCGTCGGCGGAGTCGTGGCGCCTGACCGAACGCGTGCAGCGGCTGAACGCCCTCGGATTCGACATCGGCGAGATGTCGATCCAGGCAGCCCCCGACGGCACGCGCGTCTCGATCCAACCGAAGGTCGTCGATGCCGGGCACCACCAGCGACGTCTGATTCGGCTGACGGGACTGGACGTCGAGGAGAACCAGGCGCGGCGGCTGCTGAACGACCTCGACGAATTCCGCGCCCGGGTCTCACGCCTCGGCGCCGACGAAGAGATGGTCGCTCACGAGTGGCTGACGCGCGTCTTCGAACCCGTCGTCAAGGCCATTCCCTACGACCTGCGCGCCAAGCTCGAACCCGCCGAGGTGTTCCACCAGGTGTTGGAGCACAGGTGGTACATGTCGCAGGAGCGCGGATCGTCCGTTCCTCTCGCCGAGGCACTGACGTCCTACGTCAACAATGTGCTGCGCCATCGCCGGGACGAGGCCACCATCATGGGCCCGCCGACCGAAACCCTGGCGCTCTCGGTCATCCCCGAGGACGCGCCCATCGAGCCGGACCCCGAGGCAGACGCCGTCGACTGGCGCGACCTCGTCTGACACGCGTTTCGACTCGGCCTGTGGCCTCGCTCAACGAACGAGCGCCCCGGTCGTTGAGCGAGCGCCAGCGAGTCGAAACGACGCGACTCGACTCGACGCGGGACTAGTACCCGACGGTGAAGCGCTCGCGCGTGTGCTTCGGGGCCTCGATCTCGTCGAGCACCGCAACCGCGAGGTCTGCGCCCGAGATGAAGGATTCGCCATCCGCATCCGTGACGATGACGTCGCCGCCGTCGCGGTACGAGCCCGTCCGCTCACCGGGGTTCCACATGCCGAACCCGCCAGCCGGGTGCACGAAGAACCAGTCGACCGGCGGGTCGCCCGCCTGCAGGTCTTCGAGAATGCCGATGGCCTCGAAGGCCTCGGGCTTGTATTCCTCGGTGAAGCTCGGCAGATCGATGACTCGCGGGCCGCCGGGGGCAGAGAGACTCCCGCCCGCACCGCCGATCACGCCGATCCGCGTTCCCGGTTGGAGCGTCGCGACGAGCTCGGCCACGGCGGGCCGGACGAGCCCCGCCATCTCGCCCCGTGCGGGAACAGACAGGATGACGACCTCGGCGCCCTGGATCTCGGCGACGAGGCCGGGCACGTCGAGCAGCGAGCCCTCGATGTACGTGACGCCTTCTTGGCGGTCGGATGCCGCGGTCCGCGCGACCGACAACGCGGTGTGTCCGCGCCGGGCCGCCTCGGCGACGATGTGGCTGCCGGCGTAGCCGGTTCCTCCGATGACAACGATGCGAGACATCCGGGGTCCTTTCGCGTTCTGTTGAGCGGGTCGTTCAGTCGCCGACGGAGGCTCGCAGCGTCGACACCTGATACAGGGCGACGGATGCGGCGATGCCGGCGTTGAGCGATTCTGTGCTGGCAGAGATCGGGATCGAGACGATCTGGTCGCAGGTTTCCGCGACCAGGCGCGACAGGCCCTTGCCCTCGCTGCCGACGACGATCACGATCGGACGGTCGGCGAGCTCGAGTGCGGGCAGCGACACATCGCCATCACCGTCGAGTCCGAGCACGAACACTCCCTGACGCTTGAAGTCCTTCAGCGTCGAGGTGAGGTTCGGTGCAACCACGACGGGGGTGCGTGCTGCGGCGCCGGCGCTGGTCTTCCACGCGGCGCTGTTGACGCTCGCCGACCGACGCTGCGGCAGGATGATGCCGTGCCCGCCGAATGCCGCGGTCGACCGGATGATCGCGCCGAGGTTACGGGGGTCGGTGATGCCGTCGAGGGCGACGAAGAGCGGCAGCTTGCCGGAGTCGATGATCTTCTCCAGCAGGTCCTGCGGGTGTCCGTACTCGTACGGGGGTACCTTCAGCGCGACGCCCTGGTGCACGCCGTCGAAGCCGGCCATGCGGTCGAGTTCGGGGCGCGTGACCTCGAGCACCGGGATCTCGCGGTTCGCCGCGAGTGACAGCATCTCTTTGACACGGTCATCCATCTCGACTCGCTGCGCGATGTAGAAAGCCGTTGCGGGGATCTTCGCCCGCAGCGCCTCCAGCACCGAGTTACGACCGGTGACGACCTCGGTTTCTTCGTCTTTCTTCGCCCGGGGTGCGCGCCCCGAGTTCGGGTTCGAGCTGGGGCGCCCCTTGCCGCCGGCGGCCGTGAAGCGTTCGGCCGCGGCCTTGCGCTTACCCGCCGGGTGCCACGCGCGGTCCTCGGCCTTGGGCGTCGGCCCACGACCTTCGAGCGAGCGCTTGTTCTTTCCGCCCGTGCCCTTTGTGGGGCCCTTTTTGCCCCTGCTCGCGCCGGGTCGTCCTGGCTTAGCCATCGATGCTCCAATGCGTGCCGTCTGAGGTGTCTTCTAACGTGATGCCGGCCGCCGCGACGGCGTCGCGGATCCGATCTGCCGCCGCCCAGTCCTTGCCATCGCGCGCACGCGCACGCTGGTCGATCAGGCTCGTGACCAGAGTATGCAATGCGCGGGCCTCCGCGCCGTCCGAATGCCCGCGCCAGCGCTCGGACATCGGGTCGATCCCGAGAATCCCCGCCATCGTGTGCACGTGGATAGCCGCGGTCGTCGCTACATCGAGGTCTCCCGCGTCGAGCGCCGCGTTCCCCGCGCGCACCGTCTCGTGCAGCACGGCGAGCGCCTCGGGAACGCCCAGGTCGTCGTCCATCGCGGCGACGAATGCCTCGGGAAGGTCGGTGGCGAGCCATCCGTACTCCCCACCGCGGGCGCGGCCCAGCCGCACGAGGAAGGTGCGCAGCCGCTCGAGTGCCGACGCCGCCTCGGCGAACGACGATTCGGTGATGTCGAGGTTTGACCGGTAGTGCGCCGAGACCAGGGCGTAGCGAACGACGAGCGGGTCGTAGGCGCGCAATATGTCTTCGGCGAGCACGAAGTTGCCGAGCGACTTCGACATCTTCTGTCCGTCGACGGTGACGAGTCCGTTATGCACCCAATACCGGGCGAAGGGATCCCCCGCCGCGGTGGTCTGCGCGAGCTCGTTCTCGTGGTGCGGGAAGCGCAGGTCGAGCCCGCCGCCGTGGATATCGAACTCGGGACCGAGGTACCGACGCGACATCGCCGAGCACTCGATGTGCCAGCCCGGGCGACCATCGCCCCAGGGCGATTCCCAGGTTGCGCTATCGGGTTCGCCCGTCTTAGCGCCCTTCCACAGCGCGAAGTCGCGAGGATCCCGCTTGCCGCGTGGATCGGCATCTGCGGCCGGCTCCATCGCGTCGAGCGACTGACGCGTGAGCGTGCCGTACGCGGGCCACGATCGAACGTCGAAGTAGACATCACCCTCGGCGGCGTAGGCGTGCCCCTCGGCGATGAGTCGAGCGATCAACTCCTGCATCTGCGGAATCGAGGCCGTGGCGCGGGGCTCGTAGGTCGGCGGACGGATGCCGATCGCGGCATACGCGTCCGAGAACGCCAACTCCATGCGGTATGCGAGTGCCCACCAGCTCTCGTCGGGCGTCGCGTTCGCGAGCACCTTGTCGTCGATATCGGTGACGTTGCGGACGTAGGTCACGGCGCCGACCCGGTGCTCGAGCCATCCGCGCAGAACGTCGAAGGCCAGCGCGCCGCGCAGGTGCCCGAGGTGCGGGCCCGACTGAACGGTGGGGCCGCAGACATACATCGAGACGCGTCCGGGGTCGCTCGGCACGAAGTCGCGCAGTTGCTGCGCCTTCGTGTCGTAGAGCCGGAGAGTCACCTGCCTAGACTACCGGCGGGTCTTCGGCGCATCGAGCCGTCACAAAACGCTCGATCAGGGCGACGGATGCAGCGGTTCGCGACGGTTCGACGCCCCGAGCCCGGCGGGGTAGAACTGAGGGGTGCTTCCTGTCCTCGCCGTGCTCGCCGCGGCCGTCCTCTTCGGCACGACCGGCACGTCGCAGGCGCTCGGCCCCGAAAACACCACGCCTCTCGCGGTCGGAGCCGTGCGCCTCGTGATCGGCGGGACGGGCCTTGCGATGATCGCCTTCGTACTCGCCCACCGCGCGCACCGCCGCGGTACCGTCGCCCCGCGTCCCCGCCTCACGGCCGCCCCCCTGGGCCTCATGGCGCTCACAGGCCTGTGCCTCGCGCTCTATCAGCCGCTGTTCTTCCTCGGCACCGCCCGAAACGGCGTGGCGGTGGGCACCGTCATCGCGCTCGGCTCGGCGCCGATCCTCGCCGGTGTGCTCGAGTGGTCGCTGACGCGCCGCCGTCCGAGCGGCGCCTGGCTGCTCGCCACGGCACTCTCCACCGTCGGTGTCGCCCTCCTGGGAATCGGCGGCGGGACGGATGTCGCGGGCGCCGGCGGGACTGACCCCCTCGGATTCCTCGGCTCGGTCGGCGCGGGCGCGACCTTCGCCGTCATCGCCAACGCCCAGCGGCGACTGCTGGATGACGGGTGGGACCCGTTCACCGTGGTCGGCGCGATGGGCGTGGGCTCGGCGGTGCTCTCGGCCTGCGTACTGCCGTTCGTCGACCTTGTATGGCTCCGGGAACCCGCGGGCGTGGTGATGGCCGTATGGCTCGGCATCGGGACGATCTCCGTCGCCTACGTGCTGTTCACGTGGGGCCTGAACGGGCTGACCGCGGCGACCGCCGCGACGCTGACCCTCGGCGAGCCGCTGACCGCCAGCATCCTGGGTGTCACGGTACTCGGCGAGCAACTGAGCGTTCTCGCCGTCACGGGACTCCTGGTGCTCGCCGTCGGCCTCGTCACCCTGGCGTGGGGCTCGCGCGCGCCCCGGGATCCGAAGCCTTTCGCCGTTGAGGCGTGACGCTCGAACGGGAACACGTCAGACGGGAACGAGCTAGACGGGCAGGTGTCAGACGGGGATGACGAGAGCCACGGCGAAGGCCGCCACACCCTCACCGCGCCCGGGGAATCCGAGTCCGTCCGTCGTCGTCGCGGCGATCGAAACGGGCGCACCGAGAGCGTCGGACAGCGCCGCTTCCGCTTCGGCGCGACGGGTCGAGAATCGCGGTCGGTTCGCCTGGAACTGAACGGAGACGTTTCCGACAGCCCAGCCCGCGTTACCGAGCAGCTCCCGCGTCCGCGTCAAGAAGGCATCCGCGTGTGCCCCCGCGAACTCGGGACGATCGACGCCGAAGTGCGTGCCGATGTCGCCGAGCCCGGCGGCGGAGAGAAGTGCGTCGACGATCGCGTGCGCGACGGCGTCGCCATCCGAGTGCCCCGCCAGTCCCGGTTCGCCCGGCCAGTGCAGCCCCGCGAGCCAGAGCTCGGCGGCAGCGTCCCCGGCAGCATCGACGACCTCGAAAGCGTGAACGTCCGTACCCACGCCCACCCGGGGCGCACGCCCGCCGGTTTCGAAGCGTGCATGTGCGGGCGCGATCGGGACGATCAGTCCTCGCGCGCGATCCATGTCGGCCGGTGTGGTGATCTTGAACGAGAGGGCGTCACCCGGCACGGTGACAATCGGATGACCCGCGGCAGCCACGAGCGCCGTGTCGTCCGTGTAGTCCTGCTCGGCGCTCCCGTAGGACGCGACAAGCACTCCGCGGGGAAACCCTTGCGGGGTCTGAGCCGCCGCGAGATCGGCACGATCGACAGCCTCGAGGACGACATCTCCCCCGACTCGCTTGATCGTGTCGATCACCGGGAGGGTCGGAACGACGCCCGACCCGGTTCGGTCCACCGCCTCGACGACCCGCTCGAACACGGCGGGCGGGGTGAGGGCCCGTGCCGCGTCGTGCACCAGCACCACCTCGACATCGGCCCAGAGTGCACCCAGACCCGCGGCGACCGAGCGCTGCCGCGTTTCGCCCCCGGTGACGACCGAGATCAGATCGCGCCGACGACCACTCTCGAGCGCGGGGGCCTCTTCCGACGCGGCCAAAGCCTCGGTCAGGGCATCACCCTCACGCCCGGCGGGCGCGACGATGACGACCTGCATCGGACCCGCGGCGAGCACGCCCCGCAGGGCATGGCTAAGCATCGAATGTTCATCGATGCCGACGAAGGCTTTCGGGGTGCCCGCGCCGAGGCGCGTGCCGGAACCGCCCGCGACGACGATGATGCCGACACGAGGAGATGGCGTGATGCTCACGCCGGGAGCCTAGCTTGCGAGGACCTCGTCGAGCACGACACCGGCGCGCTCTTCGTCGGTCTTCTCGGCCAACGCGAGCTCGGAGATGAGGATCTGGCGCGCCTTGGCGAGCATCCGCTTCTCACCCGCGGACAGACCGCGGTCCTGGTCGCGACGCCACAGATCGCGAACGACCTCGCTCACCTTGATGACATCGCCGGAAGCGAGCTTCTCGAGGTTCGCCTTGTAGCGGCGAGACCAGTTCGTGGGCTCTTCGGTGAAGGGTGCGCGAAGCACCTCGAAAACCTTGTCGAGACCCTCTCTGCCGATGACGTCGCGAACGCCGACGAGGTCGACGTTCTCTGCGGGTACCTCGATAACGAGGTCGCCCTGAGTGACGTTGAGCTTCAGGTATTTCTTGGTCTCGCCCTTGATGACCCGGTCTTTGACTTCGATGATCGTCGCGGCCCCGTGGTGCGGGTAAACGACCGTTTCGCCAACCTCAAAAAGCATGCAGTTATGTCCTTTCGGCAACCTACAGAATACCACAGGGACCATACGCTAAGGTGCGCCGCGCACCGGGCGCAGCAGCGATCAAGCGGGCCCCCTAGAATGAGACCGCAATGTCTGCGATCTCCCTGGAGGACCCGTGAAATCCCGTCGGCTCGCGTCTCTGGCTCTTGTGGCCGCCGTTCTGGTGGGAACTTCCGGGTGCGCCCTGATCGCGCCGCAGGCGACGCTCATCCCCTACGCACCCGCCGACGGCGTCTCTGCGAAAACGGGCGATGTCGCCGTGCGCAACGCGCTCGTCGTCTCGGATGACGGAATCGACGGCAACTTCCTCGCCGCCTTCGTCAACGAGAGCACCGACCCCGTGACGCTCCGGGTCGAGTACGGCGAGGGTTCCGACAAGACGGAACTCACCGTCCGGCTGGCCGCGAGCGAAGCGATCAGCCTCGGCATGGACGGCGAGAACGACCCGCTGCCGTTCCCCAACATCGACACGATCCCGGGCGCGACCATGCCCGTCTACTTCCAGGCCGGCGACGCCGAGGGTTCCCTCGTCGAGGTGCCCATCCTCACGGGCGAAACGAGCTACCTCGAACAGTTCGTTCCCTGAGCGCCCGTCACTCCGACTCGAAGCGGTACCCGAGCCCTCGCACGGTCACGAGCATCGTCGGCTCACTCGGTGTCCGTTCGATGCGTGAACGGATGCGCTTGATGTGCACATCGAGCGTCTTGGTGTCGCCGAAGTAGTCGCTTCCCCACACGCGGTCGATCAGCTGGCCCCGGGTCAGAACGCGACCGGCGTTGCGCATGAGCACCTCGAGAAGCTCGAATTCCTTCAGCGGCATACCGATCTCCGAACCGTCCACCGAGACGCTGTGGCGGTCGATGTCGAGGGTCACACGACCGCCGGCGAGGACATGCTCCTCGAGATCGGCGTCGGGCTCGGCGGTGCGACGAAGAACCGCTCGCATACGGGCGAGCAGTTCGCGTGCGGAGTATGGCTTGGTGACGTAGTCGTCCGCTCCGAGCTCCAGCCCGACGACGATGTCCACTTCGGAGTCCTTCGCGGTGACCATGACGATCGGTACCGCCGACGTCTGACGGATGCGTCGGCACACCTCGGTTCCCGACATGCCCGGCAACATGAGGTCGAGCAGCACGATGTCGCATCCACGCTCTTCGAATGCGGAGACGGCCGCGGGGCCATCTTCGGCGATCTCGACCTCGTAGCCTTCACGGCGCAGCAGGTAGGCCAACGGTTCGGCCAGATCGGGTTCGTCTTCGACGAGGAGGACCCGGGTCATGTCTTCTTCTCTCCCTCGGGGGCGCGTTCGGCGTTCATGGCGCCTCGGCGTTTCTTCGTGGTGTCGTTCGCCTTACGACGGTTGGTCGACTCGCTCGTTTTCCGGCGGCGGCGGGGCTTCTCGGTTTTTTCGGGGGCCGATGAGCGCGGGAGCCGGATCGTGAAGGTCGATCCTCGTCCGGGCTGCGACCACACGCGGACCTCGCCGCCGTGGCGCTGAACGGCGTGCTTGACGATCGCGAGCCCCAGGCCGGTGCCGCCCGTGCGGCGAGAGCGCGCTCCGTCGGCACGGTAGAAACGCTCGAAGATGCGCTGCTGATCGGCCTCGACGATGCCGATTCCCTGATCGGTGACGGCGATTTCGACCACTTTGTCTTCGACGCGCACACCGACGCCCACGCGTCCCCCCTTCGGGGAATACGCGACCGCGTTGGCAATCAGGTTACTGACGGCCTCGATCAACATGGTCGGGTCGCCCCGGACGATCGCCCCCCGGTCGCCACCACGCAGCAGTTCGACACCCGCAGAATCCGCCTGCACGGCGTTCGACTCGACGGATGACGCGACAACCTCGTCGATCGAGACGTCGCGCGGCTCCGGCAGCTCGTCCGCGGCTTGCAGTCGAGACAGACCCATGATGCGACTCGTCAGGCGGGACAGGCGTGCGGCTTCGGCCTGCAGTCGCACAGCGAACGCACGTACCTGCGGCGGGTCGTCGGCGGCAGATTCGATCGCCTCGGCGAGCAGGCTCACGGCACCCACCGGCGTCTTGAGTTCGTGGCTGGTGTTAGCGACGAAGTCGTACCGCATCTGCTCCAGGCGCTCCTGCTCGGTGACGTCGTCTACGACGAGCAGGACGTGCGTGCCGTCCAGCGATGCCGCGCGCGCCGACACCAGCCGACCCTCGGTCGCAAGCAGAGCAGTGCCCCCTGCGGCTCGGCGCATGCGAAAGCGCGCGCTCTCCGCTCCACCGGATGTTCGCGTCGCGCGAACCAGCACGCGCAGGTCTTCGACGCTGATCACTTCACCCGCCGACATGCCGAACCCCGGTGCAGCGGGTGAGGCCGCAACGACGGTCAGCGACGCATCCACGACGGATGCGGCACCTTCCATGGCGTCGAGCACCTGCAGAACACCGGAGGGTACGGTCACGGCCGCCTCCGCCTCAGCACGCTCCGCCGCTCGCAATGCCGCAAAGACGAGGGTTGATACGCCGAGACCTATCACCGCTCCCGCAAGTAACGCGAGGAGCGCGATCTGCACCGGGTCCATGAGACCCAGCGTAGGGTCACGCGTCGGGAACGGCGGACCGGGACCGCAAGAGCGTGGCGCACGCCCGGGTACTATTCACCGGAGCGGCACCATCCGTTAACCTTCGGCGGAGATGATCGCGGAGGTCGCGGGCGCCGTGTCCGACCGACCGGGAAAGGGACCAGCACCGTGCGCGAAGTCTTCCATCAGTCCCTCGAGGACGTCCAGGGGCGCCTTGTCGAGATCTCCGAGCTCGTCGCTACCGCGATCGAGAAGGCCACCCAGGCGTTCGGCTCGAGCGACGTCTCGCTCGCCGAAGAGGTCATCGACGCCGACAGCATCATCGACGAAAAGGCCGTTGCGCTCGACGAGCTGGCCATCGAGATCCTCGCGCGCCAGCAACCCGTCGCTCGCGACCTGCGCATCGTCGTGAGCGCTCTGCGCATGTCGGCCTCGCTCGAGCGGATGGGGGACATCGCCGAGCACATCGCTCAGCTGACCCGCTACCGCTTCCCTGAGCGCGCGATCCCCAAGGGGCTGAAGAGCACCTTCACGAGCATGGGCCAGGTCGACGTGCAGATGGCGCAGAAGCTCTCCGAGCTGCTGAGGACGCAGGATGTCGCCATCGCCGAAGAGATTCGCAATCTCGACGATCAGCTCGACGACCTCCACGTTTCGGTTTTCGAGAAGGTCCTCGGCGAAAACTGGCAGGGCGAGGCGATGGCGACGGTCGACGCGACCCTCGCGAGCCGTTACCACGAGCGCTTCGGCGACCACGCCGAGTCCGTGGCCAAGAAGGTCGTCTACCTCGCGACGGGCGATTGGTCGGACGCCACAGGCGCTACCCTCGCTTAGCCTCGACACCGAAACGGGACCGGATGCCTCGGCATCCGGTCCCTTTTCGTGCTGAACGGGGTCGTTACTTCTTACCCTGTGCGGCGACGGCCGCGGCTCCGGCCGCGGCGGCATCGGGGTCGAGGTATTCGCCCGGTCCGAGGGGCAGCAGGTCTTCGCCGAGGCGGTAGACGAGCGGGATGCCGGTCGGGATGTTGAGCTCGGAGATGTCGTCGTCGCTGATGCCCTCGAGGTGCTTCACGAGTCCGCGCAGCGAGTTGCCGTGCGCTGTGACGAGCACGGTCTTGCCGGCGCGCAGGTCCGGAACGATGCCGCTCTCCCAGTAGGGGAGCATGCGGTCGATCACGAGCTTGAGCGATTCGGTTCGGGGGATGTCGCCGTCGATTCCGGCGTAGCGCGGGTCGGAGACCTGGCTGAACTCGTCGTCGTCGGCGATCTCGGGCGGCGGCACGTCGAACGACCGGCGCCACAGCATGAACTGCTCGGGGCCGAACTCGGCGAGGGTCTGCGCCTTGTCCTTGCCCTGCAGCGCGCCGTAGTGACGCTCGTTCAGGCGCCACGTGCGGGTCACCGGGATCCACAGGCGGTCGGCGGCATCGAGCGCGATGTTGGCCGTCTGGATCGCACGGCTGAGCACAGAGGTGTGCAGAACGTCTGGCAGCAGACCCGCCTCGGCGAGAAGTTCGCCGCCCCGCTTGGCCTCGGCCTTGCCGAGGTCCGTCAGGCGCACATCGACCCAACCGGTGAAGAGGTTCAACTCGTTCCACTCGCTCTGGCCGTGGCGGAGCAGGATCAACGTATAAGGCTCGGTCATGCGCCCATGATATCGGCGCCGGGTGAAGGACATTCCCGACATCATGGAGGGATGACCGCGCAGCGCCCGCCCGCACACCGTCCTCCTGCGGGTCGCCCCGTTGGGCAGACGACGCGCGGGACGACGGGCACGAACAGGCTGAGGCGCAACGACCGGTATCTTGCGGAGCTGCCCGCCCTGCGCCGAACGGACGATCCGCTCGTCGTCGATCTCGGATTCGGGGCCAGTGCGGTGACGGCGCTGGAACTCTGGACGCGCCTCGCGCGGGTGCGCGCCGACGTCGAGGTCGTCGGCGTCGAGATCGACCCCGAACGCGTTGCACGGGCACGCGAACAGCTCGCGGCGGTGCGCGCGGGCAAGACATCCTTCGCACCTGACGCCCGAGCCCGCTTCGAGCTCGGTGGTTTCGAGCTCCCCCTCCCCGGCGGACGACGGCCCGTCCTGGTTCGGGCGATGAACGTGCTGCGCCAGTACGAAGAGGAGCAGGTCGCGGATGCCTGGGCCCTGACATCCGCTCGACTCCAGCCCGCGGGTGCGCTCATCGAAGGCACCTGCGACGAGGTCGGCCGTGTCTGTTCCTGGGTCGATGTGAACCCCGGAAGCGAGCCGGTCCGGTTGACCATCGCGCTGCGGCTCGCCGACCTCGATCTGCCCTCGATCGTCGCCGAGCGTCTCCCCAAAGCACTCATCCACCGCAATGTCCCGGGTGAGCGTGTGCACGCCGTGCTCTCCGCGCTCGACACGGCATGGACCCGAGCCGCGCCCTTGGGCGTCTTCAGTCCCCAGCAACGCTGGATCGCCGCGGTCGAAACGCTACGAGCAACGGGCGTGCCGGTGCTCGGCGGACGCACCCGGTGGCGGCTGGGTGAACTGACCCTGCCGTGGTCGGCCGTCGCTCCCGGCTGATGGGCGACGTCAGAGACGCGGGATAGCGGCACGCGCCTGATCGGCGGGCATGCCCGCACCGATCAGAAGATCGACGACGAACGGTCGCAGTGCGGCGATGAGGTTCTGATCGCCGAAGCCTGCGCCCGGCACCACTTCGGTGGGATCGAGATGGTGCGCGATCCCGGCGAGGGCCTCTTGAGCGACGGGCTCGAGGGAGATGTCCGCCAGCGATTGCTCCACGAGCGAAGCCCCCCGACCGAGCGTCATCACGAGATCCGCGGCAACGGGACGCGGCACACCGTCATCCACGAGATAGGCCGTCCGCCGCGCGACAACACGCAGGTTCCGGGTCGCGAGGTCCATGGCGGCCAGCACGCGCTCGGCCCGCGCCAACTCTGCCCGGCTGGTCCAGAGCCAGGGCGAAATGCGAGCGATGGCCACGGAAGACTCCAACGTCTCGCGCCACGCCCGGACGAGCGGGTCGAGCGCGCGCGCCTTCTGCAGCCCGCGCTCGGCACGGGCACGGTCGCCCTGGCGCAGCGCGATGGCAAGGCTCATCACGGCGCCGTCGAACGCGCGGAACAGCGTCGCCACGTCCCGACGCGCTTCGCCCCGTGGACTGCGCGGGATCAGCGCCGTAGCCAACAGGGCCGCCACTCCCCCGACGACGCCGTCGAGCATGCGTGAGAACGGCACACTCGTCGAGGCGGGGATGATCAGCACGATGAGGGACTGGATCGCGGCGGCGATCGCAAAACTCGCCTGGGGCGAGAGGAACCGTGCCACCACGAGGGTCACCGCCAGGGCGAGCCCCACCTGCCACCATCCCCGTCCCGCGACGAGCAGCAGGACCTCGGCGATCAAAATGCCGAGGATCATCCCGACGACCGTTTCGAGAACCCGACGCGGGCGGGCATCGCGCACGAGTCCCAAGCTCGCGACGGTCACCGTCCCGGCGAGCAGGGGGGTCTGATGTCCCACCACGAAGTAGGCGAACGCGTACGCGGCGGTCGCCGCGACGACGATCTGGATGATCGGCAACGCGGAGTTCTGAACGCGGCGTACGCCCGGTCGCGGATCGAAGCGGTCACGCAACCTCACCGGAACGGCGGTCGTGATGGGCGGAAGCGGTTCCTGCCTCGGATCGTCCGAACCGGAACGACCGGCGGCGCCGGTCACGCGCGGGCGCGCGCCGATAGCCGCGGCAGGCGCGGGACGGATGCCTCGGCTCCCGCTCCCGGCGGGACGATGACCTCCTGCGCCGCGAGCACGGTCTCGTCACCCGCCGCGACGGTCAGAGTCGCGTCGATCGGCAGGGTTCGCTTGACTACGGCGAGCGCGATCGGGCCGAGCTCGTGGTGGAGCGCGACCGACGTAACGCGCCCGACCTCCGTGCCGGCCAGCGAGACGGGCGCACCCGGCTCGGGCAGAACCGCGTCGCTGCCGTCCAGGTGCAGGAACACCAGGCGGCGTGGCGGATGGCCGAGGTTGTGGACCTTGGCGACGGTTTCCTGCCCTCGGTAACAGCCCTTGTCGAGGTGAACGGCCGAACGCAACCAGTCGAGTTCGTGGGGCAGCGTGCGCTCATCGACCTCGTTGGCGCGGCGGGGGCGCCACGCCGCGATGCGGAGCGCTTCGGCGGCGATCAACCCGGCGGCCTCGACGTCCGCGGCGCGGGGGATCGCGGCGGCGATGTCGGCCGCAGCATCCGTCGTCACGATCGCTTGGCGCCAGTTCCAATCGGCACCGGGGTGGGGGCCCGCTGCGTACTGGTGTCCGCCCACTGCCACGTGCGACCAGGGATCGATCCACACGAGCGACACACCCGCGGGTGCGTGGACGTGGGGCGCGATCAGGGCCTCGGCCATGCCTCCACCGAACGAGCCGAGCACGGTCATGTCGGCTTCATGCGTCACGACCACCTGGGCGCGGAAGACCATCCTCTTCAGCCAGGTCGCGAGCGCTTCGACGCTGGTCGCGTCGACGATGAGCCACGTCGTCACCCCGTCGTCCAGGACGGATGCCGCGTGCTCCACGTGTCCGTGCGGGTCGAGGACGAGCAGCTCGGTCGCGCGCCCCGGCTCGAGACGCGCCAGGTGCTGCGACGTGATCGAGTCGAGCCAGGTCAGGCGATCGGCGCCCGTCACCGACAGGACGACCCGGTCACCAAGGTGGACGATCGCGCGGCCCTCGGCGAGCAGTCGCTGCTCACGCAGGAAGGTGCCGAAGTGCAGCGGCGCTCCCCCCGATTCGGTCGGAGTGGCCGACTCGTCGGTGACGGCACCCGGGAGCGCGGCGAACGGAGACGTCATCACTCGGCCTTCGCGAGACGCGCGGACGCGTGGCTGCGCAGTTCGTTGCCGAGCGCGGCGATATCCCACGCCCAGAGCAGGTGGCCGTCGACGAGCCCGTACAACCGCGTTGCGGCGGCGTAGTGCTTGGCACCCGAGGGGCGCACGACGGCGTCGGTCGCGAGATCGATCCGCGGTCCTGTCACATGCCCCAGGTACAGCTCGGAGATACCGTCCGAGTGGACGATCGCAGCCTCGATCTCGAAGCCGCCCTCGGCAGAGCGCAAAGCCTCGACATCGTCGACCGTTCGCGCGGGTGCGGGCGAGCGAGCAGGAAGCAGACCGGGACCGGCGTCGGCGTCACCGAGAGTGCGGGCGAGACGCCAGTACCCCGTCTCGGCGACCAGCTGCACGCCCGAGCCGTCCTCCGCAGACATCCAGGCGCTCGCGGAGTAGTTGAGGTAGTCGCCGCCGTCGTGGCTGAAACTCACACGATGGGCGAACTCACCCGCGTAGCGGTGACCCGCTGCCTCGTAGTCGATCACGCCGGTTCCCTCCCACACCCCGACCAGCCACGAGAGCGGTACGAGGTCGGCGGGTAGGTCGGTCGGCAGATCGATCACGATCGGGCCGCTCAGCGCTGGCCGCGATAGAGGTTGACGATCACCACGCCCGAAACGAACGCGATCGCCAGCGATGCCAGTGCGAGGAGACCCACGAAGAAGATCTCGAGAGCGAGGAGGTCCATGCTCATACTCTAGCCCGCCACGGCCTGTCCGGATCAGCCAGGAATGCCGGATCAGCCAGGAATGATCGTCGCAAGGCCGACTCCGGCCGAGACGATGCCGAGCGCCAGCAGCGCACCGAGCACACTCGCGGCCACCCGCCGGATGAACCCGGTGGATCGCCCGTAGGCCAGCTGCACACCGAACGAGACCAGCAGGCTGGCTGCAAGGGCAAGGACGAACCATTGCGCCTGGTAAGCGGCGGGCACAAAGATCGCCACGGCGATCCCGGCGAGGAGGGCCGCGATCCAGACCGCAGCAATACCGCCGACGCTCGAGCGGGGAGCGAGTTCGGGTGCCGACATGCCTTCATCTTCCCCCACGGGAGGCGAGCGCGCGAGCCCGCCACGACCCACGGGCCGTGGCATTCCCGCGGTCGGCGTAAGATGGGGGGCCACGACGGCCCTGGGGGCGTCGCCCGAGAGGAAACGCGTGGCCCAACTGCTCGTCCTGAGTTCCGCACACGGCAGCGGTCCCGTTCTGCCGTCCCTGGAACTCTTGAGCCACCGAGTCCGGCAGATTCCCGCCGAACCGGCACAACTCGTGAACGCACCGAGCGCGGACGTCATCTTCGTCGACGCACGAACCGACCTGGTCGGCGCGAAGTCCCTCTGCAAGATCCTCAATACGACCGGCCTCGACGCGCCGCTCATGCTGGTCGTCACGGAGGGCGGTTTGACCGCGGTCAGCACCGACTGGGGCGTCGATGACGTCATCCTCGTCAGCGCGGGCCCCGCAGAGGTCGACGCGCGCGTTCGCCTGGCCATGGGACGGATGACGCAGGAGCAGGTCTCGACCCGCATCCAGACATCCGGAATCACGATCGACGAGTCCTCGTACTCGGCGAAGGTCCACGGAAAACCCCTCGACCTGACGTACAAGGAGTTCCAGCTCCTGCACTTCTTCGCCACACACCCCTCGCGGGTCTTCACCCGCGAGCAGCTGCTGAGCGAGGTGTGGGGCTACGACTACTTCGGCGGCACCCGCACCGTCGACGTACACGTGCGGCGCCTGCGCGCCAAGCTCGGCGACCTCGAGCAGCTCATCGGCACGGTCCGGAACGTGGGCTATCGGTTCAACGTCTACGAAGACGACCAGCTTCCCACCGGCAGCGGTCGCAAGGGCTGACTCCCGGGGGCCATCCGGTTTACCCGCTGGACACCTGCGCCCTGCAATGATGGAGCATGCTCGAATCCTCGATCCTCGACGCTGGTCTGGGCGATGCCGACGATGACGACTTCGATGAAGCCGTCGAGGCGTTCGACTCACAACTCCCCGAGAACAGATATCTCGACCGCGAACTGAGCTGGCTCGCGTTCAATCAACGCGTCCTCGAGCTCGCCGAAGACCCGACGGTGCCCGTTCTGGAGCGTGCGAACTTCCTCGCGATCTTCGCCAGCAACCTCGACGAGTTCTTCATGGTGCGCGTCGCGGGGCTCCGTCGCCGAATCATCACGGGCCTCGCCGTCCCGACGAATGTCGGCCGGTCGCCCTCGGACGTCCTGGCCGACATCTCAGCGGAGGCCTACAAGCTCCAGCTGCGTCACGCCGAGGCATGGCGCTCGGTCGTGCAGCCCGACCTCGCGGCGGCAGGCATCGAGGTCGTGACCTGGGATGCCTTGGGCGATGAAGACCGCCTCGCCCTGTACGAATATTTCCAGTCGCAGGTGTTCCCGGTGCTGATGCCGCTGGCGGTGGACCCCGCGCATCCGTTCCCCTACATCTCGGGCCTCTCGCTCAACCTGGCCGTGCGCATCCGCAACGCCCGCACCGGCCGCCAGGAGTTCGCGCGCCTGAAGGTCCCCCCGATGCTGCCCCGGTTCGTCGAGGTGCCGGGCGCCGCGAGCGCCGGACGCGGACGCTACCTGCCGCTCGAGGATCTGATCTCGAACAACCTGGTCGACCTCTTCCCGGGTATGGAAGTGCTCGATCACCATGCGTTCCGCCTGACGCGCAACGAAGACATGACGATCGAAGAGGACGAGACCGAGAATCTCATCCAGGCCCTCGAGGCCGAGCTGCTGCGGCGCCGGTTCGGGCCGCCGATCCGCCTCGAGATCACCGACGACATGGACGAAGTGACGCTCGGGTTGCTCATCCGCGAGCTCGACATCACCGAACAGCAGGTCTTCCGTCTGCACGCGCCGCTCGACCTGCGCGGTCTGTTCGACCTCTCGCGGATCTCGCGCCCCGACCTGCACTACCCGCCGCACCTGCCGACCACGGCGCTGGCTTTCCAGCCGGGCGACAACAACGAGCGCGCCGACATCTTCGCGTCCATCCGCCAGGGCGATGTGCTGGTGCACCACCCGTACGAGTCTTTCGCGACGAGCGTTCAGGCGTTCCTCGAACAGGCCGCGAAAGACCCGCATGTGCTCGCGATCAAGCAGACGCTGTACCGTACGTCGGGTGACAGCCCGATCGTCGAGGCACTGATCGACGCGGCCGAGGCGGGCAAACAGGTGCTCGCGCTGGTCGAGATCAAGGCCCGCTTCGACGAGGCCGCGAACATCGTGTGGGCCCGCAAGCTCGAGAAGGCGGGCGTGCACGTCGTGTACGGCCTCGTGGGATTGAAGACGCACTGCAAGCTGGCGCTCGTCATCCGCGAAGAGGGCGGTGTGCTGCGTAGCTACAGCCACGTCGGCACGGGAAACTACAACCCCAAGACGAGCCGCATCTACGAAGACTTCGGCCTGTTCACCGCCGACGACCAGGTCGGTCGTGACCTGACGCGCCTGTTCAACGAACTCTCGGGCTATGCGATCGAGAAGAAGTTCAAACGCCTGCTGGTCGCCCCCCTGCATCTCCGCAAGGGTCTGCTGCGCCTGATCGACAAGGAGCGTCGCAATGCGCTGGCGGGTAAGCCCGCGCGCATCCGCTTCAAGGTCAATTCGATGGTCGACGAGCAGATCATCGACGCCCTCTACCGCGCGAGCCAGGCGGGTGTCCAGATCGAGATCTGGGTGCGGGGTATCTGCTCACTCAAGCCGGGCATCCCGGGCGTCAGCGAGAACATCACGGTGCGCAGTATCCTCGGCCGCTACCTGGAGCACTCGCGCATCTTCGCGTTCGAGGCCGGCGGCGACCGTCAGGTCTACATCGGCAGCGCCGACATGATGCACCGTAACCTCGACCGCCGCGTCGAGGCCCTCGTGCGCGTTGTCGCGCCCGCGCACCTGAAGGAGCTCGACGACCTGTTCGATCTCGCAATGAGCGACGGAACCAGCTCGTGGTGGCTGGGACCCGAGGGCGAGTGGATTCGCCAGAGTACGGATGCCGACGGTAAACCCCTCGTCGACATCCAAGACAAGACGATGCACGACGTCCAGCGCCGCCGCCGCGCGCGGGCGGTCCGATGACGGACACCGCCGTTTACGCGGCGGGCGCGGTGATCTGGCGGCTGGTCGAGGGCAAGCTCCATATCCTCGTCATCCACCGCACGGCATACGCCGACGTGACCCTACCCAAAGGCAAGGTCGATCCGGGCGAGATGCTGGCCGAGACGGCTGTGCGCGAGGTGTTCGAAGAGACCGGTATCCGTGTCGCCCTTGGCATCCCGGTAGGGGTTTCGCGTTATCGGATGCCGAACAAACGACAGAAGATCGTGCACTACTGGTCTGCAGAGGCGACGGATGACGCGATCCGGGCCTCGCGGTTCGTGCCGAACAAAGAGGTTGCGGCCCTCGAGTGGGTCACGCCCAAGCGCGCGCGGACCTACCTCAGCTACCCCGTCGATCTCGAGATTCTCGACGCCTTCATGAAATTCGTCGACGACGGAGTGCTCCACACGTTCCCCCTCATCGTGCTGCGACATGGCAAGGCGGTCGGCCGGGACACCTGGAGCGGAACGGATGCGTTGCGTCCGCTGACCGCGCGCGGCACCCGCCAGGCACACGCGATCGTCGGACCACTCCTCGCATTCGGGGCGCGCAGGGTCATTTCATCGGACGCGGTGCGCTGCGTGACGACCGTCACCCCCTTCGCGGCCGCGCTCGGCAAACCCGTGTGGCGCACGGAATTGATCAGCCAGGATGCCTGGGAGCAGGGCCGGGCGGACATCCGCACCATCGTGGGTAAACGCGTGCGCTCGGGAAAGCCGGCCATCCTGTGCAGCCACGGGCCGGTGCTGCCCGAGATCATGAGCGAAATCGCTCTGGCGACCGGCACGCTGCGCGGGTCGTATCTCGGCAGTGCCTCGACGCTGGATTTCGCGGCATTCTCGGTCGTGCACCTGTCGGCCACGAACCCCGGATCGGGCATCGTCGCGATCGAAACACACACCCCGAAAGAGTGAGCTCGCAGCCCGAAAGCACGCTGCTCGCGGGAGTGCGAGTCGCCTGGCAGACGGTGCCGCTCGAGAGGACCCGCCGGGATGTTGCAGACACCCTGATTGCGCGCATCGCGACCGCGTCGACGGGCGGCCCGGTCGTCGTGAGCCGACGGTGCGAGCGCTGCGGCGCCACCGACCACGGACGCCCCGTCGTCACCGGGGCACCGATCCACGCGAGCGTGTCGTATACGGCCCGCCTGGTGGTGGTCGCCGTCACGGACGCCTGCCGGGTCCTCGCGCTCGGAATCGACGCCGAACGCGCGGGGAACAGGGTGCGTCAGGACGGATTGCGGGGGCTCATCACCCCGGGGCAGCACACCTCGCTCCGCCACTGGACGCGCGTCGAGGCGGTGCTGAAGGCCGACGGCCGCGGCCTCGCCGTCGAGCCCGCCCGGGTCCGCATCGAGCGGACGCTGCGGGGAGTCCACGGGAGCATCGCCGGCGACGGTGCGACAGACGGTGCGAGAAACGGTGCCCTCGGCATCCGTCCCCGTCTGCTGCGGGTGCGCGGACCGCGCGGCGTCGTGATCTCGCTCGCGGTCGCCTCAGCGTGAGGCCGGACGCAGCGTCGGCAGCGGTGTCTGCGACAGCCAGCTCATGAACAGATCCGCCAGAGGTTCGTCGGCGATCGCCTCCGCGCACACGACGAAGTCCTCGCTCGTCACGAGACCGTGTCGGTGGTCGGCGCACCAGCGACGCAGGATCTCGAAGAACGTCGTGTCACCCACCCGCAGGCGAAGGGCATGGAGGGTCAGCGCGCCGCGCTTGTAGACGCGGTCGTCGAACATGAGGTCGGGCCCGGGGTCGGACAGCAGCAGATCCTGCGGCAGCGCCCGCAGGATCGTATGGTGCGCGGCGGCGCAGGCCTCGACGGACGGGCCACCGGAGGCCTCGGACCAGATCCACTCCGCGTAGCAGGCGAATCCCTCGTTCAACCAGATGTCGCGCCAGTGCGCGAGCCCGACGCTGTTGCCGAACCACTGATGAGCGAGCTCGTGGGCGATGAGACGCTCTTCCGAACCGTCGAGATGATTCGAGCCAAAGGTTGCCATCCCCTGCGCCTCGAGCGGGATCTCGAGGGCGTCGGCCGTCACGACGACGTCGTAGCGTGCGAACGGATAGGGACCGAACGCACGCTGGAAGACCCGCATCATGTCCGGCAGATCGGCGAAGGCCGCTGTGACAGGAACGACAAGCGCCCGCGGGTGATGCACCGCTCCCGGAACACCGTCGAGATCGACGAGAGTTTCGGCATAGTGACCGATCTGCACCGCCACCAGGTAGGTCGGGGTCGGCGCAGGCTGCTCGAAAACCCACGTCGCCGCAGCACCCGCACGCGCAAGCGAGACGCGCTCGCCCGTCGCGATCACACCGTAGGCGCCATCCGTCGTCACGGAGATCCGGTACGTCGCCTTGTCGTCGGGCCGATCGTTGCACGGGAACCACGTCGGTGCACCGGTCGGCTGGGCGGCGACGAGGGCGCCATCCTTCAACTCTTCCCACCCGATCGTTCCCCACCGCGACCGGCGCGGTGCCGGCGCCCCGGCGTAGGTGATCTCGACCGAGAACCGCTCGTCGAGCGCGATCGGAGCACTGGGGGTCACTCGAACCATCCGCGGGCCCTGGCGATACGCCGTGCGGCGGTCGCCGTCGACACGCACCTTCGAGGCGCGCAGGCCCACGAGGTCGACCGCGAACGAGCGGAGCGGATGCCGCGCCACGGCGTTCATGACAACGCGACCCGAGAGCCGGTTGGTCGACGGCTTGTAGGTGATCTCGATGTCGTACGACTCGACGTCGTACGACAGGTCCCCGCTCTGCGGGGCGTAGGCATCGGGCGCCGGCAGCTGAGCGCCGGTCATCGCGCGGCCATCAGTGCGAGCTCGTCTGGTACGAGCGAACCTTGACCGCGCGCCACGGGCCGATCGGGTTGCCGCTCCACCGGCTGCCGACCGGCACCGTCTCGCCGCGCATCACGAGCGACGCGGGTCCGACCGTCGCGTGAGCGCCGATCGATGCCGCGGGCAGGATCACGCTGTGCGGGCCGAGCGTTCCGCCGGGTTCGATCGTGACGACATCCATGCTCATGATCCGATCATGGAACAGGTGCGTCTGCACAACGCAACCCCGGTTGACCGTGGATGCATCGCCCAATGTCACGAGGTCGGGCTCGGGTAGCCAGTAACTTTCGCACCAGACACCGCGCCCGATCTTGACGCCGAGCGAGCGCAACCATACGGCGAGCGCGGGCGTGCCGGTCGCCGCGCGGGCGAACCAGGGCGCCGCGACCATCTCGACGAAGGTGTCGGACACCTCGGTGCGCCAGACGAAACTCGACCACAACGGCTTCTCTCCCGCGTGGATGACGCCCACGAGAGCCCACTTTGCGAGCGTCGAGACACCCGCCGCGGCCGCGCCGGCGACGAGCATGACGATACCCGACAGCAGCACCGTCACGATCGCGCCGAACGTCTGCACGAGCAGTGCGAGCACGAACACCACACCGAGACCGATCGCGCACGTCACGATGACGGGCACGATGCGGCACAGCTCCCACAGGGCGCGGGCGATCCGGAGAGCCGTACTCGGCTGATAGGTGCGACTCTCATCGGCGTCGCTCGAGACCCGGCGCAGGCGGACGGCGGGCGAACCGAGCCACGAGGTACCGGGTTTTGCCTTGAGTGGCGCCGCTGACAGCACGGCTACCAACCCGCCCTTCGGCACACGATGACCCGGTGCCGCCATACCCGAGTTGCCGAGGAACGCACGTTTGCCGATCTTCACCGGCCCGATCCGCATCCATCCGCCGCGCAGCTCGTAGGACGCGACCATAGTGTCGTCGGCGAGGAATGCGCCATCTTCGATCGTCGTCATCGCGGGGATCAGCAGGACGGTGGATGCCTCGACATCGCGGCCGACGTGTGCTCCGAGCATCCGCAGCCAGACCGGTGTGAACAGGCTCGAGTAGAGCGGGAACAGCGTCGTGCGCGAGGAGTCGAGCAGACGCTCGATCGTCCAGGCGCGCCATCCCCTCGCGCTCCGCACCGGGAAGGTGCCCTCGGCAAGACCCCATTGCAGCAGGCGGACCCAGATGACGACGGATGCCGCGAACACCAGCCCGGTGACCAGCACAGCGGGCACGAGCCAGGCGAACGCGGCGAATGCAGCCGCCCCGAGCGAGTCCGCGCCGCGCATGCCCGCCGCCAGAACGAGCGCGCCGGCCGCGAAGGCGACCAACGGCAGCAGGGCCAGCAACGCGGACGACGCGGCGTAGGCCCACAGCCACCGAGTGGGCGCGGGCGGGCGCTCACGCGGCCAATCCTCGGCGGCGCCACCGACTCGCTCAGCGGGTGAGCCCGCCCACCGCTGGTCGGCGCGCACCCGGCCGAAGACAGCGGACCCGGGCGCGATCTCGGCACGGCGGCCGATCCGCGTGCCCGGGGCTAGCGTGCTCCGCGCCCCGATCGTCGCCTGCGCCCCGATACGCACCTCGCCGATCCGGACGACGTCGCCGTCGATCCAGTAGCCCGTCAGGTCGACCTCGGGCTCGATGCTCGCGCCGTCGCCGATCTGCAGCATTCCCGTGACCGGGGGAAGGGTGTGCATGTCGACGTCGCGGCCGATCTTCGCGCCGAGTGCGCGGGCGTAGTAGCTGATCCACGGCGCCCCGGCGAGTCCGACCGCGTCGACCTGATCGGCGATCTGCTCGGCGAGCCACAGGCGGATGTGCACGTGTCCGCCGCGGGGGTGGTCGCCCGGCAGTACCCCGGCGAGCAGGATGCGCGCAGCAACGGCCGAGATCGTCATCCGTCCGAACGGGGTCGCGAAGATCAGCAGCGCGGGAACGAGCACCCACCAGTCCACGATGGGGAGCGCCTCGAAGCCGGGCACGAGGTGCAACAGGGCACTGCCGGTCAAGAGGTAGAGCAGCCAGCGAACCCCGCTCAGGATGAACAGCGGAACGCCCATGATCGTCTGCAAGATCTGCGTCGAGCGGGGTGTCGGTGTGGGCTCGCGATAGGTCCCTGCCACGTCGTCGCCGAGCGGCCCGAGCGCCTTCGCCATCGCGCCGAGGCGCGGCAGGTCATAGATGTCGGCGACGGCGAACTCCGGCGAGCGCACCCGGATGCGCGAGACCAGCTGGGCCGCGGCGAGCGACCCCCCGCCCAGGTCGAAGAAGTCGGCGTCTGCATCGGGAACCGACACCCCGAGCACCGCCCGCCACTGCTCACCGAGCCATGCCTCGACGCCGGTCAGCGTTGATTCCTCGGCCGGCATACCGGCCAGAGGCCAGGGCAAGGCGGCCTTGTCGACCTTGCCCGAGGTGCGCACCGGCAGGTCGTCGACGACCGCCAGCAGCGGCACCATCGGCGCGGGCAGGGTCGCGGCGAGTTCGGCGCGGGCCGGCTGGCGCTCGAACCCCTCGTCTACGACGAGGTAGCCGACCAGGATGTCGACTCCCGCATCCGTCCGCCGCACCGCCACCGCGGCGCCCCCGACGTGGGGCAGAGCCTGCAGCGCGGACTCGACCTCGCCCAACTCGATGCGGCGACCGCCGATCTTGACCTGGTCGTCGGCGCGTCCCTGAAAGACGAGACCCGCGGGGTCGTAACGGACGAGGTCACCCGAGCGGTAGGCGCGGTCCCAGCCGAGCGAGGGCATCGGGGCGTACTTCTCCGCGTCCTTTGCGGGGTCGAGATAGCGAGCGAGGCCCACTCCCCCGATGATCAGTTCGCCGACCTCTCCTTCGGCGACCGCGGCACCCTCGGCATCCACGACCGCGAGCGCCCAGCCGTCGAGGGGCAGCCCGATCCGCACGGGCGGCTCGCCCGTCAGCAGCGCCGCGCACGCGACGACCGTCGCCTCGGTCGGGCCGTACGTGTTCCAGACCTCGCGGCCCTCTTCGGTCAGGCGGGCGGCGAGTTCGGGCGGGCATGCCTCGCCGCCGAAGATCAGCAGTCGAACGTTCTCGATCGACTCGGCGGGCCAGAGGGCGGCCAGCGTCGGGACGGTCGACACGACCGTGATCTGCTGACGCACGAGCCAGGGGGCGAGGTCTTCGCCCGACCGCACGAGCGCGCGCGGCGCGGGCACCAGGCAGGCTCCGTGCCGCCAGGCGAGCCACATCTCTTCGCACGACGCGTCGAACGCGACCGACAGACCCGCGAGCACACGGTCACCCGGACCGAGCGGGTCGCCCTGCAGAAACAGCGCAGCCTCGGCATCGACGAAGGTCGCGGCAGAACGGTGACTGACAGCCACGCCCTTCGGCGTTCCGGTCGAACCCGAGGTGAAGATGACCCACGCGTCGTCGTCCGGAGCCGGTGGCGGCACCGTGACGACCGCGTGGGTGCTCGGGTGCGGCACGTCATCGCGGAAGAGGGCGGATGCCTCGGGCTCAGCATCCACGACCGTCGGCCGGAAATCACCCGACCCTTCGATCACACCCCGCACAGCCGCCTCGCCGAAGACGAGCACCGTGCGCTCTTCGGGATCGTCGGCGTCGACCGGCACGTACGACGCCCCGGCGGCGATCACGCCGAGGATCGAGATGTAGAGCTCCTTCGTGCCCGACGACATCCGCACGCCGACCCGGTCTCCCCGCCGCACCCCCGCCTCGTGCAGCCGCGCGGCCGTCCGGCCCACGCGCGCCATCATCTCGCGATAGCTCAGGGCCCCCGACCCGTCGTCTATTGCGGACGCCTCGGGGTAGCGCTCGGTCGTCGAGCGCAGAATGTCGAGGAGCGTGCGCTCGGCCGGTGCGTGGGCACGCCGGTCGAGCTCCGGCTGGCGCGACGGGGTCGCGGATGCCGGGGCGGCGAGATCGGTCACGTCAGCTCGAGAGGAGGTCGATCAGCTGCGCCTTGGTCAAGCGCGAGTAGCCGGTGCGTCCGGACTCCCGGGCGCGGACGCGCAGGTCGGCGACAGACAGGCCAGCGAGGTCCGGGGCGGCAGCGGCGGACGCATCGGATCCTTCCCCGGGTGCCGCGGCGGGGTCGCTGTGCTCCGGCTCGTCCGCCGGAACGTCCCCCGGCTCGAGAGCTGCCACGGCCTCGTCGGCCTCGTCGGCTGCGCGACGGGCTGCCTTGTCCGCCTTCGCGGACGCCTTCTTCAGGGCCTTGGCAGACGCGGCTTGTTCCTGTGCTTCCGCCTCCGCCCGCGCAGCATCAGCCGCGGCACGCTCGGCCGCGGCCCTCAGTACAGCCTTGCGCTCGACCTTCGCGAACGCGGCCGCCATGGCCTTGCGTACCTCCGCGGCGGCGTCCTTCGCCTTGGCCGCGACCTTTGCGGGCTTCTTGCGCAGAGTCTTCTTCGAGACATCCGCTCGTGCTTCCGCCTCGGCCGCGAGCTCGCGCACCTTCTCGGCTGCCTTCGGCGGGAAGTCCTTCGCGGCCTTGCGAGCCTGCTTCGCGACCTTCGCCGCGTCGTCGATCGCCGCTCGCGCGGCCTGCTCTTTTTCGCTGGTCTGGGGCATGCCGCACAGCATATTCCGCCCCGGTGAACGCTCCCGCCGCGCCCGATCCCGTTCACCTTCCGTTCACCACTCTGGCCCACTCTCTTAAGGCGTCGCTCCTACCGTCGCTGTGTGCCCTGCACCGGGACACGTCCTGTCAACGGATCGAACGGAAACACAGTGAAGATCACCCGAATCTCGCGGATTGCGGCCATCAGCGCCGTCGCCGCCCTTGCCCTTGCCGGCTGCGCCTCGAACGAGGCCGGCGGCAGCACGAGCGAACAGCCCAACGAAAGCAACCTCACCGGCGAGCTCGTCGGCGCAGGATCGTCCGCGCAGGAAGTAGCCGTCCAGGCCTGGTCGGCCGGCTTCCAGATGCTCAACGAGGGCGTCACCGTCAGCTACGACCCGTCGGGCTCCGGCGCCGGCCGCGAGTCATTCCAGGCCGGAGCCGTCGGCTTCGCCGGCTCGGACCGCGCGTTCACGACAGACGAGATCGCTGAAGGACCCTTCGACGGCTGCGTCGAAGGCACGGGCATCATCGAGATCCCCTCGTACATCTCTCCGATCGCGATCATCTTCAACATCGATGGCATCGACACCTTGAACATGGACCCGGCGACCATCGCGGGCCTGTTCGCCGGCACGATCACCAACTGGAACGACCCGGCGATCGCCGCTCTCAACGAGGGCGTCACCCTTCCCGACCTGGCCGTGACGCCGGTGCACCGCGCCGACGACTCGGGCACGACCGAGAACTTCACCGACTACCTCGCCCAGGCCGCACCCGAGGTGTGGACGTACGAGGCCGACGGCGAATGGCCCGCCACCCCCGTCACCGGCGAGGCAGCTCAGGGTACGTCGGGTGTCGTCTCCGCCGTCGAGGCGGGACAGGGCGCGATCACGTACGCCGACGCGTCGCGCGCAGAGGGCTTCGGCACTGTCGCGGTGCAGATCGGCGAAGAGTTCGTCTCATTCTCGCCCGAGGCCGCTGCCGCGATCGTCGACCTCTCGCCCCGCGCCGAAGGCCGCACCGACGGTGACCTCGCCATCGACCTCGACCGCACACCCGACGAGGCCGCGTACCCGATCGTCCTGGTCAGCTACATGATCGCGTGCGAGGAGTACGTCGACGCCGCCACCGCGCCGCTGGTCAAGGGCTTCCTCGAGTACGTCATCAGCCCCGAGGGCCAGGACGAGGCGGCAGCAGCAGCCGGCAGCGCCCCGATCTCGGACACGCAGCGCGACAACATGCAGGCCGCTCTGGACCTCATCGTCGTCGAGTAATACCCATGGCCGGCCCGCGAACAATCGCGGGCCGGCCATACCTCTCACGCCGCCAGGCAATACCGAGAACAGGATGAGATGACCACCACCGCGCCCCCCGCCGTCAAGGCGAAGCAGCGCCCAGGCGACCGCTGGTTCTCGGGAACCGCCCTCTTTGCTGGATCGATGATCCTCGTCACCCTCGCGGCCGTGACAGTGTTCCTCGTGATTCAGTCGCTTCCCGGCATCTCGGCAACGAGCGAGGATGCCTCCATCCTCAGCACGAATTTCTGGGACTACGTCTGGCCTCTCCTGTTCGGAACGATCTGGGCATCATTCCTTGCCCTGCTGATGGCCGTGCCCCTCTCGGTGGCCGTCGCCCTCTTCATCTCGCACTACGCCCCGCGTCGACTCGCACAGGGCCTCGGCTACATCGTCGACCTGCTTGCAGCGGTTCCCTCGGTCGTTTTCGGCCTCTGGGGGATCCTCGTACTCGCGCCGGCCGTTCAGCCCATCTACACCTGGCTCGTCGACAACGCGGGATGGTTCCCCCTCTTCGCCGGCCCGGTTTCCAGCACAGGCCGCACGATCTTCACCGCCGCAATGGTGCTCGCCGTGATGGTCGTGCCGATCATCACCGCCATCTGCCGCGAGATCTTCCTCCAAACCCCGATCCTGCACGAAGAAGCCGCGCTCGCCCTCGGCGCAACGCGCTGGGAGATGGTCCGGATGGCCGTCTTCCCCTTCGGCCGCAGCGGCATCGTGTCCGCATCGATGCTGGGGCTCGGCCGCGCCCTCGGAGAGACGATGGCGGTTGCCCTGGTGCTCTCCGCAACCGGCATCGTCACCTTCCGGCTACTCACTCCTGAGAACCCGAGCACGATCCCGGCGAACATCGCCCTCACGTTCCCCGAGGCCTATGGCACGAACATCAACGTGCTGATCGCCACGGGGCTGATCCTGTTCATCGTGACATTCGCGGTGAACGCCCTCGCGCGATACATCGTCAACCGCCGCAAGGAATTCTCGGGAGCCAACTGACATGACCCTCACGACTGCTCCCTCGTCTTCGACCGCGCCCGCGGCGTCCAGCGGACTCACCAACGGTCGCCTTCCCCAGGGCTCCCCCTGGGGCGTCCTCGCCCTCAGCGCTGTGGTCAGCGCCATCCTCTTCGCCGTACTCGGCATCGCCAGCGGCGCCGGGTTCAACATCGCCGGCTTCGCCGTCGTCGCCGTGCTGCTCTACCTCGTGCTCATCACGGTCATCTCGAGCATGGTCGAGGGACGCCGAAAGGCGGTCGATCGCCTGGTCACGGGAATCGTGACGGCGGCCTTCGCGCTGGCAATGGTGCCTCTCATCTCGCTCGGCTTCACCGTCGTCACCAACGGTGTCGCGGGTATTTCCGCTGACTTCTTCACATCGTCGATGCGCAATGTCGTCGGTGACGGCGGCGGGGCGCTGCACGCGATCATCGGCACACTTCTCGTCACCCTGGCTGCGGCCATCATCTCGATCCCGATCGGTCTGTTCACGGCGATCTACCTCGTCGAGTACGGGCGCGGAAAGCTCGCGCAGGGCATCACGTTCCTGGTCGACGTCATGACGGGTATCCCCTCGATCGTCGCCGGTCTGTTCGCCTTCGCGGTGTTCGCGCTCTTCTTCGGTCCGGGCATCCGGCTCGGCATCATGGGCGCCGTGGCACTGTCGGTCTTGATGATCCCGGTCGTCGTTCGCTCCAGCGAAGAGATGCTGCGACTCGTTCCCAACGAGTTGCGCGAAGCGTCATACGCGCTCGGCGTGCCCAAATGGCTCACGATCGTGAAGGTCGTTCTGCCGACATCCATCGCCGGCATAACCACCGGAATCATGCTCTCGGTCGCGCGCGTCATTGGTGAGACCGCTCCCCTGCTGATCACGGCGGGTGTGACGACCTCGATGAACTACAACCTCTTCGAGGGGCGCATGATGACGCTGCCCGTGTTCGCGTACTCGCAGTACATGAACCAGGGCATCCCGGCCGAGGCCTACATCAACCGCGCCTGGGCCGCGGCGTTCGTCCTGATCGTCATCGTGATGGCACTCAACCTCATCGCCCGCCTCATCGCACGCCTCTTCGCTCCGAAGTTCGGCCGCTGACCCATCCCGCCTCCACCTGAAACATTCTGAGGAACACGTGTCCAAGAGCATCGAAGTCCACGATCTGAACGTCTACTACGGCGACTTTCTCGCCGTCGAGGGAGTCGCCCTCGAGATCGAACCCCGGAGCGTCACAGCCTTCATCGGTCCGTCCGGATGCGGCAAGTCGACGTTCCTGCGCACCCTCAACCGCATGCACGAGGTCATCCCCGGCGCCTACGTCGAGGGACAGGTTCTGCTCGACGGTGCCGACCTCTACGGTCCCGGAGTCGACCCGGTGCTCGTGCGTCGACAGGTCGGCATGGTGTTCCAGCGCCCCAACCCGTTCCCGACCATGTCGATTCGCGAGAACGTGCTCGCCGGCGTCAAGTTGAACAACAAGCGCATCAACAAGAGCGACGCCGACGCCCTCGTCGAGAAGTCGCTCACGGGGGCGAACCTCTGGAACGAGGTCAAGGATCGCCTCGACCGCCCCGGCTCCGGTCTCTCGGGTGGGCAGCAACAGCGCCTGTGTATCGCCCGCGCGATCGCCGTATCGCCGGATGTGCTGCTCATGGACGAGCCGTGCTCGGCCCTCGACCCGATCTCTACCTATGCGATCGAAGAGCTGATCGGCGAGCTGAAGTCCGAGTACACGATCGTCATCGTCACGCACAACATGCAGCAGGCCTCGCGCGTCTCCGACCGCACTGCCTTCTTCAACATCGCGGGCACCGGCAAGCCCGGCAAGCTCATCGAGTACGACGACACCCGCACGATCTTCACCACGCCGACCGTCCAGGCAACCGAAGACTACGTCTCGGGTCGCTTCGGATAGTCCTATTCGCGCGGCGACAGCAGGTACGCGTTAAGCGCGTCGGTCAGTTCGTGATCGAGCGGCACATCCACCTCATCGATCCGTCGAATGGGAGCCGCCAGACGCACGCTCGACACGAGCCATCCGACTTCCGCCGCTGCCAGCTCACTCGTGCGCACATCACGATAGACGGTTGCAAAACCTTGCCCCTCGAGCCACGCGAACGCGCTCAGCTGGGTCGTGCCGTGCAGGATTCCCCCCGTTGGCTCCGGGGTGACGAACACGTCGCCGAAACGCAGGATGACGGATGCGGTGGGTGCCTCGAGCACGAACCCGTCCGACGAGACGAAGATCGCATCGTCCGCGCCGCGCTTGTGCGCCTCGCGCAACGACGCCATGTTCACCGCATATGACAGGGTCTTCGCGCCGAGCAGCAACCACGGTGCGCGGGCGGGCGCGTTCAGGTCGAACCCTCGGTCGAGCGTGACGACAGCGATCCCCTCGCGCCGTGGCCTCGAGAAGTCCGCGGCGTCGGCCGCGGTGACCCAGGCTGTCGGCGCGGGCCCATGCTCGACCCCACGGCTCAGAATGGTCTTCACGACCCACTCCCCCGGGCCGCATAACGCCGCGGCGGCATCGATGGCCTGACGCCACTGCTCAACGTTCGGCATCGGCAGATCGCAGATCTCGGCCGAACGCACGAACCGCTCCAGATGCGCCGCGACCTCTTGCGGGTGACTGTCGACGACACCGATCGATTCGAAGATGCCGTCGCCGCGCTGGGTACTCAGCTCACCGACGCTGAGCGCCGGCGCGGACGCGTCCACTTGTGTGAAGGTCGCCGAGAAGTCGGATCGGGTGTCGTCGGATGCCGTTGGCTCGATGATGAGCGCGAAGCGCGTTGCCATTCTCCGAGCCTACGGCGCCCGGTCGGAATAGCCGCCGCGAGGGCTGCGTTACACTGGAACAGCCGGGCCGCAGTAACCCCGGGCTCCATAATCTGCCGCTCCGAGCGGCTCCGCGCCGTGAGGCGTTCTGCGGCCCGGCACTTCTCTGCCCGCAGGCCAGGCGGCGCTCAGTTCAGCGTGTCGCGCCGCCACAGCGAGGCCGCCGCGGTCAGATCTGCGGCGAATGCCGACAGTCTGAGTGCCCGCGCGGTGAGGTCTGTCGCACGCTCTGGCTCGGTACGTTCGTAGTCGTCCGCGAGCCGGGTCGCGCCATCCGCTTCGATCCGGCAGAAGGCAGCCGCGCGGTCGAGCGCGACACCGAAGTCACCCTCGAAAACGCCGCGCAAGATCTTATCCGACAGCTCAACGAGCTCTTCCGGGCCAGCGGGGGCGGGAGCACCCGCGACGACGACGTCCGCCGTTGACAGCTCCACTCGCCCGCGCTCGAACAGGAGGGCAGCGGTCCGAGGGTCGTCATGGATCATGAGCTGCAGCAGGTACAGGCGCCACAGCGTTCCGGGGAGGGTCCGCGCGGGCGAGCGCGACCACAGCTCGGCGATGTCGTGGATACCGTGCAGATCGGTGAACTGCACGAGGCGGTCGACCACCGAGGCATCCGGCTCCTCGCGAACGCGCGAGAGGAGCGCCGCGGCGGTCGAATGGGCGACGCGCGAAACCTCGGCAGGATCCTCGGTGCCGAACAGGCGGTCGAAGACGTCGGAGGGGCGTCGTACCGGCTTGTGGAATCCGGGGCCGGTGGCGTCACTCATCCATCCAGGCTACCCGCGACGTATGGGACGAGAGCCGCCGGAGCGTTCGCGCGCCGCGCAACTCAACGCGGGCAGAGAACGCGTCAGGCCGTGGGAATAGCGAGGATCGGATCGCTCGTCGGCTCACCCGTCGGCGAGCCGCCCGCGGGCTCGACAGTCACAGCGATGATATCGCCGGGGCTCATCGATCCGGCCAACAGCGCGGTCGCATCGCCGTCACCCCCGGCCTCGAACACACCCGCGGCGATCGCACCCGAATCCCGCACGAACCAGAGTTCATAGCTTTGGTCATCGCTCAGCGTGGGCAAGCCGTCCGAGACGAAAACCACCTCACCGACGGACTCCGACCAGTGGACCGTCGCTTGGCCCCCGTCTGCAAGCGTCGTCGACGCTTCTTGACCGTCGGGCGCTGCCTCGATGCGCTCGAGGGCCACCACCGCCACCGGGCGATTCAGCTGCTGCGCGAGGACGACCGCTCCGCCGCCGACTCCGACGAGAAGGACGAGGGATGCGGCGAGCGCGAACCAGGCACGCGGGCCCCAACTGCGCCGACGCGGCTCGTCCGGGACGGCGGCCGGGGACTCCAGACTCGAGGCGGGAGCGGCGACCTGTGCGGGATGATCCTGCTGCACCGAGGCGATCCGCGCCAGCAGATCGGTGCGCAGGGCAGGGGGCGGCGACACTTCGGCGACGGAGTCCGAGAGCGCGGCGACCGTGGCGGCATCCGAATACGCGTGGTGCTCCCACTCGGGATGCTCCGCGAGGGCGGCGACGAACGCGGCCTCGTCCTCGGGGCTCAGCGCGTTGAGCGCGTGTCCCGCGGCCAGTTCTGCGAATTCGTGCTCGTTCATGTCGTCACCCCCAATTCTCCTCTGAGACGGGTCAGCCCGTCTCGCATTCTCGTCTTGACCGTTCCGAGCGGCGCCCCGACGAGGGCCGCGATCTCGCTCTGACTGTAACCCCCGTAATACGCGAGGGTGATCGCTTCCCGTTGGGCATCGGGAAGGGTCTCGAGCGCCTGAGCGACCCGCTGCCCTTCGATCCGAAGCTCCACTTGTTCCGCAACCCCGTCATGAGCGACCTCTATGTCTCGGAAGCCCACGCGTACGTCCCGGTCCGCACTCGCCTGCGCCGATCGCACACGATCAACGGCCCGGCGGTGAGCGATGGTAAGTACCCACGATCTTCCCTGCCCCTTGTTCGGAGCGAACTTGGCTGCGGATTGCCAGAGCTCGAGGAAAACCTCCTGCAGGACCTCTTCGCTCTGCGAACGATCGACGAGCACACGAAGGATGAGGCCGAATACGCGGGGGGAGAGCAGGTCGTAGAGGCGCGAAAATGCGGCTTCGTCGCCCTGCGAGACGCGCGACAACAACTCGCCGACATGGTCGACGCTTTCGCCGCCCTCCTCGGGCACGTCTACGCCGTCGATAACCACATGTCCCAGCATGCCTCACCTATTGCTGCGCCCCGGAATCCGGCGCGGGGTATGGACAACGGAAAAACTTTCTGCCCGATGTCCAATCCGATCGCGGAGCAGCCCCGAATGGCCCTGTGAACACCGCATCAAGCGGTGCACGGACCCCGCACCGGGGTATGTGTCCACGGGGCCTACCGGCCCCACATAGAGGAGGAACTCATGTCACGTACCAAGATGCGCCTGACCGCCGGCCTGTCGCTCGCCCTGGCGGCGACGTTTGCGCTCAGCGCTTGTTCGATGGGCGCCGAAACCGCCACCGACGACTCGATGGAAGAGCCCTCGAGCACTCCCTCGATGTCCGAAGAGATGGAGATGGACCCGGCGGCGAACCTCGTCGGTGCGGGCTGCGCTGCGTACGCCGAGCAGGTCCCGGATGGTGCCGGCTCCGTCGAGGGCATGTCTGCCGACCCCGTTGCGGTCGCGGCGTCCAATAACCCGATCCTGACCACGCTCACCGCAGCGGTCAGCGGTCAGCTGAACCCCGAGGTCGACCTGGTAGACACACTCAACGGTGGAGAGTTCACCGTCTTCGCTCCCGTCGATGACGCGTTCGCGAAGATCGACCCCGCCACGATCGAGGCGCTCAAGACCGACACGGCCACGCTGACGTCGATCCTGACGTACCACGTGATCCCCGGCCAGATCGTCCCCGATGACCTCGGCGGCACGTACACCACCGTTCAGGGTGCGGACCTCGAGGTGACCGGCAGTGGAGACAGCATCATGGTCAACGGCGAGTCCGCCGTGATCTGTGGTGGCGTCCAGACCGCCAACGCCACGGTGTACCTCATCGACACGGTGCTGATGCCCCCGATGTAATCGGATCATCGTGTGTCGCGTGATCCGGGGGGCTCACGCGACACACGCACGACCGCGGCCGTCGGAACCTACCTGCGAGGGGGTTCCGGCGGCCGCTTCCGTGCGCGCTGGTTCGCACTGACGTTCAGTAGGCTGGTGGGATACGGGCCTCTAGCTCAGTCGGTAGAGCATCGGACTTTTAATCCGCGGGTCGTGGGTTCGAGCCCCACGGGGCCCACCGCATATGATCCATCAAATCTCCTGGAAACACTGGGGTGTCGGTTGGTCACAAGGCACCGGGATTCACTTCGTCACAACAATTTGACAACAACTGAATGACGTTTTGCGGGGCCGGAAGGCTCTCGATTGTTGTCACGCGTCGTCGTCGCGTGGAGTAGCCGCTGACAGAATCGCGGCCACGTTGGATGATGCAGCCGCCGTTCCCGGCGCCTCCGACACGATGTCGAGATCGTCGTCGAACAGGTCGGCGTAGGTGTCGTCGCGGATAGTTGTCGGAGGGTGGGCGGCAGAAGCAGGACGGCGGTGCTCGCTTGGGTGGGCGCGGGAGCGATCGTCGCCGTGGGCATTGTGACGATCCTGATCGGCGTGTTCACTCCGATGGGGAACGCGCCCTTCGGTTGGTTGGCTTACCGGCAGAGCACCGGCTCGGATCGACGATCCGGTCGGGCAATCTGTGGAGATGAACAATCCAGCCGTCATGCACGTCGTACTCGTCCGCTGGAAGCCGGACGTCAGCCCCGCTGAGCTCGAAGAGCTGTCCGAGCTAGCGAACGCATTCCCAGACACGATCCCTGACGTGCTCGCCGTTCATCACGGGCCGAGCACGAGCCCCGAGGGGCTGGAGGGCGGATTCGAGTGGGGGCTCGTGGTCAGCTTCGCTAGCAGCTCAGCCCGCGACAAGTACTTGCCGCATCCCGCACACCAGCCTGTGGCCCAGCTCATCTCGCGACTGGCAGTCCAGATCGTCGTCTTCGACGTCGATGCGTGAGAACCACCCCCTGAGCGGCGGGCTTGCGGAATGACCGACTTATTCGGAATGACGAACGAGCTGCAATCGTCACGTGAGTTGTGCGGAGTGGGCCCGCGCGGAGCATCCGTTGGTGACTCCGACCGCGAGTTTCTTGGGGTCGACGGTCTTCAGGCCGGCGCGAGGGACTTGCGCGTTACCGAGTTGCTGCGTCGAATGGCGATGACGGCGTCAGTCGCTGAGAGCACCGCGAGGAGTATCAAGAGGAACCTCGCTGTGCTGTCTGCTGCGGGTGAGATGAAGACGGGACCTGCAAGGGACCACCACAGCAGGACCCCGACCATCGCCACATCCAGCGCCGCCCGGACGCGGTGAGTGACGACGGTCCAACGTCCGACGACGAGCACAAATACGAGCAGCGCGAGAGATGCCGCCCAAACAGGAAGGATCCAGGCTGCTCGCCATCTCAAGAAGTCCGGGTCCAGTTCGAGGGCAGCGATCGCGGGTTCTGACAGGCCAGGCGCCCAGACTGCAAGCCAGGGCAGAGCGATCACCACTGTGGCGCCGAGTATCCCCGCGGCGAGGGCGACGACAGTTGCCGGACGATTCACAAGATCGCGGTCGATCACTCTCGGCGGCGCGGGCACCCACGACTCAGAAGTCGACTCTCGTCGCCGATCGACCAGTGCACCGATGAGCGTGAAGGTGATCACCACTCCCGGCCACCACAGGGCCCCGATCCCCCATCCCAGCCACCACACCGTAAAGCGACCCCACCACTCGTCGGCCCCGTAGTCCCAGCCGACGACCGGGATGACGCCCAGCATGATGGCCGGGAAAGTGATGGCCCAGATCACCGCCAGGCCGCCGAACGCGATCCATGTGAATCGGGGGGCGTCGGACGGACGGATGATGGTGAAGCCCTCGGGCCGGTAACGGTCGGCAACTTCCTGCGGCCTGCCGAACGTGGAGAGCAGCTCCATGGTCAGCGGTGCGTCGGCGGGATGTCCAGCATCCGCCGCCCGACCAGCCAGTTCGTCGTCGAGCAGCGAGCGCAGCTCGAGGGCGACGTCCGCGCGCTGGCGCCGCGGCAGGTGGCTTACGACGTCGCCGACATAGCTGTCGATGATGGCTGTGGGGTTCATTCTGAGTCCTTCTCGTTCAGGAGCCGGTCCATCACCGACGCCAAGGACCCCCATGCGGAGGTCAGGTCTTCATAGAGGCCCATGCCGAGCGAGCTGAGCTCGTAATAGCGGCGGGGAGGCCCATCGTCCGTTTGCCACTTCGAAACGAGCACGCCCTGGCTCTCTAGACGACGCAGAAGCGGATAGAGCGTGCCCTCCTCGATCGCCATCCCCCGTCGTGCGAGAGCCTGCCGCAACGAGTACCCGTACTGCGGCTTCCGCAGCTGGGAAAGCGCAGCCAGCACCAAGACACCCTTGCGGAGATCCTGCTCGAGCCGACTGAGCTGTGCCGGGGCGTCTACCATGCGTTCTACAGTACATAGACCTACACAGTAAAGAAAGACCGTGGGACAACTCTCACGGAAGCGGCCGCATCGACAACGGCGACCGGACTCCTCGGGCCGCCGCGAATCGTGCTCCATGGCGGAAGCTCGGCGCCTGCGGGGGTTCTGCCGCCGCGGTCTTCGAGGGTGAGTTGGCCTTTGAGGGTGTCGAACACGGACTCGACCCATTGTCGGATGCCTCCGAGCTTCCCGAACCTGGGGGTCTCGTCTTTGCGGTCGGGGCGGACAAGGTGCGCGCCGAGTTCGTTGGTGACGAAGTCCTCCAACTGCTTCCCAGCGAAGCCTTTGTCGCCGATGATCACCTGTCCAGGCTGGATGAGGTGTCTGTCGTGGTCGAGCATCGCTTGGGTGGCTTCGCGTTCACCGATCTTCGGGCTCGCGAGTCCCCAGACCACGGGCATTCCGTCGGGAGTGCAGATCAGATAGAGCCGGAAGCCCCAGAAGTATCGGGAGTGGGATGCGCAGTATCCGTAGTCGGCGTGCCCGGCAAGGTCTGAGCGTTTCACGGTCTCCCGCGATTTCCCGCACGGTAACGGGGTCGAGTCCACCAGCCGGGTGACCTCACCCCAGGACGGGGTGTCACGGGCCAGCTCGGTGATCACCGCAGAGAGAAGCCCGGTGGATTGGCGGACGCGTTTGCCCCACCCGGACTGGCCGGGCAGGTTCGGGAACATGCCCTTCAGGTGAGCGTGCGCGTATCGGATCCATTTCCGATCCGACGCGATCCCGAGCAGGTTAAGACCCTCCGTCAACGATTAACAGCATCCACGCCGACCCAGCCAAACGGACTCACTCATCTAGGTCGATACCTACTCGGCGGCCGGAGAAATCAGGGTCCGCCCGTCGGCCTCCCAGGCCACCATGCCCCCGCGTAGCTCTACCAGGTCGACGTAGCCCATTCCGGCGAGGGTATCGACTGCGATCTCGCTCATCCGTCCAGTCATGCAGTACACCGCGATCGCGGCCGCCTTTTCTTGCGGCAGCTCGGACACGCGTTCCTCAAGTTGGTCAAACGGGATATCGGCGTCCGTGCCGTCGATCCCGCCTTCGTCGGGGGTGTGTACGTTGACCACGAACCGGTCGCCGCTGGCGATCTCTGCAGCGAAGGCCTCAGGCCCAAGCTGGCGCGCAGCGCTGGCGGAGGGGGACGGAGTGACGGCTTCGGGTCTGATTGCTGCACAACCCGCGATCAGCAGCACCACCCCGGTGACAGTCGCCGTCACTTGCACCAGCCGACGCGCAGCATTCATACGCAGAAGCTTACGTGGTCGGGATGCCGTCACCCCGGTGCACGATCTTGTGCGAGTTCGTCGCTTGCTCATGTGATGCTCCTGGCCCCGCATCCGAAGCAGTGACAGCGACCGTCTCCACGGACGACTGGCTCGTCGTCACGGGACCATCCGATCCGGAAATGCCCGTGGCCCGCCCCCTTCGTTAGCCTCGGGCTTTCACGCTTGTGGTCCGGCGACCGTGCGTGGTGGATAGGGAAAGTGCTCCTGACCTGGGAGAATAAGGCTTGTCGAGAGTCGTATTGATCCGCAAGAAGGAGCACCTTCAGGGTGAAGAATACCGGAGCGTATCCCCGCGTGAATGTTGACACCGCGAGGGTGTCCGCGATCGGTCAAGCGGGCGGTGTGCTGCTGACCGAAACCGCACGCGCCACTGGTCTTGACCGGGCGCTGTCCGAGGCTCTCGGGCCGTGGCGGAAGCCGTTTGCGATCCATGATCCCGGGAAAGTTGTCGTGGATCTTGCGATCGCGCTCACGTTGGGTGGTGACGCTCTCGCTGACATCGGGGTGCTCCGCGGCGAGCCAGGGGTGTTCGGGCCGGTCGCATCAGACCCGACGGTGTCCCGCACGATCGCGGCCCTCGCTGCTGACCCGGACCGCGCGATCGCTGCGATCAACACCGCGAGAGCCACTGCTCGGGAGCGGGCGTGGTCGCTGGCCGGTGAGCACGCGCCCGGTCACGCCGCGACGGTGAAGGACCCGCTGATCATCGATCTGGATGCGACGTTGATCACCGCGCACTCCGAGAAAGAACACGCCGCACCGACATACAAGCGCGGCTTCGGCTTTCATCCGTTGTGCGCGTTTCTCGACCACGGGAAACCCGGGGCGGGTGAGGCGCTCGCGATCAAGCTCCGCCCGGGCAACGCCGGCTCGAACACCGCCGCGGACCACATCGACGTCGTGAAACAAGCGCTCGCGCAGTTGCCCGGAGGTTCGGCCCGGCCGGGGAAGAGCGTGCTGATCCGCGCCGACGGTGCCGGTGGAACGCACGAGTTCGTGAAGTGGCTCAGCGGGCGCCGGTTGGCGTATTCGGTGGGGTTCACGCTCCCTCAGTTCACCCCGGAGCTGTATCGGAAGATCCCCGAGAAGGTGTGGGCACCGGCCTACAACGCGGCCGAAGAAGGCCGCCCGGGTGCGGATGTCGCCGAGTTCACCGGGATCCTCGACCTCACGAAATGGCCGCCAGGGATGCGTGTCATCGTGCGCCGCGAACGACCACACCCCGGCGCGCAACTGCGGTTCGATGACGTCGACGGTTACCGCCTGACCGCGTTCGCCACGAACACGGCCCGCGGGCAACTCGCCGCCCTCGAGCTGCGGCACCGTCGGCGGGCGCGCTGCGAGGACCGCATCCGTATCGCGAAAGACACCGGACTGCGCAACCTGCCCCTGAAAGCGTTCGATCAGAACCGCATTTGGTGCCACCTCGTGGCCCTCGCGTCCGAACTGATGGCCTGGATGGGAATGCTCGCGCACCCCACCGATGCCGCCCGCCGGTGGGAACCGAAACGGTTACGGCTGCGGCTGTTCTCCATCCCGGCAGCGATCGCGCGGCACGGCCGGCGCACGACCCTGCACCTCTCCGACCGGGCAACCTGGGTCGCCACGGCCCTCGCGGCGATCACCGGGCTGCGCGCTCACGCGCGGGCGCCCGGCTGACGCCGGCAGCCTTCAGTCCACCCACGACAGCACCGCCCCGGACCGGAACCCCGCCCACGCAGCGACACGCGACTCATTGTCGTACCCAGACGACAGAATCAGGTTCAAGCGAGCGCACCCACGCTCATTCGACCCCGCTCACAACGACCATGAAAGGTCGAGGTTAGGTCACCCGCAGCGCTCCCCGTGATGTCCGTCCACCCCTCACCCGAGCACGCGACAACTATTCGACGTCCGCTGAGCGAGACGATCGTCAACAACCGAGCCACGCTGCCCGCATACGGATCCGCGAATGCGACAACGTGTGCAAACGAACGGGTCGGGTTAGCGTTGCGGCCATGAGGCGCGTGTGGCTGTCCGAGTGGGAGTGGGCATGCTGCGGTGATCCGTTCGGCCGGGGAGACGAGGTCGACTTCGGTATCGGGTCGCGGGCGGTGCCCCCGGCCCTGGCCGGCGTCCTCGGTCCGGAGGTCCTCGCCACGGCAGATGCAATGGAGTCGCACCACGAGGAGGACTCTCCCGATCGGGTGCGCGGCCGAGTGGTGGCGGTTTACATGGTCACGCGCGAGGTCGTAGAGCGACTGTCGCTGCGCCGACCCGGCGACGGCGCACCGCCGGACGCGACCAGGCCGCCAAACGGCGGCGACTGGCCGATGGTCGGTCGCACGTCCGGAGAGGGCGCGTTCTGGGGGACACGACCGTCGCGGTACGTGATCGAGATTGTGCCAGTACCCGGGACGGCCAAGCTGACGGCGGCGCAAGGCATTAGGCAACCCGTCAACGATCAAACCCAGCAGCTTCCGTCCACTGAAGATCTCGCAGCTGATCCACCGTCCGAGCAGCGTCGACGCACGATATCGGGTTGGCTGGTCGACGTCCAAGAGCAGGCGCAAGAAGTCCGCTGACCGATCCGGCCGCGCCGACTTTATGCTCGCAGTGGATTCACCAAGCCCGGTGATTGTGAAGTGGTACGCTTTGATGTACCACTTAGGGAGGCGGCTATGTCTGCAATCACCGCGACCGAGGCGCGCAAGACTCTTTTCGGCCTCATTCAGCAGGTCAACGAAGACCACACGGCCGTCGAGGTCGTGTCGCGTCACGGAAACGCCGTCCTTCTGTCGAAGGACGATTACGACGCGATGACCGAAACTGCGTACTTGCTCCGAAACCCCGCCAACGCTGACCGGCTGCTCGCCGCAATCGAGCGCGCCCGCCGCGGAGAGTTCGAACAGCACGACCTCCTCGACGCGTGACGCGAACGATCGGATTCGACCCGAACGGGTGGGAGGACTATGTCTACTGGCAGACGCAGGATCGCAAGACTCTGAAGCGCATCAATCAACTGATCGCAGATGTGATGCGCGATCCCTTCGCTGGGATCGGCAAACCGGAACCGCTCAAGCACATTCTCTCGGGGGCGTGGTCACGCCGAATCGATGACAAGAACCGCCTGGTCTACTACGTCACCGATAGTCACGTCATCATTCTCCAAGCCCGCGACCACTACTGACTCCCGACACGGTTTCTCTCGCAAAGTGATCCTGAACGGGCGGTCGACGACGAGGTCGCGGCCCTAACCTCGCGTCGCGTGACAACACTTTGACAACATCTATACGCATTTTGATGTTTCTGAGTGTCACTTGAGGGGTCCGGTAACCGCGGGAAATCAACGATTTCCTTCAATCGACAACGGCAAGATATGCACCTGCGTGGGTTCGAGCCCCACGGGGCCCACGGTGTCTTCACACTACCTCCGTAGCAGTCACTGACCTTGAGCGGGACATGCTCTCGATCCGTTGGTCGCGGGTTCGGGTTCGGCGCTCTCCATCATTCGCGAGAAGCCCGCCAATCATGAGAGAGATCTAACGAACAAAGTTTCGATGTGAGGCCGTATCGGGCACTTTTCGGGGACGAAATGTCGGCGCAGGTTCGTAGAGTATAGAACATGAATACGAATTCATCGGGCTTGCGGGGTGACGACGTCGACGTCGTTGCCGCCGAATTGGCCGAGGATTACGCAGTCGCGGTTGCCGCCGTTGCGGCAGCGGAAGCTGAGGTGGTTCGTGTTCTTGCGCGGGCCGCTGAGACAGCTTTCGAACGTATGTCCGAATTGCCGCGAATGAGTTCGCGTGACGCAGAGCTACCGTTGCGGGCGATCGCAGCCGAATTGGCGGTGCGGGTCAACCAGTCCGACCGCACCGTGCAGCGTCGACTCGACGACGCCTACACGATCTCTACACGGTTCGCCGAGACGCTGTCGGCTTTGTCCGACGGGCGAATCGCGCTGGGGCATGTCCGCGTGATCGTGGATCACGGAACCAAGCTCTCTGACGAAGGCATCCGCGCCGTCTTCGAGTCGGAGGCGATCTCGCAGGCCGAATCGACAACTCCCGGCCGGCTGAACGCGTCGCTCGCCCGGCTCGTCGAGCGGGTCCAACCGACAACATTCGCCGAGCGACACAAAGAGGCCCGCAAGGGGCGGGGCGTGTGGGTTCGCGACGAAGCCGACGGCATGGCCGAACTTGTCCTACGCGGGCCCGCCGTGCCCGTCTACGGCATCCACGACATGCTCTCGCAGATGGCACGCAAAGCTCGCGACGACGCAGCCGACTCGGCGCGCGGAACTCACGACAGTGGAGATGGCAACGTCGACGGAAACGAGAGGGAGCCGGAACGCGACCCCCGCACGCTCGATCAGATCCGCGCCGACCTGCTGGCCGAGATCGTCCTCACCCACACCATCAACCCCGAAACCGGCGAGGGACTCGGCGATGGTTTCGGCGGCCTGGCATCCATCCGCGCGATCGTCAACGTCACCGTCCCCGCCCTCGCGCTCGCCGGCGTGACCACCGACCCGGCCGAACTGGTTGGTCGAGCACCGGTCGACATCGACACAGCCCGAATCTTGGCGGCGAATGTCCCCGGGTGGGAACGAATACTCGCCGACCCCATCACCGGCGGCGTCCTCGCCGTTGACCGATACACACGATCCGCGGATTTGACCCGATACCTACGGGCTCGAGATCCCCACTGCCGGTTTCCCGGATGCCGCATGCCCGCACACCGATGTGATGTCGATCATGGGCAGGACTATGCCCTCGGCGGAAAGACGTCGCACTGCAACCTCGCCTGCTTCTGCCGACGACACCACACCCTGAAGGGCGAAACACCATGGCGGGTCATCCATCACCCCCGCGGCGTACTCGAGTGGATCTCGCCCGGCGGCAACTCGTACATCGACAAGCCTCCCCCGATTGCGGTCGGATTCGTGCCCGATACGTCATCGAGGCCACCATTCTGAGCCGCGAGTCGTCGAGTCGGCGAATCGGCGGCGGAAACGTCATGCGCGTATCGTGCAGGGTCGCAGGGCCCACCCGGATGTCTCGAAATGCAAGGTAGAGGACGTGACCGTGACGCGGTTCTCGGATGTCCTGGCCGCGAGTACGCCCAAACCACAGCCGACAGGAGTCGCGAAGTATCTCGACCCAACCCGGGCGTGTATTGACCTACCCCTCGCGACCCGAGGTCCGGAGCGAACTCCTGCGGCATCTCGCAGATCGAGCGTTCTCCGCCGGGGAGGTGATTGACGAGCCTTAGCTCCCGACTTGGACCCGACTGTCTCACTCGACAGCTAAGGCAGCAGGTCCACCAGATCGGGCCTCGCCCTCATCACATGGATGACAAGTTCGTTGCCACTATCGAAGACAAGAACCACGGTCTCGAGAAGTCGGCCGCCGCGTGTCGAACCCCAGTCGTAGCCGGCAGGCTGGCGATTCTTCATCCAGCAGCTCGACCCAAACGGCCCCGCGCGCGGCCTGAACGATGTCTTCGTCGCCGATGCCGTACTTGCGCGCGGAGTCGTGAACTTTCACGCGGCGTACGCCGCAATTGCCTCCCGAATGAGTTCAGAACGCGACTTTTTCTCCCGTTCCGCGCGAGCATCGAGTGCTTGGAGTTCATCGCTCGTCAGACGTAGGGCGACGACCTGCGACGGATCCGCACCGCGCCCCGGTCGGCCCCGCCCCCGCCTCTTGAGCACCTCGACGTCGTAGCCGACTTCTACTTCGGCAGCCCATGCGGCGATCTGCTCTTCGGTGACGACCTCACCCCTGATCGTCTCTCGCTCACTCATGCGAATATCGTAAAACGAAATTCGTCGAAATCCAATCCCGCCTGGCTCATGCATCAATTTCGGACTCGGTGTAACAATCCGTCGCCGCGTGCGCCGGCTCGATCGGACGACAGCGAGAATAGAAGCGCACCGGCCCACAGCGTCCGGGCACATCCCCTCGCCTTGGAGACAACATGTCGCGATCCCGTCTGCTCACTCTCGCCGCCGGAATCACGGTCGCCGCGCTCGCCCTCGGGGGCTGTGCGGGCGGATCCGGCGACGGCGGCGCCTCCGGCGACCCGGACGCGGGCTACGTCACCCCGGGCAAACTGACGATCGCGACCGGCGACATCGCGTACTACCCGTACGTCATCGACGACGACCCCTCGTCGGGCGAAGGATTCGAGGCAGCAGTTGCCTACGCCATCGCCGAGGAGCTCGGCTTCGCGCCCGAGGACATCGAGTGGGTGCGCACGAGCTTCGAGGCCGCGATCGCGCCGGGGCCCAAGAACTTCGACTTCAACATCCAGCAGTACACGATCACCGACGAGCGCAAGCAGGCGGTCGACTTCTCCACCCCGTACTACTCCGCGAGCCAGGCGATCGTCGCGGTCGAGGGCGGCGCGGCCGACGGAGTGGACTCGATCGACGGACTCAAGGACCTCACGATCGGTGCAATGGCCGGTTCGACGAGCGCGCAGACGCTCCAGGAGGTCGTGGAGCCCGCCACGGCGCCGCAGATGTTCGGATCGAACGAGGATGTCGTGGCCGCCCTGAACGCGGGTCAGATCGACGCGTTCGTGATCGACCTGCCCACCGCGTACCTCGCGACCGCGATGTACATCGAAGACTCGTTCATCGTCGGAGAGCTGCCCGCCGGAGGCATCCCGGATGAATGGGGCGTCGTGCTGCCCAAGGACTCGGCGCTGACCGAGCGCGTCTCGGCGGCGCTCGACAAGCTGCGCGAGGACGGCACGCTCGCCGAGATCACCGACGAATGGCTCGGCGCGGGCCAGGGCGTCACACTGCTGCAGTGAGGCGCCGCGGGGTTACCCGCCGTCTCTCGGGTACCGTCGAGCCGTGAGCGTCCACTCCCCCAGCGGGCTCGAACTCGAGCGCCGTGCATACCGAGCACGCCAGTCTCGGCGCTCGGTGCTCGTCGCGGTGGCATCGTCGGTGGCGTTCGCGCTCATCGTCTGGGCGACGGTCATCAACACACCGGGCTGGGCCGGGGTGCAGCAGGCGTTCTTCAATCCCGCGATCGCCTCGGACGCCCTTCCCGCTGTCTGGAACGGGTTCCTTCTCAACCTCCAGGTCCTCGGCCTGTCGGTCATCACCGTGTCCGCCGTGGCGCTCTTCATTGCCCTGTTGCGCACGCTGCAGGGGCCCCTCTTTCTGCCGCTGCGCGCCATCGCCGCCGCCTACACCGACATCTTCCGTGGTCTGCCGTTCATCATCGTGCTGTACCTCGTCGGATTCGGACTGCCGACGATCACGAACGTGCGGATCGATCCGCTCTACCTCGGCACCATCGCCGTCACGCTGACGTACTCCGCGTACGTGTCGGAGGTGATCCGTGCGGGCATCGAATCCGTTCATCCGTCGCAGCGGCTCGCGGCGCGGGCACTCGGGCTCAGCTATCCGCAGACCCTGCGCCGCGTGGTGCTCCCCCAGGCGTTCCGGCGCATTACCCCGCCGCTCATGAACGACTTCGTCGCGATGCAGAAGGATGTCGGGCTCATCTCGATTCTCGGAGCGACCGACGCCGTACTCGCGGCCAGGATCGAAGGCGCGCAAACGTACAACTTCACGCCCTACATCGTCGCGGGCATCCTGTTCATCCTGCTCGCCATCCCCACCATCCGACTCACCGACTGGTATGCGGCACGGCTCCGCGCGCGCGAACAGACGGGGGCGCTGCTGTGACCGCGCTACTGTCGGCAATCGATCTCTGGAAGTCGTTCGGCGACGGACCCCAGAAGAAAGAGGTGCTGCGGGGCGTATCCCTCGATCTCGCGAAACACGAGGTGGTCGCCGTGATCGGGGCCAGCGGATCCGGCAAGTCGACCCTTCTGCGCTGCCTGGATCTGCTCGAACCGATCGATGACGGCCGGATTCTCCTGGCGGGCGAGGACATCTCCGACCCGCGGGTGCAGGCGAACGCCGTTCGCTCACGTCTCGGGTTCGTGTTCCAGGGCTTCAACCTCTTCCCTCACCTCTCGGTGCTCGACAACGTCACACTGGCATCGCGGGTCGCGCGCCGCGAGAAGAGAGCGGATGCCGAGGCCCGGGGCCGCGCGATCCTCGAGCGCGTCGGGCTCGCCGACAAGGCTGCCGAACACCCCGACCGCCTGTCCGGCGGCCAGCAACAGCGCGTGGCGATCGCCCGGGCGATCGCCACCGACCCCGAGGTTCTGCTGCTGGATGAGATCACCTCCGCGCTCGACCCCGAGCTGGTCGGTGAGGTGCTCGAGTTGGTGCGAGCGCTCGCGGAAGAAGGCACGACCATCCTCATGGCGACCCACGAGATGGCGTTCGCCCGCGACGTCGCGCACCGCGTGCTGTTCCTCGACGAAGGACGCGTGCTCGAGCAGGGCACGCCCGCAGAGGTCCTCGGCACACCGCGCGAGGCGCGCACCCGGGCGTTCCTCGCCCGCTTCACGGGCTGAGGATCACACACGGGGCTCAGACCAGCGAGAAGATGACCTCGACCTCGACGGGGCTGTCGAGCGGCAGCACGGTCACGCCCACGGCCGAGCGGGCGTGCTTGCCCTCGTCGCCGAAGATCTCGCCGAGGACCTCGCTCGCGCCGTTGATGACGCCCGGCTGACCGAGGAAGTCGGGCACCGATGCCACGAACCCCGTCACCTTGACGACGCCCGTGAGCTTGTCGACGCCACCAACGGCCGCAGCCGCAGCCGCGATGGCGTTGAGGGCGCTCTGACGCGCGTAGGACTGGGCGTCGGCCCCCGAGACGAGACCCGGCCCCTCGCCGACCTTGCCTGCCGCGGGAAGCTTGCCCGAGATCAAGGGCAGCTGGCCAGCGGTGTAGACCAGGCCGCCGTGCACCTTGGCGGGCACGTACGCCGCGAGGGGCGGCACGACGGAGGGAAGCTCGATGCCGAGTTCGGCGAGTTTCGCAGAAACGCTCACGGAGTCACTGTCCTTCGAATTGGCGGGAGGCTCCGGCCGCAGCGGCAAGACCGGCGTTGCCCGAGGCATCCGATCCTCCGACGGGACGCTTGAGGTACGCAACGAGGCCACCCTCGGGCCCGGCGACGACCTGCACCAGCTCCCAGCCCTGCTTGCCCCAGTTGTTCAGAATCGCTGCCGTGTTGTGAATCAGCAGCGGAGTAGTCAGGTACTCCCAGGTGGTCATCGCACTCCCGAGATCGCGGTGGTCGGATCGTTTCCGAACGGGAGGCACGCGCGAGGTGTTTCGGTCATCGCTCAGCTAACTCCCTTACGATCAACCCTATGCCTGATAAGAATCGGACGGCTACGGGCGTGCTCGGCGGACTCGCCGGCCTCGTAGGCCTGAGCGCAGTCGCTGGCCTCTTGGTGACCGCCACCGTTACGCCGGCCATCGCCGTATCGGGCGCCGCAGCGTCGAGCGCGATCACGATGTTCGACAACATGCCGAGCTACCTCGAGATCGATGATCTGATGCAGCAGAGCGAGATCTACGCGAAGCAGAGCGACGGCAGCGAAGTGTTGCTTGCCCGCTTCTACGACCAGAACCGCGTGCCCGTCACTTATGAGCAGATTGCGCCCGTCATGTACGACGCGATTCTCTCGAGCGAAGATCCCCGCTACTACGAACACGGTGGGGTCGACCTCATCGGCACCACCCGCGCGCTGCTGAGCAATGCGCAGGGTGGTCAAACGCAGGGTGGATCCTCGATCAGCCAGCAGTACGTCAAGAACGTCCTGGTGCAGAGGTGCGAGAAGGAAGCACCCACGCAAGAGGAGCTTCTGGCGTGCTGGGATGACGCCACGAGAAGCGTGGGCGTTGAGGGATATCAGCGCAAGATCCAGGAGATGCGCTACGCAATCGCCCTTGAGCAGCGCTACTCCAAGAACGACGTTCTGCTCGGATACCTGAACATCGCCAACTTCGGCGGGCTCAACATCGGTGTGGGGGCTGCGGCGCAATATTACTTCGGGGTCAACGCGTCCGACCTGACACTTTCGCAGGCCGCGACCCTCGCGGGCATGGTGCAGAACCCGAACACCTACCGCATCGACAAGCCCGAGCGCGAGCGCAACGGTGCCGCGGACGGCTACGTCGACACGACGGATCGTCGCAACTATGTGCTGCGTCAGATGCTCACCGAGGGCAAGATCACCCAGGAGCAGTACGACGCGGCCAAGGCCGAGGTCATCACCCCCAACATCAACCCGACTGTACAAGGCTGCCAGCAGGCGGGCGGGTCCGCGTACTTCTGCGACTATGTCCGAACGATCGTGCTCAACGATGTCGCGTTCGGAGAGACCGCTGATGATCGAAGCAACGCTCTTCGCCGCGGTGGACTCAAGATCTACACGACCCTCGACCTGGATCTTCAGGCGGCCGCAGAGCAGGCCATCTCGATCGTCCCGGCGACTCACCCCAACCTCGACCTCGGCTCAACGGGCGTGCAGCTCGAAGTTGGCACCGGGCGTGTGCTGTCGATGGTGCAGAATCGCAAGTACACGCAGGATGCGGACCAGTCGGCGGCTGACGCGTCGTACACCTCGATCAACTACAACACCCGTTACGTCAACGGTGGATCGAACGGCTTCAACCCGGGCTCGACCTACAAGCTCTTCACCCTGCTGAACTGGCTCGAACACGGCCATTCCGTCAACGAGGTCATCAACGGCCGCCAGCGGAACTTCACGGTGTTGACCGACTGCGACGGCGGCACTCAGCGCGTTTCTTCCGGCGAGGTGAAGAACTTCGAGGGGGTGGGCGGCTACAACGGCACCCCGATGAAGTTCACCGCCGACTCGCTCAACACGGGCTTCCTCGCAATGAGCGAGAAGGTCAGCGTCTGCGACACCAACAAGATCGCCGACCGTCTCGGCGTCGAGTACGCGAACGGTTACAAGACGTACATCGGCAACGAGAGCATCAGCGAAGCCGTCAACGTGCCGTATGACATCCTCGGCTCGAAGAACATCGCCCCCATCGACATGGCGGCCGCGTACGCGACCATCGCGAGCAACGGCGTCTACTGCCCCCCGAAGGCAATCGATGCGGTCTACAACTCGGACGGAGAGGCACTTCCTCTCCCCGATACGACCTGCAACCGCGTCCTCGACGAATCCGTCGCGTCGACAGCAGCATTCGCACTGGAGGGTGTCATCAACGGCGGTTCGGCTGCATCCTCCCGAATCGGCGACGGCGTCCCGGTATTCGGCAAGACCGGTATCCACGAGCAATACCAGACATGGATGGACGGCAGCAGCACCAAAGTGACGACCGTCGTCTGGGTGGGAAACGTCAAGGGACAGCAGCGCCTCGACCGCAATTCGGCAAACGGCTACTCCCTCTGGCGCATGCGCCATTCGATCTGGCCCGACATGCAGGGCGCCGCGAACGCCAAGTATGGCGGCGACCGCTTCGCGACACCCGACTCGAACCTCACGAGGCAGGTGTTGATCGATCTACCGAACGTCGTCGGCCAGTCGGTCGACCAGGCCGTCGCAACGCTCGAGGCAGCCGGGTTCTCGGTGGTCGTCGGTGACGCTGTCACCAGCACGCAAGCCGCCGGAACCGTGGAAAGCCAGAATCCCGGAGCCGGCCGCGTGAGCGGCGGTACGACCGTGACGATCTCGCCGAGCAATGGCGAAGGCGTCGCCGTGCCGAACGTCGTGGGCATGAATCGCCAGCAGGCGGTCGACAGCATCCGTGGCACGTTCGGACGCAACCCCGCGGAGACGTGTGTCGTGAAGGAAGGGGCCACGGGACCCGGCATCGTCACCTCGGTCGCCCCAGGCGCCGGCTCGATCGTGAACCGCAACGCGCAACTGGCGATCACCTTCGAGCGCGACACCTGCTCGTGACCCCGCGTTCCCGTCAGGGCCTGCGCGCCCTGGCAGCCGCGGGCGCGCTCGGCGCTGCCGCGGCGGTCTGGGGTATCGGCGTCGAGCGGTATCTGTTCACGCTCCGGCGGGTCGAACTGGCCATCCTGCCCGCGGGCTCGACACCCGTCCGTGTGCTGCACATCTCAGACGTCCACATGGCCCCGTGGCAGCGTCGCAAGCAGGCATGGATTACCTCACTCGCGTCCCTCCGGCCTGATCTGATCGTCAACACGGGCGACAACATGGGTCACACCGACGGGCTGCGCGGTGTGCGCGCGGCCTTCGCCGGCTTCCGCGGCACGCCGGGCTTTTTTGTGCACGGCTCGAATGACAGCTTCGGCCCCACACCCCGCAATCCCCTCCGCTACTTTCTCGGCCCGTCGCGCCGGAAGCAGAACCCACCGCGACTCGATGTCGCGGCCATGGAGGACTACTTCACGGAGAACCTGGGCTGGACGAATCTCGACAACACGTTCGGGGCAGTCGATGTGGCGGGCCTCCGGATCAACGGATTCGGCGTGGGCGACGCGCACCACGACGACGACCGCCTCGATCTGGTCCCGGGGATGATCGAGAGCCTGCGCGAAGAGGGAACCACGTCGGCCGTTCTCACGATCGGTGTGGCGCACGCGCCCTACCGACGAGTCCTGGACACCTTCACGGATGGCGGAGCCGAGGCGATCTTCGCGGGCCACACCCACGGCGGCCAAGTGCGCCTTCCGGGTTTCGGAGCGCTCGTCGCCAACTGCGACATCCCCCTGAAACAAGCACGGGGCCTCTCCACGTGGGCACGGGGCGGCCGCAAGGTGCCCCTGAACGTGAGCGCTGGACTCGGCCATTCGATTTACGCTCCGGTTCGCTTCGCCTGCCGACCCGAGGCCACCCTGGTGACCTTGATCGCTCGCGTGTGACGCGGTTCGGGCGGACGGGGGAGTTCGGGTAGACTCGGAGGGTTGCCACGGGGTGTGGCGCAGCTTGGTAGCGCGCGTCGTTCGGGACGACGAGGCCGCAGGTTCAAATCCTGTCACCCCGACAGATGAGGAGGGTCGCCACGGGCGGCCCTCCTTTTTCGTTCCTCTCCCGAATCGAACCTGGAGCACGATGACCGACGCACTCGCGAAGATCCGACTCGTCGCTTTCGACCTGGACGACACGCTCGCTCCCTCGAAGAGCCCCATCCCGGAAGCGGTCGGCGTACATCTTCTCGCTCTCGCCGAGCGTGTCGAAGTCGCGATCATCTCCGGCGGTCAACTCGGCCAGTTCCGCAGCCAGGTCGTTGAACGTCTTCCGAATGCTTCGCCCGAAGCACTCGCGCACATGCACCTGATGCCCACCTGCGGCACGCAGTACTACCGGTTCGACGCGAGCGGCCAGATCGACACGATCTACGCGCACTCCCTCACCGATGACGAGAAGACGCGCGCCATCTCGGCCGTCGAGGAAGAGGCCCGACGACTCGGACTGTGGGAGTCGAAGCCGTGGGGCGACATCCTCGAAGATCGCGGCTCGCAGATCACCTTCTCCGCCCTCGGTCAGCGCGCGCCTCTCGAGGCGAAGGTCGCTTGGGACCCGACGGGATCCCGCAAGTCCGCCCTCCGCGACGCTGTCGCCGCCCGCATTCCCGACCTCGAGGTGCGATCGGGCGGTTCGACGTCGGTCGACATCACGCACCGCGGCATCGACAAGGCCTACGGGATGACGCGGCTCGCCGAGCACACCGGTATCCCCCTCGGTGAGATGCTCTTCGTCGGCGATCGGCTCGACCCGGATGGCAACGACTACCCCGTGCTCGCGCTCGGAGTACCCTGCCACGCGGTCGACGGGTGGGAAGAGACAGTCGAGTACCTCGACGCGCTCCTTCCGACGCTACCGATTCGGTAGCCGGAGCTATGCTGACGCCGTGGAACCGCTCGCTCTCGTCGTCATCGTCGCCGCCGCTGTCAGCGCCGCCTGCTGGATCCTGTCGCTGATCACGAAGGACACCTCGTGGGTCGACCGCATCTGGTCGATCGTGCCGATCGCGTATGTCTGGATCTTCGCGGGTGCCGCGCTGGCCGAGGGTAAGGATGCGTCGCGCCTCGTCGTCATGGCCGCGCTCGTCACGGCGTGGGGTGCCCGCTTGACGTTCAACTTCGCCCGCAAGGGCGGATACTCCGGCATGGAGGACTACCGCTGGGCGATTCTACGCGGACGCATGAAGCCCTGGCAGTTCCAGCTGTTCAACCTGTTCTTCATCGTGCTGTACCAGAACGCCCTTCTGGTGCTGATCACCCTGCCCGCCCAGGTCGCATGGCAGTACGACGCGCCTCTCGGAGTGTGGGACGCAGCGTTCGCCATCCTTTTCCTCGTGCTGCTCATCGGCGAGACCGTTGCGGACCAGCAGCAGTGGAACTTCCATCGCGCCAAGGCCCGGGCGGGCGGACATCTCGGCGAGGGATTCCTCACCACAGGGCTTTTCCGCTTCAGCCGGCACCCGAACTTCTTCTTCGAGCAGGCCCAATGGTGGGCGTTCTATGCGATCGGCGCAACCGCAGCCGTAGCAGCGGGACTCGGCTTCTGGGGCGGCGCGATCAATTGGTCGATCATCGGGGCCGTCCTCTTGACCGTATTGTTCATCGGCTCGACGATCTTCACCGAGGCAATCACGTCGGGCAAGTATCCGGCGTACGCCGAGTATCAGAAGTCGACGTCAATGCTCGTGCCGTGGCCCCCGCGCAGGAGCGCCCCGGTCGTTGAGCGAGCGTAGCGAGACGAAACGACGCAAGCGCTAAGAGGCGTAGCCGTGCGGGTTTTGCTGCTGCCAGCGCCAGTAGTCACGACAGGCGTCGTCGATCGAGAGCCGCGTGGTCCAGCCGAGCTCGTCGGCCGCCTTGGCGGGGTCACAGTACGTTGCCGCAACATCGCCGGGTCGCCGGTCGAGAAACTGCTTGGGCAACTCGTGTCCGACAGCCTTCTCGAAGGCGGCGATCAGGCCGAGCACGCTGACCGGCTCGCCGGTCCCCAGGTTGTAGACCGCGTATCCGGGCTTCGCCTGCTCGAGCGCCGCGACGTGCCCCTCGGCGAGATCGACGACGTGGATGTAGTCCCGCAGGCCCGTGCCGTCGGGTGTGTCGTAGTCGTTCCCGAATACGCCGATGCGCTCGAGCGAACCGATCGCGACGCGCGAGACATACGGCATGAGGTTGTTCGGGATGCCCGCCGGGTCCTCGCCGATCAGCCCGCTCTCGTGCGCACCGACCGGGTTGAAGTACCGCAGCACCGTGACGTCGAGTTCGGGGTTGACCCGGGCCACGTCCTCGAGGACGACCTCATTCATCCGCTTCGATTTCGAGTACGGGTTCGAGAGATCGATGCTCGTACGGGACGTCTCGCGGAACGGCAGGTCCTCCGGCTCGGAGTAGACGGTACCGGTGCTCGAGAAGACGAAGGAGCGGATGCCTCGGGCCAGCCCCACCCGCAGCAGCGCGAAGGTCGTGCCCAGGTTGTTGGCGTAGTACTGCAGCGGCTTCTGCGTCGATTCGCCGACCGCCTTGTGTGCCGCGAACTGCAGGATCGCGTCGAAGGGACCGAACTCGTCGAAGGCACGCTCGACAACCGCGTCATCGGCGGCGTCGCCGATCACGAGCGGCGCGGGGCACCCGGTGATCTTCTCGACGCGCGCAGCCGCCTCGGCGTGGGTGCCCGAGAGGTCGTCGAGCAGGACGACCTCGTGTCCGCCATCGAGCAGTGCGACGGCCGTGTGGGCACCGATATAACCGGCACCGCCGGCGAGAAGAACACGCATGCTCTCAGCCTAAACCGGGCGGCGCGTCGTCCATTGCCGCTACCTGCTGAGCCGGTCGCCCGACTCCTCTAGATAGCAGGCACCGCAGAGCGATTCGTACGTCACGACATGCTCCGCGCGTTCGCCGGCCTCGTCGATCGCGACCTGGTCGCCGTCGAACACGAACCGACCGTCGATGACCCGCCCGTTGAACACCGCCTTCCGACCGCAGCGGCAGATCGTCTTCAACTCTTCGAGGGTATGGGCGATCTCGAGCAATCGTCGCGAACCGGGGAACGCGGCCGTCAGGAAGTCGGATCGGATGCCGTAGGCGAGAACGGGGATGTCATCGTGTATCGCGATGCGGAACAGGTCGTCGACCTGGCGGGGCGTCAGGAACTGGGCCTCGTCGATCAGGAGGCACGAGACATCCACACCCGTCCCGGCACGCGAGCGCTCGCGCTCCGCACGGAACAGCCCACCCGCATCGGCTTCGGGCTCGATGAGAAAATCGACGGTTCGCGAAACCCCCAGGCGCGACGCGATCTGGTCGTCGGCCTTCGTGTCGATCGCCGGTTTGGCGAGCAGCACCCGCTGGCCGCGCTCTTCGTAGTTGTACGCGGCTTGCAAGAGCGCGGTCGACTTGCCGGAGTTCATCGCGCCATAGCGGAAGTACAGTTTTGCCACGCGCAGAGTCTACGGAAGCTGGGTCGGAGCCAGATCAGACGGCCGTGATGGCGAGCGCCGCCGCGGTCTCTTCGATCGTGACCCGCGCGACATCGGGACGGGTGTTCAGCGTCTCGCCGTAGCTGGGAATCAGCTCGCGAAGCTCCGGTTTCCACTGATCGATGCGGTCGGGGAAGCAGGTCTGCAACAGCCCGAGCATGATGGAGACGGCGGTGGATGCACCCGGCGACGCTCCGAGCAGACCGGCGATCGAACCATCCTTCGCCGCGACGACCTCCGTGCCGAACTGCAGCACGCCGATCTTCTTCGGGTCCTTCTTCATGACCTGAGCGCGCTGGCCGGCGTTCAGCAGCTGCCAGTCCTCGTCCTTTGCCGTCGGCACGAACTCGCGCAGCGAATCCATCTTCTTGCCATGGTTCTTCAGCAGCTCGGCGATCAGGTACTTCAAGAGACCGGGGTTATCGACAGCGACCTTCAGCATCGGCAGCAGATTCGCCGGCCGGATCTGCGTCACCAGATCGAACACGGAACCGTTCTTGAGAAACTTCGGGCTGAACGTCGCGAACGGACCGAACATCAGGGATGCCTCGCCGTCCACGACGCGTGTGTCGAGGTGCGGAACCGACATGGGCGGTGCGCCGACGGATGCCTGGGAGTACACCTTGGCACGGTGCTGGGCGATCAGCTCGGGGTTGGAGGTCTTGAGCCACTGCCCGCCGATCGGAAAGACGCCGTAGCCGGAGATCTCGGGGATACCCGAACGCTGGAGGAGCTTGAGCGCCCACCCGCCCGCACCCACGAAGACGAACTTCGCGTTGATCTCGCCGGGCGTTCGCCCCAACCGGTTGCGGGTCTTGACGAGCCACGTCCCGTCCTTCTGACGCTTCAGATTGCGGACCTCGCGGTCGGTGATGACCTCGACTCCGTCGTCACGCAGATGATCGATCAGCTGGTGGGTGAGCGCACCGAAATCGACGTCCGTGCCCGCGGGAACGCGCGTCGCTGCGAAGGGCTCGTCGCTCTTCCGGCGCTTCTGCATCAACAGCGGTGCCCATTGGTTGATCACGCGAGAGTCTTCGCTGTATTCGATGCCCGCGAACAGGGGCTGCGTTCTGAGAGCCTCGTAGCGGCGGCGCAGGTACTCGACATCCTTCTCGCCGCGCACGAAAGTCATGTGCGGTGTGGCGTTGATGAATGTCTTCGGCTCGCTCAGCACACCGCGCTCGACGAGGTTCGCCCAGAACTGACGGCTCTGCTGGAACTGCTCGTTGATCGAGACGGCCTTGGCGGGGTCGACGGATCCGTCGGACGCCTGCGGCATGTAGTTGAGCTCGCAGAGGGCCGCGTGGCCGGTGCCCGCGTTGTTCCACGCGTTCGAACTTTCGAGCGCGACATCCGAGAGTCGTTCGACCAGAACGATCTTCCAGTCCGGTTCGAGTTGATGCAGGAGGGTGCCCAGGGTGGCGCTCATGATGCCGCCACCGATGAGCACGACGTCGACTGTTTCGCTCACCGGACAAGTCTAGTTCTGTGGGTCCGGACGCTCGGACGTCAGGGCATCGCCGATAGCGAAAAGTCGACGGTTCTTACGCGCCCGACACACTCAGGCGTCGACGCTCAGGCCAGCCGCAATGAGCTCCGCGATCTGGACGGCGTTGAGCGCAGCGCCCTTGCGCAGGTTGTCGTTGCTGATGAAGAGTACGAGCCCGCGTCCCGCGGGAGCCGACTGATCGGCACGGATGCGTCCGACGAAGCTGGGGTCCTTGCCAGCTGCCTGGAGGGGGGTGGGAACCTCTTCGAGCTGCACACCCGGGGCATCCGAGAGCACCTCGCGTGCGCGCGCGGGCGTGATCTCGTTCGCGAATTCGACGTTGATGCTGAGCGAGTGACCCGTGAAGACCGGGACGCGGACGCAGGTGCCCGCGACGCGCAGGTCGGGCAGCTCGAGGATCTTGCGGCTCTCGTTGCGGAGCTTCTTCTCTTCGTCGGTCTCGTTGTCGCCGTCGTCGACCAGGTTGCCGGCGAAGGGGATCACGTCGAACGCGATCGGGGCGATGTACTTCTCCGGCTGCGGGAAGTCGACGGCGGATCCGTCCCGCACGAGCCGCAGGGTGTCGCCCTGTGCGAGCACGCCCTCGACCTGTCCGAGCAGTTCCTCGGCACCGGCGATGCCCGAGCCGCTGACGGCCTGGTAGGTGCTGACGATCAGGCGCTCGAGCCCCGCCTCGGCGTGGAGCGCCTTGAGCACGGGCATCGCAGCCATCGTGGTGCAGTTCGGGTTCGCGATGATGCCCTTGTGCGCCTCGGCGATCGCGTGCGGGTTGACCTCGCTCACGACGAGCGGAACCTCGGGGTCCATGCGCCAGGCACTGGAGTTGTCGATCACGACGGCGCCGGCTTCAGCGAACCGCGGGGCGTGCGCGCGACTTCCGGTCGCACCGGCCGAGAAGAGGGCGACGTCGATGCCCGCGGGGTCCGCAGTCGCGACATCCTCGACCACGATGTTGTGTCCGCCGAACTCGAGCGACGTGCCCGCCGAGCGGGCCGTGGCGAACAGGCGCAGCTCACGAATCGGGAACGAACGCTCGGCGAGAATCTCGAGCATCACCGTGCCCACCTGTCCCGTGGCGCCGACGACGGCGACGGAAAGTCCGGAATCTGAGATGCGGGTCATGATGAAACTTTCTTCGGGGCGTGGATTGGGACGATTCTACCGAGGTGCTTCCGAGGCGTCCTCCCCGGCATGTCCCACTTTCAACTGCTATGGGCCTCGGGACGGAAAAATAGCTGGACATCACGCCCTGCCATGTCCCACTTTGGCTCGCTTTAGGTGCGCTGAAGCGGGCCGAAGTGGGACATACGCCCCAAAAAGTGGGACGCGGTCGCGGAAGGTGCGGGCGGGTCAGCGGCCGGAGCCGGCGTGCACGGTTGCCTCGATCTCGCCGTCGAGCCCGTAGGCGCGGTGCACGACGCGCGCCGCCTCGGCGAGGTCGTCCGCACGGACGACGACCGAGATGCGGATCTCGGAGGTCGAGATCATCTCGATGTTGACTCCGAGTACGCTCAGCGCCTCGAACAGCGTCGCGGAGACGCCCGAGTGGGTACGCATCCCAGCCCCCACCACGGAGAGCTTGCCGATCTGATCGTCGTGTACGAGGCTCTCGAAACCGACGGAGCCCTGCTCCCCGGAGAGGGCCTTGAGCGCGAGCGAGGCATCCGCCTTGGGCAGCGTGAACGAGATGTCGGCGCGGCCCGTCGCCGCAGCGGAGACGTTCTGCACGATCATGTCGACGTTCGCGCCGGACTTGGCGACGATCTTGAAGATCTCGGCCGCCTTGCCGGGCACATCGGGAACCCCGATGACCGTGATCTTGGCCTGGCCGAGGTCGGTCGCGACACCCGCGACGATGGGTTCTTCCATGCCATCTCCTTGCTGCTGCAGCGCCGCGTGGCGCTTCTCGTCGAGCACATAGGTGCCCTCGGACGATGAGAACGTCGATCGTGCGTGGATGAGCACGCCATGCCGACGCGCGTACTCGACGGCGCGGATGTACAGCACCTTTGCACCGTTGGCCGCGAGTTCCAGCATCTCTTCCGTCGTGACGGTGTTGAGCTTGCGTGCGCGGGGAACGATGCGCGGGTCCGCCGTGAAGATGCCGTCGACGTCACTGTAGATCTCGCACACGTCCGCCTTCAGCGCCGCAGCGAGGGCGACCGCGGTCGTGTCGGAACCTCCGCGGCCGAGGGTCGTAATGTCACGGGTATCGCGGTTGAAGCCCTGGAAACCGGCGACGATGACGATCGCTCCCTCGTCGAGGGCCTCGCGCAGACGCACGGGAGTGACATCGACGATGCGAGCGGCGCCGTGCGTGGCATCCGTGATCATTCCCGCCTGGCTGCCCGTGAACGATCGCGCCTCGAAGCCCATCGAGTGGATCGCCATGGCGAGCAGCGCCATCGAGATGCGCTCACCGCTCGAGAGCAGCATGTCGAGTTCGCGCGGTGCGGGAATCGGCGCGACCTGCGAGGCGAGGTCCAGAAGCTCATCGGTGGTGTCGCCCATCGCGCTGACCGCGACAACCACGTCGTCGCCGGCACGCCGCGCATCGACGATGCGTTTGGCGACGCGCTTGATGCTCTCTGCGTCCGCGACGGACGAGCCACCGTACTTCTGCACGATCAGCGCCACGATGAAACTCCCGGGGATGAGGAGCGCTCGGATGCCGCGCCCGACGAACTATCTTACGGATGCTCCGACCGCTACTACGATCGATAGGCCATGCGCCAGTATCTTCGCCGACTCCTGCCCTCGCTCGGCGGGCTCATCCGAGGCGAGGTTCCCGCCGACACCGCGACCGAAGCGATTCCCGTAATCGACGATGCGATGGCCGTCGGGATCCTTGACCTCGCCGTGCGAATCGGACAGACGATGCTGGCGACGGGCGCTTCGGCGAGCGACGTCACCGCGACGATCGTTCGAGTGAGCGCGGCCTACGGACTCAGCCCGGTGCATGTCGACGTGACCTATAACTCCATCACCGCCTCGCACCACCGCAGTGGCGCGCCCCGTCCCTTCACTCTGCTTCGGGTCGTGCGTCAGACGGCGCCCGACCACGACAAGCTCCGGCGCCTGCACTCCCTGGTCGCCGAGATCGCACTCGGACTCGAACTCGCGGACGCGCGAACCCTGCTGCGCGAGATCCGACGCTCGCCCTTCCGCTACGGTCCCGGAGTCGTCATCATCGCCCAGGCCGCTCTGGCCGTGGGTGTCGCGGTGATGTTCGGAGCGGGCCCACTCACCGTTGCTGTGGCGTTCTTCGCTGCGGGGGCCGCCGCGGTCACGCAGGCCCTGCTTTCGCGCGCCGCGGTTCCGTACTTCTTCAGTCAGATCGCCGCCGCTCTCGTGCTTACTCTCGTCGCCGCGCTCACTCCTCTCCTGGCGATGACCTCGATACCCGGCGGCGACAGCGTCCGGCCCTCGGTGATCGTCGCCTCCGGGGTCGTGCTGATGCTGGCCGGGCTCACCGTCGTCGGCGCCGCACAGGACGCGATCGACGGTTTCGCGCTGACCGCGACCGGCCGCATCCTCGAGCTCATGACCCAGACGCTCGGCGTCGTGCTCGGGATCCTCGCGGGACTGCAGACTGCGCGTGTGCTCGGCTACGCGATGGAACCGCCGAGCGCCGCACTACCGCTCGGACCCGTACCGCTTCAGTTCGCGGGCGCCGCGCTGATCGCCATCGCGGTCGCCGTCTTCAACGGAGCGGGACTGCGGATCGTCGTGGTCAGCGCCGTTCTGAGCGTCGTGGCTTGGCTGGGCTTCCTCGCGGCCTCCGGCGTCGGTCTCGAGATCGCGGCGGCCAGCGGTGTCGGCGCGTTCGCGGGCAGCTTCGTCGGCGTCCTCGCCGCCTATCGCCTGCACGTACCCGCGGTCGCCATCACCACTGCGGCGATCCTGCCGATGGTGCCCGGGGCAGCAGTCTTCCGCGGTCTGCTCGGCATCGTGGAGTCCGGCGACGATCCGCAGATCATGCTCGAGGGTTTCGGCACTCTGGCCGCGGCGGGAGTGATCGGCGTGAGCCTCGCCGTCGGCGCCTCCCTGGGGATTTACCTCGGGCAGCCGGTGCGCGCCTCCCTCGGCGGCGTCGTTCGCGCCCGCGCTCGGCTGCGCCGTTAGGGCAGCGCGCTAAAGTGCGGGCATGACTCTCGATGACCTCGGCTGGAACGAGTTCAATCTCGGCATCCTCGGAGCGACCGCGGCTCTGGCCGGCCTCGTGATCGTGGCGGCGAGCGTCAACATCGCAGAGATCGTGAAATCGCGCTCTCTGACTGCGCGCCTGGCCGCCGGAATCGCGACGCTCGTGCTCGCAATCACGGCTTCCGCTTTGGCCCTGTTCCCGGAGATCACCTTTGTCGCCTATGGGGCCGCGGTGCTCGTTTCGGCGCTGATCGCGATGGTGTTCAACGCGCACGCGGCGCGTGCGATCACCCAGGACACCGATCCGCAGAACCGCTTCAAGGTGCCGCGTGCCGCCATCAACTTCCTGCCCGCCGCGATCTACGCCGTGGGATCGGCAATGCTGATCGCGGGCGAGCCGGCAGGGCTCGTTGTGGTAGCCGTCGGGGCCATCGTCGCGATCCCGGTCGCATTGCTGATCTCGTGGATCGTGCTCGTCGAAGTCCTCCGCTGAACCGGATACCTTGGGAGGAACCCGCGGGCCGTTCCCGCTACAGGGTCCGTCGACCCTCGAACGCACGACCGAGGGTGACCTCGTCGGCATATTCGAGATCGCCGCCGACCGGCAGGCCCGAGGCCAGACGCGAGACGCGCAGCTGCAGCGTCAGCAGGAGCCGACTCAGGTAGGTCGCGGTTGCTTCACCCTCGAGGTTCGGGTTCGTCGCGAGGATGACTTCCTGCACGGTACCGTCGGCGAGACGCGTCATCAGTTCGGTGACACGCAGATCGTCGGGGCCCACGCCATCGATCGGGCTGATCGCCCCGCCGAGGACGTGGTAAAGCCCGCGGAACTCGCGCGTACGCTCGATGGCCGCGACATCCTTCGCGTCTTCGACGACACAGATGACCTGGGGATTGCGCCGCGGGTCACGACAGATGCTGCAGCGGTCCTGCTCGGACACGTTGCCGCAGACTTCGCAGAAACGGACGCGCTCGCGCACATCGGCCAAAAGCGTCGCGAGCCGCTTCACGTCGAACGATGGCGTCTGCAGGATATGGAAGGCGATGCGCTGAGCAGACTTCGGTCCGATGCCCGGCAGACGACCGAACTCGTCGATCAGGTCTTGAACAATTCCGTCGTACATCAGCTGAACCTCGTGGGCTGTTCGAAGCGTTCCTCGCGTACGAAGGTCGCGCCGAGAACCTGGCGGACGACCGCCTCGCCGTAGCGGTCGGAGCCGCGCGTTGCGGCTGCGGGCGTCGCGCGCGCCGGGGCGGGAGTGGTCTGCGCCGAGCCCGGGCCGAGCACATCGACGTCGGGCTCGTCGGGCATCGGCGGCTCGTCGACACTCAGCACCTGTCCCTCACGCTCGGGCACAGTCCGCCCGGCGAGCGCCGGCGACGCCACCGCCTCTTCGGGTTCATCATCGACGGCGAGCTGTGCGGGGGCGCGTAGCGTGCCGAGCGCGACGGGCGGCTCATCCGCTGTTCGCGGTATCGCGGCGACCGCCCACTCCGTCACCGGTGCCGGAGTCGGAGTGGCAGCCAAGCGAGACCCCGAAACCGGCGCTGAATCTGCTGCTTCGGGACGTTGCGCGGCCGACCCGGGAGCGCGGGCGACCCATCCTGCGGGCGGCTGATCGTCCGGCGGCGAGTCATCGGGCGGACCGTCGTCCGGGGGCGGCGGCTCGTCCGCGGGCGGGGCAGGGTCGGGGCCATCGAGGCGGGCGAGAAACTTTACCCGCACGCCCAGGACCCGGTCGATCGCGGTCCGCAGGTCCTCGCTGGCGTTGGCAGCGACGCCGCGCTGGCGGAACTTCTGCACATCGCTCTGGCTCTGGAAGGTCACCGTGAGCACGTCACCCTCGTAGGCGTGGACGCGGGCATTGCTCGCCACAAGCCATGAGGTGCGACTGATGTCCTCGAGTGTCGAAAGGACCTCGGGCCAGGCGTCGCGGAGCATAGCTACCGTCACGGGTCCGGTCGGGCGAGGGCGGGCCGGTTCCGCAGCCGACGGCTCGGGTGCGGTCGGCGTAGCTGGCGCAGGCTCGGTGGGCGCTGCGGCAGCCGGCACAGCTACGGACACTGCTGGCGCCGGCGATGCCGCTGCAGAAGGTGCCGGCGCAGAAGGTGCCGGCGCAGATTGCGAAGACGCTGCCGGCGCCACCGACGGCGGCGCGCCGGAGCCGGACGTCGACCCGGCCGCGGGCGCCACTTCTGATGCGAGCACGCGCGCGATCATCAGCTCGAGCTGCAGACGCGGAGACGTCGCGCCCGTCATGTCGTCGAGCGTGCGGCTGACCAGGTCAGCGACGCGGGACAGACGTTCGCCGCCGAAGATACGGGCCTGTCGACCCATCCGCTCGAGTTCGTCCACAGGCACACCCCGCAGCACGGCTGACGCTGCGGGACCCGTTGCCTCGACAACGATCAGGTCGCGCAGACGCTCGAGCAGATCATCGACGAAGCGCCGCGGATCCTGGCCGGTCTGCACAACTCGGTCGACGGCACCGAACGCCGCTGCGGGGTCGGGGTCAGCGAGCGCCTCGACGACCTCGTCCAACAACTCCGCGTGGGTGTAGCCGAGCAGGGAAACGGCACGTTCGTACCGGACCGTTGCGGAGCCGGACTCTGCCGAGATGTCCGAACCCGCAATCAGCTGGTCAAGCAGCGACAGGGTGTCACGGGGCGACCCGCCACCGGCACGGACGACGAGGGGCAGCACACCCGGTTCAACCTGCACACCCTCTTGAGCCGAAAGCTCTTGGACGTACTCGAGCATCGGGCCGGGCGGCACGAGCCGGAACGGATAGTGATGGGTGCGGGAGCGGATAGTGCCGAGCACCTTGTCGGGCTCGGTCGTGGCGAAGATGAACTTGACGTGATCGGGCGGCTCCTCGACCAGCTTCAGCAGCGCGTTGAAGCCCTGCTGCGTGACCATGTGAGCCTCGTCGAGGATGAAGATCTTGAAGCGGTCGCGCGCCGGGGCGAAGATCGCTCGCTCACGCAGGTCGCGCGCGTCATCGACACCGTTGTGGGATGCCGCGTCGATCTCGACGACGTCGAGCGAGCCCCCGCCGGCGCGGGAGAGCTCGACGCAGCTCGGGCACACACCGCACGGCGTATCGGTCGGCCCCTCGGCGCAGTTGAGGCAGCGCGCGAGAACACGGGCCGATGTCGTCTTGCCGCAGCCGCGCGGACCCGAGAACAGGTATGCGTGGCCGACCCGGTCGTTGCGCAGTGCCGTCATCAGCGGGTCGGTGACCTGCGCCTGACCGATCATCTGCCCGAATGTCTCGGGTCGATAGCGGCGGTACAGGGCGGCGGTCACGCCCCCAGCCTACGGCGTGGCTGCGACATCCGATCCGCCTACCGTGATCGGACCCGTGAGCGTCGGAATCGTGGTCGAGACGGTGGGCACCGAGGCCGAGAGCAGCGTGCCGTCTTCGCGTCGGATGTCCTCGAACTGCTGGATCGTCGGGCGCCCCGAGCGCACGGGCCCCTGGTCGGCGAGCTCCACCGAGAGCTCCTCCCCCGGCGCGATGACGTACTCACGCCCACGGACCGAGAACGCGATGGGATCGCCCTCTCCCTCTTCCAGACTGAGCGCCATGGCGTCGCGCGTGAGCGTGATGTTCAGGTGGGCGTCGTGCCAGCGCAGCGTATACGAAAGCTCCGGCCACGACTCGGGCAGGCGCGGGTCGAAGGACAGCTCACCGTAGTGATCGCGCATACCACCGAAGCCGCAGACGAGCGCGGTCCACACCCCACCGGCGGATGCCACGTGCACACCATCGGCCGCGTTGTGGTGCAAGTCGCCGAGGTCGACGAATATCGATTGCTCGAAGTACTCCAGCGCCAGGTCCTGGTACCCGACCTCGGCCGCGAGGATCGCCTGCACGACGGCCGAGAGCGTGGAGTCGCCGGTCGTCAGCGGGTCGTAGTACTGGAAGTCGGCCAGCTTCTCTTCAGCCGAGAAATGATTGCCCTGCAGAAACAGCGCGAGCACGACATCGGCCTGCTTGAGTACCTGGAAGCGGTAGATCACGAGCGGGTGGAAGTGCAGCAAGAGCGGGCGACGATCCGCGGGGGTGTTCTCGAGATCCCAGACCTCACGCTCCAGGAACAGAGAATCCTGAGGGTGGATGCCGAGGGCGGGGCTGAACGGGATGTGCATAGCCTCGGCCGCGAGGTCCCAGCCCTCCGCCTCGAGTGGGTCGAGACCGAGGCGGTCGACCATGAGACGGTAGGCGTCGGGAGCGTCCTGCTCCATCTCGCGCACCGTGCGCGCAGCGAAGCGCAGGTTGAACCGCGCCATCACATTGGTGAAGAGATTGTCGTTGACGACGGTCGTGTATTCGTCCGGACCGGTGACCCCGTGGATGTGGAACGTCGCGTCACCCTCACCCTCACGCCAGAAGCCGAGCGTTGTCCACAGCCGTGCGGTCTCTACCGCGATGTCGATGCCCTCGCGGTAGAGGAAGTCGACGTCGCCCGTGCCGCGCACGTACTTCGCCAGCGCATATGTCACGTCGGCATTGATGTGGTACTGCGCCGTGCCGGCGGCGTAGTACGCGGATGCCTCTTCGCCGTTGATCGTCCGCCACGGGAACAGCGCGCCGGCCTCATTGAGCTGGAAGGCGCGGCGACGCGCAGCCGGGAGCATGAGCGCGCGCATCCGCAGTGCATTGCGTGCCCAGAGCGGCGAGGTGTAGGTCAGGAACGGCAGGACGTAGATCTCGGTGTCCCAGAAGTAGTGCCCGCTGTATCCGGATCCCGTGACGCCCTTGGCGGGAACACCCTGACCGTCCGCGCGGGACGCTGCCTGCGCGAGTTGGAACAGACACCAACGCGTCGCCTGCTGCAGGTCGTCATGGCCCCCGATGCGCACATCGGACCGCTTCCAGAAGGCATCCATCCACTCGCGCTGACGGGTGTAGATCGTCTCTACGCCCTCGAACTCGGCGCGATCGAGCGTGCGGCGGCAGCGATCGACGAGCTCACGAGCCGGAACCCCGCGCGACGAGTGATACGAGACGAGCTTTGTCACCGTGATCGGCACGCCCTGCTTCGCCTGCACCCGGAAGACGTTCTTGGCGATGTCGGGCTCGATGAGCGTCCGCGCCTCGTAGTCGTTCTCCGTCTCGATGAGGTGGTCGGCCGAGACCGCGACCGTCATGCCCGACTCGTTGACCTGGTAGCTGAGGGTCGAACGATGGCCCTCTTGCCAGTACTCCTGCGGCAGCAGCACGCGCTCGGCGCCGATCCGCTCCGCTTTGCGAGGGTCGAAACCCGCCGCCTTCGCACGCTTGGCCGAACCGCCGTAGACGTCCTCGCCGTCCTGCCGGTTGATCAGCTGGCAGGAAATGGTCACGGGCGCGTCGGCGTTCAAGACCGTCACGGTCAGTCGCATCACCGCCAGGTGCTTCTCGTCGAAGGACACGATGCGGTCGAAGTCGACCTGCACCTGTTTGCCCGACGGCGTGCACCACACGACGTGGCGACGGAGCAGCCCCTCCTGGAAGTCCAGGACACGCTCGTACTCGCGGACGTCCGCGACATCGAGCGAGAGCGGCTCGTCATCTATGTAGACGCGCATCACCTTGGCGTCGGGGGCGTTGACGATCGTCTGGCCGACCTCGGCAAAGCCGTACGCCTGCTCGGCGTGCCGGATCGGCCAGGTCTCGTGCAGCCCGTTGATGAAAGTGCCGTGCTCGTGAGCGCGGCGTCCCTCGGGTTGGTTGCCGCGCAGTCCCAGATACCCGTTCCCGACCGCGAAGAGCGTCTCGGTGACGCCCGTGTCCTCTTCCGAGTACGAGGTCTCGATGAGGCGCCACGGGTCGACGGGAAACCGATCGCGATCGATCATGACGGGGAGTGCTCCTTAGCGCCGGTCGAGCAGAAAAAAGAAGAGGAGAAAACGGATCAGGGCACGAGTTCGCCGAGATCGGTGACCACGAGGTGCGCGCCGGCCTTCAACAGCTCGTCTGCTCCGACGCCGCGGTCGACCCCGATCACGAGTCCGAATCCCCCGGCGGCAGCCGACATGACGCCCGAGATCGCATCCTCGACGGCCGCGGCGCGCGCGGGTTCGACGCCGACGAGACGGGCGGCCTCGACGAAGACATCGGGTGCGGGCTTGGACGACAGGTTGTCGCGCTCGGCGATGACGCCGTCCATGACGACGGGGAAGCGATCCGTGAGACCCGCGACCTGCAGAACCTCGGTCGCGTTCTTCGAACTCGAAACAACGGCGATCGGTGTGTCGGCCGCCTGCAACGCGTCGAGAAGACGCACCGAGCCGGGGTAGGCGGTGATGCCCTCCGAGCGGAGCACTCCCGAGAACACGACGTTCTTGCGGTTGCCGATGCCGCACACCGTGTCGGCGGTCGGAGGATCGGACGGATCACCCCACGGCACCTCGACGTCGCGGCTGCGCAGGAGGCTCGCGACTCCGTCGTAGCGCTTCTTGCCGTCGAGGTATTCGAAGTAGTCCCGCTCGGTGTAGGCCGGGGTGATGTCCCACGCGGCGAAAAGCTCTTCGAACATCGTCTGCCAGGCGTGCATGTGTACTTCGGCGGTCGGCGTGAGCACGCCATCGAGGTCGAAGAGCACGGCATCGTACGCGGACAGATCGGGCAGAGCGTCGGGCACGGATCCTCCAGGCGACGAACGGGTGAGAAGCATGGCGGGTGAGAGGCATTTCGGACGACACTCGCTCTCGTCGCGATCTCAGCGTACTGGCGGTGTGCACGCCCGTGCGACACGTGTGCGAGGCAGATCAGCTGCTGACGGCCTGCATGCTCTGTCGGGCGATCTCGAGCTCTTCGTTCGTCGGCACGACGAGAACCGTCACGGGCGAGGAATCCGTTGAAATGACGCGGATTCCTCGGCTGCGTGCCGCGTTCCGCTCGGGGTCGATCTGCACGCCCGCGAAGCCGAGCGTCGCGAGTGCCTCGGCACGCACCGCCACGGAGTTCTCGCCCACGCCGGCCGTGAACGAGATGACGTCGACGCCGCCGAGTTGCGCGAGGTAGGCGCCCGCGTAGGCGCGGACCCGATGGATGTACACGTCGAACGCGAGCGCGGCCGCCGAGTCCCCGGCATCTCGACGTGCCACGAGGTCGCGCATGTCGCTCACACCCGCGAGACCTCGGAGGCCGCTGCGCCGGTTGAGGAGATCGTCGAGGTCGTCGATGCTCTGTCCGGCGCGCCGAGCCAGGTGGATCAGCACGGCGGGATCGAGGTCGCCCGAGCGGGTTCCCATCACGAGTCCCTCCAGCGGCGTCAGGCCCATCGAGGTGTCGACCGAACGACCCCCGCGGATCGCCGTGACCGATGCGCCATTGCCGAGGTGGAAGACGATCTGGCGCAGATCCGCGAGATCTCGTCCGACGAAGTGCGCCGCCGCCTCGCTCACGAACTTGTGCGACGTGCCGTGGAACCCGTAGCGGCGGACACGATGCGCTTCCGCCAGGTCGCGGTCGATGGCGTACGTGTACGCGGCCGGCGCGAGCGTCTGGTGGAAAGCGGTGTCGAAGACGGCGACGTGCGGGATGTCGGGAAAGGCCTGCTTCGCGGCGCGGATACCCTGCAGGTTCGCGGGATTGTGCAGCGGCGCGAGCACCGACAACTCGTCGATGTTGATCTCGACCAGCGGAGTGATCAGCGTCGGCTCGTAGAACCGCGCCCCGCCGTGCACGACGCGGTGCCCGACGGCGACCGGAGGCTTGTCGCTGAGGGAGGGACCGTTCTGAGCAAACGCCTCGAGCATCACGGCGAAACCGACCGTGTGATCCGGGATCGGCAGCTCACGGTCGTAGGTGGCCTCGAGCACAGTCGGCGCCGGCTCACCCTCGCGCGCGTGGCCGAAGCCCGCGGCCGAGACTGTGTGGCTCGCGCTGCCCAGGTCCTCGCCGATGCGCTCGACGAGACCGGAGGCGAGCACGTCCTCGGTCGCGACATCGATCAGCTGGTACTTGAAGGACGACGATCCGCTGTTGACGACGAGGATGGCGCTCATGCGTCGGTCTCTCCCTGCGCCTGAATTGCGGTGATGGCGATCGTGTTCACGATGTCTTCGACCAGGGCCCCACGGGAGAGATCGTTGATGGGCTTGTTCAGGCCCTGCAGCACGGGCCCGATGGCTATCGCGCCCGCGGAGCGCTGCACGGCCTTGTAGGTGTTGTTGCCGGTGTTGAGGTCGGGGAAGATGAAGACGGTGGCGCGGCCCGCGACATCCGATCCCGGCATCTTCGCAGCGGCCACCGCGGCGTCGGCGGCCGCGTCGTACTGAATCGGTCCCTCGACAGCGAGCTGCGGCGCCCGCTCCCGGACGAGGTCAGTCGCGACGCGGACCTTCTCCACATCGGCCCCCGAGCCGGACGTCCCTGTCGAATACGACAGCATCGCTACCCGCGGCTCGATACCGAACTGCTCGGCGGTCGCGGCAGACGAGATCGCGATGTCGGCCAGCTGCTCGCTCGTCGGATCGGGGATCACGGCGCAATCACCGTAAACGAGCACACGGTCGGCGAGCGCCATGAGGAACACGCTCGAGACGACAGACACCCCCGCCTTCGTCTTGATGATCTCGAAGGCGGGACGGATGGTGTGTGCCGTCGTGTGCGCGGCGCCCGAGACCATGCCGTCGGCCATCCCGAGGTGGACCATCATCGTGCCGAAGTACGAGCCATCCGTCACCGTGTCCGCCGCCTGGGCGTATGTCACGCCCTTGTGTGAGCGCAGGCGCGTGTACTCTTCGGCGAATCGGTGCACGTGGACCGCGTCGAAGGGGCTCAGCACCTCGGCGGCCCGGATGTCGATTCCCAGCTCGATGGCGCGGTTTCGCACCTCGATCTCTTCGCCGAGGATCGTGAGGTCGGCGATACCGCGCGCGAGCACGCGCGCGGCGGCGCGCAGCACCCGGTCGTCCTCTCCCTCGGGCAGGACGATGCGGCGGCGGTCGGAGCGTGCCCGCTCGACGAGTTGGAACTCGAACATCAGCGGCGTGACGACCGTGGCCCGAGCAACGCCGATCGCGCGCAGCAGCTCGGTCGTATCGACGTGCGTCTCGAACAGCGACAGCGCCGTGTCGTAGCGCCGCTGCGAATCGGCCGCGAGGCGACCGCGCGTGTTCATGATGCGGACGGCGGTGTCGTAGGTGCCGAGGTCTGTCGTGATGATCGGGAGCGTCGACCCGAGTCCGTCGATCAGGCGCATGATCGGGTCCGGCAGGTCGAAACCACCGTTCAGGACGATGCCCGAAATCGAGGGGAAGGTGCCCGACGCGTTCGCGAGCAGGGCGGCGAGCAGCACCTCGGAGCGATCTGCGGGGATGACCACGACAGCCCCCTCGAACAGGCGCGGCAGCACGTTGACCATCGACATCCCCGCGACGACGACGCCGAGCGCCTCGCGCGTCAGGAGATCGGGGTCACCCGTCAGGAGCGTGCCGTCGACCGAGCGCATGATGCCGCGGATGGACGGAGCAACGAGGAACTTATCCTCGGGGATCGCCCACACCGGAACGCCCGCACTGCCGTGCGCCGCCACGGTCCGCCGCAGCGTTGCCACGGTCTCGCCGAGGCGATCGGAATCGGCACGGTTCGCGACCACGGCGAAGAGCTCGGCCCGGCCGTGTGCTAACTCGACGAGCGCGAGGTCGGCGATCTGGCCCACCTCGTCCGGGGTGCGGGCGATCGAGGAGCCGAGCTGTTCGCTCTGCCCCTGACCCGCTCGTCCGCCGAGCACCAGCAGCACCGGGGCCCCCAGGTTCGCCGCGATGCGCGCGTTGAAGGCGAGCTCGGCGGGGCTTCCGACATCCGTGTAGTCGCTGCCGAGGATCACGACGGCATCGCACTGCGCCTCGACCGCCTTGAAACGCTCGACGATCGCACCCAACGCACCCTCGGGATCGGCCCGGACGTCGTCGTACGTGACCCCGATGCACTCGTCGTACGTCAGCTCGACACCGTCGTGTTCGAGCAGCATTTCGAGCACGTAATCGCGTTCGAGCGTCGAGCGCGCGATCGCTCGGAAGACACCGACCCGCGCCATCGCGTGGCTCAGCGTGTCGAGCACCCCCAACGCGATGGAGGACTTGCCCGAATGACCCTCTGCGGACGTGATGAAGATGCTCTGCGCCACGTCGTCCAGCCTAGGCGCCTGGAAAGAGTAAGACTCTCCGCGCACCCGGCAGAGCCTGGTTACCCTTGCTACGTTTCCGTCCTGGGGGAGTTGGCCTGGATACCGCCGCGCGGAGAGCTGCCCCCAGTCTAACCATCCCTCCCCCGCCGTCGAGAACGAGTGGGCCCCTTCACCGGGGGATCCACTCGGAGTCAGTCAACTCCCGGCCGCCCTGCACGCCACCGGGGTTACGATTGGGTAACGCGGGGTCGATGTCGCCCCCTCCACCCGACGACGATCCAGGGGGTCGCATGCCGGATTCACCCGCACCTGCCGAGCTGCTCGACGGGGCCGACCTGCGGCGCAGGATGTCCCCCGCTCCTCCCATACCCATGGATGCGGAGAGGTTCTCGGAGCTCACCCGCGCGATCGGTTCATCCGTCTCGAGCGTGATCGATGGCAAGCCCGCGGCTGTGCGCACAGCCCTCGTGGCCCTGCTCGCCGAGGGACACCTGCTGATCGAGGATGTCCCGGGAGTTGGTAAGACGATGCTCGCGAAGGCTTTAGCGGCATCCGTGGACGCGAGCGTGAGGCGCATCCAGTTCACCCCGGACCTGCTTCCCGGTGACGTGACCGGTGTGTCGGTGTACGACCCGGCCGAGCGTGAGTTCGAGTTCAAGTCCGGCGCGATCTTCGCGCACATCGTCATCGCCGATGAGATCAACCGCTCGTCGCCCAAGACCCAGTCCGCGCTGCTCGAGGCGATGGAAGAGGGTCAGGTCACCGTGGATGGCCGGACGCATCCGCTGCCCGACCCGTTCCTCGTGGTGGCCACGCAGAATCCGCTCGAGATGGAGGGCACCTACGCCCTGCCCGAAGCACAGCGCGACCGGTTCATGATCCGGATCTCGATGGGGTACCCCGATGCCGCGTCCGAGGCGCTGATGCTGCGCCAGCGCGATACCGTCAATCCGCTCGAAGCCCTGCAACCCGTCGTGACCACCTCCGAGGTGTCGCGCATGATCGCGTTCGCGCGCAGCGTTCACGTCTCGCCCTCGGTCGGGGAGTACGCCGTGGCGCTCTCGCAGGCCACGCGATCGCACCCCGAATTGCGGCTCGGTGCGAGCCCGCGTGCGACGCTCCAGCTCGTGCGTGCCGCCAAAGTGTGGGCGGCGCTGGATGCCCGCAACTTCGTCATCCCCGATGATCTGATCGCGCTGCTCCAACCGGTCTTCGCGCATCGCCTCATCCCGACGCGCAGCGTCACGGGTGCACGCGCGCGGGGCGGCACGGACACGGTCGCGGCTGTCATCGACCGCATCGCCGCCACGGTTCGGGTACCGGTCGCGGCCCACTCATGAGGCGCGGCTGGCCCTTGACCCTGCGCGGTACGGGTGCGTTAGCGCTCGCGATCGCCAGCTTCGCCCTGGCCGGCGAACTCGGCATCGTGGAGTTGATGTACATCGGATGCCTGCTGGTCGCGCTGCTCGTGGCCGGCTTCGTGGTTCTGCACGTCGGGCGCCGAGTCGGCCAGGCCGAGCGCACCCTCCGCCCGGATGTCGTGCCGGTCGGGTCGTCGACCCGGGTACGCGCCCATGTGACGATGCGGAGCGTTTCACCCTTCGGCACGATCCACTGGTCGGATGGCCTCCCCGACGCACTCGAAGGCGAGGCACGAGGGGAAGCATCGGGGTTCGCGACCCGCGCCGCGGGGATCGATCAGCCGCTCGACCTCGCCTACACCGCGCGTGCAGTACGGCGAGGCGTCTGGAGCATCGGTCCTCTGACTCTGCGTACGACGGACCCCTTCGGTCTCGTCCGCCGCAGGCACACACCGGTCGGCGACACCCGGATCGTGGCGGTGCCCGCCGCCATCCCGCTCCCCCATGTGGCGATCTCGGCGGGCGAAGCCGGCGGCGCGTTGCATGCCTCGACGGACCAGTTGGGGCAAGGGGCCGACAACCTGATTGCGCGCCCCTACGCTCCGGGGGACTCGATGCGTCGCATCCACTGGCGAGCAACGGCTCACCGCGACACCCTGATGGTGCGGCAAGAAGAGCAGGAGTCGACTCCGGCCGCAACCGTACTGCTCGACCTCGGCGCGCCACGGTGGGATGCCTCCGCTCGACACGACACCGGAGTGGATCCCGCGTTCGAAGCGGCGCTCTCGACCTGCGTCTCGATCGTCCTGCGTTTTGCCCGGGACGGCTACCAGGTCGTCGTTTCCGACACCGATGGCACACCCCTGTGCGAGCCCCTGCCGGGAATCGACGCGCCCGAGGATGTCGAACAGATGTTGCTGCGGTTCGCATCCCTCGTCTCTCGCCGCGACGACACGCTGCCGGGTCTCGCGCAGCGCTACGCGGGCGCTGAGGCAGGTCCGCTCGTATTGATCACGGGCGTCCTGCGTCTTCAGGACGCCGATGTCCTGGCGCCACTGGCCCACCACTCGAGCCTTCCCATCCTGCTCGCCGCCAGCCCGTCCGCGGATGCGCTCGAGCGCGCCACACAGGCCGGGTGGCGGACCGCCGCGATCGGCCCCGACGTGGATCTGTCCGACGTGTGGTCAGATGTTGCCGACCGCGGAGCGCACCATGTCTTCGCCTAAGCGCCGGTCGCGATCGCGGCCGTCTGCGGGCCTCGCGATTGCGGTGCTGGTCGGGGTGTCGACAGCGCTTCTGCCCCTCCTCCGCGTTGTCGAACCGGGTGCCTGGCTCGTCGGAGCCTTCGCGATCATCGCCCTGGTGCTCGCCGCGGGATATGTCGCACGGCGCTTTGGCCTGCCGCCCCTCACCGTGAGTCTGATCGGCATCGGTGTCTGGGTCGTCACCGTCAGCGTCGTGTTCTTCCGGAGTTCCGCCCTGTTCGGTGTCATCCCGATGCCCGCGACATTCCGCGACATTCCGCTTCTCGTCGATGCGGCGATGACTCAGGTGCGAGACGGCGCCGCGCCCTTGGACGCGGGCGTGGCCCTGTCGTTCCTGATCGTTGCTGCGGCCGGACTCCTCGCGATCGCGATCGATCACGTCGTCGTCTCGGCGCGGATGCCGCTGCTCGCCGCCGTGGCGTTGATCACCATCTATCTCATCCCCGCCATCGCGGTGCCCCGAAGCGTCGACATCGGGACCTTCATCGCCTTCGCCGCGGGCCTGATGCTGTTGCTCGGCGGAGAAACCGCAACCCGAGACCGCGGCGGCAACGGCAATGGCGACGGCGATCGCGCCCGGGCCGAAGGAACGCGGCGCGGCACGGCCGTCACGGCCGTCGGCGTCGGAGCGGCGGCTCTCGTCGTGGCGATCGTCGCGACACCCGCACTGCCCGCACCGGTACCCGGTGGCACGAGCATCGTCGCCATTCGCGGCAATACGATCGACCCGTCCCTCGACCTCGGCCGCGACCTCCGGCGCCCGGCAGACACCGCGGTGCTGCAGGTGCGCAGCGATGCACCGACCCCGCCATACCTGCGCGCCGTGACCTTGTCGCGCTTCGACGGCGACGAGTGGAAGCCGGACCGGGGCATCGGCACATCGGTCGACGAGGAGTTCGAGCCGCTTGTCGTCGACTCGGATATCCCCATCGCCGAGTACACCGCGACCGTGCAGGTCGTGAACTACGTGAGCCCCTGGCTGCCGGTGCCTTACCCGGCGGTGAGCGTCGACGGCCTCGAGGGTGACTGGTCGGTGCTCCCGCAGAATCGGACCGTCATCTCGCGCTCCTCGTCGCCGCAGGGGCAGGAGTACGAGATCACATACGATGTGCCCCGCCCGTCCGCTGAACGCATCCGCTCGTCCGAAGCCGCTCTGGGGTCGGATTCGTCGATGCTCGACCTGCCCGAGAACGACCCCGCGGTCGCCGCGATCCGCGAGCAGGCCCTCGCTGTGACATCCGCGACGAGTAGCGACTACGACGCCCTGGTAGCGCTGCAGCGGTGGTTCCGCGGTCTCGAATTCGAGTATTCGCTCAACGCACCCGTCCGTGCCGGATTCGATGGCACGGGACTCGAGGCGGTCCAGGAGTTCCTCGCCGTGAAGAGCGGCTACTGCGTGCACTTCGCCTCGGCGTTCGCGATCATGGCGCGGACTCTCGGCATGCCCGCACGCATCGTCGTCGGGTACCTGCCCGGGACGGCGACGACCGATTCGATCGACGACGAGACCGTGTACGAGGTGTACAGCTCTCAGCTGCACTCGTGGCCCGAGGTCTACTTCGAGGGCATCGGGTGGATTCCCTTCGAGCCGACGAAGAGCCTCGGCGTGCCGACGGCGTTCGCCTCGTCCACGATCCCGGGCACGGCCGACGGTCTGACCGAAGAGACGGCGCCACTCGCGCCCGAGGCCCCGTCCGCATCGCTGCCGCCCGACCAAACCGATGGGCTGGACGAGACCGGTGCCGCAGCCGGGGACACCACCGTGGGCGCCGGCCCGTCCATCGTTCTGGTCCTTGCGGTGTTCGCGGCTTCCGCGTTGCCCGGTCTGTGGCGTGCGATCCGTCGGCGGCACCGGCTGATCGTGGCACACACCGGCGATGCCCCAGCGGCGTGGGCCGAGGCATCCGACACGGCGGCGGATCTGGGCATCGCTTTGCCTCGTGGAGAGTCACCCCGCGTGCTCGGGCGGCGGCTGGTCGACGAGCACGGCGCGGATGCCGCGTCGATGGCTGTGCTGGTCGCAGCGATCGAGCATTCGAGCTATGCGCCAACGGGATCGGCGAGCGAGCGTCGATCGGGTGAGCCGCTCGACGATGCCGTCAGAGCCGTTCGCGGAGGGATGATCGCGGCCTCGGACAGGCGCACGCGCTGGTCTGCAGCCCTCGTGCCCAAGTCGCTGTTCGGGCGGCGGGGGGCAGAGGCCCGGGTGACAGGATAGGATGGTCGGCGGCCCGCGAGGGCCCCAGGAGGATTCGCCTAGTGGCCTATGGCGCACGCTTGGAAAGCGTGTTGAGTGAAAGCTCTCAGGGGTTCGAATCCCCTATCCTCCGCCCTGAAGTCCCCAGATCTGTTGGTTCGCCCAGTCCGCCTGAGAGCATCGGGCGGGGAAGTCCAGCGGAGTCGTCGTCGCGCGATTGGCGCTCTGCCTCGTCGATCCATTCTCGGCGTAGGCGATCGAGAATGCGCCTATCCGCCTTGTTCGCGCGCGCACGCTCTGGCAGCAATTCGAACACCTGCGCCATGTACCCCGGAATGAGGGCACGCTCCGCCGCCGACGCGGTGAAGAGAATCGCGATTGCAGCGGCAGGGTCGACGCCTTCCTTGAGAAGGGCCAATAGTTCTCGAGCGTCTTTCTGGCCCTTCTCGGTGTCTGGCCGGTCGAGGAGGGCGGCCATCTTGGTCACAACATGTGCTTCGAGCGTCAGCAGGAACCATCCTTTGATCACGCCCGCGTCCGTGAATCGAGCGAGTTCCTCGACGCGAAGGAGGAGTTTGTCACCCAACTGAGATTCGTAGGGGATGTACGCATCGATGTGAACGCCGTCCACAGTTCCGCGAGCATTCATGCCGCCACTGTGATGTCGGTTCTCGCTGTAGTCGTCGAGTTTCTCCCGGAGCGCGCTTCGCAATGCGAGATCGTTGATGATCAGATCGATAACTCGGCTGATGTCGCCGCCGACGCGGAGGTTCGTTGCCCCCCCCCGATGAGGATGGACGGATCGAGTTCGTAGCCCACATAGTCGAGCAGGTTGTGCAACCGTTCGAGTTCCTCGGGCTCCACATCACTCGTCGGCATACCCGGGCTGCTCCCGGTCTGTGTCTCGGAGGTATCGTCGCCAGAGCGCCTTCCGAAACTCCTCCGACTGCCATCCCGGAGTGGCGAACAAGTCTGCGCAGGTTTGGGCCAGGCTAGCGAAACCACTCGTCCACTCTCGCTGGGCGCGTTCATCCATCTTGACGAGGCGAACCTCTTCGCCCGGCTCGAGATGCTCTGCCCACCCTGTCCCGCTCACATAGATCAACCGCTGACCCCTGTCCGCGATGTTGTTCCATCCGTCGAGATACACGATCGCGGCGTCTGCGCCGCCGAGAGCGTACGGTCCGTCTGTCGACGCCAGGTCGGGACGGATGGCATCAACGGTCGTGAGGGCGACAGTGTCGGCCGCGACGTTCCGCCATGCAACGAGTAACGTCAGCACCTTCTCGGGATTGACCGTGGACAGACCACCGCGAGGGTGCTGCGTGACGGCGCCGATATCCGCGAGCCGCTGGATAGCGTAATGCGCGGCGGCAGGAGGGACTCCTGCCGCGAAGGCGATATCGCCGATGTTCGCCCACGTGCGCCGTCCGCTCAATGCAGCATCGCTCAACGCGCGCCACACCAACTCGTTGCCCTTCATGGGCTCTATCGCTTCATCGATGAATTTTCTTGTAAATACGTTTCCTAATTTTCTCGTAAGTACGTTGACGACTGAGAGCGGGAACTAACGCGCAGTGGTCAGCTCGGCTGCGAGCTTGCGCACCTGCGCTGCAACCGCGTCGCGCATCCCGCGCACACCATCCAGGTCCCACTCCTCGGGGTTCGGGAACTCCCACTCGACCAATCGGCCCGCGACGGGCGCGGGCAGCGCGAGTCCGGGCTTCATCGTCACCACGACGTCGGCGCTCGCGAGATCATCCTCGGTGACGAGACGCGGACGAGCAGCGGATGTGTCGGCACCCAGTTCGTTCAGCGACTCCGCGACGACGGGGTTGATCTCGGCGGCGGGCTTGAGGCCCGCGCTCGTGGAGACGAACTGACCCGGCGCTATGAGGTCGAGCAGATGCGCGCCGAGCTGCGAGCGGCCCGCGTTGTGCTGGCAGATGAAAAGAACCGTGGGCTTGGCGGGGATGGATTCCGTGGTCATGCGCTTACTCCGATGGTGTTGTGTGCTCGCGACCAGGCCTGTGTGGCAACCTGGACCGCATCCCAGGGCGAGCCGAGGGGCGGGGTGTAGGAGAGATCGAGGTCGCTGATCTGCTCGACCGAGAGCCCGGCGAACAGGGCGGTCGCGTAGGTGTCGACGCGCTTGGCGGTCTCGGTGCCGAGACGCCCGACGAGCTGTGCGCCGAGCAGCAGGCCCGACTCGGTGTCGCCCGTGATGCGGATGTCGATCGGTTGGGCGCCCGGGTAGTACCGCTTGTGATCGTCGGCCGCGATCTGAGTGGTGGCGGACGCGAAGCCGGCCGCCACGGCCTCCTGCTCGCGCAGACCCGTGCGCGCCGCCACGACGTCGAACACCTTGACCACCTGGGTGCCGACCGAGCCCGCGAAACGCGCCAGCCCGCCGACGGCGTTCTCACCGGCGACGCGTCCTTGCTTATGCGCGGTCGTGCCGAGCGGCAGATAGGTCACGCCGAGCAAGCGGTGGTGCGTAACGACACCGTCGCCCGCAGCGTAGACGTGCGGGAGGCCGGTGCGCATCTGCTCGTCCACGACGACCGCGCGCCCGGCGCCGAGCTGCGCACCTGCCTCTTCGAGAAGCGACGTATTGGGGCGGACTCCGACGACGGCAAGGACCAGGTCGGCGGTGTGCGACACCGTTTGACCGAGGTGCTCGGCGTGCACGACGAGCCCCGCATCCGTCTTCTCCACGGCCTGCACCCGGGTGTTCGTGTGCACCTCGACGCCGTGCCCGAGAAGCTCCGCGTGGACCGTGGACGCAAGCTCGGGATCGAGAGTCGACAGCACCTCGGGCCCGCGTTGCAGCTGGATGACCCGCATACCGCGAGCGCGGAAACCCTCGGCCATCTCGAGGCCGACGTAGCCGGCGCCGATGATGATCGCGGTCCGCGGGTCACGCTCGGCGAGATGGGCGTCCAGGGCGAAGGTGTCACCCATCGAGTGGATGACGTGAACGCCGTCTGCAGGCCCGAGCGTCCCGAGCCCCACTATGCCGGCGTAAGTCGGAAGCGCGCCCGTGCCGACGATCAGCTCGTCGTACGGGATCTCGGATTCTCCGCCCTGATCGCGGACGGTCAACCGCTGCGCGCCCGCATCGATCCGGGTCGCGAGAGTGTTCAGCCGCAGTCGCATCCCGGTCGCCTCGAGATCCGCGTGCGTCCGGTGCGCGAGCGACTGCCAGGGCCGCACGTCGCCCGAGAAGTAGTAGGGGATGCCGCAGATCGAGTAGTTCGGATACTCATCAGCGACGACGACGGTCACGTCGACCGAGGGGTCGAGTTCTCGGGCACGGAGCGCCGCGGAGATTCCCGCGTCGCTTCCGCCGATGGCGACAATGTGCATGTTGTGTTCCTGTTCAGCGGAGTGTGGCGTTTCAGCGGAGTGAGGCGAGTTCGTCTTGGGCGAGGGTGATCTGGTCGTCGGTGAGCGGCACGACGAGCGCGCGTTCCGCGATATCGGCCGAGTTCTCGACCGTGAAGTCAACGAACGCCTTGACCTGCGGCTTGTCGGCGTACGCAGCATTGTCGACGTAGATGAACAGGGGTCGACTGAGCGGCGTATAGCTGCCGTCCTGCACGGTATCGGTGGTCGGCGCGACTCCGTCCACGGATGCGGCAGCGATGAGGCCCTCGTTCTCTTCGACGTAGCTGAGGCCGAGGAACCCGATGCCGCCGAGCTCTCGCCGTACGCCCTCCACCGTCGCGTTGTCGTCTTCGGAGGCGCTGTAGTCCATCCGGAGTGCGCCTTCTTCGCCATTGACGGCCTCGCTGAAGTAGTCGAATGTGCCGGAGTCGCCGCCGGCGCCGAAGAGAATCAGGGGCTCATCCGGAAAGTCGGGATCGACCTGGTTCCAGTTCGTGATCTCACCCTCGGAGTCGGGCGCCCACATCGTGGCGAGTTGCTCGAGCGTGAGATCCGTGGCCCAGTCGTTCTCAGGGTTGATGACGACCGACAAACCATCGTTGGCGACGATGATTTCGGTGAACTCGACGCCGGCCTCTTTGCACGCGGCTAGCTCGTCGTCCGAGATCGCACGAGACGCGTTCGAGATGTCGGTCTCGCCATCGCAGAACGCCCGGAAGCCGGCCGACGTGCCGGAAATCGTCTCGACCACATCGACGTCGGGCTCCACCGCCTCGAACAAGTACGAGGCGGCGTCGATGAATGGCGCCACGGTCGATGACCCATCGGTGACGACAGCGCCTTCGAGACTGCCCGTCGAATCGGCTTCCGTTGGCCCCGCGCACGCACTCAGCGCGAGCGCGCTCGTCACAACCGCGGCCGCAACGGCGACGGCCCGAAGGCGTCGGGTCGGGAACAGGTGCTGGGGTGATACGCGGTTCATGATGTCTCGCTTTCCTCACTCAAAAGCATAGACCCACATCTATGAATACAACAGACCGCACGTGCGGATCAGGACGGCACGAGCTCCGCCAGCAGATCTCGAACCCGCACCTCGATGTCGTCGCGGATGACCCGCACGGTCTCGAGTGACTTGCCGACCGGATCCTCGAGGTCCCAGTCGAGGTAACGCCGACCGGGGTAGACAGGACAGGCATCCCCGCATCCCATCGTCACGACGACATCCGCCGCACGCACGGCTTCGTCGGTGAGCGGCTTGGGGAATTCGCCGCCGAGGGAAATCCCGATCTCGTCGAGCGCAGCGACGACGGTGGTGCGCACGCCACTGACGGGCGCTGAACCCGCGGTACGCACCAACACCCGATTGCCCGCGAGCTGACGAAGGATGCCCGCCGCGATCTGCGATCGTCCCGCATTCTCGACACACACGAACAGGACTTCCGGAGCATCCGCAGGGGACGTCTTCGATCGGGCGAGCGCGTCGAGCCTCCCGGTCGCGAAATCGGCGGTGCGTGACCCGGTCAGCGTGGTGGGGTTGCTCGCCGACAGCAGCTCGTGGCTCTCGGTCACGTATCGCTCGATCGTCTCGCGACCGAACGTGCCGCGATATCGCTCGGCGAGACGGGAGACGATGCGGGGCAGGTCGAGCTCGAGCCGCTCCCCCGAGGTGTCGTCGCCGAGGAGCGCGTCAACCCGCTCCGCGTTCCGCGGGTCGATCGAGTACCAGACTCGACGCCCCTCGGGCTCGCGCACGAGGATCCCTCGAGCCGCCAGCTCCTTCATGTGATGACTCACCGTCGGCTGACGAAGGCCGAGCGATTCCGCGAGCCGCCCGACAAGCGCCCGCCCATCCGGGGACTCGCGGATAAGGCGCACGATCCGGGCACGGGTGGGATCGCCGAGAATCGTCCATTCCTCGGAACCATCGCCCACACTCATAGACCGAAGTCTATGCGCCACCCTCAGGCACGCGGCGGCGAACGGCTACTGAGAGCGCTCGACCGACGCCAACTGGTGCAGGAACTCTTCGGCCATCGCCACCTGTTCGACCAGCTTCTGCCGCCGAGTCTCAGCCGCTCCGCGGATCTCCCGGATCGTGGCGAGATGCTCGACGGATGCGGGGTCGCGGGCGAGTTCGCCGAACGCGGCGAGCACCGTCCGCATCTCGTCCAGCGAGTAGCCGAGCGGCTTCATCCGCCGCACGAGCATGAGGCGCGCGACATCGTCCTCGGCATACAACCGGAATCCACCCTCCGTGCGACCGGACGGGATCACCAGACCGATCTCGTCATAGTGACGCAGCGTCCGCAGCGACAACGACGTGCGCTCGGCGACCTCACCGATATGCATGTGTCCCGTGCTGCTCACATCACTCCTCGAAAGTGGGATTCGCGGTCAAACCTGACGTTACGGTAAAGTCACCGCGGGCGCTCATCGAGCACTCGCATCCCATCCTCTCAGGTCGACACCCTCGGCCTCGGCGCAATGGCGCGCCCAATCCCCCGCCACCCTCCCCGTTCAGGAGCGCCATGACCGACGTCATCCCCATCCAAGATCCCAAATCCCGCTACCGCATCGAACCCACGGTCATGCAGGCCCTTCGGAGCCCACGCATCCTCACCCGTGAGGTCCTCGCGGGACTCGTCGTCGCGATCGCCCTGATCCCCGAGGCGATCGCGTTCTCGCTCATCGCGGGCGTCGACCCCCGTGTCGGCCTGTACTCGTCCTTCGTGATGGCCGTGGCGATCGCGTTCCTCGGTGGGCGGCCCGCGATGATCACGGCCGCCACCGGCGCGATCGCGCTCGTCATCGCGCCCGTTGCCCGCGAGTACGGCATGGACTACTTCATCGCCACCGTGCTGCTCGGCGGAGTCATCCAGATCGCGCTGGCCGCCCTCGGTGTGGCGAAGCTCATGCGATTCATCCCCCGTTCGGTCATGGTGGGATTCGTCAACGCCCTCGCGATCCTCATCTTCACCTCACAGTTCCCCCAGCTGATCGACGTGCCCTGGCTCGTCTACCCGCTCGTCGTCATCGGGCTCCTGATCATGTATCTGATGCCCCTCTGGACGAAAGTCATCCCCGCACCGCTCATCGCGATCATCCTGCTCACAGCCGCCGCCGTCGTTTTCGGCCTCAACGTGCCCAATGTCGGCGGCGAAGGGGAACTGCCCCAGAGCCTGCCCGAGCTGTTCATCCCGAACGTGCCGCTGAATCTCGAGACGCTCGGCATCATCGCCCCCTACGCCGCAGCGATGGCGGTCGTCGGACTACTCGAGTCACTCATGACCGCGAAGCTCGTCGACGAAATCACCGACACCCACTCCCGCAAGACCCGCGAGGCCTTCGGTCAGGGCGCAGCGAACATCCTCTCCGGAGCGTTCGGGGGAATGGGCGGTTGCGCGATGATCGGCCAGACCATGATCAACGTCAAGGCATCCGGCGCACGCACCCGCATCTCCACCTTCCTCGCCGGCGTCTTCCTGCTGGTCCTCGTCCTGGCACTCGGTGATGTCGTCGCGGTCATCCCGATGGCCGCCCTCGTCGCCGTGATGATCGTCGTCGCCGTCGCAACGTTCGACTGGCACAGCATCCGCCTCGCGACATTGAAGCGGATGCCGAAAAGCGAAACGGCCGTCATGCTCATCACCGTCATCATCACTGTCTGGACCCACAACCTCGCGATCGGCGTCGGCGCGGGCGTCCTTGCCGCGATGGTCCTGTTCGCCCGACGCGTCGCGCACTTCGTCTCGGTTACCCGCGAAATCGACCGCGCGGCATCCGTCCCCACGGTCCGCTACACCGTGAATGGCGAGCTGTTCTTCGCCTCGAGCAACGACCTCACGACCCAGTTCGAATACACGCACGACCCCGAGCGTGTCATCATCGACATGTCCAACTCGCACATCTGGGACGCATCGACCGTCGCCGCACTCGACGCGATCGTGACGAAGTACGAGCACCAGGGCAAGCGCGTCATTCTCGAGGGCATGAACGAAGCCACATCGCTCATGCACGGACGCCTGAGCGGTGGCCTCGGCGGCGGGCACTAGGGGCACGGCGCTGGGCCTCTCCGCATCTATGGTGTGGGGATGGACCCTGCCGACGCCACCGATGCCGAGGGGCCCGACAACAACCGGCGCTTCGGGCGCCGCTGGGCCATCGCGCTCGCGGGAGTCGCCCTCATCGCGGCCGCGTTGGGCACGGTGCATGTCATCGCCTGGCGGGCTTTCGACGATGCGGCATCGACCGCCGAGGATCTCGTCGACAGCGGCGCGCGCGCCGGACTCGCGACGGCGGCCAACGTAGCGGCGGGGGTTATGGACCTAGCGACGGAGACATTGGCGGAAGTCCCGGATCGACCCGACACGCGCAAGCCGCTGTGGACTTGGGATCTCGCCGCGGCCTCGTCACGTCTTGTGGACGACTCGGCGGCGCTCGACGTTTTCACCGTGGGGCTAGACGCCGTGACCGCCGAGCTGGAGACCACGACGGAAGACTTGCAGAATTCGGCGTTGACCCTCTACGCCTCGGTGCCCGCAGCCGCCCAGACGATGCTCGGTTCGGGAGCCGAGCTTGCCTTCACCGCCTACGCAACCGCCGCCCACAGCCTGAAAACATCTCAGCAGGCCGAACTCGCCGAAAAGGCCGGCCCGCTGCTCACCACGCGACTAGCGATCGAGGGGTACGCCCACCCACGAAGTGGGACACGCGATCACCTCGAAATGCAGCGATCTGTTCGACTCGTCCGACCGCGACGCGAACGAGGCGTGGGCGACGGCGTGGGCAATCAGCATGGGGCACACTGCTCTCGGCAGCGGCGTGCAGGCGTACGGCTACCCGCCGGCGTCGCTGATCGAGACGGCTGCCACCTGCCGTTGAGCGGCCGCGTCCGCAGTCGCAAGAACCTCGCCTTGACCGGCTGACAGACTGGGCGGATGTCGCGAGTCATCGAATGGGGAGAGCGGCACCAGGTCGCTCTCTACCTGGCGGCGATCGCGATCGGCGTGGCGGTCGGGCTGGGGCTTCCCGGTGCGGCGGGTCCCCTCACTGTGTCGATCACGCCCATCCTCGGCCTACTCCTCTACGCGACATTCTTGGGCGTACCGTTCGCGCGGCTCGCCGGAGCCTTCCGTGACGCCCGGTTTCTCGCAACCGTCGTGCTCCTCAACTTTGTGATCGTCCCCCCGATCGTGTTCGGCCTGTCGCGCCTCGTCGCGTTCGATCAGGTCCTCGTCATCGGCGTGCTGCTCGTGCTGCTGACCCCGTGCGTCGACTACGTCATCGTCTTCACGGGACTAGCGGGCGGATCGAAGGAGCGCCTGCTCGCCGCAACTCCCCTGCTGATGCTCGCGCAGATGGCGCTGCTTCCTCTCTACCTGTGGGTGATGATCGGGCCAGAGTTCGCGGCATCCGTCGATCTGCTCCCCTTCGTCGAGGCATTCCTGCTGCTGATCGTGCTGCCGCTCGCGCTCGCGGCGATCACACAGGCTCTCGCCGCTCGGACCCGATTCGGACGCGCCCTGACCGCGGTCGGTCTCGCAGCAATGGTGCCGCTGATGATGGTGACGCTCGCAGTCGTCGTCGGCTCTCAGGTTGCGGCAGTCTCGGGATCGCTCGGCGTGCTGCTCGCCGTTGTGCCTGCTTTTGTCGCTTTCGTCGCGATCATGCTGGTGCTCGGAGCCGTGGCCGGCCGGGTCGCGCGCCTCGATAGGCCGACGCGACGGGCGGTGGTCTTCAGCGGCGTCACACGCAACTCGCTCGTGGTCCTGCCGCTCGCGCTCGCGCTGCCGCCGGCCTTCGCGCTGACCCCGCTCGTCGTGGTCACGCAGACCCTGGTCGAGCTGATCGTGATGGTGGCGCTCGTCTCGGCGTTCTCGCGTCGACGAAAGGTGTTCTCACGTCGACGTTAGGAGCGCGGGCCCGCTTCCGCGACGACACCGACGACATCCACGCCGTCGGGGGCACGTTTCGCCAGCGGAAACAGCCCGAGAGCGAGGACGACACCGACGGCCGCGCCGACGATCTGAGCGCCGATGAAGGGCAGGATGGATGTTGGGGCGATCCCGGCGAAAGTGTCGCTGAATGCTCGACCGATCGTGATGGCGGGGTTGGCGAAGCTGGTCGACGAGGTGAAGAAGTAGGCCGCGCCGATGTAGGCGCCGACGGCGGGCGCCGCGAGACTGCCGCGCCCCGTGCGGACCAGCGCGAAGATCAGGAACACCAGCCCCGCGGTGGCGACGACCTCGGACAACAGGCGCGGGCCGTCGGCGCGATCGGTGGTGCTCCACGACACCGCGGCGAGCCCGAACATCAGGTTGGCGAGCATCGCCCCCGCGATGCATCCGACGATCTGTGCGGGGAGGTAGACACCCGCAACCGACCAGGGACGACGGTGCAGCACGATGTCGGCGAGCGTCACGACAGGGTTGAAGTGGGCGCCCGAAACCGGTTGCAAGATCAAGATCAGCACGCCCAGGCCCAGGGCTGTGGCGAAGGCGTTCTCGAAGAGCTGCAGCCCCACATCGTCGGGTGACAGTTGTTGAGCCATGATGCCGGATCCGATGACGATGGCGGCGAGCAGGGCACTGCCGAGAAACTCCGCGCCGACGGCGCGCACGGTCGCTTTCACGAGCCGATCAGCAGACGCGAGACGCGGTCGAGGGCGTCCGGCACCAGGCCGTAGTAGGCCCAGGTGCCCCGTTTGCTGCGGGTGAGAAACCCGGCCTCGGTGAGCACTTTCAGGTGATGCGATACGGTCGGCTGGCTCAGACCCACGGGCTCGATCAGGTCGCAGACGCACGCTTCTGCTCCCTCGGACGCCGCAACGATCGAGAGCAGCCGCAGCCGGGCGGGATCGGCGAGCGCCTTCATGGTGTGCGCGAGAGCCACCGCCTCGTCGGCACCGAGCGTGTCTCGGACGAGGGGGTCGCGAACGAGGGGGGTCGCACACGTGGGCGCCGAGACATCCGTCAGCGGAAGCATGGTCATCGGAGGGAGAGCAGTCACGCATCGATGCTAATCGATATTGACACTCATCGATAGACGGCGGATACTCGAACATCGAACACCATCGATGCACCGAAGGGGAACCATGACCCTGCTCGATCTCATGCCGCGCACATCCCGCGCGAGCCGCCTCGACACCCTGCCCGTCGCCATCATCGGCGCGGGCCCCATCGGCCTCGCCGCGGCGGCGCACCTGATCGAGCGCGGCATCGACTTCGTGATCTACGAGGCCGGTGACGAGGTCGGCGCGAGCGTGCGGGCATGGGGGCACACCCGCCTCTTCTCGCCGTGGGAGCACCTCATCGATCCCGCCTCGGCGCGGCTGCTCGAGGCATCCCGATGGCAGGCGCCCGCCGCATCCCGCATCCCCACCGGTGCCGAGCTCGTCTCTCGGTACCTGAGTCCTCTCGCCCAGCTCGACGCGATCGCGTCCCGCACCCGGACCGGCACCGAGGTGCTGGCCGTGACCCGCGAGGGCATGGACCGCACCCGCACCCGGGCACGCGCCGTCACGCCGTTCGCGCTGCGCGTCCGGCATGCGGACGGTTCGGTCGAGGATGTCCCGGCCCGGGCTGTCATCGACGCCTCGGGCACGTACCGCACCCCCAACAGCCTCGGGTCGAACGGCCTCGACCCCCTCGGCCTCGGCGATGTCGCAGACCGTGTCTCGCCCGCGCTGCCCGACGTGCTCGGCCGGAATCGGGCACGATTTGCGGGTCGGCATACGACGGTCGTCGGCGCCGGACACTCCGCCGCGAACACGCTGCTCGCGCTGGTGAAGCTCGCATCCGAGGTCCCCGGCACACGCATTACGTGGCTGATCCGCAATACGCGAGCCGCGCGGGTCACGACGGCACCGGATGACGAGCTCGCCGGTCGCGCGGAGCTCGGGGGGCGGGTCGAGGAGCTGGTTCGTTCGGGCACCATCGACCTCGTCGACGGGTTCGAGATCGTGGGGGCGCGTCGCGCTGAGGTCGAGGGCAGCGACTGGCGCGGGAACGGGGTCGAACTCGTCGGGCTGCGTCGCGGTGAGAGCGTTGCCCACCGCACCGACGAGGTCGTGAACGCGACCGGCTTCCGCCCCGACCTCGGCATGCTGCGCGAGCTTCGCCTCGAGCTCGACGACATCGTCGAAGCTCCACGACGCCTCGCGCCCCTGATCGACCCGAACGTGCACTCGTGCGGCACCGTCGAGCCACACGGATTCCGCGAGCTGACGCATCCCGAACAGAACTTCTTCATCGTCGGCATGAAGTCGTACGGGCGCGCGCCCACGTTCCTGCTCGCCACCGGGTACGAGCAGGTCCGCTCGGTTGCGGCACATCTCGCGGGCGACACCGAGAGCGCCCTGCAGGTGGCACTCACGCTGCCGACAACCGGCGTCTGTTCGACCGATATCGGCGGGGGAGCTTGCTGCACATGACGACCGTTCGGCCGATGCACGCCTCGGACTGGGACGCGGTCGCCCGGATCTACGGCGAAGGCATCGAGGATGGCGAGGCGACCTTCGAGCTCGAGGTGCCGAGCCGGGCGAGTTTCGACTCCTCCCGCCTGCCGAACCTGCGCCTGGTCGCGGATGATGGCGGAGCGGTCGTCGGCTGGGCCGCCGCATCCGCCGTCTCGACCCGCGCCGCCTACCGCGGGGTGATCGAGCATTCCGTCTATGTCGCGCGGGAGGCGCGCGGACGCGGCGTCGGACGGATGCTGCTCTCGGCGCTCATCGACGCAGCCGAAGACGCTGGAGTCTGGTGCATCCAGTCCAGCATCTTCCCCGAAAACACGGCGAGCCTTGCACTGCACGGGCGCGCGGGATTTCGGACGGTCGGTCGTCGCGAGCGCATTGCGCGATCGGGGCGAGGGCCACACGCGGGCCTCCGGCGCGACACGGTGCTGATCGAACGCCGCAGTGCCATCAACGGCCAGGACTGACAGCCGAGCCCGCGCACATTCAATAGATTTATGTCTATGCTTTGGGTATTCAGAGAAAGCGAGTCCCGATGACCGACAAGCCCACCGTCCTGTTCGTCTGCGTCCACAACGCGGGACGCTCGCAGATGGCCGCCGGATACCTGCGCGCTCTCGCCGGGGACTCGATCGAGGTCCTGTCGGCCGGCTCCGCCCCGAAGGACAGCATCAACCCGGTCGCCGTCGACGCCATGGCCGAAGAGGGCATCGACATCGCGAACAACACCCCGAAGGTGCTGACGGTCGAGGCCGTGCGCGAATCGGATGTCGTCATCACGATGGGCTGCGGCGACGCGTGCCCGATCTTCCCCGGCAAACGCTACGAGGACTGGGAGCTCGCCGACCCGGCCGGCCAGGGGATCGAGTCGGTTCGCCCGATCCGCGACGACATCCGCGCCCGCGTCGAAGCCCTGATCGCGGAGCTGATTCCCGCTCGCTGAGCCAGAGCCCGCTGTGCGCGCCGACGCCGTGAATAATGGGGTCATGGGCACGCCGAGCGGGTCGTACAGCGCTATCTCGAACTTCAGCCGCGTCGAGATCCTCCACCTCATCCAGGTGGCACCCCGGCAGACCGTCGCGGGGCTCGCCGCCGCAACGAAACTGCACCCCAACACCGTCCGCGAGCACCTCGAACGCTTGCTCGAGGCCGGACACATCGTGCGCGAGACCGAGCACCGCACCACGCGCGGTCGTCCACGCGTGCTCTACAGCGCCGCGACCGGCGCAGCCGAGGCATCCAGTCCCGTCGCCCGACGCAAGGCGCGCGCGGCAGCGGAACGCGGCGACATCATGCGACGCGTCATGCCGTGGACCGGAGCATCCGTGGGCGATCTCGGAACCGAGAGCACGCATCAGCTCGATGCGATCGTCGACCATCTCAGCGAGTCCGGGTTCGACCCGCTGATCGACGAGCGTGAGCTCACGATCGACCTCACACCGTGCCCGCACGCGACCGCGCAATCCGCCCACCGTGACACACTGTGCTCGGTGCACCTCGGAATCATGCAGGGCGTTCTCGCCGAGGCGCGCGGCCCTCTGTCGGTCGAGGGCATGCGGCCGTCGTGCGACCCGACGCACTGTGTCGTGCAGCTCGCGACCGCGTCGGTCAGGGGATAGAACGGATCATGCGGTCGTGAGTTCCTGCATCGCCGGAACCCGAATGCGGTCCGCTCGCGCGTAGACGTTCATCGACGACCCGCGGAGGAACCCGACAAGGGTCAGACCCGATGCGTCGGCGAGCTCGACCGCCAATGACGAGGGTGCGGACACGGCCGACAGGATCGGCAGCCCCGCCATGATGGCCTTCTGCACGAGCTCGAAGCTCGCCCGCCCCGACACCATCAGGACGTGCCCGGTGAGCGGTAGACGGTCGTTCAGGATGGCCCAGCCCACGACCTTGTCGACGGCGTTGTGGCGTCCGACATCCTCACGCAACACGACCAGCTCACCGGTCGTGGCATCGAACAGGGCCGCGGCATGCAGCCCGCCCGTCTTGTCGAACACGGCTTGCTGGGCGCGGAGCTTGTCGGGGAAGGTCGCGAGCAACTCGGCCGACAGGACCGCAGCGTCTGCGCCAACGTCGTACACCGACACGGTCTCGACGGCCTCGATCGACGCCTTACCGCAGAGCCCGCAGGAGCTCGTCGTGTAGAAGTTGCGGGCCAAGTCGGGGTCGGGCGGCGCGACGCCCGAGGCGAGGGTGACGTCGAGAACGTTGTAGGTGTTCTCGGTATTGCCCGCGAGGGGCCCGCCCGTCCCGGGGCCGCCGCAGTGGATCGCCCCACGGAAGTGCTCCCCCGCCGAGATGACGCCCTCCGAGACGAGGAAGCCCGCCGCGAGTTCGACGTCGTGGCCGGGCGTTCGCATCGTGACGGCGAGCGACGTGCCCCCGACGCGAATCTCGAGCGGCTCTTCGACCGCAAGCGTGTCGGAGCGACGCACGGGATCGCCCCCGAGGGTGATCTTCGTCACCGGGCGACGGGTGGTGATCCGTCCCATGCTGTCAACCGCCGATCGCGTTCATGCCGCGCAGCGGCTGGAGGAAGGAGGGGTCATTGATGGCGTGGCCGGGCAGCTTGCCCCGCACGCTCGAGCGCAGCATCTCGTCGAGGGCAACGTCGCTCGACCCGTCCGCGCGCAAGATGGGGAGCAGGTCGTACTCGGTGGTCGAGAACAGGCAGTTGCGAATCTGCCCGTCTGCCGTCAACCGCAGCCGGTCGCAATCCCCGCAGAACGGCGCGGTCACCGACGCGATGACCCCGACCGTGTGGGGGCCGCCGTCCAGCGCCCAGCGCTCTGCGGGCGCGCCACCCCGGCCCGGGATCGGCACGAGCGTCCAGCGGGTCGCGAGGGCGTCGAGGATCTCTTCCCGCGTGACCATGGATGTGCGGTCCCACGTATGCCCAGCGTCGAGGGGCATCTGCTCGATGAAGCGCAGCTGCGCGTCGTGGGCGATCGCGAACTCGGTCAGCTCGACGATCTCATCGTCGTTCACACCGCGCATGGCGACGGCGTTGAGCTTGAGGGGACGGAGGCCGGATGCCTGGGCGGCAGCGATACCTTCGAGCACCTCGTCGAGGCGATCGCGGCGGGTCAGCTCGTGGAAGCGATCGCGGCGGATGGTGTCGATGCTGATGTTCAGCCGCTGGAGCCCTGCATCGATCAGGGCGGGCAAGAACTCCGGCAACCGGATGCCGTTGGTCGTCATCGCGATCTGCACGGGCCCGTCTGAGCCCTCGATCGCGGCGAGGCGCCGCACGACATCGACGATGTCGGCACGGAGCAACGGTTCGCCGCCCGTCAGACGGAAGGTCGTGATGCCCGCCGCGGCGCCGACCCGGGCAATCCGTTCGATCTCGTCCAGGGTCAGAATGCTCGTACGCGCGAGCCACTCGTTTCCCTGCTCGGGCATGCAATAGGTGCAGCGCAACGAACAGCGATCGGTCAACGAGATACGCATGTCGCGGTGCACCCGACCGTGGGTGTCGACGAGGGGACCGGATGCGCCGGCCGCCGAAACCGGATCACCGGCGGCCCCGGCCGGGCGCTCGACGCGGCGGGCGATCGTGACGGGCACCGCGGTCATCGGCCGCCGTCCCTTCGTCCTCCGCACACACGCATGGGTCGAGCCTATCCGCGGGTCCCCGGAGGGGGGTCGGGGCCACGTTCTTTTCACACGGCTCGCGAGGCGCCCCGGGCATCCCGCTATCTGGCATACTTGAGGTACCGCGTCGGACGGAGCCCGAGCTCGTTTGACCGGTGCAATGAGGCCCGACGCGCACCAAAGGAGCGTCGCCCATGGATTTCCTCGACCCGCTGCTGCTCGCCCGTTGGCAGTTCGGCCTGACGACGCTCTATCACTACCTCTTCGTGCCCCTCACACTGGGGCTCGCGCTCGTCGTCGCGATCTTCCAGACCGTGTGGCACCGGAACGGCGATGTGAAGTGGCTGCATCTGACACGCCTGTTCGGCAAGATCTTCCTGATCAACTTCGCGATGGGCGTCGTGACGGGCATCGTGCAGGAGTTCCAGTTCGGGATGAACTGGTCGGCATATTCCCGTTTCGTCGGTGACGTCTTCGGCGCGCCCCTCGCATTCGAGGGACTCATGGCGTTCTTCTTCGAGGCCACGTTCATCGGACTGTGGATCTTCGGGTGGGACCGATTGCCACGCGCCCTGCATCTCGCATCCATCTGGATGGTCGTGCTCGGGTCGACGCTCTCGGCGTACTTCATCCTCGCCGCGAACGCCTTCATGCAGAACCCCGTCGGGTACCAGATGGCAGCGGATGGCGGGCGCGCCGAGCTGATCGACTTCGGTGCCGTGCTGACGAACCCGGTCGTCCTCGCGGCCTTCCCCCATACGATCTTCGCCGCTTGGATGTTCGCGGCGGCCGTCGTGATCGCGGTCTCGGCATGGCACCTCTCGCGTGGCCAGCACCTCGTCACGATGCGCTCATCGCTGCGGTTCGGGCTCTGGTTCATGATCGTCGCGTTCGCGGGTACCGCGCTCTCGGGCGATCAGCTCGGACTGGTGATGGTCTCGACCCAGCCGATGAAGATGGCGGCGGCCGAGGCGCTGTGGAACTCGGCGTGCGGTGCGGATGCATCCTTCTCGATCTTCTCGATCGGTACCCCGGACGGGTCGGAAGAGATCTGGTCGCTGCGCGTGCCCTACCTGCTGTCGTTCCTCTCGACACAGACGCTGGATGGATGCGTCGAGGGCCTGAACGACCTGCAGGCGCAGTACGAGACGCAGTTCGGCGAGGGTGTCAGCTACATGCCCATCATCTGGGTGACGTACTGGGCGTTCCGGTGGATGATCGGCCTCGGTGGGGTCGCCGCGCTCATCTCTGTCGCGGGCCTCTGGGTCACGCGCAAGAAGGCAAAGCGCCCGGTGGCGAAGTGGATGTGGAAGGTCGCGATCTGGTCGGCGCCCCTCCCTCTGCTCGGAAGCCTGGTCGGCTGGGCGTTCACCGAGATGGGCCGCCAACCCTGGATCGTCTTCAGCCTGATGCTCACCGAGGACGGCGTCTCGCCGAACGTCCCGGGCTGGACGGTGTTGATATCCCTCATCGCCTTCACCGCGATCTACGCCTCGCTCGCCGTTGTCGAGTTCGGCCTGATCCTCAAGGCCGCACAGCAGGGTCCGGATCCACTCCCTGACCCGAACGATCCGGATCCGGATCCGGACGCACACCACCAACTCACGACGACGGTCTACTAGGAGCATCGCCATGGACCTCGCCTACCTCTGGTTCTGGATCATCGGATTCTTCTTCATCGGGTACTTCGTGCTCGACGGCTTCGATTTCGGTGTCGGGATGTCGCTGCCCTTCCTCGGCAAGGACGACGTAGGCCGTCGCCAGATCATCAACACGATCGGGCCCGTCTGGGACCTCAACGAGACGTGGTTGATCGTCGCGGGTGCCGCCCTGTTCGCGGCGTTCCCCGAGTGGTACGCCACCCTCTTCAGCGGCTTCTACCTCGCCCTGCTGCTGATCCTGCTGGCGTTGATCTTGCGCGGGGTGTCGTTCGAATACCGCCATCAGCGCGACAGCCTGCGCTGGAAGAAGGGCTTCGACACGATGATCGTCGTCGGGTCGGCCGTGCCCGCGCTGCTCTGGGGTGTCGCGTTTGCGAACATCGTGCAGGGTGTGCCGATCGATCAGGACTTCGAGTTCACGGGGACGCTTCTGACCCTGCTGAATCCCTACGCGCTTCTCGGCGGCGTCACGACCCTGTTGCTCTTCTTCACCTATGGCGTGAGCTTCGTGGCGCTGAAGACCGACGGCCAGGTGCACGACGACGCCCGCAAGCTCGCGGCCCGCGCGGGGTTCGTCACGATCGTCGTCGCGGCGGCGTTCCTGCTGTGGACGGTCATCGCACACCCGGCCGTGCCGGTCATGGTGTTGGCGATCGCGGCGGCCGTGTTCCTGATCCTCTCGGTGGGCGCGAACCTGCGCGACCGCGAGGGCTGGGCGTTCGGCTTCGCGGCTGCCACCGTCGTCGCGGCCGTCGGCACACTCTGGTTCGCGCTGTACCCGTTTGTCATGCCCTCGTCGACCGATCCCGCATTCAGCCTCACGATCGAGAACGCGTCCAGCACCGATTACACCCTGTCGATCATGTCGTGGGCAGCCCTGATCTTCCTGCCCCTCGTGCTGGCTTACCAGGGCTGGACGTACTGGGTGTTCCGCCGGCGCGTCTCGCGCGCGCACATCGAGAGCGCCGCGGCCGCGCACTGACGAATGCGCACCGGTATCGTCGAAACGCTGTGACTCAGGATCAGGATGTCTCGGATGCGCGGACGCCACCGGTCGACCCCCGACTGCTGAAGTACGCCGCGGCGTCCCGAGCGTTCTTCGCGATCATCGCGACGATCGCCCTGTTGCAGACGGCCGTGATCGTTGCGTTCGCCTGGCTTCTCACGCGGGCGATCGTCGGTGTCATCGAGGGGATGCCGGCGTCGGATCTCGGGGCCACGCTCGCGGTACTCGCGGGAGTCGTGGCGCTGCGCGCGGTGCTGGTGGGTCTGCGCGAGCGCACGGCGGCGAGCGCGGCGGCACGGGTGCAGTCCCAACTGCGGGCGAGGCTTCTCGAGGCGGCCGGCAGCCTCGGACCCGGATGGCTCGACGGGCGCAACTCCGCCCAGCTCGCCCTGACCGCGGGTCACGGACTCGACGCACTCGAGGCCTATTTCGGGCGGTACCTGCCACAGCTCGTGCAGACCGCGATCGCGACCCCGCTGATCATCTTGGTGATGTGGTGGCAGGACTGGATCAGCGGGCTGACCGTTCTGCTCACGATCCCGTTGATCCCGGTCTTCATGATCCTCATCGGCCTCGCGACCCGAGCCGTGCAGAAGCGGCAGTGGGCGACGCTGCAGCAGCTCGCCGCGCGCTTCGCCGATACCGTCGACGGGCTCGGCACGCTGAAGGTCTTCGGACGTCAACACCGGGCCGCGGCATCCATCGAATCCGTGACGGAGCGGTATCGCGTCGAGACGATGCGCGTGCTGCGCGTTTCGTTTCTGTCGGGGTTCGCCCTCGAGTTTCTCGCGAGCATCTCGGTCGCGATCATCGCCGTGTCGATCGGGTTCCGCCTGGTCGATGGGGCGCTGCCGCTCTCGATCGGGCTGTTCGTGCTGCTGCTCGCACCCGAGGCCTATCTGCCGCTCCGGCAGGTCGGCGTGCAATTCCACGCCGCGGCCGAGGGGGTGGCGGCGACCGACGACGTCTTCGCCGTCCTCGACGCCGCGAGAGTGCCCGTTCCAGCCGCGAGGGTGCCCGTTTTGAGCCGTCTCGGCGATGAAACGGGCACCCTCGGCGATGAAACGGGCACCTTCGCGCTGCGGGACGTGCGGGTCCGACGTGGGGATCGGATGCTCCCCGCGGTGACGTTCACCGCAGCGCCCGGGCAGATCGTGCTCATCGAGGGGCCGAGCGGGGCGGGCAAGACGAGCCTGATCGCGGCCCTGCGCGGTGCGGCCGAGTGGGAGGGCGCCGCGACACTGGGCGACGCCGACCTGCGGGGTATCTCTCCCTCGGCCTGGCTCGCGTGGGCCGGACAACAGCCCGGCCTCATCGCCGGGACCGTTGCCGACAACGTCGCCCTGGGAGATTCGACGCCCGACCCGACCCGTGTCGACCGTGCGCTCGAGCTCGCGCAGGCGGACGGGATCGACGCATCCCTCGCCCTCGGCGTGCGCGGCACGGGGCTTTCGGGCGGGCAGGCCCAGCGCGTCGCGGTCGCCCGCGCCCTCTACCGTCACCTGAGCGGACGCGCGCCCGTGATCGCGCTCGACGAGCCGAGCTCTGCGCTCGACGCCGTGACCGAGTCCGCGCTCTGGCAGAGCCTGCGCGGGATTGCGGATGCCGGGGCAACAGTCCTGCTCGTCTCGCATCGGCGCACTGCGCGCGACATAGCCGACACCGTCGTCGCAATCGAACCCGCCGGGGTGGCCTCGTGACGAATTCCGCTACCACCCCCGCCTTCGGCACAACGACGTTCGGAACCACGACCGCCGCGGTGCTGAACGGCGCCATGCCGCCCGCGCGCCGCTTCTGGCCTTCCCTCGCATCCGGTTTTCTCACCGAGGCCTCGGCGGTCGCGCTGCTCGCGGTGAGCGCGTGGCTGATCGTCCGGGCCAGTGAACAGCCGCCCGTCCTCTACCTCTCGATCGCCGTCGTGGGCGTGCGCCTCTTCGCGCTTACCCGGGCGATTTTTCGCTACCTGGAAAGACTGAGCGGGCACGATGCCGCGCTCCGGCAACTCGCGGCGACCCGCAGCGCCCTGGTGCGCCGTCTGATTCCCCTCGCCCCCGACGGAATCGGCCGCACGCGCCGCGGATCCGTCCTGGGCGCCCTCGTCGACGACGTGGACGACCTGCAGAACCTGCCCCTGCGTGTCGTCGAACCACTCGCCGGATCCGCCCTCGTCGTCCTGGGCTCGATCGTGCTCGTCACGATCGTCTACCCGCCCGCGGGGCTCACGCTCGCGCTGTGCCTGGTGATGGCAGGCCTCGTCGCGACACTCTGGGGCTGGGCCGTCGGAGGCCGGGCCGAACGATCCATCGCTCCTCTTCGCGCGCGTCTGACCGATGCGCTGCTCGATCACTTCGGATCGCTCGATGTTCTCGTCGCCTACGGAGCCGAGTCAGCGAGCCGCGAACGTATCCGCGACGCCGACGCGGCCGTCCGTCGCGCGGTCGTCCGTCGCTCGGTCGCCCAGTCCGGAACGACGGCGCTCATCACACTCCTGGCGGGGGCGGCCTCGATCGCCGCGATCGCGGTGGCGGCACCGGCAGCACTCGACGGGCCCGCGCTGGCGGTGATCGTGTTGGTGCCAATGGCGGTGTTCGAGGTGTTCACCGCGGTCCCGCTGGCCGCCGCGGCCTGGCGTCAGGTGCGCGCGAGCGCGACCCGCATCGCCGAGGCACTGCCCGACGCCCTCCCCGCGGGCCTCGTGGCCGAGACCATCGTCCCGACCGGGGTCGCGCCCGCACTCGGTTCGGGACTGAAGCTGCGGGATGTCTCGGCGCGCTGGCCGCACGCCGACGGTCCGGCACTGCGCGGGGTCGACCTGGATGTCGCCCCCGGCGAGCGCCTGCTGGTCGTGGGGTCGAGCGGTGCGGGCAAGACCACGCTCGCGCACGTACTCGTCCGGTTCCTCGACTGCGGCGGATCGTACGAGATCGGCGGCACGCCCGTCGGCCAGATCGCGGGCGACGACCTGCGCCTGACAATCGGCCTCTGCGAGCAGCGCCCCATGCTCTTCGACGAGACCATCCGCCAGAACCTGTTGTTCGCGCGGGAGGCGGCGACGGATGCTGAGCTCGAAGCATCTCTCGAACGCGTCGGCCTCGGCACCTGGCTGCGCGGGCGCGGCGGACTGGACGCCCGCGTCGGCGAACGGGGCGCCCTGGTGTCGGGCGGTCAGGCGCAGCGGATCGCACTCGCCCGCGCGCTGCTGCGCGAGTTCCCGGTGCTGGTGCTCGACGAGCCGACGGCGGGGGTCGACCCGGAGGCATCCGATGCCCTGCTCACCGACCTGCTGCAGGCGGTACCCGCCGACCGGTCGGTTGTGTTGATCTCTCACGTCGCGGTGCCCGACGGACTCGTCGACCGGGTCGTGCGGCTGGAGCCGTGCCCTCGGGGCGCCTGACCGGACGAGCGCCTGACGGCTACAGAACCATCCCGAAGGCCCGCACGCCCTCCTCGGAAGGCAGGGCTTCGAACCCCACGCGCGGGTAGAACGCGACAGCGCCGGCGTTTGCGGCGCTCGCGACGAGATACAGCCCGGAAACGTCCGACGCATGCAACTTCTCGGCGAGCGTCCGGATCAACGAGCGCCCCAGCCCACGGCCCTGGGCTTCGGGCAGCAGGTCGATGTGCAGGTGCGCCGGGTAACGAGCCGCGTGCTCCTCCGCGCCCGCCCGCAGGCCGTCGGCGTGGGCTAAGAAGTGCGCATCTCGAGGGTCGAGCGCGCCCGTCGCATCGGCGTAGCGGCCGCGGCGCGAAGGCCACCACACGTGCCGGAACCACTCATAAAACGCATCCGTATCGGGTGCGGCGACGACATATCCCACGACCCCATTCGGGCCATCGACGACGAAGGCGAAGTCGGGATGCCTCGCCACATAGGGCAGCACGAAGATGTCGGGAAGCAGGGCATCCGACGAGTATCGGCCCGACGCATCCGTGCCCGCGTCTCCGGTCCGGACACAGATCTCGGCCAACCGCGCCTCATCGCCGACACGGAACGGGCGGATCGCGTAGGCCGACCCACTCATGTGCCCGCCGGGGGCGCGAACAGCCGCACGGCCGCGGGCTCGACGCGCACCCGCACGGGGGCTCCCGGGGCGAAACCCGCGTCGACGATGTCGTCGGCCGAGACATCCGCTGCGACCGCCGGCTCGGCCGTGTGCACCCGTGCGCCGACGGGTGTCTGTTCGACACGTACGACCCGCGCGAGCCACGTGCCGGGCGTCGCTTGTTCTTCGGCCGCGAGTCGCAGCGCGCCCGTCCAGGTGGACTCAACGGCGCGTTCGAGGTGCACATCCGATGGCCGGAAGACCGCGGCCAACGCGGCTCCCTCCGGGGCGGCCGCGGCCAGCGACGCGTCATCCGCGGCCCCGATGAGCACCTCGGGGGAAGCGGACTGTGCGCGCCAACGCCCCTCGTGGGCGGTGCCGTGGATCAGGTTCACTCCGGCCACCGTCGCGACGAAGCGCGTCGCGGGTACGCGCAGCACGTCACGCACTCCCCCGGCCTGGGTGACCCGCCCGTCCTCGACCACGATCAGGCGCGTCGCGAGGGCCGCCGCATCGACGGCGTCGTGCGTGACGACCACCGCGGTCGCGTGGGTCGCGGCGAGCTGATCGTGCAGCATGGCACGCACATCGGCGGCGGTCTCGGGATCGAGCGAGGTGAGCGGTTCGTCGAGCAGCAGTACCTGGGGTGAGGTCGCGAGCGCACGCGCGATCGCGACGCGCTGCTGTTGCCCGCCCGACAGCTGAGCCGGCCGACGGTCGCCCATTCCGGGCAGCCCGACGCGCCACAGCCAGTCATCCGCATCGCCGAGCGCCACCTTGCGATCGGTGCCGCGGGCACGGGGACCGAACGCGATGTTCTCGCGCGCCGTCAGGTGCGGGAACAGGCGGGCGTCCTGGCCCAGAAGCACCGCGCCGCGCTGGGCCGCCGGGATGTGACGGTGCGCACGGGGACGCGGCCGCGCGACGGATGCGACATCCCGCTCGCCGATTCGGATGTTCCCGTCACTCAACCGGGCCAGGCCCGCGATCGCCGCGAGCAGGGTCGACTTGCCGGCCCCGCTCGGGCCCATCACCGCGACGACCTCGCCGGGCGCGCACGCGATCTTCGCCTCGACCCGGAAACCCTTGCGCGTCACGACGATGTCGGCCGCGAGCGCCGCGCCGGTCATTCCGCAACCCCCGTCGTTCCGCGAGTCGGACGCCAGGCCCGCACCAGCAGCAGCACCAGGATCGCGGTCACGAGCAAGAGAAGCGAGAGCGCCACCGCGGTCCCCTGCCCGATCCCCGAGCCGTTGAAGGCCGTGTAGATCGCGAGGGGCATCGTCTGAGTCACTCCCGGTGCGTTGCCGGCGAACAGGGCCGTCGCCCCGAACTCACCGATCGCCCGAGCGAAGGCCAGGATCACCCCGGCGACCAGGCCGGGCGCGGTGAGGGGCAGCGTGACGCGCCAGAGGATCCGCCATCGGCCCGCCCCGAGCGTCGAGGCGGTGCGCTCGAATTCGACGCCCGCGGTGCGCATAGACCCCTCGAGGGCGAGCACGAGGAAGGGCAGCGCGACGAAGGTCTGCGCGAGGATGACCGCGGTCGTCGAGAACGGGATCTGGATGTCCCAGCTCTCCAGCGCCTGCCCCAGCGGACCCGTGCGACCGAACAGGAAGAGCAGGGCGACGCCGCCCACCATGGGGGGCAGCACGAGCGGCACGGTGACGATGACGCGCAGGAGTGCCGAGACTCGCGGCCCCGAACGGGCGATCACGAGGGCGAGCGGAACGCCGAGGATGACGCAGATCACGGTCGCGACGACTCCGGTGCGGAGCGATAGCCAGAGTGCGTCGAGGGCCACGGGCGAGGTGATGTCGTCCCACAGGGTCGACCATTCGACCCGGGCGACGAGCGCACCCAAGGGGACGATCAGCAGCGCGAGGCCGAGAACCGCGGGGAGAGCGAGGATCGGGGGGACGAATCCTCCCGTGCCCCGGGCGAGCCTCACGGAGTCCCCGAGCCCGACTGAGGGGATCCCGCAACACCGAAGCCGGCGTCGGCGAGGATCTTCTGCCCTCGGGCACCGAGCACGAATTCGACGAAGGCGGCCGCTGCCGCGGGATTGTCGGCTTCCGCGAGCGCGGCGATCGGATACCTGTTGACGACGTCTGTCGCCCCGTCGGGCACGATCGACTCAACGTCATCGCGGCCGATGACATCCGTCCGGTAGACGAGCCCCGCGTCCGCCTCGCCCGTCGCGACCTTGGTCAGTACGACCGTGACGTTCTGTTCCACGCTGACGGGCCGCTCCGTCACCCCCGCGTTGGACAGCAGGGTCGCGGATGCCGCGCCGCATGGCACCTCGGGGGCGCACAGCACGATCGACAGCTCGGGGTTCGCCAGATCGTCGAGCGATGTCACTTCGCCCGGGTTGCCCGCGGGAACGACGATCACGAGCCTGTTGCTCGCGAACAGCTCGGCGGATCCCTCGACCAGTCCGGCGTCTTCGACGCTCGCCATGTTCGTCTCGTCAGCTGCGGCGAACACCTCCGCGGGCGCTCCCTCGACGATCTGTCGGGCCAGAGTGCTCGATCCGTCGTATACGAGGGGAAGGATATCGACTTCGGGGTTCTCGTCCTCGAATTCGTCGGCGATCCGATCGAACGCCGTCCGAAGTGATGCCGCGGCATAGACCGACAGGCTTCCCGAGAGTTCTCTGGAAGCAGATGCCTCCGGCTCCGTCCCGGGTGATGCCGAGCACCCGGCGAGCACGAGAGCAGCGGCCGCAGCGATCGCGATAGCTCGACCGGCTCCCCGCACCCGCCCACTCATTCGCGCGGCGCTTCAACGATGACGTTCGTGGCCTTGACGACCGCGACGGCGAGGGACCCCACCTCGAGCTGCATCTCGTGCACCGCCTCGGCCGAGAGCAGCGAAACGACGCGATGCGGTCCGGCCTGGATGTCGAGCTGCGCCATGAGTCCGTCGATCTGCACGCGCGTCACGAGTCCGACGAACCGATTGCGGGCGCTCGAGAGGACATCCGTGGGGTCGTCGGCGGCGCGGGCGAGCTCGACCGCGCGTGCGGCGAGCGCGTCTCCGGCGATCTCGGCGGGCGTGGCGCCGGTCGTCGGGAGGAGGTCCTGCTCGACCCAGCGGCGCAGGGTGTCATCGCTCACCCCGAGCAGCCGGGCTGCCTCGGCGATCTTGTAGCTGCGCATAGCGCGATGTTACCTCCGCACAAGCGGACGTATCTCGCGAATATGTCCGCCCCTGCGGATCGGCTCCGAGTCGTCATGCGCTCCCACCCCGGTCACCCGTCACCGGATTACCCTGGGCTCATGCCCTTCCCACCCCTCGTCGAGCCCGTCGCCGCCCTGAGCGAGAGCGAACGAGCGCGCACAGTTCGGCACGCCAGCCTCGCCGGGTTCGGCGAGCTCGGGCAGCGTCGCCTGCGCGCGGCGCACGTCGCCGTCGTCGGTGCCGGCGGCCTCGGGTCGCCCGTCCTGCTCGCGCTCGCGGCAGCCGGCGTCGGCACACTCACGGTCATCGATGACGACGCGGTCGAGGCATCCAATCTGCAGCGCCAGGTGATCCACTCGCTCGCCGACGTCGGCCAGCCCAAGGTCGACAGCGCTGCCCAGCGCATCGCGGGTCTGTCACCCGCAACGGAGGTGCACGGTCGCAAGACCCGCATCAACGGCACGAACGCGCTGGAACTCCTGGCCGGAGCCGACCTCGTGATCGACGGCAGCGACACCTTCGACACGCGCGAGGCCGTCGCAGCCGCGTGCGAGGCGCTCGGTGTGCCGCTCGTATGGGGCACGGTGCAAGAGTTCGCCGCCCAGGTCACGGTGTTCTGGAGTGCACCCCCCGCGGGCACGGAGCCCATTCGGCTCGGCGACCTCTACCCCTCCGGCAGCGTCGGCTTCGTGCCGACCTGTGCCGACGTCGGTGTGCTGGGGGCTCTCTGCCTGCAGGTCGGTGGCCTGATGGCGATCGAGGCGATCAAGCTCATCGCGGGCATCGGCGAACCCCTGCTCGGCCGGGTGCTCGTGATCGACAGCCTGCGCGCCCGGCAGCGTGAGGTCCCGCTGCGACCCGCCGGCGCCGAGGCATCCGCCCCTCCGGCACCCGCCTCCCCGGTGGTGCCTTCCTCGGTCCCCGAGATCTCGGCGGACGACCTCGCGGCCGCCCTCGCGGCCGGCACGGCTCCGACGATGATCGACGTGCGCGAGCAGCACGAACTCGCGAGCGGCACCGTTCCGGGCTCCCACCACCTCCCGCTGGGTGCCGTGCTGGCCGACCCGACCGCGTTCGCCGAGTCGATCGGCGGGCCCGTTGTGGTGATCTGCCAGGCGGGCGTCCGGGCAACCCGCGCTGCACGGGCGCTCGCTTCCGTTGGCGTCGACGCGATCGTCATGACGGGCGGGATGGATGCCTGGGCCACGATGCACCTCGCGACGGCCGGCGCATGAGCCTTCGCACGGTCGAAGAGCACCTCGCCGAGATCCTCGCCGACGTCCGCCCGACCGACACCGCCGACCTTCCTCTGGCCACAGCATCCGGGCGCACACTCGCGGGCCCCGTGCTCGCGCGGGTAGACATTCCCGTTTTCGACAACTCCGCGATGGACGGCTTCGCCGTGCGTTTCGCGGACGTGCGGTCGGCTTCGACCGAGGCGCCCGTCGCGCTCCGTGTCGTCGCCGATCTACCCGCCGGCACGGATCTGGATCCCCTGATCGGTCCCGGCGAAGCGGCCCGCATCATGACGGGATCACCCTTGCCCACGGCCGCCGACACGGTCGTGCCGTTCGAGGACACGGTCGGCGGCCTCGACGATTCCCTCGACCGAGCGGTCGTGCTCGTGGCACCGCGCGCGGACGGCACCCACGTGCGACGCCGCGGGGGCGACGCCCACACCGGGGACGAGATCATCCCGGCGGGCGTTCCGCTGGGAGCCCTGCAGCTCGCGGCCGCGGCGGCGGCGGGCGTGCCGCGTGTGTCGGTTTTTCGCGCACCTCGGGTCGTCGTCCTCTCGACGGGTACCGAGCTCGCCGAGCCCGGCGCGACCCTCCGTCGAGGTCAGATCCCCGAGTCCAATTCGGTGCTGCTGTCCGGGCTTGCGCGAGAGGCCGGAGCCGAGGTCATCCATGTCGGAAGCGTCGGGGATGACGAAGACGACTTCCGCGCTGTCCTGACATCCGTCGTCGAGGCGGATGTCGTGATCACGTCGGGTGGCGTGAGCGCCGGCGCCTACGAGGTCGTCAAGAACGCGCTGGGATCGGATGCCGCGATCTCGTTCGTGAAGGTCGCGATGCAGCCCGGCAAGCCGCAGGGCTTCGGGGTGCTGCCCGGGGGCGCCCTTTTCTTCGGGTTGCCCGGCAACCCCGTCAGCTCGGCGGTGTCGTTCGAAACCTTCGTACGACCCGCACTCCTCGCCATGCAGGGACGCACGGACCTGCACCGCCCACTCCTGCGACTGCCCGCATCCGAGGGCTGGTCGACCCCACCCGGCCGACGACAGTACCTCCCCGCGGCGATCGATCGCACCGACCCCGCGCGTTGGAGTGTGCGCCCGGCGACGGCTGGCGGCTCGGGCTCGCACCTGGCGGGCGGTTTGGCCCGGGCAGAGGCCTACGCGATAGTGGCGGCCGAGCTCTCGCGGGTCGAGCCGGGCGACTTGGTCGATGTCATGCTGGTGTCATGAGCTTCACCCACCTGGACGAGTCCGGCCATGCCCGCATGGTCGACGTCACCGACAAGGCGCCGACGGTTCGCTCGGCGACGGCCCGCGGGTTCGTGCGCTGCGCACCCGAGGTCGTCGCGTCACTCCGAGACGGCCGCGTGCCGAAGGGCGACGTACTGGCCGTCGCACGCATTGCCGGCATCCAAGGCGCCAAACGTTGCGCGGAGCTCCTCCCTCTCGCGCACATCATCGGCGTGCACGGGGCATCCGTCGACCTCGCCATCGAAGACGGGGGCGTCGCCATCGAGGCGACCGTCCGAACCGCCGACCGCACGGGCGTCGAGATGGAGGCCCTCACGGCCGTTTCGGTCGCCGCCCTCGCGATCGTCGACATGGTCAAGGGACTCGACAAGTCGAGCTCGATCGAGAACGTCCGGATCACCGCCAAGGAGGGCGGTCGCTCCGGATCGTGGAAGCGCCCCGGCGAGGCGTGACGGGTACCGGCTTCGACGCGATCGTCCTGGCGGGCGGTCGCGCGTCCCGCTTGGGCGGTGCACAGAAGCCGCTCCTCGAGGTCGGCGGCACGGCTCTCCTCACCCGAACCGTCGCGGCGGCACGTTCCGCGGGTGCAAAACGGATCATCGTCGTGGCGGAGCGGATGCTCGATGATCCCCTGCTGGAGTGGGTCCGCGAAGACCCGCCGTTCGGCGGCCCGGTCGCCGCAATCATCGCCGCCCTCCCTCGCGTCCAAGCGGAATGGACCCTCGTGCTCGCCTGCGACCTGCCCGGAATCGAGCCCGCCCTTGCCCTGCTCCCGCTCGACGCACCGGGTCAGGACGGAGCGCATCTGACGGATGCGTCGGGTCGGTCGCAATGGCTGACGGCCCTGTACCGGACCGCCGCACTGCGGGAGGCCGCCGCATCCGTCCCCGACAGCGGACGCGACGCCCCCGTCCGTACCCTCGTGGGTGGACTGCGTCTCATGTCGGTCGAGGCATCCCTGACCGCAACCCGCGATGTGGACACGTGGGAGGATCTTCAGTGGGCCCGTGGTCTTTCGGACACGCCCAGAGAGGATGCCACTGTGCCTGAATCGAAGACCCCGTCTGAATCACAGTCCCCGTCTGGATCACAGTCCCCGTCTAAAGCGTCGGACCGCACCCTTCCTCCCGAGGCGCTGGATGAGTGGGCCAACGCGCTCGGCGAGCGCTTCGAGCTGGCGAACGACGATGTCCACGTTTCGCTCATCCTCGATCTGGCGCGTGATGTGGCGAACGGTGTGGCTCGTCCCGCCGCCCCCGTCAGCGCGTTCGTCGCCGGGCTCGTCGCCGGCCGCGCCGGTGGTTCACCCGAGTCCGTGCGCGAGGCCGTCCGCGCGATCACGGAGCTCGCGGAGAAATGGGCGGAGAAGCGCTGATGGCGCGCGTCCGCTATTTCGCCGCCGCCGAAGAGGCCTCCGGCCGCGAGGAAGAGGTGCGTTCCGAGCAGACGCTCGGTGACCTCCGTGCCGCGCTCACGAACGATTACCCGGAGCTGGGGCGCATCCTGCCGCGCTGCGCCGTGCTGGTCGGCGGGTCCCGCGCGGGCGACGACGCCGCGCTCGCGAGCGACGTGCTCGTCGACGTTCTGCCCCCCTTCGCCGGGGGCTGAGCGCGCTGTTTGGCCAGAATCTGGAGATGTGAGAACTCTCATCTTTTCGGTTCGGATTCTGGCGTGATGTGGGGGCTTTTCGGGGTTCGGGTGTCGGTGGTGATCCGTAGAGTTTAGAACATGCATTCGAATAACAGTCGCGTCGCTGACATCTGCGACGTCGATACCGAAGCGCGTGACCTCGCGATCCGGTTCGCGGACGCGTCGCGGGCGGTCGCTCGTGCGCAAGCTGCGCAGGCGCGGGTGCTGGCGGATGCGGCCGATCTCGGGATGCGTCGCGTCGCCGAGTTGGGGTCGACGTCCTCGCGTGAGGCGGAACTGCCCGTGCGTTCGCTCGCGGCGGAGTTGGCGGTCGCGGCGTGCATGTCCGATCGCACCGTGCAGGGCCGGATGAACGACGCCGCCGTGTTAGCCGAAGCGTTCCCCGCAACGTTTGACGCGTGGGATGAGGGCCGGGTCAGCGCGCGGCATGTCGCGGTGATCATGGAGCACGGGATGCCGCTCACCGACGCGGACGCGCGTGCCGTGTTCGAGCACGAAGCTGTGGAGCGGGCTGAGGGGACGACACCCGGACGGCTCGGGTCCGCGCTCGCCCGACTGGCAGAGACGCTGCAGCCCCGAACGCTGACGGAACGCCACCAGGAAGCCCGTGCTTCGCGGGGTGTCGGTGTGCGGGACATCGGGGATGGGATGGCAGAGTTCAGCACCATCCAACCCGCGGTACTCGCCCACGGGATGCACGACCGCATCACGCAGCAGGCCAAGGCGATCAAGAACGCCGACCCGTCTGATGCCCGCACGATCGATCAGATCCGTGCCGACCTCGTCGCGGACATGCTCCTCACCACCACACCCGACGCCCAGACCGGCGCGGGAATGTCGGACGGGTTCGGTGGACTCGGGTCGATCCAAGCGATCGTGAACGTCACCATCCCCGCCCTCGCGTTGGCCGGCGTCACGGACGAGCCCGCCGAACTGGTCGGACGGTGCCCGATCGACCCCGCCACGGCCCGGCAACTCGCGGGACACGCGACCGGGTGGGACCGGGTCCTCGCCGACCCCATCACCGGGTGTGTGCTCGCCGTCGACCGGTATACGCCGTCCGCCGACATGAAACGGTTCCTCCGCACCCGCGATCAACACTGCCGATTCCCCGGATGCCGACAACCCGCCCACCGGTGCGACCGAGACCACAGTCTCGACTATGCGTTGGGCGGCGACACCGACGTCTGCAACCTCGCGTGTCTCTGCAAACGACACCACACGTTGAAGGGCGAAACCGCGTGGACCGTCCGACAACTCGGCGGCGGAATCCTGGAATGGACCTCACCCGGTGGTCACATCTACATCGACAAACCCCCACCCGCGCTGGTCCTCTTCACGCCGAATACGGATCCACCACCGTTCTGAGACACCCCGGTCACTGAGCCACACGGTCACTGAGCCTGTCGAAGTGACCCGCTGGACCCTGCCCGCGGGGCACTGAGCTTGGGGCACTGAGCTGGGCGAGTTACCAGCCCCCGCCCGATCAGCCGCTCAGCCGCCGAGGCCCTTCCACGCCGTGGTGCCGTCGGTCTCGACCTGACGCTTCCAGACCGGCAGCTCGGACTTGATGGTCTCGATCACCGTGCGACTGACCTCGTAGGCCTCCGCGCGGTGAGGTGACGCGACGGCGATCACCACGGCGGCATCGCCCACACCGAGCCTCCCGATGCGGTGACTCACGGCGACGATTGCCTCGGACGAACCGATCGCCTCGGACGCGATCCGATGCAGGGTCGTCTCGGCGTCGGGATGCGCCGTGTACTCCAGCGCGACGACGGCACCCGAGGCATCCGGATCGTGATCGCGAACGCGACCGACGAATGTCGTGACCGCGCCGGCCGACGCGTCGTCGACCGCTCGCAGATGCACGTCGAGATCGAGGGCCTCGGTGCTGATCCGGGCGAGGCGAACGGCATGCCGAGTCGTGTCCGTCATGTGTGGTCCCCTCCTGCGAGCTGGTCGATGACATGGCGAGCGACCGACAGGATGATCGGGATCCCTGAGCCCACAGCCGCGGTCGAGCCGGGCAGGTTCACCACGAGCGCCCCGCCGCCGGGCGCATCCACCACACCCGCGAGCCCGCGCGAGAGCATGCCACCCGGCTTCTCGGACGCGCCGATCCGACGAAGTTCCTCCGCAATCCCCGGAATCTCGCGGGTGAGGACGCGAGCGGTTCCCTCCGGTGTCACATCGCGGGGGCTGACACCCGTGCCGCCGGTGGTGACGATCAGCCGAGCGCCCTCGGCGAACGCCGCCCGCAACGCGGCCTCGACGCTGTCAGCGCCATCCGGCACGACCACGGGGTCGCCGCAGTCGAAGCCTCCGTCGCGCAGCCCGGCGACCGCCAAGGGACCACTGCGATCTTCGCGCAGTCCCGCAGCCGAACGATCCGAGACCGTGATCACGACGGCACGGTGCGAAGTAACGGTCACGCTTTCAGCCTATTCGCCCCCGCTGGGCGGCCCGCTCGTTGGCCGCGGTGCCGCGCGTCGACTGCTCGGCGGCCGCGACGATCCGCGCAGCCATCCCCGCGAAGATGAACCCGTGAAACGGCAGCACCGCGAACCAATACAACCGGCCCGAAAGCCCGCGGGGGAAGAACACGGCGCGCTGCTCGTAGCGTGAACCGGATGCCTCCGGCACGGCCTTCATCTCCAGCCACGCAAGGCCCGGCACCTTCATCTCGGCACGCAGGCGCAGAACGGATGGCTCGTCCGCACCGCCGCGCTCGAGGTCCTCTACGCGCCAGAAATCCAGAGCATCACCGACGGCGAGGCGGTCGGGGTTGCGGCGTCCGCGGCGAAGCCCCACTCCCCCCACGAAGCGGTCCATCCAACCGCGCACGGCCCACGCGAGCGGCCACGAGTACCATCCGCGGCTGCCACCGATTCCCTCGATGACCCGCCAGAGCGACTCTGCCGAAGCCGACGTCTTCACGACCCGGGCGTCGGTGAATACGGTACGGCCCGACCAGTCCGGGTCGGCGGGTAGCGGGTCACTCGGCGCATTGTGCACGGCCGCGTCCTGCCAGCTCGTCTCGATGACGCCCTCGCGGACGCGACCGAGTGCCAGCGCAACCGACCGGCGATACGGGGTGAGCCCACCTTCGGGCTGCGGAATCAGGTCGTCGACATCGCGGTTGGCCATGACGCAGTCGTTCTGCAGCGACTCCACGAGGGGCCGCGCCAGAGCCGCGGGGATGGGCGTGACGACTCCGACCCAGTGCGAGGCCAGACGGGGCGTGAGCACGGGCAGCGGGGCGATGGGACGCTGCGGTAGGCCGGCTTCGACGGCGTACCCGTTCATCATCTGCCCGTACCGCAGCACGTCGGGTCCGCCGATGTCGACGGGGCGTGACACCTCGGGGTCGACCCGAGCGGCGCCCAGTAGATAGTGCAGGACATCCCGCACGGCGATGGGCTGGATGTGGTTCCGCACCCATTTCGGGGCCGGCATGTACGGCAGCACCTCGGTCAGGTGACGCACCATCTCGAACGACGCCGAGCCCGAGCCGATGACGACCCCCGCCTGAAGCACGAGTGTCGGCACGCCGCTGTCGAGCAGAGCCTCACCAACCTCGACACGCGAGCGAAGGTGGCGCGAAAGCTCCACACCATCCGGGTGGAGACCGCCGAGATAAACGATGCGTCGAACGCCAGCGTCGGCGGATGCCTCGGCAACAGCGCGAGCGGCAGCCAGGTCGACATCGGCGAAGTCCTTGCCCGCGGCCATCGAGTGCACCAGGTAGTAGAGCACGTCGACGTCCCGAACCGCTTCGACGACTGCCGCGGGATCGGCCGCGTCCCCGACCACGACCTCGACGTCCGCGCCCCACTCGTACGCGGCGACGCGCGAGGCCTGTCGGGCGAGCACCCGCACGCGGTAGCCCGCCGAGATCAGCCGCGGGACGAGACGCGCACCGATGTATCCCGTCGAACCGATGACGAGCGCGCGGGGCGCCTCACCGTCGGGGCGCGGCTGCGCCTGCAATGCTTCTTCGCGCCCTGTGGGGGCAGCGAGTTCGCTCACGCAACGTCCCTATGCTCAAGGCGGATGATGACGGATTTGGATGTCGGTGTGCCCGAGACATCCGCCGTCGAATCCAGGGGCACCAGAACGTTCGTCTCTGGATAGTACGCCGCGGCATTGGCACGCGGGGTGCTGTACGCGACAATCCGGAACTCTTCCGCCCGGCGCTCTTCGATGGTTCCGTCCGCGCGACGCCACTCCGACACCAGGTCGACGATCTCGTCCTCGGCGAAGCCGAGCTGCGCGATGTCTTCCGCGTTGACCATCACGACGCGGCGTCCGCCGTGGATGCCGCGATACCGGTCGTCCTTGCCGTAGATCGTGGTGTTGTACTGGTCGTGCGAGCGGAGGGTCTGCAGCAGCAGCCGCCCCTCGGGGATGACCGGGTACTCGAGGTCGTTGACCGTGAACATTGCCTTGCCGGTCTCGGTCGCAAACGACAGCTCGTCGCGCGGGCCGTTCGGCAGATAGAACGTGCGGCCCTTGGCGATGCGACGGTCGTACTCTTCGAAGCCGGGGATGACGTGCTCGATGTGCAGGCGGATCTGCGAGTAGTCGCGCTCCAGCGCCTCCCAGTCCGCGCGGGGGTAGTTCGCGGGCCTTCCGGCCTCGGGCGGATCGGATTTCGGTTCGCGCTCCTCCTGCGGGGAGCGCTCCGGGTAACCCCGGTCGTGATCCCCGTTGTGAACAGCGGGCCGACCGAACGGACGCGCGGACGGATCCGGCGGGAACAGCAGCCCCGACAGGCGTGTCAGGATCGCGACCTCGCTCAGCAAGTCGTCGGCCGGCGGAACGAGTCGTCCGCGCGAGCCGTGCACGGCGCCCATCGAGTCCTCGACCGTGACGCGCTGCTCGACGCCGCCGCGGATGTCGCGGTCGGTGCGTCCGAGCGTCGGAAGAATGATCGCCCGGCGCCCCGTCACGAGATGCGAACGGTTGAGCTTGGTAGAGACCTGCACCGTCAGGTCGGTGCGGCGCAGCCCCGCCTCGGTAACGGCCGTGTCGGGTGTTGCGCTGACGAAGTTGCCGCCCATACCCATGAACACGCGCACCTTGCCGTCGCGCATGGCCCGGATCGCCTCGACCGTGTCGTAGCCGTGCTCGCGCGGTGCGCTGAATCCGAACTCGGCATCGAGTGCATCGAGGAACGCCGTCGACGGCTTCTCGTAGATGCCCATCGTGCGGTCGCCCTGCACGTTCGAGTGTCCGCGCACCGGGCAGACACCCGCTCCGGGGCGCCCGATGTTGCCCTGCAGCAGCAGCACGTTGACGACATCCCGCAGCGTCGCGACCGAGTGCTTGTGCTGGGTCAGGCCCATCGCCCAGCAGACGATCGTGGCATTAGACTGGCGCACGCTCTCGCCGACCTCGCGAAGCTCCTCCTCCGACACACCCGTCGCGACAACGAGTTCGCTCCACGGCACCTGCCGGATGAAAGCGTCGAACTCGGCGAACCCGCTCGTGTGCGCCGCAATGAAGGCGCGGTCGATCACGCCCGCGGCCTCATCGGACGCGTCGTCCGCCTCGAGTAGGTGCTTCGCGATCGCCTGGAACAGCGCCTGATCGCCGCCCAGCCGAATCTGCACGAACTGGTCGGCGAGCTTGGTGCCCCCGAGAACCATGCCCTTGGGCGTCTGGGGATTCTCGAAGCGCATGAGACCGGCCTCGGGCAGCGGGTTCACGGCGATGATCTTCGCGCCGCGCTCTTTCGCCTTTTCGAGCGCGCTCAACATGCGCGGATGGTTCGTGCCCGGGTTCTGCCCCGCCACGATCAGCAGGTCCGCCTCGTGCATGTCGGTGATCGAGACCGTGCCCTTGCCGATGCCGAGGGTCTGGGTCAGCGCCGACCCGCTGGACTCGTGGCACATGTTGGAGCAGTCGGGGAGGTTGTTCGTTCCGAGCCCGCGGACGAGCAACTGGTAGAGGAATGCCGCCTCGTTCGAGGTTCGACCCGAAGTGTAGAAGACGGCCTGGTCGGGGTCGTCGAGCCCTGCGAGATCCTCGGCGATCGTCCGTAGTGCGTCATCCCACGAAATCGGCCGGTAGTGCGTGGCCCCCTCGTCGAGGATCATCGGATGCGTCAACCGCCCCTGCTGCCCGAGCCACCAGTCGTCGTGGCCATACAACTCGGCGATCGAGTGCTGGGCGAAGAATTCCGGCCCGATGCGGCGGATCGTCGCTTCTTCGGCGACGGCCTTCGCGCCGTTCTCGCAGAACTCCGCGATGTGCCGCTTATCCTCTTCCGGCCACGCGCATCCGGGGCAGTCGAAACCGTCCTTCTGGTTGACCTTCAGCAGAGTCTGCGCTGTGCGCGCGACACCCATTTGGTCGACCGAGATCTGGAGGGCGTGCAGCACGGCGGGAATGCCGACCGCGACCTTTTTGGGCCGGGTGACATGCACGCGGGATTCGTCGATATCTGATGCGGGGGGCTTCTTCGCCATTCCTTCATCGTACGCCGCGAGGGGCGGAATACCTATGGCGATAGGGAACGAGAGGAATCAGGCGGCCGAACACCACGGCAAGCACGAGCGCGGCTCCCGCGCCAGCCAGTGCCCCACCCAGCGTGTCGCTCAGCCAGTGGGCGCCCAGGTATGTGCGTGTGAAAGCCATCAAGAAGACCCACGCAACTCCCGCGAGGATGACCCACAGACGCGGGAAGATCACCGCAAGCGCCACCGCAATCGTCGCCGCGTTCGCGACATGCCCCGAAGGGAACGATCCGAAGTCCGAGAACACGATGATCTCTTCGGGACGCGCACGCCCGAAGAGGCGTTTCAGGACCTGCACGACGAGCGCCGACGCCGCCGACGCCGCAAGGAAGTATGCGGCCGCCCACCATCGCCTCCGGAGCGCGAACAAGCCAGCAACGACGAGCGGGACGACCAGGATGCCGAACCACCCACCGCCCAGCCAGTTCATCGCAAAAGAGACCCAGAGCAAAAACGGGGTGCGCCCCTCGGCCAGCCAATTCGCCCACATGGCGTCGACCGTGAACGGGGCGTTGCCTCGCCCGACCGCGATCCACGCGCCGAGTCCAGCCGCCAGGGCGAGCAGCACGACACCCGTGATGAGCAGGGCTGTCGTGGTGCGTCGCGACGGTGTGCTTGGCGACGGGGCGGTTGGCGGCATCCGTCGATTCTGTCAGGGAGTGAGCGCTTGCACCGAGCGCGGGCGCACAACCAGCCACAGACCGAGCACGCCGATCACCGAGCATCCGACCATCACGACGGCCATCGTCGTCGCGGTGATTCCCGTGCCTCCAGAGATCCAGCCAACGAGCGGCGACACGAATCCCGCCACTCCGAAGTTCACCGCGCCGAGGATGGATGCTGCGGTTCCGGCCGCCTTGCCATGCCGGTCGAGTGCAAGCACCTGAACGCACGGGAAGGTGAAGCCGCACGCCGTCATGAAGACGAAGAGGGGAACGAGGATGCCCCAGAGGCCCAAACCGATCTGATCGGCGACGATGATCGCGACACCGGCGACGACGAGCGCCGACGTAGACCAGGCAAGCACCCACTGCGGCCCGTAGCGGGCGGCGAGGCGCGAGGCGATCTGCACCCCGGCCACGAGTCCCAGAGAGTTGGCGGCGAAGAGGAGCCCGTACTGCTGCGCGTCGAAGCCGAAAGACTGCTGAAAGAGGAAGGACGACGCGGAAAGGTACGAGAAAAGTCCGCTGAAGGTCATGCCACCGATGATCAGCACGCCGAGGAACACGCGGTCGGCGAGAACGCTCCGGTAGCGCTGCCCCACCGTCGTCGAGCCGAGTTCGCTCCGCCGTGCGCGCGGGAGCGTCTCGGGCACCAGCGCGATCGCTGCGACGAGCATGACCGCGCCGTAGATCGCGAGGACGACGAAGAGACCGCGCCACGACATCACCAGCAGGAGCGCTGAACCGATCAGAGGCGCAATGACGGGCGCCGCACCGCTCACAAGCGCGAGGCGCGAGAGCATGACCACCAGACGACGTCCGCCGAACAGATCGCGGACGATCGCCATCGCGACGACCCCACCCGCGGCGGCTCCGGCACCCATCACGACACGCGAGGCGCCGAGCAGCATGAGCGTCGGGGCGATCGCGGCGGCCGCGCTCGCAAGCACGTGCAGCGCCGTGACACCGATCAGGGGCAGCCGTCGACCTACCTTGTCGCTGAGCGGACCCACGAGGAGTTGACCGATTCCGAAGCCGATCATCGTGCCGGTCAGGGTGAGTTGAATCGCGGCGGCGGTCGTGTCGAAGTCGCCCTCGAGCACCGGAAAGGCGGGGAGATAGAGGTCGATCGTGAACGGGCCCAGGGCCGTCAACGCTCCCAATAGGATGACGTAGACGACGCGCCGACCGGTCGAAATGCGATCGCCGGGATGCAGCATGATCGGCGCTGTCGCGGGGTTCGGCCCGAGGGTGCGGATGGCGCCGGTGGCGGAGTGATCGGGCACGAAGAAACCTCGGAAGAGACGGAGCGGTCGCGGAAACCGAAGAACGACGTCGCGGCATCGAATCGATTCGGTACCCCCATCCTACAACCGCAGCGCGGATGCCCAGCCCGCTCACGGATGCGGGCGAATACACTTGCAGCACACCCGCGCGCGAGCGCGACTCCCGACACACCCCGAGCCGAGAGCCCCCGCATGTCACCCAAGAGCACGAGCGGAAACCCCGCGAACAAGGCCCAGGCCGACCTCACGATCAAACAGCAGCGCGAGCAGCGACGGCAGGAGAAGCTCGCCGAATACCAGCGGCAGGTCGCCAAGCGCCGCCGCCGCGGACTCATGTGGTGGATCGTGGGTGGGGTTGCCACCCTGACGATCGCGGGTGTGGTCGTTGCATCCCTCGTCTTCGCCCCCGAGCCGCCGCCGACGTATGACGCGGGGGGCAGCGGGGCCGAGATCGAGGGTGTCGAAACGTTCACGAACGAGACCACCCACGTCGAGGGAGTCGTCGACTATGCCCAGTCCCCGCCGGCCGGAGGGCCGCACAACCAGGTCTGGTTGAACTGCGGCACCTACACCGAGCCCCAGCAGAACGAGAACGCGGTGCACTCCCTCGAGCACGGCGCCATCTGGGTCACGTATGACGCGGCCCGGGTTCAGGGCGACGAGCTCGACACGCTCAAGAGCTTCCTGCCTTCGAGCTACGTCATCCTCTCGCCCCACGAGGGCCTCGACAGCCCGATCGTCCTCAGCGCCTGGAACACCCAGCTGAAGCTCGACTCGGCCGACGACGAGCGCATCCCCGAGTTCTTCGAGGAGTTCTGGCGCAGCCAGAACGCCCCCGAGTCGAACGCAACCTGCTCGGGCGCGATCGACGGCCCCGGGAAGCAGTAGCGGATGACGGAGGAGCGGACGGGTCCCCCGCGCTGGCTGCTCTTCACCCTGGCGGCCATCGCGGTTGCCGCGCTCGCGTTCGCCATCGGACGCTTCTCGACCTTCGGCGTAGCGGCCGAGTCATCCGCTCCGACGACCGACTCGGCAGAGGCCGGATTCGCCCGCGACATGCAGGTGCACCACGCTCAGGCCGTCGACATAGCGATGACGCTGTACCGCGAAACGGAAGACGACGACCTTCGTGCCCTCGCGTACGACATCGCCACGGCGCAGTCCGCCCAGGCGGGCGAGATGTACTCGTGGCTCGTCTCGTGGGGACTGCCGCAGCGCGGCGGGACGCTGATGGCCTGGATGGCCGGGAGCCCGGGCAACATGGACCACGGTTCATCCGCCGCGCCGGCGACCGAAGCGGAACTGCGGCGCGACATGGGCATGGCGACCGAGGAAGAACTCGACGCGTTCGAGGCCGCTACGGGCGTCGACGCCGACTGTCAGTTTCTGACGCTCATGACGCGGCATCACGAGGGTGCCATCGACATGGTCGACGCGGTCCTGCGCCTCGGATCCGAGCAGCGGGTGCTTCAGGTCGCGCAGTCGATGAAAGAGGTGCAGCAGTTCGAGCTCGACGCTATGGCCTCTGCGGCGCTGCGGCTGGGATGCTCGTGAGCTGTCGGCGGATGTAGGTCTGCTGCACGGCACGGATGATGCCGATCAGCACGATGCCGACGGCACAGAGCCCGGCGATCAGCATCACGGCATCCTCGCGCGGCCAGACGAGCTGGAAGAACTCGATCGCGATCGGCACGTTGAGGATGATGGCGAGTCCGCCGACCATCGCGACGAGGATGGCGGCCTTGATCCAGCTGAGCGGCAGGGAGATCAGCGCCAGCACCCAGATACCCAGCACGGCGACGATGATGGTCGACCCCGTACGCAGCTCTTCGATGGGGACACTCCACAGATGTCCGGCGATGCGTGAGAACACGGTGAGCGCGAGGCCGACGACGAGCCCCGCGGGGATGGCGAAGCTCAGCGAACGCCTGAGGAAGCCGGGAATGTAGCGCTGCGTGTTCGGCAGCAACGCCAGGAAGAAGGCCGGAATGCCGATGGTGAGCCCGTCGGTGATCGAGAGCTGCCGGGGCAGGAACGGGATCTCCATGATCATGATGCCGAAGAGAATGGCGATCGTGGTGGCATAGGCGGTCTTCGTCAGGAACACCATCGAGACGCGTTCCATGTTCGCGATCACGCGCCGCCCCTCGGCGACCACGGTCGGCAGGTGCGAGAACTTCCCGTCGAGCAGCACGAGCCGCGCGACGGCCTTCGTCGCCGCGGACCCCGAGTTCATCGCGATGCCGATATCGGCCTGTTTGATCGCGAGCGCATCGTTCACGCCGTCGCCGGTCATCGCCACGACATGACCCCGGGACTGCAGGGCCACGACGATGCCCTTCTTCTGCTCGGGAGAGACCCGGCCGAACACCGTGTGCTCGCTCAGCACATCCGCGAGCGCGTCGTTGTCCTCCGGCAACTCACGGGCGTCGAACCCGTGGGGCACGTCCAACCCCAGGTCGCGCGCGATCGCGGCGACCGTCTGCGGGCTGTCGCCGGAGATGATCTTCACGTCCACGGCCTGCTCGGCGAAGTACTGCAGGGTCTGCGCCGCGTCCTCGCGCACGTGTTCCTGCAGGGTGAGGGCAGCGATCGGTTCGAGGTGCGCCGGTAAGCACTCCGTCTTCACCTGCGCATCGTCGAGCGGCACGGGGCAGTAGGCGAGCAGGATCGTCCGGCACCCGGTCGAGGCGAGTTCGTTCGTCGCATCGGCGAGGGATGCCTCGTCGTTCTCCGCGCTTGGTCCGCTCCACGGCACCGCACGTGTCGCTGCGTCGGGGAACACCAGGCTTGGGGCACCCAGCACCCATGTGCCTCGAGCATGCGTTCCCGCGAACGAAACCGCACTCCACTTGCGCTGGGACGAGAACGGGATCTCGTGCTCCGCGACCAAGGCGGCACCCTCGGGAAAACCTGCGGCGAGGCTACGGGCGGTCGCGTTCGCGTCGGGTGCCCGCCCGAACCAGCCGAGCGCGTCTCGCCAGCCCGTCGCGCAATCATCGAACGGGTACACCGCCTCGAAGGCGATGTCGCCGTAGGTCAGCGTGCCGGTCTTATCCAGGCAGATGATGTCGACGCGGGCGAGGCCCTCGACCGCGGGGAGTTCTTGTACGAGCACCTTCTCCGCCGTGAGCCGTGCGGCCCCGACCGCGAACGCGATGCTTGTCAGCAGCACGAGCCCGAGCGGGATCATCGCGGTGATGACGGCGATCGAATCCACCGCCGCCTGGCGCCACGAGCCATCGGCGAACGCCTCTTCCCACCCGCCCTGAACCTGCACCTGGGCATTGGTGACGAGCAGCGCGATCGGCCCGATACCCCACGCAATCCACGCGAGCACCCTGTTGACGCCGCGCCGCAGCTCGGACTGAACGAGCGAGAACCGCTTGGCCTCCCCCGCGAACCTGTTCGCGTACGAGTCCGCGCCCACCTGCGTCGCGCGGGCATCGGCGCGCCCCGAGACCACGATCGAGGCGCTCAGAAGCTGTCCACCCGGGTGCTTGTCGATCGGGTCCGACTCACCGGTCAGCATCGATTCGTCGACCTGCAGTCCCTGCTCGCTCAGCACCTCGGCATCGGCGGGAACCTGATCACCCGCACGCAGCACCAGGATGTCGTCCTGCACGACATCGGCCGGGGCAATCTCGGCCTCCACGCCGTCCCGTCGCACCCGCGCGCGCGGTGCGTTCAGCAGCGCGAGACGGTCGAGCGCGACCTTCGCACGGATCTCTTGGTAACAACCGATCAGAGCGTTGAAGATCGCCGCGAGCCCGAAGAGCGCATCTTGCCACCGCCCGAGCGCGAGCAGTGCGGCGAAACAGGCAAAGACGATCGCGTTGAACAGTGTGAACACGTTCGCGCGGATGATGCTCCACCACGTCCGACTCGTGTCGGCGTCGAACGCGTTCGTGCGTCCGGAGGCGACGCGCTCCGCGACATCTGGGGCGCTCAGGCCCGCTGATGTCAGTCCTGCGGTCGTCGACCCTGCGCTATCGACGGCAGAAGCGGTGGTCGGCGCATCCGGGGCATCCATGGCACTCACCATATCGGCGGCATCGAGGGGTGCCCCGGTAAAACGACGGGACGAGCGGCCCCCCGTTGCGCCGCCCGTCCCGTCCGCACGTCAGCCCTTCGTCGACCCCGCCAACAGGCCGCGCACGAAGAACCTCTGCAGCGCGAGGAACACGATCAGCGGCACGATGATCGCGATGAACGCACCCGCCGTGAGCAGGTACCAGTCCTGACCGCGGTTACCGGTGAGCTCGGCCAGCAGCTTCGTGATCGGCGCGACATTGCCGTCCGCGAAGATCAACGACACCAGCAGGTCGTTCCACACCCACAGGAACTGGAAGATGCCGATCGACGCCAGCGCGGGCACCGTCAGCGGCAGCACGATCCGGAAGTAGATCTGCCCATGACCGGCGCCGTCGACGCGAGCCGCCTCAATGACGTCGCCCGGGATCTCCGCGGTGAAGTTGTGCAGCAGGTAGATCGCCAGCGGCAGGGCGAAGATCGTGTGCGCGATCCAGACCTGCGAATACCCCGATGCTCCGATCGCCTGGATCACCGGAACTCCGAAGATCGACCCCTGCGAGAACAGCTGGAGCATCGGAATCAGCGCCATCTGGATCGGCACGATCTGCAGCGCGAAGACGAACAAGAACAGGATGTTCTTGCCCTTGAAGTTCATCCACGCGAACGCGTACGCGGCGAGCGAGGCGATCACGATCGGGATGACGGTGGCGGGGAGCGTGATGGCGAACGAGTTCACGAACGCGCCCGCCATGTTCAGCTGGCTGTTGCCCGACTGCAGAGCAGTGCCGTAGTTGTCGAGCGTGAAGCCCCAGTTCTCGAAGATCGTCCACCAACCGGTGGTCTGGATGAGCTCCCGCGGTCGGAACGACGTGATGAACAGCCCGAAGGTCGGGATCGTCCAGAGGATCGCGATGACGAGCGCGGCCGCGGTCGCCCAGCGTGAGGTCAGGCGCTTCTTCGTGCGACTGAGCGCCTGCTTCTCTGCCTTCTTCTCGCCCCGCCGCAGTTCCTTCTTCGCATCTTCGTCGAGCGGGAGCTCGACCGGCATAACCGCACTCATCAGCGCACCTCCCTCTGCTTGGAAAGCTGTCTTGCGTTATAGATGATGATCGGCATCACCAGGACGAACAGAACCACGGCGAACGCGGCCGACCGGCCGGCCTCGAAGCTCCGGAACTGCGTGTACATCTCGTTCGCGATGACGGACGTGCCGTTTGCCCCGGCCGTCATCGTGCGGACGATGTCGAAGACCTTCAGCGAGGCGATCGAGATCGTCGTCAGGACGACGATCAGCGAGGGTCGGATGGCGGGCACGATGACGTTGATGAAGCTCTGCCACCCGTTGGTTCCATCCAACTGAGCGGCCTCGAGCTGCTCGGCCGGAACACCCTTGATGGCGGCGGAGAGCACGACCATCGCGAAACCGGTCTGAACCCAGATCAGCACGACGATGAGGAACAGGGTGTTCCATGGCTCGGCCGCGAGGAAGTTGATCGGCTGCCCTCCGAACCAGACGATGATCTGGTTGAGGAATCCGATCTGGTTCTGATCGTCGGGGCGTGCGGTGTACATGAAGCGCCAGATGATCGACGCGCCCACGAACGAGATGGCCATCGGCAGGAAGACGAGGATCTTGTAGTACTTCTCACCGCGTGTCTTGTCGATGAAGTACGCGTAGGCGAGCCCCGCGACCGTGGAGACGATCGGGGCTACCAGCACCCAGACGATCGTGTTGAGGACGGTGCGGATGCCGTTGTCGGTCGAGAAGATCCACGCGAAGTTGTCGAGACCGACGAAAGCCGTGCCGCGCGAGTTCATGAACGCCTGGATGATCGTCTGGATCGAGGGGATCACGAGTCCGACGATGAGCAGGATGAGCGCCGGGCTGAGGAACCCGACGAGCTGGAAGAGGTAGCCGGCTCCCGACTTGGCCCGTAGATCCAACCAGAAGAAGAGCAGCCCGACGACGCCGGCGGCGATGATCGCCCATGTGTAGGACTGCAGGAACCACAGCACCACGAGCGGTATGAGGACGCATGCAGCGAGGCGAATGATCGTGTACTTGCGGCCCTTACGCGGGGCTATTTCGATGAAGAAGAGCAGAACCCCGATCACGGCCAGAAACGCGCCGATGATGATGGGGATCTCAAGCCATGGCGAGAGGGTGCTCAACCATTCCAGGAATGCGGTCACGGGAATCCTTTCGAGTGCTTCGTTGAACTCGGGGCGGGGCGCGGACGCTCAGCCTGCCCTCAGAGTACGGAGGTGGGGCCGCCCCTGAATAGGGGCGGCCCCGGATTCCTTCCGGTCAGCTGGACGGCCAGCCGGCTTCGATTTGTTCGAGCACGGTCTGCGTCGGCGTTCCGCCGACCCAGTCACGCATTCCCGCGAAGAACGTTCCCACGCCGACGGCTCCCGGCATGAGGTCAGACGCGTCGAAACGGAACGTGGTCTCGGGGTCCTGCAGCAGCTCGATAGCAGCGACCAGGATCTCGCTCGACGCGTTCTCCGGGTCGAGCCCGTTGTTCGCCGAGATAACGCCACCGAGTGCGACGCGGCTGTTGGCCCATTCGGGGCTGGACAGGTACGCCTGAACCTTCTGCACGGCCTCGCGGTCGCTGAAGGCGCCGACGATCTCGCCACCACCGGTCACGACCGAACCCTCGGCACCCTCCTCGAAGGGAGGAGTCAGGAACGCCCAGATGTCGCCGTCTTCGGCAACCGTCCCGCCGGCGTCCACAATGAACCCGTCGTAGAACGAAGCCTGGTGGTGCAGCACGCAGTCACCCGCGACGAGCGCCGTAGCCGGGTCACCGAAGGGCGTCGTGCCGATCGACTGAACGTCGCCGTAGCCCGCGTTGACGTACTCCGGGTTGAGGATGATCTTGCCGACCTCGTCGAACGCCGACACGATCTGCGGGTCGGTGAAGGGGATCTCGTTCGTGACCCACTGGTCGTAGACCTCGGTGCCCGACTGACGGAGCACGACATCCTCGATCCAGTCGGTGCCCGGCCATCCGGTCGCCGCGTCCGAACCGAAGCCGACGCACCAGGGCGGGGCGCCCGTCGTCGACTGGATCTCAGCCGTCAGGTCCAGGAGTCCCTGCCACGTGGTCGGGACCTCCCAGCCGTTCTCGGCGAAGGTCGAGGGCGAGTACCAGACCCAGCCCTTCACGCTGGCCATGAGGGGCGCTCCGTAAAGGGTGCCGTCCACGGTGCCGTACGCGGCCCAGTCCTCGGACCAGTACTCCGCGACGTTCTCCTGAACGCTCTCGGGTGCGGGCATGAGATATCCACGATCCGCCATGTCTGCCAGGAGCCCTGGCTGCGGGAAGATGGCGAGATCGGGCGGGTTGCCACCCTGCGCGCGCACCGCGATCTGGGCCTCGAATTCCTGAGAGGCTTCGTACTCGATGTCGATGCCGTTCTCTTCTTCCCAGTCCGCCCACGATTCGTTGAGCAGGTCGGCCTCGGTGTTGCTGATGGTGCCGTAGATCGTGACGACGTTGTCGTCGTCGCCGCCGCCACCACCACCGTTCGATTCCCCGGGTCCGCCCGTGCAGCCGGCGAGCGTGAGGCCGCCGATCGCGAGCATGGATCCCAGGACGAGGATCCTGCCCCGTCGCATTGTCTTCATCTGGTCCTCCTCATCGAGTGCGCGTGTAGTCGCGCCGAAGAATCGTCCGGTCCGCGAGGACCTTGGAACCGATTCCATCACCACCGTAGATGACTCCCGACCCGCCCACAATCGACACAAAGTCACGACTCGATAACCCTCAAGAACTGAGCAATTTGCCGCGTGATATGGTCGGCGGGAGGGTCTCAATCTCTGCGCTTGCTTCTGCATGCCATATGGAACCGATTCCTTCACCAGGGCTATCCGCGCCTCCGCGGGCTACATCAGAGGAGATGCGATGAGCGGAATCGCCGATGTGGCGAGTCGGGCTGGCGTATCGAAGGCCACGGCGAGCCGGGCGCTCACCGGCCATGGTTATGTCGCACCCGAGACCCGCGAGCGGGTTCAGCAGGCAGCGCGGGAATTGGGGTATGTCGCGTCGAGCAGCGCCGCCAGTCTGGTCACGGGCCGGACCCACACGATCGCCCTCGTCGTGCCCCGCGTCGGGCGCTGGTACTTCGGCGAGATAATCGAGGGCATCGAGCGCTCGCTCATGCAGCTGGGCTACGACCTCACGTTGTACATCGCCGAGCCCGACTCGCGCGACCGGGATCGCCTGTACCGGCACTTCCTGGCCCGCAAGAGATTCGATGGGGTGATCGCCGTTGCGCTCGAGCCCGACGATTCCGATCTCGAGAACTTGGTCGGCTTTGCCAAACCGACCGTCTGCATCGGCAACGAGTTGCCGGGGATCGTCACTCTCGGCATCGACAATGTCACCATCGGCCGCATGATCACGCAGCACCTGCTCGCCCTCGGCCACACGAGAATCGCCTTTATCGGCGCGACGCCGGAGGGCGACCCACCTGCCCGTGATGTCGATGACCGAGAAGAGGGCTACCTCCAGGCCATGCATACCGCGGGCCTTCCTCCGACGGTGCACCCCGCCGCCCTCACCATCACCGAGGGCTATTCAGCGGCGACGCCCGTGCTCGCTGACACCGACGCGCGCCCGACGGCGGTCGTGGGCGCGTGCGACGAGATCGCGATCGGTACGATCATCGCCGCGCAGCGTCTGGGTATCGCCGTCCCGTCGCAACTGAGCGCAATCGGGGTCGATGGTCACGACTACGCGGAGATGTTCGCCCTCACCACGGTCGAGCAGGACCCGTGCCGCCAGGGCGAAGACGCGGTCGCGATGCTCATGTCGATGATGGACGGCGCCCAGCCCCCCGGGCGAACAACGGCACCAGCCCGCATGGTGATGCGCGCGTCGACGGCAGCTCCGTCAAGCGCCTGACGTCACGGGAATGCAGAAGGCCCCGGATGCGGACGGGGCCTTCTGCGTGGAGTCGACCTCGGGGCGCTGAACGCCCGTCGATCGTTCCGAATTACTTGAGGGTGACGGTCGCGCCGGCCTCTTCGAGCGAAGCCTTGGCCTTCTCGGCGGCTTCCTTGGTCGCGCCCTCGAGCACGGCCTTGGGGGCACCGTCGACGACAGCCTTCGCCTCGCCGAGACCCAGGCTGGTCAGCTCGCGAACGACCTTGATGACCTGGATCTTCTTCTCGCCAGCGGCCTCGAGGACGACGTCGAAGGAATCCTTCTCCTCGACCTCTTCGGCAGCAGCACCGGCGCCACCGGCGGCGGGGCCAGCGATGGCGACGGGGGCGGCGGCGGTGACCTCGAAGGTCTCCTCGAACTTCTTGACGAAGTCGCTGAGCTCGATGAGGGTGAGCTCCTTGAACGCCTCGAGCAGCTCCTCAGTGGTGAGCTTTGCCATGATGTTTCTCCTTGTGTTGGTTTTACGTGCTTGCCGCGCTTGATCCGAGGATCAGGCTGCGGATTCCTGCTTCTCACGCAGCGCGTCGACCGTGCGAACGGCCTTCGACAGCGGTGCGTTGAACAGATAGGCGGCTCCGAACAGCGAGGCCTTCATCGCGCCGGCGAGCTTCGCCAGCAGGACTTCACGGCTCTCGAGGTTGGCGAGCTTGCCGACCTCTTCAGCGGTCAGGGGGTTACCGTCGAAGTAACCGCCCTTGACGACCAGAAGAGGGTGTGCCTTGGCGAAGTCGCGCAGACCCTTTGCGACGGCGACGGGGTCGCCGTGCACGAACGCGATGGCGGACGGGCCCTGAAGCTCGTCATCCAGCGAAGAGATTCCGGCCTTGTTGGCCGCAATCTTGGTCAGCGTGTTCTTCACCACGGCGTAGCTGGCGTGCTCACGGATGTTGTTGCGAAGCTCCTTGAGCTCAGCAACCGTGAGCCCGCGGTATTCGGTCAGCAGTACGGCAGTCGAGCCCTCGAAGTTCTTCGTGAGTTCGGCAACCGATGCGTCCTTCTGCGCCATGGCCACTCCTTGTGTGTACGAGGCGTCCCACGATGGCGGGACACCGGCCACAGAAACCGGTTCCGCACATGAAAAAAGCTCCGGCGCAAGCGCACGGAGCTGGACGACCCTCACGGGCTATGTCGTTCGTGTCACCTGCGCGGGCCCCTGCATGTGCAGAGCTTCGATTGTCATGCGCTTTCGCGCACACCAATGACCAGCGGTCTGTGGTTACTCCCACCCTAAGCCATCCGCTCCCCCACCCCCAAATCCCCCACCCCCCGCCCCACCGCACGCCCGCGCCCTGACCACCTCACCGCGAGTGTGCCGGTTGGCGTCGAGCGCACCCGCTAGTGCCCGTAAATGAGGGGGCGGCTCGGCAACAACAGGCGCTTTCGCGAGTCGGGGAGCGCGATACCGAAGCTCAGGAGTCGCGCAGCCAGTGCCGCAGGGGACTTCGCGTGCTCACTTCCGCCGCGCAGGACACGCTTGCCGGTCGTCCCGCGCACCCAGTCTTCGCGCTGTTTCTCCGCGAGCAACACTTGCTCGAGGGTCCGCCCCGACCGCATCGCCTCGTCCGTGTACTTGGTCTCACCGTCGCACTCGTAGAAGGCGTCGGCCTCTTCGAGTTCGACGTCCATCCAGAACGAGCCACCAGTCGGCGCCGCAACCGGCACCTGCAGACGAGGTTGATTGAATCCCAGCCGCCGTAATTGGAGCTTGGTCACCGACTCGAGCGGCAATTGCGATCGCCCATCGACGAGCGGCATGAGCAGACGGGCATGACGGATGCCTCGGGCGCCTGCGTTCGTGTCCAGTCGCACGCCTATGGCCGCCAACCACTCGTCGGCGGCCCGCTCGTCGTAGTCCCGCGGATCGCCGCCGATGCGTGCGAGTGCGGCGTCGGCGGACGCGAGTGCAACTTCGGCGCTCACCAGCCGCGCCAGGTCGTAGATTGTCCGTTCCAGAGAGGTGCACAAGATGCCTGCAACATCCACGACATCGGAGTCATCGATGGTCGCTCGATGCCGAATGGTCGGGTCCGCCGTACGTCGCGCGACATCCGGGTGCACCGTGTGAACCCGTTCGACGATGACGCGATGCAGCGCTAGCCCGTGGAGCGCAGCAGCCGAGGTGAGCGCGAAGACCGGGCGGACCCGCGCCCCATCGTTCACCGCGACAACATGGGCCAGGTGTCGCGACTCGGGCCAGAGATCCTGCCATTCCGCCCCCGATATGTACGCCCCACGACGCAGACGTTGGAGACGCCCCTCGGACACGTCCCGCCCGATTCGGCGGTCAGACCAGCCATCGAGCACCAGATGGTCTCGCCCCCATATGAGGCGACGAAGGGTGAGTATGTCGAGATTTCGCATCGCCACATCGTGATACCCGCGTCACCTCTCCGAGTTCGCGCACCCTTGACCCGTGCCCTCACTCTCTCTCGCGCGCCCTGGGGAGGAGAGGATGGACGCAGCGAAAGCGCCGCGTAGCCACCAGTGCGCCGGTCTTTCGCGAGCAACAACGGGCGCGCTCGTCGCGATCCGGCGCACTCGGCGATCCGCGGGGGTCGGGGCTGCCGCGTGCCGGGGACGGGCGCGGGTGGGCGCGGGGTTAGGGTCGATTCGTGCTCCCCGAACTCGCCGCTCGCATCGTCGCGGACTCGCGCGACCGGGTCGCCTGGATTCGTGCACGCTCGCGCGGCATCACCGCGACCGACGTCGCGAGCCTCACCAGCGAGAACGCGATAGCCAAGGCCGCGAACGCCAAGCTCGTCGGCAGCAGCTTCAGCGGCAATGCCTACACCGACCACGGACGCCGCCGCGAGCCCGAGATTGCGGCGTGGGTCGCTGCAACCCACGGCATCCTTCCGTCGTCGGCCCTGTTCCACGCGGTCGCCGAGAAGCGCCATCTCGCGACCCCGGACGGCGTGGCCACGACGCCGAGCGGATCGATCACGCTGGCCGAGATCAAGACCACCAACAAGGCGTGGCGCAGCATCCCCCGCTCCTACATGCGGCAGGTGTGGTGGCAGCAGCACGTTCTCGGAGCCGAGCGCACCCTCGTGGCGTGGGAGCAGCACGACGGCTTCGTGCCCATCGGCGACGAGCCCCGCTGCGCATGGGTCGACCGCGACGACCGCGAGATCGCTCGCCTCGTTCGCCTGGCTGATGCGCTGATCGACGAATTACACCGCCGCACCACGCGGCCCGCGACGCCTGCCCCGGCACGCACGCTCGAGTTCGTCGAAGAGCGGATGCCTCGCGTCGACCCGCGGCAGCCGTTCCGCGCGCTCGCCCTCGCAGACTGACCCACTCCTTCCTCGGTTCCCGGTCGCAGAACCGGTGCACTGGCGCGCGCGAACGTTTTAGTTGACTTTTCTCAACAAAGACATATAGTTGACTTTTCTCAACTTTCGCGCCGCGACTCGTGGTGCACGCTCCGCCAGAAAGGGCCCGATGGCCACCTCAACTCCCGCGTCCACGGACGCAACAACGCCCCCACCGATGTCGCGACGAAAGGTCCTCGAGGCGCTCTCCGGACTGCTGCTCGGCATGTTCGTGTCGATACTCGCGGCCACCGTCGTCTCGACGTCGCTACCCGTCATCGTTCACGACCTGCAGGGCGACCAGACGGTCTTCACCTGGGTCGTCACCGCCACACTCCTCACCACCGCGATCTCGACACCGATCTGGGGCAAGCTCGCCGATCTGTTCGATCGCAAGCTGCTGATCCAGTTGGCGCTCGCGCTGTTCGTGCTCGCGACCGCCGCGGCGGGCTTCTCGCAGGACTCGGGCACCCTCATCGCGTTCCGCGCCGTGCAGGGTCTCGGCGCCGGCGGCCTCGCCGCCCTCAGCCAGGTGCTCATGGCCGACATCATCAGCCCGCGCGAGCGTGGCCGCTACATGGGACTCTTCGGCGCCGTGATGGCCCTCGCCACGGTCGGAGGCCCGCTGCTCGGCGGGTTCATCACGGACGGAATCGGATGGCGGTGGAACTTCTTCGTCGCGATCCCCTTCGCGATCGCCGCCTTCGTGATCCTGCAGCGCACCCTGCACGTTCCGCGCGCCCGGCGCGACAAGGTCAGCATCGACTACGTCGGCATCGTGCTGCTGTCGACCGCGGTCTCTCTCCTGCTCATCTGGATCACGAACGCCGGCATGAACTACGACTGGTGGAGTGTCGAGACGGCGTTCATGGTCGGCGGGGTCGTGCTGGCCACCGTTCTGTTCATCGTGGTCGAGCTGCGCTCGCGTGAGCCGCTGATTCCGCTCTCGCTGTTCCGCAACCGCACCTTCACGCTCTCGGTCATCGCGTCGATCGCAACGGGTCTGGCGATGTTCGGGGCCGCGGTGTTCCTCGGACAGTACATGCAGATGTCACGCGGCGCCACGCCGGCCGAGGCGGGCATCCTGACCATCCCCATGATGGGTGGCCTGCTCGTCACCTCGATTCTGATCGGTCAGCTGATCAGTCGCTTCGGCCGTTGGAAGTCGTACATGATCGGCGGCGCCGTCGCGCTCATCGCGGGCTCTGTGCTGCTGTCGACGCTGCACTACGACACCTCGTACCCGCTCGTCGCGCTCTACATGTTCTTGCTCGGCGCCGGTGTCGGCGCGACCATGCAGAACCTCGTGCTCGTCGTGCAGAACACGGCCAAGCCCGAAGAGATGGGGGCGGCGAGCTCCGGTGTCGCGTTCTTCCGCAGCCTCGGCGGCACCATCGGCGTGTCCGTCATGGGTGCGGCGCTCGCCACGAGCGTGACCGACGGATTCGTGAGGTACCGGGATGCGATCGGCGCCGCCCTCGCCCCGCTCGGTGAGCAGGGGCTCGCCGTCGCCGCGCAGTTGACGTCCGGCACGCTGCCCGCGGTGAGCACGCTCCCGGACGGCGTGCGGGTGATCGTCGAGGACATCTACGCACAGGGCATCGCGCATTCGTTCCTGTTCGCCGTGCCGCTGGCGGTCGTCAGCCTGATCGCGATCATCTTCCTGCCGAACCGTCCGCTGACACGCATGACGACGACCGAACGCCTGGCCGCGGGCGAGGCCGATCTGGCGACCTTCACGACGAGCGAGGGCATGGAGTCGATCCCTGCGACGGGGAAGGGTACCGTCGAGCGATGACCGATCAGCCGCAGGCCGCCTCGAACCCGGATTGGCAGGAGGCGGTGCGGGAGCTCGAATCGGAGTTCGGTGAGCTTTCGGTGCGGATGCGTCAGGTCATGGCCGCCCGCGCCGACAGGCTGAGCCCGGGCATGCTGCCGGGCGCGTACAAGGTCTTCACGACGATCGTGAAGCACGGGCCGATCAGTCCGTCAGCACTCGCCGAGACACTCGTCGCCGACAAGGGTCAGGTGAGCCGGACGGTGCGCGAGCTCGAGCAGGCCGGTCTGGTCGAGCGAACCGCGGACCCGGCCGATGGCCGATCGACGCGACTGACGGCGACGCCGGAAGGTGTGGAGCGGCTCGCAGCCGCACGGAGCGCCGACCCGCACGCCCTGCACGATGTGCTCGCGAATTGGGATGTCTCAGACATCCGGACCCTCACACGCCTGCTGCGCGCGGCGTCGACCGGCGAAACCCCGTCCGGCTCCGTGTAACCGAAGGCCGCATGGCGTAGCGGCACGTTAGCACCTGCGTAACACCGTCGAGACAATCCCCGGCTTTACTGGGACGAGTCCGATCCTCGGGGCAATAGCGCCCCCGAGCCAGGTGTGCATCATGCCGCATGTGCATGCCTGCCGGTTTGCAGGATCGCGCAGAATGGAGCACCGCCATGGCAATTCGCCCCCCACGACCCGCGGGAGCGCCCGCCGAGGCGCCGAGCGTCCCCGACACGATGCGCGCCGTTGTGTTCGACGAGCCGGGAGACGCCGACTCATTGCGTCTCGCCGAGGTCGCCACCCCGGCTCCTGTCATGAGCGAACTGCTCGTGCGGGTCGTCGCCGCCGGCGTCAATCCGATCGATGCCAAGACACGATCGGGTCGCGGCGTCTCGTCGGCGATTGCGTCGTACCCCGCGGTGCCCGGTTTCGACTTCAGCGGGATCGTCGTCCGTGCGCCATTCGAGACGCATCCCCTTCAGCCGGGTACGCCGGTGTACGGCATGGCGGCGTTCCCGCGCACACCCGGGAGCTATGCGGAATATGCGGTCGTGTCCTCGCTCTCGGTCGCCAAGATGCCGACGGGCCTCTCGCACGTCGAGGCGGCGGGCGTGCCGCTCGCCGCGCTTACCGCCTGGGGACTCATCGTCGAGACCGCGCACGCGCACGAAGGTCAGCGGATCCTGATCCACGCCGGCAGCGGCGGCGTCGGACACTTCGCCGTACAGTTCGCGTCGTACTTCGGTGCACACGTCACGGCGACGGCGTCGGGACGGAACGCCGCGTGGCTGCGTGAACTCGGAGCATCCGTCGTCATCGATCACACGACGACGAAGTTCGAGGATGTCGTCGCCGACGTCGATGTGGTGATCGACCTGGTCGGCAATACGCTCGATGCCACGGGCAGCCGCTCGCTCGGGGTACTGCGGCGAGGCGGACTGATCGTGAACGTGCCGACCGGGAGCTGGCCGACGTTCGAAGAGGATGCCTCGGCAGCGGACGTCCGCGCGTCCACCTACAAGGTGATCCCGGACGGCGGGGCACTCGCGACGATCGCTCGCCTGCTCGCCTCGGGATCAGTGCAGGTCTACATCGACCGCGTATTCGACCTGGGGGACGCCGCCGAGGCGCATCGCGAGATCGAGGACGGCCACACGCGCGGCAAGATCGTGCTGCGCGTCAGCGACGACTAGTCAGGCCGCCCTCACGCTGGGCTGAGCGCCCGCCGCGCCTCGTCGACGACGATGCGGGCAACACGGTCGAGCAGGGGTGATCGCAGGTCCCACTGCTGCCAGTAGAGCGGCACGTCGACCGGATCGCCCTCGAGCACCACGATCTCGCCCGCGGCGATCGGCCCGTCCGCTTGCAGCGGCGGAAGCATCCCCCATCCGAGCCCCGAGCGCACCGCTGCCGCGAAGTCGTGCGACGCGGGAACGTAGGTCCGTGGCGGCGCCTCGACGGATGCTCCGTGCGAACGGAGCCACCGCGATTGCAGATCGTCTCGACGGTCGTATTCGATGACGGGCGCGACCGCGAGCGCCTCGGCGTTCACCCCGCCCGCGAACCAGCGTCGGGCGAGCGCGGGCGTCGCGCACGCCCGGTACGACATGACCCCGAGCGGGGTCACCGTGCAGCCCGCGACGGCCGCGCTCTGCGAGGTGACAGCGGCCGACACGCTTCCGTCCGCGAGCAGGCGGGCCGTATAGTCCTGGTCATCGCGATGTATTTCGATCGCCGCCTCTCCGTCTGCCACGATCCGCGCCAGGGCGGGCAGGAACCAGGTGGCGAGTGAGTCGGCGTTCACCGCCAACGCCAGTCGCGCGGGCCCCTCCTCGTCGAGCCCCAGGGAGCGCAGGGTGTCGTGCTCGAGAAGGGCGAGCTGGCGGGCTAGGCGAACGACGGTCTCGCCCGCCTCGGTCGCGCGCAGCGGCTTCGAGCGGATGAGCAACGTCCGCCCGATTCGCTCCTCGAGCGCCCGGATTCGCTGACTGACTGCCGACGGCGTGATGTGCAGTGTGCGCGCCGCGGCGTCGAGCGTGCCCGCGTCGACGGCGGCCGCGACGGTCGCAACGAGATCGAGCCGGAGCTTCATGAAGCCATGCTAATGGCGCGGTAGAAACATGAGCTGGCCTTAATTATGTGGAGACCGTAGCTTCGTCACGTGCTCATCTCTGCCGTTGCGGGCCTCGGCCTCGGCTTCTCGCTCATCATCGCCATCGGTGCGCAGAACCTGTTCGTGCTGCGTCAGGGCATGCGTCGGGAGCACATCGTGCTCGTCACCGCCATCTGCGCGATCTCGGACGCCGTACTGATTGCCCTCGGCGTTTCGGGGGTGGGGCTGGCCCTGCAGGCGCTCCCCTGGCTCACCGAGATCGTGCGGTGGGCGGGCGCCGCATTCTTGGTGACCTACGGATGCCTCGCTGCGCGCCGCGCGTGGCGCCCGAGCGGCGAGGTCCTGATCCCGCCCCCGAGCCTGACCGCTCGGGCGACCACGACCAAGACCGGCACGGCGACAAGCACGGCAACGCAGACCAGCGCCCTCGCGGTTGCCTCGACGGCGCTCGCCCTGACGTGGCTGAACCCGCACGTCTACCTCGACACTGTCTTTCTTCTCGGTTCTCTCGCGACGACCCATGCCAACCCGTGGGCCTTCGCGGCCGGCGCCATCGTGGCGAGCGTGCTCTGGTTCTCGGGCCTCGCGTTCGGAGCACGGTACCTCGGGCGACTGCTCTCGACCGAACGCGCCTGGCGCATCCTGGATGCCTCGATCGCCGTCGTGATGATCGGCATCGGCATCGGCCTCGTCGTGTTCCGTTGAGGCGACGACCGAACAACGACGAAGGGCCCCACCGTTTCGGTGAGACCCTTCGCTTATGCCGTGCGTCAGATCGCGTTGACGTCCAGCGGGATGCCGGGGCCGAACGTGGTCGACACCGCACCCTTCTGGATGTAGCGACCCTTCGAGCTGGACGGCTTCAGACGAACGATCTCGTCGAGCGCCGCCTTGATGTTGTCGTCGAGCTGCGAGGCACTGAACGACGCTTTGCCGACCACGAAGTGGACGTTGGCGTGCTTGTCGACGCGGAACTCGATCTTTCCGCCCTTGATCTCCTCGACGGCCTTGGCCGGGTTGGGGGTCACGGTGCCGGTCTTCGGGTTCGGCATGAGGCCACGGGGACCCAGCACCTTTCCGAGGCGACCGACCTGGCCCATGAGCTCGGGCGTCGAGACGGCCGCATCGAACGACGTGTAGCCGCCCGCAACCTTCTCGATGAGCTCGGCTCCACCGACCTCGTCGGCGCCGGCCGCGAGAGCAGCCTCGGCCGCAGGGCCCGTTGCGAAGACGATGACGCGGGCAGTCTTACCCGTGCCGTGGGGCAGAATGACGGTGCCACGCACCATCTGGTCTGCCTTGCGGGGGTCGACGGCGAGCTTCAGCGCGACCTCGACGGTCGAGTCGAACTTCGCGGAGCCGGTCTCCTTCGCCAGGGCGACGGCCTCGGTGGGCGTGTAGAACGTGTCAGCCGCGATCTTCGCGGCTGCGGCCTGATAGGCCTTGGACTTGGTAGCCATAGTCGTTATTCCCCTCAGTCCTCAACCGTGATGCCCATGGAACGGGCGGTGCCGGCGATGATCTTCGAGGCGGCCTCGATGTCGTTCGCGTTCAGGTCGGGCTGCTTGACCTCGGCGATCTCGCGCACCTGAGCCTTGGTGAGCTTGGCCACCTTGGTCGTGTGCGGCGTCGGCGAACCCTTGGCAACGCCAGCAGCCTTCTTGATGAGCTCGGCGGCGGGGGGCGTCTTCAGGATGAACGTGAAGCTGCGGTCCTCGTAGACGGTGATCTCGACGGGGATGACGTTGCCACGCTGGGCCTCGGTCGCCGCGTTGTACGCCTTGCAGAACTCCATGATGTTGACGCCGTGCTGACCGAGCGCGGGCCCGATCGGGGGCGCCGGGTTGGCGGCTCCAGCCTTGATCTGGAGCTTGATCAGGCCGGTCACCTTCTTCTTGGGTGCCATTCTTGTTTTCCTCTCATCGAACGATTCGGACCCTTCGACAAGCTCAGGGGCCGAATCCTTCTCCCGCGTCCGGTCTTTCCGGGGCGGTGGTCTCTGTAATTACTGCGCTGTTCTTACTGCTTCGTGACCTGGTCGAACGACAGCTCGACCGGGGTTTCGCGCTCGAAGAGCGAGACGAGGACCGTGAGCTTGCCGCTCTCGGGCTTGATCTCGCTAATCGTGCCGGGCAGGCCCGCGAACGAGCCTTCCTTGATGGTGATCGTCTCGCCGACCTCGAAGTCGACCTCGGTGACGATGCTGCGTGCCTGAGTAGCCGAACCCTTGCCGCTGCCGGACTTGGTCGTGGCGACTTCCTTGATCTCGACGAGCGACTTCAACATGTTGAAGGCTTCTTCGAAACGCAGGGGCGTCGGGTTGTGGGCGTTGCCCACGAAGCCGGTCACGCCGGGCGTGTGGCGAACGACCGACCAGGTGTCTTCGTTCAGGTCCATGCGCACGAGCACGTAGCCCGGGATGCGCACGCGGGTGACCATCTTGCGCTGGCCGTTCTTGATCTCGACGACATCCTCCATCGGAACCTCGATCTGATAGATCTCGTCCTCGACCTCGAGCGACGACTTCCGCTGTTCGATGTTCGCCTTGACCTTGCGCTCGAAGCCGGCGTACGAGTGGATGACGTACCACTTGCCCGGCAGGTAGCGCAGTTCGGCGCGGAACGCCTCGTACGGGTCGACCTCGGCGTCATCGTCGGATTCTGCGTCGACAGTTTCGCCGTCGACGGATGCCTCCACCTCGTCGACGACCTCCGCAGCAGCATCGACCTCAGCCACGAAGTCTTCGTCCAGAACGGGCGCGTCGGGCTCACCGTTGATGTCGGGGCCGTCGTAAGGGGTGACCTCTTCGGCATCCTCGGCCGCGCGCTCGGTCTCTTCGTCCTCGAGCGAATCGGTCAGGACCTCGGCGGCCGCTTCGGCCTCGGCGGCCTCGTCGATGTGCAGGGCGTCGTTCACGATAGCGTCGGCCTCCGGGTCGTCGATCTCGATGTCGTCCAGTTCGGCGAAGTCTTCGTCTTCGTCTTCGTCACTCACGACGTGCAGCGCTGCGTGCTCTGCGGGCTCGACCGAGCGCTCCTCGGCGGCGAGCTGGTCGCCCTCCTGCGCCTCGTCGTCCTCGCTGGACTGCTCGGCGGCCGTCGCCCAGTCGGCGTCGTCGGTGAATCTTTCGGTCACTGGATCACTTCCGTTGATGACGGCCCGTTCAGGCCGCCGATGATTCTGTCGGGGTGCGTTTCGGCTATCCGCCGACGAGTTCGCCGGGCCTCCCGAAGACGACCGAAGCCATCCAGGAGAAGACGAAGTCGAGGCCGTAGACGATCGCCATCATCACGACGACGAATCCGAGCACCACCGCGGTGAACTTCAGCAGTTCCTGGCGCGTCGGCGTGACGACCTTACGGAGCTCGGCGAACACCTGTCGGATGAACAGGACGATGCGAGCGAAGAAGCCGGGCTTCTTTCCGCGATCCGTCTTGCCCGCCGCGACGATCTCGCCGTTCGGCTCGTCTTGGGCCACTGCACTCACCTGAATGTACCTTTCGTGTGTCAGCTCGGGGCTGACGCGCAGGGCGGACAGGAATCGAACCTGCAACCTGCGGTTTTGGAGACCGCTGCTCTGCCAATTGAGCTACCGCCCTAAGGACCGTTTCCGGCCCCGGGTCCGCAATCTTGCACCGTGCTCACGAAGAGGATTTCGCCCGACCGCGGGCACGGCAAAGAATGCAGATTTCGACTGCACCGCAAGTCTACGTCATGCCCGGGGAAGGTCGCGAATGCCCTCGGCCCGTAGAGGGCGTCCTCAGTAGTCGACTGTTAGTAGTCAGACGTGCCGTACCGATCGGGCTCCGGTCCGATCTCGAAGGCGCGACCGGTGAGCGAAGCAGGCGTGACGCGCACGTAGTTGTACTTGAGAGTCGGGATCCACGGGCGTAGCGGCAACTCGTCGGCCGCATGAACTTCGTCACTCGTGGTGAGCCGGTGGGCATGCCCTCGCACGACGACGCTCCACGCATCCGTCCCCGAGTGGTCGTCCACCTCGAACAACACCTCGTCATTCACGGTGAGTTCGAACAGCTTGCTGCCCTCGGCCGTGCGGAAGACAATCGTTTCGTCGTCGACGACGTAGTTGACGGGGAAGATATCGAGGACATGCCCCACGTGGGTGACGAGCCTGCCGAGCTGCTGCGTGCGCAGCCGGTCCCAGCATTCGTCCCCGCTCAAGCGGTTGACTGCTTCGTTCATCTCGTCCATGAGACAGACCTCCTCAGAACTATCGTCCCGCGGATGCCTCATGCCCGCTACGCCATACGACCGTGAATATGGCGTCCTCTCCGATCAGGCGATGCGAATGAGCTTCTTGTTGACGAACTCGTCGGCTCCGAGCAGCCCCATCTCGCGCCCCGTGCCCGACCGCTTAACCCCGCCGAACGGCAGTTCGGGCGAGTCCGCGAGCACAAGGTTGACGTAGACCATGCCGGCGTCGATCGCGTCGGCGACCCGCTCGGCCTGCGCCTCATCGGTCGTGAACACGTACGAGCCGAGCCCGAATCCGGTGTCGTTCGCCAGGGCTACGGCGGCGGCCTCATCCGCGACGCGGTAGACGACGCCGACGGGGCCGAAGAACTCTTCACCGTAGGCATCCATCTCGGGTGTGACGTCGGTCAGGACCGTGCCCGGGAAGAAGGCGCCATCGCGCACGCCGCCGGTGACGAGCGTCGCCCCCTGCTCGATAGCGCGTTGCACCTGCTGCTCGAGGCGCTCGGCGGCAAGCAGCGACGACAGGGGTCCGAGTACGGTGTCATCGCTCATGGGGTCGCCGACAGTGGCACCGGCCATAGCGGCCGAGAACTTCTCCACGAAAGCGTCGTACAGGTCATCGATCACGACGAACCGCTTCGCGCCGTTGCAGGACTGCCCCACGTTGTCGAGTCGCGCGTCGACGGCCGCCTGCACGGCCCCATCGAGGTCGTCCGTGGAGAGGAGGATGAATGGGTCCGACCCGCCGAGTTCGAGCACGACCTTCTTGAGGCTCCGTCCCGCGATCTCGGCGACCGCGGCGCCGGCACGCTCGGACCCGGTCACCGACACACCCTGCACACGCGGGTCTTCGATAATCGTGGCGGCCTGATCGTTGGTGGCGTACAGGTTGACGTAGACGCCCTCGGGGAAGCCCGCGTCGAGATACATCTTCTCGATCGCCGCCGCCGACTCGGGGCACTGCGGGGCGTGCTTCAGCAGGATCGTGTTGCCGATCGCGACGTTCGGGGCCGCGAAACGTGCGACCTGGTAGTACGGAAAGTTCCACGGCATGATGCCGAGCAGCGGGCCGAGCGGCGACCGCCGGACGACCGCCGTCCCCTCGCCGAGGATGTCGATCGGCTGGTCGGCGGTGATCTTCGCGGCGTTGTCGGCGTAGAACTGCGTGATGTCCGCGGCGAAGTCCACTTCGCCCAGGGCCGCCGCGAGGGGCTTGCCCATCTCGCGCACGATGATCTCGGCGAGCTCTTCCCGACGCTCGCGGTGCAGGTCGGCCACGCGGTTCAAGCGCTCGGCACGCTCGGCAACGGATGCGTCGCGAGCCCAGTCGCGATAGGCGGACGCGGCGGCGGCGACTGACGCGTCGACCCGCGCATCGGTGAACGTGTCGTAGGTGGCGAGCGTCTCACCCGTGGCGGGGTTGACGACGGCGTAGTCGGTCATGTGTGTCTCCGTTCGCCCGTCAGTCGACGGGGATCAGCGTGTACTTGGTCGAAAGGTATTCGTGGATGCCCTCGAGGCCGCCCTCGCGGCCGATGCCGGACTGCTTCACTCCGCCGAACGGTGCGGCGGCGTTCGAGACGACGCCGACGTTCAGCCCCATCATCCCCGTTTCGAGCCGGTCGATCATGCGGTGTCCGCGCGCGAGGTCCGTTGTGTAGACGTAGGACACCAGACCGTACTCGGTGTCGTTCGCGAGGCGTACGGCCTCATCTTCGTCGCCGAATCGTGCGATCGCGAGCACCGGCCCGAAGATCTCTTCGCGCAGGATGTCGCTGCCGGCGACGACGTCGGCGATCACGGTCGGTTCGAAGAACGTGCCCTGGCCCTCGATCGCCGCGCCACCGGTCACGAGGCGCGCCCCGCGCTGCACGGCATCCGAGACGAGGGCGGATGCCTTGGCCACCGCGGCTTCGTCGATGAGCGGCCCGATCTGCACACCGTCTTCCGTGCCGCGGCCGATCCGCATCGCGGCAACCCGGTCGCCGACGCGCTTCGCGAACTCGTCCGCCACGGATTCGTGAACGATGAACCTGTTCGCCGCGGTGCAGGCCTGCCCGATGTTGCGGAACTTGGCCTGCAGCGCCCCCTCGACGGCCTTGTCGAGATCCGCGTCCTCGAAGACGACGAACGGCGCGTTGCCCCCGAGTTCCATAGACACGCGCAGCACGCCCTCGGCGGCTTGGGCGATGAGCTTCTGCCCCACCCCTGTGGACCCCGTGAACGAGAGCTTCCGCAGCCGCGGGTCGGCGATGATCGGCGCCGAAAGGGCCGACGACGACGACGAGTTGACGACGTTGACGACGCCCGCGGGCAGTCCCGCTTCTTCGAGGATCGTCGTGAAGAGCATCGTGGTCAGCGGGGTGAGTGCCGGCGGCTTGATAACCACGGTGCAGCCCGCGGCGAGCGCCGGGGCGATCTTGCGGGTCGCCATCGCGAGCGGGAAGTTCCACGGCGTGATGAAGAACGACGGACCGACGGGGCGCTGTGACACGACCATCCGGCCGGTTCCCTCGGGGTTCAAGCCGTAGCGACCCGTGATGCGCACGGCCTCCTCCGAGAACCAGCGCAAGAACTCGCTGCCGTACGCCACCTCACCGCGCGACTCGGCCATGGGCTTGCCCATCTCGAGAGTCATGATGAGTGCCAGATCCTCCTTGCGCTCCTGAACGAGATCGAAAGCACGGCGCAGGATGTCGCTCCGCGTGCGAGGCGGCGTCGCGGCCCAGGCATCCCGCGCAGCCACCGCCGCGTCGAGGGCACGGATGCCGTCCTCGGGCGTGGCATCGGCGATCGTCTTGATCACCGCGCCTGTCGCGGGGTCGATCACATCCAAAGTTTTGCCGCTCGGGGAATCTTCCCAGGCCCCACCGATGAACAGACCCGTCGGTATGGAGGCGAGCAGCGCTGCTTCGGTCTCGGGGGTGGAACTCATCGGATGGACTCCTTTCGTGCGCGTCGTGTGCTCGGCGGTGCGTCGAGGGACAGGGTCTCGCCACGAAAGAATGCCGGGCTGCGGAAGCGCATGATGACCATGATCACGATGCCGAGGCCGATGATCACGACCCCGAGCACGAACACGCTACCCAGGCCGAACCATTCCGTGCCGCTGCCGTAGGCGGGGTCCATGCTCTCGACGAGCGTGATGACGAACAGCGCGGCCAGAATGAGGCCACCGATGAGCGGGAACAGCAACGTGAAGAACACGTTGCGGGCCGAGTCGAACCACTGCTTGCGGAAGTACCAGACGCACGCGAACGCCGTGATGCCGTAATAGAAGCAGATCATCAGGCCGAGCGTGGTGATCGTGTCCCACAGCACGTTCTCGTTGACGAAGCGCATGACCGCGTAGAAGGCCGACGCGATCACGGCGGACACGATCGTGGCGTACCCCGGGGTGAAGAAGCGGGGGCTGACCGCGGCGAACTTCTTCGGCAGCGCGCCATAGTGGCCCATGGCGAGCAGCGTCCGTGCGGGCGACACGAAGGTCGACTGCAGGGACGACACCGAGCTGGTCAGCACCGCGAGCGACACGAGGAACGCGAGGGGTCCGAGGATCGGGCCGCTCAGGAAGAAGAACACGTTCGCCTGGATGTCCTCGTTGCCGAGTCCCAGTTCACCCGTGCCGATCCCCGCGAACGCGAGCAGCGAGATCGCGATGAGCAGGTAGAGCACGACGATCGTGATGACCGTGAGGGTCGCAGCGCGCCCCGGCGTCTTCTCGGGGTCCTTCGTCTCTTCGTTCATCGTGAGGGTGACGTCCCACCCCCAGAAGATGAAGATCGACAGCGACAGTCCCGCAACGACGGCCGTGAACGAGCCGACGGCGAACGGGTTGAACCACGACAGTTCGGGCATAGACGCGTCGAAGGCGTTGCCCTGTGCGACGCGCACGAAAGCGGCGATCGCGAAGACGACGAGTACGAGCACCTGGAACCCCACCAGGAAGTACTGCAGCTTCTGAGTGGTCTGCATGTCGCGGTACGAGATCATCGTGGCGCCCAGCATGAATGCCAGACACACCGCGACGTTGATGAACGGGTTGAACGCCAGGCCGGCGATCGCGCCGTTCGTCTGGGCGATCTGATCGATCAGGAGAAAGAAGAACTCCACGGCTATACCCGCGAGATTCGACAGCACCAGGATCGTGGCGGCGATCAGGCCCCAGCCGGCCATCCAGCCGACCCACGGGCCGAACGCACGGGCGGCCCACGTGAACGATGTGCCGGAGTCCGGCATCCGGCGGTTGAGCTCGCGGTAACCGAACGCGACGAGCAGCATCGGGATGAATCCGATGAGGATGATCGCGGGTACCTGGAACCCGACCTCCGACACGGTGGGGCCGAGGGCCGCCGTCAGAGTGTAGGCCGGGGCAATGCACGAGATGCCGATGACGACCGCGCCGATCAGGCCGACCGTCCCGGCGCTCAGGCCCTTCTTCGACAACCCGCCGGTCACGGGCTCCCCCGTTTCGGCGACGTTCTGGTCGGTGGTGCTCATGCGCGTTCTCCTTCCACAGCGTTCGGGCGGGGCGAGTCGTCAGCGTGCGTTCGGGGCACGACGATCATGGGCACGGGAAGCGTCCGGAGCATTTTGGCGGCGGTCGAGCCGAGGAACAGGCGCCGCGGCTGCGCGAGGCGGCTGGATCCGACCATCACGACCTCGCCGTCCCGCCAGTCGAGGCTCTCGACGGCGTCTTCGATGCTCGGGCCCTGAGCGGCCGATGCCTCGGCGACGATGCCGGTGGGCAGGGTTTCGCGAGCCTGTGAGAGCACCATGTCGGCGTGGGTCGAACCCGCCAGACGGATGACGCCCGTGTCGACTCCCGAGGGCAGGTCGATCGTGACGAGTGAGATCAGTCGCAGCGTGGAATCGGTCGCCGAGGCCAGCGCGACCGCGTCCTCGATCAGGGCGTCCGCACCGGGCCGCGTACCCACGGCGGCCGTGATGCGCGTCAGCGGCGCCGTTACCGTGCGCGCACCCGCCGGCGCCAGCACAACGGGCACGGTCGAGGAGTGCAGCAGCTCGTTCGCGACGGCACCGAGCGAGTATCGGCCGAGAATGCCGCCGGGCGCGGCTCCCACGACGATGTACGAGGCGTCGACCTCGGTCGCGACCTCGAGCAGTCCCGCCGCGAACGAGTCCGCGTAGCGGACGTGCGTGCCGTGGCCGAGGTCATCGGGCACGGCAGCGGTCGCGGTGGCGAGCCATCCGTTCGCCTGCTCACGGACGTACGCGTCGTAGCTGGCATCGGGCGGGACCACGGCGCCTCGGCCCTCGTCGAGCAGCACCGTGACCAGCTCCACTCGGCCCGAGGCGGCGGCGGCAAGCCGCGCGGCGAGCGCGACCGCGTCGGCGCCGGAATCGGTCGCGGTGTAGCCGACGACGAAAACGGGTGCGCTCATGCGCGGGCCTCCTGAATGATGTGTGCCGCGGCTTCGCGACCCATGCGAATCGCACCGTCGACGTGCTGGTAACCGGCGCCGGCCAGATCGCTGCAGGCGAAGTGGATGGGACCGACGGGGGTGCGCAGGTCTGCCCCGTAGCGGGCGAGGCCGCCGAGGTCGAAGCTCGCGGCGTAGGCGCCGCGCGTCCACTCCTCCGAACCCCAGTCGCTCTCGTAGTAGACGACGGGGTCTTTCGCCTCGGGACCGTAGTAGTGCGACAACGACTCGAGGATGCGCTCCTTGCGCTCTTCGGCGCTCAGCCGGAAGAGGTCATCGGCGGTCTGATCCGAGACGAACCCGACGAGCGTTCCGCGGGAATCCCCGTGGTTGGTGTTGTCGTACGCCTCGTGCGACAACTCGTACGGGCTGAATGCGGTGCCCGAGAGCCCCTTGGCGCGCCAGAACGGCGTCTCGTAGACCGCGTGCACCTTGATCACGAAGCCCATCGAGAGGTGCTGGTGCATCTGGTGCTGCAACCGCGGCAGCGGCGGCACGTACGAGATGCGCGAGTAGAGGTTCGGGGCCAGGGCGAGAATGGCGAACCGCGCCCGGACGGTCGTGGTGTCGGTGATGGCGGTGACACCCGAGTCGCCCCATTCGAGTGTGCGCACCGCCTCGTTCAGCAGCACATCGTCGCCGAGGCGCTCGGCCAGGAGGATCGGAACCTGCTGGAGTCCGCCGACGACGCGCTTGTCGAGAATGAAGTCGGCGTCGACCAAGTGGGAGTACGACCCCGCCGAGGCCGCCATCAGGAGCGACTGCAGCAGCGAGAAGGTGTGCGTCGGCTTGGTGAGCATCGCCGAGCCCGTCGCGAACGCGAGGTTCCGGACGGCTTCGTCGTCGTCGGTCTGCGCCCGCAGCCACGCGTCCCACGAGATGTGGTCCCACTCGGCGGCCTTCGGGTGAGCCCAGGGCCGGTCGGGATCGATCTCGGCGACCATCGCGTCGAGCCGCTCGGTGATCTCGGCGATCACGCGCTCGGTCTCCGCCGAGACGGGGAACATCTCACCGGTGAAGCGGTGCGCCTCGCCATCCGGTCCGACGTAGACACTGTCGCCTTCGCGATAACGCGAGTACGTCTCGAGTCCGAGCTCTGCGACCGTATCGATCAGCGCGTCCTGATCGGGTGAGACCCATTGCCCGCCGATCTCGAGCATGGCGCCCTCGATCTCGTCGGTCCAGAGGCGCCCGCCGACTCGCTCGCGCGCTTCGAGTACGGCAACCGACAGCCCGGCGTTGCGGAGTGCGTTGGCCGCGGTCAGACCTGCGGCCCCCGCCCCGATAACGACGACGTCACGGGTGATCTCGCTCATGTGGGGTTCTCCTTCAGTCGCGAGCGAGGGCGCCGGCGACGACGTCGAGGCCCTCGTTCAGCAGGTGGTTCGGGATGGTCAGGGGTGGCAGGAACCGGATGATGTTGCCGTACGTTCCACACGTCAACACGATCACGCCGTCCGCGATGCAGTCCTTCGCGATCCGCGCCGTGAGCGCGCCGTCCGGCTCGCCCGTCTCGGGGTCGACGAACTCGGCCGCGATCATGGCACCGAAGCCGCGCACATCGCCGATGCGGGCATCCGTGGCGGCCAGGGCGCTCAGTCGAGAGGTCAGGATGTCGCCGATCTCGGTTGCCCGTTCGAGTAGGCCGTCCTCGACGTACGACTCGATCGCGGCGAGCGCCGCGACGCAGGCGAGCGGGTTGCCGCCGTATGTTCCACCGAGGCCCCCCGTGTGCGTGGCGTCCATGATCTCGGCACGGCCGGTCACCCCCGACAGGGGCAGGCCGTCGGCGATGCCCTTCGCCGTCACGACGAGATCGGGCACGATGTCGAAGTGCTCGCTGGCGAACCAGCGGCCGGTGCGCGCGAAGCCGGTCTGCACCTCGTCGGCGATGAAGACGACACCGTTCTCGCGGCACCAGGCCGCGATCGCGTTCAAGAATCCATCGGCGGGCACGATGAAGCCACCCTCGCCCTGGATGGGTTCGATGATCACGGCCGCGACGTTGTCGGCGCCGACCTGCTTCTCGATGTGCAAGATCGCCTTCTGGGCGGCCTCGGGCCCGGTGAGTCCGTCGTGGAACGGGTAGGACATGGGCGCACGGTAGATCTCGCCGGCGAACGGTCCGAAACCGTGCTTGTACGGCATGTTCTTGGCGGTGAGGGCCATCGTCAGGTTCGTGCGCCCGTGGTAGGCGTGGTCGAATGCGACGACCGCGTGGCGTTTGGTGTATTTTCGGGCGATCTTGACCGCGTTCTCAACCGCCTCGGCCCCCGAGTTGAACAGCGCGGTCCGCTTCTCGTGCTCGCCGGGCGTGAGTTCGTTGAGCGCCTCAGCGACCGCGACGTAGGACTCGTAGGGCGCGATCATGAAGCACGTGTGCGTGAAGCGGCCCAGCTGCTCCGTGACGGCTGCCACGACACGCGGGTTGGAGTTTCCGGCCGTCGTGACCGCGATCCCCGACCCCAGATCGATGAGTGAGTTGCCATCTGCGTCGACGACCACACCTCCGCCTGCCGCGACGGCCGCGATCGGGACCGTATGCCCGACGCCTGAGGCGACGGCGGCGGCCTTGCGGTCCAGGATCTCGCGGGACCGGGGCCCTGGCAGGTCGGTGACGAGGCGGCGCTCCTGTGGGAGCGAGGGTCCGCCGAGGGGCAGCGCGGTGAAGCTCTCGATGACGCTCATGAGGGGGAGCGTACGGCCGGATGACTCCACCGCGCACTCACCGCTGTGTACAACTTTTCTCTGCACACTGTGCAGCTCGTATAACCTCGAGACGTGGCATCCCCCGCTTCCCCGGCCCCGCCGGCCCCGACGCTCCGCGCTCTGCTCGCGCGCACCGACCTCGCGTTGCGCCTCGCGGATGCGGGCGCGGCGTCGGACGACCAGGAGGCTCACGACGCTCTTGATGACGCACTCGACCGTCCGATCCGCTGGATTCACAGTTCGGACCTCGCCGATCCCACACCCTTCCTCTCCGAAGGGCTCGCACTGCTCACGACCGGAACGCAATTCCTCGACACCAACGACGACCTCGACGATACGGACGCCGCCGACAGCGCCGCGGTGTACAACGAGTACGTCGCGCGCCTGTCCGCACGGGGTGTCATCGCGCTCGGCTTCGGCACGGAGGTCGTCCGCGAGGGCATTCCCCAGGGGCTCGAAGCCGCGTGCCGCGCGTACCGGATGCCCCTGTTCGAGGTTCCCTATCGCACCCCCTTTATCGCGGTGGCCCGGGCGAACGCCGAGGCCGTCGCTGCGCAGACCTACGCCCGACGCAGCTGGTCCCTGGCCGCGCAACGGGCGATCGCGCTCGCGGCGCTCCGCCCGGACGGGCTCGGGGCGACACTCGCCGAGCTGTCACGACAGCTGGACACCTGGGTCGGACTGTTCGACGCGACGGGCACATTGACGCGCCAGCATCCGTCGTCGGGCCTCGACACCGAGGTCTTCGCGGGTTTGCACGACGAGGCGCGGCGGGTCCTGCGACGCGGGGCCCGCGCGGGCTCGACTCTGCGCGTGGGCGATACCCCGTTCACCATTCAGACGCTCGGCCGCGGCGGGCGCCTGCGCGGAGCCATCGCGATCGCGGCGGGCGACCTCGACCAGGAGAGCCGGAGCGTCGTGACCGCGGTCATCGCGATGGCAGGGCTTGCGCTCGAGCAGAGTGAGGGCGCGGCACGGGCGCGCGGGCAGCTCCGCACCGGCGTTCTGCAACTGCTGCTGTCCGGCCAGGCGCATATCGCTGCGCGGATCGCCCGCGAAACGTGGGGCGGATTGCCCGAGGCGCCCGTGGTCGTGGCGGTCACGGATGCCTCGGCCGCACGGCGCGAGACCGTGACCGATCGGCTCGAGCTGCTCGCAGAAGAACACCGGGGCCGCCTCTTCTTCGGGCGTGAGGTATCCGGGGTCGTGATCGTCCTCGGCCCCGGCGACTCGGGGCTGCTCGCAGAGGTTGCCGAGGACCTCGGTCTGCGAATCGGGCTGTCCGACCCGACCGCGTACGACGGATTCGCCGACGCGGCAGCCCGGGCTCGCACGGCACGGGACCGCGCGACAGGCGCCGGGATCACGCCGTTCGCCGATCCCGCCGCTGGTGGCGTGCTCGCGCTGCTCGGTGGTCCGGACGCACGCGCCGCCGGGCGCGCGCAGCTGGAGCCCCTGCTCCGACACGACACCGACCGGGGCACCGCGCTCGTCGACACGGTGCGGTCGTGGCTTGAGCACGACGGCTCGAACGAGGCCACGGCCCGGGCCCTGGGCATCCATCGCCACACCGTCCGCGCGCGGGTCATGACGGCGGGCCGACTGCTCGATCGCGACCTGACGTCCTTCGCGGCCCGCGCCGAGCTGTGGGCGGCGCTGCGCACACTGGGGTGACGTGACCGCTCAGCGCGGGGCGTGCGCGTCGAGGAACTCGTACACGTCGGTCGTGTCGACCCCGGGGAACGACCCCGTCGGCAGCGTCGCGAGCAGGGTGCGAGGCGTCCGCACGTTCGGCCAGGCCTGGTCGCGCCAGGTGTCCTCGAGGTCGGCGGGCGCACGACGGCAGCACACCTCGACCGAGTGCTTCGAGACCCCGCGGTTGGGGGTGTCGCGCCCGATGAACCACTTCGTGTCGTCGAAGCGCACCCCCACGCTCACCGAGTGCGCTCCCTCGCTGGATGCCTCGACGCGAGCCGTGCACCAGTAGGTCCCGTTGCCTGTGTCGGTGTACTGGTAATACGGGTTGAAGCGGTCATCGACGTCGAAGACCACACGACTCGTCCACCGGCGGCAGCACATCTGCCCCTCGATCGAGCCCAGACGATCCGTCGGGAAGTTCACATCGTCGTTCTCGTACGCCTTCGTGATCGTGCCCGACTCGTGCACCTTCAAGAAGTGCACCGGAATGTCGAGGTGCCGGGTCGTCAGGTTCGTGAACCGGTGCGCCGCCGTCTCGTACGAAACCGAGTAGGCATCGCGCAGGTCCTCGATCGAGATGGCGCGCCGCGCCTTCGCCTCCCGCAGGAATGGCACGGCGTGCGCCTCGGGGATCAGCAGGGCACCCGTGAGGTAGTTCGTCTCGACGCGCTGACGCAGGAACTCCGCGTAGCTCGTCGGCTCGGCGTGGCCCAGAATTCGGCTCGACAGTGCCTGCAGGACGGCAGTTCTCGGGTCTCCCTTCGCCGAGATCCGACTCGAGAGGTACAGGCGCCCGTTCTTGAGGTCGGCGACACTCCGGGTCGTCTGCGGCAGGTCGGGTACGTAGTGGATCGTGAAACCGAGATGCGCCGCGATATCCGATGCCGAGCGCTGGGTGAGAGGTCCACCCGGATGCCGGACAGCCTCGAGGATGCGGACGGCGTGCTCTTCGAGTTCGGGAAAGTGGTTGTGCTGGCGCCGCATCAGGTGGCGCAGCTCGACGTTGGCTCGCCGGGCCTCTTCGGGCGTCGCGGCACGTTCGTCGCGGAGTCTTTCGATCTCGCCCTGCAGCGCGAGCATGGTGCGAAGCGCCTCGGTCGGCACCGTCTTGCCGATCCGGAACGGCTCGATGCCGAGCGCGCGGAACGTCTGTCCCGCCATCGCTCGCTCGAGCGAGATCTCGAGCACTGAGCGCTCGTCCAACGGTTCGGACTCGAGCAGGGCGTCGAGGCTCGTGCCGAGTGCGCGGGCGATCGAGCGCAGCAGGCTGAGCTTCGCCTCGCGCTTGCCGGTCTCGATCATCGACAGCTGGCTCGAAACCCGATCGACGGCCACGGCGAGCTCGTCGAGCGTCATTCCGCGGGCGGTGCGCAATTGACGGATGCGTCGGCCGATCGTGAGGGGATCCACCTCTTCATCGTCGTCGGACTCGAGACCGACAACCGGGCGTGTGAGGCTGCTCATACTCGGATTCTGTCACGAAAAGAGAATTTGCATGAAACTTCACACGCCGATCGGCAACGGTGCAGTTGCTTCTTCACCCACAGTGGAGGAAAGCCCACCGAGGCACACCGATCACCCGAAGGACAGGGACCATGACCATCACGGACACCCACACACCACCCCTCACGCACACCGCACCCTCGATCGAGGTCCTCGGCGCAGTCGGTCACCGGTATGACGAGATCCTCACTGCCGAGGCGCTCGCCTTCCTCACCGAGCTGCACCACCGCTTCTCGTCCCGTCGGTACGACCGCCTGGCCGACCGGATGCGCCGCCGCTTCGAGATCGGTAACGGGCACGACCCCCGCTTCCGTGACGACACCGCGCACATCCGCGCCGACGATACCTGGCGTGTCGCGGGCGCCGGCCCCGGCCTCGAGGACCGCCGCGTCGAGATCACCGGCCCTACCGACCCGAAGATGACGATCAACGCGCTCAATTCTGGCGCGCGGGTGTGGCTGGCCGATCAAGAAGACGCCACATCCCCCACGTGGAAGAACGTGATCGAGGGCCAGCTGTCGCTGCGTGACGCGATCCGGGGTGAGCTGTCGTTCACGTCCCCGGAGGGCAAGACCTACGAGGTCACCGCCGAGCGCACGCCCACCATCGTGATGCGCCCCCGAGGCTGGCACCTGGGAGAGAACCACCTGCGGTACACGGATCGCGCGGGACGCCAGCTCGCGGCATCCGGCTCGCTCGTGGACTACGGCCTCTACTTCTTCCACAACGCCCAGGCGCTGATCGATTCCGGACGCGGGCCCTACTTCTACATCGCGAAAATCGAATCCAGCGAAGAGGCGCGCCTCTGGGACGACGTGTTCTCGTTCAGCGAGGACTACCTCGGCATCCCCCACGGCACGATCCGCGCGACGGTGCTGATCGAGACGCTGCCCGCCGCGTTCGAGATGGACGAGATCCTCTACGAACTGCGCGACCACATCGCGGGCCTGAACGCGGGCCGGTGGGACTACATCTTCTCGATCATCAAGAACTACCGCGGCCGTGGGGCACGGTTTGTCCTCCCCGACCGCAGCGAGGTGACGATGACGGTGCCGTTCATGCGGGCCTACACCGAACTGCTGGTGCAGACCTGCCACAAGCGGGGAGCCTTCGCGATCGGCGGCATGAGCGCGTTCATCCCGAACCGTCGCGACCCCGAGGTCACGCAGCGCGCGTTCGAGAAGGTGGCCGCCGACAAGAAGCGCGAGGCCGGCGACGGGTTCGATGGCACGTGGGTGGCGCACCCCGACCTGATCCCGACCGCGATGGCCGAGTTCGACGCGGTGCTCGGCGACCGACCGAACCAGCTCGACCGCCAGCGCGACGACGTCCACGTGAAGGCAGCCGATCTGCTCGACGTGCATATCGGCAGCCCCGTGACCGCTGCCGGCGTGCACGCGAACGTGTCTGTCGCGATCCGCTACATCGAAGCGTGGCTGCGGGGCTTGGGAGCTGTGGCGCTCGACAACCTCATGGAGGATGCCGCAACCGCCGAGATCTCGCGCAGCCAGGTGTGGCAGTGGATCCACCAAGACCGCTCCACCGCGGAGGGCGACCCAATCACCCGCGAGTACATCGAGGGTCTGATCGACGAGGTCCTGAGCGAGGTCGACCGGAGCGCGGCCGACCGCTTCGACGACGCCGCGCAGATCTTCCGCGAGGTGGCGCTCGGAACCGACTTCCCGGCCTTCCTCACGCTCCCCGCCTACGCGAAGTACCTGGTCGAGCTCGCCTAATCGCGCGGCCGACCTCAACCACCACCAAAGGGACTGACATGACCACCTATGCAGACGACATCGAAGCCGTCGACGCCCTCAAGAAGCAGAACGGCCCGAGCTGGGATGCCATCCACCCCGAGTACGTTGCGCGCATGCGCGCACAGAACCGTTTCAAGACGGGCCTCGAGATCGCCCAGTACACGGCCGACATCATGCGGCGCGACATGGCCGAGTACGACGGCGACTCCTCGCTGTACACCCAGTCCCTGGGTGTCTGGCACGGCTTCATCGGGCAGCAGAAGCTGATCTCGATCAAGAAGCACTTCAAGACGACGAACAAGCGCTACCTCTACCTGTCGGGGTGGATGGTCGCCGCGATGCGCTCGGAGTTCGGGCCCCTGCCCGACCAGTCCATGCACGAGAAGACCTCGGTTCCGGCGCTCATCCAAGAGCTGTACACGTTCCTTCGACAGGCCGATGCGCGCGAGCTCGATCTTCTCTTCACGAAGCTCGACGCCGCCCGCGCCGCGGGAGACGAGACGGCCGAGGAATTCATCCAGTCCCAGATCGACACCTACGAAACGCACGTGGTGCCGATCATCGCCGACATCGACGCGGGGTTCGGCAATCCCGAGGCCACGTACCTGCTGGCGAAGAAGATGATCGAGGCCGGCGCGTGCGCGATCCAGATCGAGAACCAGGTGTCGGATGAGAAGCAGTGCGGGCACCAGGACGGCAAGGTCACGGTTCCGCACGACGACTTCATCGCCAAGCTCAATGCCGTCCGGTACGCGTTCCTCGAACTCGGGATCGACAACGGCATCATCGTCGCACGCACCGACTCGCTCGGCGCCGGCCTGACCCAAAAGCTCGCCGTCTCGCAGTCAGCCGGCGATCTCGGCGACCAGTACAACGCCTTCCTGGATGTCGAAGAGATCCCCGCGGCCGACCTCGCCGACGGCGACGTCATCATCCGGCGCGATGGCAAGCTGCTGCGCCCCCGCCGGCTCGCGAGCAACCTGTACCAGTTCCGCCCCGGCACGGGCGAGGCTCGCTGCGTGCTCGACTGCATCACCTCGTTGCAGAACGGCGCCGATCTGCTCTGGATCGAGACCGAGAAGCCCCACATCGCGCAGATAGCCGGCATGGTGGATGCGATCCGCGAGGTCATCCCGAACGCGAAGCTGGTCTACAACAACAGCCCGTCGTTCAACTGGACGCTCAACTTCCGTCAGCAGGCATACGACGAGTTGGCCGCGCAGGGTGCCGACGTGTCGTCCTACGACCGCGCCGACCTGATGAGCGTCTCGTACGACGGCTCGGAGCTCGCGCGCCTCGCCGACGACAAGATCCGCACCTTCCAGAAGGATGGCTCGGCCCGCGCGGGAATCTTCCACCACCTCATCACCCTGCCGACGTACCACACGGCCGCGCTCTCGACGGATGACTTGGCCAAGGGCTACTTCGGCGACGAGGGCATGCTCGCTTACGTCACGGGCGTGCAGCGCCGCGAAATCCGCGAGGGCATCGCGACGGTGAAGCACCAGAACATGGCCGGCAGCGACATCGGTGACAACCACAAGGAGTACTTCGCGGGCGACGCCGCCCTCAAGGCGGGCGGCAAGGACAACACGATGAGCCAGTTCGGCTGAGCTAGCCGGGTGAAGTCGGCAGGATGCAAGCCCGGAGGGGTCCGCTACAGTGAGCGTCGTGGCACGGTTCCAGGCCTCTCCGGGCTCGCAGACCTCTCTGCGAGAGGCGAACCGCGCCCGCGTGACCGACAGCTTGAAGCGCTACGGACGCCTGACCCAGGTCGAGCTCGCGGGCATCACGGGCCTCTCCCCCGCGACCGTGTCGAACATCGTCAAGGAGCTCACGGCCGCCGGGGTCCTCAACACCTCGATCACCTCGCGGAGCGGTCGTCGCGCCACGCTCGTCTCGTTGGCGCGGCATCTCGGCATCGTAGCGGGCGCCCACTTCTCGTCTCGCCACCTGCACATCGCGATCGCCGATGCGACGCGCACGATCGTGACCCAGTCGACGTTGCCCCTCCCGGTGGATCATCGCCACGACGCCGAACTCGACCGCCTCACCCTGCTCTTGAGCGACATGATGGATTCGATCGGCGGCTCGCTGTCCGACATCCTGGCGATCGGGCTGGGTCTGCCCGCGCCGATCGATCCGCGGACGGGATGGATCTCGGTTCCCGGCCTGCTGCGCGGCTGGGAGGGCGTCGACGTCGCGGCCAGCCTTTCGGCACGCACGGGTCGACCCGTGTTCGTGGACGGCGAAGCCAACCTCGGCGGCCTCGCCGAGGCGCGGGAGGGAGCAACCCGCACCTCGGCGTCGTCCGTGTACCTGCGCGTGGGGCAGACGATCAGCGCGGGCCTCGTCGTGGGGGGCGACCTCTTCCGCGGGGTGAACGGGAAGGCGGGTCAGATCGGGCACATCACGCTCGACGAGAACGGCCCCGTGTGTCGCTGTTCGAACCGCGGTTGCCTCGAGACCTACGCGGGCGGCCCGGCGCTGCTCAGCCTGTTCGCGCCCGACGGCGGCTTCCGTCGCCTGGGCGACCTGGTGCAGGCGTCCGAGGCCGGCGACGGGCGCGCGCGTCGCGTCATCGCGGATGCGGGAAAGCACCTCGGCATCGCGGCGGCAAGCCTGACGAATCTCTTCGATCCCGAGGCGATCGTCGTCGGCGGCGAGCTCGCGCGGGCGGGCGAGATCCTGCTCGCCCCCATGCGTCACGCGCTCGAGCGGGCGGCACTCTCGGCGTCGGGCGAGCTCCCCGAGATCGTCGAATCCAGCTTCGGCGAATGGACCGAGACGCGCGGAGCCATTGCTGTCGCGCTCGATCATGTGCGCGTCGATTCGGAGACGGTCGCTCTTCCCGCGTGATCGCGACCCTAGACTCGTCGCGTGTCGATGGGGATCCGCTTTGCCCGGCCCGGCCGCGTACGCGCGGTGCTGGGGTGCGCGTCGATGTTCGTGATGCTGACAGCAATGCTCGTGATCCTCGCGGCGATGCTCAGCGCGTGCTCCGGGCTCATGGGAAGCACCGTCAAGATCGGGCTGTTGCTTCCGGACGCGAAGACGGCGCGCTACGAGAGCTTCGACCGGCCCGTCTTCGAGCAGCGGGTCGCCGAACTCGGTGACTACGAGGTGCTCTACGCCAACGCCGATCAAGACATGAGTAAACAGCAGGAGCAGGCCGAGTCCCTGCTCGCCGCGGGCATATCCGTCCTTGTGCTCGATCCGGTCGACGCCGAGGCGGCGATCAGCATCGTCAACGCGGCCAACGGTCTCGGCGTTCCGGTCGTCTCGTACGATCGACTGATCTCGGGCGGCGACATCGCCTACTACGTCTCATTCGACAACGCTCTCGTGGGGGTGCTGCAGGCGCAGGCCCTCGTGAACGCGCTCGCCACGGGCGGGAGCGGCGGAATACTCATGGTCAACGGCTCGCCCACCGACAGCAATGCCCCACAGTTCGAGGAGGGAGCGCTGAGCGTCATCAACTCGAGCCACCTCACGGTGCTCGCGTCGTACGACACGCCCGATTGGAGCCCCGACAAGGCGCAGGAGTGGGTTGCCGGCCAGGTCGCCCGTTTCGGCGACCAGATCGAGGGCGTGTACGCCGCGAACGACGGTACGGCGAGCGGAGCGGTCTCGGCGCTCAGAGCGGCCAACGTCAGCCCCCTGCCGCTGGTCACCGGTCAAGACGCCGAACTCACGGCGATCCAGCGCATCGTGTCGGGAGACCAGTTCATGACCGTGTTCAAGGATGTCCGGCCCCAAGCCCGCAAGGCCGCCGAGGTCGCCGTGGCTCTCGCGAAGGGCGAGGACGTGACATCCACCGTGCAGATCGACGGGATTCCGGCGACGTTGCTGCTGCCCGTCGCCGTCACGCGGGCGAACATCGCTGACACGGTCGTCGCCGACGGATTCTGGACGATCGAGCAGATCTGTACCGAGGACTACGCACGAGCGTGTGTTGAGGCGGGACTCACCTCGCCATGACCGGGATCAGACAAGACCGCATCCTGACCGTGACCGGCGCCACCAAGCGTTTCGGTGCCGTCACGGCGCTGAGCAACGTCGACTTCTGGGTCAACGAGGGCGAGGTCGTCGCCCTCGTTGGCGACAATGGGGCGGGCAAATCGACGCTGGTGAAGATGCTCGCGGGGGTCCATGCCCCCGACAGCGGGACGCTCGAGTACGACGGACGGCGTGTGTCGCTCTCGGATCCGGCGGATGCGCACGACCTCGGAATCGCAACGGTGTTTCAAGACCTGGCGCTCTGCGAGAACCTGGACGTCGTGGCCAACGTCTGGCTCGGCCGCGAACTCGTCACCGACGGCCGCCTGGACGAGGTCGAGATGGAACAGCGGACGTGGTCGTTGCTGCGCGACCTCTCGGCCCGCATCCCGTCGGTGCGCGACCACGTGTCGACCCTCTCCGGGGGCCAACGCCAGACGGTCGCGATCGCGCGTTCGCTCGTCGGTGAGCCGAAGATCGTCATTCTGGACGAGCCGACGGCCGCCCTGGGGGTCGCCCAGACCGCCGAGGTTCTGAATCTGATCGAACGACTGCGTGAGCGCGGACACGGCGTTGTGCTCGTGAGCCACAACATGGCCGACGTCATGGCCGTGGCCGATCGAGTCGCGGTGCTGCGGCTCGGGCGCAACAACGGTGTCTACAACGTCGCCGAGATCACGACCGAGACCCTGCTGGCAGCGATTACGGGCGCGCTCGATCCACCGCGCGCAACTCCCCCCGCTGCCATCGACCCCGCCGCAATCGACGCTGCGGCGATCGACGCTGCGGCAGTGGACAGACCCGGAGCGGGTGTGGTCTCGCTCACGGATCGCGGTAAGCGTCGTACCGGAAGGCCCCGATGAGTGCGTCCGATCCGGCCCGCCGCCCCCTATCCGCGGCGGCGGATCGCGTGCGCGACGGTACGACCGGCGTGATAGACCGAGCACGCACCGGAGATCTGGGCGTGGTGCCCGTCGTCCTGGGTCTCGCGATCATCTGGACGATCTTCCAGATCCTCAATCCCGTCTTCTTGTCGAGCAGCAATCTCGTGAACCTGACCCTGCAGTGCGCGGCGATCGGCACCATCACCCTCGGGGTCGTCATCGTGCTGCTCGTCGGCGAGATCGACCTGTCGGTGGGATCGGTGTCGGGCCTGTCGGCCGCCATGCTGGCTGTGGCAATGGTTCAGGCCCGCTGGCCAGTCATCGCGGCGGTGCTCGCCGGTATGCTCGCCGGAACAGCGGTCGGCCTGCTGTACGGGTTCCTGTACACGCGGTTCGGCATCCCGAGCTTCGTGATCACCCTCGCGGGGCTGCTCGGAATACTGGGCGTGCAGCTCTGGGTCCTCGGCGAAGAGGGCTCGATCAACCTGCCGTTCGATTCGTGGCTCGTCGTCTTCGCACAGCAGATGTTCCTCCCTCCGTGGGCGTCCTATGCCGTGATTCTGCTTGCCGTCGCCGGGAACGCCTGGGCACGGCTGCGCACGGCACGGCGACGCGAGCGGGCGAACCTGACCTACCAGAGCACGCGCTCCATCGCCGTTCGCGCCCTCCTGTTGCTCGCGGGGCTGGGAGCGGCCGCGTGGTATCTCAATCTGTCGCGCGGCGTCGGGTTCTCTTTCCTGCTGTTCGTCCTCCTGATCGCCGTGGCGGACTTCGCCCTCACCCGCACCCGGTGGGGGCGCGCCGTCTACGCCGTCGGCGGCTCCGTCGAGGCCGCGCGACGTGCGGGCATTCGCGTCGACCGGATCTACCTGTCGGCGTTCGTGCTGTGCTCGACACTCGCCGCGACGGGGGGCATCCTCGCCGCCGCGCGCCTCGGCGCCGTGAGCCAGAGTTCAGGAACTGCCGACACGAACCTCAATGCGATCGCCGCCGCCGTCATCGGCGGCGCGAGTCTGTTCGGCGGGCGAGGGACGGCATGGGCGGCGCTGCTCGGCATCCTGGTCATCCAGTCGATCTCGTCGGGCCTGACACTGCTGAGCCTCGACTCGTCGGTACGTTTCGTCGTCACGGGGGTCGTGCTGGTGCTCGCGGTCATCCTCGACTCGACGTCGCGAAAGAGTCGGGCGACGCACGGCCGAAATTGAACGAACAGCCTCGAATCGCGTGTTCTTGAGTTCAGTTACTGAATCGTTGCTCTTAGCCGCGTGCACGAAACCCGCATCGCTCTGCGCGTAATGCATACTATTCGCGTCCATTAGCGGGCAGGCTGCTCAGCAATCACCTCCCGATCACTGGTCGAACCGATTCGGTACCGCTCCCAATCATTCTTGCGTTCAACTCTTGACGTTAGCCATCCGCATCGTCATGATCGACCTGCGGGGCACTGATGCCCCGGCAATCGCATATTCATTGTGGAAGGGCGAAAGATGAAGAAATCTCTGCTGCTCCCGGCGCTCGCCGCCGTCGGAGCCTCGGCGATGCTGCTGGCCGGCTGTTCCGGTTCGGGCACACCGTCGTCATCGGAAGGCGGCGGGGGCGACGCCGCTGGGCGCGCCTGCGTGATCCTTCCGGACGCCGCATCCTCCCCGCGTTGGGAGAACTTCGACCGCAAGTACCTGCAGGAGGGCCTCGAAGGGGCCGGGTTCGAGGTCGACATCCAAAACGCGCAGGGCGACGTCAACAAGTACTCCACGATCGCAGACCAGCAGCTCACCCAGGGTTGCGGCGTCATGCTGCTCGTCGACTACCAGGGCGCGGCCGAGGCAGTCGCAGCGAAGGCCAAGACCGAGGGCATCCCGGTCATCGCCTACGACCGCCCCTTCGAGGGCGCCGACTACTACGTGTCGTTCGACAACGTCGAGGTGGGGCGCATGGAGGGCCAGACGGTGCTCGATGGCCTCGAGGCGGCCGGCAAGGACCCGGCCTCCGCGGTCGTCGTCTACATGGGCGGAGACCCCACCGACGGCAACGCGGCGATGTTCAAGGAGGGTGCCGTCGAAGTGATGGAAGCCGCCGGGATCAAGCCCGCCGAAGAGCCCCCGGGAATCTGGGACCAGGCCAAATCGCAGACCAACTTCGAGCAGGCGCTGACCGCGCTCGGCGGCAAGGTCGACGGCGTCTGGGCGGCCAACGACACCAACGCGGCCGGCGTCATCGCTGTCCTGCAGAAGAACAACCTCAGCGGTGTGGCTGTTTCGGGTCAGGACGCGAATGTCGCGGGTCTGCAGAACATCCTGCTGGGATGGCAGACCGCAACGGTCTACAAGCCCGTCAAGGACGAGGCGGAGGCCGCGGTCGAGGTGGCAGTTGCGCTGCTCAGCGGTGAAAAGCCGTCGGCTGACGCGGAACTCGATGACGGAACCCCGTATATCCAGGTCACGCCGATCCTGGTCGGACCGGACATGGTCAACGACGTCATCGCCGCCGGCGACGCCGCATACGACGACGTCTGCACGCCGGATGTCATGGCCGCCTGCGAAGAGTTCGGCGTCACGGCACCGTAGCTCGATCCATCCGGGGGCGTCGCATCGACAGCATGATGCGGCGCCCCCGACAACGCCTCGAACCTGACCCTCGAAGGAACGACATGCCAGACCCGATTATCGAATTGGTCGGAGTGAAGAAGTCATTCGGCCCCGTCTCTGTCCTGAAGGGGATCGACCTCAAGGTCTATCCCGGCAAGGTAACCGCACTCGTGGGCGACAACGGAGCGGGAAAGTCCACGCTCATCAAGGGACTCGCCGGGGTTCAGCCCTACGACCAGGGCGAGGTGAGGATCGACGGTGTCCACCGCGACCTGACCACGCCGCGCGAGGCGGCGGCCCTCGGCATCGAGGTCGTCTATCAGGACCTGGCTCTCTGCGACAACCTCGACATCGTCCAGAACATGTTCCTCGGGCGCGAAGAACTCTCATTCGGCACGTTCGACGAGGGCCGGATGGAGAAAGAGGCATCCGACACGCTGCGCTCCCTCTCGGTACGCACCGTGAAGTCCGTGCGTCAGCGCGTCTCGTCGCTCTCCGGAGGCCAGCGCCAGACCGTCGCCATCGCTCGTGCCGTCCTCAAGAAGGCGCGCGTCGTGATCCTCGACGAACCGACCGCCGCCCTCGGCGTCGCCCAGACCGAACAGGTGCTCAACCTCGTTCGCCGCCTCTCCGAACAGGGCGTCGCGGTCGTCCTCATCAGCCACAACCTGGCCGACGTCTTCGAGGTCGCAGACGACGTCGCGGTGCTCTACCTGGGGCAGCTCGTCGCACAGCTCGAGGTCTCGCAAACGACGCGTGACGACATCGTCGGGTACATCACCGGCACCAAGACACCCCCCGGATTCACCGTCCAAGAGACCAGCACGATCGCCACGGGAGGCGCAGAATGACCACCCCCTCGAAGGACGCCACCCCGCCCCTCACGAGCGAGGGCATGATCGGCTCCGGCATAGAAGGCGGTCTGATCGACCAGGTCAAGGCCTGGTGGCAGCGGGTCCGCTCCGGCGACATGGGCGCTCTCCCCGCCATCGGCGGACTCGTGGTACTGGGCATCCTCTTCAGCGCACTGAGCCCGTACTTCCTCACGGAACGAAATTTCGCGAACCTCATGAACCAGGCATCGACCCTGGTGATGCTCGGGATCGCGCTCGTCTTCGTCCTCTTGCTCGGCGAGATCGACCTGTCGGCCGGTGTGACGGGCGGCGTGGCGATGGCCCTCTTCGTCGTCCTGAACGGACAGTTCGGCGTTCCGTGGCCCCTTGCGTTGCTGATCGGTTTCGCGGTCGGCTTCGGCACTGGCGCTCTGATCGGGTTCTTCGTGGCGAGGGTGGGGATACCCTCGTTCGTCGTCACGCTCGGCCTGTTCCTCGGGTATCAGGGTCTCGCTCTGCTGATCATCGGCGACGGTGGCCTGTACCGCCTCCAGATCCCCGAGCTCGTCGCCATCCAAAACAGCAACCTGCCGGTCTGGGCGGGTTGGGCTCTGCTGGCAATCATGCTCCTCATCTCCGGCGGGACCTCGTGGTGGGATCGCAGGCGCCGCACTCGGGCGGGCGTACCCAATCGGACGATCACCGTGGTGTGGATCAAGCTCGCCGCCATCGCGCTCATCGGCGGCTTGGTCGTGTACGTCCTCAACCAGAACCGCGGGCAGTCCATCGTCGCGGTCGAGGGCGTACCGGTCATCGTGCCGATCGTGCTCGTGGTGCTCTGGCTGGGGACGCTTCTGCTCGACCGCACCAAGTTCGGCCGCTACATCTACGCGATCGGCGGCAACAAAGAGGCCGCACGGCGCTCGGGCGTCAAAGTCCGGCTCGTCATGTGGTGGGCATTCGTGATCTGCTCGACCCTCGCCGTGCTGTCGGCCCTGTTCAGTGTCGCCCGCGTGGGCTCGGTCGACGCGACAGTCGGTCGAGAGATCGTGCTGAGCGGCGTGGCCGCCGCGGTCGTCGGCGGGGTCAGCCTGTTCGGCGGCAAGGGCCGTCTCGTTCACGCGGCAATCGGCGCCCTCGTCATCTCGGTCATCACCAACGGGCTGGGTCTGCTGGGGTTGCCGGCCGGTATCAACCTGCTGGTGACGGGTGGGGTGCTGATTCTGGCCGCCACGGTTGACGCCCTCTCTCGCCTGCGGTCGGGGGGCGGTTCGCGAGTGTAGGGGCGGTGGGAGGGCGGGGCGCGGGTCACGCGACTACGATTCAAGACGTGACCGAACGCGCTCCGCTCTCCCGCAAACTGTCCGCTATCGCCGAGTCGGCGACCCTCAAGGTCGATGCGAAAGCGAAGGCTCTCAAGGCCGCCGGGCGTCCCGTCATCTCCTACGCAGCGGGCGAGCCTGACTTCGCCACCCCCCAGTTCATCGTCGATGCCGCGGCCGAAGCGCTGCACGACCCCGCCAACTACCGTTACACCCCCGCGGCGGGCCTGCCGGTGTTGCGTGAGGTGATCGCGGCCAAGACCCTGCGCGATTCCGGGCTCGAGGTCGACCCCGCCCAGATCGTCGTGACGAACGGCGGCAAGCAGTCCGTGTACCAGGCGTTCCAGGCCGTCGTGAACCCGGGCGACGAAGTCCTACTCCCCGCACCGTTCTGGACGACCTACCCCGAGGCCATCGCCCTGGCCGACGGCGTGGCCGTCGAGGTTTTCGCCGGCGCCGACCAGGAGTACAAGGTCACCGTCGAGCAGCTCGAGGCCGCGCGCACCGAGCGCACGACCGTTCTGGTCTTCGTCTCGCCCTCCAACCCCACCGGATCCGTCTACACCCTTGAAGAGACCCGGGCCATCGGCGAATGGGCGCTCGAGCACGGCATCTGGGTGATCTCGGACGAGATCTACCAGAACCTCGTCTACCCTTCGACAGGCTCAGGGCGAGCCACCCGAGCGGTCTCGATCGTCGAGGCGGTTCCCGCCCTGGCCGACCGCACGATCCTGGTCAACGGCGTCGCCAAGACATACGCCATGACCGGATGGCGGGTGGGCTGGATGGTCGGCCCGCGCGATGCGATCGCGCTCGCGTCCAACCTGCAGTCGCACCTCTCGAGCAACGTCAACAACATCGCGCAGCGCGCCGCACTTGCTGCGCTGTCCGGACCGCAGGACGAGGCCGAGACGTTCCGGCTCGCGTTCGATCGCCGCAGGCGACTCATCGTCGATGAGCTGTCGAAGATCGAGGGCGTGGTCGTACCGGTGCCCCTCGGCGCCTTCTACGTCTACCCGGACGTCACCGGGCTGCTCGGGCGCGAATGGGGCGGCCGTACCCTGAACACGTCGCTCGAACTCGCCGACTTCATCCTCGAAGAGGCCGAGGTCGCGGTCGTGCCGGGCGAGGCATTCGGACCGAGCGGATACCTGCGCCTCTCGTACGCGCTCGGCGACGACCAGTTGCTGGAGGGCATCCGGCGCCTCCAGCAACTGTTCGCCTGACCGAGCGGGCTCGCGAGCGGCGTCAGAACCGGGTGATGACGCTCCGAGCGGTTCGCCCCGTGCGGAGCTGCTCGTAGGCCTCGTCGATGTCGTCGAGGCCGATCTCGGCTGAGATCAGGTCCGTCAGGTTCAGCCGACCCTGGAGGAAGAGCGAGGCGTAGAACGGGATGTCGCGCTTGATGTTCGCGTGCCCCATGTAGACGCCCTGCACCTTCTTCTGCCAACGCAGAAAATCGTTCGGGTCGAGCTCGATCGTCGAGCCCGCCCGGTGGATCCCGATCAGGCTGGCGGTGCCCCCGACGGCGAGCATGGCGATGGCCTGGAGCGCGGTGTCCTTCCGCCCGATCACCTCGAACGCGTGGTCCACGCCCCCGTCCGTCAGTTGCTGCACCGCTGCGACGGCATCCCCATTCCGACCGTTGACGACATCGGTCGCTGCGAACCCGCGAGCGAGTTCGAGCTTCTCGTCGTTCAGGTCGATGCCGATGATCCGAGCGGCACCCGCCAGGCGCGCTCCGCTGATCACATTCAGACCGACGCCGCCGAGACCGATCACGGCAACGGTCTGACCGGGGCGCACTCCCGCCGAATTGATCGCCGCGCCCGCGCCCGTGATGGTGCCGCAACCGAGAACGGATGCCTCGGCGAACGGGACCGCCGGGTCGATCGCGATCAGCTGATTCTCGTGCAGGAGCGCCTGCTCGGCGAATCCCGCCCCGCAGAACTGCACCAGGGATCCGACGACGTGGTCGCCGATCGAGAACTCGGTGACCTCCGGGCCGATACCCGCCACCACTCCCGCGATCTCGTGGCCGAGCACCATCGGGGGCTCCATCCCGAAATTCGTCTCGGCGAAGTGCAGGTCCGAGTGACACAGTCCCGATGCCTTGATATCGTCACCAGGTCTGCGATGTCGGCTCCGCGGCGCTCGAGTTCGTCCGCGAGGTGCTCGAGAAACGTGGCCCGCTCGTCCGGGCTCATGCGCGGCCAGGGTCCGTGGTCGAAGGCGGCGCGCGCGGCTCGTACGGCCGCATCGACGTCGGCCTCGTCGCCGTCGGGTGCCGTTCCGATGATGAGCCGGGTGTACGGGTTCTCGACCTCGATGCGTGCCGAAGTGTGGGGCGTCAGCCACTCTCCGCCCGCGAAGAGTCGGTGGTCGGAATGCGATGTCATCGTCGACATGGGGGCTTTCTCCTGTGGAATCCCTCTGTTTCTATCCGACGCGGACGCGAATGTCATCAGTCCGACTGAAATCGGTCGACCGCGACTACAACTCCACGTCGATCAGCACGGGCTCCGGCTGCAGGATCAGGCCGAACTCCGCCTGCACACGCTGCTGGATGAACCGCGCCAGCTCGGCGATCTCTGCCGCCGTCGCTCCCCCGCGATTCGTCAGCGCGAGCGCGTGTTTCGTCGAGAGACCCGCGCGCGAGCGCGGCAGCGAGAACCCCTTGCGGATCCCCGAGTGCTCGATGAGCCAGGCGGCGCTGAGCTTGACGTCGGGAGCCGAACCGGAGGCCGCGGGCACGATCCCGTCGTACGAAGACAGCGGGATCACGGTGTCGACCTCGACGTCGGGACGCACCGGCCATCGGGGGCATTCGGGCGGCAGCGTCCTCGCGAATGCGGCGGTGACGATCGCGTTCTGGAAGAACGAACCGGCGCTCCATGTATCGGGGTCGGCGTCCTCGAGCACCATGCCCTTCGCCCGACGCGTCGCGAGCACACGCTGGCGCACATCGTGGAGCGTTGCGGATGCCCCGGTTTCGTACCCGAGTGCTCGCCGCAGCTGCTCGCCGCGTACGACGCGCGGTGCGTCGCCGACCTCTTCCAGTTCGAGGGTCACCGACAGGATCACGGACGGACGCTCGGACACCGACCCGTAATGAGCCTTGAAGACCGAGGTGCGAAAGCCCAGCCCGAGTTCTGCGACCGTCACCGCCTCCACTTCGCCCGTCGACTCGTCGATCAGCTCCACCTCGACGAGCGTCTGCTCGATCTCTTGCCCGTACGCGCCCACATTCTGCACGGGCGCCGCCCCGACGGTACCGGGAATGCCCGACATCCCCTCGATCCCGGCCAGACCTTGTTCGACGGTGTACGCGACCAGCTCATCCCAGTCGTGACCCGCCTCGATCCGCAGCCGCGCGAAACCGGGACGCACCGATGGCACACGCTCGATCCCCCGTGTCAGGATCCGTACGACGGTGCCGTCGAACTCGGCATCGCCGACGAAGAGGTTCGATCCCCCGCCGAGCGCCAACCACGGTTCATCCGTCGCCCACACCTCGCGAAGCACCGCAACGAGCTCGTCGCGGGTGTTCGCCGCGATCATGCGCGACGGCAGACCACCCGTGCGCAGCGTCGTCAGCTGAGCGAGGGGGATGGGATCGATGTCGGGCATGCGCGCCTCAGCCCAGCCGGACGCGTACCTGCGCCTTGCCGAGCACGGTCGTCTCGGCGTGCGAGACCACGAGATCGATGCGTGCGGTGCCGGCGGCCTCGTCGACCTCGGCGACGGTCGCCACAACCCGGACGTCCGCACCCTCTGCGGCGTCGACCACGACGGGGCGGGTGAAGCGCACGCCGTAGTCGGTGATGCGGCCGGCGTCGCCGATCCACGGGATGATCGTCGAGCCCGCGAGACCCATCGTCAACATGCCGTGCGCCAAGACACCCGGCAGACCGACACGAGCCGCGACCTCGTCGCTGTAGTGGATGGGGTTGAAGTCGCCCGACGCGCCGGCGTAGCGCACGAGAGACTCGCGGGTGAGGTGGACGGTGCGCTCGGCGACGACTTCGCCGACGGTGGGGAGCAGGCCGGTCATTCTTCGCCGCCGATCAGCAGGATGGATGTCGCGGTCACGACATGAGCGCCCGAGGCATCCGTGATCTCGGCTTCACTCGTCACCATGGCGCCTTTGCCGATCGCGCGGACACCCGTGACCGCGAGCCGGCCGGTCAGCTCGTCGCCCGCGACGATCGGCCTCGAGTAACGGAACTTCTGCTCGGCGTGGATCGTTCGCTCGAGCACGACGCCCGAGTCGGGTTCTGCGAGCAATTGCTGCAAGGTGTGGTCTTGGATCACCATCGCGAAGGTCGGCGGTGCCACGACATCCGCGTAGCCGAGTGCCTGCGCGGCCGCGACGTCGGTGTGCGAGGGGTCTGTCGCGAACACGGCGCGCGCGAACTCGCGCACCTTTTCGCGACCGACGAGGTAGGGCTCGGTCGGCGGGAAGTCACGACCGACGAGCTCGGGGTTCACTGGCACCCCGCCATCCTATGACGGCGTACGGGCCCTACTTGGATCGCCCGCGGATCGCCCGCACCAGGATCTGCAAGGTGATGAAGAAGAGGAACACCGCGAAGATGATGTTGGCCGTGAACGGGTCGATGCTCTTGGTGATGATCGCACCGAGTGCGGTCGTGGTGCACGCGGCACCCCCGATGAGAGCAGCACCCAGGAGGTTGACGTTCTTGCGGCGCACGTTGCCGAAAGTTCCTGACAGGGCCGTAGGGATCATCATCAGGAGGCTGGTTCCACGCGCGATCAGATCGCTCGTCCCGAACAGCAGCATCAGCGCCGGGACCACGATGATTCCGCCACCGACGCCGAGCAATCCCGAGAGCACGCCTGTAATAAGCCCGAGCCCGATGAGTCCCAGCACGATGAGGACATCGAGCTCGAAGGGCTCGCCGCGACTCGGGATGACGAGGAAAAGGCTGACGATGACCACGATGAGGAACGCCGCGAAGCCGAACTGCAGCACGCGCACCGGGACGCGCGGCAGCAGCCACGTTCCGACCTGCGCACCGATCACGGCGCCCCCGGCCAGGATCAGTGCGGGGATCCAGGCGACGTCATCGCTGAGCGCGTACGAGATGACGCCGACGCTCGCCGCCGGGATGATCGCGGCGAGCGACGTCCCCGAGGCCAGCCGCTGGGGGTAGGCGAGCATCAGCACGAGAAGCGGAACGATGACGACGCCACCGCCGACGCCGAACATTCCCGAGAGAAGTCCCGCGAAGAGCCCCACCGAGATGTGCAGGATGACCCGTCCCGGCGTCCAGCGATAGCCCTCGACGACTTCGCCGTCCCCACCGTTTGCACCACGTCTTGGCATTGCCCGGCCCTTCCGCCCTCGCGGGCACACCAGAAAACCCTAGTCCAGGCCCGGCCGCGCGCCCGCCGCGCTCAGGCGTCAGGCGTCCGCCCTGTCGACGACGAATCGGTCGGCGCGCCGAGCGCCGCGAGCTGCGCCGAGAGTTTGCGTACCTCAGCCCGGGTCGCCGGCTGGTACTCCTCGTGGCCGGCGGTGGCGCGCTCCGCAACCCACGACGCCAGGGTCGCGGTGCTGATGCCGAGCACGGTGACGCCCGAGAGCATGAGGATCACTGCGACGACGCGTCCCGCTACCGTCACGGGAGTGAAATCGCCGTAGCCGACGGTCGTGATCGTGACGAAGGCCCACCAGATCGCATCGCCGAAGTTGGTGATGTTGGCGTCGGGCGACGCGCGCTCGGCCTCGAGCACCGAGAGCGCCGCGATGTAGACGACGATCAGTGCCGATGCGACACCGTAGATCATGAGGCGGGCGCGCAAGGCGTCACCCGCGGTTCGTCCGAAGGGATGGAACACCGTCAGAACCCGGAGGAGGCGGAGGGGTTTGAGGGCCGGAACGACGACGACCGCGAGCGCGAAGATATGTGCACGGAACCAGGCGCCCTTCTTCGGCGCGAGGAAGAGCTGCACCAGATAGTCCGCGACGAACATGATCCAGGTGACGAGGATGATCGTCGCCGTGATTGCCCTGGGCGCTCCCCGAAGCTCTCCGATGACCTGCCACGAGTACGCGACGATGAAGGCGAACGATGCCACGATCAGCGGCCAGTAGGTCAGCTTGTGCCACCGCTCTTGGGTCATGTCCGCATTCTCTCGGATGGCCCGACACACGCCCGCGCAACTCGCCCGCAACCGGCGCCTAACACTTCCACGAATTATCCACAACTGTCCCCCTTTCGGTGGACAGTAGGTGAACGGTTTTGCTAGGTTACGAGAACCCGATCTCAACGGTGTGACGTGGGGACTGATCACCGTGTCTTATTGCTGTGCGATCTGATCCGCGCTGAAGAGCGCGTGTTTTTTCGTGCCATAAGACGAATGTTCGTGGGGAATCAGGATAGCCCTCTCGTGTCGACGGCTGGGGAAGACGACGACGCGAGAGGGCCCTTCTGTGCGCGCAGCAATCGCGCACGGCGAGTACGCGTGCTTGCTAGTCCCGAGACATCAGGGCGGTACGGGGCGGACCCCGGTGCGGAATGGGGACCGGTCGCTCAGACCGGGAGCGCGCTTCGCGCCGCTGCAGGTCACGCACGACCGCGATCGGCGAGCTGTACCGCGCGGGGAAAGGCAGATCGAGGAGCCACTCGACCTCGACCTCGTCTGCGTCGACCTCGTAGATTCGCGCGACGGTGCGGCGTGGATCTCCGAGCGGCCGTCCCAGGTCGAGTACGAGCCACATCATCGTGGTGGTCGGCTGCAACGCATAGTGCGGATTGTGGATGCTGGACATGGTTCTCCAACCGTTGTCCATCCAGTGTGCGGCGGCACTTCGGCATCTCCGTCCCCCTTGACAACGGGGCGCGTTCATGCCCTCCGCTGGGCCGTCATGCGAACCCGAGCGCTCTCCACGTTGCCGAGAGAGCGCTGGACGCGGGGAGTGTTCGGGCGACAGGATGGGGAGTCTGAGCTCGACGGACGGGGGCCCGCAATCACGACTCCCGCGATCCGACGACGTCGGCGCCGGAGGGGCTGGCTGATCCTCGCGCTCGTCCTCGCGGTCGTGTTCGCGTCGACCGGCGGGTATGTCGCGTGGGCTCTGAACGCTCCTCTCCCCGAGCCCGTGGTCGAGTGGCAGGCACCGGATGCCTCGATTCCGCCGGCGGCGACCATCGCGATGCCTGTCGAGGGTTCCGCCGCGATCAGCGTCGCTGGCGCTGACGACTATCTCGGGTCGGAGGCGAGTGGCATCTGGATGTCGAGCGGCGCGCCGGATTCTCGGCCGATGGCGAGCATCAGCAAGCTGATCACTGCGCTCGTGATCTTGGACGCGAAGCCACTCACGAGCGCGGACGACCCCGGTCCGACAATCGCCTTCGACGAGGCTGACCGAGATCTGTTCGACAAGTACTACGTGCTCGGGGCGACGGTTGCCGAGATGCCCCGGGGCACGTCGATGTCACTGCACGACGCGCTCGCGACGATGCTGATCCCGTCGGCGAGTAACTATGCAGAGGCGGTGTCGACCTGGGCGTTCGGGTCGCAGGGCGCTTTCGTGAGCGCGGCACGGCAGTGGCTTGCGGAGAACGGTCTGACCGGCACGACGATCGTCGAACCCACGGGCCTCAGCCCCCGCAGCGTGAGCACTCCGAGCGACATGATCGCGATCGGAAAGATCGCGGCAGCCAACCCGGTGATCGCGCAGATCGCGGCGACGCCGACGCTGACCCTGCCCGGTCCGGGGACGATGTCCAACACGAACGGCCTGCTGGGCACATCCGGAATCACCGGTCTCAAGACCGGAACGCTCGGCGAGAACGACTACACGTTGCTCTACACGGCGACGCTCGATGTCGGCACGGGTCAGCCGCTGACCGTCACCGGCGTCATGCTGGGTGGGTTCTCGCGCGACTCCGTCAGCACGGGAGTCGTCTCCCTGCTCGACAGCATCCGCGGAGGTTTCCACGACGTCCCCCTGTCTGAGCGTGGTCAACAGGTCGGTACCTACACGACGGCATGGGGATCAGCCGGACGGATGGTCTTGCTCGACAGCGCCTCGATCCTGACCTGGTCTGACGCCCCCATCGCCGTAACCATGGACACGACGACGCCCGAGACATATCAGGACGGCGAGTCCGTCGGCACCATAACGTGGACCGCGGGGCCGAACACCGCGACGGCTGACGTGACCCTCGAGGGCGGGATCGAGCAGCCGACCGCCTGGTGGCGGCTGACGCACCCCGGCGAGCTCGGGTAGCCCCGCCCGCGCGTGACGCGCCAACTGCTCCGCCGACGAAAGAAGCGCCCCACGAGGGGGCGCTTCTTTCGTAGCGGGAGCGGGGCTTGTCCCCACCGCCTCTCCACACGCCGCTGCGCGGCGCGCGGAGCCTCTGGCGGCGTGGGCCCACCCGCGCATGACGCGCCAACCGACCACGCCCACAACGAAAGAAGCGCCCCACGAGGGGGCGCTTCTTTCGTAGCGGGAGCGGGGCTTGAACCCGCGACCTCACGATTATGAGTCGTGCGCTCTCACCAACTGAGCTACCCCGCCACACCGCATCCCGGTCCAGGATGCTGCGAGCCCCGAGTCAGGATTGAACTGACGACCCCTTCCTTACCATGGAAGTGCTCTACCACTGAGCTATCGGGGCGCACCCGCAAAGCGGGCAACCACAAGAGAATACCATCGGCGAGGCACCGACCTGAAACCGAGGCGACCTCGCGGATCAGCCGCCCGCGTGCTCGCGCAGCCAGGGCAGCGGATCGATGCGTGCGCCGTTGACGAACACCTCGAAGTGCAGGTGCGCTCCGTACGACAGACCGGTGTCGCCGACGTGCCCGAGAACCGTACCGGCCTCGACGACGTCGCCGGGCTTGACCTGCAGCGAGCCGTACAGCATGTGCGCGTAGTGGGTCGAGAAGACCTCGCCGTTGATCTCGTGATCGATCATGACGTGCACACCGAACGCGCCACCACTCTCGTTCGCGACGCGAACGGTTCCTGCGGCGACGGCCTGGATCTCGGCACCCTCACCCGGCGTGAAGTCGAGGCCGTAGTGGAACGACCCCCAGCGCGGGCCGTAACCATCCGAGATGGGAACGCCGACGGCGAACGGCCACTGGATGGGAGCGCTCGGGTCGTTGATGAAGAAATTGGTGTGGCGGCTGATGCCGGTCGCCGCCGCGATGTCGCTGAAGGTGGCCGTCGAGTACTTCTCGTCCCGGTTGAGCTCGGTGTCGGCTCCCTCGGGAGCGACGAATGCCTGGATCTCGTCCTCTTCCGCCACCTCGTCGTCGGACGCAACCGTGATCGATGTGACGGAGTCGGCTTGGGTCGCCGCGGCGAGCGCCTCGGCGGGGACGGTCACCGCGAGGGTCAGAAGCCCAACGGCCGCCATGACACCCATGCTGAAGCCGGTGGCAGCCACGCGCCTCAACGCGGACCCCGAGCGACGGGCACGGCGCGGCGCGCGGTGTGAAGCGGATGCCGGATCCTCCGGCTCAGCGGCGGTGGGTTCGGAGACCGGCACGATCACCGGGTTCTCGCCGGTGAAGCTGAAGAGGCGAGCGGCTACCTCACAGGCATCCGAGACGTCGCTGTCGACGGACTGAGACGCGGGCGTCAGATCGGCCGGGGATGGAACGAGCGGAGCGGACGAACCCGAAGCTGTGACGGACTCGACGATCGAAAGGTCGCTCAGGCGAGCCTGTCGACGGCTCTGCGGAGCATCCTGAATTGCTGCTCGCCGACGAGCGGCACGCGTCTCGGAATCAGCCGATGATCGTGTCGCGGCGGAATCGGAGGCGGAGTCCTGGGCAGACGCAGAGGCGTCGGCACGTCGAGCACGGCGTGTGAGGCCGAACTCCGACTCGGGGGCGTCGGGCTGCAAGCGGATGGAACTCTCGGATCAGGATCGCGGGGGGACGCGACGGGCTCGGGTTCTTGCTCCTGAGATTTTCGTCAGATCCGTTCGGGCGGATATAACGAATAGGTAAACACTAGCCCGTCGGGACTGAGAAAGCCATGTGTGAGCCGACTGCTCAACGGGCGAGCACGGCCTCCAGCGATCCGTAGAATTCGGGGCTCGCGGCGATCAGCAGGTCGCGTCCCGCGGGCGCTCCCCCCAGCCCGCCGACGATTCCGCCGGCCTCGCTGACGAGCAGCGATCCAGCCGCCATGTCCCACGGCCACAGGCCCCACTCGTAGTACGCGTCGAATCTTCCCGCGGCGACGAAGGCGAGATCGAGCGACGCCGCGCCGATACGACGGATGTCTCGAGCAAGCGGCAGCACCCGCCCCAGAATCTCGAACTGCTGCGTGCGGCGCTCGGGGTCGTAGCTCATCCCGGTTGCGATGAGCGCGCCGGATGCATCCGGTTCGCCACGGATCGCGAGCCGCTGCGAACCGAGGTGGGCGCCTTCGCCACGCGCCGCGCGGAAGAGCTCGCCGGTGGCGGGGTTGTTGACGACGCCCGCGACCGCGGTCCACGTCGCCGGGTCGGGTGGCCCCTCGACGACGCCGATAGACACGGCATACGCGGGGATGCCGTAGGCGTAGTTGACGGTGCCGTCGATCGGGTCGACCACCCACGTCAGACCCGAGGACCCCTCTTCGGCCGCAGACTCTTCGCCGAAGAATCCGTCGTCGGGGCGCGCCTGGGCGATACGGTCGCGGATCAGGCGCTCGACCTCGCGATCGGCCTCGGTGACGATGTCGGCGAGGCCCGACTTGGTCGCCGCGATGGCGACTCCCTGATCACGCCGGGTGCGAGCGAGCTCGCCGGCCTCCCGCGCGATCTCAACGGCCAAAGACAAAAGCTGCGCGTCTGAATCCACGCACCTACGCTACCCATGCGTTCTCGGCGCCGCGCACCCTAGGGTGGGCGCATGACGCGCTCGAGCGGCCCGCACAACCTTCACGATGTCGTGATCGTGGGAGGCGGTCACAACGCGCTCGTCGCCGCCGCCTACCTCGCGCAGGCAGGCCGGAGCGTCCTGCTGCTCGAGCGCCTCGCCCATGTTGGCGGCGCCGCGGTTTCGGAGCGCCCATGGGCGGGAGTCGATGCGCGCATCTCGCGTTATTCGTACCTCGTGAGCCTGCTCCCCGCCTCGATCGTGCGCTCGGTGAGCTCGTCCGCGGATCGGTGCGGTCGGATCTGGCGCGCGGAATCGTCATGACAGACGGGCTGATCGGCACCTTCGCATCGTCGGACGACGCCTCGCTACGCCAGAACCGCTGCTTTCTGTACCACGTGATCGGCGGCGGTACGGGCGACTGGGACGTCCCGGTAGGCGGCATGGGCAGCGTGACAGACGCCCTGCGCGACGCCGCCGCGCGCGCTGGAGCGACCTTGCGTGTGAACGCGGAAGTTGTCGGCGTGAGCCCCGATGGTGAGGTCACGCTGGAGGATGGCGAGCGTGTCGCCGCTCGACTCGTGCTGAGCGGTGTGGGACCTGCCGTTCTCGATCGACTTCTCAGCGCGGACGAGACCGACCGGGCCGCGGCTACCCGGGGAGTAGAGGGAGCGCAGGTCAAGGTGAATATGTTGTTGCGCGGCCTGCCGCGGCTGCGCGATCGCGCTGTGGATCCGACATCCGCGTTCGCGGGAACGTTCCATGTCAACGAGACACTCACGCAGCTTGACGCCGCCTACGCCGAAGCCGAGGCCGGCCGGGTTCCGTCACCCCTCCCCGCGGAGATCTATTGCCACTCGTTGACCGACCCGTCGATCCTCGGCCCCGACCTGCGTGCCGAGGGCGCGCAGACGCTGACGCTGTTCGGTTTGCATGCACCCCATCGACTCGCGACGGAGCGGGACGCGGATGCCGCGCGCACCGAGCTGCTCGCGGCCGCTCAAGCGTCGCTCGACAGCGTGCTTGCCGAGCCCATCGAGAACGTGATCTACCGAGCCTCGGACGGGACCCCCTGCGTCGAAGCACGAACGACTCTTGATCTGCAGGATTCGCTCGGCATGGTTGCCGGCGATATCTTCCACGGCCCCTTGTCGTGGCCGTGGCTCGACGAAGAATCGGATGCGCATGGCGAGAGGTCACGCGGTCCGGCCGAACGCTGGGGCGTCGAGACAACGCACCCGCGCATTCCGCTCTGTGGAGCGGGTGCGCGGCGCGGTGGCGGCGTCAGCGGCGTGGGAGGCCAGAACGCGGCGATGGCCGCGCTCGAGATCCTCTCGCGATAGAACTCAGGAAGGCGGCGTCGCCTCGGGCGTGGGCATCGTCGGAACTGCGGGCGCAGCGGCCGGGGGCGCGGGCGGCGCCGGCGGAACCGGCGGCGGAGTCGATGCAACCGCCTGCGGCTGGTACGCCGCCTGCTGCGTGGGATAACCGGTGTAGTAGGCGTTCCAGTCGGGCGAACCGTCGGCGAGCGCCGGGAGCGGCGTGACACCGTCGACATAGGTCGGCCAGGTGGGAGCCGGCACGGGCGGAGCGGGGGGCGCGACACGGCGCGGCCCGTCCAGCGCCTTAACGAGAGGCACCAGTGCGGTCCCGACCGCGGCCAGGATCGCGATCGCGACGACGACCCGCCAGTAGAAGTCCGAGAAGTCGACGGCGCGGGCCAGCAGCAGCGGCAGGATGAGCAGGATCGCGAGAACCGCGACGAGGGCAACCGTGATCGGCACGACGACGCGCGAGAAGGCCGTCCGCGGCTCGCCCTTGGTGAACAGGCGAATGTGCAGGATCGCCAGCCGCAGCACGATGACAATGCCGACGAACTCGAAGAACCGAACCACAGGCGAGGCACCCCACGGCCAACCCCAGTCCATGGGCGCCCAGATCTTGATGGCGCCAGCGAGCAGTGCGAGCACCCACCCGATCATGCTCACGAGCACATACCACTGCGGACGCCGGGGCGCGACGCTCGCGTCGAGCAGCGCAGCGCCGGCAAAGGCGGTGAGCAACACGATCGTGAGGAACGCCCGGCCGATCAGCCCGTTCTGGTCACCGATCAGCACCCACACGACACAAACCAGAGCCGCGGCGATGAGCGCACCGATCGCGATCCACACCGCGATCTTCCAATAGGGGCTGCGGGCTTCTTCGGTCTCCGCGTGCGGTGCGCCGTGCGGCTGCGACATGGTGGCTCTCTTCGATCACGTGGGAACGGATGCGTCCCATCCTGACAGGTGCCTGCGCGCAAGCGACGAGCAGTTCCGACGACCTGTGGACGACACCACGATCAGGAGTCGTGGGGAGGGGCCGGAGAAAAGAATTGGCCCCCTCGGGTGGCCCATTGGGGACTGGGCGACTCGAGGGGGCCCCGCTTCCTTCCCATCCGATCGCAGAACCGCTTGGGGAAACGGGCCGCCCAACGCTGGGGACGTCGGTTCGAATGCTTCAGAAGGAGCTAGAACGAGCATAACCCCAACGCGCACAGCACGTATGTCCCCTCTTTGGGGGACAAATCATAGATTTATGTCCTCTTTTCGGTGGACAACCTGTCAAAACACCGATGAGAGGAGCTCTTGCGAGGGGGGAAATGTGTCACGGGATCTTTTCAGATCCCAGCGATGGTCCAGCTTCCCCCGGCCCGGGATGCCGGGTCAAGGTATATGAGAGAGTTCTCAGAATTGAAGGCATCCGGCGGACAGGTCATCGGCTCGACCGCCAGTCCGATCCGATCGGTCGCTCGCCCAGGTACGTCTGCGGTGTGCACCTGCACCCAGGGGCACGCCTCGTCCCACACCAAGGAAACACCGGAACCGGTGGCATCGGTCAGGCGCACACGCGCTATCCCGTCGTCCCACCGGAGTCCCGTGAAGGCGTGGTCGATGCGCGCATCAGCAATCCGGCGCGGCTGACGGAAGTCGAAGCGACGATGGTCATCTGCGTCCACATTCTGCTCAACCGTGGGGATAAGACGATCTTCCGTGACACCGAGGACGACATCGGCGGGCAGCTCCAGCGTCCAGTCGTCCACGCGTCCCGGGCCCGCAACCAGATACGGGTGTCCGCTGATGCCGAACGGGGCGACCGTGTCGGACATGTTCGTTCCCGTGACGGTCTGCTCGAGCCCGTCCGCGCTCAGGCGGAAGGTCGACTCGATACGTACCCGCCACGGATAGCCCGCCTGCGGCTCGATCTCGGCAGCGAGTGTGACATGGTCAGCGCCCTTGTCCACGGCCTCGAAATCGAGCCATGACACCAACCCGTGCAGGGCGTGACCGCGCTCCGGCTCCGTGAGCGGCAGAGCGTGATCTACCCCACCGAACCGATAACGACCGTCGACGATCCGGTTGGGCCAGGGCGCGAGAGTCACGCCGCGATAGGCGGGCCTGACCTCGTCGGCGTCGAAGGGCACGACGAGATCACGTGCTCCCGACGGACCGCTATGACGCAGCACGCGCAGGGAAGCTCCGACACTCGCGACGACGGCTTGGTAGTCACCCGATCGCAGCAGGTGCTGGGTACCGGATGCTGGGCGTCGTTCGCGCGGAATCACGGACGGAACCCTAGCGCGGCGACCGCGTACCGTGCCCGAATGTCGGGTCGGGTGTCGACGGGCACCTCGATCTCGCCCGCTGCGGCCCAGTCGGGCCAGCCACCCGCGAGCACGGCCGCGGCCTGGCGCGCCGCACCGAGGGCGACGTACTCCCCCGGCGCCGGTACGACGATCGGCAGATCGAAAACCTGCGCGGCAATCGCCGAGACGGCCGGGTTTCGCGCCGCGCCACCGATCAGGAGCAGACGGTGAAGCTCGACGCCCTGGTCACGGATCGCGTCGAGGCCCGCGGCGAGCCCGCAGAGCATGCCCTCGATAGCCGCACGCGCGATCGCCGGCCTCGTGGTGCCGGCGAGGGTCAGACCCGAAAGGGATGCCGTGGCATCCGGCAGATTCGGCGTTCGCTCACCCTCGAAGTACGGCACAAGCACGGGGCTCGCGGGCCCGGGCTCCGCCTCGAGTGCGAGTCGGCCGAGCTCGTCATGATCGACGCCGAGCAAGCCGGCGAACGCGTCGAGCACGCGCGCCGCGTTGAGCGTCGCGACGAGGGGCAAGAAGCGCCCTGTGGCATCGGCAAAGCCGGCGACGGTACCCGCGGCATCCGCAATCGGGGTGTCGGTGACGGCGAAAACCGTTCCCGATGTGCCGATCGAGATGACACCGTCGCCGTCCGCCGCCCCGAGGCCGAGAGCCGCTCCCGCGTTATCGCCCGCGCCGGGACCGACAACAACCCCGCTCGGGGTCGTACCGGCGCGTTCGAGCGGACCCAGCACACGCGGCAGGAGAGCCGCGTGGCCCAGCGCGCGTTCGACCAGATCGGACTGATACCCGTCGGATCCCCAATAGGCGGTGCCGCTCGCATCCGAGCGATCCGTCGTCAGCTCTTCGAGAACCGGGCCGAGCGGCGACCCCGCGGGGCCGAAGCCCCGCAGGCGCCAGGTCAACCAGTCGTGCGGCAACGCGACCGCGGCGACGCGCGCCGCGTTCTCGGGTTCGGCATCGCGCAGCCACCGCAACTTCGTCGCTGTGAAAGACGCGACGGGCACAACACCCGTCCGCTCCGCATATGCCTCAGCCCCGACCTCGGCGATCAGGTCGCGCGCCGCGACGGCCGAACGCGTGTCGTTCCAGAGCAGGGCGGGACGGATGACCTCGCCCCGCGCATCCAGCACGACCATGCCGTGCTGCTGGCCGGCGATCGACACCGCGGCCACGTCGTCGAGCCCACCGGCATCGACGATCGCTGCCTGCAGCGCAACCCACCACGCTTCCGGATCGACCTCGGTGCCATCCGGATGCGTCGACCGACCGGTACGGACGATCCGGCCGGTCGAGGCATCCGCCATGACGACCTTGCACGACTGCGTCGACGAATCGATCCCTGCGACGAGCGTCACGCTGCCGTCCCGCCCTTCACCTGGCGCAACTCAGCCGCGTGCGCCGAGCAGGTGCTCGGTCGCGAGCTGCTGCAGACGGACGAATCCGAAGCCCTTGCCACCCAGGTAGGCGTCGGTGTCGAAGTCCTCGTAAGCCGAGCGGTCGGCGAGGAAGTCGTCGTAAGACTCGCCCTCGTTCAGCGTCGGTACCGAAAGCTCGGGGACCTTCGACGCCTCGAGCGCCTCCTGCACCTCAGGGTCGGCGCGGAAGGCCGCGGCGCGCTCCTTGAGCAGCAGGTAGGTGCGCATGTTGGCAGCGGCCGAGTCCCAGACACCCGTCTCGTCCTCGGTGCGGCTCGGCTTGTAGTCGAAGTGCCGCGGTCCGTCGTATGCCGGCGTGCCGCCCGGGCCGCCGTTCTCCAGCAGGTCGACGAGCGCGAACGCGTTGTGCAGGTCACCGTGACCGAAGACGAGGTCCTGGTCGTACTTGATGCCGCGCTGGCCGTTGAGGTCGATGTGGAAGAGCTTGCCGTGGTACAGCGCCTGGGCGATACCGGCGGCGAAGTTCAGCCCGGCCATCTGCTCGTGGCCGGTCTCGGGGTTGAGGCCCACGAGTTCGGGACGCTCGAGCGAGTCGATGAAGGCCAGGGCGTGACCCAGGGTCGGCAGCAGGATGTCGCCACGCGGCTCGTTGGGCTTCGGCTCGATCGCGAACCGGATGTCGTACCCCTTGTCGGTGACGTAGTCGCCGAGCAGGTTGACGGCCTCGCGGTAGCGCTCGAGGGCCTGACGGATGTCCTTCGCGGCGTCGTATTCGGCGCCCTCACGTCCGCCCCACATGACGAACGTCTTGGCGCCCAGATCGGCGCCGAGGTCGAGCTGGCGGAAGACCTTGCGGAGCGCGAAGCGACGCACGTCGCGGTCGTTCGACGTGAAGCCGCCATCCTTGAACACCGGCGCGCTGAACAGGTTGGTCGTGACCATGGGAATGATCAGGCCAGTGTCGGCGAGAGCGCCCTTCAGCCGGTCGATCTGCTTCTGGCGCTCGGCCTCGCTGGATCCGAACGGGAAGAGGTCGTCGTCGTGGAATGTCAGGCCGTAGGCGCCGAGCTCGGCGAGCTTCTCGACGGCGTGCACGGTGTCGAGGGGAGGCCGCGTCGGTCCGCCGAATGGGTCGGAGCCGTTGTAGCCGACGGTCCAGAGGCCGAAGGAGAACTTGTCGGCGGGAGTGGGCGTGGGGGTGCTCATGGGGTGATCCTGATCCTCGCTGAACGGAAATGTTGTTAGACACAACCTATACCATTCCGTCAGATGAGGCGACCCCCTACGCTGGTGCGATGACCGACCGCGCGACGACGTTCGAAGCCGTGCGTCGAGCGAACCTTGCGCGTCTGGTGCGGATTCTGCATCTCGCGGGTCCGCAGTCGCGCGCGCAGTTGACGGCGACGACCGGACTCAACCGCTCGACGATCGCCGATCTGGTCGCCGAACTCGCCTCGATCGGCGTTGCAGAGGAGCTTCCACCCGCTCCCTCGACGCGGGCTGGGCGCCCGTCACCGGTCGTGGCGACGCATCCGTCGATCATGGCGATCGCCGCAAACCCTGAGGTCGACGCCCTCGCGCTGGCCGCCGTACGGCTCGACGGCACGGTTGCGGCGCGCCGTCGCATCGAGGTCGACCATCTGCTCACTCCGGCCGAGACGGTGCGGCTGGTGGCCGAGACGATCGAGCAGTGGCGCGCCGACGAACTCGCCGATGCGCGGCTCGTGGGCCTCGGCTTCGCCGTGCCCGGCCTCGTGCGCGGTGCCGACGGGATGGTGCGGAACGCACCGCACCTCGGGTGGCACGATGTGCCGCTGCACGAACTCGCGGCCGAAGCGACCGGCCTGCCGATCGTCGTGGGCAACGACGCATCCCTCGGCGCTGTGGCCGAGCACCTGTTCGGCGCCGGCCGCGGGATCGACAATCTCGTCTATTTGAACGGCGGCGCGAGCGGTATCGGTGGCGGCCTGATCGTGCACGGGATGCCCGTGGCCGGTGCCTCCGGTTACGCCGGGGAGTTCGGGCAGAATCGCCCGGGCATACCCTCGACCGCGGACCGCCTCGCCGGCGACGGAGTGCTCGAGGACGAGGTCAGCCGAGCACGACTCCTGGCAGTCGCGGCGCTGGTCACGGCAGACGAACCGACGCTTGCCGCGGCCCTGGCGGCGAGCGACCTACCCGATGCCCGCGAAGAGATCGCGCGGCAGCGCCGCATCCTGACCACGGCGCTCGCGAACGTCGTGAACGTGCTCAACCCGCAGGTCATCGTGCTCGGCGGATTTCTCGCGACCATCGCCGAGGGCGGAACCGGCGAACTTCTCGAGGACGTGCGAGCGCTATCGATGCCCGCCGCCGCGGAGGACGTCGCGATCCGCTCTGCCGCGCTCGGCGAAGACCGCCTGCTGGTCGGTGCGGCAGAGGCGGCCTTCGCTCGGTTGTTGGACGATCCGGTGGGCGCGCTCGCGGGCCCCTGACGAAACGCCCGGAATTACAGCCCCTGAGCGAGGCGGTAGTAGGCCTGGTTCCAGCGCACCTCTTGCTGAAACCCGCGCACCGTCGTCGAGTCGTCGATGACGAGCAGCTCCGTCTTGGCGATCTCGGCGAAGTCGCGGAACACCTCGATGCCGACCGCGGTGGTCATGACCGTGTGGTGCGCGGCACCGGCGGTCAGCCAGGCCGCGGCGCTCGTCGCGAAGTCGGGCTGGGGCTTCCAGATCGCGCGTCCGACGGGCAGGTTCGGAAGGTCCGGCGCCTCGACGTTCTCGACCACGTTCGCCACGAGGCGGAAGCGGTCGCGCATGTCGCTCATCGCGACGACGACCGCCGGGCCGGGTTCGGCCGTGAACACGAGGCGCACGGGGTCTTCCTTGCCGCCGATGCCGAGCGGGTGGATCTCGAGGCGTGCCTTCTGCGACGACAGCGACGGCGACACTTCGAGCATGTGCGCTCCGAGGATCCGCTCGCTGCCGGGAACGAGGTCGTAGGTGTAGTCCTCCATGAGGCTCGCACCACCGGGAAGCCCAGCACCCATCACGTTCGCGATACGCACGAGGATGGCGGTCTTCCAGTCGCCCTCGGCGCCGAACCCGTAGCCCTCGGCCATCAGGCGCTGCACGGCCAGCCCCGGCAGCTGCTTCAGCGCACCCAGGTCCTCGAAGCTCGTCGTGAAGGCGCCGAAGCCGCCCTCCTCGAGGAACGAACGCAGGCCAAGCTCGATCGCGGCACCGTCGCGCAGCGACTGGTGACGCTCTCCCCCGGCACGCAGCTCAGGAACGACGTCGTACTCCTCTTCATACAGCGCGACGAGAGCGTCGATGTCGGATTCGGATGCAGCGGCCACAGCATCCGCCAGCTCGTTGACACCCCAGGTGTTGACCTGCACGCCGAACCGCAGCTCGGCCTCGGTCTTGTCTCCCTCGGTCACGGCGACGTAGCGCATGTTGTCGCCGAAACGGGCGAGCTTGAGGCTGCGCGAGGCGGCCCAGCCCGCGGCTGCGCGCTGCCAGGATGCGATCTCGCCGCGTACGCGCTCGTCGGACGCGTGCCCGACGACGGTCTTGCGGGCGACGCCGAGGCGGGTCTGGATGTAGCCGAACTCACGGTCGCCGTGCGCGGCCTGGTTGAGGTTCATGAAGTCGAAGTCGATGTCGGCCCACGGCAATTCGACGTTCGCCTGTGTGTGCAGGTGCAGCAGCGGCTTCTGCAAAGCGTCGAGGCCGCCGATCCACATTTTGGCCGGGCTGAAGGTGTGCATCCACGCGATCAGGCCGATCACGTTGTCGGCGGCGTTGGCCTCGAGTGCGAGGCGACGGATGCTGTCGGCCTCCTTCAGCACGGGCTTCCAGACGACCTTCACCGGCACGTGACCTTCGAGCTGGGCGACGACGCCCTGTGACTGGTCGGCGACCTGGAGAAGGGTCTCTTCGCCGTAGAGGTTCTGACTGCCGGTGACGAACCAGACCTCATAGGGCTCGAGCGAGGTAGCGAGAGGAGTGCGGGTCATGGAGTTCTGCTTTCGTTCAGGAGTCAGAGCGCTGCGATGGCCGCGTGCTCGATAGCGAGCCCGGCTTCGTAGCGCGAGAGGTAGGTGGCGTATCCGGCCAGGTCATCGGGATCGGGCGCGACGGTCTCGAACGCGGTCGTGGCGAATACTCGCTCGGCCAGGTAGGCGTCGAGGGCGAGGTCGTCGGCCTCGTTCAGGTAAGAGGCGAGTACCGCGATGCCCCAGGCGCCGCCCTCGGACGCGGTTTCGGCCACAGCGACCGGCGCCTCGATGGCTGCGGCGAGAAACCGCTGCGCGACACCCGCGGTGCGGAACATGCCGCCGTGCGCATACATCGTGTCGACCGTGACGTGCTCGCCGCGCAGCACGCGCATTCCGAGGCTCAGAGTGCCGAAGACGGCGTAGAGCTGAGCACGAGCGAAGTTGCCGAGTGTCGGGCGCGAGTCGGGGCTGCGGACGACGAGCGGTCGGCCCGCGTCGAGCCCGGCGATCGGCTCACCCGCGAGGTAGTTGTAGGCCAGCAGACCCCCGGCATCCGGTTCCGCCCCGAGTGCCTCGCGGAACAGGACCTCGTAAACGGCGTCCGCCGCGAGTGGGGTTCCGGCCGCCTCGGCGAACCGGGCGAACATTCCCGCCCACGCGGCCAGTTCGCTTGCGCCATTGTTGCAGTGCACCATCGCGACCGGATCGCCGGCGGGCGTCGTGACGACATCCAGCTCGTGGTGCACCTTCGCGAGCGGGCGCTCGAGCACGACCATGGCGAAGATGCTGGTGCCCGCGCTGACGTTTCCGGTGCGGGGCGACACAGAGTTCGTCGCGACCATGCCGGTGCCGGCATCACCCTCGGGCGGGCAGAACGGGATGCCGGGGATCAGCGCGCCAGACGGGTCGAGCAGTGCAGCGCCCTCCGTCGTCAACGCGCCCGCGGACTCACCCGCAGCGAGCACCTCGGGCAGCAATTCGGTGAGCACCGCGGGAAGTCGCCCCTCCACCAACGAGTCGTACGCCGAGACCATCGTCGCGTCGTAGTCGCCCGTCGCCGGATCGATCGGGAACATTCCCGAGGCATCGCCGACACCGAGCACGCGGCGACCGGTGAGACGCCAGTGCACGTACCCGGCAAGGGTCGTGACGAAGCGGATGTCCGGAACGTGGCTTTCGGCGTCGAGCACAGCCTGGTGCAGGTGGGCGATCGACCACCGCAACGGGATGTTCACGCCGAAGACCTCGGTGAGCTCCGCCGCCGCGCGACCCGTCGAGGTGTTTCGCCACGTGCGGAAAGGCACGAGCAGCTCGTCGTCGGACCCGAAGGCGAGGTAGCCATGCATCATGGCCGAGACGCCGATGGCACCCACGGTGACGGGGCCGACGCCATGGCGCTGCTCGGCATCCGTCACCAGCTCGCCGTACGCTGCGGCAAGCCCCGACCACACCTCGTCGAGGGCATAGGTCCAGCGCCCGTCCGCGAAGCTGTTCTCCCACTCGAAGCCGCCTACGGCAAGGACGTCGGCGGGGTTGTCGGCATCGACCAGGCAGGCTTTGATGCGGGTAGATCCGAACTCGATGCCGAGGGCGGTGCGGCCGGAACGGATCGCGTCGGCGGCAGATGTTCCAGTCATCGGCGAACGTCCTCGTTCTGTCCGTAGACGTTTTGGTATCGCCCGTAGAGGGCGTCGATCTTGTCCTGCGGGATCGGAATCAACGGTCCCGCCTCCCGAGCAATGTGGACCGTACGGGCCGCGTCTTCACACATCACCGCAGCCTTCACCGCATCCTTCGCCGACACCCCGATCGTGAACGGCCCATGGTTCTGCATCAACACCGCACGGGACCGGTGCCCCGTCAAGGTCTCCACGATCCCGCGGCCGATCGAATCATCCCCGATCACCGCGAACGGACCCACCGGAATCGGACCCCCGAACTCATCCGCCATCCCCGTGATCACACACGGAATCTCTTCCCCCCGCGCCGCCCACGCCACCGCATACGTGGAATGCGTGTGCACCACACCCCCCACATCCGGCATGTTCCGATACACATACGCGTGCGCCGCCGTATCACTCGACGGGCTGCGGTCGCTCCCCGGGGTGCCCGGAATGACATTCCCGTCCAAATCGCACAGAATCATGTTCTCCGGAGCCAACTCGTCATACGACACACCCGACGGCTTGATCACAAACAGATCAGCACCCGGCACACGACCAGACACATTCCCACCCGTCCACACCACCAAGCCATAACGCACCAACTCCGCATGCAGCGCTGCGACCTCGGTTCGGGTGGCGGCGATCGCAGCCTCGACGGATGTCGAGTGTTGGGGTGTGCTCACGGGGGCTCCATCGGTCTCGCGGCGGCCGCGCAGGGTTCGAGCGACCTTCGTAATGTTACCGGTACCATCCGATTTGCGCGAGCGCTCGCCGTCACCTCAGGAGCTGGCTTTATTCGCGACGCGGAATCGCAGAGTCCCGCATGACGAGCACCGGAGGCTCAGCGAACGCGTCCCCAGACACGCCGACGACCTCAGCGACCACCCGGCGCGCTTCGGAGGCGAGATGGAGGCGCACCGTCGTCAGCGCGGGTAGGTAGAAGGCGGAGTCGGGATTGTCGTCGAACCCGACGACCGACACCGTGCGGGGTACATCTATTCCCCGGGCGCGCAGACCCGCCATGAGCCCGAGCGCCATCTGGTCGTTGGCGACCGCCAATGCCGTGGGGGCCTGTTCGCGCCCGAGCGCATCGGCGAGCGCTTCCGCGAGCGCATACCCGGCGGCAGCGCTCCAGTCGCCCTCCCACCGCGCGGCGAGGGGCATGCCTGCGGAATCCAGCGCCTCAGCCACACCGCGGGATCGAGCCGTCGCCTCGAGCCAGTCACCCGGGCCCGCGACCTCGGCGATCCGCCGATGGCCGAGGTCGAGCAGGTGAGCCACCGCGAGTGCCGCCCCCGCGGACTGCGTTGCCGCACCGGTACCGCCATTCAGGGCGACGATGGGGACACCGGGCGCCGCCGCGGTGGCAGCATCGAGCGTGCGCGTGTGCGGCGCGACAAGCACGATGCCATCGACGCCCTGTGCAAGCAGGTGCCCCACCGCAGCTTCGACAGACGACGCATCCGCAGCATCCGCGTAGGCCGTGGCGATCCAGCGCCCTCCCGCGCGGGCGGCGGCTTCGAGAGCGGCGACGCCTTCCGCGGGCCCATAGAGGGCGGCATCGGATGCCACGACTCCGAGGGTGCGCGACGTGCTGGTGCCGAGGGCGCGGGCGGCATTGTTGATCCGATAGCCGAGCGCCTGAATCGCATCGAGCACTCGCTGCCGCGTTTCGGGACGGATGTGCGGATGCCCGTTGAGCACGCGCGACACCGTCTGTGTCGACACCCCGGCGCGAGCCGCGACATCGCGAACTCCGACGGCGCGGATGGGCGCCGGATGCGTCATCGTTCCTCCCCTGGGCTGAGCCTCAGCGTAGTGATAGTACTCATGTTCTATTTTCGTCGTTCAGATACCTTCTTATATCGCACATATATGCTAGTCTTGAGGCATGAACGAGCCCCTCGAACTTCTCGATCCGGCGCCCACGAGCGTGTCGACGGAAGAGTCGCTGGGGTTCCTCTTCGATGACCTGCAAAGCGATCAGTTCGCGGCCATCCGACATGAGGCGCGACGCGCAGCCGGCATCGCGGAAGCGATCCAGTTCGCTCGCCGGAACCCGCATGTGTACACAGACATCATCGGTGCAGACGGCGAAGAGATGGCTGTACGCGGAGTTTTATTCGACCTGTCGCTGCGGCTGAACGTGGCCGAGCAGACCCTTCGGACGCTCGCGTACACCGCCAGAACCGCAGCCGAATCCCTGCCATGGCTGTGGCGTCGAGCACTCGATGGCTTCGCGCCTCTCGTTCTGGTCGATGCGGTCGTGGCGGGGGTCGCCCGGCTGCGGGCCCCGCTCGACGCCTCGCCGGAGTTGCGCGCCGAGGCCGAGGCGGCCATTGCCGAGCTCGATGCGGCCGCATCGGAGTGGGTGTTGTCGTGCTCGCGCGCCGCGTTCCGCGCGCGCCTCAAGCGACTCCTCGAACGTCTCGATGCCCGCCGCGCCGATGTACGACACGCGGCCGCGATGCGTGATCGTCGCGTGGGCATCGAGCACATCGACGATGGGATGTCATGGGTCACGGCCCTCGTGCCGACCGTTCAGGCGGTGGCGCTCGGCCGCCGCCTGAACGCAACGGCGAAGGCGACCGCGAAGGATTCCCGCGAACGACGTACCCGTGACCAGATCCGCGCCGACCTGTTCGCCTCGTGGCTGATGGGCGTGGGGACGGCGACCGCGGTCAAGACGAAGGTCTTCGTCACCGTGCCGGTCTCCCTACTCACGGGCGATGGCTCCGCGGACGACATCGCTGGCCGTCTCGCGACTCGTCTTGCAGCACTGCCGCGTGAAGACGCAGAGCTCGTCGGCCACGGCCCCATCGATCCCCTCACGGCGGCACAGATCTTCACTGACGCGAAGGCTTTTCACCGGGTAATCACGGATCCGGTTCGCGGCATCGTGCTCCACATGGACCGCCGCACCTACCGCCCAACGAAGGCGCAGCGCGATTGGCTGATTCTGCGGTTCGGACGATGCGCCCGCGATGGGTGCAACCGGCTTGCCCTCGACGCCGATATCGATCACGACAGGCCGTGGGCCCAGGGAGGCACGACGGACGAGGTCAATCTGCGTCCCCTGTGCCCTCCGGATCACGTCCATCGACACGTGACCAAGTTCCGCTTCATCACCCGAAGCGACGGCACGGTCCAGGTCGAGACACCCACCGGACACGTGAGTTCTGCGCCGCCCCCGTTCTGATCCGTCGCGTGCGACCTTCAGTTACGTGTGCGAGCCTGGGCGTATGCGTATTGCTCTCACCGGTTCTTCCGGCAAGCTCGGCTCCGTCGTTCTGCACGAACTGCGAGCCGCGGGTCACGACGTGATCGGCATGGACGTCGTCGGAGCCCGAGGCCCCGGCTTCGTGCGCGTCGACCTCACGGATTACGGCCAGGTCGTCGACGCCCTCACCGCCGTCAACGACAAGCACAACGGGTTCGACGCGGTCGTTCACCTGGCCGCCATCCCCGCTCCCGGGATCGCACCGGATGTCGCCACCTTCCACAACAACATGCCGAGCACGTTCAACGTGTTCTGGGCGGCTATCCGCCTCGGCATTACGCGCATCGTCTACGCGTCCAGCGAGACGGTGCTCGGCCTGCCGTTCGACGTGCCGCCGCCGTATATCCCGGTCGACGAGGACTACCCCGCCCGGCCCGAGTCGGTCTACTCGCTCGTCAAGCACCTCGAAGAGCAGCTCGCGATCGAGCTCGTGCGATGGAATCCTGATGTGTCGATCACGGCCCTGCGGTTCTCGAACGTCATGGTGCCCGAGGACTACGAGGCGTTCCCGTACGACGCCGACCCGCGGGATCGCAAGTGGAACCTCTGGGGCTACATCGACGCGCGCGACGGTGCCCAGGCGATCGAACGCGCACTCCAGGTCGCCCCTCCGGGCTTCGACCGCTTCATCATCGCGGCCGCCGACACGGTCACCACAACATCCAATGCCGAGCTCGTCGCGGAGGTGTTCCCCGACGTCCCGGTGCACGGTGACCTCGGCGAGCACGACACGATGCTCTCGATCACGAAGGCTCGGCGCCTGCTCGGCTACGACCCGCAGCACTCCTGGCGCGACTGAACTATTGCTTTCGCGCACGCCCGCCCTACGCTGGTCGAATGGTCTCTTCACTCGGCGGATGGCACTTGTTCGGACTTCTGATCTACGTCGTGATGATCGCGATCGCCGTCGTACTCGCGTACTTTGTGATTCGCCTCGCGGTCTTCCACGCGCTAAAAGCGCACACACGCTGGGTCGACAACGGTAAACCGTGACACGCGGATCCGACTGGACTCGGCCCCGGCGACGCTTCGCGACGCTGTTCGAATCCCGCAGCACCCGATAAACGAAGAACGCCCCCACATTCGTGGGGGCGTTCTTCGTTTGGTGGCGAGTGAGGGTCCCCACCGCCTCTCCACCCGCCGCTGCGCGGCGCGCGGAGCCTCGGGCGGCGTGGGCCCCTCGAACACGCGACGCTTCGCGCCGCTGCTCGAATCCCGCAGCACCCGATAAACGAAGAACGCCCCCACATTCGTGGGGGCGTTCTTCGTTTGGTGGCGAGTGAGGGATTCGAACCCCCGAAGGCTACGCCGGCTGATTTACAGTCAGATCCCTTTGGCCGCTTGGGTAACTCGCCAGGGCGCGCCCGTCCGACTTTTGCAGACGACCGGAAGCGCGATCTCCCATCTTACCCAATCACGGGAGCCCCGAAGAACGCCGGTCAGGTGCCGAGGCGGTCGAGATCCACGTCGCGCAGTTCGCTCGGCGTCCGAAGCAGGGCACCCTCGAACCGACAGGTTGCGGCGGCGATCTCCATAGCGTCGCCGAGCACGAGGCTCCACTGCGCCACATCCGTCGGGTCGCCGTCCAATGCGAGCCGCGCGACCGTCGCCGACAGCGTCGCATCGCCGGCACCCATCGTGTCGACGATGCGGCCGGGCAGATCCGCGATTGGCGCGACGAGCTCGTCGCCTCCGAGCACGTCGGCACGCACGAACGCACCGTCAGCACCGCGTGTACCCAGCACAACGGGCACACCGAGCTCACGCATCCGTTCCACCGATTCATCCAGCGACTCTCCGAACATCAGATGCGCGTCGTCGTCCCCGATCTTCACGAGCGACGCCCGCGGCGCGAGATCCTCGAATCCGGCGACGAACTCGGCCAGGTCGCGCATCATGCCCGTGCGCGGGTTGGGGTCGATCACGAGACGCGTCTCACTCGCGCGAACCGTCGTGGCGAACCCCGCGGCCTGCGCCGCATCGTCGAACGGAAAACAACTCACGACCGTCATCGAGGCATCTGCTATCGCAGCACGCTCGGCATCGCCGAAACGGATGCGTCGAGCCTGAGCCGCCTCATTGAACACGTACGCGGGCTCGGCGCCGCCCGCCCGCTCACTCACGGCCCGCGACGTCCCGAGTGGCGACGGGGTTGCGAGCAACTCGACATCAAAATCGGCGAGGTAGGCGCGGATGCGCGCTCCCGCTTCGTCGTCCCCGACCATCGCGATGAGCGTTGTCGGCACGCCCAGCCGAGCCAGCCCGACCGCGACATTGAGGGCCGCCCCTCCGACGAACTCGCGAACACCGAGGTCGTCCCGCAACTCATCGATGAGTGCGTCGCCGACCACCACAACCCGTGCTTGCGTCATGACGCGAGACTACGCCAGCACCCGTTCGACGAACCGTTCGGTGCGTCGTCGCGCCCCATCGATCCGGCGGTCCACGCTGGCGCGCATCTCGGACGGAGCGAGCGGCGCCGCGAGGCGGACGTTCTCGTGACAGGAGAGATCAGCACAGATGTAGGTGCCGACGGTGTCGCCGTGTGCGCCGGAGGGACCCGCCTTGCGCGCCGTGAAGAGCGAGACCTGATCGGCGGGCTGCAGGGTGTGGCAGAGGTCGCACATTCCGGAGCGGGCCCGAGAAGTCGTCGATGCCGCCCGCATGGCAACGCCGAGCGGTTTGCCGTCCTGCTCGGTGACGACGTATCCGCGACCGCGGGTCTCGGGATCGCGCCAGGCTAAGAAGTCCAGGTGATCCCAGTCCGTCAATAAGAAGTCGTGGGGCAGCCGGAGCTGCCTGATCTCGTCATCGACGACATTCACGAATGACGCCCGAACCTCGTCCTCGGTCAACGGTCGCATCCCACCTCCATGTGTAGTGCCCCTCCAGTCTACGAACGACGCCGGATACACTGGACGGATGGCCGATTCATCCTTCGACATCGTCAGCAAAGTCGACCACCAAGAGGCAGAGAACGCCCTCAACCAGGCGCGCAAAGAAATTGAGCAGCGCTACGACTTCAAGGGCACTGGCGCCTCGATCGAGTGGAGCGGCGAGTCGGTGCTCATCAAGGCGAGCAGCGAAGAACGCGCGAAGGCGGTACTGGATGTCTTCCAGTCCAAGCTCATCAAGCGCGGTATCTCGCTGAAGAGCCTCGAGTCGGGTGAGCCGTTCGCGAGCGGCAAGGAGTACCGCATCGTCTCGACGATCAAGGACGGCATCTCGCAAGAGAACGCCAAGAAGGTCGGCAAGATCATCCGCGACGAGGGGCCCAAGGGCGTCAAGTCGCAGATCCAGGGCGACGAACTGCGCGTGCAGTCGAAGAGCCGCGACGACCTGCAAGAGGTCATCCGCGTGCTGAAGGCAGCCGACCTCGAGGTCGACCTGCAGTTCATCAACTACCGGTAGGACTCACCCTCACCCGCGCTTGCCCGCCGTCGCCGGCTGAGTCCGGCGCTGCCACGGCAGCACGAGCGGCGTGACCAGGCGGAACGCCAGGTTGATCAGCAAACCGAGCAGACCGACGATGAGGATGCCTGCGTAGACCTCGTCAATGGCGAACTGCTGACCCGCCCGACGAATCGCAGCTCCCAGGCCGAACTCCGCGCCGACGAACTCGGCGGCGATCAGCGTGATCAGACAGGTCGCCATCCCGAGCCGCAGCCCGTTCAGTAAACCGGGCGCGATCGCCGGAAACAACAGCCTGGTGAAAAACCGGATGCCGGTGGCACCGAAGTTGCGCCCCGCCTCGATCAAATCTGTCGGCACATCTCGGACGGTGCCGCGGGTGCTGATGATGATCTGGAAGAACGCGGTGGCGAATGCGGTAATGATGTAGGCCACCTCGCCCCGCCCGACGATGATGATGAAGAGCGGAAGCAGGGCGATCTTCGGCAACGGGTAGAGGGTGTCCGTGATGGGCCGGATGAGCAGCTCGACCGTCCGCCACCGCCCCGAGGCGACACCGATCGCAACGCCGAAAACCGCGGCGAGCGCGAAGGCGATCAGCAATCGCTGGACCGTCAGCAACAGATCCAGGCCGAGCCTCCCGTTCACGAGTCCGTCGAATGCCGTCACGACGATGTCACTCAACGGCGGAAAGAAACGCGCGTCGAGCAGTCCTGTGCGCGTGACGATCTCCCACAGCACGATGACCGCGAGCGGGATCGCCCACGACTGCGCCCAGCGCCGAACCGTCGGGTTCATATCTGTGCTCCTTGCACGTCACGTCGCCACGGCAAGAGGCGGTCGGCCACGGCGTCGAATCCGACGGAACTGATCAGCCCGATGACGGCGATGATCAACAGCGCGACGTACATGTCGGTGACGCGCAGAATCTGCCAGTTGGACCAGAGGAACTGACCGAGGCCATTCGGGGCGCCCACCATCTCGATCGCGATCACGGCGATCAGGGTGAACCCGAGAGCCACCCGAATACCGGTGACGATCGACGGTAACGAACCCGGCACAAGGATGCCGAAGAACCTCTTGACTCCCCGGGAGCCGTAGTTATCGGCCACCTCGACGAGGGTGCGATCGATGCTCCGCACGCCCGCGACGGTGTACAAAATCATGACGATGAGCGGAGTCACCAAGGCGGTCAGAATGATCGCCATCTCGGTCCGCCCGAGCAGGAACGTCAGAAACGGGAAGAACAGCACGCCCGGAATCGGGTAGAGGAACGCCAGGATCGTATGCGCGCCGCGGTCCATCCATTGCGAGGCGGTGATCGCGATCCCCACACCGACTCCCAGAACCACCGCCAGCACGATCGTGACGAGCACACGCAGGACGGTCGCGATGATGTCGCCGCCGAGCCCCGAGTCAGGCTCGAACACGATGATGCTGCGGGCGATGATCTCGGTTGGCGGCGGGAAGAAGGTGGCGCGGATGACGCCGGTCCGACTGAGGATCTCCCATCCGAGCAGGATCACCACCGGACCGACGAACAGGGCCCACTTGTCGCGAAGGCCACGCCAGCTCACCGGTCGTCCACCGCCATGGCCGCCTGCACCTCGTCGCGCAGGTGGTTCCAGATGTCCTGCGACAGAGCAGCGAACTCCGGCGTTCCGCGCAGCTCGGGCGTGCGGTCGGGCCCGAAGTCGAGTTCGACGATGTCCCGGATCCTGCCCGGGCGGGCGGACATCAGCACCACGCGATCCGAGAGGAAGACCGCCTCATCGATCGCGTGCGTGATGTAGAGCACCGTCGGTTTGGTCTGCTGACGCAGCTCGAGGATCTGCTCCTGCAGGAGGGTGCGCGTCTGCGCGTCGAGCGCTCCGAGCGGTTCGTCCATCAACAGCACCTCGGCATCCTGCGCGAGCGCCCGGGCGATGCCGACGCGCTGCTTCATCCCTCCCGAGAGCTGGTGAGGGAAGAAGTCGCCGAAGCGCGCCAGACCGAGCCGCGCCAACTGCTCGTTCGCGATCTCGGCCGCATCCTTCTTGAGGACGTTGCGGTTGCGCGGACCGAACATGACGTTCTCGCGCACCGACATCCACGGAAAGAGAGCGTGCTCCTGAAACACCATCGCCGTCTTCGGTCGGTCCGGTTTGGAGCTCAGGATCTCGACCGAGCCCGAGGACGGCTCGTACAGACCAGCGACGAGACGCAGCAGAGTGGACTTCCCGCAGCCTGACGGCCCCACGATGGACACGAACTCGGCTTCGGCGATGTCGAGCGAGACACTCTCCAATGCGGTGACCTGCTCCTTTCCCGGAAACCGCTTGCTCACGTCGGTGAGTCGGACCTTCGGTTGCATCAGTGCAGTCATCGGCTCACCGAGTCAGTTCTCGAGGGCGGCATCGCGCCAGCTGAAGTCCCAGATGTCCTCTTCGGGGATGATCTCGTCGTAGTTCAACGAGCCCTGCTCGAGGAAGAACTCCTGGTATCGCAGCAGCACGTCGAAGTCCACACTCAGGTCGGCCGGGATGTGGTGCTGGCGGGAGGCGGCGATGACTGCCGGATCGGCACCCGTGTACTGCTCGACGAGCTCGAGCATCTCGGGGGTGTCCCATCCGTTCGCGTCGAGGTCCTCCGCGGCCATCGCGTAGGCGCGCATGAAGTCCTCAGCCACCTGCGGGTTCTCGTCCGCCCAGTCCGTGTTGTAGATGATCCCCGTGAACGGCAGCGGATCTTCATCCGTCGGGGTCTCCCACGGGCGGTAGCCCGACCCGTTGCCCTCTGCCTGCGTCGGGAACGGCTCAGACAGGATGCCCGCCGCGATGCCACCGTTCGCAAGCGCTGGCACCTGATCGGGGAACGGGATGTACTCCAGAGCGATGTCGTCCATCGACAGTCCACCGCGCTCCAGGGCGAAGCCGAGCAGCGCCTCAGTCACAACGCCCGGCGCGTTGACGGCGAACGTCTGACCCGCGAGCTGCGACATGTCCTCGGCGACCGCGGCGGCCTCTTCCGACGAACCCGCGAGCTGCGACGACACGATGAAGTAGTCCTCGATGTATCCGGCGTGCATCGGCGCCACGTAGCGCACGGGAAGCCCCTCGTCCACGGCGTTGTACGCGGCAGACCCGATCCCGGCGAACCCGGCGTCGTACTGGGCGGTCGCGACGCCGGTGATCGACTCGTTGCCGCTCGCAACCTCGACCAGCTCGACGTTGATGCCGACCTCTTCGGCATACTTCTCGGCGGTCACGAAGAGAGGTAACGAAGAGCCTGTCGCCAGGTAGGCGACCCGGATCGTGCCACCCTCGCCGCCCTCGCCGCCACCGGAGTCCCCTCCCGACGAGGCGCCCTCCGGATCGGCGGCGCAGCCGGCGAGGACGAGCGCGGCGACGGCTCCCGTGGCAATGAGAGCCCGGCGGGCACGGATTGCTGTGTTGTGCATCATGGTGAAACTCCCTTGTTTCTGTTGCGTGCGAGTACGTGCGGTGTTGGTCAGTGCCCGTGTTCGCGGGCCATGAGCCAAGATGGACGGCCGCTGATCTTGGCGTCGATGACGAGAGGCCGGTCGCGGGCAGATGCGAGCCAGGTGGCCACCCCGCCCAGGTCATCGAGAGAGCGCACGGTGATCGCGTCGCAGCCGTAGCCCCGCGCGATCGCGGCGATGTCGGTGTCCGGGAACCGGACGATCTCTTGTTCTGCGGGGGTCGATTCCGGAAACAGATGGATTTCGGCTCCATACGCACTGTCGTTGAAGGCGATGACGACGAGGCCGAGGCGTAGCCGCACGGCGGTCTCCAGCTCCACCGCCCCCATCAGCAACGAACCGTCGCCGGTGCCGAGCACGGCCATCCGGTCGGGCCGCGCAACGGCAGCGCCGATCACACTCGCGAGCCCGAGCCCGATGGATTGAAACGAGAGGGGCAGGACGTAGCCCTCGTCGTCCGGAACGCGCAGGTGGGCACCCGGGTAGGCATTGACGTTGCCCCCGTCGACGACCACGACGCGTTCGTCGGGCAGCATCGCGTCGAGCGCGTTGGTCAGGGCCGCGGGATCGACGAAACCCGGCTCGTCGATCATCTCGACGGTCTGGTCCGACCAATACCGCGCCGCACGAACACGTTCGGCGACCTCGGGAGTCCGGTATCCGACACTCGTCGTCCCCGTCGCCTCGAGCGCCGCGATGGTGGCGCGTGCGACGGCACCCGTGTCGCCGACGATCCCGAGGTCGACGAGGCGATACTTGCCGATCGCATCGACACGGTCATCGACCTGAACGAGCGTCGCCTTCTCGAGCAGTGAGCCGCCGCGCGTCGTCCAGTCGTTCAACGCGACGCCGAACCCGACGATGAGATCCGCGTCCCGAACGAGCTCGGCCGCGCTGTCTGTCGCGAAGCCCCCGACGACGTCGAGCGCCCATTCATCGCCCTCGAAGACACCGCGCGCGCCGCCCGAGGCGATGAGCAGCGCGCCGGTCGCCGCGGCGAGTGCGCGCAGGTCATGCTTCGCGATACGAGCACCTCGACCCCCAATGATCACCGGCCGTTCCGCCGCGACGAACATCTCGCCGAGTTCGGCGGCATCCGCCGACGAGACGGTCGGCGTCGGAACGCGGAGGTTCGAGACCGACCGTGGCCCCGGATAGGCGATCTCGAGGTCCTGGATGTCGATAGGCAGCGACAGCACGACAGTGGCGCGTTCGACCTGGGCGACGCGGAATGCACGGGCCGCATCGGCGAGCGCGGTCTCGGCCGAGTGGATCCGCATCGGTATGGCACCGATGCCGCTCACGGCGGTGTCTTGATCGATGTAGAAGTTCGACGTGACATTGCCCACCGCCGTGTCTGCGGCGAGGACGAGAAGCGGGGTATGACACTTCGCCGCCTCGGCGATGCCCGTCAGCGCGTTCGTGAGCCCGCATCCTTGATGCAGACTCAGCGCACTGACGTCACCGGTGATGCGGGAGTACGCGTCGGCCATGGATGCCGCACCGGCCTCGTGGCGCGCCGCGACAAAGGTCGCACCCGATGCGACGAGCGCGTTCGTGACGCGGAAGTTTCCACTTCCCACGACTCCGAATACCTGTTTGACACCCAATTCGGCGAGCATGCGGCCGAGAGCATCGGCGACTCTGATCATCTGCGTCACTGCACTGATTCCGTTTCTTAGGTCATCGGCGACCTTCTTCCACGGTATGTTCGGGCGCGATGTTCGTCCAATGAATAATCGACATCTATGACATTCGCTTGGTGAATAATGGGGGCATGCTCGCCAGCGTCGATTTGAATCTGCTCCGTACCTTCGTCGAGGTCTATCGGGCCAAGAACCTGACTTCGGCAGCCGAGTCGCTGCGCGTGTCGCAGCCCGCCGTCAGCCATGCGCTGAAGCGCCTGCGTCTGCACTTCGACGATCCGCTCTTCGTCCGCACCGGGACCGGAGTACGACCGACGCGGCTGGCGACAGACCTCTACGCCGAGATCAGCGGACCGCTGTCACACATCGTTGCGCGCACCGAAGACGGCACCCGCTTCGAGCCCGCGACCTCACACAGACGATTCCGCATGGCTCTGACAGACCTGGGCGAGGCTGGCCTCCTCCCCCGCATCCTGCTCGCCATAGCGGCCTCCGCGCCCCACGTCTCGATCGAAGTCGTCCCGCTCGACATCGACTCGGTTGCCCACGATGTGCTCTCCGGAGACATCGACGCCGCGATCACCAGCTCACCGGTGGCGGGCCAGGTCCACCAGGAGGTCCTCTTCCAGGATCGCTACGCCTGCCTCGTGCCCGCCGACCTCGACGACGACGAGGGACGCATCCGTGTCGAAGACCTGAGCAGACTTCCCGAAGCGCGCGTCGGTGCCGCGGCCGGGCACCGCGCGATCACCGAGGCGGTCACCATACTCGGAGCCGGGGTGCTGTCGCGGGTAGCCCACGTCGAGGTGCCGCGCTTCACCTCACTCCCCTGGATCGTGGCCCGCTGCGGATACGTCGCCATCGTGCCGATCGACGCCTTCGCCGCGCTCGCGCTGCCCTCCGGGGCGAAGCTACTCGAGCTACCGTTCCCGTCGCCCACGACATCCGTCCACCTGATCTCGCACCATGACGCGGACGCGACGTCCGCGACCGCGTGGTTCCTGGCCACCGTGCGCTCGACTCTCGCGACCTAGGCGGGTGCTGCCCGATGCCGGACGAACCCGAGCACCCAGCGATCCAGCCGCGCGTACGCCTCTTCACGCACCTCATGGCGCGACAGAAAGACGTCGTGGATAGCGCCATCGATGCGTTCGATGGTGACGGATTCCCCGAGCTTCAGTGCCGCGCGAGCAATCTCGTCCACGTTCAGCACGCTGTCGACACGCGTGAGTTCGTCCGACCAGCGGGTGGGCAGCGCCGAGCGCGCGGAGAGCAGAACGCACACGGGTGCGTCGATCCCTAGCCCCGCGGCGACCCGCTCGTGGCCCTCGAGCACGGCATGGAACCATCCCGCATAGACCGCCATCGTCTGATCCGGACGCCACTGCAGATTCGTCTCGACGGGATCATCGGGGTCGGCGACGTCGCGCTGCGCACGGGCATAGTAGCCGAGATCCACCTGGGGTGCTGAGTCCAGCGGACGGATCCGGGCACCCAGCTCGACCATGGGTGCGAGCGCCGCGCGACCAAGACCGCTCAGCTGAAACTCCAGCCACGGACTGTTCAGGATGACCGCGGACGCGACACTCGGATGCCTCGATGCCCAGAGGCTGAGCGTCAATCCGCCCGTCGAGTGCCCGAGCAGGACCAGCCGGCGGTCGCCGCGCTGCATGGCTTCCAGCGCCGCAGCGATGTCCGCGTCGTAGTCGTCGAGGTCCGTGATGTACCCGGGCGTCTGACCGGGTCGCAGGCTGCGGCCGTACTTGCGCAGATCGAGGGCGAAAAACCGCGCACCACGCTCGGTAAAGAAGCGAGCGAGTCGCGTCTGAAAGAAGTAGTCCGACCACCCGTGCACGTAGAGCACATCGACATCCGCCAGCGCGCGGCGGTTCGGGAACACACGAACACCGAACACTCGCTCGGCGAAACCGACCTCTGGCAGGTGGCGGACGAGGGTCGCCACGACCTCACCCTCATCATCAGAACCGAGTGGCAAGGTCAACTGCTCGAAGCCAGGACCGAGGATGTCGGCCCGCCAGCCGTCCTCGTCTGTCATCCGCCCAGGCTAGCGGCGAGAACTACTCCCCGCGCGAGATCGCGACCATCTCCTCGCGCGGCACGACCTTGATGCGCGCACGCTCGTGGCGAGCACCCAGCGCCACCTCGTGCTCGTCGAGACGGTGCCAGCCCTCGAGATCGGTCCACCGCACGCCTCGCTCGGCCAGCAGCGCGGGGATCGACTCTTCCGAGGGATCCTCGGGCTGCCACCACGACGCTTGGTCGTTGATCAGGAGTCGGACGGTCTCCATCGCGTCGGACTTGGTGTGACCGATCAGGCCGACGGGCCCGCGCTTGATCCAGCCGGTCGCGTAGATGCCCGAGACACGCTCGTTGGACTCCTGGTGAAGAGCCTGGCCTTCGTGGTTCGGAATGACACCGTGCCGGGGATCGAAGGGGACGTCGGGCAGCGGCGAACCGAAGTATCCGACGGCCCGGTAGATCGCCTGGATCGGCACCTCGCGGAACTCACCGGTGCCCTCGATGCCGCCCTGGGCGTCGGGACGGGTGCGCTCGTACACGAACGCCGTCACGCGACCGGAGGCATCCTTCTTGACTTCCACGGGGCGTGCCCAGAAGTGCAGGTGCAGGCGGCGAGATGCCTCACCGCCGGCGTTGTTGACGGACGGGCGCTGGCGCCACGACTGCAGCACGCGGTCGATGACCATGACCTGCTTGTTGCTCGCGATCGCGGTCTTCGACGCCTCGTCGTAGTCGAAGTCCTCGTCGTAGACGACCATGTCGACATCGCGCAGCTCGCCGAGCTCGCGCAGTTCGAGCGGGGTGAACTTGACCTGAGCGGGACCGCGGCGGCCGAAGACGTGGACGTCCGTGACGGGGGATGCCGCAAGGCCCTGGTAGACGTTGTCGGGCACCTCGGTCGGCAGCAGATCTTCGGCGTGCTTGGCCAGCATGCGCGAAATGTCGAGCGCCACATTGCCCACGCCCACAACGGCAACCGACTCGGCCTCCAGCGGCCACGTGCGCGGCACATCGGGGTGCCCGTCGAACCAGCTGACGAAATCGGCGGCACCGTACGAACCCTCGGCATCGATCCCCGGGATGTCGAGGTCGGTGTCGCGGATGGCGCCGGTGGCGAAGATCACGGCGTTGTAGTGACGCTTGAGATCCTCGAGAGTCACGTCCTCGCCGTAGCGAACGTTCCCGAAGAGTCGGATATCGCCCCGATCGAGCACCTCGCGGAGGGCCGTGATGATGCCCTTGATGCGCGGGTGATCGGGCGCAACGCCGTACCGGACCAGTCCGTAGGGGGCGGGGAGCTGCTCGAACAGGTCGATGGAGACATCGAACTTGCGCTCGGTTTTGAGCAGGATGTCCGCGGCATAAATGCCGGCGGGGCCCGCGCCGACGATGGCCAGCCTGAGCTTGGTCATGGGGTCCTTCCGATGGTGCTTGCGAAGAGGGGGAGCGAGGCGGCGAGCGCTCAGCTACTGCGGTCGACGACGACCTCGGAGAAACGCTTGAGAGCGTCGCGAACAGGACCGTCCGGGAGCGGATCGAGAGCCTCGACGGCCTCGCGCGCCCAGTCGTGGGCCAGGCGCAGCGTCCGGGCGGTTGCGTCGTGGTCACGAAGTTCGGCGAGTGCGGTATCGAGGATGGCGGGGTCTGCGCCATCCGCGATGCGAGCGACGCCTTCATCGATACGTGTCTTGAGGGCGACGGATGCATCGTCGCGCTCTTGTCCGAGCAGCAGGAACGGCATCGTCGGCACACCGGCACGCAGGTCGGTGCCGGGCACCTTGCCCGTCTCGTCCGGGTCGGCGCTCAGGTCGAGCACGTCGTCGAGCAGTTGGAAGGCGACGCCGGTCTTCTCGCCGAAGGTACGGAGTGACATGCCGTACTCCTCGGGCGCGCCCGCGAAAACGACGCCCGTCTCGGCCGAAGCGGCGATCAGCGAACCCGTCTTGTCCGCCAGCACCTGCAGGTAGAAGTCGACGGGGTCATCGCCCTCCTGCGGTCCGACGGTCTCGTGCATCTGACCGAGCACGAGCCGCTCGAACGTGTCGGCCTGCAGCCGGATAGCCCGCTCGCCCTGCCGCGCCATGATCTGGCTCGCGCGCGAGAAGAGCAGGTCGCCGGTCAGGATCGCGACGTTGTTGCCCCACACGGTCTGTGCGCTCGGCACCCCGCGACGGACGTCCGCGCCGTCCATGACGTCGTCGTGGTACAGCGAACCGAGGTGCGTCATCTCGAGAGCGGTCGCACCCTCGATCACGGCGGGCGTGATGCCCGCACCGAGGTGCGCCGAGAGCAGGGCGAGCATCGGACGGATGCGTTTGCCGCCGGCCTCGTACAGGTACCGGCTCGTCGCATCGGCGAGAGCATCGGTCATCTTCAACTCGTCGGCCAACGTGGCTTCGACCCGGTCGAGACCCTCCTCCACCTGGGCGAGGAGCTTGCGCGAGCGGGGTCCGGCGAAGACGCGCTCGGTCATGCCGAGTCGGCTCGTCAGTCGCGAGCCGCGCGCTGAGGGGCCCGGAGTCACCCCTCCAGCCTACCGGCGGGTTTTCCGCCCGCGGTGCAGAGCGACAATCCCGAACGAGAGGTTCCGGTAGGCGACATCCTGCCAGCCCGCGCCGCGGATCCATGAGGCCAGGGTTCGCTGGTCGGGCCAATCCCGAATGGACTCGTTCAGGTAGTCGTAGGCATCGGCGTTCGAGGAGAGAGCACGCGCGACGACGGGGAGCACCCGGGAGTTGTAGAAGCCGTACAACTCGGCGAAGGCGCGCGACGGGGGGTGTGAGAACTCGCAGATCACGACCCGCCCCCCAGGCTTGGTGACCCGGTACAGCTCGGCTAGCGCCTTTCGGGGCTCGTCGACGTTTCGCAGGCCGAAGGACATGGTCACGGCGTCGAATTCATCGTCGGCGAAGGGCAGGTCGGTCGCGTTCGCCTCGATAAACGACAGCCCCGGCACCGCGCCGTGACGGCGGCGGCCCTCGGCGATCATGCCGGGCGAGAAGTCCGCCGCAACGACCTGTGCGCCGCTCCGCGTCAGAGCGACGGAGGATGCGCCCGTACCCGCGGCAAGATCCAGGATCCGCTCCCCCGCGCGCGGAGCAACGGCCCGGCGCGTGGCGACACGCCACAGCCGATCGTTGCCGAGGCTCAGGGCGGTGTTGGTGCGGTCGTAGCGACCCGCGACCTGGTCGAACATTCCGCTGACCCGAGCCGGGTCCTTGCCGAGATCGGCACGGTTGGAGGCACGGTTGGGTTCGTTGCGGTTCGACTCACTGTGGTCGTCAGTCGGCGGGTTCGGGGTCACCCGTCGAGTCTACGAGGCGTGCCAGCCAGCGGGCCGCGGTCGCCGGATCGTACGGTGCTTCGTGCGCGCTGACCGCCGCGAACAGTTCGGCGGTGAGTGCCTCGAGCTTCTCGGCCAGGTCGAGCGGGTATCCGTAGAGCACGCGGTGCTCCTCCCACTCGTCCTCATCGTCGATGTAGACACCGCGCGTTTCTTGGTCGACGACGTCGAGGTCCATGTCGATACCGGTCGGTTCGCCGCCCGACCAGCGCGCGTCCCACGCGATGTCGATGTAGACGCGGGTGGGATGCGGTCGCGCGTTCATCGTCAGCACGTGGTCGCCCGATGGCGGCAGCAGCATCACGTTGTCCTCGACAACCACGACCGAACGCCCCGGCCGATCGCTCCGCCATCCCCCGCGCTGCCCGAACCAGTCGCCCCACTCGTCCGCGCCGAGATATACGCACTCGTGCACCCAGTGGGTTGAGCCATCCCACTTGCGCCAGCGGAACTCCAATTTCGTCCCGACGGGGGGACGGACGGATGCCTCGGCCGGCACATTCGGATCTGCGCTCACGCAGCGAGTCTAGGCTGGAGCAGTGACCGAGTCCGCCCCCACCCGCGTGCGTCGACTCGTCGTCACGACCCGCGAGGTCGAGCCATTCGAGGATGTGCTGGCGCATGCTGAACCCACGCATCCGCTGGCGTGGTTGCGACGAGGAGAGGGCATGGTCGGGGTGGGCTCACCGCGACTCATAGAGGTCGGCGGCCATCGCGCAAACCCCGCGGACGGCAACCAGGCGGCCGTGCTCGCCGATGCCTGGCGAGCCACCGCCGCCGCGGCGACCGTCGATGATGAGGTGCGCCTGCCCGGTACGGGCCTCATCGCATTCGGCGCGCTGAGCTTCGATCCCTCGTCGGCGAGCGCAAGCACCCTGATCGTGCCGCAGTTCGTCTTCGGCCGTCGCGCCGGACGCTCGTGGGTGACGACGACCCATCGCGCGGGACGCGAGACCCCTGACATCCCTTCCGCTCCGCCGTGGGGTCCCGCGTGGTCCGCGACCGTCGGGCCCGGCGAACTCGATGCTCCCGGCTACCAGGCCGCGGTCCGTGCCGGCCTCGGGGCCATTGCCGCGGGTGAGGTCAGCAAGGTGGTATTGGCCCGAGATCTCATCGGCTCGGTACCCGCAGGGGCGGATCTGAGGCGACTCGTGCGCGCGCTCGCGACGGGATACCCGGATGTGTGGACGTATGCCGTCGACGGCATCATCGGCGCGAGCCCCGAAACCCTCGTGACCGTCTCGGGCGGGACCATCACGGCCCGGGTGCTCGCCGGGACGGCGCCCCGAGGTGCCGACGCGGACGGCGACACCGAAGCATCCGTCGCCCTGTCCGCGAGCGGCAAAGACCAGGACGAGCACCGCTTCGCTGTCGAGAGCGTACTGCGGACGCTCCGCCCCCACACGAGCGCGCTCACCGCGAGCGAGCAGCCCTTCGCGCTCAAGCTGCCCAACGTCTGGCATCTGGCGACCGATGTCGAGGGCATCGTCGCGGCCGGCGTCTCAGCCCTCGACCTCGTCGGGGTGCTGCACCCGACGGCCGCCGTCGCGGGTACCCCGACCACCTCGGCGCTCGAAGTCATCCGGCGCATCGAGCCGTTCGACCGCGGCCGGTACGCGGGACCGGTCGGCTGGATCGACGCATCCGGTGACGGAGAATGGGCGATCGCGCTGCGCAGCGCCCAGTTCGGTGACGCTGCGGAGCCGACGCAGAACGGGTGGGTCACGCGCGAGACACGCGCCGTCACCGCTCATGCCGGCGCAGGCATCGTGCCCGGCAGCGATCCCGAAGCCGAGTTGCTCGAGACGCGGATGAAGTTCCGCCCGATCGTCGACGCCCTGGCCTGATCAGCGCGCGAGCGGCACCTCGATCAGCTGCCGGCCGCCGACCGGGGACACGAGGAGCTGATCCAGCGCGGGGCGCGTGGTCGGGCGGTGGTACTCCCAGCCGTAGGCGAGGGCGAGGTGCTCGAGCCGCACGGACTGCGGGGTGAACAGCACGCGATCCATGTCGTCGGGTGACGCGACCTGCGCGACCTCGAGCCCGTCGAAGATCGTGCCACCGCCGTCGTTTCCGACGACGACCTGCAGACGCGGCTCGCGTTCGGTCGGCGGCAGGAGGAGCGCCCCGACGTCGTGCAGCAATGCCAGGTCGCCCAGCAGCACGCGGGTGACGCCCGAGCGCCCGTCGGCTTGGCTGGCGAGGGCGATTCCCGTCGCCGTCGCGATCGTGCCGTCGATCCCGGCCACGCCGCGGTTGGAATGCACGGGGACCTTCTTGCCTCCGAGCACACCGTCAGCCACTCGCACCAGACGCGACGACCCGAACACGAGACGATCGTGCGGCCACGTGGCACGCCACAGTGCATCCACGAGCGTGGTGCGATCGAGTGGAGCGCGTACGGCCGCAAGTTCGGCGTCAACGGCCTTCCGCCGCTCGGCGGGATCGGCGGCGGACAGGCCCGCGAGGTCTGGCGCGGGTGCACCGAGGTCGACCTCGTGTGCCTGCGACGCGCGCAGCCACGCCCCGAGCCATTCCCGGTCGGTCTCGCCCGGGTCCACCCGCACGGACTCCACCGGCTCGGTGCATCCGTTGAGGTTCAACCGCTCGCCCGGTCCTCGGACGGCGATCACATCGAGTTCGGGGTTCGAGAGCAGTGCCGCGACCTCACGGCTCAGCGTCGGGCGCCCGAACACGATGGCCCGTTCGACGGCCCCGCCCAGGGAGTCATCGCGCAGGAGCGCGCGGTAGCCGTGCACCAGGTTGCGTCCAAAACGCGCGCCGCTCACAATCTCGGCGACGAGGGGCCATCCGCCATCGTGGGCGACCTGTTCGGCGCCGACACCGGCATCGGCGCCGGCGATCACGAGGGTGCGCGGCCCTCGCGCCAAGGCGTACGGCACGGTCTGGTCGAGGTCACTCGATTCGGCGAGGCCGATGCCACCACCCCCCTGGTACAGGGCTCCCGAGGCCGCCTCGACAGGGGTGGGTGCGTCCGCTGTCGGCTCGCGTTCGGACGCGAACCACGTGGGCAAGGATCCGGCGAGAGGTTCACGGACCGGCAGGTTGACGTGCGCGGGCCCCGCGGGAAGCGAGACGGAACCGGATGCAGCGGCGAAGGCATCCGCGGCGATCGCCCGGAAGGTCGTGGTCTGGGCCGAATCCCCTGCCTCGTCGATGTCCTCCGGCACCGGCGCGTCGAGCGCGAACCGGGTCGACGAACCGAACAGTCCGGGCTGGCGCGTGGTCTGGTTGGCACCGACTCCGCGGAGCTCCGGAGGGCGATCCGCCGTGAGCAGCAACAGGGGAACCCCCGCGTGATGCGCTTCAAGCGCAGCGGGCAGCAGGTTCGCGACAGCCGTGCCCGACGTGCAGATCACGGGAACGGGGAGACGAGACTCGCGGGCCAGGCCCAGCGCGGTGAAGCCGGCAACGCGCTCGTCGATGCGGACGTGCAGCGAGATCCGACCCGCCCGCTCCAGTGCGGTCGCGACGAGCGCGAGTGCCTGCGAGCGCGAACCGGGGCTCAGCACGATGTCGCGCACTCCGAGGTGCACGAGTTCGTCCAGCAGCGCCGCTGCCGAGTCCATGGCGGGGCTCGGCGAGGTCCGCGGCGTATCGCCGCCGGCAACGGGCACTGTCAGCCGATCGAGCCGCGACGCGGGCCGTCGGAGTCCGGATCGACCGCACCCGGGTCGGCACTCTCCGGGTCCGCCGGTGCCGGGCCGGCGTTCCGCGGGTCGTCGGCCTCGGAGTCGAGCATCGCGAGCTCCTCTTCCAGACGACGGATGCGCTCATCCTGGTCCGAGAACGACCCGCCGCCTACGCGTCCGAGAAACTCGGGGTCGTCGTCGGGCGCGAGCGCGAGCTTCAGACGCGTGGGACGCGAGCGTCCCACGACGAACCAGAGGGCGCCGCCGATAACCGGAAGGAGAATGACGATCGCGATCCACGTGGTCTTCGAGACTCCCCGGTGGCGGGTCGGTGGCTGCACGGCGACGTCAACGATGCTCACGACGTAGAACGCCAATGCCAGCACCGCCACGATCAGGAGCACGCGGGGCATAGGAACCATCCTAGGCGCGTGGGATCGCTCGAGACCCGTCGTTGCGCAACTGTGAGGGTCTGCCCAGGCGCGCCGTCGAGCCGGAAGCGCCGGCTTAGGATGAGGGGGTGAAGGTTCCGCCGGTTCTCGTCTACAGCGTGCTGCGTCTGCTGGCGTTCCTGGTGCCGCTCGGTCTCATGCTGCTGCTTCCGATCTTCCGGCAGAACTGGCTCATCGCCGTCGTCTTCGCGGCTCTGATCGGGCTCAGCCTGTCTCTGCTGTTCCTCCGTCAGCCGCGCGCCGCGGTCGCCGAGGGCATCGCCAAGCGCCGGTCCGCATCGCGGTCGCAGGCGCCCGACGAGGACGCCGAGGACGCCGAGCCACGCTCCTAGCCGACGAACGCCCAGGCGAGTAGCCCGGCGTAGCCGAGCGATGTGACCGAGGTCAGCGCCAACGCTGTGACCAGTTCGCGCGGCTGGCGGAAGGTCCAGACGATCAGGATGGCGGGGAGTCCCGCGAGCAACGCGAGCAGCGTGAGCCACGCGATCGGATAGAACAGCGCGACGAAGCCGGCAATCACGAACGGCACGAGCACAAACAGTGTGAACAGCACTTGCGTCGCCCGCTTGCCGATCAGAACCGTGAGCGTCCGTTTGCCGGCGCTGCGGTCCTGATCGAAGTCGCGGAGGTTGTTGGCGAGCAGCACGGCGCAAGCCAGTAGACCGATAGCGACGGCACCGAACCAGGCCTCCTGCGGCACCGCCAGGGCCTGCACCCAGGTCGTGCCGATCGTGGCGACGAGCCCGAAGAAGACGAACACGAAGATCTCGCCGAGCCCGAAGTATCCGTAGGGTCGACGGCCGCCCGTGTAGAACCACGCCGCGACGATGCAGGCCGCGCCGACGGCGATCAGCCACCACTGCTCGGTGCGGATCACGATGGCGAGCCCGGCGATGGCAGCGAGGGCGAAGAAGACCAGCGCGACGGCGAGGACCGTGCGCGGCTTCGCGCGACGCGCGCCCGTGAGACGACCGGGACCGACCCGGTGGTTGTCGGTGCCGCGGATGCCGTCGCTGTAGTCGTTCGCGTAGTTGACGCCGATCTGCAGGCACACCGAGACGGCGAGGCACGCCAGTGCGATGACCCAGTGGAAGAGTCCCGTTGCGAGCACGGCCGCTCCCGTACCGACCACGACGGGGGCGACGGCGAGGGGAAGCGTGCGGGGGCGAGCGGCGCCGATCCAGTCCCGGGCGGTTGCGGGCTTGACGGTCACGGAGTCGGGGCGACCGCTCCGACGCGGGTCGCCGCCGCCACGCTGCTTCTTACCGGTCCGCTTGCGAGTTGTAGCTGCCACGAGGGTTCATCCTAGGCGGATCGCCTTTCAGTGCTTCGAGCCGGTCAGCGCGAGCACGCCACCCAGGCCGATCATCATGCCTCCGCCGGCGGCCGAGAGGCGCTCGACGCGGCGCGGGCTGCGGGCGAACCAGTCACGGGCGGAACCCGCGGCGAGCGCCCACACCGAGTCGCTCGCCCACGCGAGGATCGCGAAGACGATGCCGAGTTCGAGCATCTGCAGCGGGATCGTCCCGGCACCGTAGTCGACGAACTGCGGCAGCACGGCGACGAAGAACGCGATCGTCTTGGGGTTGGTGACGCCGACGACGAAGCCCTCGCCGACGAGGCGCCGGGTCGAGGATGCGGCGGCACCCGCGGCGACCGCGGCCGCGGCATCCTTGCGGTGGCGGATCGCCTGCACGCCCAGATAGATCAGGTATGCGGCGCCGGCGAACTTCACGATCGTAAACAGAACGATCGACTGGGCCACGATCACGCCGAGGCCGAGTGCGACCAGCACCACGAGGACGAGCATGCCGAGGGTGGTGCCGACGACCGACAGCACACCACCCCGGCGGCCGAGCGCGAGGGACCGGCCGATGATGAAGAGCACCGACGGCCCGGGCATGACGATCAGCACGAGCGAGGCGATGAAGAACGCCACGAGTTGCGGCCAGGGAACCATGCCGCGATCCTATTGCTCGCGAATCGCGCGCCGCAGGGCCTCGCGGTCGGGCTTGCCCGAGGGCAGGTGTGGCACGGGTCTTCGCACGAGGCGCGCCGGGCGGGCGGCCGGGCCGAGCGCTTCGGCGACGGCGGCGCGGGCGGCGTCGAGGAGCGCAGCGTCATCGCTGGTTTCGGCCGGCTCGACGACGATGACGGATGCCTCGCCCCAGCGTTCGTCCGTAATCCCGATCACGGCAGCCTGCTCGAGTCCGGGCACACCGCGCACGATCGCCTCGACGCGGTCGAGCGAGACATTGATGCCGCCCGACACGATGACATTGTCGCGGCGACCGGTGACACGGACGACGCCGCCCTCGACCGTTCCGGCGTCGCCCGTGCGGTACCGGCGGATTCCGTCGAGGCCGATCGGGAAGGTCGAGGCCGTGAGCGCGTCGTCGCCGAGATATCCGTCGGCCAGGGTCGGACCCGCGATCAGCAGCTCGCCGTCGATAACGCTCACGTCGATTCCCGCAAGCGGGACTCCGTCGTAGACACAGCCGCCGCTCGTCTCGGTCGAACCGTAGGTGCGGACGATCCGGATGCCGAGGGCCTCCGCACGCTCGCGCAGCGGCACGGGAAGCGACTGACCGCCGATCAGGATCGCCGCGAATGAGCGCAAGACGTCGCCCAGACGGCGTTCCGTCTCGGCGGCCGCGACGAGCGTCGCGAGTTGGGCCGGGACGAGCGAGGTGAAGCGCAAAGCCGAACCGGGCAGTTCGCGTGTCGCCTCGACGAACGCATCCGGGGAGAAAGATCCATCCAGATAGACCGGACGCGTTCCCGCGAGGTGCGCGCGCACGAGCACCTGCAGACCCGCGACGTACCCGGCGGGCAGCGCGAGCAGCCAGGCACCCTCGCCGATGCGCGCGGCCGTGGCGGTCGCCGAGGCGCGCAACGCCGAGGCACGCAGCACGACGGTCTTTGGAACGCCCGACGAGCCCGAGGTCGTGACCAGGATCGGATCGTCGGCGCTCAGCGCGGCGGGCAGAGCTTCGGCGACGGCGTGCGGATCGCTGCCGTCACTCGACAAGCCACCCAGGACAACGCCCATCCGAGCGCCTAGTACTGCCAGGGGTACGGCGCCCAGTCGGGCTCGCGGCGCTCGAGGAACGCATCGCGCCCCTCGAGCGCCTCGTCCGTCCCGTACGCGAGGCGGGTCGCCTCGCCCGCGAAGAGCTGCTGACCGACCAATCCGTCGTCCACCGCATTCATCGCGAATTTCAGCATGCGGATCGACGTCGGCGACTTGCCGAGGATCGTCCGCGCCATCGCGAGCGCCTCACGCTCGAGCTCGACGTGGGGCACGACCTTGTTGACCGTGCCCATCTCGCGCCCGCGATCGGCGGAGTACTCCTCTGCGAGGAAGAACACCTCGCGCGCGACCTTCTGGCCGACCTGCTTCGCGAAGTACGCGCTGCCGTAGCCCGCGTCGAACGATCCGACATCCGCGTCAGTCTGTTTGAACTTGCCGTGCTCGGCGCTCGCGATCGTCAGGTCGCAGATCACGTGCAGGCTGTGCCCGCCGCCTGCCGCCCACCCGGGCACGACCGCGATCACGACCTTCGGCATGAAGCGGATGAGGCGCTGCACCTCGAGAATGTGCAGGCGTCCCACGCGCGCGGGGTCGGTGACGGATGTCTCGTCTTCCGAATATTTGTAGCCGTCGCGACCGCGGATGCGCTGGTCGCCGCCCGAGCAGAACGCCCAGCCGCCGTCTTTCGGGCTCGGACCGTTGCCGGTCAGCAGCACGACACCGATCTTCGGATCTTGCCGCGCGGCATCGAGCGCGCGGTAGAGCTCATCGACCGTCCGCGGACGGAACGCGTTCCGCACCTCGGGTCGGTTGAACGCGACCCGCGCGATGCGTCCGTCGACCGAGACGTGCGCCGTGATGTCCGTGTAGGCGTCCGCGCCGGGCGCCTCGCGCCACTCCGCCGGATCGAAGATCTCCGAAACCATGGGACTCAGCCTAGGCACCGACAGGAGCAAGATGGGCTCATGACGGATGCATCACCCCTCCCCACGTTCGACGAACTCCGCGAACGCGCGGTCGTCGTCGCCCTCCCCCTGCGCGTCCGCTTTCGCGGACTCGACGTGCGCGAGGCGCTGCTGCTCGAGGGGCCCGCCGGGTGGACCGAGTTCTCACCCTTCGCCGAGTACGGCGACGGCGAGGCCGCGACGTGGCTCGAGGCCGCGCTGGACTACGGATGGCGCGAGCTACCCGAGGGTCAGCGCACCGAGATCATGGTCAACGCGACCGTTCCGGCCGTGCCCGCGGCATCCGTCCCGGAAGTGCTCGCCCGCTTTCCGGGGTGCCGCACCGCCAAGGTCAAGGTCGCCGAGGCTGGGCAGCGCCTCGCGGAAGACATCGAGCGGGTACGCGCCGTCCGACATGAGCTCGGCGCCGAGGGGCGCATCCGCGTGGACGCGAACGGCGGGTGGAACGTCGACGAGGCCGAGCATGCCGTGCACGCCCTAGCCGAGTTCGATCTCGAGTACATCGAACAGCCCTGCGCGTCCATCGACGAGCTCGTGCAGCTGCGGGAACGCATCCGCTACCTCGACATCCCGATCGCGGCCGACGAGAGTGTGCGGAAGGCCGAGGATCCCCTCGCCGTCGCGCGGGCCGGCGCGGCCGATCTGCTCGTCATCAAGGCACAGCCCCTCGGCGGCATCCGCCGCGCGCTCGAGATCGTCGAGCGCGCGGGCTTGCCCGTGGTCGTCTCGAGCGCACTCGACACCGCGATCGGGCTCGCGATGGGTGCTTCCCTCGCCGCGGCGCTGCCCAACCTGGACTACGACTGCGGGCTGGGGACGTCCGCGCTGTTCGAGACGGATGTCGCGGCTCTCACCGGCGGCGGCGGCACGATCACCGTCGGGCGCATCCGCCCGGATGCCGACGCGCTCGAGAGGCTGGCAGCACCGCCAGAGCGCCGCGAGCGGTGGCTTGCACGCCTCGAGCGCTGTCTCGCGGTGCTCAGCGAGCGGGAGCATCGATAATCAGCTGCGCGAGACGGCCGATCTGAACGCTCGTGCGACGGCACAGCTCTTCGTAATCGAGTCCGGCCATCACCGCTCGCACGGACGCACCCTCCCACGCCATCAGCATGAGCCGGGCGGCTTCCTCCGCGGGCACCCGGAGCGTCAGCCGGCGCGCGCGCACGATGTCGTCGATGATCTGGGCGACACTCGCGATCATCTCGGTCTCTTGCGCGAGGTAGGCGTCGGCGATCGAGCGATTGCGCAGAGCGTGGATGCGGATCTCGCTCATCAGCAGCACGCCGAACCGATCGTCGTTCGAGACGTCGAGCACCTCTTGCACGATCGAGAAGGCATCGGCGCCCGGCGGGGCAGGGGCGTGCTCCAGTTCGCCGACCCGTGCACGAACGGCCGCGACCCGATCTCGAGCGACGCGACCGGCGAGTTCGAGGAAGAGCTCTTCCTTCGTCTCGAAGTTCGAGTAGAAGGCTCCGCGGGTGTAGCCGGCGCGTTCGCAGACCGCCTCGACGGAGGCGGCGTCCAACCCCACCTCGGCGAACACCTGGGCGGCGGCGTCGAGAAGCCTCTGCCGCGTCGCCTCGCGCCGGCGAGTGGTCGACACCGTGCTATCGCCCATACGCACTCCCTTCCAGAATCCTCACACCATGCACACAGCCTTGCGCTCCTGGGAAGATTTACGATACACCTATGTATCGGATACATCGGCGTATCGATATGACCATTCGAACGCCCTGGAGGCCCTGTGTCCACCCTGCTCTACTCGCTGGGACGTTGGTCGTACCGTCACGGATGGCGGGTGCTGATCGCGTGGCTTCTGCTGCTCGGGCTCGGCGGCGCGGGCGCCGTGCTGCTCGGCCAGGGCACCGATAACTCGTTCTCGATCCCCGGAACCGAGGCCCAAGAGGGGCTCGAGCAACTCAGCCGAACGTTCCCGCAGGCGAGCGGCACGAGCGCGCAGTTCATCGTCGTCGCCGCCGAGGGCGACCGCGTCGATGAGGCGCCGTACGTCGACGACATCGCGGCAAGCATCAGCACGATCGAAGGCATCGACGGTGTTCTCGCCGTCACCGACCCGTTCGACGAGATGGTGTCGGGACTCGTCACCGACGACGCATCCGCCGCGATCGTGCGCCTGCAGTTCGATGGGCAGGCGACGGATGTCTCGGCCGAGACCCGCGACGAACTCACCAGCATCGTCGACGACCTGCGCGCGGAGCTGCCCGTCGGCTCCGAGGCGGAGCTCGGCGGCGACCTGTTCTCAACCTCCGTCCCGGGCGTGACGATCACCGAGGCCGTCGGCATCCTGATCGCCCTGCTCGTCCTCTTCGTCACCTTCCGTTCGTTCCTCGTCGCCGGGCTGCCCCTGGTCACCGCACTGATCGGCGTCGGGCTGTCGATGACGCTGATCCTGTTCGCGACGGTCTTCACGACGATCTCGTCGACCACCCCCCTGTTGGCCCTGATGCTCGGTCTGGCGGTCGGCATCGACTACGCGCTCTTCATCGTCGCTCGACATCAAGACCAGGTGCGGTCGGGAATCGACCCCGAAGGCTCCGTGGCGCAGGCGACGGGAACCGCCGGATCTGCGGTCGTCTTCGCCGGCATCACGGTGATCATCGCCCTGATCGGGCTCTCGATCGCCAACATCCCCTTCCTCACGACCATGGGCATCGCGGCGGCCCTCTCGGTCGCGATCGCCGTTCTCGTGGCGCTCACCCTCACCCCGGCGCTGCTCGGATTCATGGGGCACCGCGTCCGCGGACGGATGCCCAAGCCCCGCGCCGTTCGCGAGGAGAAGCCTGTCCGCAAGCGCACGGGCTTCGCCGAGCGCTGGGTGAACGGAGTGACCAAGCGTCCGATCGTCACGACCGTCGCGGTCGTCGTGGGTCTCGGGATCATGGCGATTCCGGCGACCCAGCTCGCGCTGGCCCTGCCCAACGCGGGGATGCTGCCCGAGTCATCGCAGGCGCGCAAGAGCTACGACCTGATCGCGGAGGAGTTCGGGCCGGGGTTCAATGGCCCCCTCATCATGACGGGCACGATCGTGACCTCCACGGACCCCCTCGGGCTGATGGAGGACCTCGGCGACGAGATCGCGCAGATCCCGGGCGTTGACACGATCGCGCTGGCGACTCCGAACGAAACAGCCGATACGGGCATCATCCAGATCATTCCTGAGACGGCCCCGGATGATCCGGCCACCTCGCAACTGGTGCGTGACCTGCGCGCCGAGCACGACAGGCTGCTCGACGAGTACGGCGTCGATCTGAAGGTGACCGGCTTCACGGCCATCGCCATCGATATCTCGGACCGTTTGGGCGCCGCGCTCCTGCCGTTTGCGCTGTTCGTCGTCGGCCTGTCGTTCGTCCTGTTGATGATCGTCTTCCGCTCGATCGCCGTGCCGCTGACGGCTGCACTCGGCTATCTGCTGTCGGTCGGGGCGGCGTTCGGCATTGTGGCCGCGGTGTTCGAGTGGGGGTGGTTCGCCGAGTTGTTGCACGTCAACCGCACGGGACCGATCATCAGCTTCATGCCCATCGTGCTGATGGGCGTGCTCTTCGGCTTGGCGATGGACTACCAGGTCTTCCTCGTCACTCGCATGCGCGAAGACTTCGTGCACGCGTCGCGCGAGCGTCGCGGGCGTGGCGACAAGCTCACGGCGATCGGCGCCGTTCGCTCCGGTTTCACCGCGTCGGCGCGGGTCGTGGTCGCGGCTGGCCTGATCATGTTCGCGGTGTTCGCCGCGTTCGTCCCCGAGGGCGATTCCTCCCTCAAGCCCATCGCGCTGGGGCTCGCCTCGGGCATCGCGATCGACGCGTTCCTGGTGCGCATGACCCTCATCCCGGCCGTCATGGCGCTCCTCGCCGAGAAGGCCTGGTGGATCCCCCGGTGGCTCGACCGAATCCTGCCCCACATCGACATCGAGGGCGACGCGGTGCGCCGCGAGATCGAGTACACCGACTGGCCCGAGCCCGAGACGACCGCCGTGGTGGTGGCCGAGGGCCTCGGCGTGGTCGAAGACGAGCGGGTGCTGTTCTCCGACGTGTCGATGCGACTCGAACCCGGCAAGACCCTCGTGATCAGCTCACCCGACACGATCGCCACCCGAAGCCTTCTGCTCACGATCGCGGGCCGCCTCGCCCCCACCGACGGGCTGCTGAAGGTCAGCGGGCACCTGCTGCCCGGCCGCGCGGCCTGGGTGCGCGGCCGCGTGGGCGTGGCCCTGCTCTCCGACGCGGATGACCCCGTCGACGAACTGCGCCGTGCCCTGGCTGGCACGCCCCGCCTCGTTGTGATCGACGGTATCGATGCGATCACCAGTGATAGCGATCGGGATCAGGCATCCGCTCTTCTGCGGGATGCCGCCGACCGCGCCAAGGACGGCGGCCTGGCCCTGGTGGTGTCGGCCCGTCGCGAGCCGATCGCCCTTGCCCTGCTAGCCGAGGCGCGACGACCCGACGTAGCCGGACTGACGTTGACCTACTCCGAGGCTTTGACCCACCCCGAGGTGACCGCATGACTCTCCCCATCGAACGCGCACGTTCGCGCCGCCCCGTCACCTGGCTCACCGTGATCGGTGTGCTTCTGCTGCCCGCCGTGCTCGGCGGAATCCTGGTCACGGCGCTCTACAACCCGACCGAGCGGCTCGACCGCATCACGGCCGCGATCGTGAACGACGACGAGCCCGTCACGGTCAACGATCAGTTGACTCCGCTCGGGCGCCAGCTCTCGGCGGGATTGGTGGATGGCTCGGATGACCTCGACTCCAACCTCACCTGGGTGCTCTCGAACGACGAAGACGCAGCGGACGGGCTCGCGGACGGCACGTACGACGCCGTCGTGACCATTCCGTCCGAGTTCTCGGCCGCGGCGACCTCATCGGGTCAGGCGCTCGCCGACCCGGCCGGGGTGACTCCCGAACGCGCGGTCATCGATGTCGAGACGTCCTCCGACTCGCTCCTCGTCGACGATCTGATCACCGCGCAGGTCACACAGACGGCGGCAACCATCACGGGTCAGCAGATCTCGACCCTCACGCTCGAGAACGTCTTCCTGAGCTTCACGACCCTCTCGGACCAGATCGGTGAGGCCGCGACCGGCGCCGGTCAACTCGCGGATGGCGCGGGCCAGGCCGCCGCGGGCGGTGCCGCGCTGCCGGACGGCGCCGCGCAGCTCGCATCGGGCGCGAGGTCGGCGTCTTCGGGTGCAGGCGAGCTCGCCGGCGGGCTCGACACGATCGCGGGCGGTATCCGCAGCTCGGCATCTGGGGCGTCAGGGCTCGGGGCGGGGATCACGCAGATCACGGACCAGCTCGCGGGAACGCAGCTGATCGAGGGTGCGAACGGCTCATCGCAGCTGGCTGCCGCGATCGACGGACAAAGCGCCGGCACGACGGCGGCACTCACACAGCTCGTCGCTGACTGCGGCACCTCCGGGGCCCCAGGAACATTCTGCACATCGTTGCAAGAGGCCCTCGTCAGCTCGAAAACGACGGATGCCTACGTCGACCGACTCGTGCCCGCAGCCTCGGGAACCGCTGCCGGTGTGACGCAGATCACGGGACCGGCATCGCCCGTCGTGGGCGGGCTCCGCCAGAGCGCGGCGGGTGCAGCATCCCTCTCCTCGGGCCTGACGCAGCTCGCCGATGGCACGACCGCGAGCGCGAACGGTGCGCGCGGCCTGCAGAACGGTCTCGCGCAACTCGCAACGGGTGCCGATCAGCTCGGCACGGGCGCGCAGACCCTCGTCGACGGTGTCGGCGAGCTCGCGGGAGGCGCGACATCACTCGCCGACGGCCTGGATCAGGCCGTCGAGGCCCTGCCGGCCTTCAGCGACAGCGAGGCGACGAGCCTCGCCGAGGTGCTGAGCGATCCCGTCGGCACCGACGGGATCGGGTCGTCCCTGTTCGGGGCATCCGCGATCCCCCTCCTGTCGATGGTTGTGCTGTGGTTCGGCGGATTGGCGACCTTCGTGGCCCTCCGCGCCGCGACCGGACGCGCCCTCGCCTCTCGCCAGTCGTCGGTGCTGCTGACGCTGCGCACATTCCTGCCCGCGGCGCTCCTCGGCGCCGCCCAGGGTCTGCTCGTCGCGGTCGTCGCGCAGTTCGCCGCCTCGTACGACTGGGGCCAGTGGTGGGCGTTCGCCGCCGTGTGCGTGGTCGCCGGTATCTCCTTTGCGGCCGTCAACCAGGCTCTCGTCGCTGTGCTCGGTGGCGTGGGCCGCTGGGTGTCGACACTCGTCGGCGTGCTCGCGCTCGCGACGGGCATCGTCTCGACGGTGCCCGGACCGCTGACGGCGATTGCGGGGCTCTTGCCGACCGCCCCGGCCTACCACGCGATGGTGGGTTCGCTCACGGCGGCCGGTGGCGTCACCGCGGGGGCCGTCGGGCTGATCGCCTGGGGTGCCCTGTCGCTGATCGTGACGATGATCGTCGTGGCGCAGAAGCGTTCGACATCAGCGCGGGCCGTGCTGGCGACGGCCTGACACCGCGGTCGCCCCGCGAGCACAGCGAGACGAAACGACGACGTGCTCGACGATCAGGGATGGTCGAGCACAATAGGCTGCGACTCGAGCGCAAAGCGCAGGGACTCCTTGGCGCGCGCGTACCTACTGCGCGTGGTCGTCGGCGGCTCGTCGAGCATCTGCGCAACCTCGGCGAGGCTGAATCCGTCCCGGTGCACCAACCGCACGACCTCGGCCTGATCGGCCGGCAGTCGATCGATGGCATCCCGCACGTCCGCCCCCTCATCCGGTGCCGGAGCGTCCGCCACCCGTGCATGCCGCCAGCGTCACCGCGAGCGCCAGAGCGGCAACGCCGCCCAGCATCCGTCGCACGTTCAAACCGCGCCCACATCCACGGCACCCGCGGTGTTCGCGGGCTCCGCATAGTCCACCTCGCGCCAGACATCGCCGTGGCGCTCGAAGCTCGTCACGCTCGAGAGCGCGCAGCGCCGCCGCCGCGGATCGTGGCGCAACGGCAATCCCGCAACCGACAGGTGCGTGACCCAGATCGGCAGCTGGTGCGACACGATCGCGACGTCACCACCGTCGCCGGCGTTCCACGCCCCGTCCATCGCCGCGCGCATCCGCTCGACAACGCTCACGTACGGCTCACCCCAACTCGGGATCTCGGGTCGACGCAAATACCGCCAGTTGGCGGGGTTTATGAGCGCCCGCTTCATGCGGCGCCCCTCGAAGACGTTGGTGGGCTCGATCACACGCTCGTCAACGAGCGGTTCGAAGCCGAAGATCTCCGAGAACGGAATCGACGATTCGCGAGCGCGTTGCAGCGGGGAGCATATGAGCGACGCCAGGGGCCGGTCGAGATCCTTGACGTAGCGAGCCGCATCGGCGGCCATCCGGCGGCCGTCGGCACTCAGTCCGAACCCGGGAAGGCGGCCATAGAGCACGCGCATCGGGTTGTGCACCTCGCCATGCCGCACGAGGTGGAGGCGGTCGGCGGGCACCCCTTCAGTCTACGTGGGGCGCTTCTGCACGGTCTCTGTGCGGACCTGATGAGAGGACGCCTCCGCGGTCGTGTTGCCCGCGCTCTGATTCGCGAGCCCGCCCAGCCGACGTTCTACGACGACCAAACCGATCACGAGCGCCGCGCCCAGCACCGCGAGTGCAACGGGCGCGAACACGGGCTCGGTCGGGGCTATCGGCACACCGACGCCGCTGGTCTGGCCGGGAGCCAGTTCCTGCCACGGCCAGAGCGCTCGGAGGGACCCGAGCATGAGCCCCGCCATAGCCAGCAACGTGAAGCGCCGAACGTGGTCGAGCAGCCACTTCATGACGCGGACGATCGTCACCAAACCGAGGAGCGCACCAGCGGCGAAGACGCCGAGGTAGGCGAAATCACGTTCATCCACGGCGATGAGCGTCGGCGAGTACAGACCGATGGCCAGGAGGAAGAACGAGCCCGAAATGCCCGGCACGACGAGCGCACACACCGCGATCGCCGCGGCGATGAACACGACCCACAGCGGCGGGTCGACGGTGATCGTGCCGCTGGCCAGATCGACGAGCAGGTATGCCGTCACGGCCGCCGCGGCGAACGCAAGCAAACCGAGCAGACGAGACACGATCGATCGACTGCGCTTCGGGATCAGTGTGAGAGGCACGACGATGCTCGCCGCGACGAGACCGAAGAAGAGTCCGCGGGATGCCTCGGCGTGCGTTGAGACCAGGGATTCGATCGTGCCCGCCAAGAGCACGACCATGGCGATCATCCCGATCAGGAGGGGAAGGATCAGAGACCACTCGACGCCGCGGATCTTGGCGGTGAACGACCGTTTGCGGTCGGGACCCGTGATGACGACCCTGACCGCCGACGTCAGGTGGGCCGCCGAGTCGATGAGGCGCTCGTAGACGCCCGTGATCAGCGCGACCGTGCCGCCCGAGATGCCGGGCAGCAGCTCGGCGATCCCGATCAGGCCACCACGAACCATATTGATGAGGGAGCGGAGGGTGGCCCGGCGGCGCGAGATCGTCGAGGTCAGCGTCATATATCAAGGGTACGGGTGGGGCGTGTCGCGTTCCTGGGACGACCGCTCGTTGAGCGAGCGAAGCGAGTCGAAACGCGCCCTCCACAGCCCCACTCGAAGATGAGAAGTATTTCATTTCTGACCGGGCGAAAACCCCCGCTCAATGTCGGTGGCCCTCGGCAGAATAGAGGTATGGAAAGCCTCGTCGACACCCTGCGCGAACTGGTCGCGCACGTCGGCGAGGTCGTCGATGCGGTGCACCGCGAGGGGCTGGTGGCCGCGGCATCCGATGCCGATCAGGCCGTCGCGCTGGAGTTGTTGGGCCGGCTCGGACGCCGGGTCGATGGGCTGGCGATCGAGGCCGTTTCGGAGGTCGCGGCGCGGTCCGAGTCGGTGGTGCGGGAGGAGCGGCTGACGTCGCGACTCGGATGCCGCAACGTGAGCGAACTCGTTCAGCGCGCGACGCGCCTCGGCCCCCAGACCGCCGGTCGCTTCGAGCGCGCGGCACGGGCCACGCGGCAGGGACGCTCGGTCTTCTCGGGTGAACTCGAACCCGCCGCTCTTCCCGCGATGCGCGCGGCGCTGCTCGACGGTGAGGTCGGGCTCGACGGTGTTCTCGCGGTGGCCGAGCCGCTCTCGTCTTTGGTGTCCGGGGTCTCGCGTGAGGCGCTGTTGATTGCCGACCAGGTGCTCGCCGCCGAAGCGCGCGGCGAGGGACCCGACGGTGCACCGCCGCTCTGCGCGGATCTGCTCAAGGTGCAGGCGCGGGTGTGGGCGGTCGTGCTCGATCAAGACGGCGCCGAACCCCGCGAACACCAGGCGTTGCTCAAGCGCGCGGTCACTCTCGGCCCCGCGCGCGATGGGCTCGTGCCTATTCAAGGTCGACTGTTGCCCGAGGTCGCGGCGCGGCTGCAGCGCATCTTCGACGCATCCCTCTCGCCGAAGGTCACGCGCGATGGCGTGCGATTCGTCGAAGCGGATGCGTCGGATGTTCCCGCGCCCCTCGATGACCGCCGCCGCCCACAGAAGCAGCACGACGCCTTCGCGGGCGCGCTCGCGGCCGCGGCCGCCAGCGGCGAGCTGCCGACAATCGGCGGCGGCGCCCCGACCCTCGTGGTCTCGGTGCGCGAAGAAGACCTCACGTCGGGTCATGGCTGGGCGCACACCGAGGGCACCGAAGAGCCTCTGTCGCTCACCACCGCCCGGCACATCGGCTGCGCGGGTGTCGTTCAGCGCGTCGCCATGGGCGGCAACGGCCGCATCCTGCGCCTCGGCACGGAAGAGCGCGTGTTCAACCGCTACCAGCGCCGCGCGATCGCCCTTCGTGACGGAGGATGCATCATTCCCGGATGCGGTGTCCCGGCCGGGTGGTGCGAAATCCACCACGTCACGGGCCATGCCGAGGGCGGCGCGACGCACACCGACAACGGCGCACTCCTCTGTTGGTACCACCACAGATTCATCGACCGAAACGGCTGGTCGATCCGCATGAACCGAGGCGTGCCCGAAGTCCGCGCACCCTCCTGGATCGACGCCCGGATGCTGTGGCGCCCCGTCACCCGCTCCCCCACCCGCCTACGCGACCGGGTCGTCCGGCAGACATGAAGAGAGCCCCCGTAGACTGAACCCTCGTGAGTCAACGCGTACTGGTCAACCAGCTTCAGTCCCTGCCCGACGGCGCCGTTTCGGTGTCGGGATGGGTCGAGACGGTGCGCGATCAGAAGAAGGTGCAGTTCGTCATCCTGCGCGATGAGACGGGTGCCGTGCAGCTGGTCAACCCGGCAACGCGTCCCGCCGAGGACGGATCCGAACAGGATGCCGCGGCCCTCGCCCTCACCGAGACGATTTCGGGACTCGCGACCGGCACGTTCCTGACCGTCACCGGCGAACTCAAGCACGACGAGCGCGTCAAGCTCGGCGGCGTCGAGATCAAGCTCGCGACCCTCGACATCGCGGCGGCGGCGAACCCCGAGACCCCGATCGCGGCCGACTCGAGCGTGGACAAGCGCATGGACTGGCGCTTCCTCGACCTGCGCCAGCGCCGCAACAACCTCATCTTCCGCGTGCAGACGACCCTCGAGCACGCGATGCGCACGTACTGGATCGAGCGCGACTACATCGAGATCCACTCTCCCAAACTCATGGCCAGCCCGTCCGAGTCGAACGCCGAACTCTTCTCGCTCGACTACTTCGAAGACAAGACGGCTTACCTCGCGCAGAGCCCGCAGTTCTTCAAGCAGATGGCGCAGTCCGCCGGCTTCGGCAAGATCTTCGAGATCGCCCCCGCGTTCCGCGCGGACCCGAGCTTCACGAGCCGTCACGCAACGGAATTCACCTCGATCGACGCCGAGATCAGCTGGATCGACTCGCACGAAGACGTCGCACGGATGCAGGAGGAGCTGCTGCAGTTCGCCTTCCAGGCCGTGAAAGACAAGCACGGAGCCGAGATCGAAGAGCTCTTCGGCGTGGAGGTTCAGGTTCCGGCCATCCCCTTCCCGCGCGTTCCGCTCGCCGAGGCGCTCGAGATCGTCAAGAGCCGCGGCTACGAAGTCCCGCGAACGGATGGCGACCTTGACCCCGAGGGCGAGCGCCAGATCGCCGCGTGGGCCCAGGACACCTTCGGGCACCAGTTCGTTTTCGTTACCGACTACCACCCGCAGATCCGCGCTTTCTACCACATGCGCGACGAAGAGACCGGGCTGACGAAGTCGTACGATCTGCTCTTCAACGGCGTCGAGATCACGACCGGCGCCCAGCGCGAGCACCGCGTCGACATCCTGATCGAGCAGGCGAAGGAGAAGGGGCTCGACCCCGAGCACCTCGACTTCTACCTCGACTTCTTCCGCTTCGGCGCCCCGCCGCACGGCGGGTTCGGCATGGGTCTCGCGCGCGTGTTGATGCTGCTGCTCGGCGAGTCGTCGATCCGCGAGGTCACGTACCTGTTCCGCGGCCCGACGCGCCTCGCGCCGTAGCCACGCACTCCCCGCACGCTGCGCCGCGCCCGCCCCGCCGAGTGCGCCGGCTCTTGCCGAGCGCGCCCGTTGTGCGCGGGCACTAACTGGCGCGCTCGCGATCAACCGGCGCACTCGCGACCAACCAGCGCACTCGCGCGAGAGGGGCGCCCGCCAGCACGCCACGCCCGGCGGGAGAGCGCGTCACCCACCCCTCACCTCCCGTTCACCTGAGACCGCTCTCGCGGCTACCGGCGATCCCTAGGGTTCCTCCGTCACCCCGATTCGGCGCCCTACCCGAGCGCCCGGGAACACCGAGAGGAACACACACGCATGTCATCAATCTCACTGCGGCGTATGCGCCGCGTGCTGATCGCGGGAACCGCGGCCCTCAGCGCCGCCCTGCTGCTGTCGTCCTGCGCCAGCGGCGCCGGATCTGACACCGAGTCCGCCAGCGACGTCGACGCGGCCACGGCGACCAGCCTGGCTGACTTCGGCACGATGGAAGAGCTCGAGGCAGCTGCCATCGCCGAAGGCCAGCTCAACGTCATCGCCCTTCCCCGCGACTGGGCGAACTACGGCGAGGTCCTCGACCTGTTCGCCGAGAAGTACCCCGAGATCACGATCAACGAACAGTCGCCGGATTTCTCGAGCGCTGAAGAGATCACGGCCGCCGAGACGAACGCGGGCCTCGACACCGCCCCCGACGTGTTCGACCTGGGCCTGACCGTCGCCCTGCAGAACACCGACCAGTTCGCGCCCTACAAGGTCGAGACCTGGGACGACATTCCCGACGCCCTCAAGGAGTCGACAGGGCTGTTCGTCGGCGACTACGGCGGGTACATGTCGGTCGGCTACGACTCGTCGAAGTTCGACGCGCCGGAGCAGATCAGCGACCTGCTCGACCCGGCCTACAAGGGTTCGGTCGCCATCAACGGCGACCCGACGCAGGCGGGCGCGGCCTTCGCCGCCGTGGGACTCGCGACGGTACAGAACGACGGCTCGCTGGATGACTTCCAGCCGGGCATCGACTTCTTCTCCGAGCTCAACGCCGCCGGCAACATGCTGAAGCTGGATGTCACCACCGCCACGATCGCGAACGGCGAGACCCCGGTCGTCTTCGACTGGGACTACCTCAACGCCAGCCACAAGGCCGACAACCCGGCCTGGGAGGTCGTGATCTTCCCCGGAATGGGCTACGCCGGCTACTACAACCAGGCCATCAACATCGATGCCCCGAACCCCGCCGCGGCTCGCCTGTGGCAGGAATTCCTCTACAGCGACGAGGTGCAGAACCTGTGGCTGAAGGGTGGCGCTCGCCCGGTGCGCATGGAGGCCATGATCGAGGCCGGCACGATCGACCAGGATCTCGCCGACGCCCTGCCGGAGGCCCCGGCCGACACGGTCGTCCCGACCGAAGAGCAGAGCGCGACCGCCGGCACCCTGCTCGGCGAGAAGTGGGCAGCTGCGGTCCAGTGACCTCACTCGAATCCACGCTCGCCCCGGTCGCGGGGCACGCGGAGTCCGCCGTCGGGTCGGAGCCTGTTGCTCCGGCCCGGCGGCGGGGCGCCCCGGGCCGGTGGGCCTGGCTCGGTCTGACGCCGTTCGCGGTCTACGTCCTGATCTTTCTGGCACTGCCCACGGTGCTCGCCATCGGTTCGGGCCTGTTCGATTCCGACGGCGCTTTCACGGTCGGCAACCTCGCCGCACTCGCCGACCCCGTCATCCTGCAGACGTTCTGGAACTCGACCTGGCTGTCGGCTCTCACCGCCGTCATCGGCGCCGTGCTGGGTGCGCTCGTTTGCTATGCCCTGCTGGGCCTGCAAGACACGAGTCGCGTCCGCACGACGGTGGATGCCGCATCCGGCGTCCTCGCGCAGTTCGGTGGTGTCATGCTGGCGTTCGCCTTCATCGCCACGATCGGCACGCAGGGCGTCATCACCCAGTTCGTGCTCGGCACGACGGGCATCAATCTCGCCGACGGTGGATGGCTGTACGCGCTCCCCGGCCTCATCCTCCCCTACGTCTACTTCCAGGTGCCGCTCATGGTCATCACCTTCATGCCGGCCCTCGCGGCGCTCAAGCCGCAATGGGCCGAGGCGAACCTCACCCTTGGCGGCACGCGCGTGAGCTTCTGGACGACGATCGGCATCCCCGTGCTCGCCCCGTCGTTCCTCGCGAGTCTGCTGCTGCTCTTCGCCAATGCCTTCTCGTCTTACGCCACGGCCGCAGCCCTGGCCAGCCAGGGCTCACAGATCGTGCCCCTCGGAATCCGTACGGCGCTCACGAGCGAGACCGTGCTCGGTCGCGAGAACCTCGCCGGTGCGCTCGCGCTCGGCATGATCGTGATCGTCAGCATCGTGATGTGGGCCTACTCCGTGGTTCAATCGCGGGCGGCGCGGTGGCAGTCATGAGCGGCACCATGAACGGGATCGCCCCCTCGCGCGTGACGCGCTGGATCATCGGGATCGTCGTCGGCGTGACGTTCGCGATCCCCCTCGTGTCGACGTTCCTGTACACGCTCCGCGACAACGCGACGGGCGGCCTGTCACTGACGAACTGGCTCGCGCTGTTCGACCCCGCGAATGCCCGCATGTACGCGCCGATCTGGACGGGCCTCGGCAACTCGCTGATCCTCGCGGTCGTCACGGTGCTCATCGTCCTGTTCTTGCTGGCCCCGACGATGATCCTGGTGTCGTTGCGCTACCCGCGCCTGCGTTCCGCGTTCGAATTCGGGGTGCTGCTGCCCATCTCGATCCCCGCGATCGTTCTCGTCGTGGGTTTGACCCCGATCTACTTGCAGATCGGGCGCACCCTCGGCACCGGCGCCTGGACCCTCGCCTTCGCCTACGGCATCACCGTGCTGCCGTTCGCGTACCGCTCGATCCAGGCCTCGATCGACGCCGTCGACATGAAAACGCTCGCCGAGGCGGCGCGCACGCTCGGCGCCTCGTGGCCGACGATCGTGCTGCGCGTGCTCGCGCCGAACCTGCGTCAGGGGCTGCTCGCCGCATCCCTCATCTCGGTCGCCGTTGTACTCGGCGAATTCACCATCGCCTCGCTGCTGAACCGACAGGTGCTGCAGACCGCGCTCCTCGTCGTCAACAAGATCGATGCGTACGCTGCCTCGATCTTCACCCTCCTGGCGCTGCTGTTCGCCTTCCTCCTCTTGCTCCTCATCGGCCGCGCGGGCAGAGCCCGCACGGGAAGGACCTCATCGTGACCGACACCGCCCCCCGTTCCCTGCCCCGCACATCCGACAACCAACTGCTCGCCGACGCCGGTGAGGGTACCCGCGTCGAGTTCCGCGGCGTCGTGAAGGACTACGGATCGACCCGCGTGCTGCACGGTGTCGACCTCGACATCGCGCCGGGCGAGTTCGTGTCGCTGCTCGGCCCATCGGGCTGCGGCAAGACGACGGCGCTCCGTGTTCTCGCGGGTCTCGAGCACGCGAACGACGGGTCCGTTCTGCTGGGCGGACAGGATGTCTCGGGCATCCCGACCAACAAGCGCGATATCGGCATGGTGTTCCAGGCGTACTCGCTGTTTCCGCACCTGCGTATTCGCGAGAACGTCGCCTTCGGTCTTCGTCGCCGCGGCGTCGCCCGCACCGCAGCAGAGGCGCGCGCGATGGATGCCCTCGACCTCGTCGGGCTCGGGCACCTCGGCGATCGTTACACGCACCAGCTCTCGGGCGGTCAGCAGCAGCGCGTGGCGCTAGCCCGGGCCCTCGTCACCGAGCCCCGCGTGCTGCTCCTCGACGAACCCCTGTCGGCGCTCGACGCGAAGGTTCGCGTGCAGCTGCGAGACGAGATCCGTCGCATCCAGCTGCGTCTCGGCACGACGACCGTATTCGTCACGCACGACCAGGAAGAGGCCCTCGCGGTTTCGGACCGGATCGCGGTCATGAACGCCGGACGGATCGAACAGGTCGGCACACCCGAAGACCTCTACCTGCGCCCCACCACCCCCTACGTCGCGGCCTTCGTCGGGCTCTCGAGCACCGTACGCGGAACCGTGACCGGCGATCTCGTAGAAGTGTGGGGCCAGCGTCTACCCGTGCAGGGATCCGTCGCAAACGGCGCTGTCGACGTGTTCCTGCGGCCCGAGAACGTACGACTCGCGGTCTCTGGCGACGCGGGCGCGTACGGCAACGTGCAGGAGAGCACGTTCCTCGGGAGTTTCCGTCGCACCCTGGTGCGGACGTCCGACGGTGAGCTCGTCCGTGTCCAGCACTCGGCAGCCGACCGTCTGTCGTACGACGACGCCGTGCGCCTGACGGTCGCACCCGAGTCTGTCGTGGTGCGGCCGGTGGCCGACTGAGCGCTCGAGGGCTAGAGCGCTTAGAGCGCTAGAGGGCTACTTCCTCGGCATTCGCACGGGCGCCGGCGACTCTTTTGTCGTCGGCGTCCAGCAGAGCTTCGCGCAGGCGATCCGGCGCGACTCGCCAGTGCGCGTGCAACTCTCCGTCGATGAGCACCACGGGGATCTTCTCCCACCACTTCGCATACAGATCGGGATCGTCCGAAATGGATGTCTCGATCACCTCGATGCGGGATGCGACACGCTCGGGAAGATCGGCGAGAACGCGCTCCACGACCCCTTCTGCGACATCGCAGAGGTGGCAGTCGGGTTTGCCGATCACGGTGATTGTGGGCACGAAATCATCCTAAGCACGGATTCCCGCGCCTCGGCACCGCTGTGGATAGCGTCGGATCAGCTTTTGATCAGGTCTCGCTCAACCCTCGGCCACTGCTCGATCACTTCTCGGTCGGGTACCCCGCCGCGATCCATTCGCCGGTGCCGCCTTCGACGTTCGTCGCCTCGTAACCGCGCGCCTCGAGCGCCTCGACGACGCGTGCCGAACGGCCGCCGGCCTGGCAGATGACGTCGAACGGCTCTGCCGGTAGCTGGTCGAGCAGATCACCGAGCTTCGACATGGGAAGGTTCACGGCACCGGGAACGTGCCCGCCGGCGAACTCGTCTTCCTCGCGCACGTCGATCAGCGGGACATCGCCCCGCTCGTGCAGCTGCTGAACGGTTATCGACTTCATGAACGGGGCCCCTCGCCTCGAGATGAACGGATGACTGCTGCCGAGCACAAACACGAAGCGCCCGTCCAGGGGACAGGCGCTCGGCGTGTGGGAACCGGAGTTCCCGAGCCGCTTACTTCTTGTTGCGGCGCTGGTGGCGAGTCTTACGAAGCAGCTTGCGGTGCTTCTTCTTCGCCATGCGCTTGCGGCGCTTCTTGATGACAGAACCCACGGAAGGACCTCACTATGTCAGGGGTGGGCGCCGTCCGCGATGCGTGCGGAGGGCCCGGGAAACAGGCTCTGCGAACAGAGCCTTCGAAACAGCCTACCAGTCAGCCGGCGTCGGCGATGGGCCGGCCGAATTCGAGCGGACGGCTGAGGGCCTCCGTCACGGCCTGCTCGGGAACCCGATACGAGCGGCCGAAGCGGACGGCGGGAAGCTCACCCGCGTGAACGAGACGATAGACCGTCATCTTCGAGACGCGCATGATCTCGGCAACCTCGGCAACGGTCAAGAACCGCATGTCCGGCAATTCGGCCATGTGACCGCCCCACTCTCTCCCCAAACGCGAACGCTCAGCACACTCTAGGGGTGCGAGAGGCGCGTGTAAACCCGTGTGACTCGTGGGACGGGTGGGCACCGTGCTGCGTGCGCCACGCGTGTGTCAGGTGCGGCGGCGGAACGCGGACGTCACGGCGTGCTTGGCAGACGCAGCGGCGCGACCCACGAACTCGGCCGCATGTGCGGCGGGCTCGGGCAACGCGGTCGAGCCGATCCGGATGATCGTCTCGCCGTCCGCCTCGTCGATGAAGAAAGGCACGAGCCAGTCGTCGACCGTCTCGAGGGGGGTGCTCTGCAGGCTGTAGTAGCGGTGCTGGCCCTCCTCGCGAACCGTCACGAGGTCCGCTTCGCGCAGCACCTTCAGATGCTTGGACACGGTCGGCTGACTCACGCCGAGCTCGTGGACGATCTGCGACACGCTCGTGCCACCGTCCTCCGAAGAAGAACGAGAGAGCAGAATCTGCAGGATCTCCCGCCGTGTGCCGTCCGCGATCACGTCGAAGATGTCCGCCATCCCCATAGGTTAGCCGCGCGAAGGCCCGAGTACCATGATGGAGGTTCTGCGCGAAGGGGGCGGCTGCATGGCGAGGATGCGGCCATTGTCGAGCAAACGGTCGAGCCGACAGTCGAGCGGGCAGTCGAGCCGGCAGCTGAGCGCGTCAGCCATGAGGCCGTCGGGACGACAGGCGCTCGCCTCGATCGGGCAGTTGCTGCGGGATTTCACGACCTCGTCGCCCGCACGTTTCGCGATTCTCGTCTTCGCATCGCTCATCCTGATCTTCACCGCTCTTTTGTCGCTTCCCGCGGCGTCCGCGAGCGGTCGACAGGCACCCCTTGTTGATGCCCTGTTCACCGCCGTTTCGACGATCTGCGTGACCGGGCTGACGGTCGTGGACATTGCCACGTACTGGTCTCCGATCGGCAAGGCGATCATCTTCCTCGGGGTCAACATCGGCGGGATGGGCGTGCTCACGCTCGCCTCGCTTCTCGGCCTCATCATCTCCAAGCGCCTGGGGCTCCGCGCCAAGCTGATCGCGGCGAGCGACACCAACCCGATGCGCGCACACGGTGGTCCCGTGAACGAGGGTCAGACGGTCCGACTCGGCGAGGTCGGGCAGCTGCTCATCACGGTCGCGATCTCGACGCTCGTCATCGAGGCCGTGATCGCCGCGCTGCTCTACCCCGCGCTACTACTCGCGAACGTCGCTCCCCTCGACGCGCTGTGGGAGGCGCCGTTCTACGCCGCGATGGCCTTCACGAACACGGGCTTCACCCCGAACCCCGGCGGCCTGACGCCGTTCGCCGACGACTACCTCGTGCTCACGATCCTGATGATGGGCGTCTTCCTCGGCAGCATCGGATTCCCGGTCATCTACGCGCTGTCGAAGCACCTCTGGCACGTCAAGAAGTGGTCCCTCCACGTCAAGCTGACGCTCATCACCACGATGCTGCTGTTCGTCGCGGGCGCGCTGGTCTTCCTCGGTCTCGAGTACAACAACGCCCGGACGTTCGGATCGATGGACGCCGGCGATACCGTCTTCCAGGCCTTCTTCCTCTCGGCGATGACACGCTCCGGCGGTTTCTCGGTCGTAGACATCGGCGAGCTCAACGGGTCGTCGCTCGTCGTGGGATCCATGCTGATGTTCGTCGGCGGCGGATCCGCATCGACGGCCGGCGGCATCAAGGTCACGACGCTCGCGGTGCTGGCCCTGGCCGTCTGGTCCGAGGCCAAAGGGCGCGTCTCGGTCGAGGCCTTCGGTCGTCGCATCCCCAGCGATGTCCAGCGAGTGGCCCTGTCGGTCGTCGCCTGGGGCGCCACGATCGTGGCGATCTCGACCATCACGATCGCGCAGATGACGAAGGCCCCGATCGCCGAAGTGCTCTTCGACGTCATCTCGGGCTTCGCCACCGTCGGCCTGTCGACGGGCTTGACGTCGGAACTTCCTGACCCCGCGGCCTATGTCATGGCCCTCACCATCTTCATGGGCCGCATTGGTACAGTGACTCTCGCCGCGGCCGTGGCCGCGACATCCCGTTCGCAGCTCTATTCGTTGCCCGTGGAAAGGCCCATCGTTGGTTGAGCAGATCCGCGGCGACGCGCCCGTCCTGGTCATCGGCCTCGGCCGATTCGGAGCCGCCTGCGCGGGCGAGCTCGACCGACTCGACCGCGAGGTGCTTGCGATCGACGAGAGCCTCGATCTGGTGCAGAAATGGTCCGAGAGGGTCACGCACACTGTCCAGGCCGATGCCCGCAACATCGATGCGCTCACGCAGATCGGCGCGGCCGACTTCCAGGTCGCGGTCGTGGCGGTCGGCTCGAGCATCGAGGCATCCGTCCTCATCACCGCGAACCTCGTCGACCTCAAGGTGCCCCAGATCTGGGCGAAGGCGGTCTCGCAGTCGCACGGCAAGATCCTGGCCCGCGTCGGCGCCAACCACGTCATCTACCCCGAGCGTGAGGCGGGCGAGCGTGTCGCCCACCTGGTGAGCGGACGGATGCTCGACTTCATCCGCTTCGACGACGATTTCGTGCTCGCCAAGATGTACCCGCCTCGGTTCATCCGCGGGGTCGGGCTCAGCCAGTCGGGTGTGCGGACGAAGTACAACGTGACCGTCGTGGGCGTCAAGAGCCCCGGCAAGCCGTTCCGCTACGCCGAGGCCGACACGGTCGTGACGAACCACGACCTGATCATCGTCTCGGGCACCAACAGCGACATCGAGCGTTTCGCGTCACTCGACCGCTGAGGCCGATGGGGCACCGCAGACGCGTCCACGGCACCCCATCGCTGTCAGGCAGCCAGGGCCGTGTCCCTCTGCGGACCCTCGTCGGAGTGCGGGCGCTCCACCGCGGCGAACGCCGGATCTTCGAGCAGCGACTTCGTGCGCGCGATCTGGTAGATGATGATCGCGTAGACGGCCTTCGCGACGATGTCTGCGATCGAATAGCCGACCTGCTTCCAGACCCAGCCATCCGCCCCGAGGTCGAGCGACGGCAGCAGGTACGCGATCGGGTAGACGCCCCAGCTCAGCACCAGCAGGTACCGCAGGCGGCTGATCTTGCCACGAACAGCCTCGGGCTGGTTGGCGAGCGAACGGGATAGCTGCACGAACAGGATGTACAGGATGTAGAGGAACGGCAGGGTGGACAGGATTCCGAAAACCGTCCGCACACCCAGGTCGTCGCTGATCTCGCCGGGGTACCCGAGCACAATCATCAGGATGGATGCGGGAACCAGCTGCAGCAGCAGACGGTTCTGCAACTGACGCGCGAGAGCCAGCACGGCGATCAGTTCCACCAGCAGGAGCGGGACGGTCAGCAGCCAGTCCACGTACCGGTAGCCCTCGTTGAAGGCAGCACCGGCCGTGGTGGTGTAATCGCCGAGCCCGCCGGCGGCTTCCGTCGTGAAGGCGGCATTGAACGAATCGAAGATACGGAAATAGTGGTACGCCGCGATGCCACACACCACGAGCGCGATGGTCAGGGCGGTTCGATATCTCGGCAGGACTCTCGGGAGGGAGATCAGCAGGAATATCGCCGTGAACAACTGCGCGGCGATCACCAACGAAAGTGCGTTGTAAACCGTCGAGAACTGCGCGGCGGTGAGGAGGTCGGGTATCACGTGGGACTCCTTCGTCGGGGGAGTTCCGAGCGGAACCCCGTTACCACAGCAACTATACAAGTTACTAACTTAGTTAGTCGCTATTACAGCTCCTGATCGAAGACGCGGATACACTGAACGATTCAGGAGGAGACCACATGACGGAGCAGATCGGGCGTTCACACCGCCTCGACGCGTTCCCGACGGCTGCTGTTCGCTTCTCACGCGCCCTCGACCGCAATCGCGAGCGCATCGCCGAAGAGGAGGGGCTCTCGGCGAGCGAACTGCGTGCGCTGTTCTACGTCGCCGAGCACATCCGCGTCACTCCGAAGCAGCTCGCCTCGCACATGCATGTCACAACCGGGGCGATCACCTTCATCACCCGGCGACTCGTGGACATCGACATGTTGGCCCGCACCGAGCACCCGGGCGATCGTCGGAGCGTATTCGTCGAGCTGACCCCGCTGGCGCACGCCACAATGGAACGGATTCACGCGGATTTCGCCGAGATGGTGCGCGGGGCGACTGCCCATCTCAGCAAAGGAGAGCTGGATCAGTTCACCCACTCACTCGACTCGGTCGCCACAGCGATAGCCGAGCACACCGGCAAGATCAGCGCCGCCAAGAGCGCGGCCGCTCTCTGACCGGCGCTCGAGGGAACGCGCCGGTCAGGCGCCCTCGGCCAGTTCGCGAGAACGTGCCAGAGCCGCGTCGGTGGCGCGCGTGAAAACAGCACCGAGCTCGGCATCCTGCAACACCGCGATCGCGCGCTCCGTCGTTCCGCCAGGACTCGTCACCCGACGTCGCAGCTCGGCAGGGTTCTCACCGGTCGCCGCCAGGAGCGCGCCGGCGCCCACGAACGTCTGCTCGGCCAGCATACGCGCCTCACCGTCCCCGAAACCCCGCGCGATCGCCGCGCGCGTGAATTCTTCGACGAGCAGGAACACATACGCGGGACCCGACCCCGAGATTGTCCCGAGGGCGTCGATCTGACCCTCGGGCACCTCGACGACGACGCCCACCGTTTCGAACAGGCGCCGCACCGCGCCGACCTGCTCGGGCGTGACGGACGGCCCTGTCGCGATTCCCGTGACGGCCGCGCGGACGACGGCGGGTGTGTTCGGCATCGAGCGGATCACCGCGACCTCGACGCCGAGCACCTCGGCGAAAGTCGCGAGCGTGACCCCGGCGGCCAAGCTCACGACGACCGCATCGGGGCCCAAAGCCGGAGCGATCTCGGCGAGCAGCGCGGGCACCATAGCGGGCTTCACCCCGACCAGAACGATCTCGGCGCCACGGACAGCACGCAGGTTTCCGTCGGGGTCGTCCGCGAGGGCGATCGATATCACACCCTCCAGCTCTGCGAGAACCGCGGCCTTCTCACGCGACCGGTTCGTCACGGTGACGCCGCCCTCGATCGACGTGCCGGAGGCGAGCAGTCCGGAGAGGATGGCACCGCCCATCGAGCCGGCCCCGAGAATGGCGACGGAGGGAAGCGGGCGGGCGGATTCTTCGTGGTCGACCATCAGGTCATCCTATGAGGGCCGGACTAGGATCAGCGAGGTAGCGGGGCCCTTCGTCAGGGCTCTGCGCAAGGGCTCCGAGAAGAGGGACATCATGACGATCCTGGACGGAATCGCCGCACGTCAGATCGAGACCCCGAGACTTACGGTGAACGTTCTCGAGCGCGTGGGTGACGACGCGAACACCGTTCCCGAGCGCACCCTGGTGTTCGTGCACGGGCAGGTGTCGTCGAGCCTGATCTGGCAGGAACTGATGCAGGACCTGCCGCCGGATCTGCGGATCATCGCGGTCGACCTGCGCGGATTCGGTGCGACCGAGAACGCCCCCGTCGACGCCACACGCGGGGTGCGCGACTTCAGCGACGACCTGCACGCCACCCTCGAGCTGCTCGAGGCGACACCGTCCCACCTCGTGGGATGGGCCCTGGGCGCCGCGGTTGCCCTGCAGTACGCGCTCGATCATCCGGTGCTGAGCCTGATGCTCGAATCCCCCGTGTCACCCTTCGGGTTCGGGGGAACGCGGCGCGACGGCACCCGCTTGACAGACGATGACGCCGGAGCGGGAGCGGGGGTTTCGAACCCCGATTTCGTGGAGCGACTGATCGCGGGCGACACATCGACCGATGCGCCCACCTCACCCCGGAGCGTTTTCCGCGCCGCGTACGTCGCTCCGGGCTACACATCCGAGCACGAGGACACCTGGGTCGAGTCGATGCTCTCGACGTCGACAGCAACGGGCAACTACCCCGGCGAAACCGTCGCGTCCGAGAACTGGCCCGGCTTCGCGCCCGGTGCGATCGGTGTCATGAACGCCCTGGCTCCCCGCTACTTCGATGTTTCGAACATCGTCGATCTCGACCCCAAGCCGCCGATTCTCTGGATCCATGGCGAGGACGACGCGATCGTCTCCGACACCTCGTTCTTCGACGCGGGCTACCTGGGCGAGGCCGGAATCATCCCGGACTGGCCGGGCGCCGAGATCGCGCCGGCCCAGCCGATGGTCTCGCAGACGCGCGACGTCCTCGCGCGCTACGCCGACCGCGGTGGCAGCGTCACCGAGATCGCCCTCGAGGGCGTGGGGCACACTCCCCACCTCGAGCGCCCCGCCGAGGTGCGTCGCGCCCTGCTGCGCGTGATCGGCTACGTCGACCAACCCTCCGACCCCGCACCGCCCACCGAGGCGATCATCCTGAGATCCGCGGACTGAAAGGGGAGCCTCCTCGTGAGTGCATCCGGCGGAGGAAAGGCGATCATCGCCGCTCTCCTCGCAAACCTCGGCATCGCCCTGGCGAAGTTCGTCGCGTGGTTCTTCTCCGGGTCGGCGTCCATGCTTGCCGAGGGCATCCACTCCCTCGCCGACTCGGGCAATCAGATCCTGCTGCTGCTCGGTGGCCGGAAGGCGCGCAAAAAGGCCGACCAGGAGCATCCGTTCGGCTACGGGCGCGAACGATACGTCTACGCATTTGTCGTGTCGATCATCCTGTTCTCCGTCGGCGGCCTGTTCTCGATCTACGAGGGCGTGGAGAAGCTCATCGATCCGCATGAGGTGACGAACCTCTGGATACCGCTCGTCGTGCTCGTCATCGCGATCGGGCTCGAGTCGTTCTCGCTCCGCACCGCCGTCCGCGAAAGCAACCTGGTGCGCGCCAAGGGCGAGTCATGGATCGGCTTCATCCGACACGCGAAGGCACCCGAATTGCCCGTCGTGTTGCTCGAGGATGTCGCAGCGCTGATCGGCCTGGTGTTCGCGCTGCTGGGTGTGGGCTTGACTGCCATCACGGGAGACCCGCTGTTCGACGCACTCGGCACCCTGATGATCGGCACGCTGCTGATCGTCGTGGCGATCACCCTCGGCGTCGAAACCAAGAGCCTGCTGGTCGGCGAAGGGGCTAGCGAAGGCGACCACACCGCGATCGTGCGGGCTCTGGAGTCCGGGGATGCGCCTGTCTCGGTGATCCACGTGAAGACGCTCTACCTCGGTCCCGACGAGTTGATGGTCGCCGCGAAACTCGGCTTCCCTGCCGATCAGACGCTCGGCGAGGTCGCCGTGACGATCGATGCGCTCGAAGCACGAGTGAGGGCCGCGGTTCCCGCCGCCCGCGTCGTCTACCTCGAGCCGGACATCCTGCGCGTTTCGAAAAACGCTCCGAGCAGCGCGGCGGATTCCTCGGCCGCTACTCCCCCGACGACCTCGGCCCGGTAGGGCAACCGCCTATCGCGGACAACGTCGTACACCGAACCCGCGGCACCCGCCTTGTCGTCCCACGACCCGAACACGACGCGCGAGATCCGGGCCTGCAAAAGCGCCCCCGCGCACATCAGGCACGGCTCGAGCGTCACGACGAGCGAGTGCCCCTCGAGGTTCCATGAACCTGCCACCTCGGCAGCGCGGCGAAGGGCCAGCACCTCGGCGTGTGCGGTCGGGTCGCCCGTAAGCTCGCGCTCGTTCCGCGCCTCGGCCATGATCGCACCCGAGGCATCCGTCACCACCGCCCCCACGGGGACATCTCCCGCCGCACCCGCTTCGGCTGCGAGTGCGAGTGCACGGGCCATGGCGACGGAGTCGCCCGGGGATATGACGGTCACGCCCCGAGCATACGACTCGGTAGCCTGTGCTTATGCGTGTGCATGTCGCCGATCATCCCCTCATCACCCACAAGCTGACGGTGCTGCGCGACAAGCGCACCCCCTCGCCCGTGTTCCGCCAACTCACCTCCGAGCTGGTGACGCTGCTCGCCTACGAGGCGACGCGCGCCGTCCGGGTCGAAGAGGTCGAGATCCAGACGCCGGTCACCACGACCATGGGCGTGCGGATCGGCGACCCGCGTCCGCTCGTCGTGCCGATCCTGCGCGCGGGACTCGGGATGCTCGAGGGCATGGTCACACTGCTGCCGACCGCCGAGGTCGGGTTTCTGGGTATGGTCCGCAACGAAGAGACGCTCGAGCCCTCGACCTACGCCGAGCGCCTCCCCGACGATCTGAGCGACCGCCAATGCTTTGTGCTCGACCCCATGCTCGCGACGGGCGGATCGCTCGGCGCCGCAATCGAGTTCCTGTTCAATCGCGGCGCGCAAGACGTCACCGCGATCTGTCTACTGGGCGCCCCGGAGGGAGTCGCGGCGATCGAGCGCCAAGTCGCCGGACGCGATGTGACCCTCGTGCTGGGGGCGCTCGATGAGCGGCTCAACGAAAAGGGCTACATCGTTCCGGGACTCGGCGACGCGGGCGATCGACTGTACGGGACCGTTTAGTCCTACTCCTTTTCGACGACCGTCACGGTGAACTCGACGGGCTGAATTCCGCCCTGGTCGTTCGTCAGCGTGACCTCGGTCTCGCCCACGGCTTCGGCCATCAGGCCCGGGTTGAACGTCGCGCCGTCGCGGTCACCACCCTTCGAGAAGCTCACGATCGACGAGTCGGCGATCTCGGCCGAGTAGCTGTCTTCGGCGAGGTCGCCCGTGGTGATATCGAGCGCCTGACCGACGAGCAGTTCGACGCTCTCGCCCTGCAGTTCTTCGGCGGACATGATGACGGGAGCGATGACTTCACTGTCATCGCCCGAGGATGAGCAGCCCGCGAGGGCGAAGGAGGCGAACACAGCAGCGGCAGCAAGGGCCAGGATTCGGGTTTTCATGCGATCAGTGTGGCGGATGCGGGGACTTCGGCGCTGGAGGACGACGTGCCTCAGTTTCTTTGAGCGCGTGGGGTGTGTTGGTGCCTCACATACTTTGAGCGCGAAGCTTGCCTGTGTGGAAGGCAAGATTGAGATGGCCGCGAGGCGACAGGTGACGAACAAACTCCGTGACGCGTACCGGAAAGCATCGAAGCACGACAAGGCCCGGATCCTTGACGAGGTGATGAGCACGACGGGGATGGGCCGATCAACGGCGCGGCGGATGCTGACGGGGCCGGTGCTGCCGGATCCGGCGAAGCAGGTCGATAGACGCCAGTTGCGGGCCAAGACGTATAGCGATGATTCGAGGCGGCTGCTGGAGCATGTGTGGGCGCTGATGGGCATGCCGTGCGGGAAGTACCTCGTGGTGATGCTGGAGCTGTGGATGCCGCTGCTGCACGCTGCCGGCGACCTCGACAAGCCATTCGTGACACCGCAGACGATCGTCGAGCTTCAGACAATGAGTCCGGCAACGATCGACCGGTATCTGAGCCCGGCACGTCGGGCGATGCAGTTGCGGGGGATCTCTACGACGATCCCGTCACCGCTGCTGCGCAACTCGATCGGGTTGTCGAAGGTCGGGGATGCCCCGGTCACGGCACCCGGGGTGATCGAGGCGGACACCGTCGCGCATTGCGGACCCACGTTCGTCGGCGAGTTCGCACGCACGTTGACGATGACCGACATCGCCACCGGGTGGACCGAGAACGCCTCGATCCGCAACAACGCGGCCAAGTGGATCGTCGGCGCTGTCGGCGATCTGCAGAACATGTTCCCATTCGAGCTGCGCGTGTTCGACTCGGACAACGGATCGGAGTTCATCAACCATGATGTCGCGGACTGGCTCCAAGCCCGTGACATCGCCCAGACCCGGTCCCGCCCTTACAAGAAAAACGACCAAGCGACCGTCGAGTCGAAGAACAACCACGTCGTCCGCAAACACGCGTTCCATTGGCGCTACGACACCCCGGACGAGCTCGCGCTGCTGAACGAGCTCTGGCGGCTCGTCTCACTACGGTTGAATTTCTTCACCCCGACGAAGAAGCCCACCGCATACGCCACCGCGGCCAGCGGGCGCCGCACACGCCTCTACGACGCACCGAAGACACCCTGGCAGCGAGTGCGCGATTCTGGGGTCCTCACCGCCGAGCAAGCCGACGTCGTTCAGGCCCGGATCACCGGGATCAACCCCGCCGATCTGACCCGCCGGATCAACCAGATCCAGCTCCAACTCATCGAGCTATCACAAGCCAAAACCGAAGCCATGACCACCAGCCGACACCTCGACATGACATCCTTAGAAACGTCGATCCGTCGACTCCAAACAACCAAATGAACCGCAAGCCTCGCGCTCACCATACGTGAGGCACCGCATCACCCTTCGCGCTCACTTCTAGATGAGGCACCTCGGAGGATCGCGTCTCGGCGTGGCGGGGCACCGAGCACGGGGCGGTGTTGGCGTGGCGGGGCACCGAGCACGGGCCCGAGATAGCGTGGAGGGATGAGCGCCCCGACAGAGCCGTCGCCCGAGCAGTCCGCACCCCCACGGATCGTGGTCATGGGGGTCTCGGCCGTCGGCAAGTCGACCGTAGGTTCGGCCCTGGCCGAACGCCTGGGCATCCCGTTCCTCGACGCTGACGACCTGCACGACCCGGCCGCGGTCGCGTCGATGGCGGCCGGCATTCCGTTGTCCGACGCCGAGCGGATGCCGTGGCTCGGGCGCGTCGGCATTGCCCTCGCCGAACAGACCGGTGGCGCCGTCATCGCCTGTTCGGCTCTTGCCCGGCGCTACCGCGACGCCATCCGCCCGACCGCGCCGGGCGCGGTGTTCGTGCACCTCGCTGCTCCCGCTGACGTTCTCGCCATCCGCGCCGGCGCACGCGAGGGCCATTTCATGCCCGCCACCCTGCTCGCCTCTCAGCTCGCGGCGCTCGACCCCCTCGGCACGGACGAGGAGGGATTCGCCGTCGATGCGAGCCTGCCCGTCGACGATCTGGTCACGGCCGCCGTGGTCGGGCTGACGACGCGCCCGGATCTTCCACCAGCCGAGCGAACCCGCTGAGCCGCGCCACACCCTCGGGGGTGTGCGGCAGGTCGTCGAGCAAGCCGGGCGAGTAGACGAGGTAAGCCGCGACCTCGGCGCGCGAGATCGCGACATTCAGGCGGTTGGCGAGCAGCAAGAACTCGAGGCCCCGAGGCGCGTCCCGCCCGGACGACGCGGCGAGCGAAACGATGGACACCGCGGCCTCTTGCCCCTGGAACTTGTCGACCGTTCCGACGCGGACGGGCGGCAGCTGCGCCGCCGCGAGGGCGGCCAGCACGGTCGCCGCCTGTGCGTTGTATGGCGTGACGATGATGATGTCGTCCGCCGTGAGTGGCCGCGGCGGCGAGAGCCGCCCCTCGCCTCCATCGCGCGCGAGATCGGTCCAGGTCGACCCGATCAGGTCGCGCACCAGCGCCACCACGGCGGCCGCCTCTTCGACCGACGCCGTGGCGTTGCCGTGATGCTCGACGGGAACACGGTGCAGGCCCGGTTCGACACCATCGATGGAGCGGAGCGCTGCGGAGGGATGTGAAGCCAGTCGTCCGGCGTAGGACAGGTTCGACACGGGCAGAGCGACGAGCGGATGCATCCGGCGACTCTCGGGCAGGAAGTACCCGAACGCATCCGATATCACCGCGGAGCCATCCATGATCCACCCGAGCGCCGACGTGTCGACGGGCTCGGGATGGGTTCCCTGGCTGACCTGCGGCAGCTGCTGCGGGTCGCCGAGCAGCAGCAGACGCTGGGCCGCGACCGAGACCGCGATGGTCGAGGCGAGCGAGAACTGCCCGGCCTCGTCGAGCACGAGCAGGTCGAGCGAACCGCGGGGAAACCGGCCATCGTGGCTGAAGTCCCACGCCGTGCCGCCCACGACGAACCCCGCCTGAGCGTGCTCGGCCGCGAACCCCGCAACGCCGTTCTTGGGTAGCGGGGTGAACCGCACCGGCACGGAATCGTCCTTCGGCGCTTTTCCGACCCGCGCGGCGGGCACACCCGCATCGATGACTCGATCGAGCATGTGCTCGACGACGGCGTGCGCCTGCGCGACGACGCCGACCTTCCACGCGTGTTCGCGCACCAGACGCTCGATCACGTGCGAGCCGACGTACGTCTTTCCGGTGCCCGGCGGCCCCTGTATTGCGAGGTAGCTATGGTCGAGGTCGCGCAGCGTCGCGACGATCGCGGGGACGGGATCGGTCGCGTCCGCGGGCACGGGACTCCCCGCGTGCAGGCGCGGTGGACGGCGGCGCAAGAGGTCGGTCGCCGGATCGGCGGGGAAGGCCGGGCTCGCGGCGATCACGCGGTCGGCCCACTCGTCGATCGCGACCTGCTGGGACAGCGCACGCGGCGGCGCGCCCGGGGTAATCGCGATGGGCAGGGCCGCCCAGGTGAATCCAACTCGGGCGCGCTCCTCGATGATCGCGCCGTCCTCCAGCTCTTCCAGCACGCGGCCGCGGTGATCGGCGTGCAGCCACCTCGGCGAGGCCTCGAAGGCGAAGGGCGCCGGCAGCTCGTAGAGCAGGAACGGCTCGCTTCCTGGCGACAGGCGCGTGCCGGGAGCGAGTTCACCACGCAGACGCAGCATGCGTCGATCCACCCGGTGCCCCTCGGCCCGGTGCCAGTCTTCGACGACCTCGCAGCGCGCCACATCCAAGACCGCGACATCGCGACTCTGCTCCCACACCGACACGGGCTCGCGGAGGCGCAGGAAGTGCGTCGCCCAGAAGCTCTTCGCCTCGCGCGGGTAGTAGTCGATCGCGGCCGACCCGAGACGGAGTGCTCGGGAATCTTCGTCGCCGTCGGACGTCGCATCTGCCGCTTCGGCGAGCGCGGTGAGTGCAACGGCGCGCGGCGAGGGTTCGTAGCCTGCGGCGTCAGGTTCGGGATCGGCGGTTGCGACGATCCCGAGCTCGTCCGCACGATCACGGAGCCAGTTGCGCAGGCGACGGGTCGAAACGCAGTCGTAGCGGTTGTAGTCGGCGATGTCGTCCAGGATCGCTCGCGCACCCTCGTCGTCGCCGACATCCTGAAGCATCCGTGCCTCGACATAGCGGACGATCGACTCGTCGCCGCGCTGGACGTCGCTCTGGCGTGTCTCGGCGCCCATGTAGAGCGGCTCGAGCTTCTTGATCGAGTACGACCGCGACCCCACCCGTAGGGCACGACGGACGATCGGGTACAGGTCGACGAAGACGCCATCGCGAAGCAGCCGATCGACCTGCGCCTCGCCCGTGCCGTATCGAGCCGCCATCGCCAGCAGATGGGTGGGCTCGTAGGGGGCGTAGTGGTAGATGTGCATGCCCGGATGGGCCGCGCGATGCACATCGACGAAGTCGAGGAAGCGCTGGAGGGCGACGCGTTCTTGCGCGAATGAGTGCGCCCACAGGCGCGAGAACGTTTCGCTCTCGTCGACCCAGCCGAACAGGTAGTCGATGCCCCATTCGGTGCCCGCGCCCGTCCACGTGCCCGCGCCCGTCCACGTGCCCGTCCCCTCGGTGTAGAGCGGGTCGCCCTCGAAGTCGAAGAACAGGTCACCCGGGTCGGCCGGGGGCAGCGCCGTGAGTCCCGCTCGATCGACAACGCGATACACCGGCGCGGGCACGGCGCCATCGGGCGCGTCGGCCACGGCGATCTCGGAGGCACGCTGCAGCTGCGCCTGCGTTCGTAGAAGGCCGAAGACGTCGGCGTTCATGTTCGGGGGCGGTGTCTGCGCGACCGAGAGCTCGTCCAGCGTGCGAATACCCGCCTCCCGAAGCTTCGCGCGTTGCAGCGGCCGCATGCCCGCGACGAGCAGCAGATCGCGGGATGCGTCGACCTCGACCTGGCAGGTAGCGCACCGACCGCACGCGAAGTACCGGTCATCGCCCCACGGCGTCGGCTCTGCCGCCGCGCCGAGCTCGATGTGACGACTCTGGATCAATTCGATGAGCCGCGCGTAGCGCAGGTGGTAGACGGGCAGGATGTCGTCGACGAGGTGCGAACTCGTCGTGCCGTCGCCGAGCAAGAGCTCGACGCGATCCGAGCGCTCGACACCCAGATCGTCGAGACGCTGGACGTATGCCGCGAGCTGCATGAGCGCGGTGACACGCGCCCTCCGGGCGAGCTTGGTGTCTTGAACGAGCCAGCGTCCGCTCTCGTCGCGAACCAGGAAGTCGGCGAAACCCACGAAGTCGGGGGTCGCGAATGCCGCCTGATAGATGATCCGTACGGATGGGTCGGCGAGAGCCGCATTCGTGAGTCGGACTGCTTCGGCCAGCGCCGGAGCATCGCCCGACCACACTTGCTCGATGGTGGCCACGCCATCTGGATCGTCCGCCAGATACTGCTCCAGCACGCGCTGCTCGTGGCGGTCACCCAGCCGCGCCGCACGCTCCAGCGTCAGGTCTTCGGGCTCGACGACCTGGGCGATACGACCCAAGCGAGCATCGATCGCCCGCACCCAGGCGAACTCGCATTCCGACGCGGCTTTGAGGTCGCTCGCGCTCGTGACCAGCCGGCCTTCGTTCTCGATATAACGCACGGGACCCTCTCCGTCTGCGACCCTACTCGCGGGCTCGGACAGTCGAGCATCCGTCGTCACCGGCCGGCCATAGACCTCCGTCGCAGGGGCTACTTCGTCTTCTTGGCGCGCGCCGTCAGGTCCACGAGCGAGATCATGAAGGCGAGCGCGAGGCCGACACCGACCGTGACCATTCCGATCGCGTAGGCGTCATGGTAGACGACGATGGTCGGTGCGGAGTCGGTCTCGCTGTAGACCGTCGAGTAGAAGAAGGCCAGAGCGATCGCGGTGCCGATCGATGTTCCGATGCGCTGACCGAGCTGCCCGACGGACCCGGCTAGTCCCCCGCGCTTGGGCGGGATGTTGGCGAGGGCGAGTGTCTGATTGGGCGAGACGACGAGTCCGCCGCCCGCACCGGCCACGATCATGATGCCCGCCATGACCCAGATGATCGCGCCCGAGGGAACGTAGAGCGCCGTGAACACGAGACCCGCTGTGCTCACCAGCATGATCGCAAGACCCCACACCACGAGGGGGCGGCCGATGCGGTTGACCCAGAGACCACCGAACCACGACGTCAACGCGCTCGCGAGCGCGAACCCGATCGTGACCATGCCCGCGAAAACCGGCTCGAGCCCGATGCCGGTCTGCAGAAACAACGTCGTGAGCAGGAACAGCGCCGGAAGGGCGGCGAAGTAGGCCGTCGCCAGGACCGTTCCGTTGCGGTACGACGACACCCCGAACAGCCCGAGGGGAACGAGCGGCTGGTGGCCCCGAGCCTCGTACGTGCGCTCCCAGACGATGAACGCCCCGATGAAGAGAACGGATGGCACGAGCAACCACCACCGGTTCGGGTCATCGCTCGGCGAACCCGTCGTGAACAGGAACGGCCACAGCAGCGACACGATCGCGAGGCCGAACAGCAGGATGCCGATCGGGTCGAGGGAGAGCTTGCGCCGGGACTTCGTCCGCGTGGCGGGCAACAGCCAGATCGCCGCCGCGATCGCGATGAGTGCGAGCGGAACGTTCATCCAGAAGATGCCGCGCCATCCGTCGGTCGGCCCGCCGATCGCAATCGCAAGCCCGCCGAGCGTGGGCCCGAACGCCGTCGCGATGCCGATGCTCGCCCCGAACAGACCGAAGGCCTTGCCGCGCTCAGCGCCCCGGAACAGCTGCTGGATCAGTCCCAGCACCTGCGGCATCTGGATGCCCGCGGCAACACCCTGGATCAGGCGCGCGACGAGCAGGAAGGTGACGTCCTGCGCCAGGGCGCAGGCGAGGCTCGTCACCGTGAAGAGCGACAGGCCGACGATGAACAGGACGCGACGGGAGCGCTGATCGCCGAGGCGCCCCATGGGGACGAGAGCCAGGCCGAATGCCAGCACGTAGCCCGAGACGACGAGCTGCAGCTCGGTCGATCCGGTACCGAACGCCTTTTCGATCGAGGGCAGGGCCACATTGACCTTGCTCAGATCGAGGATCGTAAGGGCGGCGACACCGACACAGACCCAATAGGCGCCAGCGATGGCGGTCGGTGAGTTTGATCTCCTGCGTGCGCGGGGGCTCTTCGGGCGGTGCCGTGCTCATTCGCATAAGCCTATGTGGGCGCTCCGGCATAGGCTCCCCTCGGGAGGATGCATGCTGAACGAAGACGACCGCGCCCTGATGCGTCAGGTAGCGCGATACCTCGAACACGTGAATGCCGCGCAACAGGACGAGGCGCGCGGGGCCCGGACGCCGCTCGGCGATCTGATCAGCGAGCATCTGGGTTCGGATGCCGCGCAGGTCCCCGTTGTGCTCGAAGTGATCGCCGATCATCGACTCGTCGATGCGGATATCGCACTCGATCTGATCTCGGCCGAGACGGGGGGCAGGCTGATCGGGGTGAGCGGCGGCGAACAGCGTCTACACAACGGCCTGGCCGAGCTGGTCAACAATCCGCACGTGCGATTCGACGTCGGGCCGGTGGACTTCGCCGAGCGCGCGACAGGACCATCATCGAGCCGCCGCGTCGTCGCCATGGGGGTGCGACTCATCTCGCACGCGGGGCAACCGATCGCCCTCGCGCAACGGGCGGCGTCACCGCAGTACGGACGCCCTGCCGCGACCCTCGAGGTCATGGGTGCCGACCCCGACGCGGTCTCGTCGTTCCTCGCCCGGCTCCGCGGCCTCATGATCGAGCACAGTGTTCTGCGCGGCCAGGTGCTCTCGTTCACGCCGACGGAGTTCGGGCGCGGCGATGCGGGAGCGACCTTCCTCTCCCGGCCCCGGGTCGATAGCGACGACGTCATCCTCGCCGAGGGGGTGCTCGACGAGATCGTGCAGCACGTCATCGGCATCGGCGAGCACCGCGACCTGCTGCTCGCCGCGGGTCAGCACCTCAAGCGCGGGGTGCTCATGTACGGCCCGCCGGGCACCGGTAAGACCCTCACGATCCGTCACCTGCTGACCCGATCGGTCGACACCACGATCGTGCTGCTGACCGGTTCGAGCATCCGCTTCATCGGTGCCGCGGCCGAGATCGCGCGGGCGTTCACCCCGTCGATCGTCGTCCTCGAAGACATCGACCTCGTCGCGATGGAACGGCATTCCTCGCCACAGCCGCTGCTGTTCGAAGTCCTCGAGGCCCTGGATGGGCTCGACGGCGACGCGGACGTGGCATTTCTCATGACGACCAACCGCATCGAGGTGCTCGAGCGTGCGCTCGCCGAGCGTCCCGGCCGCGTCGACCTGGCGGTCGAGATTCCGCTGCCGGCGCTCCCCGAACGGGATCGCCTCTTCCGCCGCTACGCGCACGGCCTGCCCTACAGCGAAGCAGCGTTGACGGCGGCGGCCGCGCAGACCGAGGGCGTCACGGGTTCGTTCGCGAAGGAGCTCATGCGCCGGAGCGTTCTGATCGCTGCAAGCCGGAGCGAAGAGGTCGGCGATGAGCACCTCGAGGCCGCGCTCGCCGACCTGATGAGTGGGCGATCGCATCTCACACGGCGGATGCTGGGGGCCGAGGCGGAGGGCGAGGGTGGGCCGGACGCCGGGGGTGGCGAGTCCTTCTCGCCGTCGGTTCACGTCACCGGCGGTTGGTTCGCCCACCACCCGCACTCCTGAACCCGGCCCTGAGCAACCGGCACCCCGCGTCCACTTGGTGCCAGACTGGGGTGATGACCGACGGCCTTCCGTTCCGCAACGCCTACCGCCACGGCTTTGCGCGCGTGGCGGCCTGCACGATCCCGGTGCGCATTGCTGATCCCGCCACGAACGCCGAGGCCATCCTCAAGACGGCCCGCGAGTGCCACGACGATGCCGTCGCGGTCGCCGTCTTTCCCGAACTCTGCCTGACCGGCTACGCGATCGACGATCTGGTTCTGCAAGACGCCCTGCTGGATGCGACCGAGGCCGCGATCTCGCACCTGGTCGACGCATCCCGCGATCTGATGAGCGTGCTCGTCGTCGGCGCGCCGCTGCGGCATCGCAACCGTGTGTACAACTGCGCCATGGTGATCCACGACGGGGAACTGCTCGGCGTCGTACCCAAGTCCTATCTGCCCACCTATCGCGAGTTCTACGAGCGCCGGTGGTACGCCGCGGGCGACGAACTCGGTGGGGATGAGGCACGCTGGATCTCGGTCGGCGGAGTGGAGGCACCCTTCGGCCCGCACCTGCTGTTCGCGGCGGAGGACGTGCCCGGCCTCGTGCTGCACGCCGAGGTGTGTGAGGACGTGTGGGTTCCGATTCCGCCCTCGTCCGAGGCCGCCCTCGCGGGTGCGACGGTGCTTCTGAACCTGTCGGGCAGCCCCATCACGATCGGCCGCGCCGACGAGCGCGCGATCCTCTGCCGTGCCCAGTCGTTCCGCTGCCTGTCGGCCTACGTCTACGCCGCCGCGGGCCAGGGCGAGTCGACCAACGACCTGTCCTGGGACGGCCAGACGATGATCTACGAGCTCGGCGGCCTCCTCGCCGAGACGGAGCGCTTTCCCGATGGTCCGCGCCGATCGGTCGCGGATGTCGACCTCGACCGAATCCGCCAGGATCGCGCCCGCCAGGGCACGTTCGACGACAACCGCCGAACCCACGCCGCACGCACCGGCTCGTTCGTGACCGTGCCCTTTACGCTCGGCGTTCCCGCACGCGAGACGGGGCTTCGGCGCCCCCTCGACCGCTTCCCGTTCGTGCCCGACGACCCGGCGCGCCTCGCCCAGGACTGCTACGAGGCGTTCAACATCCAGGTCACGGGTCTCGTGCAGCGTCTGAGTGCGATCGGCGGGCCGAAGCCCGTCATCGGTGTCAGCGGCGGGATCGACTCGACCCACGCGTTGCTCGTCGTCGCGCGCGCGATGGATCGGATGGGACGGCCGCGCTCCGACATCCTCGCGTACACAATGCCGGGTTTCGCGACGAGCGACCACACGAAATCGAACGCGATCGCCCTCGCGGAGGCCGTCGGCGCATCGATCGAGACCATCGACATCCGCGACGCAGCCAACGAAATGCTCGAGAAGATCGGGCACCCCTTCAGCGGCGGCGAACCGGTCTACGACGTGACGTTCGAGAACGTCCAGGCGGGCCTGCGCACCGACTACCTCTTCCGACTCGCCAACCAGAACGGCGGCATCGTCATCGGCACGTCCGATCTCTCCGAGCTGGCGCTCGGATGGGCGACGTACGGCGTCGGAGACCAGATGAGCCACTACGCCGTTAACACCGGCGTGCCCAAGACGCTCATCCAGCACATCATCCGGTGGGTCATAGCCGCGGGCGAGGGTGTGGATGCGGCAGAAGCCGCCGTGCTGCAGTCGGTGCTCGACACCGAGATCAGCCCCGAGCTCGTGCCCGCAGACGCTTCCGGTGTCACACAGTCGACCGAGTCGCTCGTCGGCCCGTACGCCCTGCACGACTTCACGCTGTTCCACATGCTGCGGTACGGATTCCGCCCCTCCAAGATCGCCTTCCTCGCTCACGCGGCCTGGGCGGACGCGGATGCCTCGGGCTGGCCGCCGGGATTCCCCGACGACGCCCGGGTCGCCTACGACCTGCCGACGATCGTGCGGTGGCTCGAGGTGTTCCTGAAGCGCTACTTCGGGTTCGCCCAGTTCAAGCGCTCGGCGTTGCCGAACGGTCCGAAGGTCTCCGCCGCGGGGTCGCTCTCGCCGCGGGGCGACTGGCGTGCCCCCTCGGACGGCAACGCGCAGGTGTGGCTCGACGAGCTGCGACAGGCCCTTCCCGACCTCACCTCGGACTGAGACGAATCAGGCCGCCGCGTCCGCGTCCGGAGCGAGGTCGCGCAGACCGACGCGATCCGGGATCTCGAACGCGAGGCCGGGCAACCATGAGACGGGCGACGGCCACGGGCGTGAGGTCGGAAGCGCCGTGAGCATCCGCCGCATCGCCGTGTCACCGGGAGCGGATGGGGATGCCGCGGGCAACACCCGCCGGGGAGCACGAAAACCCAGTGCCCCGCACCACCAGTGCCGCCAGGTGCCGTCCGCCGCATCCGGGTCGAGGACGATGTAGTAGTCGGGCATCAGCGCGGTGCCCTCCTCGAAGTGAGCGAGAGCGGTCTCGATCTCGACCTCGAGCGTGCCGAGGGTCGCGCGTTCTTCGTAGAGCTCGACCCACGCGGCCGCGACGTGTTCGAGGGGATCGGCATCGTGCACGATCCATGGGGTGCTGCAGGCCGAAATGCGGCGAACGGCCGTCGCCGGATCCGCGTCTCGCAGCGTCAAGGTTTCTACCCCCGGGATGCCCTCGAGAGTTGCGAGCGCCCCGGCCGATTCGGTGCCGACGATTGCGACGACCGTGCCGGAGGCTCCCGCGAAGGGGGAGGTGTCTGAGTGCGCCATGACTCAGCCTAAGTCGGTTCGTGTTGCCGGCGGATGTCCCCCGCTGACCGATCACGTAAAGCCCGGCAGCCCGGTCCTACTCCCCCGAGCGGGCGTTGTAGACCACGACGCCGCCGCTGTCGATCGCAGCACGATAGGCGCGGAACACCGCGAGCGCCTCGTCGCGCAGCACGTCCTGCACGACCTCGATGCCGCGCGCCTCGAACTGCTCGGCCCAGTCGGCGACCATCGGCCCCTCGTCGAAGGTGCTGATCTCTTCGAGCTCGGGACCCGAGCCCGCGACGATGAGCGTGCGCACGCCGGACCACATCGTGGCCCCGTAGCACTGCACGCAGGGGCGCCAGTTGACGACGAGCTCGTGGGGCGAGAGCCCTTCGGCCCCGAGATCCCACGATCCGACCCGGGCTTGCGCCGTGCCGAGCGCGGTGACCTCGGCGTGGGCCGACGAGATCCCACTGCCGAGGACGACGTTGACCCCGACCGACACGATGCGCCCGGTGTCGGACTCGGCCACGAGTGCAGCGAACGGTCCGCCGTTCCCCTCGCGCCAGTTACGGTCGGCGAGGCGGTGCACGAGAGCCATCCGGTCTTCGCGGTCGGGAATGATGTCAGGCACCCCGTGCAGTTCTTCGGCGATCCAATCCGGCAGGTTCACCGAGTATCCGGTCGAGAAATAGGCCATGTCCATGCGTCAATCCTCCTGGGGCAGAGCGTCGAGCTGAAAGAGAGCGTCGAGGGCCGTGAACTCGGCCGTGAACCGTGCGCGCAAACGCGCCTTCTGATCATCGTCGCAGAACGCGGCATCGATCCCGTTGAACGCGATCCAACGCGCGGTCGCCGCGTCGACACCGAGAGCCGGCAGGGCTTCGCGAAACTCGCGACCGATGTCGGTGCGGAAGAACATGGCGTCGTCCGTAGAGATGTTGACGGCGAGCCCGGCCTCGATCATGCGGGCGATGCGGTGATCGGGCGTGAGCCGCCAGTCGGAGCAGATCGTCGTCGACACGGGGGTCGCGCAGAACGGCAGGCGACGATCGCGCGCCTCCGCGACGAGGTCGGGATCATCGAGCACACGGTAGCCGTGGTCGATGCGGTCGACGCCGAGGTCGTGCATCGCGAAACGCACCGAGTGCGCCTCGGACCGATCGGTCTCGCCGACGTGAGCGGTGAGGCGGAGGCCTGCGCTCCGGGCAAGCGCAAACGCCTCGGCGAACCGTTCGGGCGCTTCGAGCCCCTCGGGCGTCAGATCATCCATCCCGAGTCCGACGACACTCGGTCGCGGGTTCTCGGCCATGAGTTCGACAAGACGGATGGCTTCGGTACCGCTCTCCGCACGATTGACCGCGACGACGATACGGAATCCAACCCCGTACTGCGCCTCCGCGGCCGAAAGCCCCGATATGAGGGGGTCCAGCACATCGGCGTAGGACATTCCTCGCGCAATGAAGTACTGCGGATTGACGTAGTACTCGCGATACCGGAGCCCCGCCAGGGTGCCGACCCGAACACCCTCGAGCGCGACCGCCTCGATGTCTTCGGGGTCGCGCAGCACGTCGTGGGCGAGTTCGAAACCCACCAAGAACTCACGCAGGTCTGCATACGCGAACAAACGGGCCGGATCGCTCGTGGGCAACTCGACGCCGTGCTTGCTGGCGAGTGCGACGAACAGCTCGGCGGTCATGGTGGACGTGAAGTGACAGTGCAGCTCGGTCTTCGGCAACAGCTGCAGATAGTCGGCGTAGCTCAGCACGTGACTCCTCGGGGTGCCGGTCGGGCGACGGCACCCGCTCAGCTTGCCCGATGCGTGTTTCGCGGCCGTAACGGGACAGAATGGGTGACCGTGAGACTTCTCGTCGCGGCGCTGGACGCCGAACTCGTGGCCTTTCCCGCTCAGATCGACGGTTTCGACCGCCTCGTCACCGGACCGGGCAAGTTGAAGGCGGCCGTCGCCCTCACGCGCGCCCTGTCGGCTCGCGAGTATACGGAGATCGTGGTGGTCGGCACTGCCGGTGCCCTCGACCCCGAACTCGAGGCGGCCGTGCATGAGGTCGGTACCGTGCTGCAGCACGATGTCAGCGACCTGGATGGCATCGTCGGGCAACACGTCTCGCTGCCCGCCCGCATCGACCTACCGAACGACGGCCACGCGATCGCCACGGGCGACATCTTCGTCGACGATGCGGATGCCGTCGTCCGGATCCGCGACCTCGACGCTGTGCTGGTCGACATGGAGGCCTATGCCTACGCGTATGTCGCCGGCGAGTTCGGTGTGCCGCTGCGCATCATCAAGGCCGTCTCGGACCGTGCACAGGACGGCGCGACGCAACTGTGGGACGAGGTCGTCGCGACGTGCAGCGCGGCTCTCTGGGAGAGCTTCCGCGCCGACTACGGGCTGTAGGGCGTCAGTCGTCCGACGATCGTGCGAACACCATCCGCAGGATGACGAACACGATGAGTGCCACGACCGCGACCGCCAGCAGCTTGAAGACGAACGCGAGCACCGAGAACAGAACGTTCACGAGTACCCACGCGATGATGATGGCGACGATGACGCCGATGACTGTCCACAAGGTGCCGGTCTTCATTCCTCCAGCCTAGGCTGATCATCGGTGCCCATGGGGCGGCATACCTCTCTGAGCAAGGAGCAGCATGACCCGTATCGGTCGCAGCGATCTCGATGTCTTTCCCCTCTGCCTCGGCGCCAACGTCTTCGGGTGGACAGCGGATCGCGACGAGTCCTTCCGCATCCTCGACGCGTTCCACGGTGGAGGCGGCAACTTCATCGACACCGCCGATTCGTACAGCGCCTGGGTTCCGGGCAATTCTGGTGGCGACAGCGAGCGCATCATCGGTGAGTGGCTCGCTTCCAGGCGCCCCGAGAACGTCATCATCGCCACGAAGGTCAGCCAGCACCCGGACTTCCGCGGCCTCGCGCCGAAGAACATCCGCGCGGCCGCGGAGGCATCCCTGAAGCGCCTCGGTGTGGACACGATCGACCTGTATTACGCACACTACGACGACGAAACGGTGCCCCTCGAAGAGACCGTAGCCGCGTTCGGTGACCTCGTGACAGACGGGCTCGTGCGTCACACCGCCGTGTCGAACTACTCCGCCGACCGCATCCGCGAGTGGGTCGGCTACGCGACCGCGGCGGGAAGCGCGCTGCCCTTTGCGGTGCAGCCGCACTACAACCTCGTGCACCGCAACACCGTGGAAGAGACCATCGTCCCCGTCGCCGAAGAGTTCGACCTGGGACTCGTGCCCTACTACGCCCTGGCGGCCGGGTTCTTGACGGGCAAGTATCGCTCGGCGGATGTCCCGGATGCCGCGGGCACCTCGCCGCGGGCGAAGGGTGCCGCGAAGTACGCCACGCCGGAGGGCCTGGCAATCGTGGATGCGCTCGAGTCGATCGGTGCCGCGCACGGCGCATCGATCGCCACGACCGCGCTGGCGTGGTTGCGCGCCCAGCCGACGGTTGCGGCGCCGATCGCGAGCGCGTCACGCGTGGACCAGGTGGCCGATCTGCTCGCCGCCGGCACCCTGGAGCTGTCCGCGGCTGAGCTCGAGGAGCTGGACCGCGTTTCGACGTGGTCGCCCGCCTGAATCAGTGGTCGCCCGCCTGAATCAGACGGGCAGGATGGCGTGGGCCGCGACCTCGCTCGAGCCGTCTTCCGCGACGGCGACGACCAGCTGCGCGGGGATCTGGTCCTTCATCGCCTCGACGTGGCTGATGACCCCGACGGTCCGGCCGCCCTGGCGCAGTTCGTCGAGGGTACGCATGGCCGTGTCGAGAGTTTCGGCATCGAGTGAGCCGAAGCCTTCGTCGATGAACAGCGTGTCGAGTTCGATTCCCCCGGCGCGCCCCGTGACGACCTCCGCGAGGCCGAGCGCCAGCGCGAGGGAGGCGAGGAAGGTCTCTCCGCCGGAGAGCGAGTGCGGGGGGCGCGGGCGCCCCGTATAGGCGTCCAGCACGTCGAGGCCGAGGCCGGAGGCGGCGCCGCGCGCGGCGAGCGAGTCCGAGTGCAGGAGGCGGTAGCGGCCATCCGACATGTCATGAAGACGCAGGTTCGCCGCCTGCACGATCTCTTCGAGTTCGGCCGCCAGCACGAAGGTCTCGAGCTTCATCCGGTGCGTGTTGGGCGCCTTGCCCGCCACCGTGTGGGCGAGGCGTTCAATCGTTTCGTGTTCGGCGAGGGCCGCGGCGATTCCCGACTGAGCCGCCTCGGCCTGCGTGACGAGTTCCCAGAGGCGGTCGCGGGTCTGGTCGGCCGCGAGGGTCTTCTGTACCGCGCCGGTCCAGGCCTCCCGAGTGTCCTGGCGCGCGGCTTCGGCGCTGCGGGTGTCAATCGGTTCCTCGGGCAACAGCTGCAACTCGAGGTCGAGCAGCACCGACTTGGCCGCTGAGAGCGCCGTCTCGTGTTCACGGATGGTCTCGTCGAGGCTGACTCGCGCCGCGCTGTCACGGAGTGCTGAGACGGCGGCATCCGCGGACTCGAACCCGGCGGCGACGAGATCGTCTTCCAGCCGCGCCCGCGCGGCCGACTCGGCGCTCGTGCAGCGCTCGGCCGTCGTGATCGCATCGCGAAGTCGCTCTGCCACTTCGGCGATACTCTCCGCGTCCGCGATTCGCTCGGCGACGGACGGGAACCCGCCACGTGCTTCGGCCAGCGCTTCGTCGTCCGATGCGATGCTCGCTCCGAGGACGACGAGAGACCGATCGAGGGTCTCGATGCGCGGCGCCGCTTCCGCAAGCGCTGCGTCGAGCGCATCGAGGGACGTCACGCAATCGTCGCGTTCCGTGCGCAGCTGGGCCACCTCGAGCTCGGCCTGCGTGGTGATCGCGAGCGCCCGCGCGGCCTCGGCGCGCTCGTCGGCAAGCTGTTCGGCCGATCGATCTCCCGCGCGCCCCCGCGCTCCCGCGGCCGCTTGCCGGACGGCCGCCAGCGCTTCGGACGCTTCACGCTGCAGAGACACGGCGACGACGACCCGCGCCTCGGCCGACTCGATGTCGTCGGCGCTGACGGGATCGTCCCCGCGCGGAGCGGGCGCGGGGTGGTCCAGGCCCCCGCACACGGCACACGGCTCACCCGGCACGAGTTGTGCGGCGAGTTCGCCCGCGTGTCCACGCAGGCGGCGCTCGCGAAGATCTGCCAGGGCGACGGATGCGTCGGCAAGCGCTCGATCCGCCGTCAGGGCCGCCCGTTCGGCCCTTGCAGCTTCGTCCGCGAGGCGTTCGGCCTCCGCGGCGGCGGCCGAACGGGCATCGAGCTCGGCGAGGCGGGATTCGGCGGCAGCCCGCCCCCCGACGCTGGGCGCGAGTTCGATGAGTCGCGCGTCGAGGTGATCGCGACGCGCCACGACGGCGTCACGCTCGGCACGGCTGGCATCCACGGCTACCCGCAGGGCTGCGAGATCGGCTCGGCTCTGCGCGAGCTCGGCACGGCGCTCGGCGATGCTCTCTTCGCGCGCGAGCAGGAGCCGCCATCCGCCGACGGCGTGCTTGACCTCATCGATCCGCGTGGCGAGTCCGGTGGTGCTCGGCCACGTGCCGTCGGCATCGCCCGGGGCAGCCAGTGCCCGCCACTGCGTGAGCGCGATTCGGCGAGCATCGTTCGCCCGCTCGGTGTCGGCGCGTGCCAGCTCGAGTGCTCGAATTCCCTCACGTGCCAGGTCGGCGCGAGTCGCGGTGTCGCGCTCGTCACGGACGGTCTGGATTCGAGCCGCATCCGCCTCGAGAGCCGCAACGCTGTGACGCGCACGGTCGCGGCGCACCTGCAGGTCGCGACGGGCGAGTACCTCCGCGAGGGCGACCTCCGCGGCATCCCGCGCGACGCGAGCGGCGTCTTGTGCGAGGGCTGCGGTCTCAGCGCGATACGCCGCACGCTCCGCCGCCTGCCGCACCGCGTCGATCCGCCATGAGGGGTTATCCCTTTGCGGCGTGGCGTTCGTGGGCGCCCCACCCCCGGCATCCTCTCCCCCGAGGTCGTGATCCGCGATCAGCCGCTCCGCGTCATCGAGGCGGTGCGCCAGGGTGTCACCATCGCCGGCGACGCGCGCTTCGGACTCCTTGCGGCGCTGCTCGAGCGCGTGCTCGTACTCCTCGAAGCGGCGCGTACCGAAGAGAGTGCGCAGCAGAGCCTGCCGCTCGCCGTGCGTGGCGAGCAGAAACCGCGCGAAGCGGTTCTGGGCCAGGAGGACCACCTGAAGGAACTGCTCCTGCGTGAGCGGAAGGATCTCGTGGAGCGCCTCGCCGACATCGCGAGGACGTGCCGCGCGGCCCTCCCAGCCGCCCTTCGTCTCGACGAACAATCGCGCCTGCGGTGGGGCCGTCGTCGTTCCCGATCCGTTGCGCTTTGCACGGTCGTACTCCGGTGACCGCTCCACCCGCCAGCGCTCGCCACCGGCGCTGAATTCCAGCGCGACGAGTGTCGGATCGTCCGGACCGCTGTGGTCGCTGCGCAGACGCTTCTCACCCGTGTCGTAGCGCGGGACCGACCCGTACAACGCAAAACAGATCGCGTCGAGGATGCTGGACTTGCCCGCACCCGTCCGGCCCGAGATGACGAAGATGCCGTCCTCGGCGAAGGCGTCGAAGTCGACGGTCTGGGGGCGCCGGAACGGCCCGAAACCCTCGATCTCGAGCCGATGCATCCTCACGCGAGCACGCCGTTCCTCGAACGTTCGTGGGCAACTTTCGTACCTTCATCGCTCTGACGCTCGGCGACAATCCGCTGGTCGGTGCCCTCCACGATCACGTCAGCCAGGATCTCGGCCTCGGCCTCATCCGCGGCCTGACCCTGCCTCACGTGCGCCAGGAAGGCCGAGATCAACTCGCTGTCGTCCCGCGCTTCGCGCACCCGCGCCGAGTACGAGCGCTCGGTTGCCTCTGGCACGGACGCCGGGATGTGCTGCACGGTCGCGCAGTGCGGAAAACGCGCGAGCAGCTTCCGCATCGGGTCGCGCTGCGGCGTCGTGTCGGTGTACTGCGCGCACACCCAGGCGTCTGCCTCGGCATCGAAGCGGGCATCGGTCAGCAGCTCGTCGAGCGTTCCGGTGATCGTGACGAGGCGTCGTGGCACCGCGAGGGGCACCCATTCGACCGCCGCCAGGCCCGCCGCATCCAGGTCGATCAGCCACGAACCGCGTGGCTTGTGCTGCTCACCGAACGAGTAGTGCAGCGGAGCACCCGCGTACCGCACCCGCGCGGAGATCTCGTTGCGTCCGTGGATGTGGCCGAGCGCGACGTAGTCGGGGCCGTCGAAGGTCGACAGCGGAACGACATCGAGCGTGCCCTGCCGAATCTCACGCTCGACGCCCGGCGTCGCCTCGACGCTTGCGGCGAAGCAGTGCGCGATCGCGATCGAGCGCCCGCCACGCTCGGCCCGATCGTCATTCACGAGCCGCATCGCCTGGCCCATCGTCTGCTCCTGTGTCCGCAGCGTCACGTCCGGCCAGACATGTCGCACGAGCGAGGGCTCGAGAAACGGGATGCCATAGACATGCACCGGGCCGTGCTCGTCGTGGAGCGTCACCGGGACGCCGACGCGATCGGGACGAGTGAGGATGTGGATGCCTGCTGCCGCGGCGAATGGCGCCTGGAAGCCGAGCCGGGCGGCGCTGTCGTGGTTGCCGCTCGTGACAACGACCTCTGCCCCCGCAGCACGGATCGCGGCGAGGGTGTCGGTCAGCAGCGGATAGCAGCCCGCGGCGGGCGTCGCGGAATCGAAGACATCACCGGCCAACACGACGAGATCGACCTCGCGCTCGGCGACCTGCAACACGAGTTCGTCCAGCACCACCGCGAGCGCGGCGATCGTCGAGTGCCCGTGGAACGAGCGCCCGATATGCCAGTCGGAGGTGTGCAGGATGCGCATGCTCCCACGCTATGCGGGAGCGCCGACATCGGCCCGGATCCCCGTGCGCGGTTCGTCGAGAGTCAGTCCTTCGCGAGCTGGGCGATCTCGTCGTCCGACATGTCGATGCCCACCTGATCGAGGCGCTGCTTCAGGATCTCGATGATGCGGTCCTGCCCATCGGCGGCATGATCGGCATGCGTCTGGACGACGATGCCGTCGATCTTCTCGGAGGTGGACGTATCGTTCATGTCCATCGCGGGCTCGGTCTGCACGACATCCCCGGTTCGGACGATCGGCGAGTCGTGGGCGGAATCCCGCTCCGCCGTGGCCTTCTCCGTGGGGGTGTTATCGTGCGCGGATTCTCCCGAGGTCATGAGTCGCTCCTGTCATCGCCATCAGTGCGGCCGTCGTTCTCAACGGATTCGTCGGTCACGTCATCACTCAGGTCCGGGTCGGCGGTCTGGCCCGGCTCGGAACCCTCGATCGGCGCATCGGGAGAGACCGGTTCATCCGAGGTTCGATTCGCGGTGTCGCCGCTCTGCCACCCTCCGGTCGGATCGGCGTCGATGACACCTTCGGGTAGTTCGTCGCGTGACGAGTTCATCGGATCTCCTCGTGCTCGGGTCGGGTGGGCGAGTCAACCATCACCCGGATCCGAGCTCGAACCAAGGGGCTTGACGCACCTCAGGGGCGCGACTAGGTCCGGTCGGCGCTGGCCCGCCGATCCCGCGTCACCTCGTTCGCGACGACACTGGCACCACTCGTGAGCAGCGCGCGCCGCCACGGTAGGACACCCTCGATCTCGATCTGAATCGAGATCGACAGGATGGTTCGGATCAGCACGATGATGCCGAGGATCACGGCATCCTCGAGCGACGGCTTCGACGTGATCGTGCGCAGCAAGTCCGCGGCGACGAGAACCTCGAGCCCGAGCAGGATCGCGCCGCCGAAGGTCGTGCGGAGCGTCGTGAAAGCCGCGCTACCACCGTCTCCGCGGGCGAGCGCACGGATGCCGAGCACGATCGCGATGGCCGCGCCGATGATCATCGCGAGAGCGCCGGCGGCCTCGAACACGACGGCGACGGTGATGAAGGCCTGCTCCGTATCCACCCGGCCAGCATAGGGGTGGGCCGAGCGTGCTGTGGATCGGCGCGCACCGGTGCAGGCGATCACACGAATACAGGCAGATTTGCGCGGAATCAGCCTGTATTGGTGCGAATGCCTGTCTTCGTGCGCACGGCGCGCTCGAACCGTTACGCGCGGGTGCGCTCGGCGAGGATCCCGGCGCGATCGGGGTGCGCCTCGAACCACTCCGCCACGTACCAGCACACCGGGAGGACCTTGCGGTCCCCGGCCTGCTCGAGTTCTGTCACGGCTCGGTTCACGATCTCGCCGGCGTAGCCGTGGCCACGGAAGGTGGGGACCGTGTATGCGCGGGTCAGCGCAATGGTGCGTCCGTCATCGCGGTAGTCGAGGGCGCTCACGAGGTTCGACCCGTTGTGCAACGTGTACCGCGAGGCATCCGGTTCGTGGGTGAAAATCAGCGAAGTCACCGGCACAGCGTACGCCCGCCCCGAGCGGTCGAGGCTGGGCGCACGCTGAATACCGGGATCCGGTTACTCAGGAAGAACGCCCGCGCGCGCGAGCTCGCGGTACCAGAGGCCGCTGTCCTTGACGGTGCGCTCGAGGGAGTCGAAGTCCACGCGGACGATCCCGAACCGCTTGGCGTAGCCATAGCCCCACTCGAAGTTGTCCATCAGCGACCACACGAAGTACCCCCGCAGATCGACCCCCGCCTGCATCGCCCTGTGTGCGGCGGTGAAATGACGGCGCAGATAGTCCAAGCGCTCGGGGTCCGGCACCGAGCCGTCCTCGGCGACGACGTCATCGAAGGCAGCCCCGTTCTCGGTGACCATGAGCGCCTGGTCGGGGAACTGCTGGCGCAGCGACAGGAGCAGCTCTTCCAGACCTTCGGGCGCGATGTTCCAGCCCATGGCCGTGTAGGGCCCCGGCTGCTCGACGAACTCGACGATGCCGTTGCTGCCCGGCCAGGCCGTGCCGCCCTCCGCGCCCTTGTGACCATCGTTCTGCTGCTGGGGTGACTCGCCGTCCCAGAGGCGCACGGTGGCGGTGGAGTAGTAGTTCACCCCGAGTACATCGATCGGCTGGTGGATCTGGGCGAGATCGCCATCCTGCACATAAGCCCAGTCCGTGACGGATGCCGTGTCCTCGAGCAGATCGGCGGGATATTCCCCGCGGAGCATGGGACCTGTGAATGCACGATTGGCCAAGGCATCGATACGTCGCATCGCGTCGGCGGCGTCCTCCCCGCGGCTGTTCTCCACGCCACGAAGTACGTGGAAGTTGAGCGTGACCGAGTACTCCGGATCGCCCGTCGACGTCGCGCGGAGAGCCTGCACGGCACGCCCGTGGGCCAGGTTCAGGTGGTGCACCGCGGCGAGTGCCGCGGCAGGTTCGTGGCGACCCGGTGCATGACCCCCCTGGCCGTACCCGAGGTAGGCCGAGCACCACGGCTCGTTGAGCGTTGTCCAGGTGTGCACGCGGTCGCCGAGGACTGCGCCCATGATCTCCGCGTAGCGCTCGAAGGCGTCGGCGGTCGCGCGCACGGGCCACCCGCCCGCATCCTCGAGCGGCTGCGGCAGATCCCAGTGGTACAGCGTCGCGACGGGACGGATGCCTCGCTCGAGCAACCCGTCCACCAGGCGCGAATAGAAATCGATGCCCGCCTGGTTCGGCGCACCCGTGCCGGTGGGCTGGATGCGAGGCCAGGCGATCGAGAACCGGTACGCCCCGAGACCCAGGTCCTGCATCAGATCGAGGTCGGACTCCACCCGGTGGTAATGATCGCAGGCGACGTCGCCCGTGTCGCCATTCCAGACCGCGCCGGGGGTCTTGCTGAAGGTGTCCCAGATCGAGGGGCCGCGGCCATCCTCGTCGAACGCGCCCTCCACCTGATACGACGCCGTTGCCGACCCGAACGTGAATCCGTCGGGGAAGACAAGCCCCGAATCGCGGAAATCGGCGTTGCCCTGTTTGCTCATTCGGTCACCTCCGCGCGGTCCGCGGAGAACGTCTCCATGCGCCCGTCTGGCGTTGTGACCGAGATGTCGATGGTACCGCTCCCACCCGGGAAGACACGCAACGTCAAACCCTCCAGATAGTCGTAGTCGGGCCGATCTTCGCGGGCACCCCAGGGCAGCACGGCACCGGGGCGAACGTAGATCGGCAGGCTCAGGAAACCGTGCTGCTCGCGTCGCCAGCCGCCCCCCTCGACCTTCTCACCGGTCAGCAGATGCGTCCACGTGCCCGGGGGCAGATAGAAGTCGACCTCACCCGACTCGGTGAATACCGGGGCGACCAGGATGTCGCGGCCCAGCATGTACTGGCGGTCGAGGTACGCGGCACCCGGATCATCCGGAAACTCCAGCACCATAGGACGCATGATGGGCGCACCCGTGCGCGTCGCATCGATCCCGACCTGGAACAGGTACGGCATGAGACGCATCTTCAGGCGGGTGAAGACGCGCGTGACCTCGACGGCCTCGTCGTCGAACATCCACGGCACCCGGTAGGACTGCGAGCCGTGGAAGCGGCTGTGGCTGCCGAGCAGGCCGAAGGCTGTCCAGCGCTTGAACACCGAGGCGTCCGGAGTTCCCTCGAAGCCGCCGATGTCGTGACTCCAGTGCGCGAACCCGCTGAGGGACAGCGACAGACCACCGCGCAGCGTCTCGGCCATCGACGGAAACGTCGAGGTCGAATCCCCTCCCCAGTGCACGGGCATCGTCTGCCCACCGGCCGTCGCCGAGCGCGCGAACAGCACGGCATTGCCGGCGCCGCGGGCGTCGACCAGAACGTCGTGAACGGCTTTGTTGTAGAGGTGCGTGTAGAGGTTGTGCATGCGCGCGGGGTCGGCGCCGTCGTGCCAGACCACGTCGACCGGGATCCGCTCGCCGAAGTCGGTCTTGAAACAGTCGACACCCTGATCGACCAATGCGCGCAACTTGCCCTGGAACCAGGCCGTCGCGTCGGGGTTGGTGAAGTCGACCAGGCCCATCCCCGCCTGCCAGAGGTCCCACTGCCAGACCGATCCGTCGGCGCGGCGAACGAGGTAGCCCGCGGCCTCGGCTTCGGCGAACAGCGGCGATCGCTGCGCGATGTACGGGTTGATCCAGACGCACACCCGCAGGTCACGCTCGTGCAACCGGTCGAGCATCCCGTCGGGATCCGGGAACACCCGGGGGTCCCACTCGAAGTCGCACCAGTTGAACTCGCGCATCCAGAAGCAGTCGAAGTGGAAGACCGAGATCGGCAGCTCGCGCCGCGCCATCTCGTCGATGAACGAGGTCACGGTTTCTTCGTCGTAGTCGGTCGTGAAGCTCGTCGAGAGCCAGAGACCGTACGACCACGCCGGCACGACCGGCGGGCGGCCGGTGAGGCCGGTGTACCGCTCGAGCACTTCCTTGAGCGTCGGCCCCGCGATCACGAAGTACTCGAGCGTCTCGCCCGAAACCGAGAACTGCGTGCGCTCGACCGCCTCGGACCCGATCTCGAACGACACATGCCCCGAGTCATTGACCAGCACCCCATAGCCGCGACTCGAGAGGAAGAACGGCACGCTCTTGTACGCCTGCTCGCTCGACGTGCCACCGTCGGCGTTCCAGATCTCAACGCTCTGGCCGTTCTTGACCAGGGGACCGAACCGCTCGCCGAGCCCGTAGATCAGTTCACCCACGCCCAGGTCGAGCTGCTCGTGCACGAACGTGCTCGCCGCAGGTCGTGCCTGCGCGGCACGGGCGTTTCCGGCGATCCCCGAATCGACTTGCGCATCCGGGGCGAGCTGCATGTAGCCCTGCGCCTTGTGCCCGCTGCTGGTGAGGCGGCGACCACCCTCTTCGAACGAGAGCGACCAGGGCGCACCCCGCGTGATCCGCGCGGTGAGCGGGCCCGAGGTCAACGAGCCGCCGGATTCGGTGACCGATGCTCTGCCCACACCGCCCGCGACGGCACCCGGCAGCTCGAAGCCCGGCTCGCGCCGGCCGCCCTCGTGGTGCGCGATGCGCACACGCACGACGCCCTCGAGGGGCGATGAGAGCGTCACCGTGAGAACGGCCCGGTTGAGCACGTCGCCGCGCTTGGCGATGACCGCCGTAGGCGCCGTGATCTGCAAACCGGGGCCATCCGCGGTGTCGGTGACCTGCCAGATGTCGTAGGCCTCTTGCGCGTAGAGGGCCGTGACCCCGGGTCGCAACTGCCAGAACCCATCGGTGAACTTCATTACTTGACTGCTCCTGCTGTGATGCCGCGTGTGAGCGTGCGTTGGAAGATGAGGAAGAAGAGAAGAGTCGGAATCAGGCCCAACAGCGCCGAGGCGCTGGTGGTCGTGACATCCATCAGGCGATCGCCCTGCAGCACGCTGATGGCAACCGGCACCGTCTGGTTCTCGTTCGAGACGAGGAACGTCAGCGGGATGAGGAACTCGTTCCACGTCCAGATGAAGAAGAAGATGAGCAGCACCGACAGGGTCGGGCGACTGATCGGGAAGATCACACGCCAGAGGATCTGCCACCGGGTGGCGCCGTCGATGGATGCCGCCTCGAGCACCTCCTTCGGGAACGTGCCGTAGACCGCCGAGAGCAGGTAGGTGCCGAACGCCGCCTGGATCACGGTGAAGACGATGATCACGCTCCACACGTTGTTGTACAGACCGACCTCGCGGAACATGTAGTACAGCGGGTAGAGGAGCGCCTCCTGCGGGAGCAGATTGGCGAGCAGGAACAGCAGCACGATCCACGAACGTCCGCGCACGCGCCCGATTCCGATGGCGAAGGCGTTCAGGACGGAGATGAGCACGGCGAGCACCGCGACTGTGCCCGAGATGAAGAACGAGTTCCACACCTTCTCGGGGAAGTTCACGCGTTCCCAGAAGGCGATGATGCCGTCGAAGTAGAGGCCCGTCGGCAACGCGAGAGGTCCGCCGTTGGAGTAGTCGGTGGGCGATTTGAACGAGTTGATCAGGATCAGGTAGAACGGCGCGATGATCAGGATCGCCGCGACGACGGCGAACGCGACCAGGAGCCAGTCGATGCCCCGCCGTTTGGTCATCCCGCCGCGGGCCTTCGCCGGACTCTTCTTGCTTCCCCGTCCCGCGGTCGCTGTCGTCGTCACTGCCATCGTGGCGGCCATTACAGTCCCGCCCTTTCTTTGCGCTCCGCGGCGTTCTGCGCGCGGATGAAGAGAATCGAGACGATCGCGATGACGATCGTCAACGCCGTAGCGATGGTCGAGCCGTACCCCACCTGCTGCGACTGGAAGAACTCGCTGTAGGCGTAGTACGCCGGCACGATGGTGGAATCACCGGGACCGCCGCGCGTGAGCACGAACACCGGGCCGAACACCTTGAGCGCGGCAATCGTGCACGTGAGGGTGACGACGTAGATCTCGGGACGGATGATCGTCACGGTGATGGCGCGAAAGCGCTGGAACCAGTTGGCCCCGTCGAGCTCGGCCGCCTCGTAGAGTTCCGGATCCACGCGCTGCAGCGCCGCCATGAACACGACGACCGGGTAACCGATCTGAATCCAGACCAGCACAACCATGATGCTGGCGAGCGCCGTGTCGGGCGAACCGAGCCAGTTGTGCGCGAGGAATCCGAGCCCGATGTCTTCGAGGATCGTGTTGAGGGCTCCGTCTTGCGGGCGAAGGATCCAGCCGATCACGATGCCCGCGATCGCGGCGGGCAGGATCTGCGGCAGGTAGTAGGTGGCGCGCAGGAAGCTCGCGAAGCGGCCGCCGAACTTCCGGCCGATGACGTCGAACAGCAGCGCCGCCAACACGAGGCCGATGATGGTCGGGAAGATCACCATCGCGATGATCATCCAGATGCTGTTGCCGAACGATGTCCAGAACTTCGCATCACCCGCCAGCTCGATCCAGTTCGCAAGCCCGATGAATTCCGGCGGACGGATGCCCCGCCAGTCGGTGAAACTCAGGTACACGTTCCAGACGAGCGGGACGATGATGATGACCGTCACCAGCACGAGGCCCGGAATGAGGTACAGCCAGTACCCGGCCGTGCCGCCGCGCCGCTGCGGGATCAGCGGCTCCTCGGGCGGGAGTTTCGTCTTCGTCCGCGGTGTGCGGACGAACGGGACAGCGGTCATCGCCGGGCTCCTCGGGAAAGTGGTGCGAGCAGAAGGATGCTGCCGGAGCAGCGTGGGCGGTGGTGGCTCGCACGTGGGCGAGCCACCACCGGTGCATCAACGGAAGTCGTCGACGTACGAGTCGTACTCGGCGCCGAGGGCCTCCTGGACTTCGGCCGCCGTCTTCGTGCCGTTGACGAGCTCCTGCAGTTCGGCGACGAGCGTGTCGTAGAACGTCGGGGTGGGCCAGTCCGGGTAGAACGACAGACCGTCCTTCTCGTTCACGGCGTTGAAGGCTTCGATCAGTTCGAGGCTCTTCTCGTCGGTGATGTCGGCCACATCGGCGGCGACGGGAAGCCCGCCGTTGTTACCGATGAGCGCCTGGATTTCGGGACGCATGGTGATGTCGATGAACTCGTACGCGAGTTCCTTGTTCGCCGCGCGCTCGGGCACGACCCACAGGTTGCCCGACGAGCCGAGGCTCAGTTGGCTGTCGGGGAAGGGGAACACGCCGAAGTCGAAGGTCGAGATCTCATCGACGAAGCGGCCATACCACCAGCTGCCGGAGACGAAGATGGGCGCCGTGCCGTTGATGAAAGACACACCCGCATCTTCGGCCTTGATTCCCGTGACGTCGGGCGAGAAGTATCCCTTGTCGGCGTACTCCTTGACAGTCTCGGTGGCGTACGTGATCTCGTCGCCGGTCCAGTCGACGGGGTTCTCGTACAGCTGGTAGTCGTTGACCCACTGGCGGTCGGCCTGGCTCAGCGCGAGCTGGTACCACAGCTGACCCAGGGGGTACTCGAGGCCCGCCTCGGCGAGCGGCGTGATGCCCTGCGCCTGGAACGCGTCGAGCACCTCGATGAACTCGTCGTACGTGGTCGGCACCGAAAGTCCCGCGGCGGCGAAGGCGTCCTTGTTGTAGTACACGGTGACGAACTCGCCGTAGTTCGGGATGCCGTACCAGTCGCCGGAACCCATGACGCCGTCTTCGGTATAGCGCGCCGTGGTCTGGAGGGAGGGAGCGAGCATGTCGTCCCAGCCGTACTCCTCGACGGCCTCGCTGATGTCGCTGATGAGACCCTGACTGGCGAGGAAACCGGCCGTGGCGTTGCCCTTGTTGAACTCCATGAGATCAGGGGCTTCGTCGGAGTTGAGCACCTGGCTCGCGGTCGAGCGGATCTGCTCGAAGCTGCGCTCCTCGAACTCGACCGTCGCGCCGGTCTCCTCTTCGAAGACCTTGATCGCCTCGTCCCACGCGATGCCCATCGCGCTGTTGGCGCCCTCGTAGTGCCAGAGGGTCAGGGTGTTGTCGTCCTCGCCTCCGCCCGATCCGCCGGAGCAGGAGCTGAGGGCGAGAGCGCCGACGGCGATCGCGCCGACGGCGGCGACGAGCCGCGTGTTCTTCTTCCTGGTGTGGTGCTGTGCCATCGTCGGCACTCCTTTCTTGGTGACCCGCATTGGTCGGGATCGGTGGGCCGCGCCCGGGTGGGCCACGGAGAATCGTCGAAGCGCTTCGATTGAGGTCATGGTCGCCCGCTGTCGCCTTCGCATTACGCCGGCTCGGCGATCGGGGCGGGCGCCGTGACGGTACCGGCGGAGATGTAGATCGGATCGATGAGATGGACCGCCGGTGGCAGACGCTCCTGGCCGAGGGCCTGCACGGCCAGTTCGACGGCACGTTCGCAGGACGCCTGCGGTACGAGCGGGATCGTGTCGAGCGGCGTCGGCAGCAGGGCCATGTCGAATGATGCGGCGACGGAGAGAAGGGAGATGTCGCGCCCCACGTCGATTCCGCGTGCCGCGAGCTCGGTCAGGACGACGACGTGCATGTCGTCCGCACCGTGCAGCAAGAGCGCGGTCGCCCCCGCGTCGAGGGCTGCCGCAAGCTCGGCCCGGACGGCACCGGCCTCCATCTGGGTTTCGCCGCTCACACCGAAGGAGTGCGCCAAGCCCCGCGCGAGCGCGTGCTCTTCGTACGCGGCGCGAACGCGAGGAGGGAAGTTGGAGCGCCGGTACGCGACCGCCGGCTGGCCGATCATCGCCACGCGCCGGTGACCGGCATCGGCCAGGCGGTCCACGGCCATCCGTGCCGCGGCCTCGAAGTCCAGGTCGACGCACACCAGGCCCTCATGGTCGTTCGGAATGCCGATGAAGATCGTGGGGATCGCAATCGAGCGCGCTATCGAGACTCGCTCATCATCGGGAGCAACATCGAGCACCAACACGGCGTCCGCCAGGTCGCTTGCGGCGACCCTTCGCATGCCGGCGGAGGCCTGCTCGTCGGTCAGGAGCAGGATGTCGTAGCCCTGTCGGCGCGCCGCGACGGCGGTCGCGAGCACGAACGCCATGTGGGTCGGCGCGTGTGTGTCGACGCGCAGCGGCTCGGTGAGGGCGAAGATGTGTGTGCGGCTGCCAGCGAGCATCCGAGCACCCGCGTTCGGTTCGTAGCCGAGTTCACGTGCCACGTCCTCGATGCGTCGACGCGTTTCGGGTGAAACGGGCCGCTTGCCGCTCAGCGCGTACGACACGGTGCTGATCGAGACGCCGGCAGCCTTCGCCACCTCGTTGATCTTCGCCATGCGGACTCCATTGTCAAAGCTGAGGGATTGTCGAGCGGGGTGCGATGTCGAAGCGCTTCGCGGAAGCGCTTCGACAGGCACTCTATGCCGCACCCTCGAACAAAAGCAAGACCTTTTGGCGTTTGGCACAACTTATCGGGCGGTGTTCGCGCCGACGCCCCTTAAGGTTGGGGACACATCTGCCTGCACCGAACGAGGAATCGATGGCGCTCACGTTCACCGACCTACCCCTGAACGAGCTACGGACCTACAGCCCGGAACTCGCCGTGCCCGAAGGCCTCGATGCCTTCTGGACCGAGACGCTCGATCACGCGCGGGCCGCGGCATCCGCTCCCGTCATCACACCGGCGCACACCCCCATCTCCGAGATCGTGATCGAGGACATGGAGTTCTCTGGTTTCGCCGGCGACCCCATCCGCGCGTGGATCTCGCGCCCGCGATCGAACGAGCCCCGTCCGGCGGTCATCGAGTACCTCGGCTACGGCGGCGGGCGGGGGCTGCCGGGCGAGCATCTGAAGTGGGCAGCCTGTGGTTATATCCACGTTCTGATGGACACCCGCGGCCAGGGCGGCAACTGGGGCTCGGGCGGCGACACCCCCGACCCGCACGGATCCGGGCCTGCGGCCCAGGGAGTGATGACCCGAGGCATCCACGACCCATCGCAGTACTACTACCGACGCATGTTCACCGACGCGGTGCGTCTCGTCGAGACGGTCGCGGAGTTCGACGGCGTCGACCGCGACCGCATCGCCGTGACCGGAGGTAGCCAGGGCGGGGGCACCGCTATCGCGGCCGCAGCGCTCTCTCCTCTGGTGGCCGCGGCCATGCCCGACGTGCCGTTTCTCTGCGACTTTCCCCGCTCGATCACCCGCACACCCAGCGCCCCCTTCACCGAGATCACCAGGTACCTCTCTGTGAACCGTGACGCGGCTGCGGCGGCCCTGCACACGCTCTCCCACTTCGACGGCGCGATCCTCGCGCGGCGGATCACCGCGCCGGCACTGTTCTCGGTGGCGCTCATGGACGAGATCGTCCTCCCGGCGAGCGTCTTCGCCGCCTACAACGCCCTGTCGTCCACCGACAAGAGCATTGAGGTGTACGAGTACAACGGCCACGAAGGCGGTGGCCACCACCAGTGGCTGCGGCAGGTCGCCTGGCTCGCCGAGCGCTTCGGTGCCGACTGAGCAGAATGAGAAGGTGAGCACCGGTAAACCTGCGATGTGCGCGCAGTTTGACACATCCCCAGGATCTCGGAGATAATCGGCGGCATGAGTGACAACGCACGCCCTGTGTCCGCCTGGGAGGCGAACCGGAGTGCCGGCATGATGAGCGCCGGTCGCGTTGCCCTGTGTTGTCGAATGTGTCGCTGATCTCGTGACCCAGCCGGGCCATCACGTCGCCGCCGATGCGGCCGCGTCGGCCCCGGGTGCCGCCCCCGCAGAAGTCGGGACTTTCGGACACCCCTCACCCGGCCACCGGCCGACACACCGCCGTACCTCGGAGAACCCGCAGGGTTCCCTCCCGGAAGAAGACCTCATCATGTCGAACACCGCCCTTCTCGAAGCTCCGCTTTCCCGACCCGCCCACCTGCGGCCAGTCGAATCCCTTCCGACGCCGAGCACCCCCGCCGCGCCGCCGGCCCGCGCCGCCGCTCCGCGAAGCGCACCGCGCGGCTTCGCCCTGTACGTCGGTCTCGATGAGCAGAAGGCCGCCGCGGCGGGCGTGAGCCTCGGAACCCTCGTCGAAGCCCTCCGCCGCACCCTCGCCGATCTGGCCCCCGACGCCGAGACCTACGCAACCGTCGCGCTCGCGCCCACCGACGCGGGGGGACGTGATGTCGATCTGGTGCGCCTGGCCCTGCACGAGCCGTCCGCGGTCGCACGCAGCCGACGCGACTCGGACGAAACCGAGGCGGCATCCGTCGGCGTCGTCGTCGACATCTCGCGCAAGAAGGTACTGCTCGACGGCGAGTCCGCGGCGTTCACCTACAAGGAGTTCGAACTGCTGCAGTATCTCGTGCTCCGCGAGGGGCGCACGATCGAGCGCACCGAGCTGGTGTCGTCGCTGTGGTCAGCCACCGATGACGACTCCCCCGGCGAGCGCACCATCGACGTGCACGTGCGGCGACTGCGCGCCAAGCTCGGGCGCTACGAAGACATCGTGCGCACGGTGCGCGGCGTCGGCTACCGGTTCGACCGGCACGCGGATGTCTCGATCCGCTACGGCCACGGCACGCCCTCGCCCGACCGCTTCTGATTCGATCCACCCTGGCGCCGGTGTCGGACGGGCGCCGTATGGTGGGGCGATGACAACGGCGGCCACGACAACGGGGGCCAGGACGACGGTGGCCACGACGATGGGCACGTCGGTGAGCGCACCGGGACGCGTCTTCGATCGACCGATCGAGACCGTCTATCGCCCTTCGCACCCGCTCAACCTGACCCAGGTCGTCATGTTCCAGCGGCGCGGTAGCGGCGATCCCACGATTCTGCAAGACGGTCCGGTGATCTGGCGTGCGAGCCGCACCCCCGAGGGCACCGCGACGGTAGCGCTGCGACAGGATGCCTCGGGTGCTGTTCGCGCCGCCGCGTGGGGGGCCGGAGCGGGCTGGGCGCTCGCGCAGGTTCCCGACCTGTGCGGCGCTTCCGACGATCCGGACGCCTTCGACCCCCGCGGACATTCTCTGCTCCGCGATATCCATCGCCGCAGCGTCGGGCTCCGACTCGGGCGCACGGATCTCGTCTTCGATGCGCTCGCGGGCGCGATCATCGAGCAGAAGGTGACCGGGATGCAGGCGTTCGCCGCGTGGCGTCGCCTCGTGCGTTGGCACGGCGAGCTTGCACCGGGACCCACGCCGGTGCCCCTGCATGCCCCGCCGACGATCGAAGGATGGCGGAGCATCCCCTCGTGGTCGTGGCATCGAGCGGGTCTCGAGCCGCCGCAGGCGCGCACGATCGTCGGCGCGGCTCGTGTCGGCCGCTCGCTCGTGGCGGCGGCGGAGCGCGCCAGCGACGGCCCTGATCGCGACCGTGTGCTCACGAACATGCGCGGCGTGGGCCTGTGGACGGCGGCCGAGACACGCATCCGGGCGTTCGGGGATCCCGATGCCGTGAGCGTCGGCGACTATCACTTGGCCCACGAGGTCGGTTACGCGCTCACGGGGCACCGCGTGGACGATGACGGAATGCTCGAACTGCTCGAGCCGTGGGCCGGGCAGCGCCAGCGGGCCATCCGACTCATCCGCATGAGCGGGGCGCGGGAAGAGCGCCGAGGTCCACGCTTGCACCCCGAAGACCACCGGGCGCGCTGAGGAGCGCCTCCCCCTAGGCTGGGGGCATGTCAGGACAGAAGCGTTGGCCGCGCGGCCGGGTGCAGTGGCTGCTCGGAACCATCGGTCTGCTCATCGCGGGAGCTCTCGTGGGATTCGGCCTCTCGAACGTCTGGCTGGGGCTCATCATCGGCGTCGCCGTGTCTCTCGGCTGGCTCATCGCGTACGAGTCGTGGCGCGGGCGGAACGCCGGCGTGAACGACGAAAACCACGGCATCCAGCTCTGACGCGAGTCTCCGAACGCGGCCCCGCTCAGGAATCGAGCGCGCGCTGCAGGTACTCGTTCGAGAACCGACCCTCGGGGTCTTCTGCTGCGACGAGCGCACGGAAGTCCCCACCGCGCGGATAGCGATCGACGGATGCGCCGCCGCCCGTGGCCGAGAGCTTTCCCCAGTGCGGGCGCGCGTCGAAGGGGGCGAGCGCGGTCTCGATGGTCGGCAGCAGCGCCGCGACGCCATCCGGATCGTTCCGCCAGGTGAAGTGCAACGCGATCGTGTCGCGACCGTAGGCTCCGCTCAACCACAGATCGTCCGCGGCGATGCTCCGAACCTCGGAGACGAGCAGCACCGGCGAGATGCTCGCTGCCAGCGTTCGCAGCACCGAGAGCGCCGCTGGGGCATCCTCTCGCGCCACGAAGAACTCGGATTGCAGCTCGTCGCCCGCGTTGCTCGGCGGGGCGTCGCGGCGAAAATGCGGTAGGCGGTCGAGCCAGCGCCCGGGTTCACCCAGCTGAGGTGTCACGGAGTCGGTGGGACCAGATGCGATGGGGCCGATCTGTCGGGTCGCCCGCTCGGCGGTGACCCCGGCGGGAAGCGCCGGCTCGGCGCTTGTCGCATCGACCGCCGACTTGATCCAGACCTGATCGACGACGTCGGTCCCCCAGTCCGCGACGAAGAGGCTCACGCTGTATCCGGACGCCATCAGGGCGTCGAACCCGGCGAGCGCCTCGTCCCACGGCGCGTTCAGGAAGATGTCCTGCCGCACGTCGAAGGAGGGCACGAGCTCCAGGCGCACGCGCGTGGTGATGCCGAGCGCACCCAGACCCACGACCGATCCGGCGAAGCGCGGATCCTCGCGCTCGAGGACGTCGAAGCGCCCGTCTGCGCGAACGATCTCCAAACCGGTGACGGATGCGCCGAGGATCCGGTTGCCATCGCCCGATCCGTGCGTCCCGGTCGCGATCGCCCCGCCGATCGAGATGTGCGGCAGCGATCCCATGTTGCGCAGCGCCAACCCCTGATCCTCGACCGCCGAGGCGATCTCGGCATAGCGGGCCGCGGCGGGCACCCACGCGGAGCGGGAGTCCACGTCGATCTCGAACGGCGCTTCCAGGCGGGTCAGATCGATGAGAACCCCCTCGGTGTCGGCGATGTCGTTGAAGGAGTGCCGGGAGCCGAGAGCTCGCACGCGGGCGTTGCCCGTCACGATCCGCCGGAGCTGCTCGAGATCCGTCGGCGACTCGATGGCACGCGCGCGAAAGCGGATGTTTCCCGACCAGTTCTGCTGAGACATCCCGAGCCTCCCTAGAACTCCTCGTGCATCTCGGGGTCTCCACCCCAGAGCCGACCTCGCTCGAGAGCCGAGATCGCGGCGACGTCCTCGGCGTCAAGCGAGAAGCCGAACACGTCGGCATTCTCACGCTGACGGTCGGGGTCCGCCGACTTCGGGATCGGGGTGCTCGCGAGCTCGACGTGCCAACGCAACACGATCTGCGACGGCGTGACGCGGTGCACCTCCGCGAGTTCCTGCACGATCGACTCGTTCAGCAGTTCGCTGCGCTTGGCGAGCGGGCTCCAGCTCTCGGTGCGGATGCCGTGGGCGGCGTGATAGGCGCGCAACTCCGCCTGCGGGAAGTACGGATGCAGCTCGACCTGGTTGACCGCCGGCACGACACCCGTCTCGTCGGCGAGACGATCAAGCATCCCGATCGTGAAATTCGAGACGCCGATCGAGCGCAGCACACCCTCGTCGCGGAGGTGGATCATGGCCTTCCACGTATCGACATACTTATTGACGCGCGGGTTGGGCCAGTGGATCAGATACACGTCGATGCGGTCGAGTCCCAGGGCCGCCAGCGAGGCCTGGGCGCTCGCGATCGTCTCGTGGTAGCCGTGGTCGCGCCCGGGAAGCTTGGTCGTCACAATCAGCTCATCGCGGTCGACTCCGCTGCGGCGGATCCCCTCGCCGACCTCGGACTCGTTTTCGTAATTGAGGGCGGTGTCGAGCAACCGGTACCCGGAATCGATCGCCGCGGCGACGGACTGGATGCCTTCTTCGGCACGCAGCCCGTATGTGCCGAGGCCGAGCTCGGCGAAGCGGTGACCGTCGTTGAGGGTTACTTCGGGAATGGAGAGCATGCTGACATCCTGGCCCACAAGAGTGCCCTGCCGGTGACTCTTGACAGTCAGAGTCCGCCGCTGATGCGCGTCCAGGCGGCCTCGCCTTCGGCGCGACGTGACGCTTCTGCGGGTGTCACGTCTGGCTCATCGCCAACCCGCAGCAGGTCGTCGTGGCCAGTTCGCCTCGTGCGATACCAATGCGCCGCCGCCCACACGGCGAATGCCGCAAGGACCAGGAGGGTGACCGCCAGAATGATGACGTAATCCATGCGCCCAGGCTAGGCGCCTGGTGCATCGAGCGCCAGATGTCGACGTGCCTCAGTTTCTTTGAGCGCGTGGGGTGTGTTGGTGCCTCACATACTTTGAGCGCGAAGCTTGCCTGTGTGGAAGGCAAGATTGAGATGGCCGCGAGGCGACAGGTGACGAACAAACTCCGTGACGCGTACCGGAAAGCATCGAAGCACGACAAGGCCCGGATCCTTGACGAGGTGATGAGCACGACGGGGATGGGCCGATCAACGGCGCGGCGGATGCTGACGGGGCCGGTGCTGCCGGATCCGGCGAAGCAGGTCGATAGACGCCAGTTGCGGGCCAAGACGTATAGCGATGATTCGAGGCGGCTGCTGGAGCATGTGTGGGCGCTGATGGGCATGCCGTGCGGGAAGTACCTCGTGGTGATGCTGGAGCTGTGGATGCCGCTGCTGCACGCTGCCGGCGACCTCGACAAGCCATTCGTGACACCGCAGACGATCGTCGAGCTTCAGACAATGAGTCCGGCAACGATCGACCGGTATCTGAGCCCGGCACGTCGGGCGATGCAGTTGCGGGGGATCTCTACGACGATCCCGTCACCGCTGCTGCGCAACTCGATCGGGTTGTCGAAGGTCGGGGATGCCCCGGTCACGGCACCCGGGGTGATCGAGGCGGACACCGTCGCGCATTGCGGACCCACGTTCGTCGGCGAGTTCGCACGCACGTTGACGATGACCGACATCGCCACCGGGTGGACCGAGAACGCCTCGATCCGCAACAACGCGGCCAAGTGGATCGTCGGCGCTGTCGGCGATCTGCAGAACATGTTCCCATTCGAGCTGCGCGTGTTCGACTCGGACAACGGATCGGAGTTCATCAACCATGATGTCGCGGACTGGCTCCAAGCCCGTGACATCGCCCAGACCCGGTCCCGCCCTTACAAGAAAAACGACCAAGCGACCGTCGAGTCGAAGAACAACCACGTCGTCCGCAAACACGCGTTCCATTGGCGCTACGACACCCCGGACGAGCTCGCGCTGCTGAACGAGCTCTGGCGGCTCGTCTCACTACGGTTGAATTTCTTCACCCCGACGAAGAAGCCCACCGCATACGCCACCGCGGCCAGCGGGCGCCGCACACGCCTCTACGACGCACCGAAGACACCCTGGCAGCGAGTGCGCGATTCTGGGGTCCTCACCGCCGAGCAAGCCGACGTCGTTCAGGCCCGGATCACCGGGATCAACCCCGCCGATCTGACCCGCCGGATCAACCAGATCCAGCTCCAACTCATCGAGCTATCACAAGCCAAAACCGAAGCCATGACCACCAGCCGACACCTCGACATGACATCCTTAGAAACGTCGATCCGTCGACTCCAAACAACCAAATGAACCGCAAGCCTCGCGCTCACCATACGTGAGGCACCGCATCACCCTTCGCGCTCACTTCTAGATGAGGCACCTCGGATGTGGCGGCCATCTGTAATTCCGAGAGTCGCGCCGGGGAATGCGCGAGAGGTCCGCGAGCGTTCTGACCAACATGACACGCGTAGGAATCATCGGAGCAGGAAACATCGGATCGGCACTCGCACAGGGTCTGGTCGATCGCGGCTACGAGGTCGTGATCAGCAACTCTCGCGGGCCCGAGACCCTCACCGATCTCGTCGCCACGCTCGGCTCCGGCGCGAGCGCCGGAACGCCGGAGCAGGCCGCAGAGGCCGGCGAGTGGATCATCGTGACCGTGCCGCTGAAGGCGCTCGAAACCATTCCGGTAGCGCCGCTCGCGGGCAAGATCGTGCTCGACACGAACAACTACTACTGGGAGCGGGACGGCCACATCGCCGAGCTCGACGAGAAGCAGATCACGACATCGCAGATGCTGCAGCGGCATCTGCCGGAATCGAAGGTCGTCAAGGCGTTCAACCACATCGGGGCGGCGGAGATCCTCACCGCCGGCACACCGAGTGGCACGCCCAATCGTCGTGCTCTCGCCACGTCGAGCGACTCGACCGAGGCGGCGCAGTTCGTGACCGACCTCTATGACGCTTTCGGATACGACACGGTCAACATCGGCCCCCTCGCCGACAGCTGGCGTGTCGAGCGAGACACCCCGGCTTACGGCGTGCGCCAGGACGCGGACGAACTTCGGGTCAACTTGGCAGCCGCGGAGCGCTGAGCGGCTAGCGCTCCTCGACCGCGCGGGCGAGAAGCGCGACGTCGGCGCGGGCGGCGGCACCGTCTGCCACGATCCTGTCGAAGTCGCCCGGCACCTCGGCCTGCCCCTCGGGCAAATGCCGCCTCGCCAACGTGAGACACGCGTGCAGGTTCGTCAGCGCACCACCGAGGCCCGCGCCGATCGCCTCCGCCGCGACCGCGACATCCGCGATCAGGTGCGAGTTGCCGCGGTCGGCGAGCACGCGCAGTTCGGCGACGAGCGCGGCACCGATCCCGACCAGAGTCGCGGATGACTCGGCACCGGCCGTGCCCGTCGCCACGATCCGCTCGTCCCGCTCTGGGGAAGACTCGGCCGCGAGCGCCGCGCCCAGGGCGGCCGAGCGCACCCCGTCATCCTCCGCCGTCTGAAGTGCTTGCACGCGCAGTTCGATCGAGCGCTGGCCGCTCTGCTGCGCGCGTTCGTCGTCGGGGGTGTATGCCGCGACCATGTGCAGCAGCGCGGCTCCGATCGCCATCATCACGCCCGAGGCCGCCCCACCGCCCGGCTCGCCGCCACGCTGCGAGAGGCGATCCAACCAGGCATCGAGTGAGAGAGACACGGGCACTCGCGATTCGTCCGTCATGGGCCATGACCCTAGCCGCGCTCGACTTCTTCATTCGGGGGGTTGACCCCTAGCGGTGCGCGGGTCAACGGAGTTGAATCGAAGTGATCGAACGGAGGCGCGTGCGATGACTCGATCGAATGGTGGACCCGGGGCGTCGGGAGCACACGCCTTCCAACGACTGAGCCCGGCGGAATGCTGGCGTCTGCTCGCCGATCCCGCTATCGGGCGTCTCGCCGTCACGGGCGCGGACGGGATGCCGGATGTCTTTCCCCTCAATGTCCTCGCGCACGACGGCGCGCTGTACGCCCGCTCGGCCGAGGGATCGAAGCTCAGCGTCATCGCCGAGCACCCCGAGGCCGCGATCGAGGTCGACGGTGAGGACGACGAATACCGCTGGAGTGTTGTCGCTCGTGGTAGCGCTGCGCGCTTGGAAACGGACGTGGATGCGGCAACGGATGCCGAGATCGAGGCATCCGGTGTCCTGCGGCTCGCGTCGGTGAACTCGGGCGGCAAACCTTACGTGATTCGTCTACGTCCGGTCACAATCAGTGGCCGCCGGATCGCGATTCGCGGCGGGGCTTCGCCGGATAGGTCGCCCCGAACGGGGCCCATCATCAACTCCGAGCGTGCGCGACCGCCACGGCCGATTCCGCACCACCCGCCACCGAAGGCCTAGGTACTCAGTCCTCGTCGCTCAGGACGACGACCTCGTCGCCCTCGAGCACAAACTGAAGGGCCGTTCCTTCTGGGAAGGCCTCGAGTAGTTCGTCGGGGAGGCTCTGTCCGGAAGCGATAACGATCTCGGCCGTTGCGGCAAATGCGCCTGCGGCGCATCCACCGAAGTACGCCCCGCTGAAGGAGCTGGAATCGTTGTCGACCGCGGCCAGATCGACGACCGCCAGACAGGTCTGATCTCTTCCATCGGCGAACCCCCCGTTGGGCATACGGAAGGGGGCCAGGCCGTGGAAGCTCTGGAACGCCATCGCACCCTCAGGCAGGCCTGGCTCGCGCTCGCCGTCCTCCGTGAAGTTCCCGAAGAATTCCGGCCACTCGGCGAAGGCGTCGACACCCAGCACGGCGATCTCGCGCGGGTCAGCCTGGATGCGCCGCGAAACGAAGCCCGTGACGGTGGCAGTGACGAGGATCGCCGCCGCCAGCGACGCGAGCCAGGTGATCGCGATGCGCTTCTTCGACCACTTCCCGACTCGCCCGGCCAGCGGCTCTGACGCAGCCGAGTCATCCGCAACCGAGTCCGCAACCAAGTCATCCGCGACCTCGTCAGAGGACGGCTCCGCCGAGATGAGCGGCTCGACATCGACAACAGGCTCGGTAGGCACGGGCAGCGGAGGCTTCGGCGGCAGCTGCTCAATCTCGGGTCCGCGAGCGAGACGTTCGAGGTCCTGCAAACGGGCCAGGGCCGACGGGTCGTGGTGGATGTCGGGATCCGGGCCGTACGCCCGGGCCCGCAGCATCCGGAGCTCGTCGATCGGCTGGTCGTCCATCCTGACCCATTCTGCCGTGCCGCGTCCGACGCGTCAGATTGACCGGCGCCGCGCGACGTACACGGTGTTCGACGAGGTACCGCCCGTCAGGCGGTTGTCGAACGTCACCTCGTGGGCCAGCGCTTCGTCGAATACCGAGGCGAGCACCGCCTGAAATTCGGCGTCGGGCGGATCGTCCGACCACAGAGCGAAGATCCCCCGCTCGGTCAGACGATCGGCGAGACGCCCGAGCCCCGCCGCGGTGTACAAATCGGCATGACTCTGGTCGAGGGTGTGCCGGGGCGAGTGGTCGACGTCGAGCAGAATGGCATCGTACGGCGCCTCGTCCGGCTCGGCGGGACGCCGCATCACCGCGAAGAAGTCGTCGTGGACGAGCGTCGTCCGGGGATCGTCCACGAGGGCATTCGACACCGGAAGAAGGTGTCGCTCGTGCCATCCGATCACCGCAGGGAGGGCATCGATCACGTCGAGGCGGGCGACGCGAGTGTCCGCGAGCGCGGTCACGGCGGTGTACCCCAGACCGAGCCCGCCGACCAGGATCGCGAGCGAGTCGCCGTCGGTGGCCGCGAGTCCGAGGCGCGCCAGCTCTTCCTCTGCGACCGTGAACAGACTCGACATGAGATATTCATCGCCGAGCTTGACCTCGTAGATGAGTTCGCCGGTTTCGCTGTCGGTGCGGCGACGGAGGGTCAGCTCCCCCATCCGCGTCTCTTGCCAGTCGAGCTCTTCGAATCGCGCGATCATGCACGATCCTCCACTGCCGGTTCGACCGCGGCATCTCGCGGTGGCTGTGCACCGTCGCGGAAGATGCTCGTCTCGGGCTCCGGATGACGGATGCTCTGGATCATGAACAGCGCGATGCCTAGGCCGATCGCCACGAACGACGCCCACACGTTGGCGGGTACGCCGAGGAGCCCATCGCTCGTCGGATCAATGCGAATGGCTTCGAGCCAGCTGCGACCGAGGCCGTACCAGATGAGGTAAACCGCGAAAGCCTTGCCCCAACGCAGCGCGATGCGTCGCTCGAGCAGCAAGATGATCGCGACGCCGACGAGGTTCCAGATCATCTCGTAGAGGAACAGCGGGTGAAAGAGCGTGCCCTCGGCGAGCCCCTCGGGAAACTTCGGGTTCGACGATTCGATCTCGAGGCCCCACGGCAGGGTGGTCGGCAAGCCGAACAGCTCATGGTTGAACCAGTTGCCGAGGCGCCCGATCGCCTGCGCCACCAACATCGCGGGGGCGAGCGCGTCAGCGAACGACCACAGCCGGATGCCGGCGATGCGACATCCGATCCACGCACCGACCGCCCCGCCGAGCAGCGACCCGTAGAGGGCGTTGCCGCCATCCCAGATCGCGAAGATCGCCCAGAAATTCGAGCCCGGGTAGAAGTAGTCGCCGACGTGCGTGAACACGTGATAAAAACGCGCCCCGACAATACCGAGCGGCACGGCCCAGATGATGACATCGAGGACGGTGCCCGGCTCGGCGCCGCGTTTGCCGAGCCTGCGCTGCGTGATGAGCACCGCGGCGATGATTCCCGCGATGATGCACAACGCGTAAGTGTGGATCGTCAGCGGCCCGAGGGAGAACTGGGAGAAGACCGGGTCAGGGCTCGGGATGCTGATCGGATGCACAAGGCGCAACTCTAGTCTCGGTTCCGGTCAAGAATACCCAGCGGGGTATCCAGTTTTCGTGGGATAATGGCGTGAAACACGCGACGCCGTCGGCGCGCGACACCGGGAGGCCCGCCGTGAACGCACCCGCGACATCCGAATCGACGGACGACCGTGAGACCGAACTGATCGCGCAGCAGCGCAAGATCGTCAACCGCCTTCACCGCGCCCAGGGTCAGCTGACCGCCGTCGTGAACGCGGTCGAGTCGGGTGCCGACTGCCGCGACATCGTGATCCAGCTGGCCGCGGTGTCGAAGGCCCTCGACCGGGCCGGCTACGCCATCGTCGCGTCGGCCATGCGCACGTGCATCGCCGACCCGCAGGACGAGTCGATGACGCCGGACGAACTCGAGAAGCTCTTTCTCACCCTGGCCTGATTCGACCCAGCGACGACCTCAGCGGCCGAAGAGTCGCGCGAACAACCCGGAGGACGGCTCGTTCGCGTGCCCCTCGCACCGATTCGACCGCGGTACCGAGCGCATCACTTGGTCGACATGCTGGCCGCAGCCGGACCACGTCGTCTTGCCGCACTTCTTACAGGTCACCGCGTAGCACATGGCATATCTCCGAAAGTCGGGGGCGTGAAAAAGTCAGATCAACGGGCGACGTTGTCGACCGCGAGGACGTCGCGCGAGCGAGCGCCGAGCGAGGCCTGAAGGGTCAGGATGCCACCCGAGAGCGATGCGGAATCCATGTCGGCCTGAGCCACGACGCGGTGGGCGATCGCCGATCGTACGCCCGAGGCGCACATGACGCGCACCGGTCGCCCGGCCGCGCGCTCGCGCACCTCATCGATGCGTTCGCGCAGCTCGGTGTGGGGAATGTGCAGCGCCCCGGGCAGGTGTCCCATAACCCATTCGTCGTCGCGGCGCACGTCGAGCACGAGCGAGGTCGCCATGACGTCGTCGAGATCTTCCGCGTACCAGAGCGACAGCATTCCGTTCAGCACGTTCTCGCCCACCATGCCGGTCAGGTTGACCGCATCCTTCGCCTGTCCGTAGGGCGGCGAGTAAGCCAGGTCGAGATCGATGAGTTCGTCGACCCGTATGCCCGCGCGGATCGCGGTGGCCAGCACATCGATTCTCTTGTCGACGCCCTCGAGACCCACCGCCTGCGCACCGAGCAGCCGCCCACTGTCGGGATGGATGTGCACGACCAGGTGGATCTGACTGGCGCCCGGGAAGTACCCGGCGTGCTGATTGGCGTGCAGGTGCAGGGTGGTGTGCGGTGTACCACTCGCCCGAAGAGCGGCGCGATTCGCTCCGGTCAGCGCCGCGGTCAGCGACCCCGCGCGGACGATCGCGGTGCCGAGCGCGGGCGGAATCGCGCGCGCCGTCGCCGGGCGCAGAATGTCGTCGGCCACGAGCCGGCCGGCACGGTTGGCGGGCCCCGCGAGGGCGACCGGATGGCGGGCGCCCGTGATCGGGTCGACGCTCAGCGTCGCGTCTCCCACGGCCCACACGCCGGGCACGCTCGTGCGTCCGTGGTCGTCCACCACGATCGCACCGCGCTCACAGGCGATTCCGGCCCGCTCGAAGACGGCCGTGTCGGGGCGCACTCCGACGGAAAGCACGATCATGTCGGCGGGCAGGCGTGAGCCATCCGCCAGCGTGACGATGTCGTGCTCGGCGCCCGGCTTGATCGCCGTCGCAGCGGTGCCGACGCGCAGGTCGATCCCGATCGCCCGCAGTTCTTGCGAGACCAGCCATGCCAGTTCGGGCTCGAAAGGGCTGAGCGGATGCGCCGAGCTCTGCACGATCGACACCTCGAGCGCGCTCGCGGCCAGTGCTTCGGCGGCCTCGACACCAATGAACCCGGCACCCAGCACGACGGCACGGCGAGCGCCCCCCGTGATGGTCTGCCGCAGCGCGAGGGCATCGTCGACGGTGCGGAGCGTCCGCACCCGGGGCGAGGTGATTCCGGGGATCTCGGGGATGACCGCGGCCGCACCCGGAGCGAGCACGAGGGCGTCGTAGTCGATGACCTCGAGACCGTTCGCGGTCTGCACGGTCACGTTCTTCGCGGCGGTGTCGACGGCGATGACGTCGTGCCCGGGACGAACATCCAGCGCGAGCGCCGCATGGAGTGACTCTGGGGTCTGCACGAGGAGCTCGGCGGAATCGACGATCTCACCGCCGACGAAGTAGGGCAGTCCGCAGTTCGCAAACGACACGTGGGGGCCGCGCTCGAGCACGATGATGTCGGCTGATTCGTCGAGGCGCCGCGCGCGAGCGGCGGCGCTCATTCCCCCGGCGACACCGCCGACGATCACGATCTTCGGCATGACTGACCCCCTCTCGGCCTTCCGGCTCAGACTAGCATACCCCTGGGGGTATAACTCGGCGACGCTGGACCGACAAATCCTCGCGCTCGACAGCGCCGGAGCGATAGCGTCGGGACCGCGCCACGAGGGCGCGGCGAGAGAGGGTTAGCCGTGGACGGTTTCGACACGATCGTCGTCGGCGCGGGAATCGCGGGGCTGACCGCGGCGCGCCTCGTGACGAGAGCCGGCCGCCGCGTCGTGATCCTCGAGGCGCGCGACCGCGTGGGTGGCCGCGTGCACACCGACCGCAGCGACGGGCTCATCACCGACCTGGGCGCATCCTGGATCCACGGAATCACCGACTCCCCCGTCGCGGCCGCCGCGCAAGCGTTCGGAATGCCGATGGTCGAGTTCACGGTCGGCGGGTACCAGCCCGACAGTCGCCCGATCGCCCACTACGGGCCCGACGGGCGTCGCCTCTCGGACGCCGCCGCACGGGATTATGTATCAGACATCCATGCCGTCGACGCGACTCTCGTCGACGTGATCGCCGGTTCGGCTCCGGATGCTTCGTACCGCGACGTGACCGAGGCGGCTCTCGCGCAGCATGGCTGGAACGCGGAGCGCACCCAGCGCGTGCGCGAGTATCTCGAGCACCGCGCCGAAGAGCAGTACGGCGCGTGGATCGAGGACCTCGCAGCCCACGGGCTCGACGACGACTCGATCGACGGCGACGAAGTGGTGTTCCCGCAGGGGTACGACACCCTGGCCACGGGCTTGGCGGAGGGGCTCGACGTGCGACTCGAGCACGTGGTGTCTTGCGTCGAGTGGAGCGCCGACGGAGTCGTCGTGACGACCGATCGCGGAGTGTTCGCTGCGCGTGACGCGGTGGTCACGGTGCCGGTCGGTGTGCTTCAGTCCGAGGACTTCACGATCGAGCCCACCCTGCCGGAACCCGTGGCGGGTGCCCTCGGACGCCTGACCATGAACGCCTTCGAGAAGGTGTTCCTACGCTTCCCGACGAAGTTCTGGGACGAGGACGTTTACGCGATCCGCCAGCAAGGCCCCGAAGGTCGCTGGTGGCATTCCTGGTACGACCTGACCGCCCTGCACGGCGAGCCCACATTGCTGACTTTCGCGGCGGGACCCGCGGGCATCGAGACACGAAACTGGGCAACCGAACGGATCGTCGAGTCCGTGCTCGTCCAGCTGCGTCGGCTGTACGGCGATCGCGTCGAACAACCGACTCAGGTGCACATCACCAGCTGGCAGGATGACCCGTTCGCCCGCGGCTCGTACGCATACATGACGCTCGGGTCGACGACCGACGATCACGACGCCCTGGCCACCCCGATCGGCGGGGTCCTGCACCTGGCGGGCGAGGCGACGTGGACGGATGACCCGGCCACCGTGACCGCGGCGATGTACTCCGGACATCGGGCGGCTACACGCATCCTGGATCAGGACATCCCGATCGAGCGGCTCTGGATGGATTGACCGGCGGAGCGCCTTCTCATCCTTCGGCTTCGGATGCCCGGGGACGAGCGTGCGTCCGCAACCGCTCGACCACCTGACGCAGATACCGGGTGATGAGCTCCTGCTCGGCCTCGGTGAACGAGTCGAGTTCGGCATCAATACCCATGATCATCGGCATGAGCCGTCCCAGCGCCCGGTCGCGCGACGCCGGCTGCGGTACGACCAGAGTGCCGCGGCGATCGGTGGGGTGGGGCTCGCGCGTCACGTGACCGAGCGCGACGAGGCGGTCGATCGACGTGGTCGCGGCGCCGGCAGAGATGCCCACGCGCCGCGCCAGCTCGGTCGGGCCCAGCGGACCGCCCATGAGCAGATGCTCCATCGCCGCCAGATCCGTCGGATTCACCTCGAGCTCGGTTGCTATCGCGCGCTCGAACTGGTCGGTGAGCTCGATGAACTCGCGCAACAACGCCGTGGCCGGACGGGTCGGAGAGAACCCGGACGCGTCCGCGCCTGGACCCTCGCCGTGCCTCGGTTGCATGAGTTCCACGATATCGCTACATTCATTCGATAGTCATATAGTTTGAACTTCAAATTACTTTCACAGACGTGGAGAATCCTCATGAACGGCTTGCTGCGCTTCATCACATCCGCCAAGACGTCTTGGATCGTGCTCGTTCTCGCGGCTCTCGCAGCGGCCGCGCTCTTCAGCATCGCGGGGGGCGAAGAGTCCGAAACAGCACCCTCGGTCGGCCTGCCCGACAGCGCCGAGTCCGTCCAGGTCGATCAGTTGCGGGAACAGTTCCCGAGCGCCGACGACACCTCGGCCCTGCTGGTCTTCGCGTCCGAAGAGGGCGAACTGGACGCCGGCACGCTCGCGCTGATCAACGAGAACGCCATGGGCGAGCTCGCGGACCTCTCCCGCGAGGGATTCGTTCCTCCCGCGCAGGTCTCGGACGACGGGACGGTCGCCCTGGTCGTCATGCCACTCGAACCCGAGTCGGACGTCGCCGCGCAGAGCGAGCGCGCCCAGGAACTCCGGGACGCGGCATCCGCGGATCTCGACGGGGTGCGGGTCTATCTGACGGGTGCCGAGGGGTTCGAGGTCGATATCGCTGCCGTCTTCGCGGGGGCCGACTTCACCCTTCTTCTGACAACCGTGATCGTCGTGGCCGTGCTGCTGCTCATCACCTACCGCAGCCCCTGGCTGTGGCTCGTCCCGCTCGTCGTTATCGGGGTCGCGGATGGGCTCGCCGGCATCGTCGCGCGACAGGTGGCGAGCGCGGTCGGCGTGCAACTCGATGCATCCGTCACCGGAATCCTGTCGGTGCTCGTCTTCGGCGCGGGAACGAACTACGCGCTGCTGCTCATCGCGCGATATCGCGACGAGTTGCGCCTGCACGAGGATCGCCGGGTCGCGATGCAGCGCGCCCTGCGCGGCGCGGGCCCCGCGATCATCGCGAGCGGCTCTACCGTCGCGCTCGCGCTGCTGACCCTGCTTCTCGCCGAGCTCGCCGGCAACCGGGCACTCGGGCTGGCGTGCGCCGTCGGCATCGTCGTCGCGATGATCTTCGCGTTGTTCGTCCTTCCCGCGGCACTCGTGCTGTTCGGGCGTGGGCTCTTCTGGCCCTACATCCCGCGCTTCGGCTCACCCGATGCCGTTGCCCGGAGCGTCTGGGGCAAGCTCGGGCGTGCGGTTTCGAAGCGTCCGGTCATCGTGGCTACGGGTGGCTTCATCGTGCTCGGCGTGATGGCCAGCGGGCTGTTCTTCGTCCAGACCGGGCTCTCGCAGAACGACAGATTCCTGCAGAAGCCCGAGGCCGTTCAGGGGCAGGAGGTCCTCGCCGAGGCTTTCTCGGCCGGAACGACCTCGCCTTCCCTCGTCATTGTTCCCCTGGACGAAGCCGAAGAGGCCGAGGGTGCGCTGGCCGCCCTCGACGGCGTCGACTCCGCGGCGACCGGCGAGACGACAGACGACCTCGCCCGGATCGACGTCACGCTCGGCGCGAACGCCGAGACCGAGGAGGCATTCGCCACGGTCGAGCGGATGCGCGCGGCCCTCGACAGCGTCGGCACCGGCGAGGGGCTCGTGGGTGGGCTCGACGCCCAAGCCCTCGACGTGACGAACGCGCAGGCCCGCGATCAGGCTTTGATCATCCCGCTGATCCTGGTGCTCGTGCTCATCGTCCTCGTCGTGCTGCTGCGAGCGCTCGTCGCTCCGCTGCTGCTCCTCCTTGCGGTCGTGGCGAGCTTCTTCTCGGCGATCGGCCTGAGTTGGTGGCTCTTCCAGACCCCGCTCTTCGGCTTCCCCGCCATCGACACAAACGTTCTGCTCTTCAGCTTTTTGTTCCTCGTTGCGCTCGGTGTGGACTACAGCATCTTCCTCGTGACGCGGGCGAAGGAGGAGTCCGACCACCTGGGCATCACACAGGGCATGATTCGCGCGCTTGCCGCGACGGGCGCCGTGATCACGAGCGCCGGAATCCTGTTGGCCGCGGTGTTCGCCGTGCTCGGTGTGCTGCCGCTCATCACGCTGACCCAGATCGGCATCATCGTCTGCATCGGCGTGCTCATCGACACGCTGCTCGTCCGCACGGTGGTCGTTCCCGCGCTCGCGTTCATCACGAAGGATGCCTTCTGGTGGCCGCGTAAGCCGAAGCTCCGCGATGCGGATGCCGCGGCGCGCGGCGCGGATGCATTGGCTGTGGCGCCGGTGGCGCCCGTTAGGTGAGCCAGCAACCCGGCAGGTCACTCGTTCTGATTGGCATCCGGAGGCCATCCGACCGATAGCGCAAGCGATCCACGGACCCACAACTCGATGTCACCCCGCGAGGGCAAACGCACGACCGACAACCCGGGCGTCTCGGCGTCCAGCCGAGTAACGCGATCGCGGTACTTGTGGTGCCTCGACACCGCCCACCGGACGATGTGTTCGGGGTTTGTCAGGCTGCGCCGAAACGGCTGTTCGATGTTCCCGTTCCAAAAACTCTTCGCGACGGATGCATCGACGCACGACGCGCCGGAAGGTCGTGGTCCAGATAGGCAGATCTAGCCACACCAACAGTTGCGCTCGTGTACTGCCACTCCGGAACCCAAAGGAGGCAGATGTAACAGGTGTAACAGTTACATTTGTTACGTGCAGCTTGCCAACAGGAGTGATGACTCACTCATGACGATGGCTCGCCAGGTTCGACACGAACAGCTCCGCAGACGCGGCAGCACACATACGTGTGTCGCCTGCGGGAATGAGTTCGTCGCCCGGAGTGGTGCGAAAACTTGCTCGACAGCCTGTCGAGTCCGTGCGCAACGTGAAGCGCTCCAGGTTTTGTGCCGCTCCTATGCGGGTTGCGGCTCTCGGTTGAGGGTCGCGTAGTGGGCTTGCTCGAACTCGGCGGGTGGGACGTAGCCGAGGCTCGAGTGAAGCCTACGAGTGTTGTACCAGTTGACCCAGCCGGCGGTCGCGAATTCGACGTCTGCGATGGTCCGATACGGCCCGTCGTGGAACACGGTCGTGCGGATGCACTCGGCCTTGTAGAGCCCGTTGATCGTCTCCATCAGCGCGTTATCGAACGCGTCGCCGACGGACCCGATCGAGGGTGCGATGCCATCGAGCGCCAGCTTCTCGGTGTAGGCCAGCGAGACGTATTGAGACCCGGCGTCCGAATGTGCCCGCAGCTGCTCGGGCTGGACCGGGTGCCCATCACGCGCTCGTTCCCAGAGGGCCATGCGCAGCGGGATCATCACCAGCTCGACGTGCTTGGTGGTCTGTGCGTGCCAGGCCACGATGCGTTGCGAGTAGACATCGACGATGAAGGCGACGTAGACCCAGCCCGCCCAGGTGCGGCAATAGGTGAAGTCCATCACCCAGGTGTGATCCGGCCGGGGCGCGGTGAAGTCGCGGTTCAGCAGGTCGCCGGCACGGACCCCGTCCTTGGCGGGGATCGTAGTGCGGGTGCCCTTGTCGCGACGGATTCCCGACAGCCCGAGCGAGCGCATGGCCCGGTCGACCGCGCCTCGCGACGCGCCGGGGATCGACGTGCGGCGGATCAGCGCGGTCATCTTCCGCCGCCCGTAGAGGCCCTCGGGAGTCAGCACGCGACGCATCGTCCCGTTGCGTTCGACAATGGTCCATGCCGCGGCGCGGACAGCGTCCTGGACCTGCGCGTCCGTGATCGTCCGCACTGCGACGATGCCTTGCCGGTGGGCTCGGTAGGTGCGCGCGGCGATCTTCACGCCCTGCGCTTGCAGGACCCGGATGATCGACTCGACCGCGTGACCTTCGGCTCTCATCGTGTCAATGAAGCCCAGCATCAACGGTTGCGGGGGTCGAGTTCCCCCGCGAAGAAAGTCGTCGCAGCTCTCAGGATCGCGACATCCTCCCGCAGACGACTGTTCTCGGCCTTGAGCCGCTTGATCTCGGCATGCTCGACGCTGGTGATCCCGTCGCGGGTGCCGTCGTCGATATCGGCTTGCAGCACCCACCGGCGCACCGACTCGTGGCCCACGCCGACCTGGCGGGCAACGGCCGCTGACGCGGCCGTCAACGAGGGATACTCCGAACGATGCTCACGCACCAGCCGGACAGCGCGCTCACGCAGGGCAGGATCGATCTTCTTCGGCATGACATACATCCTTCCAACTCAAAAGGATGCGGCATCAAACCTGGGGCGCTTCAACGCGCGCGTTCCCGATCAACCGGAAAGGAGCACCGCGTGATCGGTGTCGGATACGAAGGAATCAGCGTCGACCAGTTGGTTGAGCAACTCAACTCGGACAATGTCGAGGTGCTGGTCGACATTCGATTGACCCCCCTGTCTCGTAAGCCTGGGCTGTCCAAGCGCGCACTGTCGGAGGCGATGTCGGCCGCAGGCATCCGTTACATCCACGACCGTCGGCTCGGCAATCCGAAGGAGAATCGTCCCGCCTACGCCGACGCCGCGTCAGACGAGGGCATCGCGGCGCGCGTGAGCTACTGCGAAATGATCAGCAGCGGTGACGGCGCCGCGGCGGTGCTCGAGCTGGCAGCTCTAGCCGAGCGTCACACCGTTGCCGTGCTGTGCTACGAAGCGGACGAATCGCACTGCCACCGCCAGCAGGTCATCACCGCAGTGTCGGACGTCCAGTCATCAGTGCTCGTCTAGGTCGAACAGACCGACGCGCGTAGCGATGCCTTCCGGCGGGTAATACACCGTTCGGGCACCGTCCCACGACACTTCTGGTGCGGGTGCGCCGGTATCGCTGTGAGCACTGCTGTCGAACGTGGCGGGAGGACACGACGAAGGCTGCGCCCCGGCGGGCGAAGATCTCTCGAGGCGGGCTCACGTGGGCGCTGACCGGGATCGTGATCGATCACCTGACCGTCTCCCGTGCTGCGGCAGGGCTGGGGGTGTCGTGGCATACGGCGAACTCCGCGATCATCGCCGAGGGCAAGCGTCGTCTCATCGATGACCCTCACCGGTTCGACGGGGTTACCACCATCGGTGTCGACGAGCACGTCTGGCGACACACCCGGCTCGGCGACAAGTACGTGACCGTGATCATCGACCTCACCCCGACACGGAACAGGACCGGTCCCGCCAGGCTGTTGGACATGGTCGAGGGACGCTCGAAGGCCGTGTTCAAGCAGTGGCTCGCCGGCCGCCCGAAGGCCTGGCGCGACGGCGTCGATGTGGTCGCGATGGACGGGTTCACCGGGTTCAAGACCGCCGCAGCGGAAGAACTCCCCGACGCGGTCCCGGTGATGGACCCGTTCCACGTCGTCCGCCTCGCCGGCGACGCCCTCGACCGGTGCCGGCAACGCGTCCAACAGGCCACCCTCGGCCACCGCGGCCGCGCCGGCGACCCGCTCTACACGGCCCGACGCACCCTGCACACCGGCGCGAACCTGCTCACCGAGAAGCAACGCGCGCGCTTGGAGGCGTTGTTCGCTGGCGATGAGCACGTCGAGGTCGAAGCGACCTGGGGCATCTACCAACGCATGATCGCCGCCTACCGAGAACCCGACAAGACCAAGGGGAAGACCATGATGCAAGCAGTCATCGACTCCGTCACCAGCAGCGTCCCCCCAGCCCTCGTCGAGATCCGTCGCCTCGGCCGGACCCTGAAACAACGAGCGGTCGACGTGCTCGCGTTCTTCGACCGACCCGGCACTTCGAACGGACCCACTGAGGCCATCAACGGCCGCCTCGAACACCTCCGCGGCTCCGCCCTCGGCTTCCGCAACCTCACCAACTACATCGCGAGATCGCTCCTCGAGTCCGGAGGATTCAGACCCCAACTACACCCTCGATTGCGATGAGCCGCAATTCCGCGTCGTTGAGGGCGGGTTTGCGGCCCGGGTGGTGATCGCGGGTGAAGCCGATCGCGGGCAGGATCCGGTCATCGAGGTGGACGTAGAGTGTGATCAGGAGGGTGTTGAGTTCAGTTTTCACACACCGGGGTTAACACCCTCCGCCTGCGATTAACAGCATCCACGCCGACCCAGCCAAACGGACTCACTCATTTAGGTCTGCGGCCGTCAACACGCCCACACTGCTAGGGCGCGACCGGCCACCTCGCCCTAACACCGAGATGCCGAAGCAACACCGGAGAGTCAGAGGGTGAGGGCCATGGACCGAACGTCGGGCCTGTCGCCCATGGGCAGGTGCTGGAACCCGGCTCGCTCATAAATTACAACGGCCGGCGCGTTGTCGGCGATCACGTTCAGCGCGATCCGCCTCGCGCCGAACGACCGAGCACTCTCTACAGCCAAGCCCACCAACGCGCCGCCGTAGCCGCGACCGCGCTTGGCGGGATCGACAATCACTCTGCCGATCCGCGCCGTCTCGTCAGCCAGCGACAGGTCGAAGTGTCCGATCAGAAGCGACCCATCGTCGACCATCACAAACGCGATTACGTCACCAGTCACGGTCATGGCTGCCAGCTGATCCACTGTCAGCGGCCACACCAACCGGGATCCCGTGAAGAGGTACAGCGCCCTCGCCTCGGGAATCCAACCGATCACCGTCGAAATGTCGACATCCGCGCGCTGCCGGAGGCTCAGCATGACGTCCTCATTCAGAGACCTCAATCACGATCCTGCTGCCAGCCTCGATGACACCCGGCCCCTTGTCGGGCGTCGGCGCCGGGGCGGGAATCTCCTGCTCGGCCTCCCACTCGATCCGCGCGTTATGAGCAGACGGGTGAAAGAGTTCGTCGAATCCGAGCAAACCCGCAGATGAGGGTGCCGTGGCATCGCCAGCATGATGGCGCCGGCGTGTTGCGATTCCCACCACCCCAAAGACGATCGGGATGGCGAGCACGATCCCGATTGCACCCCACCCGAGGAATTCGCTCATACGCCCCAGGGTAGAAGCAGCATCCTTGCTGCAACTCCACCGCGGGACGGATCCGCTGACAAGATTCCTGGCCGCACCAAACATCCGTGCAGCCACTGACAAGCTGCGTGGCAGCGCTGACAGTGCGCATGACCACCGACAGCCGCAGAAAAAATCACAAAAAGATAACGACGAACCCTTGCTCGCCGTTACCTCGCCGTTATAGAGTTCACGCACGGAAGTTGTTTGCTGTGGCAGCTCCCGACATGTGATTGCAGGACACTCTTGGTGCAAGGGACAAGGGCCGGTCAGAAGCCTCTCTGACCGGCCCTTCACCGTGTGTGCGGCAAGCCGCGGGGATCAGTCCTCAACGACCCGGACGACGACCTCGATGTTGCCCCGCGTCACGTTCGAATACGGGCAGACCAGGTGCGCGGCATCGGCCAGAGACTGTGCCTGTTCGGCGGGAACGTCGGGAATAACGACCTCGAGTTCGACCGACAGGCCGAACCCGCCCTGGCCGTTCGATCCGATTCCTACGCGCGCGCCGACACTCGTGTCGTGCAGCGCAACCTTCTGGCTGCGCGCGACGCTCAGCAGAGCGCTGTGGAAGCACGCCGCGTAGCCCGCGGCGAAGAGCAGTTCGGGGTTGAGCGCGTCGCCGGAGCCGCCCATCTCTTTCGGCACGCGGACGTCGACGTCGAGCAGCCCGCCGACCGTTGCGACATGGCCGTTGCGGCCATCGCCGGTTGCGAGGGCTTCTGCGGTGTAGAGCGTTTCCATGGCGGAGCTTCCTTCTTCGTTGTGTGACGATCGGGTGGACGTTTGGTTTGGCAGCGGCTCTACGCGGATGCAGCGGCGATAGATGCATCCACGGCATCCGTGTACGCATGCAGATCGGCGAGCAACGCGCGCGCGGCGGCGGGTGAAACGGCGAGGCAACGGCGGATCTCGTCGCTCACGTGAGCAAGCTCGTCGCGGAGCGCATGCCCCTGAGCGGTCAGATGGATCGACACGACGCGCGCGTCATCGCTCGAGCGTGTGCGAGCGACGTGACCGAGCTTCTCGAGCCGCGAGAGCAGGGGCGAAAGAGTTCCCGAATCGAGCGCCAGGTCGCCCCCGAGCTCGCCGACTGTGCGCGGCTCGTGCTCCCACAGCTCGACCAGAACGAGGTACTGCGGATACGTCAGCCCCCACGGCTTCAGGATGCGTCGGTAGGCCTGGGTCGTCGCACGGCTGGCCGCATAGAGCGAGAAGCACAGCATGTCATCGATGATCCGGCGATCGGCGTTCTGCGATGCGGTCATATGCAGAAGCATTGCACGCAATTTAGTTGTGCACAACTTATAACTCATTGATCGTGCCGTCAGGGGACGACCACGTGCGCCCATCCGCAGACCGATCCCAGCCGAGTCATCCTCACGACTGAGGCCGGGTCATCCCTTCGCCGGACGACCCCCGTGCACGGGATTCGTAGCGTGGAAGCATGAACACAACTTCCCCTGCCCCGGGCCTCGCGGCCCTCGGCTTGGTCTCCATCGTCCTGATCCTCGGCGGCTGCACGGCATACGACGCAGCGGCACACGGCAGCGTCGAGACCAACTTCACGAACGCGACGGAGTTTGCACGGGAGCACTCCGGCATCGCGAGCTGGCTTCCCGCCGACGCACAAGCGATCACGGCGGTGGATTCCACCCGGGCGGAGAACACCATGACGGTCCGCTACGACTCCGCGACCGAGCCGGAGGGCTGCGAAGCGGTCCCGCGCACGTCCTCGCCGACCATGGACGTCGAGAGCGACATCGATGTGTATTCGATCGATTCGGTACTGCTGTGCGATGACTGGGCCATCGCTCACGAGGGCAATCAGTGGCTTGCCTGGACGCCCGCGACCGAAGCTGAGTGACGACGCCCCATGGGGACCATCACGACGGGCAGCGCCTGAGGACGTGTCAGGAAATCACAGAAACATAACGACAATCCTTGCCCATCGTTACCTCGCCGTTATAGAGTGCAAGCACGGAAGTTGTTTGCTGTGGCAGCTCCCGACATGTGATTGCAGGACACTCTTGGTGCAAGGGACAAGGGCCGGTCAGAAGCTTCTCTGACCGGCCCTTACTCTTGCGCGGAGCTCACACCGGAGGCGACTACACCCCGCCGCCGCCACCTCCGCCACCGCCACCGCCCGCGGAACCGCCGCCGGATGACCCACCCGAGGTCGACGCCGTTGACGAGCTCGTCGACAGGGAAGAGATGCTCGATGAGAAGGCAGCCGCGCTGAACGCACTCGTGCCGTAGTACCAACCGGGCGTCGAGTCGCCGTAGTAGACGACGATGTGTTCGGCCCACTTCTTCTCCTGACCGAACACCACCGCGTAGGGCAACAGGCGCTCGTACAGCCTGATCATCTGGCGCGGATCGTCGACGGCGATCGACGAGCGCTCGGCGCCGCGCGGAGACTGCAGCATCCGGATGCGGTCCGCCTCCGCCCACTCGATGAACAACTTCACTCCGGCGAGGTGGTCGCGCAGCTCAGCCCCGCGCGATGTCAGCGGACGGCGCGAGACCAGCACGCCCGCCGTGATCGCGAGAATGGGCGCCGCGATGAGCAGCGGAACAGACCATGCGGGTGTGATCCCGCCCTCGAGACCCACAACGCCCAGAATCACGGACGCGACCGCCGCGAGCACTCCGACGAGGATTGGCCGAGCTCGCACAATTCCCGGCACCTCACGGCGCACACCCATCGCCGCGAGCGTCGCATCCGCCTCCTTCAGGATCTTCTGCGCCGTTCGCGAAACCCGAGCGTCACTCTTGCCGAGCGTGAACGTCGTCTGCCCGTCGGGGAACATCCCGTCGAGCAGCTCCCGGCCGTTCTCGTCGGCCCGCGAACGGTCCACCAGTTCGAGTTCGAACGTCTGACTGCCCCACTTGCGCTCGCCCTCGACGATTCGAATCGAGCCCGCGATCGCCTGCTCCAGCACCTCCGCCGGAATGCCCTTCGTCGGCGCACCCCACAGCACCGCCGACTCGAGCGCGTCGAGCCCCGGCGGCGGGTCGTACTCGGCGATCACCGTCGGGCGGCCCGGCTCATCACGCAGCCGACGCCGCCGGATGACCGCGGCCCAGACCACGGCCAGCACAGCGACGAGCGTCGCCCCGCCCTGCAACCATCCGACCGGCGAAGCAAAGGGAGACGAATCGAACGGGACGAAGGTGCCCGGTTCGAAGGCCACCGCGATCGTCATCGTCTGCCGCGGCGCCAACGGTGCCGCGCGAGCCGTAACCACGGCTCCGGCCGAGTCGGTCGCCATCAGGATCTCGCAGCGACCCGTCGAGCCGGTCGAGCCCTGATAACACGCGACGTCGCCGGTAGCCGCTGGGGCCAGGTCACCGTCGAGCATCAGGCGCGCAGCCACTCGGTCGAACGATTGTGCCCATTCCTCGCCGTTGACATCCCAGTACAGCTCATCGGTAGCGGTGTCGTCGAGGCCCCGCGTGACGTTCTGCAGGTCCTACGTGAAGACATAGGTCTGCGCGCCGTGCATGTAGTCGTCCGCTCGCGAGGTCACGATGAGGAAGTCGTCTTCGTCGTCGGTCTCGACGGGCCTCTCGGCACCTGCCTCGTCCGTCACCGAAACGAGAGAGGGGAAGAGGGGCGTGTTCAGATAGCTGTTGGGGATCAGCCGCCGCATGCCTCGGTTCTGGTCGGACTCGGGGAAGACGGCGACGAAGGTTTCGACCACCCGCATCCGGCTGGTGCCGTCTTCGACCCGCGTCAGCGTGTATTCGACGTCGAGGCTCGCAAACGAGAAGTCGTCGACGTCGCCCGGAACGGCTGCGGCATGACCCGGTCCCACGCCCCGTTCGGCCGCGGATGCGGATGCGACACCGCCACCTACGCCCAGAGCGACGACCAACGACACCGCGATCGATATCGCGACGATCAGTCCCGTTCGAAGCAATGCACGCATGGGCCCAGCCTAGACACGGGCACTCCGCGACCCGCCCGCCACCGGCCGTAGGCAAGTAGCCTGTACGGCATGACGAACCGCCGCCTCGCCGTTGAAGCGTGGGAGAGTCTGTTCCGCGCGCAGCACGAGGTGTTCACCGAGATCAGCAGCGACTTCCGCGGCACCGGCCTCGAACAGGGCGAGTACGACGTGCTGCTGACCGTGACACGCGGACCCGAGATGACCGCGCGACTGCGCGATGTGACCGCACGGATGCTCGTCAGCCAGCCGTCCGTCTCTCGCCTCGTCGACCGCATGGTGGTCCGCGGCCTGGTCACCAAATGCGCCGACCCCGATGACGGTCGCGGTGCGCTCGTCCGCGCGACCGAGGCGGGTGCGGCCGCTTTTCGCGCCGTCGCGACGCAGCACGCACGCACGATCGCCGAGCGGATGTCCCGGCTCAGCGACGACGAACTCGAAGCGCTCCGCGGCCTGACGGCGAAACTGCGCGAAACGACCGACTGAGCACGCCGCAAACGACGGATGCCGCACCCCGGAGGGCGCGGCATCCGTTGTACACGCGGTTCTGACTACTGCTCGATGAGCTGCGGCCCCGAGGAGTCAGCTCCCGACTCGCGCGCTGCGATGACGGAAGCATCGGCATCCGTCGCCACCTCGATCTTGCGTGGCTTGGCGCGCTCGCTGACGGGGATCGTCACCGACAGCACGCCGTTGTTGTAGCTCGCAGAGATGCGGTCGGTGTCGACTCCCTGACCGAGGTTGAGCTGCCGCAAAAAGCTCGCCGCTTCACGCTCGCGGGTGATCCACTTGACGCCGTCGCCGGCCGCAAGGGTGCGCTCGGCGCGGATCGTCAACAGTTGGCCGTCGACGTCGATGTCCACCGACCCCGGGTCGATCCCGGGCAGATCGGCGGTCAGCACGTAGTGGTCGCCATCGCGGTAGAGGTCCATCGGCATGCGGCGGGGGCCTCGCCGCGCATCCAGAAGGCTCGTCGCGAGGCGGTCGAGGTCGCGGAACGGGTCGTATGTCGCCATGGTGGTGTCCTTCCTTGTTGCGCCGGATTCGCGTCCGGCAATGAACGGGTTCGATATGGAGTTGATGAGTTGAGCCGACTCGACTCAACAATCACAGATTAGCACTCGACGTATGAGAGTGCCAATAATTCGATCCCGCACCGCGGACGTTTTCATCCAGCGACAACCGCACCGACGTCCCTTGCCGGGCCCGTGGTGAACTTGCCATGCTTGCGAACACGAGCCCTGAACGATGACGTCGAGGATCACCATGACTGCCACAGCGCCCCGAACGATGAATGCCGCCGTGCTGCGCGCGGATGGACCGGGGCTCGAGATCCTCGAGGTTCCCCGCCCCGTGCCGCGGGCGGGAGAGGCGCTCGTCAAGGTCATCGCGTGCGGCGTGTGCCACACCGACCTGCACGTCATGAGGGGCGAGGTGCGCTTTCCCCGGCCGGCGGTGATGGGCCACGAGATCAGCGGCACGCTCGTCGCGTTCGGTGACGACACTCCCCCGACCACGGGACTCGCGATCGGCGACACGGTCATCGGGGCCTTCATCATGCCCTGCGGCGACTGCCCCGCCTGCTCCCGCGGGCGTGACGACCTGTGCGCGGAGTTCTTCGGGCAGAACCGCCTGAACGGCACGCTGTACGACGGCGAGAGCCGCCTCTCGATGCCGGATGGCTCCTTCCTCGCCATGTACTCGATGGGCGGGCTTGCCGAATACGCCGTCGTGCCGATCACCGCGCTGACGCGATTGCCGGACGACCTCGACCCCGTCACATCCGCCGTCCTCGGATGCGCCGCCTTCACCGCGTACGGTGCCGTGCACCGCGCGGGCGATGTCCGACCGGGCGAAGCGGTCGCGATCGTCGCGGTCGGCGGCGTGGGCAGCGGAGTCGTTCAGATGGCCCGCGCCGCGGGCGCCGACCCGATCATCGCGATCGACGTCGCCGACGACAAACTCGAGGCCGCCATGGCCCTCGGCGCGACGCACACGGTCAACTCGCGCGAGACCGATGCCGCCACCGCCGTCCGCGAGATCACCGGCGGTCTGGGTCATGGTCTGGGTGTCGACGTCGCCTTCGAGGCGCTCGGTCACCCCGCCACTTTCCGACAGGCGATCGGCTTGCTCGCCGACGGGGGCCGGATGGTCGCGATCGGCATCGCGGCCGGCGACGCGGCCGCCGAGGTCGAGATCACCCCCCTCGTTCGCCGCGGCTACACGATCACCGGATCGTTCGGTGCGCGCACGCGCGAGGACCTGCCCGCGGTCGTCGACATTGCCGAGGCCGGCGGGTTCGACACCGCACGCCTTGTCACGCGCCGCTACACCCTCGACAATGCAGATGCCGCGTATCAGGCACTCGCCCGGGGCGAGATCACCGGACGCGCCGTCGTCGTCATGGACTGACCCGATCTACGAACGAAACGAGAACAATGACCACGCGCATCCCGCACTGGATCAATGGCGAGCGCCACGACTCCGATGACCGCCGACTCGGCACGGTTTACGACCCCGCCACGGGCGAGCAGAGCGGCGCCGTCGTGCTGGCCGAGCCCGCCGACGTGGACGCTGCCGTGGCGGCCGCAACGACCGCATTCCCCGCCTGGCGAGACACATCGATCGCGCGCCGCCAGGCCATCCTGTTCCGGTTCCGCGAACTGCTGGAGCAGCGCAAGCCCGAACTGGCAGAGCTCATCACGGCCGAGCACGGCAAGGTCGTCTCGGACGCCCTGGGCGAGATCGCCCGCGGCCAGGAGGTGCTCGAGTTCGCCCTCGGCTTCGCCGACATCCTGAAGGGCGACTACTCGGTGAACGCCTCGACGGGCGTCGACGTCTACTCCTTCCGCCAGCCCATCGGTGTCGCGGCGATCATCAGCCCCTTCAACTTCCCGGCCATGGTGCCGATGTGGTTCTTCCCCATCGCCCTGGCATCGGGGAACACCGTCGTCCTCAAGCCGAGCGAGAAGGACCCGTCCGCCGCGATGTGGATGGCGGAGCTTCTGACCGAGGCCGGGCTACCCGACGGGGTGTTCAACGTGGTGCACGGCGACAAGGTCGCGGTCGATGCACTGCTGGAGCATCCGGATGTCGCGTCCATCTCGTTCGTCGGGTCCACCCCGATCGCGCGCTACATCTACGAAACGGCCGCGCGCCACGGCAAGCGCGTGCAGTCGCTCGGCGGCGCGAAGAACCACATGCTCGTGCTGCCCGACGCCGACCTCGACCTCGTCGCCGATGCGGCGGTCAACGCGGGCTTCGGTTCAGCCGGCGAGCGCTGCATGGCCATCTCGGTCGTCGTCGCAGTCGAGCCGGTTGCCGATGAGCTCATCGCGAAGATCAGCGAGCGGATGGCCGGGCTCCGCATCGGCGACGGGCGCCGCGGCTGCGACATGGGCCCCCTTGTCACCCGCGAGCACCGCGACAAGGTGGCCGGGTACATCGACGTGGCGGCGAGCGACGGCGCCGAGATCGTGGTGGACGGTCGGGGTGTCGTTCCCGACGGAGCGCCCGGCGGTTTCTGGCTCGGCCCCACCCTGCTGGATCGGGTTCCGACCACATCGGCTGCCTACATCGAGGAGATCTTCGGGCCGGTGCTGTCGATCGTGCGCGTCGCGACCTACGAAGAGGGCGTCGAGCTGATCAACTCGGGCGCGTTCGGCAACGGTACGGCGATCTTCACGAACGACGGTGGTGCCGCCCGGCGCTTCCAGTACGAGATCCAGGTCGGGATGATCGGGGTCAACGTGCCAATTCCGGTACCGGTCGCGTACCACTCGTTCGGCGGCTGGAAGGCCTCCGCGTTCGGGGATTCGAAGGCCTACGGCCGACAGGGATTCCACTTCTTCACGCGAGAGAAGGCGGTTACGGCACGCTGGCTGGACCCGAGCCACGGCGGCATCAACCTGGGGTTCCCGCAGAACACCTGATCAGTCGCCGAGCGACCCGAACACGTGCAGGTCGAGCTCGGCGCTCAGCAGGTCGCAGGCCTTGCTGCCGCGGACGCTCGTCCCCTGCTCGTCGAGGGGCGGGCTGATGACCGCGGCGCCGAGGGTCTCGGGCACCGAAAGCACGATCGCGCCCGAGACGCTCGACTTCGCGGGGATACCGACCCGGCGCATCCATCGTCCCGATCCGTCGTACACACCGCACGTGGCCATGACCGACACGACATCGCGCGCGACTGCGGCGGGGACGACGCGCTTGCCGGTGACCGGGTTCACTCCGCCGAACGCGAGCGTCGCACCCATCACGGCGAGCGCTTCGGCGTCGACGAGCACGGCGCATGCCCGCGCGTAGACCGCGACGGCGTCGTCGGCGGTGATCCGTAGGGTGCCCTCCGAACGCATCAAGTGCGCGAGTGCATGGTTTCGGTCCCCGAGCAGGTGCTCGTTTCGGGCGACATCCTCGTCGACGGTGAGCTCGCGCCCGGCGAATGCCGACAGACCGCGCAGGATGCGTTCGTTCCGCCCCTCGACACCGTCACCATCGACGACCGCAGCGGTCAGCAGGGCACCCGCGTTGACCATGGGGTTCGGGGGACGCCCCGTACCGCTCTCGAGCTTGATCGCATCGAACGCCTCGCCCGTCGGCTCGATCCCGATCCGGTCGAGCACGTCACCGTCGGTGTCGAGCAGGGCGAGGGCGAAGAGAAACGGCTTGACGGCGGACTGCACGCTGAACGCGACGTCCGCCTGCTCGGTCGTACGGACGGATCCGTCCGGCAGCACGATCGCGATGCCCAGCAGCTCCGGGTCGGCCTCGGCGAGCTGAGGGATGCTGTCATCCAACGCACCACCACTCTCACGTATGACACGGTCGCGCAGGTCCTTGAGGTCGTAGGTGCGGGCGTCGCGACGTGAAGGCATAGCTCCCAGACTGTCACGCGTCGCTCCGGCCATGGCCGCTACCGCCTGCGTGTGTTCCCCGCTGCCTGTGTCAAGTCCCGCGACACGAATCACCGGTCCTTGCAGAATGGAACGTGTGAAACGCATCTCATTTGCCGACCGTACGATCCTCATCGACGACGAGACGTCCGACTGCCTGATCGAGTACGCGGCGCTACTGGGTGCCGAGCAGTCGGCCGACACCGTTCGTATCTGCGGAATCGGTCAGGACGGCGATGATGTCGAGGCGGACTTCGTCCTCAACGCCGCATCCAACCTCATAGCCGAGTCGACGCATTCCGCCCTGCAACCGCCGGCGAACCCCGAAGCGATCTCGTACATGCGCGAGAAGATCAATCTGCTTCGAGTCGGGCCCAGGGCACAGCCGGCCGAGCCCGAAGAGATCCCCCACGGCGTCCCCGGCATCGACGAGATCTAGCCCACCCCTTACGCTCGGGACGTGACACGCATCCAGCGGATACTGCGCCCGGCAACGCACGATGCGCCCGCGTTCCGTCTCGCGTACACGAGGTCGGGGCCACGAACGGATACTCCGCTCGTCGTCATTCCGGGGGGCCCGGGGCTGGCGTCGATCCAGCCGTATCGAGCCCTGCGGCGACGGGCGGCCCGCGGCGGCCTCGACGTCATCATGCGGCGATCAGCTACTTTCCGCTCGGTCTGAGCTGTGCGGTGATCGGGTTCACGACGTTGCCCATCATGTACATGACGGGGCGCGTGACCGCAGGGCTGACCGAGCACATCGGTTTGCGCATCGCCGCTTACGTCGTGTTCCTGATCGCGCTGGTCGGCCCGTTCCTCGTCCTCACCTGGACCTGGTCCCGGTTTCCGACCCTCTCGGGTCGTGTCACCGAGCTGTACGCACGCCTCACGCACGGCGACTATCGGTGGGCGTCGGCCGCGCTGCTCGGGGCCGGGGGGCTGGTCTTCATCGGTTTGGCCGTGTTCGCTGCCCGCTAGCGTGGCGGTCCCCGGGCGCACGCGTGCGATGCGCCAAGTCGCGGCGGAACCGTTGGGGGACTACCGTCGAAACCATGGTCGACCTGAACGAGAACGACACCGTCGAGGCAGAGCCTGCCCGTCCGGAGCCCACATTTGCCGACCTCGGTCTCGACGACGCGGTCATGAAGGCGTTGAAGGATGTCGGGTACGAGACGCCCTCCGCCATCCAGGCCGCCACGATCCCCCCGCTCCTCGCGGGCCGCGACGTCGTCGGCCTCGCTCAGACCGGAACCGGAAAGACCGCTGCGTTCGCCCTGCCGATCCTGTCTCGACTGGATCTCTCGCAGAAGACTCCGCAGGCCCTCGTGCTCGCCCCCACCCGCGAGCTCGCCCTGCAGGTGTGCGAGGCGTTCGAGAAGTACGCGTCGCACCTGCGCGGCGTGCACGTTCTCCCGGTCTACGGCGGACAGGGCTACGGCCAGCAGCTCTCCGCGCTCCGCCGCGGCGTGCACATCGTCGTCGGTACCCCCGGCCGCATCATGGACCACCTCGAGAAGCGCACCCTCGACCTGTCGGAGCTGAAGTACCTTGTGCTCGATGAGGCTGACGAGATGCTCAAGATGGGCTTCGCCGAGGATGTCGAGACGATCCTGGCTGACACCCCCAAGACCAAGCAGGTCGCCCTGTTCTCGGCGACGATGCCGGCGCAGATCCGTCGCATCTCGGCCCAGTACCTCAACGACCCCGAAGAGATCACGGTCAAGACCAAGACCACGACCTCGGCGAACATCACCCAGCGGTATCTGATCGTGTCGTACCCGCAGAAGGTCGATGCGCTCACCCGCATCCTCGAGGTCGAGAACTTCGAGGGCATGATCGTCTTCACCCGCACCAAGAACGAGACCGAGACGCTCGCCGAGAAGTTGCGGGCCCGCGGATACACCGCCGCCGCGATCAGCGGGGACGTCGCCCAGGCGCAGCGCGAGCGGACGGTCAACCAGCTCAAGAGCGGCAAGCTCGACATCCTGGTCGCAACGGATGTCGCGGCCCGAGGTCTCGACGTCGACCGCATCAGCCATGTGGTCAACTACGACCTGCCGATCGACACCGAGTCGTATGTCCACCGCGTCGGCCGCACGGGCCGCGCGGGACGCACGGGCGCGGCGATCAGCTTCGTCACCCCGCGCGAGCGCCGCATGCTGACCTCGATCGAGCGAGCCACGCGCCAGCCGCTGACCGAGATGAAGCTCCCGAGCGTCGACGACGTCAATGCGACGCGCTTGACCCGGTTCGACGACGCGATCACGACCGCCCTCGCGGATCCGGCACAGATCGGGCTGTTCCGCGACATCGTCGCGCACTACGTCGAGCACCACGACGTCCCCGAGGCGGACGTTGCGGCGGCCCTCGCCGTCGTGGCACAGGGCGACACGCCTCTGCTGCTCGACCCGGATGCCGCACCCGAGCCTCGTTTCGCGCGGGATTCGCAGGACCGTCCCGAGCGTGGTGGGCGTGACCGCAACGAACGTTCCGATCGTGGCCCCCGTAGCGGCGCTCGAACGGGCGGTGGTGCGCGAACGACCTACCGGATCGCCGTGGGGCGCCGGCACAAGGTCGAGCCGCGCCAGATCGTCGGTGCGCTCGCGAACGAGGGCGGACTTCGCCGAGAGGACTTCGGCGCCATCCAGATCCGCCCGGACTTCTCGCTCGTCGAGCTGCCGGCCGACCTCCCGCGAGACACCCTCAAGCGCCTCGAGAACACCCGTATCAGCGGCAAGCTCATCGAGCTGAAGCCGGACCGCTTCGCCGGATCCGCAAAGCGCGAGGACCGCCCGCCGCGTCAGTGACCGCGCGTCTCTCTGTCACGGGCGGATGCCGCCACGCGACGCTGTGCAGTGGGCCTACGGCTTTCTGTTAATGCCCCGTCACTGATTCGAGAATGCTGCATCGAACGAATCGGTCGGCGTCTTCCAGAGCTTCGACCGAACGAAGGCGACGGCCTCGGCGGCTCCGTGCAATCGGTCCATTCCGGCGTCCTCCCACTCGATGGAGATGGGGCCGCGGTAACCGATTGACTCCAGCGCGCGGAAGGCATCCTCCCACGGAACGTCACCGTGCCCTGTCGACACGAAATCCCAGCCGCGACGGGGGTCGCCCCAGGGCAGGTGCGATCCGAGAACACCGGCACGGCCGTTCAGCGGACGCAACCGCGTGTCCTTGCAGTCGACGTGATAGATCCGCTCGCGGAAGTCCCAGATGAAGCCGACCGGATCGATGTTCTGCCACATCATATGCGAGGGGTCCCAATTGAACCCGAACGCCTTGCGGTGCCCGATCGCCTCCAGCGTGAGAACGCTGGTCCAGTAGTCGTATGCGATCTCGCCCGGGTGGACCTCGTGCGCGAACCGCACACCCTCGGCGTCGAACACGTCGAGGATCGGGTTCCACCGTGCCGCGAAATCCTCGTAGCCGGCGTCGATGACAGATGCCGGCACGGGCGGGAACATCGCCACGTAAGGCCACACCGATGACCCGGTGAACCCCACAACGGTGTCGACCCCCAGCCGACGCGCCACACGAGCGGCCCGCTTCATGTCCTCCGCGGCCCGCTGCCGCACACCCTCCGCGTCCCCGTCACCCCACACCTGCGGGCGGAGGATGGCCTTGTGCCGGAAGTCGATCGGCGAGTCACACACCGCCTGGCCCGCGAGGTGATTGGAGATCGCGTACACCTGCAAGCCATAACGATCGAGGATCTCGAGGCGCGACGCAAGATAACCGGGATCGTCTTCGGCGCGCTGCAGATCGAGATGATCGCCGGAGGCCGCTATCTCGAGGCCGTCGTAGCCCCACGACGCCGCCAATCGTGCGACCTCCTCGAACGGGAGATCCGCCCACTGCCCGGTGAAAAGCGTAACCGGATGCGTAGATCCGCTCATGCGGCATTCACCTCCCGTTCGTTCACGGCGAAGACGTCGACCCACTGACCAGACATCGACGACGCGATCACCGCTTCCGTCAGCCGGGCAGCGCGCACGCCATCCGCGAAGGTCGGCAGTCCGTCGACTGCCCTGCCCTCGATGGTTGCGTGCACATCCCGCATGAACAACGAGAAGCTGTCCTGGTAGCCCTGCGGGTGACCCGACGGGACGGTGACATACGGATCGACCGCCTCGTCAGAGAACGTCTCGTAACCCTTGGGCAGAACGGAGACACCCTCGATCGCCCCAACCCAGAGGTCGTCGGGCTTCTCCTGGTCAAAGGCGTACGATCGGGTCTCGCCGTCCAGGGAGAGCCAGAGACGGTTCTTGCGTCCCGGGGTCGCCTGCGAGATCACGACCGATCCGGTCGCGCCGCGGTCGGTCTGAAACATCATGGTCACGCCATCCTCCGTCAAGACGGGGACTTCGCCGTCGTCTGAATGGCGTGTGTCGTGCAACCGCGACTGCAACGCGTGCAGTCTCTGGATGCGGTGCCCCGTCGTGAACTCGAAGAGGTCGCACCAGTGCACGCCGATATCAGCGAAGGCCCGGGATGCCCCGTCGGTCAGACGCCAGTTGTAGCTCGACTGGTCCGAAAGCCAATCCTGCAGGTAGTGCCCGTGAGCCAACCAGATCCGCTCGCCCGACTTTGCGATTCGGGCGCGCATCTCGCGCACCGTCGGGTAGAACCGGTAGACGAACGGCACCGCGGTCACGACCCGGGCGGTGTTCGCGGCGATCTGCAGCCGCGAGGCGTCCGCCGCGGTGAGCGCGAGCGGCTTCTCGCAGATGACGTGCTTGCCGGCGTCGATCGCCGCGAGAGCGAGCGGCAGGTGCTGCGCGTTGGGGGTGCAGATGTGGACCAGGTCTACGTCGGGATGAGCGACGAGCTCTTCCGGAGTCAGAGCGAGCGGCACATTCGCTTCGTCCGCCGCGGCCCGGGTGCGCCCAAGGTCGCGGCCGGCATAGGCCGACACCGTGCCGCCGATCGACCGGACGGCGCGCGTGTGGACGCGGCCCATGAATCCCGTGCCGATGATTCCGCTCCGGAGGGGTGGACGGTTCATCACTTCTTCCTCGAGAGGGCGACAGCGGCGATGATGATCGCGCCGCGCACGACCTGCTGCTGTGCGACGTCCAGTCCGGCGAGGATGAGGCCGTTGTTGATCAACCCCATGAAGAGGGAACCGAACAGGGTGCCGATGATGGCACCGCGACCACCGAACAAGCTCGTGCCGCCGAGGATCACCGCCGCGATGACGGTGAGTTCATCCCCCTGGCCCCATTGAAAACGGCCCGACTCGAGGCGTCCCGCGTAGAGCATGCCCGCCACCGCCGCCGCGACGCCCGACATCAACAGGACCGTGAACTTGATGCGCGCGGTATTGATGCCCGTGTAGGCCGCGGCCGTCGGATTTCCACCTGTGGCGAGCACTTTGCGTCCGAATCCGGTCCGGTTCATCACGAGCCACCCGACAGCCACCGCAACGACGGTCCAGACGAGCAGCCCCGGTACGGGCCCGAAGTCACTGCCGCCGAAGATCGTGACGTAGAGGCGGTCCGTGATGGGCTGCGGGGCGGACGAGGTGATCCACTGAGCGAGCCCGGCCGCGAGTCCCAACATCCCCAGCGTCACGAGGAACGACGGGATCTTCAACAGCGCGACGAGGCCACCGTTGATGGCGCCGATCACCGCGCCGGCGAGCAGACCGGCGAGGATTCCCGGCACAAGGCCGAACTGCGCCGTCGTCATCGCCGTCACGACGGACGCGAGGCCCGCGATCGAGCCGACGCTCAAGTCGATCTCGGCAGCCGCGATCACGAAGGTCATCGCCACGGCCATAATCGAGATCGTCGCGGTCTGCCGGACGATATTCAGCATGTTATTGGTGGAGAGGAAGCCGTCACCGCCGAGGAATATCGCGAAAAGGACGAACACCACTACGAACGCGATGTAGATGATGTTGCTGCGCCAGTCCAGACGGGTGATGGCGCGGGACAAGAGGGAGGGCCGGGTGGCCGGTGCGGCGCTACTCATGCTGCTGCTCCTTGAATGATGAGTTGAAGCTGTTCTTCGCTCTCGACATCGGTGCGGGCGAGCTCCTGAACAGAGCGCCCCTCACGCATGACGACGATGCGGTCGGCGACCGCCAAGAGCTCGGGTAGTTCGGAAGAGATGAACAGCACGGCATTGCCCTGAGAGGCGAACGTGCGAACGATGTCGAGAATCTCCGTTTTGGTACCGATGTCCACGCCCGAGGTGGGTTCGTCCATCACGAGAATGCGCGGCTCTGTGTTGATCCACTTCGCCACCACGACCTTCTGCTGGTTGCCACCCGACAGCTGACTAACGGGGGCATACGGGTCGGCGACCTTCACCGCAAATCGTCCGACGAGTTGTTCCGTGAGCGCCCGCAGCTTGCGGGGGGACAGGAAGCCCCCAGCCTTGACGCGATCGAGCACCGGAAGAGTCAGGTTGTCGGCGACGGAGTGCTCGAGCACGAGGCCCTGTTCACGCCTGTCCTCTGGGATGAGCGCCACACCCGCCTGCTGGGCGGCGATCGGCGAAGAGAAACGCACGCGGGCGCCGTCGATGTTCAGGGCACCGCGGGTAGGTCGATCCATCCCGGCAACGACGCGGGCGAATTCGGTACGACCGCTCCCCATCAGTCCGGCGAGACCCACGATCTCACCGGCGCGGATGGTGAGCGACACCGACTGCAGCACGGTGCTGCTGGCGATGTCTTCCGCGCTCAGAAGCACCGGAGCGTCCGCCTCGAGCGCGCGGTCTTGATAGACCAGGTCGCTCGCGAGTCGCCGACCGATGATGGCCTCGATGATCTGGGCGGCACTCAGCTCGGCCACGACCGAGGCGAGCACGACCCGGCCATCACGCAACACCGTGATGCGATCAGCGATCCGACGGATCTCATCCATCCTGTGCGAGATGTAGACGATCGCGATGCCACGACTCTTCAGAGTCTCGATCAGGGCGAACAGGTTCTCGACCTCGTGCTTGGCGAGGCTGGCGGTGGGCTCGTCCATAACCAGGACGCTCGCGTCCTTGGCGAGAGCCTTGGCGATCTCCACGAGCTGCCAGTACGCCGTCCCCAGATCTTCCACCCGCGACCGGGGATCGATCGAGACGCCCAGGCCGTCGAAGATCTCCTTCGCGGCCCGCTCGGCGGCGCGATCGTCGACCAGCCCGATGCCGTCCTTCAGCTCGCGGTTGAGGAAGATATTCTGCGCCACCGTCATCGAAGGAATGAGGCTGAACTCCTGAAAGACCATCCCGATGCCAGCGTGCTCCGCATCCGCTGTGCTGCGGATGTCGACGGGCTCGCCCGTGACTTCGATCGTTCCCGACGTGATCGGATGCACCCCCTGGAGCACCTTCATCAGTGTGGACTTGCCCGCCCCGTTCTCACCCGCCAGGGCGTGCACCTCGCCGGCGACGATGTCCATGTCGACGGACTTCAGAACCTCGACGGGTCCGAAGCTCTTCACGATCGCCCGCATACGAACCGCGGGGGCACCGGCGGGCACGTCAGCCATCCGAAGCGAGCGCTTCTGTGGCATCCGGAACAGCGACCCACTGGCCCGTGCGGCCCGATTCCAAGATCGCGTCGTCGACGAGCGCGGCCTGGTAACCGTCGGCGAAGTTCGGTGACACCGTTCCGCCCTCGACCACGGCCTTCAGGAAGTCGTGGGCCTCGATGATCTTGGTCTCTCCATAGCCGATACCGAGTGCGGGAATCGGCCACAGAGATTCGCCGTACGGGGTGTTCGGGCCCGTGTAGACGGTGCGGAACCCACGACGGTCGGCGGCATCGCCTTTGAACGCGACCTGCAGCTCGTCGCGGTTCTCGTAGTTGAAGAAGATCGATCCCTCGGTGCCGTGGATCTCGAAGGTTATGTAGTTGTTCCGGCCCCATGCATTGCGCGTCGCCTCGATCGAGCCAACGGCGCCCCCACGGAAGCGAACCAGGGACATCGCTTCGTCGTCGACGTCGACGGGACCCCGCGGACCGTCGCTCTTCGACGAACCGCCCAGAGCATCTAGACCACCGGACTGCAGCGGGCGGTCCGGGATGAAGGTCGACACGACCGACGTGACCTCGGCGATCTCGCCGACGAGATACCGAGCGAGATCCACGACGTGCGAGCCAATATCACCGACAGCGCCGGATCCGGCGACATTCTTCTGGAACCTCCAGCTGAGCGGCGAGTTCGGGTCGGCGCTCCAGTCCTGCAGGTAGGTTCCCCGGAAGTTGAGGATCTCGCCGATGGCACCCTCATCGATGTATTTCTTCGCCAGCACCACAGCGGGTGTGCGGCGGTAGTTGAAGGCGACGGCAGTCACGATGCCGGCCTTCTTGGCGGCCTCATACATCCGCCCCGCCTCTTCGGCGGTGGGTGCGAGGGGCTTTTCGCAGATGATGTGCTTGCCTGCCTCAGCCGCGGCGATCGCGATCTCGGCATGCAGGTTGTTCGGAGTCGCGATGTCGATCACGTCGATCGACGGATCGTTGACAACATCGCGCCAGGACGACGACGATCCCTCCCACGCGTAGCGGTCCGCAGCGGAGCGGGCGAGTTCGTCGGTGACGTCGACGAGGATCTTCTTCACCGGACGCGCCGGCGCCGGCCAGAAGAACATCGGCATCGCGGCGTACGCGAGCGAGTGAGCCTTGCCCATGAATCCGCCACCGATCATGGCGATGTTGATGTCCTGCATGTTCTGCCTTTCGTTCACGTTCGGATGTTCTGTGGGGACGGCCGCTCGAGCCGTCCCCACAGAACGGACGGGTGAGGTCGGGTTAGTCGACGTATGCGTCACGCACGGATGCGGGCGCTTCGGAGTCGTAGACGAGCTCCCAGGCCTCGAGAACGTTCTCGTGGTCTACGGGCAGCGAGCTGAGCGCCACGTACGCGGGCACGTCGATGCCGAGGAAGCTGAGCGCGGCGAGGTCCGCCTCAGCGACTCCCTGGTCGTACGGCAGCTGGGCGCCGAGACCGACGATCATCTCCCCCTTCGCGAGGGCGATCGCAACGTTCGTACCGAGGTCCTGCGTCGCGATCTTGATGTCGGTGCGACCCGTCTCGCGGGCTGCGGCGAGGACACCCTCGGCCGGAACGTCCCAGACGGCCCAGATGCCGTCGAGGTCGGCGTTGCGCGTGAGCATCGCGTTCGCCACGCCCTGTGCGTCACCGGCGAAATCCGGTCCCGCGATGCCCTGCTCCTGCACGATCTCGATGTTGGGGAACTCGTCTTCGATCGTCTTCTTGAAGCCGTCGTAGCGCTGCTGCGTCACGAAGAAGTCGGCCTCGTGGTAGATGATGCCGATCGTGCCCTCGCCGCCGAGCGATCGCGCGAGGAGGTATGCGGAAGTCACGCCATTGCCGTAGTTGTCGGCCGAAACCATCGACACGTAGTCCTGTCCGGCAACGAAGCCCTCGGGCACGTTATCCATGAAGACGAGCTTCACGCCCTGTGCTGCGGCCTTCCGGTAAGCGCTCGCCGTCGCGACCGTATCGGTGGGGATGGAGACGATGATGTCGGGGTTCTGGGTCAGCACGGTTTCGATCTGCGAGACCTGGGTCGCCGGGTCGAAATCGGCGTCGGTCGTCGCGATAACGTCGATTCCCAGTCGATCGAACTCGGCGTTGAGCCCGGCGATCTGAGCGTTGGCCCAGTCGTTGCCTCCGTAGTGCATGACGATCGCCGCCGTCAGACCCATCGCTGCGACCTCTTCGGCCTGTGCATCCGTCACGACGGTGGCGTCGACGGAAGAAGGCTCCTCTCCGTTCGGTCCGGTGCTCAGCACCTGGCCCGTGATCTCGGCGAGCGCGGCGTCGATCTCGGCAGAGATCTCCGGGTCCACCTCGTTCGATGTTCCACCGCCGGCGGGCGTGCAACCCGCCAACGCGACGATGCTCACGGCCGCGGCGAGCGCAACCATCGTTGTCTTGAGTTTCATCCTTATTGCTCCTTTGCTGTGGGACTGCGTGATTGACAAGCGAGGGTGGAACGAATTGCGATCAGGCGAGTTTGCTGGCCTGAAGGAATCGAAGACTTCGTGAGGCGGCGGCGTCCTGGTCGCCTGGGTACCCGTCGAGTTCGACCGTGATCCAGTCGTCGTAGCCCGCCTCGACGACCGCGTCAATGACGGCATCAAGATCCAGTACGCCCTCGCCGAGCGGCAGAAACGCGTTGGTCGTCGCCTCGACATCCTTCAAGTGGACGTAGGCAAGACGGTCCGCATAGCGGGCGATGACGCTCGCCGGGTTACCGCCGCCCGCGGCGATGTGAGCCACGTCGGCGCAGAGGCCGATGGACGTCTCGGCGAAGAGCGCATCGATCTGATCGGGCGCCTGCGCGAGGCTGCCAAGGTGAGGATGGTAGCTGGCGACGAGGCCGGCGGATGTGGCGCGTTCCGCGATGCGGTCGAGGAACTCCCCCGCGACGCGGTAATCCTCATCGCGTCGCCCGCTGGAGCGGATCGCACCGCCCCCGATGACGTAGTGACGAGCCCCGACCGCAGCAGCGAGAGCAATCGAGCGATCGAAACGATCGAGTTCATCCTCGTGCGCATCAGGGTAGATGAAGTGGCCACCGCTGTAGACGCCAGCAACTGCGAGACCCTGTGTAGCCACGGCCTCGGAAAATACGTCGATGGACCCCTCGAACGGGAGCAGGTTTCCGTCGAAGAGCTCGAGACCGGAGTACCCGGCAGCGGCGATGGATTCCAGCGTACGGTTTACGTCCCCTGGCGTCACGTAGAAGCCTGATCCCAAATTCGTCACCGCACCGGGCGTGCCGACGACTCCGCCCCATGCGTTTGCTTCGTAAGCGAATTTCACGCTTCTACCCCCTCGTAGACAATGATGACGCGATAAATGTACCTCTTATGACATTGATCGGTCAAATATTCGCCGCAGGGACTGATGTTTAGTTTTTCCGGTGTCGATATGACTACTAATCTGGTCTAACTGTTGGAAGGTGCGAGGGACATGATTGCTGCGGGTGCCGGAGAGCTCTTCCAGTTGATGCGCGACGGGCGGCCGCGGACCCGCGCCGAACTGGTCGAAGAGACCGGGCTGGCGCGTACAAGCGTCGTGAATCGTCTGGCCGCCTTGACCGCGCTCGGGCTAGTGACTCCCACAGGGACCCCAGCGTCCTCCGGTGGACGCCCTGCTGCGCGCCTTCTGTTCGATCGAACGTCGCGGGTGTGCATCGGCATCGACCTCGGCGCAACGCACGGATCCGTTGGCATCCTCGATCTGGCCGGCGAAGTTCTGACCGAAGAGAGTCGGGTGCTCGACATCTCGGACGGCCCGTCAGCAATCCTGACGTGGGCGCTCGATACCGCCGAGCGGCTCCTGGCGGCGACGGGTCGAGAGCCGGGCCACCTCCTCGGCATCGGAGTCGGAGTGCCGGGACCCGTGGAGCACTCGACGGGCAGGCCGATCCGACCGCCTATCATGCCCGGGTGGGACGGCTTCGACATCCCCGCTTTCGTTCAGCGGCGGCTCAATGCTCCGGTGCTCGTCGACAACGATGTGAACCTTCTCGCGCTCGGCGAGCGCGCCACCCGCTGGCCGGGGGTAGACGATCTGCTCTTCATCAAGGTAGCCACGGGCATCGGCGCCGGGATCATCCTGGGCGGCGAGTTGCAAAGGGGCGCCCGGGGGTCAGCCGGTGATATCGGGCACGTCCAGATTCCGGGTGTCGCGGACGATCGCGACCTCGAGGCCATGGCGAGCGCACCCGCGATCGCGGCCGAGCTCAGTCAGGACGGCATGACGGTGGGGGCGTCCGACGTGATCGATCGGGTCCGTACCGGCGACCCATCCGCGATCGCCGCGGCACGAGAGGCAGGCAGGGTGATCGGCAAGGTGACCGCGGCATGCGTCAGCATCCTCAATCCCTCGGTCGTCGTGATCGGGGGACAGCTAGGCGTGAACGTGCAGGAGATCATCGCCGGGGTGCGTGAGGTCGTGTATCAACGATCGATCCCGCTGGCGACGCAGCACCTCAGCATCGTGCCTGCGGAAGGCGGGTCGAGCGCTGGCATCCATGGCGCCGGGCTCATGGTCCTCAATGAGCGTCTGAGTGCGGTGGCCATCGACGAGCAGATCGCCAGTCTCGACTGAGTTCAGCGATGATGCCGCCGCCTGTTCGTCCTAGCGAAAGTCTCGGCGCGAGCTCAGTACCGCGCCGTGAAGCCGCCGTCGGTGTGCAGCAACTGACCTGACACCCAGCGACCCTGATCGGACAGCAGGAAAGACACGATGGGTGCGATATCCCCGGGGGTGCCGAGTCGCCCGAGAGGCTGGTACGGCGAGAGCGATTCACGGCCTTCCTGATCCATCCATCCCGTATCGATCGGTCCGGGATTGACGACGTTCGCGGAGATTCCGAGGGGACCGAGCTCGCGTGCCGTCGAGATGACGATGCGATCGAGCGCCGCCTTCGAGGCGCCGTAGGGCAGGTTGCCGGTGGTGTGATCGCTGGTGAAGGCCACGATCACGCCGCCGCCCTCGGGTACCTGTCGCGCGAACGCGGCGATTAACAGCAGTGCAGCACGGGCATTGACGGCGATGTGGCGGTCGAAGCTTTCGGCCGTCGTGTCGAGGATGCCGGATTCGACATCGTGCGCGTGGCTGAGGACGAGCGCGGTGATGGGTCCGTGCTCGGCGGCGACGCGGGCGATGAGGTCGTCGGGTCCCGTCGCCGTCGAGAGATCGCAGGGGTGGTCTCCCGCGTCGAGGTCGCTCGTCACGACGTGCCAGCCGTCGGCGACCAGTCGGGGCACGACGCCTGCGGCGATGCTGTTCGCGCGCGCGGCGCCGGTAACGAGAGCGAGAGGCATCATCCGAGGGTACTGAACGGCTCGAGGGTGGGGCAGCGAGAGCGCGGCAGCAAACACGAAAGCCCGCGGAATCCGCGGGCTTTCGGTATTTCACTGTCTCAACACAGTGTGCGCTCGAAGGGACTCGAACCCCCAACCTTCTGATCCGTAGTCAGATGCTCTATCCATTGAGCTACGAGCGCGATCCTGATCCCGCGGCATCCGAAGACCCGCGCAGACCAGCGTCCAGGATACCCCACGCGCGAGGCGCCCGCGAATCGTGCCCCGTCTGCGCGGGGTCTACGCGGTGTCCTGGTCCCGTCGGTCGTCGTCGACGCTGTCGGCACGCTCCGCCTCGGTCGCGCGACGCTGCCGCTGCACCGACGAGAGCTTGCTCAGATCGACGAGCCGGAGCGCCTGCATGCGCGCCTCGCGCATGGTCGCATAGTCGGGCTCGAGGTCGGGTCGCGCGGCCTCGACCCGCAAGCTGCGGTCGATGTTCTCGGCCAACTCGCCCCAGGCCGCATCACGCGCAGCCTCGACCAGCCGGCGCAACCCCTGATCGTCCTCGGCGCGTGCACGCAACTCTTTTGCGACGCGCTGCGACTGACGTCGGCGTCGACGGAGGTTGCGCACATCGCGGCTGCCGTAGTCGTGCGTGCTGTCCGGGTCGCTGAATCGACGCCACGCGTCCTTGCGTTCTTTCCTGATGCGCTCGGCGGCGGCATCCGCTTCGTCGGCGAGCGCGAGAAGTGCGGCACGGGCATCGGGAATGAACTTGTCGACGTCGTACCCGGCGCCGCCGCCGATCGTGTCCATCAGGATGCGGTTCTTCAGCGACAACCTGATCGCGGCGGAGGCGATGTAGAGGCCCTCCGAGACGATCTCGGCGAGTTTCGGGCGCGCAGGCGGAGCCGCGACGACTACCGAGTCGTCGGACTTTTTCGCCGGTGAGGCTTTCGGGCCCACGTCCCCTCCCGGTTCGAGGTTAGCCGGATCGCCCGACACATGACGATGGCGCCGAGGACGAATCCCCGGCGCCATCGGTCGAAACGATCAGACCTTGCGGAATCGTTCCACGATGTAGCAATCGAACGGGTCGCGAGCCGACAGACCGACCCGGTTCAGGTAGGCGATGACGATGCCGTACGAGCGCAGCAGCGTTGTCTCGGTGTAGGGCACGTCCAGCGTCTTGCAGTGGTCGCGCACGATCTCACGCGTCTTGGCGAGGTGCGGGCGAGCCATGCTCGGGAACAGGTGGTGCTCGACCTGGTAGTTCAGACCGCCCATGAGCCAGGTGGCCCACCAGCCGCCCGACACGTTGCGCGACGTGCGGACCTGCTTGGTGAAGAAGTCGAGCTTGGCGTCCTTGTCGATGATCGGCATGCCCTTGTGGTTCGGCGCGAACGCCGCACCCATGTAGATGCCGAAGACCGCAAGCTGAACACCGAGGAACGCGAAGGCCATGCCGAGCGGCAGGAACCAGAACACGATCGTGAAGAGGACGGTGAAGCGAATCGCCAGAAGAGTGAGCTCGTACCAGCGGCCCTTGACGCCCGGCGTCGTGACCAGGTGCCTGATGCTCAGGTAGTGGAGGTTGATTCCCTCGAACGCGAGGAGGGGGAAGAACAGGTAGCCCTGGCGACGCGTGATGAAGCCGAGAAGACCGGATGCCTTGGCCGCATCCTCTTCGACGAACGAGATCGTGTCGATCTCGATGTCGGGGTCGCGGCTGATCCGGTTCGGGTTGGCGTGGTGGCGCGTGTGCTTCGAACCCCACCAGGAGTAGCTCATGCCGACGATCCCGTTGCCGAGGATCTTGGCGAGGCGGTCGTTCGCCTTGCCGGAGGTGAAGATCGCCTTGTGGGCGGCCTCGTGAGAGAGGAAGGCGATCTGCGTCAGGATGATGCCGAGCGCCGCTGCGACGATCAGTTGGAACCAGCTGTCACCGAGGAGCACGAAGGCGACGCCGCACGCGGCGAGAGCGACGAACAGCGCCGACCCGACGAGCAGGTAGAACTTGGGCGCCCGAGCCAGCAACCCGGTCTCGCGAACCACCTGTGACACCTCGGTGTACGCACGGGTGAGGTTCGGATACGTGTCTGACTTCGCGTACGTCTGACGTACGGGCCCAAGCTGGGCTGCGGGGGGAGCAATAGTAGAGATGCTTCACCTCATCGATCGGCAGCCCACAAGGTTGTGGGCCTGGGCCTGTGCCAACGGCAGGTGCCGAACGCTGTCGCCCACACTACGCACCCATTCATGCCGATCCGAGAATGCTGGGGGGATGTCCAGGTGACTGTCACGCGATAGACATTGCGGGCGCGTGTTAGTGTTGCGGAGGCGGTTTATTCCGCCTGCGTCGTCGTGACGCTTCCCGGCCCTCTCGGCCGTGGCTCTACACGAACGGCGAACCGATGCGCAATCCTGCGCCGTCGCCCACTTCGCGCCTCTCTCGGGCCTTCACCGGCCTCATGTTTCGGTGCGCACTTCACCCGAAAGCACAACCATGTCTACTTTCCTTGAGCTCGGCGTACCCGCGCAGCTCGCATCCGTCCTCGAAGCCTCGGGCAAGACCGAGGCCTTCGCCATCCAGCGCGACACGCTTCCCGACTCCCTCGCGGGTCGCGACGTGCTCGGCCGCGGCCGCACCGGCAGCGGCAAGACCATCGCGTTCGCTCTGCCACTCATCGCCCGCCTGAGCGGCGCATCGGCCGCTCGCCGTAACCCGGGCCAGCCTCGCGGCCTGGTCCTCGCCCCGACGCGCGAGCTCGCGACGCAGATCGCCGCAACCCTCATCCCCCTCGCCGAGGCCGTCGGCCTGCGCGTCACCACCGTCTTCGGTGGCGTCAGCCAGCGGCCGCAGGAGCAGGCTTTCCGCAACGGTGTCGATATCGTCGTCGCCTGCCCGGGCCGCCTCGAAGACCTCATGAAGCAGGGCGTCGTGCGTCTCGACCGTGTCGAGATCACCGTCCTGGACGAGGCCGACCACATGGCTGACCTCGGCTTCCTGCCCGGTGTCACGCGCATCCTCGCGGCGACCCCGCAGGGCGGACAGCGGATGCTGTTCAGCGCCACGCTCGACCGCGGTGTCGACAGCCTCGTCCGTCGGTTCCTGCGCGACGAGGTCCGTCACGAAGTCGACGACGAGAGCGTGCCCCAGGGCGAGATGATCCACCGCGTCTTCGTGATCGACGGCACCGATGAGAAGACGGCGCTCGTGCAGCGTCTCGCGTCCGGCACCGGCCGTCGCATCCTCTTCACCCGCACCAAGCACCAGGCAAAGAAGCTCGCCAAGCAGCTGACCGCGGCCGGCATCCCCGCCGTCGACCTCCACGGCAACCTGGCGCAGGGCGCGCGCGAGCGCAACCTCGCCGCATTCGGCGCCGATGTCGCCAAGGGCGGCGTGCGCGTGCTCGTCGCCACGGATGTCGCCGCGCGCGGCGTTCACGTGGATGACGTCGAGCTCGTCGTGCACGTCGACCCGCCCGTCGAGCACAAGGCGTACCTGCACCGGTCGGGCCGTACCGCTCGCGCCGGCGCCGAGGGCACCGTCGTGACGGTGACGCTCGAGGCGCAGCGCCGCGACGTCACCGACCTGCTGCGCAAGGCACACATCAACGCACCGCTCGAGAAGGTCCGCGCCGACGACGCCCGGGTCGTGACCCTGGTCGGCGATACCGCCGCCTACGTCAAGCCCGCGCCGATCGTCGCGAGCACCCACGCCCCGCAGCGCCCCCGTGGCGCGTCGGGTCGCGGCAACGGTGGCGGCCGCCCCGCGGCACCCCGCGGTGATGGCAACCGCGCGCCGCGCGGGGACGGTGCCCACGGCGATTCGGCCCGTCCCGCAGCCGGCGGCGGACGCCGCGGCGGCTCGCGCGGACGCTCCTACTCGACCGGCTCGCGCGGCTGAGCTCAGATCAAACGAAACGGCGGGGCACCCTCGGGCGCCCCGCCGTTTCGCGTTCCGTGCGTCAGACCTGGCGGTACTCCGACTTGCCGAAGCCGAGGATCAGGTAGCCGATCGGCTGCAGGAGGAACAGCAGGAAGAACGAGAAGACACCGCCGTGTCCGAAGTTCTTGCCGACTCTGACGGCCACGACGATCGCGAAGATGAAATTGACGATCGGGATGATGTAGAGAAGGCCAAGCCACGCGGACATCCCGCCGATCTTCACGAGAATGAAAATGTTCACGATCGGGATGATCGCGAGGATGCCGGGCCAGCCCGCCTTGCTGAACGTGCGCCAGAGCGCGATGGCCAGGATGATGTACCAGATCAGCCCCCAAACACCGGAAATCGTATAGAGCGCGGTGAGGTCGGCCTGGTCGGTGATCTGCGAGGTCACGATCTGCGAGGTCACGCTTTGTGAGGTCATCGCCACATGCTAGGGGTTCCGCGACACCTCTACCCGCTAGAGTCTGCGCCGTGACTTCCCCGCCCACGCTCGCGCGTCGTCTTGGCCTCGGCGACGCGGTGTTCATCGGTCTCGGGTCGATGATCGGTGCCGGGGTCTTCGCCGCCTTCGCACCCGCGGCCGAGGCGGCGGGTGCAGGCCTGCTGGTCGGGCTCGCGATCGCCGGGTTCGTCGCCTACTGCAACGCCGCCGCATCCGCTCAGCTCGCCGCCGCCCACCCCACCTCGGGAGGAACGTACGCCTACGGCCGGGCCGAGATCGGTCCGTGGTGGGGCTTCGTTGCGGGGTGGGCATTCATCATCGGCAAGCTGGCGAGCTGTGCGGCAATGGCGATCACGTTCGCCGCATACGCCGCTCCCCCGGGGTGGGAACGGCCTGTCGCCATCGCCGCCGTGGCGGCCCTGGCAATCGTGAATCTGCTCGGCGTGACCCGCACAGCACAGCTCACGCGCGTGCTGGTCGTCATTGTTCTGCTCGCTCTGGCCGTTGTTGTGGCCGCAGGATGGTCGAGCACCGCCGGCACCGAAGGCCTCGCCGGCCTGGACCTCTGGACGGGTGGCGGCTACGGCATCCTGCAATCCGCCGGTCTGCTCTTCTTCGCGTTCGCCGGATACGCGCGCATCGCGACGATGGGCGAAGAGGTGCGCGATCCCGCCAAGAACATTCCGCGAGCCATCATGCTCGCCCTCGGGCTGGCGCTCGTCGTCTACGCCGTCGTCGCTGTCACTGTTCTCGCGACGCTCGGCCCCGATACAACGGCGTCGGCCGAGGCACCCCTCGCCGAGACCGCGGCCGCTTCCGGGTGGGCATGGGCGCAACCGATCGTCCGTTTCGGGGCGGCGGCCGCATCGCTCGGCGCGCTGCTCGCGCTGATAGCCGGCATCGGTCGAACAACCCTGGCGATGGCACGAGAGGACGATCTGCCCCGCTACCTCGCCGCTATCCACCCCCGCTACCGCGTGCCGCACCGCGCCGAGATTGTGATTGCGATCGTCGTCATCGTCGCCGTCGCGACCGTCGACCTGCGCGGCGCGATCGGCTTCTCATCGTTCGGGGTTCTCATCTATTACTTCATCGCGAATGCCGCGGCGTTCCGTCAGCGCGGCGAGAAGCGCCGATTCCCCCGCATCCTGCAGGTTCTCGGCGGTGTCGGATGCGGCATCCTTGCCCTGACACTTCCGCTGCCGGCGGTCATCGGCGGCGGCGCTGTCATCCTTGTCGGCATCGTCGGGCGACTGGTGGTGCTCGAGCTCAGGCGTCGCCGTTCGCTGTAGGTCCCGCGCTTCACGAGCCGAGCTTGAGCCGAATCGACTCGATCCTGCGTGCCCGCGTCTGGGGCGCCTTCGCCGATTCGACCGACGTCACGTGCGCCTTGCGAGCGCTGGGCGCAAGAGCATCGAACACGGACCGCAATCCGGCCGCCTCCAATGCGGTGGCGAGGTCCGCGGGCACCTCGACAGTGCGAGGCACCGCATCGATAACGAGTGTCACGTCGATCGCGTCGCCGCCTGCCAGGCCCGTCGCCGCGCGTTTATCCGAACTGAAGGGGATCAGGTAGCGACCGCCCATCACAGCAACGGTGCTCCGGTATTCGAAGCCGTTGACGTTCACGATCACGGCTGGCCGCTTGCCTGCTGCCAGGGATTCGACCACGCCAGCGGGAACCTCGATACCCGTGTTGTTGCCTTGCTGGAACAGGATTGTGGAGAACGTCGCCTCGTTGGCCATGTCGCGAGGATATGGGCGCGCGCCCGTCGGCCGCCAGTGTCGTATCAACCGGCGCGGCACGACGCAACCCCTCTGCTCGCGCGCGCGAACTGGCCTAGCTTCGATATACACCCACTCGAAAGGAGCCAGACATGGGATTCATCGACGACGCGAAAGAGACCGCCGAGACCGCTGGCCGCAAGGCGAAGGACGCGTTCGAGGACACCACGGACCGCATCGGCGACAAGGTCGACGAGATGAAGGCCGACGCCGAGGTGAAGAAGACCAAAGCCGAAGCCGACGCCGAGGTGAAGAAGGCCGAAGCCGAGCGCGACTCGGTCAAGACCCGCAACGAGGTCAAGGAAAACATCCGCGACGCCTGACCCGTCTGCACAAGAACGGGGGACCTCGGAGAGTACTCCGGGGTCTCTTGCTCGTTAACCCCGCCCTGTGGGCAGACGGCCCGCTCAGCTCGCCCGGTAGTTGTCGCGAGCGAATGCCGAATACGGCGTGGGCTCGACCGTCGCACGGACCGCGATCTGGCGGTGGGCTTCAACGGCGGGCTTCTGCGAATTCGGCTCTTCGCCCCACAGGACGTGCACCTCTGTGCCCGGCGCCGAGTGCTCCGTAGCGATGCTGGCGAGCGAGACGAACGCGTGCTCGTTCGTGACGTAGCCGACGTCGTGCGAGATTCCGACATCCTCACCGTCGATCAGCACCCGGTCGACCTGGTACAGCCCGTAGCGCGCCTTGGGGAAGTCGATGTACTTGGCGGGAACGCCCGGCTCGAGCAGGGACTGCACGGCGGCCGCGACATCTTCTTCGTTCCAGACGAGCGTGACCTTCGTCCGCGGCGCTTCAGCAGCGTGACGCTCGAGCGCCGCACGGCCGATGAAGTCGTGATCGAATGCGACGCTCCGGCCATAGCCGATGTCGTAGGGCGTGACGTAGTAGTCGGTGATGTCGTCGGACGCGAGGCTGCCCGCGAGCGAGCCGGCCCCGGCAACGGGAAGCCACTCGCGGTACGCCGCGGTGCCCTCGCCCGTGAAGATCGCCGGGAGGGGGGAAGGCACCCATGCCGACTCGAGGTTGGCCGAGGAGTAGGCCTTCGACCCGACCGCCACGAGGTCGAACTCCTCACCCGCCTCGATCAGCGCCGAGCGCACGCGCTCTCCGTCGGCCCACGGGCCGAACAGCTCGAACCCCGGCTGCCCGGCCATGCCGTGCCGGAGCGAGCGGACCGTGAGTCCGTCGATCGTGAAGCTGGCCATGTGGAAGAACTTCGTCGGCGGCACGGGCGCGCCGGTGACCTTTTCCATCAGGGCGAGGGCGTTGGGACCTTGCAGCTCGAAGCGGAAGAGCTTGGGGTCGCCGGCACGGACGATCGAGTTGCCGTCGCGCTCGAAGGTGGCATCGTAGTCGCCCGTCTCGAGGTGGTACTGCACCCAGTCGATGACCATCGGGTGCCCGACCAGATCGAAGGACTCCTCGGCGAGATAGAACAGGATCGCGTCGCCGATCAGGTAGCCGTCGCTGTTCACGGCGATGAACTGTTTGGCATTGTCCACGCGGAAGTTGGCGAAGCTGTTCACGCCGATATCGCTCAGGAGTCTCAGCGCATCGGGCCCGGTGAGGAAGAGGTCGGTCATGTGGTGCGACTGGTCGAGAAGAGCGACGGAGGTCCGCCACGAAAGCTGCTCGGAACGCCAGTTGCTGAACTCGGGAGTCACGGGGAACACGGTGGGGCGAGCCGGGGCGTTCCGCAGAACGTCGACGGGGCTTCCGACACGGGCGATTGCGGCGGCGAGAGATTCAGACACGGGAACTCCTTCGTTCGCGGCGGTCATCCGCCGGCGGTGGCTCATCGCCAGCTTACGTATTGAGAACGGGGCGAAGCATAAGCAATGCTTATCCTGAGGGAAGGATGTCTTAGTCGACGCATCCGTCCTCCAGAAGGAGCACCGTGGACCTGAATCTGTTGCGCAGTTTCGTCGCCATCTATGAGACGCGGAGTTTGACCGCCGCGGCCGAGCGGCTGTACGTCACTCAACCCGCCGTCAGTCAGGCCCTCGGACGGCTGCGGCGTGAACTGGATGACCCGCTCTTCCAACGGGTCGGTCGGACGATGGACCCGAGTGAACTTGCCCGCTCGCTCTACCCGGACTTTCGGGAGGCCCTGGGACGGATCGACCGGACGCTCGACGCGGTGCACGGGTTCGAGCAGACGACGTTCGATCGTATTTTTCGGATCGCGCTTTCGGAGCTAGGCGAGATCGGCTATTTTCCGGTCATTCTCGACGCGGTCCGCACCGCCGCACCACACGCGCGCCTCGAGGTGGTGCCGCTGGACGTCGACCGCTTGCCCGGTTGGTTGGCACGCGGCAGCGTCGATCTGGCTGTGACCTCGTCGCCCGTGATGGGCGACTTCCCGCACGTGGTTCTGAAGTCTCAGGGCTACGCAATTCTGATGTCGCAGCATCATCCGCTCGCCGACGGCGACGTCACCCTCGAGGACTACCTCGCCGCGAGCCACGTGGTGGTGGCGAGCGACTCGGGGCGCCCGAACCTGCGCACCGCACTCAGCCGTCTCGGCGCACGGCTGGACGAACCGGTCAGCGTCAACCACTTCGCATCCGTCCCCCCGCTGCTCGCGGCACGCCCCGACATGATCGCGACCGTTCCCGACACGATCGGCGCGGGATGGGCCACATCCTGGCCGCTCGTCGTTCGGCAGCTCCCGTTCGACATGGCGAGCGTCGACGTGTCGCTCTTCGCACGGACAACCGCCCAGCACTCGGCCGCGCTCGACTGGGTCTTCGACACCGTGCGGCATGCCATCTCGGGTACGCACGGCGAGTTCTTCGCCATCCACGGTTACCCGGGCCGGTGATCGGGGACGAAGTTCAGCGCGTGGTCTGGGTGGCGAGGCGCACGGCGGCGTTCGCCGCCCCGTAGCCCTCGTACAGTCCGCGCCGCTCGAGGAACTCGATGAAGACCGTCCCTACCGTTCGCGTGTAGAAGTGGACGAACTCGCCCGCTCCATCGCGGTCGTACAGCAGCCCCAACTCCCGCAGCTCGGCGAGGAAGCCCTCGTCCAGGTCGAATCTCGCGGCGAGATCGTCGTAGTAGTTGTTCGGGATCTGCAGCAGCTGTAGACCGGCGGCGCGCGCCCGTCGAACGACCGCGACGACGTCGTCGCACCGGATGGCGATGTGCCGATCCGGAAGAGGCGCTGTCGGTGGGGCGAGGTTGATCGGTACGCGCACGACGCCGTCCTGCGTCCGCATCACCTGGCTGCGCATGAGACCCATGGGGCTGGGCACCTCGGCCGCCGACTCCGTCTCCAACGACATCACGCTGGCGGCGAAGAGCACCGCTTCGTCGAAATCTTGCCACCGGTAGCCCAGGTTGATGTGGTCGATCACACCGTCGGAATCGCCCGCATCCGTCCCGCCTTCGAACTCAGTGATCCAGGACTTGTCGTCCCTCCGGTCGTTCCAGTACACCTCCGTGCCGTCGGGTGCGGCCACGGCGCGAAGCTCGTGCTCACCGGCATACGTGCGACGGAATACGCTCGGGGCGCCGAGCGCGAGCGCACGCGACATCGCGACATCGGCGTCGTCGACCTGGAGTCCGATCGCGGCCAGTCGCGACCCCGTGTCGCGCTGCTGCTCGTTGAGGATGATGCGCGCCTCGCCATAGCTCCAGAGACGCACGGGCTTGCTCTGGTGGCGGCCGCGGAACCGGAACCCCAGTTGGCCGAGCATCTCGTCGAACTCGTCTAGTCCCGCTCCGGCAACCTCGACGAAGTCGATCCCGCGCGCGGGCTGCGGGTCCGCGAGGCGCAGGGTGTCCCAACCGTTTTCGGCCGCCGTGCGATCCGCGAGCCAAGTCAGCGACCGGCGAGCGTGTGCGGCGGTGCGGTGCGCGTCGGTCTGCCGGAAGGTGTCGTTGAAGACCTCGAGCGAGAGGGGACCCCGGTAGTTGGCCCGAAGAACATGCCCCAGGAATCCCGCGAGCGCGAAGTCCCCCTCGCCCGGGAAGACGCGGTGGTGCCGACTCCAGGACAGGACGTCCATATCGAGGGCGGGCGCGTCCGCTAGCTGCAGGAAAAGGATCTTCTCGCCGTCGATCTCTTCTATGCCCGCCGGGTCATGCCCGCGCGACAGGATGTGGAAGCTGTCCAGGCACACCCCGAGATTCGGTCGGTCGGCCCGCTCCACGATCTTCCACGCGCGCCGGTAGTCATCGACGAACCGCCCCCAGGCGAGCGCTTCGTAGGCGATGTGGATGCCGTGCACAGCTGCCCTGTCCGCGAGCTCCGCGAGCTGGCGTGCCGCGAGTTCGTCGTCGTCGATCGTCGCGGTACCCGCGTTGCTGCAGACGAGCACGAGGGTCGTGCCGAGCCGATTCATGACCTCGAACTTGGCCTCGGCGCGACGAAGGTTGTCGGCGAAGGTCTCGTCGTCGACCCCCTCGATGTCGCGCAGGGGTTGGAACATCTCGATTGTGAGCCCGAGACGGTCGCACAGAGCGCGGATCTCTTCCGGCGACTCGGGCGCGGCAGTGAGATCGGCGTCCATGATCTCGACACCGTCGAAGCCTGCAGCAGCGCAGGCGTGGAGTTTCTCGACGAGTCCGCCCGAGAGGCAGACCGTCGCGATTGAGGTGCGCATGGCAGGTAACGTACCAGTTTGTACATTAAAGAGACAGGGCTCGCCTTCGGCGCAGAGAAGTCGGCATCCGCAGATTGACGGAAGGTCGGAACGCCATTAATGTACGAACTAGTTACTCACTTGAAGGTCAACGGAGACATGGAACGCACGCACGTCGTAGGGCTGCTCGGCGAGGGGATCACCCGCTCGCTCACGCCGCCGATGCACCGCGAAGAAGCACGTGAGCTCGGTATCGACTACGAGTACCGCGTCATCGACACGGCCCACCGTTCAAGCGCGGACGCTCACATCGATCTTCTCTGGGGCGAGATCCTCGACGAGGGCTACGACGCGATCAACGTCACGCACCCCTACAAGCAGAGCATCATCACGAAGCTGGACGAGCTGAGTCCCGACGCGGACCGGCTCGGCGCCGTGAACCTCGTGGTCTTCCAGGGGCAGCGAGCCGTCGGATACAACACTGACTGGACGGGATTTCGCTCGGCTGCCGTTGCTGAGCTCGGGTCCCTTGTCGGCGAGTCCGTCGTGCAACTCGGCGCGGGTGGCGCGGGCGCCGCGACCGCGTACGCGATCCTCGATCTCGGAGTCACGGAGCTGCGCATAGCCGAGCGCGATGCGCAGCGGGGCCAGGTGCTCGCGGCACGGCTGGCCGACTTCTTTCCGGGCGCGAGCGTCACCTACCTCCCGTCCGACGACCGAGACGCCGCCCTCGCCGCGGCGTCGGGCGTCGTGCACGCCACCCCCACCGGCATGGACCTGAGCCCGGGTGTCTCCTTCGATGTCCACCTCCTGAGCGCATCGGCCTGGGTGGCCGAGGTCGTGTACCTCCCGCTGGCGACCGAACTGGTCCGTGCGGCGCGGGCTCGGGGACTTCGAGTGCTCGATGGCGGACGGATGGCGGTTGGCCAAGCGGCAGACAGCATCCGTATCATCACGGGGCGTGAGCCGGACCCTCAGCGAATGCGCGAGCACTTCCTCACCCTGATGCACGCCCGAGAACACAGCGACCGATAACTCAATACCCCTGGACATCCGTCCCGGACGCCGCCATCCGGCATCGTCCACAACACCTGCACAAAGAGATGGGAATCAAAGATGAACCCTCGTTCACCTCGTCGATCCGCACGACTGCTCGCAGCAGCAGCGGTCGTTGCCAGTGCGACCCTCGCCCTGGCGGGCTGCGCTTCCGCTGAAAGCGGCGGCGCAGGAACAGACGACGGAGAGATCATCGTCGGCTACTCGGGTTACACCCTGACCAATCCGTACTTCGCCGGACTCATCGCCGGGCTCGAAGCGGGCGCCGACGAATACGACTACAAACTGATCCAGACGAACTCGAACGGCGACAACGACGCCCAGGCGAGCGACATCCAGAACCTCGTGAGCCAGGGCGCCGACTACATCATCGTCAGCCCCGCCGATTCGTCGGCGATCGTCCCCGCAGTGGAATCGGCAGCCGAGGCCGGGGTCACCATGGTGGCAATCTCCGACACCATCGACTCGGAAGCCATCCAGTTCACCGTGGCCATGGATCACGTGAATATCGGCGAACAGAGCGCGCAGGGCATCGTCGACTTCCTGACGGAAAAGTATGGTGAACCGCGAGGAAAGGTCGTGGAGATGCAGGGAATCGCGGGCAGCGCGGCCGGAGCCGACCGCACGAAGGGGTTTGACAACATCATCAGCCAGTACCCGGACATCGAGGTCGTCGCCCGCGCGGACGGTGGATTCGACACCGACAAGACCTTCCAGGCCATGTCGACCATCCTCCAGGCGCACCCCGATGTGGATGCCGTCATGAACGCCAACGACAGCGAAGCCCAGGGCAGCACGAAGGCGATCGAAGCGGCCGGACTCTTCGAGCCGGTCGGCTCGCCGAATCACATCTTCGTCACCGGCAACGACGCGCCCGCGCCGGCAATCGCGGACATTCGCGCCGCGCGGCAGGACATGACGGTCGCATCGAACCCGATCAACCTCGCCCGGCTGGTCATGGACAGCATCGCCGAGCTCGAAGCTGGCGAAGCGGTAACGGGCTTCGTCGAATGGCCCGGAATGACCATCACACCGGCGAACATCGACTCCGCAGAGGTGCTGGAGTACGGAATCTGGGCTGATGAGGTCGGATAAGACCACTCGAGTCGTCCTCAAGGGCGTATCGAAAACCTACGGGGCCACACAGGTCCTGCGCGGTATCGATTTCGCCCTCGAGGGGGGCACGGTCACCGGCCTGGTCGGCGAAAACGGTGCCGGAAAGTCGACGTTGATCAAGATTCTCGCCGGCGCCATCGCACCGTCGTCGGGCTCCGTCTTTTTTGATGGCGAGGCTCTCCCGGGCTCCCCTCGCGAAGTGATCGATCGTGGCATCAGCGTCATCTACCAAGAGCTGACCGACATCCCCGACATGTCCCTGCTGGAGAATCTGCTCCTGGGCGACCTGTCAACACGTGTCGGTGTGAAGCACGCCTCGGCGAACCGTGCACGGGCCCGCGCCGGTCTGGCACGGGTCGGCATGGGGCACCTCGATTTGGCCGCGCCGATTCGCACGCTGTCGATTGCACAGCGACAGCTTGCCGAGATCGCTCGGTGCCTCGTCCGCGACGCCCGGGTGCTCATTCTCGACGAGCCCACTTCGTCGTTGCCCGAGCAGGATGTCGCCACGCTGCTCCAGGTGGTTGAAACACTGCGCGATGAGGGCATAGCGATCCTCTACGTTTCGCATCACCTGGACGAACTGTTTCGCGTCGCCGACAAGCTCGTCGTCCTCAGAGACGGCGCAAAGGTTGCCGAAAAGCCGACGACAGAATGGACGGAGCCGGGGCTCGTTCGCGCGATGCTCGCGAAGGATCTCGATGAGGCCTACCCATGGCGGGCGCGCGAGATCCGATCGACTGTCCTGGACGTGACCAACCTCACGGCGTCCGGCATCACTGATGTGTCGGTGAACGGACGATCGGGCGAGATCGTTGGCTTGGTCGGGCTGGCTGGCGCCGGACGGACGGAGTTGATGAAGGCCATCGCCGGAGCCTCGCCCGCGAGTGGCGAGGTTCGGATCGATGGCCGGCGGATGCGCGCGGGATCCGTGCTGCGTGCCCAGCGCGCCCGCGTGCTGCTCGCACCCGAGGATCGCAAACGCGACGGGCTGGTTCTGACGGCCTCGGTCGAGTCGAACATCTTCCTCGGCAATCTGAAGCCGGTGTCCCGCGCGGGGGTCCTGCGCAAACGCCTGATGACGCGCCTCGCGACAGACATCACCCGGCGTTATCGCGTTCGACTCGGTGCGGTCAGGCAAGCGGTCGGTGAACTATCCGGCGGCAACCAGCAGAAGGTCGTCGTCGCGCGGATCTCCGAACGAGCACCCCGCGTCGCCCTCTTCGACGATCCCACTCGAGGCGTCGACGTGGGGGCCAAAGCCGGCATCTACGAAGAGATCTTCAGTCTTGCCGAGAGCGGGGCGACGATACTCCTGTGCAGTTCGGACACCGATGAAGTGCTTGCGGTATCCGACCGCGCGTACGTGATGGCCGGTGGCCGGATCGTCAGCGAGATCGCGCGCGAAAACTTCGACAGAGAAACCATCCTCCACCTGTCCTCTGGGGGACCGGTTGTAAAGCAGAACGGAACTCCGACGACATGACGGATGTGACTACCGACCAACGGCCCACCGGTCGACTCTGGAGCGGACTCATCCGCTCCGCAACCGACAGCAACCTCGCGCCCATCATCGCGGCGCTCGTCATCGTCTCCGTTGTGCTTTCTTTCGCCACTCCGGCCTTCTTGACGGCGAGCAACCTGACCAACATCGTTACGCAGAGTGCCGTCGTCGGCATCGCGGCGATCGGGGCTACGTTCGTCATCATCACGAGCGGGATCGACCTCTCGGTTGGATCCAACATGGCGCTGTCGGGGATGGTGGGGGCGATCGTCGCCACCACGACCGGCAGCGGCCTGCTGGGCATCGTCGCGATTCTGATCGTTGCCTCAGCCGTGGGCGCCTTCAACGGGGCGTCTGTGGTGTGGCTGGGCCTGGCCCCTTTCATCGTCACGCTGGCCGTCATGGGTATGGCCCGCGGGTTGACGCTGCAGATCAGTCAGGGACAGTCGGTCTACGGTCTTCCCGAGTCGCTGAACTGGTTGGGCTCATCCGCGATCTTCGACGTCAAGACATCCGCCCTGGTCACGGTGTTGTTGTTCGTGGTCGCCCATTTCGTTCTGTCTCAAACCTCCTTCGGTCACAACATCTATGCGGTCGGCGGGAACGCCGAAGCAGCGCGGCTCGCCGGAATCAACGTGCGGGGCGTTGTCTTCGCCGCGTATGTGCTGGCCGGGATCACGGCGGGTATCGCGTCGATCATCTTGATCGGTCGGCTGGATTCCGCGACCCCCAACGCCGCGATGGGAACGGAGCTGCAGGTGATCGCTGCCGTCGTCATCGGCGGGACGAGCCTTTTCGGTGGAAAGGGCAGCATGATCGGCACCCTGATCGGCGTTCTGCTGATCGGTGTCATCAACAACGGACTGACCCTCTTGAACGTCTCGTCGTTCTGGGTGCAGTTCGTGCAGGGAGCGCTGATCTTTCTCGCGGTGCTGCTGGATGCCTTCAACACCCGCCGACGAAACAGGCGCGCGCGATCTTGATGGAGGTCCCCGTTCACGGCACACCCGACTACCGCTCCCTCGGGCGCTCTCTCTCCAACTGGGGGCGTTGGGGGGACGATGACGAGCGCGGCACCCTCAACCTGCTGACACCGGAGCGGAGGGCGCAAGCCGGGCGACTCATCCGGACAGGACACGTCTTCGACGCGTCCCTACCGCTCCACGAGGCCGGGCCCCAGCCAACCGACGGACAGCGTTCGAACCCCATCCACACCATGACGAAGCTGCCGAACAGCGACCCCTCCCCCAGTGGCTTCCACTATTTCGACGATGCTCTCTTTCTTCATCTACAGGGCGCCACGCAGATCGACACCCTGGCCCACGTCGCCTACGACGGTCTGCTGTACAACGGGTTGCCGATCGGCGACATCACAGCCGAGGGAGCTCAGCGACTCGGTGCGACCAACATCGGCGTATCGCTCACGGGGCGCGGGGTGCTGCTCGACATCGCCCGGCTTCGTGGGCGTCCGCGCCTGAGCCCCACCGAGGAGATCACGTGCGACGATCTCGATGCCGCCGAGGAAGCCGCGGGGGTTCGTGTCGGATCGGGCGACATGCTCCTGATCCGCACCGGATGGCTCTCGGTATTCACGCAAGAAGCCGACCGCGCCACCTTCTTCGCCTCGGAACCCGGTCTCGGTCTCGGCACGGCGCGATGGCTCAAGGATCGCGATGTCGCGTTCGTCGCCGCCGACAACTGGGGCGTGGAGGTTTCGCCAACCCTCGAGGGAATCGACATGCCGCTGCACTGCGTGCTGGTTCGAGACATGGGGATGCCGCTCGGTGAGATGTTCGATCTCGAGACCATCGCGGCCCATGCTGCCGAAACGGGACGCTACGAGTTTCATCTCTCCACCCCGGCGATGAACATTCCCGGAGCGGTCGGCTCGCCCGCCACACCCGTTGTCACCTTCTGACACTGGACATCGTGATGACTATCGTGGACCCCGTGACCGATACCGCTCCGCCCGTGCGCACTCGTGACCGCGAACGCACGCGGGCGGACCTGCTGCAAGTAGCAACCGAGTCCTTCGCCGAATCCGGGTTCTCCGGCACACGCGTCGATGACATCGCCGAGCGCACGCGCACGACGAAGCGGATGATCTACTACTACTTCGGCGGCAAGGAGGAGCTTTATCTCGCCGTCCTCGAGAAGGCATACCGGGGGATCCGCGAAGCCGAGCAGTCCCTCGAGGTGGGCGATCTGGCCCCCATAGAGGCGCTTCGTCGAATTGCGGAGCTGACATACGACCACCATCTGAACCACAGCGAGTTCATCCGGCTGGTCTCTATCGAGAACATCCATCGCGGGGCATTCATCCGCAGGCTCGGGGCGTTGCGGGAGCTCAACCAGCCCGCCCTGGGGGTGCTCGACACCGTCCTACGTCGTGGGCGCGAGGAGGGCGTGGTGCGGGACGACGTCGACGCCCTGGATGTCCACTTGGTGATCAGCTCCTACTGCTTCTTCCAGGTCGCCAACCAATACACGTTCGGATTCCTCTTCGACCGGGACCTGCTCGCCGCGGACCGACGAGATCACCTGCGCGGCATGATCGGCGACATTGTCGTCGCGTGGCTAACCTCGCCGCCGCGGTCAGCCGCAGGCGACGGGTAGCGCCGACGCGCCGCTTCAGAAGGCGGGCTACTCCTCGTCGAGGTCTTTCTCGAGCGCGTCCTCGGACAGGTGATCCCCCGGCGTCGGGGTGCGGAAGGTGGGATTCGCGGGGAACTCCACCGGCGCGCTCGCCTCGGAATCTCCATCGCCGGAGCCCCAGATCATGTCCGCATCGGTGTCGATATCGCGATCGGTGGGCGGGCCCTCTGGACGAGGCTCGTCGGCGGGCATGAAGGGCTCGGACATCGACATGGGCGTATCTTCCTGCTCCGAGGTTACGCGGCTCATCGCAATCGAGGGTGTAGCAGTGGTCTGAACCCTCCGCTTTCGAGCATGCTGCGGGCGATGTAGTTCGTGAGGTTGCGGAACCCGAGGGCGGAACCGCGGAGGTGCTCGAGGCGCCCGTTGATCGCCTCCGTCGGGCCGTTGCTGGTGCCGGGCCGGTCGAAGAACGCGAGGACGTCCGCGGCGCGCTGCTTGAGGGTGTGACCCAGGCGCCGGATCTCGGCGAGGGCGGCGGGAACGCCGGTGGTGATCGCGTCGATCACGGCTCGCATCGCCTGCTTCCCCTTCACCTTGTCGGGTTCTCGGTAGGCGGCGACGATGCGCTGGTAGATACCCCACGTCGCTTCGACCTCGACATGCTCATCGCTCGCGAACACGGCCTCAAGCCGGGCTTGCTGTTTCTCGGTGAGGAACCCCGCGCCGGTGTGCAGGGTGCGGCGGACCTTGTAGAGGGGGTCACTGGCGCGGCCTCGATGCCCGAGGGTGTCTTGCTGGACGCGTTGCCGACACCGGTCCAACGCGTCACCGGCGAGACGGACGACGTGGAACGGATCCATCACCGGGACCGCGTCGGGGAGCTCTTCCGCGGCAGCGGTCTTGAACCCGGTGAACCCGTCCATCGCGACAACATCGACGCCGTCCCGCCATGCCTGCGGCCGGTCGGCGAGCCACTGCTTGAACACGGCCTTCGAGCGGCCCTCGACCACGTCCAACAACCGCGCCGCGCCCGTCTTGTTCCGCGTCGGGGTGAGGTCGATGATCACGGTCACGTATTTGTCCCCGAACCGCGTGTGTCGCCAGACATGCTCATCGACCCCGATCGTCGTGACCCCATCGAACCGGTGAGGGTCATCGATCAGCCGACGCTTGCCTTCGGCGATGATCGCGTTGTTCGCCGTATGCCAGGACACCCCGAGCCCCGCCGCAACACGGGTCACGGTGAGGTGGTCAAGGACGACGCCCTCAAGCGCCCAGCTCACTCCGCTTCGCGAGATCTTCGCCCGCGGCGCCGCAGCCCGGTTCGTGTCTTCCCGCCAGGTCCGCCCGCACTCCGAACACCGATACCGACGCACCCGAACCAGCAGCGTGGTCGGACGGTGCCCGAACGGCTCGTGCGCGAGGCGGCGGGTCACCGTGTCTCGCGGGACACCTTCAACACCGCAGTTCCGGCACCACGGATCCGGCTCGGCGACGCGGCACTCGATCACCGCACGATCTGGCTCGAGTCGTTGGCCGGCGGCTTCGAGGCCGAGCTCGTCGAGGCGGCAGAACGTGGTCAGGTCAGGGTTCGCAAAGGTAGCGTGGAGCACGTCGAGGTCTTCCGGACGGTGAGTGTAGGAACTTCCATCCTGGAAGACCTCGACCCCTATCCAGCCAACGCCGCACGCACGCCGACTACACCCTCAATTGCGAAGAGCCGGTTACGCGGGGGTGAACTCGTCCAGCACCGGCTTCAGCACGGAGTTCAGCACCGGCGTCAGTTCTCGAGCGAGATCCCCCGCCAAGAATCCGAGACCCGGATGCTTCGTCAACCGGTCGCCTGCGCTCGCGTGCGCCCAGCTCGCCCACGCGACGGCACGTTCGGGCGGCAAGCCGCGCGCAGCCATCCCGGCGATGGCGCCGGCGAGCACGTCGCCGCTGCCCGATGTCCCGAGCCCGGCACCACCGGCCTCAACGCGCCAGGATGCGCCGGCCGGGTCGACGATGTCGCCGTAGCAGTTGACGATGGCCTGGTATCTTTCCGCGATCTCGCGCAGATCTGCGATGCGCTCATCGCTGCCGTTCTCGCCGAGCTCGCGCCCCAAGAGCCGCGAGGCCTCTTCTTCGTTCGGGTTGAGGAGCAGCGTCTGCGGAAGCCGCGAACGATCGATATCGGGAAGCACGCCGAGCCCGAACGCGTCCAGGACGAGACACGAGACATCCGTGTCCGCGACGGCTTCCACTGTCGCGCGTGTCTCATCGGGCTCGTCGAAACCCGGGCCGACGAGCACGGCACCCGCCGCGGCGAGTTCGTCTCGCAGGTGACCCTCGATCGGATCGGTGGCTCGTTCGGGCAGGGAGAAGATCGCGGCCTCGCGGATCACGACGCCGATCTGGGCCTCGATCGAGCCGGGCACCACGAGTCCCAAGCGGCCCGCTCCCACTCGCAGTGCGGCCTCGCCCGCGAGAAGGATCGCGCCGGGTGAGCGGCGGGAGCCTCCCACGACCATGACCCGGCCGCGTGTCTTCTTCGAGTTGCCGGGATCAGGCAGCCCCCACTCCCGCAGGAGGTCCGGCGTGACGCTCTCACTCTGGCTGGACATCGGGGCTCCCCGCATGCTCGGTGACCGGCGCACCCGCGCGCTCGAGGTGCGCGACGCTCGAGAAATCGACGACTTCCCAGCCCTCCTCGGTGAGGCGGAGGTGGGTGATCGAGGCGTTGTCGACCGTGTTGGCGGCGGCGAATTCCAGAAGCTCCGCTTCGTCGAGCGGGAGCAACACCGAGAGCAGCAGCATCACCACGGCATCGTGCGCCACGATCATGGCGCTCTCGGCGGGACCCGGGAGAGCATCGCGGAGGAAAGATCGCAGTCGCAGCGCGACATCGGCCCACGATTCCCCGCCTGGCGGTCGATGGTAGAACTTGCCGAGATGGCGGCGGCGCTCCGCTTCCCCCGGGTGCAGGCGCTCGACACCCACGCGCGTCAAGAGATCCAGAATGCCGAGCTCCCGGTCACGAAGACGCTCGTCCACGACCCGAGGGGCGGAGATGGATTCCTCATCCTTCAGCGCGATCGTCAGGGTCTCGCGGGCACGGGCATACGGTGACACCCAGAACGCATCGATCTGCTCCGGGTGAGCCGCCATCCACTCCCCGAGCGCCCGAGCCTGGGTCCTCCCGACAGGCGAGAGCGGGACATCCGCGTCGCGCAGATCGAGGGGAATGACGTCGAGCCCTTCGCGTTGGGCGCGCGTCGCCGCCACGTTGCCCACACTCTCACCGTGCCTGACCAACCACAATTCCGTCACCGACATCCCGCGAGCGTAGGCGCGCGCAACATTCGCGGGCACCCCGTTGACAAGTCGGTTGTGTCTCTGTCGACCCGCGCACTCGTCTGCAGGCGAGCGACCTAGCCGGCTGGCGCCAATCGAACGTCCACACGCGTGGGAACCACCACGGGGTGCGTTCCCGCGATCTTCTCCAGCACGCGAACGACCTGGCAGGAGTATCCGTACTCGTTGTCGTACCAGACGTAGAGCACCATGTTCGTGCCGTCCGCGATCGTTGCGAGCCCGTCGACGATGCCGGCGCGGTGCGATCCCACGAAGTCCGTTGAGACGACCTCGGGAGACTCGACGTAGTCGATTTGCTGCCGCAGCTTCGAGTGCAACGAGACCCGGCGCAGGTAGTCGTTAACCTCTTCCTTGGTCGCGGGGCGCTCGAGGGTGAGATTCAGGATGGCGAGCGACACGTCCGGCGTGGGCACGCGGATGCTGCTGCCCGTGAGCTTCCCGGCCAGTTCTGGCAGCGCCTTTGCCACGGCCTTGGCCGCGCCGGTCTCGGTGATGACCATGTTGAGCACGGCCGAGCGCCCGCGGCGATCGCCCTTGTGGAAGTTGTCCGTGAGGTTCTGGTCATTCGTGAACGAGTGCACCGTCTCGACATGCCCCCGGACGACACCGTAGGCCTCGTCGATGGCTTTCAGCACGGGGGTGATCGCATTGGTCGTGCAGGATGCGGCGGAGAGGATGCGGTCCTCGGGCGTGATGTCCGAATCGTTGATGCCGTGGACGATGTTCTTCAGCGGCGTCTTGCCCGGGGCGGTCAGCAGGACGCGCGCGACGCCGGGGCTCCGCAGATGCTGCGACAGGCCCTCCTCGTCGCGCCACCGACCCGTGTTGTCGACGATGACCGCCTCGCGGATTCCATAGGCCGTGTAGTCCGTCGCAGCCGGATCGCTAGAGTAGATCACCTGGATGCGGGTGCCGTTCGCGACGATCACCTCATTCTCTTCGTCGACCTCGACCGTGCCGGGGAACGACCCGTGCACCGAATCGCGGCTCAAGAGGCTCGCGCGCTTGATGAGGTCGTTCTCGGAACCCCGCCGAACGACGATCGCGCGCAGGCGCAAGCCGTGACCGTTGCCCGCGTGACTGATCAGGATGCGAGCGAGCAGTCGTCCGATGCGGCCGAAGCCGTAGAGCACGACATCCGTGCTCCGTTCGGCTGTCTCGACGTCCATACCCTCGAACGCGGCACGAACGTGCGCCTCGACATCGACCTCAGGCCCGGCGTCACGCAGCGAGAGGGCGAGCCGCGCGACATCGACCGAAGCCGGACCCGGACCTATCGCGAGAAGCGCCCTCAGCACGGCATCCGTCTGCTCGAGGGTGAGTTCTTCGTGACCGAGCTGGCGGGCCCGTTCGTGCGCCTCGATCACGCCGATCGCCGAAAGGTTGATGATGCGGTGACCGTGCACTGAGGTGACGATTCCGTGGTCACGGTACAGACGGCCGATCTGCGGGATCAGGCGCTCGGCGAGCTCCTCGCGAGCCACCCAGTCGTCGCGATGGGAGTCGTAATCGATCGTGGACACGGCGGTACCTCCAACGTTGCAGGTGCTTCTCAGCGCGGCATCCTCGATACGAATAGTCGAGCGAATCCCGGGCGAGCACAGATCCCTCGACTCTATCCGCTCCTTCCGGGCCCCTAATCGAGCTCCCGTGACGGCCCTGTCAACCCAGGAGCGGGATGCCTCATGGATGCCTAGGCTTCACCGCGACGAAGGGAAAGACCATGACGGAAGACCGCGATCTCGAGAATGCGTCCGATGCCGAGAACGACGAGGCAACGCAGAAGCCGGGCGGACTCGGCAAGGACGGCACGATCCCCGATGCCCCCCGCGGCGTCGGGGCGGGCCACACGGGCACCCGATCGACTTTCGAGCCCGAAGAGGACGAAAAGGCTGACGACGCCTAGTAGTACTTGGTTAGGTGCTTGTTAATGGTCGGGATGGCTGTTAACCTCGCGGCGTGCGGGCAGATGAGATAGCGCGGGTGCGGGCGGGGTTGGACGAGTTCGTCGGCGAGGTATTCGCGTCGCTTCAGCGGAAGGATCAGCGGGCGAAGGGTGGCCTGTATCTGCAGGGGCTGATGCTTGAGGGCCGCCGGAAGTCGATGCAGCCGATGGGAGACCGTCTCGGGATCGATTACCAGCAGTTGCAGCAGTTCGTGTCCTCGTCGCCGTGGCCTGTCGAGCCGGTCCGCCGGCAGCTCGCCCGCAAGGCGGTCGCGGTCATTGAGCCGGAGGCGTGGGTGGTCGATGACACCGGGTTCGTCAAGGACGGCCCGGCTTCACCCGGGGTCGCCAGGCAGTATTCGGGGACGCTGGGGAAGGTCGGGAACGTGCAGATCGGCGTCTCGATCCACGCGGTCACTGATCAGGCGTCCTGTCCGCTGGGGTGGCGGCTTTTCCTCCCCGAGGCGTGGGACGACACCTGCTCGGAAACGAACGAGCACGCCGAGCTGGTCACTGCCCGCCGGGTCAAGGCGCAGATCCCCGATACCGTCCGGCACCGACCGAAGTGGGAACTCGCACTGGAGATGATCGACGAGGCCGCGACCTGGGGTCTGGTGCCGCCCGTGATGGTCGGTGACGCCGGCTACGGAGAGATCGGATACTTCCGCACCGCACTCACCGACAGGGGCATCCCGTATGTGGTGCAGGTGAAGTCCTCCACGAGCGTGCACGACGCTGCCGCCCGTTTCGAGATGCCCGAGCGGACCGGAAAGCGAGGACACCCGTTCACGACGGCCAGCTACCAGACCGCGCCGGTGCAAGCGAAGACATACGCCGAGGACCTCCCCGCCGACGCGTTCGAGCAGGTGTCGTGGCGGCAGGGCTCCAAAGGCACCATGACCAGCCGATTCGCCGCCCGCCGGGTCCGCCCCGCGAACCGGAACCTGCCCCGTGAGCCGGACGGATCATTGCCCGAGTGCTGGCTCCTCATCGAATGGGCCGAGGACGCCGCAGAACCCACCGACTACTGGCTCTCCACCCTCCCGCCCGACACGCCGACCTCAGAGCTGGTCCGGCTCGGGAAGATCCGGTGGCGCATCGAACACGACTACCGCGAACTCAAACACGGCCTCGGCCTGGACCACTTCGAAGGCCGCACCTGGCTGGGATGGCACCACCACGTCACCCTCGTCACCGCCGCGCACCTGTTCATCACCCTCCAACGACTGGCCACCGACCCAAAAGCCCCAGGGGCAGCCTGAGCTTCTACGGCATCCTCCGCGAACTCCAAACCGCGGTCACCCGCCTCCTCAGCTGCTGCCCCTACTGCCAACGCGCCGGACCCACCTAACCAAGTACTACTAGGAGACTGCTGAACAATCTGGCGGGTTAAGGCGCGCCTGCGTGGTGGTCGAGTTTGGTCGTTAAGACTTGGTTCATGCAGGGTCGTGATGACGGTGCGCGTGATCTTCTGGATGTGTCCTCGTTCGCGGGGCATCTGTTGCCGGTGGGGGGTGTGTTCGCGTTCCTCGCCGAGCACCGGCACCGACTGTTCCCCGATGACATGTTCGAGGACTTGTTCCCCTCGGGGCGTGGCCGCCCGTCGCTGCCGGGGGATGTCGCCGCGTCCGTGTTGGTGCTGCAGGCGTTGCATGGCCTGTCGGATCGGGAGACGGCCGACGGGGTCACGTTCGATTTGCGGTGGAAGGCCGCGTGCGGGTTCGCGATCGATGCCGTGGGGTTTCACCCGTCGACGTTGACGTACTGGCGGCGTCGGCTGGCCGCGTCCGCTCGGCCGCATCGGGTCTTCGACGCTGTCCGTGAGGTGATCGCCGAGTCGGGTGCGGTCGCGGGCAAGACGCGGCGGGCGGTGGATTCCACGATCCTCGATGACGCGGTCGCCCGGCAGGACACCGTCACCCAGCTGATCGCGCAGATCCGCCGGGTCGGTCGGGACGTGCCCGGCGCGGCCGAGCAGATCACCGTGGTCTGCACCCGGCTGGCCGCGCTCACCGGGCACGGTTACGAGCAGACCGGGAAGCCGCGAATCGCGTGGGACGACCAGGACGCCCGCGACGAACTCGTCTCTGCCCTGGTCGGCGACGCGCTCGCACTGCTGGACGCCCTGGACCTCGAAAGCATCGAGCAGGCGGGTGGGAAGTCGGCAGACGCGGTCGCGCTGCTCGCCCTGGTCGCTGGGCAAGACGTTGAACCCGCCGCCGGGTCAGATGGCACTGACGGGCGGTGGAAGATCGCACGGAAGGTCGCACCGGACCGGGTGATCTCTACCGTCGATCCCGAGGCGCGACACGCGCACAAGACCGTGGAACGCCGTCAGGACGGGTTCAAAGCACACGTCGTGATCGAGCCGGAGACTGGGCTGGCGACCGCTGTTGCCCTCACCAAGGCCGCCGGGCCGGATAACTCCGACGCCGCGGTCGGAGCAGAACTGGTGACCGCCGATGCGACGATCGCTGCGGGTGAGAGCGTTCAGGTGCTCGGTGATTCCGCGTATGGGACCGGGGCGATGCTCGCTGCCCTCGACGAGGCGGGGCACGTGCCGGTGATCAAGCCGTGGCCGCTGCGGCCAGCAGTTCCCGGCGGGTTCACGATCGCTGACTTCGCCCACGATCCGGTCGCCGGAACCGTGACCTGCCCCGCCGGGAACGTGCGGAAGGTCACCGCGTATGGCCGCGCGACGTTCAAAGCCGCGTGCCGCTCCTGCCCGCTGAAGACCCAGTGCACAACATCGGCCGAGGGACGCACCGTCGTGTTGCACGAGCACGACCTGCTGCAACGCGCACATCGCGAACGCGCGACCGATCCCGATTTCCAGGCCACTTACCGGACGCTCCGGCCGATGGTCGAACGCACGATCGCGTGGGTCACCCGAGGGAACCGGCGCGTCCCGTTCCGGGGTGTCGTCAAGAACAACGCATGGTTGCATCACCGTGTCGCCGCACTGAATCTGCGCCGCTTGCTTGCCCTCGGCCTCACCCGGAACAACCAAGGCTGGGCGCTGACCTGACCCGAGCGCGGGACCCCGCCCCACGGACGCGCACACCCCCTGGACACGCCCGCGACCCCGTCGCAGAATAGGCACCAGCGGGCGGAGCGACCCCGTTGACGCACCCCGAGTGCTGACCTACACACGCCGCGAGACGGCTACTCGGCCGCGCTCCGTCCGCGCCAAACCCCCTTGTTCAGCAGTCTCCTAGACCAGCACTCCCGTCCGCCGGAAGGCGGCACCCGGGTGCGAATCGGGCAACCGGACGCAACCCTCCCCGAACAGATGCTCGCGGAGGGTGGCGCCCGGCAACTCGTCCTTGATGACACCGCGACGGCGCAGCTCGGGCATGACCTTCTCGAAGAACATGTCGTGGCTGCCGTCGGGGTCGGGCTGGACGAGAAATCCGTCGGCATCGGTCTCTTCGATGAGCGCCAGGGCCTGGTCGACTGCCTGCTCGACCGTCCCGAGGAAGGGCTTGCCCATGACGCCGTTCGCGCGGAACTCCTCGAGGATCTCCCGCACGGTCGGGGCATCCGGGCCGAGGAATCGCTCGACGTTCGTGCGTCCGTTGTCGGTCTTCCCCGTGCTTGCGGGCATCGGGCGGTCGAGATCGAACGACAGCAGGTCGACGCCCGTGAAGTAGGCGTACGTGGCGGCGGCATACTCGAGAGAAATACCCGCAATCTGGGCCTCGTGCGCGGCGCGTGCCTGATCTTCCGACTCGGCGATGCGGAACGTCCCGGCGATCAGGCACTTGATCGCGTCGCGGCCGCGGCCCTTCGCCTCGGCGCGACCGCGAATGTCGGCGATCTGTTCGGCGAGGGCTTTCGACTCGGCGGCGAGGAATACCGCCTCGGCGTACGTCGCCGCGAGTTCTCGCCCCGCGCTGGAGGCGCCGGCCTGGAACAGTGTCGGGGTGACCTGCGGGCTCGGCGGCGTGACGAGCACGCCCTTCGAGGAAAAGAAGGGGCCGTCGTGGATGATCTCGTGCACCTTGGCGGGATCTGCCCAGATCCCCGTCGCGCTGTCACGGACGAGGGCGTCGTCGTCCCAGCATCCTTCCCACAGCTTCAGCGAGAGCCGCACGTGATCGTCGGCCAGCGCATACCGGTCATCGTGCGGCATCAACGGCTCGCCGAACAGCAGTGCGGATCCCGCCTGCGCCGAGCCCGTCACGATGTTCCACCCGATGCGGCCCTTCGAGAAGTGATCGAGGCTGCGATACTGGCGCGCCACCATGGGCGGCTTCTCGACCATCGTGGAGACCGTCGTGACGAGCCCCAGGCTTTTCGTCGCTGCCGCCAACGCCGACATCAGCATCTGCGAGTCGACGGTCGAGAACTGCACGTTCCGCTCGATCGCCGTCGGGATGACGGTGTCGTTCAGCGTCGGGTAGCCGTACGAGTCGGCGAGGAACAGGAAGTCCGCACCCGCCGCCTCGCACTTGCGGGCGAGCTCCGTCCAGTACTCGAGGTCGGTGTAGTTCGGCTCATCCTCGCGGCCCGGCATCGCCCAGGTCTGTCGCGCACGACCGTTCTGGAACATGCCGATCGCCAGCTTCTTGGTCGTGATTCGCGTCATGATTCGCTCCTTACGCGGTGGCCGGTGATTTAGCGCTTGCGACGTCGCGTCGGTAGGCCGCCCCAGGATGCTCCGGGGCGAGATGCGGCGTGCCCGTGCCGAGCAACCGCTCGCGCAGCGTCATCGCGGGAAGGTCGGTGGCCACGAGACCGCGCGCACGCAACTCGGGCATCACGAGATCGATGAAACTGTCGAAGGTGCCCGTGTGATCCGGCTGGACGAGGAATCCGTCGGCGTCCGTCGCCTCGATAACGGCCTGCGCCTGGTCGACGACCTGCCCGGCGTCACCGATGAAGGGCGCCCCCATGACGCTGTTGCGCTGGAACTCCTCGAGGATCTCGCGGACGGTCGGTGCGTCGGGACCGAGGAAGCGCTCGACGTTCGTGCGGCCCGTCTGCGTGAGGGCCGCTTCGACGTCGAGTGGTTTGTCGGGATCCATGACCGACAGGTCGAGTCCGGTGAAGAAGGCGTACGAAGCGGCAGCGTCTTCGAGCGACCGCGTCCCCGTCTGGCGGGCACGAAGGGCGTGGGCGGCGGCCTCCGTCTCGGCGACGACGAACGTGCCGGCGATGAGGCACTTGATCGAGCGCGGATCGCGGCCGTACTCCTCGGCACGCCGGCGGATGTCGGCAATCTGGGCCGTGAGCGCCGGTACCTCCGCGGCGAGGAAGACGGCTTCGGCGTACTTTGCGGCCAGGTCACGACCGGGAATGGATGCGCCGGCCTGGAACAACATGGGTGTCCGCTGGGGTCCGGGCGGAACCGTCAGCAAGCCGTTCGCGTCGAAGTGCGGACCGTGGTGCTCGATCTCGCGAACCTTGTCGGGGTCGGCGAAGATCCCGGCCTCTCGGTCGATCACGAGCCCGCCTTCGTCCCAGCATCCCTCCCACAGTTTGAGCGAGAGGTCGACGTGGTCCGCGGCGATCTCATAGCGCAGGTCGTGCTCGGTCATCGGCAACCCGAACAGGCGCGCGGAGGCGTTCTGGCCCGCACCGGTCACGATGTTCCAGCCGATGCGTCCGTTGGTGATGTGGTCGAGGGTTGCCATCTTCCGTGCGACCATCGGGGGTTTCTCAACCGTGGTCGACAGCGTGGTGACGAGGCCGAGCCGTTCCGTCACCGCGGCGAGCGCGGGCAGGATCATCGTGGGATCGGCTTTCGGAAACTGGACTCCGCCGCGCAGGGCCGTCGCCGGGATACCGTCGCCGACGACCGGGTACCCGTAGTCGTCGGCGAAGAACAGGAAGTCGACGCCGGCATCCTCGCATCGGCGGGCCATCGTCAACCAGTGGTTCAGGTCGAGGAAGTCGGTCGCGGTGTTTTCGGGTAGCTTCCATGCCCCCATCAGCCCCGCGCACTGGAACATTCCGATCTTCCACGGCTGCTTCATGCCTTCGGAACCCATGTCTTCACCTCTCGCCACTGAACTGAACAGTTCAAAGCTAGGGTGCGATTGTTTCGCCCGTGTCACCGTCCCGAAAAACCTGGACGACCACGGGTCGGCCGGGTCGGCCTGTCAGGCCGAGGGTACGGAGGCGCGCGCGAGGGCAGCAGTCCCCGAAAGATCCCGGATGGCGTCGCGATACGCCGCGCGCAGCTGAGCGGGGTCAACGCCCGACAACAGCAGAAACTGCAAGCCACGGAACAGCGCGATGACCCGCGTCGCGCCGGACAGGGCGTCCTCGGGCGAGAAACCGTCCGCCAGGAGCGTGTCGCGAACGTCTTCGATCCACTCCCGCCCGACACGCTCGATGAAATCGCCCCAGTCGTCCGGATCGCGCATGGCGATGCCGAACCGCTGGAAGAACAGTCGGACGTACGGCCGGCTGTCGGGGTCGGCGAGATCGTCCCACGCTGTGAGCAAGCGCTGCTCGAGATCCCCCGGCTGGCTCAGTCGGGCGAACATGTCACGCAACCGCGGGAAGCTGTCGAACGCGACGAGCGCCGCCTCGCCGATCAGTTCCTGCTTCGAGCCGAAGTAGTAGAGCAGCATGCGATTGTTCGAGCCGATCGCACGTGAGATCGCACTCAGGCTGAGATCGATGACCCCATCGCGCAGGATGAGGTCGACAACCAAGCCCAGCAGGCGCTGACGCTCCGGCGTGTTCTCCACCCGGCTCATCTTACGGGCGGCGGATCGGAGCCCTGTCGGGTGCCGATCAACCCGCGGTCACGGGGGATGCGATGACGGGGTGCGCCGCGCCGAGCCGGTCATTGCCCGGGGTCTCCGACAGCCGCGCGCGGAGCGTGTTGCCGGCCTCGCCGTCGCGAAGCCGGCCGCGTTCGCGCAGGATCGGCATCACGAGCCGCCCGAAGTCTTCGAGGTCGTGGGGCGCAAAGACCGGCTCGATCAGAAAACCATCGAGGTCGGTCGCGGCGATCAGCGACTCGATCTGATCCGCCACCTGGATCGGGCTTCCGACGATACGGAAGCCGCGCGTCCCCCGGCCGCGCAACTGGTCGAGGATCTCTCGCACGGTCGGCGCACCCGTGCCCTCGGCGTCACCGAGGAAGCGCTCGATGTTGCTCGTACCCATCTGCCCGATGGGCCCGCCGGCATCCAGTACCTGGTGCAGTGTTTTGTCGGGGTCGAGCGCCAGCAGATCGATGCCGGTATTGCCGGCGTACAGCGACGCCACGATCTCGTCGGTCTGCATCGCATCGAATTCGGCTTCGTACCGCAGCGCATCGGCTTCGGTTTCGCCGACAAAGACGGTCAGGCCGCACATCAGGGTGATGGCCTCGGGGTCGCGACCGGCCTCGCTGGCGAGGCGGCGGATATCGGCGACGGCCGCGGCCGTCCGCGCGGGGGTCGTCGCCTGCACGAACACGCACTCGGCGTTCGAGGCGGCGAAAGCTCGGCCAGCCGGTGATGTGCCGGCTTGGAAGAGCACGGGCGTGCGCTGGGGCGAGGGCGGTGCGCCAAAGTATCCTCGCGATCGATAGTGCGCGCCGTCGTAGGTCACGCGGTGCACCCCGTCGCGCCTCGCGAAGACGCCCGACGCGGCGTCGCCGACGAAGGCGTCGTCATCCCACGCGGTTTCCCAGAAGCGAGCGGCGAGTTCCACATACTCCGCCGCCATTTCGTAGCGGGTGTCGTGCGGCACCATGCTGTCGTGACCGAACACGTCGGCGATCGCGTTCTGCGACGCCCCCGTGACGATGTTCCAGCCGATGCGTCCACCCGTCAGATGATCGAGGGTCGAGAGCCGACGGGCGAGCTGAACGGGATGATCCAGGCCCGTCGACTGCGTCACGACGAAGCCGAGCCGGTCGGTGTGCTGGGCGAGGATCGGAATCAGGTAGTCCGGGTCCAGGCTCGGGAAGTTGATGGCCTTCTCGGTCGCCACATGGGGCAAGTCGCCGTCGATCAGCGGATAGCCGTAGCCCCCCGCGAAAAAGAGGAAGTCGAACCCGGTGTCTTCGAGGATCCGCACCATCCGGATCCAATGCTGCGGGTCGAGGTATGACAGGCCCTCGCTGCGCGGGTGCGCCCAACTGTAGGTGCCACCCACCTGGGGGCCCATGACCTCGAAGACGCCGAAGTGCAGTGTCTTGCTCATGCCGCAAGCCATCCGTCGATCGCGGTCTTCGCCGCGGCCTTGACGTCTGCGGGGGCAAGAGTCGTCTCGATCGACGTCCACGCGCACGCGGCGAGCTGCTCGTCGGTCATGCCCAGGCTGGTGCGACACAGTTCGTACTCGGCCAGGATGTCGGGGCCGAACAGGATCGGGTCATCGGCGTTGATCGAGCACCGCACGCCGGCATCCAGCAGGACCGTCAGCGGGTGCTCGCCGATCTCGGCCACGACGTCGAGCAGCACGTTCGACGTCGGGCACACGTCGAGCGGGATGCCGCGCTCAGCCAGGAGTGCCACCAACTCCGGGTCCTCGATCGCCCGCACGCCGTGCAGGATCCGATCCGCCCGGAGGACGTCGATCGCCTCCCAGACGGACTCCGGTCCCACCAGCTCACCCGCATGGGGTGTCGACTGCAGTCCCGCCGCGCGGCCGATCGCGAAGGCATCGGCGAAGTCGGCGCAGGGGAAGCCGCGTTCGTCCGCGGCGAGTCCGAGCGACACGACGCCATCGCCGGCGAACCGCGCCGCGGCACGAGCGACCTCGATCGCGTTCTCGAGCCCGGCGGTGCGATCGATCGTCGGCATGAAACCGAACGCAACGCCGTGGGTCGCCGAAGCGGACCGCGCGAGGTCGAGCATCTCGGCGAGCGATGCCTCGAGCGATCCGTACCGCCCGGCGTAGAAGCGAGGGCTCACTCCGAGCTCGAGATAGGCAACACCCTCCGCCGCCTGATCTTCGAAGATCTGGTCCATCAGGATGCCGAGGTGGTCGGGGTGATCCATGGCCGCGAGCAGACCGCGGTAGGTCTCGCTGAACGCGGTGAACCCGGAGAATCCGCTCGTCACGACGGGCTCGATCCCGAGCGCACCCGACAGGTCGACGAGTGTGCCCGGCCGCATGGCCGCCTCCATGTGGAGATGCAGGTGCCCTTTGGGTAGGGCCTGTAGGTCTCTGACGGTGGCGGCATCGGAGGTGAGGGACTCGGTGAGGGTCATGCGTTTCTCTCTCGCTATCGAAGTGATCGGGGTGGGCGGTGGGGCCCGGGATGAACACCCGAGCCCCACCTCACGGGTTTATTCGAGGCTCGCGTGGGCCGCCTCGAGGTAGCTCATGTCGATGTAGTCGTTCGGGTCCGGAAGATCCGCGTAGCCGGCCGCTTCGAGGCCCGGATACATCAGCTCCAGCATCAGCTCGGGGTCCATCCAGAACAGCGGGTCGCCGTACTCCCCCACGACCAACGGCTGCTGCAGTTCGTTCTCACGGGTCTGCTGGACGATGTCGAGGCCGAGATCGGCGCCGTACTCGTCGACCGACAGCTGGGCTCCGACGGCGAAGTCCTCACCGTTCTCTTCCCAGCCCCGGATGGATGCCCGCAAGAAGCCCTCCATCAGATCGCCGTTCTCTTCGATGTACGCAGAGTCGCCGTAGACGACGTTGCCGTAGAGGGGCATGCCGAGTTCGGCATAGAGGGTCACGACGTAGTCGTCGGGAGAGAGCCCGTACTGCTCCTCGAGCATGATCGGCTGGTTGGTCGCGTAGGCCGTGTATGCCACGCCCTGGCCATCCACGAGCGGGGCGATGTCGTAGCCGACCGGGATGAATTCGTAATCGGGCTCGAGACCCGCGAGCGCGAAGACGGCGTCGTAGTTGATCTGGGTGCCCTCCTGGCCGAGCACCGTCTTTCCGACCATGTCCTCGGCGGAGGTGACGGGATCGTCCGCGAGCGATACAAGCGCGCCAGGACTCTCCTGGAAGAGTGCGCCGATCGCTGTCCAATCGTTTCCGTCGGCGAAGGTCTGCAGCCAGGATTGCGTTCCGGGCACGATGCCGAGGTCGGCATCTCCCGCGGCGACGGTCGCCATGGTGGTGGGAGCGTTCGGCCCACCGCCGATCCACTCGACCTCGATACCTTCTTCGGCGTAGTAGCCCTCGGCATCGGCGATCCAGAATCCGCCCCACTCGACGTTCTTGATCCAGCCGAGCGAGACCCGGATGGTGGTGAGTTCCTCCCCGACCTCCGCACTTTCGGCGTCACCCGCCGCCCCCGCGCAGCCGGCGAGTGCCAGCGAGGCGACGAGCGCGAACGAGGATGCGGTCAAGATGCGCTTGCGGCGCTGTGGTGCGGCGGCTGACAGACGGTGCGACATGTGGCTCCTTGTGTGGGTTGGGGCATCTGGTCGGGCGATTTCGGGTCGAGTGGGCTGTTTTCGGCAAGGCTCCCGCTACGGTCGCGCCCCTGCGCTACCTGGATCGGGACGGATCAGGGATCGAAATGGATCAGGTGACGCGCGCGTCCACGCGACGCTCGAGCACGCGCGCACCCAGGAACACCAGCACGGACGCAATGGTCGCGATGAGGGCCGTCCCCCAGGCCCGCTCCATGTTCATGTAGCTGCGCGACTCGGAGAACAGGGCGCCGAGCCCGTTGGTGCCCATGAGGAACTCTGCGAGCATGGCTGCCAGCACGGCGGTCGGGGCGGTGATGCGCACCGAGATCATGAGGTTCGGCAGTGCATGCAGGATGCCGAGGCGTCCGAGGACCTGCAGCTTGTTTGCGCCCATGACTCGGAACAGATCCGCACCGGCTTCGGGAATCGAAGCCAGTCCCGACAGAGTGAAGACGAAGGCCGGGAAGAAGCAGATCAGCGCGGTCGAGGTGATCACGGCCGCGTCGCCGTAGCCGACGATCCGGGCGATGATCGGGATCATCGCGGTGATCGGAACCGAGCGGATGACGAGGGCGGTCGGTGTCACGACGCCTGACAGCGCGGCCGACCACCACACCGCGATACCGGCGACGAAACCGATGAGGGTGCCGCCGATCAACCCGCCCAGCGAAACACCGAGGGTGTAGAGCACGGAGGGCAGGTAGTCGCCGAATCCCGCCGTGAGGTCGGCGATGACGTTCCACGGGCGAGGGGCGACGGTCGACGTGTAGTCGTTCAAGACGATCCAGAGGTCCCAGGCGATCAGGATCATGGCGATCGGCCAGAGGTGCAGCAGTCCCACCCCGAACGCACGCAGGCGGCTCATGCGAATCTCCGCACGGCGACACGCTGCAGCTGAACGAAGAGCAGGTATGCCGCGAGCGACATGATGGTCGCCGCCAGCGCCGCCGACCAGAGCAGGGCCATCTGGTAGTTCTGCATGGCGCTGACGAGAACCAGTCCCAAGCCCATCGGGGCACCGAACCATTCGCCGATCGTCGCGCCGAGCACCGCGGCGGGAGCTGCGAGCGTCAGGCCGTCGAAGAATGCGGGAATCGCCTGTGGCACTTCGAGCCGGGCGAGGCGCTGGATGCGCTGCGAGCCGAGCACGGTGAACACGTCTTCGTGCGCGGCACTCGTGTGAGCGAAGCCCGAGGTCATCGTGACGAACATGACGAAGCCGACACTGAGTGCCGCGATCACCATCGGCGTATCCTCACGCCCGACGGTCGTGATCAGCAGCGGCGCCAAGGCGATGGTCGGTACCGCGTGCAGGATGGCCGCGAAACGATCGAATCCCGGACGCAGCAGCGGTACCACGAGCGCGAGCGCTGCCCCGATCACGGCAACGGCGACACCGAGGACAAAGCCTTGGGCGGCGGCCGAGAGCGTGACGAGTGCGTTCCGCCAGACGAGGCTCGCGCCGGCCGGCGTCGAGACGTAGGCCACGACATCCGTCAATGGGGGCCACGCCCGGCCGGCGAGCTGGAACTGTCCGATGAGTTCGGCGCCCAGGATCAGCAGCATACTGCCGACGACCCCGTAGATGACCTTCGTGGATCTGCGGGTGGGCTTCACGCCGCAGCACTCTCGCTGGCATCGAGGAGCGAGGTGAGCTCGTCGACGAGAGCATGGAACTCGGGAGAGCGGGTGGTCTCGGCATCCCGGGGACGAGGGAAGTCGACCTTCTTCACCTCGCGGACCTGCCCGGGGCGACCGGTCATCACGATGATCCGATCGGCGAGGATGAGCGCCTCGTCGACATCGTGGGTGACGAGGATCGAGGTGATCTTCTCTTCGCCCCAGATCCGCGCGAGCTCGGCGTTCATCCGGCGTCGGGTAACGGCATCGAGTGCGCCGAATGGTTCGTCGAGGAGGAGCAGATCCGGGCTCAGGACGAGGGCGCGTGCGATGGACACACGCTGACGCATGCCGCCCGAGAGCTGCTTGGGCCGCGCCTTTTCGAAACCGCTGAGCCCGACGAGCTCGATGAGTCCGTCGACCCGGGCATCGTCGACCTTCCGACCGGCGACCTTGTAGGGGAGCGTGATGTTCGAACGCACCGAGGCCCACGGCAGCAGGGCGTGCTCCTGAAAGGCGACGCCGAGCCGGTGCTGCTTCGCCAGCTGACGCGGCTCGGCACCGAAGATCTCAACGGTTCCGTTCGTCGGCTCATCGAGCCCCGCGGCGAGGCGCAGGACCGTCGACTTACCGCACCCGGACGGACCGATGATGGCGACGAACTCGCCCTCCTCGATCTCGATGTCCACCTGCGAGAGGGCCTGCAACTGCTTGCCCCGGCCGAGCGAGAAGATCTTGTCTGCCGCACGGATTGAGACCGCCGTCTTCGGCCCCGGCGCAACTCCGACCCCCGTCGTCGTTGACGGCGCCCGAGTGGCGGTCGCGGTGGGTGCGGTGACGAGTGCAGCAGAGGCCATGGAGGGATCCGTCCGGTCAGGAACTTCCAGATCGAGCCACTCGTACGCTTGCTGCTCCGCCCGAGTGAATTGGTTAGTTCAACCGTAGGAACGTCCTGTTTCGGCCAGGTGACGCGATCGTGCGGACCTTGTTACGTTCTGGACGCCGCCGAAGACCCGGCGCTTGCCTCAGAGCTCGAACTTCTCGTTCTCTGCCTCGAACTCCTCGCCGGTGAGCTTGCTCTTCACGAGCGAGACGAGGGTCGCGACCTTGCCGCCCGGGCTGTCCCAGTACTCGCCGCTCAGCGCATCGATCTTGAGCAGCGCTACGTTCGGGTTGCGCGCGATGTCCTCGACCGCCGATGCGTCCTTGCCGATGATGAACCAGAGGATGAAGCGGTCATGGTGGCGTTTTCCTGCGCGAGGATCCCACGTCTGGGGTTTGTTCGGCACAGTCAAACGCACTCACCACGCCGCGGGTGGGGCGTTGACAGATCCGGCGATCGTGTTGAGCCGGCGCGGCGATCGCGTGGTTGAGGGCCTCGAGGTCGTGGAGCGACGTCATTACTTCACCCATCCCCCAGCGAGAACGAGATCACGTACTACGCTGAAGTCGAAACACCCACTCACCAGCCGATGACATTCGCAGAGGCGCGAACAGAGCCGGCACGGCACATCAGCCGGTCCGCGATGCTGGTGAGGCGATTGGAGGTGCGACCTTGTCGTTTGCAAGCGAGTCCACCCTCACCTACCAGTCACGCGTCGGCGGGGGACGTCTGAACGGCACCATCCGCGCGCTTCTCACTCTCACTGTGCTCGTCAACCTGGTCTACTTCGGCGCGCTCCTGCGTCCTGGCGACCCTGCCTCCGCGCTGGTCAATATAGGGCTGTCGATTACTGCCCAATGGGTCCCGGTCAGTGTTTTCTGGCTCGTTGCGGTGCGAACGGATTTCTCGCGACCGGAGGTGATCCTCGCCGCGGCCGGAGTGACGTTCAACGCCGCCGGTGACACGTTTTACGCCCTCGCGATGGACTCCTCCGGTGAACTCGCCTCGCCATCGCTTGCCGACCTCGGCTACCTCCTCTACTACCCCCTGACGATGGCTGCCCTGCTGGTGTTGGTCGTGCGCCAGTCGCACGGCTCGATGAAATCCGCGCTCTTCGACGGAGCGGTAGCGTCGCTGGGTGCGGCCGCCGTGCTCGCCGTCGTCCTCGGCCCGGTCTTCACAGACGCAACGACGGTCGCTGCCCCGCTCAACGGCGCCATCGCCGCCCTGTACCCCCTCTTCGACCTCCTCCTGATCACCGTTGTCGTGGCCATCTCCGCGTCACCGGCCCTAAGAATCGGACCTCGATGGCAGTTCCTCGTCCTCGGGTTCCTTCTGTTCGCGGGAGCGGACATCGCCTATGCCCTCCTGACACACACGGGCGGATACACCACCGGCACCCCGCTCGACGCCGCGTGGACCGCCGCGATCGCCTGTGCGGCGATCTGGGTGGACGGGGTTACTCGGCTCGCACCCGACCCCCGCCCCACCACCTCGCGCGTGCGAATTCTTCCCGTCCCGGCCCTGGCCGTCCTGGCCGGCCTGGGCGTGCTGCTCTTCGCCACCCAGAACCGTGCGCCCGCGATCGCGTTGGTGCTGGCCGCTGCCACGGTCGCTCTGGCCGCATTCACGGTGATGTCGCGCCACGCGACACTCGCCCGCCTGTTGGAGAGCCAAGAGCACCTGGTACGCCAGCTGAAGAAGCTGGACAAGTCGAAGAACGACGTGATCCATACCGTCAGCCATGAGATGCGGACGCCATTGACCTCGATACTGGGCTATCTCGACCTGGTGCTCGATGACGACGAAGCGCAGCTGCCCCCGGTCACGAAGAACAGGCTGTCGGTGATCGAGCGCAGCGCACGCCGTCTTCAGGACCTCGCGGGCGACATGCTGGTTCTCGAACGGTTCGATTCCGTCGGTGTTGCCCCGAATATCTTGTGCTTCGAGATCGGGCCGATGCTGCACCGAGTCGAGGAATCGCTGCGACCCCTCTCCGACTCTCGAAACGTGAGCCTGCGGATAGGCGGCGCTGTCACGACATTCGTCGAGGGTGATGAGGACCAGCTCGAACAGGCGTTCACGAACGTGATCGAAAATGCGGTGAAGTTCACGCCGACATCGGGGCGCGTCGACGTCGAGGTGATGCCGGCCAGAGCGCCGAACGGCACTCGGAGCGTCACGATCGACGTCACCGACACGGGGATGGGCATCCCGGCGGACGAGATCCCGCTCGTTTTCGACCGCTTCTTCCGAGCGACGAATGCTCAGAACGAAGCGGTGCAGGGAACGGGCCTGGGACTCGCCATCGCCCGCGAGATCGTCCGCGCACATGGAGGCGACATCTCCCTGTCGTCGGCTCTCGGCGAGGGAACGGCTCTCCGCATCGAACTCCCCACGCGGGCAAGCGCGAAAGTAAAAGGCTGACGCCCGCGTCCAACGAGCATTGAGCTTTCGTGGCGGAGAATGGGGTGTGACACTTTTCGTAGACAGTCGTTATGAGGAAGGAACGACAGGACGAGATGTCTACGAATCGAAGGAAGTTCACCGCGGACTTCAAGGCTGACGCGGTCCAGCTCGTAGTGGTCGGGAATCGGCCGATCGCGCAGGTCGCTCGCGAGCTCGAGATCAACGAGAGCTCGCTGGGTACTGGGTCAAGACGTACCGCGAGCAGCACCCTGACCCGGCGTCCGCGCCGGCGCCGGTGGAAGCGGCGCGGATCGTGTTGCTGGAGGCGGAGAACCGGCGGTTGGCGGACCTGACTCGTGCCTCTTTTTCGTGTCCCCCAGATAGCCGACAGATTTCTTAGGTGGCTTTCGGGACACTTGATTGTCGATGGAGCAGGAGGCTCAGTTGAAACTGAGACGGGCATTGGGTTGGACGCTGAGTGTCAGCGGGGCGGCCGCTCTATTGGTATTGCTCACGGTGGTGTCGCTCATCTACCGCAACCCCGCGAATAATTGCCTCTACGCGCAGGCGCCGGAAGGCGCTCTCGTCTCCGAGGCGGCACAACCATCCGGTCGACTCAGCTGGATTCCGCTAGGACTGGAGTGCACGTTCCCGGCAGCGACCGGCGGAACTATTGCTGTTCCTCCGGACCCCTCCTTGACTCTGGGTGCCATCGGATTCTTCGCACTCTTCGGTGTGGGCCTCCTCCTTCTAATTCCGATCCCCCCTAAGCCTCGATCCACCCATGCGGCTGGGTTCTGGGCGAGCGTCGTGACGTAGAAATGCCCCTCAGATCAGGGAGAATAGTGATTATCTAGGCCACTGTTCAAACGATCCGAGAGGCATCTCGTAGATGCAATTCAAGCATGCTCCTGCCGCGGTGTCCGCGGTCTTCGATGATCCGAATCTCGTGTCTTCTGCGGGGCTGGTCCCGATGCTTCGGCTGGCCAGGTCGGCGGGGCTCGACGAGCTCGCGCACGGCCGGCTGTGCGTACCGACGGGCAAAGGGCGCGAACGCGGGCTCGAAGGCGATGGCGCTGGTCGCTGGGATGCTCGCCGGGGCGGATTCGATCGACGGCGCCGTATCGAGACCGAGATCCACGGTCTCATGCAGATGCAGGGGTGATGCCCCTCGGTCTCACCGGTTCTCAGAGTGTTCTCACGTCAGACTTCTGCCGCGTTCAGGGCCTAGATCACGCAGATTAGGGCGGTGTTGCGGCACGGTCGATTCGAGGACGCCGATGCAGAGCACAAACCCAAGTCAGACATGAGAACAACTCGGCACGTCCGGACCGGCGTCAACACGGTTGAAACGAGCCGAACCGGGCCGAAAAAGTACTTGAAACTGGCGGAGACCCTGACCTACCCGTGGGCCGTTCGGATCAGTTGAGTCGGATTCGATTCGTGGCAGAAACGTGGCACGTTCGACGACACGGTTGCGGGCTCGATCGCGCCCAAAGGGCCGATCCCACTAATCCTCAGTCGCCTCGATCATCATGTCGACGGCTTCGATCATGCGGTACCGATCGCGCAGGATGTCGAGGATGTCCTCTGCGGTCATCGCAGGACCGTGGCGCCCGGAACGTCGCGCAATCTCTTGGATGGCGCCCAGGGCGTTGGTCGGGTTGAGCGCAACGGTGTTCTTCGCGAACTCCCGCGCGGTCAGCACTTGGATGCCCATCGGAAGCTTGTCCTGCGGAAAGTGCTTCGTGTTCTCGGTGACGATCGCGCCGGCTCCCGCGATGACGGCCGCGGCGACGACATGCTCGTCGTCTGGATCCGGAAGACCGTACGTCCCTTCCAGTGGCTCCCAGCCTTCGACCGCGGCATCGGCGAACTCGCGACGCATCGCGGCGACGAGCGTCACCGCACGCCGGGCCGCCTCTCCCGCCGACGCTCCCCGCCTGAAGAGCTTGGCCTCCTCGTGGAACTCGAGCTCCTCGAGGATCACGGAACTCCAGGTTGGACGGTAGGCGCCCTCGATTGCGAGGGAAAGCAGAAAGTCGCGTTGCAAACTCGGCCACAGCACGCTGGTGTCGAGGGTCGCCGTGAACACAACCCCATCTTGTCAGCCGGGTGTGATCACTTCCGGGCAGCTCGCGTCACTGCTACCGCCTTCCTCGCCTCCCTCAGGTCCTCCAGCGCCCGCTCGACGTTGTCTTCATCAACGCCGTCGCGGGTCGCCGCTAAGACGTCATACTGACGCTCCCGACGGCGCTCGCGATAGTCGAGCAAATCTGCGAGAAGCACTCGACGATGCGTTCCGACCCTCTCGAACGGGATCTCATCCTCGTCGAGGAGCTTCACAACAGTCGGGCGACTGACGTTGAGCAGGTCGGCCGCCTGCTGCGTCGTCAGACGGGTCGTGTGCGGCACCACCGAGACTGCGAGCCCGCTCCGCATCGCATCCACCACTTTCCGGAGCGCCAAGTAGACCTCTTCCGGAAGCTCCACCTGATCCCCCGGCCGAGTACCCGCGAGGAAGTAGCGCGGCTCTGGAGCGACTCGACCCGCAGCCTCATGAGCCGCGAGAAAGTCCATGATGGGAGCCAGTTCATTGGCCCCGCTCGGGAGATACGTCTCCTCAACGGCTGTAGCGCGAGACACCAGAATCACCTCAATACACGTGAACGCAAGAGTTTGCGTTTTCTGCGATTACGTTATCACGCAGCGCTGACAGGTACGACGCATGGCTGAGCCGGCTCACAAGACTCCAAGTCTGGTGAGCGCGTAGCTCCACGCAATCTGCTCCTGCTCGAGGCGAATGTTGCCCTCGGCGCTCAGCGCCTGGAGCGTTGCGCGTTCGGCGGGCGTGAGTCGCTCGAATACGCCGACATTCGGGTCCGGGTCGAGCCCCCAGAGATCACGGTGCGCAAACAGGGTCACGGCATCCATCAACGCCGACTTTGCCTCCACTCCCCTGGCACGAAGTCGGTTGAGGATGGCGAAGCCAGGCGAATCCAGGTCACCCCAGTACGTGACCGTCCGCGCCCAAGGGAGCGGCTCGGAGGTCAGGGGACCGAGGGGTTCGCGCTCTCGATCCCACGTCCGGCGCCCCGCAAGCGCGTCCTTGCAAAGGCCAGCATGATCAGACAGCGCAGCGCCGACCAGCTCAGCCGGACGATCTGCCCAAGCCACCGAGTACCGCGATCTCGGCAAGAGTGGCAGTTCCGTGGCAGAAGAGCCCGGAAACACCGCTCGATCAGGGTTTTGTGGCGGAGACGGAGGGATTTGAAATCGCGCGGATGGCAAACGTGCTGATCGAAACCGCATGAATCCGCGGCTGCTGATGTCGAGTTCTGCCGGTTCGGTCAGGTCGATGGGGTTCGATTCGTGGCGGAAACGTGGCGGCCACAAAGCTGCCAGTAACCGGTCAGATCCATAGTCGCTCGACCGGCACGGAGTGGATGCGATCGTCAAGTTCGTATCCGATGGTTCCTAGGTGGAAGGCGATCCCAGCAATGAAGGCAGAGCCGAGTCGCTCCCTAAGTTTGCGCATTGGAGCGACCTGCTTGCCATCGACGTGGTCACCGGCCTTCACCTCGATTGCGATAACGGCGCCATCACTGCGTTCGAGCACGAGGTCGACCTCGTCGTTGTCGCGGGTACGCCAGTGACCCGCCGTCACCACATCATCGAGCCATGTCACCTGGCGGAGCACCTCCTGCACAACGAACGACTCCAGCAGGTGCCCGAACTCAGTCAGCGCGGACGGGTCTCGGCGTTCGAGTTTGCTCTCACTGAGGCGCAGCAGCACGGCACCAATCCCGGAATCGACGACGTGAATCTTCGGCGCCGCGACGCTGCGCGAAGAGACAGTCATCCCCCACGCGGGAAGTGTGCTGATCAAGAAGAGGGACTCGAGAAGCGCGACGTAGGAGCTGATGGTGGTCCGGGACGCGTCCAGCCCTTGAGCGATCTTGCTTAGGTTGAGCAAACCAGCGGTCTGGGATGCAACGCGCGTAAGCACCTGCGGCAAGTCGGCCTTACGGGAGATGCGGCGCAGCTCTCCGGCATCCTTCTCGAGAGATTGTCGGATGTGCCCTTGCACCCATCTGTCACGCGCGGGGATCGACGGAGCGGCAAGCGCCAGCGGCATTCCACCCTGCATCACCCGCCGGACGTAGTCGAGCCGGCCCGCCGCGCCTGCCCGAGGGCTGTGCCGAATCTCGCCCGCGAAAGCCCGTTCGACGAAATGGTTATCCGTGGCATCGATCTCAGTCTGGGTGAATGGCATCACCGCGAGACGCTGGAGCCGGCCAGTGAGTGCCTGGGTACCCGCCGGCAAGGAGTCGTAGCTCGCCGATCCGGCAAGCACGAACATGCCCGGGTGCGTCTCTCTGTTCAGCCGAGCCTTGATGGCATCGAGGAGCTCGGGCGCCTTCTGGTACTCATCGATCAGCACCGGCAACGCCTCGCCCGTCACCGCAGTCGGCGAGACCTGCACCAAACGCAGGTACTCCCGTTCGTCGAGATCGAAGATCGGCGCGCCCGTCTGGGTCGCGAGTTCAGCGAGCAGAGTCGACTTCCCGACGCTGCGGGGACCTTCCAGAAGGAGCACCGGCGTCTCGTCGACGCGTTGCCGAACGACCGGACTCAGTCGTCGCGCGATGAACTTGCTCACTCACGAAGCGTACACCGAGACTGGCGTTCAGCCGAATCGATAACTGACATATGGCCGCATGTTATCGTGGCATTCAGCCGAACAGCCCGAGGCCGTGTGCGAGTGGATGTCATCGCGTTCGAAGATGTGCCCCAGAACGGAGTCGAGTTCAGCGTTCATCAGCGGCCGCCATGACGATCACGAGGCCAATACACGCCGTCAACAGCTTGCATTGGCACGCGCATCCGACAGCCCACTCGGGATCGAGAGAACAAACACCTTCGTCCGAGGTCAGGGGACGCGGATGCCGGCATCCGCGAGCGCGTCGCGGGCACGGCCCCAGCGGCGGTCATCCGAGAAGAGCTGCCACGGGGCAACGAGGCCCTCCTCGTGGACGAGGTCACGGAATCGCCGGAACGCGCCGCTGCCCTCGATCGCGTGGGTGAGTCGGTCGCGGAGCGCACGATCGCGTTGACGGAGCGCAAACTCCTGCATGTCCTCCCACGCATCCGGCGATCCGGTGCGCTCGAGCCAGACCCACTGGTCGGGTTCTGCGTCGACGTCGATGGCGGCATCCTCCCCCACCAGCGCCGGGTCGGTGAGGTCACCGCTGTAGACCTCACCGGTCAGGATGTCGATGTAGACCGTGCTCGACTCACCCAGATCCCCTTCCAGGAGCATGCTGAGCGCGTCGAGATCGACCGGGGCAGTTCGGGCCGTCGGTGGCTCGCGCCGCAGCAGCGCCAACAGGTCTTCCGCCAACACCCCGTCGCCAGGGCCGCTCCGCCACGTGAGCCGGTTGATCACCGAGAGCGCCACCGCCTCCGCCTGCAGTCGTCGACTGCGTAGCGCCATCGCCATTCCGGAGCCGAGTTGCTGGAGCGCGTCATCGATCTCCCTCCCGGTGAGCGCGTCGAGGAAACCGGCTGAATCACCTGCAGCGACGGCCGCACGCACGGCCCGCACATCGAGTTCCGGGACAGCGCCCCCAGCGGGCCACTGATTCGTCCCCATGGGATGGAGAACGCTTGGCTGCTCTGGCGTAGGCGTTTCGCCGTCGTCACTTGCCCAGTTTCTGCCGTACTGGTCAGGGATACTCCCCCATCCCCAGTAGGGCAACGGCTTGTCCGGCACGATCCCGAGCTCGTCGAGCGGGTCGATTTTGCGCTCACCGACCACGCATCGGTGCACCCAGTTGTCGCCGAGATCGAACGTGTACTGGAACTCGGCACCGAGTGACAGGAACCGTCCCACCTTCACCGACGCGATATCCAGCGCGGCCACGACTGGCCCGAAGGAACTGGATGCCATCTCCTGCCCGGTCTCGCCATCGGTGAGCACGCGACCATCGGCAAGCGTGAACACCTGGAGGTGCGCGCGATCCCACCGCGCGAACGCGTCATCGATCGCATCCGCCAGATCGCTGAACGTGTGCGAGGGTGCCACTGCGAACACCCGACCCGGCCACGGCCACAACTCCTCACCCCGCCCACCCAGAAGCTCCACCGTCACCGACAGCCACGTACGCGCCATGAATCGAGCATGACACGGCACGCAATCAGCGGCAGCGGCTCTTCCGCGTCTCGTCGCTCGCGGCGTTGCGCCGCACCCGGAGACGGAGGGATTCCGCCTACCGGTCTCGAGACCGAGGCGCGCGTACCCTCCGTCTCCTTCGTGGCAGATTCGTGGCACAACGCACACGACTGAGCGATCTGCTCGCCACCAGGCTGACAGCCCCCACAATGTGTACGACATGAGGGTGCGCGTGAGAACTTAGGCTGATCAGGGATTCATTTCTGCCACGATTTGCCATGAAGCGAACCGGGCCGAAACGGGCTCACCTGATCGAAACGAGCCCACCTGAGCGGAGACGGAGGGATTTGAACCCTCGGACCCCGTGAGGGGTCTCCACCTTAGCAGGGTGGTGCACTAGGCCGGACTATGCGACGTCTCCCAGGCATTCCGACGCGGACGTCCGCGAATGCACTCGGCAATACTAACCCGAACGTGCGCCTCATCACGAAGCGAGGCGCACCTCGGTCAGCGGACGTTGCCGTTCGAGCAGGTCTCCTGCGCCGCCGTCTGGCCAGTGACTGCGGGCGGCAGAGCGATCGCTTCCTCGGAAGGATCAACCGGCGTGCCCGGAGTCGCGGCTTCCGTTGGCTCGGCCGGGTCGGTGGGCGCGGGCGTCTCGACGATCACGCCGTCGCCCTGACCCGATTTGCCCGTGAGCTGCAGAGGTCGGTTGGTTTCGAGCGCCGCCCACAGGGAGTCCGCGGCAGTGTAGTTCGGGACGACCTTGTCGGGATCGGCGGCGTCGCCGTTCACCGGATAAGAGATGAAGACAATCTCGTCGAACGGAACATTCTTGACCGCGAGCGCGATCTGCGTGAGGGTCAACGGGTTGCGGAGCGTCTGACTCGGGGTGACGTTGGAGAGGGCTGTCGTCGCGAGCCCGAACAGCGTCGTCGGGTTCGACAGCACTTCTTCACTGACGAGCTTGCGGGCCAGCCGCGACATGTACTGCTGTTGGTTCGAGATGCGCCCGAGATCTCCGCCGTTGCCGACGCCGTGCCGGGTGCGCAGGAACTGCAGCGCCTCAAGTCCGACGAGGGACTTGTTGCCCTCGGGCCAGTCGATGCCGGTGTAGGGGTCCTTGATGCCGTTGGCGATACACACCTCGACGCCGCCGACAGCGTTGGTGATCTCGATCACACCGCCCCACGTGACAGCGGCCGCAAAGGGGATGTTCTGACCCGTCAGCTCCGAGATCGTCTTGACGGCACAGGACAAGCCGCCATAGGAGAACGTCGAGTTCAGCGGCTGCTTCGTCATCGCGGAAGTCGTGCGACCTGTATCGGGGTCCGTGCACTCCGGGATCGGGATCATCAGGTCGCGCGGAAAGCTGATCACCGTGACGCGACGGGGCTCGTCGGAAATGTGTATGAGCATGTTCACATCGTTGAGTTCGCCGCCGGCATCCGCCCCCGTGCAACGGTCGCCGAAGTACGCGGCGTAGTCGGGCTCACACGCATCCGTGCCCGCGACAAACAGATTGACGCCACCTTCGATCTCGCCGATGTCGGGCGGAACGGACTCCTGCCCTTCGAGTTCGACGGCGCTCGCCGAGAAGTCCGCGACAGCCGTGTAGGTCGTGTAACCGATGACCCCGACCCCGCTTACGAGGACGACCGCGAGCGCGACCGCGACAAATCGCGCGATCTGCCCACCGACGCTCGGGGACGAGAGGTTGCCGTGACGCGCGACGGTCTTGCGTCGCTTCGCGTCCTGCCTTTTCGAGGCCTCGGTCGTCTCGCTCACTCGCGTCCTTTCGGCGGTCGGGTCCGCCGGGTAATTATGCGGAGGGTGTGGGATTCGAACCCACGGGACATTGCTGCCCACTGGTTTTCAAGACCAGGTCCATCGGCCGCTCGGACAACCCTCCCGGCGAAGAGCCTCAGCACTTCGTCGACAGGCACCGAGTGTACTCGACAGACAGTTGCGGCTTATTTTCGCAGGAAGTGCTGGCAAGGCCCTGAAAGCGGATGCCTCGGCGCGGCGGAACGGGATTGACCCGGGTCCGCGGCACCATCACCGGGGCTACAGGCGGCGGAGGATGTCCGAGACGCCGCCTTCTTGCACCGAGAGCGTGATCTCGCCCGCGGCATCCAGAACCTCTTGGGGGCCCTGAGCCATCGCGATCGCACGACCGCCCTTTTCGAGCGCCCAGCGGAACATGCCGACGTCGTTGCGACCGTCGCCCATCACAAGCACCCGGTCGGGGGGAATGTCGAGCCACCGGCGCACGAGCTCGAGCGCGGTGCCCTTATCGACTCCCTGCGGTGCGATGTCGAGCCAGGCGGTCCAGCCGATCGCGTACGACACCTGGGTGAGACCGATCTCGTCGACGAGGCGCAGGAAGTCACCCTCGGCGTGCTCGGGCGACACGACGACGACACGCGAAACGGGGTGCTTGCCGAGCTCCTCGAACGGCACGCGGTGCGCCGCGAGCAGGTTCCAGTCCTCGAGATAGTCGGTGTAGTACCGCTCACCACCGGGAAGCTCCACCAGGTACTTCGCATCGGGCAGGTGTTGCCGCAGCAGCGTCAGCACCTCGGTCGCATCGAACGTCTCGGTGTGTACACGCTCGTAGTGCACCTGTCCGGTGTCACGGCGCTGCAGCACAACGGCGCCGTTCGAGCACACGACGTACTCGGGATCGAGTTCGAGCACGCGCAGGATGCCTCGGGTGCCTTCCCAGCTGCGCCCCGTCGCGAGCATGACCTCGTTGCCCGCCGCACGGGCGTCGGCGACGGCCTCGACGATCCCGGGGCTGAGGGTTTCGTCTTCGAGCAGGATCGTGCCGTCGATATCGAGCACGATCAGCAACGGAAGGGTCGTGACCTCGGGGTCGGCGGAGTCGTGGGCGACGTGCTCGATGATCTCGGCGGCTTCGTCGCGCTCGACGACCTCGACCTCCCCGGTGTCGGGGATGCGGGCGTCCACGTCGTCGCTGCTCGCGTCGTGAGCTTCGATCACGCGATCGGCTCCAGGACCTCGAGCCCACCCAGGTACGGGCGGAGCGGCTCGGGCACCCATACCGCACCGTCGGCACGCTGGTGCGTCTCGAGTAACGCCACGATCCAGCGGGTGGTCGCGAGCGTCCCGTTCAGCGTCGCAACCGGCTGCGTGCGTCCGCCGTCGGGGCGGTGACGGATGTCGAGGCGACGTGACTGGTACGTCGTGCAGTTACTCGTCGAGGTCAGTTCGCGATAGGCATCCTGCGTCGGAATCCACGCCTCGATGTCGAACTTGCGCGCCGCGGAAGAGCCGAGGTCGCCGGCCGCTACATCGATGACGCGGTACGTCAGCCCGAGCTTGCCGAGCATCTCTTCCTGCCAGCCCAGCAGACGCTCGTGTTCGGCCTCGGCCTCTTCGGGCGTCGTGTAGACGAACATCTCCAGCTTGTTGAACTGGTGCACACGGATGATGCCGCGGGTGTCCTTGCCGTGTGACCCGGCCTCGCGCCGATAGCAGGTCGACCATCCGGCGTACCGCAGAGGACCATCCGTCAGGTCGAGGATCTCGTCCTTGTGGTACCCGGCGAGCGCGACCTCGCTCGTGCCCGTCAGATACAGGTCGTCGTCGGGCAGGTGGTAGACCTCGTCCGAGTGTTCGCCGAGGAACCCCGTGCCGCGCATGATCTCGGGGCGGACGAGCGTCGGGGTGATGAGTGGCACGAACCCGGCCTCGAGGGCCGAGTTCAGGGCCAGATTCATGAGCGCGATCTCGAGGCGCGCGCCGATGCCCGTCAAAAAGTAGAAGCGTGCACCCGAGACCTTGGCCCCGCGCTCCATGTCGATGGCACCGAGCATCTCGCCGAGCTCGAGGTGATCGCGAGGCGTGAAGTCGAAGGTCGGGATCTCGCCGACACGGCGAATCTCGACGAAGTCGGCCTCGCCACCCGCGGGCACCCCGTCGATGATGATGTTCTCGATCTTGGCAAAGGCGGCATCCGCGGCCTCTTCCGCAACGGCGACGGCGGCCTGCGCCTGCTTGACACGGTCGGCCAGGCCTTTGGCCTCCGCGACGAGCGCAGCCTTCTCGTCCTTCGGCGCCTTGGCGACGTCCTTGCCGAACGCGTTCTGTGCGGCACGCAGCTCTTCGAACGCGGTGATCGCGGCGCGACGCTCGCGATCCGCGACGAGCGCGACGTCCACGGTTTCGGGCGAGTGCCCGCGGGCGACCTGGGAGCGAGTGACGAGGTCGGGGGCGTCGCGAAGAAGCACGGGGTCGATCATCCGTCAAGTCTAGTTGCGCGAATACCACGCGATCCCCGGCGTGGCGCCCGCGGAGCCTAGGGTGGGGAACATGACTGCGGCCTCATCCCCTCCCCCCGACGACGCCGCGGAGACGCCGGACGACGCGCCCGTGAATACCGAGGTGCCGGACGACGCGAAGAGCCTCGATGACGTCGATGGACTGCCGGAGGGCTTCGACGACGACTCGGAGCCGGTGGACGGCCCGGAGAACGAGCCCGACCCCGAAGAAGCGGCAAAACCCGACGGCGTCATCCGCGAACCCGAGGACGTCGAGCCCGACACGACGGACGGCGAGACCGGAGAAGCTCGCCAGGTCACGCCCGAGGGTGAGACGACCACGATGGATGCCGAGGACCCGCGTCCGAAGAAGCGCGCCGCGCTCGTCTACAACCCCATCAAGGTCGACAAGGACCGGCTCCGTGACCAGGTGACGCGGCTTTCCGCGGAAGCCGATTGGGCCGAGCCCCTGTTCTTCGAGACGACCGTCGACGACCTCGGCGATGACGTCACCCGGCAGGCCCTCGCCGAGGGCGTCGACGCCGTGATGGTCGCGGGCGGCGACGGCACGGTGCGTGCAGTGTCCGAGGCCATGTCGGGTACCGGAGTCGCCCTCACCATCGTGCCGAGCGGCACGGGCAACCTTCTTGCGCGCAACCTCGGCCTGCCCCTCGGGGACTCCGAGCCCATGGTGGCGGCGACCTTCACCGGCACGACGCATCCGGTCGACATCGGATTCGCCGACATCCGCCGGGTCGACGGCAGCCGCGAACGCCATGCGTTCGTCGTGATGGCTGGGATCGGGCTGGATGCCGCGATGATCGCCAACACCAACTCGCAGCTGAAGAAGACCGTCGGCTGGGTCGCGTATGTCGACGGTGCGGCGCGCTCGCTCGCCACCGCCAAGCCCTTCCGCGTGATGTACCAGATGGAGAGCGGCCGCCTGCACGCCGCCAAGGTGCAGAGCGTACTGTTCGCGAATTGCGGCGCCCTTCCCGCTGGCATCGCGCTGATTCCGGAGGCGTCCATCGTCGACGGATTGCTGGACGTCGCTGTCATCCAGCCTTCCGGATGGTTCGGATGGCTGGGCGTCTGGCGCAAGGTCTGGTGGGACAACAGCGTGCTCCGCCGATTCCGCGCCGGTCGTCGCGTGCTCGAGCGCCGAGGTCGCAACAGCTCGGTGCGCTTCCTGCAGGGCGAGGGCATCGAGCTGGCGACATCGCCCGCCCAGCCGATCGAGCTCGATGGAGACGAACTCGGCGAAGCCGTACGCATCCGCTGCACCATCGAACAGGGCGGCCTGAGCATCGTCGTGCCCCAGGGCCACGACACGTCCGACTTCTGACGATGACATCCGCATCGCTCGTCTGGTTCCGCGACGACCTCCGCATCGCCGATAACCCCGCCCTGCGCGCGGCGATGGATCGGGGCGGGCCGATTATCGCTCTCTACGTGCTCGATGAGGTCTCGGACGGCATCCGTCCCCTCGGTGGCGCCGCGCGCTGGTGGTTGCACGGCAGCCTCACGTCACTCGGCGAGAGTCTGCGCGAGCTCGGCGTTCAGCTGGTTCTGCGGCGCGGACCGGCGGGGCGCGAGGTGCGTCACGCGGTGACGGATGCCTCGGCAGGCGCCGTCTTCTGGAACCGCCGCTACGGGGGCGCCGAGCGCGAGATCGACGCCTCGCTCAAGTCGAGTCTGCGCGACGACGACGTGACCGTGGAGTCGTTCGGGGCCTCGCTGCTGTTCGAACCATGGACCGTCCGCACCGGCGCCGGTCAGCCGTACTCCGTCTTCACACCGTTCTGGCGGGCATGCCGTAACCTTCCGGCACCGCGCGCATCGTTGCCCGCTCCGCGCGAGCTCACCGGGACCGCCGATATCGACAGCGATGCGCTGGACGATTGGGCCCTGCTTCCGACCGATCCCGACTGGGCCGAGGGCCTGCGCGATACGTGGGAACCGGGCGAGCCCGCCGCACGCGCTCGGCTGACCGAGTTCTTGCGCGATGACCTCGACGACTACGACCGGGCGCGGGACGAACCCGCCGCGGGCGTGACGTCCGGACTGTCGCCGCGTCTGCGCTGGGGCGAGATCAGCCCCTACGAGGTGTGGCATGCGACGGTCACCCGCACAGAGGGTGCGAGCGGGCCGCAGGCCGCCGCGGCTCAGCGATTCCTGTCCGAGATCGGATGGCGCGAGTTCGCCGCGCACGTGCTGTTCCACAACCCCGACCTGGCGACCGTGAACCTGCGCCGCGAGTTCGACGAGTTCCCCTGGCCCCGACTGAAGCCTTCCGCGCTGAAGACGTGGCAGCAGGGGCGCACCGGAATCGCTCTGGTGGACGCCGGCATGAAAGAGCTCTGGCACACCGGCATCATGCACAACCGGGTGCGCATGGTGACCGCGTCGTTCTTGATCAAGAACCTGCTGATCGACTGGCGCCACGGCGAAGAATGGTTCTGGGACACCCTGGTCGACGCGGATGGCGCGAGCAACCCCTTCAACTGGCAGTGGGTGGCCGGATCCGGTGCGGACGCAGCGCCCTACTTCCGGGTCTTCAACCCCGAGCTACAGGCGAAGAAGTTCGACCCCCACGGCGAGTACATCGGGCGATGGGCGCCGGAGTACGGGCGTGGGCGAGCGCCCGAACCGATCGTCGACCTCGGCGAAACCCGCAAGGCCGCGCTCGACGCATACGAACGGATGCGGCGGAGCTAGGTCGTGCGGCGGACCCTTCGACAAGCTCAGGGGCCGTCGCCTCCCGGTCAACTGAGCCTGTCGAAGCGACCCGCCCGATCTCGATCGCCGAGCCTGTCGAAGCGACCCGCCCGATCTCACGGGAATGCGGAGCCCGCCCCTCGCGGTTAAACACCGTGATGACTTCTCACGCAGCCCCCACCCTGTCGGTTCTCGACCTCGTGCCCGTTCGCGCGGGCCAGAACAGCGCGCAAGCGGTCGCGGCATCCCTCGACCTCGCCGTTCATGCCGACCGGTTGGGATATCGGCGCTACTGGTTCGCCGAGCACCACAACATGCCCGCCGTCGCGTCGACCACCCCGCCCGTGCTGATCGCGGCCGCCGCGTCGCGCACCGAACGCATCCGGGTCGGCTCAGGCGGTGTCATGCTGCCGAATCACGCGCCACTCATCGTCGCGGAGCAGTTCGCGGCGCTCGAGGCCATCGCGCCCGGTCGCATCGATCTCGGCATCGGCCGCGCGCCGGGCAGCGACCCCGTCATCACGCAGCTGCTCCGCCAGTCCGGGGCGACGAGCGACGTCGACCGCTTTCCCGACCACATTCGCGACATCCTGGCGATGAGTTCGCCCGGCGGCGCGACGCTCCGCTTCACCAGCGGAGGCGAATACACGGTGCACGCGACGCCCGCGGCTTCCGCCTCGCCCGAGGTGTGGCTGCTCGGTTCGAGCGACTACTCGGCGCAGCTCGCAGCCTCGCTCGGCCTGCCGTACGTCTTCGCCAACCACTTTTCGGGTGAGGGCCTCGAGCGCGCTCTGTCGCTGTACCGCGACCAGTACGTGCCGAACGAAGCGCACCCCGAGCCGCGGACACTGCTCACGATCAACGCGGTCGCCGCTCCGACGGCGGAAGAAGCGGATGCTCGAGCCCTCCCGCAACTGCGGATGATGGCGCGACTGCGCACCAACAAGCCCCTCACGCCGCTCGAGACCGTTGAGCAGGCAGAGGCGGCGCAGCGCGACGGCACCGGTGGTCTGTCCGACGGCTTGGCTGTGTCGTTCATGGAAGCCGCCCGGTCACGCTGGCTCATCGGTACCGGCGAGGATGTGGCATCCGGACTCGCGGCGTTTGCCGCGCAGCACGGCGTCGACGAGGTCATGCTGTCACCCGTCGGCGGAGCCTACGACGCGGAGCCGCTTGAGACATCCGAAGGTCGCATCCAAACCCTCGAGCTGATCGCAGAGCAGGTGTCGGCGCCGGTCGTCTGACGCGCCAGCCTGATTCACCCGTCACGAATGGCGGGTTCAGCGCCCAACACCCGCCATATGCGACGGGTGAACCGGATGCCGGGGCTCAGGCGCCGGGTTCGCCGCTGAGCAGGCCGCGCAACCAGTCGCGGGCCTCGACGAAGATGTCGTCGGAGTACCGGTCGGGGTAGCGCACGACGACGCGGTCGGCGCGCGGATACGAGCCGAGGAAGATCACCTTGGGGCTGAAGCGGCGAAGCCCCAGTAGTGCGTCGGCCATCCGCTCATCCTGGATGTGTCCGTCGGCGTCGATGACAAAGCGGTAGCGACCGAGGGCATCGCCGATCGGGCGCGACGCGAGCAGGCTCAGGTTGATGCCGCGGGTCGCGAACTGCTCCAGCAACTCGAGCAGCGCACCGGGGTAGTCCTTCGGAAGCTCGACGATCAGCGAGGTCTTGTCGGCCCCGGTCGGTGGGGTGGGCGCGACCGTCCGCCCGACGAGGACGAAGCGGGTCACGGCATTCGGATTGTCGCCGATATTCTCGGCCAGCACCTCGAGGTCGTGGTGCTCGGTGATGGTCGGGGGCGCGATCGCGGCATCGGCATCGCTCGTGCCATCGAGAAGCCCGATGGCACTGGCCACATTGCTCGCGGCGGGGATGTGCGCGTGGGCCGGCAGCTCGCGCGTCAGCCACTGCAGGCACTGCGCGTAGGCGACCGGATGCCCCGCCACGAGCGACACGTCGGCGAGCGTCGTTCCGGGGCGAGCGACGAGGACGAAGTTCACCGGGACGAGGTACTCGCCGATGATGCGCAGACCGGGGACGGTGGCTAGAGCATCCTGCGTTGTCGAGACGCCGCCATCGATCGAGTTCTCGATGGCGATCATCGCGGCATCCGACCGGCCTTCGACGACATCCGCGAGCGCCTCACCGACGTTGTGCACCGGAACCCACTGGTGACCGCGGGCCTCGGGTACCTGCGCGAGCGCCGCCTCAGTGAACGTGCCGGCGGGCCCGAGGAAGCTGTAGGTGCGGCGGGCGGGTTCGGAGGCGGCTGTCACGAGCACTCAGCCTAGTCCCGCGCGTGCGAAGCCTATTTTTGCGGGCCTCGCGACACATTGAAGATGCGTCGGCGCACCGGTAACGCCCGAGAAGGTGACCCAGCCGCCCCGGCGAGGCAGACTAGGACGATGAGCCGCGCAGGACAGTTAGCCGAAGCATCCGATCTGATCGACGTCGACGCGTTGATCGCCGCCTACTACGACCGCAAGCCGGATGTGTCGATCCCCGAGCAACGCGTCGCGTTCGGCACGAGCGGTCATCGCGGTTCGTCGCTGTCGACGAGCTTCAACGAAGACCACATCCTGGCGACGACCCAGGCGATCGTCGACTATCGCACCGCCCAGGGCATTTCCGGCCCGCTCTTCCTTGGTCGTGACACACACGGGCTGTCGCTGCCGGCCGAGCGGACGGCCATCGAGGTGCTGGTCGCGAACGGCGTGGATGTACGGGTCGATGCGCGTGACGCGTGGGTGCCGACGCCGGCGCTCAGCCACGCGATCCTGGCCTACAACAACGGACGACCCGCGGATGATGCGGGCCGGGCCGACGGCATCGTCGTCACGCCGAGCCACAACCCGCCGCGCGACGGCGGCTTCAAATACAACCCGCCGCACGGAGGCCCGGCCGACACCGACGCGACGTCGTGGATCGCGGACCGCGCCAACGCGCTGATCACCGCCGGTCTCGAGGGGGTCGCGCGGGTTCGTCACGCCGACATCGACATCGACGGCCTCGGGCGCTACGACTTCCGTGACGCCTACGTGCGCGACTTGGCCAACATCATCGACATCGAGGCGATCAAAAAGGCGGGCGTCCGCATCGGAGCCGACCCGCTGGGCGGCGCCTCGGTGGAGTACTGGGCCCTGATCGCAGAGGTGTACGGGATCGACCTGACCGTCGTGAACCCCGATGTCGACCCGACGTGGAAATTCATGACGCTCGACTGGGACGAGAAGATCCGCATGGATCCGTCGTCGCCCAACGCGATGGCATCCCTCGTCGCACGGCGCCACGAGTATGACATCCTGACCGGCAACGACGCGGATGCCGACCGTCACGGAATCGTCACGCCCGACGCCGGGCTGATGAATCCCAACCACTATCTCGCCGTCGCCATCGACTACCTGTTCGCGCACCGGCCGGGCTGGTCGGCCGACGCGGCTGTGGGCAAGACGCTGGTGTCCTCGATGATCATCGACCGGGTCACCGAATCGCTCGGTCGTCGCCTGCTCGAGGTGCCCGTCGGTTTCAAGTGGTTCGTGCCCGGGCTGCTGGACGGCTCGGTTGCCTTCGGTGGCGAAGAGTCCGCCGGCGCCTCGTTCTTGCGGACGGATGGCTCGGTCTGGACCACCGACAAGGACGGCATCCTGCTCGCTCTACTCGCCGCCGAGATCCTCGCCGTCACGGGCAAGACCCCATCGCAGCGCTACGCCGAGCTCGAGGCGGAGTTCGGCGCATCCGCCTACCAACGTGTTGATGCACCCGCGACGCCCGCGCAGAAGGCGACGCTGTCGAAGCTGTCACCGGATGCCGTCACGGCGACCGAACTGGCGGGCGAGCCGATCACGGCCAAGCTGTCGCACGCTCCCGGCAACGGCGCGGCGATCGGTGGGCTGAAGGTGCAGACCGAGCACGCGTGGTTCGCCGCCCGCCCGTCGGGCACCGAGGACGTCTACAAGCTCTACGCCGAATCCCTCCGCGGGCCCGAACACCTCGCCGAGGTGCAAGAAGAGGCCCGCGCGGTCGTCGCGGCCGCGCTCGGGGACTCCTAACCGCACGGGTCGAGCCGGGGCCCGAGTTCGCGTGCAAGGTGAGCACCGGCGGCTCGCAGCCAGTCCGTCGGTTCCGCCAGGGCACGCTCGCTCGATCCGGCCAGTTCGGTCAGAGAGACGGATGCCTCGAACACCGAGGTATTGGCCGTGGGGTCTATCCGCCCCGCGACCAGAACGGCACGCCCCGGCGCTAGCCCGGCCACGTAGGCCGGGACCTTGCCCGCCGCGGACTGCGAGTCGAACGCACCCTCACCCGTGACGACGAACTGAGCGGATGCCGCGGCACCGCGTAGTCCGGTCAGATCGGCGACCTCGGCCGCGCCGGTCACGAGCTCGGCTCCCCAGACACCCAGTGCCCATCCCGTTCCGCCCGCCGCGCCCGCGCCGGGCGTCTCGGGATCGAACCCGCGCACCAGCCCGACGAGACGTTCGAGGGCCGAATCGGCGCGAACGACTCCGGCAGCATCGAGCCCCTTCTGCGGCCCGAAGACCGCCGCGGCACCGAGAGGGCCGAGCAGCGGGTTCGTCACGTCTGTGAGAACACGCACGCCGCCAGCCGGTCGTTTGGCGAGGTCGCCCAGGTCAACGGCGACGAGCTGTTCGAGGCCCGCCGCGCCGTCGCCGATCGGGTCACCCGCGGCGTCCACGAAGCGTGCGCCCAGCGCCCGCAGCATCCCGACTCCGCCGTCCGTCGAAGCGCTCGATCCGATCGCGAGCACGAGGCGCGAGACACCGGCCGCGAGCGCGTCCGCTATTGCGACGCCGAACCCGCGCGTGGAAGCGGTCCAGGGACGGGGGCGTCCCTCGAGCAGCTCGATGCCCGACGTCTGCGCGAGTTCGACCACGCCGACACCCTCGGGCGCTGCGTTAGTTGCGGGCAGACGGAGCCACGCGGCCTCGACGGGCTCCCCCGCCGGACCCGGAACCGTGACGTGCACACGCACCGCGCCGGCGACGCTCGCGGCGCCCACCGCGATGGCGTCGAGCGTCCCCTCACCGCCATCGGCCATGGGGGCCACGATGATCTCGTCGGCGGGGCGCACCGAACGCCAGCCATCGGCAAGTGCGGCCGCGACATCCGCCGCCGCCACGGTGCCCTTGAAGCTGTCGGGAGCCATCACGATTCGCGGCATGGTGCCCATCATCTCGCGGACTCCGCGGTGGGCTCGGGGAGCGCCCCGGTCACTGAGCCCACCGCGGAGTGACCTGCTACGCCGACCCGGTCACTGAGCCTGTCGAAGTGAATGCGTTTCTCCTATCGACACGAGCGCGGTGAGATGTGAGAACTCTCATCTTTTCGGCGCGATTCTGGCGTGATGTGGGAGCTTTTCGGGGTTCGGGTGTCGGTGGTGATCCGTAGAGTTTAGAACATGCATTCGAACAACGATCGCGTCGCTGACATCTGCGACGTCGATACCGAGGCGCGTGACCTCGCGATCCGGTTCGCGGACGCGTCGCGGGCGGTCGCTCGTGCGCAGGCTGCGCAGGCGCGGGTGCTGGCGGATGCGGCGGATCTCGGGATGCGTCGAGTCGCTGAGTTGGGGTCGACGTCCTCGCGTGAGGCAGAACTGCCTCTTCGTGCTTTGGCTGCGGAGTTGGCGGTCGCGGCGTGCATGTCCGATCGCACCGTGCAGGGCCGGATGAACGACGCCGCCGTGTTAGCCGAAGCGTTCCCCGCAACGTTTGACGCGTGGGATGAGGGCCGGGTCAGCGCGCGGCATGTCGCGGTGATCATGGAGCACGGGATGCCGCTCACCGACGCGGACGCGCGTGCCGTGTTCGAGCACGAAGCTGTGGTCCGGGCTGAGGGGACGACACCCGGACGGCTCGGGTCCGCGCTCGCCCGACTGGCAGAGACGCTGCAGCCCCGAACGCTGACGGAAAGCCACCAGGAAGCCCGTGCTTCGCGGGGTGTCGGTGTGCGGGACATCGGGGATGGGATGGCAGAGTTCAGCACCATCCAACCCGCGGTACTCGCCCACGCGATACACGACCGCATCACGCAGCAGGCCAAGGCGATCAAGAACGCCGACCCGTCTGATGTGCGGACGATAGATCAGATCCGTGCGGACCTTGTCGCGGACATGCTCCTCACCACCACACCCGACGCCCAGACCGGCGCGGGAATGTCCGACGGATTTGGTGGGCTCGGGTCGATCCAAGCGATCGTGAACGTCACCATCCCCGCCCTCGCGTTGGCCGGCGTCACGGACGAGCCCGCCGAACTGGTCGGACGGTGCCCGATCGACCCCGCCACGGCCCGGCAACTCGCGGGACACGCGACCGGATGGGACCGGGTCCTCGCCGACCCGATCACGGGATGTGTCCTCGCCGTCGACCGGTATACGCCGTCGGCGGATATGAAACGGTTCCTCCGCGCCCGTGATCAGCACTGCCGATTCCCTGGATGCCGACAACCCGCCCACCGGTGCGATCGAGACCACAGTCTCGACTATGCGTTGGGCGGCGACACCGACGTCTGCAACCTCGCCTGCCTCTGCAAACGCCACCACACCCTCAAAGGCGAAACCGCGTGGACCGTCCGGCAACTCGGCGGCGGAGTCCTGGAATGGACCTCACCCGGCGGTCACGTTTACATCGACAAACCCCCACCCGCGCTGGTCCTCTTCACGCCGAACACGGACCCACCACCGTTCTGAAACACCCCGGTCACTGAGCCACACGGTCACTGAGCCTGTCGAAGTGACCCGCTGCGCGAACCCGGTCACTGAGCCTGTCGAAGTGACCCACTGCGCGAACCCGGTCCCCGTCATTGAGCCTGTCGAAGTGACCCGCTGCGCGAACCCGGTCCCCGTCATTGAGCGAGGCCCGAACGGCCGAGACGAAATGACGAGACCCCACCACACCATCCGCCCCAGCATCCGTCGCGGCAAGCATTTCGACTCGCTCCGCGGCCACTGAGCTTGCCGAAGGGCGCTCAACGACCGGGCCCGCGCCGTCGCACGCAACGCCTGGCTGCTCCCTTCGACAAGCTCAGGGAGCGTGGGAACCTCCTACGCCGACTCGCGCCAGACGATCGGGGTGGGAAGCAGCTGCCCCGAGTCCGAGAAGCTCTCGCCCGCGAGCTGAGCGAGCACGGCGGTGGCGGCAGCACGCCCCAGGCCCTCGGCGGGCTGGTGCACGGTCGAGAGCGCCGGAACCGTGCGCCGCGCCCACGTACTGTCGTCGAAACCGACGACACCGATGTCGACCGGCACCTGTCGCCCCGATGCCTTGATCGCCTCGATGGCACCCGCGGCCACGGCATCCGAAGCCGCAAAAACGCCCTCGATGTCGGGCACCCGCTCGAGCAGACGAGTCATGCCGACGACGCCGTCCGCGTACGAGTAGAGCGCGATCTCTTCGACAAGCGTCGGGTCGAAGTCCTCGCCCATCGCTTCGCGGAACCCGGCCAGGCGGTCGGAACCCGAATCACGATCGAGAGCCGCGGCGATCATCCCGATCCGCCGACGACCAGATGCCCGGAAGCGATTCGTCAGCTCGCGCGCCGCGCCCCGATTGTCGACGCCCACCCAGGCGGCACTGATTCCCGGTGGGTGACCCACGAATGCCGCGGGCAGAGCCAGGCGCTCGACGACATCCGTGATCGGATCTTCACGTCGCGCCGAGACGATCACGACACCGTCAACGAACCCGCCGGACAGGTAACGCGCCACGCGGTCGGTGTCGCGTCGCGAATCCACCACCAGACACACCATCTGATAGTCCGCCTCCGACAGCGTCGCGTTCGTGCCGAGCATGATGCCACCGATATTGGGGTCTTCCAGGAACAGCGAGTGCGGCTCGTGCACGATAAAGCCAACGGCCTGCGTGCGCTGACGAACGAGCGTACGTGCGGCGTTGTTGGGCACGTATCCGACGGCTCGGATGGCCCGCTCGACCGCTTCGCGGGCCACCTCCGAGACGTACCCGCCGTTCAAGACCCGACTGACCGTTCCTCGCGAGACGCCGGCCGCGTGGGCAACATCGTGCACCGTACTGCGTCGGGGTTGAGCGGAAACCGGGGGCATGTTCGACAGCCTAGCGAGCACATCCGCTTGACGATCGCGCCGTACCCGTGGCAACATGTGCACGTTCACACATTTCCTGTGGGCGAGTTTTTCGCTCGAATGTGTGCACGTGCACAGAACCTACGCAAAGGAGCGCACCGGATGCCCGCCGCTGTCGTCGCTGATCTCGCCCAGAACCCGGGCGTCCTCTACGGATGCGACTACAACCCCGAGCAGTGGGACCGCGCGACCTGGCTCGAAGACATGGCGCTCATGCGCGAAGCCGGCATCGGGCTCGTCGCGATCAACATCTTCGGCTGGTCCTCGATCAACCCCGCCCCCGGCGTCTGGAACTTCGACGACCTCGACGCGATGATGGACCTGCTGCACGAGAACGGCATCCGCGTGAACCTCGGCACCGGCACCGCTTCGCCCCCGCCGTGGCTGAGCACCGCGTACCCCGAGATGCTGCCCATGGTCGAGGACGGCACGCGCCGCTACCCGGGCGGTCGCCAGGCATTCTGCCCGAGCTCGCCCATCTACCGCGCGCACGCCGCCGCCGTCGTCGAGGCCGTTGCCGAACGCTACGGCTCGCACCCCGCGCTCGCCCTCTGGCACGTCTCGAACGAGATCGGCTGCCACAACGCGCTCTGCCACTGCGACGCCAGCGTGGACGCTTTCCGCACCTGGCTCGAAGCCCGCTACACAACGATCGACGCGCTCAACGCCGCCTGGGGTACGAGCTTCTGGAGCCAGCGCTACAGCGCCTGGGACCAGATCCTCACCCCGCGTGCAGCACTGTCGCTGCGAAACCCGGGTCAGATGCTCGACTTCGCGCGCTTCAGTTCCGACGCAGGGCTCGCCCTCTACCGCGCCGAGGCCGAGATCATCCGCCGCCACAGCGACGCGCCGGTCACGACGAACTTCATGGCCACCGCGCACATCCGCACGCAGGACTACTGGACGTGGGCCGGCGAGATGGATGTCGTGGCCAACGATCACTACATCGACCGCCGCCTTCCTGACCCGACCGGCGAGGTGGCCTTCGCCGCCGACCTGACCCGCGGCCTGGCCGGTGGCGACCCCTGGCTGCTCATGGAGACCTCCACGAGCGCCGTGAACTGGCAGCCGTACAACATCGCCATGGCTCCGGGCGAGCTCGTCCGTACCATCTCGACCCACCTCGCGCGCGGCGCCGACGGCATCTGCTTCTTCCAGTGGCGCGCATCCGCGCAGGGCGCGGAGAAGTACCACTCGGCCCTCCTCCCCCACGCCGGAACCGACAGCGCACTGTGGCGGCAGAGCGTCGAGCTCGGCGGATTGCTCGAGCGCCTGGCCCCCGTCACCGGCACCCGCGTGAGCGCATCGACCGCACTCCTTTTCAGCTGGGAGAGCTGGTGGGCGCTCGAGGGCGAGGGTCGCCCCAGCGAGGCGGTGCAGTATCTCGACCAGGTACATGCGGCGCACCGCGCACTAGACGCCGCGGGAGTCACCGTCGACGTCGTCCGCCCGGGCTCCGATCTCTCGGGCTACGACCTCGTGATCGCACCGGCCCTGCACCTCGTGCGCGATAGCGAAGCGGACGACATCGCCGCCGCGGCCGAGCGCGGCGCGAGCGTGCTGATCACGTTTGCGAGCGGCACGGTCAACGAAAACGACCGGGTCGGCCTCGGCGGTTACCCCGCCGCGTTCCGCGACCTGCTCGGACTCCGTGTCGAAGAGTTCGCGCCGCTGCATCCCGACACCACCGTCCGCCTGTCGGACGGAACGATCGGGTCGATCTGGAGCGAGCGCATCGACGTGGTCGACGCCGACGTTCTCAGCACCTTCGTCGACGGACCCGCGCAGGGCTCCGCCGCGATCACCCGCCGCGCCCACGGTGCCGGAGCCGCCTGGTACCTCGCGACGACCCCGGACGACGCGAGCTACCTCACGCTGATCCAACGTCTCGTCGTCGAGGCGGGAGTACCGCAGCTTCTCCCGGATCACGGAAGACTCGATCTGATCCGTCGCACGGGCCAGGGACGCAGCATCCTCTTCGCCATCAACCACACCGCCGAAGACGCCACCGTCACGGCGCATGGACACGATCTGGTCCACCAGGAATCCGTCACGGGCAGGGTCGTCGTCCCGGCCGGCGGCGTCCGCATCATCGAGGAGTCCGCATGACCGTCGCGACATCCGCGGGGCCCACCGCCGAGCCGACCGCTCGGGCACGACGCATCCGCGTCCCCCACAAGGGTGCGATCCTCGCGCTCTTCCTGCCCTTCGGCATCCTGTTCGCCCTGTTCTATCTCGTTCCGATCGGGTACGCCTTCTGGCAATCGCTGCTCGTCGTGCAGCGCGAGGGCACGTTCGGCGAAGCCACCCTCGTCTTCGGCGGCCTGACCCAATACGTGCAGGTCTTCCAGAGCGACGCATTCTGGACATCGGTCGGACGGATGCTCGTGTTCGGCGTCGTGCAGGTGCCGATCATGCTCGGGCTCGCTCTCGTGTTCGCCCTGCTGCTGGATTCGTCGCTCGTCCGCGGCCGCCGCTTCTTCCGCCTCGCCTACTTCGTTCCCTACGCCGTACCCGGCGTCATCGCGGCGATCATGTGGGGGTCGCTGCTTTCGCCGAACCTGTCGCCGTTCACCGCCATCACGCAGAACATCGACTTCCTCGGCGCCGACCTCGTGCTGTGGTCGATCGCGAATGTCGTGACCTGGGTCTATGCCGGCTACAACATGCTCATCATCTATTCGTCACTGCTGTCGATCCCCACCGAGATCTACGAGGCGGCGCGACTGGATGGCGCGGGGCAGTTCCGCATCGCCTGGTCGATCAAGATCCCGCTCGTCCGCCCCGCCATCGTGCTGACCGCCGTCTTCTCGATCATCGGAACACTCCAGCTGCTCGCCGAGCCGCAGGTCTTCCGCTCGTTCAGCTCGGCCGTCACCAGCACGTTCACCCCGAACATGACCGTCATCGCAACAGCGGCGATCCCGAACACCAACCTCGCGGCCGCGTTCTCGGTCGTCCTCGCGCTGACCACCTTCGTGCTCTCGTTCGGATTCTTGAAGTACACCCAGCGGAAGGATGCACAGGAATGAGCGCTACCGCAGGAGTCACCTCCGCCCCCCTCAAGAAGAACGGCACCCAGGAGAACGGCACCACACGCATCCGCGAACCGCGCGTGCCACGCCTCTCGGCGATGATCGTGATGAGCGTCTTCACGATCTACTTCCTGCTGCCCCTCTGGTGGCTGCTCGTCGCCTCGAGCAAAGACACCAGCCAGATCCTCACGACGAACCCCCTCTGGTTCGCCGACTTCCAGCTCTTCACCAACATCGGTGAGGTCTTCGCCTACCGCGACGGGGTGTACCTGCGCTGGCTCGGCAACTCGGTGCTCTACGCCGGGCTCGGCGGAGCGGTCGCCACGATCCTCGCGGCGATGGCCGGGTATGCCCTGGCGAAGTACCGCTTCCCCGGCCGCGACCTGCTGTTCAACGTCGTGCTCGGCGGCGTGCTCGTTCCCACCACGGCGCTCGCGCTGCCGCTGTTCCTGCTCTTCAGCCAGGTGCAGCTGACCAACACGTTCTGGGCCGTCTTCCTCCCCTCGATCGTCAGCCCGTTCGGCGTCTACCTCGCGCGCATCTTCGCGGCTCAGTCCGTGCCGGACGAACTGCTCGAGGCGAGCCGCCTGGACGGCTCCGGCGAGGTGCGCACCTTCTTCACCGTCGGTGTCCGCCTGATGACCCCCGCGCTCGTGACGATCTTCCTCTTCCAGTTCGTCGCGATCTGGAACAACTTCTTCCTGCCGCTCATCATGCTGCGCAGCGAAGAACTGTTCCCCGTCATCCTCGGTCTCTACAGCTGGAACACGCAGCTGAACCAGATCCCCGAGCTGCGATCCTTCGTACTCGTCGGGGCCCTGGTATCCGTCATCCCCCTGATCATCACCTTCCTCTTGCTTCAGCGTTTCTGGCGAAACGGATTGGGCGCTGGAGCCCTGAAGTAAGTCCCCCGTCGAGCGGAACGACCCGCCCGGCGATCCACCCCGAAAGGAAATCACATGCACCTTCGCTACAAAGCAGCAGCGGCGGTCCTGACGGTCGGCGCCCTGGCGCTGTCCGGCTGTGCCGCCGGTTCCAGTGACAACGGCGGCTCGGCCGAGGCCTGCGCCCCCGCCGGCGAGGACGTCACGCTCGAGTTCACCTCGTGGATCCCCGGCATCGAAGAGGTCGTCGAGATCTGGAACGAGGAGAACCCCGACATCCAGGTCAAGGTTCAGACCGGCCCCAACGGCAACAGCGGGACGTACCAGAACTTCTTCAACCAGATCGCAGCCGGCAACGCGCCCGACCTCGGTCAGATCGAGTACGACGCACTGCCGAACTTCCGCGTGCAGGACGGCATCGAAGACCTCGGCGCCTGCGAAGAGGTCGTCGCAGCTGAGGGCGACTTCGTCGACTGGGCATGGGGCCAGGTCAGCCTCGGCACCGAAGACAGCGTCTACGGAATCCCGCAGGACATCGGACCCATGGGCCTGTTCTACCGGGCCGACCTGTTCGAGGCGAACGGCATCGCGATCCCCACGACGTGGGAGGAGTACATGGACGCGGCTCGCCAGATCCGCGAACTCGGTGGCTACATCACCAACTTCTCGCAGGGCGACATCAACCAGTTCGCCGGATTCGTCTGGCAGGGCGGCGGCGAGTGGTTTGCCAACGACGGCTCGGCGTGGACGGTCGACTTCACGGATGAGGCATCCACGACGGTCGCCGACTACTGGCAACAGATGATCGCCGAAGACCTGGTCTCGACCGTCCCCGCGTGGACCGACGAGTGGAACAACGCCTACAACTCGGGCGCCGCGTGGACGTGGCCCTCGGCCGTGTGGGGTGCGAACTCCATCGCCAGCGGAGCGCCCGACACCGCCGGTGACTGGCGCGTTGCGGCACTCCCCCAGTGGAGCGCCGGAGACGCCGAAGGCGGAAACTGGGGCGGCTCGTCCGTCGCGGTACTCAAGGGCAGCGACTACGTCTACGAGGCGGCCAAGTTCGCCCTGTGGCTCAACACATCGGACGAAGCACTCGCGGCTCTGAACGCCTCGGCGAACATCTACCCGGCCGCGCTGAGCGGACTCGAGCTTCCCACCCTCGCCGAGGGCGTGGAGTTCTACGGCGACCAGGCGATCTACGATGTGTTCGCGCAGGCCGCAACCGAGGTCTCGCCCGACTTCGTGTGGGGCCCGACCATGACGCAGACCTACGCCGACATCTCGGATGGCTTCAAAGCCGCCGTGAGCGGCAGCGGTACCCTGCTCGAGGCGCTCGAAGCTGGACAGGCCGCGACGATCAAGACGCTCGAGGCGCAGTCGATCCCGGTAGCCGAGTAGACAGTCGCAGAGTAATTTCTGAGTAGTCAGCACGACACCCACATCGTCCGTGGGCGCCTCACCGGGCGCTCACGGACGATGTTCTGCGAGGAGCAAGCATGTCAGAGATCGTCGAGACGTTCCCGGAAGCCGTGCACCTGCGCGCCGCGGGGGTGAGCGTCGTCATCGCGATCGACCCCGAGCCGCGGATCCTGCACTGGGGTACTGCGCTCGACGAATCCGACACCGCCGCCCTCACGGTCACGAGCACGGGCGGCGTCTCGTACTCGAGCTTCGACTCCCCCCGGCTGTTCCCGCTGCTCGCGACCGAGCGCAGCGGATGGTCCGGCCGCCCCGCACTCGAATGGCACCGGGGCGGGCAGCACGCCGACCCGGCCCCCGCGCTGATCTCGACGGCCCGCCCCGACGCCGAGACGGTGGTGTTCTCGTTCGAGGATGCGGCGGCCGAAGCATCCGTCGACCTCACGCTGCACCTCGATCGCTTCGGGATCCTGCGCCACCGCGTGCGCGTCACCTCGACCGCGACTGCCGGCGATCCCCTCGATCTCGTCGCGGTGCGCGCTCTCGCGCCCCTGCCGACGGAGGTCGACGAAATCCTCGACTTCACGGGTCGTTGGACGGGCGAGCGTCGCGCCCAGCGCACGCCTATCACGTTCGGGGCACACGTGCGTGAAAACCGGCGCGGACGGACCGGCCACGATGCCGCGTTCGTGACGATCACCGGAACCGAGGGCTTCGGCTTCCGCAGCGGCCGCGTGTGGGCCTGCCACACTGCCTGGAGCGGCAACCTCGACACCGCCGTCGAGCGCTTGCCCGAGGGTGCGGGAGTACATGCCACCGCGATGTCCGCGGGTGAATTGCTGCTCGCAGGTGAGGTGCGTCTGGGACCCGGGCAGTCGTACGAATCCCCCGAGACGCTCCTGATTTTCAGCGCCGACGGCATCGACGGGCTGAGCGCCCGTCTGCACGAGGCCGTACGGTCGTTGCCGGCCTACCCCACTTCGCCCCGACCCCTCGTGCTGAACACCTGGGAGGCGGTCTACTTCGACCACGATCCCGAGCGGCTCGGCGAACTCGCCCGCACCGCGGCATCCGTCGGCGTCGAGCGGTTCGTCCTCGACGACGGATGGTTCACCGGACGCCCCGATGACCGGTCGGGACTCGGTGACTGGACGATCGACACGGATGCCTGGCCGGACGGCCTCCGGGGCCTCTCGGATCTCGTCCATGGCCTCGGCATGCAGTTCGGCATCTGGTTCGAGCCCGAGATGATCAACCCGGACTCGGACCTCGCCCGCACCCACCCCGAGTGGATCCTCGGCACCGCTCGGTCGCAGCCGCTGTGGCGTCACCAGCTCGCGATCGATCTGACCCAACCGGACGCATGGAACCACATCCTCGAGCGCATGGACGAGGTCATCGGCACGAACGCGATCGACGTCGTCAAGTGGGATCACAACCGCGATCTGCACGCCGCTGTGTCTCGCGCGAACGGTCGACCCGCGGTGCACGACCAGGTGCTCGCAGCGTATGCACTGATGGACGAACTGCGCCGGCGGCATCCGCGACTCGAGATCGAATCGTGCGCGAGTGGCGGCGCGCGCGTCGACCTGGGCGTGCTCTCGCACGCGCAGCGCGTGTGGGCCTCGGACACGAACGACCCGATTGAGCGCCAGCTGATCCAGCGGTTCACCGGCGTGCTGTTGCCGCCCGAGATCGTGGGCTCGCACGTCGGGCCGGCGCGCGCCCACACGACCCACCGCACGGCGTCGCTGTCGTTCCGAATGGTCACGGCCCTGTTCGACCATGCCGGAATCGAGTGGGACATCACCGGGTGCACCGACGACGAACGGCAGGCGCTGCGGGCGTGGAGCGAGCTGTACCGCGAACTGCGGCCGCTCCTGCACGCCGGGGTCACCGTGCGGGCCGATGGTGTGGACGAGGGCGCGCTGCTGCACGGCATCGTCTCGCCGAGCGGCGACCACGCCGTGTTCGCCTGGGTGCGATTGGCCCCCTCAACGAGCGGGGGCGCGATGCGCGTGCGCGTTCCCGGACTCGACCCGGCGGCGACCTATGTCGTGCGGGCGCGGACTGAACTCGGGAACAGCGACCTGCACCAGGTGCAGGCGCCCGCCTGGATGCCCGCACCCCTGACCGCTTCGGGACGGCTCCTCGGCGAAGTCGGGCTGCCGATGCCGGTTCTCAACCCGGGCAGCGCGACGCTGCTCGAGTTCACCCGCGTGGAGTGAACTCCGCCGTGCTCGCCCGGACGATGAGCGGCGCTGGCACGACCTCTCGCGAGCCCGCCTCGGCGTCATCCAGCACCGCCGCGACCGCCCGGCGCCCGAGTTCGTCGAACGGCTGGCGCACGGTCGTGAGCGCGGGACTGTAGTTCTGCGCATCGTCGACGTCATCGAACCCGACCACGCTGAGCTGCTCGGGGATCCGGATTCCGCGCTCCATCGCCGCGCGCAGCACACCCAGCGCCATCTGATCGTTGGCGACGACGAAGGCGGTCGGCGCACCGGCATCCATCAGCCATCCACCCGCCACGAACCCCGACGCCGAGGTCCACTGCCCTCGCACCAACGGGCCGGGAAGGCACCCCGCGGCTGTGAGCGTTTCGCGCCAACCTCGCTCGCGCTCGGCGGCGGCATACGAAGAGTCGGGCCCGGCGATGTGAGCGATCGCGCGGTGGCCGAGTTCGAGAAGGTGTCGCGTCGCCGCGGCGGAACCGTCGGCGTGCGCCGTCTCGATTCCGGCGTAGCGCGAGTCGGGGGGCGAATCGACGACGACGAGGCGCAGCTCGTCGGGCAGCGTCACGTCGCGGAGGAGAGCGGATGCCTCGTTCACGACGATCGCGCCATCCACGCCCTGTTCGCGCAATCTCTCGAAGGCCTCCGCTGGTCCGTCCGCGCCGATACGGGCGATGACGACGGAGTATCCGCGGACGGATGCCTCGTCGACGACAGACTGCAGCATGAGCGAGTTGCCGACCGTGGCAAGGGTGGAAACCACGGCCCCGATGATGCCGGTCCGACCCGTTCGTAAGGCGCGCGCGGCGCGGTGGACGCGATACCCGGATCGGGCCAGCGCGGCCTCGACGCGGTGCCGCGTTTCGGGGTCGACGCGTGGGCTCGCGTTGACGACCCGCGACACCGTTTGAGCCGAGACACCGGCGAGAGCCGCTACATCGGCCATCGACGGTCGCTGCAAATTAGCCATCTGTGCCTCCGATGTTGACGATATCAGCCGCGGAATATAGCGTGTTATCGTGAACATGCTTCCTGACGATGCCCTGCCCCTCTCGGGCGGGATCGTCCGCCGCGCCACCCTCCTCGCGGACGGCCGCGAACTCTTCTACTACGACGACCCGGGTACCACGCTCGGCTCCGAGCGTGCCATCGATTCCCGCGCCCTCGGCGAGCGTCCCGCCACCGCGACCATGCGCCGCGATGCGTTGACCGGCGACTGGATCTCGGTCGCCGCCGCGCGACAGAACCGGGCCTTCCTGCCCCCCGCGCACCTCGATCCCCTCTCGCCGCAAACCCCCACCAACCCGTCCGAAATCCCCTCCCGGTACGACGTCGCGGTCTTCGAGAACAAGTCGCCGTCGTTCGGACCCGGACTCGCCGAGCCCACCGATACGGCCCCCCGCGCCGTCGACCCGCCCCAGGGTCTTACCGATCTCGTCGCACCCGGGCTCGGCCGCACCCGATCATCTGTCGGTCGCTGCGAGGTGGTGTGCTTCAGCCCCGAACACGAGGGATCCTTCGGCACGCAGACGACGACGCGCGCTCGCACGGTGATCGAGGCGTGGGCAGATCGCACCGCGGCGCTCTCGGCACTCCCCGGCATCCAGCAGGTCTTCCCGTTCGAGAACCGCGGCGAAGAGATCGGCGTGACGCTGCGTCACCCCCACGGTCAGATCTACGCGTACCCCTACATCACTCCGCGGACGTCGACCCTGCTCGCGTCGATCGAGCGCGAGGGACCCGACCTGTTCGAGCGGATCATCGCGTTCGAAGCCGACGGGCCGCGCGTTGTGCTCGAATCAGACCACTGGATCGCCTACGTGCCGTTCGCGGCCCGCTGGCCCGTCGAGATTCATCTCGCACCGAAGCGACACGTTCCCGACTTTGCCGCCACGAGTCCGGAGGAGCGCGACGAGTTGGCGGATGCCTATCTGCGTCTCTTGCGCGGCGTCGATCGCCTCTACGAAGCCCCGACCCCGTACATCGCCGCCTGGCACCAGGCTCCCGTGCACACCGGGCGCGACACTGTGCGCCTGCACCTGCAACTCACCTCCCCGCGGCGGGCGGCAGACAAGTTGAAGTACCTCGCGGGTTCTGAGGCGGCGATGGGCGCCTGGATCGGCGACATCGCCCCCGAGGACTCCGCGGCCCGCATCCGAGAGGCAATCGAGCGATGATCCCCACCTCTACAACCGACGCAGGCACCTGGTCGGCTCCGGGCCGCGCCAATCTGATCGGCGAGCACACGGACTACAACGAAGGCTTTGTGCTGCCGTTCGCGATCGAATACCGCACGCGCGTGACGGCGGCTCGCCGCAACGACCGCGTCGTCCACGTCGCGTCGACGTTCGATCCGAACCCGGTCGAAGTGGCACTCGTCGAGCTGCCGACCCTGTTCGACAGCCCTGACCACGGCATTCCCGAGTGGGCCGCCTACCCGCTCGGCGTCGCCTGGGCGGCCCTGCGCGCAACGGAGACGGACGTGCGCCAGCTGCCCGGCCTGGATCTGGCGTTTTCGTCCGACGTGCCGATCGGAGCCGGCCTGTCATCGTCGGCGGCCATCGAGGGCGCGGCCGCGAGCGCGCTGAACGACCTCTGGCACCTCGGACTCAGCCCGCTGGATCTCGCGAAGACCGGGCGGACGGCCGAGAACGATGCCGTCGGTGCCCCGACCGGCATCATGGATCAGGTCGCCTCGATGCTCGGGCGTGCCGATGCCGCGACGTTCCTGGATTGCCGGACGCTCGCGACCGAGAGCATCGACCTCGGCTTCGACGCGGCAGGTCTCCGGCTGCTCGTCATCGACACGCGCGTCAAGCACTCACACGCGACCGGCGGCTACGGCGAGCGCCGCGCGTCGTGCGAGCTGGGCGCGGCGTCGATGAATGTGCCCGCGCTGCGCGATCTGACGCTCGATGACCTTCCCCGGGCGCAGGCGCTCCTCGACGACGTCACCTTCCGGCGCGTCCGCCACATCGTCACGGAGAACTATCGCGTGCTCGATACCGTGCGGACGCTGCGCGAGAGCGGACCTCACGCGATCGGCGACCTGCTCGTCGCATCGCACGTCTCGATGCGCGACGACTTCGAGATCTCGACACCCGAGCTCGATACCGCTGTGGATGCCGCGCTCGCGGCCGGTGCGGTCGGCGCGCGGATGACCGGCGGCGGCTTCGGCGGGGCGGCGATCGCGCTCGTCGCCGAGGACCTCGTCGGTGCGGTGACGGGAGCGGTGCGTCGCGCGTTCTCGGACCGCTCCTTTGGCGCTCCGCACACCTTCACCGTGACGCCCTCCCGGGGCGCCGGGCGCGACGCGTAGGGGCGCCGCTCCAGGGCCCAGCACGACGCGGAAACACCCTGCCTACGCCCGACCCGGCCGGCTCGACGGCCCGCCCCGGATGGCGGGCCAGCCACACACCGGCGGGCGTCGCGGTGAGTCCGTGCACGAGCACCGACAAGGCGATCGTCAGGGTGACGGCGGGGAACACGAGGGCGTCGCCCGTGCGCTCCGCCGCGAGGCTCGCATAGAAGAGCGCCGAGACGCCGACGGGTCCGAACCACGACAGGAAGGCGGACTCGGTGCGCGTGTGCAATCGCCGATAGAGGGGGCGTGTCACCCAGATCCCCACGATCCGCCGGCCGAGCATCGCCAGGATGAGCACGGGGGGCCACGCCCAGCCGAGCTCGCCCCATTCGCCCCACGGCAGAATCACCCCGATCAGAGCGAACATGGGGATGATGATCACGCGTCCGAGCGCGTCGATCTCTTGCCCGAGTTCATGGCGCAGATCGCTCGTGATCCGGTCGCTGAACGCGGCGGCCGCGACGAAGACCGCGAGGATCGCGTCCGTGCCCAGCAGCCGGAAGATGCCGAGCACCGCGAGCGCCATGGCCACTCCGTAGCCCAGGTAGGAAGCACTCATCGTCCAGTTGCGCGATGCCGCCGTATCCATCAGATAGCCCGCCGCGGCGCCGAGGATGAGACCGCCGACGACGGGCGTGAGAACCTCCCAGAGCAGAACATGCCCTGCCCAATGAGACCACGCCTCACGGGTGGGACGCGCGAGCAGCAGAACCGGCAGCATGACGAGCAGAAAACCGAGTCCGTCGTTCAGTCCGCTCTCCGACGACATGTTGAAGCGGACGCGGGAGGGGATGCGCTTCTCGGCGATCGGGCCCGTCACGATGGGCGTCGTGACGACGGGGTCGGTCGGTGTGATGGCGGCGGCGATCAGCAGCGCCGTGAGCAGCGGCACGCCGAGCAATAGGACGGAACCTGCCGCGACGGCGAACATGACGAGCATCCCCACGCCGATGCTGGCGGCGACCCACCGTGCGTTCGCGCGCCAATAACCCGTCGGCAGACGCAGCGCGACACCCAGGAGCGAGATGGTCAGGACGAAGCGGGTGATCTCTTCCATCGCCTGCGGAGCGCGGAGGCCGAGGTCCGCAGGATCGATCAGCCCGCCGACGAACGGCCCTGCGACCACCCCGGCCATCATGGCGAGCACGAGCGGCGGCACCCCGACACGCTCGAGAATGAGCGAGAACGCGCTGAGCACGAACGTGAGCGCGGCGAAGAACGCGATGGCCGTGAACATGGCGGCGTCGACCGGGTGATCGCGTACGACCGGCGCGGGTTCGGCGCATCGTCCAAGACGGCGGCCGGGTCCGACTACGACACCTTCGCCGACGACCTGGCCGCTCTGCTGACCGCCCTCGACCTGCGCGACGTGGTGCTCGTGGGCTTCTCCATGGGAACGGGCGAGATCGCGCGCTACCTGTCGCGGCACGGCAGCGAGCGCATCGCGAAGGCCGCATTCCTCGGTTCGCTCGAGCCGTATCTGCTCATCACCGACGACAACCCCGACGGCGCCGGACCGCAGGAGTTCTTCGACGGCATCGCGGCGGACGTCGCATCCGACCGCTACGCGTTCGTGGCGAACTTCTTCGGCGACTTCTACAACCTCGACGACAACCTCGGCACGCGCATCTCGCAACAAGCCCTGGACGCCAGCATCCAGGTCGCCAACCAGGCCGGCAACGCTGCGATCGCCACCGCGCCCCTGACGTGGCCGACCGACTTCCGGCCCGACATCCCCGCCATCGACGTGCCCGCGCTCATCGTGCACGGCACTGCCGACAACATCCTGCCGATCGATGCGACGGCCCGGCGCTTCAGGGATCTGCTCCCCGCGGCGACCTACGTCGAGATCGAGGGAGCCCCGCACGGCATGCTCGTCACCCACGGTGACGAGGTGTCGCAGGTGCTGCTGGCGTTCTTGCGCGCCTGATCGCCCGGGTCGTTCAGGCCCCCGCGAGCATCTGCGCCACCTGCTCGCGCGTGAGCGGGACGTTCGGGAACGCCGCGAGGCGCCCGATCGGGAACGAGCCGAGCAGCTGGAGCATCTCGTCGGATCCTTCGCCCGAGCCGAACGCCGCGCCCATCAGAGCCCGCATCTGCTCACCCATCGCGGGGTGCGCCATCAGCTCGGCGATCAACGAATTGAGCGAGAGGGGCAGGACGAGTTCGTCGCCCGCGACCTCGACCGAGACGACCGAGCAGATGTCGCGGCTCGAAGCACCGATCTGCACCTCGTACTCGCCACCCTCGACGACCCAGCGGTCCACGCGCACGTCCCAGTACGCCAGGTCGGCTCGACGCAGCGTGCGCTCGACCTCACGCGTCTCGCCCGCCTCGAGCGCGACGCTCTGGAAGGCCTTGAGCTCGCGCGGTGCACGCTGGACGGACGAGCCGGGGAGGGACGTGTAGACCTGCACGAGTTCGCGACCGTCGCGATCACCGGTGTTGGTGACCGCGACGCGGACGACGATGTCACCTTTCGAGTCGACGGATGCCTCGGCCTCGCTGTACGAGAAGGTCGTGTACGACAGGCCATGCCCGAAGGGGAATGTCACATCGAGGCCGCGCTCGTCGTACCAGCGGTACCCGACGAACATGCCCTCGCCATAGCGCACGTGCCCGTGCTCGCCGGGGAAGTTGCCATACGAGGGGTTGTCTTCGAGCCGCACCGGGATGGTTTCGGCGAGGCGTCCCGACGGGTTCACCGCGCCGTAGAGCACGTCCGCCGTGGCCGAGCCACCCGCCTGGCCGAGCAGCCAGCCCTCGACGATCGCGGGTACCCGGTCGGCGAAGGGCAGCGCCACGACACCGCCGTTAGAGAGCATGACGACCGTGCGCGGGTTGGCGGCCAGGACGGCGTCGAGCAGCGCGAGCTGGTCTGCCGGCAGGTCAATGTGTTCGCGGTCGAAGCCCTCCGACTCGGCCGACGCCGGAAGACCGAGGAAGACGACGGCGACCTCGGACGCGGATGCCGCGGCCACAGCCTCGGCGCGAAGCGCTTCGGCATCACCGGAACCGTCGAGGGCGAACCCGGGTGCGTACGTCACCGCGCCCTCTGCCGCGTATTCGGCGAACCCATCGAGGGCACCGTCCAGTCGGGTGGGGTTGATGAGCGATGACCCGGCACCTTGGAAGCGCGGCGTCTCGGCGAAGGCGCCGATGACCGCCACCCTCTGCTCGGGCGCGAGCGGCAGCATCCCGTCGTCATTCTTCAGCAGCACGATCGCGCGTCCCGCGACCTCGCGTGCAAGGGCGTGGTGCGCATCGACGTCCAGCGGCCCGGCGATCGCGGGGCGTCGTCCGGCCTTCTGCACGAGGTCGAGCACGCGGCCCGCGACGACATCGAGCGCGGCCTCGTCGAGCGATCCGTCCCGCACCGCGGCAACGAGCTGGGCATCCGTTGCGCCACCACTCGCGGGCATCTCGAGATCGAGGCCCGCGATGACACCGGCGACCCGGTCGTTGACAGCACCCCAGTCCGAGACGACCAAACCATCGAAGCCCCACTCGTCGCGGAGGACGCTCGTCAGCAACCACGGGTCCTCCGAGGCATAGACACCGTTGATGCGGTTGTACGAGCACATCACGGTCCAGGGCTGCGCGTCCTCGATGGCGATCTGGAATCCGCGCAGGTATATCTCGCGGAGCGGGCGCGGGTCGACATCGCTCGAGACCCGCAGGCGATCGGTCTCTTGGTTGTTCGCGGCGAAGTGCTTGAGCGAGGCGCCGACCCCGCGGGACTGGATGCCGCGAACCAGCGCCCCGCCCATAACCCCCGAGACGATCGGGTCCTCGGACATGTACTCGAAGTTGCGACCGCAGAGCGGCGAACGCTTGATGTTGATGCCGGGGCCGAGGATGACGGCCACGTCCTCGATGGCGGATTCGATGCCCAAAGCTTCGCCGACGCGCACCGCGAGCTCGGGATCGAAGGTCGCGCTGAGCCCGACGGCGGGCGGGAAGCAGGTGGCGGGCACGCTGTTCCCGAGGCCGACGTGATCGTTCCCTTCGGCCTGTTTACGCAGGCCGTGCGGCCCGTCGGTCATCATGATGCTCGGCACGCCGGGTTGCGTCCCGGCACGCTCGATGGCCGTGGTGGTCCAGAAATCCGCACCGCTCGTGAGCGACGCCTTCTCTTCCAGCGTCAGGTCGGTGACGGACGGCTGGGTGACGGAATCGGACATGTTCACTCCCTTGTGGATGACGCGTGCTCTTCCTGCGCCATCAAAAGCGTATGTCGCTCGGTTTTTATTGGCAAGAGGCATCCGGTCTACGCTCTACCCATGAATCGACGAGGCTCCTACGCGAAAGGCGTTGCCAAACGCGAAGAGATCCTCACGACGGCGCTCGACGTGATCGCTCGCGAAGGCCTGCGGCGGACGTCGGTTCGAGAGTTGGCGGATGCTGCGGGACTCAGCCAAGCGGGACTGCTGCACTATTTCGACAGCAAGGAAGAGCTCTACACCGCAATCCTCCGCAAGCGCGACGAGGTCGAGCACGCGTCGCACGCACCCCGGGCAGAGCGCGAGGGGACAGCCGGTAATGCCGCCGAAGCGGTGCTGACATCGTTTCTCGACATCATTCGACACAACGCGGATGTACCCGGCCTGGTTCAGCTGTTCGCGCATATCTCGGTCGACGCGGCAGCGCCCGAGCATCCGGCGCACGAGTTCTTCCTCGACCGTCGGCGCTACCTCGGCGAACTCCTGATCCCGGCGATCACGACACTCCAGAACGAGGGGCGGATCGTCGACACCATTCCCCCCGCCACCCTCGCGACGGTGGTGCACGCTCTCGCCGACGGTCTGCAAACGCACTGGCTGCTCGACCCGAACCTCGACATGGCCGGAACGATCGACGCCCTGTTCCGCGCCCTCGACCCCCGAGTGGAGAACACCCGATGACCCCGACTGCCCCCGAGGCACACACCCTGCAGGGAGCCGTGCGCGGCATTCGCCACCGTACGCCTGGCGGCACCGGCGAGGCGTATCTCGGCATCCCGTTCGCCGAACCGCCCGTCGGCGACCTGCGCTTCGCTGCCCCCTCCGCGCCGCGTCCCGGGGAAGGCGTGCGCGACGCATCCGCATACGGGCCCACTCCCCTTCGGCATGACTTCGCCGACACCACCCTGATTCCCGAGCCGCCCGTGCCGGGCGACGCCACCTTGAACGTCAACGTCTTCACCCCCGCCGCCGATCCCGGCTCGCGCCTGCCGGTGTGGGTCTGGATTCACGGGGGCGGCTACACAACCGGGTCCCCCGCCAGCCCGTGGTTCGACGGTGCGGCGTTCGCCCGTGACGGGGTCGTGACGGTCACGCTGTCGTACCGGCTGGGCTTCGACGGGTTCGGATGGATCGAGGGCGCACCGCAGAACCGCGCGGTGCGCGACTGGCTCGCAGCCCTTGAGTGGGTGCGAGCGAACATCGGCTTCTTCGGCGGTGACCCCGACCGCGTCACGATCGCCGGGCAGTCGGCCGGCGGCGGCGCCGTGCTGACGTTGCTCGGGATGCCCGCGGCCCAACACCTGTTCCACCAGGTCTGGTGCTCGTCGCCCGCCCTCGGCGACATCGCAGCAGATCGGGCTCGCGCGATCGGCGCTCGCCTCGCCCAGCACCTCGGCGTCGCGCCCGACCGCGAGGGTTTCGCCACAATGGGTCCCGATGCGATCGTCGACGCCCAGGAACGCGCCACGCAAGAGCCCGACGCGAAGGGCCTGGCCGTCGCCCGCGGCCTGCTACGTGACGGCGTCGGCCTCGGTCCGGTCATCGACGGCGACCTGATTCCCCGGCCGACGCTCGAATCCCTCCGCGCGGGAATCGGTGCCAACAAGCCGCTCGTCATCGGCGCGAACGACGACGAGTTCACGATGATCACGATGGGTTCGAAGATTCTGCGCTTCGTCCCCGCGCGTCTCGCCCTGCGCGCTCTCGGTGCGAGCCGGAGGGTGGCTTCGCGCTACCTGAAAGACAATCGTGCGGTTCGGGGGCGCGGAACCGGCCGGCTCGTGGGTCGGTACGTGACCGACCACACATTCCGCGCGGGCGTGGCGCGCGTCGCCGATGCCCGGGCCAGTGCGGCGGGGAGCACGGATGCGCCGAGCGCCGGCACCTGGCTGTACCGGCTCTCCTGGATCTCACCGACGCACGGCATCGCCCTGCACTGTCTCGATGTGCCCTTCCTCTTCGACGTGCTGAATGCGCCTCGGGTGAGCGCGATCGCGGGCGACGCGCCCCCGCGCGCACTTGCCGCCGCGATGCACGGCGCCGCCGTCGAGTTCGTGCGCGACGGGGAGCCCGGTTGGGCGGCGACATCCCAGGGCAGACGTGGCGCCGCGCGGGTTTTCGATGTCGGAAGCTCATCTCCCGACATCGTTTCGGACGCCTACGCGTCGGTGGCCGCGCTCGGCTGACGACGGATCTCGGCCCCCGGCATCCGTCTCGCCATCACGTCGATCGCGTCGGGGTTGTGATCGATCAGCACCGCGCGCCGCCCGAGCTCGCCCGCGACGGCGCCCGTCGTGCCGCTGCCCGCGAAGGGATCGAGCACGGTATCGCCGGGGCGGGTCGATGCCGCGATCATGCGACGCAGGATCCCCTCGGGCTTCTGCGTCGGATATCCGGTCTTCTCCCGCCCTGTGGTGGGCACGATCGTGTGCCACCAGACATCCGTCGGCAGCTTTCCGCGCGCGGCCTTCTCGGGTGTGACCAACCCCGGCGCCATGTACGGTTCGCGATCGACGGCGTCGGAGTCGAAGACGTAGTTAGCCGGATCCTTGACGTAGACGAGGATCGTGTCGTGCTTGGTCGGCCACCGGCTGCGCGATTTGGCCCCGTAGTCGTATGCCCAGATGATCTCGTTCAAGAAGCAGTCCCGCCCGAAGAGGGCGTCGAGAGCCACCTTGGCGTAGTGCGACTCTCGGTAGTCGAGGTGCAGGTACAGCGTCCCGTCCGCGGTGAGAAGACGCCAGGCCTCCGCAAGGCGCGGCGCCAGGAAGTCCCAATAGTCGGTGAAGCGATCATCGTATGAACGGAGCAGGCCGACGACCCGCTCGTAGTCGCGGCCGTGGAAACCCCGGAAGACCGGGGCCGGGCTCACCAGAGCGGGCGCCTCCGCGGCCTGCGGGCGGGAGGAACCCTCTGTGGCGAGCGGGCGGGACGTGTGAATCGCTCTGCCCTGCACGCGGCCCGTGTTGAACGGCGGGTCGAGATAGATCAGCGAGAAAGAAGCATCCGGCATCGCGGCCATCGCCTGCAGGTTGTCATCCTGGACGACGACGACGGATGCTCCGGGCGCTGCGCCGATGACGGCCGCTTCGGGCGCTGGGTCGGTCACGGCACGCGGCGCAGCCAGGCGTCGGTCGCAAACTTCGACTCGACGAGTGCCGCCGCCTCGGCATATTCCTCGTCCGTGATATGTCCGGACTCGGCTCCGTAGAGGCGTGTGAAGGTTTGAACGAAGCGCTCGATCACCTCGTCGCGGGCCAGTCCCGTCTGCCGACGAAGGGGATCGACCCGCTTCGCGGCCGACACCGTGCCCTTGTCGCTCAGCTTCTCGCGACCGATGCGCAAGACCTCGGTCATCATCTGGCCGTCGATGTCGTAGCTGAGCGTCGCGTGATGCAGCACTCCACCGTTCGCGAGGCGTTTCTGGGCCGCACCGCCGATCTTGCCCGTGGGGCTCGCGATGTCGTTGAGCGGCTGGTAGGTCGCCTCGATGCCGAGGGAGCGAAGGGCCTGCAGCACCCAATCGTCGAGGAAGGCATACGACTCCGCGAAGGTCATGCCCGAGACGAGCGCCGCCGGAACGTAGAGGGAGTATGTGATGATCTGCCCCGCGGCCATCATCATCGCCCCGCCGCCCGAGATTCGACGGACGACATCGAATCCGTGGCGCGTCGCGCCCTCCGGGTCGACCTCATTGCGCAACGACTGGAACGATCCGATGACGACCGCCGACTCGTTCCACTCCCAGATGCGGAGTGTCGGACGTCGTCGCCCATCTCCGACACGAGCGGTCAGCACCTCATCGAGCGCGAGGTTCATGCGCGGCGAGACGGCAGGCTCGTGCACGACCTCCCAGTCGAAGTCGCTCCAGCCGGGCGCGGTCACGAGCGCCCGCCGCACCGCCGTGCCGACGGATTCCGGCGTGAAACCGAGCATCTGCGTGTCGGACGGAAGCGCCGCGCGCACCGCCGCCGCGATCGCCGTGACATCGGACGTTTCGGGTAGCCCTCGCACGGCGGCATCGATGGCTTCGAGGGCCGTGTCGGGCTCGAGGAAGAAGTCACCGGCCAGGTGGAAGTCAGAGATCAGGCCGTCGCGTACCTCGAGGTCGACGACGACGAGCTTGCCACCCGGGACCTTGTATTCGCCGTGCATGGCTCCAGACTAGGCGCGAACGGGAAAGCGCTTCTCGATCCAGGCCAGAAGGTCCGCACGGACCTCGACCTGCTGCACCTCGTTGAACACCTCGTGTCGGGCACCCGGGTAGATGAGCGTGGTGATGTCATCGAGCCCGCCGCGCTCGCGATACGCCCGGGCGAGACGGTGCGCGGATGTCGCGCCCCCGACCGTGTCTTCGCGTCCCACCATGATCAACACCGGCAGATCGGCGGTGCGCAGGTCGCGCAGCCCTCGCCGCGGTCGCCCGAAGAGTCGCGCCGCATCGATCGGACCGAAAAGCGCGAGCAGCGGGCGGTCGGTGGTCAGCGGGTCGGCGCCGAAGGCCTCCCCCACTGCGGGGTCGGACGAGAGCCACTCGCGCCCCGTGGCATCCGGCCCCTTCCACGGCGCATTGAGCGGCCCGGAATTGAGCGACGCGGGCCACCGCAGCGCCGTTCCGGTCAGGATCACGGCGTCGTAGGCGTCGGGGTGATCGTTCACGAGGATCTGAGCGAGGAACGACCCCCACGAGTGCCCCAGCAACACGAGCGGCAACTCGCGGTTCTCGGCGCGGATCAGCTCGGTGAACTGCCAGAGCGCCGCGACCGTGGCGGGCATGCCGCCCTTGCCCAGGCGCCCGAGATCGGCGGGGTCGCCATGCTGACGCAACCCCGTGCGACCATGACCGCGGTGATCGTCCGCGTACACCGTGTACCCGTTCGCGGTCAGGTCGTCGATCACTCGGGCATAGCGACCCGCGTGCTCGCCCACGCCGTGCAGCAATTGCACGACAGCTCGGGCGGGAGTCGAGGCGGGATGGACGTCGTAAACGATCGTCACGCCGTGGGCGTCGGTGTACTCCGGCATACCTCGAACCTACCGCCGAGAGCACCCTCACACGGGTGTAGAGTCGCGCCGTTCACGCGAGAAAGTGCCCCACCATGATCGATCGCTCCAACCGCCGTTGGGCGGGCTTGGTCTTCATCAGCATCGCCGTGTCGTTGATCATCGTCGACTCGACGATCGTCAACGTCGCGGTCCCCTCGATCGTCGACGAGCTGGGGCTCACCTCGACCGAGGTGCAGTGGGTGCAAGAGGCCTACACGCTCGTGTTCGCCTCGCTGCTGCTGTTGTTCGGCACCCTCGCCGACCGGATCGGACGACGTCGGCTGCTGCTGATCGGCGTGACGATCTTCGTCATCTCATCGGTCTTCGCCGCACTCGCGCCCGAGGCGCGCCTGCTGATCCTGGCGCGTCTCGTGCAGGGCATCGGCGGCGCCATGATCTTGCCGACGACCCTGTCGCTGATCAACGCGACCTTCCGCGGCCGCGAGCGCGGAATCGCCTTCGCCGTCTGGGGCTCGACGATCGGGGGCATGGCGGCGGTCGGCCCGCTCCTCGGCGGATGGCTCACCACGTCGTTCTCGTGGCGCTGGGCTTTTGCGATCAACATTCCCCTCGGCATCCTGATCTTCATCGGCGTGCTCCTCACCATCAACGAGTCGCGTGAGAGCACACGCCGGGCGCTCGACCTCGTCGGCGCGGCCCTGTCGGTGCTGATCTTCGGCCCGCTCGTCTTCGGCCTGATCGAGGGCCGTACCTACGGCTGGTGGCTCGCCGATCGCCCCTTCTCGATCGGTGGACTGACGTGGCCCGGGCCGCTGTCGCCCGTGCCCGTCGCGTTCGTGGTGACGGCCCTCGCGCTCGTCGCGTTCCTCGTCTGGACGCGCTACCGGCAGCACGTCGGGCGCAGTTCATTGCTCGATCTCTCGCTCTTCCGCATCGGGTCGTTCCGCAACGGCAACATCGCGGCGCTGGTCATCTCACTCGGTGAGTTCGGGTTGATCCTCTCGCTGCCGCTCTGGCTTCAGTTCGTGCTCGGCTTCGACGCACTGCAGACCGGGCTCGTCCTGCTCGCCCTCGCGATCGGCTCGTTCTTCGCCAGCGGCATCGTCGGGGCAACATCGGGGCGCATCCGGCCCGTCGTGATGGTGCGGATCGGAATCCTCGCGAGATGATCGGGGTCGCCTGGGTGGCGTTCATCATCGCGCCCGATGCGGGATGGGGATGGCTGCTGCCCGCGCTCTTCGTCTACGGCTTCGGTGTCGGGTTGGCGACGGCGCAGCTGACGGGCGTGATCCTGCAGGATGTGCCCGTGTCGCTCTCGGGTCAGGGATCGGGTGCGCAGTCGACCGCGCGCCAGGTGGGGTCGGCTCTCGGCATCGCGATCCTCGGCACGGTGCTATTCGCCGGCACGGCGGGCGTCCTCACCTCTCGACTCGACGACGCGGGCGTGCCGGTCGCCGAGCGCGATCAGCTTGTCAGCGCGGTGGTCGATTCCGCGGGCGGTGCGATCGCGGGCCTGGGCGAGAACCCCGAAACGGCGCCCTTCGTGGATGACGCGAAGGAGGCGTTCTCGGATGGCACGCGCTTCGCCGCGTTCACAGCCGCAGGATTCTTGGCGGTCGGGCTCGTCGCGACGCTGTCGCTCGGCTCGGCCCGCAGGCCGGACGACCAAGACGAAGAAAACGTTGCCGAGACGGCCGCTCCGTAGGCGCCGGATCATGCCCGGGTGCCGCGCGGATCAGCCCGATACTGCGGTATTCAGAGCCGGCCAGATCTCATCGGGGACATCGATCGCGACCAGTTCGTCGAGCTCTCGGAGACGCTCAACGGTCTTGATCCCCACGACGGTCGAGTCCACGAGCGGCGACCGGAGCGAATAGTGCAGGGCCGCAGCGGGAACCGGAACGCCGTAGTCACCGCACACCTCCTCGATCCGGCGCAGCCGCTCGAGGATCTCGTCCGACGGCGCACCGTAGGTGAAGGTGGAGGAGGCACCCTTGGCGAGGATGCCGCTGGCAAACGGGGCAGCATTGAACACCGTCATCCCCCGAGCCTGAGCCCGCTCGAACAGCGGCGTCGCGGATTGCCCGAGCAGCGTGAAGCAATTGTGGCTGAGGACAGCGTCGAAGGCACCGGTCTCGATGTACTCGATCATCTCGTCGATGGGATACGTCGCTATCCCGATCGCACCGACGACACCCGCGTCGCGCAACTCGAGAAGCCCCTCCACAGCGCCGCCCCGCCCCATCGCCTCGGCGACGCTGACGGCGTAGGGGTCATGAAAGTGCAGAAGCCGCACCCGATCGATCCCCAGTCGAGCACAGCTCTCGTCGAACGACCGCAGCACACGGTCGCGATCGAACGCCCCCGTGACGGGGTCCACATCGACCTTGGTGATGACGCGGGATGTCGCTTCCCCGCCGGCCTCGGCGAGCGCCAGACCCAGCACGGCCTCGGATCGCCCCTCGGAGTAGTTGTTCGATGTGTCGATGTAGGCGTGCGCGGACGCGAACATGGCGACCGCACTCGCGACGGCGGCTGCCTCCTCTCGGCTACCGGGTTCGGTATTCCGGCCGAGTCCAGACGTCCCGAGCGTGACCTTGCTGGGAATAAGAGCGCTGGGCGTGAAAGGGCTGGGGGTGAGAGTGATGATGCTGCCTCCTCGCGTGATCCATCAGTTTGCCACGACTATCAATTCCTTAGCATAGGTAATGACCTATGCTAAGGATCTATGTCGTCGCCCAACCTCGCCTCCGAAGCGTCTGCCGTCCGGCTCGCCGTCATGCGCTTCTCGCGACGCCTGCGCGCCGAGCGAGCGGTCAACTCGATGAGCGACGGGCAGATCGCGGTGCTCGGATGGCTGAACCTCAAGGGCCCCCACACGCTCGGTGAACTCGCCGAGCGTGAGCGTGTCTCGGCACCGTCGATGAACCGGATCATCAACTGCCTCGAGGAGTCCGGCTACGTCACCCGCACCTCGGACGCCGACGACCGCCGCAAGGTCAACATCGCCCTCAGCGATGCTGGGCGTGAGGTCGTGGCCGAAACGGTTCGCTTGCGCGACGCCTGGCTCGAGGCAGCGCTGGCCGATCTCTCCCCCGCCGAGCGGGCAACCCTCGCCGAGGCGGCCATCATCATGGCGCGGGTGGCCGAGCGATGAGCGCCATGTTCCGATCGTTTTCGATCTTCAACTACCGGGTCTGGTTCATCGGCGCGCTGGTGTCGAACGTCGGCGCCTGGATGCAGTCGACCGCGCAGAACTGGGTCGTGCTCACGCAGCTCACCGACAACGATCCAACGGCGGTCGGCATCACCATGGCGCTCCAGTTCGGCCCGCCGCTGCTGCTCGTGAGCGTCACGGGCTGGGTCGCCGATCGGTTCGAGCGAAGGCGGCTGCTGAAGCTCACCCAGAGCATCCTGTTGCTGCTCGCCATCGCGCTCGGCGTCCTGCTGCTCGCCGGCGCCATGACGCTGCCAATGATGTACGCATTCGCGCTGGCGCTCGGCGTGGTCATGGCGTTCGACAATCCGGCCCGGCAGACCTTCGTCACCGACCTGGTCTCGCGCGAGAACACCTCGAATGCCGTCGCCCTGAACGCGGCCTCGTTCAACGGCGCGCGCCTGATCGGCCCCGCGGTGGCCGGGCTGATGATCGTCGCGGTGGGCACGGGATGGGTGTTCCTCGTCAACGCGGCCACCTTCCTCGCGACAGTCATCGCGCTGCTGTTGATCCGCCAGAAAGAACTCGTGCCCCGCGCCGTTTCGCACGCGGGGTCGCGACTAGCCGACGGCTTCCGCTACGTGCGCGTCCGGCCCGATCTGATCGTCGTGTTCGTGATGGTCTTCCTCGTGGGCGCGTTCGGTATGAACTTCCCGATCTTCGCGTCCACCATGGCGCTCGAGTTCGGCCAGGGCGCCGACGGGTTCGGTCTTCTCTCGTCGATCCTTGCGATCGGTTCCGTGGCGGGTGCGCTGCTCGCCGCACGGCGCGACCGGGCCCGCCTGCGAGTCATCGTGCTCGCTACCATCGGATTCGCGCTGGCATCCGCCACATCCGTTCTCATGCCGACCTACTGGACCTACGCGGCAACGCAGATCCTGGTGGGCCTGTCGATCGTGACGATGCTCACGACGGCCAACGGATACGTGCAGACGACGACCGAACCGAGCCTGCGCGGGCGCGTCATGGCCCTCTACCTCGCGGTCATCATGGGCGGCACACCTATCGGTGCACCGATCGTGGGTTGGGTGGCCGCCGAACTCGGCCCCCGCGCGGCGATCCTCGTCGGCTCGGCCGCCGGTCTCACGGCGTTCATCATCGGGGTGACCTGGCTGCTGGCTTCGGGGCGCCTGCACCGCCATCGCACGCGTCGCTTCGCCCTGTCACTGGATCAGACGCGGCCGATCTCGGTCGTTGCGGGCGCGAACCCGACGCAGACCTAACACCACGACCGCGCGTGTCAACCGCCTTCCGCGTGCGCCCGGCCCGTGGTTTGGTGGGCGCCTCAGCGAAAGGAGGCAATCATGCCGCGCGGAAAGGACTCACGTCTGAAGGACCCGGAGATGTACGAGGCACTGCGAGATGACGGCGCCTCAAAAGAGAAGGCCGCACGGATCTCCAATGCCGCGGGCGGTACGAAAAAGGGCAGGTCCCGCGTCGGCAGCAGAGGTGGCGAGTCCGGCAGCTACGAAGACTGGACGGTTCCCGAGCTGAAGAAGCGCGCGAAGGAACTAGGACTTTCGGGCTACTCGGGCAAGAAGAAGGACGAACTGATTCGCACCCTCCGAGACCACTGACTCAGCCGCCCGGCCTCACACGCCGATCTCACACCTCGGAAGGCCCGCCCTGATCTGGAGGCTCAGGCCTCGCGCGTGATCGTGACGCGCACGAACAGCTGGCTCTTGAACGGGCCGGCGTACACGCCCCGGAGCGGCGGAACATCGTTGTAGTCACGCCCCCGGCCCACGAGCACGTGACGGTCACCGATTTCGATGTTGTTCGTCGGATCGAATCCCTGCCACTCGCCGGCGAACCACTCGACCCAGGCGTGGGACTCGCCCGTGACCGCGACACCGACCGCGGCGTCCGGCTTCGGGTGAAGGTATCCCGACACGTACCGCGCGGGGATCCCGACGGATCGCAGCGCCCCGAGCGCGATGTGCGCCATGTCTTGGCAGACGCCCTTGCGGGCATCCCACGCCTCGGCGGCGGTCGAGTGCACGCCGGTCACCCCCGACATGTATTCGACCGCATCGCCGATCGCGACGACGATGTCGTGCGCGGCCCGACCCGGGTCGTCGTGCTGGGACGCTATGGTCCGAGCGATCTCGGCAACGTCGGGATGCGGCATCGTCCGGTTCGTCTGTGCCAGCTGCTCCACCGTTTCGATCGAGCGAGCGGCCTCGGCCGCGAGCCACTCCCACGTGATGCCGCTGTGCTCGATGGGCCGTGGACGGACCTCGACCAGGCTGCGGGCCGTGATCTGCAGGTCGGCATGGGGCGAGAGAACATCGAAGGCGCTCACCCGGGTGCCGAAGTAGTCGACGTAGGTGTTGACGGATGTCGAGGGCTCGATGTCGAGCGACGAACTCAGCACGAACTGGCTCTCCGTGGTGCCGGGAAGCATCCGTGCCTCGTTGTACGACGCCGAAACGTCGCCCTGGTACGAGAATCCGGTCGCGTGCTCGATCCTCAGGCGCTTCACGAGATCTCCCCGATCCAGCTCGGTTCCGCCCGAGTCGGGAAGAACCGTTGGCGAATCGCCTCGGATGCCTCGCGCGTGACGCTCTGCACGCGGTCCATATGGCGGGGAAGTTCGCCCAAGATCTCACCGATCGGTCGATACTCGAGATCGTTGCGAATCTGCCCGAGCGCGCGCATCACGTTATTGGAATGTCCCACGCGGTCCGCGCGGGGGTCGATCGCGCTCATGCAGTCCTCGGCACGCTGGATGGAATAGATGATCGAACGGGGGAAGAGCCGGTCGAGCAGCAGGAACTCGGCCGCGTTCTTCGCGGACGGCATGCCGCGATAGGTCCGCAGGTACGCCTCGTATGCTCCGCAGGACCTCAGGATCGTCGTCCACGACGGGCCGGATGCCTCGGTCAGCGAGCGCGTCGCGAGCAAACGTGCGGTCATGTCGGCCCGTTCGATGCTGCGGCCCAGGGTGAAGAACTGCCACGACTCGTCGCGGCTGGTCGACGAGTCCACGATGCCGGTCGCGAGTGCGGCGCGCTCGCGCACCCACTGGAAGAACTCGTGCACCTTGTCGGTCTGTAGACGGCGCGGCATCCGCGCGCTCGTCGTGTTCAGGACCTCCCACAGTTCGGTCGAGACGATCTCTCGGGCTCGCCGAGCGTTCTCGCGCGCGGCTGTCAGCGAGTAGGCGATGCTCGCGGGGTTCATCCGGTCCACAGCCAACCGTGCCAGCACGTCGTCGCGGCGAATCGTCTCGGATGTGGCAGGAGCGGCCGAGCCCATGACGGTGAGCATCGCGCGGCACGCGATCTCTTCATCGATCCACGGATCCTCGAGCAGAAGCTGCAGGTGCACATCCAGGATGCGTGCGGTGCCATCGCTGCGTTCGATGTAACGGCCGATCCAGAACAGACTTTCAGCAATGCGGCTCAGCATGATTCGTCCTCGGCACCGGTCGTTTCGTCTCGCTGCGCTCGCTCAACGACCGACCGTCCGTCGGTCGTTGAGCGAGGCGCGAAGCGACGAGACGAAACGGGAGTACTGCCCTCGCTCTGCTGCTGCTGTTGCTCCTGCTGCTCGATGCGACTGCGGGGGCGGTCCTGCGGCGAATGGCTGACCTCGGACTGTCGCTCGTCCTCGCCCTCGTCGTAGATGATCGAGATCGACTCGGTCACCGTCGCGGCCTGATCCGCCACGAGTCCCGCCATTCCGTGCCCCTGGCCGTACTCGACGTGCGTCGGCGCGGAGCCTCCCACGATCCAGGTGTCCTTCGACCCGCCGCCCTGGCTCGAGTTGACGACGAGTTCACCCTCGGGCAGCGCGACGCGGGTCAACCCACCGGGCAGCACCCAGATGTCGTCACCATCATTCACGGCAAAAGGACGCAGGTCCGCGTGACGCGGGCGCATCCCGTCCTCGACCAGGGTCGGGATCGTCGAGAGCATCATGACGGGCTGTGCGATCCAGCCGCGGGGATCGGCGATCAGCCGTTTGTGCAGCTGATCGAGTTCGGCACGCGAGGCATCCGGTCCGACGACCAGCCCTTTGCCACCCGAGCCGTCCACGGGCTTGACCACGAGTTCGGGCAGACGATCCAGCACCTCTTCGAGCGCACCCGGATCTTCGAGGCGCCAGGTATCGACGATCGGCAGGATCGGCTCTTCCGAGAGGTAGTAGCGGACGAGGTCGGGCGTGTAGGTGTAGAGCAGCTTGTCATCGGCCACGCCGTTGCCGACCGCGTTGGCGATCGTGACGTTGCCGAGCCGCGCGGCGAGCATCACTCCGGGGGCTCCGAGCATCGAGTCGCTCCGGAACTTGAGGGGATCGAGGAAGTCGTCGTCGACGCGGCGGTAGATGACATCGACCCGACGGGGCCCGCGGGTCGTGCGCATGAAGACCTTGCCGCCCGCGCACAGCAGGTCACGCCCTTCGACGAGCTCCACACCCATCAGCCGGGCGAGCAGCGTGTGCTCGAAGTAGGCGGAGTTGTAGACGCCCGGAGTCAGGACGACGACGTTCGGCTCGTCGATTCCGGGCGGGGCGGATGCCCGGAGCGCGGCGAGGAGCTTGTTCGGGTAGTCGCCGACCGGTCGGACCCGCATCGACACGAAAAGTTCGGGAAGCGTCTGCGCCATGACACGACGGTTCGAGATGACGTAGCTCACACCGCTCGGCACACGCACGTTGTCTTCGAGGACGCGCATCTTGCCGTGCTCGTCTCGGATCAGGTCGATGCCCGACACCTGGATGCGCACACCGTTGGCGGAATGGATGCCGTGGGCCTGGCGATAGAAGTACTGCGACGAGGCGATGAGCTGCGCCGGAATCACGCCATCGCGGACGCAGTTCTGCCGTCCATACGCGTCATCCAGGAACGCCTCGAGAGCGCGCACGCGCTGCTTGATGCCCGCTTCGACATGCGACCACTCGTCGAAGTCGATGATGCGCGGAACGGCATCCAACGGGAAGGGCCGCTCTTCGCCCGCGAAGTCGAACGTGACACCCTGGGCCAGATACGAGCTCGCGAGCGAGTCGGTGCGCCCGCGTAACTCTTCTTGAGTCATCCGGGCAAGAGCCTGATAGAGCTCGCGATATGCCTGTCGGGACTCCGCGAGGGCTCCCGGATGCTCCGGCCCGCCGAACATCTCGTCGTAGGCGGGAAGGCCCTCGGCTGTCTTCCGCGGCGCAAGAGTTGAGCCGTAGCCGTCGAAAAGGTCACCCATCCCCCGAGCCTAGCCGTGGCCGTGTTGCCGCGATGTTTCGGTCTCGGCGCGGCTCACACACCTCCGCGACGGCTCATAGCGAATGCACTGCTCAGCCCCGCCCGCCGCGGCGTAGGCGCACGTAGGCTCTCACCATGACGCAGAGCGAGCGGCAACCGGGCCGGGTTTCGGCGGGCTGGGCCGGCGTCGCCGCGGTCGCGTTCGGGGCCGGCCTCGGCGAGTTGGCGGCGGCGATCATCTCGCCCACGGCCAGCCCTACGGCAAGCATCGGCTCGCTCATGATCGACCTCGCCCCACCGTGGGCCAAGGATCTGGCGATCGCCCTCTTCGGCACCCTCGACAAGATCGCGCTCCTCACCGGCATCGCCGTGGTCCTGGCACTCGTCGCCGCGGCGGCGGGTCTGCTCGAGACGCGACGACCACCCTGGGGTCGTGTGATCGTCCTGGCTCTCGGCGCGTTCGGCGTTCTGGCCGCCATGACCCGGGCGAACGCGACGGCGGTGTCGTGGCTGCCCTCGGTGATCTCGGCGGCGGCGGCCGCCGTCGCGCTCGGGATGATCGTGCGGCGGCTGCCGCGGCGGAGCCCGGCGAGTGTGGCGGTGTCGGTTGCCGCGACGGATGCGCCGACCACCCCCGCCCGGGACGGTGCCGATCCGGACCGACGTCGGTTCCTCGTCTGGAGCGTGGGAGCCGCGGTGATCGGAGGCTTCGCCGCCGTCGGCTCCACCGTGGTGCGCTCGGGGAGTCGAGCCGCGACGGCCGTTCGCGACGCCATCCGCCTCCCCGCTCCGGCGACCACGGCGGCACCCGTGCCGGCCGGCGCCGAGTTGAACATCGAGGGCCTCACCCCCGTCATCACGCCGAACGACCAGTTCTACCGCATCGACACCGCGCTCATCGTGCCGCAGGTCGACCCCGCCGAGTGGTCGCTGCGGATCCACGGGATGGTCGAAGAAGAGATCACGATCGGCTGGGATGAGCTGCTCGCGCTGCCTCTGGAAGAGAGCGTCACGACTCTGACGTGCGTCTCGAACGACGTGGGCGGCGATCTGATCGGAAATGCCCTGTGGCTCGGCTATCCGATCCGGCAGCTGCTGGAACGCGCGCGCCCCACATCCGGGGCCGACATGGTGCTCTCGCGCTCGATCGACGGCTTCACCGCGAGCAGCCCGATCGAGGCGTTGACCGACGATCGCAATGCGATCCTTGCGGTCGCCATGAACGGCGACCCCTTGCCCGCCGAGCACGGCTTCCCCGTGCGGATGGTGGTTCCGGGCCTGTACGGCTACGTTTCGGCGACGAAGTGGGTCGTCGAGATGGAGGTCACGACCTTCGCGGATGCGACCGCGTACTGGACAGACCGTGGGTGGTCGGAACGGGGCCCCATCAAGCTGCAGTCGCGCATCGACGTGCCACGCAGCGGATCGGTGCTCGCCGCGGGCGACACGGTCATCGCCGGGGTGGCGTGGCAGCAGCACGTCGGTATCTCGGGCGTCGAAGTCCAGATCGATGGCGGCGACTGGCAGGACGCGACGCTCGCCACCGCGATCTCGGACGACACGTGGGTGCAGTGGAGCCTGCCGTGGGCCGCGGCATCCGGTGAGCACACCATCCGCTGCCGTGCGACGAACGTCGAGGGTGAAACGCAGACGAGCGACGTGCAGGGTGTCGTGCCCGACGGCGCGACGGGTTGGGATGAGCTCAGCATCCGCGTGAGCTGACGCTCGGTTCGGACGTTTCGTCTCGCTGCGCTCGCTCAACGACCGAGGTTCCGGTCATTGAGCGAGGAGCGCAGCGACCGAGGTTCCGGTCATTGAGCGAGGAGCGCAGCGACGAGACGAAATGCCCGCTCGTCAGTCGGCGAGCACGAGACGCAGCTGTTCGACAGCCCAATCGAGCTCGGTCGCACGGACTACGAGGGGCGGGGCGATCCGGATCGTCTGACCGTGGGTGTCCTTCACGAGCACACCCCGAGCGAGCAGCTTCTCGGCCACCTCGCGACCCGTGCCGATCGCCGGGTCGATGTCGACGCCCGCCCAGAGCCCGGCCCGGCGCACCGCGGTCACGCCCGAGCCGACCAGCTCCGCGAGCTTCGCCCCGAGGTGTTCGCCCAGCGCGAGGGCACGCTCCTGGAACTCGCCCGATGCCAGCATCTCGACGACCCGCAGACCGACCGCGGCGGCCAGCGGGTTACCGCCGAACGTCGACCCGTGCTCCCCGGGCCGGATGACGCCCAGCACATCGGCGTTCGCGACGACCGCAGAAAGGGGCAGGATGCCTCCGCCCAGTGCCTTGCCCAGCAGGTACACGTCGGGCACGACGTCCTCACGATCGCAGGCGAAGGTCGTGCCGACGCGTCCGAGCCCGGACTGGATCTCGTCCGCGATCATCAGCACACCGTGGCGCTCGGTGATCTCGCGCACCGCGCGCAGGTAGCCCTCGGGCGGCACGATCACACCGGCCTCGCCCTGGATCGGCTCTATCAGCACGGCCGCGGTGTTCTCGTCGATCGCGGCCTCGATCGCGGCGGTATCGCCGAACGGGACCTGCACGAACCCGGGCGCGTACGGCCCGAAGTCGTTGCGCGCCTGCGGATCATCGCTGAAGCCGACGATCGTGGTCGTTCGGCCGTGGAAGTTGCCGTCCGCGACGACGATGGTCGCCGCATCCGGGGCGATGCCCTTGACCCGATAGCCCCAGGCGCGCGCGAGCTTGATGCCGGTCTCGACGGCCTCGGCGCCCGTGTTCATCGGAAGCACCATGTCTTTTCCGGCAAGCTCGGCGAGCGCTGCGGCGAAGGGACCGAGCCGGTCGTTGTGATAAGCCCGGCTCGTCAGCGTCAGGCGATCGAGCTGCTCGCGCGCGGCCTCGAGGATCGCCGGATGTCCGTGGCCGAAGTTCAACGCCGAGTAGGCCGAGAGCAGGTCGAGGTAGCGTTTGCCCTCGACATCCGTGACCCACGCGCCATCACCCCGTGCGATGACGACGGGCAGCGGGTGGTAGTTGTGGGCGAGGTGTTCGCCCTCGAGCGCGACGACACGGATGCTCGCGGTGTCGAGATTCGTCATGATGCGCGGCCTCTCAATTCCAGCGTGCAGCATTTGATGCCACCGCCGCCGAGCAGCAGCTCGGACAGGTCGATCAGGATCGGGTTGTAGCCCCGCTCGCGCAGCTGCGCTTCGAAGCCCGTCGCGCGGGGCGAGATCAGCACGTTCCGCCCGTCGCTCGCCGAGTTCAGGCCGAAGACGTCGCCGTCCGCCTCCGAGACACGGATGGCGTCGGGGTAGCGCTCGGCGAGTACGGCCTGGCTCGCGGCATCGAAGGCCTGGGGCAGATAGGCGATGGTGGCATGATCTGATCCTCCGCGCTCGGCACCCTGCACGGGGTCGAGCACAGCGATCGCGGTGTCGAGGTGGTAGAACCGAGGGTCGGTCAGGGTCAGGCTCACGACCTCGCGCCCGAAGACCTCGCCCACTTCGCGGTGGCTGTCACCCGTCGAGCGGAAGCCGGTGCCGGCCAGGATCGTGTCGCCGACGAGGAGGATGTCGCCCTCGCCCTCGTTGGTCTCGACGGCCTCGGTGAGTTCGAACCCGTTCGCGGCGAACCAGGCGTTGAAGTGCGCGGCCTCGGGGGCGCGCTCGGCGAAGTGGAACTTCGGCCCGTAGGCGACGCCGTCGATCAGGAATCCGCCGTTGGCCGTGTAAACCATGTCGGGCAGGCCGGGCACGGGATCGATCAGCTCGACCTCGTGCCCGAGCGCGATGTACGTGTCGTAGAGGGTCTGCCACTGCCGCAACGCCGTCTCGGTGTTGGTCGGGCGGCTGGGTTCCATCCACGGGTTGATGCTGTAGCTGACCGTGAAGTGGTCAGGCCGACACATCAGGTATCGGCGGTGCTGCGCGGCGCGTCCCGCGGTCGGCGCCGTGGTGGGCTCTGCGGCGGGGGAAAGGGGGTGCGTCGACATCTCTGCTCCTGGGTAGAGGTGCGGCGGACGCTGTCCTGAGGTCCGGCGGCCCTTCGACTCGGGCTCCCGGGGGAGCGGCGAGGAAAGGTCGGCACGAACACGCCACGGGCATTCTCTCACCCCGAGCGGTGGAGCGCGATCACCCCGTGACGACGACCTTGCCGACCGAGTGGCCGCCGTCGACGTGTGCGAGAGCCGTGCCGGCCTCGGCGAGCGCGTAGGTCCGCTCGATCACGGGCTGCAGCCGTCCGGCCTCGACCAGGGCGAGCAGCTCGCAGGTGATGTCCGGCTTCGCCGTCGCCGCGAGCGGCTTGAGTCGCGGGCCCGGGGTGAGGGAGAGCAGCCCGGCGCGGAGCATCCGTCCGATGGGCCCGAGAAGCCGGCCCCCCTCGCCCGACACCAGGACGACGCTGCCCCCGGGCGCTACCAGGCGGCGAAGGGCACGCAGCGGCGCGCGGCCGACCACGTCGATGACGACGTCGAAGGATGCCGCGGGCAGCTCGGGCGGTGAGGCTCCGGCGTCGACCCGCGCATAGTCGAACGTGCGCACGGCACCGATATCGGCGATGAGTCGCTCGTTGCGGGCCCCGCAGACAGCCCACACCTCGGCGCCCCGGAGGGCAGCGAGCTGAACCGTGTAGGTGCCGACTCCGCCGCTCGCCCCGATCACCAGCACGCGGCGGCCGTCACCCACGCGATCGCCCGCGAGATCGAGTGTCTGCCAGGCCGTTCCCGCGGAGACGGGCAGCGCGGCCGCCACGACCGCATCGACCGACTCCGGGCGTGGAACAACGCTCGCGGCCGGGGCGATCGCGTACTCCGCGAGCCCGCCGCCGGGCAGCTCTCCGACGACCTCATCGCCGAGGGCGAGCGCCGCACCCACGGTCCCGGTGCCCGGCCCGACCGCAACGACCGTCCCCGCGACATCCATCCCGCGCGTCGCGACCCTCGGCCCGCGCAGCCCGAAGAACACCCGAACCAGCAGGGGCTCGCCGCGCATGATGTGAACGTCACCCGCGTGCAGCGCCGTGGCGCGAACTCGCACGAGAACCTCGCCGGCGCGCGGTTCGGGCACCTCGACACGCGCCGACTGCACGGTATCGGGGCCACCGTAGGCCGCCTGACGCCAAGCCGTCATATTTTCGGGAACCGACGCATCCGTCATGACTCTTCCTTCGCAGAGGGATCGGCGGGGTACTGGAACACATCGTCGAGACCGACCGCGAAGACGCGCGCGATCTGGAAAGCGAGTTCGAGGCTCGGTGAGTACTTGCCCTGCTCGATCGCGATGAGGGTTTGTCGCGTCACCCCGATCCGTGCCGCGAGCTCGGCCTGCGTGAGCCCGGCCCCCTCACGGATGGCCCGGATCGAGTTGGTCACCCGCGTGGGTTTGACCATCAGGCGAGCCCCCGCCGATAGGCGATGACGCTCGCGATTCCGCCGACGAAGGCTGAGAGGGCGAATCCCGCGAACATCGTGTTCGCGATCCAGAACCAATCCACCTGGAGCGCACTCTGCACGATCACGCCGAGTCCCGCGATCACCATGAACGCCTGTCCGACGCGGCCGCCCATGTGGGCGATGTCTCGATCGCGTTGATCGGATTTTCCGACGCCGTCGCGATCGCGCATGCCGGCAAGGATCCCCCACAGGATGCTGATCACGATGGAGGCGACGATGCTCCCGACGATCGTCCACAGCATGAGCGGCCACCACACGACGTCGGTCAGCGGACCGTCGCCGGCCTGCTGCAGCACGAGCAGTACGTAGACCCCCACGCCGACCACACTGACGATGAGGCCGACCCAGGTGTTGCGTTCTTCGTAGACCACGATTCGCTCCGATGTCTAGAATTATTGACATCGCCACGATACTGCGACCGTCCGTCGCGTGTCAAGTTTTCTTGACACGCGACGAGAGCGAGACGAAAACCGGCCCGGAATCCTGCCAGGCTATGAGGATGCCGCGCCGTACCGCCGACGAAACTCGGACCCTCATCCTCGAAGCAGCCATCCAGTTGCTGCTCGAACGGGGGGTCACCGCCGGCGTGCAGCACGTGCGATTGCAAGAGGTATTGCGCTCCGTGGGCCTCACGACGGGCGCGGCGTACCGGATCTGGACCGATCAGGACGACTTCCATCGTGATCTCGCCGTGGCAATGGTGGGGGTTCGATTCGCCCCGCCGGTCACGAGCGCGATGAGCGCGATGCAAGACATTCTGGCCGCGAACGGACCCCTCGTAGACGTGGTGCGCGCGGCGGCCCTCGACCAGGTCACCTACTCGGCGAAGTTCCACCTCGAGCCCGAATCCCGCGACTCCCACGCATTCATCACGGCGCTCGCCCTCCGAACCGCGGCGGGCGCCTGGCCCGAGCTGCGAGCAGCGAGCGCGGTGCGCCATCGCGAGTCGATCGACGCGTTCGCCGCGCTATACGGCGCCCTGCTTCAGCGATACCGGCGACGGATGCGCGAGCCGCTGACGATCATCGACTTCACGGAGGCGATGGCGGCGCTCGGCGAAGGCTTCGCGATTCGTGCGGCGGAGGGTCTGGATCATCCGATGTACGACATACCCGCCGGCGCGGAAGTACCGAGCGGCGAGTGGACACTGTTCGGGATCAGCATCCTCGGCATGATCGAGGGCTTCACCGTTCCGCTCGAGGATTCTGTCGCCGATCCTGCGCAAATCTGAGAGCGTCCCCGGTCGCCCGACTCAGATTGCGGGCGACCGGGGTCGCTGATCACTCAACGAGAGAGACCCGCCGTCGAGCCCGAATCCGGACGGCGTTACTCATCCCCCCAGAGCAATATTCATGGGTGATGCCAGCGAGGTCTAGATAGATAAATTCTTTATCTTGAACCCCTCGCGACCGGAAGGTTCTAGATGACGGCTTCGCTCCACGGATCGGGCGTTCCGAAGCGATGGGCGGTGATCGAGATCGACTGCTCGCGCAAGAACGGCAGCAGTTCGATACGTCCCGCGGTCGTGACCTCGTCGGCGTACACGGCCAGGTCGGGGTGGCCGCCCGTGGCTTCCGCGAGGGCCCCACGCAGGGACGCCACAGCCGTCGGCGACCCGACCAGACGCGCACGCGGTTCGGGTGCGACAGTCACGTCGTCCGCGCCCGCCGACATCAGGGAAGCCGCCACGACCTCGGGTGCGCGCTTCGCCATCCGTTCGATCCACTGCTCGTCGGTTTCGACGCGCACCTCCACGTCCAGCTCGGAGAGGACACGGCGTACGGCAGGGGGTAGCGCAACCGGCGCGCTCAGCGAGAAGCGCGACCGAGCACGAACACCGGCGAGCACCACGCGCAGCACGGCCCGCCAGTCGGCGTCGCCCGCCGCGCGCACGGCGACCGGAACGGGGCGGTATCGGAAGAGGTTGCGCTCGACGCCCAGCCGCGAGACATCGCGTACCTGCCCGAACTCGCGATCCCACGAGATCGCGTCGGACAGAGCGGCCCGGCGCACCCATTCGAAGGCCTCGTAGTCGAGCGTTGCTTGAGCGGCCTCGATGATCGCGGTCAGGCGCGAGTCCAGCCCGCGCAGGTGCAGCGACGTCGAGCGTGCCCCGCCGGCCGACGGACGCCACGACCCGAGGCCCACCAGGTAGTTCGGCCCGCCCGCCTTCGTGCCCGCACCGACGGACGAGCGCTTCCAGCCGCCGAACGGTTGGCGCCGAACGATCGCGCCCGTGATCCCGCGGTTGACGTACAGGTTGCCCGCTTCGACGCTCTCGAGCCAGCGTTCGAGGTCGTTCGGATCCTGCGTATAGAGCCCGGCCGTCAGCCCGTAATCGACGGCGTTCTGCAGCTCGATCGCCCGCTCGAGCGATCCGGCCCGCATGATTCCGAGGACGGGCCCGAAGAACTCCTCGCGGTGAAAGCGCGACCCCGCTTCCACACCCGTGCGGATACCGGGGGTCCAGAGCCGCCGGTCGGCATCGAGTGGCCGTGGCTTCACGAGCCAGCGCTCGCCGTCATCGAGTGTCGTCAGCGCCCACTCGAGCTTGCCCGTCGGGGGCTCGATGAGGGGCCCGACATCGGACCGCGGATCGTCGGGCATCCCGATCCGCAGCGATGCGGTCGCATCGACGAGCTGGCGGGCGAACCGGCGAGACCGTGCGACCGGGCCGACGAGGATCGCGAGGCTGGCCGCCGAGCACTTCTGTCCGGCATGCCCGAATGCGCTCCGCACCAGGTCGCGTGCCGCGAGATCCAGATCCGCGGTCGACGTGATGATCATCGCGTTCTTGCCGCTCGTCTCCGCGAGCAGGGGCAGATCGGGACGCCACGACCGGAAGAGCGCAGCCGTCTCCCACGAACCGGTCAGAATGACCCGATCGACGCCCTCGTGAGTGACGAGTTGCCGTCCGAGTTCGCCCTCCTCGATATCTACGAGGGTGAGCACGTCACCGGGCACCCCGGCGTCCCATAGGGCGTCGGCGAGCAGGGCCGCGCAGCGACGTGCCTGGGGCGCCGGCTTGAACACGACCGCGGATCCGGCGGCGAGCGCCGCGAGCACACCGCCGGCGGGGATCGCGAGCGGAAAATTCCAGGGCGGTGCGACCAGGGTCAACCGCGCGGGCACGAACACAGCACCGCTGACGGCGTCGAGCTCGCGTGCGGAGGCCGCGTAATAGCGGGCGAAGTCAACGGCCTCGCTCACCTCGACGTCCGCCTCAGCGAACACCTTCCCCGTCTCGGATGCGGCGACCTCGATCAGGTCACCGCGTCGGGATTCGAGAACGGATGCCGCGCGTTGGAGAACCGCGGCACGCTCGGCGGCCGAACGCGAACCCCAGGCGCCGCCCGCCTCGCGGGTTCGCGTCACAAGCTCATCGAGCCGCGACTCGGAGTCGACACGGGCGGCGAGGATCGTGCGGATTCCCGCCTCGGATCCGGCGACGCCGGCCAGGATGTCGGCGGCCCACGAACGCGTCTCGGGCAGTGACGGATCGGAGTCGCGGGCGTTCGAGAACCGGGCGTTCGAAAGGCCAAGAGCCGCGGCATCCGCGTCCTTTTCCCGCGGCGCGTAGACGGCGGTCTCGACGAGGTCGTCGCTGAACCGGAAGGGCGACGGCGCGGGGGCGTCGAACTCACCGAGCGTGCCCGCGTTCGCCCCCTCGGCGATGCCCAGCACGACCTGCGTGAGTCCCGCATCGAGCTCGGCGGGCGCGGGGCGACGAATGGCCGGCAAGGTTTCGTCGAGGTCCACATCACCGGGGGCGGATCGCTCCCGGGTGACGAGATCGGACCGCGGACGACGGCGCGGGCCGGTCGACAGGGAGGCCTCGGATGCACGGGCGATGGACGACCCGAAGCGTGCACGCTCCCGTTGCCACAGGGCCGGGTCGCGGTGGAGATCGAAGGCGGCGGAAAGGAAGTTCTCGCTCGACGCGCTCTCTTCCAAGCGACGAACGAGGTAGCTGATGGCGACATCGAACTCGTCGGGGCGGACGACCGGCACGTACAGCAGCACCTGTCCCACCTCGCGCTCCACCGCGGCGACCTGCGCCTGCGCCATCCCGAGCAGCATCTCGACGTCGATGTCGTCCCGCACCCCCCGCTCGCCGGCGAGCAACCAGCCGTAGGCGATGTCGAACAGGTTGTGCCCGGCGATTCCCAGCCGCACGGCGGCGGTCGCCTCGGGGCGCAGTGCCTCGTCGAGGCAGCGTAGATAGTTGGCGTCGGTGTCGAGCTTGCTGTCGTAGGTCGCCAGCATCCAGCCGTGCATCACGGCATCCACCCGCTCCATGGCGAGGTTGGCACCCTTCACCAGGCGCACCTTGATGCGCGCGCCGCCCGCCGCGACCCGAAGGCGGGCCCAGGCCGTCAACTCGCGCAGCGCGGGGAGGGCATCCGGCAGGTAGGCCTGCAGCACGATGCCCGCCTCGAGCGAGCCCAGGCGCGGATCCTCGAGCAGGCGCGTGAACACCGCGATCGTCAGATCGAGATCGCGGTACTCCTCCATGTCGAGGTTGATGAAGGTGCCATCCCGTGCCGCGCTGAGGTAGAGCGGCAGCAGGCGCTCCACGACCCGTTCGACGGTGTCATCGAACGCCCACATCGACACGGACGACACGATCGCCGAAACCTTGACCGACACGTAGTCGACGTCTGGGCGGAGGATCAGTTCATGGATCCCGTCGAGCCGCCGCCGCGCCTCGGTCTCACCCAGAACCGCTTCGCCCAGCAGGTTGAGGTTGAGGCGGGCACCGTCCGCCCGCAGCTTCGCGATAGCGGGGCCGAGTTTCGCGGGGCGCGCGTCGACGACCAGGTGCCCCACCATCTCGCGCAGCACCCGCCGCGCGATCGGCACCACGGGGCTCGGCAGGGCGGGAGCGATCTGCCCGCCGACGCGTACGGCGGCACGCAGGTACCAGGGCAAGAATTCGGGGACGAGCGGGGCGACGCGGTGCAGGTGGGATGCCGCGGCCACCAGACTCTCGGGACGCATGACGCCGTCCACGAACCCCACCGTGAAGGGCAGGCCGTTCCGGTCACCCAGGATGCCGGCCAGTCTCCGCGCGGCGGGATCGACCGTGCCCTCGGCGGACTCGGCGACCCACTTCTCGGCCAGGCGCACGGCCTCGGCTTCACGGGTATCCGCCTGTCCCGGTGACGCGTGATTCGGCTCGAGAGGCGGCATTTCTCCAGACTACGTCCGACGCCTCGGGCCGCCCCGGCTCACTCCGGCGCGTCGATCACCACGGGCTGATCGGCCCAGTCGCTGGGCGCCTCGGAACGGGGCGAGGGCAGCGCGGCCGCCACGGCCCACGCGTGCACCCAGGCCGGCACCTCGGGCAGCCCTTCGGGACGCCCGACGGCAGCGAACAGCTCTTCGTGACTGACAGAGCCGCCCGACCGCTTCAGCATGCGCGCTCGGATAATCGCACGGGCATAGATCTCGCCGTTCACGACGGCACGATGCTCGAGGTAGATGGCACGGTCGTCATGACCGATCAGGCGCGACTCGAGCGTGAAGCGCTGCCAGAGCCCGAGCGACTTGCGGAAGGTGATCGTCTCGCTCGACACCACCGCGTACCAGCCGCGCGTACGCATGGCATCGGCGAGTCCCGTGCGCAGGAGCAGATCCCAGCGCCCCAGGTCGAACAACGAGAGGTATCGTCCGTTGTTCATGTGTCGCAGCACATCGATATCGGTGGGCAGCGTCCGCAACCGGATGCGCCCGACCGTCGTCGGCGGCAACAAGCCGTCGCGTCGCAGCCGACGGCGGGCGGCGAGCATGACAAGAAGCGTGCGCCAGATCACATTCACGAGGCGTGACGCTACCGAGGCCGGGCCGCGCCGTCGAATCCGGACGAAATCCTTGTCCGTTCCCGACATCCGCCTTCCCGCGTGTCGCTCGCTCAACGCGAGGGATCCCACCGCGCCCCTGGATAGGGTCACAGCATGGCACGCACCCCTCTGAGCTCCAGCTCCTACATCACGCTGCAGATCGTCCTCATCGTCGCGGGCGTCCTGTTGACCTTCCTTGCGATCAGCGAGTTCATGGGCGGCGACGCCGGCGTGAGCGCGTGGATCAACATCGTCCTCTGGCCGGTGCTGATCGTCGCCTCGATCGTCAACATCGTCGTCAACCGCTCCCGCGCGAAGAACTGAGACGCAGCGGGGCTCGATATCCGATTTCCCCCGCGTGAGAGGCTGACGTAGAGTCTCGCCATGGAAGCCGAGCTCCAGACCGATGTCGTTGTCCGCCCCGTCCGTGACGTAGATGCCGAGGCTCTGGGTCGGGTCCACGCCACCTGCTGGCACGAGACCTACGACCACCTGATCAGTCGCGCCGCACTCGAGAGCGTTTCGGCCCGTCGCATGGCCGAGCTATGGACCCACTGGATGAACCAGGGTCCCGATTACGTGCAGTGCGCCGCGCTCGTGAACGGCGAGATCGTCGGCTTCGCAGGAGCTGGCCCCGCCCGGGACGACGACGCCCCGCGTGCCCGCGAGCTGTACTTCATCTATCTGCTCGCCGCATGGCACGGCACGGGAATCGGCCAGCGCCTGTTCGACGCGGTCGTTCCCCAGGGCGACAAGGTCTACCTCTGGGTCGCGGACGACAACCCGCGCGCCCACGGGTTCTACCACCGCAACGGATTCACCCTCGATGGCGTCTCGCACCAGGAGCCGTTCCTGGGCGAGACGATCACCGAAGTCCGCTTCGTTCGCTGAGTCAGTCCGCGCTGCGCAGGATGACCTGACCCGCTGACAGCTCCACCGCGACACGGTTCGACGTCGACGCCGACGTATCGAGGCGATTGTCCAGCTGGCCCGCAGACACGTTGGACGTGACGTCGTAGTCACCGTTCGGTAGGGCCAGGTCGAGGGATCCGGCACTCACATTCACCTCGACGAGTCGCGGCTGCGGACCGTCGAATCGACCGTCGAGCTGGCCCGCATTGACCGTGAGATCAGCGGACTGCACACCCGATAGGTCGAGTCGGGCGCGGCCCGCGCTGATATCCGCGCTGACCTCGCGCGCCTCGCCCGAGACGTTGACCTCTCCGGCGCCGAGATCGACCTCGAGGTCACCGAAACGACCGGATGTGTCCAGGGCGCCGGCAGCGACGGTGAACTGCGCATCCAACACGGTGTCCTCGAGCTCACGCGGCAGCGTGAGCGTGGCCCGCACGTCGCCCCCGAAGAACCAGGCACGACCGAAGGACCAATCCGGCGCCGACACGATGAGTTCGTCTTCCTCGCGCTCGAGAGTCCACCCACCGCCAGCCCATCCACCTGTCACGTCGAGCGTCGCGTCGTCCACGTCGGCGAAGTCGATGCGGAAGGACCCGGCCGACACGTCGACATCGAGCTCGTTCACGCCGGTGGCATCGATGACCTGGGTTTCGGTGCGCACCGAGGCGGATGCGATCGTCGAGATCACAGTGCCGCCCACCAGCGCGAGGGCGATGACACCGCCGAGCGACGCCGTGAGGATCGCGACGACTTTCGCAGACTGCGAGGCCGGCTGAGGGGTCGGGCCGGGGCTGTTCTCGGGCGCGGGGCCCCGGCGGTCCTCCGGGCCGGTCGGGGGTGCGGGAGGGGCGGGCGGGGCGGGCGGCACCGGGGGTGTGAGCTGGTCGGTCATCGGAGTGCTCCTGTCTGGGGGGCGTCGCCGTAGGGGGCGCCGCCGCGTGTCTGTGCGGGTTCTCCGCCGTGTTCGAGGTGAGCGAGTGCTGCGAGCACTCGCCGATTGCCGGAGTCGTCCTGCTCGAGATCGAGCTTCTGGAAGACCGCCGTGATGTGCTTTTCGACGCTGCCCTCGCTGACGTGCAGCGCGCGGGCGATGGCCTGGTTGGAGTTGCCCTCGGCGATGAGCGAGAGCACGGAACGCTCACGTTCGGTGAGTCGGCGCATCCGCTCGTCCCGACGTCGACGTCCGAGCAACTGGGCGACGACCTCGGGGTCGAAGACCGTGGCTCCGGCACCGATGCGGGCGACCGTCTCGAGAAACTCGGTGACATCCGCCACTCGGTCCTTCAGGAGGTAGCCGAGCGCCCCGCCCGCACCGGCGATGAGATCGGTCGCGTAGCGCTCCTCGACGTACTGCGAGAGCACGAGCACCGGCAGATCGGGGTGGGCCGCGCGCAGGCGCAGAGCGGCACGGATGCCCTCGTCCGTGAAAGTCGGGGGAAGCCTGACGTCCAGGATGCAGAGCTCCGGCGCATCCGTCGCCACCGTCTGATCGAGCTCGGACGCGTCGGGGAGCGCCGCGACGACGATGTGGCCGGCGTCCTCGAGCAGGCGCACGAGTCCCTCGCGCAGCAGGACCGAGTCCTCGCAGATCAGGATCCGCACGGCACACTCACCTCTACGGTCGTGGGGCCTCCGACCGGGCTGTCGAGGCGGAACGAACCACCCGCCCCGATCACGCGCTGCGAGATCCCATCGATGCCGCCGCCGGGGGTGACGTGCGCACCGCCGATGCCGTTGTCTTCGACGCGGGCCCACAGCATCCCGCCCTCGCGTTCTCGGACGAGCACCCGCACCTCGCTCGCCCGCGAATGCTTGGCGGCGTTGGTGAGCGACTCGGCAATGACGAAGTAGGCGGCGGCCTCGGCCGTCTTGCTGCACCGTGCGGTCAGGCGCACGTCCAGCACGACGGGGATATGGGAGCGCGAGGCGAGGGCCGAAAGCGCGGCGTCGAGTCCGCGATCATCGAGGACGGATGCGTGGATGCCGCGGGCGAGCTGGCGAAGTTCGGTGATCGCCGCCTTGGTCGAGGTGTGCGCCTCGGCGATGAGTGCCTTGGCGACGGCCGGATCGTCGTCCACCTTCTGCTGGGCGAGGCCCAGCGTCATGCCGACCGAGACGAGTCGGGGCTGAACGCCGTCGTGCAGATCGCGTTCGATGCGCGTCCGCTCGACCTCGGCGGAGCGTACGGCACCGGCGCGCTGCACGTTCGAGGTGCGCGCCGCCTCGGCGAGCTGCGCCTCGCGGGAGGGAACAAGGATGGCGCGGGCGATGACACCCTGCAGGATGGCCAGCCCGATGACCGCCGCGAGCGAGAAGATCGCCGCGATGACACCCGCGGGCACGGCCCACGCGGTCGCGACGTCGAGCCCCGTGTTGCCGAGCGGAACCGTACCGGCATCGGCGAAGAGCGGAGCGAAGGCGAGTGCGATGCCCGAGGCCGCAAGGCCCAGGAAGCCCAGCGCGATCAGGCCGAGCACCGACGCGATCGCGAAGTTCGCGACCCCGCGCCACATCCCGGGGTCGATGAACTGGAGCCAGATCGTGTACAGGAAGCCGCCGAACCCGGACTTGGGGCTGCGCCGGGCGCGACGCGCCGGAAGACCGAAGCCGTAGAGGCCGTCGATGCGCGCCGTCTCGAGCCATCCGATCGCGAAGAGCGAATAGACGAACCCGAGCAAGAAGATCAGGCCGATGCCGACCACCAGCACGAGACTCAGGCCGACGCTCAGCAGGGTGATCAGGATCGTGAAGACGATCGGGCCGACGAGACCGAGGGCTGTGAGGTGGAGGGCCGAGAGCGAGATGCGCCCCGGGGAGGCGAGGGGCGACCGTGTGCGTGCGGCGGGTGCCGGGGCGGTCAGGACTGTGCTGGACATAGGTCCACGGTAGGCCTGGGCTACGCCTGCGCGCGCCCGAGGCATCCGGAAACTCCACGGGGGGATAACCCCCGCTTCGCCCGCGCGCGGCGGTCAACCGGTCAACGGGTCTTGACCGTGCCGAACAGCCGCGCGATCGGCACGATCACGATGGGGCGCGCGGCGATCCAGGCGGCGACGATCACGGCCGTCGAGGCGGCGAAGATCCAGAAGCCCGCCCAGCCGAGTCCGTCGTTGCCGGCATACATGTGGTTGAGGTTGCGAAGCGCCCCCGTCGCGAAGACGAGGGTCACGTGCGCGATGATGAACACGACGAAGTACAGCATCACCGGGAAGTGCAGCGCCCGCGCCCACTCGATCGGGAGAGCCCGGTTCAGCCGGGCAGCGTTCTTTGGCCAGACCCCCGACATCCGGACTCCCGTGATCGCGGCGAGCGGCGCAGCGATGAACACCGTCGTGAAGTAAGCCAGTTGCTGCAGGCTGTTGTAGTTCGCCCAGCCGCTCTCGGTCGGCCAGTTCAGCGACACGTACTGCAGCGCCGCCGACACGGCGTTCGGAAACACCTCGAGGCTCGTCGGCACCAAGCGCACCCAGTGCCCGGTCACAAAGAGGAGCACCACGAAGATCACGCCGTTCGCGAACCACAGCAGGTCGAGCGCGTTGTGAAACCACAGGTTCAGGCTGATGCGGCGCTTCTTGTTCGACCGCGGTGACCAGAACGCGTCGGGGCGCTTCTCCGTACGCACCTGCCACCCGGTGCGGATGATCAGCACCATGAGGAACACGTTGAAGAAGTGCTGCCACTGCACCCAGGCGGGGAAGCCGGGCGCAACGGCTACCGCGGGGGCGTAGGTGCCGGGGTAGGTCTCGAGGTATACGCGGACGCCATCGAGGCTGACGAACCACCGGGCGAGCGCGATCGTCATGCCCGTCGCGATGAGAATCGCGAGTCCGCCACCCATGACGGCGAGGAACCACTGACCCCGCGTCAGACCCCGGATGCGCCGGGGAGCCGGTTTCGGGGCGTCCCGATTCGACGCCGCAACCCCCGGCCATGCCGTGCGGGTGAACGGCAGCGGCGTCTTCATGGGGCCCACTCCTTCCGCTCGAGTCTATTCGGCGGACCCCCGTCCTTCCGCCCGCAGCTCGGACCCGGGAGAAGGCTCTCAGCCGGCCTCTGCCGTCCGCTCCGCCACAGCTCGCTCGGCCTCGCTGGGCTCGTACCCCTCGATGTGTCGCTCGTCGGCACCGTTGTACGCCGACAGGGGGCGGATCAGGGCGTTCGACGCGGCCTGCTCCATGATGTGCGCGGTCCATCCGGTCACGCGCGCCGCGACGAACAGCGGAGTGAACGTCAGGGTGTCGAATCCGATGAGGTGGTAGGCGGGGCCGGAGGGGTAATCGAGGTTCGGATAGATGCCCTTGCGCGAGACGAACTCGCTCTCGAGAGCGTCATAGAGCTCTCCCAGATCGGCCGCGTCGTAGTGATCGATCAGTGTGTCTAGTGCCGTCTTCATGGTCGGCACTCGCGAGTCGCCCTTCTTGTAAACGCGGTGGCCGAAGCCCATGATCTTCTTCTTGTTCGCGAGGGCCTCGTCGAGCCAAGGCACGACGTTCTCGGCTGTGCCGATCTCGTCGAAAATGTGCATGACGGCCTCGTTCGCACCGCCGTGCAGGGCCCCCTTGAGCGCCCCGATCGCCCCGACCACGGCCGAGTAGAGGTCAGCTGTCGTGCTCGTGATGACGCGAGCCGTGAACGTCGAGGCGTTGAAGGAGTGCTCGGCGTACAGGATCATCGAGACGTTGAACGCCTGCGCGACGGCCTCGTCGGGCTCCTCGCCGAACGTCATCCACAGGAAGTTGCGCGAGTAGTCCAGGTCCGCGCGGGGCTCGATCGAATCCTGCCCGCGTCGACGACGCTGGTCGTAGGCGACCATGGCCGGGATCTTGGCGAACAGCAGCTTCGCTTTGGCGAGGTCCGCCGCGGGCGAGTTGTCCGAGACATCCGCTGCGCCCGCCCCCAGCACCGACACCGCGGAGCGCACGACATCCATCGGGTGCGAATCGAGCGGCAGCAGATCGATCGTCTGCTTGACGTTGTCGTCGAGGGATCGCTGCGCGCGCTCGGATGCCTCGAACTCCGCCAATTGCGCGGCATCCGGCAACTCTCCGTGCCACAAGAGGTAGGCGACCGCCTCGAACGGCTGGGTCGCCGCCAGCTCCTGCACGGGGTAGCCGCGGTACAGCAGCGAGTTCGTCTCGGGATTGACCTTGCTGACGGCGGTGTAATCGACCGTGACTCCCGCCAGGCCCTTCTTGATCTCGATGTCGGTCATTGGCTTGCCTCCTTCCGTTGTTTCGGTCGTTGAGCGAACGCAGTGAGTCGAAACGTGTTTCGTCTCGTCGCTGCGCTCCTCGCTCAACGACCGGGGTCTCTTTACTTCGTGATGGTGAAGTTGAAGACGCTGGTGTCGAAGCGGTTGTACTGCTCGTAGTCGATCAGGTCGTACAGGTCCGCGCGATGCTGCATCTCATCCAGCTTGCCCGCCAGATGCCCCTCGGTGTCGAGCGTGTCCAGGGCCCGCCCGGCGGCACCCATCGCGATCCGCAGCAGCGAGACAGGCCAGATCACGATGTTCACGCCCACATCGCGCAACTGATCCGTCGTGAAGAGGTCACTCTTGCCGAACTCGGTCATGTTGGCCAGGATCGGCACGTCGACCGCGGCGCGCATCGCGGCGAACTCCTCGAGCGTGCGCATGGCCTCGGGGAAGATCGCGTCGGCCCCCGCGTCGACGAGCGCCTTCGCTCGGTCGGTCGCGGCCTCCAAACCCTCCACCGCACGGATGTCGGTACGTGCCATCACGAGGAAGTTCGGGTCGCGGCGGCCATCCACCGCGGCCCGGATGCGCTTGATGGCCGTGTTCTCGTCAACGACGGCCTTGCCATCGAGGTGTCCGCAACGCTTCGGGTTGATCTGGTCTTCGATGTGGGCACCCGCCAGGCCTGCATCCTCGAGAGTCTGGATTGTGCGCGCGACGTTCATGGGTTCGCCGAAGCCGGTATCGGCGTCGATGATCGCGGGCAGTTCGGTCATCCGGGCGATCTGCTGCCCGCGGCCGGCGACCTCGGTGAGAGTCGTGAGGCCGATATCGGGGAGCCCCAGGTCGGCCGCGAGTACCGCGCCCGAGATGTAGACGCCCTCGAACCCCTTGCGCTCGATCAAGCGCGCGCTCAGCGGGTTGAAGGCGCCGGGAAAGCGGAGCAGCTCACCCGTGCCGAGGCGCTCGCGGAACAGGCGGCGCTTCTCTGCGGCGGGCGTCGTGGAGTAGAGCATCAGCAAACCTCCGGTGCAGCCACGCTGCGTTCACAATTCAGTCTCTGTGGTGCCGAAACGGGGTCAGGCGCCCGGTCGGGGCCGATCTGGCGCGCTGCGGACTGAATTGTGAACACGCGGCAGCCTCGACCGGACATCAGAAGAGCCCCCGCGGCGCGGGCGCAGCCTCGAGCACCCCGGGCTTCGCGACGATCGTGAGCTCGCGTACCTCGTCCGCCGTGAGGTCGGGCAGCCGTTCGGCGAGGGCCAGGAAGCGCTCGATCTCGGCCGGCTCGAGCACGGGCTCGGCCAGCAGCCGGAACTTGCGGACGTAGTCGGCCCGCGCGAACGGGCGGGCGCCGAGCGGATGCGCGTCGGCCACGGCAATCTCGTCGATCACGGTCGAGCCATCCGTCATGCGGATCTCGACGCGTCCGCCGAAGGCCTTCTCCGTCGGGTCCTCGGAATGGTAGCGCCGGGTCCACTCGGCGTCCTCGGCCGTGGTGACCTTGTCCCACAGCGCCACAGTGTCCGCCCGCTGGGCGCGCTCGGGCGTGTAGGAGTCGACGTGGTGCCACGCCCCGTCCTGCAGAGCGACCGTGAAGATGTACGGAATCGAGTGGTCGAGCGTCTCGCGCGACGCCGTTGGGTCGTATTTCTGCGGGTCGTTCGCACCCGAACCGATCACGTAGTGCGTGTGGTGACTCGTGTGCAGCACGACCGATTCGATGTTCGCGGGGTCGCGCAACGCCGGGTTCTCGGTCCCGAGCTTGCGCGCCAAGTCGATCCAGGCCTGGGCCTGATACTCGGCCGAGTGCTCCTTCGTGTACGAGTCGAGGATGCCGCGCTTGGCCTCGCCCGGCGCGGGAAGCGGCACGTCGTACGACGCATCCTTTCCGTCCAGTAGCCACGCGATCACGCCGTCCTCGCCCTCGTAGATGGGCGAGGGGCTGGTCTCGCCCCGCATCGCGCGGTCGACGGCTTCGACCGCCATCTTGCCCGCGAAGGCCGGGGCGTGCGCCTTCCAGGTCGAGATCTCGCCCTTGCGGCTCTGCCTCGTCGCGGTGGTCGTGTGTAGCGCCTGCGCGACGGCCTGGTAGATGGTCTCGGCGTCGAGCCCCAGGAGGGTACCGATGCCCGCGGCGGCCGAGGGGCCGAGGTGCGCGACGTGGTCGATCTTGTGCTTGTGCAGCGAGATCGCACGCACCAGGTCGATCTGGATCTCGTACCCCGTCGCGAGCCCGCGCACGAGCGCGGCACCATCCGCGCCGACGTGTTGTGCCACGGCAAAGATCGGCGGGATGTTGTCGCCCGGATGAGAGTACTCGGCCGCGAGGAACGTGTCGTGGTAGTCGAGCTCGCGCACCGCCACGCCGTTCGCCCATGCCGCCCACTCGGGGCTCGTCCGGCGCTCGATCGTGCATCCGAAGATCGTGCCGCCGTGACCGTTCGCCGAGACGGCGTGGTCGAGGGCCTGCTGACGTGCGGCGCTCACCGGAGCGCGGGTCAGCGAGGCCGCTGCGACGGCGGCGTTGTCGACCACCCGGTTGATGATCATGTCGATGACCGCGGGCTCGACCGCGACAGTGTCGACAGCGACCTGGGCGATCTTCCAGGCCAGCTGGCCGTCGCGAGCGAGGTTCTCGTCGCTGCGGTGGACGCGAACGTGGTGAAGCTGAGTCATAGAGTGCCTTCCGGAAGCGTTTCGAGGATGTTCGTGAGAGCGCTGTGCAGGTGCACGTGGGTGGCGTGGGCGGCGAGATCTGCGTCACGCGCGGCGATGGCCGAGGCGATGAGCCGGTGCTCGGCGGCCGATGCAGCCAAGCGGTCGGGGTTGTCCCGAGCCAAGCGGCGCACACGGACGAGGTGCGTCCGCACGTTCCGCAGCGCGGCAGTCAAGAAGTCGTTGGCCACGGATGCATCGAGCTGGCGATCGAAGCGCGCGATCAGCGCGTAGTACGCCTCGACGCTCTCGGGCCCGGTTGCACGGGTGTCGGCGAACGCGCGGGCAAGTTCGCCGAAGGCCGCCGCATCCCCCCGCTCGGCGGCCAGACGTGCGGCTGCCTCTTCGAGGGCTCTGCGCACCTCGAAGATCTCGCGGATACCTCGGGCATCGATCGCTGCGACCACCGTCACGCGGGGCGACTGCTGAACGACGAGCCCATCGGCGGCGAGCCGACCCAGTGCCTCACGGAGGGGAGTGCGGCTGACGCCGAGACGGGTCGCCTGCTCGACCTCGCCGAGCACGGTTCCGGGCGGAAGGGCACCGTTCTGGACCTCGTCGAGGAGGGTCGCGTAGGCGCGATCGCTGGCACGCACGGCGGTCACCCCCTCATCATCGGACACTCTAATTGTATACATAGAGTGCCTTTAGGTGCCAGAAAGAACCTCGTTCTTCGTTCTGCGTATACACAAGGATCGCTGAGGCGATTAACACCCCGCATCACAAGAGCAAGTATTCACAATTTTCTGAAATGGGTGTAGCGTCCCGAGAATGTCCTCTGTCATCCTGACGCGCGGCCTGACGAAGCACTACGGCCGCGTGCACGCCCTCGATGGGCTCGACCTCGACGTCCCCGACGGTCAGGTCCACGGATTCCTCGGGCCCAACGGCGCGGGCAAGTCCACCACCATCCGCGTTCTGCTGGGCCTGGCGCGTGCGAAGTCGGGCCAAGCATCCGTCTTCGGACTCGACCCGTGGCGTGACGCCGTCGCCATCCACCGGCGTATCGCCTACATCCCGGGCGACGTAAGCGTGTGGCCGAACTTGTCGGGCGGGGAAGCGATCGACCTTCTCGCGCGCCTTCGAGGAGCGAGTACCCGGGACCCCGCGTTCCGCGAAGGAAAGGATCGATTGATCGCTGCGTTCGAATTCGACCCCCGCAAGAAGGGCCGCGCCTATTCGAACGGCAACCGCCAGAAGGTGGCCCTCATCGCAGCGTTGTCGGTTCCCGCAGACCTCTACATCTTCGACGAGCCGACGAGCGGGCTCGACCCCCTCATGGAGGTGGTGTTCCGCCGCGAGATCGCGCGTATCCGGGATGCCGGGGCCACCGTTCTGCTCTCGAGCCACATCCTGCCCGAGGTCGAGCAGCTGTGCGACCGGGTGTCCATCATCCGTGCGGGGCGGATCGTCGAGACAGGCACCCTGGCAGAGTTGCGGCACCTCACGCGAACCGAGGTTTCGTTCGATGCGTCGACCGCGACGCCATGGGACGCCGGCGAACTCCCCGAGGCGCACGACCTCGTCGTCGAAGACGGACGGGTGCGCTTCACCGTCGATTCGGACGCCGTCACGGATGTACTGCCCGAACTCGTCCGCCAGAAGGTGCAGGGTCTGCACATCACCCCGCCCTCGCTCGAGGAGCTTTTCCTCCGTCACTACGGCGAACGGAGCGGAGAACGGAGCGGCGAACGCAGCACAACCACCGGCGGCGGGTCGCGATGAACGGCGTCGGCACGCTGCTCGGGCAGCGTATCCGGCGCGATCGGCTGCAGATCACGATGTGGACGATCGGCACGGCTCTCCTCGCCCCTTTCGCGTACATCGGCGTCTCCGAGTCGTATGGGGTCGCGCAGGATCGCACATCCCTGCTCGCAGCAGCCATCGCCAACCCCGTCATCCTGCTGTTTCGCGGTCTGCCGTCGGGCGCCGACGAAGGCGCGTTCATCACGTTCCTGATCCTCCCGTGGCTCTGTCTGCTCGCGGCATTCATGAGCACGTTCCTCGCCGTCCGGCACACGCGCGGCGATGAAGAGACGGGACGTGCGGAGCTGCTCGGCGCCACGCCAGCATCGCGTTTTGCACCCCTGGTGGCCACCGTCATCCACGGAACCCTGTCCAACCTGCTGCTCGGGGTGCTCGTTACCGTGGCATTCATCGCCACGGGGCTCGAGCCGGTCGGCTCGGCCATAGCAGGCGGCGCGGCGGGCTCTGTCGGGCTCGTCTTCCTCGGTGTCGGGCTCGTCGGGGGTCAGCTGTTCCGCACGTCCCGTGGTGCCAACTCCGCGTCCGTCTGGACTCTGCTCGTGCTGTTCTTCGTGGCCGGGTTCGGCAATGCGCTGGGCACCCCGAGCGATGACCTGCAACGCATCGACAGCTCTTGGCTCACCTGGCTCTCGCCCGTCGGGTGGGCCGAAAATACCCGCCCCTTCGCCGCGAACAACGGATGGCCCCTGGTCATCGCTTTTGCGGTGGCGGTAGCGCTCGTCGCGGGGGCGACCCTCGCCCAGGGAGCCCGCGATGTCGGGGAGAGCTTTCTCGCGGAACGGGCGGGCCGCACCGAGGCGTCCCGCGCGCTGTCGACGTCGGCGGCGCTCACGTGGCGGCTCTCCCGCGAAGCGGTGGTCGGCTGGGCCGTCGGGGGCCTGATCATCGGCGCCCTGTCCACGTCGCTCGCGTCACTCGTGGCCGAGATCGGGGCGACGAACCCGACTGTCCAGGCATTGCTCGAACAGATCGCCGGCGCCGGAAACGTCGAGCAGGGTACGGTGACGATCTTCTTCACCATGCTCGGCGTCCTCGCCGCGTGTGCCGCCGTGCAGACCGTCTGCCGAGCCCGCCAAGAGGAGACGCAGGGCACCGCCGAGGTACTGCTCGCGACGCCCATCAACCGCGTGCGGTGGCTGGGCGGATACCTCGTGATCGGGCTCGTCGCCCTCGTCGCGGTCGTGCTCGCCGGTGCCCTCGGCGCGGCACTCGGCATCGTCGGACAGGACGGCGATCTCGCCCTGATGCGAGACGTCGCGGTGGTCGGCGGTGGACAGATTGCCGCGGCATCCGTCTTCCTCGTCGTCACGGCGCTGATCTTCGTCGTCGTGCCGCGGGCGACGATCGCGCTCGGCTGGACGCTTGTCCTGCTCGGGATGGTGCTCGGGCTCTTCGGCCCGCTGTTCGGATTTCCGGCGTGGCTGACGGACCTGTCCCCCGTGGGCATTGCGCCGCTGATCGAGGGCGACACCGTCGACGTGCGCGGGCTGTGGTGGCTGCTCGGTGCGGCGGCCGTCGGTGTCATCGGATCGCTCGGCCTCATGCGGCGCCGGGAACTGGTGAGCGGCGGATAGATTCGGATCATGGAGCATTCCGGGACGGAGCCGGCCGAGCAGGCGGCCGCGCTGCTGGCCGCCGCGGGCATGGCACGGATGCCTGCGCGCGTCATGATGGCGCTCGTCGGCTCGCCCGATGAGGGCTACACCGCCGCCGAGTTGGCGGATCGTCTGGGCGTCTCCGCGGCTGCGGTGTCGGGGGCGGTGCGGTACCTCGTGTCGATGCGCCTCATCCAGAGGCTGCCCCGCCCGGGTGACAGGCGTGACCGTTACGACCTGGTCGACGACGCCTGGGCTGACATGATCACCGTGAATGCCCCCCTCTACGCAAACCTGGCGACACAGATGGACGCGATCGCCGACGAGAACGTCGACGCCCCCCTCTCGGTCGATCGTGCGCGCGACACCGCGGACTTCTTGCGTTATCTCGCCGAGCGGATGCCTCGCCTGGCCGATGAGTGGCGGGCCGAACGCACCGCGCCCGGCGCCAGCTAGAGCACGCGAGTTCCTACCGCCCGCGTAAGTTTTGCCGAACTTTCGGTCTCATCTGGCACTGAGACCTGTCGAACTTTCCTAGATTCGACTCGAAGGGCGCACCCGCGCCCCGAGAGAGAGCACTCGTGGTGAGCACCGGCATAGGCGCAGCGCAGCCCGATCGCACGGCCTTCTTCGTGTCCGACAGCACGGGGATCACGGCGGAGACGCTCGGCAACGCGCTGCTCGCCAACTTCCCCGGCGTCACCTTCTCGCGACGCACGATCCCGTTCATCGACTCCGTGCCGGCGGCACAGGCCGTCGTGCGCGAGATCGAGGCCGCGGGAGCGTCGGGAGCCGAGCCGATCGTCTTCAGCACGGTCAAGGGGCACGAGGTCGGGGCGAGCATCCGGGTAGCGCGGGCAACCCACATCGACCTTCTCAGCGGGCACCTCACCGAGCTCGAGGGCGCGCTCGGCACGACGGCATCCGAGCAGCTCGGCCAGTTCCACACCGTCGGCGACACCGAGCGCTATTTCGCGCGGATGCGAGCCGTCGAATACGCGATCGAGCACGACGACGGCCAGAGCTTTCGCGCGCTCGACCAGGCGGACGTCGTCATCGTCGCGCCCTCGCGCTGCGGCAAGACCCCGACGACCATGTACCTGGCGCTACAATACGGCCTGCTGGTCGCGAATTACCCCCTCACCGACGACGACTACCCGACCGAGGGCCTGCCCCGCGAACTCGAGCGGTTTCGCACACGGTGCTTCGGGCTGACCACGACACCCCTCCGCCTGAGTCAGGTCCGCCACGAAAGGCGCGCCAACTCGACCTACGCCAGTCTCGCCCAGTGCACCCTCGAGCTGCGCCGCGCCGAAGACCTCTATCGCCGGGCACACATCCCGTTCGTGAACTCCTCGACCAAGAGCGTCGAAGAGATGTCCGCCGTCATCATGCAGTCGCTCAAGCTGCGCCCCTAATCCCTTTTCCGCTCACACCAGTCCGCTCCACGAGAGCATCCCCTTCGAAAGGTTCCCCCATGACGAACATCCTCTGGTTCGATGAGGTCGGCATGGCCGACGTCGCCCGAGTCGGCGGCAAGAACGCGTCGCTCGGCGAGATGGTCTCGCACCTGTCCGCGCTCGGCGTCAAGGTTCCCGGAGGGTTCGCGACGACCGCCGACGCGTACCGCTCGTTCCTGACCGCAGACGAACTCGAGGGCCGCATCCGTCGGCGGATCGAGGTCGTCGATGTCGAGGACGTCGCGGGGCTCGCGGCGGCCGGGTCGGAGATCAGGTCGTGGATCGAAGAGCAGGAACTGCCCGCAGACCTCGACCGGGACATCCGCTCGGCCTACGAACGCCTCACGGCCGACGCCGGCGAGGCCGCGGAAGAGGACGTCACCTGGGCCGTGCGCTCCAGCGCGACCGCCGAGGATCTTCCCGATGCATCCTTCGCTGGACAGCAAGAGACGTTCCTGAACATCTCAGGCATCGACAACGTGCTGGGCGCCATCCGTTCGGTGTTCGCCTCGCTCTACAACGACCGAGCCATCGCCTACCGCGCGCACCACGGCTACGAGCACCACGACGTCGCCCTCTCGGCGGGTGTGCAACGGATGGTGCGCTCAGACCTCGGGGCAGCCGGTGTCATGTTCACGGTCGACACCGAGTCCGGATTCGACGGCGCGGTCTTCGTCACGAGCTCATACGGACTGGGCGAGGCCGTCGTGCAGGGCGCGGTCAACCCCGACGAGTTCTACGTGTCGAAGGTGGCGTTAGCGGCGGGTCGCCCGGCGATCCTCAAACGTTCGGTCGGCGAGAAGGCTATTGCGATGCGCTACACCGACGACCGTCACGCGGGCGCGAGTACGGCGTTCGTCGATGTGCCGCAGACCGACCGCATCCGCTTCTCGCTGAGCGACGACGACATCACCGAACTCGCCCGCCATGCGCTCGTGATCGAGCAGCACTACGGGCGCCCGATGGACATCGAGTGGGCCAAGGACGGCATCGACGGCGGGCTCTACATCGTGCAGGCCCGACCCGAGACGGTCGTGTCGCGGACGGATGTCGGGGTCATCCGTCGCTTCGTGCTGAACGACTCGGGCGAGGTCGCCGTCGCGGGCCGCGCCATCGGGCAACGGATCGGATCCGGGCCCGTTCGCGTGCTGCGGGATGTCTCGCAGATGGGTGAGTTCCAGCCCGGAGATGTGCTCGTGGCCGACATGACCGACCCCGACTGGGAGCCGATCATGAAGCGCGCGAGCGCCATCGTCACCAATCGCGGTGGCCGCACGTGCCATGCGGCGATCATCGCGCGCGAACTGGGCATCCCCGCGGTGGTCGGCACCGGCGATGCCACGCGCCTGCTCGTCGACGGCGACGAGGTCACGATCTCGTGCGCCGAGGGCGACACCGGATTCGTCTACCGCGGGCTGCTCGACTTCGAAGAACAGCTCACCCACCTCGATCGGATGCCGAAGGCTCCGGTGAAGATCATGATGAACGTCGGCACGCCCGACCAGGCGTTCTCGTTCTCGCGCCTGCCGAACGACGGCGTCGGCCTCGCCCGCCTCGAGTTCGTGATCAACCGACAGATCGGCATCCACCCCCGGGCACTGCTCGAGTTCGACACCCTTCCGTCCGACCTGAAGCAGCAGATCGCGGCCGCGACCGCCGCCTATGCCTCACCGCGGGACTACTTCGTGCAGCGCGTCGCCGAGGGAATCTCGATGATCGCGGCGGCGTTCTGGCCCGAACCCGTCATCGTGCGCCTGAGTGACTTCAAGTCGAACGAGTACGCCAACCTGCTGGGCGGCGACCGCTACGAGCCGCACGAAGAGAACCCGATGCTCGGCTACCGCGGCGCCTCGCGGTACATCTCGCCCGACTTCCGACCCTGCTTCGACATGGAGTGCGAGGCCCTGCGGCACGTCCGCGACGAGATGGGATTCTCGAACGTGCAGATCATGGTGCCGTTCGTCCGCACGGTCGGTGAGGGGCACGCCGTTGTCGAGCTGCTCACCGAGAACGGTCTCCGCCGTGGCGAGAACGACCTCAAGGTCATCATGATGTGCGAGCTGCCCTCCAATGCCCTGCTGGCGGATGAGTTCCTCGACTACTTCGACGGATTCTCGATCGGCTCGAACGACATGACGCAGCTGACCCTCGGACTCGACCGCGACAGCTCGCTCGTCGCGTCGACCTTCGACGAACGAGACCCCGCCGTGCGGAAGATGCTGTCGATGGCGATCGCCGCCTGCCGGGCGCGCGGCAAGTACGTCGGCATCTGCGGCCAGGGGCCGTCGGACCATCCGGATCTTGCCGAATGGCTCGTCGAAGAGGGGATCGAGTCGATCTCGCTCAACCCCGACACGGTTGTGGAAACGTGGATCCGGCTGGCCGCCGAGGCGCCCACGCCGACCGTGTGAGGGCGGGGGCGGAGGTAGCCTTGCCCGAGTGAGCGAAACCACCCCCTACATTGTTGCGACCGACGGCGCCTGCAAGGGCAATCCCGGCCCAGCGGGCTGGGCGTGGGTCGGCGAAGACGGCCACTGGGCATCCGGATCCATCCGCGAGGGCACAAATAACATCGGCGAATTGCTCGGGCTCCTCAAGGCCATCGAAGATCACCCGAACGTCGAGAACCTGGTCGTGCAGGCCGACTCGAAGTATGCGATCGATACCTACACGAAGTGGATGGACGGGCACCGGCGGCGTGGCTGGAAGACGTCGACCGGCGCGCCGACCAAGAACGTCGACATCCTGGAGCAGTTGATCGCGGCGCGCGATGCCCGCCGGGCGGCCGGGATGCCCGATGTGGTGTTGGAGCACGTGCGCGGGCACTCGGGTCATGTGCTGAACGCCTGGGCCGACGAGCGCGCGGTGCGCTCGTCGGAGCACGCAGCGAAAGGCATCGAGAGCGCCTGGTCGTCACTCGGTGGCCTGCACCCCGTGCTCGACGTATCCTCGGCCCCGAAGAACGGCCGCTAGCACCCCACCCCGGCACCTCACTCCGCCGAGTGCGCCGGTTAACGCCGAGATCGCCGGTTAGCCACGGCGAATAAAGGGCACTCTCGGCGAGAACCGGCGGACTCGCACGACGAAACGGCCCGCCTCCCCGGGTAGGGGCGGCGGGCCGGTGGTGCGAGTCCCCTACGGGCGCGACTGGGGCGAGACCTCGAGGGTCTTCGCCGGGTCAGTCACCGCAACAGGAGCCAGCGCGTCGTCGATCGCGGTCATCGTGTCGGCATCGAGCACGACGCCCGAGGCCTTGACCGAATCCTCGAGCTGCTCGGGACGCGATGCGCCGACAAGGGCCGCTGCGACGTTCGGGTTCTGCAGAACCCACGCGATCGCGAGCTGGGGCATCGTGAGCCCCGCCTGCTCGGCGACCGGCACGAGCTTCTGCACGGCGGTGAGCACGTCGTCATCCAGGAAGCGCTTGATGAAGTTCGCGCCGCTCTTGTCATCGGTGGCACGCGACCCCGCGGGAACCGGCTGACCGGGCTTGTACTTTCCGCTCAGCACACCCTGCGCCATCGGCGACCAGACAACCTGCGACATGCCGAGTTCTTCCGACGTCGGCACGACATCGGCCTCGATGACGCGCCAAAGCGCCGAGTACTGCGGCTGGTTCGACACGAGCTGGAACTTCAGCTCCGTCGCGAGGGCGTGGCCGGCGCGCAGCTGATCGGCCGTCCACTCCGAAACGCCGATGTAGAGCGCCTTGCCCTGGCGGACGATGTCAGCGAAAGCCTGCATCGTCTCTTCCAGCGGCGTCTCGTAGTCGAAGCGGTGCGCCTGATAAAGATCGACGTAGTCGACGCCGAGGCGCTCGAGCGAACCGTCGATCGACTCCATGATGTGTTTGCGACTCAGCCCCGAGTCGTTCGGGCCCATCGGACCGGTCGGCCAGTAGACCTTCGTGAAGATCTCCAGCGAGGCACGACGCTGGCCCTTCAGCGCCTCGCCGAGCACGACCTCTGCCGCGGTGTTCGCGTAGGCATCCGCCGTGTCAAACGTCGTGATGCCGAGATCCAGCGCCTTGTGCACCGTGGCGATAGCCGCCTCGTTGCCCACCTGGGACGCGTGCGTGACCCAGTTTCCGTACGTGATTTCCGAGACTTTGAAGCCGGAGTTGCCGAGATAGCGATAATTGACCATTCCTCTACGCTAGCCCGCGCGTGACACCCCGAGGCGGTCATGACCATTCCCCACGAGACCGGCCCGGTCCCCGCGGTCGTGCTGCACCTCGCCGGAGGCTCCGGGGTGCGGGCCGTCTGGCTCAACGAGCGGGGCGGAACGACGTATCGCGCGGGCGACGTGCACATCAAGTTCGGTCCGCTGAACGCAGAGGAGTCGATGGCGGACGAGGTCGAGCGTCTCACCTGGGCCGCGCCACACATCCGGGTCCCCGAGGTCGTCGCGCACGGCGTGGATGACGAATTCGAGTGGCTCGTGACGCGAACGATCCCGGGTCAGAGCGCGGTCGCGCCGAAGTGGATCGCGCGGCCTGCTACCGCGGCACGCGCGATAGGCGTCGGGCTGCGCGCCCTCCACGATCGACTACCGGTCGTGGGGTGCCCCTGGCGCTGGGATGCGGAACAGCGGACAGCGGATGCCGCGCGCCGGGGCATCCATCTCGATCCACGATTCGGCGACCCGCCCCCGGTGGACGGTCTGGTCGTCTGCCACGGCGACGCGTGCGCCCCCAATACGCTGCTCTCGGACGCCGGCGACCCGATCGCGCACGTCGATCTCGGACGGCTCGGCGTCGGAGACCGATGGGCGGACATCGCGGTCGCGGCGATGTCGACGGAGTGGAACTTCGGCCCGGGATGGGAGGGGGCCGTTCTCGATGGGTACGGAATCGAACCCGACGAGACCCGGTTGGCCTACTACCGCGACCTCTGGAACGCGACGTGAGCGCCTCGGGAACGACGAGTCACGGAGTCGCGGCCGCCGCAGCCTCATCCTCGACCGTCGCGACGAGCTGACCGCACGCCCCGTCGATCTCTTTACCGCGCGTATCGCGGAGGGTCGTCGGGATGCCCGCGTCGTTCAGGCGTCGCACGAACTCGTTCTGCACGGACTTCTCGGACGCGGTCCAGATCGACCCGGGCGTCGGGTTCAGCGGAATCGGGTTGACGTGCACCCAGCCGCGCCCGCGAGCATTGAGCTTGTCGGCGAGCAGATCGGCACGCCAAGCGTGGTCATTCATGTCCTTGATCAGTGCGTATTCGATCGACACGCGACGACCGGTCTTCTCGAAGTAGTTGCGAGCCGCGTCGAGCGCCTCGTCGACCTTCCAGCGGGAGTTGACCGGGATCAACTCGTTGCGCAGCACGTCGTCGGGCGCGTGGAGCGACAGGGCGAACGTGACCGGGATGTCTTCCGCGGCGAGCTTGAGGATCGCCGGGACGAGCCCGACAGTCGAAACCGTGATGCCGCGAGCGCTCATGCCGAGGCCGTCGGGCTGCTGCGCGACCATGACGCGCACGGCCTGCATGACCCGCGCGTAGTTGGCGAGCGGCTCACCCATGCCCATGAAGACGATGTTGCTGACGCGTTCCATGCTGTGATCGTCGGAGCGCTTTCCCCCGAGCTCGCCCGCCGCGATCAGGGCGTTGGCGCGAACGATCTGCTCGATGATCTCGGCCGCCGACATGTTGCGTGTCAACCCCGCCTGACCCGTCGCGCAGAACGGGCAATTCATGCCGCATCCCGCCTGCGACGAGACGCACAGCGTGATGCGGCCGGGGTAGCGCATGAGCACCGACTCGACCAGCGCGCCGTCGTGCAGCTTCCACAGGAACTTGATCGTGTCGCCGCCGTCGGTCTGCATACGCCGAACCTCGGTCAACAGCGGCGGCAGGAACCCGGCGACAAGCTCTTCGCGACCGGCCGAGGGCAGGTCGGTCATGAGGGCGGGGTCGGACGTGTAGTGGCGGAAGTAGTGCGCCGCGATCTGCTTGGCGCGGAAGGCCGGGAGCCCGAGTTCTTTCGCGCGCTCGGCGCGGGCTTCGGGCGTGAGGTCGGCCAGGTGCACCGGAGGCTTGCCGCGCTTCGGGCTCGCAAACTGCAGCAACGGCCGGCCCGAGGCATCCTTCTGCTGCTGCCACCCCTCGGTCGCCGGACGTACCTGGCGCACGGGACCCGGCCCCGTCGGGCGGACGGGAGAGTCGGGCGGGAGAGAAGACATGGTTCCAGGCTACGGGACCGCTACCGTGGAAAAGGTGGAAGAAGACGTCTCGGTCCGACCGATCCGCCCCGGGGACGCCGGCGAAGTTCTCACCCTGCAGCGCGCGGCCTTCGTGCAAGAAGCACTGATCTACGGCACGCCCGACATGTCACCTCTCACGCAGACGCTCGCAGAACTCGAGGCCGAGTTGCGGCGGAACGACGGATGCGTCGCGCTCCTCGGTCCTCGCATGGTCGGCGCCGTCCGCGGCCGACGCGACGGTGAGTTATTGCTGATCGGTCGGCTCGCGATCGCGCCCGACATGCAGGGTCGGGGCATCGGCTCGCGTCTGCTCGCGGCGGTCGAGGCCGCGGGGCGCGCGGCGGGGGCCGTCGAGGCGGAACTGTTCACGGGTTCGCTCAGTGAGGCGAACCTGCGTCTCTACGAACGTGAGGGTTACGTCGAGAGCGAGCGGGTCGACGGCGATGACGGCATCCAGCAAGTGTTTCTACGCAAGCGGTTGGGCTGAGCCGGCTCACGCGTTCTGTGCGGCCTACCCCAGGTGGCGCGCGAGTGCCTCGAGTGCGGGGCGCTGGCCCTTCACGAGCAGGGCCGAAGCAGCATCCGCGTCGATCCACCGCGCATCGTCGACCTCGGGAAACTCGACGATGCGGCCCGAGCGCGGCGGCCACTCGAGCTCGAAAGTCCCGTAGGTGAAGGTCTTCGGGCCAAAATCCGCGCCGTCTCCGACGAAGACGATGACGCGTTTACCCGAGGCATAGGAGAACGTGCCGAGTTCGGCATATTCGACGTCGGGCGCATCTACCCCGAGCTCCTCCGCGAACTCGCGACGGGCTGCATCGAGCCCCGACTCCGCATCCGGGTCGAACTCTCCCTTGGGGATCGACCAGGCGCCCTCGGACTTTCGCGCCCAGAACGGGCCGCCCATATGGGCGATCAGCACCTCGAGAACCGGTGTGCTCTCGTGCGCGCCCGTGATCCGATACAGGAGAAGCCCCGCGCTCATCACCGGCATGGCGACCCGGATGTCTCGGAAGCGACGAATCGATGAGGCATCCCCCCAGGCTAGGTCCGCTCGCCGGACCCACCGTAGACTTTGCGGATGGCGGCGGGAAACGGCGCGTCGGGCGCCGCAACGGTTGTGCACAAAGTGCTCAACAACAACGTTGTGATCTCGATCGACGACAACGGTCGTGAACGCGTGCTCATGGGCCGGGGCCTCGGCTTTCAGCTGTCGCCCGCCGACGTGATCGATGCCGCCAAGGTCGAGAAGACCTTCGTCCTCGACGAGGGATCCGACGGCGAGCGCGACCGGCGCCTGCTCACCGACGTTCCCTACGCGGTGATCGAGGCCGTATCGCGGGCCGTCGACGATGCCGAGCGGATGTTGGGGCGAAGCCTCGGACGACGCCTCACGATGGGCGTGGTCGACCATATCCAGTTCGTGATCGAACGCCTCGACCAGGGCATCCGCATCCCCACGACATCGATGCCGGAGCTGCGGGTGCTCCACCCGCAGGAGTTCGCCGCGGCGTCGCTCATGGTCGACTCGATCAGCGCGTCGCTCGAGCGCCCCCTGCCCGACGAAGAGTCGGTCTTCCTCACGATGCACCTGCTCAACGCCACGCGGGACGAGCCAAACGGCACCGCGGCTCTGCTGTTCCGCCGCGTGCAGCACGTCGTGACCACGGTCGAATCGGGCCTCGGCGTGCGGCTCGACGTCGACAGCCCCGACTACGCCCGCTTCATCCTGCACGTGCAGTTCTTGCTGCAGCGCCTGGTGTCGCGGTCGATGCTGCGCGGCGCCGACACCTCGTTTTTCGAGTTCGCTAAGCACAGCTACCCGCGCTCCCACGCGATCGCGCTGGAGGTCAAGTCGTACGTCTTGGCGGCGACCGAATCAGAACTGACCGACGAAGAGCTGCTGTACCTGATCGTGCATGTGGAGCGTCTCGCAAGTCAGGTGGCGATTGGATCCGGCACTTCAGGCGCATCCGCCCCCGAAGACAACCCGGGTGAGGCTGTGCTACGCTGACCGGCGCAGAGCGGAGTCGCTTTGCGAAGCGAAGGATTGTTACCGCAGCAGCGGGCAAAACCTGAACTCACATCGTCTTTTCGACGGTGAACGAGTTCAGGTTTTTTTGTTGCCAAAAATCGGTCCGAGGCTTCCACACACACCAAGGCCGCGCGGATGCGGCGGAAGGCGAGAGAGTCCTATGGACTACTCCAAGACAGCGGCGGGCGTCCTCGACGGCGTCGGCGGCGAACAGAATGTGCAGTCGGTCGTGCACTGCGCGACGCGGCTCCGGTTCGTCCTGAAAGACGAGTCGAAGGCCAACGAAAAGACGATCCGGTCGGTTCCTGGGGTCATCACCACGGCTCAGGCCGGCGGTCAATACCAGGTCGTCATCGGCAACGATGTGCCCGAGGTGTACGCCGCACTCGGCAAGATCTCGAAGTTCGGCGGCTCGGGTGCCTCGACACCCGCGACGGATGCCCCCAAGGGCAACCTCTTCAACCGCTTCATCAACATGATCTCCTCGATCTTCACCCCGCTGCTGTGGGCGCTGGCGGGAACCGGTCTGCTGAAGGCGTTCCTCGCGGCCGCGGCGACCTTCGGCTGGATCGACACGACGACGAGCACGTACACGGTGCTGTTCGCCCTGTCGGATGCCTTCATCAACTTCCTGCCCCTCGCCCTGGCGATCACGGCCGCGCGCTACTTCAAGGCCAGCGAGTTCACCTCGCTCGCCATCGCGGGGGCGCTGCTGTATCCGACGATCACCCCGCTCGTGGGCGCGCCTGACCTGACGTTCTTCGGCATCCCCTTCACGATGGTGACCTACGTCTCGAGCGTCATCCCGATCATCATCATCGTGTGGCTGCAGAGCTACGCCGAGAAGTTCCTCTACGCCAAGCTCCCGGGTGCCATCCGTCGCTTCGTCACCCCGATGATCGTCGTGCTGATCGCGGTTCCGCTCGTCTTCGTCGTGATCGGTCCTATCTCGGCCATCCTGAGCGGCTGGATCGGCGGGGCAATCGGCTGGGTCTTCGCGACCGTGCCGTGGCTCGGTGGTGCGATCATGGGTGGCCTGTGGCAGGTATTCGTCATCTTCGGCCTGCACTGGGGCCTCGTCCCGCTCTTCACGCTCGAGTACCAGACCACGGGTCAGATCCTGCTCGTCGCCCCTGTCTTCGCCGCCGTGCTCGCCCAGGCCGCGGCCGTCGCCGGCGTCTGGGTTCGTACGCGCAACAAGAACCTGCGCTCGCTCGCCGCGCCCGCGACCCTGTCGGGCTTCCTCGCCGGCATCACCGAGCCCGCGATCTACGGCATCAACCTGCCCCTCAAGCGGCCGTTCGCCTTCGGCATCGTGGGCGGCGTCGTCGGTGGCGCGATCATGGCCGCCGGTGGCGTCTTCGCGACCGCCTTCGTCGTCCCGTCAGGTCTGGCTCTGCCGGCACTGTTCGGCAACGGCAGCACGATCATGATGATCATCGGCCTCGCCGCCGCGATCGTCATCCCGTTCCTGCTCGTCGTGGTCATCGGATTCAAGGACCCGGTCGAGGATGAGATGCAGGCCGCCGAGAGCACGGACGTCGCGGTGCAGAGCCCGCTCGATGGCACCGCCGTTCCCCTGTCCGAGACTCCGGATGCCGCGTTCGCCGACGGCAGCCTGGGTGACGGTGTCGCGATCAAGCCCCGCTCGGGTGCCCTGTACGCGCCGTTCGATGCCACGGTCGTCGCCGCGTTCCCGACCGGACACGCGATCGGCCTCCGCCACGCCGACGGCCTCGAGCTGCTGATCCACATCGGTATCGACACGGTCAAGCTCGGCGGGGCGCACTTCACGCCGAAGGTCACGGCGGGCCAGCAGGTCTCGGCCGGCGACCTGCTGGTCGAGTTCGACCGCGCGGCAATCGAAGCGGCCGGATACGACCTGACCACCCCGGTCATCGTCACCAACCCCGACCTCTACCCCGAGGTCGGAGAGGCGGCATCCGGCCCGATTGCGCACGGCGAAGCGCTGTTCTTCGCCCGCGCGGTCGAGTCAGCCATTGCGGCGAAGTGAGAGAGATATGACTGACACCACCACCCCCTTCCCCGCCACCTTCCTCTGGGGCGGGGCGACCGCCGCCAACCAGATCGAGGGCGCCTACGTCGAAGGCGGCAAGGGCCTCTCGGTACAGGACGTGATGCCCCAGGGCATCGTTGGCCCCCGCACCGAGGGTCCGACACCGGACAACCTCAAGCACGAAGCGATCGACTTCTACCACTGCTACGCGGAAGACATCGCGCTGTTCGCCGAGATGGGCTTCGGGGTGTATCGCTTCTCGATCGCGTGGAGCCGCATCTTCCCGCGCGGAGATGAGGCCGAGGCGAACGAAGAAGGCCTGGCGTTCTACGATCGCGTGCTCGACGAGCTCGAGAAGCACGGCATCGAGCCGCTCGTCACGATCTCGCACTACGAGACCCCGCTGCACCTGGCCGAGACGTACGACGGATGGATCAGCCGCGACCTGATCGGCTTCTACGAGCGCTACGCCACCGTGCTGTTCGAGCGCTACGGCTCGCGCGTGAAGTACTGGCTGACCTTCAACGAGATCAACTCGCTGCTGCATGCCCCGTTCATGTCGGGCGGCATCAACACCCCCAAGGATCAGCTCGCCGAGAAGCACCTCTACCAGGCGATGCACCACGAACTGGTCGCGAGCGCGTCGGCGACCCGCATCGCGCGCACGGTGGCGCCGAACGCGCAGATCGGATGCATGGTGCTCTCGATGCCCGTGTACCCCCTCACCCCGTCGCCCGACGACATGGTCGCTGTCATGGACGCCGACCACGCCAACCTCGTCTACGGCGATGTGCACACGCGCGGCGTCTACCCCGGCTACTTCCTGCGGGCGCTGCACGATAAGGGCATCGAGCTCGACATCACGGACGAGGATCGCGAGACCCTGACCAACACGGTCGACTTCGTCTCGTTCAGCTACTACATGAGCATTGCCGAGACCGGCGACCCCGCCAAGAAGGTCGCCGGCGAGGGCAACATCATGGGAGGCGTGCCGAACCCGACACTCCCTGCGAGCGAGTGGGGATGGCAGATCGACCCGATCGGCCTGCGCGTGGTGCTGAACCAGTTCTGGGACCGGTGGCAGAAGCCGCTGTTCATCGTCGAGAACGGGCTCGGGGCGCGTGACGAATTGGTCGAGGTAGACGGCGTCAAGACCGTCATCGACGACTACCGCATCGCCTACCTGAACGACCACCTCGTGCAGGTGGGCGAGGCGCTCCGCGACGGCGTCGACGTGCTCGGCTACACCAGCTGGGGATGCATCGACATCGTCAGCGCGTCGACGGCACAGCTGAGCAAGCGGTACGGCTTCATCTACGTCGACCGTAACGACGACGGCTCCGGTTCACTCGAGCGTTACCGGAAGAAGTCCTTCGACTGGTACTCAGAGGTCATCCGCACGAACGGGGCATCCCTCACCCGCTGAGACGCGGCCTTCTGACCCGACCATGAATCGGTTCGTCTCCAGGTGCATGCGCCATCCTGGAGACGAACCGTTGGGAGCATTTTGTGACCCGTCCCCGCACCGTCTTCCTCGATGTCGATGGCACCCTGATCGACCACACGCAGAAGCTCCGACCCTCGGTGATCGAGGCCGTGCAGGGGGCGCGTTCCGCCGGGCACCTGCTGTATGTGTGCACAGGCCGTTCGCGCGTCGAGATCCCACAGGCCATCTCGGATATCGGGTTCGATGGGGTGATCTCCGCCGGCGGCGGCTTCATCGAGCACGGCGACCGGCTCGTCGCGGCCCACACGATGTCGGCGACCGAGGCCCAGGACGTCATCGACTTCTTCGAGCAGCACAGCGTGGAATACACCCTGCAGGCTTTCGAATCGACCTACCCGAGCCAGGGGCTTCTCCCGCGCCTCATGCCGTTCTTCGAGTCGTTCGGGATGGACCCGGCGCGTGGGGACCGACTGGTCGAGGCGATGACCTACCGCGGGCCCGCGCCCCTCGACGGCATCGCAAAAGCGACGTTCTTCGGCACGGATCCGCGCACGTTCGCGACCGTTCGCGATGGGCTCGGATCACGGTTCCACGTCATCACCGGCACGATCCCGTACCTCGGCGAGGCGGGCGGTGAGGCGAGCCTCGGCGGCATCCACAAGGGCGCCGCAATAGAGGAGCTTCTCGCAACGCTCGGCCTCGACCTCGCCGACTCGATCGCGATCGGCGACAGCTCGAACGACCTCGAAATGCTGCAGGTCGCGGGGGTCGGTATCGCGATGGGCAACGCGGATGCCGCGGTCAAAGCCGTCGCCGACGAGGTGACGACGCGGGTCGATGATGACGGCGTGTGGAACGCTTTCCGCCGCCACGGACTCGTCTAGCCCGGCTCAGTCCAGGAAGATGTCGGGGAACAACCGGTCGTCGGCAGTGCCGGGCACGGCGGCGTAGCCCGAGAAGTCGGTCACGCCGCTCTCTTCCAGCACGTCCTCGACGATCAGCGACCGCCCCGTGTTCTCGCGCGAGGGCGAGGTGAGCACGAGATAAGCGGCGTCGGCGTAGATCTCGGGCGTGCGGCTTGCGGCCATCACCCGGTCGCCGCCGAGCAGGTTCTGCACGGCGGCCGTGGCGATCGTCGTCCGCGGCCACAGGGTGTTGGCGGCGATACCGTCGGGCGCGAACTCGGCCGCCAGCCCGAGCGTCACCATCGTCATCCCGAACTTCGAGAGCGTGTAGCCCGTGTGCGCGCCCAGCCAGCGCGGTGACGGGTTGAGCGGCGGCGACAGCGACAGGATGTGCGGGTTGCCGCTCTCACGCAGCAGGGGAACCGCCGCGCGCGACAGCATGAACGTGCCGCGAACGTTGACGTCCTGCACCAGGTCGTATTTCTTCGGCGACAGGTCGAGCGAGCCCGACAGGTCGATTGCACTGGCGTTGTTGACGACGATGTCGATCCCGCCGAACTCGCCCGTCGTCTTCAGCACCGCCTCGGTGATGTCGTCGTCGTTTCGCACGTCGCCGACGATGGCGAGCGCCTGCCCGCCGGCCTCGCGGATGCGCTCGGCGGCGGAGTGGACCGTGCCCTCGAGGTGCGGATGCGGGGTGTCGGTCTTGGCGAGAAGCGCGACGTTCGCGCCGTCCGCGGCCGCGCGCAGGGCGATCGCGAGCCCGATCCCCCGGCTGCCGCCGGACATCAGGATGGTCTTGCCTGCGAGGGTTGTTTCGGTCATGAGGTCTCCTTCGGAGCAGCGGGCGGAGCAGACGGCGGAGCAGCGGGCGCAACAGACGGACGAGCGGATGCCGCGGCGAACGCCGTGACGCGGGCGCGGGCATCGGGGGTGTCGAACGCGGCGCCGATCGTGCGCGCCTCGTCGTCGAGGTTGTCGGCGAAAGCCCGGCGGGCACCCGCGCGGACGAGGCGCTTGGCCTGCCCGAACGCGGCGGTTGCCCCGGCGAGCCAGAACTGTGCGATCTCTTCGCCTCGGGCGGCCGGATCGGCGGCGACCTCGGCCACGAGGCCCCAGTCGAGCGCTGTCGCCGCGTCGATCGTGAGGTCGTCGAGCAGCATTCGCAGTGCGCGCGTCTGACCGATGGCCGCGGGAAGCAGGGTCGAGACCGAGAGGTCGGGGGTCAGGCCGATGTTGGCGTACTTGCTGACGAAGCGGGCCCGATCGCCGGCAACGATGTAGTCGGCGGCCAGCATCAGCCCGAGGCCGCCGCCGGCTACGGCGCCCTGCACCACCGCGACGACGGGCTTGTCTGATTCGACGAAGGCGCGAATGCCCGCGTGGATCGTGTGCGCGGCCGCGGTGACGTCGGCGCCGCCCGCACCCGAGGTCGCCATCTCGACCACGTCTCCCCCGGCGCAGAACGCCGGGCCCGCGGCATCCAGAATCACGGCGCCGACCGTCGGGTCGGCCGTGATCTCGAGCGCGAGGTCGCGCCAGCGGGAGCCCATCTCGAACCCCATCGCGTTGAGCGACTGGGGACGGTTGAGGGTGAGGCGCGCGAGCGCGCCGTCGCGGGTGTAGACGATCGAGTCGCTCATGCGCGGGTCTCCTTGCCGAGATGTTCGTAATTCATTCATTTCGTGAGGGGCAACGGGCGGAAGCCCCACCGTTTCGCGATCCGACGCCGGCGCCCGAGGCGACGGGACTGAATTGTGAACGCAAAAGCGCCGGCACTCACTTCGGCGCCATCCGGATCGCGCCATCGAGGCGGATGGTCTCGCCGTTCAGGTACCCGTTTTCGGCAATATGCGCGACGAGTGCCGCGAACTCGTCGGGCCGCCCGAGTCGTGGTGGGAACGGCACCTGGCCGCCGAGCGAGTCCTGCGCGGCCTGGGGCAGGCCCTGAAGCATCGGCGTTTCCATGATGCCGGGAGCGATCGTGACGACACGGATGCCGTAGCGCGCCAGCTCGCGAGCGATCGGCAGCGTCATTGCGTGCACCCCGCCCTTGCTCGCCCCGTATGCGGGCTGCCCGATCTGCCCATCGAACGCGGCCACGCTCGCGGTCGTCACGATCACGCCACGCTCACCCGAATCGCCCGGCTCGTTCGAGACCATCGCCGCGGCGGACTGCGCAATGACGTTGTAGGTGCCGACCAGATTGACGCGAACGACCCTCTCGAAGTCCTCGAGGGGCGTCGGGCTGCCATCGCGATCGAGAACCTTGCCGGGAGTCGCGATGCCCGCGCACGCGACCACGACGCGAAGCGGAGCGAGAGCGGATGCCTCGGCCACCGCCGCGCGCACCTCCGACACATTCGCCACATCGGCGGGCGCGAACACCCCGCCCAGTTCCGCGGCGATCTCGGCTCCGCGCGATGTCGGCAGGTCGACGATCGTGACGAGGCCGCCGTCCGCGGCCAGGCGCCGCGCGGTCCCGAGTCCCAGGCCGCTCGCCCCGCCCGTGACGAGGGCTCCGGCTCTCTCGATCTGCATGCGCTCCCCTTCGAACGGCTGGCATCCAGTCCCACCCTATGCGAAACGCGGTCCCCCTCGCCCGGCGTCCCCACCGCGCGAGACTTCACCTATGTCATCTATGTAGGCCTAGTTCAGCACATACGTGAAGTTTCGCGCACAGGCGGGGCGGGGCGGGGTCAGGTGGGGTCACGCGGGGTCACGCGGGGCCGAGGATGAAGTTCCAGCTGCCGGTCGCCACGGCGACCGAGACCGCGGTGGCCGAGATCGCGGCGCCCGCTGCCAGCAGCACCCATTCGGGGGTACCCCAGCGCGACGGCCGCGCCCAGGTGCGCGGCACGGGCCGCCCGTCCGCATCGACGATGTGCCCGCCGAACCCGCGGGCCTCCATGGCTGTCGCAAGCTTCGACCCACGCCGGATCGAGAGCACGAACAGGGCGAAGGCCATGCCGAGCGTGCGTCGCACACGGCCGACATCCGCGACCCCGCGGGCTCGGCGCGCGAGGGCGAGCGCCCGCCAGTCGTCGCCCAGCAGTCCGAGCAACCGCATTCCGGCGAGCGCCCCGAGCACGAACCGCGCGGGCAGGTGCACGAGCTGAGCGAGACCGTCGGCGAGGTCCGTCGGGTCGACCGTGACGAAGAGCACCACTCCGGGCAGCGCGATCGCCAGAACACGGAAGAAGGTCGCGAGCGCCAGCTCGAGAGATCCGTCGCTCACGCGCACGAATAGCCACTCGAAATAGATGGCTCCGGATGGTGCCCCGTACAGGGCGATCGTGATCGCCGTCAGCGGTGCTGCTACCCACACGGGAAGCGTGCGTATCCAGAATTCGCGCCACCGCAGGCCCGAGAGGGCGAACAGCACGAGCTCGAGCGTCAGCGCGGTCGCCGCCGACACCGCATCGATCGTCAGCACGAGCGGCAGCGCGATCAGCAGGGCGGCCGCGAGCTTTGCCACCGGGTTGATGGTCGCGATGGGTCCCGTGCGCGCGGGGGCGACGGGCGGCGCTGTCATGCCCTCACCTCGAGGTCGAACCGGCGAGCATGCAGGGCATCGAGCACCGCGGCGTCGTGCGTGACGACAATGACGGCCGTGCCCTCATCGCGCAGCTCGGCGATGATCCCGACGAGTTCGGCCCAGGTCACGGCGTCCTGACCGAACGTGGGCTCATCGAGCACGATCACGCGGGGACGGGTCGCGAGGGTCGCCGCGACTGTGAGGCGCCGCTTCTCGCCGCCCGACAGCGTGTACGGGTTTGCCTCGGCCAGCCGGTCGAGCCGCAGCCGCACGAGGAGGTCGTCGACGCGATGCGTGATCTCGTGCTCTGGCAGCCCCAGAGATCGGGGCCCGATCTCGAGCTCGCCGCGCACGGTCGTTGCGAGCAGCTGGTGCTCGGGGTCTTGAAAGACCGTGCCGATGCGGGTCAGCAGGGCGCGCGATGTCCATCGCAGGGGATTGCGCTCGGGACCATTCGCCAGGGCGCCGGATGCCTCCACTCGACCACCAGTGGGAGGGAGGAGCCCCGCAAGGGTGAGGGTGAGGGTCGATTTGCCGGCACCGTTCGGCCCCGTGATGCCCAGAACCTCGCCGGCGCGCACATCGAGTCGGATGGGGCCCGCGACGGCCACGCCCTTCGTCCGCCCGACCGTCAGCTCACGCGCCTCGAGCACGACGGGACCGGGCGTGAGCACCGGCGGCGCGGGGTGTCGCGGCGGGATGCCCGGCACCCAGACCCCGCCTTCGGCGAGGCGCGGTCCCAATGCACCGAGCACCCGGTCGGGAGGCCCATCGGCAAGAACTCCGACCCCGGTTCCGATCATCATGGCGCCGTCGTCGGCGGCGCCCGTCGCGCCCAAGACGATCATGCGGTCGACGAGCGGCAACCACACGTCGATGCGGTGCTCGACGACAACGAGCGTTGCGCCGGTCCGCTCGGCCACGCGCGCGACCGCGTCGCGCACCTCGCGCACACCATCCGGGTCGAGGTTGGCCGTCGGCTCATCGAGCAGGATGAGCCCCGGGCGCATCGCGAGCACACCCGCGAGTGCGAGGCGCTGCTTCTGCCCACCGGAGAGGGCGGATGTCGACCGATCGAGCGGCACATCGAGCCCGACGGCGTCGAGCGACTCGCGCACGCGGCGCCAGATCTCGTCGCGCGGGACACCGAGGTTCTCGGCACCGAACGCCACGTCGTCGCCGACCCGGGCCAGGATCGCCTGACTGTCGGGGTCTTGCAGCACGAGCCCGGCCCGACCGGCGGCGCGAGCGGCCGGCCGGCCGTCGATCGTGAGCTCTCCCCGCGACTCGCCCTCGTCGTCGCCGCCGAGCACCCCGGCGAGCGCGTGCAACAGGGTCGATTTGCCCGCGCCCGACGCGCCGAGCAGCAGAACGCGCTCGCCCGGTTCGATGCGGAACGAGGCATCCGTCACCGCCCAGCCCAGGCGCGAGGCGAAGCGCCAGCCCCAGCCCCGCGCCTCGACCGAGGCGGGTCGGATCAGCGCACGAGGCGTGATCGAAGGATCCGTCACGTCAGACGCGCCAGGTGACCTCGCGTCCCGAGGCGAAGCGCCCGAGCGCACCCGTCGCCGCGAGGCCGCGCGCGACGAACCACGCGCCCGCACCGGCGATCACGGCGCCCGAGATGGTCGTGGCGGCGATGTAGACGATGGTGAAGGTCGTGTCGGCAGCCGCGTACCAGAGGATGCGGTCGTTGATACCGCCCGCAAGGCCCGCGCCGGCGCCCGCAAGGATCGCAACCGGCAGGCGCCACACCGCATACGCGACGACGAGGAAGACGAGCTCGGCGCCGAGTCCCTGGACGAGGCCCGACACGATCGTGAGGGGGCCTCCCCACTGGTTCCCGACGAACGCAGAGATGACTGCGGCAAGCAGTTCGGTATAAAGGGCGGCACCCGGCTTGCGAATGATGAGGGCACCGAGCACGCCGGCGATCAGCCAGGGTCCCGCGAGTAGACCCTGCAGTCCCGGCAGGACGGGCGCGAGGACGGCGCTCGGACCCTGATACCCGATGTTCCAGACGAGGAATACCGCGGCGCATGCGACGCCGATGACGCTGGCGACGACGATGTCGACGACCCTCCAGCGCCAGGTGATGGCGGCGAATCCGCGGCGCCCGGTGGATGCGGGGGCTGATGTGGACGTGGACGTACTCATTAGTGCTCCTTCCTGCGCTGGCATGACCCAGATCAGGTTCGACGGTCGAAGCGTGGTCGCTTCCTCTCAGCCCGGCACACCGGACTCCCGTGGTTGACGGGATGAGTATAGCTGTCGCGGTACCGTAGGCGAATGACCTCGAACGACCCGCCGCACGAGCCCGTGCTCACCCGGCGGGCCCTGCGTCGGCACGAAACGGGCGTGACGGATGTGGCCGCCGAAGCCCCCGCCGCGACGGCACCCGTGTCGGCTTCCGCTGCCGTGCCCCCGGAGCCCAGCGCCCCACCCGTGGCCGCGGAGGCAGCCGCTACGGTGACCGCTCCGAGGCGCCGTCGCCGAACAGCAACGGAACCGGAACCAACCGCGCCCGCCGAGCCCACTGAGCCCGTTGTCGCCGCGCCGGTCGAACCCGCGCCGGTGGCAGACCCGCCCACCGCCGCGGAAGTTCCCATCACCACGCGTGCGCTCGCGTGGATCCGCGAGGACGGCACCTCGGCCGTGCCGCAGCCCGAGGTCGCCCCGGATGCCGAGCTCGTCGATCAGTGGCCGCGACGCTCGCCGCTGCGCCCCGGCGTCCTCGTCCCGCTCGCCAGCGTCCTGGGTCTGATCGTCGTGTACGTCGTCGCCATGCTCGTCTGGCCCCTGTACGCCGTTGCGCCCCGCGTCGAGTCCGTGGCGCTGCAGACGGCCGTCGCCGCTCCGGCCGCTCCCGCTTGGCCGGGTGCGGGATCCGCCGCCCTCGCCGTCGAGGGTGTCGGTACCACCGCCGCCAGCGCCGATGCGGCCGTCCCGATGGCGAGCATCACCAAGCTCATCACCGCTCTCGTCGTTCTGGATGCGCTTCCGCTCGCGGTCGGCGAGTCGGGCCCCGAGTACGCCTTCACGCGCGCCGACCGTACCGCGTACCGCAACACCCTCGCGGCCGACGAGTCGGCACTCGACGTCCCGGTCGGCGGGACCCTCACCGAGTATCAGCTTCTCGAGGGCATGCTGATCGGCTCGGCCGGCAACTACGCCGACAAGCTCGTTGACGGTCTCTACTCCTCCGACGCGGTCTACGCCCGAGCGGCGATGCAGTGGCTCACCCAGCACGGGCTGGCGGGCATCACCGTCGTCGACTCGTCGGGCATCAGCCCCCGCAACACCGCGACGCCCGCGGCGCTCGTGGCCCTCGCCCGCCGGGCTCTCGCAAACCCGGTCATCGCCGAGATCGTCGCCAAGCAGTCGGTCGAACTCCCCGGCGCCGGTCTCGTCGAGAACACGAACGCCCTCCTCGGCGAGCCCGGCATCGTGGGCATCAAGACCGGTCTGCTTTTCGGCGACTACAACCTGCTGGCCGCGCGCGACATCACCGTCGGCGAGACAACCGTTCGCGCCTATGCCTCGATTCTCGGTCAACCCGACAGCGAGACACGGTTCGCCGCAACGCGAGACCTGCTGAACGGTCTCGACGCGCAACTCGCCCCGACGATCGCTCTGCCCGCGGGTTCGATCGTCGGAACGATTTCCACCCTGTGGGCCGATCCGGTCGACATCGTGACGGCCACGGACGGATCGGTCATCCTGTGGAACGGGTCCGCGTCCGCTGCCGCCTCTAACCTGACGCTCGGTGACGACTGGGCGAGCGGCGCTTCAGCTGGCTCCGTGACCGTCAGCGGGCCGATCGACGAGGTCGAGGTCGAGGCGCTTCTCGCGGCGGAGGTGGCGGGTCCGAGCCCGTGGTGGCGGATCACGCACCCGCTCCAACTGATGGGGATCACCGACTGAGCCCCGGGCGACGGTTCAGACGAAACGCACGCTGTGCTGCAGCCGGGTGCGGACGTCGAAGACCTCGTTGCCGCCCATATCCCGCGCGCCCGGGATGCCACGGCGCAAAACCGTCGCAAGCGCGGCGCGAGCGCACACCACGACAGGCAGCCCGCGCACGCGGCCTGCGTCCAGGATCGCCTGCGGCAGATCGTCGTCCGGCAGCACGACGATCGCGCCGCTGAAGCGCACCCCCGCGGCGCGCGCGACCACACGCATCCGTGCGATCAGGTCGCCGATCGGCGATCCCTCGACGTCGTCTCCCTGCACTTCACCGCGGCGGAGCGTCACGGGTCCGCCGAAGTCCTCCGACAGCACCCCGTAGAGACCGCTCGGGCCGAGGACGATGTGGTCGAGCTTCGCGTTGGGATCATCGCCCCGACGACCGGAGGCGGCGACATCGTGCCAGACCGTGAAACCCATACCGAGGTCGGCGACGATGCGCGCGGTCGCCTCTTCGGCGAGTGCGTCGGCCAGTAGGCGACGGATCTCGTGGGGGGCGGATCGCACCAGAGCCGGGGCGTAGGGGTCCTCGAGAGGGATGCCACGGCCGACCCACTCGCGCATCAGCGTGAGGTAGCGCTCGCGCCGCCAGCCCCCCGGGTGACCGTGCGCACGCGCCCGCGGTCGGGTATCGGCGCTCGCTCGCGCCGGACGCCAACCGGACGGATCCGTGTTGGCGCCTGCATCGGCACCGCCATCCGCGCTGAACGTCACAAACCCGTGACCGCGGTCGTAGGCCTCGCGGGCCGCCGGCGTGCCGACCAGCTCCCAGGCACGCTGCACCCGACCGAACGAGGCCGCGTCGCCCCCGGTGTCGGGATGAGTCGCGCGAAGGCGTTGACGATACGCCTTCCGCAGCTGCTCATCGTCGACGTCCGGCTCGACGCCGAGCACACCGTAGGCAGACGTCGAGAGGGGACTGTCGAACACCGCACTGCCTCCTCCGCCGCCACCAGGGCGGACTCCAGGCTAACGCCCGCAGCCGGGGAGGGGCCTGTCAGCGCAGCTGACGACCCAAACGACCCTGTCAGCGCAGCCGGCTCGACCCAAAGAGACCTCTCAGCGCCGCTGTCGCCGACGCGAGTACGCCGCGGCTTGCCGGCTCGAGAGCGCGAGCAGCACGAGGATGTCGAGACTCAAGGTCACGAGAGTCGTTTCGATCCGGATGTCTTGGCCACCGACCCACCACGTCGTGAACGCCGCCGAGATCGACACGACGGCGTACAGCATGACGAGCACGCGTGCCCAGTTGTGTCCCCGGTAGATGAGCACCGCGAGCACCCCCTCGCCCAGGGTCGCGATTCCCCCGATCGTGAGGATCACCGCGAGTCCGAGCGCTTTTTCGTCGTCCGTCAGCGAGACGCCGTCGAGCGCGAGATCGAGGCTGCGGGCGATGTCGCCCCAGTTGAAGGCCAGGGCGACGAGCCACAGCAGGCCCGCGAGCACCCGCAGCATCACGAGGCCCGCGCCGGCGCTGATCGCGGCGGGACGGGACATGTCGGGGTCGTAACCGACCGGCCGGACGAGGTCGCCGGGGGATTCGAACGCGGGGCGTTTCGCGGGCGTCTTCATCGCGCACGCACCCCTTCCGACTCGGCGACCGGCACCGCCTGGGCGACCGCCACCGGCACCGGAACGCCCGAGACATCCACGATCGGCAGATCCCCGTCGGTACGGATGGTGTCGCCACCGCCGTTTCGCGCGTGATAGCCGCTCGAGAAGTCCTTGATGACGTCGATCCGGATCGCGGGCTCGGCCGCGACGAGCGTCTGGATGATGTGGTCGCGCTCGATGTCGGTATCCGCATCGATGCGGTGGGTGACCTGCAGGGTGAAGAGGGAGAGCCCCACGGCCGTGTCGAAGGTGCCCGCGGCGAGCCACTCGACCCGCGTGCCGCCCGGCAGCAGCCATCCGTCCGGGCATTTCCAGAAGCGCACATGATGGCGCTGTGCGGGGTTGCCGTCGACCTCCTGCTGGTAGGCGAAATCCTGCTGCCGGCTGAAGAGAAAAAGGGGGCTGACGGGGGCCTCGTCGTAGCTGCGGCGGCCGAGGGTCGATGTGATGATCCGCCACGACGACGCGAGGGTCACGGGATCGGCGCGTCGCCATCCCGCGGCCTCGAGCGCAGCCTCGATCTCTTCCGCCGTGCCACGGAAGGCCAGGTTGACCGGGTCGCCGAGCAGCCCGTCGCTCGTGCGGGTCCGGCCGATGAAGTAGTCGGGAACGTAGATCGTCGTGAGGATGCGATGGAGCCGCGGCAGCACGAGGTAGGCGAGCATGACCCAGAACACGATCGCGAACGGGATGCCCCACCATCCGACGCGGAACGTTTCTGTGAACCCGAGGTAGGCCAGCCAGATCGCCGCGAGCCCCGCGAAGACGAAGAAGAACCAGTCGAGCGCCACACCCACCGAGTAGCGGCGTCTGCGGTGCGGGGGATCCGACCGTTCCATAGGGTCACTCTAGAGATACCGCGCCCGGCCGTCAGCCCTGACGCCCGGTCACGCCCAGAGCGGCACGTCCGGACGGAACGCGAACGCCTGCTCGACGAGGTCGTCCGGCAGCTCGCCCAGCGACGCCGGTCGCCAGCGCGGCGCACCGTCTTTATCGATCAGACGCGCGCGAACACCTTCCGGCAGGTCCGGCTGGGTGTGAGCGAACCACATCGCCAACCCGTACTCGCGCTCGAGCGTGGTGCGCAGGGTCGCATCCGTGCGAGCCGCCCGAACGGAGGCCAGTGTCACGGTCATCGCAGTCGGAGAGAGCGTTGCGAGCAGGTCGGCGGTGGCGGATGCCTCGGGCTCGGGCCGTTCGCGGAGCCCCGCGATGATCGCCGCCACGTCGGGGGCCGCAAAGACCGAGTCGATCCATGGCCGGCGGCGGGCCAGCTCCGATGGCTCGGGCGACTCGTCGAACAGCATCGCGACCTCGGTGGCACCCCCCGGGTCGGCGCGCGATTCGAGGGCTTCGCGGACGCCGTCGAGCCGCTCTGATGGCACGAGCAGGTCGGCGAATCCGGCGTAGATCGCGTCGGCTGCCGACATGGTCCCGCCCGTCAGGGCGAGGTACTCCCCCGAATGGCCGGGGGCGCGGGCGAGAAGCCGGGTGCCCCCGACATCCGGGGTGAATCCGATTCGCGTCTCGGGCATCGCGAGCGCCGAGCGCTCGGTCACGATGCGCACGGCGGCGTGACCGGCGAGGCCGATGCCGCCGCCCATGGTGACGCCATCCGCGAGAGCCACGATCGGCTTCGGGTACTCCGCGATGGCCGCGTTCAGCGCGTACTCCTCGCGAAAGAACGTCCCGGCACCCTCGGCGTTGCCGGACATGATGCTCTCGGCCAGGCCCCGCACGTCGCCGCCGGCGCACAGCCCCCGGTCGCCCGCGCCCTCGAGCAGGATGCGTTCGACATCGGGTTCGTCGCGCCATGCCTCGAGCGCTTCGCGCAGGCCCCGCACCATCCCGAGGTCGAGCGCGTTGAGCGCTTCGGGACGCTCGAGCACGAGCCGACCGACACCGCGGGTGAAGCGAGCCGAGACGCGCGAGGACTCGAGGGGCTGCGTTCTCATGTCCCGACCGTACCGCCGGTTCCTCTGCGTGGATCCCGTCTCACGCCCGGAAATCGGTCAAGATGAGGGGTACGGCGTCCGAGAGAGAGGTACGGCATGCCCCAAGGCGAGGTTCTGGAGTTCAACGGAGTCACCAAACAATTCGGTGCGGTGGCAGCCGTCCAGGACTTTTCGGCGCGCGTCGAACCGGGAGTCGTGACCGGATTCCTCGGGCCCAACGGCGCCGGAAAGACCACGACGCTGCGCATCCTGCTCGGGCTCGTGCGCGCCACGAGCGGTCGCGCGACCATCGGCGGTACGGCCTATGCCGACCTTGCCTCACCGTTGCGCTCCGTCGGTGCCGCCCTCGAGGCGGCCAGCTTCCACCCCGGGCGCTCCGCCGCCAACCACCTGAAGCTCTACGCGCAAGCCGCGCGGCTCCCCCGCACGCGCGTCGACGAGGTGCTCACGACCGTGGGGCTCGCGGATGTCGCGGGTCGACGGGTCGGCGGATACTCCCTCGGAATGCGTCAACGTCTGGGACTCGCGTTCGCCCTGCTCGGCGATCCCGGGGTGCTCGTGCTGGACGAGCCGACGAACGGCCTCGATCCCGAGGGGATCATCTGGATGCGCGGGCTGCTCCGCGAACTCGCACGCCAGGGACGCACCGTGCTGGTGTCTTCGCACCTGCTCACCGAGGTGCAGCAGACCGCGGACCGGCTCCTGATCATCTCGAACGGGTCCCTCGTCTTCCAGGGGTCGGTCGAAGACCTCGCCGAGCCCGCCGAACAGGCCGTCGTCGTGGATTCGCCGGACCGGCAGGCGCTCGCCGAGGCTCTCACTGCCGCCGGTGTCGCCTACGAGAACCTGCGGACCGGGGTCTCGGTGCGTGGCGGCGACCCCGCCGACATCGGGGCGATCGCCCTCACCGCGGGTGTTGCCCTGTCGGGACTGCAGAAGAAGGGACCCTCGCTCGAAGAGGTCTTCCTGGAGCTGGTCAACGGATCGCGCGTTCACCCGAGCGCCGCGGCGTCGCACACCGCAGCTCCGACAGCCGCTGCTTTGCCCGCGGAACCGGTCGCGGAAGAAGACGTTCCTGGGGAAGTGGTTGCCGAAGAAGTGGTTGCCGAAGGAGCGGCACCCGAAGAAGCGGCACCCGAAGAATCCGTCTCCGACGAGCCCGTGGCGTCGGCCGCCGTCGCGACCGAGGCCCCTGACAGCGCGCCCGCAGAGGCGGGGCCGACTGCCCTGCCCACCACTCCGGACGCGGATGATGACGAGGACGAGGACGAGGCTCTGCCGACCTTTGCCCCCGTGTCGTCGTTCGCGGTCGCCGCGACGGGGGTCATCGAGGTCGTACCCCGCTCATCCGACGACGACGATCCGGACCGGAGTGACGGACGCACCGACACCGGCGCGCATGACGAAGTCCGCGAAAACGACGACAACGAGGAGCGATCATGAGCCTTGTCGCCGCAACCCGCTCCGAAACCACGAAGGTATTCTCGACCGTCGGATGGTGGATCCTCGCGATCGTCCTCGTGCTCTATGTCGGCAGCACGGCCGGCGGTCTTGCCTTCGTTTTCGCGGCCTCGGCATCCGGTGATCTGACGGGCGGCGCCGGTGCCCCGACCGTCCCCGCCGACGGTCTAGCGCCGGTGCTCTACAGCATCGGCGGATCGATCGGATACGTCTTCCCGCTCCTCATCGGCACGCTCATGGTGACGACGGAGTTCCGCCACCAGACGCTCACCCCGACCTTCCTCGCCACCCCGAAGCGCGGCATGGTGCTGTGGGCGAAGCTCGCGGCCGGCGTCGTCATCGGGGCGATGTACGGCCTGATCTCGGTTGTCTCGGCGGCGCTGCCGGCAGCCGGGGTCCTCGCGGGCTTCGGGCTGGACACCGAACTGGGCTCCAGCGACACCTGGGCGCTGTTCGCCCGCACCCTTCTCGCACTCGTGCTGTGGACACTCGTCGGCATCGGCGTCGGCACGCTGGTACGCAACCAGGTCGTCGCGATCGTCATCGTCCTCGCTTTCACGCAGTTCGTGGAGCCGCTCCTGCGTTTGGCGGGAGGGTTCGTCGACTGGCTCGCCGAGGTCACCCGTTTTCTGCCCGGTGCGGCCAGCGACGCCCTGGTCGGGGCGAGCATCTACAACGTGATGGGGGCGGGCGCAGGTGACGCCCTCGAGTGGTGGCACGGTGGCATCGTCCTGCTCGCCTACGCGCTCATCCTGCTGCTGATCGGGCACATCGCCAGCTGGACCCGCGACGTCACCTGACGCGCGAATCGGCGCGGCGCCTGGTTTCAGACGTCAGATTCGGCAACAGGTTCCCTGCCGGGTTCCGTGCCGGGTTCTTTGTCGTCCTCTTTGTCTAGGTCGGCGTCGAGGCGCAGAGCTCGGACGAGTTCGCGGCCGTGGCGCGTCGTGACGAGCAGTCGCTCGTAGTCCTCGTGACCCTCGAGGTCAATGACGACACTGGGACGGCGACCGCGTATGACCGCGAAGTCTCGTCCCGAGCCGGACTTCCACGTGCCGATCGCCACGACGCTCGGCACCGTCGTGGCGGGGCTCGGCACACCGCGGAGCCAGATCCACGCGTCGTCGGTGAGCATGACCTTGGCGATCTGCTCGCGTGCGACCTGAATATTCCCGCGGCGGAATCCGATGGCCCGCTCGATGGGCGACAGCACGACCTCGAGTCGTTCCGAGTCGAGGAGCAGCGTCACCATGCCTCTAGTCTGCCAGCGGCCGGCCGCATCCGCCGCTCGCTTCGCTCACAGTGCGGCAACGATCAGTGAGGCGCCGCGGGTCAGTGAGCAGGGGCGACGGCGGATGCTGCGGCGCGGGCGGCCGCGGGAAGCGCGTCTACAATCCGTCCGAGAGCGACGTCGTCATGCGCGGCGGTGAGGAACCAGGCCTCGTAAACGCTGGGCGGCGGGGCCACGCCGGCGTCGAGCATGGCATGGAAGAAGTTCGGGTACCGCCAGGCATCCTGAGCGTGCACCGTATCGTCGTCGTGGGGGGCCTGCGGTGCGAACGCGACACCGAACAGGCTTCCGGCGCGCGGGACGGAGTGCGCGACACCCGCATCGCTCAAGGCAGCGGTCAGAGCATCGGCGACGACGGATGCCGCGGCATCCACCCGCGCGTAGACCTCGGGCGTCGCTGCGCGCAGCGTCGCGAGCCCCGCCGCGACCGACAGCGGGTTACCCGACAGGGTGCCCGCCTGGTACACCGGCCCGGTGGGGGCGAGCATCTGCATGACATCGGCGCGACCGCCCAGCGCCGCGAGGGGCATGCCGCCGCCGACGACCTTGCCGAAGGTGAAGAGATCCGGCGTGTAGCTCTCGCCCGCATCGTGCTGCAGACCCCAGTAACCGGCGGGGTGGACGCGGAATCCGGTCAGCACCTCGTCGAGGATGAGCAGCGCGCCGTGGGCGTGAACGATGTTGCTGAGCTCGGCGTTGTAGCCGGGCAGAGGCGCGACGACGCCCATGTTGGCGGCCGCGGCCTCGACGATGACGGCGGCGATGCGGTCGCCATGCACCGCGAAGACCTCGCGCACGGCGTCGAGGTCGTTGTAGGGAATGACGAGCGTCTGCGCGGCGATCGGCGCGGGCACCCCCGCGGATCCGGGCAGACCCAGGGTCGCAAGACCCGAGCCGGCAGATGCCAGCAACCCGTCGGAGTGACCGTGGTAGTGCCCGGCGAACTTGACCAGCAGATCGCGGCCCGTGGCGCCGCGGGCAAGACGGATAGCCGTCATCGTCGCCTCGGTACCTGTCGAGACCAGGCGCACGCGCTCGACCGGCCGGTGTTCGCCGACGCTCACGCGCGCGGCGATGAGCTCGGCCAACTCGACCTCGCCCTCGGTCGGCGCGCCGAACGACAGCCCGCGGCCCGCGGCATCCCGCACCGCCTCCACGACCTCGGGAGCGGCATGGCCGAGCAGCGCCGGACCCCACGATGCGACGAGATCGACGTACTCGCGACCGGTTGCATCGGTGATGTAGGCACCGCGCGCCGACGCCATGAACCGCGGCGCCCCGCCCACCGAACCATAGGCCCGAACCGGCGAGTTGACACCACCGGGAATCACCGAGCGGGCGCGGTCGAACAGAAGGGCATTGCGATCATCCATGATTCAATTCTCGTCGCTCACGAGACCCCGCCGCTCACGAGATGTCGTCGCGCAGCCACCCGGCCGCTTCGATGGCGGCGTACGTCAGGATCGCGCCCGCGCCGGCACGACGGATGGCGAGCAGCGCCTCCATCGTGGCCCCACGGCCGTCGATCCAGCCGTTGGCTGCCGCAGCCGCGATCATCGCGTACTCGCCCGACACCTGGTACGCCCAGACCGGAACGTCGACAGCCTCGCGAACCGATGCCAGCACGTCGAGGTAGGGCAGCGCGGGCTTGACCATGACGATGTCGGCGCCCTCTTCGACATCGATGACCGCCTCGCGCACGCCCTCGCGCGCATTGCCGGGATCGAGCTGGTAGGTACGGCGGTCGCCCTTCAGCTGGGAGTCCACGGCCTCGCGGAAGGGGCCATAGAACGACCCCGCGTACTTCGCGGCGTAGGCGAGCAGCGTCGTGTCGGAGAAGCCCGCCGCGTCCAGTCCGGCGCGAACGGCCGCGACCTGGCCGTCCATCATTCCCGACAGCCCGAGCATCTCGGACCCCGCGCGGGCCTGTGCGAGCGCCATCGAGACGTAGCGCTCGAGCGTGGCGTCATTGTCGACGCTTCCGCGGGCATCGAGCACACCGCAGTGACCGTGATCGGTGAACTCGTCGAGGCAGAGGTCGGTCTGCACGACGATGGCGTCGCCCACCTCTTCCACCACGGCGCGCGTCGCGACGTTCAGGATGCCGTTCTCATCGTCGGCGCCCGAGCCGACCGCATCGCGGGTCTCGGGAACACCGAACAGCATGATGCCACCGATTCCCGCCGACGCCGCGCCGACCGCGGCCGCGCGCAACGAATCGAGGGTGTGCTGAACGACCCCCGGCATGGACTCGATCGCCCGAGGCTCGGTGATGCCCTCGCGCACGAAGACCGGAAGGATCAGTTGCGCCGGGGCGAGGCGGGTCTCGCGAACGAGACGTCGCATCGCGGGCGATTGGCGGGTACGACGGGGGCGGCGTTCGGGAAAACTCACGGTGAGAACTCGTCGGCGGCGTGCGGCAGCGCAAGCCGCGAAACCGCGTCGATCAGGGCCGAGACGGTCTGCTGTTCGGCCACGACATCGACGTCGAGCCCTGCGCGCCGCGCGTCTTTCGCCGTGCGCGGACCGATCGCGGCGATAACCGTGCTCGCGGGGATCTCCGGAAACTGCAGGTGCACCTGCTCGGCCACCGACCCGCTCGTCACCAGGATCGCGTTGATGCGGCCGTTGGCGACATCGTGGGCGATGCGCTCGGTCACCGGCACACCGATCGTCCGATACGCGACGACGCTGCGGACGTGATGCCCCGCATCGCTCAGACGCCGGGTCAGGACGGGCTTCGCAATTTCGCTGCGGAGCGTCAGGATACGGCGAGGCTCGGGCTCGAGGGCGATCAACTGGTCGGCCATACCCGCGGCCGAGTTGTCTTGCGTGGGTACGAGGTCGACCCGATATCCCACGGCCTGCAGGGCGGCGGCTGTCGTCTCACCGACGGCAGCGACGCGCGTCGTCACCGGGATATTGACGCGGTGTGCGTAAAGCACGTCGACGGTGGTTGCGCTGGTGACCGTGAGCCAATCGAACCTGCCCGCAATCAGATCCTTGAGCGCCGCGTCGAGCGACGCCTGGTCACTGGTCGGAGCGAAGTTGATCAACGGCGCCACGACGGGAGTCGCCCCCTGCGAGCGCAAGCTCGCGGCAACACCATCACCCCAGGGGCCCCCGCGGGGGACGAGCACGCGCCACCCACTCAGGGGCTTCACCGCTTTCGCGGGACGCTCGGCTGCTGAATTCATGTAGAAGACCCTCGTGACACCAAGTCGGCTGCCCCACCATCAAGGAGTCGACGTGCGATCGCAGCCCCGATCAGCGCTGCTCGCACGGTCGGGTCCGCGCTGTCGGCGGCGTTCGCGCCATCGCCGCCGCCCGTCTGTCGAATATACCCCCTAGCCAGGGGCTCAGCGTGATCGAGCCCGACCCTGTGCGAACCGTCGACCGCGTAGACGACGGCGCGAACACGGACATCGTCATCGGTGACACTCGCGTGGACACCGACCGGAGCGTGACAGCCGGCCTCGATCCGCGCGAGGATTGCGCGCTCGATCGTCACCGCGAAACGGGTGGCGGGGTCTTCGAGCGGAGCGATGGCCGCGAGGATGTCTGGCGAAGCATCCGCTCGCACCTCGATCGCGAGGGCGCCCTGTCCCGCTGCCGTCGGCCATTCCGCCAGACCCAGCGGCTCCAACAGGAGGCCGTCGGCCGAACCGATGCCCCACACGGCCTCGCCGCCGTCCGACTCGATCAGTCCGAGACGCGTCAGCCCGGCTGCGGCCAGCACGACGCCGTCGAGCTCTCCGTCTCGCACCCGAGCGAGCCGCGAGTCCACGTTGCCGCGCAGCTCCGCGACCCGCACGCGCGGCGCACGCCGTCGCAACTGCGCCTGGCGCCGGGGCGATCCGGTACCGATCGTGGCCGCGACGTTCTCTCCCGTACCGAAGTCGGCGAGCAGCGTGCCACGGGTGACCGAAACATCGCGGGGGTCGGCGCGGCGCGGCGTCACCGCTATCCGCAGACCCGGCGCCTCGGCGGTCGGAAGGTCCTTGAGCGAATGGACGAGCAGGTCGCACTCACCGGCGAGGAGTGCCTCGCGAAGACGGGTCGCGAAGACGCCCGTGCCACCGAGCTGCGCCAGCGGCGCGCGCGTGACGTCTCCCTCGGAAACGATCGGGACGAGCTCCACGGGCACCCCGGTCGCCGCGGTGATCGCGTCGGCGACATGTCCGGACTGCGCGAGAGCCAGGGCGCTGCGGCGCGTTCCCAGTCGGAGCGTCCCGGTCGTCACGCTGCGGCCGTCTCTGCAGGACGCGTCACTGCAGAACCTCGGGCACCTCGCTGAGCAGCAGGCGACGGCCCGTGTAGAAGGGCACCTCTTCACGAACGTGCATGCGCGCCTCGGTCGAGCGGAGGTCACGCATCAGGTCCACGAGCTCGACGACATCGTCCGCCTCGAGCGGCAGCAGCCATTCGTAGTCACCGAGGGCGAACGACGCGACGGTGTTCGCCAGCACACCCGTGAACGCCGCGCCCTGACGACCGTGTTCGGCCAGCATCCGCCGCCGATCGGCTTCGGGCAGCAGGTACCACTCGTAGCTCCGGACGAACGGATACAGGCAGAGCCAGCCCTTCGGCTCGATGCCGCGCAGGAATCCGGGCACGTGCGCGCGATTGAACTCAGCGTCCCGGTGGACACCCATCGCGTTCCATGTCGGAAGTAGGTTACGCAACAGCTCGGTGCGGCGGAGGCGGCGGAGATCCCGCTGCAGCTCTTCGGCACTGTCACCGTGCAACCAGACCATCAGGTCGGCGTCGGCACGCATCCCACTGACGTCATAGAAGCCGCGCACAGTGACGCCGCCCTCTTCGATGAGCGAGACGATGTCTTCGAGTTCGGTCTCGTCGACAGCGGCGACGGGTCGATCGGGATCACGCCGCCAGACAGCCCACAGCGTGAAGCCCGAGGGGTGCTCGGTGTCTTCGGGGGCTGCTGTGTCTGGGGCGGTGGATGCGGACGAGTGCGCGTGACTCTCGGTCATACTCCCAGTCTCACCCAGCGCTTCGGATCGGCCAAACCTGGCCCCTCCCCATCGGGCATTTTGCTGTGCAGGTCGGCATCTCTGGCGAAGACGGGGAAAGTGAGATCCGTCCTACGGAACAGAAACGGCGGATGCCCTCGCCGATGCCACGACACGATAGGCCCACCGGTATTTCGAGTTGTCCTGCGGGAACCGGACAATCATGTCCGGACCATCCCGAAACATCAGCGCGAGATCTCAGCACCCGCTAAGCAGGTGAAACCAAGGCGCTCATAGAAGCGGCTCAGACCGCGTTCAGTGTCGTCGAAAGTCAACGCGACAATCGAGGCACCCGACCCGATTGCATCATCCACGCTCGCCCGCACGAGACTTCCACCCAGCCCCTGACGACGTCGGGCGGGCACGACCGCCATCTGGTGAATCATGAGCATTTCCCGGGAAATCGCACTGACTCCCTATGCGACGGATGGGAGGAACGTTAGCGAGCGACAATGCTGGGCTCCTCGGACGGTGAGGAGTCGCCAGCAATAGCGGCGATCGCCTTGCCCAGCACCTCAGCCAGCCGATCATTCTTGCCCGTGTCTTGGGACTCGAATCGTGCGTGCACGAACTCGTCGCGCAGCAGTGTGCCAGGGGCGAACTGGGCCGCATCGATTCGGTAGCCGGCCTGTTCCGCGAGCTGAGCGAAGAACACGAACTGCGTGCGGGTGTTGCCCTCTCCGAAGCCATGAACCACGTTTATCTCACCCCAGCTCTCCGCGAGCTCGTGAATGAACCTTTCCCGCTCGAGCCCGCGCAGATAGTTCTTGTCGGCGAGCTTGGCGTACTCGGCCTCCGCAGCAGCCGTGAGGTGAGGGCCTGCACCGTAGTAGCGGTGTCCGTCCTTCGTCATGAACTGCCCCACCGGTGCGACCCGTTCCTGGCCCGCCCAATCGTAGACGTCCTGGAACACGTAGCGGTGGATCGCCTTCATGTGGTCGTAGTCGAACCGACCCGGCAACGGGTTCTCGCTCAACTCTTGAATCCGCGTGTGAGTGAACGCCTCCTCCATCGCAGCGAGCTTGCCCGGATCAGGTTCGCCATTCGGCGCGCCAGGCGTCGTGAACCTGTTCCTCAACACAGAAGTACCTGGGATGAAATAGTCATCCCAGGTACGAAAGATAGTGCCGCGGGGCATTAGCCCTGCACGTGCCTGCGGATCTCCGCGCGCGCTTCATCCCCCGTCAACTCACGTCGAGCTGCCTGCTTGACGATTGCGCGCAACGCGGGGTCGGTGATCTCGTGGCCAGCCAGAGCGAGAGCTGCATCCGCGAGCGCTAGACGGTCCTCAGCTGCGGTTTGTACCGGCGATGCGGCGGTCAGCGTGCGAACCATGATTGCCCCTCTCGTGGCGTGCTTCGATTCTACCGGTTTCGGGCCAAGAACGGTCTGTTTCGGTTTCGGAACGTGCGGAGATCAGCGCCGCGGCGCGGTATAGAGACGCACGCCTCCCCAGACGGCCATACCGACGAGTGCCGCCGCTCCGACGGCGATCGCGGCCGCCTGCACGGGACGAGTCTGGGCGAAGGCGCGCGCGCGATGCACCGCCCGATCCGTCAGGCGCGCCGCGCGCTTGGGAAGGTTCGCCTTCTCCTCGATCGCCGCGAGTGCAGCCTTCAACTCGGCCCGTGCCTGGGCGACGGGATCGCCCAGCTGCGGCACGAGAGTCCGCGGCAGCGGCACGAGCAGGCTGTCGGGACGGGGCGAATGCGCCTTGTCCGAATTCGTCAGATCAGAACTCATCGCGTACCTCCCGGACGATGTCGAAATCCTCTTTCACGGCACCGATCGGACTCTGCCGCCGGGAAGCTCGCTTGAACCGAACAATGCCGAGCAACACCAGAATCGCGACCACGACGAGCAGACCAGCACCGATCACCAGCGCCGACAGCCACACGGGCCACACGGTCGCCAGCCCGGCGATTGCCGCGGTGCCGAAGACGGGGATCGTCCAGAACAGGACGGCCAGTGCAACCACGAGCCATCCCGCACCGATCCCGTAGTCCTTCGCGGTCTTGGCAAGCCAGGACTTCGCCTGGTCGACCTCAGCGATGACCAGGTTGCGGACGAGTTCGGGAACTTCGCCGACGAGCGTCAGAAGACTGTCGTCGGCGCGGTCTCGCATACCTCGGGGGGATGCCACGGTCAGCTCTTTTTGGCGCCGTCGGTGGACGCTGCGTCGTCGATCTTCTTCTCGATGTTCGAGACGGACCGCTCGGCGGCCTTGGCCACGTCTTCCGAGCCGTCTTTGCCGGCCTTGATCGCCGCGTCGAGTCGCTGACCCGGCGTGGTGTCCTTGCCCTGCACCGCGCGAGTCACCTTGACGGCACCGTTCCACACTGCGCCGGGGATCGCCATCGCGGTGGATGTCGTGAAGTCCTTGGCGCGGTCGACCTGCTTCTGCACGGGGTCGAGGTTCCACACCTTGAGGGCTTGTTCCTTGATCTGTTCGTACCGCTCACGCCCCGCGCGGGTTCCGAGGACGTACCCCGCCGCCAGGCCGATCACGAGTCCCACTTTGCCCCTCATAGGGATCTCCTCACACTCGTGCTACGCCGTTTAGATCTTCGGTCCGAGTCTTTAGGTTAGCCCCGTATGCCAATTTCGGCATCCGGGTTGACATCAGGGACGTCGGTCCCACAAAAGGGCGGTGCGCACGCGCTCGCTCTCCGTCAGAGCATCGGGGACGACCTGCGCCAGTCCCGTTCCCGAGACCCACGCGCCGACGACCCCGAGCCCGGGGACAGCTGCGATGTGGGCGCGAGCCGCCGCTGTCTGCGCCTCTCGACCGATGACCGACGCGGGCTGGCTCTGCGTGTAGCGCTCGCGGTGCGCGCCGACGAGCTGATTCGTGTCGAGCGGAACGCCGAGAAGAGCGGATGCCTCGTTCAGGGCAAGCGCGGCGGCCTCATCGTCTGTCATCCCGGCGGTCGCGGCGGGTTCGCCCTGGCTGCCGAACGACACGCGCGCGACGTGGCGGTGCGGCGCGAGCGCACGCGCTGATTCGGCCAGCCAGGCCCACTTCGCGGTCGCGTGGGTGAGGGCCTTGGCGGTGTACGAACCGGGCACGGTGAGCACGCCCGAACCGCGGGGTGCTGCGTCCAGTGCCGCTGCATCGAGAACGAGCGAGACGACTTCGATCTCGGGCGCGGCGCCCGAGGTTGCGCCGCTCGCGCCGGCCGCATCCGCGTCCGCGTCTGTTTCTGCGGCGGTCGGCGCCTCGCCCGCTCCGGCGTCCAGCGCCGGAACCGAGGGACGCAGCAGGGCCCGCGCCATCCGTTCCTCCGTCGCGACGATCACGGCGTTCGCCGCGAGGGTGCCCGTTTCACCGCCGAGGGTGCCCTCGATCTCGATCTGCCACCCGTCCGGGGTCTGCGTCAGCGCCGCCGCACGCGCCTCCGTGAGCACGGTCACTCCCAGCTCGTCGAGGCGGGCGAGCAGGGCGTCGACGATGCGCCCCATACCCCCGCGGATACCCTCGACCGCTCCCCCGGGCGCCTTGGTCGCCCGTTCGGCACCGAGTACCGAGACGGCGCCGCCGAGGGAGCCCGTGCGTGTGAGGGCGGCGTTCAGCCCGGGCGCTGCGACGTCGACGTCGATGTCGGCGGGGCGGGCCGAGTACACGCCCTGCACGACGGGGGCGACGAGGCGATCGAGCACGCGAGATCCCATCCGCGTCGATACCAAGGCACCGAGGCTGTGGGTGTGACCGATCGTCAGGACCGGCCGCAGGCGATCCAGATAGGCCCGCCAGGCTCCGGGCCAGCCGATGACACGGCGAACATCGGGGTCGAACGGGTTCGCCGGAATACCGAGTACTCCGCCCGCCGGGAGGGGTGCCGCGCCGCCCGGCACGCCAGGAATCCCGCCGAGCCACGCACGACCGCCGCTCGGCGCGACGATCTCTGCCCCGAGGCCCAGCTCGTCGATCAGGCGTCGCACGTGCCCGCCGCGCGTGGCATAACTTTCGGCCCCGACATCCAGAGTCAACCCGCCGACCTCGGCCGTGCGGATCGCCCCACCGACGCGGGGCGACGCCTCGAGCACCGTGACGTCCATCCCGATCCGTGCGCACTCCCAGGCCGCGACGAGCCCCGCGATCCCGCCGCCGACGACGACGACCCGGGTATCGCGGGCGCGTTCGATCAGTTCGGCCGAGAACGGCGCCGAGGCGTCTGGACTCATGTGTCCTCGCCGTCGACGACCGAGTGCGCGAGCTGCACGATGCGGGTCAGCACGTCGGGTTCGGTCTCGGGCGTGACACCGTGACCGAGGTTGAGAACATGGGCGCGGGCTGCGCGTCCACGCTCGAGCACGTCACGCACGTGGGCCTCGAGCACCGGCCACGGAGCCTGCAGCAGCGCGGGATCGATGTTGCCCTGCACGGTGACGTCGGGCCCGAGCACACGGGCGGCATCGTCGAGCGTCGTGCGCCAGTCCACGCCCACCGCATCCGCCAGGCCGTCGAGGCGCATGTCGTCGAGGATCGGACCCGTGCCGACGCCGAAGTGGATGGTCGGCACTCGGCCCGCAACCGCCGACAGGGCGGTGTGCGAGTGTGGCGCGGCGAAGGCCCGGTAATCAGCACGGGAGAGCGAGCCCGCCCACGAGTCGAACAGCTGCACGGCGGATGCGCCCGCCTTTACCTGCACGTCGAGGAACACCCCCGCGACCCGGCCGAGCCAGTCGGCGAGCGCGTGCCACGAGGCGGGATCGGCGTGCATCATCGCGCGCGCACGCAGGTGCTCCTTCGAGGGGCCACCCTCGACGAGGTAGGCGGCCAGGGTGAACGGCGCACCGGCGAAACCGATCAGCGGCGTCGTGCCCAGTTCATCCGTGACCCGTCCGATCGCCTCGGTGACCGAACCGGATGCCTCGGCCACCTCGGCCGGGTCGATCGCCGTCAGGCGGGCAACATCCGCGGCGCTGCGCACCGGGTTCGCGAACACCGGACCCCGGCCTGGTTCGATCTCGACCTCCACACCGGCGAGGCGCAGGGGTACGACGATGTCGCTGAAGAAGATCGCGGCGTCGACATGGTGGCGCCGGACGGGCTGCAGGGTGATCTCAGAGGCGAGTTCGGGGTCGAGGCAGGCATCCAGCATCCGTGTTCCCACGCGCAGTGCCCGATATTCGGGCAGGGAGCGACCCGCCTGACGCATGAACCAGACCGGGGTGCGGTCGGGGCGGTCGCCGCGGAGGGCGCGCAGGAGCGGGGCGTCGGAAAGGTGCATGGCTCCATCCTCCCCCTCCCCGCTGGGTGCGGGCTAACCGGGCGGTGGGGGTGCGCGCGGACGGTAGGCTGAACGGGTGCTGCTGTGTATCTCGGCGAGTCACAAGACCGCCGCCTTCGATCTTCTCGAACGGCTCAGCGTTCACACGACCGATATCGCTCCCCTCATCGCGGAGCACGACTCGTGCGTCCGCGGAGCCGTCGTGCTGGCGACGTGCAACCGCTTCGAGGCCTACGTCGACATGGACGAGCCCGTCACCGCGGCGGGTCCCGTCGGCGTCGAGGCCGTTCTGCTCGCAGCCGAGGCGGCCACGGGCGTCAGCGCTTCCGAGTTCGAGGGTTCGTACCGCGTGGTCACGGGTCCGGATGTTGCAGAGCACCTTTTCGCCGTTGCATCGGGCCTCGAGTCGGTCGTCGTCGGCGAAGGCGAGATCGCGGGTCAGGTGCGTCGGGCGCTGACCGACGCACGCCGGCAGGGCACCACCTCGGGTGAGCTCGAGCGGCTCTTCCAGCGCGCGAGCGAGGCACAGCGGGGTGTGAAGAACGCCACCGCGATCGGCCGCGCCGGGCGCTCACTCGTCCGACTCTCGCTCGAACTCGCCGACAGCCGCTTCACCGACTGGACCGACCTCGACGTCCTCCTCGTCGGCACCGGCGCTTACGCCGCTGCCACGCTCGCAGCGCTCCGCGACCACGGGGCCGAGCGCATCGCCGTCTACTCCCCCTCGGGGCGCGCGAAGGTCTTCGCCGCGAAGCACGGCATCGCATCGATCGACGATGCCGAGTACGCGCGCGCCGCGGCCTCGGCCGATCTCGTCATCACCTGCACCAGCGCCGACCATCACGTGCTCGACGCCGCCGTGCTGCAACGAGGATGCGCCGAACTTGTCGGCGAGCTGCGCCGCATCACCCCCGCAGAGGCTGCGGAATGCCCCGTCTCGCATAGCGCGGGCGCGCGTCGCCTCGTGATCGACCTCGGTCTTCCGCGCAACGTCGACCCGGATGTCGTGACCGTCCCGGGTGTCGACCTGCTTGATCTCGAGACCGTGCGACTGCACGCCCCGCTCGAAGAGCTGCAGGCGACCGCTGAAGCGCGCGAGATCGTGCGGGATGCCGCGCAGAAGTTCGCGCTCGCGGGTCGACGCCAGAGCCTCGCCCCCGCTGTCGTTGCACTCCGCGAACACGCGTTCGCTGTGCTGGAAGACGAGATCGCGCGCGTCCGGGCCCGCGGAGACGAAGACGGCCGCACCGAGCAGGCCATGCGCCATCTTGTGGGCCGTCTGCTCCACATCCCTACGGCTCGTGCGCAGGATCTGGCGGCCCGCGGTCAAGCCGACGACTATGTCGCCGCGCTCGGCACGCTGTTCGGCATCGACGTCACCGCACGGGTTTCGGCAGCGCGGGATGCCGCAGTAGCCGACGACGTCGCCTGATCCGCCCGTGGCACCCGATCCGGCCGCGGCGCCGGGCACCGGCCCATTGGCCCGCGACGTCTACTGGGTCGTCGGGGAGGACCGACAGCTGAACCCCGTCGCGCGTGGCGTGCGCTGGGTCGGCACCGTCGCCGCCGGGCTGCTCGATATCGGGGATGCTCCCGCCCTGAGCGATATCGTCATCCGCCTCGTCTCCGACGACAGCGAAGTCGGGCGAGTACGCCAGGGTTCTTTGGTCGACTTCGAAGGATCGATGCGCGCCCTAGCATCCGATCTCGAAACCATGACCCCCGAGGCGTTCGCCGAAACCTGGCTTCGACACTGACCCCGACCCCGCGTACTTCAGGTCGAAGCGCCGCACGGCGAGTGCAAAACTGAACGCATGACGCTGCACATCACGGGCGACGACGCCGCCGATCGCCTTCTGAGCGATGACCCCCTGGCCCTGCTGATCGGGATGCTGCTGGACCAGCAGGTCGCGATGGAGACGGCCTTCGCCGGGCCCCTGAAGATCCAGGAGCGGGTCGGGTCGGTCGATGCCGCGACCCTCGCGCACTACGATCCCGACCAGCTCGCCGAGGAGTTCAAGAAGTCGCCCGCTGTGCACCGCTACCCCGGATCGATGGCGGGTCGCGTGCAGTCGTTGTGCACCGCGATCGAGGACGATTGGGGAGGAGACGCCTCGGCCCTCTGGATCCGCGACGCCCCCGACGGGCGCGAGGTGCTGAAGCGCCTCAAGGCTCTCCCCGGGTTCGGTGAGCAGAAGGCGAAGATCTTCCTCGCCCTGCTCGGCAAGCAGTACGGGTACGCGGGGGACGGATGGCGCGAGGCATCCGCTCCCTACGGTGAGGACGGTTCGTTCCGAAGCGTCGCCGACATCGTCGGCCCCGAGTCGCTGCTGAAGGTGCGCGAGCACAAGCAAGCGATGAAGGCCGCTGCGAAGGCCTCCTAACGCCACGCGCGCGTTCGGCCGCGCATCCTCACGTCTCGCCGAGTGCGCCGGATGTTCGCGAGTCAGCCTGTTGTTCGCGGCTGCCACGCGGCGCACTCGCCGCTAACCGGCGCACTCGGCACGCGCTGGACCTCGATGCACGCGACGACCCGTGGACGATCGGACCGTGAGAGCACTCCTCGACACCAACATCCTGATCGCGCGATCATCACCGACCGAGCGAGCCGTCGACCTCTCGGGATTCAGCCGCACCTTCGTGAGCGCACTCACCTGGTCGGAGTTGACGAGAGGACTGCATGCGACTTCGAGTCTTGATCACTACAAGGAGCGACTGGCGCGGATCGACGCGGCGCGGCACACGTTCGGAAGTGGGCTCGCCTTCGACGACGAGTGCTTTGCCGCATACGACCGGATCCTGGCGCGCGTCAGCTCTCGAGGGGGCAACGTTCGAGCGCGCGTCCTCGACCGGATGATTGCAGCGACCGCGATCGTCCACGACATGACCGTCATCACCCGCGATCAGTCCGGGTTCGCCGGCTTAGAAGGACTGGTCGACGTCGAGGTGCGGTGACGCCGGGCCTCCCTTGTCGACCTAGGCGCCGCGCAGGCGCTCGCCGAGGTACGCGTGCACCTCGGCGAGCGGCACGCGCTCCTGCACCATCGTGTCGCGGTCGCGCACCGTCACGGCCTTGTCTTCGAGCGAGTCGAAGTCGACCGTGATGCAGAACGGCGTGCCGATCTCGTCCTGGCGGCGGTAGCGACGCCCGATGGCTCCGGCGTCGTCGAAGTCGATGTTCCAGTCGCCGCGCAGATCGGCGGCGAGCTCGCGGGCCATCGGCGAGAGCTGCTCGTTGCGCGAGAGCGGGAGCACCGCGACCTTGATCGGCGCGAGGCGGGGGTCGAGCCCGAGCACCGTGCGGGTGTCGGTGCCGCCCTTGGCGTTCGGCACCTGCTCTTCGCGGTACGCGTCGACGAGGAAAGCCATCATTGCGCGCGTCAGGCCGAACGAGGGCTCGATGACATACGGCGTGTAGCGCTCCCCCGTGGCCTGGTCGAAGTACGACAGGCTCTGACCGGATGCCTCGCTGTGACTCGTCAGGTCGTAATCGGTGCGGTTGGCCACACCCATCAGTTCGCCCCACTGCTTGCCCGGGAACCCGAAGGCGTACTCGACGTCGATCGTGCCCGCGGAGTAGTGCGCGCGGTCTTCCTTCGGCACGTCGTAGCGACGCATGTTGTCGGGGTCGATGCCGAGGTCGATGAACCAGTCCCAGCAGGCTTCGACCCAGTGCTCGAACCACTCCTGCGCCTCGGCGGGAGGCGTGAAGAACTCGATCTCCATCTGCTCGAACTCGCGCGTGCGGAAGATGAAGTTACCGGGCGTGATCTCGTTCCGGAACGACTTGCCGACCTGGCCGATGCCGAACGGCGGCTTCTTGCGCGAGGCCGTGAGCACGTTGGTGAAGTTCACGAAGATGCCCTGCGCCGTCTCGGGACGCAGGTAGTGCAGGCCGGTCTCGTCGTCAACGACCCCGAGGTACGCCTTGACCAGACCCGAGAATGCCTTCGGCTCGGTGTACTGGCCCTTCGTGCCACAGTTCGGGCAGGGGATGTCGGCGAGACCGTTCTCGGCCGCGCGACCCTTGCGGGCCTCGAAGTCCTCGATCAGGTTGTCGGCGCGGAACCGCTTGTGACAGTGCAGGCACTCCACGAGCGGGTCGGTGAACGTTGCGACGTGACCGGATGCCTCCCACACACGCTTGGGCAGGATGATCGACGAGTCGAGGCCGACCATGTCGCCCCGGCCGCGCACGAACGTCTGCCACCACTGGCGGCGGATGTTCTCTTTCAGCTCGGTACCGAGGGGGCCGTAGTCCCACGCCGAGCGAGAGCCGCCGTAGATCTCACCGGCTTGAAAGACGAAGCCGCGGTGGCGGGCGAGGGCGATGACCTTATCGAGGCGGGACTGTTCGGCCATGGTGGCTCCAATGGTCGGTGTGGCGGGGCGCGATTGCACGAGATCACGGGCGCGGCAGGGCTTGCAATATGGCCGCGGCATCCTTCCCCGATCTTAGTCGCGGCAATGTGCGAGGCGTCCGCAAGGGGGTTGCACGCCGCGCGCAGCGACCTAGCATCGGAACATGACTGAGCGCGAGTTCGATGTCGTGGTGATCGGTGCGGGACCCGTCGGCGAGAACGTCGCCGACCGAGCCGTGCAAGGCGGACTCACCGTCGCAATCGTCGAGGGTGAGTTGGTCGGCGGCGAGTGTTCGTACTGGGCGTGCATGCCGACGAAGGCTCTGCTGCGACCGGGTGCCGCGCTGCGTGCGGCGCGGAGCGTCCCGGGCGCGCGCGAGGCCTTCGGCGCTCCCCTCGACGTCGAGACGGCGCTGCAGTTCCGCGACACAGCGACGTCCGGGTGGGATGACGCGGGTCAGGTGTCGTGGCTCGACAGCGCGGGCATCACCCTCGTGCGCGGACACGGACGGATCGCCGGTGCGCGCCGCGTCGAGGTGACGACCCCGGATGGCTCTGTCGAGACGCTCATCGCACGTCACGCAGTCGCGGTCTGCACCGGGACATCCGCAATCATCCCCGATATTCCGGGCCTGGCCGAGGCATCCCCCTGGACCAATCGAGAGGCGGCGGCCGTGCAGGTCGTCCCCGAGCGCCTCGTGATCGTCGGGGGCGGGGTCGTCGCCTCGGAGTTCGCGACGGCATTCTCGAGCCTCGGCTCGCACGTGACGATGCTCGTCCGCGGCGATGCGCTGCTCACGGCGAACGAACCGTTCGCCGGCGAACTCGTGCTCGACGCGCTGCGCGAGGAAGGGGTCGACGTTCGCACCGAGACTTCTGCGGCGCGCATCGATCGGACAGCAGATGGCACACTCACCATCTCTCTCGGCGATTCCCCCGACGCCGAAACCCTGCACGCCGACGAGATCCTGATCGCCACGGGTCGCCACCCCCGCACGGACGACATCGGTCTCGACTCGATCGGTCTGGAGGCCGGGCGCTCGCTGGAGACCGACGACACCCTGCGTGTGCTGGGCGCGGACGGAAAGCCGATCGGTGCGGGCGGCGACGAGCCGGGCTGGCTGTATGCGGTGGGCGACGTCAACGGCCGAGTGCTGCTGACGCACCAGGGCAAGTACCAGGCGCGTGCGGCCGGAGACGTTATCGCGGCTCGCGCCCTCGAGCAGCCCATCGACGACGCCCCCTGGGGCCGCCACGTGGCAACCGCGGATCACGCCGCGGTTCCACAGGTCGTCTTCACCGAACCCGAGGTCGCGGCGGTGGGCATCACCGCGGCCGAGGCCGAGCGTGCCGGCCGCGAGGTCACGGTCGTCGACTACGACCTGCACAACATCGCCGGAGCCTCGGTCACGGCGCAGGGATACACGGGTCGCGCGCGCCTGATCGTGGATCCCGCCACCCGCACGGTGGTCGGCGCGACCTTCGTCGGGGCCGGTGTCGCCGATCTGCTGCACTCGGCGACCATCGCGGTTGTCGGCGAGGTACCGATCGAGCGACTCTGGCATGCCGTGCCGTCGTACCCGACGCTCAGCGAGGTGTGGCTGCGCCTGCTCGAAAGCCTCGGACGCGAGACCGCCTAACCACCGAAGCCGCACCAGTCGGCGACCCAGGCGAGGATCTCGCCCTTGATCTCGGCGGGCACCGCCACCTCGACCACACCCGCGGCGCCACCCGTCGCAACGGTGATATCGAAGATCGTGCCGCGCTTGTCCTCCATCACCGCGTGCGGGTCGCAACGCAACGGCACGAGAGGCACACGCACCCGCTGGGGTTCGCCCGAGCCGTCCACCTCGGCACCGACGACGAACGATGCCGCACCGGCCGTATCGAACATCAGCAGCGGCGTCGTCTCGACCGTCTCGATACGCGCCGACCCCGCCCCGTCTGCGGGGTCGATCTCGAGCGTCAGTGACGCTGGAGCCCCAACATCCGACGGCTCGAACGCAGCCCACGACAGCGCCACGACTTCGGCGAGGCGTTCGCGCAGGCACTCCTTCTGGTGCAGCAGCGGTATGAAGGCGAGGGAGTCGGGAACGGATGCCTCGGCCACCCCGGTACGACCGCCCAACTCGTACTCCAGCTCGAGGGTGGTCGACTCGGCGGCCCCATCCTTGTCGCACACGACCGGTGGAAGATCGACCCGCATGTCGAGGGTGCGCCCCGCGGACACCGGCGAGCGCTTGTCACGCACGATCGGCGTTTCGAACCGCGCGTCGGTGAGTGAGATGCGTGTGACCACCAGGTCGTCTTCGCCCGCATTCTTCAGCCGGAGTTCGGCCGCACGATCCACGACATCCGAACGCAGCTGGATCAGCTCGACACTCACGCCCGCGGGCAGCTCCCCCGGCTGCGGATCGGACGGGGCGCACGCCGTGATCGCGAGCCCGAACATGAGCAGGGCGACAACCGCCGCGATCCCGCGCGTCACGTCAGCCGTCCATCACTTCGAGCCGAGAGTCACGTCGACCCGTTCGTCGCGACGTGCTCGGCGAACAGCCCCGGCCAAGCCATGATGCCGTAGGGCGTTCGGGCGATGACGATGCGGCTGCGCGGGATGAGCTCGTGCAGCTTGTTGGCGGTCTTGACCGGATGCGTCCGGTCGCCCGTCCACGCCAGGATCAGCGTCGGAACGTCGATGCCGGCGATCGCCTTTCGGTCGGGCAGGTCCGTGGACGCCGCGCCCCGCATGATCGTCGGGAGCAGCTTCTCGCTGATCGACGGGCGGGTCTCGGGCATGTCCGCGAGCGCCGGCGGGACCGGCGCCGTGCTGCCCGCTTCGACGAATGCGCTGATGCCGTGCTTCTCGACCAGATCGGCGTTCTGCAGATACGTCGCCGCCTGCGCGCGACGACTGCCCCACGCGGTCGGCGGCACCACAAGGGTCAGGCTGGCGAACCGCTTGGGCTTGCGCACCGCGGCGTGCAGCAGGGTGCCCGTGCCCATCGAGGGTCCGATGCCGTGCACCTTCTCACCCGGGGCGACGTGGTCGAGCAGCGCGAGCAGATCCTTCGCCAGACGGTCCCACCGGTAGCTGGACGGATTCTTCTTGCCCGTGGACCCGCCGTGCCCGCGCGCGTCGTACCTCAGCACGCGGTGGTCGCGGAGTGCGCGACCCAGATCCAGCCCCAACTGAGCGTCCCGCACGCGGCTCGACGTCAGGCCGTGCAGTTGAACCACCAGGGGGCCGCTGTCGCCCGTGATGTCGTAGTCGAGCGTGGCACCCCTGACATCGAGTGTGGGCACGAAACCTCCGGTTCCAGGCGGGAGTCACAGGCACGAGATATTCGCCCCTTAGACTACGGCGCCATGCGCCTGACGAATGTCGCCCAGATGTCCCTGCCCCGGGGCACCCTGCAGAGCTTCGCGGCGCGCGCGCGCGAGCGACCCGGCAAGCGGCTGCCGATCTCGTTCGATCAGCGTCGGCACGTCGGTGAGGGCGCCCGCCCGGGCTCGTGGATGGCCGTGGCCTTCCGACTCCCGGTGGGCACGACGCTCGACGACGTAGCGGCGGCGTGGATGGCGGTGATCGGCCGTCATGGGACTCTCCGAAGCGCCTTTTCGTACGACGACGCAGGCGAGCTCGCACTGCATGAGATCGAGGTCGAGGGCGGCGAGTGGATCCAGCATCCCGTCGGCGACGACGAACTCACCCGCGACGTGCTGCGTGGGGTGCTCGACGCCGCCTGCTCTCCCTTCGAGCGGCCCTCGCACCGGGTGTGCGTCGTGGCCCCGGAGACCCCCGACCCGCTCGATCCCCGCCCCACGGCGGTTATCGGATCGGACCACGCCCACGTCGACATGTGGTCGCTCCTCGTGCTCGTGCGTGACATGGTGACTCACCTGTCGGGACATTCGGACGGGGACTCGGTGCCCGCGGCATCCTTCGCCGAACACTCCGACGTGCTCGAACGGATGCCTCCGGCTCCCGCCGATGTCAGACAGCGCTGGAGCGACATCCTGGAGATCGAGGGCGGCGCCATGCCCGCCTTCCCCCTCCCCCTCGGCGACCTCTCGTCCCCGCGGCTCGAGGTGGTCGAGGTGCGCGATGTCCTCGCCGCCGAAGAGACCCGCGTATTCGAGGCACGAGCGACCGACCGGGGCGTGCGGATGACCGCGCTCGCCCTGTCGGTGCTCGCCGAGACGACGGCGCGCATGAGTGGGGCGCCGCTCCGCGCCGTCTTCCCCGTGCACAGCCGGAACGAGCCGCGCTGGCACGACTCGGTCGGCTGGTTCATCACCAACTCCGTCATTCAGTTCACCGCGACCGACCCCGTCGCATCCGCCGCCGCCGTCAAAGACGCCCTCGCGCTCGGTTCGTATCCGCTCGCACCCATTTTCGCGCCGTACGGCGGCATGCCCGCGGGCCCCGGCATGTTCGCGATCTCCTGGCTCGACACTCGGCGCCTGCCTCCCGTCGAGGCGGCACTGGGCATCCAGTACGTCTCTGCCGTGATCGAGACGGACGGCGTCATGATCTGGTTCATCGTCAACGACGACGGCCTGCATCTGCGCTGCCGCTACCCCGATACTCCTGAGGCGCGCGCGAACGTGGGCGGGTGGCTCGACATGATCGAGAAGGGTCTGCGCGACGTCGTCGCGTGAGCGAAGGGCTCGGTCCTGTGAGCGTCGCGCACACCCCTTCGTGAGCGCGAGGCACACCCCGGCTCCCTCTCAGTGGGCACCGGCGACCCGCACCCCGTCGACCCGCCGATAACCTGGGTCGGTGGGTTCACGTGAAGCAGGCGACCGAAATCGCCTGACTCGTATCCCCCCGCAAGGCGCAATCGTCGCCGTGCTGGCCCTCGCCGGCCTCTGCGCGTCATTCATGTACACGCTCGTCGTGCCCATCCAGGCGAAGCTTCCCGAGCTGCTCGATGCCTCCCGCGAAGACACCGCATGGGTCGTCACCGCGACGCTGCTGACCGCCGCCGTGATCACCCCGATTGCCGGACGCCTCGGCGACATGTACGGCAAGCGGCGCATCGTCATCGCGCTTCTCGCGTGCCTGATCCTCGGCTCGGTCATCGCGGGACTCTCGACCAACATCGTCGGTGTGATCGTCGGGCGTGCGCTGCAGGGCGCCGTGACCGGCGTCGTCCCGCTCGGCATCTCGATCCTGCGAGACGTCGTCCATCGCGACCGGCTCGCCACATCCGTCGCCCTGATCAGCGCGACGATGGGCGTCGGCGGGGCACTCGGCCTGCCTCTCAGCGCCCTCGTGACCGAACGGACCGACTGGCACGTGCTCTTCTGGGTCGCCGCCGGGCTCGGCGCGGTCGTCCTGCTGCTCGTCGTCTGGATCATCCCGGTGAGCGTGCTGCGCACCCCCGGTCGATTCGACTACATCGGGGCGCTCGGGCTCGCTGTGGGCCTGACCGGCATCCTTCTCGCCATCTCACGCGGAAACGAGTGGGGCTGGGCGAGCGCGCCCACCCTCGCGTGCGGGCTGGGCGGCGTCGCCGTTCTGCTCGTGTGGGGCTGGTATCAGTTACGCGCCGCGGAACCGTTGTTGGATCTGCGGGTGGCTGCGCGGCGGCCCGTCCTGCTCACCAACCTCGCCTCAATAGGCATGGGCTTCGCGCTCTTCGGGTCGAACATCGTCTTCCCTCAGCTGCTCGAGCTGCCCGTCGGATCGGGTGCCGGCCTCGGGCTCTCGCTCATCGGTGCGGCCCTCGTGGTCATGCCCGCGGGACTCGTCATGATGCTGATCTCCCCGCTGGCCGGGCGTCTGGAGCGGACGATCGGGCCTCGCGCGCTCCTGACCGGCGGCGCCATCGCCCTCGTCATCGCCTACGCATTCGTGTACTTCTTCTCGAGCGAGGTCTGGCACATCCTGCTTGCGAACATCCTCGTCGGGGTGGGCATCGGGCTCGGATTCGCGGGGATGCCGATGCTGATCATGCGCGCCGTACCTGCGAACGAGACGGGGGCCTCGAACGGCCTGAACGCCCTCTTCCGCTCGGTGGGCACGAGCACGGCCGCCGCGGTGCTCGGCGCCGTGCTCGCGGCCATGTCGCAACCGTACGAGGGTGTCGCTGTGCCTACTGGCGCGGCGTTCCAGACGAGCTTCCTGCTCGCCGGTGGTGCCGCCGTCATCGCCCTCGTGCTGTCGCTTCTGATCCCCCGCCACGCGACGCCCATAGACCACGCGTCCATCCCCGACGGACGCTGAGGCGGTACGGGGTCTACTAACCTGGCGCCCATGAGCGACGAACACCGAGTCGAGTCGACGCAGACCGACGAAGCATCCGCCGAACCGCGCGGCGGTAGTCGCGACACCCGCTTCTTCGGTCAGCCCTGGGAGCTCGCCCACATCTTCGGCGTCGAGATGTGGGAACGCTTCAGCTTCTACGGCATGCAGGGAATCCTGCTGATCTACCTGTACTACTCGGTGGCCGAAGGCGGCCTGGCGATCCCCAAACCGATCGCGGCGGGAATCGTCGGGGCATACGGCGGCGCCGTCTACCTGTCCACGATCCTCGGAGCATGGATCGCCGACCGCCTGCTCGGTTCGGAGCGCGTGCTCTTCTCCAGCGCCATCGTGATCATGGCGGGACACATCGCGCTCGCGTTGCTCCCGGGCGTCACGGGGGTAGGCGTAGGGCTCGTGCTGGTCGCGGTCGGGTCGGGCGGGCTGAAGGCCAACGCGACCTCCGTCGTCGGCACGCTCTACTCGGCCGACGACCCGCGCCGCGATTCGGGGTTCTCGCTGTTCTACCTCGGCATCAACCTCGGCGCTTTCCTGGGCCCTCTGCTCACCGGCCTGCTGCAGATGACACTCGGGTTCCACTGGGGTTTCGGCCTGGCTGCGGTGGGCATGGCGTTCGGCCTGATCCAGTACTCGTTCGGACGCAAACAGCTTCCCGACGAGGCGCGCCGGGTGCCGAATCCCCTCCCTCGCGCGCGCCGTCCGCTCGTGATCGGCGTGGCCGTTGCGGGGCTCGCCGCGATAGCCCTCGCCGTCTTGGTCGGACTGATCCGAGTCGAGAATCTCTCGGTGATCGTGATCGGCGTGACCCTCGTCGCGGCGCTCGGCTACTACGCCGTCATCCTGTCGAGCCGCCGCATCACGGCGACCGAACGCTCACGGGTCCTCGGCTTCATCCCGCTCTGGATCACGAGCGTTGCGTTCTGGTCGCTGTACCAGCAGCAGTTCACCGTGCTGACCATCTACTCCGACCAGAAGCTCAACCGCGATCTGTTCGGATGGGAGATGCCCGTCTCGTGGGTCCAGTCCATCAACCCGGTGTTCATCATCATCCTGTCGGGCGTCTTCTCGGCTCTCTGGCTGAAGCTCGGGCGCCGCCAGCCGTCCACGCCGGTCAAGTTCGCGCTCGGTGTCGCGATCATGGGCGTCGCTTTCCTGCTGTTCCTGCCCTTCGCCGGCGGGGGCGCGAACTCTACCCCGCTGCTCGCGATCGTCGGGATCCTGTTCGTCTTCACCGTCGCCGAGCTGCTGCTGTCGCCGATCGGGCTCTCGGTCAGCACGAAGCTCGCGCCCGAGATGTTCCACACGCAGATGGTGGCGCTGTTCTTCCTCTCCGTCGCGCTCGGGACGGCGATCTCGGGGTGGCTTGCGCAGTTCTTCGACGTCGACAACGAGGTGCCCTATTTCTCGATCCTCGGCTGCATCGCCATCGTCGTCGGCATCGGCATGGTGCTGTCGGTCCGTCCGGTCCTGAAGCTGATGAGGGGCGTGCGCTGAGCTCAGGCCGCTCGCACACGGTTGCGTGGGCGCCGACGGGCCGGGGCCACATTCGGCGGGACGACGGACTCGGGAACTCCGCCGATGTCGTGGCGAACTCGAGCCTCCTAGACGGTGTCGTCGCGTCCTGCCAGCGGGCGAGCCTCATTCCCGGATCCTCGTCTCGACCAGCGCCAGGGCGTTGCCACCCAGGATGCGCCGCGTGATCTCTTCCGACAGACCCGCCTCGCGGATCTTCGCGACCGGCTCGTCGAGACCCATGTCGAAGGGGTAGTCGCTGCCCAGAACCGCACGGTCTTCGCCCGTAACCTCGACCAGGGCACGGAGCGTGCGCTCGTCGTGAACGACGGTGTCGAACCACAGCTTCCGCAGGTAGGTGGACGGCGGATGCTCACACCCTCGAGCATCCGGACGCACCCGCCACGCGTGGTCCGAACGGCCGATGACGGTCGGCAGGTATCCCCCACCGTGCGCGGCGACGATCTTCAGCCCCGGGTGGCGATCGAGCACCCCGGCGAAGATCAGATGCGAGAGCGCGACCGCGTTCTCGGTCGGCTGACCGACCGTGTTGGCGAGGTAGAACCTGTCGAGGCGCTCGTCGAGGCTGCACCCGAACGGGTGCAGGAAGATGACGATCCCGAGCTCCGCCGCGCGCGCCCAGAACGGCTCCAGGCGCTCGTCCGAGAGTTCCACATCTCCCGCGAACGACGAGATCTCGACGCCCGCGAGGCCGCGGCCCAGCACCGCATCGTCGAGGTACTCGACCATCCGCCCGGGGTGCTGCATCGGCACCAGACTGAGACCCGTGAGGCGGTCGGGGGCTTGAGCGACATACTCCGCGACCAGACGGTTCGCCTCGCCCGCGGCCCAGACCGCGAGGCCCTCGGGCGCCCACGGGTAGAAGTGGTTCGGTGACGCGCTGACCCACTGGCGCTCGACACCCTGGGCGTCCATGTCGGCGAGCCGCACGTTCACATCGGTCAGCTTCGGGATGCGCTGCCCGATCATCGGCCCCGACACGGCCTGACTCGCGGCACCGTTCCGACGAAAATCGAGCGCGGCGGCCTCGGCCACCAGGTCGGGTGCGCGGCGCTCGACCTCGGCATGCAGCGAGGGCAGCAGGACGTGCGCATGGACGTCGATGACGCCCGTCTCGTGGGCGCTCATGCGGGCTGCGCCATCTTCTGCGCGATACCGAAGATCAGGCCACCGGCGTCGATGACGAGGTCCCCCCAGCAACGCCCATAGACAGAGGCATCGAAGAAGTCGACGGATGCATCGAGGTCAGTCGAGGTGATGGGGACGTACGGCACATGGGAGCGCGGTGTGATCATCTTCGATCCTTCAGGAATCAGGCGGGCACGACTCTGACCCGCCTCTTCATCCTCGGCGGGACTTTCCACAGAGGGAAGTGGATCCCGCCGATGCGAACTATCGACCGGGTCGATACGCGTCCGGCATCTCCGCGCGGCTCAGGCCGGCCGCTCCGGAAGGCTCCTAGTGACCCTCCATCGGTCATGCGGCGATCAGACGAGGCGCAGCTCGGCATCGATCGCGGCCGCCGCGCGCAGCAACGGCGGCAGGTAGGCATCCCGCATGTGCTCGACCGAATCGCGCGTGGCACTCGTCGACACGTTGAGCGCCGCGACGACCCGGCCACCCCGATCGTGCAGCGGTACGGCTATCGAGCGCAACCCCGGCTCGAGTTCGCCATCCACGAGCGACCACCCCTGCTCGCGGACGGCCCGGACCTCGTCGGCGAGCGCGGACCGGTCGGTCAGGGTTCGGCCCGTGAAGTCGCGCAGGTCGGAGGCATCCAGTGCGGCCGCCAGCGCCGCATCCGGCAGACCCGCCAACAGAACGCGGCCCATGCTGGTCGCGTAGACGGGGAAACGGGTGCCGATGGTGATGCGAACGCTCATGATTCGTCTCGTCGGAACGCGCGCGACATAGACGATGTCGGTATCGTCCAGCACCGCGGCCGACACACTCTCATCCACCTCGCGCGAGAGAGCCTCGAGGTGCGGCTGCACGATCTCGGGCAACGACAGCGCCGAGAGGTAGCTGAACCCGAGTTCCAGCACACGTGGCGTGAGCGCAAACGTCCGTCCGTCGCCGCGGACGTAGCCGAGCGACTCAAGTGTGAGCAGAAACCTCCGGGCCGCGGCACGGGTCAACTCGGCACGACGTGCGACGTCGCTGAGCGAGAGTTCCGGATGCTCCGCATCGAACGCGCGGATCACCCCGAGCCCGCGAGCGAACGACTGCACGAACGTGCCGGATGCCGCGGCATCCGCACCCTCGTCCGTCACGTCGCCCTACCGCTCGAGGACGACCGCGAGGCCCTGACCGACGCCGATGCAGATCGCCGCGACCGCGACACCTCCGCCGCGCCGCTTGAGCTCGTGTGCCGCATGACCGATGATGCGGCCACCGGAGGCCCCGAGCGGGTGACCGATCGCGATCGCGCCGCCGTGGATGTTGAGCTTGTCGGGGTCGAGCTCGGGCCAGAGCTTCAGGCACGCCAGCGACTGAGAGGCGAACGCCTCGTTGAGTTCGACGAAGTCGACATCCGCCCAGGTGCGACCCGCGCGGGCGAGGGCCCGGTTCGCCGCCTCGACGGGGGCGATGCCGAACACATCGGGATCGTTGCCGAAGACCCCACGACCCGTGATGCGGGCGAGCGGGTCGATGTCGAGAGCGCCCTCGGCACCGAGTAGCACCGCCGAGGCACCGTCGTTGATCGAGGACGCGTTGCCTGCCGTGACGGAACTGTTCTTCGCGAACAACGGGCGCAGGCCCGCGAGCTTCTCGAGCGATGTGTCGGCGCGGATGCCCTCGTCCCGTGCAAGCTCGGCGCCAGGAACCTGCACGATCTCGCCGTCGTACACGCCGGCATCCCACGCGGCGGCCGCGAGCTGATGGCTGCGGAGCGTGAACGCGTCCTGCGCCTCGCGCGAGATCTCATAGATCTCGGCGAGCTTCTCGGCCGACGCCCCGTTGCTGATCGTCCAGTCTTCGCGCAGCGCCGGGTTGGTCATGCGCCACCCGATCGAGGTGTTCCACATCGTCTGGTTTCCCACGGCCGGCCACGGCTTGGGCGACTTCTCGACGACGAAGGGGGCCCGACTCATCGACTCGACCCCACCAGCGAGGATGATGTCGGCGTCGCCGGACTCGATCGCGCGCGATCCCTGGATCACGGCGTCGACGGCCGAGCCGCAGAGGCGGTTGACCGTCACACCCGAGACACTCGACGGGAAACCCGCGAGCAGGGCTCCGAACCGTGCGACATTGCGATTGTCCTCGCCCGCCTGGTTCGCGTCACCGAAGATCACATCGTCGATGCGCGCGGGGTCGAGACCCGTGCGCTCGGCGGCGGCCTTCATCACGACCGCGGCGAGATCGTCGGGGCGGATTCCCGAGAGCGCGCCCCCGGCTCGGCCGAACGGGGTGCGGACGGCGTCGTAGACGTAGGTGGCGGTCATATCAGTTGTCTCCGGTTCCTGAGCCAGTCGAAGGGCCGACGAGGGTGAGCCCGGTCAGCGCGGCGAGCGATTCGATCGTGTTATCGCCGAACGCCTCACGCACGGCGAAGCCCTCGGGGGTGATGTCGAAGATCGCGTGGTCGGTATAGACCCGACTGACGCAACCGACGCCGGTGAGCGGATAGGTGCAGGACTCCACGAGTTTGGACTCGCCCTGCTTCGTCAGCAGGTCGGTCATGACGTAGACGTCCTTGGCCCCGATCGCCAGGTCCATCGCTCCACCAACCGCGGGGATCGCGCCGGGAGCGCCCGTCGACCAGTTGGCGAGGTCGCCGTTCTGGCCAACCTGAAAAGCTCCGAGCACGCACACGTCGAGGTGCCCGCCGCGCATCATGCCGAACGAGTCGGCGTGATGGAAGTAGGCGGCACCCGGGAGCGCGGTGACGGGCTGCTTGCCCGCGTTGATGAGGTCGGGATCGATGCGGCCAGCCTCGGGCGCCTCGCCCATGCCGAGCAACCCGTTCTCGGTGTGCAGGATGATCTCGAGATCGGCGGGCAGGAAGTTCGCCACCAGGGTCGGTGCGCCGATGCCGAGGTTGACGTAGGCACCCTCGGGGATGTCTGCGGCGATGCGCTTCGCGAGATCGTCGCGACTGATGCGGGTGCTCACGCGGCATCCTCCCTCTCGGCGTTCGTGTCGGTGTCCGGGTCGAGGCGTCGACCTTCGATGTCGACCCCGCCGGTGAATTCACCATTGCGCAGCCAGGCCCGTTCTCCGACCGCGACGACACGGTTGACGAAGATGCCGGGCGTGACGACCGACTCGGGATCGAGCGATCCGAGCGCCACGATCTCGTCGACCTGCGCGATCGTCGTGGTTGCGGCCGATGCCATGATCGGGCCGAAGTTGCGAGCCGTCTCGCGGTACACGAGATTGCCCCAGCGGTCGGCGCGGAGCGCACCGATCAGGGCGAAGTCGGCCTTGATCGGATACTCCAGCACGTAGCGGCGTCCATCGATCTCGCGCTCTTCCTTGCCCGCGGCGAGTTCTGTGCCAACACCGGTGGGCGAGAAGAACGCGCCGATCCCGGCGCCGGCCGCGCGGATGCGCTCGGCGAGGTTCCCCTGCGGAACGAGTTCGAGCTCGAGCTCGCCCGCGCGGTAGAGGCCGTCGAACACCCACGAGTCGCTCTGCCGCGGGAACGAGCAGACGATCTTGCGGACCTGCTTGTTGGCGAGTAACGCGGCGAGACCTGTGTCGCCGTTTCCGGCGTTGTTGTTGACGATCGTGAGGTTCTGGGCACCGTGTGCGATGAGCGCGTCGATCAGCTCGACGGGCTGGCCGGCCCGCCCGAATCCGCCGATCATGACGGTCGCCCCGTCGGGGATGTCTCCGACCGCCTGTTCGACGGTGGGCACGGTTTTGTCGATCACGTCGCCTCCTCGCTTGTGTTCGCTCTGCGCACACACATTCGCAATACGTACATTATATCTCCATTTGCGTCTATTCTTCCGCTTACCGACGTGCCTCAGTTTCTTTGAGCGCGTGGGGTGTGTTGGTGCCTCACATACTTTGAGCGCGAAGCTTGCCTGTGTGGAAGGCAAGATTGAGATGGCCGCGAGGCGACAGGTGACGAACAAACTCCGTGACGCGTACCGGAAAGCATCGAAGCACGACAAGGCCCGGATCCTTGACGAGGTGATGAGCACGACGGGGATGGGCCGATCAACGGCGCGGCGGATGCTGACGGGGCCGGTGCTGCCGGATCCGGCGAAGCAGGTCGATAGACGCCAGTTGCGGGCCAAGACGTATAGCGATGATTCGAGGCGGCTGCTGGAGCATGTGTGGGCGCTGATGGGCATGCCGTGCGGGAAGTACCTCGTGGTGATGCTGGAGCTGTGGATGCCGCTGCTGCACGCTGCCGGCGACCTCGACAAGCCATTCGTGACACCGCAGACGATCGTCGAGCTTCAGACAATGAGTCCGGCAACGATCGACCGGTATCTGAGCCCGGCACGTCGGGCGATGCAGTTGCGGGGGATCTCTACGACGATCCCGTCACCGCTGCTGCGCAACTCGATCGGGTTGTCGAAGGTCGGGGATGCCCCGGTCACGGCACCCGGGGTGATCGAGGCGGACACCGTCGCGCATTGCGGACCCACGTTCGTCGGCGAGTTCGCACGCACGTTGACGATGACCGACATCGCCACCGGGTGGACCGAGAACGCCTCGATCCGCAACAACGCGGCCAAGTGGATCGTCGGCGCTGTCGGCGATCTGCAGAACATGTTCCCATTCGAGCTGCGCGTGTTCGACTCGGACAACGGATCGGAGTTCATCAACCATGATGTCGCGGACTGGCTCCAAGCCCGTGACATCGCCCAGACCCGGTCCCGCCCTTACAAGAAAAACGACCAAGCGACCGTCGAGTCGAAGAACAACCACGTCGTCCGCAAACACGCGTTCCATTGGCGCTACGACACCCCGGACGAGCTCGCGCTGCTGAACGAGCTCTGGCGGCTCGTCTCACTACGGTTGAATTTCTTCACCCCGACGAAGAAGCCCACCGCATACGCCACCGCGGCCAGCGGGCGCCGCACACGCCTCTACGACGCACCGAAGACACCCTGGCAGCGAGTGCGCGATTCTGGGGTCCTCACCGCCGAGCAAGCCGACGTCGTTCAGGCCCGGATCACCGGGATCAACCCCGCCGATCTGACCCGCCGGATCAACCAGATCCAGCTCCAACTCATCGAGCTATCACAAGCCAAAACCGAAGCCATGACCACCAGCCGACACCTCGACATGACATCCTTAGAAACGTCGATCCGTCGACTCCAAACAACCAAATGAACCGCAAGCCTCGCGCTCACCATACGTGAGGCACCGCATCACCCTTCGCGCTCACTTCTAGATGAGGCACCTCGCTTACTTCTACGTCTTGGTAAGGTGGGACACCGTTCGAAAGGATTCCTCCATGGCTACCGCGACGATGACGAGCAAGGGGCAAATCACCGTCCCCAAAGAGATCCGCGACGACCTCAACCTTGTTGCTGGGTCGAAGGTGATGTTCGTGAAGTTGCGCTCGGGCCAGTACCGGATCGTCGCGCGGACGGGCTCCGTGAACGACTTCATCGGAATGCTGCACGACCCCGACGCCCAGCCGATGACGATCGAAGAGATCAACGACGCCATCGCCGAGGGTGGCGCAGAGAGCGGGATGCGGGGCCTGATCTGATGCATCCGACGATGATCGGGATCGACACGAACGTCGTGCTGCGTGCGGTGCTTCGCGATGATCCTCTTCAATCGCCGGCGGCCGCCGAACTCTTTCGTGGCCTCACCCCCGAACGACGCGGTTTCATCACGCAGGTCACGCTCGCCGAAACCTACTGGGTCCTCTCGCGAAGCAAACGCCTATCGCGCGATACCTGCCTAGCGGTGATCCGGAGCCTCGTCGAAACCGAGGTTCTCGAGTTCGACGATGGTGAAAGCGTCGTGCGCGCCCTCACCCTGGCCGAGGAGGGCGCGGACTTCGCCGACGCGCTGATCGAGGCGACGATGGAGATGTTCGGCGTCGACGAAACGGTCACCTTCGACCGCGACGCCGCCGAGCGACTCGGGTGGCGGCTGCTCACCGACGCGTAGCAAGAGCGACGCCGGGCGCGATCAGGACTCGTTGAAGACCTCGGAGGCGATGCGGAACGCCGTGTTGGCCGCGGGAACGCCCGCGTAGATCGCCGACTGCAGGATGACCTCGCGGATTTCATCCACCGTCAACCCGTTGCGAAGAGCCGCCCGCAGGTGCATCGCGAACTCTTCGTGGTGACCGAGCGCGATGAGCGACGAGAGCACCGCAATCGATCGGTCGCGACGCTGCAGTCCCGGACGGGACCAGACATCCCCCCACGCGACGCGCGTGATGAAGTCCTGAAAGTCGGCGGTCAGCTCGGTGGTGTTCGTGATCGACCGGTCGACATGCTCGTCCGAGAGCACCGCGCGACGCGCGACCATGCCCTGCTCGTAGCGCTGCTCGTCGGTCAGGCCCTCGCCCGCGGGTCTGGTCATCGGCTCGTCCCCTCGAAGAACTCCAACAGCATTCGAGCCATGATCTCGGGCTGCTCGGCGGGCGGTAGGTGCGCCGCACCGTCAACGCGTGCCGCGCGACCGTCATGCACGCCGTCCGCGATCTCGACCGACTTGGACTCGGGCGCGACCGTGTCGAACTCGCCCCACGCGGCGAGCACGGGCAGGTCGATCGCGGATAGCTGCGCCCGCACGTCGTACTCGGCGAGCGCCTCGCAGCAGCGCGCATAGCTGTCGTCGTCCGCGTCCTGTAACGAGTGCAGCAGGCGGCCGGTCAGCTCGGGGCGTCGCGCGATCGAGTCGGGAGCGAACCAGCGTTGCGCGGACCCCACGATCAGGCTCGAGGTCGACTGGCTCCGAGCTTGCTCGGCACGCTCGGCCCAGGCAGCAGCGTCTCCGAGCTGCGCGCCCGAGGCGACGATCGCGGCGCGATCCACGAGCTCCGGATGCCGAAGGCACAGCTCGAGTCCGCCGGCACCGCCGAGCGACACCCCCGCATAGCGGACGGGCCCACCGCCCAGTTCGCGGATGGCCGCGGCGACCGCGTCGGCCACCTCGCCGACCGCGAACGGTGCGTCGGCCGCGGGCGAGGCGCCGTGGCCCGGCAGGTCCCACGCGACGACGCGGTAGTCGGCGGCGAGCGTGGGGATGACGTCTTCCCACAGAATCGTCGACGTCCCGAGCGAGGGACCCAAGACGACGAGCGGCGCGCCCTCCGCGCCGACCGGCTCCGTCACGGCGATGCGGGGGACGGTCATGAGAGAACCTCCGGTGTTTCGTGGCTCGGTGGCGCATCACGCGGGCCGCGCTCGCTGAGCGCCCCATCGAGGTAGGCGGCGGCGAGACCCAGGTACTGGGCCGGGTCGACGAGCGCGTCGACGTCGAGGCCGGCCGCTTCGGGCAGCGCCCGAACGAGGTCGGCAAAGTCGGCACCCGCGGATGCTTCGGCCACTAGGGTATCGAAGCGCGCCCGCCCGATCAGGGGCACGAGCGTGAGAGAGAGGCGCTCGCTGACGATCAGCGCACCGGTCAACGTGAGGTTGCGGGTGACCGCCGCACTATCGACGGAAAGTCCGGCCACGACACGAGCCGAGGTCGCCGTGGCCCCGAGCGCCAGCCGCAGTAGTTCACGCAGCGTCGGCCATTCGGCGTGCCACGAGCCATCCGGACGTTCGTCCGCCGCGAGCGCGGCCGCGAGGTGCAGCGTCGCGCCGAGCTGAGGTGCACGTAGCGCAGCCGAGCGGATCAGCACGGACCCAGACGGATTGCGCTTCTGCGGCATCGCCGACGATCCGCCCGCCGCGCCCTCGGCGAGTTCACCGATCTCGGTCCGCGAGAGCGTGGCGATGTCGGTCGCGATCTTGCCGACAGCGTCGATCGCCTGCACGAGCGCGTCGCCGAGTTCGGTGACGGGCCATCTGTTGGTATGCCAGGGAGCATCGGGCACGGCAAGTCCCAGCGCGCCCGCGAAGGGCGCGGACAGCCGAGCCGCCGCATCCGCTCCGGCGATCTCGACGATGGCGGCAAGCGTGCCGCCGGCGCCCCCGAGCTGGGCGGGCAGCTCCGTCACCGCCGCCTCGAGACGGTCGGTCGCCCGGCGCACACCGCGCAGCCAGACGGCGGCGCGCAGACCCACGGTCGTCGGCACGGCATGTTGCGTGAGCGTGCGGGCGGCTCCGACAGCCTGGGCATGCGTCCGAGCGAACGTCGCAAGCTCGACCGCGACGTTACGCAGGTGCGTGAGGATCGCGCGACCCGCGCGGTCCGACACGAGCATCAGAGCAGAATCAAGGATGTCCTGGCTCGTCGCGCCGCGATGGACCCAGCGCCGAGCGGACTCGGGCACCCGCTCCTTCAGCTCGCCGACGAGCGGGATGACCGGGTTGCCGCCCGAGACGGATGCCTCGGCCAGCACGACCGCATCGAGCCCGTGCCCGAAGCATCCGTGTCCATCGGCCTGCCAGCCGAGCGCGGACGAGACGTCTTCGACGACTGCCGCAGTGGCGACGCCGACCGCTCCGTACGCACGAACGAGCGCGACCTCGGCGGCCACGAGTGCGTCCAGAACCGCCTCGTCCCCGACCAGGGCGTCGTGACCGACACTCACGGGCGAGAGCAACCCCACATCGAACGCGGGCGACGACTCGCGCGCGCCGGATCGATCGGGGGTTGCATCAGAAGGCAAGGAAGACGGTCTCCTTCTCGCCCTGCAGCCGGATGTCGTGCCGCAGGTAGCCGTCGGGCGTGCGTGTTGCCACGAGCGTAGCGCGCTCCTCCGCCGAGAGGTCGGCCAGCAGCGGGTCGGCCGCGAGCAACGCCTCGTCCTCGGGGAGGTAGATGCGCGTGTGCAGCTTGTTCGGGAGCCCGCGCGCGAAGACGACCGCGGCGAAGAACGGTGCCTTGCCATCGACCGCTCCGGGGTTGCGGGTCCAGAACTCGTAGTGCCCGTCGTCGGTCGTCGCCGCGCGTCCGAAACCCGTGAAGGTGTGGTCGTCACGACGACGCGCGCCGCGCTCGCGCGACACGGTTCCGTCGCTGTCGGCACTCCAGATCTCGACGATGGCGTCCGGGATCGGCGCACCGGCTCCGTCATAGACCGTGCCGCCGAGCACGATCGCGCCGGGCGAGTGCGGAAAGGCGACCTCGTGCATGTTGGCGTAATTGAGGCCGAAGGCGAAGAAGGGGCCGATCGTCTGACCGGGGGTGCCTTCCAGGCGCGTTTCAGTGGTCATCAGTGCTCTCCCTCGGGCTCGAACCAGGTCGCGGACGGGCCGTCGACGACGATGTCCCACGTGTAGCCCATCGAGAACTCGGGCACCGTCAGGTCGTGGTCGTAGGTCCCGACCAGGCGGTCGCGGGCCTTCTGGTCACGGATGGTGTTGTAGATCGGGTCGAGCGCGAAGAGCGGGTCGCCCGGGAAGTACATCTGCGTGATGATGCGCTGCGTGAAGCCCGTGCCGAAGAGCGAGAAGTGGATGTGCGCCGGGCGCCACGCGTTGACGTGGTTCTTCCACGGGTACGGGCCCGGCTTGATCGTGGTGAAGAAGTACTCGCCGTTGTCGTTCGTGATCGTGCGCCCTGCTCCGGTGAAGTTCGGATCGAGCGGCGCGGGATGCTGGTCGCGCTGATGGATGTAACGACCCGCGGAATTCGCCTGCCAGACCTCGACGAGCTGGTTCGCGAGGGGGCGGCCCCAGCTGTCGAGCACGCGGCCCGACACCGTGATGCGCTCACCCAGGGGCTCACCCGTGTGCTGCAGCGTCAGGTCGGTCTCGATCGCCGCGACGTCGCGCTGGCCGAACGCCGGCGACCACAGCTCGATCGTCTCGGGGTCAACGAGCCGAGGGTTCTTGGTGGGGTGGCGCAGAACACTCGAGCGGTACGGAGCGAAGTCGTACAGCGTCGTGGGCGCGGGCGCCTCACCGCGGGCTTCGCGGGCCGCGTGGTCGGCGTGGATCTCGGCGATCTCCGCGTTGATCTCGCGCTGCGAGGGCATGTCCGGCGAGGCGAGCAAAGACTCGGGTGCCGCCGCCTGCGGGGATGTGTCTGTCATGGTGTCTCCTTCGACAAAGAGCTATCGAAAGGGTGACAGGCGCACCCCGGGCATCCGAGACTCATTCTCACTGAGTGGGATGCTCGTCGCGCAGGATTCGGGTCAGATCCGCCGCGGCCTGCGTCACGAGCGCCGCGAGCCGCCGCTCGTCGGCTCTTTCCAGCCGCACGACCATGCCGATGGCCGCGGGCGGAAGCCCCGCGACCTTGCCGAGCGGGGCCGCGACCGAAATGTTGCCGAGGGTCATCTCTTCCCGCGTCGTGGCATACCCGCGCCGTCGCGCCACTGCCAACTCGCTGCGCAGCACGTCTTCCGTCGTGATGGAGTGCGTCGTCTCGCGTACGAGCGGCGTCGAGAAGTACTCCGCAAGCCAGTCCTCGTCGCGCGTGGCCAGCAGCGCTTTGCCGACCCCGGTCGTGTGGAGCGGGTGCCGGCCGCCCATCCGGCTGAGCGTGGGAATGGATGTCTGACCCGTCACCCGACCCACGTACAACGCCGTGGCGCGCTCGGGGGTCGGCGCATCCAGTACCGCCAGGTGGACGTTCTCGGCCGTCGCCTCGTACAGGCGCACCATGAGCGGCAGCGCCGTCTCACGCAGGCGCACCGAAAGCGGCGAGAGCTCGCCGAGCTCCCACAGACGCACGCCGATCGTGTAGCGATGACCCGGGGCGCGGGCGAGCAGTCCGAGCGTCGTCAACCGGGTGAGTAGACGGTGCAGCGTCGACGTAGCCAGGCCCGTGCGCTCGGCGATAACGGCGGCGGAGAGGGCCGGCTCGTCATCCGAAAAACACTGCAACACGTCGAGGGCACGCTCGAGGACGCCCTCGCCCCCTTCATCGCTGCGCATCGTCGCTTCCCCTCCCTCACCGAGGCTATCCCGCCCCTCCGTGGCCCGCTCCCCTGGCAGTAGTCGGGGTTGAGCCCCGTCTGAGGCCCCGACAACTGCCAGGCGAGCAGCCCTGATCGGCCCGTGAGAGGGTGAGGGCATGGCGAACTCGCCGACGGGCGACACGATGGCGGAGCGCATCGTGCGCGTGCTCGACACCTTCAGCGCCGACCGCACGCTCCAGACCGCGGCGCAGATCGGTCGCCGTTCGGGGCTGCCGTCATCCACCGCGCATCGGATCGTGGACGAGCTGGTGCGCGCCGGCCTGCTCGAGCGTGACGACGAACACCGCGTCCGCCTCGGCATGCGGTTGTGGGAGCTCGCGCTGCGCGGATCGAGCGCGCTGCGGCTGCGTCAGGCGGCGCTCCCGTTCATGACGACCGTGCAGGCCCGCGTGCGCGAGCACACGCAGCTCGCGGTGCTGGAACAGGACGAGGCCCTGTTCGTCGAGCGCCTCTCACATCCCGAGGCGGGTGCCAACATCACGCGCATCGCCGGGCGACTGCCCCTGCACGCCTCGTCCTCCGGACTCGTCTTGCTCGCCTACGGACCCGACGAGCTACGTCGACGCGTGCTCGGCGGTCCGCTCGTTGCCGTCTCGACCGAGACCATCACGGATCGGGCCGTGCTGGCGCGGGTGCTCGACGACATTCGGCGCGTGGGCTACGTGGTCGCGCCCGGGTCGATCGAGAGCGTTTCCACGGGCATCGCCGTGCCGATCAGGGATGCCCGAGGCACGGTCGTCGCGGCCCTGTCGATGGTCCTCCCCCGCGATGCCCCGACGGTCGGCCCGCTCGACGAGCTCCGCCGGGCCTCCGCAGGCATCTCCGCAGCGCTGGCGGCTGACCGTCCCTAGTCCTGCCGCCTCCGCGCGAGACTTCAGCTCTGTCACCTTCCTGCCGCGATGGAGCGACACATGTGAAGTCTCGCGCCACGCCGCCGGAGAGCGGGCGCCCATTCAATGGGAAGATGGATGCGCGACGGACGAGGGGGCAGGATGCTGGGGCAACACCCCGTCGAAGGAGACGCCACCATGACCGAGACCGTCCGCACCCGAGTCGCGATCGTCGGAGCAGGACCCGCCGGCCTCCTCCTCTCCCACCTCCTCGCCGCCGCGGGCATCGAGTCGGTCGTGATCGACCAGCGCACCCGCGACGAGATCGAGAGCACGATCCGTGCGGGAATCCTCGAGAACGGGACGGTCGACGTACTCACCTCGTCGGGCGCCTCCGATCGGGTCCTGACGGTCGGGCACCGCCACGACGGCATCGAGTTGCGCTTCGACGGCGAGGGCCACCGCATCGACTTCCCCTCATTGACGGGACGCAGCGTTTGGCTCTACCCCCAGCACGAGGTGCTGAAGGACCTGATCGCCGCGCGTCTCACCGGCGGCCAGGACCTGCGCTTCGGCGTCACGGCGCTCCGCGTCGAGGGTGCCAACGCCGATCGCCCACGGGTGTTCGCCGAGGATGCCGAGGGCACGGCTTTCGAGATCGACGCTGAGTTCGTGGTCGGCGCCGACGGCTCCCGCAGCGTCGCCCGCGCGGCCGTCACCGGCTCGTCGACCGGCGGATACTTCCGCGAATACCCCTTCGCCTGGTTCGGCATCCTCTGCGAGGCGCCGCCGAGCTCGGAAGAACTCATCTACAGCAGCTCCGCCGAGGGATTCGCGCTCATCAGCCAGCGCAGCGCGACCGTGCAGCGCATGTACTTCCAGTGCGACCCGAACGCCGACACCGAGGCGCTGAGCGAAGACGAGATCTGGGAACAGCTGCAGATCCGCGTGCCCGGCACGACCCTGCAGCAGGGGCCGATCTTCCAACGCGACGTGCTGCGCTTCCGGAGTTTCGTGGCACATGAGCTGCGCGCGGGCCGTGTCGCCCTCGTCGGCGATGCCGCCCACACGGTGCCGCCCACGGGCGCGAAGGGCATGAACCTGGCCGTGGCCGACGTGCTCCTTCTCGAACGCGCCCTCCGAGCGCTGTTGCTCGAGAACGACGAGCGCTTGATCGACAGCTACGCCGAGACGGCCCTGCAGCGCATCTGGAAGGCGCAGCACTTCTCGTGGTGGATGACGAGCATGCTGCACGTCGCGCCGGATGCCTCGGACTTCGACCGTCTGCGCCAGGTCGGCGAGCTGCGGAGCGTCGTGGAGTCCGAGGCGGGTCGGACGTACCTGGCCGAGGCGTACACGGGCTGGCCGCTCGCTTTCGCCGGCCTCTGAGCGGACGTCTTTTTCGACTCGTTGCGCCCACTCAACGAACGGGAGCAGACACGCGCACGCCGCGACGCGTCGACTAGAGTCCGGTGATCATGAGCTCCGACGACGTCCACACCGACCCGTCGGGCACGGCGAGGAAAGCTGACCCGGGCGCGCCCGGCGTGAGCAGGCCCGCCGCGGGCCTCACGCTCCTCGTCGCCGTCTGTCTCGTCGCGGCGAATATGCGCCTGAGCATCACCGCGGTCGGGCCGCTGCTCGATCAGATCGGCACGGACACCGGGCTCTCGGTCGGCACGCTCGGCCTGATCGCCGCCGTGCCGCTCATCGCCTGGGCGGCCGTTTCGCCGTTCGCGCTGGGGCTCAGCCTTCGATTCGGGATGTCCCGCGTCGTGCTCGGCTCGCTCGTCGTGCTCTTGGTCGGCACGATCGTGCGCTCGCTGCCCGGCCCGCTCATCAGCCTGTGGCTCGGCACTGTACTCATCGGCCTCGCTCTCGCGATCGCCAATGTCCTGATGCCCGCCGTCATCAAGCGAGACTTTCCCGCCCGCGTGCCCCTCGTGATGGCGGCCTACACGGGCCTGCTCGGTGGCGTCGGGGCCATCTCGTCGGGCGTCGCGGTACCCCTGTCTTTCCTCGGCGACGAGCAGTCGGGCTGGCGTATCGCACTGCTGATCACCGGCGCCGGCCTCCTGATCCCGGCGATCGGGGTGTGGGCGTGGGCCACGCGTGGCCACCACGCCGTGCACCTCGCCCGTCCCCTCACCACACGCTCCCGTACGGGAATCTGGCGCGACACGCTCGCCTGGCACGTCGCGGCGTACATGGGCTTCCAGGCGGCGACGTTCTACATGATGCTGACCTGGCTGGCCGCGATCTCGACCTCGATCGGACGATCCGAGGTCGTCGCCGGCTTCGACGTCATGATCTACCAGCTGACGACGATCGTCGGCTCGATCATCGTTCCGCTCCTGCTGCGTGGACCCGCCGAGCGCTTCGTCCCCGCCGCGATTCCCGTCGTCGGCATGGCGGGGATCGCGGGCCTGATGATCGCTCCCGAGGGCATAGTCGTCTGGGTCCTGATCGCCGGCCTCTCCTCGGGCGCGTCGCTGAGCATGGCCCTGACCCTCATGGCGCAGCGAGCGCGGACATCGGATGCATCGGCCGCCCTCTCGGGAATGGCGCAATCCGTCGGCTATCTGATCGCCGCCACCGGGCCGGTGCTGTTCGGTTGGCTGCACGCGGGGCTCGGCGGCTGGAACTTCTCGCTCGCGCTGCTCATTCTCGTGCTCGTCGCACAGTCGGTGACGGGCATGTTCGCCGGGCGGCCGAGGTTCGTTCTCGAGTCACGAGCCACGTCGACGCAGAGCTGATCGACCAACCGATCAGGCCACGCGCTCGCCGCACATCCCACACACACCGGTGGGCGGCACCTCGACGAAACACGTCGGGCAGACGGGTGCGATCCGCTCGGGCACGGCCGGCCGGCGGGGCGCTGCGGCCCGTGCCGCGCGTGCGGTCGAACGTCGCAGACGGGCATCGGGCTCGGACTCGACGGGGGCTGGCGGGGGCGGCAGATGCAGCGCGCAGTGGAAGCGCACGACACCGGCGTGACTCTTCGGATTGCGGCGCTTGACGGCCCACAGCTCGGTGCGATCACGAGGCTCGGAGGCGATTCCGCACTCGGAGCAGCGGGTGGGCTCTCCCGGGATGAGGTCCGCGACGAGCACGGGAACGTCGAAGGGGAGGTCTTCGCGCCAGTCCGACGATCCGGTGATCTTCACCTCTCCACGGTACGCGTACGGCGGGTGCGCCGACTACCGCCTAGAACACGGGCCGTCGGTGGCTTCTACCGTCGTGCGCTACTACCGTCATGCGGTGCCGCGCCATGGGATGCTCGCATGCAATGAAACACGTCGATGCTTCGTCAGCGCCGCTCGGTGGACCGCCGCCGCTCGCTTCGGTGTGCGGCCACCTTCTGCGGCGCGCCCAACAGGTGCACAACGCCCTGTGGTTGGCCCACGTCGGAGCGGATCCGACGAGCCCCCAGTATGCCGTGCTCGAGGCGATCGCCGCAGCCCCCGGCCTGGATCAACGGCGTATCGGCGAACTGGCCTCACTCGACAAGTCATCGATGATGGACATTGTCGACCGGCTCGTGCGACACGATTGGATAGAGCGTCGCCGCGACCCGTCCGACGGACGCCGGGACGTGCTCCTCCCCACGTCCGAGACGATCACCGCCCTGCGGCGACTCCGCCCCCGAGTCAGCGTGGTGCAAGAGTTGCTCGTCCGTCCACTGGATGAGTCACCCGCCGCGGGCTCGCGCACCGACTTCCTGCGCGGTCTCGCGCGTGTGGCCCGTGTTTCGCCCGCGCAGGACCCGTCCGCGCCGCTCCACATCCCCGGCCACCTTCTGCGCCGCGCACAGCAGGTACACACGGCGCTTTTCGCCGACGAGTTCGACCGTGAGCTGACGGGTCCGCAGTACGCCGCACTGCAGACGATCGCCGAGCACCCGGGACTGAGTCAGGCCGAACTCGGCGCGCACGCCGCTCTCGACAAGTCCACCGCTGCGGACCTCGTGCAGCGCCTCGCGCGGCGGGGGCAGATCGTCTTGGGCGTCGACACGGAAGATCGGCGGCGCCGCACTCTGACAGTCGCGCCAGACACCGAGCGAACGCTGGCCGAGCTCGCGATGCGCGTCGCGCGGGTGCAGCACACCCTCCTCGGGCCTTTGCCAGAGTCCGACCGCACCGCTTTTCTTGCCGCGCTCAGGCCGATCGCCTACCGGGCCGATACGCCCGACGAGTTGGCGTAGCGCCCGTCACACGCCGGGCGGGACGGATCCGTCGGTCACCGCCGTTTCTCACCCGACCGACGGTTGCGCAAACTCACCGCCGTGCCATACGCTCCGTATACGTACTAATTCCGAGGGCCAAACCCCTCTGCGTACGAAGCCACACCCTCACGAGGAGCGACGATGCAGTCCTACCTGAACGGTTTCCACACCGGAGACCCCGAGATCCCCCCAACCGACCCTGCCTCCGCGAACCCACGGGAGCTGCCCGAGACGGTGGATGTGCTCATCGTCGGCACCGGCCCCGCGGGGTGCGTGCTCGGCGCCCAGCTATCGGCGTTTCCGGGCATCAGCACCCGGATCATCGAACGACGCGGTGGAGCGCTCGAGCTCGGACAGGCCGACGGAATCGCGTGCCGCTCGATGGAGATGTTCGAAGCCTTCGGGATCGCGGATCAGATTCTGCGGGAAGCCTGCTGGGTGAACGAGACGGTTTTCTGGCGTCCCGACACCGGCGACCGCTCGCGCATCGTGCGGAGTGGACGTGTTCAGGATGTCGAGGATGGGCTCTCGGAGTTTCCGCACGTGATCCTCAACCAGGCGCGCGTGCAGCATTTTCTGCTCGATCGGATGGAGCGCTCACCCCGGCGACTGGTGCCCGATTACGGTGTGGAGTTCGTCGGATTGATGGTCGATGACTCCGCGGAGCACCCGGTTGCGGTGCGCCTGCGCGACGCCGACGGAACGGAGCGCGTGATCCGCGCCCGATATGTCGTCGGATGCGACGGAGCGCGCAGTGGGGTGCGCGAGGCCATCGGACGGACGCTCCGCGGAGATTCCGCCAACCAGGCCTGGGGTGTCATGGACATCTTGGCGGATACCGACTACCCAGACATCCGGTTCAAGTCGGTCATCCAATCCGCCGATGCAGGAAACATGATCATCATCCCCCGGGAGGGCGGATATCTCGCCCGGCTGTATATCGAGATGGACGAGCTCGACCCGGGAGAGCGCGTGCGCGGGCGTTCGATCACGTCGGACGATCTCGTCGCGGCGGCGCAGCGCATCTTCCACCCGCACACCCTCGATGTACGAGAGATCGCCTGGTGGTCGGTCTACGAGATCGGTCAACGGCTCACCGACAAGTTCGACGATGTTCCGGACGGCGCCGTCGATACGCGCGACCCGCGGGTCTTCATCGCCGGCGACGCGTGCCACACGCACAGCCCCAAGGCGGGCCAGGGAATGAACGTGTCAATGCAAGACGCGTTCAATCTCGGCTGGAAGCTCGCCGCGGTTCTCGAGGGGCGAGCGCGCGCCGAACTGCTGCACACATACTCCGCCGAGCGCCAGGCGGTTGCCGCGCGCCTGATCGCGTTCGATCGCGAGTGGGCGGCGATGATGAGCGCGAAGGCCACCGATGACGATTCGCAGACCGGCGTCGATCCCGCGACGCTCCAGCGCCACTTTCAGCAAGCCGGTCGCTTCACCGCCGGTATGGCCACGCACTACGAGCCCGCACTTCTCACGGCCGAGCCGACCTGGCAGTCGCTGGCCACCGGATTCCCGATCGGCGAACGTTTCCACTCCGCCCCCGTCACCCGCCTGGCCGATGCGCGGCCGCTCCAACTCGGCCACGTCGCCCGTGCGGACGGGGCCTGGCGCCTGTATGCCTTCGGTGACGCGCTCCCGATCGACCACCCCGACTCGGCGCTCCGGGCGCTGTGCGACGCGCTCATCGCACCCGGCGGCGCGGTGACCCGTTTCACCCCACCGGGCGCCGACCCCGACTCGGTCTTGGACGTCCGGGGCATCCTTCAACAGGACCACAGCACGGTCGACGTCGGGGCGCTCCCCGAACTCCTGCGACCACGCAAGGGCCGATACGGACTCCTGGACTACGAGAAGGCCTTCACACCCGCGCGCACCGACGACGACATCTTCGACGACCGCGGCATCGACCGCGAGACCGGATGTCTCGTGCTCGTCCGTCCGGATCAGTACGTTGCCCACGTGCTGCCGCTGGATGCCGACGCGCTCGGCGAGTTTCTCGCGCGCTTCATGGTAGCCGCGGATAGCGCCCTGGTGACGCCGTCACCCGTCCGCGGATAGGCCGGAAACTCCAGGGAACGCGCGGAATCCGACCCGGCGGTCACGCTTCCGGCGGCACCGCCGTCGCGAGGGCATTCAACGCCTCGGCGAGCGCGGCGATCTCCGTCGAGTCCAGAAGGGCGAGCATATCGAGCTCGCTCTTCTGGGCCACCACGCGGGCTGCGGCGAACTTCTCCCGGCCCTCCGGTGTCACGACCACCACGTTCACCCGACGGTCGTTCGGGTCCGGCTCGCGGCGCACAAGGCCCCGTGTTTCCAGCTCGTCGATGATGGAGACGATCTGGCTCGGATCGAGGCGCAGGAACTCGGAGAGTTCACGCTGCGTGGGGCGGGCATCACTCGCCGCCACCCCCAGCACCGAGTAGGACCTCACCTTGAGCCCGTGCATCGCGAGGGCTTCGTTCGTCGTCGCCAGAGAGATGGCGTTCGCACGCGCAAGAAGGAACGATATGTCGCCCCCGACGGTCGTCTCCCACAGCCGCTCCGGCCCCGGCGACGTCGATGGCGCGGCCGTACCGCGTAGCGCTGGCATGACCGAATGCTAACTCACCTAATGCCGGAAGAGAATCATTGACAATGTCAATCATTAAGGATTCAATGGATCCGACGACAAGGGAGTCCGCATGTCACTAGCAGGTAAAGTCGCCATCGTCACGGGCTCGGGACGGGGCCTGGGGTTGGCCTACGCACAAGAACTTGCTCGTCAAGGCGCTACGGTCGTCGTCAACGATGTGGACGCAGATGTCGCCGCCGAAGCCGTCGCCTCGATCGAAGCCGAAGGCGGTCGCGCGGTCGCGGTCGTCGCACCGGTCGGGTCGACCGAAACGGCTGATCGACTCGTGCAGGTCGCTGTCGATACGTTCGGTGGCCTCGACATCCTCGTGACCAACGCCGGCGTCCTGCGCGACACCGTGCTGTGGAAGATGAGCGACGAAGACTTCGATCTGGTCATCAACGTGCATCTCCGTGGCACCTTCACCTGCGTGCGCGCCGCCGCGACCTACATGCGCGAGAACAGCGTCGCCGGGCGGATCATCTGCATCGGATCCCCCACCGGACAGCGCGGAAACTTCGGTCAGACCAACTACGCCGCCGCCAAGGCCGGCATCGTGGGCATGGTGCGAACGTGGGCGCTCGAACTCAAGCGCGCGGGAATCACGGCAAACACGGTCATCCCCGTGGCCGCGACGGCCATGACCGCGACGATCCCGTATTTCGCCGCCGCCGTCGAGGCATCAGATCGCGGCGAGGCGATGCCCGCATTCTTCCGCCACGACCTCGGTTTCGGCACCGCCGACGACGTCGCCGGACTCATCGCGTACCTCGCCTCGGATGCAGCGGCCGACGTAACTGGTCAGGCAATCGGCGTCGGCGGGGACCGCCCCCAGCTCTGGTCGCACCCCGAGCCCGTGGCGACCGAGTACCGCGAGGGCGGTTGGACGTACGACAGTCTCGTGGAGCAGTTCCCGGCACTGATCGGAGGCCAGCTGCAGAGCGTGGGCGAGACGTTCCCACCCCTACCTGAGGACCTCCAACCCACAACCACGCCGTAAGCGCCCACGGTTCTTTCCGCTGACACGGACCCTCGCGATGGAGCGAACATGACCCGGTACGAATCCACCATCGACCTCGATGCGATCGAGGCGATCGACGTGCACGTTCACGTCGAGATCGACGGCCACGGCCACACCTCGCTGCCGAACGACCTCGCCGAAGCCGCCGCGAAGTACTTCAGCTCCGACGGTCCGCGGCCGGACATCGACGGCATCGCCGCGCACTACCGCGAACGCAAGATGGCAGCCGTCGTCTTCACCGTCGACTCCGAAACGAACCTCGGGCATCCGCCGATCTCGAGTGTCGAAATCGCCGAAGGGGCGGCGCGCAACAACGACGTCCTCATCCCGTTCGGCTCGGTCGACCCAAACCGAGGACCGGAGGCGATCGATATTGCGCGGCGTCTGATCGACGAGAACGGCGTACGCGGGTTCAAGTTCCACCCGACGGTGCAGCGTTTCGATCCCAGCGATCCCGTTCATTTCCCGCTCTACGAAGCACTGCAGGAGGCGGGAGTCGTCGCGCTCTTCCACACGGGTCAGACCGGGATCGGGGCCGGCATGCCCGGCGGGCGCGGGCTGCGCCTCGGGCTGTCGAACCCGATGCTGCTGGATGACGTGGCGGCGGAGCATCCGGACCTACAGATCATCATGGCGCATCCTTCCGTGCCGTGGCAGGACGAGGCCCTGTCGGTCGCAACCCACAAACACAACACCTGGATCGACCTGTCGGGGTGGAGCCCGAAGTACTTCCCCGCCGAGCTTGTGCGCGCGGCGAACTCGTACCTGAAGAAGCGCGTGCTGTTCGGCTCCGACTTCCCGATGATCGCCCCCGACAGGTGGATCCGGGACGTGGAGCACACCACCCTCAAGCCCGAAGTCATGCACGGGATCATGAAAGACAACGCCGCCCGCCTGCTGGGACTCGGGAGCGCAGAATGAAGATCGAACCAACCCCGCTCGGCTACGACCCGTATGGGTTTGCCGAGACGCACCTGTCGCCCGCGGCGCGGGAAATGCTGGCGCGGCTGGCCGAGACGCTCCGCACGCAGGTTGCCCCGCTGATGAACGACGCATGGGAGACGGCGACCATGCCCGCGGGTGTGCTCGACACGCTCGTTCCGCTCGATCTGATGAACCCGGCGGGAGTCACCCCCGAGGAGGCGTCGACATCGATGTTCGCGGGTTTTCGCACGCTGGTGCTCGCGCGCACGGATGTCTCGGTCGTCACCGTCTACAACGCCCAGGCCGGGCTCTTCCGTGCGGCCGTCGCCCTCGGAGGTTCGCCCGAGCAGGCGGAGCATCTCGAGGCCGACGTGCGCTCCTTCGCACTGAAGGGCGTGTTCGCGCTGACTGAGCCCGAACACGGCTCGGACATCGCGGGCGGCCTCGCCACCACGGCCCGGCGCGAGGGCGACGAGTGGGTCATCGACGGCACCAAGAAGTGGATCGGCGGGGCAATTAGCGCTGATGTCATCGCGGTGTTCGCGCGCGATGTCACCGACGGCCAGGTCAAGGCCTTCTTGGTCCCTCGGACCACGCCCGGGGTCCGCATCGAGACGATCACCGGCAAGATCTCGCTCCGTCCCATGCAGAACGCCCTCATCCACCTCGACGGCGTGCGCGTCACCGACGCGGACCGCCTGCAGTCCGTGAACTCCTGGAAGGATGTCGCGCGCATCCTCGGGTCCATGCGCGCCGACGTCGCCTGGATCGCGGCGGGATTGCAGTCCGGGGCGCTCGAGGCCGTCGTACGGTACACCCGCGAGCGCGAGCAGTTCGGCCGTCCCATCGGGGGCTTCCAACTCGTACAGGAAAAGCTCGCCCGGATGCTCGGCAACACGGTCGCCTCTCTCGCCATGGCGGTGCAGCTCTCGGCGCGCCAGGACGCCGGAGCGGCCGACGACGAGAACTCCGCCCTCGCCAAGATGCAGACGGCCCTCATGGCCCGCGAGACCGTGGCCCTCGGACGCGAAGTACTCGGCGGCAACGGCATTCTGCTCGAGAACGACGCGGCCCGCTTCTTCGCGGACGCCGAAGCGGTGTACTCGTACGAGGGCACCCACGAGATCAACGCACTCATCGTCGGGCGCGGCCTCACTGGCCTGTCCGCATTCGTCTGACCATCAAGGAGAACCACGTCATGACCCTCATCGCTTCGTACACCGAACTCGCCGGGCTCGCCGGCGCCGAGATCGGCCCGTCGGACTGGCTCGAAGTCACGCAAGAGCGCGTGGACACGTTCGCGGATGCCACGGACGACCACCAGTGGATTCACGTCGACCCGGATCGCGCAGCCGAAGGACCGTTCGGTGGGGCCATCGCGCACGGCTTCCTGAGCCTGTCGCTCATCATCCCCCTGCAGACCCAGGTCTTCGACGTCGAAGGCGTCTCGACCAAGGTCAACTACGGCCTCGACAAGGTGCGATTCGTCTCTCCCGTCAAGGTCGGCGCACGCATCCGGTTGACGGGCACCATCGCCGAGGTCATCGAGGTCGCGGGCGGGTACCAGCTCGTCGTCGACATCGTTATCGAAACCGAGGGCGGCACCAAGCCCGCGGTCGTCGCGCGGAGTCTGCAGCGCTTCTACGCCTGAGCGGCGTCATCACAACTGAATACCTCGCGCCACCAACAGTCACAAAGGAGTTACTGAAATGCGAAAGTCACACCTCTCCGCACTCGCAGCGATTGCCGCAGCGGGTCTCATGCTGGCCGGATGTTCATCCGGAAATCTCTCCGGCGAATCCGCGGCTCCGTCCGACGACACCATGTCGGAAGAACTCATCCCGATCACCGTCGGACTGCTGCAGATCGCCCCGGCTGCCGCCGTGCAGCTCGCCATCGACGAGGGGATCTTCGAGGAACACGGGCTCGACGTCACCATCCAGCTGGGACAGGGCGGCGCCGCCCTCCTGCCCGCCGTGTCGAGCGGATCGATCCAGTTCGCCGTCGGCAACCCGCTGTCGGTGCTCGTCGCCGCCAGTCAGGGCCTCGAGATGCAGATCGTCGCGGGCTACTCGCACCAAGACCTGGGCGTACCCGCCTCGGGCCTGGTCGTGCGCTCCGACTCGGGGATCGCGAGCTGGAAGGACCTCGAAGGCAAGACCGTGGCTGTCAACGCGGTCAACACCCTCGGAGACCTCGGCACGATGGGACTCGTCGAGCAGGACGGCGGCGACCCCGAAGCCGTCCAGTTCACCGAGATCGCCTTCCCCGACCAGCTCGCGCAACTCGAGCAGGGCAACATCGACGCCGCCTGGATTCCCGAACCGTTCATCAGCGGGGCGCTCGCCATGGAGGGCATGGAGTACCTCGGCAACACGTTCGATGTGATCCCCGGCCTGTACTCGACGGTCACGTTCACGTCAGCCGCCTATGCCGAGGCGAACCCCGAGATCGTAAAGGCGTTTGCGGCCGGAATCGCCGACGCGACCGCGTTCGCGATGGAGAACGATGACCTCAACCGCGAGGCGATCGTCGCGTACACCGGCATGCCCGCCGAGGTCGTGGGCGACCTGGAGCTCGAGGTTCTCTCGGGTGACCTCGACCGGGGAATCCTCGAAGAGCTCACCGCCCTCGCGCTCTCATACGGGTTCCTCGAGAGCGAGCCGGACCTCGACGCAGTCATCGCGGTTCCGTAGTCGACTGTCCGGCGCCGTGCTGTCCCGGCGGCGCCGGACGTCCACCCCATCCACACACTCGAGGAAGAGCAGTCGTGCAGAATCAGGGAATCGGCCCATGGGTGTCGCGTCGGCGTGAACGCTCGAAAGGCGATATCGCGATCACCTTCCGCGGTGAGCAGATCCGGTACGAAGAGCTCGCCGACCGGATCACCCAGCTCGCGAACGCGCTCGCGGATCGCGGCGTCCGCAGCGGCGACCGGGTCGCATACCTCGGGAACAACCACCCGTCATTCCTCGAGACGCTTTTCGCGACGGCAACCCTGGGTGCGATCTTCGTGCCCCTGAACACCCGCCTCGCGGCACCCGAGATCGAGTTCGCACTCGAGGACTCCGGTGCCACCACACTCATCCTGCGAGAAGAGCTCCGCGACCTCGCGCGAGCCGGAAGCTGGCCTACCGGGGTGGTCCGCCGCATCGTCGTGGGCGGCCCCGCCGACTCGGCGGTCGAAGAGTACGACGCGGTCCTCGCATCCGGCGACCTCACCGCGCGCGACGAGCCGGTCACGCTCGACGATCCCGCGATCATCCTCTACACCTCCGGCACCACCGGCCACCCGAAGGGTGCCGTCCTCACACACGGCAACATCACCTGGAACTGCTTCAACGCGCTCGTGGATTACGGGATCACCGGCGACGAGCGCGTGCTGCTGATCTCTCCCCTCTTCCACGTCGCAGCCCTCAGCATGGGGGCGTTGCCCGTGCTGCTGCAGGGCGGAGCCGTCATCATCCACGAGAAGTTCGATCCGGGCGCGGTGCTAGCCACGATCGAGAGTGAGCAGATCACGATGCTTTCGGGCGTGCCGACGACGTTCCAGATGCTGCAGGAGCACGCGGCGTGGGACAGCACCGACATCAGCACCCTCCGACACTTGACGTGCGGCGGTTCGACGATGCCCGAACGGATGCTGCGGGCATACGAAGAGCGCGGGCTGGCTTTCTCGTGCGGCTACGGCATGACTGAGACCGCACCGGGTGCGACCGCCATGCCGCCACGCGCGAGTCTGGCCAAGATGGGCTCCTCGGGGGTCTCGCACTTCTTCACAGACGTCAAGATCGTCGACGAGAACGGTCGCACCGTCGCCCCGGGCGAGGTCGGTGAGATCTGGGTCAAGGGCCCGAACGTGATCACGGAGTACTGGCGCCGCCCCGAGGCGACGGCTGCCGCTTTCGTCGACGGCTGGTTCCGCTCCGGCGACCTCGGCTATGTGGACGAGGACGGATACATCTTCATCTCCGACCGGCTCAAAGACATGATCATCTCGGGTGGCGAGAACATCTACTCTGCCGAGGTCGAGGGTCGCATCATGGAGCTCCCCTCGATCGCCGCGGTGGCGATCATCGGGGTACCCGATCCGAAGTGGGGCGAAGTCCCTGTCGCGATCGTCGCCCTCAAGCCAGGCGAGTCGCTCGAGTCGGGCGCAATCGCCGAGCACCTGTCGGGCCGCCTCGCGCGCTACAAGATCCCCAAGCGGGTCGTCTTCGTCGACGAACTGCCGCGCACGGCGAGCGGCAAGGTGCGCAAGGCCGACCTCCGCGCCCGCTTCGCCGCCGAACTCGACACGGAACTCGCGGGACGCTGAGAGAGGGACGCCGATGACCATCGCACCGCCCGACGACGGCCAGACCGTCACCACGACCGTCGCGATAGCGCGTGCCCGCACCCGAAAGCGCAGCTACCGCTCGCGCCGCGCGATCTTGGGCGGAACAGGCATCCTGATCGTCCTTCTGCTGTGGGAAGGTGCCTCACGGTTCGGGCTGGCGGATCCCCGCTACCTGCCCCCACCGACCGAGGTGATTCCCCGGCTCGTCCAGGTGCTCACGCTGGGCGACTTCTGGGTCGCCGTGGGACAGACCCTTTTCGCCTGGGGCCTGGGCCTCGGCATCGCCCTCGTGCTGGCTACCGTGCTCGGCATCGTCATCGGGCTGTCGCCGTTCCTGCGGCGATTCACTAACTCCACGGTCGAGTTCCTCCGCCCCGTCCCCTCCGTCGCACTGATCCCGCTCGCGGTGCTGCTGTTCGGCCTGCGGATCGAGGCCAGCCTGCTGCTGATCGTTTACGCCGCGTTCTGGCAGATCTTCATCCAGGTGCTCTACGGCGTCGCCGATGTCGACACCGTCGCGATGTCTACGGGCCGGAGCTACGGCTTCTCGAAGTGGCAGCGCGTGCGCGACATCGTCTTCCCGACTACCCTCCCCTATCTCATGACCGGTATCCGCCTGGCGGCGGCGGTGGCACTGATCCTCGCGATCACCGCACAGCTGATCATCGGCACGCGGGACTCGGGGCCGAGATTCTGAAGGCGCAGAACGGCGGACAGTACTCCACCATGTATGCCCTGCTGCTCGCGACCGGCTTTCTCGGCATTCTCATCAACACGGGCGCTCGCATCCTCGAGCGCGCGACGCTGTCGTGGCATCAGTCGGTCCGAGGGGAGGCGGCGGAATGAGAAAGCCACTCGTCTGGATCGGGTTCACCTTCGGCCTACCAGTCATCCTGATCAGCCTGTGGTGGCTCGCCACGGCGATCTCGCCGAACTTCTTCTTCCCGAGCCCGGGCGAGATCCTCGTCACGTTCTTCGAGACGTGGTTCGGTCCACGACTCTGGCTGGACGTGCTGCCGAGCATCATGCGCTTCGGTATCGGTGTCGTCATCGCCATCGTTCTCGGTGTGCTGGTGGGCGTCGTCGTCGGCCTCAACCGGGACCTGCGCTCGCTCACCGAGCCGACGTTCGAGTTCTTCCGTGCCCTTCCCGCGCCCGTGCTGATCCCGCCGCTGCTGCTGCTGATCGGCCCGAACGACGCGATGAAGATCTTCATCATCGCCTTGGCATCGATCTGGCCCGTTCTGCTCAACACGGTCGAGGGCGTGCGCGCAGCCGACTCGGTGCAGAACGAAACGAGCCGCTCGTACGGCATCCAGGGTTTCCGACGGGTGCGCTTCCAGGTGTTGCCCGGCGCAGCGCCGCAGATCATGGCCGGGGTACGACAGTGCCTGCCGATCGGACTGATCCTCATGGTCATCTCCGAGATGTTCAACACGACCGCGGGCCTTGGCTTCACGATCATCCAGTTTCAGCGCACCTTCGCGATTCCCGAGATGTGGTCGGGCATCCTCGTGCTGGGACTTCTGGGCTACGGCGTCGCCGTCGTCTTCCGAATCTTCGAGCGACGCATCCTGCGTTGGTACCACGGACTGAAGGACCTCGAAAATGCTTCCTGACACCTCCGCTCCCCTCAACACCGTCTCGCACGGCCGGACCCTCCCGCCGGAGGAAACGCTGCTGTCGGTGCGCGGGCTGCAGAAGATCTACGAAACCGACGGCGGGCCGATCGAGGCCGTCCGCGACCTGACTTTCGATCTGGGCAAAAACGAGCTCACGTGCCTCGTCGGTCCGTCGGGCTCGGGCAAGACCACGCTGCTGAAATGCATCGCTGGCCTGCTCTCGCCCACGAGCGGCGACGTCGTGCTGGACGGGAAGAGGGTGACCTCACCCCCGAAGAAGATGGCCGTGGTCTTCCAGGAGTACGGCCGCTCGCTCTTCCCCTGGCTGCGTGTCGCCGAGAACGTCGAGCTGCCGCTCAAGAATGCGGGTATGCCGAAGGAGGAGCGCTCACGCCTCGTCGCCGAGGCCCTCGACAACGTCGGGCTCTCTCACGTGCCGAAGTCCTATCCGTGGCAGCTCTCGGGTGGAATGCAGCAGCGCGTCGCGATCGCCCGGGCGATCGCGTACCAGCCCGAGGTTCTCCTGATGGACGAGCCCTTCGCAGCCGTCGACGCGCAGACCCGTGCCGACCTCGAAGACCTCGTGCGCAAGGTCCGTAAGGAGCTCGGGATCTCGGTGCTCTTCGTCACGCACGACATCGACGAATCCGTCTACCTCGGCAACCGCGTGATCATGCTCTCGAGCTCGCCCACAATCGTCCAGGAAGACCTCATCGTCGACCTCCCCGACGAGCGGGATCAACTCGAGACCCGGTCGATGCAGCGGTTTACCGAGCTCCGCCACCACGTGTACGAGCAGATCCAGTTGGCCAAAAAGGGATTCCGCCCGGACGACGCCGTGGCGCAGTCACGGGGGTGACATCCGCCGCAGCACCGACCCCCCGGGGCATCCGGCCGGGACTCATGGTCGTGCTCGGCTACGTCGCGATGGCCGGGTCGCTCTCGACCGACCTCTACCTGCCGTCGTTCCCCGGAATCATGGAGGACCTCGGGGTCGGGGCCTCGGCCGTGCAGCTGACTCTCACCGCTTTCCTGCTGGGCGCCGCCATCGGGCAGCTGCTGATCGGGTCGGTATCGGACGCGCTCGGTCGGCGGCGCACCCTCACCGTCGCGCTCGCCGTCTTCACCCTGTGCTGCTACGTGGCCTCGATGAGCCCGACGCTCGAGGTGCTCGTCGCGGTGCGGGCAGTACAGGGGGCGGCGGGGGCGGCGGGGGTCGTGCTGGCGCGCGCGATCGTCTCCGATCTGGCGGACCGCGCTGCGGCCGTCCGCGCCTTCGGCACCCTGTTCGTCTTCATCGCTCTGGGTCCCGCGATCGCCAGTCCGCTCGGCGCCTTGCTCACGCAGTGGGGTGGGTGGCGCACGGCGCTGCTGGGGCTCGCGATCATCGCGACCGGGATGCTGCTGGCCGCGATGCTGAAGATCCCGGAGACCCTCCCGCGAGCGTCGCGGCATCCCCTGACGATCCGCGCTCTGGTGACGAACGTGAGCCGACTGCTGCGTGACAGCGGCTACCTCGGGTACGCCATCGCCTTCGCGGCGGGGTACGGGGCCCTGATGGCGTACATCAGTTCGTCCTCGTTCCTCGCACAGGAGGTCTTCGGCGTCTCGCCGCTCGGTTATTCGCTGATCTTCTCGCTGAGTTCGGTCGCCATCATGTTCGGGGCGGCGATCACCGCACATGTGGGCGACCGGATCGGTGCGGCATCGACGCTGCGCTACGCCCAGCTGCTGGTGTTGCTCGCCGCAGGATCCGCGGCCGCCATCGCCACGGTGGGTGTCTTGACACTGCCGGTCTACATCGTGCTCGTCTGCGTCTTCGCGGTGGGCTGCGGCGCCGTCATGTCGACCGCGTCGGCGCTCGCGGTCGGCGCGGCCGTCGGGATCGCGGGCGCGGGATCGGCGGTGCTCGGCTTCACGCAGTTCGTGTTCGGCGCGGGCGCGTCACCGTTGGGTGGAATCCTCGGAACCCAGACGCCCGTTCCCGCGCTCGCCGCGATGGCCGGGTTCGCCGTGATCGGCCTGATCAGCGGCGAGGTCGGGCGCCGACGCACCCACGGTTCCGCTTATCCCGAAATCCCGGAATCGTCGACATTCGGGCGAACGCGGGACCGCGCGGACGGCGCGGACGGCGCGGTCCGCGCGGGATAATGGCGAGACCGAAGCAAAGGTGCCGGAAACTCGATGATCACAGAGCCTCGCAGCGAGTTCGTGGGTCGCCACCGTGAGCTGGACATGCTGGCCGCGCTCCTGGATACCTCGCGCCTGGTCACCCTGACGGGCGTCGGCGGCGCGGGCAAAACACGCCTGGCGACGCGCGCCGCGAACGCCCATGCGGAGCACGCGGGGATCGACTGCTGGTTCGTGCCGCTCGACACCGTGCACGACGCGCGTCTGCTGCCCCTCGCCGTCGCGCGTGCCCTCCCCCTCGGTGACCAGTCGGCGCGCGACCCGCTGGACTTCATCATCGACGTGCTCGGCGACGGACCCGCCCTGCTCGTGCTCGACAACTGCGAGCATCTGATCGACGCCGTCGCCGCTCTCGTGGATGACCTGCTGGATGCCATGCCCCAGCTATCCATCCTCGCCACCAGCCGACGCCGTCTGGAACTGGACGGCGAGCAGGCCTTCGCCGTCCCTCCCCTCTCGATCGGCCCGCCGCTCTCGACGGACAGGTCGACGACGGGACAGCCCTCGGAAGCGGTCGCACTGCTCGTTGCGCGTGCGCGCGCCGCGGATGTCTCGTTCAGCCTCGGCGCCGACGACCAAGAGGCCGCGGTGGAACTCTGCCGCGCGCTCGACGGGCTGCCGTTGGCGATCGAACTCGCGGCGTCTCGACTGCGCACACTCACCATTCCCGATCTCGCCGGGCGGCTGTCTTCGCGGTTCACGCTGTTGCGCGGCGCCTCGCGCTCGGCCGTCGCTCGCCAGCGAACCCTCCGCGCTGTCGTGGACTGGAGCCACGAACTGTGTACGCCGTCGCAGCGGACCCTGTGGGCATCGCTCAGCGTCTTCACGGGACCGTTCGACCTCGCCGCGGCGGTCGCCGTCGCAGGCAGGAGCGAGTCCGAGGTCGTTGACGCCCTCGACGAACTCGTCAGCCAGTCGGTCGTCGAGGCGGACCGCGAGGGTGGGCGCTTCCACCTTCTCGAGACGATTCGGGAGTACGGCAAGGAGCGCGCCGAAGAGGCCGGACTCTGGCCCCAGTTGCTGCGCCGCCACCTCGAGCACTTCCAGCGTGTCGCGGAAGACGCATGCCGACGCTGGTACGGTCCCGGCCAGGCACAGACCATCGCGACGCAGCGCGTCCAGCACGCGGAACTGCAGACCGCGCTCTCCACTGCTGTCGGACGGAGCGCTGACGCGGCCCTCCAATTGTTCTCGGACCTGCGCTACCACTGGGGCGTGGGCGGCTTTCTGCCCGAGGGCCGGGCGTGGGCGACCCGCGTACTCGCCCTTCCGGGAGCGAGTGCCGAACGTCGGATTCCGGCGCTGATCACGGCTACCTGGCTGTGCCTGCTGCAGGGCGATCTCGTCGAGGGTGATCAGCATCTGCGGGAAGGGCGGGCTCTCGCCGACCAGACCCCCGACCTGCCGAATTCGGCGCTGTTCGAGATCGAATTTCACCGCTGGAGGGGAACCCATGCGCTGTTCTCGGGCGAACCGGAACACGCGCGTGCCGAATTCGAGGACTCCATCCGGCTCGCGCAGGCGGCCGGACGTCCAGATGAGGCGATGATGGCGCAGTTCCAGTTGGCGACCGCCCTCAGCCACCTGCACGAGAGCAACGCGTCCGTCGCGGCGGAGGTCGCGCTGCGCCATGCCGAGTCGATCGGCGAGCGATGGATGCGTTCCCTCGCACTGTGGTCCCTTGCGTTGTCCTCTTTCATCGAGGACGACCTGGACGGTGCCGAGCAGATGGCCCGTCAAGCCCTGACGGCCGAGAAGGGCATCGACGATCCCGTCGGCGACTGTCTCATGCTCGAGCTGCTCAGCTGGGTCGACGCGGCACGGTCGCCGACCGAGCGATCGGCGATCCTGCTCGGAGCGGCCCAGAGTCGCTGGCGGCGCATCGGCTCTGATATCTCCGTGCACGGGCCTCAAATGGCAGCTCACCACGACCGATGCGTCGCCGTGGTCGTGGAGCGTCTCGGAGAGCGAGCATTCGAACGATTGATGACGGCGGGTGGACGACTCGATCCGAGCGAGGCTGTCTCATTCGCCGTATCGACACGCCGCCCCTCGACCGGCCTCAGCGCGCGCGAGACCGAGGTGGCAGCGGACATCCGCGCGGGGCTCAGCAACCGGGCTATCGCCGAGCGGCTCGTGCTTTCGGTTCGCACGATCGACACCCACGTGCAACGGATCCTCGTGAAGCTCGGCTTCACCTCCCGCGCGCAGATCGCGGCCTGGTACGAGTCGACCATCGCGGATGCGGGTGATCAGCAGATGTGAGAACTCTCATCTCTGCGGTGGCGATTTCGGCGTGATTCTGGGGCTTTTCGGGCTTCGGATGTCGGAGGCTATCCGTAGCATTTAGAACATGTATTCGAATCTCTGTGACGTCGACACCGAAGCGCGAGACCTCGCGGTCCGGTTCGCGGAGGCGTCGAGGGCGGTCGCGCGGGCGCAGGCTGCGCAGGCGCGGGTGCTGGCGGATGCCGCGGATCTCGGGATGCGGCGGGTGGCCGATTTGGGGTCTGTCTCGTCGCGTGAGGCGGAGCTGCCCGTGCGTGCTTTGGCGGCGGAGCTGGCGGTCGCGGCGTGCATGTCGGATCGAACGGTGCAGCGCCGGATGAACGATGCCGCGGTGCTGGCGGAGTCGTTCCCCGCGACGTTCGAAGCGTGGGATGACGGCCGGATCGGTTCGGGGCATGTTGGGGTGATCATGGAACACGGGTTGCCGCTCACCGACGCCGACGCACGTGCTGTGTTTGAGCGCGAGGCGCTGGTCCGGGCCGAGGGAACAACGCCCGGACGGCTCGGGCCGGCGCTCGCGCGGCTCGCCGAATCTTTGCAGCCCCGGACACTGACCGAACGCCACCAGAAGGCACGGGCGTCGCGGGGTGTGGGTGTGCGGGACATCGGGGACGGGATGGCAGAGTTCATGTCGGTTCAACCCGCTGTGTTGGCGCATGCGATGCACGACCGTGTCACGCAGCAGGCGAAGGCGATCAAGAACGCCGACCCCACCGATGCGCGTACGATCGATCAGATTCGTGCGGACCTGGTCGCGGACATGCTCCTCACCACCACCCCCGATGCGCAGACAGGTGCGGGAATGTCGGACGGATTCGGTGGACTCGGATCGATCAAGGCGATCGTGAATGTGACTGTTCCCGCCCTCGCGTTGGCCGGGGTCACGGACGAGCCGGCGGAACTCGTGGGGCGTTGCCCGGTCGACCCCGCGATGGCCCGCGAACTTGCGGGGCACGCGACGGGTTGGGACCGGGTGCTTGCTGACCCCATCACCGGGTGCGTCCTTGCGGTGGACCGCTACACACCCTCCGCAGACATGAAACGGTTCTTACGGGCGCGGGATCAGCACTGCCGATTCCCCGGATGTCGGCAACCTGCCCACCGGTGCGACCGCGACCACACCCTCGACTACGCACTCGGCGGTGCGACGGATGTCGGCAACTTGGCGTGCCTCTGCAAACGACACCACACCTTGAAAGGTGAAACGGGCTGGACGGTCCGACAACTCGGCGGCGGCATCCTCGAATGGACATCCCCGGGCGGTCACGTCTACATCGACAAACCACCCCCGGCGGTCCACTTCAGCCCGAACACCGACCCACCCCCGTTCTAGGGACGCGTTGCGCGCGCCCGTCCCCGGTCATTGAGCGAGGCCCGAAGGGCCGAGACGAAATGACGAGACCGCGCCACGGCGTCCGTCACGGGAGAGCGTTTCGACTCGCTCCGCTCGCTCAACGACCGCGCGCATACCGATCAGCAACCGATTCGGTAGTTCTACGGATACCCGCCGCCGCCGCATGCGCGCATGCTGGTCGCGCGGCACCGACGCCGTACGCACGTCCGATGCGAAAGAAGTCAACGATGACGCACTGCTCCGGCCCCCGCCTGATCCTCGTTCACGGAGCCTGGGTCGGCCCGTGGGAATTCGGCCCGCTGCTCGCCATCCTGCGCGAGCGCGGTTGGCCCGTCACCGCCGTCGCCCTCCCCTCCACCGCGTCACAGCGCGGAATCGAGGATGACGCGGCCGCCGTGACCGCCGCGATCGAGGCCGAACCCGGCCCCGTCATCCTCGTGGGGCACTCCTACGGCGGAGTCCCCATCACGCTCGCCGGCGATCACCCGCGGGTGGAGCACCTCGTGTACGTCTGCGCTTTCGCGCTGGACATCGGCGAGAGCCTGCAGGGATCGATGGGTGGCGCGCTGCCGGAGTGGTGGGGCATCCAGGACGGCCAGGTCACGATGGGCCGTTCGCGCGAGGAGCGCGTCGCCATGATCGCGGCCGATCTTCCCCCCGAAGCAGCACCCGCCGCCGAAGGAATGGCGGACCTGTTCCTACCCCAGTCGTACCGTTCGCTCACGGAACCCGTGACCCGCGCCGCGTGGCGCGTGCGGCCGACGACGTATGTCCTCGGCGAGAACGACGGTGTCGTCCCGCCCGCGTTCCAAGAGCATCTCGCCGCGCGCACCGGCGGCGAGGTTCTGCGCCTGCCGAGCGGCCACGCGCCCTTCCAAGAAGACCCCCCAGGCTTCGCCGATCTGCTCGAGCGTGTCGCGCTCGGCACGACCGCGGCGCACTGAACCCACATCTGAGGAATGAGAAATCATGACCATCATCGACAACCCGTCCGTCGTCGCACCGACCGTCCCCGCGGGACGCCTATTCATCGACGGGGAGTGGCGCGACTCCTCGGACGGACGCCGCACGACCATCGTCAACCCGGCGACGGGTGCCGCCCTGCGCGAGGTCGCGGCCGCGACCGTCTCCGACGTCGACGACGCCGTCGACGCGGCCCGCGCCGCCTTCGACTCCGGCGTCTGGTCGGGGCTGTCATCCCGCGAGCGGGCACGCATCCTGCAGCGTGCGTACCAGATCATGCGCGAACGCACGGAAGAACTGGCCGCGGCCGAGAGCGCGAACGTCGGCAAGCCGATCACGTTTGCGCGATTCGTGGACGTCAACAACGCCGCCGAGCTCTACGAGTACTACGCGAGCCTCGGTCACCACCTCGACGGATCGGTGCGCGAGACGACCGGCAACACGCACGCGTACGTCAAACGCGAGCCGCTGGGCGTCGTCGTGGCGATCACGCCCTTCAACTTCCCGCTCATCCTGTCGAGTTCGAAGATCGCCCCGGCCCTCATCGCGGGCAACACCATCGTCCACAAGCCGGCCGGCGACACCCCGCTGTCGGCGCTGATCATGGCCGAGATCCTCACCGAAGCCGGCGTGCCGGCGGGCGTCTTCAACGTCGTCACGGGGTCGGGGGCGACGCTCGGCGATCACCTCGTCGGCCACCCCGACGTCGACAAGGTGGCCTTCACCGGGTCGACGGATGTCGGGGCCCACGCGGCCGCGCTCGCGGCCCGGACCCTGAAGCCCTTCACGGCAGAACTCGGCGGCAACGCCGCGAACATCGTCTTCGCGGACGCCGACCTCGACCAGGCGATCGGCACGATCATCTCGGCATTCGTGTTCAACTCCGGGCAGTTCTGCATGGCCGGTCCCCGCCTGCTCGTCGAGCGTCCGATCTACGAGACGGTGCTCGGAATCCTCGGTCAGGCCGTTCCCCAGGTGCCCTTCGGCAGCCCGAACGATCCCGCAACAGTGATCGGCCCGCTCGCCTCGAAGTCCCAGCTCGACAAGGTCTCGGCCATCGTCGAGCGCGCCCGCGCTGCCGGCGCCCAGGTGATCACCGGCGGGTCCGCGGTCGACCTCGACGGCGGCTTCTACTACGCACCGACCGTGCTCGCGGGCCTGCCGAGCAGCGCCGAGATCGTGGCGGAAGAGGTCTTCGGACCGGTGCTCACCGTCGAACCGTTCGACACGGAAGACGAGGCCATCGCGCTCGCGAACGGCACTGCGTATGGGCTGGCCTCGGGTGTGCAGACGAGCGATCTCGCCAAGGCCCACCGGGTCGCCGCGAAGCTGCAGGCCGGCATCACCTGGGTCAACGGCTGGGCACTGCTCGACCCCTCCGTGCCGTTCGGCGGGGTCAAGGCATCCGGGTGGGGACGCGAGGGTGGCCCCGAGGCGATGGAGTCGTACCAGCGCGCACACTCGATCGTGTTCAACCTCGAACAGGGCGCGGCACAGTGACCGCGGGCCGCGCGGCTGTGCTGGATGCCCCGGGCTCGCTGGTCGTCTCGGACGTCGAGTTCGGCGATCCCGGTCCCGGCGAGGTGCTCGTCAAGCTCGTGGCCTCGGGACTCTGTCACACCGACCTCGGCGTGATCGCGGGCGGCATCCCGTTCCCCTCACCGGGGATCATCGGGCACGAAGGAGCGGGGGTCGTCGTCGCCGTAGGCGCGGGCGTCTTGTCGGTCGACGTCGGCGACAAGGTGCTGCTGAGCTTCACCTCCTGTGGCGAATGCGCGGCCTGCACGTCGACCCACCCCGCATATTGCGAAACGTGGCTGCCTCGCAACCTGCTGGGCATGCTGCGCGATCCCGCCTCCGGTCAGGTCACGCGGGCGGGCGAGCCCCTGACGACACACTTCTTCGGCCAGTCATCCTTTGGACAGTTCTCGATCGCCGACGAACGGTCGATCGTCAAGGTCGACGCGGATGCCGATCTCGTCGCGCTCGCCCCCCTCGGGTGCGGCGTGCTCACGGGGTTCGGGTCGGTGTGGAACGTGCTCGACCCGGGCGCGGCCGACACCGTCGCCATCTACGGAACCGGCGCGGTGGGACTCTCGGGTCTGATCGCCGCCGCCCTCCGCAGCCCCGCCCTGCTGATCGCGATCGACATCGTCGACGAACGCCTCGAACTCGCCCGCGAACTCGGCGCAACGCACACGATCAATGCGCGGACAGAGGATGTCGCAGCCCGCCTGACCGAGATCACCGGTGGGCGCGGAGTGACGCTGAGCTTCGACACGACCGGAAATCCGACCGTCGCACGAGGCGCGCTCGACGCGGCATCCGTGCGCGGAACGGTGCTGGTCTGCGGCGCACCGCCGCCCGGCACCGAGATTCCCGTCGACATCCAGGGCATCCTGACCGGCAAGATCCTGCGCGGCGTGACGATGGGCGACACGGATCCGCGGACGCTGATCCCCGAGCTCGTGGCGCTGCACGCGGCGGGAAATCTGCCCCTCGAAAAGCTCGAACGCACGTACACGCTCGACCAGATAGCGGATGCCGCAGCTGACATGCACCGCGGTGCGACCGTCAAGCCGGTCATCGTCTACTGACGTACGGGAGTTTCTACAGCGGGTACTGACCCGGCTCGCGGCGCATGGTGATCCAGCGCGTCTCGGTGAAGGCGTCGATGCTCGCCTGCGCACCACCGTGGCGGGATCCGGTTCCCGACGATCCCACACCGCCGAAGGGCGAATTGGCCTCATCGTTCACGGTCTGGTCATTGATGTGCACGATTCCCGTGGGGATGCGCTGCGCCATCGCGAGGCCACCGAAAACGTCGCGCGTGACGATACCCAGCGACAGACCGTAATCGGTGTCCGAGGCCAGAGCCACGGCCTCGTCGTCGGTCGAGTACGAGACGACGGATGCCACCGGCCCGAAGACCTCGTCGCAATACGCCGCGGCATCCTTCGGCGTGTTCGCGAGCACCGTGGGCCGATAGAACAGGTCCTCGAAGGTGCCACCCGCGCGCAGTTCGGCGCCCTGCGCGACGGCATCCTGCACCAGAGTGTGGACACGATCGCGCTGAACCTCGTCGATGAGCGGCCCGAGGTGAACCTGCCCCGCCGCCGGGTCTCCGACGTGCATGGAGTCGGCCTTCTCGGCGAGCGCCGTGACGTAGGCCTCGAAGATCGACTCGTGCACGATGTGACGGCCCACGGTCATGCAGATCTGTCCCTGGTGCAGGAACGATCCCCAGGTCGCGAGGTTCACGGCCTGCGCGACGTCGGCGTCCTCGCGGATGATGAAGGCCGAGTTTCCGCCGAGCTCGAGGTGCGCGCGCTTGAGGTGACGCCCGGCGAGCTCGCCGACGATCTTGCCCGCTCGCGTGGAGCCGGTGAACGCGATGACGCGCACGCGGGGGTCGGCGACCATCGCCTCTCCGACGTCCGCGCCACCCGGGACGAGCTGCAGGAGTCCGGCGGGAAGCCCCGCCTCTTCGAAGATGCGCACCATCGACACGCCACCCGTGACGATCGTGCGCGGGTCGGGCTTGAGGATCACGGCGTTGCCGAGGGCGAGGGCCGGAGCCACGGCCCGGATCCCGAGGATCAGCGGAACGTTGAACGGCGAGATGACCCCGACAACGCCCACGGGCACCTGCTGCGCCAGCGACAGGCGTGGCTCTTCGCTCGACAGGATCGACCCGAGCGGAGCCGAGGGCAGAGCGGATGCCTCGTAGCATTCGGACGCGGTGACGTGCAGGGCGAATCCGGCGAGGGGCGGGATCGCGCCGACCTCGCGGGTGTTCCAGCCGCCGATCTCGTCCGCGTACTGCTCCCACAGTTGGCCCGCCCGCCGCAGCACGGCGGCACGCACGGGGTGCGGCGTCGCCGCCCACTCCTTCTGGGCCCGCGCGGCGCCTTCCGCGGCGCGGGCGACGTCGCCCGGGCCCGCGATACCGACGGTCGCGAGGGTTGCTCCGGTGGCGGGTTCGATGGATGCTGTCGTGCCGCCTTCGCCGTCGACCCATTCGCCGTCGATGAAGATCTTGCCGCCGAACACCGCCTCATCGATGAGGGTGCCGGTAGAGGTGATCGTGCTGGACATGTCGTTCTCCTCGGTTGATGCCCGGACATCGCCCGGGCCGTCGGTGATCTATTCGTGCGAGAGCCGCGCGAGCCGCGCCGCTCGACGACCCTCGGTACTGAGGCCGAAGCCACGTCGGATGACGCGCATCGCCTCCTGCGCGAGCCCCACGCCATCGAGGTAAGGGGTTCGCCAGATCGCGAGCATGTCGCCCGCCTCGGGTGAGATTACCCCGCGTGAGAAGGCCTCAACACCCATGCGACCCGTGTATCCGCTGTCGATCGCGTGGCGCACGAGGTCGGCCACGTCCACCGCTCCGCTGCCGAGGCCCCCGCGACCGGACTGCCCGAGTTCGAGGTAGCCGAGCTTCGGCAGCGCGTGCGTGATCGCCGCGGCGAGGTCGCCCTCTTCGACAGCCATGTGGAAGGTGTCGAGATGGATGCGCAGGTGCTCCGATCCGCTCGCCTCGACGTACTCCATCGCCTGTGTCGCGGTGTTGATCGCCGCGGTTTCGTAGCGATTGAGGACCTCGAACGTCATCGCGACGCCGCGCTCATGTGCGTAGTCGGCGACGCGGCCGACCTCGAGAGCGGACCGTTCGAACGCAGCGCGTGACGTCGGTCCGCTGGCGCGGCCGAACAGGCCGTAGGGCACGCCGTTCATCTGGTCGCCACCGAGCGCGACGGTCAGATCGACCGTCGCTCGCAGCGCCGCTGCTCCCGCTGCACGTTCGTCGGCGTCGTCGGCCGAGACATCCGCACCGGGCGCCTGCCCCGCGATCGTGATCGGTGTAATGCCCCGCGCCGCAAAGGTCCTCCGCAGGTCCGCGATGTCTACCGTCGTCGGGTCCAGGGGCGACAGAACAACCCGTCGATAGCCCGCCTCCACCAGTGCGTCGAGCGCCGCGGGCATCAGATCCGACGCGACGTCCGCGAGCAGGACGTTCAGCAGACAGGCGACATCGAGCCCAGTGGGAGGGGTCTCGGTAGCTTCAGTCATGCGCGCACCTCAGAAGGTCGGCAGGTCGAGCCGCTGCTTGAAGACCGAGTACCCGTCGTCCACGCTCACGACGGTGCCGTTGATGACATTGGCCTCGTCGGACGCAAGGAACGCCACGACGTTCGCGATCTCTTCGGGCTCGGTCATCTTGTTGCGCAGCTGCTCGGCCGCGAACGTCGCCTTCAACTCGTCGCTGAACTGGTTGATGATCGCCGTGCCCACGCGGCCCGGGGTGATCGCGACGGCACGCACGCCGAACTCGGCGAGTTCGTAGGCGGCGGAGCGCGTGAACGAGATGACGGCCGCCTTCGCCGCGCTGTAGGTGAACGACAGTTCGGCGGCCTGCTCGCCGTAGATCGAAGACGTGCTGATGATCACGCCGCCCGTACCCTGATCGCGGAACTGCCGACCGGCGGCGAGGATGCCGTAGTAGACACCGTCCTGGTCGACGCGGATCATGGGCGCGTAGTCGACCGCCGGGTCATGGTCCAGAAGCGGCTTGCCGCCCGCAATGCCTGCGTTATTGAAGATCACGTCGAGCTTGCCGAACACCGAGACCGCGTGCGCCACGGCCGCCTCCACCTCGGCGTAGACCGAGACATCCACCCCGATAGAGGTCGCGCTGCCCGGGGTCTGTGCTTCGATCCGCGTCGCGACCTCGGCTGCGCGATCGGCGTTGATGTCGGCGATCACAACCCTCGCACCCTCGGCGACGAACTTCTCGACGGTCGCGAGACCGATCCCGCTTGCGCCGCCCGTGATCAGGGCGACCTTGTCTGTCAGACGCATCTGCGTTCTCTCCATTGCCTGCATATGGGTGGTAGGGAAGGGCCCGTCGGGGCGGTGCGCACACGCGCCCCGACGGACCGAGGTCGTGCTAGCCCAGCTGGTCGGACGGCGTGATGGTCGCCGCATTCGCCTTGTTGACGAGTGTCGTGCTGACCGTCTCGAAATTCGAGTCCGGCATGCTGCCACTCGTCAGGAACTCCACGATCGCGGCGATGACGTCGTCGTTGATCGAGGGCCAGGGCTGCTCGACCGTCGCGAGCATCGCCCCGCCGGCTTCGATCGAGGCGATGGACTCGCTGACGGCGTCGACTCCGGTGACGACCGTGTCGGCGCCGGCCTCGGTGACGGCCTGCACCGCGCCGAGCGCGGCGTCATCCCATCCGACCCATACGGCGTCGAGGCCGCCCGGGTTGGCGGTCAGGTAGTCCGCAACGATAGCGAGCGCTTCCGTGCGACCCGTCGCCGGCGAGACGACCTGCTGGATCTCGCCACCGGCCAGCGTTGCGCCGGCGGCTTCGAGATCAGCCGCCGCGAGGTCCGCGCGCATCCGGATACCGGCGTGCGGGTCATGGCCGATGACCATGATGTTCTTGCCCTCGAGGCCACCGATCTGCTCGGAGATCGCGTCCAGCGTCTGGTCGACGATCCCCTGCTGGTCGGTCGTGATGTTGAGCGCGTACGCGTCGGTGGGTTCGGTGCCCGCATCGATCGCGAACATTGGGATGCCCGCGTCCTTCGCCGCCGTGACGATGGAGCTGATCGAGGCCACGTCCGTGTAGCCGTTGTAGATCACGTCGGCGCCCTGACCGATTGCGCTCTCCACCGCGGGGTTCATCTTCTGGAAGTCGAAGTCGCCCTGGATCATCGTGAGATCCCAGTCGAGCTCTTCGGCCTGCGCCTCGACGGCCTTGACCCACCAGGCGCCGATCGGGGTCTGGTTGCCCGAGGTGAACGCGATGACCTTGAGCTGGTCGTCGCCGCCCCCGCCTCCGTCGCTGCTGCCGCCGCCGCTTGCGCAGCCGGTCAGTGCCAATGCTGCGGCGGCGGCTATCGCCGTCATCGCCTTGATTGTGGTTCGCACAATTCACTCCTTTGTTGTAATTGCGTTGTTGGTGCCCGAGCAGATCGGGATCCGCCCAGATCGGGGAAGTCCGAGCTAGCGTTCTCGACTCTTGAGCGACGAAAGGGTCACGGCCGCGATGATGATGAGGCCCGTCACCACCTGCTGCACATAGGCGTTTACGCCGAGGATGTTCAGGCCGTTGCTCATGACGCCGATGATCGCAACGCCTACCATCGTGCCGACGATGTTCGCAGCTCCCGAGCGGACGACGGTCATGCCGAGGAAGACCGCGGCGACCGAGAACAGCAGGTTGTCCTCGCCCTGCACGGCGCTGGCGCTTCCGAGCCGCGCGGCGAGCAGGATGCCTCCGATGGCAGCCACCATGCCTGCGACGGTGAAGGCGGTGAGCCGGGCGAATCGCACGTTCACGCCCGAGAGCCGGGAAACTTCGACGTTGCCGCCTGTGGCGTACCAGCGACGACCCAGGGTCGTGTACTTCAGCACGAACCACAGGATGATCGAGATAGCGATAGCGATGAAGACCGGAAGCGGGATGTCCAGGAATCGACCCTGCCCCAGAGCGTTGAACTCAGCCGGCAGGTTGAAGAGCGTGGTGCCGCTGGTCACGATGAACGCGAGTCCCGTGACCGAGGTCAGGGTGGCCAACGTCGCCACGAACGCCGACAGGTTCAGATAGGCGACCAGCAGACCGTTCGCGAGCCCGATGAGCGTGCCGACGATGATGGCGATGAGAATCGCCAGGGGCACCGGCGTACCACTGAGCATGAGGGACGCCGCAACCGCTCCAGCGAGCGCTGCCGTGGCCGCGACAGACAGATCGAAGTCACCGACGACCATAACGAGCGTCTGCGCGCCCGCGATGATCGCGAGGATCGCGATCTGGTACAGGATGTTGCGCACATTGGTGAAGGACAAGAACACGTCCGGGCGCATCGCGAAGAAGAAGATCACCAGGACCACGAGAGCCAGTACCGTTCCGCCCGCGAGCAAACGCTGGCCGATGGAACGGCTCGGCACGGTCCGGATATCCGTGGTCTCCTCGAGCCCGGGGTTTCGTGTGGGGGTAGTCATCGGTCGGCCTTTCCATAGCAGTAGGACAACAGCAGTTCTTCGTCCGCGTCTTCGGCACGAACCTCGCCCGAGATCCGACCCTCGTGCATGATCAGGATCCGGTCGCTCATGCCCATGAGCTCCGGCAACTCCGAACTCACGGCGATCACGGTGGTGCCTTGGGCGACGAGTTGGCGGATCAGGCGGTAGATCTCCGCCTTCGTCCCGACATCGATCCCGCGGGTCGGTTCGTCGAGCAGAAGCACGCGGGGATTGCGCGCGAGCATCTTGGCCAGCACGACCTTCTGCTGGTTTCCGCCAGAGAGCTCCGAGACGTACTGGCTCCCGCCTCGCGCCTTGATCCGCAGATCGGACATTCCGCGGTTCACGATGTCGGTGATCTTCGCGCCCGAGACGATTCCCGCCGAGCTGACCGCGGCGATGTTGGCGAGAGCGATGTTGTCGCGGATCGTGGCACCGAGGATCACCCCCTGCGTCCGTCGCTCTTCCGGCACGAGGGCAATCCCCGCCTCCAGGGCCTTTCCGACGCCCGGGGAGTGCGGTAGGACCTTGCCGCCGACCGTGATCGTGCCACCGACGTGCTTCTGCGCCCCGGACAGAATTCGCAGAAGTTCACTGCGTCCGGCGCCCGCGAGGCCGCCGATACCGAGCACCTCGCCCTTGTACGCAGAGAACGAAACATCCTTCACGCGTCTGCCGTCGAGACCCTCGACGACGAGAGCCACGTCGGTGGTCGCCGTCGCGCGTTCCGGGTAGAGCGCTCCGCTCTCGCGCCCCACCATGGTGGAGATCACCTCGTCGATGTGCGAGTCGGCGACACTCTTAGTGACGATGGTCTCGCCATTACGCATGATGGTGAGGCGGTCGCACAGCTCGAACACCTCTTCCAGACGGTGGGACACATAGAGAATCGCCACGCCCTCGTCTCGTAGTCTCCGCAAGACCCCGAACAATTCGATGATCTCGAGGTCTGTCAGGGACGCCGTGGGCTCGTCGAGAATGAGGACCCGCGCATCGGTCGCCAGCGCGCGGGCGAACGCGACCATGGTCTGCTGCACGGGTGAGAGGTCGCCAGCGAGCTTTCCGAGCGGGATGTTCTGACGGATGCGCTGGAGTTGCTCGCGAGCCTGCTTGCGGAGCGCTCCCCACTGCACGATTCCCGCACGGCGCGGTGTCTGCTCGCCGAGCAGGATGTTCTCCGCGACCGTGAGGGACGGGATGATCGACAGCTCCTGGTAGAGCGCGACGACGCCGGCGCGGTTCGCAGCACGGACATTGGCGAAGGCGACCTCTTCGCCATCGCGCCAGATCGTTCCCGCGTCCGAGTCGTACAGGCCCGTCAGCACCTTGATCATCGTCGATTTGCCGGCGCCGTTCTCACCGAGAAGGGCATGGATCTCGCCCGAGCGCACATCCAGGCGGGCGCCCTTCAACGCGTGCACACCATCGAACCGCTTGTCGATGCCGCGCGCCTCGATGGCCGGCACCGGCTGAACCGTCGCACTCATGCGAGTTCCTCGACATTCTCGGCGTGGTCGATCGCGGCTTGTGACAGGTCGTTGCAGCGGATGACGACCTTGGGATGCGCGCCGCTCATGTGCGCTTCGAACGCGGCTGGTGCGTCATCGAGATCGAATACCGCGGCGGTGAGTTCGTCGACATCGAGGTGCGGCAGGACCTGCAGCGCCCGCGGGAACGCGTACGGCGAGACGAAGACGCCCGTGAGCGTCAGCTCCTTCAGGTACAGGTAGTCCGAGAGGTTCAGCGGCATCGCGAACTCCGCGGGATACATCGCGCCGTAGATAACGGTGCCGCCCTTGGCCGCGATGTCGAGCAACCCCTGCACGGCGCGCGGCGACCCGGAAGCATCGATCACGATGTCGTATCCGCGGCCGGACGTGTAGGCATCGGCGCGCTCGAACTGGTTCTCGCCGACCGGGTCGATGACGTGCTCGGCGCCGTGTCGGAGGGCCATCTCGCGACGGCCTTCGATCGGTTCGATCATCGTGAGCGACGTGGCTCCGTACATCTTCATGACCTGGAGCGTGAGCTGCCCGATCGGCCCGCCGCCGCAGATCGCCACGCGATCACCGACGCGGATCCGGGTCTTGTCCGCGATGCGCACGGCGACCGATGTGGGCTCGAGGATGCACCCCTGCAGGAGGGACACGTCGTCGGGCAGTCGGTAGACCTGCGACTCGTGCCATGTCACCGTCTCAGCCATGCCGGGTCGGTTGTACTCCTGGATGTTCTCGCAGAACTGCTGGCGTCCCTCCTGGCAGGGCCGGCAGGTGCCGCAGAACCGCAGGAAGTTGCCGGCGACCCGGTCGCCGACCTGCAGGCCGTTGCGGTGAGCGGCATCTCCGAGCGCCTCGACGACGCCCGAGATCTCGTGCCCCAGTCCGATCGGCACATCGGTGCCGAAGAATCCTTCGGCCAGGTGCGGGTCCGATCCGCAGATCGCCGCGTAGGCGATGCGGATGCGGACGTCCTCGGGTCCGAGCGGTTGCTCGGGGAAGTCAACGACGCCGATGACGCCGCGGGAATCCTCGTCGGGGTCCCGCAGGCTTCCGACCTTGGTGACGGCTACTGTTCTCATGGCTCTCCGTTGAGTACGTTCGGTGAAATCGACCGGGGGTGCCCGTTGAAGGTCAGCCCTGGGCGGCGATGACCCTTCGCGTTGCCGCGATCGTGGCCTCGAGGCCATACCCGTGCTTGTCGCGCAGCTGCTCGTCTTCCCCGAAACCGGCGTAGACCTGCGGGATGCCGAGGCGTTCGAACGCCTTCAGATGCACGCCGTTGTCGATGACGACATCCGCGACACGCGTCGCGAGGCCGCCGTAGGCCAGGTGATCCTCGAGCACGATGAACCGGCCATCGGTCTCGGCGGCGGAGCGGATGATGAGCTCCTCGTCGATCGGCTTCAGCGTCCACATATCCACGACGCGGATCGAGCGACCGTCCTTGGCGAGTTCGTCCGCGGCATCGAGGGCCTGGGCAACCGTGGTGCCGTGGGTGAAGATCGTCGCGTCGGTGCCCTCGCGGGCGATGATCCCCTTGCCGATACGGATGTCCTGGGTGCCGGGTTCGTACAGGACCTTGTCCTTCTTGCCGACCGCGAGGCGGATGTAGATCGGCCCCGTCATCGTCATGGACTGGCGCAGCACCTCACCCACCATGAGCGGGTCGCCGATGGATGTCACGGTCATGTTGGTCAGCGCGCCCATCAGGGTGAGGTCTTCGACCGCGTAGTGGGTCGAGCCACCGTTGCCGACGAGACCACCGTGGGTGCCGATGATCTTCACGGGCAGGTTCGGGTAGCAGACATCCGTACGGATCTGCTCCAGCGCGCGCATCGAGAGGAACGGAAGCATGCCCGACACGACGGGGATGTTGCCGTCGTAGGCGAGCCCGGCCGCGATGCCGACACAGGCCTGTTCCGAGAGTCCGACGTCGAGGAAGCGCTCGGGGAACTTGTCGCGGAACTCCACGAGCGTGGCCCCGATGTCGGGGGTCAGCACCCAGAGGTTCGGGTATTCGTCGCCCAGCTCTGCGAGCGTCGTGCCGATGACGGAACGGGCGCCGAGAAATTCTCCGAAGGTGAAGGTGACGGGCATCAGACGGACTCCTTGACACGGGTGGCGGAAAGCGCGGCCATCGCGCGTTCGAGGTCGGCAGCGCCGAGGGATCCGGCGTGCCAGGCGAGGTTGCGCTCCATGAAGTCGACGCCCTTGCCCTTGACCGTCTCGCAGATCACGACGGTGGGCTTGTCGCTGTCGGTCGCGGGCAGCTGGTCGATCGCGCCCACCAGAGCGCTCATGTCATGACCGTCGACGTGAATCACGTTCCATCCGAATGCCGCCCACTTGTCGGGGTAGGGCTCGAGGACGACGCGCTCCTCGTCGAAGCTCGTCATGAGCTGGTGGTTGCGGTCGATGAAGGCGACGAGATTGCCGAGCTTGTTCGAGTTGGCCACGAGAGCCGCCTCCCAGACGGAGCCTTCGCCGGTCTCGCCGTCGCCCATGAGGGTGATGACGCGGTGGGTCTCGCCGCGGCCGCGGGCGCTGAGGGCCATCCCGACCGCGAGCGGCAGTCCATGTCCGAGCGAACCCGTGGATGCTTCGACGCCCGGCAGCTGGACCTTGCAGGGGTGCATGCCGTACGCGCTGTCGAGCTGGCCGTACGTGTCAACGATGCCGTCGTAGGAGAAGAACCCGCGGATCGCCATGGCGATGTACATCGCGACGGCGGCGTGGCCCTTGCTCAGCACGAAGCGGTCGCGAGAAGGGTTGGTGATGTCGGTCGGGTCGACCACGAGGCCGTACTCGAACAGCGCGGTGAAGATGTCGGCCGACGACAGGTCGCCGCCGATGTGCACCGCGCCCTCGTAGGTTCCGCACAGGTGCAGAAGCTTCTGCCGCAGCTCGAACGCGAGATCTTCCAACTGCGCGACATCGGGCCTTTCGGCCTGTGCGACAAGGCTCTCTCGAACCATCCTCTGCCTCCTCTTTGATGACATGGATGTCGATGCGCGCAGCACCTCTGCGTCTCCATCGACCGTGTCAGCCGGGCCCGAGGGGGCTGACCTGGGAGACGTTAGCACGAACTCATTTACAGGTAAACAAGAATGTAGGTAAACTTCAGGAAGGTCGAAGATGACTTCACGAAACCCGAGACCGACGCCCGAAACCCGTGCCATCATGGCGCAGGTGAAGGCAGCATGCTTTTGTTCGACAAACACACAGAGAGGTGGGTGGTCGGCTTGTCCGACACGTTGAGTACTGAAGCCCCCGTTCGTACGGGATTGTTCATCGGTGGCCAGGAACGGCAGACGGCGGAGACGCTTTCGGTCGCCGACCCGGCCAAGCCCGGAGTCGTCGTGGGCGAGGCTGCCGCAGCCTCCGCCGCTGACGTCGCCGACGCCGTGGCCGCCGCAAAGGCCGCCTACCCGGCCTGGTCTGCCCTATCGACACCCGAACGCGCGCGCCAGATGGCCGACGCGATCGTCGGAATCGCGGACGAACGCGACAACGACGCCGCCATCCTGTCGCAGGAGAACGGCAAGGTCCGCATGGAGTCCTGGGTCGACGCCCTGGTGTTCGAGATCCGCTGGAATCTCGCGCTCATGATCGCCGACGAGGTCGACACCGGCAAGACCCTCCCGGTCATGCCCGGCATCCCGGTCAACACCGAGGTGTCGTACCAGTCGCTCGGGGTCGTGACGATCATCGTCCCGTTCAACTGGCCGATCGCGATTCTCGCCGCGTCGCTCCCGCACGCGCTGCTTGCCGGAAACACCGTCATCGTCAAGCCGCCGCCCTCGGCGCCGCTCGCGACGACTCGCCTCGTTCAGCGCGTGGCCGAGAAGCTGCCCGCGGGCGTGCTGAACGTCGTCACGGGTAAGGACGAGAACATGGGTGCCCTGATCCAGAACCCCGACATCGCCAAGGTGTGCTTCACGGGGTCCGTCAACGGCGGCAAGCGGATCATGGAGATGGCAGCGAAAACGCTGACGCGGGTGACCCTCGAGCTGGGCGGCAACGACGCGGCGATCTTCGCCGAGGACGCCATCATCGACGACGTGCACCTCGACCGCCTCTACGCGGCGATCTTCGACTCCACGGGACAGATCTGCATGAACGCGAAGCGCGTTTACGTGCATCGTTCGCGGATGCAGGAGGTCGTCGACGGGCTGTCGGCACGGCTCGAGAAGGTCGTCATCGGCTACGGGCTCGACGCGGACACGACGATGGGCCCCCTGCACTCCCCCGTGCAGAAGGCGTTCGTCGCCGAGATCATCGAAGAGGCCAAGGATTCGGGCGCGACCGTGCTCGAATTCGGCGAGCTGCCCGGCGGCGACCTCGCCGGCGGCAACTTCCTGCGCCCGGCGATCGTCGTCGACCCGGACCCGTCACTGCGCGTCGTGACGCAGGAGCAGTTCGGCCCGGTCATCCCGATCCTCCCGTTCGACACCGAAGAGGAGGCCGTGCGCGTCGCCAACGACACGTGGGGCGGACTCTGCGGAAGCGTCTGGACCGCGAACCCCGAGACCGCGACCCGTATCGGCAGCCAGCTCGTCTGCGGATACGTCTGGCTCAACGACCACGGCGCCACGCGCCTCGACCTGCGGGCTCCGTTCGGCGGCATGAAGCAGTCGGGCATGGGCCGCGAACAGGGCATCGAGGGCATCCGGGCGTTCCAGGACACCCGGTCGATCGGGGTCATCGACCCCGAGGCCCTCGCACAGATGGCGCACTGATCGACTTTGCTCGACGCGGCGCCCGGATCCATCAGGAGCCGGGCGCCGCGTCATACAAACCCCGATCGCAGGCCTGTGGCCACGAGGCGACAATATGGAAGGACTGGGAATGGACACCACCGGGGCGGATGGCGTAGATCGCCATCCCGATGTCATCACCGAGCCGCTCGGGAACGCCATCGATCCCGATCACTTCACGCCCCGACTGCTCGCCCTGTTGTCCAACGCCCTCGTCTGGCGCGAATCGCACGAGCTACGTCGACGATTCGGGCTCGGCACGAACGATTGGAGGGTGATCTCGTCCCTCGGCGTGCGTCCCGGGATGGCGGCTACCGACATCGCGGAGTACACGTCCATGAACAAGGCCGTCGTCTCGAAGAGCGTCAGCGTCCTCACCGACCGTCGGCTGATCGTGTTGCTCGAGGGGCCCCGTGGTTCGCGCCCCATGTTCCTCACTCGCGCCGGCGCCGAGATGCACGACATGATGTTGCCGATCTCGCTGCGCGGGCAGGAGATCGTCCTCTCGCACCTCGCTGCGGAACAGATCACGCAGCTGAACGACCTCTTGCTCGCGATGCTCAAAGAAACCCGCGCGCTCATGACCCTCGAGAGCGAGGCCGGCGTCGCATCGGCCGCACGGAACGAACGCGCCTGAGCCGACGCATCCGATTTCCCTCTGGACATTCCCTATGTAGATAGGTAATCTCGGAACCAGGAGCTGCGAGGACGCACTCCGTACTGAGAGCGGAAAGGACCTCGATCAGTGTCACGTTCTACTCAGCCGGTCAATAAGGCCGCAGCTTTGGAATTGGTCAGCAATTACTCCCTCGAGATGACCGGTAAGGACGTCCCGGGCCTGACCGAGGCGAAGGATTCGATCCCTGCCGGAACGAAGATCAACGTCACGTTCCTCGGCAACGAAGACCTCGACATGCGCGTCACCGCCTCGAAGGCCGTGCGTGACATGGGCTTCATCCCGGTCCCGCACATCTCGGCCCGCCGACTGTCATCTCAAGACCAGCTCGAAGAGTTCCTCGGGCGGCTGCAAGAGGTCGGCGCGACGGAGAGCGTTTTCGCCGTGGGTGGAGACCCCGCCGAGCCCGAGGGCCCGTACCCCGACTCGCTGTCGGTCATCCAGACCGGCCTGCTCCAGAAGTACGGTGTCAAGGAAGTCTCGATCGCCGGCTACCCCGAGGGCCACCCCGACATCGCCAAGGACGTGCTCTGGCGACACCTCGAGGACAAGTCGGCCGCGCTCAAGGAACAGGGCCTCGACGCCACGATCCTCACCCAGTTCGCTTTCGACACCGACCCGGTGATCGAGTGGGTGCAGGGTGTTCGCGGCCGCGGCATCGAATCCACGATTCGCATCGGCACGCCCGGCCCCGCCGGAATCAAGCGCCTGATCAACTTCGCGCGTCGCTTCGGTGTCGGCGCCAACGCGATGATCGTCAAGAAGTACGGCTTCTCGCTCACCAACCTGATGGGCACCGCGGGCCCCGACAAGTTCGTGACCGACCTCTCTGCCCTGCTGGCCGAGGACCCGGCGTCGGGCGAGGTGAAGCTGCATTTCTACACCTTCGGTGGACTCAAGGCCACGGCAGACTGGGCACACCAGTACGTCGACGGAATGAGCTAGGAGCCCAGCGTGAGTGTGCACATCGCATCCCGAATCGATCAGGCATGCCTGATCGTCTACGGCCCGGACCACCCGGGCATCGTCTCGGCCGTCTCGGCCCTGATCACCCGCAACAAGGGCAACATCGTCGCGCTGGATCAGTACTCCGACGACGCGGACGGGGGCGCGTTCTTCCAGCGTGTCGTCTTCCATCGCCCGAACCTGACGGCGGCGTTCGATGAGATCGAGGCGGACCTGACCGAGACGATCTCCTCGCTCGGCCTGGAGTGGAAACTCACCGATCGTTCGGTGCCGAAGCGGATGGCGATACTCGCCTCGACCTCCGACCACTGCCTGCTCGAGCTGCTGTGGCGCCACCGCCGCGGCGAGTTGAACGTCACCATCCCGATGGTGATCTCCAACCACACCAACACGGCGGACGACGTTCGCTCCTTCGGTATTCCGTTCTTCCACGTTCCCTCACAGGGACCGGACAAGTCCGCCGCCGAAGCCGAGATCATCCGCCTGCTCGCCGGCAACGTGGACTTCGTGGTGCTGGCGCGGTACATGCAGATCCTGTCGGACGACTTCATCACCGACGTCGGAGTCCCGGTGATCAACATCCACCACTCGTTCCTGCCCGCCTTCATCGGCGCAGGTCCCTACAAGAAGGCCAAGGAACGCGGGGTCAAACTCATCGGCGCGACGAGCCACTATGTGACGAAAGACCTCGACGAGGGCCCGATCATCGAGCAGGACGTCGCCCGGGTCACCCACGTCCACACGGCCGCGGACCTGCAGGCCCGTGGCGCCTACGTCGAGCGTGCCGTGCTCTCGCGCGCCGTCGAATGGCACGCCGACGACCGTGTCATCCGGCACGGCAACCACACCATCGTCTTTTAACCCAACCCCGCGGGCACCAGCCCGCATCCCAGAAAAGAGAGGTCCAACGTGGCACCTAAGAATCTGCAGGAAGTCATCGACGCGGCAGGAAGCCCCGTCGAACTCCTGCGTAACTCGCAGATCGGCTCGTACATCTACCCGGTCGTTCCGGCCGACTTCCAGAACTGGATCAAGGAGCAGAAGGCCTGGCGCGACACGGCCGTCCTCTACGACCAGTCGCACCACATGGACAACGTGTTCCTCAAGGGATCCGATGCCATCAAGTTGATCTCGGACACCGCGATCAACTCGGTCGCGAACTTCGCCGTCAACAAGGCCAAGCAGTACGTCCCGACCACGGCCTCGGGCCACGTCATCGGTGACGGCATCCTCTTCCGCGAGGCCGAGGACGAGTACGTCTACGTCGGCCGCGCGCCCGCGTCGAACTGGCTGATGTTCCACGCTGAGACGGGCGACTACCCGAACCTCGAGATCGAGGTCGACCGCCGCTCCCCCTCGCGCCCGTACGGCGACGCCGTCTCGCGCAAGTACTACCGTTTCCAGATCCAGGGCCCGAACGCCTGGGCCGTCATCGAGAAGCTCAACGGCGGACCGCTCGAGAAGCTCGGCTTCTTCAACATGTCGACGATGAAGATCGACGGCATGGACGTGCGTACCCTCCGCCACGGCATGGCCGGTGCGCCCGGTCTCGAGATCTGGGGCCCCTACGCCGAGCACCACCAGATCCGCGACGCCATCGTCGAGGCCGGCGCCGAGTTCGGCCTGGTGCCCGTCGGTTCGCGCGCTTACCCGTCGAACACGCTCGAGTCGGGCTGGATTCCCTCGCCCCTCCCCGCGATCTACACCGGCGCCGAAGAGCAGGCATACCGCGAATGGCTGCCGGCCGACAGCTACGAGGCCACCGGCACGCTCGCCGGCTCGTTCGTCTCCGACAACATCGAGGACTACTACCTCACGCCGTACGAGCTCGGCTACGGCTCGTTCGTGAAGTTCGACCACGACTTCATCGGCCGCGAGGCGCTCGAGAAGATGGACCAGTCCGCGCAGCGCAAGAAGGTCACGCTGGCGTGGGACGCCGACGACCTCGGCAAGGTCTGGACGTCGCTGCTGAACGTCGACGGCCCGAACTACAAGTTCTTCGATCTGCCGCTGGCCAACTACGGCTCGGCGAACTACGACTCGGTCGTGGACGCCGATGGCACGGTCGTCGGATACTCGATGTTCACCGGCTACTCCTCCAACGAGCGCCGCGGCCTCTCGCTCGCGACGATCGACCCGTCCGTGCCCGAGGGCACCGAGATCAAGGTCGTCTGGGGCGAGCCGAACGGCGGCACCAAGAAGGCCTCCGTCGAGCCGCACGAGCAGACCGAGGTTCGCGCCGTGGTCAGCCCGATCCCCTACTCCACCGTCGCCCGCGCGACGTACCAGGGCGGTTGGCGCACGGGCTACTCGAACTGAGTAGCTGATTGACTCGAGGGGGTCCGGGCATGAGCTCGGGCCCCCTCGCACCATTCCCGCTCCCCGGGATTGCTAACCTCGGGTGACCGTCGAAGAGGAGGATAGATGAGCCTGCGTTACGCACTGCTCGCCCTCCTGCGCGTGGGGCCGCAATCGGGTTACGACCTGCAGAAGCAGTTCTCGCTCTCGGTCGGCCATGTCTGGCATGCCCCCGACTCGCAGATCTACCCCGAACTGCGCAAGATGGAGTCCGAGGGACTCGTCGAGGGTGAGGATCAGCTGCGCGGCGAGCGCGGTACCCGCCGGCTCTACCATGTGACTCCCGCGGGCGATGCGGCGTTCGTTGCGTGGATGGTAGCGCCGCTCGACTACCAGCGCGTCCGGGACCCCGCACACCTGCGCGCCGCCTACCTCGAGGTCGCGGCACCCGACGATGCCCGCGCGTTCCTACGGGCACATATCGCGCAATGGGAGAGCGAGCTCGAGCAGTGGGAGGGGGAGCTCCGCCGCATCGACGCGCGCGACAACCCCATGCTGATGCGCCGCCTCGCGATCACCCCCGAGTCCGAGCGCGGGCGCGTTGTCGCATACAAGCGCTTTGCCTATGAGGGGCTGGTCGAGCGCGCCCGTGGCGAGATCGAGTGGGCCCGGCGGGGCCTCACCCTGGTCGACTCGCTCGAGGCCTAGGCATCCGCTCGCCCGCCTCGCCTCACCTCGTCGCCGAACACCGCGCCACGAAATACCCACGCCGCGCCACGACAGCGCGCAGAGCGGCATCTGAGGCATCCGTTCGCGTTTCTTTCACTCGCCGCAAATTGCGCGTGCGCGGCGATCACATCCACCACTCGCGACGACTGAACTCGTGCCGCTCACGTTCAACCGTCGCAGATGGTGGGTCTTTAGCGACAACGCCCACCATCTGCGTCGAGCGAATGTGATGCACGCGCGAAGACAGATCTCGCGGAGAAGGACGCACGGGGCCGAGCCATCAGCCCGGCGCGGCCCGGCGCGGCGCGGCGGGTCAGTACACGTATTCCATGAGGTCGACGCCCAGCGTGCGGAACGCGTCGTGCGCACGCAGGCGATGCGCGATCGAGAGGTCATCGAAGCAGACGATCAGCGCGTAGGCGACGCCCGCGCGGGGGCCGGCCAGCACACCCGCCTCGGCACGCACCCCGGCATCCCGTCCCGTCTTGTTCACGAAGAGCAGCCCGTGATCGTCCTCGTGCGCGAACGGATCGAGACCCGTGGCGGATGCGACCAGGCTGAGATCCTGGTTCAGGCTCAACCACTCCGACACCTGCGCGCTCACGGCCGCGTTGACGAGGCTGGTGTTGACCATGGCGGCGAAGAGCCCGGCCAGCTCGCGCGCCGAACCCAGTGCGAAATGCGGCGCGTGATCCGGACCCCGTCGATCACGCAGACGGTCGAGGAGCGCGACACGTTCCAGCCCGAGTGAATCGATCCGCGTGTGCACGCTATCCATGCCCACTCGGTCCAGCAGCAGGTTCACCGCGAGCGAGTCGCCCGTCGCGGCGGCCAGCACCGCGAGGTCGCAGAGCGGCAGGGCGGGCGCGCGCAGGTGCCGCCACACACCGGCCCCCTCGACCTGCTCGATGCGGGCGCGCTCGACGATCTCGAGCGGATCGAGCGATCCGTCATCGAAGCGGGCGGCGACCTCGATGAGGAGGGGCAGGATGCCGAGGCCACCGATCGGGCTCGTCAGGAAGTCGTCCCCGGCCAGCACGATCTTGTCGGTGTCGAGGTCCGCCACGTGCACCGACACCCGGGCGCCCGAGACAGCGAGCGCGTCGAGCGCCTTCAGCGATGACGCGAAGGAGCGGCGGCCGGCGGCGTCGCGGCGCTTCGTGCGATGCCCGCCGCGGCGCGACCCAGGGCGGGACGATGCGTCCCGGACGGGCTCAGGGGGCGTACCCACGAGGGGCGTCCTTCCGATGCGGGTTATGAGAAGGGTGTCACCAGATCGTGACACGTTCCGCCGGATCAAGCCAGAGCGCGTCGTCGGGGGTGACCTCGAAAGCATCGTAGAACGCATCGATGTTCCGGACGATCTGGTTGCAGCGGAACTCGTTGGGCGAGTGCGGGTCGATCGTCAGCAGACGGATGGTTTCGGCATCGCGACCCTTCTGCTGCCAGACCTGCGCCCATGACAGCAGCAGGCGTTGCGTTCCCGTGCAGCCCTCGATGACCGGCGACTCCTCGCCACCGAGCGACAGCTCGTACGCTTTCAGCGCGATGCCGAGGCCACCCAGGTCGCCGATGTTCTCGCCGATCGTCAGCGCACCGTTGACGTGATGATCCGGCAATCCCACGGGCGAAAGAGCGTCGTACTGGGCGATCAGGCTCGAGGTGCGCTCTTCGAAGGCAACGCGGTCGGCATCCGTCCACCAGTCGTGCAGGCGACCGTCTCCATCGAAACGGCTGCCCTGGTCGTCGAAGCCGTGCCCGATCTCGTGACCGATGACGGCGCCGATCCCCCCGTAGTTCGCGGCGGCGTCGCGGTCGGCGTCGAAGAACGGATACTGCAAGATCGCGGCGGGAAACACGATCTCGTTCATCAGCGGGTTGTAGTACGCGTTGACGGTCTGCGGAGTCATGTGCCATTCGTCACGGTCGATCGGGCCGCCGACCTTGGTGAGCTGGCGGTCGTGTTCGGCGACGTGAGCGCGGCGGATGTTGCCGACGAGGTCGGTGGCGTCGATCTCGAGCGCGTCGTAGTCGCGCCACACGTCGGGGTAGCCGATCTTGGGCGTGAACTTGTCGAGCTTGTCGAGAGCGCGCTCCCGCGTCTCGGGGCTCATCCATTCGAGGTCGGTGATGCTCTGGCGATAGGCCTCGATGAGGTTGGCGACGAGTTCATCCATCGCCTCTTTCGCCGTCGGCGGGAAGTGGCGCTCGACATAGACCTTGCCGATGGCCTCGCCGAGAGCGGCCTGCGTCAGGCTCACGCCGCGCTTCCAACGCTCGCGGTTCACGGGAACACCCGTCATCTGCGTCCCGAAGAAGGCGAAGTTCTCAGCGACGAAGTCGTCCGACAGGAACGCGGCGGCGGCGTGGATGACCTTGTATGCCAGCCAGGCACGCCAGTCCTCGAGCCGTTCTTCGGTGAGGAGCGGTCCGAGCCCCTCCACGAAGCTCGGCTGAGACACGACGACCTCGGCGAAGGCCTCCTCGTGACCCGGGGCGACGGCCGAGAGCCAGGGCGCGAGATCGACACCGGCGAGTGTCGCGAAGTCGTCCCACGACATCAGGTTGTAGGTCGCGACCGCGTCGCGACTCTTCACGTTGTCCCAGTGGTGCGTGGCGAGCTCGGTCTCGAGCGCGAAGATCCGGTCCGCGGCGGCGGGGGCATCCGCGACTCCAGCGAGCTCCAGCATCCGCTCGATGTGTGCGCGGTACGCGAGGCGCAGTTCTGCGAAGTTCGGCAGACGGTAGTAGCTCTCGTCGGGGAGCGTGATGCCGCCCTGCAAGAAGAACGGGACGTAGCGGTCCGGCGAGCCCGGGTCGGGCTCCACATACAGGCCGAGCAGTCCCCCGACGCCCTCGCGCTCGAGGTCGCCGACGACCGTCAGCAGGCCGGTGAGATCCTCGATCGCGCCGACGCGCTCGAGCTGCGGGGCGATCGGGCTCGCACCCAGCTCGGTGATCCGCTCGGTATCCATGAAGCTCGTGAACAGGTCACCGATCTTGCGGGTCTCGGTGCCCGGTTCGGCCAGCTGCGACTGCTCGATGATCTCGCGGACATGCTCTTCGGCCTGCTCGGCAAGGGCGTGGAACGATCCCCAGCGCGCCTTGTCGTCGGGGATCTCGGTTCTCTCCAGCCACGCGCCATTTACGTGGCGGAAAAGGTCATCCTGGGGGCGGATCTCGGGACTCAAATCATCGAGCGCGAGACCGGAGCGCAGAGCGTCGGCCATACGTTCCAGAATAGGGCGCGACGACACCCGTGGTATCCCCTTGACCGGGCGCGCCGAATAGGGGTAGCCCCTCCTAGGCTCGAGGAGTGACCGATCCCGAGCGCTTCGCCGAACGCGTGCCGAGCGCGGGGCCGACGAGCGCGGGGCTGAATAGAGACATTTTGCGCCTCGCGGTTCCGGCCCTCGGGGCGCTGGTCGCCGAACCGGCGTTCCTCATCGTCGACGCGGCCCTGGTCGGCCACCTGGGAGTGGACCCCTTGGCAGGACTCGGGATCGCGTCGGCCGTGCTGCAGACGATCGTCGGACTGATGATCTTCCTTGCCTACTCCACGACGCCCGCCGTGGCTCGACGATTCGGCGCGGGTGATCCGTCGCGCGCGGTCTCGGTCGGGATCGACGGGATGTGGCTGGCGCTGGGCGTCGGCGCCGTTCTGGCTCTCGGGGGATGGCTCGCCACCCCCGCGCTCGTCGGTGTCTTCGGCCCGACGCCCGAGGTAGCCGAGCAGGCGCGCATCTACCTGGGGCTGTCGATGGGCGGGCTGCCCGCCATGTTGATCGTGTTCGCCGCGACGGGGCTGCTGCGCGGGATGCAGGACACCGTCACGCCGCTCTGGATCGCCGGCCTCGGGTTCGCCGCGAACGCGGGACTCAACTTCCTGCTGATCTACGGTTTCGGCTGGGGGATCGCGGGCTCCGCGATCGGCACCGTGATCGCGCAGTGGGCAATGGTCGCGGCGTACGTCGTCGTGATCGGACGCCTCGCGTCTCGACACTCGGCCCGCCTGCGTCCCCAACGCGAGGGAATCGGCGGGTCGGCACGATCGGGCGGCTGGCTGTTCTTGCGCACGGTGAGTCTGCGGGTCGCCCTGCTCTCGACCGTTGTCGTCGCGACCGCAATGGGCCCGGAAGAGCTCGCCGGGTACCAGGTGGTGTTCACGATCTTCTCGGCCGCCGCGTTCGCCCTCGACGCACTCGCGATCGCCGCACAGGCCCTCGTCGGCAAAGGCCTGGGCGCGGGCGATGCCGCCGGCGTGCGCCGCGTGCTCGGCCGGACGGTGGCCTGGGGCGTGTGGTTCGGCGTGATCGTGGGCGCCGTGATCGCGGTGTTCTCGGGCGCGATCGGGCTCGTGTTCACGGGATCACCCGCCCTCGCCGCGCTCATCTTGCCGGCTCTGCTCGTCCTCGCCATCGCGCAGCCCGTCGCCGGCGTGGTGTTCGTGCTCGACGGCGTGCTGATCGGCGCGGGCGACGCCGCGTATCTGGCTCTCGCGGGCGTTGTGAACCTCGTCGTCTTCCTACCGGTGCTGGTCATCGTCTCGGTGACCGCGGTCACGGGCGCGGGCGGGCTCGCGTGGCTCGCGGCATCCTTTTTCGGCGTGTATCTGTGCGCGCGCTTGCTGACGCTCGGCTGGCGCGTGCGCGGCACGGCCTGGCAGCGCATCGGCGCCCACTAGGAGCACTGTCCAGTAGCGGTCAGGATGGGGCGTAGCGGCGGGCCCAGTCGTACATCACGACGGCGGCCGCGGCGCTGGCGTTGAGCGAGCGGGTCGAGCCGTACTGCGTGATCTCGACGACGGAGGATGCGGCGGCGAGCGCCTCGGGCGAGAGCCCGGGACCCTCCTGCCCGAAGATCAGGATGCAACGCTCGGGCAGGTCGGATCGATCGAGCGCGACGGATCCCTCGACGTTGTCGATCGCGACGATCGGCAGCTGCCGCTCCGCCGCCCAGGCCGCAAAGGCCGCCACATCCTCGTGGTGAATGACGTGCTGGTAGCGGTCGGTCACCATTGCGCCGCGGCGGTTCCAGCGACGGCGACCGATGATGTGCACGGCCTCGGCGAGGAACGCGTTGGCGGTGCGAACGATTGATCCGATGTTCATGTCGTGCTGCCAGTTCTCGATCGCGACATGGAACGGATGCCGGCGCTCATCCAGGTCCGCGATGATCGCGTCCATCGACCAGTAGCGGTACTGATCGACAACGTTTCGCCGATCACCCTCGGCGAGAAGAACCGGGTCGAAGCGCGGGTCGTCGGGCCAGGCATCCGGTCCGCCCGGCCACGGCCCGACGCCGACGGCCGCCTCCGCCTCGGGCCCGGTCTCGGTCGCGTCCGTCACCGGGCCAGCGTATCCGTGGTCGCATCTCCTCTTCCTCTGCGCGCTTCGCGGCCCCGCCGAGCCCGGCCCGATGCACGCGAATGCGCCCGGTAGCACCGAGACCGCCGGTTCTGCACCGCGGACAAGGGGTGGTCTCGACGCGAACGGGCGCACTCGGCGCCAGACGCTCTTTTCGGGCACCCGAAATATGGCTAGGGTTTCGGTGTGCCGAAAAATTCGACCGCGCAACAAGGCGCGACGCATGAGGTCGGCGGGGCCGTCAGCACGCCGAAGATCGCGTGGCTGATCGGTCCCGCCCTCGTCGCGGGCGTCGCCTACCTCGATCCCGGCAATGTCGCGAGCAACATGACCGCGGGCGCCCAGTACGGGTACCTGCTCGTCTGGGTCGTCGTGATCGGCAACGTCATGGCGTGGCTGGTCCAATATCTCTCGGCCAAGCTCGGCATCGTCACGGGCGAGAGCCTGCCCGAGGTGCTCGGTCGACGCCTGCGCAACCGATGGGCCCGCCGCGCCTACTGGCTCCAGGCCGAACTCGTGGCGATGGCCACCGATGTGGCCGAGGTGATCGGCGGCGCCGTAGCGCTCAACCTGCTCTTCGGAATCCCCCTGCTGTGGGGCGGCGTGATCACCGGCGTCGTCTCGATCGGCCTGCTGCTCGTGCAGTCCAAGCGCGGTGCCCGCCCGTTCGAGAACGCGGTCATCGCCCTGATGGTCATCATCGCGGTCGGCTTCACCGCGGGGGTCTTCGTCGGCCCTCCTGACCCCGCCGGGATCGTCGGGGGCTTGGTCCCGCGCTTCGAGGATGCGGGTTCGGTGCTACTTGCCGCATCCATCCTCGGCGCAACGATCATGCCCCACGCGATCTATGCCCACTCGGCGCTCTCTCGCGACCGGTTCGCCCCGCCCCGCTCCACGACAACCCACCCCACGACAGGGGGAGCCCTCGCTCCGGCCCCGACGCGTCACGCGGGCGATGAGCTCGCGACGCTTCGCGGGGTCAGCACGGAGCGCCTGCTGCGGGCGACGCGGTGGGATGTCTCGATCGCCATGATCATCGCGGGCACGGTGAATCTCTGCATCCTTCTGCTCGCGGCGGCGAATCTCGAGGGCGTACCCGGCACCGACAGCCTCGAGGGCGCCTACGCGGCGCTCCGCGACGGACTGGGACCGCTCGTCGCGACCCTGTTCGCGGTGGGACTACTCGCGTCGGGGCTCGCGTCCACGTCGGTCGGCGCATACGCGGGCGCCGAGATCATGAGCGGCCTGCTGCGGGTACGCGTGCCCCTGCTCGTCCGCCGCCTCGTCACGCTGATCCCCGCGCTCCTGATACTCGGCGCGGGGTTCGATCCGACCTTCGCGCTCGTGCTCAGCCAGGTCGTGCTCTCGTTCGGCATCCCGTTCGCCCTCATCCCACTGGTGGTGCTGACCGCCCAGCAGCGCACGCTCGGGGAGTACCGCAACCGGCCCCTCACGACGATCGGGGGCATCCTCGCGAGCGTCTTCCTGGTCACGCTCAACGCGGTACTGCTGTTCCTCGTGTTCACCGGCGCCTGACGTTACTGACCCACACAGCGCCGTGATCAAACATCGCCGTAATCCTCGGACGGTACCCTGAGGCAATGGCACCCCCGAGCGCCGTGGTCGACGACTACCTCAAGGCGATCTACCACCACACCGAGTGGCAAGATCGCCAGATCACCCCGTCGCAGCTCGCGGGCGAACTCGGTCTCGCACCCTCGAGCGTCACCGAGATGGTCCAGAAGCTCGCCGCGCAGGGGCTCGTCACCCACCGCCCCTACGGCCCGGTGACGCTCACGGATGAGGGCCGCCGCCGCGCCAGCGGAATCATCCGCAGGCACCGCCTGATCGAAACCTGGCTCGTACGCGAGTTCGGGTATGGCTGGGACGAAGTGCACGATGAAGCCGAGGTCCTCGAGCACACGATCAGCGACCGGCTGCTCGAGGGAATCGACGAGCGTCTCGGTCGCCCCCGCTTCGATCCGCACGGCGACGCCATTCCGGATGCCGAGGGTCGGGTCGAGCGCGTGAGGTTCGTCTTGCTCGCCCATGCCGCCCCGGGGCACGAGGGCCGCGTTCTGCGCGTGAGCGACCGGGACGCCCCGCTGTTGCGTCACCTCGAAGAGCGGGGTGTCGAGGTCGGGGCGAGCGTCCGGGTGATCTCACGCGAGATCCTCGAAGGAGACAGCGGGCCGATTGCGCTCCCCGAGGGTGCGGCCGCGGCCGTGTGGCTATCGGCCTGACCGACGGCGCCAGCGCCTCCGGCCGGAAGACCCCTGATCCGAGGGCCACTGCACCGCCGCGACTTCTTCGCAGAACGCCCACAGCCTCTCGCCACGCGCGGGATCTGCGGTCAGCGCAGCCGGACGCGCTATTCGCGGCATGCCCCTGAGTCCACCCTTCGGGCCCCAGAACGTGCCGCCCTCGGCATCCGGGTCGATGAGCGCACGCACCGGCGCCCACGCCCCGCGCTCTTTGGACTGCGTCACCGCTGCCTGCAGGTTGTCGAAGAAGCGCGCGCCACGCGTGGGCTCGTTGACTCCACGGATGCCGGTGGTGCGTCCACTCACCGAATATCCGGGATGGGCGACCAGGCTGCGCACCGCGAGGCCGTGGGCACGCAGCCGGCGATCGGCTTCGAAACCCAGCGCCTGCGCGATGACCTTCGACTGCACGTATGCCCGCCAGGGCGAGTAGTCCGTCTCCAGCTGGGGGTCGACCGGATCGTATGAGCCCATGGCCGTCGACAAGCTGCCGAGCCAGACCATTCGCGCGGGCAGCTCGGCGCGCTCTAGCACGGGCAACAGCGCCCCGGCGAGCGCGAAGTGGCCGAGCACGTTCGTCGCAAGGACGAGTTCGTCGCCATCCGCCGTCACCTCGCGCGTGCGGGGCGGGTGCACGATGCCGGCGTTCAGCAGCACCCCGTCGAGGCGATCGCGACCGCCGACGGATGCCGCGGCAGCACGCACCGAACCCAGGTTGCTGGTGTCGAGCAGCATCGTCTCGACCGAGGCATCCGGTATTCGCCGACCGATCGCGGCACGGGCCGCGGCGAGTCGATTCGGGTTTCGCCCCGACATGATCACGTGCGCCCCGGCGCGAGCCAGCTGCTCGCTCGCGAAATAGCCGAGACCCGCATTCGAGCCGGTCACGAGGAAGACGCGTCCGGCCTGAGGCGGGAGTGACGTCGGGTTCCACTGATCGCGTCGGGCGCTCATGTCTCGACAGTACGGCCAGACGCCGACGACGCGCCGCACCTCGGCGTCGAACCCGCTCTGGGACAGCGCGCAATCCGACCCATCCGGCCTAGGCTGGCGGCATGGCCGCAGACCGCTCCCTCACGCGCACGAGGGCCGACATCGAGTGTTGGTTGACCGACATGGACGGCGTGCTCGTGCACGATAACCGCCCGGTCCCGGGTGCGGCCGAGTTGCTCGAACAGTGGCGCCACCAGGGCACCCCGTTTCTCGTGCTGACGAACAATCCGATCTTCACGCCGCGCGACCTGAGCGCACGCCTCCGCGCCTCCGGCCTGGACGTGCCCGAGGACCGTATCTGGACCTCGGCCCTGGCGACGGCGGACTTCCTCGCCTCACAGCTGCCCGGCGGCACGGCGTTCGTGATCGGCGAGGCCGGGCTGACGACCGCGCTGCATGAGGCCGGCTACATCATCACCGAGTCCCAGCCCGACTACGTCGTCGTCGGCGAGACCCGCCAGTACTCGTTCGAGGCCATCACCCAGGCCATTCGCTTCATCAACGCGGGCGCGCGGTTCATCGTGACGAACCCGGATGCCACGGGCCCGACGCCCTCGGGTGTCGTTCCCGCAACCGGCTCCTTCGCGGCCCTCATCACGAGGGCCACGGGCAAGGAACCGTATGTCGTCGGCAAGCCCAATCCGATGATGTTCCGCTCGGCCATGAACAGAATCGGCGCACACTCCGAGAACACCGGGATGATCGGCGACCGGATGGACACCGACATCGTGGCCGGCATCGAGGCCGGCCTGCACACCGTGCTCGTCCTCACGGGCATCAGCGACGCCGCCGAGATCGAGCGCTACCCGTTCCGGCCCGACGAGGTGCTCGACTCGGTCGCCGACCTGGTCGCTGCGGAGCCCGCCGAGACCGAGCTGCCCGAGGTCATCTGACCCGCTCTCAGGCGCGGGCCACCGTTACGGATGTCTGACCCCCGCGGTATCGTCGCGGCATGGGTGTGTTGGACGACGGCGAGCGGGTGCGGGCAGCGGATGCCGCAACCTGGCGCGCGTGGCTCGCCGAGAACCACGCGGACTCCAAGGGCGCGTGGCTGGTGCGTGGCCGCAAGGGCTTCACCCACCTCCACATCCCGTACGAAGACGCGATCCGGCAGGCCCTGTGCTTTGGGTGGATCGACGGTCCGGTCCGCGTGTTCGACGACGAGACATCCGGGCTCTGGTTCGCCCCGCGGCGAGCGAACAGCGGGTGGGCGGGCACCAACAAGGCCCGCGTCGAGATCCTGGAGGCGGCGGGGCAGCTCGAGGCCGCCGGCATCCGCGCCATCGAGATCGCGAAGGCGAACGGCACGTGGACGATGCTCGATGGCCCCGAGGCGCTGATCGAGCCGCCCGAGTTCGCCGCGGCACTCGACGCCGTGCCCGAGGCGCGCGCGGCGTGGGACGGCTTCCCGCCGTCCGTCCGGACCTACGGCCTCACGCAGATCGCGAGCGCAAAGCGCCCCGAGACGCGAGCGGCGCGTATCGCCCGCATCGTGGCCGAGGCTGCGGCGGGGCGCCGACCCTAGGAACACTCATGTCAGATCGAGACCTGATCTTCGCCGTGTCGACGCTCATCGTCGGGGGCACGCTCGTGGCGTTCGTCGTCGCGTGGTGGCGTGGTCGTGGCCGCGACGACTGATCTCGGCTAGGCCGGGGGCGACCTCACGGTCGCTGAGTTTGTCGAGGCGACCAGCCCGGCCCCACAAGACGGCTTACTGCGGCTCGAGACCCAGGTCGGCCAGCCCGATCGCCGCGCGCCACTCGAGCCCGGCGGCCTCGACGGCCGCCTGAGCCCCGGTCGCCCGATCCACGATCACGGCGACCGCAACGACCTCGGCACCCTCGCGACGCAGCGCCTCGACGGCTTTCAGCGCCGACTGACCCGTGGTCGACGTGTCTTCGACAACGACGACACGCTTGCCCGCGACATCCGCGCCCTCGATCTGACGACCGCGACCGTGGTCCTTCGGTTCTTTGCGCACCACGAAAGCATCGAGCGGGCGACCCGCGTGCACCGACTCGTGCATGATCGAGTTCGCGATCGGGTCGGCGCCGAGGGTCAGGCCTCCCACCGATGCGACGTCGGGGATGTCGGCGATCAGATCGAGCATGATGCGGCCGATCGCGGGCGCGGCGCGGTGGTCGAGCGTGAGCTTGCGCATATCGACGTAGTAGTTCGCCTGCTTGCCGCTCGAGAGGGTGAAGTCCCCGTGGAACACGGCCTCGTCAGAGATGAGGGCAATGAGCCGCTGGCGGTCGGCTTCGATTTCGGGTGTCGACGCGGTCATGGGCTCGAGTCTAGGGCGCGGGGGCGGGCTTCACCGCCGCCTCGAGGAGGGAGCGAGATACCCCTCGCGCGAGCTCGAACGGCTGCGTGAACGTCTCCATCCCGACGGTGACGATCGCGCCCTCGTAGAGCAGCATGAGGTGACACGCCATCTGGTCGGCCTGCGGCACGCCCGCCTCGCGGCAGAGCGCGCTGAACTGCTCGAGCAGCCACGTTTTCTGCCGTGCCACCTCGGGGAAGACCGGGCTGCCGTCGTGTCCGTCGCCGATCTCGGCGCGGGCGTTGATTGCGCTGCATCCCTTCGGACTGTTGGCGCCCGACCACGAGATGGCCGCGTCGAAGATCGCGAGAATGCGGTCGGTTCCAGGGTCCGGAACGCGCGCGAGGTGGTCGGCGACGTGAGTCCGCCACCGCTCGTCTCGATGCTGTAGGTACGACACGACGAGCGCCTCTTTCGAACCGAACCGGTCGTACAGAGTCTTCTTCGTCACGCCCGCGGCGTCGGCGATCGTGTCGACCCCGACGGCATGGATTCCGCGCTCGTAGAACAGCTCGGATGCCGCGTCCAGGACTCGTCGAGCGCCCGGGGTGAGAGGAGGCAGAACCGGAACGGGGGACGTCATGACGAAAGTATACCAACCTGTATAGTCAATGCCGTGAGTAAACAGGTCGGTATACTTTCGATGACGCTGACGACCATCGCGGCCGCTGCCTTCGTACTGACGTGGAGCTCGGGCTTTCTCGTCGCCGCCATTGCCACGGTGGATGTCGCGCCGACCACCCTGCTGGTCTGGCGCTTCGTTCCGCTCGCCGCGGTGCTACTCGTCATCGTCCGGGTCTCGGGCGCGGCTCGAGGTGTCACGCGCGGGACGATCCGGCGGCAAGCGACGATCGGGGTCTTCGCGCAGTTCGGCTACTGCGTGAGCGTGTACGGGTCGATCGCCGTCGGCATCACGACCGGTACGACCGCGCTCATCGACGCGGTGCAGCCCCTCGTCGTGGCGACACTCGTCGGCCCACTGCTGGGCCTGCGGGTGCGGGGCGCGCAGTGGGCGGGCCTCGGGACGGGTGCGGCCGGTGTCGCGCTGGTCGTGCAGACGCAGATCGGCGGTTCGGATGCTCCTTCGGTCGCGTACCTCCTGCCGGCCCTCGCGATGGCCTGCTTGATCGTCGGAACCTTCATCGAGCGGCGCACACGCGCCCAACCGCCGGTGCTCGTCACACTCACGGTGCACGTCACCGTGACCGCTCTCGCGATGATCCTGCTTGCAGCGGCGACCGGGACCCTCGCGCCACCGGCATCCGCGTCGTTTTGGATGGCGACGGCCTTCGCGGCACTCTCACCCACGCTCGCCGCCTACGGACTGTACTGGCGGCTGCTACGCAGGGTGGGTGTCACGGCACTCAATGCGCTGCTCTTCCTCATCGCGCCGACGACGGCGATCGCCGGGGCGATCCTGCTCGGCGAGCCGCTGACGCCGCTCACCCTCGCCGGGTTCGTCCTCTGCGGCGCGGGGGTCGCGATCGTCCTGCTCAACGGGAGTCGCGCCACCGACGTTCAGCCGATGCCGGCCGATACCGACCAGCACCGGACCGTCACCGCCACCTCCTAGGCTGGAGAAATGCGGCTCGCCACCTGGAACGTCAACTCCATCCGTGCACGCGTCGAGCGCACGGTCGCCTTCGCGGTCCGCGAAGACATCGACGTGTTGGCGATGCAAGAGATCAAATGCCGCCCCGATCAGTTCCCGTACGCGCAGTTCGAAGAGGCGGGCTACACGGTCGAGGCCCACGGCCTCAACCAGTGGAACGGTGTCGCCATTGCGAGCCGTCTGCCCCTGTCCGACATCGAACATTCCTTTCCGGGCATGCCGGGATTCGCCAAGGGACACGAGGGGCCGGATGCGCCGCTCGAAGCGCGGGCGATCGGCGCGACGATCGACGGGGTGCGCGTCTGGAGCCTCTACGTTCCCAACGGCCGCGCGCTCGATGACCCGCACTACGTCTACAAGCTCGACTGGCTGGGTGCGCTGACCGACCACGTGCGCACCACCCTGCAGCGCGACCCCGACTCGGCACTCGCCCTGGTGGGCGACTTCAACATCGTGCCGACGGATGCCGACAACGGCGACCCGTCGCTCGTGCCGGGCGTGTCGACGCACATCTCGGAGCCCGAGCGCGCCGCCTTCCGAGCGCTGGAAGAGGCGGGCCTGGCGGATGTCGTGCGTCCGCTCGTGCCGACCGGCTTCACCTACTGGGACTACAAGCAGCTGCGATTCCCCCGCAACGAGGGTCTGCGCATCGACTTCATCCTCGGCTCGCATGCCGTGTCCGACGCAGTCCGTGGCGCAGCCATTCATCGTAACGAGCGCAAGGGCGAAATTCCCAGCGACCACGTTCCGGTCGTGGCCGACCTCGAGCTTCTCGGCACGGCGGACGACGACGACGTGCCGATGATCTTCGGCTGACGCGTCGCCTTCTCCCCCGTCCGACGGATGTCCCGGCGCGCTCGTCGTCGTAGCGTGGAGGAATGAGCGACAACCTGACGATGCCCGGTCGTCGATCGCCCACGACCGCGTACCTCCGCAGCGACACTCTGCTGGCCGCGGTACTGCTCGTGGGTGGGGTCTTGAGCGCCGCCCTCACGTCGGTCGCGGGGTTGTACGGCGACGAGCAAGCCTCCCTCGCATGGGGTCTCGTCTACGCCGCGATCGTCACGGCTCCCCTCGCCCTGCGCCGCCGCTTTCCGGCAACCGTGGCCGTTGTGGTGTGCGCCGCCTACTTCGTGGCCGTCAGCCTGCGGGTTCCCGAGATCTACGTCGGGAACATCGCGATGTTTATCGCGATCTACACCGTGGGCGCCTGGGTAGACGACCGTCGCCGCGCGGCGATCGTGCGCGGCGTGATCATCGCGGGCATGTTTGTGTGGCTGCTGGTGACGACGTTCCAGGATGCGACCGCCCCGACCGAAGAGGGATTCTCGCGCGTGGGCGTCTTCTCGCCGTACGTCGCGTTCATGCTGATCCAGTTCTTCATCAACGCCCTCTACTTCGGTGGCGCCTACTACTTCGGCAACCGCGCCTACGCGGCGGCCCGCGAACGATCAGAGCTCGAAGAACGAACCGCGCAGCTCGCGCGCGAGCGCGAGGTGACCGCTCGGCAGGCGGTTGCTCTCGACCGACTCCGCATCGCCCGCGAGCTGCACGACGTCGTTGCCCACCATGTCTCAGCGATGGGAGTGCAGGCGGGCGCCGCTCGTGCGGTGCTCGACACCGATCCGGCCGCGACGCGGCGAGCGCTGTCGGGCATCGAGACATCCGCTCGGGACGCGCTCGACGAACTCCGCCACCTGCTGGGCACCTTGCGCACGCCCGATGAGCCCACCATCGAGGGGGCCGACGATGCCGCGTCCACCGTCAGACTCACGGGGTTGCCAGGACTCGTCGAGCACGCCGTCGGCGCGGGTCTGCCGACGACACTGACCGAGCTCGGCGAACCCTGGAGCGTTCCGGACGTCGTCCAGGTGAACCTGTACCGCATCGTGCAAGAGGCCCTGACGAACGCCCGTCGACACGGTGGACCCGACGCCCGCGCAGATGTGCGCCTGCGCTACAGCCCCGACGCGGTCGAGATCGAAGTCACGAACACCGGCCGCACCGGCGTGCCGACCGGCGGAGGCCTGGGACTCGTCGGCATGCGCGAGCGCGCGAGCGCCTCGGGCGGAACGATCGACGCCGGACCGCGCTCGCGCGGCGGATACCTCGTTCGTGTGCGAGTACCCCGCCAACCCGCCGCGGAGCTCTTGTGAACGCCGAAGGAACGGCGGAGCGACCCATCCGCGTCCTCCTCGCCGACGACCATGCCGTCATGCGGACGGGGTTTCGGATGATCCTCGAGGCGGCGGGAGGCATCACCGTCGTCGGCGAGGCCGAGAATGGCGCGGCAGCGGTCGAGCAAGCGAGCTCACTACGTCCCGACGTCATCTGCATGGATGTCCAGATGCCCGTACTCGACGGGCTCGAGGCGACGCGACGGATCGTGGCGGATCCCGACAGCGCGGCGGCCGTCCTGATCGTCACCACGTTCGATCGCGACGACTACCTCTTCCAAGCTCTCGCCGCCGGAGCGAGCGGATTTCTGCTGAAGAACGCGGGACCCGAAGACCTCGTCGCGGCGGTGCGCGTCGTGGCATCCGGTGACGCCCTGCTCGCGCCCGAAGTCACGCGGCGGGTCATCGCCCGGTTCGCGGGCGAATCGGAACACGCCCAGCCCGCTGCCGTTCAGTCGGCCGCGCCCGGTGGTGGCGCGCCGCCCTTCACCGAGCGCGAGGTCGACGTCCTCCGCCTGCTGGCCCAGGCCCTCAGCAACGCCGAGATCGCCGCACGACTCGTGATCGGCGAGGCGACGGTCAAGACCCACGTGTCGAACGTTCTGCAGAAGCTCGGTGCCCGCGACCGTGTCGCTGCGGTCGTCTGGGCCCACCGCAACGGCTTCGCCTGATCCCTCCTCCCCCGCGCGCCGGAGGACGAAGACCCCCCACCAGGGGGATGTCCCGCCGCCGCGCCCTCCGTAGCGTGGAATCACACTTACGGAAAGGACGACGGATGCTGCGATTGACCGGTATCACGAAGAGCTACGGGGGACGTCGAGTGCTCGACGATGTCTCGTTCGATGTCCTACCGGGTCGCCTGACGGGATTCGTCGGCGGCAACGGCGCAGGCAAGACGACGACCATGCGCATCGTCCTGGGCGTCCTCGGTAAGGACGCCGGACAGGTCGCCATCGATGGCGCCGCTGTGTCATCGTCCGACCGACGCCGGTTCGGCTACATGCCCGAGGAGCGCGGCCTGTACCCGAAGATGAAGGTGCTCGAGCACATCGTCTACCTGGCCCGCCTGCATGGCTATTCGAAGGCCGAGGCGACCACGCGGGCTCAGAGCCTGCTCAAGCAGCTCGGACTCGGCGAGCGCCTCGGCGACAACGTCGAGACCCTCTCTCTCGGCAACCAGCAGCGCGCTCAGATCGCCGCGGCGCTGGTGCACGACCCCGAGGTCCTGATCCTCGATGAACCCTTCTCGGGTCTCGACCCCCTCGCCGTCGACGTCGTCGCGGGCGTCCTGCAGGCGCGTGCAGCCGAGGGCACCGCGGTGTTGTTCTCGTCCCATCAGCTCGACGTCGTCGAGCGCCTCTGCGACGACCTCGTCATCATCGCCAACGGCACGATCCGCGCCGCGGGAAGCCGCGATAGCCTCCGCGCCCAGCACTCCGCCCAGCGCTTCGAGCTCGTCTCCGCGGCCGACGCCGGCTGGGTACGCGAGGTTCCCGGAGTCACCGTGCTCGAGTTCGACGGGGGCTATGCCCTGTTCGACACCGACACCGAAGAGACTGCGCAGGCCGTTCTGCGCCGCGCCGTCGACCGCGGTGATGTGACGAGCTTCGCGCCCCAGCATCCGACTCTCGCCCAGATCTTCAAGGAGGTCATCCAGTGAGCACCTCCACGACATCCCCCGCCAGCCTTCCGGCGCCGTCGACGGCGCAGAGCGTCTACCTGGTCGCCGAGCGCGAGATCGGGTCGAAGCTCCGCTCGAAGGCCTTCTTGATCTCGACGGCGATCCTGTTCGCGCTCGCCCTCGCCGGCGTGGTGTGGGGAGGGTTCACCGCGAGCGACAGCTCGGGCATCCCTGTCGCGGTCACCCCGGACGCGTCGTCACAGGTGCAGGGCATCGACGGTCTCGACATCACCGAGGCCGGCGATCGCGCGGCAGCCGAGATCCTCGTTCGCGACGGAGAGGTGGACGCGGCGATCGTCGGCGACTCCTCGTCGCCCGTCGGCATCACACTGATCGCGGAGTCGTCCGCGCCCACCACACTGCTGTTGCTGCTTGCTCAGACCCCCACCGTCGAACTGCTCGACCGGGACGAGACCGGCGGCGCGCTCCGCTACCTGGTCGCCATCGGGTTCGGGGCCGTCTTCCTGCTCGCGGCCTCGCTGTTCGGCGGCACGATCGCGCAGAGCGTCGTCGAAGAGAAGCAGACCCGCGTGGTAGAAATCCTGATCTCGGCCGTTCCCACTCGCGCGCTGCTCGCCGGCAAAGTGATCGGCAACACGATCCTCGCGATGGCCCAGATTCTGGGACTCGCCGCCATCGCGGTCGTCGGCCTATCCGTAACAGGCCAGACGGCGCTTCTGCAGGGTCTCGGCGGTCCCATCGCGTGGTTCGCGGTGTTCTTCTTCTTCGGCTTCATCCTGCTCGCGTCGCTGTTCGCCGCCGCGGCCGCGATGGTCTCGCGTCAGGAAGACATCGGTTCGACGACGACGCCCCTCACCATGCTGATCATGGCGCCGTACTTCCTGGTGATCTTCTTCAACGACAACCCGCTCGTGGTCGGCATCATGTCGTACGTGCCGTTCTCGGCCCCCGTGGGAATGCCGCTGCGGCTGTTCCTCGGCGACGCACAGTGGTGGGAGCCGCTGCTGTCGCTCGCGATCCTGATGGCAACCTGCATCGCGGCCATCTTCGTCGCCGCGAAGATCTACGAGAACTCGTTGCTGCGCATGGGCGGTCGGGTCAAACTCGTCGAGGCGCTGCGGGGCTGACCACGAGCTTCGGCTCCTCTTCGCGGCATCCGCGCCATCGATCGGTGGAGCGGATGCCGCGAACTGTCGCCCTCCGGGGCGCGGAGTTACGCGGGCCCGTCGGGCAGCACGAACCAGAAACTGGCACCACCCAGGTCCGAATCCTCGATGCCGATCAGGCCACCGTGCGCCTCGACGATGCGCCGGCACGTTGCGAGGCCCAGTCCGATACCGGGCGTCGAGTGATTGCCGCGCTCCATGGCGACGAACACGCGCTCGCGGTCCTCGACGGGGACTCCCGGGCCGTTGTCGTCCACGGTCACGCGCCAGCCCCCGGACACCCGCAAAGCGCGCACCTCGACGAACGGCTCCTCGCCCTCGGCCGCGGCGAACTTCACCGCGTTCGCGATGAGGTTCTGCAACAACGCCCGCAGCAGAGTCGGGTCGCCCGTGACGCGCACCGGCGCGTCGTAGACGATCCGGGCCCGCGTCTCCCGCAGCGAAGCATCCAGATCATCCGCGACGGCGCGGACGATTCTCTCCAGATCGATATCGGAGCGACTCGCGATCGCGCCGCCGGTCCGGGCGTAATCGAGCAGATCAACGATCATCGAGTCCATCCGCGAGACCGCCGACTCCGCGCGTTCGAGCGCGCGGACCGCGTGGGGCGCGTGGGCGAGCTCGGGGTCGTCGGCGGCGATCTCGATGAAACCCGAGACGGCGTTCAGCGGGTTCCGCAGATCGTGGCTCACCTGTCCCGCGAAGTGGGCGAGTTCGGCGTTCGTGCGCAGCAGGATGCGGGCGGCACGCCGCAGCTCGAGCACCTCGACGACCTGGTGTGCGAGCAACTCGAGTGCGTGGCTCGCCTCGGGCGAAAGATCGCCCACCTCATCGTCAAAGACGCACAGCGTCCCGATCGGCACCCCCGAGGGAGTGACGAGCGGACTGGACGCGTAGAAACGCACGTTCGCCACCAGCCCGGTGACGAACGGGTTGGCGGAAAAACGGGGATCTTCGCGCGCATCGGGCACCACCACATGCCCGGGATTCTCGAAGACGACGGCGCACATCGAGTCGTCGCGAGAGCACACCATCGGGTCGACACCGACGCCCGCCACCGAGTGCTGGTACCGCTCGTCGATGATGTTCACGACCGCCCGAGGCACCCCACACACGGTCGCCGCGACCTGGGCGATGCCATCGAGATCCAGCGCCGCGGGCTGCCCGATCAGCTCGTAGCCGGCGATCGCGGCCCGACGTGTCAGCTCTTGCGGTGAAGCCATGCGCGCTCTCCTTGCGGAACGAACGGGAGCGATCAGGATACGCGTGTTCAGGGGCGAACGATGGGTGACGTGACGGAAGAAGGATGCTTCAGCGCGGACGCCGCCGCTCGCCCATAGTGACCGGCGAGCGCGTCGGCGGCACCGACCAGCGCGAGATGCGACAGCGCCTGAGGGGTGTTGCCCGCGTGGCGGCGTCCACCGACGTCGTACTCCTCCGCGAGCAGACCGACGTCGTTCGCAAGTCCGCAGAGCCGGTCCATCAAGCGCGCGGCATCCTCACCCCGTCCCGACGCGGCGTACTGCTGGACGAGCCAGAACGAACAGGCCAGGAACGGATGCTCGTCGCCCGCCAGCCCGTCGACACCACTTTCCGTGCGGTACCGCAGCAGCAACCCGTCGGGCATGAGCGTCCGCTCCATCTCGGCGACGGTCGCGAGCATCCGGGGGTCATCCGGTGCGCAGTATCCGACCTGCGGAAGGATGAGCAGCGAGGCATCCACCTCGCGTGTGCCGTAGAACTGCACAAAGAACCCGCCGTCGGGGTCGACGCCGCTCGCGTCGATCTCGTCACGCATGCGGTCGCGTAGTTGCTCCCAATGCTCCGCGGGTCCCTCCAGCCCCTCCTCGCGCACTGCGCGGATACCGCGATCGAGCGCCGCCCAGATCATCACGCGCGAGTGGGTGAACATCCGCGGCTCGGCGCGAATCTCCCAGATGCCGTTGTCGAGCCGGTCCATGTTCGCCTCGACATACGTCAACAATGCGCGCTGCATGGGCCAGGACGCCTCGGACTCGGGCAATCCCGCCCTGCGGGCCTCATCGAGCGCAACCATGACCTCGCCGATCACATCGCCCTGGAACTGGTTCGCGGCACCGTTGCCGACGCGGACAGGCCCCACGCCGTCATAGCCCGGGAGGCTGTCGAGCTCGCGCTCGAACAGGTCCCGTTCGCCGCCGAGTCCGTACATGATCTGCAGCTCGGCGGGATCGCCGGCGATAGCTCGGATGAGCCATGCTCGCCAGCGATCGGCGACGCCGAGGAATCCGTGACTGATCAGCGCCTCGAGCGTGAGTGCCGCATCGCGCAGCCAAACGTAGCGATAGTCCCAGTTGCGGGTTCCGCCGAACTCTTCGGGCAACGAGGTCGTCGCGGCCGCCACGATCCCCCCGGTGTCGTGGTGGGACAGGGCACGCAACACCAGCAACGAGCGCACCACGGCGTCATGGTGCGGGCCGTCGTGGTCGATCCGCGCCGCCCAGTCCTGCCACCACTCGATCGTCGCGGCGAGCGCCCGATCGACGTCGACCACCGGGGGCGCCTCCTCATACGACTGGAACCAGGAGAGCGTGAGGTCCTCGTGCTCCCCCGCCTCCACCGTCAGCTTTCCGGCGTGCGCGTGATCGGTCGGCGCCAAGCGGGGCCCACGCACGATGACCGCGTCCGGCCCGGCGACGGCGAGCAGAGCGGGCGCTTCGTCGGTGCCGACCTGACGCACCCACGGAACGGCCCGCGCGTAGTCGAAGCGCAGCGTGAGGTGCTGCGTGAAATCCATCATCCCGCTGACCCCGACGACGCGACGGACGAGGGCCACCCCGGCGCCTCCGGTGGGCATCGTGTCCCCGCCGTGGGGCATGAAGTCCCAGACTTCCGCCACACCGCTCGCACCCTCCCAGCGCGTCACGAGCACGAAGGTGTCGTGCTCATAGCGCCGGGTGGAGATCGCGGATTCATCCGTCGGTCGCAGACTCCAGCATCCGTGCCGCCTATCACCGAGAAGCGCACCGAAGACGGATGCCGAATCGTAGCGGGGAAGACAGAGCCAATCGACACTGCCCTCGCGCGACACGAGGGCAGCCGTGCGGGTGTCGCTGAGCATGGCGTAGTCCGCGATAGGGGAAGTCATCTTCCCGATGATGTCAGCCGGGCCTGGGAGAAGCCCGCCGCCGGAGCCTGTCGGGCTCCGTCTCGGCCTTCGCGGATAGGGTGGGCGCATGACGGCCCCGACCACGCTTCTGATCCTGGGCGCCTCGGGCGACCTGACCTCGCGCCTGCTGCTGCCGGCACTCGGCGAGCTACTCACCCGTGAAAGTTGGCGGCTCGTGCACCTGCGTGGTGCCGGGATGGACGACTGGAGCGACGACCACTGGCGTGATGTCGTGCGGGCCTCGTTCGCTGCCGGCGGCGCACAGGTCGCGAACGAGGTCATCGCCTCCACGAGCTACACGCGAGCGGACATCACGAACCCCGACGACCTGCGCGCACTCGTCACCTCGACACCCGGCCGGCTCGCGCTCTACTTCGCGGTACCCCCGGCGGTCGCCGCCCGAGCGTGCGAGGCCCTCGCCGACGTCGAGCTACCGGAGGGAACCATCCTCGCCCTCGAAAAGCCGTTCGGCGTCGATGAAGAAAGCGCACGGACCCTCAACGCCACCCTGCAAGGTCTCGTCCCCGAGCAGCAGGTCTTCCGCGTCGACCACTTCCTCGGGCGGTCGACGGTGCTGAATCTGCTGGGCGTTCGTTTCGCGAACCGGGTGCTCGAGCCGGTGTGGTCTGCCGAGAACGTCGAATCCGTCGTCATCCGATACGACGAATCCCTCGCGCTCGAGGGCCGCGCCGGCTACTACGACCATGCCGGTGCGCTGACGGACATGATCCAAAGCCACCTGTTGCAGGTGCTCGCCTTTGTCGCGATGGAGCCGCCCGCGACCCTCGACGAGGTCGACCTGCGGGACGCGACATCCGCGGCCCTGCGGGCCACCGCACTGTGGGACGACGATCCCGTGCACGCGTCCCGCCGCGCCATCTACACGGCGGGAACGATCGCGGGCCGGCCGGTACCGTCGTACGTCGATGAGGATGGCGTCGATCCCGCCCGCCATACCGAGACCCTGGCGGAGCTGACCTGCGAGGTACGCAACGCCCGCTGGCAGGGCGTGCCGTTCACGCTCCGTTCGGGCAAAGCGCTTGCCGCGCGCGACGCCGAGATCATCGTGCGATTCCGCCCGGTCCGGCACCTGCCCGCGGGCTTCACGGGCGATGCCGACGGTTCGGTGCTGCGATTCACGCTCGGTCCCGACCGGATGTCGCTCGAGCTCAACGTCAACGGTGCGGATGACCCGTTCCGGCTCGAGAAAACGGTACTCACGGCCGACCTGGGCGACGGGGCACTGAAGGCCTACGGCGAGGTGCTGTCGGGCATCCTCGACGGCGACGCCACGCTCTCGGTGCGGGCCGACGCCGCGGAACAGTGCTGGCACATCGTGCAGCCCGCGATCGACGCCTGGCGTGCGGGCACCGTGCCGCTCGACGAATACGCCGCCGGGTCGAGCGGACCGACCGGGTGGGCGAGCCTGGACTGAGACGGCCCGCCCGGGCTCAGTCGACCTTGAGCACCGACAGGACGTTGCCCGCCGGGTCGCGGAACCAGGCGATATCAGGGCCCATCCCCCGCGAAATGCCACTGTCGTTCGTGCCGTAGTCGGGGTCCGTATAGATCTTGGTGACCACGCCACGGGCGTTCAGGTCATCCACCGCGGCCTCGACGTCATCGACGGGAAAGTTCAGGATCGTGAAGCTCGCGGGCTGATGAACCTGCTTGCTATAGATCAAGATGGGAGGACCCGAGGAAAGCCGTAGGCGGAGGAATCCCATCGGATCGTCCTCCACCGTCAACCCGAGCTGCTCACCGTAGAAGTGCCGCGCCGCGTCGATGTCGTCCACCGAAAACCCGCTGAAGGCGTGCTCACCCGTGAACATGTGTCCTCCTCATACCCGCGCGCACCCGTCGGTGCGCATCAGCATCCAGGCTCCTCCCGATCACCTCCGCTGTCCAGACCCGCTCGCATCACCGGACTCAGGTGTCGCCCCCGGGCCCTCGGCATCCCGGGGCTGGTTACTCTGAGACATGCCCGCCCACATCCTCGGCATCGGCACGGCCGTTCCGACCCCAGTTCTGACGCAATCTGCGGTGCGCGACCTCTTCCTCGCCCAGCCCGGCGTCGAGAAACTGACGGCACGACTGATCGGCGCGGCGTTCGATCAGTCGGCCATCGACACCCGGCACACGGTGCTTGCCGAGCTCGCGGCGCACACCGCCGAACCCTCCGCATTCCTCGACGCGGACACCCGGCAGGTGCTGTCGCCGCTGACGGGAACGCGCAATGACGTCTATCGCCACGAGGCCCCGCCACTCTTCGAGCGGGCGGCGCGGGATGCTCTGTCGCGGGCGGATGTCGAGGCATCCGCCATCACGCACGTCGTGACCGCGTCGTGCACCGGCTTCTATGCCCCGGGTCCCGACTATCGGCTCGTGCGGGACCTCGGGCTGCGCACCACCGTCGAGCGTGATCACCTGGGGTTCGTCGGCTGCGCCGCGGCGTTCCCGGCGCTCCGCCAGGCGGCACGCATATGCGCCGCCGACCCGAACGCCATGGTCCTGGTCGTGTGCGGTGAAATCTGCAGCATCCACCTGCGCGCATCGTTCGATCCCGAGCAGATCGTCGCGTCCGCGGTCTTCGCCGACGGCGCGGCCGCGGCGGTGGTGTCAGCAGAGCCTTCGCCCGTCGCCCCGAGCCTCGAGCTCGACGGTTTCGCCACCGCGCTGACGAGCGAGGGGGAGGACGACATGCGGTGGATCATCGGCGACCATGGCTTCGAGATGACGCTCACTGCGGAGGTTCCGCGCATCGTCGGACGTGAGGTGCGCGACGCGCTGGCTCCCGTCCTCAACCGCGCGGGGCAGGTCGACCTGTGGCTCGTGCACCCGGGCGGCCGAAGCATCCTGGACCGATTCGAGGCTGCGCTGGACCTGCCCGCGGACGCCCTGGAACTCTCGCGCGATGTCTTGCGCCGCTTCGGCAATATGTCGTCCGCGACGGTGCTGTTCATCATGGCGTGGATGCTCGAGGACCCTGCTCTGGCCGATGGCTCGCGCGCAATCGGCGTGGCCTTCGGGCCCGGGCTCACCGTCGAGTCGGCGCTGCTCACCGCACGCGTGCCCTCGGCACCCGTGATAGACGCGGCTGCACGGGTGGACGCGAGCGGTGCTGATGGTCCGGTCGAGCTCGACCGGAAACCCGAGCCGGTCGCCGCGGGATGACGGCCCAGACGGCGCGGCGCGACCGGACGACCCTCGCCACGCGCGCGGAGGACCTGCGCGAGCTCATGGACGATCCGGACTGCGACCCCGTGCGGCTGCGCAGAACTCTGGAGCGATTCACCCTCGTGAACCGACTGGTCGCCGCCTGGGGCACCGTCTACCGCACGAGAGTGCGCCCCGCCCTTGCCGCGACGCCGGGGCCCGTGCGGCTTCTCGACATCGGATGCGGCGGGGGCGATGTGCTGCGCGAGCTCGTTTTGCGTGCGCGAGCGGACGGGTTCGATGTGAGCGGCGTGGGGATCGACCCCGACGATCGAAGCCTGGCCGTCGCCCGCGCCGCAGGTCCGCTGCGGGGCGTCGCGTACCGACTGATCGACAGCACGGGCCTGGCCGATTCTGGCGAGCGTTTCGATGTCGTGCTTTCGAGTCACGTCATGCATCACCTCACTCCGGGTCAGTTGCGAACGGTGCTGGAGGACTCGGGGCGCCTCGCCACACGGCTGGCCGTGCACTCAGACATCGCCCGCTCGCGCCTCGCGTACGCGGCCTACGCCGTCGGCATCACGCCGCTCGCGCCGGGGAGCTTTTTGCGCACCGACGGCCTGCGCTCGATCCGGCGCAGCTGGACCCGCGCCGAGCTGACCGAGCTGGTGCCGGACGGATGGCGCGTCGAGCGCCCTGCCCCGTTCCGTCTGCTCGCCGTGCGGGACCTCACGACATGAGCGATGTGATCGTGGTCGGCGCCGGCCCGGTGGGCGTGATGGTCGCGGCCGAACTGGCCCGCCTCGGGGTCGACGTCTCGGTGATCGATGGTCGCGAGAACCCCTCGGCGGGGACGCGAGCGGTCGGACTGCACGCCGCTGCGCTCAGTGCCCTCGAGGACTCGGGGGCGACCGAGCGGCTGCTCGCCGACGCCCGACGAGTCCGGACCGGCATTGCGACGGCACAGGGTCGCCGGCTCGGGAGCGTCCACTTCGATCGGCTGCGCTCGAAGCATCCGTATGTCGCCACCCTCCCCCAGCACGCGACCGAGGCCGCGCTCGCCGCGACGGCAGCGTTCTGGGGTGCACCCGACGTGCGCCGCGGGTTGACGGCAACGCGTGTTGCTTCCGACGGCGGGTCCGGGGTCGAGCTGGAACTCCGCGACGACCACGGCGCCGCGGTGGTCGAGCGGGCACCGATCGTCGTGATCGCAACGGGGTCCCGAGGCCGTGCGGTCAGTCCGCTGACGGCAGCGGTCCGCACACGAAACTATCCCGACCGCTATCTGATGACGGATGCTCCGGACACGAGCAATGACGGCGACTCCGCGGTCGTCCGGCTCGAGGCCGACGGGGTGCTCGAGTCTTTTCCGTTACCCGACGGGATGCGCCGGTACGTCGCGTGGGTTGAATCGGGCGGGGTGGAGGCGGGGGATGCCGCGGCCGACCGCCTGCGCTCGATCGTCACTCGACGGATGGGCTACGCCGGTGGCGCGGAGGCGATCACGTGGGCCACAGCCTTCGGGGTACGCCGAGCTCTCGTCCCGGCGATGCGCGCGGGCCGGGTCTTCGCGATCGGCGACGCGGCGCACGAGGTGAGCCCCATCGGCGGCCAGGGCATGAATCTCGGACTGGTCGACGCCGCGACGCTCGCGCCCCTGCTCGCCCAGTGGGTCCGAGAGGGCGCCGCACCCGAGCCCGAGCTCGCGCGGTGGGAACAACGTCGCCTGGCGGCCGCTGTGCTCTCGGGTCGCATCGCGGCAGCCAACACGGTGTTGGGGCGTGCATTGACGCGTGTTCCCGATCGCGCGCGCGGGGCAGCGGTTCGCGTGGCCCTCGGCGGGATATCCGGAGGCATCCTGGCGCGGGCGTACGCTATGGGCTTCGATCCCGTGGCGCGGACCTCGGGGTCGCGCCACCAGCCTTCACCCGGTTAATCCACCGCCCGAGAGGACGAGCTGCAGGGCCAGGATGAGTGCCGCCGACATCACCAGCCGGAACAGCACGCGACCCGGTGCCCGATTGACGGCGAGGACGACGGTTGCGACCGCCGCGGCCACGACGAGGGCCGCGGACACCCAGGTCAGCACGCCGACACGGCCGATGTCTCCGTTCACGGATCCCCAGACGACGGCAACGGCTCCGGCGACGATTCCTCCCGCTGCGAGCACCGCTGACCAGCGTGCCCCGATCCGGTGCGGGAAGCCGCGGACCCCGGTGGCTCGATCATCGTCCAGGTCGGGCAGCACGTTCGTCAGATGTACGGCCGCACCGAGGACCGCCCCCGCAAGGCTCGCCCACCACGCGGCGATCTCGGGCTCGGATGACGCGAGAGTCGCGAGCGAAGGCAGGAGGCCGAAGCTCACGAGGAACGGCACGATCGAGATCGCGGTGGACTTCAGCCCCGCGTTGTAGGCCCAGGCAGAGGCCAGGAACACGGCGTGTGCCCCCAACATCCCGAGTCCGAGAACTGCCGAAAGCGCGAGCGCGACGACAACGGTGGTGATCGCCGCGAGCCAGGCCGTGCGGAGCGAAACATCGCCGCGCGCAATGGGCTTGTCGGTGCGCCCGACTCGACGATCACGGTCACTGTCGATCACATCGTTCGAGAGCCCGATCGAGAGCTGCCCGAAGAAGACCGAGCTCACGAGTACGGCGACCCGCCAGGCATCCAGGCCCGCCGCAATGCCCAAGCCGAGCGAGAGGGCGGTGACGACGAGCGTCGGACCGGGATGGGTCGAGCGCCAGAGGGCGAAGACGGCGCGCATGCCCGAAACCCTATCCGGCGCCCGACCGATCAGTCCTCGAGCAGCTCGGCCTCGACGATGTCATCGTCGGACGCGGCGGGCGTTGTCGGGCCGGCGCTCGTCAGCGCGAGTGACGAACCGTCGGCCGCGACATCCACCCGCACCGTGTCGCCGTCGCGGACCCCGCCCGCGAGAATCGCCATGGCGAGGCGGTCCTGGATCTCGGACTGGATGAGGCGGCGCAGCGGCCGCGCCCCGAAAGCGGGGTCGTACCCACGCTCGGCCAGCCAGGCCCGGGCATCGGGTGTGACCGCCAGGGTCAGCCGGCGCTCGTGCAGACGGCGCTGCAGGGCATCGACCGAGAGTTCGACGATCTGCGCCAGGTCGTCTTGCGTGAGCGCCTGGAAGATCACGATGTCATCGAGACGGTTGATGAACTCCGGTTTGAACGCCTGGCGCACGAGTCCCTGCACCGCGTCGCGCTTCTGCTCGATCGACAGCGTCGGGTCGATCAGGATCGGCGAACCGAGGTTCGACGTCAGGATCAAGATGACGTTCTTGAAGTCGACCGTGCGACCCTGGCCATCCGTCAGGCGTCCGTCATCCATCACCTGCAGCAAGACGTCGAAGACCTCGGGATGCGCCTTCTCGACCTCGTCGAGCAGCACAACGGAATAGGGGCGGCGACGCACCGCCTCGGTCAGCTGGCCGCCCTGCTCGTAGCCGATGTACCCCGGAGGGGCCCCGACCAGCCGCGAGACCGAGTGCTTCTCGCCGTACTCCGACATGTCGATACGCACCATGGCGTGCTCGTCGTCGAAGAGGAACGCGGCGAGCGCTTTCGCCAGCTCGGTCTTACCGACGCCGGTAGGACCGAGGAAGAGGAAGGATCCGGTGGGCCGGGCGGGGTCGCTGATGCCCGCGCGCGAGCGGCGCACGGCATCCGAGACGGCTTTGACCGCGTCCTTCTGCCCGATCAGGCGCTTGCCGAGCTCGGACTCGAGGTGCAGCAGCTTCTCGGTCTCTCCCTGAAGCAGGCGACCGACGGGGATCCCGGTCCACGCCGCGATGACCGATGCGATGTCCTCGTCGGTCACCTGATCCCCCACCATGCGCTCCTCGGTCGACTCGGCGCGCTCTGCCTCCATCAACTGGCGCTCGAGCGCCGGAATGTCGGCGTAGAGCAGGCGGGATGCGCGTTCGAGGTTGCCCTCGCGCTGAGCCCGCTCGGCCTCGACCCGCGCGGCGTCGAGCCGCGTCTTGAGGTCACCCACTCGGTTGAGCGAGGCGCGCTCGCGCTCCCACCGCCCCTGTAGCTCGCCGAGGCGCTCCTCCTGCGATGCCAGGTCGGTGCGGAGCTTGCCGAGACGCTCTTTGGATGCCTCGTCCTTCTCCTTCTTCAGGGCCATCTCTTCGAGCTTCAGTCGATCGACGTGCCGGCGCAGCTCGTCGATCTCGAGCGGCGCCGAGTCGATCTCCATGCGCAGGCGTGAGGCGGCCTCGTCGATCAGGTCGATCGCCTTGTCGGGCAACTGACGACTCGGAATGTACCGATTCGACAGGCTCGCGGCGGCGACGAGCGCGGCGTCCGCGATGGCAACCTTGTGGTGCGCCTCGTAACGCTCCTTGAGGCCGCGCAGGATCGCGATCGTGTCTTCGACCGTGGGCTCGCCGACGTATACCTGCTGGAAGCGCCGTTCGAGCGCGGCATCCTTCTCGATGAACTCGCGGTATTCGTTGAGCGTCGTCGCGCCGATCATGCGCAGCTCACCGCGCGCCAGCATGGGCTTGAGCATGTTGGATGCCGCAACCGAGCCCTCGCCGCCGCCCGCACCCATGAGCACGTGCAGCTCGTCGATGAACGTGATGATCCGGCCATCCGACTCGGTGATCTCTTTCAGGACGCTCTTCAGGCGCTCCTCGAACTGACCGCGATACATCGCGCCGGCGACGAGGGCCGAGATGTCGAGGCTCACGAGTTCTTTGTCGCGGAGCGAGTCGGCGACGTCGCCCGCGACGATGCGCTGGGCGAGACCTTCGACGACGGCGGTCTTTCCGACGCCGGGCTCGCCGATGAGGACGGGGTTGTTCTTGGTGCGGCGCGTGAGCACCTGGCTGACGCGCCGGATCTCGGCGTCACGGCCGATGACAGGGTCGAGCTTGCCCTGGCGGGCACGGTCGGTGAGGTTGATGCCGAACTGTTCGAGGGGGCTTTGTTGCTCCTCCTGTCCGGGCTGTTGCGTGGCGTTCATGTGTCTCCTGAAATCTGCGACTCTAAAGTTGAGCCTTATTGACTCAACTTTAGCACCCCGCTAGTCGTTGAGCAATGGACTGGCGGCGTGGCGGCTCGCAGGCGGTGCGCACCCCTTTTTGTCATACTGGAAGGCAGTATTGCAGTATTCGAATTACTGGTGACGCTTGCGATTGTTCTCAGTACGCATCCACAGCTACTCTGATGTCATGGAATTACGCGACATCTGCAGCATTCGCTCAGGGCTCACCCTGCGCGAAAGGCTCAGCGACGTCCGCCAGGGCGGAACTCTGGCGGTGCAGCAGGGTGATCTGACGGCCGCAGGTGAGTTCGTCGCGACAAAAGCGATCCGCATTGCCGCCCCCAATCGATCGTCACACCGGATCTCTTCCGAGGAGCTCGTCTTCCGATCGCGGGGACCCTTTTGGAGCGCCTGGGCACCGGGCGACTACCGAGAACCGCTCGTTGCTATCGCGCCCCTGTTCATCCTGACGCCTGTCACCGACATCGATGCGGCGTACGTGGCGTGGTACATCGGTCGTCCCGACGCTCAGAACTACCTGGCCTCCGAGGCCGTGGGGACAGGGGTCAAGATGATCTCTCGAGGCGTGCTCGAACGGCTACCGATCGTTGCTCCACCGCTGGCGACGCAGCGCGCGATCGCCGCTGCCGCAATGATCGCCGACCGGGAGCGCCGGCTCGCGCAACGCTTGGCCGATCTGAAACACTCCCTCGTCTCGACCGGTCTCGATGCCGCTACCCGACAGCCCGCCCAGATACCTACCAGCAGGAGCGCCCGATGAGCCCGACCGTCACCCAGCAGCAGGTCAACAATGCCGCGTGGGCCGCCTGCGACACCTTCCGAGGCGTCGTGGATGCGACGCAGTACAAGGACTACGTGCTCGTGATGCTGTTTCTGAAGTACATCTCCGATATCTGGATCGAAGATCGTGAGCGCTTCGACGCACAGTTCGCGGGCGATCCCCGTCGCGACGAGAAGATCGAACGTCTCCTTCAGCGCGAGCGCTTCATCCTGCCCGAGAGCAGCAGCTTCTATGCGCTGTACGAGCAGCGGAAGGCCGCCAACATCGGCGAGCTCATCAATATCGCACTCGACGACATCGAGGAGAAGAACAAGGTCAAACTCGATGGCGTCTTCCGGAACATCGACTTCAACTCCGAGTCAAATCTCGGCGAGACGAAAGAGCGCAACCGCCGCCTCGTGCACCTGCTCGAAGACTTCCACAAGCCCGCCCTCGATCTGCGCCCCTCGCGGGTCAGCGACGACATCATCGGCGAGACGTACATCTATCTGATCTCGCGCTTCGCTTCGGATGCGGGCAAGAAGGCGGGCGAGTTTTACACACCACGCTCGGTGTCGACATTGCTCGCCAAGCTCGCCGCTCCGCGGCCCGGCGACACGATCTTCGACCCGGCCTGTGGATCGGGGTCCCTTCTCGTCGAGGCCGCACGCGAAGTCGGTTCGAAGAACTACGCGCTCTACGGCCAAGAGGTCAACGGCGCGACCTCCGCCCTGGCCCGCATGAACATGTTCATGCACGCGAACGACTCGGCGACGATCGAGTGGGGCAACACGCTCACCGACCCGAAGCTGCTCGAGGGTGCCCATCTCCGTCAGTTCGACATCGTGGTCGCAAACCCGCCCTTCTCTCTTGACAAGTGGGGTGCCGACGACGCTTCTGCCGACCCCTACAAGCGGTACTGGCGCGGTGTCCCCCCGAAGAGCAAGGGCGACTACGCATTCATCACTCACATGATCGAGGTGGCGAAGCGGCAGACCGGCCGGGTCGCCGTCATCGTCCCCCACGGCGTGCTCTTTCGCGGAGCGGCTGAGGGCCGCATCCGCAAGGCGCTCATCGAAGAGAATCTGCTGGATGCCGTCATCGGGCTCCCGTCGAACCTGTTCACGACGACAGGCATTCCGGTCGCCATCCTCATCTTCGACCGATCACGTGAGGCAGGTGGGGCGAACGCCGACCGCGAGGATGTACTCTTCATCGACGCGAGCCGCGAGTTCACCCCGGCCAAATCGCAGAGCCTGCTCGAGCCGCTTCACATCGACAAGATCGTCGAGACGTTCCGCGACCGTGCCGAAATCGAGCGCTACTCGCGCCGGGCGCGTATAGAAGAGATCGCAGAGAACGACTTCAACCTCAACATCCCTCGCTACGTCGACACCTTCGAACCGGAGGCCGAGGTCGACATCGCCGCCGTGCAACGCGAGATCGAGCAGGTTGAGGCCGAGCTTGTCGAGGTGCGCGTACGCATGGCCGGCTACCTGAAGGAGCTGGGCATCGATGGCTGAGTCCGAGCCCGCGGGCGAGATCGTCCTCTACACGACAGAGGACGGCTTGGCGAACGTCCAACTGCGTGCGATCGACGGCACGGCGTGGCTGTCGCAGCGCGACATCGCGGGACTGTTCCAGGTGACTCCACAGGCGATCACGCAACACGTCCAAACCATCTACGGCGACGGTGAATTGACCGAGGCCGCAACTTGTAACGATTACTTACAAGTTCGAACCGAGGGTGCGCGCGAAGTGACCCGCTCGGTGCGGCACTACAACCTCGACATGATCCTTGCCATCGGTTACCGCGTGCGATCGCCGCGGGGCACGCAATTTAGGCGGTGGGCGACGACTGTGCTCGCCGAGTACCTCGTCAAGGGGTTCGCGATGGATGACGCGAAGCTCAAAGACGCGCCGCAGTGGGACTACTTCGACGAGTGGCTCGAGCGCGATGTGAGCGTCGGCAAGAACTACCTGAACGAGAACGAACTCTCAGAACTCAACCGTGTGGTGACGATGTACCTCGACTTCGCTGAGGACCAGGCCCGCCGCCGCCAGGTCGTGACGATGGCGGAGTGGGCCGACAAGCTCGACGCGTTCCTCCAGTTCAACGGCCGAGACCTGCTCACGAACGCCGGTGGAATGCAGGCTGCGGTCGCAAAGCGTCTGGCCGAGACTCGCTACGACGAGTTCGACGCCCAGCGTCGCAATATCGAGTCTGTCGAAGCGGATGTCGCAGACTTCGCCACGATCGAGAAGCTCGGGAGGGATGCCGAGTGAGCAACGAGGGATGGACCGATGGAACCGTCGCGGACGCAGTCACACGCATTAGAGCGGGTTTTAGCGCGTCGGGCAACGATCGTCCCGCGAGAGAAGGTGAACTGGGCGTACTCAAGACGGGTGCTGTCCTCGGCAGCAGGTTCAGAGCGCAAGAACATAAGGCAGTCACGGACAAGCCGGAGCTGCTTCGAGTGCCCGTCAGGCGGAACACAGTCCTGTTGGGGCGCAAGAACTCTGCGGAGATGGTGGGCGCCGCTGTTCACATCGATAGTGACCATCCCTCGCTCTATCTTTCCGACCTGATTTGGGAGCTCACCCCCGCGCTTGATGTCAGCTCACACTGGCTTGCGTACGCTCTCCAGTCAGACCATATGCGGCAACGCATTCGGTTGAGTGCTAGCGGCACACAATCGACGATGAAGAACCTCAATCGCGAGGTCTTCCTGTCCCTCCCTCTGAGATTCCCCTCGCTCCCTGAGCAGCGAAGAATCGCCGATATTCTCCGCGCATGGGATAGCGCGATCGCCGCGGTCGAAAGACTGATCGTTTCTGCACAGTCAAGGTACGCCGTGACCGTCAACGTCCTAGCGGGCGTTCGATCCGACTCCCACCGCCTCGGCGACGCGACCCATGAGTTGACCGCGCGCAACGCCACCGATCGTTTCGAACGCTCCGATGTCATGGGAGTCTCGAACAAGAACGGCATCGTGCCCATGCGAGCACAGACGATCGCTCTCGACCTTTCGCGATACCAGATTCTTCCCCCTCGCTCCTTCGCCTATAACCCGATGCGTATCGACGTGGGCTCGATCGCGATGTCACGCCTCGATCGAGACGTGATCGTCAGCCCCGACTACGTGCTCTTCGCCTGCGACGCCGACCTGTTGCCCGAGTACCTCGATCACGTTCTCGAGACGCAGCGCTGGCGACATGACGTCGGCGCTGGAGCGTCCGGGAGCGTGAGGACCCGCACCTACTACGACGATTTGGCCGCGATCCGCATCCATCTGCCAGGGATCGACGAGCAGCGGCGCATCGCCGGCGCTCTCGACGCGATGCGCGACGAGGTCGCGCTCCTCGACCGTAAGGTCGCGCTCCTCCGCGAGCAGAAGCGCGGACTCGCGCAAAAACTCCTCTCCGGCGAGATCCGCGTCACTGCGGAGGCACCCGATGACTAGTGCGACCGAAGCGGCATTCTCGGACTACATCGTCTACGTCGACGAGAGCGGCGACCACAGCCTGACGCCGATCAACGCGGACTTTCCGATGTTCACGCTCGCTTTCTGCGTCTTCAAAAAGGAGAACTACATCGATGGCGTGGTGCCCACCCTCGAACGACTGAAGTTTGATTTCTGGGGCCATGACGCTGTGGTTCTTCACGAGGCCGACATCTGCAAGCAGACGGGCGCGTTCAGCATCCTGCGTAGCGACCCCGCGCTTCGCGCTCGCTTTTTCGAACGACTCAACAGCGCGATAGAAGGCGCCGCATTCGACGTGATCGCGTCCACAATCGACAAACGGCGATTGGTCGACCGCTACCCGGCACCGATGAGCCCGTACGAAATCGCGCTGCTTTTCTGCATGGAACGGCTGCTCGAGCTGCTCATCAACCGGTTTCAGCGCGGACGACGCGTTCAGATCGTCTTCGAGAGCCGCGGACGCAATGAAGACCGCGATCTAAAACTCGAGTTCCGGCGCATCAGCGCCAACCGTTCCGGCTGGGGGTATCGGCGAATGGATTTCGGTCTGATCGATTTCGAGTGTCTGATCGTCCCGAAGGCCGCCAACTCAAGCGGGCTGCAACTCGCCGATCTCGTCGCTCGACCCATCGCCCTGCGTGCACTGCGGCCAGACCAGCCGAATCGCGCCTACGACCTGATCGACCCGAAGCTCCGCTACGGGAAGGTGTTCCCATGATCCGGCAGGAAAACGAAAGGACCCGGGCATTCCCAGGTCCTTGTCGCCGATCGGGAGATGCCCAATCCGCCTCCAAGCTACTTCAGTGCACCGACACCGTCAACGAACGGGGACCACGATGACCGAACCGCTCCGTGATGCGCGGGAGCGCGCGCAGTCGCAACTCCCCGCCGTACAGGTGCTCGTGGCCACCGGCTTCCAGCCCCTCTCCCCCGCCGAGTCCCTCGCCATGCGCGGAGGCAAGCGCCGCAACGTCGTGCTCGACGAGGTGCTCGAAGAACGCGTGCTCGCCCTCAACTCCGTGCGTCATCGCGGGCGCGACTATCCGCTCGACCCTTCCGGTGCCCGCGAAGCCATCCGCAAGCTCACCGACCCCGGCAACCTCTCCGACCTCAAGAAGGTCAACCAGAAGGTGTACGACGACCTCGTGCGGGGGGTCGCGATTTCACAGACCATCGACGGCGTCTCGGTCAGCCCGCAGGTCGCCTTCATCGACTGGACCGATCCGAGCCGAAACAGCTACCACGTCACCGTCGAGTACGCCGTCGAGCGCACAGGATCGACCACCACCGACCGACTCGACGTGGTCGCCTTCGTCAACGGCATCCCCTTCGTGGCCATCGAATGCAAGAAGCCCGACGAGGCGATCGCGACGGCCGACCGGCAGCTACTGCGCTACCAGCTGCCGAAAGAGATCCCCGGGTTCTTCCACTTCGCGCAGCTGCTCCTCGCGGGTAATGGCAGCGCGGCCCGATACGCCACGGTCGGAACTCCGAAAAAGTTCTGGACAACGTGGCGGCACCCCGACGCCGAGCCCGATACCGCCACAGAACAGGCCGCCCTCGAAGAGGCGACCAGCACGGCGCTCGACCCCGCAACGATGACCGCGCTTTTCGGCACCGCCGCACTCGAACTCGAGGGTCTCGCTGCCCGCACTCCCAGCGAGCAGGACGCGACGATCTTCGCTCTCGCCCGCCCCGAGCGTCTGCTCGAACTGGTACGCACGTTCACCGTGTTCGACGGCGGAACCCGCAAGGTCGCGCGACATCAGCAGTACTTCGCCGTGACCCGCGCGATCGAACAGGTCACCTCGGGCGCACCCGGCGCACGCCGACCCGGAGGTCTGATCTGGCACACCCAGGGCTCGGGCAAATCGCTCACCATGGTCATGCTCGCCAAGGCGCTCGAATATGAGTACACCCGCATCCCAAATGCCCGTGTGATTCTCGTGACCGACCGCGACGATCTCGACGTGCAGATTCGCGACACGTTCCGCTCGTGCGGACTCGACCCCGTCCGCGCCCGCAGCGGGCGTCACCTTGCTGAGCTGATCCGCGACCGCGCACCGCTCGTGACCACGATCGTCAACAAGTTCGAGAACGCCGCCAAGACGCTCGAGACGCTCGAAATCGAACCCGACCCCAACGTCTTCGTTCTCGTCGACGAGGGCCATCGCGGCCATTCAGCGCGCGCCGGCGACTTCGGTCAGTTCGCCAAAAAGATGCGACGTTCACTGCCCTCGGCAAATTTCATCGCCTTCACCGGCACCCCGTTGATGACAAGGGAGCGCAGCAGCTTCCGCACGTTCGGCGATCTCATTCATCGCTACACGATCGCGGACGCGAACGCCGACAAGGCGGTAGTCCCCCTGCTTTACGAAGGCCGCTACGTCGAGAAGCGCATCTCTGAGGCCGGCCTCGACTCATGGTTCGATCTGGTCAGCCGAGACCTGACAGCCGAGCAACGCCGCGACCTCAAGCGTCGCTTCTCGACCGAGAAGGCGCTCACCGCGACCGGGCAGGTGATCAGGGCCAAGGCCTTCGACATCTCGGAGCACTACCGCCGGCACTGGCAAGGCACGGGGCTCAAGGCGCAGCTGATCGCCCCCGACAAGGCAGCCGCCATCCGGTTCAAAGAAGTGCTGGACGAGATCGGTGACGTCAGCAGCGAAGTCGTCATCTCGGCACCCGGGAACGATACGGATGCCGAAGCGGGCGACCGCGAATCCCGCGAACTCGTCCAGCGATTCTGGGACGACACGATGGGCCGCTACGGCACCGAAACCGCCTACAACCAGCAGGTGATCGAGGCATTCAAGGGACCGGGGGAACCCGAGATCCTCATCGTCGTGTCGAAGCTCCTCACCGGCTTCGACGCCCCCCGCAATACCGTGCTTTACATCTGCCGGGCGCTGCGCGACCACACCCTGCTGCAAGCGATCGCGCGGGTGAATCGTCTCTACGACCCTCCGTCGTCCGACGCCCCGACGAAGGACTTCGGCGTCGTCATCGACTACGAAGGGCTGCTGCAAGAGCTTGATCAGGCGCTCGACAAGTACAGCGCGCTCGGCGACTTCGACCCGGCCGACATCGCGGGAGCGGTGGCAAGCGTGCGCGAAGAGATCGGCCGACTCGACGGGCGCTGGTCGGCGGTGTGGGCGATCTTCGATGGCACGCGTCGCGACGACCGAGAAGCACAGGAACAGCGCGTCGCCCCTGATGACATCCGTGACGAGTTCTACGCTCGGCTCAGCGCGTTCACCCGCACCCTACACATCGCTCTCTCGAGCGAGCTCATCGATGAGGTCGTTCCGGCAGAACGACTCGAGCGATACAAGACCGACTGGGCCTGGTTCGTCTCACTTCGCCGCGCTGCGCAGCATCGCTACAACGAACGCGTCGACCTCCGTGACTATGAACCCAAGATTCGCAAGCTGCTCGACGATCACGTCACCGCGCTCCCCCCGGTGGAGCACATCCCTCCGCTCGATCTGAGCGACCCCGCCGCGGTGAGCGCTGCCGCAGAAGAGGCGGGAGTATCGCCCGCAGCTCGCGCCGACCGGATAGCCCATGCAACGCGTCGCCGGATCTCTGAACAGATGGACGAAGACCCTGCCTTCTACGAACGTTTTTCGCGCATGCTGCAGGAGGCGATCGATGCGCACCGAGCTCATCGCCTCGATGAGCTCGCGTACCTCGCACATGTGCGTCAGGTGGCCGAGAGCGTCGCACGGGGGCGGGGGAACGAAAAGGCAGATCTGCCCGAGGCCGTGCGCGGCGACCCGCACGCGGCATCGGTCTTCGAAGCGATCGGCGGTCGGTTCGCGGAGGCCGTTGGCGGCCAGGCGCCTGCACCAGATGCCGTTGCCGCCGTCGCATCTGGCCTGATCGATATCGTCCAGTCACATCTTGTCGTCGGAATCTGGGATGGGAACTCCACCGCGCGTAACGATCTCGAAACCGCCATAGACATGTACCTGTGGGACGTCGTCGAAGCCGACATGGGGATGACGCTTACGGCTGACGATGAAGAAGCGATCCGGACAGACGTACTCCGGATCGCTCGCGCACGGTTCCCGTGAACTCGCTAACCGTCGTCTACGGCGACCAAGTCCTCACCGTCGAGGTCCGCAGGGCGGATCGCGCGACGCTCGACATCTCGGTATCGCCGGATGGGGATGTTCTCGTCATCGCACCGCTGGCCGCGGAGCTCGAGGCGATAGGAGCGCGGGTTCGCACACGCGCTCGGTGGATTCTGGAACAGCAACGCTACTTCGCTCAATTCCGGCCACGCACCCCAGCCCGACGATGGGTACCGGGCGAGACACACCGGTACCTCGGCCGCCAGTACCGCCTGCGCATCGGTGTTGGCGCGACATCAACTCAGCAAGTGCGTCGCGTCGGCGACTTTCTGCTCATGGACGGAATCGAATACGACGACACTGTCGGGATCGAACGCGTCGTGCGAGCGTGGTACCGCGCTCGCACTCGCGAGGTGATCACCCGCCGACTGCCCGACTGCGTCGCGTTGTTCCGTGCGCCAGTGGCGCCCGGAGAAGTGACAGTGCGCTCGATGACATCACGCTGGGCATCCATGTCATCGGCCGGACGGCTGACGGTGAATCCCGATCTCGTGCGCGCTCCGACGGACGCTATCGACTATGTCCTCGTTCATGAACTCGCTCATCGAATTGCGCCCGACCACGGCCCTCGCTTTGCGGCGTTGCTCGACGATGTCATGCCGGACCATCGCCTACGAAAGAACCGCCTCGAGCGCGCGGCCTCTTAGAGACGGGGTCAGGCGACGGAGCCCTCGAGGACTCGATCGTCCGAGACATCCGAAACACAGGTGAACGTCGCCCGATACGCGGTCGGGGTCGTCCCGAGCACCCGCGCGAAGTTCTGCCGCAGCACGGCGGCCGAACCGAAGCCGCACTCGTACGCGATGCGGTCGAGCGCGAGGTCTGTCGTCTCGAGCAGGCGCTGCGCATGGATGATGCGCTGCCGCGCGAGCCAGGCCGCGGGGGTGGTCCCCAGGTCGGCCTTGAACCGTCGCGCGAACGTCCGCGGCGACATGTGCGCGCGTGCCGCCAGGTCCTCGACCGCGAGGTCGCGCTGCAGGTTTGCGAGCATCCAGTCGGTCACCGGCGACAGCGAGAGAGAGGATGCCTCGGGCAGGGGCTGCGCGATGAACTGCGCCTGCCCGCCGTCGCGCTGCGGGGGCACGACCATTCGTCGGGCGATGATGTTCGTCAGTTCGGCGCCGAGTTCGATCCGCAAGAGGTGCAGACAGGCGTCCAGGCCCGCCGCGGTGCCTGCGCTCGTGATGATCCGGCCATCCTGCACGTAGAGCACGTCCGGATCGACCTCGATACGGGGGTACATCTCTGCCATCGTGTCGGCGTAGCGCCAATGAGTCGTGGCGCGGCCCCCATCGAGGACGCCGGACGCCGCAAGGACGAACGATCCGCTGCACACACTGAGCAGCCAGACGCCCCGACCGGCCGCACGACGCACGGTGTCTAGGACGCGCGGATCGATGCTGCCCCACGTCCGGCGTGGGACGGGGCACACGATGACGAGATCCGCCTCGTCCGCGAACGACAGGTCGGCTTCGACGTTGATCGTGAATCCGATGCTGGATGCGACCGCGCCCGGCTCGGGCGTCACCACGCGGAAGTCGAAGTTCGGCACTCCGTCGTCGGAACGATCGAGCCCGAAGGCTTCGCACGCGACGCCGAATTCGAACGGTGCGAATCCGTCTTGGACGATCACGGCAACTGTCTTCATGCGTGCTCCTCGATGAACCGGACCCGCTGGCAGGATTCATACGGTACACGGCTTTCCTGCCACTCGTGGCACTATCTCGACCGCCGTAGCTTTTCTGCCATGATCCTGTTCCTGGTTGTCGCAGCCCTATCCACCCTCGGCGTCACGGCGACGATCGTCGTCGTGCTCCGCGACGGCTACCGCCGAGTACCTGTCGACAGCTCGCGCCTGCCGTGACGCGCCAACCGCGCGACGCCGCGCCCGCGCGTCAGAGCGGCGGGGTCGCCGAGTACGCGTCGGTGATGCGCGCGACGTGGAGCACCGGGTTGAACTCGCGGGCCGCTTCGCGTGCGCGAGCGGATGCCTCGACCACCGGGCGGGGGTCGCGCACCAGTGTCGTCAGTAGCTGCGACATCGCTCGAACGTCGGGACCGGCCGCACGGATACCCGACAGCTCCGTACCCTCGGTCAGCGCGGGGTCGACGTAGAAGATCCCGCGCCTGGCCTCGAGCGCCTCGACGATGGTGACGGGCTGGTTGTCGAATCCGAACGACGTCAGGGCGATGAGATGGGCCGCACGCATCCGCTCCTGCGCCGCCTCTCGGGACAGGCGCCCGAGGAATCGCACCGGCGCGTCACCGACGCGCTGCTCCGCGGCTGCGCGCAACGGACCCTCGCCCACGATCTCGACCTCGAAGCTGCCGGGATTCACCACGGCGGCGGTCTGAACCACGGCGTCGATCCACTCGATCAGGCGCTTCTCAGGAACCAAGCGGCCGACCCAGAGGATGCGCAGCGGCGGGCCGGCCTCGGTCAGCGGCTCGCCCACGGGTCCGGGGGCAACGGCGTTCGGCACGACCCGCACCGCCCGGACCCCTGCGGCACGAAGCCGTTCGGCCTGGTGAGCTGAGGGCGAGACCACGATGTCCACCCGCAGGGCGAGCGACAGGGTCAGGTTGCGGAGCGCCGAATCGACGGGCGCCGGTGCGAGTTCGGCACGCGTTGTGGGAAATCCGCGCAGCCAGCGCCCGAAGGCACCGACCGTGGCAGCCAGGGCCCCTCCGAACCCGTCGGGCATATCCGCGCGCCAGAAGAACGTGTGCACGGTCTGGACGGTACGGATGCCTCGAGCCCGCGCAACCGAGACGGCGCCGGCCGACAGCCCGAACTCGGAGTGGACGTGCACGACATCGATGTCACGTTCCGCGAATCCATCCGCCAACCGCTCCCGCAGGCGTTGGGTGTTGCGGATCACGGGAAGCTGGACACCCGGCAGCGTCACCCGAGCTCGCACGGCGATCACGTCACCGCCCTCGTCCTGCCAGCGGCGAAGCGCTCCCCCGTCCGCCCGGCGCGATGCAGGAGCGACGATGACCACCTCGTGCCCTCGGTCACGCAGCAGCCGCGCCTCGTCCAGGAAAGCGCTCTGGGCGCCGCCGAGGTAATCGAGCGAATAGTCGCACACCAGCGCCACCCGACGCACCCCAACGGCCACGGGCTCGCCCTAGTCCTCGACCGGCTGGCCCCGGTACAGAGCCTCGAAGGTGCGCAGCGTCCGGTCGATGTCGTGGATGCGAACGCCCGCGAGCGAGGCCTCCTGCATCCGGCGCCGCTCCTCGGGTGCGGCCGTCAGCACCGTCGTGAGCTTCGCGGCCAGATCGGCGGACGACGCCGGGTCGAAGAGGTACCCGTTCTCGCCGTCGTGCACTAGGTGGGGCAGCGCCATGGCGTTGGCGGCGACGACGGGCAGACCCGAAGCCATCGCTTCCATCGTGGCGATCGACTGCAGCTCGGCCACCGAAGGCATGGCGAACACACTCGCGCGCGAGTACAGCGCCCGCAGCTCGTCTTCCTCGACGCGACCATGGAACGTCACGCGATCGGCGAGCCCGAGCCGTTCGGCGAGCTGCTCCAGATGCTTGCGCTGATCCCCGCCGCCGACGATGTCGACCTGCACATCGAGCGCGGGATCGAGGCCGACGACCGCCTCGAGAAGCAGATCGATCTGCTTCTCGCGGGTCAGCCGCCCGACGAACAGCACGCGGTTCCGTTCGCGCGGGGTGAGGTCGGGCCGATAGTTGGACGCGGCGATGCCACAGCTGATCGGCACGACCCCCGTGATGTCGATCGCAGCCTCGAGAAAGTTCGCGGCGTTGCGCGTCGGCGTCGTCACCGCCCGGGTCATCCGGAACGTGCGGTTGGCGTCCGCCCACGCCCACTTCACCAGCAACCGGTCCATCCACGCCGGCAGGGTCGTGTGGTCGAGGATGTTCTCGGGCATGACGTGGTTCGTCGCGACGACGGGGATGTCTCTCGCAACCGCTTCGCGGGTCAGGCCGCGGCCGATCAGGATGTGCGACTGGATGTGCACGACGTCCGGGCGCACGGAATCGAGGATCCGGCGCGAGTAGGGGCGCACGCGCCACGGCCAGACGAAACGCAGCCAGTCGTGCGGGGGCCAACGGACCGACGGTAGCCGGTGGACCGTCATGGGCTCACCCTCGATGATCTCGATCCCGGGTGCCTTGCGTCGATACGCCTGATTGGGGGCCACGATATGCACGTCATGGCCGCGCTGGACAAGACCCGCGGCGAGGCGTTCGCTGAAGCGGGCCGCCCCGTTGACGTCGGGGAAGAACGTGTCGCAACCCATCACGATGGTCAACGGACGCGCAGAAGCGTTCGCATCCCGGGCGGGCGCCGCTGAGGCGGACTCGCGAGGGCCGCCGTGGGTCTCGGGGGAGCTCACGGGATGCTGGGTGCCAATCTGTGCGGCGGAACGGGGTCGCACGGTCGGGTGCTGCGCGCGGCCCACTCTACCCGAGCGCCCTCGCAGACTCGGGGGCCACGCGCCGCGCCCGCGATCGTGCAGATGATCAGGCATCCGCCCTACTGTGGAGACATGGCAAGACTGCAGGCCGATGCCGATCCGAGCCGCTGGGTGGCGGTGACGGGATCGCTCGGCTGGCGTGGCCGCAGACACCGCAAAGCCGCGATCGGGATGCTCTTGTCACAGGCGAATCGCGCGATGGGCGCGGCCGAGCGCCCCGCGTCCGGCTTCGCGGCGTGGGCGATGAGCCAGGCCGCCCCGCTGCTGATGCGCCGCGCCGAGGGCCGGGTGCTCGTGTGGGTCTGGAAGACCGATCCCGAGCTCGTCGTCCTGTTGGCGCAGGTGCAGGAGGCGACGCCGCAACTACGTACGGCCCGCGCCATGATGCCGATGGAGTACGACGACACCGAATCGTTCCGCGGCACCTATCTCGGCATCGGCGAGAAGCTCGTGATGGATCTGCCGCCCGACGAGCGCACACCACCCTTCGCGACCTACACGTGGGACACCGGGACGCATTTCGTGACGGTCAACGCCGTGTGCAGCGACCGCACGCGATTCGGGACCGTGTTGCCCGCGGTCGACGAGGTGGCTCGAAGCATCCGGCTCGTCGATGACATGACGGTCGGTGAGGGCGCGCAGACGCTCCGGATCGATCCCGCCTGACCCCGCGCGACCGTTCTTCCTCGGGACGGATCATGGCGGAATCGCCCCCACCCCCTCCGACCGGTGGCACCCTGAGAGCATGGCGATCATGCCGATGTTTCCGCTCGAGTCGGTGCTCATGCCGGGTATGCCGCTGCCCCTGCGCCTCTTCGAGCCGCGCTATCTGACGATGTTCGCCGACATCATGGGCAGGGACATCGCGGGCGGGGATGCGGAGTTCGGTGTGGTGCTGATCGAGCGCGGAACCGAGGTCGGCGGCGGCGACCAGCGTTTCTCTATCGGGACGGTCGCGCACGTGCGGGCGTACTACGCCCTCGAGAGCTCGACCATGGTCGTCGCCGGCGGGGGTCGGCGCATCGAGGTCGTCCGCTGGCTCGATCACGACTACCCGCTGGCGGAGGTGCGGGATCTGCCGCCCCTGGAGTGGACGCCGGACCTCGCAGAGAGACACCGGCAGACCGAGCGCTGCGTCCGGAGATTGCTCGCGACGGCCTCCGAATACGTCGATGTGCCGTGGTCCGTCGACGAGGAACTGGCCGACGATCCCGTGACCGCGGCCTGGCAGCTTGCCGGGATGGCCCCGATCCAGACGATCGACCGGTACGCGCTGCTCGGATCGACGTCGCTGACCCAGCTCTTCGATCGGATCGAGGATGTCTGTGCCGAGGCGGAGGAACTGATCCGAATGACGGCGTCGCCACTCGAACTCGACGATTGAGCGTCCACCGGCTGCGCGCTCCCTGACGGCATGATGGGCTCATGAGCGCTGCCGATTCGACAAACGGTGCCCGCTGGGCCCCGCCCCCCTCGCGCGACAGGCAGGCTCAGGCGGGTCGGTCCGCACGTTCGCGCATCCCCCGCGCCGCACTTTCGACGCTCACGACGACGGGTCGCGATCCGCTCGGCATCCTGTCGGAGCAGAACGAACCCCGCGTTCCCGAACTGGTGCCGATTCGACGCGAACGGATGGCGGCGAGCCCCTTCGCCTTCTACCGGGGCGCGGCGGCGGTCATGGCGGCGGACCTGGCGCGCGACCCGCACTCGGGGATCCTGGTCGGCTCCTCGGGTGACGCACACGTGGCCAACTTCGGCTTCTACGCGAGCCCCCTCCGCACCCTCGTCTTCGACCTGAACGACTTCGACGAGGCCGCCTGGGCACCCTGGGAATGGGACGTCAAGCGGCTGGTCGCAAGCATCATCATCGCGGGGCAGGACACGGGCCGCGACGAAGCGGTCGTGCGGGCGACGGCTCTCGCGACCGTGAAGAGGTACGCCAAGTCCCTCTCGTCCGGGCGTCGGCACAGCCCCCTGCACCGCTACTACGAGCACTTCGATGCGTCCGCAGGGATCGACGCGATGGATCCCGTGTCGGCCAACGCCCTGCGTGCCGCCATCCGCGACGCCCAGAGGCGCACGTCCGAGCGCGCCGCCCGGCGCCTGACCGAGGTCATCGACGGGCGAGTGACCTTCGTCGAACAGACCCCGACGATGACGCACGTTTCGGACGAAATCGAAGAAGGACTGCACCGGGTCATCGCCGACTACCTGGCGTCCGCGAACGTCGATGTGCGCATGGTCGTGCAGCAGTACGTGGCATCCGACATGGCCCGCCGTGTCGTGGGCGTCGGCAGCGTCGGCACGCGGTGCTACCTGACGGCGTTCCAGGACGGCGACGGCAACGTCCTGCTCCTGCAGGCGAAGCAGGCCGGGCCGAGCGTCCTGGCCCAGTACGGCGGCATCCACCAGCCGACGAGCCTGACCCAGCACATCGACCTGAACGGCGAGGGCGCGCGCGTCGTGGCCATGCAACGCATCCTGCAGGCGGTGTCCGACCCGTTCCTCGGTCACCTGCGGGCGAACGGCAACGACTATTACGTGCGTCAGTTCCACGACATGAAGGGCGGCATCGACATCGAGACTCTCGAGGATCGCCCGTTCCGTCGCTACGCGCAGGCGTGCGCGATCGTGCTGGCCCGCGCGCACAGCCAGTCGCCCGCCGCTCCCGAGGTCGCCGGGTACATCGGCGGGGGCCGGGCCGTCGCCGAGGCGATCGTCGACTGGTCGTACGCCTACGCGGAGCTGTCCCGTAATGACCACGCGACCTTCGCCGCCCAGTCCTGAGGCCCGCCCAGCGCGCGAAACTTCAGCTATGTACTGAAAACCGCCACCAGCAAAGGTGACATAGGTGAAGTCTCGCGCCGCCCGCCAGGAGTCTTACGAGCCCAAGGGGGCGCGAGACCCGCGAAACTTCGGGTACCTCCGCTCCATGGGCCCCGTCTGGGCGCGCTCGCCTGAACGTGCGCGCGGCCGCCGTTGGCTCACCCCGCGACGATCTCGCGGATCTCCGCGCGGGTCGGAGCCGCATCAGCCGCACCCGGTCGCCCGACTGCCAGGGAGGCCGCGGCCGCGGCGGCGCTCAGCGCTTCGGATAGGTCGGCGCCGGCTGCGAGCCACGCGACGAGGGCTCCCGTGAACGTGTCGCCGGCTCCCGTCGTGTCGACGACCGTGGCGGGGTAGGCCGCCACGGTGTGGATGACCCGTCCCGCACGGGCGACGACCGCCCCGCGCGAACCGCGCGTGACGACGACCGTCCCTCCGGCTTGACTCAGCGCGATCGCGGCATCCTCTGCATCCGGCTCCCCGGACAGGAGGATAGCTTCACCCTCGTTGGGAACGAGGATGTCGGCCAGGGCGACCAGGTCAGCTAGGCCGGTGCGAGCTGGTGCCGGGGTCAGCACGGTCGTGATCCCTCGTTCGCGCGCGTAGGCGAGCGCCTCTCGAAGCAGCGCCGCCGGCCGCTCGAACTGGACGACGAGGTGCGACGAACCCGCGATCACTGCGCGATCCCGATCGTCGAAATCGTGCTGCGCGTTGGCTCCCGAGACGACGACGATGGCGTTCTCGCCGTCGTCGGTCACGGTGATCGCCGCGATACCGGTGGGATCCGCGATCGTCCGAAGCGCGACCGTATCGACGCCGTCACCCGCGAGGCGTGCGCGCAGGAGCTCTCCGAACGAGTCGTCCCCGACCGCGCCCACGAAAGCCACCTCGGCCCCGGCTCGCACTGCGGCGATCGCCTGGTTCAGCCCCTTCCCTCCGGCCCCTGCCTCGAAGGAGGTGCCGAAGATGGTCTCGCCCGGTCTGACGGCCCGCGGCTGACGGACGACGAGGTCCATGTTCGCGCTGCCGAGTACGGCGATTCTGCCCATTCCCTCAACCTCTCCGTGCGTCAGATGCGGACCGAGCCCAAGAGGCTCACCGTGATCCCGATCCGGTCGAACATCGCGGCCTTCGCGATCAGTGCCCTGTCCGCCGTGTCGGCGTCGGGGGCGTACACGACTTGCACGTGGTTGGCCTTATGACGGGCCATGAACTGATCGCGGGTGATGTCGTGCAGCACGACGTGCGCAATCGGCCATTCCGGATTCGTTGCGTACTTGCGGCGCTTCGTCTCATCCGCGGGCAGCTCGACCACGGTACCGCGGAAGATATCCACCTGCAGGATGCCGTCGGCGATGAATACTCTCGACAGGACGACCTCGCCAGGCTTGCTCACACCGTTGATCGTGGCCCCGCCTGCGGGGAAGAACACGTGACCCTGCCTCCAGCCCTCGGCCCTATCCCAGCCCCCCAGGTGCGAAGCCGGAACTGATCCCGATATCTCGTACACCCAGACGAACTGGCCATCGAAGTCCTCACCCCAGCGCACGTCGTGGAGCGTATTGTCGGGCACAAGTCCCATCGCCGTCCACACACGGTCAGTGATGAGCGCGTCGACAGCCACCCCCTCGTCAGCCTCGTTGAAGTGCGGGAACGCGCGACCGGCAAACAGTTCACGCTGACCGTCGCGCGAGAACACCGGCGGTCGTTCGGTCGAGTTCAGGATCCCCTCCGCCAGGTCAGAGGCCGGCGTCAGGTCCTTGAGCCCCTGCTGATACTGGATCCCGACGGCGTCAAGGCCGAAGTCGTCTGCGATGCGCAGCGCCCCGATGTACATCTTCAGCTGCCACTGCACCTGCTCGCGCACGAGCTCAGTCGCGGGGTCCTCGCCGAACATGAAGGTCATGCCGGCCGCGATCAGCCAGTCATATGCAGCATCCGCCTCGGCGTCCGTCACGGTCAGCATCTCGGCGTACAGCGCCGACTGTGAGAGCCGCTCTTTGTAGATGCCCGTCGAGTTCAGGATCTCGTCGTCGAAGATCGCGTTGTACATGCCCATACACCCCTCATCGAACACGCCGATGATGGCCTTGTCTGCGAGCAACTGATCGGCGAGCGCCTCGCCCAACGCCTTTTCGGGGCTCCCCGGGAGCACGGGCAGGTCGCGGACGTGCGAGGCGTCGTGGGTGATCGCACCGGTCTCTGTCCACTCGCGGATGCCTGACACGGACCACTCGTCCGAGAAGTCGACCGACCATATCGTCGAGTAGGGTTTGCCCATCTTGGTGAGTCCCGCGTTGAGGCCGAGCAAGCCCACGAGACCCGGCCATTCGCCCGAGAAATTCGCGACCGTCAGGATGGGACCGGCGTGCGTGCGCAGCCCCGCCAGGACGTGATGCGAGTACTGCCACACCGCCTCGGCAACGACGAGCGGCGCATCGGTCGGGATCTTCTTGAAGACCTCGAGCCCCATGCGCTGGCTCGAGATGAATCCGTGGCCCGTCTTCGGGTCGACCTCGTTTGCCCGGATGACGGTCCACCCGAGCCGCTCGAGCACGCCGGTCACGCCCGCTTCGAGCTCTACCTGCGTCGGCCATCCCGCCGTGTTCGCCGATTCTCGCAGGTCGCCGGACGAAATCAGGTACGCCGTCTTCGGCACGGATGCGGGGCGGGGCGCAGTCATGGGAAGTGCATAAGTCATGGGGGGCTCCTTCGAGAGATCGGGTCATTGCTGTCGGGCTGCAAGTGCATGGGCGACGTCTTTCGTCCCGGCATAGAGACAGAGATAGAGTGCGAAGAGCTCATCGTGCGACGCGGTGGTCCGGGTATCCGGGATGATCGCCTCCGCGACGGGGTTCCAGTTTTCGATTCGGATGGTGTCGGCTTCGGCAAGGGCGCAGGCGGCGAGGAAAGCGGCGCCTGAGCTTGCACCCACGGTCGTTCGCGACACTTCCTGGATGAGTCCGGCCATGTCCGATACCAGCTGCAACCAGAATCGCCTCTGGGTGCCCCCACCGACCGCGACAATGCGACGTATATCGGCATTCTCCGTCACCTTTCGCGCAATGTCCCCCGCCCAGAGGAGTTCGGGCCGCTCGATTCCCCGCGCGAACCGATCCCACCAGGATTCGTGCCACGCCCCGCGTTCGACGTCGTGCAGGGGCGAGCATTGCGACGCCGACTGATGGTCGAGCACGTAGTTCCCAGTGAGGCGAAACGCCCGCCACGAGGCCGGCATGAAGAACTGCCGAGCGCGCGCGTACGCCTCGGGCTCTTCTTCGCAGACCCACACGATCTTGGGGCCCGCTGCCTGTGTCGTGAGTGTCAAGCCTCCGACACGGCTGACCTCATCCACCCCCAGCTCCGCGGTCATCCGCCTTATCTGAGCCGTAGCGCGGGTGTCGACGCCGTAGAGAGCAGCAGGACGCACCGGCTCACCCGTCAGATCGGCGAGGAGAACACAGGAACCCATGCCACTCACTCCGACTGCGACGATCCCGACATCCCGTGGGTCCGTCAGCAACTGCCGTGACAGCTCGACGAATTCGTCCCACCAAATCCCGCCGTCCATCTCGACGTGCCCGGCGCGCGGACGCTCGACCGAATGCGCGACCGTTGCCGACGCAACGGTCCGCCCGCTCGAGTAGTCGACAAGAACTCCTTTGCTGCTCGACGTGCCGATGTCGAGCCCGAGCGTGCAGCGAGTGGCCATCGCTCAGACGTACGCAGTCAGCACGCGATCAAGCTCGGAGATGGCGGCTTGATCGGGCGCCGTGAGAGCCATGCGGCACGTGCCGTCGGCCACACCGAGAATGCGGTAAGCCGCCTTCATGCGGGCCATGTCACCGCCGATGACGGTACAGACATCGTCGACGTCCGCCTGGGCCCGCGCGAGCGCCTCTGGATCACCGGAGGCGGCGGCTGCCACGAGTGCGCGAAACGGAGCGGGGGTAACCGACGAAACGCCGGAGACGACTCCCTGAGCGCCAACCTGACCCGCGGCGACGAGATCCTTGTCGGCTCCCGTGTAAATCACGAAGTCCGCGGGCACTGCCGCGCGGTAGGCGGCGATGTCATCGAGTGAGAGCTCGCTGATCTTGGCGCCGACGACGGCCGGGAGGTCGGCAAGCCTGCGAAGCAGATCGGGGCTGACGGTATTGCCGCTGCGCGCAGGATAGATGTAGATATACAGCTGCCCGTTCCCCACGGCATCCGCGACCTGGCGGAAGTACTCGAACTGTGCCTCATCTGTCGAGGGCAGATAGTACGGCGTCAGCGCCGCGAACTCTCGAGCGCCGAGCGCCTGGGAAATCCGGACGCGGCGCACGGCCTCGAACGCACTCGGCTGGCCGACGTGCACGATGACACGCATCGATCCGCTGAGCTCGTCCAGTGCGAGGCCGATGATCGTTTCGAACTCGGCATCATCGATGGCGGGGAACTCCCCCGTCGTCCCGAGCACCAGCGCACCCTCGTTTCCCGAGCGCGCGACGTACCGGAATATGGAGCGGGTTCCATCTACGTCCAGCACGCCATCGGCGTGGAAGCTGGTAGGAACGGCGGTCACGATGTCTCGGCGGGTCACTTTTCGTCCTTCGGGGCGTCTGCCGGGTTCTCGACGGTCGAGGTCGGCGTGCGGTTGGGTCGGCGCATGAGCTCATCGAGCTCGGCCTGGGTGCGGATCGTGTCGGTGCGGGGGTCCGGCAGGTATTGGAGCGCTGCGTGCTTCTGCTCGATATCGTCGACGACCTCGTCTTCCAGAATCGAATCAGCGAGTGACGCGCGGCTTCCGGCGGGCCGGCGGGCGTTGCGGATGGCGGGAACCGCGATCGACAGCACGGCGAGCGCGAGCAGGACGAGCGCGATCGGGCTGAACACCTCGAAGAACGGACGCGTGGGCAGGATCGCGAGGGTTCTGGCGAAGTTCTCCTCCGCGAGGGGCCCGAGGAGAAGTCCGAGGACGACGGGTCCGGCGGGGACGGCCATCCGCTTCATGAGCAGCCCGATCACGCCGAAGACGAGCATGGTGACGACCGTCGACAGGCTGTTCGACGTCGCGAAGGTTCCGATGATGCAGAAGATCAGGATGCCGCTCCAGAGGTACGGGTGCGGCACGTCCAGAAGCTTCACCATGCCGCGCATGCGCACAAGGCTCAGCGCGAGCGAGAGCAGGGTCGCGATGAGCATGATCCCGGTGATCGAGACGACCAGGTCCGGCCGGTTGGCGAAGAGGTTCGGCCCCGGGGCGATGCCCCAGATGATCATCGACCCGATCATGACGGCCATCACGGAGTCGCCGGGGATCCCCAGCGCCATGGTCGTGGTCAGCGACCCGCCGAGGGTGGCACTCGAGGCCGTGTCGGACGCCGTGATGCCCTCGATCGATCCCTTGCCGAACATCTCGGGGTGCTTCGAGACCTTGCGGGCCCGTTCCCATCCGATGAGCCCGGCGATATCGCCGCCGGCCGCCGGCACGAGCCCGACCCCCAGGCCGACCGCGCCGCCGACGCCGAGCGCACGCCGGGTCTGCTTCAGCTCGGCGCGATTGGGCCACCAGCGGCCCAGACTCGAAACCGGCTTGATCTTGTTCTGGTGGTAGGTGAGCATCTGGTCGAACAGCTCGGCGATTCCGAACAGTCCGATGATGACGGCGATGAAGTTGAGACCTTCGACCAATTCGAGGATGCCGAAGGTGAAGCGCTGATCGGCCGTCGCCGAGTACGTGCCGACGGTGCCGAGCATGAGGCCGAACGCGCCGGCCAGGATTCCCTTGATCATCGACTTCGACGAGATGCCGATCATGATCGCGATGCCGAAGACGACGAGCGCGAACAGCTCAGGCGAGCGGAAGTAGTCGCGGGCGAAATTCGCGACGGGCACGGCTACCAGGGCGAAGAGCACGAGGGATGCCAGGATGCCGATCGCCGACACGATCGCCGAGATCGTCAGGGCGAGCCCTGCGCGGCCCTGCTTGGCCATCGGGTATCCGTCGAGCGTGGTGGCGATGGATGCGGGCGTGCCCGGCGTATTGATCAGGATGGACGGCACGCGGTCGCCGAAGTTCGCGGCGACATAGATCGTCAGCAGCACCGCCAAGCCCTGCACGGGCTCGAGCGTCAAGGTGAAGCCGGCCGCCAGCGCTATCGCCATCGTGGCCGTGATGCCCGGGAAGGCACCGACCATGAAGCCCAGCAGAAGACCGACGAGCATGTACAAGAGGACGGAGATGTCCAGCAGCGCGCTGATCCCATCGACCAAGGGGTTCATAGGGGGATCCTCAGGAGCATGCCGAACAGCACGTAGATGAACGCGGTGAGTGCGAGCGGATAGATGACCAGGCCGAGCCGCTTGCGCTGCCCGTAGACGAGCATGAGCACGAACAGGTAGACAGCGGTCACGATCGGGAAGAGCTCGAACCGGTAGCCGAAGGCGACGATGGATGACAAGGACCACACGAAGACGAACGCCGCGGTGATGGCGAAGGTGACGATGACGCGGACGACGCCGCCCGGGCGCCGGACCTCGAGGTCCTCCCGCGATGGCGCGGGGCGGGCGATCGCGATCACGAGCAGCACGACCGACATCGCCACGCCGAGGGTGCCGAGAAGAAGTGGCCAGGAGCGCGCATCGAGCTGGCCCGGGGCAGCCTCCAGGCGAAGCTCGATCCGCGTAGACAGGAACAGGTATGTCGCCGTGAACGCGAGGGCCACGATCGCCAGGGCGATCTCGAGCGAACGCGCGGGCCGTGCCCCGTCGTGGGTGATGGGCACGTCGGTGCCGTCAGTCGTGGACATCATCGTCTTCTCCGTGAAGGAACGGGGCGGGAAGGATGCCTTCCCGCCCCGTTCGGATCAACCCAGCAGGTCCTGGAACAGGGCGAACTGCTCGTCGACGAAGGACGTGAACTCGGCCGAGTCGCGGTAGACGACGAGGTTGCCGGCGCTGGCCTGGAACTCCTGGTAGCCCTCGCTCTCGACCGCCTCGGCGATTGCGGCTTCGAGGGTCTCGCGCACATCATCGGGCAGGCCCGCGGGTGCGTAGATTCCGCCCCATCCACCGAACTCGACCTCTTCGCCGATGGCTTCCTCGACCGTCGGAACGTCCTCGACGCTCGGGTGCCGCTCATCGTTCATCACGGCGAGGATGCGCACGGCACCCTGCTGCGCGAGGGCCTCGCCGAGGCCCGAGACCGCTGCCACGACTTCTCCCGACGCTGCTGCGGCGACGGCGGTGGCACCGCCGTCATAGGCCACGGGCGTGAACTCGGCGCCGGTCTGGGCGCCGAGACCGAGCGTCGCCGCCTCCCAGATCGAGCCGGCTCCCGAGTTGGCAACGGTGACCGCACCGCTCTCGGCCTGTGCGATCAGGTCTTCGAGCGTCTCGATCCCGCTGTTGGCACCGACCGAGATGACGCCCGGCGCCAGCATGATCTGGCCCAGCAGGTCGTAGTTCTCGGGAAGCACGTCGGCGCCCTGCGTCGTGTTGAGCATGGCGATCTCGACCGGCCCGAAACCGATGGTGTAGCCGTCGGCGGGCTGTGCCGCCACGTACTCCATCGCGAGCGCGCCGGATGCGCCGGGCATGTTCTCGGGGATCACGCTGACCCCGAGGATGGACTCCAGCTCGGTGGCCAGCGCGCGGGACGACAGGTCGGACCCACCACCCGGGTTGGCCTGGATGATGAGGCGGATGTCGCCTTCGGGGTATGTCGACTCGACGGTCTCGCCGGACTCTGCGGCGTCGGGCTCATCGGCCACGGGCGTGCAGGCGGCAAGGCTTGCGGCTCCGAGGGCGAGGGCGACGAAACCTGCTGCGGTTCGGATGATGCGCGGACGGGGCATCTTTGCTCCTCTGGTGCGGGATCGACGTTGTTGTCGACTCGCCAAACCTACATCGTTGACTGTTAACAGTCAACGATGCTCACGAAGCTGTGACCTCCACCGCCGGGCGACGGGCCGCGAGTTCGAGCGACATCCGCTCCTCTGCGCCGGCGAGATGCGCCTCCAGCACCCGCGCTGCCGCCTCGATGTCTCCCGAGCGCATCACGTCGTAGAGCAGCACGTGATCCTCAGCGGACTCGTGAAGATCCTCGTCGTGGTTGATCGTCACCTCGAGCAGCGCCGCGAACGTGGGGAGGTACTGCTGCCAAGCCGCCTGCAGCCGGGGGTGGGCGGAGAGCTCGTATATATAGGAGTGGAACTCGAGGTCGGCGCGCGCGAATTCCGGTGCATCGCGGTCATCCGCGGCGCCCTTCATGCGGGCCACGCAGTCCCTCGACTGTTGCCATAGCGCATCGTCCTCCACGCGCATGGCCCGACGCAGGGCCAGCTGCTCCAGCGCGGCGCGCAGGCTGTAGAGCTGTTCGACATCCTCTTCCGTCAATCCGACGATGTAGACGCCGCGTGGGCGTTGAACCTCGACCAGCTTCTCGAAACTCAGTTGCGTGATGGCGTCGCGTATCGGCCCCCGGCTGACATCGAACTCTTCCGCGAGCGCTTCTTCCGTCAAACGTTCACCCGGCTTGAGCTCGCCGCGCACGATCCGCTGCCGCAGGATGTCGGCCACCTGCGTCCCGAGCGATACCGCACGCTCCACCCGTCTCGACACGCGGGCACCTCCTCGTTGACAGTCAACAGATTACGGTCAGGATAGTCCCGGGCCCCTGCCGTCCGCCGCCCCCGCCCCGCGAAACGTCGTATACGTCTTGAAACTGCCACCCTCAAAGGTGACATAGGTGGAGTTTCGCGGCGCACGTCAGGAGCCGGAGTCCGGGAGATGCCGGGGACGCCAGAGGACGATGTCGGTGGCTCGGCGGACCCGCTTGCCGTGACGGAGCGTGACGACGGCGCCCTCGGTTCCGGCGGCGAAAACCCTGGCCCCAGGGCGGTTGTCGCGCTCGGCACGAACCCGCTGCTCGAGCTCCCGTACGTGACGCCGGAGCGCCCGCACCTCGTTCTCCAGCTGCAAGATGCGGGCGATCGCCGGCAGGCTCATGCCTTCGGCCGACAACCGGGCCACCTCACGAAGCTCCCGCACGTGTCGAATGGAGTAGCGCCGCGAACCGCCCTGCGTACGGGCGGGCACGACCAATCCGAGCCGATCGTACTGGCGGAGGGTTTGCGGATGCATGGCAGAGAGCTCGGCTGCGACGGCGATGGCAAAGATCGGCGCATCCTCGTCGACCTCGTCGCCCTGCATTCCGCTCACCACCCCATCACCGAGCCTCTCAGCCCCGCGCCTTGGACATCAGGTCGGCACGCGGGTTCTCTTTCGGCTCCAGCTCGTGGAACCGCTCGAGTGCCTCGCGAGCCGCGTCGTCCAGATGCGCGGGAACAGCCACCTGCACCTCGGCGAGCAGATCGCCCGTGCCCTTCTGCGTCTGCACGCCACGCCCCTTGACGCGTAGCACGCGACCCGAGGGCGTTCCGGGGGCAACCCGCAGCTTGACGGGGTCGCCACCGAGCGTCGGAACTTCGATCGTTGCGCCGAGCGCCGCCTCGGTGAATGTCACCGGCACGGTCACGCGCAGGTTCAGGCCATCGCGCGTGAAGACGGGGTGCGGGCGGACCGTGACCTGCACGACGATGTCGCCGGTCTCGCCGCCATCCGGCGAGGGCCGTCCACGTCCGCGCAGACGGATCTTCTGCCCGTCTGCGACGCCCGCGGGGATCTTGACCTTGAAGGGGCTGCCGTCCTCACCCTGGAGCGTGATGGTCTCGCCCTTGGTCGCCGTGACGAAGTCGACCGTCGTCCGCGCCGTCATGTCCGCGCCACGCGTCGGTCCGCCGTAGCCACGGAAACCGCCGGATGTCTGACCGAACCGGCCGGATCCGAACGACCCGCCCGCGCCCTGCTGGTTGAACATCGAGAAGATGTCGTCGAAGTCGGGCTGGGGTCCGCCGCGGCCCTGGCCGAAGCGGCTGAAGACATCCTCGAAGCCTTGGTTGCCGCCACCGCCAGCGGTGAAACGTGCCCCCGAGCCCATAGCGCGGATCTGGTCGTACTCCTCGCGTTGACCGGCATCCGAGAGCACCGAGTACGCCTCGCTGATCTCTTTGAACTTCGACTCGGCCTTGACATCACCCTGGTTGGAGTCGGGGTGATACGTGCGCGCAAGCTTGCGGTAGGCCTTCTTGAGGTCGGCGGGCGTGACGTCCTTTTGGACGCCCAGCACGCTGTAGAAGTCCTTGTCGAACCAGTCCTGGCTAGCCATCGCTGCCTCCGTCTACTCTGCGGGCACGGCGACGACGACCTTGGCAGGCCGAAGTTCAACCGAGCCGAGACGGTAGCCCACCTCGACGACCTCGAGCACCGTCGGCGCCTCCGTTCCCGCGATGGGCTGCTGGAAGATCGCCTCGTGCACCTGCGGGTCGAAAGCCTCGCCGGCGACACCGAACGAGGTCACGCCGAGCCGCTCAGCGACCGTGCGGATCTTCTCGCCGATCGCCGAGAACGGTGTGCCCTCTTGCAGGTCGCCATGTTTGGCGGCGCGGTCGAGATCATCGAGCACCGGGAGAAGGCCCTTTGCGGCCTCGCCCTTCGCACGCTCGATCTCGCGCTCGCGCTGTTCTTCCGTGCGGCGGCGGTAGTTGGCGTACTCCGCCTGCAGGCGCTTGAGATCACCCAATAGGGCCGATTCGAGATCGGCCAGCACGGCTTCTTGAGCTGCGGCATCCGCGTTCTGCGGCGCACCGAGGATGTCGTCGAGCGTCAGCTCGTCACCCTGGGCGTCCGAGCCATCCTGCGACACCCCGTCCTGCGACACCCCGTCCTGCGACACGGGGCCGGAGGACTGCTCCTCCGGCCCCTGCGTGCCATCAGGACCGGCGCCCTGCCCCTCGGGGCGTTCGTCGTCCTTGTTTGTCATGTCCTACTGCTTCTTCTCGTCTTCGTCGTCCACGACCTCGGCGTCAATGACGTCCTCTTCCGGGTTCGGCGTCTCGCCGTTACCCGGTTCGGTCGCGTCAGGGTCGGTCCCTGCGCCCGCCGAATCGCCCGCCGCCTGCGACGAGGCGTAGATCGCTTCGCCGAGCTTGCCCTGGCTGGCGTTGAGGGTGTCGAACGCGGCCTTCACAGCCTCGTCGTCGTCGCCCGCAAGAGCCGTCTTCAGCGCGTCGACGTCGGCCTGCACCGACGACTTGACGTCCTCGGGCAGCTTGTCGGCGTTGTCCTGGATGAGCTTCTCGATCGAGTACGAGAGGGTCTCGGCCTGGTTGCGGACCTCGGCGAACTCGCGGCGCTTCTTGTCTTCCGCGGCGTGCTCTTCGGCCTCGCGCACCATGCGCTCGATGTCCTCCTTGGGCAGCGACGAGCCACCCGTGATGGTCATCGACTGCTCCTTGCCGGTGCCCTTGTCCTTGGCAGACACGTGCACGATTCCGTTGGCGTCCAGGTCGAAGGTGACCTCGACCTGCGGGATGCCGCGGGGAGCCGGAGCGATGCCGGTGAGCTCGAACGTTCCGAGCGGCTTGTTGTCGCGTGTGAATTCACGCTCGCCCTGGAAGACCTGGATCGCCACGGACGGCTGGTTGTCGTCGGCCGTCGTGAAGGTCTCGCTGCGCTTGGTCGGGATGGCCGTGTTGCGCTCGATGAGCTTCGTCATGATGCCGCCCTTGGTCTCGATGCCGAGGCTCAGGGGGGTCACGTCGATGAGCAGAACGTCCTTGCGCTCACCCTTCAGCACACCGGCCTGGAGGGCCGCGCCGACGGCGACGACCTCGTCCGGGTTGACGCCCTTGTTGGCTTCCTTGCCGGCCTCGCGCTTGACGAGTTCGGCAACGGCGGGCATACGGGTCGAGCCACCGACGAGCACGACGTGGTCGATGTCCGCAACCTTGATGCCGGCCTCGCGGATGACATCCTCGAACGGCTTCTTGGTGCGGTCGAGCAGGTCCTTCGTCAGGTCCTCGAACTTGGCGCGTGTCAGCGTCTCGGAGAGCGACACGGGGCCGTTCTCGGTCAGCGACAGGTAGGGCAGGTTGATGCTCGTCGAGCTCGAGCTCGAGAGCTCCTTCTTCGCCTGCTCCGCGGCCTCCTTGAGGCGCTGCAGGGCGATCTTGTCGCCCGCGACATCCACGCCCGTGGTGTCCTTGAACTGCTTGATCAGGTGATCGACGACCCGCTGGTCCCAGTCGTCTCCACCGAGGCGGTTGTCGCCGGCGGTCGAGCGGACCTGAATCGTGGAGAAGTCGTCGTCCTTGCCCACCTCGAGCAGCGAGACGTCGAACGTGCCGCCACCGAGGTCGAAGACGAGGATGAGCTCGTCTTCCTTGCCGCGGTCGAGGCCGTAGGCCAGGGCAGCAGCGGTGGGCTCGTTGATGATGCGCAGGACGTTGAGACCCGCGATCTCGCCGGCCTCCTTCGTCGCCTGGCGCTCGGCATCGTTGAAGTACGCGGGAACGGTGATGACGGCGTCGGTGACGCTGTCGCCCAGGTATTCCTCGGCGTCGCGCTTGAGCTTGCCGAGGATGCGCGCCGAGATCTCCTGCGGCGTCCACTTCTTGCCGTCGACGTCGAACGTCCAGTCGGTGCCCATGTGGCGCTTGACGGACGAGATCGTGCGGTCGACGTTGGTGACGGCCTGGCGCTTGGCGGTCTCGCCGACGAGCACCTCGCCGTCCTTCGTGAATGCGACGACTGAGGGGGTCGTGCGGAAGCCCTCGGCGTTTGCGATGACCTTGGGCTCGCCGCCCTCGAGGACGCTGACGACCGAGTTGGTCGTGCCGAGGTCGATTCCAACTGCACGTGGCATGTGTGTCTCTCTCTTCTTCGTGTGAGGCCGGGCGGATGCCGCGGCCTGAAGTCTGGTGCGTCTCGACGTCGTCCGGTTCGGGGTGAATCAGACGGGTTGAGCCGTTATGACTCAAGGGTATCCCTCACCCGCGAGAACGTCAAATGAACTTGATATGAACCGGCTCAACTTTGCTCGAACGCCGTTGCCGCGGCACCCGCAATGTCATAGCGGCGACCCGGGTATAGCCTGAGCGCGCCGCACCGTCGCGGCCCCGGGTCACCCGCCGTTCACCGAAGGGCCATAACTTGCCGCACATGAGCGACCCCGACCACCCGAACGCTGAGGCCCGCACGCCCGAGAACCTCGCCCGGGTGGCACCCGCGACATCCACCGATGCCCTGGCCGCCCTCGGCGCCACCGGCGACGGACCTGCGAGCACCAGCCGCAAGCGCGTCATCGCCTGGGGTCTCTGGGACTGGGGCTCGGCATCGTTCAATGCGGTCGTGACGACCTTCGTCTTCGCCGTCTATCTGACGAGTTCGAGCTTCGGCCCGGAGGGCACCGTCGAGGCGCAGCTCGGGTGGGCCCTCGCTGCCGCGGGCCTGCTGATCGCGCTTCTCGCGCCCGTGACCGGCCAGCGCTCCGACACCTCGGGACGCCGCAAGCTCTGGCTCGCGGTCAACACCTACATCGTCGTGGGCATCACCCTCGCCCTGTTTTTCGTGCAGCCGGACCCCTCGTTCCTGTGGCTCGGCCTCCTGCTCCTGGCCGCGGGCAACGTCTTCTTCGAATTCGCGGGTGTCAACTACAACGCGATGCTCACGCAGGTCTCGACTCCCCGCTCGATCGGACGCGTCAGCGGCTTCGGCTGGGGCATGGGCTACATCGGCGGGATCGTCCTGCTGTTGATCGTGTACTTCGGCTTCATTCAGGGCCTCTTCGGGCTACCGAGCGAGAACGGTCTCGACGTGCGCTTGTCGATGATCGTCGGGGCGGTGTGGTTCGGCCTCTTCGCGCTCCCCGTCCTGTTCGTGGTACCCGAGTACAAAGGCGCGGGCACGCGCCGCGAGAAGGTCGGATTCTTCACCTCCTACGCGCGACTCGGGCGCGACATCGCGCACCTCTGGCGCGACAGCCGCCAGACGGTCTGGTTCCTGCTCGCCAGCGCGGTGTTCCGGGACGGGCTGGCCGGGGTGTTCACGTTCGGCGGGGTGCTCGCGGCATCCGTCTTCGGCTTTTCGCCCGGCGAGGTCATCATCTTCGCGATCGCCGCGAACATCGTCGCGGGAATCTCGACGATCGCCGTCGGATCGCTCGACGACCGCATCGGCGCGAAGCCCGTGATTGTCATCGCCCTGATCGGTCTCATCGTTTCGGGATCGCTCGTCTTCTTCCTCCACGACGGCGGGCAGATCGTGTTCTGGACGGCCGGCCTCGCGCTGACCCTCTTCGTCGGGCCCGCCCAATCCGCGTCGCGAACCTTTCTCGCGCGCTCGATCCCGCCGGGACGCGAGGGCGAGGTCTTCGGGCTCTACGCGACAACGGGACGCGCTGTCTCGTTCCTCGCGCCGACGATGTTCGCGATCTTCGTGGGGGTCTCGGGCGAGGCCTACTTCGGCATCCTCGGCATCGTGCTCGTGCTGCTGGTCGGCCTGTTGCTTCTGGTGCCGGTCAAAACCGGGCAGCGCATCGCCGACCGCGCCTGACCGCCGCTCCCCCTACCCGTGCGGCGCGGATGACGGCCGACGGATGCCTAGCCTCGACCTTTCATGGTCGTTGTGAGCGGGGTCGAATGAGCGTGGGTGCGCTCGCTTGAACCTGATTCTGTCGCCTGGGTACGACAATGAGTCGCGTGTCGCTGCGTGGGCGGGGTTCCGGTCCGGGGCGGTGCTGTCGTGGGTGGACTGAAGGCTGCCGGCGTCAGCCGGGCGCCCGCGCGTGAGCGCGCAGCCCGGTGATCGCCGCGAGGGCCGTGGCGACCCAGGTTGCCCGGTCGGAGAGGTGCAGGGTCGTGCGCCGGCCGTGCCGCGCGATCGCTGCCGGGATGGAGAACAGCCGCAGCCGTAACCGTTTCGGTTCCCACCGGCGGGCGGCATCGGTGGGGTGCGCGAGCATTCCCATCCAGGCCATCAGTTCGGACGCGAGGGCCACGAGGTGGCACCAAATGCGGTTCTGATCGAACGCTTTCAGGGGCAGGTTGCGCAGTCCGGTGTCTTTCGCGATACGGATGCGGTCCTCGCAGCGCGCCCGCCGACGGTGCCGCAGCTCGAGGGCGGCGAGTTGCCCGCGGGCCGTGTTCGTGGCGAACGCGGTCAGGCGGTAACCGTCGACGTCATCGAACCGCAGTTGCGCGCCGGGGTGTGGTCGTTCGCGGCGCACGATGACACGCATCCCTGGCGGCCATTTCGTGAGGTCGAGGATCCCGGTGAACTCGGCGACATCCGCACCCGGGCGGCCTTCTTCGGCCGCGTTGTAGGCCGGTGCCCACACCTTCTCGGGGATCTTCCGATACAGCTCCGGGGTGAACTGAGGGAGCGTGAACCCCACCGAATACGCCAACCGGCGCCCGCTGAGCCACTTCACGAACTCGTGCGTTCCACCGGCACCGTCGGCGCGGATCAGCACGCTCTTCCCCGGCCGGGCCGAACCTCCGGGCAACTGCGCGAGCGCTTGTTTCACGACGTCGATGTGGTCCGCGGCGGTGTTCGAGCCGGCGTTGCCCGGGCGGAGCTTGATCGCGAGCGCCTCACCCGCCCCGGGTTTCCCGTGGTCGAGAAACGCGCACAACGGATGAAAGCCGAAGCCGCGCTTGTATGTCGGTGCGGCGTGTTCTTTCTCGGAGTGCGCGGTGATCAACGTCGCATCCAGATCGATGATCAGCGGGTCCTTCACCGTCGCGGCGTGACCGGGCGCGTGCTCACCGGCCAGCGACCACGCCCGCTCCCGAGCAGTGGCTCTCGCGGTGTTGATCGCAGCGATCGCGCGGTCCGGGTCAGCAGCGAGGGCCGCGATCGTGCGGGACACCGTCGGGTCTGATGCGACCGGCCCGAACACCCCTGGCTCGCCGCGGAGCACCCCGATGTCAGCGAGAGCGTCACCACCCAACGTGAGCGCGATCGCAAGATCCACGACAACTTTCCCGGGATCATGGATCGCAAACGGCTTCCGCCACGGCCCGAGAGCCTCGGACAGCGCCCGGTCAAGACCAGTGGCGCGTGCGGTTTCGGTCAGCAGCACACCGCCCGCTTGACCGATCGCGGACACCCTCGCGGTGTCAACATTCACGCGGGGATACGCTCCGGTATTCTTCACCCTGAAGGTGCTCCTTCTTGCGGATCAATACGACTCTCGACAAGCCTTATTCTCCCAGGTCAGGAGCACTTTCCCTATCCAACACGCACGGTCGCCGGACCACAAGCGTGAAAGCCCGAGGCTAGGGCTCAGGCGCTCGGCCATCCGTCCGCGAGCTTGTTCAACAGGCGCGCAAGATCCGCGCGCTCCTGGTCGGTGAAGGTCGACAGAGCGCGATCCACAGCCTCGCGACGGTCGCCGCGGAAGCCGCGCACAAGGGCAGATCCGGCATCCGTCAGTGCGACGCGGGTTCGACGCGCATCGTCGGGGTCGGCCTCCCGACGCACGACACCGAGGTCGACGCCCTGCTGCACCAGGCGGGATGCCCGGGGCTGATCGACGCCGATCGCGTCGGCGATCTCGCCAACGGACAGGGGACCGGATGCCTGAGCAAGGGTCTCGAGCAACCGCATTCGCGCAGGTCCACCCAGGCGCGGCGGCACCCATGGAGGTGAGCCCGCGTGCGGATGTCCGCCACGGTGCGGGCCGCCGCGCATCCACGGGGGTCCGCCGTGCATGCCGGCGCTGCGCGGGGGTCCGTCCTCGCTCCAGGGTGGTCGGGGCATCCGTCGGCCGCGGAGTCGGGCGAGAGCCGCGGCGATCGCGTCGGCATCGTCGGGCTGATGCGCGCCCGCAGCTCCGGAATCTTCGTCGGCCATGCCACCAATTTACATGCGACTTGACATAGACCGATTTACATGTGACAGTACATGCACATGCAATATGACATGCAATTGTGTCCGGCTGTTCATCCGGACACCTGAAAGGACTTTTCATGACTGACACACAGAACACCCCGAACGGCGGCCCCGACGAGGATCGCCCCACCCCTGCCCTCCCTCTCAGCTACTGGCTGCGCGCCGTGGAAGCGATGATCGGTCGCGAGTTCGCGACGGCTCTCGCCGCGGAGGACGTCGAACGACGCGATCGGATGCTGCTGAACGCGGTGTCCGGCGACATTGACGTGCCCGGCTGGCTCGCTTCCCGCGTGCACGGACGCGGCGGCAAACGTCTGCGCGCCCTGGCCGAACGCGGTTGGGTCGCTCGCACGGATGACGCCTGGGCACTCACCGACGAAGGACGCGCCGCGAAAGAACGCCTCGGCGGGATCGTCGACGGCATCCGCGAGCGCGTCTCGGGCGCCGTGAGCCCCGAGGACTACGCGACCCTGACCGCCTCGCTCGAGGCCATCGCCCGCGAACTGGGCTGGGATGGGAGCGAGCGGATGCCTCGCGGCGAGCGCGGACGCCCGGGCTTCGGTCCCGGTCGGGGCTTCGGTCCCGGTCGGGGCTTCGGCCCCGGCCGCGGGTTCGACCCGGGCTTCCGGCCCGGCTTTGGCCCGGGCTTCAGTCCGGGCTTCGGTCCGGGTCGTGCGTTCGGTGCTCGCTTCGCTCCGGGCGCCGACGCCGGATTCGGCCCTGGCTTCGGACACCGCGGCTCCCCCGAGCACTGCGGCCCCGAGGGTCACGGCGCGAAGGGCCACCACCACGGGCACCGCGGCGAGCGCCACGGCGAGCGCGCGTTCGAGCGCGGCTTCGACGCAGGCTTCCGCGCCGCGAAGGAGCGCGCCGAGGCATCCTGATGCCTCGGCCGGCGCGCGAGTGCGCCCGTTGCGCTCGAAAGAGCCGGTCATTGCCCGCGACTAAACGCACATCTCGGCAATAACCGGCGCACTCGCCGCGCAGACATCGATCCTCGCATCCGACCGAACAGGTTGGGCGCGAGGATCGTTTCGTGTCAGCCTCCGGCGGCACCCGAGTCGGTGACGCCGACGTCGGTGCGGTGGAAGTTCTGGAACGATCGGGACGCGGTAGGCCCGCGCTGCCCCTGATATCGGTTGCCGTAGGGACCCGAGCCGTACGGGTTCTCGGTCGGCGAAGACAGCCGGAAGAAGCACAGCTGTCCGATCTTCATGCCGGGCCACAGCTTGATCGGCAGGGTCGCGACGTTCGAGAGCTCGAGCGTGACGTGGCCCGAGAATCCCGGGTCGATGAACCCGGCGGTCGAGTGCGTGAGCAGGCCGAGGCGTCCGAGCGACGACTTGCCCTCGAGCCGGGCCGCCACGTCGTCGGGCAACGTGATCAGTTCGAAGGTGCTGCCCAGCACGAACTCCCCCGGATGCAGGATGAACGGCTCGTGCGGTGCGGTCTCGATCAGGTGGGTCAGCTCGGGCTGATCCTCGGCCGGGTCGATGAAGGGGTACTTGTGGTTGTCGAAGAGCCGGAAGTACCGGTCGAGCCGCACGTCGACGCTGGATGGCTGCACCATCTGCGGGTCGTAGGGCTCGAGCCCGATCCGCCGCGCGTCGAGTTCGAGCTTGATGTCACGGTCCGAGAGCAGCACGGCCTCAGCCTACCGAGCCCGTCGTGTTCGCAATTCAGTCTCCGCGAACCCGACCGCGCTGTGACCACCCGAAAACACGGGGGCGCAGGGCCCGCAGCCGCCGAGCCCGCCCCGCCGAGACTGAATTGCGAACCGCGCGACGCGTCCGAATCCGGTCACCCTTCGAGGGGGGACAGCCAGGCCCGCAGCAGCGGCTCGAGCTGCGCGCGCTGGCCGGGAGTGAGCGACTCCACCAGACGAGCCTCATTGCTCATGTGCGCGGCGAAGGCCTCGTCAATTGTGCGACGGCCCGCTTCCGTCAGCGCGACGACTCGGCCACGGCCATCCGCGTCGCTCTCGCGTCGATGCACGAGACCCGCGGCTTCGAGTCGGTCCAGGCGCTTCGACACCGCGCCCGTCGTGACCATCGTGTGGCGCGCGAGCTCGCCGGGCGCTGCCTCGAAGGGCGCCCCCGCGCGGCGCAGCGTCGCGAGCAGGTCGAACTCGCCCTCGTTCAGCCCGAAGCGGCGGTAGACGATCAGCAGTTCGTCCCGCAGGCGATCGCCCAGGCGATGGATGCGCCCAATCAGCGCCATCGGAGATACATCCAGGTCGGGCCGCTCCCTGCGCCACTCCGATTGGATCTGATCGACACGATCGAGAACACTCATCCGCCCACTATATCTTCCATAGAAGCTATAGTGTCTTCCATGGAAGTTAAATGGCGCTGGTTTCTGATCACGGCCGTCGCCCCCGTCGCGTGGGGCGCGACATATTTTGTGACACGCCAGTTTCTGCCCGCGGACTCGCCGCTCTGGGGCGCCGCGCTCCGCGCTCTGCCAGCGGGTCTGCTGCTGTTGCTCATAACGCGACGCCTGCCGCGCGGCTCATGGTGGTGGCGCTCGCTCATCCTCGGAACGCTCAACTTCGGCGGGTTCTTCGTCCTGGTCTACGTCTCGGCCCAGCTCTTGCCAACCTCCATTGCGGCGTCCGTCATGGCTCTCGCACCCCTGGCGCTCGCGGGCATGGCGTGGCCCCTGCTGGGCGAACGCCCGACGCTCCGCCTCGCGCTGGGCGCGGCGCTGGGGATCGGAGGCGTCACACTCGTCGTCGGCCTCGGCGCGGCAGGCATGGATGCCTGGGGCATCGTGGCGTCAGTGGCCGCCCTGCTGCTGTCGTCGTTCGGCGCGATCCTCACGACCCGGTGGGTGGATTCCACCCCCCTGGTTGCCACGACATCCTGGCAGCTGCTCGCCGGCGGGCTCGTCCTCACGATCCTGGCCGTCACGGTGGAGGGCGCACCGCCTCGAGTGGATACCGCGGGGGTCGTTGCGTACGCGTTCGTCGCCGTGATCGCGACGGCGCTTGCCTTCTTGTGCTGGTTCGCGGGGCTGCGGCATCTGCCCGCGCCACGGCGAGTACCCCCTCCGCATCCCGAGCCGATCGCGTTCGTAACTCAGTCTCTGCGAAACGGCCCGCGCGACATTCCCTTGAGATCCCGCGGACTTCCGGCTCACCGGCGTCCGACTCGGGCCGTGGAGACTGAATTGTGAACCGCGCGAGCGCAACAGTGCCCGTTTGCTAGGCTGGCCGGGCACCGCAAGGTGCTCTGGGGCTGTAGTTCAATGGCAGAACTTCTGCTTCCCAAGCAGATAGCGCGGGTTCGATTCCCGTCAGCCCCTCCATCGCTCCGACGTTCGGCCGCAGGCCGAGCGGCGGGGCGATTGTCGTGTGGGCGGGAATCGAACCGACGGTGGGCCCACGCCGCCGGAGGCTCCGCGCGTCGCGCAGCGACGTGTGGAGAGGCGGTGGGGACGATTCCCGTCAGCCCCTCCACTGTCCCGACGTGTCGCCACGGGCCGCGCGGCGGGACTCTCGCGTAGACGCCGCCGGAACGAGCAGGGCTAGCAGTTCGGCGGAACGGGATTTCCGGTCGGCGGGACGCCCTGGATCTCGCCCCACGCGTATCCGCTCACGGCCTCGCCCCCGAGGGTGCCCGTGTAGGAGAAGAGGCCCTCGTACACCGCGCGGTTCAGGGCATTGAGTTCTTGATCGGACGCGGTGGCGCTGAAGACGAGGTCCGCCGCGGGGCGGGTCGATGATCCGTCGAGCTGCACGGTGTAGTCCAGGTGATAGACGTAGCAACTGTGCGGCGAGGTCCAGGTGTCGGCGGTCGGTGTGATGTGAATCGCATCCTGTGGCCAGTTGGCGGTCGGCTGCAGGGTGCCGTTGGCCGACTGCGAAGAGCCCGCACCGCCGATCATCGCGTAATGCAGCTGTCCGACCTCCTGCTGCCCGGTCGTCGCGATCAGCATGCCCTGCAGGCTGTCGGGGAGTTGCACCGAGAACTCGGTCCATTCATATCCGTTGCCCACGACGTACTGTGCCGCGTCGTTGTAGGTCTCGGTGAGGTTGTCGAAGAACAGCAGACCTTCGGTGCCGCTTGCCACGTACGTCGACCCGATCTGCACCGACCACTCCTCGACCTTCACCAGGGGCATCGAGTAGTAGTGCGATCCCTGACCGGTCATGGGGTCACCGGTCGCTTCGAGGTACGCGCCGATGTCGCCGCCGTACTGGTTCATGATCGGCGTGCGCTGGTCCGTGGTGGGGATCGGACCACCGGATGCGGGAAGGGGGGCGCCGTCGAACATCCACAGCGGGAAGAATCCGTTGGGGCCATACCCCCACTGGATGATGCCGGTGACGTCTTTCGCTCGCACCGAGAGCGTCGTCCACTCCCTCGCGTTGGACCCGGCCATTCCTGTCTCGACCGAAACGGTCAGCTGATACACCGACCCCACCGCGCCGATCGCGCCGGACACGACACGCATATCGACGATCTGCTCGGGATCGCCGGTGTTCTGCTGCTCGACGTGGATGTTCCACGGCTGGTAGCTGATCGTGGTGGGCACCGAGATGTCGGCGAGACCGTCGATGCCACCGAAGGTCGGACCCTGGTTGAGCGAAAGTCGGTTGAAGATCAGGCCCGATTCTTCCATCGTCAACCACGGCACCTGGAGCCCGGGGATCACGGTGTTGCCCTGCGACATCAGCGCGATGGAATTGGTCGCGCCCTGATCGTCGACGAGGTGACCGAAGAACTCGAACGACTGCGAGTCGTACTGCGGTAAACCGGTCGAGAGGAACGATCTGAAGCCCGTGCAGTCTTCGCCCTGAGCCAACGCGGTCGTCGAGAACGCGGCGATGGAACCGAAATCCAGGACGGGGATGACCGGATCGGTGCTGCTTGTCGGGCATGCCGGAGGCACGGTGGGCGTGGGCGTAGGGGTGGGTGCCGCAGTGGGATGTGTGGTCGGCTGGGGCTGCGGAGTGCCGCCGCCCCCCGAGTTGCCGCCGCCCGAGTTCCCCCCGCCGCCCGAGCGGCCGCCCCGAGAGCCGCCGCGGGACCCGCCCGGGTCCGTCGGAGATGCACTCGGTGACGGCGATACGGTCGGCAGGGGTGAGGACGTCGGCGCGGGGCTCGGCGTGGGCGCGGGCGTCGAACGCGGGGACGCCGAGGGCGATGCGGCGCTGTCGGCTTCGGGCGTCGGAGCACCGAACGTGCACGACGTCAGTCCCCCCAGGGCCAGGACGGTCAGGAGCAGAGCGGCGACGCGGGGTGTCCTCACGCGGTCAGTATTCCATAACGCCGCTGCCGCCTTGTGGCGCTCGTCAGGGAAGAGTCCGACCGCTCCCGGGGCTCAGAGCCCCACGAATCCTCGCGTGCGATGCCCCACCGCAATGGATTCACCCGACACCGTTCCCGAGAGCGGGGACAGCAGGAATGTGACGAGCCGCGCCGTGTCCGCGGGCGTCGACTGGCCGCTCGCGCCCACCGGCACATCCGGCGAGGGGTCGTCCGCGACGATCCCGGGATTCACGACGTTCACGGTCACGCCCGTTCCCGCCGCTTCATCCGCAAGGTGCTTTGCGGCAATGATGAGTGCCGCGTTCCGGATCGAACCCGCCATGTTGCCCGTGACGAAAGCGTTCTGACCGCTGATCCCGACGATGCGCCCGTAGCAGATGTCATGCATGTGCCGGAGGGCGGCGTTGGCGACGCGGACGAAGGTCAGCGCCTTCCCGTCGACGGCATCGCCCACCTGTGCGGGCTCGGAGTTCTTCGCGGGATCCAACGTTCGCGCGCTCGGGGCAGCGGCCACGACGACGCCGTCCAGGCGCCCGTGAGATTCGAGAATCCGAGCCATCCCCGCGGAAACGGATGCGTCGTCGGCGGCGTCCATCACGATGCCAGTGGCGCTCGTTCGCGACGCGGGAACGGCCACAGCTCCCTCTGCCGTCAGCTGCTCGACGATCGCACGGCCGAGAAGGCCATGACCACCGACGACGAGGATGACTCGGTCACGAAGCTGCAGATCCATCCGGCAACGGTAGCGCGCGGGTACAACGAATCGGCGGTGCCCGCGTGTCAGGCTGGCATCATGAGGAGCCATCACGTCAGCCGTGTCATCAACGCACCCGCCGAGGTCGTTTACGCATACGCGTTGAAGGTTGAGAACCTCCCCGCGTGGGCTGCTGGCCTGGCCCAGTCGGACGTGACCCGCGACGGCGACGACCTCGTGGTCGCGTCACCGATGGGTCCGGTGCGCGTCCGCTTCGTCGAGCGGAACCCATTCGGCGTGCTCGACCACGACGTAACCCTGCCTTCGGGCACGGTCGTGACCAACCCTCTTCGCGTCGTCGCGCACCCCGAGGGGTCCGAGGTGATCTTCACCGTTCGTCAGATCGAGCTGACCGACGACGAGTTCGCTCGGGATATCCGCATGGTCGAGGCAGATCTTGATCGATTGGCCGCGCGAGTGTCCCCTCCCACCGCCTGACCTTCGAGCACCGCAAGGGCTCCAGTTCGCGACATCCGCTACGTGAATCAGTGGTGCGGATGCGCGAGCCTGCAGCCGAAGCGTGAATCACTCAGGCGAGCGGGGCGTAGTCCGCGAGCGGCCGAAGCGGCGGTTGCGCCGACGGATGCCGCACCGCATCGGCCCCGACGGCGCAGGCGGCCGTCAGCGCAGCCTCGTCATCCCAGCCGGCATGCAGCGCCAGGGTCAGGGCGGCGCAGAATGCATCGCCCGCCCCGACCGAGCTGACGGCTTCGACGCGCGGCGAAGGGACCCGCGCCACCTCCACCCCGTCGCGGCGGAGCGCCGCGCCGTCCGCGCCGTAGGTCACGGCGACCGTCCGCGCTCCGGCGAGTTCGGGCAGCAGCGCGTACTCCGTCTCGTTCACGATGATCAGGTCGGCGCGCGCGACCACCGCCTCCGGCAGGGCAGTCGCGGGGGCCGCATTGATCGCGAGATACCCGGGCACCGATACGGCGAGCGCCGACACGATATCCATCGGAACCTCGAGCTGAACGAGCACCGCCTCTGCGGGCTCGAACGAGACACCGAGCAGCGAGACATCCGCATTCGCGCCCTGGCAGACGGCGATCTGGTTCTCGCCCTCCGCGTCGACCGTGATGAGCGCCGTGCCGGTTGCTTCATCGCCGAGCCACACGCCGCTGACATCGACGCCGGCGTTCGCGAGCCCCTCGAGCATCCACCGCCCGTCCGTGTCGTCACCGACGCAGCCGATCATGCGAACCGGTGCGCCGAGCCGCGCGGCCGCGGCGGCCTGGTTCGCCCCCTTGCCGCCGGGCTCACGGGCGAGCGTGCCGCCGAGCACGGTCTCGCCCGGTCCGGGTAGTCGCGCGACACTCGCGGTCAGGTCAACGTTGATGCTGCCGACGACGGCGAGGGGCGCGCGAGGGGGAAGAGCCATACCGGCCATTCCACCATCCCCGGGGCGTTTTGCCGTCTTAGCCCTCGCCGGGGTATAACCCAGTGAGCCCGTTCGTACCGCCGGGCGCTCGGACGACGATGGCGTCGCTCCCCCCACCGAAGGAGATCATCATCGCCGCCACGCCCCGCCCTCTCTACCTCGACTGCGACACGGGTGTCGACGACGCCGTCGCCCTCGGGTATCTGCTCGCATCCCCCGCCGTCCGCCTCGTCGGCATCGGGACCGTGAGCGGTAACCTCGCCTCTGCCCCCGCGGCGCGCAACACCCTCGACCTCCTGGCTCTCGCCGGGCAGCCGGATGTCCCGGTTGCGATCGGCGCTCACGACCACCTCAGCCACGGCTTCGGAGGCGGCGCACCCCACGTGCACGGCGCGAACGGCATCGGCGATGTCGAGCTGCCGCGCAGCACCCGCGAGCCGCGCGACGGCCACGCTGTCGACTTGCTGCTCGAGCTCTCGCACGAGTACGCGGGCGACCTCGAAATCGTCGCGATCGGCCCACTGACGAACCTCGCGCTGGCTTTGCAGGCCGACCCGACCCTGACCCAACGCATCCGGTCCGTCACGATCATGGGCGGCGCGGGGGTCGCCGCGGGCAACATCACCGCGGTCGCCGAGGCCAACATCGGCAACGACCCCGAGGCAGCGGCCGAGGTGTTCGCCGCGGACTGGGACGTCACCCTCGTGCCGCTCGATGTGACGATGGAGCACACCCTGGAAGAGGCCGACCGCGACGCCTTCCTCGCGGCGGCGGCACCCTTCCCCCGCGCCCTCGGTCAGATCCTCGACCACTATTTCGACTTCTACGAACCCACCTACGGGCGACGGATGTGCGCACTGCACGACCCGCTCGCTGCCGCACTCGCCGTGGGCGATGTCACGGCGACCCGTGCTCCGCTCGTGCCGATCACGGTCGACACGAGCGATGGCCCGGGCCGCGGGCAGACGATCGCCGACCTGCGTAATCAGCGCCTGGGCGATCTGCACCACGAGGGGCACCGCACGCGCTTCGTCCGTGAGATCGATCGGCCCCTCGGACCGCACCTGGTCGAGGTCCTGACGGGAATGGCCACGCCGTAAGCACTGCGGACCCCGCCATCGGACTCACTCCGAGAGGCTCACCTGGCAGTAGTTGCGCCCCGATAGCGCTGTAAACCCCGGGTACTGCCAGGTGAGTGGACCCGACGGGCTCAGCCGAGGGGCCGAGCCGCCGCATCCGCCGCCCGTGCGCTCGCGCGGACAGCGCCGATACTCGCGATGATCACGAGCGCGATGCCCGCCAGTTCGATTGCCGTGAGCATCTGCCCGAGCAGGATCCAGCCCGCAAGCGTCGCAATGGCGGGGGCGAGACTCATCAGGATGGCGAACCCGGATGCGGGCAGCCGACGCAACGCGGTGAGCTCCAGCGCATACGGAATGGCCGATGAGAGCACCGCGACGGCGGCCCCGAGTCCGAGCGTGACGGGACTGAGCAGGGCCGCGCCGGCGTCCGCGATCCCGAACGGAAGCGCGACGACCGCGCCGATTCCCATCGCGATGGCCAGCCCGTCGAGCTGCGAGAACTCGCGTCCGACTCGCGCCGACGACAGGATGTATCCGGCCCAGCATGCCGCCGCGGCAAGCGCGAACAACACACCGAGCAGGTCGAGGTCGTCCCAGCCACCGCCCGCTAAAAGCACGACGCCCGCGAGTGCCACGACCGCCCAGAGCCAGGCCGAAAGCCGGCGCGCGACGATGACCGACAGGGCAAGCGGGCCCAGCACCTCGATCGTCACCGTCACACCGAGCGGCAAGCGCTCGAGCGCCAGGTAGAAGAAGCCGTTCATCAGGGCGAGCACGAGCCCGAAGGCGACGACGGCTCGCCACGCCCCCGGACTCCGTCCCCGCAGCGACGGACGCGCGATCGCGAACAACAGGATCGCCGAGAAGACCAGGCGCAACATGACCATGCCGAGTGGTCCGGTCGAGGGGAACAGCAAGACGGCGAGCGACGCCCCCAACTCCTGGCACGCCAGGCCGCCGACGACGAGCGCCACGGCGCCGGGGCGGCCGAGGGGCGCCCGGCTCACCGGCAGATGTTCGTCTGGTTGATCGCGTCGTGGTACTGCTGTGCGGTCCAGGGCAGCCCGAACTCGGGTGCCGTCGCGCCGGAGGCGGCCGGGGCCTTGGAAGCGATCGCGGCCAGCTCGAAGGCGAGATCTCCGATCACCTGGGCCGGGGCGGTCGAGTTGTTGAGCACGACGACGACGGTCATTCCGGTCTCGGGATCGGCAAATGCGGCCGTGAGGTAGCCGGGCAGTCCACCGTACTGGCCGATGAGCGACCCCGCCTGGAGTGCTCCGCCCGTCGCCGTGAACCACGCCGGCGCTCCGGCGTACACGGGTAGCGGAGCGGACCAGCGTCCTTCGGCGGATTCCGGCGCGAGCGCTCCGACCGCCGCGGCCTGCACGTAGCGGCCGAGATCGGTCACGGTCGACACGACACCCGAGTCCGTGAAGCCGACGGACGAGGACAGGGTCGAGACATCCAACGGGGCATCACACGCGAGCGATCCGTCCGCGTTCGAGAGGATGCGATAGCCGTGCAGCGGAAGCGTACCGGGGAGGGCCGCCCGCGTGCCCGGCAGCGTGGTGTTGTCGAGGGCGAGAGGGGTGAAGATGTAGCGGTCGTAGAGCTCGGCCGCCGTCTCACCCGATGCCCGCTCGAGAGCCATACCGAGCAGTACATAGCCGGAGTCCGCGCCGCGGTACTCGGTACCGACCGCGGACCGCGGCTGGCCGACGCCGAACGATGCGATCTCCAGCGGATGCCACACCCGCTCCGGGTTGGTGACCCACGACGCGCCGACGACCGGCTCGTATGCCCCGATGCCGCCCGTGCCGTTGCACAGATCGAGCAGCGTCACGGCCTCGAGCGAGGGGACGCCCTGGACGTAATCGACGACCGAATCGTCGAGAGCGACGAGCTCGTCGTCGACCATTGCATAGAGCACGTCGCACGTCATCATGCGGGTCACATCGGCCGCACGGAAGGACATATCGGACGTGAGCGCGGATCCCGTCGCATCCGTCCCGATCGCCGAGACCCAACTGCCGCTCCACGGCGACCACACCCCGGCGATGGCGCCCGTGGACGCGGTGGCCGCCATCGCACTGCGGACGGCCTCGTCCAACTGAGCGACGACGTCATCCGCGAGGGCGGCGTCTGCCTGCGCCGGTAAGTCGACGTCCTGGGGACCGTCGGGGGCACATCCCGCGAGGCCCAGAGTCATGGCCAACAGCGCCGCTGTGGCACCGAGGGCACGCCGACGCGTCCATCGTGCGGCCATGCTCACCTCCGGCGTCGTCCTCAGAAGTTTATGGCTTCGATGTCACGGTTCCATCACGCCCGGCCGTCCTAAGCTGTGCGAATGCCGCATGCTTTCGACGACGCCACCGTTTCGGCGGTGCTGCACCACATGAACAGCGATCACAACAACGACAACCTTCTGATCGCGCGCGCCTTCGGTCACCCGGCAGCGGTGGGCGCCGTCATGACCGGGTTCGACGGCGATGGTGCCGAGTGGAGTGTCACGGATGCCGCGGGCACGTCTTCGGCGTTGCGTGTACCGTGGCCCGGCGCCCCGATCAGTGAACGTCCCGAGGTGCGCCGCGAGGTCGTCGCCCTCTACGACGCGGCCTGCGCTGAGCTCGGAATCGAACCTCGGCCCCACGCGTAAAATTTACTTAGGGCATCCTAAATTCGCCCGCTATGCTGTCTGCATGTCGAACGTCGTTCCGTTCTCCACCCTGCTCCGTCAGCGCTCGAGCGGCGCCCACTCCGCGAGCGAGGGCGAGGGTTTCATGTCCGGCCTGCTCAAGGGTGAGGGCACCCGCGACGACTACATCTCGCTCGTCGCGCAGCACTACTTCATCTATCGGGCCCTCGAGGCGGCCGCGGATCGGATGTCGAGCGATCCCGTCGCGGCTCCCTTCATCACCGAGCGACTGACCCGGTTGCCGGCGCTCGAGGCGGACCTGGAGTTCCTGATCGGACCCGACTGGGCCGACAGCATCCGTCCGCTCCCCACCACCGAGCGCTACGTCGCTCGCATCGAAGAGGTCGGATCGACGTGGCCGGGCGGTTTCATCGCGCACCACTACACACGCTACCTCGGCGACCTCTCCGGCGGCATCTTCATCGGACGCGTCATGCAGCGCCGTTTCGGGTTCGAAACGAACGGCGTCGGGTTCTACGTCTTCGACGACATCGCGGACCCCCGCGCGTTCAAGGACGTCTACCGCGAGCAGCTGGACGCCGTTCCGTGGGACGACGAAGAGCGTGAGCGCGTCGTCGACGAGGTGCTGCGGGCGTACCAGTTCAACACCGATCTGTTCCAGGACCTCGAGCGCGCGCGCACCGAAGCATCCGTCGCCTGAGGCATCGGTCGCCTGGGGCATCCGTCGCCTGAGACGTCGTCCGCCTGACGGGGCCCCCGCCGGATGTCAGCCGCGGACGGAGCGCATGAAGCGTTCGACGTCCGGATCGACGCGGATATCGCTCGGTCGAAGAGGACGCGAGAGGTAGAGGCCCTCGAGCGATGTCAGCCGACTGAGCGCGACGTACGTCTGCCCCGGCGCGAACGCCCCCTGACCCAGGTCGATCACGGCACGGTCGTACGTCTTGCCCTGAGATTTGTGGATCGTCACGGCCCACGCCAGTCGCAACGGAAACTGGTGGAACTCGGCGACGATCTCGCGCGAGATGCGCTTGGTCAGCGGCGAGTAGTTGTAGCGGTACTTCTCCCACACCGCGGGCTCGACATCGTGTTCGCGACCATCCACCTCGACCCGTACCGTTCCGCCCGTGATGCGCGTCACCGTGCCGATCGTGCCATTCACCCAGCGGGGCGCCTCACCGAACGAGGCGATGTCGTTGCGCAGGAACATGACCTGTGCGCCCACTTTGATCTGTAATTCGACGTCCGCGGGGTACGCGCCCTCGCCCCGCCCGAAGTCGCCCGTGATCTCGGCCATAGCGGTCTGCGATCGTCCGGGCAGAGCCTCGAGGTGCTTGCGATTGATCGCCGAAACGCGATCGTTGCGCGTTGCGAGCGTGATGGTGGGGGCCTCGGATGCCTCCGGCGCGGGGGGCGTTCGAGCGCCCATGCCGTTCAGCACGCCCGCGATGTCTGCCGTGACGCGTCCGTAACGCACCGCGTTGAGCATCGCCTTGAACGCCGCGTCGGACTGGCGATGGATGTCGACGAGTTCGTGCACGTTCAGCTCGGACCCGTAGCGACCGAGTTCCCCGAAGCCGGCGAGCGCGGTCCCGCCGTCATTACCGCTGCCGCCACCCGCGTCCGCACCGGCCCACACGTGCGCGTCGAAGAACCAGAACGAGCGGTAGTGGTCGCGGATGTAGGCGAGTTCGTCCCCCCGCGGAGGGACGGGGGCGAGCTGATACGGGTCACCGAACATGACGACCTGGACCCCGCCGAACGGTTCGGCGCGGCGCGCCCGAGCCTGGCGCAGGGAACGGTCGATGCCATCCATCACATCCGCGTTGACCATCGAGATCTCATCGATCACGAGGGTGTCGATCGCGCCCAGGATCTTGCGCGTCGCCTCCGGTTGTTCGAGCTCTTGATCGGCGATCAACCCGATGGGAAGGCGAAAAAGCGAGTGGATCGTCTGACCCTCGACGTTGAGCGCCGCCACACCTGTCGGGGCGCAGACCGCGATCTGCTTCGCCGTGTTCGCCGCGAAATGCTGCAGCAGCGTCGATTTGCCGGTTCCCGCCCGACCGGTGACGAAGATGTGGTCGTTGGTGTCTTCGATGCGCCGGAACAACGCGTCCTGTTCTGAGGACAGCAGCGGCGTGGTCACTGCAACATGCTATTCGCGCCACGGCGCTCGCCCGCCCGGGCCTGCCGGGTCCGTGAAGTCCGCCGCCTAAACTGGCCAGGTGGACGAGGGGGCTGTAAACACGCGCGCGCACGACGCGGCGACCGTCCGCGCGCCGGGTGCGGTGGACACGAGCTCGCGGCGCGGCGCGCAGCGTGCACCCCGGCGCTCCAGCCTCTCCCGGGATCTCACGATCCTCGCGATCGTCGGGGTTCTGCTGATCTCCGCCCTCGGCGCGGGCTGGGCGACCCTGTACCAACAGTTCTGGGGCCCGAGCGCCTTCGTCGAGCGCTACGTGGGCTTGATCGCGGCGGGCCGCGCCGCCGACGCCCTCGAAGTCCCCGGGGTCGCGGTCGATGCAACACATCTCGCCGACGCGGGCCTGCCCGAGACGGCGTCGGACGCCCTCCTGCGGCGGGATGCTCTCACCGCACTGAGCGATATCCGCGCCGTCGGCGAGCGTATCGTCGACGGCGCTGTCGAGGTGACGATCGGCTTCCGCGCCGGCGGCAACGAGGGCGCCTCGACATTCACCGTCGAGCAGGACGGATGGAGGGGCATCCTCCCCTCGTGGCGATTCACCGAGAGCCCACTCGCGGTGATCGACGTCACCGTTCGTGGGTCCATGGCGTTCGAGGTCAACGGATTCACGCTCGACAAAAGGCAGGTCTCGCCCCTCGGTGTGGACGCGCCCCCGCTCGACCCCGTCGCGCTCCTGGTGTTCTCACCCGGGCTCTACCGGGTCTCGGTCGACACCGCGATCGCCGAAACGACCGGCGCCGATGTGCTGGCGGATGAACCGCTTGCACGTGTTCCGCTCGAACTGCAGGCCGAGCCGACGGCAGAGTTCGTGAGCGTCGTGCAAGAACGCGTCGACTCGTTCCTCGACGACTGCGCGACGCAACAGGTGCTGCAGCCCACTGCATGCCCCTTCGGCTTCGTCGTGCAGAACCGCATCGCGAACCTACCCACGTGGTCGATCGTCGACTACCCGACCGTCACGCTCGTGCCGGACGGCGCCGGCTGGGCCATGCAGCCGGCGGAAGCCGTGGCCCACATCAGCGTCGACATCCGCTCGCTGTTCGACGGCTCGGTGCGAACGGTGGAAGAGGACGTCACCTTCGGTCTCGACGCCGAGATCACCGTCTTGCCCGACGGTTCGGCTTCTATTCTCGTGGGGTCGCCGGAGGGCTAGTGACCTTCGCGCCGCGGGTGGAATCCCCTCGCGCATCCTGGTCGGCGAGTGCGGCGAGACGCGCGTTGTAGGCGTCCAGTTCGTCGTCGCCGACCCGATCGACGTGGCGGTCGCGTCGGCGCTGTGCACGGTCGTCGTTGCGGCTCCATTGGATCGCAACGGCGATCGCGAGGATCAGGGTCGGGATCTCGCCGACCGACCAGGCGACGCCCCCGCCGATGTATTGATCCTCGAGCGGTGGCACGCCCCAGGTGCGCCCCATCGACCCGAACCAGTCGGCCAGCATCAGACCCGACTGCGACATGATCGAGATTCCGAAGAACGCGTGCATCGCCATGATGCCGATCAACAGAATCAGCCGGAACGGGTACGGCAGGCGGTACGGCACCGGATCGATCCCGATCAGCGACTGCACGAACAGGTACCCCGTGATGACGAAGTGGGCGATCATCCAGAGGTGCCCGAGGTGGTCGTTCAGCGCCCAGCGGAAGATGTCGGTGTAGTAGAACACCCAGAGCGAGCCGATGAAGAGCGCCGCCGCGATTAGAGGATTCGTGAGCACCCGCGCCACGGGCGTGTGCACCGTCCATAGGATCCACTCCCGGCCGCCGCGCGTTCCGTCATCCCTCTTGCGGATCGCCCGCGCCGCGAGCGTAACCGGCGCCCCCGGCACGAGCAGGAGGGGGATCGCCATGGTCAGCAGCATGTGCCCGACCATGTGGATGCTGAAGAGGTAGTTTTCGTAGGCGGCGACCGGGCCGCCGACGACCCAGAACAGCAGCAGGATGCCCGCGCACCAGCTGATCGTGCGGTAGATCGGCCACGCATCGCCGCGGCGGTGCAGACGGATGACGCCCGCGATGTAGAAGAAGATCGCGAAGCCGCACACCAAAACCCACAGGAGGTCGATGTCCCACACGGTAAACCACTGGGTCAGGCCGAGTTCGGGCGGAAGGCGTGAGCCCGTCAGGGTCTCTGCGGGGGTGGGATCGGTGATCGGGATGTCTCCGATCGGCGGTGCCGTTCGCGCGAGCGCCGCCGCGGCACCGCTCGCGATTCCCATGAAAGCCAGCTCGAGGGCGATCAGGCCCCAGAAGGTTCGTGCTGCGGCCGTCTCGCCCATCCGTGCGATGAGCCGGCGGCGGTAGCGGGCACCGAGCAGGCCGATGGCCAGCAGCGCCACGACCTTCACGACGATGATGACGCCATAGGCCGAGAGCAGCGCATCCCACGAGCCCAAGCCGAGTGCCGCGCGTGCGTAGCCGGAGAGGGCGACGACGACGAAGGCGACGAGCGCGATGGTCGAGTAGCGCGGCAGCACGTGCGCCATTCGTTGCGGCGTGGATGACGCCCGCAGCACGACCAGCAACACCAGTCCGCCGAGCCACACGGCGGCCCCGACGATGTGGAGCGCGAGGCTCGTCACCGCGGCGGTGTGGCTGGCCGCGGCCCCGTCGTGGCTGGTCGTCGCCATCGGCACGACAGCCGCGAGGCCGAGGATGCCCACGAGCAGCGTCGAGGTCCACGAGCGCACCGCGAACGCGAGAACCGTCATCACGGCTCCAGCCAGCGTCGTGATGAGCCACGCGCGGCCGACATCCAGGTCGAGCAGGAAGCGGCCTAGCTGTTGGCCGAAGACGGCGTCCGCGCTGGGTGTCGCGTTGAAGGCGTTGAGGAACGTCAGGTAGCCCGTCGCGCCGGCCGCGATCGTGAAGACGGCGGCGCCCACGGACGCCACATCGAGAGCGGTGTCGAATTCGGTGTCACCGGCGCGGAGCGCGAAGAGGGCGAGCACGAGCGACCCGGCCATCGCGGCGGCACCGAGGTTGACGCCGAGATTGGCGATCGGAAGACCCCAGCGCACGACGGGACCGGGATCCCCCACGAGAAGAGCATCCGCTCCCCCGCCGTAGGCGAGCGCCACGACGGCGGCGGTAAGGGCGGTGACCACGAGGATCATAGGCCCGGCTACGCGCAGGGTTCGGGGGCTCACCCACCCAGCCTAGGCGGACGGTGTGCACGCCCGGCCCCGCCCGGCAAAGACAGAGGGAGGATGCCGCGCGTGCGGCATCCTCCCTCTCGGAACCTCTGACTACTTCGCTGCAGCCTTGAGCTTCGAGCCCGCGGTGACCTTGACGCGCTTGCCAGCGGCGATCTTGATCTCGGCGCCCGTCTGCGGGTTACGGCCCGTGCGAGCGGCCGTGTCGACCTGCTCGAACGCGAGCCAGCCCGGGATCGAGACCTTGGTGCCCTTGGCAACGGCCTCGGCAACGGTCGTGAACAGACCGTCGACGACGCGCGAAACCGTGGCCTGGCTCTCACCGGTGGCGCTGGCGATGCTCGCAACGAGCTCGGTCTTGGTGATGGACTTGTCAGCCATGGGGTTACCCTCCAGCGGCGGCCGAAGCGCCGCCTCATGTAAACGTGACCGGACCGTTCAGCCCGGCTGGTCGATCGACCGCGTCGAATCTACCCCGCGAACCGCCGCCCGCCGCGTATTTCCGCGGCTTTCCGCGGGTTTCTGTCCAACTTCGAGGCATTTTCGGTGCTCGAGTGACGGATGTGACTCGTGTGGCGCCCTTCCCGCGCCCCTCGCGCACGGCCTGCGCACCGTCCGCTCTCCGTTTCGCTCGGCCCAATGGACCCGCTCGCCTGGCAGTAGGTGTCGGTGCTGAGCACCCAGGCCCGCATCTACTGCCAGGTGAGCCGTCCGGCCGGGGACGACGCGGGCGCACGCGAAAGGGCGGGGATTCCGAAGAATCCCCGCCCTTTCGGCGGATGCGGGTGGTTACCAGCTCGACTTGGTCACGCCGGGCAGCTCGCCACGGTGGGCCATGTCGCGGAAACGCACACGCGAGATGCCGAACTTCGTCAGCACACCACGGGGGCGGCCGTCGATGACGTCGCGCGAACGCACGCGCACGGGCGACGCGTTGCGGGGCAGCTTCTGCAGACCCAGGCGGGCCTCTTCGCGCTGCTCGTCGGTCGAGGTCGGGTCGACCAGGGCCTTCTTCAGCTCGGCGCGACGCGAGGCGTAGCGCTCGACGATGACCTTGCGCTGCTCGTTGCGAGCAATCTTGCTCTTCTTCGCCATGTTTAGCGCTCCTCGCGGAATTCGACGTGCTTGCGCACAACGGGGTCGTACTTCTTCAGCACGATGCGGTCGGGGTTGTTGCGGCGGTTCTTGCGCGTCACGTAGGTGTATCCCGTGCCGGCGGTCGAACGCAGCTTGATGATCGGACGTACGTCCTGAGCCTTCTTCGCCATTAGAGCTTCACACCCTTCGCGATGAGGTCCTTGACGACGGACTCAATGCCCCGCGCGTCGATGACCTTGATGCCCTTGGCCGAAACGTTGAGCTTGATGTTGCGGCCCAGCGACGGAACAAAGTACGTCTTCTTCTGCACGTTCGGGTCGAAGCGACGCTTCGTCCGGCGGTGCGAGTGGCTGATCGAGTGACCGAAGCCGGGAACGGCTCCTGTCACCTGGCACACTGCTGCCATAGTGATTTCTCCTTCAATACCGTGAGACCGGACGGTCTCACCCAAGATCCCTTGTCTGCGCCCACGCCCGAGGGAACCGTTTCCGGCTCGAAAGGGATGAATGGGCACGAACTGCGCACGGGAAAGCGCGCAGACAAACAATGATCCTAGCACGGCGTGTCTGCGGGCCCAGCCTGACGGGCGCGGTAGGCGTCAGGTCTCGACGGCGCCGCGCCCGGGACGGAACACCGAAACGGTCGGATCGCCGGTGATCCAGAACCGCCACGGGAAGACGCTCGTGCCCGCGACACCGGCCACGCCGACCCGGGGACCGCGCGACACGTCGCGCACCGGTTCGCGCGCCAGGTCGAGGCGGGCGACGGCCCCGGCCCGCTCGGGTGGCCAGGGCGCCACCCCGGCGATCGCGTCGATACCGTCATGGATCGGATGCCGGAGGCCCAGCGCCTGACCGAGACGCCCGGGTCCGCGTGCGAGATCCCGAGGGAGTCGGGCAGCCGGCCGGCGCACAGCCGCGACATCCGCTCCCTCGATGATCTCTCCCGCGCGCAACAGCAACCCGCCCGCCACGCCCGCGGGCCCGGCGACGACGTTGACACAGGAGTGGATGCCATGGCTGAGGTAGACGTAGAGGTGCCCGGGTTCGCCCCACATTGTGGCGTTCCGCGGGGTTTGTCCCATGCGCGCATGCGAACCGGGGTCGCTGACATCCCCGGTCCCGAGGCCGTGATAGGCCTCGACCTCGGTGATGCGGACGCAGACGCGCTGCCCGTCGACCAGCGTGGTGAGCCGGGCGCCGAGCAAGCGGGGCGCGACGACGAGGGCGGTCTCGAGCAGATCCTCCCGCGTCGCCGGGCGGTAGTCGGTCATCCGATCGTGACTCATCCGATCGTGACTCATCCGATCGTGACTCATCCGATCGTGACTCATCCGATCGTGACTCATCCGATCGTGACGGAGCACCACGAGATATCGGTGCCCTCGATGACCGTGACTTCCTCCCCCGTTCGCACGTCGACGATGTGCGTCTCGAGCCGTGACGGAAGCGGGCGGGCGTAGGTGTCGTACGGGTTGTCGGCGAGATCGGGCGAGACGATCACCGCGACGTGGCTCCCGCTCGGCGAGGCGCACGTCTGCATGACCGCGTCGCCGCCGTCCTCCAGCCCGAACACCGGCTCGAATATTCCGGCCTCATCGACCAGACCGACGGCCTGTGATTCCGGGTACCCGTCCTCGCCCATCTGGGTGAAGGTGCGCAGGCTCTTGCCCTGCACGGTGGGCACGACGGGTCCGGGGATTCCGAGCGCGTCGAGCTCGGCCGATTGCGGGAGGGGCGTTTCGCTCAGGTCGGTCAGATCGATCAGCACCGTGCCGTCGGACTGCTCCGCGATCACGCGGCCACTCCCCCGCTCGATGCCCGACAGCCCGAGGGCACCGCCCAACAGAACGGGCTCCGCGTCCGGCCGAGAGGTGTCGACGAGGCGCAACTGGCCATCGAAGGTCAGCACCACGAGCGACGAGGTCTGCGGCACGAACAGGAAGTCCACCACCCGCGGATCCGCGCCGACCTCGATGCGCTGCGGCTCGGCGTCGGGGTCACCGAGCCGCGAGACGTACAGCGCGGACTCGATCCCCGAGGTCGCCGAGATGTCCAGGTCGGTATAGGTGTACCCCACGAGCCCGTCGTGGTCGGCCATCTGCAGGCCCGCGATCGTGCCCTCGCCGGGCACGACCAACGGCGTGGGGTCGGACCCGTCGAGCGCCATGCCCGTGAGCGACGCCGCACCCGAACCATCCGTCGTCTCGACGACCAGGCCGTCGCGGGAAGCCCGGTAGTCCTCGATCTGCGGGTGCGTGAAAACGGGGACCGCCTGATCGCCGGTGAGGTTCGTGAGGAACACCGCATCGTCGTCGCCGTCGCGCCGCTGCAGCACGTAGATCGGCGGTGTGCCCGTCTCGAAGTCGTGCGAGATGGTCGCGGTGGGGCCCCCCGAGGCGCTTTCGACGCCCTCGACCGAAACCGTGTAATCGGTCGCGGCATCGAGCGGATAGGTGAACTGAACGGCGACGTTGCGGCCGGATGCCTCGATCGTGAACGGGGCGGCCGGTTCGATCGTGACCTGCGAAGGGTCGATCGGAGCCAAGGGCTGATTGGTGGTGAACACGAGTCGCTGCCCCGCGGCCTCGGCCACCGAGAGAGCGTCGATTGCGACCGTACTGACGCGAGGCCCCTGCGTCAGGCTGTAGGCCGCGCCGCCCGCGCCCACCACGACGAGCGCGGCGATCACGACGGCGAGCGAACGTGTGAACGAGGAGCGTGCGCGGCGGTGTTCACGATCCCGGCGAGCGGCACCCCGCGTCTGATCCCGTGTGGCGCGGACAGAACGGGGGGCGTCAGTACCCATACGGATCCCCGGGCTCATCGATCGCCGTCACGCTCGCGGGCTGCAGCACGAGCGCGCCCCCGTCGTCTCGCACGAATTCACCCTCGACCTCGACCCATTGGCCGGGAGACAGGTCCTCGCCGCCCGCGAGCTCCGCGACCGGAACGTTGGCGGCCTGCGCGTCGATCACGCAGTGCACGATGACGAGGCGGGTCAGGGCGAACCCGTCGCTGTCGCCATCGGGACCGACGAAGCCGGTGAGCGTGGCCTTCTCACCGACGAACCGTGCCGGGTCGGTCGTCGTCGACAGCAGCGACGCCCATTCGGCGATGCCGAAAGCGGAGGTGTCGTCGGATGTCGCGAGCGCGAGCGTCGCCGAGGTCGACAAGACGGGCGGTGCGCCGCTCGAGCGGGCGAGCGCGAGTTCGGCGGAGAGGGATGCCGGGGGCATGACGACGGCGAGCACCACGAGACCGGAGGCCAGCACCGCACCGACGCCGGTCGCGATGAGCGCGACCGGGCGCGCTCCGGCATCCTCGCCGGCGGAACGGGCACCCTGGCGGACGGAACGGGCACCCTCGCGGGTGGAAAGGACGGCACGGCGAGCCCAGGCGCGGCGAGGCATCCATCGCTCGATCAAACCCGGGGGCACCCATACCTGCACGACGACCGACAGCAGAACGCCCAGGATGATGAACGGCAGGGACTCGATCAGCACCGACAGGGCGAGCGTGAAGCCGTCCTGCGCGCGGCTTGGCAGGGCACTCGGGAAGAGCTGCGGCGCCCACGCGTCGATCGCGAACAACGCCGCGATCGTGGCCAGGCCGATCGCGGTCCCGATCAGGGCGGCGCGACGCGGTCGACCGACAGTCGGTACCCCCGCGAGGTGGGTGTGCCCGTGACCGCGCGTCTCGCTACTGCGCGTCACGCTCGCTCGCACGCGCGACCGTGCAGGCCGCGCACAAACCGAAGATGTCGACGATATGCGCCGCCTCCGTGAATCCGTTCTGTGCGGCGGTGCGATGCGCCCATTCTTCGACGTCGCTGCCCTCGATCTCGACCGTCAGGCCGCACGAACGACAGATCAGGTGATGGTGATGACCGGGCGATTGACAGGCACGGTAGAGGCTCTCGCCCTCGGGGCTCTGCAGGCTGTCGGCATCACCCTCGGCCGCGAGGTCGGCGAGCGCACGGTAGACCGTCGCGAGGCCGATGCCCGTGCCCTCGTCGCGCAGCAGTGCGTGCAGGGATTGCGCGCTGACGAAGCCCGGGGATTCGTCCAGGGCGTCGCGCACGCGTTCGCGCTGCCAGGTGTTGCGCTTGGCCATTCGAGAAGTCTAGGCGCGTGCCGGCTTGGAGGTTCCCGAACGCGGCGCCCGAGTGACCCTCTCCCGGCGACGTCCGACGAGTCGACAGACGACGTAGATCGCGAACGAGATCGTGGTGATGTACGGACTCACGGGGAGCGTTCCGGCGATCGCGAGAAGGATGCCGCCGACCGCCGAGACGAAACCGAAGGTCGCGGCCAGGAGGGGAACGGATAGAGGGCCCGACGCGATGCGCATGGCCGCGGCCGCGGGGGTCACGAGCAGGGCCATGACCAGCAGGGCACCGATGATGTGCACGCTGACGGCGACGATCAGGCCGAGCAGCAGCATGAACAGCAGCGAGACAGCGGTCGTCGGCACCCCGCGCGCCGCGGCCGACTGCGGGTCGAGCGAGTCGAAGCGCAGCGGACGCCAGATGAGCACGATTCCGGCGAGGACCACCAGGCTGATGCCGATCAACAGGCTCAGCTGCCCCGACTGCACGGAGACGATCTGACCCGTCAGCAGGCTGAACCTCGTCGCGCTCCGGCCGCTGTAGAGCGAGAGGAACAGGATGCCCAGCCCCAGCCCGAAGGGCATCAGCACCCCGATGATCGAGTTGCGGTCGCGTGCACGGGCGCCCAGCCATCCGATCAATCCCGCCGCGATGAGCGAACCGAAAATCGAGCCGAGCACGACGTCCGCACCGATCAGGAGAGCTGCGGCGGCCCCGGCGAAGGAGAGTTCGCTGATGCCGTGGACGGCGAAGGCCATGTCGCGCTGCATGATGAAGACGCCGGCCAGGCCACCGACGAGCCCCAGCACCGCGCCCGCGATGACCGAGTTCGATACGAGCGCGAGGATGTCGCCATAGTCCGCGAGGCCGCCGAACATGGCCTCCCAGACGTCTGTCCAGTTCACGACTCGTCCTCGTCGTGGTGGTGATGGTGGGAATCACCGGCATCGGGCGCGCCGACGACCACGACCCGATCCCCCGCCCGGAGGACATAGACCTCGGTGCCGTAGAGATCAGACAGAACGCCGGAGTCCATCACCTCTTCGGGGGTTCCCAGGGTGAAGCGCCCGCCGGCCAGGTAGAGGATGCGGTCGACGTGACGCAGCACCGGGTTGATGTCGTGGGTGACAAAGAGCACCGCCGCGCCCGTCTCGCGTCGATGCCGATCGATCAGCGACGTCACGGCCTGCTGATTCGCCAGGTCGAGGCTCGTCAGCGGTTCGTCGCAGAGCAACAGTTGGGGTTCGTCGGCGAGCGCCTGACCCGCCCGCAGACGCTGCTGCTCGCCACCGGAGAGCTCCCCGACGGGACGGTCCGCAAAACCCGTCGCACCGACCGCCCGGATCAGCTCGTCGACGCGTGCCCGGTCGGCTTTGCGCGGGACCGGGAGCCCGAACCGGTGCCCGTTGACGCCGAGCGCAACGAGGTCTCGGCCCCGCAACGCCGCGTCACGGGCGAGCGGACGCTGCTGAGGGATGTAGCCGATGCGCCGATTACCCGGTCGGCGCACGCGCTCACCCAGGGCGGTGATCGTGCCCTCGCTCAGACGATCGAGCCCGAGAATGGCGCGCAACAGGGTCGTCTTGCCCGAGCCACTCGGCCCCAGAACGGCGATGAACTCCCCCGCGTACACGTCGAGGTTCAGGCCTGACCACAGCTCTCGGTCGCCCCGTCGGAGCGCCGCATTCTCGATGAGGAGAGGAGGGGCAGCATTCACCCCGCGAGGCCGCCCGATAGGGCTTCGACGTTCTGCTGCATCCACGAGATGTAAGTCTGGCCCTCCGGGAGCGTTTCGGAGAACTCCAGGACGGGGATGCTCTGAGCTTCGGCAGCGTCGATGACCTGGGTGGTCTCCGCTCCGCCTGTCTGGGAGTTCGCGATCACGATGCGCACGCTGCCCGATTCGACCAGGTCGAGCGATTCGAGGAGTGTTGCGGGCGGGACGTCCTGGCCCTCTTCGACGGCCTCGCTGAAGGCCTCGGGCGTCACGTTCACGAGCCCGGCAGCGGTGACCAGGTACACGGGGACGGGCTCGGTGACGAAGACCTGGGCGCCGGCGCCGGATGCCTCGATCTCGCCGAGCGACGTCTCGAGACCGCCGATCTGCTCGACGAATGCGGCCGCGTTGATCTCGAACGTCGCGGCGCTCTCGGGGTCGAGTTCGCTCAGTTCTTCGGCGATCGCCTCGGCGACGTGCTCGATCGTGTGCGGGTCGTACCAGACGTGCTCGTTGAAGCCTACGATGTGGTCGTGCCCGGCGTGCTCCTCATCGGAGTGCTCGTCCTCGGCGTGCTCGTCCTCCGAGTGCTCGTCCTCGGCGTGCTCGTCCTCCGGCCAGTGGTGGGAGAACTCGGCGGCGGTGATCACGTGCGCCGAGGCATCGCTGGACTCGACGAGCGACTCCATGAACGAGTCGTACCCCCCACCGTTCTCGATGATCAGGTCGGCGCGCGAAACCGCGAGCTGGTCCCCCGCGGTCGCCTCGAACGAGTGCGGATCCTGGCCGGTGGAGGTGATGATCGACGTCACGTCGACCGCATCCCCCCCGATCTCCTCGACGATCTGGCCGTAGACGTTCGTCGACGCGACGACCTGAAGGCGGCCGTCCCCCGCGGACTCACCGCCGGGGGTCGCACCCGCGCATCCGGCAAGGACGAGCGCCGAGGCGGCCGAGAGGGCGATGATCGGAAGAAGACGACGTGTCGGGTTCACCCCGTCAGCGTAACCCGCATGATTATCATTATCAAAATGGCTCGATCGCCGTGACCTCTCACCGAAGCGCGGCGGCGTGCTCGGACGGCGACATCACCTCGACCAGCGCCTGGGCCGTGATCTCGTCCACCACCAGGTCCGTCACCGCCCGCGAACGGAGCGCGGCGAGCAGCGGGGCGGCCTTGTTGTCACCCGCCACGGCGCACACCCGCCGGGGCACCGCCTGCAGTTCCGCGGGCGTCGGCCCGGTCGCTCGTCTGTTGAGATCGAGATCCTCATAGGTGCCGTCGGCGCGCAGAAAAACGGTGCAGACGTCGCCGACGACGCCATCCCGGGTGAGTGCGCGGATATCGTCCTGCTCGAGATAGCCCGCGGAGTACACATGACTGGGAACCTCCCCGGTCAGGGCGCCCACGCCGAACAGAGCGATATCGGCGGTGCGCTGTAGATCCAGCACGCGGGCGACCGACCGCTCACGCCACATCGCCTGGCGCGTCTCGGCGTAATCGAAGAACGCGGGCACGGGAAAGAGGTGCAGACGCGCATCGAAAGCTTCCCCGAATCGCACCATCATCTCGCCCGCGAACTCCACGCCGTACGTCCGCGTGTTCGCCGACCCGTTCAGTTGCACCACCGCGCTCCCCCGCGTCGGCTTCTTCGCGAGATGCCGCGTGATGGCGGCCATCGTCGTTCCCCATGCCACGCCCATGGTCATGCCCGAGTCGAACCAGCCACCGATCAGTCGCGCGGATGTCAGGGCCACCTGCTCGAGCCGTTCGGTCGAACTCGCCGAGGCCCCCAGGGGAACGACATGGGTTGTGATGCCGAACGCATGCTGAATCCTTCGCCCTACCTCCGGGGCTGCCGTCGGGGGCGGGCGGAGCGTGATCTCGACCAGTCCACGAGCCCGCGCTTCCTTCAGCAGGCGCGAGACGCTCGAGCGCGAGAGGTGCAGCCGGGCCGCAATGGCCTCCATCTTGAGGTCCTGCAGGTAGTACATCGAGGCGGCCGCGAGCATGTGCTCCTGTTTCTCCATGACTCCAATGTGCACATATGTGCAAGTACGACGCAAGAAGGTTCATCGCTCACCGACAGCGCCGTACGGTGGCTCCGAGGCGTGACGGTTCGCGTCCACTCTATGAATCACCAGGACACGAGAGGGTGGCCCATCTGATGCGCGAAAACCGTATGGACGGCAACACTCGACAGGCCGCGCTCCGCGGCATGAAAAACGGCTCAGCGAACGACGAGCTGGACGTGCTCGTCATCGGCGGTGGCGTCACCGGGGCCGGAATCGCGCTCGACGCGGCCAGCCGGGGCCTGCGGACCGCCGTCATCGACGGACAGGACTGGGCGTCCGGCACCTCGAGCCGCTCCAGCAAGCTGATGCACGGCGGGCTGCGATACCTGCAGATGTTGGACTTCAAACTGGTCCGCGAGGCCCTCACCGAGCGGAACCTGCTGCTCACGCGGCTCGCACCGCACCTCGTGCGCCCCGCGGCGTTCCTGTATCCCCTGAAGCGCCCGATCTGGGATCGCCTCTTCATCGGGGCCGGCATCGGCCTATATGACGCGCTTGCCTCGCTGCAACGAGCTCCGCGCCCTCTCCCCTGGCATCGCCACCTCAGCCGCTCCGCGGTGTCCCGCGCGTTCCCGAGCTTCCGCCGCGATGCGGCCGTCGGCGCGATCCAGTACTGGGACGCCACGGTCGACGACGCCCGCCTCGTCGTCACGCTCCTGCGCACGGCGGCCGGGCACGGGGCCCTCGCCGCCTCTCGCGTGCAGGCGACGGCGATGCTCACAGACGAAACCGGGCGGGTCATCGGCGCGACCCTGAAAGACCTCGAAACCGGCGAGCACTTCGATGTTCACGCCAAGACAGTGATCAGCGCCACGGGGGTATGGACCGAACGCACCCAGTCCATGGCGACATCCAGCGGCCTCAAGGTGCTCGCTTCCAAGGGCATCCACATCGTCGTCCCGAGGGACCGCATCACGGGAGACCCGGGCCTCATCCTCCAGACGGCATCGAGTGTGCTGTTCGTTATCCCCTGGTCGCGTTACTGGGTGATCGGCACGACCGACACTCCGTGGACGGAGGACCTGACGCATCCGGTGCCGACGTCCCGAGACGTGGACTACGTCCTCGCCGAAGCGAACAAGGTGCTCGTGGAGCCCCTCAGCCGAGACGACATCATCGGCACGTGGGCGGGGCTTCGACCCCTGTTGCAGCCGGGGACGAAGGCCGGGACGGCGTCCGCCAAGGTCTCACGCGAGCACACGGTGGCCTCCCCTGTGCCCGGCCTGGTCGCGATCGCGGGCGGCAAGCTCACCACCTACCGGGTGATGGCGGAGGACGCCGTCGATTTTGCCCTGGGCGCCGCGGCGAAGTCCCGGCCCTCGCGCACGACCCGGGTTCCCCTCGCCGGCGCGGCCGACGCGCCCCACTCCGCCCACGCCGCCGCGCGCGTCGGGGCTGAGTTCGGTCTCAGCAGAGCGATGCATGATCACCTCGCGCACCGATACGGCACGGATGTCGAGGTCATTGCCGACATCTGCCGCGAGGTACCCGATGCCGCGACTCCCCTCGCGGAAGCGCCGGCCTACCTTCGCGCGGAGATCATCTTCGCGATCCGTTACGAGGGCGCTCTGCATCTCGACGACCTCCTCGATCGCCGCACGCGGATCAGCTACGAGTACGCCCACCTCGGCCTCGCCGCCACCGAAGAGGTCGCACAGGTCGCGCAGACCGAACTGGACTGGACCGACGCGGCCATGAGCCTCGAGCTCGAGGCGTACCGCGCCTCGGTCGAGGCGTACGAGTCCGCCGTGCTCGAGGCCGACGATGCGGCCGCATCGCGCACCCGCGCGGAGGCCAAGGATCTGCGTCCGCTTCCGAGCGCCTGACGCATCGGGACATTCGCGAACTGCAGCAGGGTTGCGGGGCGGCTCACATCAGTTATGAGGCGACCCTCAAGTTGCACCCGATGCCCTGTACTTGCTCCGCGGAAACACGGGGCTTAAGGCAGCCCGCCTCAACACCCATGAGTCATCCGACTTGCTCCAGTGCGGGACTGCTATCAGAAACCTGCCACTGAACCCCCGGTGCCCCCTCGCGGGCCCAGATCTGGTGAGCGCCGAGAAGCCTTCCGGATGCGGTCAGGCTACGATCTACGTGGGCGCTGGCCCACGTACACGGTCCGCTTGCCCGCGGACGGAGAGCCACTCCCTCAGGACTCCGCTCGCCAACGGCCCCTTGGTCGACGTCGTTCCTAACCTACGGCTCTCGTACTAGCCATTCCCTTGGCCGAAGACCGGGTCCAGGACGGCCGCGACGCGCACCATCTGATCGTCGAGATTCTCCTCACATACGCTCTCGAGTTGTTCCTTCTTCCGCCAGGCAGCCCACTTCGCCTGACCAACCGCACCGTACCCTTCCACGGCTGGTCCGATTGGGGCGAGCGACACGTCCCGGTAGTCTGCGACGGCTCGCGAAGCGTCGAGGAGCTGTCCGAAGTCCAATCCGGCTCCGTCGAGGGTGACGATGTCCACGTAATCGCGCCAGCGCGTGCTGCTGATGCCGCGCTCGAGGATCGTGACACCCTTCTCCGCCACCGTTGACTCCGGCGCGTATCCGACCAGGCTGATTGGGTCACCAATAACCCGGTCCAATAGGACTCGCCGTGGCGCTGGGACGATAGGGTCACCGGTGGACACGTCCCATACAACCTTCCCGACCCAGGTCGCGATCCGGACTGCGACGGTCACTCTCATCCCCGGATACTCGGCTCCGTCCCGGATCACCTGCACGTCGAGCGTGTCGAGATCGAAGGCGACCCCGTCATCGACGGACACGGCCACGATGTCAGCGACGACCACCGCGAGATGCTCGGGAGTGACGTTGGCGCCGACCGCATTGGAGTCCGCGTCCTTCGTGGGTCGCCGCACCCCGTACGCGCCCAGCAACAGTCCACCTTTCAGCACGAAGTCATCAGCGTGCGGGGTTCTGCTGAGGCGGAACAGGAAGGATTCCAGCGCGTGCCGCAGCAGATATGCGTGAACGTTCGGCGCGACACCTTTCTTGTCCGCTTCGGATCGCGCAGCGCGTTGCAGCTGTTTGTAGATGTCTGAGGCTGTCACGTCATCATGTCTAGCGCGTTCAAGATGGGCGCCTTGGCGCGTGGGAGTTGTGTCGCGATCTTTATGAGCTTCGAGGGCTTCCCACCGCGCCGCAGCCATTCCTTCAGTGCGTCGCGCGCGGTTTCGTAACCGAGCGCCCCACGCAAGCGGAACGCGTCCGCGATTGTGCGCTCAGCGCTGTACAGGCCAATCTTCTGCGTCGTTCCTGGAATCGACGTCTCGGCGCGACCGAGTTGAAATGTGCCTCGGTCGAACAGGTGCCATGTAATGGCGCCGCTGGTGGCCGGACGGCGTGAGCCGCTGGGGATAGCGACGTCCAGCGACCGGGGAATGGCATCCGTCAGTTCGTAGTGCGAGAGCGCCGAGATGAGACAGATGGTGGCGTCGGATCTGCGGGTTGCCGCTTCGATCTGGTCCCAGTCTGCGGGCGGCGCATCTGCAGGGATGTAGATGCCGCGCGCGATACGTTCCCAGCGTCCTGCTCTCGCCCCCCGGGACAGCTCGTTGCGCGCAGGACTGTCTGATGCACTGGGTGTAATCGCCTTCATCTCAAGCACCTCCGTGGTACAAAACGTATCACGGTAAGATTATCGAATAACGTTTTGTAATAACGGATGCCCGTCACAAGATCGCGCCGTTCCCGCGGGTCGCGTGCAGCGGCGCAAAGAGCAGCATGCACCCGTCCCCCGCACAGATGTCGCGCGGCCTATCCAACTCGACGGGCCGCCGACATCAGTCGAGCAGCAGCGCGGGCTCCTCGAGCACCGAAGCGATGTCGGCGATGAACCGCGACACGCCATCACCATCCACGACGCGGTGGTCGAAGGATCCCGAGACCGTCGTCACCCAGCGCGGGCGGACTTCGCCGTCGACGACCCACGGCTTCTGGCGGATCGCGCCGAGCGCGACGATCCCGACCTCACCGGGGTTGATGATCGGGGTTCCGGCGTCGACGCCGAAGACGCCGATGTTCGTGATCGTGACCGTTCCCCCGCGCTGATCTTCGGGCGTCGTCTTGCCCTCGCGCGCGGTCATCGTGAGCTTCTCGAGCGCACGTGCCAATTCGCGCATATTCAGGTCCTGGGCCTCCTTGATGTTCGGGACGAGCAATCCGCGCGGTGTCGCGGCCGCAATGCCCAGGTTCACGTAATGGTGCACGCGGATCTGCGCGCCCTCGTCCGTGTCGACCCATGCCGCGTTGACCATGGGTGTGCGACGAACGGCCCAGATGACGGCGCGCGCCATGATCAGGAGCGGTGAAACCTTGACGTCCGCGAAGTCGGGGGATGTCTTCAGGCGCTTGACGAGCTCCATCGTGCGCGAGGCGTCGACGTCGACCCACACCGATACATGCGGCGCGGTGTATGCGCTGCTCGTCATCGCCGTGGCTGTGGCCTTGCGCACGCCGCGTACGGGGATGGACTCCTCTCGGGAATCCGCCGGTGCTGCCTTCGGACTGGTCGGTGCGGCGGCTGCCTCGGGAACCGGAATCGTCTCTTCCCGCACGGCCCCCCACTCGGGGGTTTCGATGTTGCGGAAGACGCTCGCCTGCGACGCGTGCCGCACGACATCCTCGCGCGTCACCTCCCCCGCGTCCCCACTGGCCGCGACATCGCTCAAATTGACGCCCAGGTCGCGAGCGAGCTTGCGAATGGGCGGCTTGGCGACGACACCGACGGATGCGGCGACGGGACGTTCCGCCGGCTTGCGACGGCGCGACGTGACCGCGCCGCCCGTGCCATAACCGACGAGCACGGCGCCGCCCGTGGCCTCCCCCACCTCGGTGGGCGCGGTGCTCGGCCGTGGCGCATCGGCACCCGCCTCGCCGATCGTGATGATCGGGGCTCCGACGTTCACCGTGTCGCCCTCCCCCGCGAGCAGCTCACCCACGGTGCCGGCAAACGGCGAAGGCAGCTCGACGAGAGACTTCGCGGTCTCGATCTCGACCAGGACGTCGTTGACCTTCACCTCGTCGCCCGGCGCGACCCGCCAGCTCACGATCTCGGCCTCGGTCAAACCCTCACCGACATCGGGGAGGAGGAACGTCTGCGTGCTCATGCGGGATCCTTTCCGCGGGAACCAGGGCTCAGTATGCCAGGGCCCGGTCGACGGCCTCGAGGACGCGGTCGGCGTCGGGGAGGTATGAGCCCTCGAGCTTTGCCGGGGGGAACGGCGCGTCGAAGCCCGACACGCGCAGAACCGGCGCCTCGAGGGAGTAGAAGGCACGTTCGGTGACGGTTGCCGCGATCTCGCTGCCGAGGCTCGTGAATCCCGGCGCCTCTTGCGCATAGACCATGCGTCCCGTGGAACGCACCGAATCGAGGATCGGTGCGTAGTCCACCGGCGAGAGAGAACGCAGGTCGATCACTTCGCAGCTGACCCCCTCGGCCTCGGCGAGAGCCGCGGCCTGCAGGAGGGTCGTGACCATGGCGCCGTGCCCGACGAGGGTCACATCGGTCCCCCGCCGCACGAGACGGCTCTCGTGCAGGCCGACGGGACGCGAAGTCAGGTCGACCTCGCCCTTCTGCCAGTACTTGCTCTTCGGCTCGAGGAAGATCACGGGGTCGTCGGAGAAGATCGCGTCTTGAATCATCCAGTAGGCATCGTTCGGCGTCGACGGGCTCACCACGCGCAGGCCCGGGGTGTGCGTGAAGTATGCCTCGGGGCTCTCCTGGTGGTGTTCGATAGCGCCGATGTGTCCGCCGTAGGGGATCCTGATCACGATGGGCATGCTGACGGCACCCTGCAAGCGGTTCGTGATCTTCGCCAGTTGTGAGGTGATCTGATCGAATGCCGGGTAGACGAATCCGTCGAACTGGATCTCGCACACCGGACGAAAGCCGCCCATCGCCAGGCCGATCGCGGTTCCGACGATTCCGGACTCGGCGAGCGGGGTGTCGATCACGCGATTCGAGCCGAACTCGGCGTGGAGTCCTTCGGTGATCCGGAAGACGCCGCCCAGCGGCCCGATGTCCTCGCCCATCATGAGCACGCGGTCACTGCGCTCCATGGCTGCGCGCAGCCCGGCATTGAGGGCCTTGCTCAGCGGCATGTTCTGGGGCGCGTTCATGCGTCACCCTCCTCGAACGAGGCTTCGTACTGCTGAACCCAGGCGAGCTGCTCCTGCATCAATGGATGCGGCTCGGTGTATACGTGCTCGAATATCGACGCCACCGTCGGCAGCGGAAGCGTCGGTGTCCGCAAGCGCGTGTCTTCGGCAAGCGCGTGAGCCTGCTCTTCGACGTCGGCGAAAAAGGCGTCGGATGCTCCGCGACCCTCGAGATATGCCCGCATCCGCATGATGGGATCGCGTCCGGCCCACGTGGATTCTTCGTCGCCCGTGCGGTACTTCGTCGGATCATCGCTCGTCGTGTGGGCGCCCATCCGGTACGTCATCGCCTCGATCGCTCGGGGACCCAGCCCCGAGCGCGCCTCGTCCAGGGCAACACGGGTGACGGCGTAGCTGGCGAGCACATCGTTGCCATCCACCTGGATGCTCGGCATCCCGTACCCCGCGCCGCGATTCACCAGTGGCGTCCGTGACTGCGTCGCAACGGGCACCGAGATGGCCCACCGGTTGTTCTGCAGGAAGAAGACCTCGGGCGTCGCGTAACTCGCCGCGAAGACCATCGCCTCATGAACGTCGCCCTGACTCGACGCACCGTCACCGTAGTAGACGATGACGGCCTGGTCGCGCTCGGGGTCACCCGAGCCGCTCAGCCCGTCGAGTCCGAAGCCCATCGCGACGCCCGTCGCGTGCAGAGTCTGCGAACCGAGCACCAGCGTGTAGATATTCGTGTTGCCGTTGCGGGGATCCCGCGGGTTCCAGCCGCCGTGCGAGTGCCCGCGCATGACGCGGATGATGTCGACCAGGTCGACTCCGCGGATCATGCACACGGCGTGCTCCCGGTACGAGGGGAAGACGTGATCCTGCGGGCGGGTCGCGCGGGCGGATCCCACCTGCGCCGCTTCCTGGCCAAAGCTCGGCGGCCAGAGCGCGAGTTGGCCCTGACGCTGCAGGTTGGTCGCCTCGCGGTCGAACGCGCGGATGGCCACCATGTCGCGGTAGAAGCCCTGCAACTCTTCTTCGGAGAGAGAATCGATCACGGCCAGGTAGGGCTCGGCCGACTCGGTCGGGGAGAACGTTCCGTCTGCGGCGAGTACGCGCACGACGTCGGGTGCTTCGAGCGGATCCACCTGCCCTACGCTAACGTCCGCGCCGGATGGGCTTCCGGGAGGTTCTGCACAACGGATGCCGCGACCCGTAGGACCTTCTCGACAGATTCCTCTTCGCCGACCGAGATTCGCACGCCCTCGCCGACGAACGGCCGCACGATCAGACCGGCCTCTTCGAACGCCTCGGCCGTCCGAGCCGTCTCCGGTCCGGTTGCCAGCCAGACGAAGTTGCCCTGCGCTTCGGGCACGCGCCAGCCGAGACTTCGCAATCCATCGGCCAGGCGATCACGCCGCTCTACGAGCTCTGCAACACGACCGCGCAGAACCGGTTCGGCTTCGAGGCTGGCCAGGGCGGCGGCCTCGGCCTGCGCGGTAACGGACAGGGGGATGGCCGTGCTGCGCGCGGCGGAGAGGATCGACGCATCGCCCACCGCGTAGCCGATCCGCAGTCCCGCCAGGCCGTAGGCCTTGGAGAAGGTGCGGAGCACCACCACCTGCGGGCGGTCGAGGTATCCGGTGGCGCCGAGGCCATTCACCGCACCGGCGTCCGTCACAAATTCGGCATACGCCTCATCGAGCAAGACCAGCAGATCGCGGGGGAGTGCAGCCAGGAAGGTCTCGAACTCCTCCCGCTCGACAGTGGGCCCGGTGGGGTTGTTGGGCGTGCAGACGATCACGACACGGGTCCGCTCGGTAACCGCGGCGGCCATCGCCGGGAGGTCATGGCGCCCGTCGGCCGTCAGCGGCACGGTGATGCTCGTGGCGCCCGCAACCGTCACGAGGGAGGGATATGCCTCGAACGACCGCCAGGCGTAGAGCACCTCGTCGCCGGGTCCTGCGGCCGCAGCGATCAGCTGCGCGAGGATCGCCACGCTTCCCGCGGCCGCGTGCACGCGGTCTTCGTCGACCCCGAAACGTGCGGCGAGCGCGGCTCGGAGACGACCGGCCGTGGCGTCCGGGTACCGGTTGATGCCGGACGCTGCGGCTACGGCCTCGAGCACCCCCGGAAGTGGACCGAAGGGGTTCTCGTTGCTGGAGAGCTTGTGAGCCGAGCCATCCGCCTGCTTGCCCTGTCGGTACGCCGGCAACGCAGCGATTTCAGGGCGGAGTCGCACGGGAGCGGCGGGGGAGTCGGTCACCCGGTCGAGTCTACGAGGAGGTGGGGGAGGCGCGCGGATGCCCGCCGTGGGAGACTCGGGGACATGCGATTCATCGTCCGTGTCGTCATCAATGCGTTCGCGATCTGGGTCGTGACGCTGATTCCCGATCTGCAGGTAGGGGTCACCCCCTTTGCTCCAGGGGAGACGCTCCAGCTCGTGCTGACGCTGTTGCTGGTCGCCGCAATCTTCGCGGTCGTGAACACCGTGATCGGCACGGTGGTCAAGATCATCGCTTTCCCGCTCTACATCCTGACGCTCGGCCTTATTTCCCTGATCATCAACGGATTCCTGCTATGGCTGACGGCCTGGGTCACGTCGTGGTTCGGGTTCGGCCTGACCGTCGGTGACTTCTGGTGGGGCGTTCTGGCTGCCCTGATCATCGCCGTGATCAATGGCATCTTCGGCGTCATCCTGCGGCCCCAGCGCCAGCGTCGTCGCGACTGACGCGTCGCGCGCCGTACTCGGTCGCCTGCACGGAATCCGCCGTTCCCAGTCGATCCCACAGCTCGTCGATCGAGCGCGCGCGCGGATCAGCGGACGCGTCCAGTAATGCGCCCGTTTCGACGTATGCGCTGAGAGCGTGCGCGGGCATCGTGATGTCGCGCAAGCCCGGGAGCGGGTCCGCCACGCGCTCGGCAACGAAGCCGCCCTGCGCGCCGCGCTCCGCGGCGGGAATCGAGCCGGCAAGCGCGACCACGGGATCGTCGGTGTGGCGGATCGTGACGGCCATCACGTCCGCAGGGAGGGGGTCCGTCGTCGGGGCGCCGAAGGTCACGAGCGTGCGGACGTCATACTCACCCTGACGCGCGAGGAGTTCGGCCGCCATCGCACCCTGCGAGTGGGCAACCGCGTGCACCGGCTCTCCAGGGCCTACCCCGGCATCGGCCAACGCGGCGCGAACGGCCGCACTGGCCGCGGCATCCTGACCGGAGTACAGCCCCAGGTTCGATTGCATGTCGAACGGCTCGGGTCCATCGAGCGCAACGCTCTGGGTGCCCGTGACGTATACGACCCACTCGCGGCCGCCGCTCGGCATCGAGTAGCGCTCGACCCGGATACGCGCGCCCTCCGGACCCGAGAGGCGCTTCCCGGCGTCGGCGAATCCCGCGACGGGCGCGGCATCCATGCGGCGCAGGGGAGTGACGGTGACCCCCGCGCGCTCGGCAGTCGGCGGGGGAGCGGATGCGGCGGGCACCCGACCGGCATTTGCACGGACCTCGCTGGCGCGCGCCGCGCCGACCTGCACACCGGCGACGAGCGCGAACCCGAACGGCGCCGCCCACCATCCGCCGACCAGACCCGCGCCCAGGGCGGCCTGCATCCGGAGCGCTGCTCCGCCGTCGCCGCCCCTGAAGGCACCCGTTCGCACGAGCATGCCGAACGCGGCATCCGACCCCGAGACACCCCACAGCCGCGCGCCCAGCACCCCCGCGCGGGCTTCGAGTGCCGTGTGCTCGGCTTCGCCGTGCTGCGAGAGCTGCCACGCGGCATGCACCTCCACGAGCTCGTACAGGTCGGCCGCCTGGTCGAGGGCGATAGCGAGCCGCTCGGAGTCCTCGGCCAGCCCTTCGACTCGTCGCGCCTCGCGAGCCAGCTCGTGCTGTACCTCGCGAGCCGCACGCAGGCCCGGCACCGACGCGATGAATCCCGCGGCGAGATCGAGCGGTGCGTGCATGCAGCGCAGCCGGTTGGCCAGTGCGCGCCCGGCGTCGGCGGCGCTCCGCAAACTAGACGTGTCGATCGCGGCGGAACCGCTCGAGCGGATGTCGAGTTCATCAGCCATGGGGCGCCTCCTGCGTCAGCGTCCACACTCGACTGCGTAGCGCCCGAATGTCAGCGACGAGCGCGTCCAGCGCCGCCGCGCTGGCCAACCCGTCGGCGGAGAGGGCACCGGCGCGCCGCCGGAAGTCTCGGGCGGCCGGACCCTCCCACGACACCCGCCCCTCGAGTGCGAGCAGGGCGGCAGCGACCGATTCCGACTCCACCGCGACGGCCCGGACGAGCGTGAGCGCCGCCGTCGCGAGATCGGCGAGCCACGCATCGGACGCGTCGTACTCGCGATCGGGCGGCGGGGAGCGGGAGAAGACGGCGGCGGGCACCCGTTCAGCGTGGCCGGGCCGGGCCCCCGCCCCCGTCTATCGCACCCGAATGGGGGATTCTGGGCACCCTCCTCGCCTGGGGAGGAGATGCGAACAGTGCGCGGAGACAGCCGGGCGGGCAGAATGGGCGGGTGACGCGGAACCTGGACGCCTCAGCGCCCTTCCGCGTCGTGTTCGTCTGCACGGGAAACATCTGCCGCTCTCCGATGGCCGAGGTCGTCTTTCGGCAGCTCGCGGATGCCTCGGGGCACGGCGCGCGCGTCGCCTCGAGCAGCGCGGGCACGGGCGACTGGCATGTGGGCGAGCGGGGCGACGAGCGCACGCTCGCTGCCCTGCAGCGCCGCGGATACGACGGCAGCCGCCACCGCGCCCGACAGTTCACGGCCGACACGTTCGACGTCAACGACCTCGTGGTGGCACTCGACCGGAGCCACGAGCGCATCCTGCGGGGGTGGGCCCGCACGGAAGAGGATGCCGACAAGGTCGCCCTGCTGCTGGGATTCCTCCCCAGCCCGACGACGCTGGATGTTCCGGACCCGTACTACGCGGCCACCGAAATGTTCGACGACGTGCTCGGTATGATCGAGGAGGCGACCCGGTCGCTCTTCCGCCAGCTCGAACCCGCCCTCCGCCCGGGATCGCGCACCGCCGCCTTCCCGTTCGGAGCATCCTCGTGACGTCCCTTCCCCCTCAGCCCCTGAGCCCCCTCGACGGCCGGTACCGCGGCGTCGTCGCACCCCTCGCGGAGTACCTCTCCGAGGCAGGGCTGAACCGCGCACGGGTCGAGGTCGAGGTCGAATGGCTGCTGGCTCTCACCGACCGGTCCCTGTTCGGAACATCGCCGCTGGCGGCCTCCGAGCGCGACGCGCTGCGCGAGCTCTACCGCTCGTTCGGTGCGGATGAGATCGCTTGGCTCGCCGAACGCGAAGCGATCACGCGCCACGATGTGAAGGCCGTCGAGTACCTCGTTCGCGACCGCCTGGCCGCACTCGGGCTCGACCGCATCGCCGAGCTCACGCACTTCGCCGCCACGAGCGAAGACGTCAACTCGCTCGCCTATGCCCTCACGGTGCAGCGCGCCGTCGAGCGCGTCTGGTTGCCGGCCCTCTCCGCGGTGCGCGAGCGCCTCGATGAGCTGGCGGTCGAGCACCGCGAGGCGCCCATGCTTTCGCGCACGCACGGACAGCCCGCGACGCCCACGACGATGGGCAAAGAGATCGCCGTGTTCGCGGCTCGCCTGGCGCGGGTCGAACGGGCGATTCAGGCTTCCGAGTACCTCGGAAAGTTCTCGGGCGCGACCGGCACGTGGGCCGCGCACCTCGCCGCCGGACCCGATGTGGACTGGCCGCTCGTAGCGCGCGAGTTCGTCGAATCGCTGGGCATCGGCTTCAACCCGTTGACCACCCAGATCGAGTCGCACGACTGGCAGGTCGAGCTGTACGACCGAGCCCGTCACGCCGGAGGCATCCTGCACAATCTGGCGACGGATGTCTGGACGTACATCTCGCTCGGATACTTCACGCAGATCCCGATCGCGGGCGCCACGGGGTCATCGACCATGCCGCACAAGATCAACCCGATCCGCTTCGAGAACGCCGAGGCGAACCTCGAGATCGCGGGCGCGCTGTTCGCCTCACTGTCGCAGACGCTCGTGACGAGCCGCCTGCAGCGCGACCTCACGGATTCTTCGACGCAACGCAACATCGGCGTCGCGTTCGGCCACTCGCTTCTCGCGCTCGACAACCTGCGCCGCGGTCTCGACGAGATCGCGCTCGCGCAGAACCTGCTTTCGGCCGACCTCGACGCCAACTGGGAGGTGCTCGGCGAGGCGATTCAGACGGTCGTGCGGGCCGAGGTCGTCTCGGGTCGTTCGACGATCTCTGACCCCTACGCGTTGCTGAAGGAGCTGACCCGGGGCCGTCGCGTGAACGCGGCAGACCTGGCCGAGTTCGTCCGCGGGCTCGACATCGGCGAAGACGCCCGCACCCGGCTGCTCGCCCTCACGCCGGCGACGTATACGGGCTTGGCCGCGGAGCTCATCGACCGCGAGGTCTGATCAGCGCGGGTCGTTCTCGCCGGGCTCGTCGTCCAGAAGCACGGCGCGATCGATCGGCTTCTGCACCTGCGCGGGATCGACCGCGAGCAGCAGAAGCGAGAGCCCCAGCAACACGACGATGAACGTGATACCGAGGATGACGGCGGTGAGCGGCAGGGCGAGAAGGCCCACCTCGGCCTGGAACCCGCCGGTCGATACGAAGGTCACAACCGCGGCGAAAACCGCGCAGACGAACGCGACGCCGAGCAGCTGTACCGGTCGCATGAGCTCGCGGCGGGTGGGTCGATCGGTCATGCCGTCTCCTCCTCGCGCCGGGTCGGCGCAGTGCGGACAGCCGGCTCAGCTGTGCCCGCGACATCCGCGTCAAGGGATGAACCTTCAAGGGATCGACCGTCGATGCCATCCCGACGGGGCGAGAAGCCCGCGATTCCGAGGAACACCGCGACGATCGCCGCGTAGGCACCGAAGATCCCGACCGCAATGATGATCCCGGTCAGGGTGAACTCGTCGTTCGCCTGAGTGGTCGGGTTTTCGATGCTGTAGGTCAGAACGTACTGCGCGGGCACCAGCAGCAGCCCGAGACCGAGCAGCACCGTGACGGCGCCAGTGACGAGCGAATCGCGCGCCTCGGCCCGGAGAGCGGGGGAGCGGCGCTCGCGTAGTGCCCCGATCGCCTCGATCAACCCCGTGACGAGCGCCCACGAGATCACCAGAGCGAAGAAGAAGGTCGTGGAGCGCCAGACCAGGATCCCGGCGAGCATCCCCGCGACGGCCGAAAGCGCACCGAGCGTGAGAGGCACGGCGCGGCGCCCAGCCGGATAGGTCAGCCAGGCCGACACCAGCTCGATCAGACCCGTGACGATGGCGAACCCGCTGAAGACCGAGAGCCCGACGGCCGCGGAGTGGTCAGGTGAAAACGTGACCATGATCGCGGCGATGGCGGCGATTCCGGCGCGCGAGAGCTGCACGTGCCGCAGCGCGAAGCGCGGCGCGGCTGCCGATGGTGCGGGAGTGACGATGGACACGGTGGAACCTGGTTTCGAAGCGGGGATACTCCCAGTCTAGATCGTCGGGCGGCGCCTGTCCCTGGGGCCAGAATGAACCCATGCCGATCCTCAACAAAGACATGACGCTGTGCATTTCTCTGGCCGCCCGTCCGTCCAACCTCGGTACCCGCTTTCATAACTTCCTCTACGACGAGCTCGGACTGAACTTCGTCTACAAGGCCTTCACGACCGACGACATCGTCGGTGCGATCGGGGGAGTGCGGGCCCTCGGCATCCGCGGCTGCTCGGTGTCGATGCCGTTCAAGGAGGCCGTGATCCCGCTCGTCGACGCGATGGAACCCTCTGCCGAAGCGATCGAATCGGTCAACACGATCGTGAACGACGGGGGCACGCTCACCGCCTCGAATACCGACTACGAAGCCGTCGAAGCCCTCCTTTCCGAGCACGCCGTCGACCGGGCACAGTCGGTGCTCGTGCGCGGATCGGGCGGCATGGCCAAGGCCGTCGTCGCGGCGTTCCGGGGCGGTGGCTTCGATGACCTGACGGTGCTCGCACGCAACGAGGTCGCCGGGCGCGCGCTCGCCGACAAATACGGGTACCGCTGGGTCGCGACGGATCCCGCGCCCGGGTACGCGCTCCTGGTCAACGTCACTCCACTCGGCATGGACGGAGCGGATGCCTCAGCCCTGTCCTTCTCGGAAGACCACATCGCCGCGGCCACCGCCGTCTTCGATGTCGTGGCGTTCCCGTCCGAAACGCCGCTGATCCGCGCGGCACGCCAGCGGGATCTCGCGGTCATCTCGGGCGCCGAGGTCGTCGCCCTGCAGGCTGCCCGGCAGTTCGAGCGATACACGGGCGTCATCCCGAGCCGTGACCAGGTCGACCGCGCGGCAGCGTTCTCGCGACTACCCGCATGACCGTCCGCTCGGTCGTCTGACCGTCAGCTCTGCAGCCGCGCCATCCATCGCTCGGGTTGGACGAGCGCGGCGAACCCGAACTTCTCGTACAGGCCGTGCGCGTCGGCCGTCGCGAGCAGAATGCGACGCAGTCCCAGGGGTTCCCAGGCCGCAACGACGCCCTCGATCAGTCCGACGCCGACGCCTTCACCACGCACCTCCGGATCGACGAACACGTCGCACAGCCACGCGAACGTGACGCCGTCAGTCACGACCCGCGCATAGGCGACCTGGGCTCCCGTCACGGTATCGATCACCGCGAAGTTGCGGGATGCATCGATGGCGGCCTCCTGAACATCGCGCGCACGCCCCAGAGCCCAGTAGGCGTGCTGGCTCAGCCAGCGGTGTACAAGCTCGCGGTCGATGTCGTCGGGATCGTCCGAGAAGCGGAAGCGCGCGTCCATGAACCGAGGCTATCGAGGACCACGTGAGCGTTGTATTGCCGAGTGTGACGACCCGAATCCCTCGCGAAGTGCTCGGCCGGTTACGGTTTCAGCGCGCCGGTGTCCCAGCAAGCCTGGGATCGAGGCACCGCGAACCCACACAGCAAAGGACGACCATGAAGCTCATCCGTACCGCCCTGCTCGGCGCCGCCACCGCGGCACTGGTCCTGACGACCGCCGCGTGCAGCGGGGGAGCGACGACGTCCGAGTCCGGTGCACCCGCCGCCGACAAGACCGACATCAAGATCGGCTTCAACCCCGGCCCGTACCAGCAGATGTTCGAAGAGGGCATCCTGCCGATCCTCGAGGACGAGGGCTACAGCGTCGAGTCCGTGGACTTCACCGACGGCATCGTCGTGAATGTCGCCGTCTCGTCGGGCGAGATCGACGCGAACATCATGCAGCACCCGGTGTACATGGACTTCGTGAACGCCCAGGAGGGCATCGACAACGCCGCGCTCGTGCAGATCCCGACGCCCCGCATGGCACTCTTCGGCGGCAAGTCGACGTCGATCGACGATGTTGAGGATGGCGCGACCGTGACGGTGCCGAACTCGCCCGCGAACCTCTATCGCGGCCTGCTGATCCTGCGCGACATCGGATGGATCGACTTCGAGGACGTCGACGACCCGAACGAGGCGACCCTGTCGATCATCACGTCGAACCCGAAGAACATCCAGATCACCGCAATCGAGAACGCGCAGCAGGTTCCGGCTCTGCAGGACGTCGACTACGCCACGATCCAGGGCAACTTCATCGTGGCCGGCGGCCTGGACTACGACGACGCCCTGGCGCTCGAAGACCAGCCGATCGAGTTCTCGAACGTCGTGACCGTGCGTGCGGACGACCTCCAGTCGGACTGGGCTCTCGCGATCAAGGCCGCGTACGAGTCGCCCGAGTTCATCGAATACATCGAATCGAACCCGCAGTACGACGGATACAACCTGCCGGCCTGGTTCAGTTGAGCGCTCCCGCGGAGGGAAGGATCGTCTTCGAGGATGTCTCGAAGACGTTCACCGGAAGGGCCGCGGATACCGCGGCCCTTCGCGGCGTTTCTCTCGAGATCGCACCCGGCACGATCTACGGGGTGATCGGGTACAGCGGCGCCGGCAAGTCGACGCTGATCCGGCTGGTGAATGGCCTCGAGCATCCGACGTCCGGACGCGTCGTCGTCGACGGGGTCGACATCGGATCGCTGCAGGGGTCGCGTCTGCGGACGGCCCAGAAGCGCACGGGCATGATCTTCCAGCAGTTCAACCTGCTCGAGACCGTCAAGGTGCGCGACAACGTCGCCCTGCCGCTGCGCCTCGACGGCGTGGGCAAGGCCGCGGCCCGCGCCCGGGCCGACGAGGTGCTCGAGTTCGTGGGGCTCGGCGGCAAAGCCGACAACCACGCGGGCGAGCTGTCGGGCGGGCAGAAGCAGCGCGTCGGAATAGCGCGAGCACTCGTGCGCAACCCCAAGATTCTGCTGTCGGACGAGGCCACGAGCGCCCTCGATCCGACCACGACGGGACAGATCATCGAGTTGCTGCGGAGCATCAACCGCGAGTACGGCACGACGATCCTCGTCGTCACGCACGAGATGGATGTCATCAAGGATCTCGCCGAAGAGGTCGCCGTGATGGCCGGGGGCGAGGTCGTCGAGCAGGGCACCGTGCTGGAAACGTTCCTGCACCCGAAGGCCGACATCACCCGAGACTTCGTCACCACCGTCATTCCCCAGGGAATTCCGCAACGCGTCGTCGAGCACCTGGGCGGCGACGGGCTCTGGCGCCTGCTGCTCGTGGACGACCAGGTCACCCAACCCCTCGTCTCGGACCTGATCACGGGCATCGGCGTCTCGATCAACATGCTGCACGCCGACATGACCGAGATCCGCGACCATACGGTCGGTCAGATGATCCTGAAGGTCACGGGCTCGCCCGAGCAGGTCGCCGCCGCGCACACGTTCCTGGCGGCCCGCGTCACTCACGTCGAGGAGGTCGTGGGATGAACGACGACAAGTGGACCCTGATCACCCCCGAGGTCTTCCTGACGGCCCTCGGTGAGACACTGCAGATGCTGGGCGTCGCGCTCGCGCTCGGCTCGGTGCTCGGCATCGCGATCGGCACGGTCCTCGCGCTGACGCGACCCGGGGGAGTGTTGCCCAACCGGCCCGTCAACCTGATCCTCGGCATCGTCGTCAACCTGATCCGCTCGCTGCCGTTCATCATCCTGCTCGTCGCGATCCTGCCGTTCACGCGCCTGCTCGTCGGCACGAGCATCGGCGTGTGGGCCGCAATCGTGCCACTGACCGTCATGATCGCGCCGTACATCGGCCGACTCGTCGAGAATTCGCTGCTCGAGGTGCCACAGGGTGTGATCGAAGCCGCTCGCGCCATGGGCGCGTCGCCGTTCCAGATCTTCTGGCGCTTTCTGCTACCCGAGGCGCGCAGCTCGCTGATCCTCGCCCTCACCATCGCGAGCGTCGGGCTCGTGGATGCCACAGCCATGGCGGGAACCGTCGGTGCCGGCGGAATCGGTGACCTCGCCCTGTCGTACGGCTACCAGCGCTACGACGGATTCGCGATGGTCATCACCGCCGTGACCCTGATCATCCTGGTGCAGGGCCTGCAAACGATCGGCACGGGCGTGGCCCGGCGCTACCGAAGGCGTTAGCCCGTGAGCGAATTCACCCCCGCCGCCCGCGTCGCAGCCCTTCCGGTCAACTTCTGGGGAGGGATGGACCGCGAGATCGCCCGCCTCTCGGCCGAGCCCGGCCCGTCGATGATCGACGTCTCGAAGGGCAACCCGGATCAGCCGACACCCGAGCACATCGTCGCGGCGATGCAGCGCGAAGTGGCGGACCCCCGCAACCACCGCTATCCCTCGTATGCCGGGCGTCCCGGCATACGCGCCGGGATCGCGCTCCGCTACCGCGAAGATCACGGTGTGGTCGTCGATCCCGAGTCGGAGGTCGCGATCTTCCACGGATCGCACGAGGGCTTCATGGCGGCCGTGCTCGCCATCGCGGACCCGGGTACGAACGTCGTGCTGCCCGATCCCGGGTACCCGATCTACACCTCGGCGGCCGACCTGGCCGGGGCATCCGTCGTTCCGATTCCCCTCGAGAAGCCGCGCTACCAGCCGGACTTCGCGGCCCTCGCAGACCTCTCGGCGGCCAGCGTTCTGGTGCTGAACTACCCGAACAATCCCACGGGCGCCCTTGCCTCGCGTGAAACCTTCGAGGGTGCGCTCGCCTTCGCCGAGCGCACCGGCGCCGCCTTCGTGCACGACTTCGCGTACTCGTCGCTCGGGTTCGACGGCACCCGGCCCCTGTCTGCGCTGGCCGTCGACCGCGAGTTCGAGGTCACGGTCGAGGTGCAGACGCTGTCGAAGACGTACAGCATGGCCGGGTGGCGCGTCGGGTTCGCCACCGGCAACGCCTCGATCATCGCCGCTATGAAGCGGTACCAGTCGCATGCGTTCAGCACCATGTTCGGGGCGTCGCAAGAGGCCGCCGCCGTCGCGCTCGAGGGTGATCAGTCCGCCGCCGCAGACCTCGTCGCGCTCTACCAGCGTCGCCGCAACGTCGTGGTCGAGGGCCTACGCGCGATCGGATGGGATGTCGCGGCGCCCGAGGGCACGTTCTTCGTGTGGGTCCGCCTGCCCGGAGATCAGGACGCCGTCGACTTCGCCCGACGACTTCGGGACGAGGAGCGCGTAGCCGTCGCGCCCGGGGATGGCTTCGGCACCCGGGGCCGCGGGCACATCCGCCTCGGACTCGTGCACGATGAGAACACGCTGCGAGAATTGATCGAGCGCCTCGCGGCGTTCGCAAGGAGGAACTGATGGCAGAGATCGAGAGCTTCACCCTGGACCACACCGCGGTGCTGGCGCCCTACGTGCGCCGCATCGGCGTCGAGCACGGTCCCCAGGTCGCCGGCGGCGGAACGATCACGAATTTCGACGTGCGTCTCGTCCAGCCCAACGCGGGGGAGATCCCCACGGCGGGCCTGCACACGCTCGAGCACATGCTCGCGGGGCTCCTGCGCGACCGCATCGACGGCGTGATCGACATCTCGCCGTTCGGTTGCCGCACCGGCTTCCACCTGTTGATGTGGGGCGAGCCCGAGATTCCGGATGTCGTGGCCGCGCTGACCGGCAGCCTGCGCTTCATCGCCGACGAAGCCGTCGAGGCGGACATCCCCGGTGTCTCGGCTATCGAGTGCGGCAACTTCCGCGATCACTCGCTGCACAGCGCCCGCGAGTGGGCGAAGGTCGTGCTCGATCGGGGCATCAGCCAGGACGCGTTCGCCCGCGTCGGCGTCTGAACCCGAGCCAGACCCGCGGTTAGAGGATCTGCCCGATCGGCTCGCGCTTCTCGGCTTGGAAGCGGTCTTCCGTACGCCCGCGCGCCCAGTAACCCGAGAGCGAAACCTGGCCGCGATCGAGCCCGCGATCGTCGAACAGCGCACGACGGAGAGCCTTCATCGATTCCCGCTCTCCGTGGGCGAAGACGTCGACCGCCCCCTGGCGCCACGGCATGGCACGAACACGGTCGGCGAGTGCCTCCGTGGCGTGCTCCGCATTGACGACCCAGTGCACCTCCACACCCGCCGGGGCTTCGAGGGCGAGGGACGTATCGTCCGAATCGACCTCGATGTAGGCGACCCCGACGGCGTCGGCGGGCAGTGCCTCGAGCGCGGCGGAAATGGCCGGCACAGCCGAGAGATCGCCCAGATACAAACACCAGGATGCCTCGGGGTTCGGCGTGTACCCGCCGCCCGGACCCATCAGCCGAAGCGAGGCCCCCGGCGCCGCCGTAGCCGCCCACGGACCGGCCAGGCCTTCGTCTCCGTGCACGACGAAGTCGATGTCGAGCGTCTGCGCCTCGTGGTTCACCCGACGCACCGTGTAGGTGCGGGTGACAATGAGCGAGTCGGCGTCGGTGAACATGAGCTTGACGTATTTGTCGGTCTCGGGCCGATCCTCGAAGTACGCGAATCCGGCTCCGCCGAGCGTCAGACGCACCAGCTGCGGGGTGAGCCACGTGCTCGCCACGACGGTCAGATCGACCGAGGGTCGCGGGGCGCGGTTCGAGGTGCGGGATGAGAGGGCCATTCCTCGACGCTAGCGCCGCCGAGCGGTGAACGGGACGCGCGCGGGGCGGGACGACCCGGTTCGACGCATCCGATATCTGCGAGTGCGACTCGAACGTCACTCTCTGAAACAATTCGCCGCGGCCCATCCGCGGCGAACTAGCGTCGTATGCATGAGTGCCACGCCGATTCCCGTTCTCGACCTCTCGCTGCTCGACCAGGGGCCCGCGGCGGCCGAGCAGTTCCGTGACGAACTGCGCCGCGCGACGCACGAGGTGGGCTTCTTCACCCTGGTGGGCCACGGCATCCCCGACGACCTACAGGCGCGTCTGCTGTCGACGTCCCGCGCGTTCTTCGCGTTGCCCGACGAGCAGAAGCTCGAAATCGAGAACCTCAAGTCCCCGTACTTCCGCGGCTACGCGCGGGTGGGCGGCGAGCTCACGCAGGGCAAAGTCGATTGGCGCGAACAGATCGACATCGGTCCCGGTCGCGAGGCGCCTGAGCTCGGACCCGACGACCCCGCCTACCTGCGCCTCGACGGCCCGAATCAATGGCCGAGCGCGCTTCCCGAACTCCGCCCCGTGATCGAAGAGTGGCGGGAGCGCCTCGAACAGATCGGTCGACGGCTCCTCGCGGCATGGGCCGAGGCGCTCGGCTCCGATCCCGCACAGCTCCTCGAGATCTTCGCGGACAAGCCATCGATTCACATCAAAGTCGCCCGATACCCGGGAGTGCCTGAGAACGCGAAGTCTCGTCAGGGTGTTGGCCGCCACAAGGATGCCGGAGTGCTCACACTCCTGTGGATCGAGCCGGATGCGGGCGGCCTCCAGGTCGAATACCAGGGGGAGTGGCACGACGTGCCCCCGCAGGCCGGTGCCCTGATCGTCAATATCGGTGAACTGCTCGAGTGGGCCACCGACGGCTATCTGCGCGCCACCGTGCACCGCGTCATCGCACCCGCCGAGGGTTCCGAGCGCATCTCCGTTCCGTTCTTCTTCAACCCGCGCCTCGACGCCGTCGTGCCCCGGTTGAACATGGAGCCCGAGTACAGCGCCGCTGCGCGCGGGATCGAACAGGATCCCTCGAACGTCATCCACGGCTCGTACGGCGAAAACCAGCTGAAGTCTCGGTTGCGTGCCCACCCGGATGTCGCCGAGATCCACCACCCGGACCTGCTCGCCGACGCGCTGGCAGCCCAGCGCTGATCCAGCCTCAGAACTGCCACGTTTCCCGCTGATCCGGACGCATACGCTGCTCTGAGGCGCGAGGACGTTCGCCCGGCGCTACCGTCGCCTTCGAGAGAAGGAGTCGGGATGTCTTCACCGTTCGACCCGGTACGGCTGCTCGAGCCGCCGACCGCAACCGCCGCGCGCGCACTCGAGGTCGCCCGCGAGTGGTGCAGCCCGGCGCTCGTCAACCACTGCCTGCGGTCGTGGTTGTGGGCGACAACGCTGGGGGAGTCGCTCGGCCTATCCGTCGACGATGAGTTACTGTTCGTCGCGGCGATGCTGCACGACCTGGGCGTGACCGACCCGTTCGACGCCCACGCCATGCCGTTCGAGTCATCCGGCGGCGCGGCCGCGTGGACGTTCGCTGCGGGCGCGGGGTGGTCGGCCCCGCGGCGTGAGCGCGTCATGCAGGTGATCGAGCGGCACATGTGGGTGAGTGTCGATGTCGACGAAGACCCCGAGGGTTTCCTGCTCGAGGCTGCGACGAGCCTCGACCTTGCCCACGCTGATCCGGAGAAGTGGGATGCGGCGCTTCGTCGCGACGTGTCGGCCCTCGTTCCCCGGCTGGACTTCGGGCCAGGCTTCGCTGCGGCGATCGAGGCTCAGGCCTGTCGCAAACCCTCGTCCGCCGCGGCGAGACTGCACGCGTCGGGGCGGATCGCGCGCGGCGATGCCGCCTGGGCTGCGACGGCCGACCCTCACTCCTCGTAGCCGATCGGCCAGGGCACCCCGAACTGGTCAGTGACCTGCCCGTCGTGGGCACCCCACGGGCGCTCCTGTAGGGCATCGGTGACAGCGCCGCCCTCGGCGAGCGCGGCGAACCCCGCCTCGAGTGTCGCCGGATCGCCCGCGCCGAGGAGAGCGAACATCAACCCGGCCGCGGCGAACGGCGCCTCGTCACCCGCCACGCCCGAGGCGAACAACGAGACGGGGCCGCTCAGGATGCCGTGGGCCACAGCATCCGGCTGCCCCTGCTCGTTGTCGAGGTCGGCGTACGTGTGGATCTCCAGTTCGCCGCCGAAGACGTCGCGGTAGAACGTGAGCGCCTCACGCGCGCGGCCATCGAACTTCAGGTACGGCACCGGTGCGGTCATCGTGTGAGCCTAGGACTCCGGCCGACGATCGGCCAGAGCGCCGCCCGGGGTGTTCACCGGGCGGTTATATCGTGAGGTCCATGGGCAAAGTCTTTGACACGATCGATCCGAAACTCGCGGAGTGGATTGAGGCGCAGCCACTCTGGTTCGTGTCGACAGCGCCCCTCGCCGAGGACGGCCACGTCAATGTCTCGCCCCGTGGCCACGACACCTTCTCCGTGCTCGAACCGAACCGCGTCGGATGGGTCGACTACACCGGTAGCGGGGTCGAAACCATCGCGCACCTCCGCGAAAACGGCCGCATCTGCCTCATGTTCACGTCCTTCGACGGCCGACCCCGGATCGTCCGACTGCACGGCACCGGAACGGTTCTGCTCCCCGGCGATGCGGGGTTCGACGACGTGGTTTCACGGCATCCCGACAATCCGAGCACCCGGGCCGTGATCGCGGTCGATGTCACGCGCGTCAGCGATTCGTGCGGCTGGGGCGTGCCGGTCATGGAGGTGCGGGAAGAGCGCGACCTCATCCGGCTGCACGCCGAAAAGAAGGGCCCGGACGGGATGGATGCGTACCGTGCCGAGAAGAACGCCGTCAGCATCGACGGACTGCCGGGGCTCTGACCATGCCTATCGTCGACAACGCGGTGTATGTGGCCGGCCGCCGGATCGAAAACCCGGCCAGTCTGCGCGAAACCTTCGAGTACATGCGGGGACGAGGGGGCATGGCGTGGATCGGGCTGTTCCGACCGACCCCCGAAGAGATCCGTCAGGTTGCGGAGGAGTTCTCGCTTCATCCGCTCGCTGTGGAGGATGCTCTGACCGGTCATCAGCGGGCCAAGTTGGAGCGCTACGGCGACATCCTGTTCACGGTGCTGCGACCCGCCCGCTACATGGACGTCACCGAAACGGTGGAATTCGGTGAGCTGCACGTCTTCGTCGGGCCCGACTTCGTCGTGACGATCCGGCACGCCGAGTCCCCGGACCTCGCCCGGGTGCGGCACCGACTCGAGTCGCAGCCCGATCTGCTGGCCCTCGGTCCCGAGGCGGTGCTCTACGCGATTCTCGATGAGGTCGTCGATGAGTACCGGCCGGTCGTCGCCGGTGTCGAGAACGACATCGACGAAATCGAGGACACGCTGTTCGGCGGCGGAAGTGCGTCGCTGTCCCAGCGCATCTATGAGCTGTCGCGCGAAGTCATCAGCTTCCAACGCGCCACCCAGCCCTTGGCCGAAATGCTCGAAGCGCTCCTCAAAGGTGCCGACAAGTACAACGTCAACATCGAACTGCAGCGGTCGCTTCGAGACGTGCACGACCACACGCTGTCGACGACGGATCGCCTTACCACCTTCCGCTCCCTGCTCGATAACGCCCTCACCGTCAACTCCACTCTCGTGAGCGAACGCCACACCGAGACGGCCCTCGTGCAGAACGAACAGGTCAAGAAGATCTCGGGATGGGCGGCGATCCTGTTCGGACCGACGCTCGTCGGCACGGTCTACGGCATGAACTTCGACGACATGCCCGAGCTGCACTGGGCCTACGGCTACCCGATGGCCCTCGGGCTGATGGCGGCGACGAGCATCACGCTCTACGTCGTGTTCCGCAAGAAGCGCTGGCTGTGACAGGAGATCCGGCGAGCGGCCCGGCGAGCGGCCCGGCGAGCGGAGTGGCGTTCGCACCGCCCTGCGGGCCGGTTCGAGGCTGGACGGACGGGCGCGTGGCGCGGGCCACCGGCATCCCGTACGCATCCGCCTCCCGGTTCGCCGCGCCATCCGTCGTTCCCGATTGGCGCGAGCCGTTCGACGCGACGGACTGGTCGCCGGCGTGCCCGCAGCGGGCGATGCCGTTCTTGGACAGGGTGCTCGGCAGCAGACTCGACCAGCGCCGCCTCGACGAGGACTGCCAGCGCCTGTCGGTCACGATGCCCGCGGGCACGGCACCCGGCGACGACCTGCCGGTCATGGTCTGGATCCACGGCGGCTCATACGTTTCGGGCGCGGGTGACCTGCCGATCATGGACCCGGCGGCGCTCGTCGCAGAACAGAACGTGATCGTCGTGACCGTCACCTATCGCCTCGGGCTCTTCGGCTTTCTCGGGGGAGTGCCCGGGCGTCCCGCCAATCTCGGTCTGCGGGATCAGCTCGCCGCGTTCGCCTGGGTGCAGCGCAACATCTCGGCTTTCGGTGGCGACCCGCGCCGGGTCACGGCGTTCGGTCAATCCGCCGGAGGGGATGCGGTCGCCCACCTCATGGCGACGCCCGGAGCAGCCGGGCTCTTCACGCGCGCGATCATTCAGAGTGCGCCCCTCGGATTGGCGCGGGGCCGGGCGGAGATGTCGGCCGCGATGAACGACGTGTTCGGCGAGGCTCTCGCGGGTGTCGCTCCGGATGCCTCGGCCGCTGACATTCTGAAGATGCAGTCCGCCGTCGACACGGCCGCCTCGCGCTTCGGCCTGAAGAGCGGCATGGCGTTCGGCACGCAGTACGGGCAGGAGCCGTTGCCCGCCGAGGCCGAGCTGGACGCCGCCTGGGATGCCGCGGCGCCGAACATCGACATCCTGATCGGACACACGGCCGAAGAGGCCGCGCTGTTCCTGCCTCGCCTGCAGAGCCTGCAGGGTGTTCTGCGGATTCCCCTGCTCGGCAAACTCGTCGGACGCACCCTCGTGTCGCTCGTGACGCGCCTGGTCTATTCGCGGGACAGCGGGAAGTTCGCTCGTCGTCACGTGCGGGCAGGCGGCCGCGCGCACCACTACGTCATCGGTTGGTCGGCGCCGAAGAGCGGCTGGGGGTCGGCGCACACCGTCGACCTGCCTTTGTTGTTCGGGGACGCGGATGCCTGGCGCGCTGCCGCGCTCGTGACGGGCACGCCGTGGGCCGATATCGATGCGTCCGGCCGTGAGGTCCGCGCCGTGTGGGGGCGCTTCGCGCGGGGCGCGGACCTCGGCGAGCGCGTGTCGGTGCCGGGTACTCTCGACGTCCGCCGCGTACACGCTGCCTGAGCACCTGCACGCTCGTTCAGCCCGCACGCGCCCTGAGCCCGTCGAAGGGGGCATGGGTGCGATCTGCACTCAGGTGAGCGTCGTTACCGTCCGCGTCCGCGAATCCCACCGCCGCAGCCCGACGGCCCTCCCCACCCGCTCGGGGCCAAGCAGGGCGCGGGCATCATCGAGCGACGCGAGCCGGAGGCGCCGGGCCAGCGTCACATGCGGGGTCCACGAATCCGGATCCGTGTGCGGCGCATCCTCGCCCGGCGGCACCGCAGCCCGCACCGCGTTGTAGACGGCGCGGAGCGGCTCATCGAGCACGATCGGACAGGCCAGCACGCCGCGATCCCCGTGGGCGAACACGATGGGCTCCCCGAGCGTCACGCTGACAGGCAACAGCGCCGAGGCCTCGGCGAAGTCGACGATCGGCAGCGACGGGCGCACCAGCAGGGTGATGTGCGGACGATTGCTGGCCGCGGTGTGTGCGGCAAGGCTCGAGTGCCCAGCCTGCGCCAGCCGCTCCCAGTCTGCGCGGACCGAGCCTTCCGTCTCGTCGTCGAGCAGAAGCTCGATGCTCACGACATCGCCCACCTCCGAACGGTATCAATCCCGCGGCCCGGGTAGGACGGGCGACTGCGAGGATGGCACGATGAGCGATTCGCGCGAGGAGCGGGCCGAGCAGCGCCGCCGGGACGGTGCCAATGACGAGGCCGTCGAAGAAGAGATCGAGATCGAATTCGAGGAGATCGTCGGCGAGGGCGCCGAGCGGCTGCACCGGACCTTCCGCGCAACCCTCGTCACCGGCTTCCTGGGCGGCGTCGAGGTCGGCATCGGCGTTCTCGTCTATCTCGGGATCCTGTACGAGACGGGTGACCAGCTGCTCGCGGGTCTCGGTTTCAGCATCGGCCTGATCGCACTTCTCCTGGCGCACAGCGAGCTCTTCACCGAGAACTTCCTGATGCCGATCGCGGCCTTGGTCGCGCGCGAGGGCACCGTGCTTCAACTGGCGAAGCTCTGGGGTGGCACCCTCGTGGCAAACCTCATCGGCGGCTGGCTGATCATGGCGATCATTGTGCTGGCCTTCCCCGACTGGCACGCGGTCCTCGCCGAGACCGCCGTGCACTTCATCGACGCGCCGATCACGCCCGAGTTCGTGGCTCTCGCGCTTCTCGGCGGAGCCGTCATCACCCTCATGACCCGCATGCAGACCGGAACAGAATCCGAGCCCGCGAAGATCGTGGCCGCGGTGGCCGGGGGCTTCGTGCTCGCGGGCTTCCAGCTGTTCCACTCCATCCTCGACTCCCTGTTCGCGTTCGGCGCGATCATCAGCGGCGCCCCGATCACGTACCTCGAATGGTTCCTCTGGTTCCTGCCCGTGCTCCTGCTCAATCTGGCCGGCGGGCTCCTGCTCGTCACACTCCTGCGTATCGTTCGCACGGGCGAGCTGTTCCGTCTGCGGCGCCGGAAGAACGCGAGCGAGCGCGGCTAGGCTCCGGATGTCGCGATCGCTCGCGAGCGCGGCCTGCCCGTCTATACGGCGCTGGCCGGCATCCCCGGCGTGGCGGCCTCGCCGCCGGCCCTCGTCCATTGCGTAAATCTGGAAGGAATTCTGGGCCGAGTCGGCCGCAATCGAGCCCCTGTGGCCCCTCGGGACCCGAGATTCCTTTCAGATTTGCAGCACGGGGCTCCGGCCCTCTCCCATCGCATGCAGGCAATGCCCACCCACGCCGAGATCTGCCTACCCCTCCTGCGCCATAGGGTGTGAAGCGTGCCAAAAATCGGGACGCGCAAGCGGCCGCTGACCAAGCAAGAGCTTGCCCTCGTCCTGGTTACTGCGGTGTGGGGCTCGACGTTTCTCGTCGTGCACGTCGCCGTGCAGTACAGCGGGCCCTGGTTCTTCGTCGGGATGCGGTTTCTCGCGGCCGGCGTGATCAGCGCCGTCATCTTCGCGCGCGTCCTGCCAGGCATGCGCTGGAGAGAGATCGGCGCCGGTTCGGCTATCGGGGTGATGATCTACCTCGGCTACGGCCTGCAGACCGTCGGGCTGCAGACGATCAGCAGCAGTACCTCGGCATTCATCACCGCGCTGTACGTCCCGCTCGTGCCGGTGCTGCAGTGGATCGTGTTCCGCAAGGCTCCGCGCCTTCTCACCTGGATCGGCGTCGCGCTGGCGTTCACGGGGCTGATGCTGATCGCCGATCCCACCAGCGTCGGCTTCACGTTCGGCGAGGGGGAGATCATGACGCTGGTCAGCACACTTCCGATCGCAGGCGAGATCATCCTGATCAGCGTGTTCGCCCGCAAGGTCGACATCGGCCGCGTAACCGTCGTGCAGCTGCTCGTCGCTGGACTCTTGGCGATGCTGACCATGCCGGTCGTCGGCGAGGCAGTGCCCGCATTCTCGTGGGTCTGGGTCGTGGCCGCGCTCGCCCTGGGCGCGGCGAGCTGCATCATCCAGTTGACGATGAACTGGGCCCAGCGATCGGTTTCGCCGACGCGGGCGACGATCATCTACGCGGGCGAGCCCGTGTGGGCGGGAATCATCGGCCGAATCGCCGGCGACCGACTACCGGCAATCGCGATCCTCGGCGCTGCATTCATCGTCGCCGGCGCGATCGTCAGCGAACTCAACCCTCGTAAGCGCACGGAGCTGGAGGACTCGCACAGCGATGAAGCAGAGGCTGCGGCACCGTCATAGCCGGCCATCGGGAAGTCCTATCCGCGGCGCGTCAGGCGTTCCCAGGTGCGGCGAACGAACCGAAGCGTTCGCTTGATCATGGTGTCGGATCTCGGTGGCAGATCCTCGCCCGTGCGCAGCATCTCTCCGCGTTCCTGAGTGATCTGCACCGACCGAATCACCTTGTCACTCGTGGTCGTGTCGCGGGGCGGAAGCTGAAGATCCGTCTCCGCCTGAATGCCGGCCTGCAGCTGTCTGCCCCGTTCGAGCTCGGCGTTGAACTCCGCTCCGAACAAGAGAGCCAGGTTGATGATGAACAGCCAGATCAGGAAGACCACCACACCCGCCAGCGTCCCGAACGTGCGGTTGTAGCTGGCGAAGTTGGCGACATAGATCGCGAGACCGAACGATGCCACGCCGAGTGCGGTGATCGCCAGGATTGCTCCGAGGCTCAGCCAGCGGAATCGAGGCTGGTCGAGATTGGACGTTCCCTTGTAGAGCACTGTCACCATCGCGACGACCGAGAGTGCCAGAAGCGGCCATTTGACGATGTTCCACGCGGCGAGCGCCGTGTCGCCAATCGAGAAGACGTCGCCGATCGCCCGTGAGACCGGCCCAGAGAAGACCACGACCGCGATCACGACGAGAGCCAGGATCATGAGCGCGACCGTGACCGCGAGTTGAGCCGGTTTCCGTTTCCAGTAGGGCCTGCCCTCGCGCACTCCGTAAATCCGATTCATGACGCGACCGAATGCGCCGACGTAGATAGATGCCGACCACACCGAGGTGGCGATACCGATAATGAGTGCGGTGTCGGCGGTCGAGGAGCCGGCGATGTCGTTCAACGGACCTCGGAGGGTGTCTGTCACGCTAGCCGGTGCGACCTGGCTCAGCAGCGCGAAGAGCCGGTCGAGCACTGTCTCACTGTCGCCGAGGACTCCGACGAGCGCGACGATGGCCAGGCCCGCGGGGAAGACCGAGAGGACGGCGAAGAACGTCAGACCTGCGGCGGCGTCGACGCATCCGTCCTGAATGAACTCCTGGATGGTGCGGCGGGAAACGTAGGACCACGTCTGCGCTCGAATCTGCGTGGGACGAGAGGCTCGGGCGGATAGGTCGTTCGGCGACGATTCCGGCATGCACTTCACGCTATCCGGGCATGCTGATCGCCTGCTCCACTCCCGTCGGTTTCCTGTCCGGTCGGGCGAGCTGATGACGCCTACCGGAGCGGGTCTCCGCCGTCGTCGAGTTCGCGATCGGGAACAGCGTCGACGTCCTCGGCCGCACGAGGGTCGTGCTCGACCACGCGATCGATATCACTTGTGGGCACGCCTTCCGGCTCCGCATTCTGGGCATGGAGGGCTCTCGTTGATGCCGTGCGCCCGGGTCCTTCCGACACGTCCGTCATGCCTCCTCGTACCCGCGGTTCCTGCTGCAAGCCGATACGGTACGCGAGTCTGCGCATCCACATCGGCTCGTGCAGCGCACCTTCAGCCGAGGGTTCTTCGACTTCAAGGCCGTAGTACTCGCCGATGTGGTCGACGAACTGCGCCCGCGCGGCACGGTCGTACGCCCGGCGTTCCCGGTTGAACGCGACGACGGTGGACCAGCAGATCAGGAGCATCACGACGCTGAAGGGCAGAGCGATGATGATCGCCGCGGTCTGAAGGGCCTGCAGTCCACCCGCGAGCAACAGCCCCATGGCGAGGACGGCGCTCGTCACGGCAAAGAAGGCCCGCACCCAGCGGCGCGGGTTGATCTGCCCACCGGTCGCGATCATGCCCATGACGAGCGCGCCCGAGTCGGACGACGTCACGAAGAAGACCGTAATCAGCACGATCACGCCGATCGTGAGAACCGGAGTGCCGGGGATGTACGCGAGCATCTGGAACAGCGCCGTGTTGAGGTCGACGCTGCCGTCGGGCTGCGTGAGGGCGCCCGGGTTGGTCAGCTCGATGTACAGCGCCGATCCGCCGAGCACGCTGAACCACAGGATCGTGATGAGTGTCGGTACGAGGATGACGCCCATCACGAACTGCCGCACGGTGCGGCCGCGTGAGATGCGTGCGATGAAGATGCCGACGAACGGCGCCCACGAGATCCACCAGCCCCAGTAGAAGGACGTCCACCCCGCCTGCCATGCCTCGCCGGCGGCGCCTTGGAAGGCACTGACGTTGAACGACAGGCCGATGTAGTTCTGGATGTAGTTGCCGATCGACTGCACCCACTCGCGCAGCAGGAACCCCGTCTGCCCGAACACGAGCAGGTAGATCACAAGCAGGCCGGCGAGGATCAGGTTGAAGGACGACAGCCACTTCATGCCTTTGGTCACGCCGGACAGAACGGATGCGAGTACCAGCACGGTGATCACGGCGATGATGCCGATCTGCACCGGCACGGTCGGTTCGGCCAGGCCCGCGGCATCCAGTCCTGCACTGATCTGCAGCACACCGAGACCGAGCGAGGTCGCAACCCCGAACAGGGTGCCGACGAGCGCTACGACGTCGATCGCGTTGCCCCATCCGCCCTCCACGCGCTTGCCGAGAAGAGGTTCGAGCGACCAGCGGATGGAGATCGGACGCTTGCGCCGATGTATCGCGTAGGCCAGACCCAGTCCCACAACGACGTAGATCGACCACGCCTGAACGCCCCAGTGCAGGTAGGTCTGGCTGAGCGCAGACTGCGCCAGCTGTTGGGGCGTCCCCGATACCCCGGGTCGAGGCGAGACGAAGTGGCTCAGGGGTTCACTGACGCCATAGAACACCAGGCCGATTCCCATGCCCGCCGCGAAAAGCAACGAGAACCACGCACCGAGTGAGAACTCGGGCTTGTCATCGTCTGCCCCGAGACGGATGTCGCCGAACCTGCTGAATCCGATGACCAGCGCGAAGGCCACGAAGAAGGCCGCGATCAGCACGTAGTACCAGTTGAACGCGTTGATGATGCTCGACTGCACCGCGCCGAAGAACTCCTCGGCGAGATGCGGAGCGAGGAGGGCGAAGGCGCTGAACGAGAGGGCGACGACCGCTGCGGGCCAGAACACCCAGCGTTTGATCGTGGAGGGACGACCGCCGGATGCCACCGGCGCCGACCGTTGAGTGGTCGTCATCCGTCCACCCTAGCGAGACCCTTCAGCCGTCATCAGAGCCGGCGAACTGCAGCGACACATCGATGGTCCGACGCAGAAGAGCGGCTGGCGTCAATTCCTCCGCTCTGGTCGCGGCCATGCCGCCACTGGCCTGGACGAGAGTCACGAGATACCGTTCGAGCGACTGGTTAGCCTCCTCCAGCCGTGCGGACGAGTCCTCGGCGCGCAGAGGAGTACCCACGACGGCGCCGCATGCTCGAATTGCGTGCGCGAGCGCGGGGGCCACGTCGCGCCCGAGATTCGCATCATCCTCTCGTTGACGTTCTGCCAGCACATCGGCGAGGTCTCTGACGTAAAGCACGGACCGTTCGAGGGCGTGCAGACGGGCAAGGTTCTCCCGAGGTTCCGAGCGCCGACGCGCTCGGCGCGGGTTCGATTTTTTGCTCTCGTCGGCTTCATAGACCTCTCGACGCACATCGGCGGTGGCCCGGTCTAGCTGGCTCATCGCCGCGTCGAACGTCTCGGCATCCACCGTGCCCTCCTCGACGTGGTCGGCGAGGGAGTCCATTGCCGCGGTGAGGCTCGTGCGTAGCTCCGACAGTCGTCGACCCGCGCGATCGAGATACAGCGGCGGCGCGACGACGAGGTTCACGACGAGACCCACGACGACGCCGAGCGCCATCGTCATGAGGTACGACAACGAGAAGTTCTCCGGGTCCCTGCCGCTGACCAGGAGCACGAAGAGGGCGGCGATCGCCACCCATCCGCGCCCGACACCGAGAATCGGGATTCCCGCGAACAGCATGCCGACCCCGAGAACGACAGCGAGAATGAGGGGCACCGGCACCCCTGCGAAGAGCGCCGCGAGACCCAACAGACCCAGGGTGATTCCGATCGCGAGCCCGATCAGCGCTTGCAGTCCGGAACGGGCGGACTCCGCGACGGTCGGGTACATGCTCACAAGCACCCCGAGCGGCGCGTAGTACGCGTACTGATCGTCTGCGATCGGCAGCAGCGGAGCGAGGTACCAGGCGACAACGACCGCGGCTGCCGTCTTACCCGCCAGCACCAGCCGGCTCGGTTCCGTCATCGCCCGCACCCACCGGGCCGGGGTCGTGATCGCGCGTGAGGTCATGCGATCGATTCTGCGACGGGACGCGTTGTGTGTCTTGGGCCTTGCGCGAAACGTCGATTGCGGCTTCAGCACTGGTCCTGAAGTGCCCGCGCCGGCCCCTCAGCGCCGGACCCACCGTAAAATGACGGAGTACGCATCGTCGGACTCGCCAACTTTTAGCTCGAGGGGTAGTGCCATCGACGAACCCCGGACGCGAGACCTCCGGGCATGGTCGCGTGTCGCCCGTTTGATCCATATCTCTCGGCCCGTGCTGTGGATCAACACCATCGGTACCGGTGTCGTCGGTATGTGGCTGACCGGCCAACTGTTCGACCCGCAGGCGCTCCCGATCCTGCTCTGGCTCACGCTGCCGTTCAATCTGCTGATCTATGGCGTCAACGACATCTACGACCAGGAAACCGATGCGCTGAACCCTCGGAAGGGGTCCATCGAGGGGGCGCGCATCGATCCGGGAGAGGTCCGACTGATCGCGTGGGCGGTCGCCGTGACGAACCTGCCGTTCTTCGTCTACTTCGTCGTCGCGCTTCCGCCTCTCGCGGTCGCCCTGATGCTGCTCTACGCCGGCGTGTTCGTCTTCTACTCCGCGCCCCCGCTCCGATTCAAGACGCGCCCGTTCCTGGATTCCCTGAGCAACGCTGCCTATGCGCTGCCCCTCTTGATCGTGCCTGTCGCGCTCGGCGCACCGCCGGTATGGCCCGCAGTGCTCGGGCTGCTCGCCTGGAGCGTCGCAAAGCACGCCTTCGACGCGGTTCAGGACATCGAAGAGGATCGTGAATCGGGCATCATGACGACGGCGGTGCGGCTCGGACCGCGCGGGACGGCCGTCTGGAGCGGTGCGTGGTGGCTCGTGTCCACCGTGCTTCTCGCCGCGGTCAGTCTGCCCGTCGCCGCCGTCAACCTCGTGATCGCTGGCATCCTGATCGTCTGGCTGATGCGTCGACCGTCCCCCGCGACCGGGCGGCGCCTCTATCCGCTGTCCGTTGCATTTCCGTACATCGCCGGCTCGGTGGCGAGCGGGCTCATCCTTGCCGGCATCTTTTTCGGGACGTACCCATGACGCGGGCGGGCGGGGCTCGGGGGGTGCGGTCGTGAGCCGGATCGTGGTCATCGGCGGCGGGCTCGGGGGGCTCGCTGCATCCGCGTTGCTCGCTCGAGCAGGACACAGAGTCACCCTGCTGGAGTCCGCTCCCACCGTGGGCGGCAAGAGTCGGCGTGTGGAGCTCGACGGCGAACGAGTCGATACGGGCCCGTCTCTCTTCACCTTCCCGGGCGTATGGGGCGAGCTGCTGCGCCGGCTGGATGCGGGGCGCCCCCCGATAGCGCACATCGGCGCGCTCGATCTCGTGCGGCTGCCCGAGATCGGCCGCTACTACCACGACGGCGAGGTCGTCCCGCTGCCGGTGCCGCCCGCGCATCCGTGGTATCCGGCCTGGCAGCGCTTCAGTGATCTGCACGCCCCTCTCGCAGACGATGTCACCGCACTGCTGCTCGCTGATCCCCTCGACCGTGCTTCTCTGCCTGCTCTGCGTCGGTTGCTCGCTGTCTACGGCACGCGGCTGAACACTCGCTCCTACCTCGAGAGTCTCGGGTGGCTGCCGGACGGCCTCCGCGAGATCATCGCCATCCACACCCTCAACGCCGGCGTCTCGCCGGCACGCACCCCGGCGTTGTATGCGAGCATGCCGGCGATCATGGCCGAGACCGGCGCCTGGGTGCCCCGCGGCGGAATCTACGAGATCGTCCTTGCCTTGCAGCGACTAGCGAATGCCGCGGGCGTCGAATTGCGCACCGGTGAGGCGGTGACGAGCCTGGACCGCGGACGGGTCACGACGACCGTTGCCGAGTATCCAGCCGACCTCGTCGTCAGCGCGCTGGACGCCGATCGCCTCAACGAGCTGCTGGGTCGGTCCGTCTCTCGAAGTGCCCGCACGCTCTCGTGCTCCGCCATCGCGATCTATGGCGTGCTGCAAGAAGCCCTGCCTGACGACATCGCCGCGCACAGCGTCATCCTCCCGAGCAAGCCGGCGGCGCTGCACCGCAGCCTGGCGGCCGGGGACGAGCCTGCCGACACGATGGCGTTCGTCAGTCACTACCGCGCGGGGGAGATCTATCCGAATGAGCGGAGCACCCTCGGCATCCTGTTGACCAGCCCCGCGGACGCGAGGGGCTACACGCTCGAGCATCCGTTCGTGCGCCGCGAGATCGAACGGATCTCGACCACCCTGGGCCTCGATGCCCCGCTGACGGACCGCATGGTCGGGAACATCGTCCTCGACCCCCAGTACTACGGCTCCTTCGGCGAACCGCACGGCGCCCTCTACGGCGCTGCACGACCGCTGTGGATGAGCGGGCCGCTGCACCAGCCGGCGCACCACGATCTGCGGACGCCGTGGCTCTGGCGGGTGGGGGCATCCGTTCACCCTGGCGGGGGGATACCGGCGGTGCTCGGCGGGGCGATGATCGCCGTCTCGAAACTCCTCGCGAAGCACCCTGCCTGACTCGTCACCGTGTCCGTGGCGTGGCTGACTCGTCACCGTGTCCGTGGCGTGGCTGACCCCGCCCCTATCGCGGCGCGGTCTGCTCGAGCATCGCGGCGAGCTGGTCGAGAACTCGCTGTTGTTGCTCGTTCAGGACGTCCGTCGTGTAGTCACTCAGCAGGCTCGCGGACTTTCCGAGCTCGAGCGGGTCCGGCTCGTTGAGAAGAACGGGGGCGAGTTCCGCCGCGAAATCCTCCACGATCACGATGAGAGACACGGCGCTGAGCACCGTCGTCACGACGAGGAATCGGCTGCGGAACAGCACTCGCCAACCATCCCGGAGTTGCGCCCAACCGCTGCTCGCGACTGCCGCCTTTCGAGCGTTCGTTGTGTCGATCCGCCCGACGCGGTGCGGGATGAGAAGGGTCAGGAAGGCCACCGCGAGCGACGTCGCGGCGGTAACCCACAGCACGGTCGATCCATCGGACAGCACCATGAGTGCCCGCCACCGCGGGGCCAAGGAGCAAGGCAACCGCACCGAGCGCCTCGCGGATCCCGACAAGGCGCTCGGCCGAGACTCCGCTGTGGCGCACGACGGCCCTGCCGCCGATCGCCCGCGTCCTCAAGCAGGTTCGCGACCACGGGCTCACCAGCGAAGCGCGGTCGCTGCTCGACCAGCGCCTCGCGAACCTCAGCAGGCGGAGCATCGCGCTACTTCAAGCTGGGGGCACCTATCCGAACTCCTGAGCCTGCAGCTCGAGAAGTCCGACTGAACTGTAGGGATTGCTGAGAGATGTCCCCGACGATGGTGTAATTCCGCTCGCGAGAGAGACGAAATGTCTTCGCCAAGTGTCGTTCTCTGGCAACCGACTTGTCCACCACGGATCGGCGAGGCCACCAGCGCACCAGTCGCTCGGCTTCGACGCCTCGAACCGCAGAACGGCCCCGGCGCGCGAATCCACCTCTCGATGCCCGCCCGCGCAACGGGCCTCCGACTACGCTGTCGTGACTTCCTCGCCGTTCTCCGCGCGTTTCACGTTGGCGCCGCGTCGGCCCCGATAGTCCTCAAGGTTGATTACGCCGACGGGCGTGTCAATCGTGGTTGCGGACGCCCCCGAGATGGCCACAGGGAAAGTCGCCTCGTCAGTTGGACGCGTCTCCGCCGTTGTCCCGCGCGAGCCTCGACGGACCCGACTCGTCACCCACTGGCCGAAGCGCTGCACGTCCTCCCTGCCACGCGCATCCCAGTACGCCTGCGCTATGGGCGCGACGACCTCGCGCAGGACCCAAAGGATTCCGTCCGCGGTTTGCTGAACCCGGCGATCGTAAGCTGCCTGCGACTCCGACTCCTCACGTCTAGTGCGAGCCTCGCTCTCACTGTTGAGCCAGGCGTCGAACTCCCTGTCTTCTTCTGGGGTGCCAGGATCGTACGGGCGTGGATTCTTGTACTGATTGATGAGGGTGCCATCCGCGCGCCGAGCTCCGCCTGAGCCGAACTGCGCGTCCGAGATGTCCGCGCCGTCTCCGTCAAGCGCTTCCGCGTCGACGATGAACTGCCGGACTGTCGGTTCCTTCTTATTCGCCATAGATCTTCTCCCCAATGCCCGAGCCTACGACGTTGGCTGCCACTTCGGACTCTCGAACTTCGCTCGCACGATCGGTCGATTTCAGCATCCAGGTGTTTACGCCGCCCGGTGAAGCGAAAGAGTCGCGTCACCGGCACCTGTACCACGACGGATGTGCTGAGCCTGGCGCTCGCTCCACCAATGCGCGGTTCATCAAGACCAAACTCCGCTGGGTTGACTCGATCTACTTGCCGACAGGCGACAACGACTCAACCGCGCGGCTCACGAGACCCCACGAGTTTGACCTGACATTGATCTCGGCGAGGGCTTGACGGGCGGCCTGCCTGTTCACCTCCGCATACTCGAGATTTCGGCCCGCGTCGCCCGCGACAAAAAAGATGTAGCTCGCGTTGTACCGCGCGATGGCAAGACCCATCCACGTCAGATCCTCCGGATACGGATTGCGCGCGTTGAGCATGTCAGTGAACCGGTTTTCTGCCTCTTGAATGGCGCTCAAAGCTGCGTCCAGTCGACCTGATGCCGTGTAGGCGGCAGCCAGATTGCTTGATGCGCGTCCGTGCGCGTAATGTTCCCAGTCGCTGTCGCGAGTCATCGCTCTACGGGCGAGTTGGACGCGTTCGAGAGAGTCGACGTCTGGGAACGGTTCATCTCGCCAACTGACTTTGAAGGGGTTCCACGCACTTCCGGCGCCCTGGAGAAATGACACGCGCCCGTCGTTCGCCTCCACGATGGGCGCGGGCTCACTCGACTCGTCTGCCTCATCGGCGTGGCGAGCCTCTTCTTCGTCGCCGATGGCTACTACGGGCCGGAACTCTGCAGGGACAGCGAGTGCGCCCGACTTGTTGGTCCCCCACGCGATGATGTGTCCTTCGGTCGTCAGCGCGAGATTGTGCGTAGTGTGTGCGGCGATGCCGATCACTTTCACGAGTCCGCTTGGTGCGTCGAGTTGACCGTGAGTGCTGTTGCCCCAGGCGACAATCGTGCCGTCCGCCCTGAGCGCAATCGTGTGTGCGGCGCCGGCAGCAAGCGCGGTGATCGCGAACAGTCCATCTGGAACATCCCCCTCCTCGTTGAAGGTAGTCGCTGCGATTTTCCTCACTTCTCCTGAACGAGTCATTCCCACGAAGTGCTGCGACATCCCGGGGTGCAAACCAGCGACAACGGAGACGAGATCCCTCCGATCGGTCTTGATCTTCAGCCCACCGAATCGACTATCACCCCACGAGACGATTGTCCCGTCCCTCTTCAATGCGACATTCTGGTCGCCGCCGGCGGCGATGGCGACGACGTCTGTGAGAGTCGCGGGAACCTTGATCCGTTCGTCGTCGTAGCCCCACGCGACGACGGTTCCATTTCGCCTGAGTGCCAGGTAGTGTGCGCGGCCCGCGGATACGGCGACGACGTCTGATAGGCCGACGGGAGTTGCCGCTCTTCGTTCGCTGTCTCCCCAGGTAACTACGGTGCCATCGCCTTTCAGCGCGATGCTCTGAAGCCAGCACGCTGCAATCGAAATGACTCCATCCAAGCCTGCAGGGATATCGGTCTGCCCGTGGCCATTCCCACCCCAGCCCACGACGCTGCCGTCGGCGCGAAGGGCAAGCGCGTGCTCCAAACCGGTGGCAATCTGGATTGCGCGCTCCGCATCCCGAAGGACTCTTTTGACCAAGAGTCGTTCAGGGATATTGTGCTGACCATCGTTGGAGCGTCCCCATACGGCGATCGACCCGTCCGACTTCAACGCCATGGCGCAACCATTGCTGACGGCAATCGACTCGACGCCGTAAAGACCGGCGGGCACCCGAATGTTGTCCGAGAACTCGGCACCCCACGCGACGACCGTCCCATCATTTAGAACAGCAAAGCAATCGGACCCAAAGGCCGCAATCGACGCGACGTTCCGTAGTGGTTCGGGCAGCACCATGGCCTCATTCGGGGCGCCGCCTTCCCCCCAAATGATGACTTCGCCGTCGGTTCTGAGCGCGATGGCGTGCTCCCAACCAACGTCTACGCTCCGAACTCCGATCAGCCGCTCAGGCGGCGTCTGACCGCGCATTAGAGCCCCCCAGATAACGACTGATCCATCCGCTCGGAGGGCGAGACGATTCCCAACATCCGTAGCGATTGCAATCACATCAGTCAGAGAGGCCGCGATGTTCGCCTCTTCGGGGAACGCGTGACCCCACTCGACAAGCGTCCCGTCCTTCTTTAGCGCAAGGCTGAAGTCGCGACCCGCGGCAATTGCGGTGACATCCTCGAGATCCTCCGGCACCTCAGTGCATCCGTGATTCCACTCACCCCAGGCCACAACAGTTCCATCCGTGCGCAACGCCAACGAGTGATAGGCGCCGGCCGCAATCGCGACGACCTCGCCGGTGGAGTGAGGTACGTCCAGTTGGCTGTCGTCATTGCTCCCCCACGCGACGACCGTGTCATCTGCCGCTATGGCGAGGCAGTGGCTGTATCCAACCGCGATCGCTTTAGCTCCTTGGCGGGTTGCGCTCGCGCCTTCGTCTGTCACGTCGCCGGGCGCTTGGGTCGCACTCGACGGCGTAGTCTGCAAAGCCGTCTCCTCATGCGAAGTATCGTCGCCATTGAAGAGTGGATTTTCTCGTGCGCGTTGTCTCACAAGCGCAGATGAATCCTGAGCGAGTGCAGCAATCACGCCGACCGGGGCGGCAGAATTCTGACCAATTCCGGCTCTGACCAGCACGGCCGGGTCGGCCGCGAGGCGCTCGGCGGTCTCTGCCGAAAGCCCAGCGTTTCGGGCCACCCAGTACCTCACCTGGTCGTTGACATCGTCCGCGAGAGTCTCAAGTACTCGCGCAGGTGCCGACGCATTGGCGGCAACCGCACCTCTGGTGGCCGGGTCCGTGTCCGCCGCGAGGAGTGCTAGCAGTTCCTCTGGAGATGTCGGGTCTTCGGCCTGCTGGCGCCTTTGATCTGGATCGTGAGATAGAACCACCGGCCCGTCGTCCGCTTCCGGAGCAAATGCAGTAAGGGCGCCGTCCACAAGCGACGCGTCTGATTGCCCGCTGCCGTCACGCAGCGTCCCGTCCGTCAGCGACTCAACTAGAGGCAAATCGCCAGCAGCAGAACGAACGTGCGCCTTCGGTCGATACTGAGCGAGATCAACTCCGCAACTGGAACACCGATCGAGATCGCTAAACGACAGCTTCTGGCCGCAATCCGGACAAAATCTCAACGTGCCTCCCCAGTGGGCATCCGTGTGCGCTGGCCGCGATACGGTCGACCGCAGTCTCCCACAATCCGGCGCTTCTTTCGGCTCTCAATGGGACTCTGTGGGACGCGTAGCGCGAGCAACTTCATCGACTCAAATCGGCTAGATGGGCCGAGTTGAGAGAGGACGCGTAGAGAGCACGGTCCGACGGAATCTCGCTCGAGACATGCAAGGAGTATTGCTAGCTGGCTTTTGGGTGAGCGCGACCAACCATGACCAGAGCCACATCGTCGTGCACCTGCTCGTGCTACCCGCGTCGCTGAACACACACGTGCTGAGCTGCCACCTCGACGATCAGCATCTCGCGAATCCGGGCCACCCGCCGACGTGTATCGAGGCCGACCGGGACGGTGAGATTCTCCAACTCTCGAACGCCGCCGACGCGCCCCGCGACTGGGGAGTTCCTATTGCTCGAAAGCCGGACTGGTAGCCTCCTTGCACTGGCAGCGGGCATTGCGCCCTTCCCGATGGGTGGTGATCTCGGCATGACCCACCTCCGCCTCAGCAATCCGCCTGGCTCGCGGTTCACGACATGCAACGGTCGTAGCTACTTCAGCCATCCTCATCACCGAGACCAAGGGATGTCGGCCGCGAAGTCGATCTGGGCGATAAGCGACGAGGTCGAGTGTCACGTATTCTGCGACACCGAGACGAGAGAGTCGGCGAAGGTCGCGGCCCCATCGCAGGTATGGGCCGTAGCAGCTGACCTCACCCAGCCATTTGGCACTAGGGGCGAAGTCCTTGCTCGATTCATGCCGCCGCAATCCGGCTCCGCCGATTGGCATGGTCATCCCGTTGGCAGGGGGAGCCCAGGCACGACGAAGACCGCTCCAGGTGATGTCATCACGGCGTGGGAAGCCGACGGGTTGGTGTCACATGCACTCGCGAAGAAGCTTCGTAAGCAGGTGATGTGATGGACCTGCGTCGCCTCACGGTAAGAATTCCAGGCCAATGGGAAGATGCCTGGCTCTACAGAGAGAACCTCCTCGTCTGGGATCGTCGAGGACACCTCTACTACGTTCCGGTCGACGCCCTTCGGAACCGTGTCACACAGGCGCAGGATCACCACCACGCAGTTCTCGCAGAACACCTCGTCTTTCGAAGCGAGCGGAAGTCCTCGCACGAGTTTCAGAACTTGCTCGCAATTCCGTCGGTGCGGCGGGAGTTCTTCGCGCCACTCACCGCGAGTGCCGAAGTCGTGGTCCCAATCGACGTCTCTGATTTTCGGCAGGCCTACATCGAGGCGACGCCCGGTAACCTCACCGACACTGTCGCCTACGGCAACAGGCTATTCACCACGAGTGACGCTGGTGTCTTCGAGACACAGTTCGACTCTCGGTACGACGAGGGCGCTCCACTACTTCAGGTTCACGCGGCCCCCGCGACAGCGATCGTCGCCGGAAACGGCCAGTTCGCGGTATCTCTTGGCGAGGTCGGCCTCGTCTCACGGGAGGTTGGGTTCGGGGACGGAGACCAGTGGATCGACTCCGCGCGTGAAGGGATCCTTGAGACGCTCGCGCCGTACTCGCGCACCGTCGCAAGATCCTCTGTTCACCTCGTGAATTACGGCCAGTCACCGGTCCCGGACTTCATACGTGCGACGACACACCTCGAACGCCGTTCGAATGGATTCACGGAGAACATCATCACCGAGTTTGGTGAGCCTTCTTCGCTCGACGAGTCGCTCCACCGGGCGATCGGACCAGTGCTTACTGTCGACGACGTACGGGCCGGTGAGGGGTTTCACATCCTCGGTAACGCCAACTACCGACTCCTAGTTCAAATCGGCGACGAAGTCAGCGTGCTGAACATGCTTGCGACGGGCGACCGCCCACTTCGAGTAACTCCCTACCGTCGAATCGATGTCGGATACGCAATCCCTAGAACACTTAGCCGCACCCTGTCGACACAGGCGCTGCGCTCTGGGTTCCTCGTCGAGCATGTCGGAGGCGTCCATGTTCTAGGAGACTTCGGAATTGTTGAACTTGCGGACGAGTTGGTTGTGCAGGCCCGCACGTTCCCGTCTTCACGGCGCTACGTCGACACAGTCGTCCTAGTGCGGGAAGACAGTTTGGATCTTGTGGGCTTCGTCGACATCGATGGATAGTGACGCGAGCGTCGACAGCTCTCCGAATGCCATACGGATTAGGCCACACCGACGCGTCTTCGCGGCGACGCTGGATCGGTGGCGAAGCGCACCAGACCCGAGGACGCGGCCTGGAGCGACTACGCCGGTGAGCTCGCTACGAATCTTCGCCGCTTACGCCAGGAAGCAGGCCTGAGCCAAGAGGACGTCGCGTACCGCTCTGGACTCACTCGCTACACGTACCAGAAGTACGAGAAAGGCGAGTCGAAGCCGGGGACGCCTGCGAACCCGACGATTCGCACGCTGCTCGCGATGTCGCAGGCGCTGGGCGTCTCGCTCATGGACATCCTTCCCGCGAAGATTCCGGATCTGCGCCTTCGTTAAGCGCGAGCTCACCCTTCGCCGAGGACACGTTCCAGCTCACGCCGCGCGGCGGCGCCGAGCTCAGTAAGGGCGAGCGGCTGACCTCGCATTGCCCGGGTGATCAACGGGCCGCCCGCGTCGGCTCCGAGTCGCTTCATCTGAGTGGCGAGGATGCTGAGCGTCACGCCGATCTCGCGAGCGGCGACCGTCATCGTGTCATGACGCGCGACAACAAGGAACCGCTCCGCGCGCTGCAAAGAGTCCTGGCCAACGAGGATCCGACGCAACAGCGGCGAGTTCCCAGCGCGCGGATCAATGCGAATGGCCGTAGCTCGACTCGCGGCTCCGCGAGCACGTCGCGGGATGCCTGCCGTCTCGAGGTGACGATTGATGGTGGTCATCGTCACTCCCACTTCCGCAGCGATCTCCGGGATTGTGTGGCGCTCGACGAGGTATCGCTGACTCAGCCATTCCGGGTCAATTGCAGCTCCTTGCCTTCCGCTACGCGTTTCTACTCCCTCGTCAGCAAGCACGCGACCGATGGTCTGTCGCGCAACGCCGTGCTCGATTGCGATCTCGCGCACCGACCGACCAGCCGAGTACGCGGCGACCGCTCGCGCAGGCTTCACCGTGGCTCGGGCCGGTCGTGCAGTCGGCCAACGACCATCAATGACGTCGGCGGCATCGGGAAGTCCGCCGACAACCTCAGGGCCGGGCAACCACGCGACGGGCTCGTCAACGCCTCGGTCCCGGATGAAGTCAGCTGCGGCTGAAGCAAGTGCGTCCGCGACGGTGCCTGGCATCCCCGACCGGAACTGAGCCACCTCTACGAAGGAGGGGAACCCGGGATCATCGGCGAAAGGCGCACGAGACAACCTGTTGCCGCTCACGAGCGCATAGAGATGAGCGCGAGCGGCCTGCCAACGCCGATCACCGCCCGGCAGCACGTTCGCAATCCGACAGATCTCTACCCACTCGTCACGCGGCAACATGCCGGCATAGTCGAGAGACCGGCGACGCGCGAAGTCGATCGGCGTGGACTGCTCGTCCAGGAACGAGGCGAGTCGAGCGATCACGCGGATGGTGTCCGCCTCTGGTGCGTTTCGCCCGAGGGATCGCATCACGTGACTGACCTGACGGCCGCGAGCCTCGGCGTCAAGAAGCTTGATCGCGGAGCCGTGCGTTAGTTGAGTGCCGACGAAGACTACGGCTGCCGAAAGCGCGCCGCCCGCGATCTCAGCATCCAACCGACGCGGAGCGAGTCGCGCGGTCACCTCGGGCCAGAGCACCGCCGGCAGCTTCGCTGCGCGAGCTTCCGGATCTGCAGCTGACAACTTCAGTGATTGGAGCGTTGCCGTCGGTCGCCTGACCCGGCCGAGCGCCCGACTCACGTGATCGCGAAGCGGCGGCGAGTAGTGGTCCAGAGCGGTATGGACGCTGACTCGACCGCGCAGCAGGTCTGCGACTCGTTCACCTGCCTGTAGCGCCTCGAACGCGATCGTGTTGCCGAGCGCGACCTCCGCCGCGGTGCTCGGCCTTAGATCGACTTTACCGGTGCGCGGTTGCGCTGCAATCACGCTGGGGTCGATCGAATCCACCTGCATCCACTCGAATCGCTGGTCATCAGCAAGTGCCTGTCTCCCCGCTCGGGACAGTAGCGACATGTCGGAAAGGACCTGAATGGTGCTCGGCCTGCCGTCGGCGTAGATGCCGAACTCGCCGACGCCGGATGCGACGACCTTCAGAATTGCTCGCTGCGCTTCCCGCGTCGCGTCTTCCGCGAAGACAAGCTCGCCAGTGGCAGTGAGGTTGGCCCCACAGCGCGAGCGGATGGCCGGCGCCTCTGTCGAGGGTCGATTGTGGCAATGGCCCGGCTCGGGCACGAGGGTGATGGGATGCCCGATGAGGCGGGGTGGTTGCCCGCACGTCGGGCACGCATCGACGAGCAACCTCTTGTGGCGCAGACACGCGAATCCGAACGGGAACTGCCACGACAGCCGCCACCTGCCGCCGGAGTCTGCGAGGCAGTCGGGGCAGTACCGGGCGGCGACTCCGGTGCTCGGACACGAGGCGCTGATCCGTCCCTGCGGCGTGAGGCGGATGGCGTTCGCGGCGAACACGGTGCGCGTCATCGCACGGTACTCGTCGGCGGGCCGGCCTGTCGTCAGCTCCAGGTTCGTGAGTTGCTGCGGCTCGAGCGCGGTCGACCAGGCTCGCGCGGACTGGGGGGTTGCCGCCGGTACGCCGTCGGCGTCGATGAGGCCCAGGGCACGTGCCATCTCCCCGACGGTGGCCCCATAGTCATGCGCCATGTACTCGACCCACGAGTCGAGCGGCTCGTCAGGAAGCGGCATCGCGACGTGCAGCAGGCGACGCACCGTCACGCTCCGACCTTGATGAGCCGCGGGCCGGCCGCCCAGGTCATGCTGCCGCTCCCGGCTTCCTGCGCTTGGCATCGCGGAGCTTCTTCTCCTCGAGCTCCTTCGCGACGACCTCACGCGCGTCTTCGGCTGCGACGTCGATGTCGATCTCGTCGAGCACTTCACGGGTCAGCTCCTCAGTACCGTCGCGCATCGCGTGGACGGCACCGAGAGTGATGAGTTTGAAGAGTGAGCCGATCATGCCCGTGGACCTCTCGTAGAGGTAGTCCGACTGCTCGCGCAACATCCTCGGCCGCGCGTTCGCGAGCACAAGATGCGTTTCGATCGTGCCAAGCAGCGACAGCCAGGTCTTGCGGTGCTCACCAACGGGGTGTTCGAACGGCGGAAGGGTAAGCCTGGTCCAACGTCGAGCAATCTGCGACATCGCGAGCTTCTTGTCGGTCTTGCTCTCGCTGAGGAGCCCGGTGTCGGCCATGTTCACACCCGTGAATAGGAACGTGGCGGGGTACTCGTTGGCGAGCCACTTCAGCTCGTTGGCCAGCGCTACACCCTCGTCGGTGTGGATCTTCAAGAAGTGCACGTCGTCGACGATGATCAGCCGGGTGCCATGACGACGGACGGACTCAGCAGCGAGAGTGGCCAGGTTGCGGTTCCGCAGATAGCGGGTATTCGCGGCGTCGGAGGAGGGGTGATTGTAGAAGTTCAGGATGGATTCGTTGAGGGCACGCGTGGTCGTGTTGCCCTTGAATGCGACGTGGCAAACCGGGATGTGCAGCGTCTGCCCTTCGTCGAAGTCCTTCCCGTGTCGCAAGATCTGCCGGCGGTGAAACGCTCGTCCGAACGCGTCGACCGCCGTGGTCTTCCCCAGTCCGGGCGGCGAGTCGATGATCGCCGCGCCCTTGACCCGTGACGGGCCCTGCTGGTTGGCATCGAGGAGGTCCCACAACCGAACGTTGAGCCGTTTCACCTGCGGTGTCGTCACAAGGAAGTTCGCGTGGTACCGCTCGCGGTGGTAGTCGTAGACGACACGTTCGTCTTCGCTGAGCTTTTCGATCTGCTTGGCGGACAGGCTCTGCGGCTTCTCCAGGGCGGGATCTTCTGCGAAGTGCCGCCATCCTTCCCAACGCGAAAGGAGCTCGTCGCGCTCCAGAGGCAGGATCACAGGTCCTCCAGCAGATCGAAGTCATCGAGGTCTTCGCCGACGAGCTCCTGCGCGCTCAGCGCAAGCGGATCGTGCTTCTCGCTCACCGGAGGCGGCGTCACTGATACCAATCCCAGCTCCTCGCTTAGGTCCGGTCCCGCCATCTGTTGCGCGATCTGCTTGGCGATGTGCGGGAAGAACGGGCTGTCGGGGCCGTCCGCCGTCTCGGCAAGCTGGGCGGCAAGTCGCGCGCTGATGCGCTTCTCGGCGGGCGTGCTCGCACGGCCAGCACCCCATCGTTCGAGGAGTTCGCCGAGCGCTTCGGACACATTGACCCCGTTGCGGCGGTCGAGTGCGATGCCCTTGGCGTACTCGAGAGCGTCGAAGCTGAACGGCACGGGGACTTTCGGTGCGTGCTCCCAACGCAGCACGTGCCAGGAGTTGTCGTCCGGGTCGTTGAAGTAGATCTGCGAGAAGTCGTCGGGATTCACCGAGAACTGCCACTTCCGCTTGCCCTTTGCCATCGCCCGCGACCGGTCGTAGTACTTCCCCACGATCTCGCCGCTATAGCGGAGCGTGCCGACCTCGACGCCGTAGTGATTGAACTTGCGCTTCACGACGGGGAGCATCTCGAGCAGCAGGTTCGGGTTCGACGGGACACGGATGCGGCCGGCCACCGCGATCCCCTGCTCGAATTTCTGCGCCGGGCTCATCTTCGCTGCGGGCAGCTGGGAGTCGACAAGTCCGCCATGCGGGCGGAGGTGATAGACCGTGGCGATCCACTCGCGAATGATCTGCTCAAGCTGCGGGATCGTGTAAACAGCTTCGCTCTCCGGCGCCTCGCCGCGGGACGCGATGTCTTTGCCCTTGTATCCAGGCAGTTCCTGAAGCATCTCGTCGATGGTCCGGAACCAACGCTCTACCCACGCCTTGTCGGTGCCGGTGTAGACATGTGCGGGCTGGATGGAGATCCCAAGTCGCTGGCACACGCTCGCGACGTGGATCGACATGAACGGCTTACCGTGATCGATGATGATCGTGTCGGGAAGGATGCCGGGTCGGCGAAATCGCAACGCCTTGAGGTTCTCGACGTCGATGACGATGTTCTCGGGCACGCCATGGAAGGGCCAGGTAGCTCGGTCGCCCCACTCGGCCGGCATCTCGCGGGGTGACAGCGCCTCCATCAGCACTCCCGCGACGTCGACCGCCTTGGTAGAGACGGGTGCGAGGCGGAGTCCGAGGATAGATCTGTCGTAGAGGTCGAGTGCGACTGTCAGCTCGGCGCGCATCCACTTGCCAGTGACGGGTGCGACGCCGAAGACGTTGAGGGGCGTGGTGTCGAGCACGACATACTCGCCGGGTCTCGTGGCGACAAGTCGGCCGTAGGGCACGGGCGGGCGCGTTTCGATCGATCGTTGTGCGCGCATGCTGGCGCCGAACGTTCCCTTGCCGCGGGTGAGCTCAGCGACCGCGTCACGAGCGGTTGACTCGGATGGGATCCGGACGTCGACATCCGGATACTCCCGCTTGACCCTCGCCAACACGATCGCGAGCGTGGTCGTCACACTACGCTTGGCGCCGCGCACGTTTTCCTCGACGACGCGTCGGCACATGTCCACCCAGCGCGGGTCGAGGCCAGAGAGCGCCGGCGTCCAGGACGTCTTCCTGAAGTCGAGCAGCGCGAGATCTTCGCCATCGTCGAAGCGATCGTCCCAGCGCTTGAGCGTTTTCGGGCTCACACCAAGCTCCGTGGCCTTGGTTCTACGGCGTTCGTGGATGGTGGTGAGCTTCGGGTTGTACTCCGGTCTTGGCTCGTGCGGCTGCGCGAGAGTCGGGATCCCCGACGCGAAACCGGTTCGCATCTCTCGAACGTGGGCCGCTTTTCGTCGCGCCTCGTCGCGTTGCGCTTCCGTCGCGTCCGCCCAGATCAGCGCAAGCGGTGTGAGTGCAGCTTCCTCGGACGGAAGACCGAACGCGTCCGTGGCGTCGCGGAGAAGCTCAACGAGCCGCACGCGTCGGGTCTTCTTCGCGCCGTCGACGAGGACAACGGCGTCGCCGGCGATCTCGATGACGGTGCAGAGATAACCGTCGAACGAAACAGTGCTGCCGACGCGGATATCGAAGGTGTGGCTCATGGCAACTCCAATACGGTGTGGGTGGCTAGGGCGGAAGTGAGGTCGCAGAGAATCGAGCGGCGCCAGAGCAGGTGCAGCACGACCGCTCGGGCATAGGGAAAGTCGTTCAGGGCGGATCCGGCGCTCCGGAGGGCGGAGCCGAGCGTGGCTGACGCGCGGATGGCCGCCTCGACCATCTCGACGTCGAGCTCTGGAAATTGCCAGAGGCGTCGATACCCCGCGAGGAAGCGGATATTTGAAAGCAGAGCAGGCTCCGGTTCGCTGACGATCCGGTACCCCCATCCGCGCGAACGGACGATGTCGCCCGCCCAACTGAGGGCACCAGCGATCTCCGGGTCTTCCAGTCTGCGCTTCGGCTTGACCTCGATCACTGTGAATCGATGGTCACCGTGCTCAACCAAGTAGTCGGGCACATAGCTTCGCTCGATACCGTCTCGATCGGCGATCAGCTCGAACGGCTGAGAGGCGATCCGAACCGCCCGGTCGTCGAAGTCCTCAAGGAGCAGCGCCGCAAGCTCGAGGCGACTCTCGTACCCGACGAAGCCTTCCGTGGTCGCGGACCAGTAGCGGCCCGGATAGTGCCGCTGTCCTCGATGCCAGCGGAACGTCCGGCGAGGCTCGGCCTCGAAAACGTGTCGAGCCTCGAGGTCCGCCAGTTTGCCCCGCTCGAGATCATTCCCATCCAATCGCAACGTGTACCGGGGTGGCGGCGTTGGCACGATGATCTCCTACGAATCGAGAACCAGGACTCATAACTCTTGATTCATTAACGTACGGAGATGGCGTTCGTTCTGCAGCTTCGACACGCGGGCAGAGATCTTCGCGTTGAGACTTCTCGCACGCCGAAGGATGCGGGTAGTGAATGTGACATTTACGCTGGGGTGCGTCAGATACACAACAATGCGCCACGCAGTCGGATCACGCCCCGCGATGCTCCTGCCGCGCTGAGCGCCTCATGCGAAAATGAGGCGGTGGAGACCGTGCCAACCGAGCAGAGCGAGGAGCTCTCGAAGCTAGCTTTCGGGAGCAACCACATGCTCGCGCTTATGGCGGAGATCGCGCGCTCTTCCGACGGAAAATTCTCCACGCCTTCGGTGTCAGCCGCGACGGGATTGTCGACCAGCACGATCCATGCCCTGCTGAAGCGACTCAAGCAGTTGGGACTTGTCCGCCGAACCGACGAGGTCACCCCCGAACGGGTCAGAATCTATCAGCGAGCCGTCCACCCCACGTGGGACTATGCACTGCGGCTCGAAGCCGAGGCCGACGCGCGCGCTGCAGGAACCTTCACGATTCAGTGGGAAGCGGCAACAGCGGGTCGGTAGTACACGCGCAAGACTTGCCATGGATGCCTATTCTGTATGGCATCCTTCCTGTATGAGCGTCGGTGAGGATCGCTATGAGTCATTTGCGACCGCAGTAGAGGATCCCTACTTCGGGGCTCTGCTCGGGACGATCGATGAACCCGATGGGACTTTGACCGCCAACCACGCCGGCCTCGTGACTCGCGCGTGGTGGGACACGCACGGAACTGGTCCAACGTGTGCTGAGCTCATCGAGGCCGTCCTCGAGGTCGATGACTGGGACACTGCCATCCCCGATCCGGGACGGATGGTTCTCCAACGCAACGAGCAACTCGACCTACTCCACCGCTGGCTGATCAGCTACTGGAGCCGACTCGGAACGATCTCCTACATCCCAGGGCATGATGACGTCATCAGGCCTGGCCGCGTGGTCGTGACAGTCGACGCCGAAAGTAACGAGCGTCGCTGAGCCGGCGGGCTCGGATCGAGGAGGATGCATGCGCGAGATCGTCATCGGCGGCCGCTCCCTTCGGGTCACGCACGTCGACACTGAGACGACTGAGTATGGCGACATTCAGCGCTACCGCATCGACGTGTCTGGTTCGGATGCCTTCACCCACCTGTCGAGCCTGCGCTCGTCGCCCAACCTCGATGCCCGTGTCATGGCGTCGGTGATCGACACCGAGCTGCTGCTTGGCTATGAAGGGAGCAGAGAGTCAGGCCTTCTGCGGGATCCTGGGATCCGCGCATGGCGCGACCAACACCGCCCACTGATCGAACAGACGTTGGACCGACTCCGCGACGAGATGAAGGACCTTCCTCCTGAGCCGGTGGGCGATGCGGAGCGACTCCTCCTGCGCGCGTTCGACATGAACGGCGACGATGAGGTTCGCGATGCTTGACTATCCGACGTTCGACTTCGATCAGGTCGACTTTGTCACGTCCGACACCCACTTCAGCCACGCCCGCATCAGCGAACTCGCGGATAGGCCGTACTCCACCGTCGACGAGATGAACGACGAACTTATGCGCCGGTGGAACGACATGGTCTCGCCCGACAGCGTCGTCCTCCACCTCGGCGACGTAGCTCTCGGCCCGATCGAAGAATCTATGGCGCTCACCGCGAAGCTCAACGGGCGTCGACTGCTCGTACCCGGCAACCACGATCGCGTCTCACCCGCGACCCAGTCGAAACAGGCGATCGAGCGATTCGTGCCCATGTACGAAGCGGCGGGCTGGGAGATCCTCCCAGAGGTCATCGAAGGAACCCGCCACGGTTACAGGATCATTGCCTCGCACTATCCCTACCGCGGCGATAGCCAGGAACAGGATCGACACACGTCGCATCGCCCGCGCTGGGACGACGGCATCCCGCTCCTCCACGGACACACGCACGCCCGCGACCACGGCCCGAACGGCCACCAGTTCCATGCCGGCGTCGACGCCCACGACTTCGCACCGATCCCGTTCAGCGTTATCGACACCTGGATCCAGAGCCTGCCAGGAATCGAGACCCGCCTCCAGACAGCGATCCGCGAGGCTCGAGCAGTCCTCGCCGACCTGGACAACACATCTCCGTCCCACATGAACCATATGTTCTACATGCAGGCGTACGACGATCTCCACATGCACCTCGAGGAACTGCTGACGGCGGTTGACGAGGCAATGGCACACCAAGGGCGACGCGGGCGCGGTGTCCCGATAGGATCGGCCATACCCGGATAAATCCGGCTCAATCCGCATGGGGGCGTGAATGTCAGAGCCGTGGCTCTCTGCCGACGACATCGCCGAGCACCTGGCCGTCACCAAAGACACGATCTACGCCTGGATAGCCGAGAAGGGGATGCCGGCCCACAAGGTCGGACGTCTGTGGAAGTTCCAGGCGAGCGAGGTCGATGCCTGGGTGCGTGGCGGCGGTAGCGCCGGAGGCGCTGCGTAGAGATGCGGATCATCAACAACGTGTCTGACCTTCTCGGCGACGACCTGAAGTCCGTGATCAACCGCGGTTCGAAGGTGCGCATCGCCGCTTCGACCTTCTCGATCTTCGCTTTCGAGGCGTTGCGGAAGGAACTCGAGCACATCGAGGAACTCGAGTTCATCTTCACGTCGCCGTCGTTCAGCAACGGTCAGGCTACGGACAAGCTGCGCAAGGATCGTCGCGAGTTTTTCATCCCGCAGGCAGAGTCATCGCTCTACGGGTCGGAGTTTGAGATCCGCCTCCGCAACAAGCTGACGCAGCGCGCGATCGCCCGCGAGTGCGCCGCCTGGGTACGCGAGAAGGTCACGTTCAGATCAAATGCCAGCGGTCATCAGATGCAGCAGTTCGCCGTCGTCGACGACGGAGCCGCTTACATGCCGCTGCAAGGGTTCACCACGGCCGACCTCGGGTACGAGCGCGGCAATGCGGTCTCCAATATGGTCACGAAGTTCGAAGGTACGCCTGAGGCGAGCAGCTTTCTCAACCTCTTCGATCAGATCTGGGCAAGCCCCGGCCAGCTGAACGATGTCACGCAAGCGGTCTACGACCACATCGCGAGCGTGTACGCCGAGAACTCGCCGGCGCGCGTCTACTTCCTCATCCTCTACAACCTCTTCGCCGAATTCCTCGACGACATCAGTGAGGACGTGCTCCCGAACGACCGCACGGGATATCAGGACACCAAGGTCTGGCAGAGCCTCTACAACTTCCAGCGGGATGCCGCGACGGGCATCATCAACAAGCTCGAGACCTACAACGGCTGCATCCTGGCCGACAGTGTCGGTCTTGGAAAGACATTCACCGCCTTGGCGGTGATCAAGTACTACGAGCTCCGCAACAAGTCCGTCTTGGTTCTTGCGCCGAAGAAGCTCGCCGAGAACTGGACGAACTACAACGCGAACCTTACGACGAACATCTTCGCGAGCGACCGGTTCAACTACGACGTCCTCGCGCACACCGACCTGTCCCGCACACGGGGCGAGTCGCTTGGCCTCCGGTTAGATCGCATCAACTGGGGCAACTATGACCTCGTCGTCATCGACGAGTCGCACAACTTCCGCAACGCTGACTACGCCGAAGAGAAGGAGTCGCGCTACCAGCGACTCATGCGGCAGGTCATCCGCGAAGGCGTGAAGACGAAGGTGCTGATGCTGTCGGCGACACCCGTCAACAACCGGTTCAACGACCTCAAGAACCAACTTCAGCTCGCCTACGAGGGCGAGTCCGAAAACCTGTCCGACAAGCTCAACCTCTCCACGTCGATCGAACGAGTGTTCCGCGACGCGCAGGCCATCTTTAACGAGTGGTCGAAGCTGCCCGCCGACGAGCGCACAGCGGATCGCATCCTGCAGATGCTCGACTTCGACTTCTTCGAGTTGCTCGATGCCGTGACTATCGCTCGTTCCCGGAAACACATTCAGGCGTTCTACGACATGAGCGAGATTGGCGCGTTCCCCGCTCGCCTTCGTCCGGCATCCATCCGCGAGCCGCTGACCGATCTCGACGACATTCCTCCGTTCAACGACATCTTCGAGCAGCTACAAGTCCTGACTCTTGCCGTCTATACGCCTCTTGCGTATGTGTTCCCGAGCCGTCTCAGCAAGTATGAGGACCTCTACAACGTCACCACCGGCAATGCCCGCTCCAATCTTGGTCAGAAGGGGCGTGAAGAAGGCCTGAAGAAGCTGATGACGGTGAACCTGCTCAAACGGCTGGAGAGCTCGGTCGAAGCGTTCCGGCTCACGCTGGCAAAAATCGAGAACGCCGTCGACCGCACGCTCGCGCGTGTGGACGGCCACGCAGGGTCAATGGCGGAAGTCAACGCAGACCTTACTGACCTCGACCTGGATCTCGACGATGAGGACGACGCGAACGTCGAGGCCCTCACGTTCGGTGAGAAGATTCGCATCGACATCAACGACATCGATGTCGAGTCGTGGCAGCGCGATCTCTGGCACGATCGGGAAACGCTACGCGAGCTTCTGGACGAAATGCGCAAAGTTACTCCGGGCCATGACCTTAAGCTGCGCAAGCTGCGGCACCTGGTCGAGCAGAAGGCAGAGCATCCGCTGAACCCCGATAACCGCAAGGTGCTGATCTTCTCCGCCTTCGCCGACACCGCGAACTACCTCTACCGCGAGCTCGCACCGGCGCTCCGGCAGGCTGGACTGGAATGCGCCGTGATTACCGGCGGTAGCCACGGCGCCAAGTCCACGATCGGCACAGGCTTTGACTTCCAGCAGATCATGTCGATGTTCTCGCCGCGATCCAAGCAACGGCACCTCACGATGCCCACGGAAACCCGCGACATTGATGTGCTGATCGGCACCGATGTCATCAGCGAGGGCCAGAACCTGCAGGACTGCGACTACCTCATCAACTACGACATCCACTGGAACCCCGTGCGGATCATCCAGCGTTTCGGTCGTATCGACCGCATCGGGTCGACGAACGAGGTCATCCAGCTCGTCAACTTCTGGCCCGACATCTCGCTCGACGAGTACATCAATCTCAAGGAGCGTGTCGAGAACCGAATGGTCATCGCCGACCTCGCCGGCTCGGCCGACGACAACGTGCTCAACCCTGAGGACTCGGATGCCGCGTTCCGCAAAGAGCAGCTCCGCAAACTCCAGAGCGAGAGCATCGAACTCGAGGATGTTCGCGCGGGGGTCTCGATCACGGATCTCGGCCTCAACGACTTCCGGATGGACCTGCTCGCCTACATGAACGAGTACGGCGACATCGCCACTGCCCCACGCGGCTTGCATGCCGTCGTTCCCGCAGACCCAGCGATCGGACTCCTACCCGGCGTGATCTTCGCCCTGAAGAACGTCAACGCCGACCCTGCGGTGAATCGGGGCAACCGGCTCCACCCGCATTACCTCGTCTACGTCAATGAGGATGGCGACGTCATCGCCGACCACACCGAGGCGAAGCGGCTACTCGACCTCGTCCGTGCCGGCTCTCGCCCACACGATGAACCAGTGGCGGACGTCACCCGCGCCTTCAACGAGACCACCAGCGAGGGCGCAGACATGAGCAAGTACTCGGCGCTGCTGACGGATGCCATCCACTCGATGATCGACGTCACCGAAGAACGCGACGTCGACAGCCTGTTCAGCGGTGGGCACACCACTGCGCTCACGCAGCAGATCGCGGGGCTCGACGACTTCGAGCTGATCGCGTTCATCGCTGTCGTTGACGCGGCAGGTGCCACGTGATCGACATCCTCTACCAGTGGCCGGCTGGTGCACGTTTTGGTGCGCGCGTACCCAAGGAGCGATTCTATGAACGCACCGCATCGACATCCGGTCTGCGTGAAAAGTTTGTCGCCGAGGTCAGCCGCATCAGCTGGGCCTACAAGCTTGCTGCCGAGACCATCAACCTCCCCGGATCGCCGGAAGTGCCCGAGATCGAAGTCATTCAGGTGGACGCCAAGTCGAACGACGTCAGCGCCCAGGTACTTGCGTCGATTGACAAGGCGATACCGAATCCGGTGATCTTCGAGGTTTGCCGCGACGATGCCCACGGCGGCGGCGTGCGCATGACGGCAGCGCACAACCCAGTTGGCTCCCCGGCACCGAAACCCAGCGCCTACTTCTCAACGGGCTGGATGCGAGGCGACTCCCCCCGTAGCCCGCTACCAACCGCAATCACGATGACTGCGCTGTACTCGGCGCTCATCGGTCCACTCACGCCACTCGCGCCTCGGGCTGGGGAGAGTCCTGCCGTCGTCAGCGAGCGGCTGGATGCCGTGCGCCGACTCAAGCGCGAGATCAGCGCCCTGGAACGCAAGCTCCGGTCCGAACCGCAACTCAATCGCAAGGTCGAGCTGCGTCGCGAACTGAAAGCCAAACAAGCCGAACTGGACCAGACAAGGTAAGCCATGGAAAGACTGCGAATGACATCCCCCGATCTCACCCGAGTAAACATCGACAAGATCGCAGACCTCTTTCCTGCGGTCGTCACGGAAGCACTCGACGCCGACGGGGAGCCAACCCGAGCGATCGACTTCGATCTGCTGCGACAGGAATTGTCCGACTACGTCGTCGAAGGGTCGCAGGAGCGCTACCAGCTCGATTGGCCCGGCAAACGTGCCGCCGCATTCGCTGCGAACGCACCGATCGCGAAGACACTGCGCCCGGTGCGCGAGGAGTCGGTCGACTTCGATACGACGAAAAACCTCTTCATCGAGGGCGACAACCTCGATGCCCTGAAGCTCCTACAGGAGCCTTACCTCGGCAAGGTCAAGCTCGTCTACATCGACCCTCCGTACAACACGGGGAGCGATCTAATTTACGACGATGACTTCATGCAATCGTCTGCCAGATTCTTGGTTGAGTCGGGACAGAGCGATGCTGCTGGGGCACGCTTAGTCGCCAACCCTGAAACGAACGGACGATTCCACTCGAACTGGTTGAGCATGATCTACCCGCGCCTAAAGCTCGCTCGGAATCTGCTTGCCGAAGACGGCGTCATCGTGATCTCGATCGATGATGGCGAACATGCCGGGCTCGTCGAGATCTGTAAGGAAATCTTCGGTTCGACCAACTACCTAGCGAGCGTTGCGCGCGTTACAAAGAAGACTTCGAACAAGGGAACGCACTTCGCGCCATCGAAGGACTATCTGGTTACCATCGCGCGGAACGCCGATGCGGTAGGTCCGTTGATGGACGAAGTCGACGAGGCGTATCGGCGGAAGTTCTCGGCGATCGACGATCGCGGAGCATTTGCGACGGTCGGCCTCTATCAAGCGAGCCTGGACCCGCTGCGAGGGTGCTCAAATCAGCGCTACTGGATCGAGTGCCCCGATGGATCGTTCGTTCTACCGCCGGGCCCCCGCCGTCCGCAGGACGTCGTAGACGCCGCGAACCGGCCACCTGAGTCTCGCGAGGATCGCGTTTGGCGCTGGAGCTACGACACTTACCAGCAGAAGAAGGATCTGCTGGTATTCAAAGAGACGGCAACCAGCCCGCTTCAGAATGGGGAGGGCCATCAATCCAAGTGGAACGTGTACACAAAGTACTATCTGGAAGACCGCCTCGCTGACGGCAAGCGGCCGCGAGACTTTCTGGATGGCGTAACCAACGACCAGGGGGCACGGGCCCTTGCGGCCTTGGGTATGGCGAAGTACTTCGACTACACAAAGCCGCCCGAACTGGTGCGTCGCTTGCTGGCGTGGATCGCTGATCCGGACGCGCTCGTGCTGGACTTTTTCGCAGGGTCCGGGACGACTGCCCACGCCGTCATGGAGCAAAACGCTGCGGACGGCGGGCGGCGGACATTCATCTGTGTTCAGATCGCCGAAGAGTTAGACGTCCAAAGCGACGCTGCCAATGCGGGCTTTTCGTCGATCGCTGAGCTGTGCCGAGAAAGGATTGCCCGAGCATCGGTCAAAGTCGGGGAGCAGGTCGGGCTAACCGGTGGCCAGCTTGACCTGGGTTTTCGGGTACTAAAGGTGGACTCGTCGAACTTCTCAGAAGTACTTCGCACCCCCGAAGAGACCGAGCAGTTGAAGCTCGCTGAACTTGAGGACGGCATCAAGCCAGGACGCACCGGCGAAGACCTCCTGTTCCAAGTGGTTCTCGAGTCCGGGCTTGAACCGAGTTTGCCTGTCTCCGTCGAGAACGTGGGAGGCCAAGAATTCTTTGTGGTCGATGATGGTGCACTCGTCGCCTGCTTCGAGGAAGGCGTCACTCAGGATGTCGTCCAGGCCCTAGCTCGAAAGGAGCCTTTGCGCGCAGTCTTTAGTGATTCCGGTTTTCCTTCAGACGACGCACGAATCAACGCGGAGCAGATCTTCAAAGAACTCTCACCGTCGACTGATGTGAAGGTCATCTGACTCTAATGAAGCTCCAGTTCAAGGTTCAGCAGTACCAGACCGAAGCTGTAAGTGCTGTGGTCGACGTGTTTGGTGGCCAGCCCTACGCCGACGGGGTGAAGTACCGCATCGATCCTGGGAAGGACGCGTCGCCCACGCTCCTGGCTGACGCGGGACTTCGCAACGCGGAGATCGCGCTGACAGCGCCACAGCTCTTGGCCAACGTGCATCAGGTGCAGCAGGCACGCGGGCTGGAGTTGTCGAAGGACCTCAGGGATCACGTCAAGAAGTCCGCGGCGCCGATCAATCTCGATATCGAGATGGAGACCGGTACCGGAAAAACGTACGTCTATGTCAAGACGATCATGGAGCTGCACAATCGATACGGATGGTCGAAGTACATCATCGTCGTGCCGTCGGTCGCGATCCGCGAGGGTGTGAAGAAGTCCTTCGACATCACCGGCGAGCACTTCCAGCAGCTTTACGGCACGAAACCACGCACCTTCATCTACAACTCGTCGCGATTGCACGAGATCGAGCGGTTCTCATCAGACGCGGGCGTGCAGGTGATGATCATCAATGTGCAGGCGTTCAATGCCACCGGCAAGGAGGCCCGCCGCATATACGAGGTGCTGGACGACTTCCAGTCACGCAAGCCGATCGACGTGCTTGCCGCGAATAGGCCGATCCTGATCATCGATGAGCCGCAGAAGATCGAAGGTGACGCGAAGAAGCCCTCGAAGTCGCTGGAAGCGCTGACCTCGTTCAATGCCCTCTTTGCGCTGCGATACTCCGCGACGCACAGAATCGAACGCACCAAAGTGCACCGTCTCGACGCCATCGATGCCTACAACCAGAAGCTGGTGAAGAAGATCGCGGTGCGCGGCATCACCGTCAAGCACCTGGCCGGCAACAGCGCCTACCTGTATGTGGACGGCCTCGAGATCGGGAAAGGCGCCGACTTTCCGAAGGCACGAGTCGAGCTGGAGGTGCAGACCGCTCAGGGCATCAAGCGGCAAGTGAAGCGCCTCAGCCACGGGACGAACCTGCACGACATCTCTGGCGGCATCGAGGCGTATAAGGGCCTCTTCATTCGCGACGTGGACGCCAACCGCGACATCATCGAGCTGAGCAACGGTGACATCATCGGCGCCGGCGAGGTTACCGAGGACGTAGCCGAAGACCAGAAGCGACGCATCCAGATCCGTGAGGTCATCCGTGCCCACCTGGGCAAGGAGCGCGAGCTGTTCTCGCAAGGAATCAAGGCTCTATCGTTGTTTTTCATCGACGAGGTCGCCAAGTACCGCGACTACGAGCGCGAGGACACTCTCGGCGAGTACGCCCGAGTGTTCGAGGAAGAGTATGAAGCTGTGCTCGCCGACTACCTCGGTGAGCTCGACCTAGATGAGGCGGTGGAACGCTACCGTGACCATGTCCAGGCGATCCCGGTGCGCTCCACCCACGAGGGGTACTTCTCGATCGACAAGAAGTCCAAGCAGTTCATCGACGGCAAGATCGCAGCCCGCGGCGACTTCGCAGGCCAATCGGACGACGTCGACGCCTACGACCTGATCCTGAAAGACAAAGAACGGCTGCTCTCCTTTGAGGAGCCCGTCCGATTCATCTGGTCGCACTCCGCGCTGCGCGAGGGCTGGGACAACCCGAACGTGTTCGTCATGGGCATGCTCAAGAAGAGCGACAACACGACGACACGACGACAGGAGATCGGCCGTGGTCTGCGACTCTCCGTGGATCAGCACGGAGAGCGGATGGATAATCCCGTCACCGTCCACGACATCAACGAACTGACCGTCGTCACCGACGAGTCCTACACGGACTTCGTGACCGCTCTCCAGAAGGAAATCATCGAGTCGCTGTCGGCGCGGCCACGCAAAGCAAGCGTCGACTACTTCGTGGGCAAGCCGATCACGCTGGGCGACGGTTCAACGAGCGCCCTCGAAAAGACAGTCGCGCAGGCTCTCTACTTTCACCTGATCAAGAACGACTACATCGACGAGTCCGGCCTGGTCACGCAGGCATACAAGGATGCGCGAGCCGACGGAACCCTCGCCGTACCGACCTCCGAGATACTCAAACCCGTCATCGACTTCGTCTGGCCGCTCGTCGACGCTCTGTACCTCGACGTGCCGAAGCCAACCGACGGACGCAAGCCGAAGAGGATTCCGCTCAACGAAGCCAACTTCAACAAGCGCGAGTTCCAGGAGCTCTGGGGACGCATCAACCACAAGGCCGTCTACCAGGTCGAGTTCGATTCCAAAGAGCTGATCGACAACTGCATTCGCGTGCTCGACACCTCGCTCAACGTCACCGTCATGCAGTACCTCGTCGAGAGCGGCAAGCAAGTCGTTGGCCTCGAGATGGAACAACTGGAGGCCGGCACAGGCTTCAAAGTCTCCGAAACGAAGATCGAGCATTCGGCCGTGTCGGCAGGATCAACCGTCAAGTACGACCTTCTGGGAGAGATCGCGGAGAAGACGCAGCTCACCCGCCGCACCTGCGCGTCGATACTCACCGGCATCCACCCGGGTACGTTTGCGAAGTTCAAGCAGAACCCCGAGCAGTTCATCACCGAGGCCGCCCGACTCATCAACGAGCAGAAGGCGAGTGCCATCGTCGAGCACCTCAGCTACGACCCGCTCGACAACCGCTACGAATCGTCGATCTTCACAGAGAACCAGACCGCGCAGGACCTGTCCAAGGCCGGCGACAAACTGAAGAAGAGCGTCTACGAGTACGTGGTCACCGACTCCAAGGTCGAGCGCTCGTTCGTCGAGAAGCTGGACGTCAGCGACGAGGTCGTCGTCTACTCGAAGCTCCCGCGCGGCTTCTTCATACCGACGCCGGTCGGCGACTACAACCCCGACTGGGCGATTGCATTCCGCGATGACGACACGAAGATCAAGCACGTCTACTTTGTGGCCGAAACGAAAGGGTCGCTCTCGACTCTTCAGCTCAAGGGCGTCGAGAACGCCAAGATCGAGTGTGCCCGCAAGTTCTTTGCTGCGCTCAACGCGAAGACCGATCGAGACGTCACTTACGACGTCGTTTCCGACTACTCCGAACTAATGCAGTTGGTGATGGATTGAACGCACTAGCAGTGCAGAAGCAGGACGCTGGTGATCCTCGAACAGTTTTGTGCGGGGTGCGTTCGAGCGGGCGGTGGAGTAGTGACTCAGCCGCTGAAAAGGCGAAGCCCCACCGGATGTCGTGTGGGCCATGGTGAAGATCCGAGATTCCGGCCTAGAGGCGTCGTCCCGTGAGTCGGAGATGCTCCGACTCACCGCTGCTGCGAGCGAGCATTCACGCGCGCTATTTGAGCGCTTCCTCGACTGCGTTACGAAGATCGAGATCCTGGACTCCATGAACTCAAACGAACCGGGATCAGCCGCCGAACGGGCCGCGCTGGAGAGTCGCAAGGCTCGCGTCCTCGAAAAGCTTGAGGGACGGGCCAAGGTCGGCATCGCGGAAGCACTTGCGAACCTGAAGAAGCGGCTCACCGAGGCTCATCCCGAGTGCGTCCGGCACCTTCCGAAAGTCGAACTTCCCGCTTCTGGCCCGTCGTATGCTCGGCTTGCTTGGTTGGTCTCGACCACTGCGTCGGGTCGTAACGAGTTCCCGAGCGCGCTGAGACACTGCCTCGAAGCAGGTGCACGATGGCATGCGGAGTCTCTGATCTTGCTCTGCGTCACTTCCCAGGAGTCTCACCGACTCGCTGTCGCCGGCCGAACATCGCACACCCGCAATGAGTTCGGCTCGACAAAGTTCCACTGGATCTCGACGCTCATCGCCGACGGAGTCGATGCTTGGGCGTCAGCGAGAGGCGGTCTCGCCGCGACGTGTCTAGGACATGGTCAGACCAGCGCAGTCGCGCGCCTGATTGACGGCACCGATCCCTGGATGCTCAACACCGCCGTCGTAGACTCGCTACATCCCGTGGTGCGAGACGCTCTTATCGCGAAACGTCAGGACCCCAGCCGTATCGAGTCGCTGCTCGAAAGCCATGAGCCAGAGCTCTATCCTCTGGTGCCCGGCGATGAAGGTCCCCGTATTGGTAACGCGACGGCATTCGTCTTCAACCTCGACCTAACGCTGTTCTCTGCGATTCGGTCGACGCTCGGCTCCGACGCCCAGGGGGACGCCTTTGAGTTTGTATGTGCGTTCATCTGCCGACGCATCGGACCGCGCGACGCGAAGATCCACCGGGACTCCTTGGTGGTCGACATGAAGGGGATGCAGAAGGGTGACGAGGTTGATGTTCACATCGCTGGCGCGCACGTCGACGTGGTGTTGGAGTGCAAGTCCTATTTACCAGCGCGCGACTCAGCTGCGGCGGCGAACAGCTTCCTGAACGATCTTCAAGCGGCACACAAGCAAGTCGACCGCCGCGTGACCCGGCTCAGAGGCGGTGCTTGGATTCGAGAGAGGCAGGGCGGCTCCGACAACCCGGCCGATGGATTCGTCGTCTCGCTGCACGACTATTCGGGCGAAGCATGGAACGTTCGCGCATTGGCCGAGGACGGTGATGTCGCCTTTACCGCCCTCCCCGTTCAGTCATTCGCCATGGTCGTAGGCGCGATGAAGTCAACCGCCGAGCTTCGGGAATTCCTCGAGTTGCGCCAGGCTCTCATCGACATCGCGGCGATGGGCGGCGATGAGCTGGAGTATCTCCTCGCGTGGCTCGATGGGTGGACACCCGATTCCTTACCGGACGGGACCGGCTACGTCGTCCAATTTCGCCCTTACACGATGCCGATGGCGACTCTGATCCAAGCGGAGTACATCAGCCGTGATGCGTGGCGATCGCTGCTTGAATCTAGTCGCATCCCTGTGCATCGTTAGGGGCCAGCGCGGCCGAAATGTCCATATGGACACACCGTGGACATTTCACGTGCGAAATGGACATCTTCAAAAAAAACCTACAGACGTGTAGGGATCAGCAGCAAATGTCCACCACTGTGTACCAGTTCCAGCCCCACGAGGTGCGAAATGTCCATGGGCAGTGCTCGCGGGCGCCGGTCGAGATGTCCACAGTCGCCATCTCAGGCTCGGGCGTGTCGAGTGGCTAACCACCCGACACGCCCGATGTGGTTCACCGCAGGCCGCGCGCGAGCTCCAGATCGTCGAATTGGACGGATCCTTCCACTGCGCTCAGCACGATCGATCCGCCCGGAGTGTCGGTGGTGCGCGCGTTGAGAGCGACACCGTCGACGTAGAGCGTCGCAATGTCGCCGTCGACGATGATCTCGAACCGGTAGTCACGGCCGGCTTCCCAGGTGATGGGACGCTCCAAGCCGCGGTTGTCGTATCGGTACCAGGGGTAGTTCGGGCGGCGATCGAACAGGAGCCTGTTCTCGCCGAACAGCAGCTGGAACTCGTAACCCTGCCCCGTGGCTGCGTCCTCAAAGAGCCGAATCGACGCGGAACGCGTCCCCTCGGCAAACTTCAGCTCCCCGCTGAGCCGGAACAGGTTGCTGGAGTCGGTGGCGATCTCTTGTTCCGCGACGCCGTCCACGTTCGCAGCCTGTACCGCGTCGAGGTGCACGCTCTCACCGAATGCGGCGCGGACTCCGGCTGGGGGCGCGACGCCGAGCGACCCGTCGGGGCGCTGATATACCTCGTGCACCACAAGCGTGCCTCCCCACTCCCAGTTGCCGCGCGGCTGACCATCGGTACGGGTGGGCACCCATCCGAACAGGTAGCGACGCTCGCCATCGGTCGCGGAGCGAGCGGCGTAGTAGGCGCGCCCGTCGAACGCGTCGTCGACCGGTGCGACCCAGGGGCCGTCCAGCGACTGGGACATCCGGTAGACAGTCTTGGACTTGTCGCTGTACTCAGTCGTCAGCAGATACCACCAGTCGCCAATCCGGAACAGGTCGGGCATTTCGTGCATGCTGTAGAGGCCGGGGGCCCAGAAGTCACCCTCGAAACGCCAGTCCTCCAGATCGTCCGATCGGAACGCGACCGTCGAACCGGTGAGCACCTTCTCGCCGGCTTTGCGGGCGCCGAGGATCATGAGGTAGTTGGAGGCGTCTTCGTCCCACAGCACGAACGGGTCGCGCCAGTCGTTCGGGTCGTAGCCCGGCTGCGGCGGGACCAGCTTCCGGTCCGACTTTCGCCAGGTGAGGAGGTCGTCGCTCTCGGCGATCATGAGGACCTGGGATGCCTTGCCCTGCTCGGGATAGTCCCGGTTGTAGCCGGTGTACATCGCGTAGTAGGTGCCGTCGGCCTCGAACACGCTGCCGGCGAAGATGAACTGGTCTTGGTCCTCGTCTGCACCCTTGTGCAGGGACTCGCCGTGGTCTTTGTAGGACACGAAGTCGGTCGTGGTCGCCAGCGCCCACCCGAACGGTTCACCGAACGGTCCTGGTTTGCGGGTGTCGCGCTGGTGGTACAGATGGAACTCGCCGTTCGCGAAGAACGGCATGCAGTCGCCGAACCACACCCCTTCGGGCTGGTAGTAGATGCGGTGCACGGGTTTCCTTTCGATTGTGAGGGAAGTCGGAGCGGGCTCAGCGGCCACCCATGCCGCTGAGCGCGATGCCCGAGACCAGGTAGCGCTGCAGAGCGATCACGATGATTGCGCTGGGAATGACGGAGATAGTGGAGGCCGCCATGAGCAGGTTCCACTGGTTGCCGGTCTGACCGAGGAACATGTTGAGCCCGAGCGGCACCGTGGCCATGTTCACGTCGCTGACGATCAGAAGCGGCCAGAGGAAGCTGTTCCAGTACCCGATGAAGGTGAATACCGCGAGCGTTCCCAGCGCGGGTGTCGCTAGCGGGAGGATGATGCGCGTGAACGAGGTCCACCGGCTGGCGCCGTCGATGCGGCTCGCTTCCTCGAGCTCGTCGGGGAGGGTGAGAAAGAACTGCCGCAACAGGAAGGTGCCGAACGCGGTGAAGGCCCACGGGATGATGAGCGCCTGATAGGAGTTCACCCACCCCAGGTTGCGCATGAGGATGAACATCGGGACGATGAGCACCTCCTGCGGCACCATGAGGGTGCCGAGGTAGATCAGGAAGGTGCCGTCTCGTCCCCGCCACTTCAAGCGCGAGAACGCGTAGGCGGCCATCGCGGAGGTAAGGACCACGATGAGGGTGCCGATCCCTGACACGATGAGGCCGTTGAGCATGAACCGGCCGAACGGCAGGTAGTTCCACGCGGCGGCGAAGTTTCCCCATTCGATCGACGAACCCACCAACGCCGGCGGGTTCGAGAAGACCTCTGAGGCCGGCTTGAGAGCGGTGGACACCATCCAGATGAAGGGGATCAGTGTGACGACGGCCGCGAGGACGACAAAGACCTGGGAGATGCCCAGTCCGACTTTGCGTCGGATGACGTGTCCGGAGACGGGGGCGACGCTCATGAGTAATGCACCCACTTTTTCTGGCTACGGAACTGGACGAAGGTGATGATCATGATCAGGACGAACAGTGACCAGGCGATCGAGGAGGCGTAGCCCATCTCGTAGGACTGGAAGCCCTTCTGATAGAGGTAGAAGACGAGCGTCGTGGTCGAAGATCCCGGGCCACCGCCGGTCAGCACGAACGGCTGCGCGAAGACCTGCAGCGAGGAGATGATCGTCATCACGGTGGCGAAGAAGATGCTGGGCGTCAGCATCGGAAGGGTGATGCTCCAAAGCCGTCGCCACCAGCCGGCCCCATCGATAGCTGCCGCTTCATAGAGGGACTGCGGGATCCCTTCGATGCCCGCGATGAAGATGATCATGTTGTATCCGAACCCGGCCCACACCGACATGAGGATGACGGCCGGCATCGCCCACTCGGAGCTCCCGAGCCAGTTGGGCCCGGTCGTGCCGGTGAAGGTCTCGAAGAACCAGGCGATCAGCCCGTCTTCTGGGGCGTAGAGCAGTCGCCACACCACGGCGTTCGCGACCATGGGGCTGACGACCGGGAGAAAGAACACGAACCGCAGGAAGCCCTTCGCCTTCACCTTCGACGTGAGCCAGATCGCAAGCGACATCGACACGATGAGGTTCAGAACGACGTATCCCACGACGAAGTAGATCGTGTTTCCGACGACCTGCCAGAAGATTGGATCCTTCGTGAACAGCCGGATGAAGTTGTCGAAGCCGACGAAGACGGCTTCGCCGATCATCGGCCACTCGTAGAAGCTCAGTGCGAGCGAAGCCCCGATAGGGATGATCGTGAAGCAAAGAAAGCCGAACAGGTTCGGGGTGAGGAACCCCAGTACTGATCGAGTGTCGTTGTTGCGCCTGCGACGACGCACGGGCGGTGTCTTCTGAGTGGGCGGCGCGGATGGCTTCACGAGCGTGGTGTGCATGATGTTGTGCTCCTCATTGGAGGGGGCCTGCGCGGTGGCTCGGCCCCCTCCGAAGATGAGATTCGTCAGGGCGCGACCTGCGCCTGGACCTGCTCGAGGACGGTCTCAGGTGACTCGCTGCCGTTGAAGGCTTGGACGCCGTACTGCTGAAGCAGCGCCGAGGTCTCGTTCCACTTCGGAGTGGTGCGGTACGGGTCGACCGTCGCCAGCGCCGTGTCGATCGCTTCCTTGGCGCCATCGACACCGGCGACCTCGTACCAGTTCGCCTGCGCGTCGAGGTATGCGGGAAAACCGCGGCCGGCGTCAGCGATGTACTTCTGTGCCTCAGGGCCGATGATGACCGAGATGGCCTGCCACGCCTCCTCCGGGTGCTCGCACGAGGTGGTGACGCCGAATCCCGTTCCGGACATCGTCGTGATCGAGGTGCCATCGAAGGCGGGGGTGGTGGCCAGGCCGATCGTGAACGGGACGTTCTCCTTGGCGTTGATCAGCTGCCACGGACCGTCTACGTACATCGCGGCGTTGCCGCTGCGCCACTGGTCGGCCGGCCAGTTGGAAGCACCGGACGCCGGCGGCGCCGGAGCGACCTTCTCCTGCGTGGCGAGGTCTGTCACCCACGTGAAGCCCTCGACGACCTTGTCGTTGGTCAGGTCGGGCTTGCCGTCCTTGATGTACGTGCCGCCGATGCTGAGCACGTAGGGCAGCCACATGTCTGGGGTGCCGTCGGCCACGAACCCGTACTTGCCGTCCTTCGTCAGCGCCTTCGCCGCCGACATGAACTCCTCCACTGACCATCCGGGTGTGGGAAGCGGGACGCCGGCCGCGTCGAACATGTCCTTGTTGTAGTAGAGGACGTAGGGCCCGAGGTCGTACGGCACCGCCAGCTGCTTGCCGTCCTGCTGGAGGCCTTCGACGATCGACGGCGCGTACTCGTCAATGTCGAAGCCCGTGGTCTCGAAGGAAGGCGTCAGGTCCGTGAACAGCGACCCGACGTCGGGTACGCGCTGCGCCTGCAGTCCGGCGATGCAGGCGAGGTCGTTGCTGGCCGCCTGAGCGGTGAGCTTGTTGTAGTAGTCCTTGAACGGCGTGCTCTCGAACGTCACCGTGATGTTCGGGAACTCCTCGTGCACCATGTCCGCGAGGTGATTCCAGACGTCGACTTCCTTCTGGGAGTCGGCCGACATGATCCAGCGAAGTTCGACGTTGCCGTCGCTGGCTGCCTCGTTCCCTCCACCCGCGCAACCAGCGAGCAGGACCGCGCCGATCGCCGCAGTTGCGGCGGACCCGACGATTCTTCCACTCTTCATTGATGTGCCTCTCTTGTGTCGGTGGCCGCTTCTAGTGCGACCGACAACGTTGTCGGAGCGATGCTGGCATAGATTTCCTGCTGTCGCAAGCAAAATCCGATAACGTTGTCAGAAGGGAGGTTGTGACCGATGACTCAGCAGCCATCAGGCGTGCGTGCGGCACGGCCCACGATGAAGGATGTTGCCGCCCTCGCCGGCGTCGGCATCAAGACCGTTTCGCGAGTCGTGAACGGCGAGAAGCACGTCAGCGACGAGACGCGGGAAGTGGTGGAGCGAGCGATCTCGCAGCTTCGATTCCAGCGCAATACCAGCGCCGCCAGCCTGCGCAACGGCTCGTCGTCCACGATCGCGCTGATCCTGGAGGACATCTCCGAACCGATTCAGGCCACCATCGCCCACGCCGTCGAGGACGTCGCGCGGCGCCAGGGAAGCCTCGTGTTCACCGCGTCATCGTCGGGGGACCCTCAGCACGAGCGCGACCTCAGCGAGTCGTTCATTGCCCGACGAGTCGATGGTTTGATCATCGTCCCCTCCCCCGCTGACCACGGATACCTGCAGTCGGAGCTGACCGGGGGCTTGCCGATCGTGTTCGCCGACCGACCACCTCAAGGCCTGGTTGCTGACACTGTTCTCAGCGCGAATCGCGACGGCGCTCTGATGGGTGTCCGGCACCTTATCGAACGCGGCCACCGGCGCATCGCTTTCATCGGCAACGTTGAGAGCGTGCACACCGGACGCGACCGGCTCGCCGGTTATCGCGATGCGCTTGCGCAAGCGAGCATCCCCTACGACGATCGCCTGGTCCACCTCGGTGAACCCAACTCCTCCCGGTCTGAAGCGGCGCTCTCGGCCGTCCTGACCCTAGACGAGCCGGCAACGGCACTGTTCACGGGCAACAGCCTCAATACGATCGCGACACTCCGCGCCGCGAACTTCCCGAGCGGTCTGGAGCATGTCGCATTCGACGACCACGAGCTGTTCGATCTGCTCGCCCACCCGATGACGGTCGTCGCCCAGGATCCCGCGGTCATCGGCGAAACCGCTGCCCGGCGCCTGTTCGATCGGCTTGAGGGGCTCACCGACCCGGCAACGGTGACAGAGCTGCCAACTCAACTCGTCATCCGCTAGCTCACCGACGATGACGGCAACACCTACAATCCAGCAGGGAGTTCACGATATGAGCGAAGAGGTCCTCGTGGTGGGCGAAAGCTTGATCGACATCGTCCGGACGGTGGGCGAGCCCGGCGTCGAAGTCGTGGGTGGCTCCCCCGCGAACGTGGCGCTCGGGATGGGGCGACTCGGAACGACCCCCCGGCTGCTGACTGCTCTTGGCAATGACGCCCGCGGCCACAGGATCGCTGAACTGCTGGAACGGTCCGGGGTCAAAATCGATCCGGCATCCTGGTCGCTTCAGCACACCGCGACGGCAGCGGCTCTCATCGACGCACGGGGCGTGGCACAGTACGAGTTTGACATCGAATGGAACGTGCCAGCGCCGATTCAGCTGGCTGCTGCGCAAGTCGTCCATCTCGGATCGATTGCTGCTTTCCTGCCTCCCGGAGCGGACACGCTCACTGCCTTCATCGACGAGCTGCAGGGGCAGGCGATGGTGACCTTCGATCCCAACATCCGGCCAGCTCTCGTCGGATCGCACGCGAGTGCGGTCGCCCGTGTCGAGCATCTCGCCTCACGCTCGAACGTCGTCAAGCTCAGCGACGAGGACGCCAGCTGGCTGTGGCCGGCAGCCTCCTCGGACGAGGTCCTCGACCATCTTCTCGAGTGTGGCGCGACGCTCGTCGCCCTCACCCTGGGCGGGGCTGGGGCCGCTGCCGCCACGCGGGACCACCGCGTACAGATCGCGGCACCCACGGTGCCCGTGGTGGACACCGTGGGTGCAGGCGACACGTTCATGGCTGCGCTCATCCACCGTCTCGTCACCCAACCAGACCTCCTGCACAGCACGTCTGAGTCCGAGTTGATCCGCGCGGTTCACTTTGCAGTCATCGCAGCGTCCATCACCGTGCAACGAGCAGGAGCTGATCTCCCTACGACGAAGGACGTGCACGCCGCACTCCAATCGCAATCAGGAGTTGCGGCGAAGGAGACCCTGCGATGAGCGAACCCGTCATCTTGCACGCGACCTTCACCGCTCGAGCGGGCGAGGAGCGTCGCGTCGCACGCCTCATCAGTCAATATGCCCGGGTTGTCCAGCAAGAGCCCGGGAACCTTATGTTCGAAGTCAACCTGGTGCGGGATACTCCTGAGCGCTTCTTCGTCTATGAGGCCTACTTCGACGAAGAAGCATTCCGTGAGCACCTCAACGCCCCCGCCGGACAGGCGTTCACCGCTAAACTCAATACCGTTCAGTTAAGGGTTTGAACGTGAACTCGGGGACTGTTCGCGGGTTGTGGCCAACGACTGTGGTGGTCGCGTTTGGCAAGCCATTTGGAGATCTTGCGTTTGATCACGCGGGGGTTTGAGCGCTGTCGGCGCGCAGGGTTCAGGCGTTTGAGAAGGCTGAGGATGGCGTGACGCCATGCGGCGACGGCAGTGTCAGGGCGCTGAGGGGGAAAAAGAGCCCGAGGCGACTGAGCGGCGGGCTATGCGTAGCGCTGCGACGAACGAGACCCGGTCGGGGTCCCGTCCGGCGTGGGCGGCGGCGTCGACCATGAGGGTGCGGATGGCGTAGTGGCAGCACAGGTGCCCCCAGATTTCTTGTTGGACCAAATCGGGAGACTTGGAGCGCAGCACGCCCCTGGGGCCACGCTGATGTGTCTTCAACTCGTCAAAGGTGGACTCGATCTCCCACCGCTCGGAATAGGCCGCAGCGAGGTCTTCGGCGGTCACCTCGGCTGGATCCAGGATCGTGGTGAGCAGCCGATACGACTCGGGGTTCTCCCTCCCGTCCTCGATCGTGTAGTCGATGACCCGCACCTTCAGCGGCGGTGTCGACTTCCGGTCGGTGCCGGAGGTGGGGATGATCTCCGCCAACCATGACCCGTCGGGTAGAGCTTCCCGAAACCGCGGGCGCAGGTTCGTCTTGACCCGCCAGAGCAAGTCTGCACCCGTGGCCGCGGCTTGCTGCCAGAGTGTGAACCCGTAGAAGCCTCGGTCGGCGAGCACCAGCATTCCAGGCTCCAGCCTGTCGAGCAGTTCCCGAGACAACGCGATCTCCGAAGTGGTGCATGGGCCGATTTCAGCGTCGAGGATGGCATGGGTGCCGCACTCGGCCAACGCCACCAGCCGGGCCTGCGGAAACGCGGCATGCTCACCCCGACTCGACGCGGGGCGGCCGAAGAAGTCGACATTCGCCGGCGTGTCAGCCAGATCCAAGACCGTGCCATCGATCGCGACCAGTCTTCGTCCGGCCAACCACGAACCCGGTGTCGCCGGCCTGGCCAGCGGGCGCGCCACCCGGGTGAACAGGTCACGCACGGGTTCGAATCCGAGCCGGGAGCGGGCTTGGAAGATCGCCGACTTCGACGGCGGCGACCATGACTCGGCCCAGCCCGAGGACCATGCCAGCCCATCCGTCAGCTGGGCGAACACATCCTCGTAGGAACCCTCCGAGTGCAACGCCATCCCGATCGAGAAATACGCCATCACCCGCGCCGGCAACGACCGATTCCGTTGCTCGGTACGCCCGGCATCAGCAATCACCTGATCAACAACCTCCGCAGGAAACACCCGTGTCAGCAAACCCACCGACACCAAATCCGACAACCGGCGGTCAGAAACCGGCTTCACCCAACCAGAACGAGGCATACCCCAAAACTACCGCACGAACCCTTAACTGAACGGTATTGCCGCTAAACTGACGCCCCTGATCGTCGAACCAGCCAGCGAACTGACGTTCCTCCGCCGCGTGCCCTGAGTTCCTCCCGCGTTCGAATTCAAGTGGTTCGGGCCGCCGGCGCAACGGGGACGGACAGCGCCCGGCACGAGCGACCTAGGCGCAACCAAAAGGTAACGGTTAAGTAACGGGTTTTGCGTCAACGCGTTTGACGTCCTTACCGTCACATCAAACGTTTGACGCGGGCGTCCGCACCGCAAGTTAAACGATTGATGCCAAGGGAGTCATTGTGATCACGTTGAAGGACCTCGCCGCCGCAGTAGGGGTTTCACCCTCTGCGGTGTCACTGGTCCTTAATGACCGCCACACCGGCCGTGTGAACGTGGAGACCGCCGAGCGGATCCGCCACGCGGCGGAGGACATGGGGTACATCCCCAATCAGCTCGCGCGGGGTCTGAAGACGAAGCGGACCCACACAATCGGCGTCCTCACCGATCAGGTCGCCAGTGTGCCGTTTGCGGGCCGCATGCTCGAGGGCGTTCAGAGCGTGGCGTGGAAATCCGGGTACCTCGCGATGATCATCGACACCACCAATCGAACGGAGCTTCTCGACCAGTCTTCCCGGTCTCTGCTCCAGCGCGACATCGACGCGCTCATCATCGCTGCGGAGTATCACCGCGCTGTGGAAGTCCCCGCCGTCCCCCCCACCATCCCTGTGATGATCCTCGACGGAGTCCCCGCTGGCGACGCCATCGCAGACGGTGTCGTCCCCGACGAGCATGGCGGCGCATACGACGCGACGCATCACCTCGCCCAGGCAGGGCATCGCCGCATCGCCTTCTGCAACATCGGCGGCGACGTGTTCGTGGCGTCCAAGCTGCGGCACGCCGGTTATGAGGCGGCGCTTCGAGACCACGGCGTGGAGCCCGACCCTGGCCTCCACCTGTTCCTTGACGACACCGCGACCGCTGCCGCCTACGGACCGATGCGGGCGCTGCTGGAGCGTCCGGATCGTCCCACCGCGGTGTTCTGCTTCTCAGATCAGATCGCGTTCGCCGTCTACCAGGCTGCCAATGACCTCGGGTTGCGCATCCCCGAAGATCTCTCCGTGATCGGCTTCGACGATCAGCGCTTCATCGCAGACGCGCTGCGACCGGGGCTCACCACGGTTCGGCTGCCCCATCACGACCTGGGCGCGTGGGCGGCCAAGCGAGTCATCGACCGGGTGCACGGTGACGAGACCGGCGCCCCGCAGACCCAGAAGATCCCGTGCCCGTTGGTGGTTCGCGCATCGGTTGCACCGCCACCCAGCACCTAGCGCACGACAACAGCATCCGAATCGTCCGGTCTCACAGCACGAGGGACCGGTACCCGGCGCGCTCCTGCGCCACCATCCACCGAGGAGAAGAAAGATGATAACGACGAAGCGCAACATCATGCGCACGGCCGTCGGCGCTGCTGCCGCAGCCACCGTGGCGATCTCCCTAGCCGGCTGCGCCGGCTCCGGCAGCGACGCCGAAGGAGACAACACCTTCACCATCCTGCAGTACGAGAACCCCGACACCGCGCAGGGCCAGGGCTGGGAACTGGCGCTGGAGATCTTCAAAGAGAAGCACCCGGACGTCGAAGTCGACTTCCAGACCACCAGCTTCGACGCGATGCGCCAGAACGCGAAGATCACCCTCACCGGCAATGACGTGCCCGATGTGATCGAGTTCAACAAGGGCAACGCCGACGGCGGCCAGCTCGCCGGGCAGGGCCTGCTCACACCGCTCACCGACACCGTCGAAGAGTACGGGTGGGACGAGAAGATCACCGGCAGCATGCAGGCCTTCGCGAAGTACGACGAGCAGGGCCTGGCCGGCTCCGGCGACTGGTATGGGATCCCGAACATCGGCGAGTACGTGATGTTCTACTACAACAAGGACCTGTTCGCGCAGGCGGGCATCACCGAGGAACCGACCGACCTGGACGAGTTCGAAGCGGCGATGGACAAGCTTCTCGCCGCCGGCATCACCCCGATCTCCTCGTCCGCAGCGACCAGCCAGGGATTCAACCAGATGTGGGTGTGGTACTCCCTGGTCTCCGCTGGCGCCGACCGGGAATCGATCGACGACTTCATGTTCCTGCGCGAGCCGGTGGACTTCTCCGCGAGCCCGTGGGGAGACGGCGCTGAGAGGTTCCAGGAATGGATCGACAAGGGTTACGTCGGCACCGAGCTCGGTGGCCTGAACTTCGAGCAGGCCACCGTGAACTTCCTCAGCGGCGAGAAGGCGATGCTGATCTGGAACCAGGGCGAGTTCGCTCGTATCCGCGAGCAGGCACCCTTCGAGTGGGGCTACTTCACCCTTCCCGGCGCCAACATGCAGATGGGCTCCAGCGGCCACCTGTGGGGCGTGCCCGCCAACGCGACCAACAAGGAGCTCGCGTACGACTGGATCGACATCACGCTGAGCGAAGAAGTGCAGAACAAGATCGGTCAACTCGGCGGCCTCCCGCTCGCCGGTGACGCGTCCACCATCGAGGACGACCTCACCCGGGAGTACACCGAACGGTTCAACGAGCTGCTCGAGGCCGACACGCTGAGCTTCTACCCCGACTACCCCGTTCCCGGGTTCCTGGACTTCATCCAGTCCGGCATGCAGGCCATGTCCAACGGCAACATGACCGCAGAGGAGTGGACCGCGGACCTTCAAGAGTTCTATGACGAAGGCCGCGAGATCGCCCTCGCCGGCTAAACCCGTGGGGGCCCCGCCCAGGGGCGGGGCCCCCACCTTCCGGAGAAACCACCATGGATATACCTCTGAAAAACACCCGTCGCACACTCGAACGTCGCGGCGGCTACTGGCTCTACCTACTGCCCCTCGCCGCGGGATTCGTCGCCGTCGTCGCCGTGCCGTTCGCGATGAACGTCTACACGAGTCTGTTCCACTGGAAAGGTGGGCAAGCACCCATGCGGTGGGCCGGGCTGGAGAACTACCTGACGCTGTTCACCGATGAGACCTTCTGGCGGTCCTTCCAGAACAGCATCGCGATGATCGTCGCGATCACCATCATCCCCACCATCATCGGGATCCTTCTCGCCGCGCTCCTGTTCGACTACCTCGGCCGCCGCTATGGCGACAAGGCGATCGCCACCCTCCGGGCGACCTATTACTTGCCGCAGATCCTGCCGATCGCTGTCGCCGGGTTCATCTGGTCCACCATCCTCAACACGCAGCAGGGCTCGCTCACCTTGATGCTCAAGAGCATCGGGATCCAGTCCCCACCCGACTGGCTGGGCGATCCGAACATCGCCATCTACTCGGTCATGCTGATGCTGGTCTGGCTCCAGATCGGGTATCCGGTCGTGATCTTCATGTCCGCGCTGCAGAGGGTCGATCCGGAGCTGTACGAGGCCGCAGAACTCGATGGCGCCGGATGGTGGCGCCGATTCCAGGCAATCACCATCCCCCAGATCCGGCCCGAGATCTTCGTGGTCGTCCTCACCGCGACAATCGCTGCGCTGAAGGTGTTCGCTCCGATCCTGATCCTCACCGGCGGCGGGCCGGAGAACTCGACCGTGGTGCCGTCGTACTACGCATACCGCAACTTCTTCGAGCTGTCCCGTGTCGGCTACGGCTCAACCATCGCGACCGTGATGTCCATCGTCATCTTCGTCGTCGCCGCTGTGATGCTCGCCTGGCAGCACCGCGAGACCCGGAAGGAGCACCGCTGATGACCGCAACGCTCACCCACACGCTGCCCCTCAACAAGACGAGGCGCACCCCGCTGAACTGGCTCATGCTCGGGCTGGCCATTCTCGTCGCCGTCGTGATGGCCGCACCGTTCCTGCTGCTCGTGCTCAACGCCTTCAAGACCGGTGCGGACTACTCCACTAACGGACCCCTCGCCTGGCCCACAACCTTCACACTCGACGCGTTCGTGAGCTACCTCAACCGCGTCGACTTCCCCCGCGCGCTGTGGAACTCCATCCTCAGCTCCACCATCATCGCGTTCGCCGGGACCGCCCTCGCACTGCTCGCTTCCTACGCGATCGGGATCGGCAGGATCCGGGCCAACACCGCGATCACCGCGCTTCTCCTGATCGCCACCATGGTGCCGCACGAGGCGCTGATCTACCCGATGTTCTACGGCGCCCAGGCAACCGGACTGCTGAACTCGATCTGGTCCATCATCATCGTCTTCACCATCCTCTGGGCCGCGTACGGCACCTACATCCTCTCCAGCGTGATGTCCACGTTCCCGCGAGAAGTGCTGGAAGCCGCTGCGATCGACGGAGCCGGACGATGGCGGATCCTTTGGCAGGTCGTCTTCCCCATCGTCCGCCCCACTCTCTCTGTGCTCGTCGTGTTCATCTTCATCTGGTCATGGAATGAGTTCTATATCCCGCTCATCCTGCTCGGCGACCCCGCCTCCCAGACCGTGCCCATCGCCTTGTCCACACTGCGCGGGCAGCACTCCATCGACATAACGGTCATCAACGCCGGCTCGCTCCTGTCCCTCATCCCCACGCTGGTGTTCTTCCTCATCTTCCAGCGCACCATCAGCCGCGGCGTCACCGCCGGCGCCGTCAAGTAAGTCATTCCGCCGAACCGAAAGAATCGCAATGCCCACCCAGTGGAACACCCTCCGCAACAACGGAACCCTCCGCAGTCGCGCCATCAACGCCGAGAACCCCACCGGCGCGCCCGGATCCGCCGGCACCGCGAGCTCCCACCTCGGCCCCGGCCGAAAAGGAAGCGCCTGGTACGAGCTTCCCGCCGGAGAGACCCTCACCCTCGCGGAGATCACCGGCCCTGGCGTGATCCGCCACATCTGGATTACCGTCACCGACAAGACCCCCGCCGGACCCTTCGTCCTCCGCGACCTCGTACTCCGCGCCTACTGGGACAACTCGCCGCACCCATCCGTCGAAGTCCCCCTCGGCGACTTCTTCTGCAACGGCTTCGGCGAACGCACCCTCGTCACCTCAGAACCGATCGTGGTCGCGCCCACCGGCGGCATGAACTCCTACTTCCCCATGCCGTTCCGCACCGGCGCGCGCATCGAACTCACCAGCGAACACGGCGGCGACCTCGGCCACGTGTTCTTCCAAATCGACTACACCACCGGTGACGACTTCGACCAGTGGCCCGGCTACTTCCACGCCCAATGGCGGCGCAGCAACGGCACCACCGCGCTCGGAGAAGACCACCTCATCCTCGACGGCGTCGAAGGCTCCGGCACATACATCGGCACCTACGTCGCTCTCGCCTCCCTGCACCGCTACTGGTGGGGAGAAGGGGAAGTGAAGTTCTACATTGACGACGACACCACCCTGCCCACACTCTGCAGCACCGGCCTCGAGGACTACGCCGGCGGCGCGTGGGCATTCCAAGACGCGCTCCGCGCAGACCCCGAACCCAACATCCTCACCTTCAGCGCCCCCTACTTCGGATACCCGTTCGCGAGCGCCACCGACACCACAAAGGCCTCTGAGTTTTCCACTGCCATGATGCCCATGCACGGCCTTTACCGCTGGCACCTGCCCGACCCCATCTACTTCCAGGAACGACTCCGCGTCACCGTCCAGCAGATCGGAACCTGGCAGCACGGCCTATTTGAGCGATCCGATGACATCTCGACCACGGCCTACTGGTACCAGACAGACATCAACAAGGCGTTCCCGCAACTCCCCACGGCTCCCGACCGCACACCCCGCTGACAACCCGAATACCCAAGCCCGCTCCGGCGCACCGCGTGCGTCCATGACTGAGCGATCTCCGTCACACCGGCCGCTCGACCCCGGTCGAGCGGCCGGTTTCGTTTCGTCGCGGCGCTCGAGGACCCGACCAACCGGGCACATCGAGAGATGTCCGGATGGACATCGCGTGGACATCTCACCCGCGAAAAGGACACTCCAGAAAAGTCCTTACAACCCTCACGGCCCCGCCGCGGACGACACACTCTACCTTCCAGTTGGGCGAGTACCGGCTGACTGCTCCGATGACGCATTGAAGCGGCTGAGTTTTCGTCCCCGCAACAGCACGACCGCCCTCGCTGCTTTTGCCGGCCCGCGAGGTCGAAATGTCCAGATGGACACACCGTGGACATTTCATCTGCGAAATGGACAGCTTCAAAAAAGACCTACATGAACGGTGTAGGAACCGCTCAGAAATGTCCATGTCGGAGGCGGAATCGTGCGACCCTCCGGAGCGATATGTCCACGTCGCGTCGTCGGCTACATCCAGCAACTTGTCCATCCGGATGGCTGAGACTGAGCGGCTACACGCACATTCCTACGTCTGGTGACCAGCATGGACATGGACGCGTCACTCGGCGGCAAGTCGAGCCTTAATCTCAACTCGCATCTGCCGCCGAACCCCGGCTCGCGTCTGAGGATCATCGAGCAACGTCTGTCGGTTGACGCCGGCGCCACCCTCGGCGCCCGCACGGATCCACTCGTGGAAGGCAGCCGACGTGGCTGAATCAGTTCCTTCGAGGTCCGTCATCCACTCGGCCTGCAAGTCTGCCTCCGCGAATGGCCCTGAGATCTGCTCGTTGAAGGTGATCGTCTTCACAACCACCCTGCTGTTGTGATGAACCCATCGTTGGAGCAAGAGATTTACGCCCTGCTCACTCAGGACGGCGATGCGTTCACATCCATCGAGCAGATCGTCAGGGCCAAGCAGATCTAGCGCCAGAAAGTCGATCGAGTGCTTCTCGTGGCCTTCCTGCAACCCAGGCAAGGGCATTCGCCGATACGCCTCCTTCGACCAGCTCGACCTGTGGCCTTGAACCTCCACCACCCGCGCTACCAGAATCTGCTCGAGCAGGTCCGAGCCCTCGCGGCGCAACGCACAAGGGTGCTGAAGAACGGCCCACATGGTCGAACCGTCCCGCCTACGAAACACGTCGCCCGTGAAGATCGGACGGGTCGGGTCGACCTCGGCTCCCTTCGCCATAAAGATCAGCTCAGGAACAGCAGGTGTCTCGAGATCGACAGTCACCCCGGCTCAGTCCTTCGGCCGAATCGAAACCATCCCGTCGTTGGCGACAAAGGTTTCAAACGCAGGGTCTATGTATCGCTCACGCCAGTCGGGATCGAACGCGTCGAGCGCTTCATCGACTGCGCTGTGGTTACTCGCAAGGTCGAGCACAAGGTGCGCCTTACCGCTAGCGACGAGGTCGATCGGACTGACCGCGACTCCACGCGCCACCGGCATCTCGAACCACGACGCGGGGTCGTTTACGAGCATCTCCTGCTCGATCTTCTCTACCACTGCCACGACGTAAGCAAGCTTCAGGCGATTCTCGCCCGTGATGTTCTCTCCCCGCCGCCACTTCTGAAGCGCGGGTACCGAAACTCCGGTGAGGCGTGCCACGTCGCGCCAGGCGAATCCCCAGTCGTTAAGCCGCCCAAGCAGGTCGGCTGGGCGCTGCCGACCAAGCAACTGGCAACTCTGAGAAAGGTCGTCTTCCCACGCACGCCGATGCAGTTCCCGCGTATCGCCATCAAGGTGACGTACCTGCTGACGAATGGTTCCGACGTGCTGACTCAACGTTGTTCGTGTCTCACCGACCTCAGGAAGGCCGACGTATCCACCCGTGGGGGCAAGCCTTTCTGTCGCTGACAACGATGTCATCGAAGAACCTCCTGTCTCAGTTTCTCAGTGATAAGGGACTCAAACACAGACCTAATGGGGACATGTAGCGCGTCGAGCGTGTCCGTCACGAACAGAGGATCGAACTCCGGGACACCGCGACTGATGGGTTGCCACGCTCCATCCATGTCGATGAGGAAGAACGGCCCTGATCGTTCAGCGGGCCGAACCAGATTCGGTGAAGAGGCGACTGCCTGTCCATCGCCTATGCCGTATCGAACGGTATAGGACAAGCCGGGCTCAGTCTTGACGATCGTGACGCCTTGCGTCTCCTGAATCGGAGCGCCGAGAACATTTGACAATCCCTGCGGGCCGAGCAATTCCGGAGCAACCCACTCCGACCAGTTGGTGGCCCCTGCTTCCGCGGGAACCCGAAGCTCATCGATGTATCTCAGACCGATGCGTTCGACTCCATCGAGAGGCGCGATGTCGTTCCGGGCGTGCAAGGCGGTCGCGACCAATGCGCTGAAAGCCTCCCAGCCCTCGTACCTCGTCGTCTCTACCGCCACGGCATCAGGTCGCAGAGTCACGCTTTGGTGAAGACTCCGTGAGACGAAGCGCGGATGATGCGAGACCTGCTGCTTGCCCGATGGCAGTTCAACATCGACGACTTGCTCCACCCGAAGAATGGGTAGCGCGTCGCGCAACACGGCACCTACCGCTTCTACCTCGGCGGCCGACAGTTTCCGGCGCACAGGATGTCGGATCTCCGCAACGACAAGAGCGATGGGCGCGTGAGGATAGATCTCCCGGTCGGCCATGGCTCGATGCTACCGGAATAGAAACTGAAAGTGATACCAACAACGTTGGTGATTCAGCAGCACTAGCGCCCCCACGCCCGAAGGCCAACGTGGCTGCGACGCCAGGGAACACCTCCGTGGCGTCGCCGCCCGGCGTCAACGTCAGCTCTCGTCATCCATGCGATCAACGTCATCAGTCGATTCTGCTCGAACGGCGTGATAGTAGGGCGTGAACGCGAGCAAGAACGCCATCCACCACGCGTACAGTGCCGCATCACCGCCCGACTCAGCCTCATCCAGGAGACCGTGCGCAACGCGGTTGCGCAGGTTCGGGCCGGTCGGCCCGCAGAAGAGGGCTCGAATGTTCCACGCGAGGTCCTCACCGAGAACCTCATTCGCTTCCGGAAGCTCCATGAGCGCGCTCAGCCCTGGCTCCATCTCCGTGTCATTGGTTTTCAGGTTGCGCGTCTCAACTCCGCTCGCCTGCAGTGCGCCCCGCACGCAGGCTTCGATCGTGGGAGCAAGTATGAACAGTGACTCGGTCACCCGCCCGTAGTAGCCGTGATGGAGCCCGCGGGCATAAAGGCTCTTGCGGTCCGCCGGCACGAACCCTGAGGCGGAGACGATCACCTCGAAGTCCCGGATGTCGAGTCGGTAGTTCGTCGAGAATTGCATCACCGCTGGCCGGATGTGCGCGGTCGCGATCGCAGCAACGTGCAGTGAGTGGTTCTTCACCATCTGCGCCCATCGACTCGGATCGACGCCGGAGCGAAGCCTGTCTTCGTCTGTGCTGTGGACTTTCCGCGCATCGTCCGTAATTGTCGAGCTCGGCACGATGTTCAAGAGCCCCGTCTGATTGGAGGACTGGAGCGCGTCTTCGAAGGTCTGGAGCGGGGCCGCCGAAAACCACCTAGCGAGACCTCGAATGAGGTCGGTGTCGTTCGCGATTGCTTCCGCCTGCTCGACGATCGGAGACAGGTCGATCGGACCGCTGCGGACCTTCTGCATCTCGCCAAGCGCGCGCTCGCCAGCCACCCGAATCAACCTCGGGAGCTTCCTGACACGCTTTCGTGTGCGCTCACTTCGGAGGTGCCGCGGAACCTCACGGTAGGAGCTGTAGGCATTGCCTAGGAAGTTTCGCGCGACGAGACTCGAGTCTCTCCGTCGCTTTGCTTCTTGCCACCACGTATCGCCGATCGCCTCTCGACTCGGTGCCGCTAACGCGTCGGCGTCATTGCCCCGTCGCCACCGGATCGACTCTTCGAGGAGCTGAACCTTCGCATGGGCAGTGAGCTCGGCGCTCGCCAGCGCGTCGAGCCTGTCGGCGATCTCTGCGGAGTGGCCGTTGAAGTAGCGGGCGCGTCGCATCGCCTGCGCGACGTGCCACGCGGCGATGGGCTTGCCGCCTCGAAAGGCTTCGAGCGCCCGGGCTGTAAGTGCCTGAACGCCGTCATTGAGGCGGTAGCGACCCGCTATCTCAGCGGCGCGGATCCACATCTGCATCAATTGGTCGTCGGGGTCGGGTAGCAGTGAAAGTGCCGCAACAATCTCGGCGTGCTGCTTGGCGAGTGAGAATCGCCGACCCCGATCGCTCTCTCGAACTAACAAGATGTCGCACATGCGCGCCGCGAGCACGGATGGAGGAACCTCTTCAAGAAGTAGGCCAAAGAACTCGAGCGCTTCATTGTCCAGGTCGTCGGGCAACGCCGTGCGCTTGCCTCCGAGTGACATCAGCGGCGTATACGGGCTATCCCAGTCAGACCCGTCGAGCATCATCCCGGCAATTGCCGAGAGGCTCCGATACGCGTGCGCCCCTGCGGACTCGCTGTCGAGGTCATCCGCGAGCGCCTGGAAGCGACTGTGCGCGTCGATTAGCGTGTCGTCGCCGACGATTGCATCCACATCGATCGCAGCGAACATCTCTCGTGCCGTCTTCGTCACCGGCCGAGCGTATCGAGTCTGGCCGACTGCCGGCGACACGCCCGAGCAGCCGGTCACGGCCGTCATGGACTTAGATCTCCGCTACGCGAGGAATGCCATACCGATTAGGCCACACCGACGCCCGTCCGCGGAAACGCTGGATCAGTGTCGAAGCGAACCAGACCCGAGGATGCGGCCTGGAGCCACTACGCGGGCAAGCTCGCCACGAACCTTCAACGGCTCCGCCACGAGCGCGGGCTCAGCCAGGAGGACGTCGCATACCGGTCCGGCCTGACGCGCTACACGTACCAGAAGTACGAGAAGGGCGAGTCGAAGCCGGGAACGCCGGCGAATCCGACGATCCGCACGCTGCTCGCGATGTCGCAGGCGCTGGACGTCGATCTCACTGAGATTCTTCCGCCCGACGCGCCCGACCTTCGGCTTCGCTGAACTCGAAGGCGCGCGACAACTCACGGTGCACGTCGGCGCCGAGCGCGGTGAGGGCGAGTGGCTGACCTCGGAACGCACGGTGGATCAGCGGGCCACCGGCATCCACCCCGATCCGTCTCATCTGGTTCGCGAGGATGCTCAGCGTCACTCCGAGCTCGGTCGCGGCGGCCGTCATCGTGCCGTGGCGGGCGACGACGAGGAATCGATCGGCGCGCTGTGTGGCGTCCTGTCCGACGAGGATCCGGCGCAGTAGCGGCGAGTCGCCGGCGCGTGGGTCAACCCGGATCGCGGTCGCTCGGCTCGCGCTGCCGCGGACTCGGCGCGGGATCCCAGCGGCCTCGAGGTGGCGGTTGATCGTGGTCATCGTCACGCCCACCTCCGCGGCTATCTCAGGGATGGTGCGGCGCTCGTCGATGTAGCGGCGCCGCAGCCACTCCACATCGATGTCAGCCCTCCGTCGACCGATGCGAATCTCGACGCCGACCTCCTCGAGCACGCGGCTGACGGTCTGACGGGCGACCCCGTGTTCGAAGGCGATCTCTCTCACCGACTGCCCCGCGGAGTACGCCGCGACCGCGCGGGTCGGCTTCACTGCGGCCCGGGCGGGGCGAGCTTCCGGCCATTCGCCCCCGCCCGATGCGGCGACATCTACAATCACGCCGGCGAGGTCGAGGTCCGGCATCCATTCCACGGGCTCATCGATGTGCCGCGCCTTCAGGAATGCAGTCGCCGAGTCGTTGAGCTCACGGGAAACGACTTCCGGCAATCCGTCGCGAAACGAGCGAACTTCGGCGAACGAGGGGAAGCCGGCCTCTTGAGCGAAGGGCGCCCGCGCCACGCGATTGCCGCTCAGTAGGGCGTAGAGGTGCGCGCGGGCCGTCTGCCACCGCCGATCCCCACCGGGCAGGACGTTCGCCATCCGGCAGATCTCGCGCCACTCGTCGCGGGGCAGGATGCCGGAGTAATCGATGACCCGCCGGCGTGCGAAGTCGATCGGCGTCGAGGTCTCATCGAGGAACGCGACAAGCCGAGCGATCGCGCGGATAGTGTCGGCCTCGGGTGCGTTGCGGCCGAGAGACCGCATGACGTGGCTGACCTGGCGTCCCTGTGCTGCGGGATCGAGGAGCTTGATGGCCGAGCCGTGAGTGAGGCGGGTGCCCACGAAGACCACGGCTGCCGCCAGCGCACCGCCGGCGATCTCCGCATCCAGGCGCCGTGGTGCGAGGCGTGAGGTCCATTCGGGCCACAGGACGGCGGGAAGCTTTGCGGCTCTCGCGGCCGGATCCACCACCGACATCGTCACCGCCTGAAGGGTCGCAGTAGGACGCCTCATTCGACCGAGCGCACGGCTTACGTGGTCGCGCAGTGGCGGGGAGTAGTGGTCGAGCGCGGTGTGGACGCTGACGCGTCCGCGCAGCAGGTCAGTGACCCGGTCGCCCGACTGCAGCGCAACGAAGGCGATCGTGTTGCCGAGAGCAACTTCTCGGGCAGTGCTTGGCCGCAGATCCACCTTGCCGGTGCGCTTGTGAGACGCGATCGGTCTCACGTCAACCTGGCCCGCAGGCATCCACTCGAAATGCTCTCCGTCGACGAGCGCTTGTCGTGCCGCGCGTGACAGCAGCAGCATGTCGGACAGCACCTGGACGGTGCTCGGTCGACCGCCGGCGTAGATGCCGAACTCGCCGACGCCGGTAGCGATGACCCTCAAGATCGCACGTTGCGCTTCGCGAGTCTCGGAGTCCGCCGCCACGAACTCCTCGCTCGAAGTGAGATCGACTCCGCAGCGCGCGCCTAACATCGGCGGCTCGGTCGGCGGTCTGTTGTGACAGTGCCCGGGTTCCGGAACGATCGTGAGGGGATGGGCGAGGAGCCGGGGCGGTTGGCCGCAACCCGGGCACCGGTCGACGAGTAGACGCTTGTGGCGTTGGCAGGCGAAGCCGAACGGGAACTGCCAGGACAGGCGCCAGCGGCCTCCCGAGTCGGCGAGACACTCGGGGCAGTAGCGGGCGGCTACTCCCGTGGCCGGGCAGGACGCGCTGATGCGTCCCTGAGGCGTGAGGCGGATGGCGTTCGCGGCGAACGTGGTGCGGGTCATCGCGCGGAACTCGTCGCCCGACCGGCCGGTCGCCAGCTCGAGGTTGCTGAGCTGCTGAGGTTCGAGCGCAGTGGACCAGGCCCGTGAAGATTGGGATCCAGCGGCGGGAACCTCGTCGCTCCCGATCAGTCCGAGCGCTCGAGCCATCTCGCCGACAGTCGCCCCATAACTGTGGGCCATGAACTCGACCCAGGAATCGAAAGGTTCATCCGGGAGCGGCATCGCGACGTGGAGCAGGCGCCGGAGGCTCATGCGACGGACCGAGGCTTGCTCCGCTTGGCCGCGAGCTTCTTCTCCTCGAGCTCCATTGCAACGACCTCCCGCGCATCCTCGGCTGCCACGTCGATGTCGATCTCGTCCAGCACCGCACGGGTCAGTTCCTCAGTGCCGTCACGCATGGCGTGCACAGCACCGAGGGTGATCAGCTTAAAGAGCGAGCCGATCATTCCGGTTGAGCGTTCGTAGAGGTAGTCCGCTTGCTCACGGAGCATGTGCGGTCGCGCGTTGGCCAGCACAAGGCGCGCGTCGATCGCGCCCAGCAAGGTCATCCAGGTCTTTCGGTGCTCACCGACCGGGTGCGCGAATGGCGGGAGGGTCAGGCGTGTCCAACGCCGCGCGATCTGCGACATCGCGAGCTTCTTGTCGGTCTTGCTTTCACTGAGCAGCCCTGTGCTGCTCATGTTGACGCCTGTGAAGAGGAAGGTCGCCGGGTACTCGTTGGCGAGCCACTTCAGCTCGTTGGCCAGCGCGACTCCCTCGTCGGTGTGGATCTTCAGGAAGTGCACGTCGTCGACGATGATCAACCGCGTGCCGTGACGGCGAACCGACTCGGCTGCCAGCGCAGCCAGGTTTCGGTTGCGCAGGTATCGGCTCCTCGAGGCGTCGGCGGAAGGATGGTTGTAGAAGTTCAGGATGGACTCGTTCAACGCACGCGTCGTCGTGTTCCCGGAAAACGCCACCCTGCAGACGGGGATGTGGAGCGTCTGCCCGTCGTCGAAGTCACGTCCGTGCCGCAGGATCTGCCGTTGGTGAAACGCCCGCCCGAACGCGTCGACGGCGGTGGTCTTGCCGAGCCCGGGCGGCGAGTCGATGACCGCGGCGCCCTTCACCCGAGACGGGCCCTGTTGGTTCGCATCGAGCAGGTCCCAGAGGCGTCCGTTCAGCCTCACGACCTGCGGAGTCTTCACCAGGAAGTTCGCGTGATATCGCTCGCGGTGGTAGTCGTAGGCGACACGCTCGTCCTCGCTGAGCTCCTCGATCTGTCTCGCCGACAGCCGCTCGGGCTGCTCAAGGGCTGGCGCTTCGGCGAAGTCCCGCCACCCCTCCCAGCGAGAGAGGAGTTCGTCGCGCTCGAGCGGAAGGATCACAGGTCCTCCAGGAGGTCGATGTCGTCGAGGTCCTCTTCGATGAGCTCGTCGGCGGTGAGCGCGAGCGGATCGTCGTTTTCGCTCGCCTGTGCTGGTGAGAACGAGACCATGCCCAGCTCCTCGCTCAGATCCGGTCCAGCCGTCTGCTGCGCGATCTGCTTGGCGATGTGCGGGAAGAACGGGCTGTCTGGGCCGTCCGCGGTCTCGGCGAGCTGGGCAGCCAGTCGCGCGCTAATGCGCTTCTCGGCAGGCGTGCTCGCACGGCCGGCACCCCACCGTTCGAGGAGTTCACCGAGCACTTCGGACACATTCACACCGTTGCGACGGTCGAGAGCGATGCCCTTGGCGTACTCGAGGGCGTCGAAGCTGAACGGCACCGGGACCTTCGGCGCGTGCTCCCAGCGCAGCACGTGCCAGGAGTTGTCGTCGGGGTCGTTGAAGTAGATCTGCGAGAAGTCGTCGGGGTTCACCGAGAACTGCCACTTCCGCTTGCTCTTTGCCATCGCCCGTGATCGGTCGTAGTACTTCCCGACGATGTCGCCGTTGTAGCGGAGAGTGCCGACCTCGACGCCGTAGTGGTTGAACTTGCGCTTCACGACGGGGAGCATCTCGAGCAGCAGGTTCGGGTTCGATGGGACACGGATGCGGCCGGCCACCGCGATCCCCTGCTCGAACTTCTGAGCGGGGCTCATCTTGGCCGCCGGCAGCTGCGAGTCGACAAGTCCGTCGTGCGGGCGAACGTGGTAGATCGTCGCGATCCACTCCCGCAGGATCTGCTCCAGCTGCGGGATCGTGTAGACGGCTTCCACCTCGGGCGCCTCACCCCGCGAGGCGATGTCTGAGCCCTTGTAGCCGGGTAGCTCTTGCAGCACCTCGTTGATGGTGCGGAACCACCGTTCCACCCACGCCTTGTCGGTGCCGGTATAGACGTGCGCGGGCTGGATGGAGATCCCGAGTCGCTGGCACACGCTCGCCACGTGGATCGACATGAATGGCTTACCGTGATCGATGATGATCGTGTCGGGAAGGATGCCGGGTCGGCGGAACCGCAGCGCCTTGAGGTTCTCGACGTCGATAACGATGTTCTCGGGTACGCCGTGGAACGGCCAGGTCGCTCGGTCGCCCCACTCCGCCGGCATCTCGCGCGGCATGAGCGCTTCCATCAGCACTCCCGCGACATCCACCGCCTTGGTCGAGACGGGCGCAAGGCGAAGCCCGAGGATCGACCGGTCGTAGAGGTCGAGGGCAACGGTCAGCTCGGCGCGTATCCACTTGCCGGTGACCGGCGCGACGCCGAAGACGTTGAGGGGTGTGGTGTCGAGGACGACGTACTCACCGGGTCTTGTCGCGACCAACCGTCCGTACGGCACGGGCGGCCGTGTGTCGATGGATCGTTGCGCGCGCATGCTCGCGCCGAACGTCCCCTTGCCACGGGTGAGTTCGGCGACCGCGTCGCGAGCGGTCGAATCGGAGGGGATCCGCACATCGGCATCCGGGTATTCCCGGTTGACCCTTGCCAGCACGATCGCGAGCGTGGTCGTGACGCTGCGCTTGGCGCCGCGCACGTTCTCCTCAACGACGCGCCGGCACATGTCAACCCAGCGCGGATCGAGGCCGGAGAGCGCCGGCGTCCACGATGTCTTCCGGAAGTCGAGCAGCGCGAGATCTTCGCCCTCGTCGAACCGATCGTCCCAGCGCTTCAACGTCTTCGGACTGACTCCGAGCTCTGCAGCCTTGGTACGACGACGCTGGTGAATGGTTGTGAGCTTCGGGTTGTACTCCGGTCGAGGCTCGTGCGGCTGAGCGAGCGTCGGCAGCCCCGACGCAAAGCCCGTGCGCATCTCGCGGATGTGCGCGGCCTTTGTTCGCGCCTCATCGCGTTGCGCTTCCGTCGCGTCCGCCCAGATCAGCGCGAGCGGTGTGAGTGCGACCTCCTCCGACGGCAGTCCGAATGCGTCCATCGCGTCGCGAAGGAGCTCGACGAGTCGAACCCGTCGGGTTCTCTTGGCGCCGTCGACGAGGACGACGGCATCGCCGGCGATCTCGATGACGGTGCAGAGACAGCCGTCGTACGAGACGGTGCTGCCGACCCGGATTTCAAAGTTGTGGCTCATGGCATCTCCAATTGGGTGTGGTTGGCAAGGGCGGAGGTGAGGTCGCAGAGAATCAAGCGGCGCCAGAGCAGGTGCAGCACGACCGCTCGCGCATAGGGAGCGTCACTCAAGGCGGCGCCAGCACTCCGCAGACCCGCGCCGAGTGTGGGTGCCTCGCGAGTGGCTTCCTCGACCAGATCGACGTCTCGCTGAGGGAACTGCCAGCGACGCCTGTAGCCCGCGAGGAACCGGATGTTGGAGAGCAGTGCAGGGGCGGGTTCTGTGACGATCCGGTATGCCCACCCGCGCGACTGGATGATGTCGCCCGCCCACCGGAGAGCACCCGCGATGTCAGGATCCTCGAGCCGGCGCTTGGGCTTGACTTCGATGACCGTGAATCGGTGGTCGTCGTGCTCAATCAGGTAGTCGGGCACGTAGCTTCGCTCGACACCGTCGCGGTCGGCGATCAGCTCGAACGGCTGCGAGGCGATGCGAACGGCCCGGTGGTCGAAGTCCTCCAGGAGTAGCGCCGCGAGTTCGAGGCGGCTCTCGTACCCGACGAAGCCCTCCGTCGTTGCCGACCAGTAGCGCCCCGGGTAGTGGCGCTGTCCGCGATGCCAGCGGAACGTCCGCCGAGGCTCGGCCTCGAAGACATGGGGGGCGTCCAGGTCCGATAGCTCGCCCCGTTCGAGGTCATCCCGATCGAATCTCAGCGTGTAACCCGGCAATGACGTCGTCATGGTGACCTCCTAAAAGTCACGAGCCTAGAGTCATAATTCTTGACTCTTAACGTACGGAGGTCACCTACGTTCCGCAGCTTCGACACGCGGTCCGAGTCCTTCGTGTTTGAGGCTTCTCGCACGCCGAAGGATGCGGGTAGTGAATGTGACATTTACGCTGGGGGCGTCAGCTACACAACACGCGCCACGCCGTTGGATTTCGCCCTGCGATGCTCCTCCTGCGCTGAGCGCCTCATGCGAAAATGAGGCGGTGGAGACCATGCCGAGCGAACAGAGCGAGGAGCTCTCGAAGCTTGCCTTCGGCAGCAACCACATGCTCGCGCTCATGGCCGAGATCGCGCGTTCTCCCGACGGGAAGTTCTCCACGCCGTCCGTGGCAGATGCCACGGGGCTGTCGACCAGTACGATCCACGCCTTGCTGAAGCGCCTCAAGCAGCTGGGACTTGTCCGGCGGACCGACGAGGTCACTCCTGAGCGGATCAGGATCTACCAGCGTGCGGTGCACCCGACATGGGACTACGCACTGCGACTCGAGGCCGAGGCTGACGCGCGCGCGGCCGGAACCTTCACGATCCAGTGGGAGCCAACGACGGCGGGGCGGTAGCTCGACCTGCTACCGAGCACCGGAATGCCTAATTGGTATGGCATCCTTCCTCTATGGGCGTCGTTGAGGATCGCTACGAATCGTTCTCGACCGCCGCGGAGGACCCCTACCTGGGCGCGCTCCTGGGAACGATCGAAGAGCCGGCGGGCGCCTCGACCGCAAACAGAGCCGGCCTGCTCACTCTCGCGTGGTGGGACCAGCATGGCACTGGACCAACCCGCGCTGAACTCATCGACGCCGTCTTCGAGATCGACGACTGGGATGCCGCGATCGCGGACCCGGCACGCACACTCCTCGAACGCCACGAGCAGGCCGACCTTCTCCAGCGCTGGCTCATCAGCTATTGGACCAGGCTCGGAACAATCTCGTTCATCCCCGGACACGACGACATCGTGGGAGCCGATCTGGAAACGCCGCGAGGTCGTCCCGACGATCCTCGAACCGCGCTTGCTCAACGTCGTCCGTCTGCACCTGGGGCCGCAGGTCGACGCGCTGCGGCCGTTCCCGTGGCAGCCCAAGAAGGGCGCGATGTCGACCGAGGGCTCGGACCTCGGCCTTCCCGCGCGGGTGTTCCCACAGTGGTTCCGATGCACTGGCTGCGACTACCTCGGCCCACTCACGCGATTCACTTACACGAACACCCATCCGTTCCGGCCCGACCTCGCCCAGTTCACTCACAAGCCCTGCCCTGGTCGCGGCGGTCGAGGACGCCGCGAGGGAAGCCCCGCCGTCCCTGCACAGCACCTGCTGACCTGCACCAACGGACATCTCGACGAGTTCCCCTACACGCTCTGGGTTCACCGGGGCCAGAGGTGCCCGAACGCTGAGAATCCCGACCTGAAGATGCGTGACGCCAACGTCGGCAAGAGCGTCGGCTCCACGATCATCTGCCAGTCGTGCAGCGCCACACGCGGCATGGCCGAGGCCCAAGGAGCGAAGGGGCGGCTCAAGCTGCCCCAGACGTGCCGGGGACGCCACCCTCACCTCGGCGCATTCTTCCCCGGCTGCAAGGCGCGGCCCGCGCTCATCATGATGGGAGCCTCGAACCTGTGGTTCCCCTCGACGCAGAGCATCATCGTCATGCCGCGCTCCGACGCCGAACAGAAGGAAGCACTCGCCGACCACCTTCGTGTCGAACTCGGCATCGACCAAATTCGGCAGTTCGCCGACCAGATCCCGGTCATCCGCGCACTGGCGGGCGCGCGCAACATCGACGTCACCGGACTCACCGACGACGACATCGCCATCGCCGTCGCGGACGTGCTTGCACCGCCCGAGTCCGAAGAAGACCGGGAGGAGCGCCGCGCCAACTGGGACCCGATCGAACTACTCATCCCCGAATGGCGCTACCTCCAGAAGCCGGCCTTGTTCCCCGAACAGCAGAACAACACCGGACTCATGGTCACCGAGATGCAGCGCGGCACAGAGCTGCACCCCCGCGTCAAGCGCGTCGTCGGCGTCAACCGGATGAAGCGGGTCAATGCCGTCCTCGGGTTCACGCGTCTCGACGAGATGGATCGCGTCAACGACGTCGCATCCCGCCTGGTCGACTTGACCCGCATCGGCAAGCCCACCTGGGTCCCCGCCACGGAAGACCGCGGCGAAGGCATCTTCCTGCAACTCGACCTCGACGCCGTCTCTCAGTGGGAACGGCACATCGAGACCACCCCGCTCTGGAACTCCCACCTCGAAGCCCACCGCCGGAACTTCGCCCGCCGCTTCTCCGAGACCGCCGCCACCATCAACCCCGACACCCGCCTGCCCGGGCCGCGCTACTGGCTCGTCCACACCCTGTCGCACATCCTCATCCGCGAGATGGCCATGTACTCAGGCTATGGTGCTGCCAGCCTGACCGAGCGCATCTACGCATGGCGGGACGAGCCCGGACGCGAGGCCGCGGCGGGACTGCTCATCTGCACGACCGCCTCCGACAGCGAAGGCACTCTCGGCGGACTGGTGGCCTTGTCGGAGCCGGAGCAGCTTCAGGGCATCGTGCTCTCGGCGGTTCGCCGGGCTTGGCGCTGTTCCTCTGACCCGGTCTGCGCCCAGCGCACGCCGTCGGACCCCGAGGACTTCCTTCATGGCGCCGCCTGCCACACCTGCTGCTTTGCCTCCGAAACCTCGTGTGAGAAGGCCAACCGCTTCCTCGACCGACGGTTCCTGCTCGACCTCCCGACCGCGAACGGACCGACCGTGCCAGGGTTCTTCGGCAACTATGGCCTCTGACCCGCTTGCCGAACTCGGCACCTTCCTCACCGCAACCGAGGCGGAGCGGCTCGCCCTGCAGTTCGAGACCGGCACGCCCGTCAGCGTCGCCGTCCGCGAGATCGCGATCAGCCGGCGCGAACAGGTGAAGGACCTGCTCGCCGCCTCCGGGTTTGGACCCGGCGACCGCGAACGTTCCACCAGTGTCCTGCGCGCGATCGCCGGCGCAAAGACCGTTCTGCGCGAGCTGACCCCGGTATGGACAATGCCCGGCAACGAAGCCAACACCGGCCACCTGACAAGCGAGTTCCACCGCATCGTCGGAGCAGCACGGCAGTCGGTTACGGCGGCGACCTATAACTTCCAGGACACGTCACAGATGTGGACGGCGCTGAAGGCAGCGTCCGAGCAGCCCGGCGTCGTCGTCACCGTCTACGTCGACGCCGCAGTCGCCGGCGCCTCGACGGTCAAGGCGCAGCTCCCACGAGCCACGGTGTACCGCTCTGCGCTCCTGCCGAACGGCAAGCAGGTCGTCAGCCACGCGAAGTTCATCGTGGTCGACCACGAGCTGCTCCTGATCACCAGTGCGAACTTCAGCTACTCCGCCGAGAACCGCAACGTCGAGTTCGGCATCCTCGTCCGCGATACTGCCCTCGCCACGTCGGTCGAGTCCGCCATGACGAGCAAGCATGGGTCGCTCTACGAGCTCATCAACGCCTGATCCGTCAACGCCACCAGAGGCACGAGATCGCCGATGTGTAGGTTCCCGCTCGAGATGGCGAGGAATGCCGCGATTCCACGGTAGTTGGCTGGGGTTTCGGGTTCAGGATTCCGCGAGTAGTGGCGGATTCTTACAAGAGCTCATGGCCGTCGCGGCGATCGGCTACACACCATGCAGCGTGTCCGAACCGGCAGCGACGCGCTCTCCCCGGCCGCAGCAGCGCCCCCCGACGTGAACGGGAATACTCTCGTCAATCGGGGAGCTCCGGCAGGCGTCATCCTCCGCCGGGCAGATGCTCGAGGTGCCCGATGGCCTCCTCGAGCAGTTCGGAGACGTGGTCGTCGAAGAGCGAGTAGTGGATGTGCCGGCCGTCGCGCGTGCCAAGGACCAGGCTCAGATGCCGCAGCAGCCGCAAATGGTTCGATGTGGTCGTCTGTCCGATGTGCAGCTGTTCGCTGAGGTCGGTCACGGTGCTCGGCTGAACACTCAGCGCGCTCAGAATGCGCAGCCGCACAGGTGACGCCAGTGCCTGCATGATCTCGGCGAGACGCTCAGCATCCGCTACGGACAGGGTGCCTGCTTCCCGACGCGTCTCAGTACCGGCCATGCTCACCATTGTGCCCTCCGACCACGATAATCATTCACAACTACAATATATCATGATCTTGTGATGTATCCTGGTCGCATGACTGCTTCTTCCCCGACGACTACCGCGCCCGCTGCGGAGACGCACGACCATTCCCACGGTTCGGCCCGGTGGGAGCTGTGGTTCGCGATCGCCGCGGGCGTGACCTACGCCGGCGGGATGATCGCCGAGTTCGCGTTGGGGCTGCCGATGGTCGGGTGGCCGTTGGTGTTCTTCCTCGCCACCTACTTCTTCGGTGGGTTCTTCACGTTCCGCACCGCGATCGCCTCGACGATGCGAGGGAAGTTCGAGGTCGACTTCCTCATGCTGGTGGCCGCGATCGGCGCCGCCCTCATCGGCCGGTGGGCGGAAGGGGCGGTGCTGCTGTTCCTGTTCAGCCTCGGCCACGCGCTCGAGGAATACGCCCTCAGCCGTGCCAGCAAGTCCATCGAGTCCCTGGCCGAGCTCGCTCCCCGCAGCGCCCTGGTGCGCCGCGGCGGGGACGAGCCGGTGGAGGTGCCGGTGGAGGAGATCGTCGTCGGGGACATCGTCGTCATCCGCCCGAACTCCCGCATTCCCTCAGACGGGTTCGTGATCTCCGGGGTGTCCGCGGTGGATCAGTCCGCGGTCACCGGGGAGTCGATTCCGGTGGAGAAGGAGCCGGTGGCCGACCCGGAGCGGGCGATGCGCACCGTCGACACCCTGCCCGCCGCCAACCGTGTGTTCGCCGGCACCGTGAACGGGTCCGGCGTGCTCGAGGTCGAGGTCACCGCGACCTCCGCGGACTCGACGCTCAGCAAGGTCGTCGAGCTCGTCCGCTCCGCCGACCAGGCCGCCTCCCCCACACAGCAGTTCATCGACCGGTTCCAGCGTTGGTACGTGCCCGCCGTGATCCTCGGGGTCGCCGTCACCCTCCTGATCTCCTGGCTCGCGTTCGCGCAACCGTTCCCCGACGCGTTCTACCTCGCCATGACCGTGCTCGTCGCCGCCAGCCCCTGCGCGCTCGCGATCGCAACCCCGGCCGCGGTGCTGGCAGGGGTCGCCCGTGCTGCGCGTGCCGGGGTGCTCGTCAAGGGCGGCGCCCCGCTCGAGACGCTCGGGCGGGTCAAGGCGATGGCGTTCGACAAGACCGGCACCCTGACCTGGGGTGCCCCCCGGGTGACGTCCGTCACCCCCGCCGCCGACGTGCCCGAGTCCGAGCTGATCCGCACTCTGGTCGCTGTCGAAGCGCTCAGCGATCACCCGCTGGCCGAGGCGATCGTCCGCGACCTCGAGCCCCGCGTCCCCCAGGCCGAGCGCCTCACCGCGACAGACCTGAACGCGGTCGTCGGGCGTGGCGTCACGGCGACGATCGACGGCGAGCGGGTCGACGTCGGCAACCTGCGCATGTTCGACGAGCAGCAACTCGCGCTGACCGGCACGCTCGCCGACGCGTACACGCAGGCGCGGGACTCCGGGCAGACGCTGATGATCATCCGCCGTGGCGACCGGTTCCTCGGCATCGTCGGCGTGATGGATGCGTCCCGCGCGGAGTCCGCCCAGGTGCTCAGCGCGCTCCGGGGCGCGAACGTGGGGCAGCTCGTGATGATCTCCGGCGACAACCAGCGCGTCGCCGACGCGGTCGGCCGGGAAGTCGGCGTCGACACCGCGATCGGCGAACTGCTCCCCGAGGACAAAGTCGCTCAGATCACCCGCCTCGCCGAAACCCACCGACCGATCGCGATGGTCGGCGACGGCGTCAACGACGCCCCCGCGATGGCCCGCGCCGACGTCGGCATCGCGATGGGCGCCGCCGGCTCCACCGTCGCGTTGGAAACCTGCGACATCGCGCTGATGAGCGACGACCTCGGCCGCGTCCCGTTCGCCGTGCGGCTCAGCCGCGCCACCAGCCGCATCATCCGGCAGAACCTCATCGCCAGCCTCGCGATCGTCGCGTTCCTCATCCTCGCCACCTTCCTCGGCCTGAACATCGGCGCGGTCGTACTCATCCACGAAGGCTCCACCCTGATCGTCGTCGGCAACGCACTCCGCCTGCTCAACTTCGAGCGCGGCAAAGAGCACCACGGCATCGACCACGAAGACAGGCCCACCGCTTGAGAGACTCAGCCGGCGCAGGCGACGGCCTCCCTTGCGCGGCTATGTGGCCCAGCAGGATTGCACGGTGCCGGTCGTTGCCTGCGCGACGGTCGGGATGGTCTCCACGAGTGCTCGTGTGATCTCCTCGGACGCGGGGTACTCGATGACCCGCCAACCGACGATGCCGAAGTCCTCATCCAATGCCTGCACCGCGCATGCGAACGACGTCCCAGCGGGTGGCGTGGCTTGGAAGGATACGGTCACGGTGCGCGCATCGACCAGCTCGTATCCGGTCTCGTCGAATCCGACGTCGTCGAGCGAGTTCGAGACAGTCAGCCACGAAAGCCCGGCGACAGACAGGATTGCCGCCGTCGCGACGGTGACCCAGAACACGCGGCGGCGGATGGGCCGCGGTCCCCGACCGTAGCGGTCGGCGAGCTCCTCTTTCGTCGTCACGTAGTGCGCCCTATCTGCGGCTGCGAGCATCGCGGTCGGCGAGCTCGGTGAGGCGTGCGTTGTAGGCCTCGAGCTCGGCTTCGCCGGTGCGGTCGGCGTGCCGGTCTCGCCGCTTGGTCTCGCGGTCGTCGCTGCGACTCCACTGAATCGCGACCGTGATCGCGAGGATCAGGGTGGGGATCTCACCGATCGACCACGCGATACCGCCGCCGGTGTACTGATCCTCGAGCGGTGTGACACCCCAGGTGCGACCCATCGACCCGAACCAGTCGGCGACCATCAGCCCCGACTGCATCATGATGGCGATGCCGAAGAACGCGTGCATCGCCATCACACCGATGAGCAGCAGCAGCCTGCCGGCGTAGGGAAGCCGCCACGGCACCGGGTCGATGCCGATCAGGGAGAGCGCGAACAGGTAGCCGGTGATGAGGAAGTGCGCGATCATCCACTGGTGGCCGAGGTGGTCGTACAGCGACCAGCGGAACAGGTCGGTGTAATAGAACACCCACAGTGAGCCGATGAACAGGGCGGCCGCGACGAACGGGTTCGTCAGGATGCGGGCGACGGGCGAATGCACCGCCCACAGGATCCACTCCCGCCCGCCGCGGGTGCCGTCGTCGCGTTTGCGGATCGCCCGGGCGGCGAGGGTCACCGGGGCGCCGGCGACCAGCAGCACCGGGATCGCCATCGTGAGCAGCATGTGCCCCACCATGTGCATGCTGAACAGGTAGTCCTGGTAGACGTTGACGACGCCGCCGGTGACCCAGACCAGCAGCACCATGCCGGCGACCCACATGATCGTGCGATACACAGGCCACGCGTCGCCGCGCCGGCGCAGCCGCCACACCCCGGCGAGATAGAAGAAGATCGCGAACCCGGCGAGCACCGCCCACAACATGTCCACGTTCCACGCGGTGACCCACCGTTCGATCGTGAGCTCCGGGGGCAGCGGGGCACCGGTGAGGCGTTCTGCCGGCGAGGGGATCTCGGGAAGCGGGGCCGGGTTCGGTGGCGGAGTGCGGGCCAGCGCTGCGGCGGCGCCGCTGGCCACACCCATCAGTGCCAGCTCGAACGCGATGAGCATCCAGAAAGGGCGGGATGCCGCGTCGGAGCTGCGCATCCTGCCGATCAGGCGGGTGCGGTACCACGCCCCGAAGAGGCCGAGGCCGACGAGCGCGACGACCTTGATGCCCAAGATCGCGCCATAGGGCGAGAGCAGATCGGACCACTCCTGCAGGCCGATGGCGGCGCGCACCGTGCCGGACACGGCGACGAGCACGAACGCGGCCAGAGCGATGCTCGAGTAGCGGGCGACGAGATCGGGGATGCGGCGACGGTCGAGGGCTGGACGGACGGCGATGAGCAGCAGGAGCCCGCCGAGCCACACCGCGGCGCCGATGATGTGCAGGATGAGCGCCATCATCGCCTCGTGGTGGAAGGCGTCATCGCCGGAGTGCCCCTGCGTGCCCATCGGCACGAGCGAGGCCACCGCCACCAGGGCGACCAGAAGCGTCCCGACCCAGGACCGCACGGCGAATGTCAGGACGGTGAGGGCGGCGCCGGCGACCGTCGTGATCAGCCATGTCCTGCCGACCTCGAGCTCGACGAGGAACCGGCCGAGCTGGGCACCGAACTGGGGGCCTGCGTCGATGGCCGGGTTGAACACGCTGAGAAGCGTGAGGAACCCGGTCGCGCCCGCGGCCACGGTGAACAGGGCTGCAGAGATCGACGCGGTATCGAGGGCGACGTCGAACTCGCGCTCACCGGCCCGCAGCGTGAACAAGGCGGTCACGAGCACACCGACCATGCCCGCGGCGGCGAGATTCACGACCAGTTTCGTGACCGGAAGCCCCCAGCGCACAACAGGGCCGGCGTCGCCGAGTGGGATCTGCGCAGCACCCCCACCGAACCACAACGCCCCGACCAAGGCGATGAGTGCGACCCCGCCGAGGATCGCAGGCCCTGCGACCCGCAAGACGCGAGGAGTCATTCCTGTCGCGGTCGGAGTGACCGCTGTCCGCGTTCAGTGGCATCCGCACCCGTGGTGGCGGGAATCGAGAGTATCGGGGTCATGTGCGTGCTTTCGGCTCGGGCAAGAGGGCGGGGCAGGGGTGCGGGGTCATGTGAGCCCGGAGTAGGAGTGGAGGCCCTGGAAGAACATGTTCACGATCGTGAAGTTGAACAGCACCGCGACGAACCCGATGATGGACAGCCAGGCGGAGCGGGTGCCGCGCCAGCCGCGGGTCGCGCGGGCGTGGATGTAGCCGGCGTAGAGCACCCAGATCACGAACGTCCACACCTCCTTGACATCGAAGCCCCAGTAGCGACCCCAGGAGTCGTTGGCCCAGATCGCGCCGGCGATCAGGGTGAACGTCCAGAACACGAACCCCACGATCGCGAACCGGTACGCGAGGGACTCGAGCACGTCGGCGGCGGGCAGAGTGCGCAGAAACCCAAGACCGTCGGCGCGGGCAGTGTCCGAGGATGCTCGGGTGCGGCGCTCCCGGCGGGCCTGCAGGAGCTGGGTGATGGAGATGCCGCAGGCGATCGCGAACAGGGCGGTGGCCAGGGACGCGACGAAGACGTGGATGACCAGCCACACGCTCTTGAGCGGATCCATCAGCGGAACGACCTCGACGTAGAACGAGACCGTCGCGCCACCCAGCAGCAGCACCACCATGCCGATCAGGAACGCACCGAGGAAGCGGAGGTCGTAGCGGCGCAGCACCAGCAGGTAGACGGCCACGATCAAGACCGTGCCGGTCAGCGCGAACTCGTACATGTTCGCCCACGGCACCCGCTCCGCGGCGATGCCGCGCAGGATGGTGCCGGCCAGGTGGAACAGGAACGCGAGGACCGTCAGCGACGTCCCGATCCGCGCCCACAGCAGCCGTTGACGCTGCGCGGGCGGCGTGCGAACACTGTCCACCGACCCACTCTGGGCGTTGTCCGTCTGCTGGCCCGCCCGTGCGGTAGCGCCGGCCAGGACCGGCTCCCGCTGCGGGACGCTGGCGGGGACGGAGCGCCCGGCCAGGTCGATGGTGTACGCGATGAACGCGAGCAGGTAGGTGGCGATCGCCGTCCACACCAGCAGCAGTGAGATGCCGTCGAGGGAGAGCGCGTCGGTTCCGGTCATGGCAGGGTCGTCCTCTTCGTCGTTGCGGTCAGGGGGTGCCCGCGAGCGGGGTGGCGCGGTAGATCCGTGCACATCGGTCAGCCCGCGTTCGCTTCCAGCCAGGCCAGCGAGTCCACGGCCGCGCTCAATGTTCCCGCCGTCAGCAGAGTGCGCCGGCTCACCCCGGCCCGGAATGCGCGGCTCTCCGCGGGCGTGGGCGCGCACCCACACTCCTCCGCCGTCAGGTCACCAGGAAGGGTGAGATCGCTGCCCGTCGCCAGCGTTCGCAGCGACCAGGCCAGTCGACCTCCGGCAGGCCTCATCCGTGGCGTGTTCATGGGTGCCTCCCCGGATCAGTCGAACGATCTGCGGCGGCCGCACGCGTGCGGGCACGGTGGGAGAACCCCGCCGCGGTGAGAGCGCCGGCGGCAGCGAGGACGATGAGAGCGGTGAGCCAGGGACCGAGGATCACCGCCGGGGTGAGTCCGGTGCGCAGCGGGACGGTGGTGATCGACGCGTCAACGGTGTCGACGCCGATGCTGTCGACGGTGGTGCCGTCCGGGGTGATGACCTGGCTGGTGCCCACCGTGGAGACGTTGACGACCGCGCGGCCGGTTTCGATGGCGCGCATCCGGGCGAACGCGAGCTGCTGCAGGTTCTCGTCGGTGCCGCGGAAGTCGGCGTTGTTGGTCTGGAACACGAACACCTCTGCGCCGGCGCGGGCACCGTCCCAGATCACGGCGTCGTAGATCACGTCGAAGCAGATCGCCAACCCCACCCCGACGTCGCCGACCTGCACGAGCGGCGGGTTGCTGCCGGGGGTGTATTCGCGTTGGATCAAGCCCACCAGGTCGGGGACGATCAGCTCGTAGAACCACCGGTCCGGCACGTACTCGCCGAACGGGACCGGGTTGACCTTGTCGTGCCACTGCCGGCCCGTGGGATCCGCGGTCCACAGCAGGGACGTGTTGAAGACATCGTCGCCGCGGGTGGTGGCGGCGTTCATCAGCAACGGCGCCCCGGCCGAGCGCACGACCCGGTCCAACGCCTCGGCGGCGGCGGGATCACTGAGCGGGTCGGCGTCGACGCCGCCCTCCGGCCAGGCCAGCAGATCCATCGGCTGCCCGTACAGCGGCACCGTGGCGGCGGTCTGCGCGGCCAGGACGTCGCCGGGCACCTTGTCGTCGAAGTACCCGGTGGGGCCGTTGCCCTGCACCCATCCCACGCGGAACTCCCCGGCCGGCGCGGTGGGGAACTGCGGCGCTATCACCAGGAGAGCGGCGACGCTCACAGCAGGGTGCAACCCGAGCATGAAGCGGATGCCGCCGGCGCGGATCCACTGCACCACAGAGGCGCACAGAATGACGATCAGCAGGGACAGGCCGGTCACGCTCGTCCACGACACGGCCTCCGCGAGCGGGCCGCCCACCTGGGTCATCCCGAGGCGCGCCCACGGGAACCCGGAGTACGGCCACGCACCCATCACCACCTCACGGGCCGTCCACAGAACCCCGATCAGCGGCGGTACCGCGAGCAGCTGCACGAGGCCGCGGGCCGGATAGCGGGCGGTCCACCGGTAGGCGAGCGCGATCGGCACCGCGCCCGCGCCGAACAGGACCGCTTCCAGCCCGGCGAGGGCAAGCCACGGCACCGGGCCGAGGAACTCCCCCACCCACACCAGATGGGTCGTGTAGAACACGGCGCCGAACACAGTGCCGACCAGCAGCGCCCCGCCGATGCTGCGGCCGATCAGGGCCACCAGGGCGACCGTGACACTCACGAACGTCAACGGCCACCACCCCACCGGTGCGGAGGCGAGATCCAGCAGCAGGCCGGCGGCCGCGGATGCCAGCACCGCCGCCCACACCGGCAGCGACCATGCCGCCACGGTGCGGCGCGGCGTCTCCTGCTCCGGCGCGGCGGCCGGGGCGGGTGTCGGCAAAGGCGTGCGCATCGGTCAGGTGTCTTTCTGGTGGAGTCGGGTGAGGTAGTCGTTGTACGCGTCGAGCTCAGGGTCGCCGTGTGCGTCGGCGCGACGGTCGGCGGCGACCGCTTGGGCGGTGTCGTCGCGGAACCAGCGGTGCATGACGTAGATGAGCATCAGCAAGGTGGGGGCCTCGCCGTAGGACCAGGCCAGCCCGCCGGCGAGGCGCTGGTCTTCGATCGGGTCGATGCCCAGCGCGCTCGTCGGGCCGGCGAACCCGTCGATGAGGGTAGTGGTGGCCATCATCAGGAAGACGCCGAAGAAGGCGTGCAGGGCGGCCTCGGCGAACACGTCCAGGGCGCGGCCGCCGTGGCTCATCCGCACCGGCAGCGGGTCCGACGACAGGATCGGGATGGTGAACAGCATCCCGGCGACCAGGAACCCGACCTCGAGGAGGGTATGGCCGGTGACGGTGGACAGGATCGGATCGGCGAAGTTCGCCAGGTACAGACCGTAAAACGCGGCCAGGTATAGCGGCACCGCCAGCCACGGGCTGAGCAGCCACCGTGCGGTGCGACTGCGTAGCCCGGCGTGCGCGGCGCGGAGCACCAGGAGACCTGGGCCGTGGTGCGGGGTGGCGCGCAGCAGCAGGGTGCCGGGAGAGCCGAGGACCAGCAGCGGCGGGATCGCCATCATCAGGGTGAGCTGCTGGAACATGAACACCGAGAACAGGGCGTACCCGAAGTTCTCCACCGCCAGGCCGGTGACCGCGGCGAGGGCGACGCAGCCGAGCAGGAAGCTGACCGTCCGCCACACCGGCCAGCCGCGGCCGCGGACCCACATCCGGATCGCACCGGCCAGGTAGGCGACCGCGAGGAGTCCCGCGAGGAGCGGTAGCACCGGAGCCGGAAGCGGGGCCGGGGTGAGGAACCCGCCGAGGGTCGGCGGGGCGTCCGGGATCCACACGGTCGTCACGGTGTGTCCTTCGCAGGCTGGTCTACGCCGAGGGCGTGCGCGTGGCGGGTCGCGAACTCGTCGACGGCGCGCGCCAAAGCGGGGTCTTCGCCGCGGGCCAGTCCCGCGTACTCGACGTGCACACCATCCGGGGTGGTGCGGGCTTTCACCCAGAGCCGGCGGCGGGGCACGAACAGGCCGGCGAACAGGCCGAGGGTGGCGAGCACGGAGAACGCGAGCACCCAGCCGCTGCTGGGGTCGCGTTGGATCTGCAGCGACGCGAACCGCTTCACCGGCTCCTCCGCCGTGACCTCCTCCCAGGTGATCGTGCCCCACCCGTTCGGCAGGTCGACGGTGGCGCCGGGGGTGAGCTCAAGGGAGTCGGCGGCGGTGTCGCCGCCGGTGTGCTGGGTGAGCCCGTCGACCTCGAGCGTGTACACCGACCTCGGAGTGCCGTCGTCGATGCCGAGATCCCCGCTGAACACGTTGAGAGTCAGCACCGGATTGACCACGTCCGGGTAGACGGAGGTGAACGCGCCGGAGGGCAACACCCCCTGGGTGGGGTAGAAGAACCCGACCAGCCCGACCTGTTCGGGCAGCCCGTCCGGGATCTTGATGATGCCCAGCGAGGTCATGTTGGAGTCCTGCGGCAGGAACGGCTGCGACTCGCTGTACACCACCTCGCCGGCGGCGTCGCGGATCGTGAGGGTGGGGGCGTAGCCGTTGCCGAGCAGGTAGATGCGATCGCCGTCGACGGTGATCGGGTAGTTCACGATCACGCTCTGCGCCCGATCGTCCTGCCCGGGTTGGCGGATGGTGATGTCGGCGGAGAAGTCTCCGGCCTGGCCTGCGCCGGGGGTGCCGGGCAGCCGGTAGGAGACCTGGAAGTCGTCGAGGGTGAGCGAGTAGGGGGCAAGGCCCGTGCCGTCGACGAAACGGCCGGGGTTGAACGAGGAGTAGTCGCTGAGCGCGTTCACGAACGTGGTGCCCTCCACCACCACCCGCTGCCCGGTATACGCGAACGACCCGCCGATCGCGACCGAGACCAGCACGCCGACGAGGGCGACGTGGAAGATCAGGTTGCCGGTCTCGCGCAGGTAGCCGCGCTCGGCCGACACCGACGCGGCTCCGCGGGCGTCGTATCGCTCCACCCGGTATCCGGCCTTGCGCAGCTGCTCTGCCGCGACGTCGATCGCGTGCGCGGCCGGGTCGGTCCTCCCTTCCTCTCTCGGCAAGGTCAGTTCCCGGTACTCCGAGAGCCGCGACAGCCGGGCCGGGGTGCGAGGGGGGCGGGAGCGGAGCGCCTTGTAGTGGTGCTTGGCGCGCGGGATCACGCAGCCGATCAGGGAGGTGAACAGCAGCAGATAGATCGCGGAGAACCACGGCGACAGGTACACGTCGAACAGGCCGACCGCATCGGCGAGGGGGAACACGTCAGGGTTGTCCCGCTCCCACTGGATGACACCGTTGGGGTCGGCGCTGCGCTGCGGGAACAGGGACCCGGGGACGGCGGCGATCGCGAGGAACAGCAGCAGGACCAATGCGGTGCGCATGCTGGTCAGCTGCCGCCATGCCCACCGCAACCACCCGGTGATGCCCAGCGCCGGCTGGGTGATCTCCGTCGCGGATTCGCTGTCGGCGTGGTCGCCGGGGCGTAGCGGGTCGGCGGTGACGTCGATGCCGGTGTCAGAGCGGGAGGGGGACATTGATCACCACCTGTTGCAGCTGCGACATCAGTGCCGTCCACAGCCCGGTCACCATCAGCAGGCCGAGGGCGATGAGCATGGCCCCGCCGATGATGTTCAGGGCGCGGATGTGGCGGCGCAGGAACGTCACCGATCGGGACGCCCACCCCCATCCGGCCGCGAGGATCAGGAACGGGATGCCCAGGCCCAGCGAGTACGCGAGCCCGAGCAGGCCCGCGCGGGCGGGGTCACCGAGGTTCCACGACATAGAGATGATCGCTGCGAGCGTCGGGCCGATACAGGGGGTCCAGCCGACGCCGAGCGCGAACCCGAGAAGCGGCGCCCCGATCAGCCCGGTCCTACCCTGGGCGCGAGGGCGGAGGGTGCGCTGGGCAATGCCGAAGAAGCCGAGGAACACCAGGCCGAGGGCGATGATGACGACCCCGAAGACGCGAGTGAGCACATTGGCGTATTGCAGCAGCAGGTACCCGAAGGTGCCGCCGAGGATCGTGACGGCGACGAACACCACGGTGAACCCGGCGATGAACAATGTCACGCCCAGCAGCAGCCGCGCGCGCTCCGCCGTCACCGTGCGCCCCCCGTCCAGCGTGGGGGCCGCGGTCGTCGTGGTGGTGCTGCCGAGGTAGCCGAGGTAGCCAGGCACCAGCGGCAGCACGCACGGGGACACGAACGACACCAGCCCGGCGAGGATCGCGACCCACAGGGCGCCGTCGACGATCACCGCTCCCGGATTCATGAGGTGTCCTCGGCGAGGGTGTCGGCGACCAGGGTGGACAGGATCGACGCGCTGGCCAACTGCCCGATGATCCGCGCCGCGACCCGCCCCTCCTGGTCGATGACCAAGGTGGTGGGGGTGGCCTGGATCGGAGTGACCTGCGCGAACGCGAGCTTGACCCGTCCGTCGTTCACGTCGATCACGCTCGGGTAGGTGACGTTGTTGTCACGGGCGAACGACAGTGCGGTGGCTGGCTGGTCGTAGGTGTTCACCCCGAGGAACGCGACGCCCTGGTCCTGATACTCCTGCCAGACCTCCTCGAGCATCGGGGCTTCGACGATGCACGGCCCGCACGCGGCGTACCAGAAGTTCACCACCAGCACCCCGCCGCGGTAGTCGTCACTGGACACCGTCTCCCCGGTCTCGGTGACGCCCTCGAACACCACCGGCTCCCCGCGGTCGGCATCCGGGATCTCGACGATCTGGAAGTCACCGGCGATGTAGCCCTTCTCGCTTCCGTCCCGGTACTGCTGCGCGAGCGAGTCGCTGGACGTGCACCCGGCCAGCAGCAGCGCCGCGACCAGCGTCATGGCGGCAAGGACGCGGCGGCGGATCATGCGCGCTTGACCTTGATCAGGGCGCCGGCGACCAGGAACACGACCGCGGCGACCGGCTGCGCCGCAGTCCACACCGGGCCGGTGAACGGGAACGGGAACACCGGGTTCCAAATCACGGCGATCACGACGAACACAGGCAACCACCACCACTGCCGCGCCTGGATCGCGAACCACCCCACGATGACCGCGAAGATCGCGGCGACGAACAGCACAACGGTGAACCAGTCCCCGCCCATCAGTACCGGCGCGAGGAACAACACCGCCGCCGCGAGCAGCCCCGGCGCGAACGCGTTGCGCTGGTATACGGACGAGGTCCGCTGCTTCGCCATCATGACCCGCTCACCACGGAGCCCGTCGCAGGCGCCGCGCTGTCCGCGCTGACGCGGGAGCGGCGGTGTCGGGTCCACAGGCTCAGGCCGAGGACGATGACGCCGGCACCGAGGGCGACGTCGGCGAGGTTGCCGATGAACAGGTTCCCGTAGGCGAGGAAGTCGGTGACGTGCCCGACCCCGAACCCAGGGGGGGAGAACAGCCGGTCGATCAGGTTCCCGATCGCGCCCCCGAGGATCAGGCCGATCCCCATCGCCCACCATCCGGTCCGCGCCCGCGCGGCGGCGACGACCAGCAGCACCACGGCACCGACCCCGAGGAGAGTGAGCAGCCCGGTGACCCCGGCTCCGAGGGAGAGGATCGCGCCGGGGTTGAACGCGAGCTGCAGCCCAAGCAGATCCCCCAGCAGCGGGATCCGCTCCTCCTGACTCAACCCTCCCAGTGCGGCCGCCTTCGTCGCCTGGTCGACCAGGACCACCACAGCGGCGGCCAGGCACGCGACCGCGAACCGCCGGGTCTGCTCACGAACCATCAGCGGCTCCTCCTGCGTTCGCGAGGGCCGCTGATAACCCGGTCATCAGACCGGCTATCAGGAAGAGGTTTTTGGTGTCAGAAGTCGAAGAGGTCACCGAGGAACCCTTCCTTCCGCCGACGCCCGGAGCGACCGTGATGATCCCTGTCGCGGTCAGAACGGTGGTCGCCCTCGCGCGGATAGGGGGCGGTGCTGGTTTGCCGGCCGCCGCCAGCAAGGTCGGCGGCGCGGTCGATGATCTTGTCGAGCTCGCCACGGTCCAGCCAGACGCCCCGGCACTGCGGGCAGTAGTCGATCTCGACCCCGGAGCGTTCCGTGATCAGCAGGGCGGTCCCGTCGACCGGACATTTCATGAGGGGTTCTCCTTCTGTTGCTGGTCGTCGGCGGTTCCACCATCCGCGGCGGCCGCGGCCGCGGCTGCTCGGTCGCGGCGACGACGCTCTCTGGCCACCATGAGCACGACCACCAGCGCGCCGCCCAGCACGATTACGCCACTCAGGACCGCAAGGACGGGGAGGAGTTCCCCACCTCCGGATGGCCCGTTGTGAACCTCTCCGGACGTATTGGCGGCAGATGTGGGAGACGGGTCGGGTGTCTGCTCCTCGGTCGCTTCGGGGGTAGGGGCGCTGGTGGGGACGGTGACCGCTTCGACGGTGTACTGGTACTCGTTGCTGATCGGGTGCCCGTCGCTGGACACGACCCGCCACCGCACCGTGTACACGCCCGCCTGACCAGGCGTCACCGCCTGGGTGACCGTGGTCCCGTCGATGACCGGATCCCCCGATGCGATGTTCTGCCCGTCCGGGGCGACCACCTCAATGATCACGGCGCTGAAATCGGTGAGGATCTCGCCGCTGAACGTCAGCGAAATCTCCTCCGGGACCACGCTGACCGTGGATCCGGCTTCCGGGGAGGAGGAGACGATCTCATCGTGCGCGGCTGCGGGCGCCGCGGTGGCGAACAGGAGCCCGGCGGCCAGCAGCAGCGTCGTCAGAGTGGACAGGAGGAGGATGCGTCTCCGTGAGCCGGATCGGTGCGGGTGTTCGTGGTCGGTGACGGTGGTCAAGGCGGTGGTCCTTTCAGGGCCGGTTGATGATGTGCTGGGCGATCGTCGTCGCGTCTTTCCAGACCCCGGCGAGGGTGTCGGAGCCGCGGCCGCCGTACTGCGGCATCCCCGCCACGAACAGCCCGGGCAGGCCGGTCAGGGTGCGCCGCGGCCGGTCGACGCGGGCCGGTTCCGGGAGCCAGTCGTCGCCAGGGGTGTAGCCGGTGGCGAGGATCACCGAGCGGGGGGATGCCTGCGTGCCATCGGCGAAGGTCACCCCGGCGCCGGCCGCGTCCTGCACCGCAGCTGCGATCGTGACCCCGACGCGGCGCAGCTGCTCATAGCTGTCGCCGAAGATCGGCTCGGGGCGACGCTCCCGCGAGAACAGCGGCACCCTCTCCCCCGCCGCGGCGGGATAGCTCATCGCGGGGCGATGCTGCCGCCGGGTTCGCACGGACAGCGTCACGGTGTGCGACGCGGACAGTTCGCGGGCCAGCTGCACACCGCTGTTCCCGCCGCCCACGATGAGCACGTCGCCGACGGGGATCTGCTTCGGGTACAGGTACTCGCTGCTGTGCAGCACCACCCCGGGCATCGTCAGCAGAGACGCCCACTCCGGAATCCGCGGGTGCGCGGCCGCGCCCGTCGCGCAGATCACGTTGCGGGTCTGCACCTCCCCTGCCGTCGTCGACAGCAGCAGAGTCGAGCCGTTCCCGCGATGCTCCACCCCGGTCGCCTGGATGCCCCAGACCGTCTCCACGCCCAGCCCGGCTTCCACGAAGGTGAGGTAGTCCGCCATCTCGTCCACTCGCGGATGCCGGCGCTGGTCACCCAGCAGCCGCCGCGGAGACAGCGCGCTATGCCGGGCGTCGCTGAGAAGCTCCATCGAATGCCACCGTGAGGACCAGGAACGCTGCCCCGTGCTGGCGGCGTCGATCACCACAAACTCGTGCTGCGGCCGCAGCCCTTCCGCGGCCAGAGCCGCGGCAACCGCGAGCCCAGACTGCCCGGCGCCGACGATGATCGCCCGCCGATGCGTCAAACCCGCCCGCATCACCGGCCACCGTTCACCGCAGCCTGGATGGCGTTCTCGAGGTCGTCCCACTCCTGCAGCTCGAGCAGCTCACCGTCGAGGAAGAACGTCGGCGTGCTGCTCACCCCGAGCGCCTGGCCCTCCTCGAAATCCAGCTCCACCCGCTCCGCCGTAGCCGGGTCCGCCACGGCGGCGTCATAGGCGGCCATGTCCAGACCGATCTCCTCCGCGAAGCCACGGAACAGGTCGGCGCGAGACTCCTGCGCCTCACCCCACTCCGCCTGCGTCTCGAACAACCGGACATACATGTCCTCGAACCGGTCCTGCTGCGCGGCCGCTTCCGCCGCGACCGCCGCGTTCTTCGAATTGAAGTGACCGGGCAGCGGGAAGTAGCGGACCACATACGTGATCTCCCCAGCGAACTGCTCCCGCATATCCTCCACGATCGGGAAGAACGCGCCACACGCCTCGCACTCGAAGTCGAGGAACTCCACCAGGGTGACAGCGCCCTCCCCGCCGTCGTCGAGGACATGCGAGCTCTCCCGCACCACCTGCGGGGATGCGTCACCGCCCCCAGATGAAGGTGGAGCGGACTGGCTCTGATTGACAAGGACATAGATCAACGCGGCGATCACCATCACCACCACAACGGCAATGGTGACGAGCGTCGCCTTCACAGGGGTTTTCATCGGGTACTCCAAACCAAGACACGGCACAGGACAGAACCCGGGCACGCAGCCCGGGACGAAGCGCCACCCGGAAAGGGTGGCGTGCCACAATGTCAGGTTCGGGAAAGACCCAACTGCGTCAACGAAAAGACAATCGGGTGAGCACGGGCAGCCGGCGCCGGAAGCAGCGAAGGCATCCGTGGCCCGTCACCGAGAACCGGAGGCATCCGCCGACGCCACAACCCCCGCAGCACCACCATGAACGTCAGCCCGCACAACACGCCCAACATGCACAGCGCAGCGCCCACCAACGCGTTCGGCCCAGAAACGACGCCACCGGCGACCGCCTCATGCTCGACTGGGGCGTCTGCCACGGGCTCGACGTGGGGGTCCATGAACCCAGAAATCACCAGCGGAACAGGAGTCGAACCGTCCGCCTCTGTGTGACCCGTCGCTGCCAGACCCAACATCAGCAGCAGCGCCAAACCGACGCTGGTAATGAGCCTCATTATCAACAATTGCTCATTCAGCGTCGTGGAGCGCGGAGTCCGGGCCGAAGAGACCATCGCCCACAGCCTACCGTGCGCACCTAAACCCATTCGGAGCCCGGTTCACCCGAGCACGGGAGCGCCGGCAGCGCCGGCCGGGTCCGGCGCGGCTAGCCGGTCAACCAGGACGATGACGACGGCAACGGTGGCGAAGGTGGCTTTGATGGGGGTCTTCACAAGGGCCGGTTCCAAGTCGGGCGGTGTTCTGCCACCGCGGGGCGAGGGGTCGGTGGTCAGGCGTGGGCGGGTTCGGGCTGGCGAGCGGGCACCGTGGCGAGTTGCCGTAGCGCAGCGGGGCGACGGGCGGCGCGGACGCCATTGAGGATGACGACGACCTCGGCGATCTCATGCACCAGCACGACGCCGGCGAGCCCGAGGATGCCGAACAGGGCGAGCGGGAACAGCGCGACGATGATCGCCAGAGCCAGACCGATGTTGGCGGTCATGATGCGTCGGCCGCGGCGGGCGTGGGCGAGGGCGCCGGGGATGAGGCGGAGGTCGTGGCCGATGAAGGCGACGTCGGCGGACTCGATCGCCGCCGCGGAGCCTTTCACACCCATCGCGATCCCGACCGTCGCCGTCGCCAGTGCCGGGGCGTCGTTGATGCCGTCGCCGACCATCGCGGTCGGTTGCTGCGTGACGAGCGCCTCAATCGCGGCGGCCTTGTCGGCGGGCAGCTGCTCGGCGCGAACGTCGGTTACGCCCGCCTCGGCGGCGATGGCGTGGGCGGTGCGGGTGTTGTCGCCGGTGAGCATGATGGTCTCAATGCCCTGCGACTGCAGCATCCGGACCGTCTCGGCCGACTCCGGGCGCAGCTCGTCCCGCACGCCGATCAGGCCGGCGATCTGCCCGTCCGCCTCGACCACGACGACGGTCATGCCCTGCGCGGCAATCGCCTCCGCGTTCAACTGCTGGCCGGCGGGATGGAGCCAGCGGACATTGCCGACCCGGATCGCCCGGCCGTCGACGGTCCCGGTGATGCCATGCCCGGCCTCCTCGACCACCTCCGTTGCGGGGCTGGCGACGGGTGCGGCCGCGATGATGGCCGCGGCGAGGGGGTGGGTGCTGGTGGCCTCCACGGCGGCGGCCCAGGCGAGCAGGTCGTCGCGGGTGATACCGGGTGCGGGCTGGACGTCGACGACGGTGGGCTCGTTGCGGGTGAGGGTGCCGGTCTTGTCGAGGGCGACGGCGCGGATCGTGCCGAGCTGCTCGAACGCTTCACCTGACTTGATGACGACGCCGAACTTTGACGCCGCTCCGATCGCGCTGATCACCGTCACGGGCACCGCGATGGCCAGCGCGCACGGGGATGCCGCAACCAGGACGACGAGGGCGCGTTCGATCCAGGTCCACGGGTCGCCGACCAGCAGCCCGAACAGGGCGACCACGGCAGCGGCGATCAGGACGACGGGAACGAGCGGCTTCGCGATCCGGTCGGCGAGGCGTGCCCGGTTGCCCTTGCGGGCGTGGGCCTGCTCCACGAGGGCGACGATCTGGGTGAGGGAGTTGTCGCGGCCGTCCGCAGTTGCCTCGATCCGCAACGTCGCCGCCCCGTTGACCGAACCGGCGGCGACCGGATCGCCGGGGCCGACCTCGACCGGGATCGACTCGCCCGTGATCGCCGACGTGTCCAGGCTCGACCTATCCTCCACGACCACGCCGTCTGTGGCGATGCGATCGCCGGCACCGATGACGAGGATGTCCAGCTCACGCACGTCCGCGGCGGGGATCGTGACGTCGCTGGTTAGGCGGGAGACGCGGACAGTGTCGGGGATGAGGGACAGAAGGGCGCGCAAGCCTTCCTTGGCGCGGTCCATCGCCCGGTCTTCAAGCGCCTCGGCCAGGGAGAACAGGAACGCCAGGGTCGCGGCCTCGCCAACGTGGCCGAGCAGGACCGCGCCGATCGCGGCGATGGTCATCAGCAGCCCGACCCCGAGGCGACCGCGGATGAGGCGGCGGATCGCGCCGGGGACGAAGGTGTAGGCGCCGGCGAGCAGCGCCGCCCACTGCAGCACCAGCGCCGGGATGTGCAGACCAGTCCACTCGAACGTGTATCCGGCGAGGAGGAACAGCCCGGACAGCGCGGAGGGAAGCAACGCGAAGTCGCGCCACCAGGGCGGGCGGACCTCCGGCTCCTCGTCCGCCTCGGTGGGGGTGGTGGCGAGGTCGGGGCCGCAGCAGGCATCGCCCGCATCGTGCACCGCGCTTGGCGCCGCGGTCTTGGAGGAGGGTTCCGCGGCGCAGCAGGCGTCACCGGTCGAGAGCGGCCGGGACAGTTCGATGCGCCGGACCGTACCGGGCTTGCGCGGCTCGTTGGGGCCGCAACACTCTTCGCTCACTGCACGCTCTCCTTCGTTGCGGGGGCGGGCGTCTGCTCTAGGAACGTGAGCGCGGCCAGTGCGTCATCGGTGCCGGTAACGGAAAGGCGCAGGTCGGGGTGGGTCGTGTCGATCGCCCAAGTCGCGAACGCGCAGCAGGACTGCTCGGTGCGGACCAGCTCCGTCAGCCGGGCGGTCGCGTCGTCGATCTTTGGGTAGTGGACGGTGATCTGGGCGGCCGTCCTGTCGATGTCGAGGAGGTAGTCGTCGTTGAATTCCTGCCACGCGGCTAGCTGTGCAGCACCAGCGCCGGGCGTCAGCGTGCAGGCCACCGGCAGCAGGTCACGGTCGATGAGGCTCATGCGCAGCACTCGCACTGATCGTCCATGCACGGGGCGCCCTCGTCGACGGCGACGACCGCCTCGAGCAGCTGTCGCAACCCCTGGGTCAGATGCGGGTCGGCGATCTCATACCGGGTGCGCCGACCTTCCGGTGTGGCGACGATCAACCCGCAGCCCCGCAGGCACGTCAGATGATTCGAGACGTTCGTGCGGGTCAGCTCGAGATCTCGTGCCAGCTCAGCCGGGTAGCCGGGAGCGTCCAGCAGTGTGAGGAGGATCCGGGAACGGGTCGGGTCGGCCATCGCCCGACCCAGCCGGTTCATCACATCGAGGCGAGAAGTAAGAGTCAGCACAGGCTGACTATACATTCTCCGCTGTACTAATGCGAGGGCGGATGAGTCGCGGTACCCCGGCGACCATGACCACCATTGCGACGAGCTCCACCAAGGTCTGAGTCACTACAACCAACGGCGTCAGAGCGAAAGATGCCGGCAGCGCGAGAGCGAGCGGGAGCACGACCAGCGAGTTGCGGGTGACCCCGCTGAACGTGGCCGCCCGGCGGCTGGGAACATCCAAGCGTGCCGCGCTCCCGAGGAGCGCACCGAGTGGTGCCACGATTAGGACGAACACGACGAACACGGGAACCGCGATTAGCAGCTGGCCGAGAGCGCTGCTCACGCCGAAGACCTGCGAGCCGATCACCACGGCGAGAGTCAGCATCATCAGCGGCACCATTGCCGCCAGCACCACGCCCTCGATCGCGCGGCCGGCACGGAACCGTTTCGCCAGCAGCTGCGTGGCGGCGGCGAGAACGAGCGGCAGCACGATCAACAACAGAAATGCCTCCACGAACGGATGCGGGTCGAACGCACCCACCACCTCGGCGCCGGCCATCAGCCACAGGTACACCGGCAGCAACACGATCTGCAGAAGCATCAGCAGGGGCGTGGCAGCAAGCAGCCGCGCACGTGCACCGCCAGCCAGGCCAGTGAACACAATCACGTAATCCACACACGGCGTCAGCAGCACGAACAACACCCCAACGAGCACCGCCTGATCAGCCGCCACGGCGCGACTCAACCCGAACACGACCACCGGCACGACGACGAAGTTCAGGACGAGCACGACGCCCAGGAACCGCCAATCCGTGAAGGCCCGGCCGATCGCCGTGAACGGCACCCCCAGGAACGTCGCGTACAGCAACAACCCGAGCACGGGATTGATCGCCGACTCGAGCGGATCCGCCACCGCCGGCACGAGTAGACCGACCACCGCACCCACGGCGATCGCTGCGAGGTAGAGCACTACCTGATGCCGCTCCCACCACTCCACAGCTGTGCACACGAGCACAAGCCTGTCGAATGTAGCCGGTTCGCCCCTAATCGAGTGAGCGAGTAACCCTTCACCCCCAGCCAATGGCAGGACTGCTAGGTGCATGCCAACTACCCGCGGAATCTGTCATTTCGGATAGGAACCGACACGGCACTTACACGCATCGTTCTCACCAATCTTTCGGATCCGCCACTTGTCCGCCACTTCATCTAAGAATCCGCCATCTTCGCCGAGAACCTACACGATGACCGCCGAGCCGAAATGTCCATATGGACACACCGTGGACATTTCATCTGCGAAAAGGACAACTTCAAAAAAAACCTACAAACGGATCAGCCGGCAGGCGCCATATCCGTGAAGCGCGAGAAGTGGCCCTGGAAGGCGACCGTCACCGTACGCGTCGGACCGTTACGGTTCTTCGCCACGATCAGGTCGGCCTCGCCGGCGCGCGGGCTGTCTGCCTCGTAGGCGGACTCGCGGTGCAACAGGATGACCATGTCGGCATCCTGCTCGAGCGATCCGGACTCACGTAGATCCGACAGGGCCGGTTTCTTGTCCTGCCGCTGCTCGGGGCCACGGTTCAGCTGCGAGAGCGCGATGACCGGTACGCGAAGTTCCTTGGCGAGCAGCTTGAGCGCACGCGAGAACTCGCTGACCTCTTGCTGACGACTCTCGACGCGCTTACCGCTCGTCATGAGCTGGAGGTAGTCGATGACCACCATCTTCAGGTCGGCGCGCTGCTTGAGGCGACGGCACTTGGCCCGGATCTCGACGAGCGTCATGTTCGGGCTGTCGTCGATGTAGAGCGGAGCGTCGTTGATGCGGCCACGGGTCGCGGCGATCGTCGTCCAGTCACGCGAGTCGAGCGTGCCCTTGCGCATCGTGTGCAGCGGCACCGCACCCTCGGCGCTCATCAGACGCATCGCAATCTCGCTGCGACCCATTTCGAGCGAGAAGAAGATGGTCGGAAGGTTGTGACCGATCGAGGCGGCACGAGCGAAGTCGAGCGCCAGCGTCGACTTACCGAGGGCGGGTCGCGCAGCGATGATGATCAGCTGGCCCGGGTGCAGGCCGTTCGTCAGGTCGTCCATGTCGGCGAAGCCCGTGGGAACGCCCATCATTTGACCGTCGCGGCCGCGGGCAGCCTCGATCTCTTCGACAGCCGCGTCGACGGCGACCGTCAGGGGAACGTAGTCTTCGGTGTTCTCGTTGCCGTTGACCGAGTAGATCTCGGCCTGCGCATTGTTGACCAGGTCGAGCGCCTCGCCCTGGCCCGAATAGCCCATCTGCACGATGCGCGTGCCGGCCTCGACCAGGCGGCGAAGCAGGGCACGCTCGGCAACGATCGACGCGTAGTACCCGGCGTTGGCCGCGGTCGGCACGATCGACGTGAGCGTGTGCAGGTAGTCCGCGCCGCCGGCGCGCTGCAGCTCGCCCGTCTTGATGAGCTCATCGGTGACAGCGACCACGTCGGTGGGCTCGCCGTGCGAGTAGAGCGAAAGGATGGCGTCGAAGATGAGCTCGTGCTTCGGCACGTAGAAATCGGGGCCGCGGAGCGTCTCGATAACGTCGGCGACGGCATCCTTCGACAGCAGCATGCCGCCGAGCGCGGACTGTTCGGCGAGCGTGTCGTGCGGGGGAGTCCGCTCGGGGCCGCGGGGGGCTCCACCCATGCGGTCTTCCGAGATGTCAGCTATCGACACCGCGCTCCCTTCCGCCGAAACCGGCCCACCACTCGCGTCACACCAGTGGAAATATGTCCGGCCCGTCTCGGGGCGCGGAGTACGTCATGCAGCCCTGACGAGCGCATCTCTTTCGGAAAACGCCGAGCGGGTGTGTCTGATCGCCGGGTCCCCCGACAGCAGATCAGACACCTCCGACACTCGCCCGGAACGTCCTGTTCCAGCCTCCCCCGAAGTGCGCTCCCTCACGGTATGGGGACGTAGATTCACCCGCAACACGGCCTGTGGATAACTTTGTGGAAACTCGGGCAGACACGCCGCTATGCCTGTGTATGAAGCCTGTGGAGAACTAGATGAGAGGCATCTCATGTAGTCTTTTTTATGCACTCTGATCAGGGTGTCGTATCTGCACAGCCTGTGGAAACAGGATGTGTTTGAAGCCCTGCTTGAAGGTTCGTCATTGAGGGTCGGGGTGTGCACAACCTGGGGGCGTTTTGCGATACGGGGGTTTACGAACATCGCTCCCCGGCGTATTCTCGCTGGCTACATAGGCATTGATGCGCAAACCAGATTGTCCAACCGGGGGGTGAGGACATGAACGTTGACGTTGAACCACGACAGGGTCGATGGTCACGTTTGCTCCTGCTCGCGGGCGGAGTCGGTCTTGCGTGGTGCGCTCTCACGACCTTCGGTCAGTCGACCAGCGCCTCAGCCGCAGAAGACGATCCGAGCGGTCTGCTCGGAGTCGTCAGTTCGACGGTGCAGCACACGACATCCGCCGTCACCAACGTGATCGACACCGTCGAACCCGTCGTGGTCGACGTGGTGCAGACTGTCGTCCCTGCGGCCCCGGCCCCCGCGCCCGCGCCGCAGGCACCCGCCTCCGGCGCCCACAATCCCGCAGCCACCCACGCTCCGATCGTCGCGCCGCTCGTCCAGGGCGTCGCGAATGTCGCGACCACGGCCGTCTCTGAAGTGACTGGCGCCACGACATCCGCTCTTCATGGCACCGCCGACACGGTCGATGCACTCGCGGGAGTCGTGGCCGACACGACCACCGGCATCGTTTCGAACGTTTCGATCGGAGAGGCCCTCGATCCGCTGCTCGCGGCGATCGATGGGCTCCCGCTGCTCGGTTCGGTGACCTCGAGCACGGGCCTGACGGACACCGTGGGCTCGACGATCTCCGTGGTGGACCAGCTCCTCACGGCGGTTACCGGCACGACCACCGCGATCGTCGGCAACCCGGCGCAACCGGGCACCGGAGCCATCCTTCCTCTTCCCGACACCTTGCTTCCCGGCACCCTGTTTCCCGGCGAAGAAACCCAACCGATACCGGTCGTGCAGTCGGTGCCCTCTGCTGCGCCGCTCACGGCACAACAAGCGTTGGTGTTCGGCGGGTTGTTCGCCGGCGCACTGGTCATCGGATCGGTCGTGCCGATCCTGTCCGCATCGTCGGCCGGCTCGGGGCGCTGGGGATGGCCTCACGCGCCGTCTGCGCCCGCTGGGTCGTGCGGGGTGCTCTCGGCCGGGATATCGGCCGCGGCGACGCTGTGGGCCGCTCTCGTCGAATTCTCGTGGCGTGTGCACGCGCACGGCGCCGCCATCCGCTCTCTCTCGGACGACGCCCTTCCGGGCGCGCCCGTCTTCGCAACCGACGTCTCTCCTGACTGACGGGGATCGCGTCGCGCACTCGTGCGCGGCAGACGATCCGGTGCGCCATTCGGCGCGCTGACTTCCCCATTCAGTCAGGAGATTCATCATGCGTAGGACCATCAAACGAGCGCTCCTCGGTGCGCTCATCGGAGGCGGGCTCGCCTTCGCCGGGGCGACCGTCGCCCAGGCTGCGGAGACATCCGGAGACGACGGCGCGGCATCTGGCACCCAGGCACTCATCAACGCCACCCTGCCGGTCACGATCGGCGGCAACGGCATCTCGGTGCTGGGCGATTCGTCCAGCTCGGGAGCCGAGACGCCCGCAGCCGCCCCGGCGCCGGCCACGCCGAGTGTCACCACCGGCGGCACGGACGGCATCGCATCGGGCACCCAGGGCGTCGTGAGCGTCGCCGTGCCGGTTACCGTGGGCGGCAACGCCATCTCGGTACTCGGGGACAGCGGGTCAGCGGATGCCTCGGCACCCGCGCCGTCTCCGGCACCCGCGCCGGAGCCGGCTTCGGCTCCGGCCACCGAGCCTGCTCCCGCGCCCGGCACGTCCGGTGAGGACGCGACCTTGGGCGGCACGCAGGCGATCGCGCCCATCCAGGTTCCCATTGCGGTAAGCGGCAACGCGATCTCGGTGCTCGGCGACAGCCAGTCGACCGATGCGAGTGCCGCAAACGGCACCACGGGCACCGGAACCGGAACGGACGCAAACACCACAGGTGACGACAGCGTCGCCGGCGGCACACAGGTGATCGCGCCCATCGGAGCACCCATCACGCTCGGCGGCAACGCGATCTCCGTGCTCGGCGACAGCAAGTCGACCGACGCCGGAACCACGAACGGCACCACCGGAACCGGAACCGGTGCAACCACCACAGGTAACGACGGCATCGCCAGCGGCACCCAGGTGATTGCGCCCATCGGAGCACCCATCACGCTCGGCGGCAACGCCATCTCACTGCTCGGCGACAGCCAGTCGACCGACGCCGGAACCACGAACGGCACCACCGGAACCGGAACGGACGCAAACACCACAGGTAGCGACGGCATTGCCGGCGGTACCCAGGTGCAGGCTCCCGTTCAGGCGCCGATCACGCTCGGCGGCAACGCTATCTCCGTGCTCGGCGACAGCCAGTCGTCGGGATCAATGATCGCCGCCCCGACGTCCGCGGGCACCGACGGTCCGTCCACGAGCGGCACCGAGGGAATCCTCGGCGGCAGCCAGATCGTCGCTCCGATCAGCCTGCCTCTGACGCTCGGCGGAAACGCCGTATCGGTGGTCGGCGACAGCACCACGACCGGCCCGACAGGCCCGGTTGTGCCGACGGACCCTGCGGACCCAACGGACCCCACCGACCCGACCGAGCCCGGCACCCCGGGAACGGAAGAGCCCGGTGACGGCATGTCGACGACGGGCGTCACCACGATCGGCTCTGCCGCCGGCGTCGGTGCGGCCCCCGCTGGCCTGTCGGTCTCGGCGCTGGCCGTGACGGGTTCCACGACAGGTGGACTCTGGATCGCACTACTCGCGCTCATCACGGGCGCGGCGCTCGCGGGTACGGCGGCGCTCCGCCGTCGCACCGCGCGGGTCTGACCGTGTGGGCGTGTGACCGGGGGGGTACGCGCCCACACCAAAGGCGGATGCCGCGGGACCGACCCGAAAGGGCTGGTTCCGCGGCATCCGTTCCCGCGCGTTGCGGTACTACTTGGCAGCAACCACCTGGAGGGTGATCACGGCGGTGAGGTCGTCACGCAGGCGAACGGTCGCCTCGTGCTCGCCCACCGACTTGATCGCCGAGGTGATCTGGATCTTGCGCTTGTCGAGGTCACCGAGACCGGCGGCCTTGACGGCATCCGCGATGTCACCGGTCTTGACCGAACCGAACAGGCGCCCTTCGGCACCAGCCTTGACGGCCAGGCGCACCTTGGCGCCCTCGAGGGCGTCCTTCAGGGCGACGGCGGACTCGTGGTCGTGGATCGCGCGCGACTCGCGGGCGGCCCGGATGGACGCGACCTGCTTTTCGCCACCGCGGCTCCACGCCACGGCGAATCCCTGGGGGATGAGGAAGTTCCGGGCGTACCCGGCCTTGACGTCAACGATGTCACCGGCGCTACCGAGCCCGGCGACCTCGTTCGTGAGAATCAGCTTCGACATGGTGCTCCTTAACGACCCGCGCCGGCGTAAGGCAGGAGCGCCATTTCGCGCGCGTTCTTGATCGCGGTGGCGATCAGACGCTGCTCCTGCACCGAGACACCGGTGATACGACGGGCGCGGATCTTCCCACGCTCCGAGATGAACTTGCGAAGCGTCGGGACATCCTTGTAATCGATGATGCCAACGCGAATCGCCTTGGCGGGAGCAACAACTTTCCCGCCCTTACGAGGCTTGCGGCGGTCGCCGCTCGACTTTCCAGCCATAAGTGGTCTTCCTTGGTTGTGGTGGGATGCCTGGGCCACAGGCATCCGAAGTGCTTAGAAGGGTGTGTCGTCGCCGTAAGCGCCGGGAGCGCTCCAGGCTTCGCCACCGGCGTTGCCGGTGCCAGCAGACGAGGAAGCGGAAGGCGTTGCCCAGGGCTCCTCAGCAACCTGCTGACGACCCTGACCGCCTCCGCCGCCACCGCTGGCGGCACGCGTGACCTGAGCGGTCGCGTAACGCAAGCTGGGGCCGATTTCATCGACTTCGAGTTCGATCGAGGTGCGCTTCTCACCCTCGCGCGTCTCATAGGAACGCTGCTTGAGGCGGCCGGTCGCCATGACCCGCATGCCCTTCGTCAGCGAACCCGCGACGTGCTCGGCGAATTCGCGCCATACCGATGCGCGAAGGAACAGCGCTTCGCCGTCCTTCCACTCGTTGGAGGCACGGTCGAAGTTGCGCGGCGTCGACGCGATCGTGAAGTTCGCGACGGGGAGCCCGCTCTGCGTGTAACGCAGCTCGGGATCGGCCGTGAGGTTACCCACGACGGTGATGATCGTCTCGCCGGCCATCGCGGTTACGCGTCCTTCTTGGCCTTGGCGGGTGCGGCAGCCTTGCGGGCGGCCTTCTCTTCAGCACGCTTCTTCTCGGCCTCAACCTGAGCAAAGCCCTCTTCCGCACGCAGCACCTTGGTGCGCATGACGGCTTCGGACAGCTTCAGCTGACGGTCGAGCTCCTGCGTGGCGGCGCTGGTGGCCGTGAAGTTGACGACGGCGTAGATGCCTTCGTTCTTCTTCTGGATCTCGTAAGCGAGACGGCGGCGGCCCCAAATGTCGACCTTGTCGATCGAGCCACCATCGTTCGTGATGACCTTCAGGAACTTGTCGAGGCTCGGGGCGACCGTGCGCTCGTCGATCTCGGGATCGAGGATGACCATGAGTTCGTACTGGTGCGTCACTAACCCACCTCCTTCGGACTTGAACGGCTGCCGAGCATCTCTCGACAGCAGGAGGGTGTGTGCATGTCGTCACGGTTTCGCGGACGGGCCGCGGCCGGACAACCTTCGTAGTCTAGCGGATGCGCGGCGTCGGGCCCAACTGGTGGGTAGCGTGGCCTCCATGGACTGGATAGCGGACACCTCGCCGGGGGACTGGCTGCGCGATCGGCTGGATGCGGAGTGGACGGATGCCTCGGGCATGCACACCGTTGTGCCCCGCGGTTTCGCCGCCTACGCGCGGATCTTCCACCCGGCATCGCGTTCTCGGCCGGTGGGGCAGCCCTGGCCGCCTCTTCCCTACGACGATCACGCGCGGGCGTGGGCGGCATTCGGGCGCTCGCAACCCCAGATCGACACCGAGAACGTCACGTGGGCGCAGACCGCGGCGACATTCGGAACGCAGATGCATCCCGAGGCGCAGTGGAACCGGATCGTCGGCGCTCACGACCTCGAGCAGGGGTGGCAGCAGGTCCGCGGACCCGAAGGTTGGCAATACGACGCCCCGGGCGATGGCCGGATGGATGTCGCCCAAGTTGCCTCGCTCGCCCGGCTGCTCGCCGCAGCGACCACGACTCCCCACCACGGGTATGCGGGAGTGTGGGACGGCTACGGCGGTCTCGTCGGGTTCATGGGCGAGACACCGTCCCGCGCGGTCCTGACTTTTTCGGCGGATCCGACCGCAAATGACGACGCGTCGCTGCAGGATCGCCACCGCGCCATGCTCGAGGCGAGCACGCGCGACCCCTTCAACAATGTGTTCCGCAAGCCCACGTGGCAGCCAGGCATCCTCTCGGACGAGATCTCTCGCGGCCCGCGTTTCGAGCTGCCGCAGCGGTCCTACGTCCTGTTCTCGGCGGGCGCGTCCGCATTCGCCGATGCTTCGTGGCCCGATCTCGCGCCATGGGTCGGCCCCGACGAGGCTCATGCGTGGGCTCAGTCGCCGAACATCCTGTGGCCCGCGGACCGGGCCTGGGTGGTCGTCAGCGAGATCGACTTCGACTCCACGATCGTTGCGGGATCGGCCGACCTGATCGCGGCGATCTGCGCGGCACCCGGACTCGAGGCGCTTCCCCTCCGCGAGGGTGCCGACCTCACGTGGGACGGCGATGAGGTGAACCGGTGAGCGGTGCCGGGCCCGCGGCATCCGTTCCCTTCGATGCTCGTCCGCTGATCGAGCCCGTCCGCACCGCCGACATCCGGGCATTCACGAATCGTCTGCGTGCGGAGGGCCGTTTGGGATCACCGTTTTCGGGTACCCAGGGTGTGCAGTTCGTTCTGCTGATCGTGGTCGGCGGGGTTTTCGCCCTGGTGTTCCTGAGCATTTTCGGCACCATCGCCGGCGCGATGATGACCAGCGGTTCGGTCGGGTGGCTGTTCGTCCTGCCCGTTCTGCTCGTCCTCGCCGCGATCGGCGGAATCGTGTGGCTCGTCATCCGCCCTGTACCGGGGAGGACGCGAGCGCTGGTACCGATTGGCGCGCTTCGCCGACGCGAACGGGATGTCGTACGTCCCGACCCTCGCGAACCCCGGACTCCCGGGCATGATCTTCAGCCAGGGGGATTCGCGATCGGCCCGCGACCTCGTTCGCGGTGCACAGCCGCGCTTCGTCGAGTTCGCCAACTACCGCTATGTGACCGGGTCGGGAAAAAACCAGTCGACGCACAAATGGGGCTACGTCGCCATCAAGCTCGACGTGCCGTTGCCGCACATCCTGCTCGACGCGGTCGGAAACAACGGCTTGTTCGGCTCGAACCTGCCGACGTCGTTCGATCGCGATCAGCGACTGAGCCTCGAGGGCGATTTCGATAAGTACTTCTCACTCTTCTGCCCCCGCGGGTACGAGCGCGACGCGCTTTACCTGTTCACGCCGGACATCATGGCCCGGTTCATCGACAACGCCGCCGAGCTCGATGTCGAGATCGTCGATGACTGGCTGTTTCTCTACGCCAAGCGCGACCTGTCGACTCTCGACCCCGCGACGTGGGCGTGGTTGTTTGCGACGGTCGGGGCGCTGCTGGAGAAGTTCGCGCAGTGGTCACGGTGGCGGGACGATCGACTGGCAGCGGATGCCTCGGTCCGCGCGACCGGCGCCGTGGCCACGGGTGCCGTTGCGGGCGGCATAGCCGATCCGTTCGCGGCGGCGCCGGATCTCCGGCCACCGCCGGGCGTCGCGCCCGAGGGCCGACGCCTGAAGCGGAGGGTTTCGGTGCTCAGCATCATCGCCGTCGTCGTGTTCGTGGCGATCTGGGTGGTCACGATCTTCTTCTGACCCGCCGGTCGTTGGGGGCCGGCGCCTACCCCGCCAGGCGCCAGTCGTCGAAGCTGAAACCGGGCGACACGATGCACGTCACGAGCACCTCGGCATCGCCCGCGAGGCGAGACGTCTGCCACGTCCCGGCGGGCACGATGCCCTGCGCGACGTGACCTTCCGAGTGGTCGGGTCCCAGCACGATCGATTCACCATCGCCCGGCTCGTCTCCCGTGCCACCGAGGCGCAGCTCGAGCGTGCCGGGTCCGTGCCAGAGCCAGATCTCGTCGCTCGCGACGACATGCCACGCGCTCTCTTCGCCGGGTGTCAGCAGGTAATGGATGCACGTCGCGGCCGGTCGCTCGCCGCCCGCGGTCTCGACAGGAACGTCCGACGCCCAGGTGCGGCGAAACCATCCGCCCTCGGGATGCGGCGCGAGATCGAACCGTCGCGCCGTTTCGGGACGGTCGTCGGGCGACGCGATTTCGCTCATGTCCGTGCACTCCTGATCCGCGAGAAATGCACGGCCTCGGATGGTCCGGGCCGGGAGTTCAGCGCAGCTCGAAGTATTCCAGCTCGGACTCGGTGAGCATCCGCGACCGGATCAGAAACCGCATCCCGGTCGGGCCCTCGACGCTGAACCCGGCGCCCCGGCCCGGCACCACGTCGATCGTCAGGTGGGTGTACTTCCAGTACTCGAACTGCGACTCCGACATGTACACCTCGACCGGATCATCCAGGCCGACATCGATCGTGCCGAGCAGCACGTCAGACGGCCCCGTGATGAACATGCCGACGGGATAGCACATGGGTGCACTCCCGTCGCAGCATCCGCCGGACTGGTGGAACATCAGGGGCCCGTGCTGCACGGTCAGTTGGCGCACCATGGTGGCCGCGGCATCCGTCACCGCAACCCGTTCGCTCCTACCGGGTGTGCTCATGCCCTCGCTCCCTTCGCCGTGTCCTCGGCACCGCCATGTCCCGCGTTCTTCGTTTCGTGTCCCACTTTCGCCCGGAATGAAGCCTGGATAGCGGGCGAAAGTGGGACACCGGATGGAGCGGGTGGCTCAGAAGAAGCCCATCGGCCCCTCGGCGTACGACACCAGCAGGTTCTTGGTCTGCTGGTAGTGGTCGAGCATCTTCAGGTGGTTCTCACGCCCGATGCCGGACTGCTTGTAGCCACCGAACGCCGCGTGCGCGGGGTACTGGTGGTACGTGTTGGTCCAGACGCGCCCGGCCTCGATCGCCCGGCCCGCGCGGTACGCGATGTCGCCCGAACGACTCCACACGCCGGCGCCGAGGCCGTAGAGGGTGTCGTTGGCGATGTCGATCGCCCCGTCGAAGTCGTCGAACGACGTGACCGAGACGACCGGCCCGAAGATCTCTTCCTGGAAGATCCGCATGTCGTTCGTACCCTCGAAAACGGTCGGCTGCACGTAGAAGCCGTCGGTCAGGTCGCCGCCGAGATCGACGCGCTCGCCTCCGGTGAGCAGCTTCGCCCCACCCGCCTTGCCGATGTCGATGTAGCTCAGGATCTTCTCGAGCTGGTCATTGGATGCCTGGGCCCCGAGCATCGTGGCAGGGTCGAGCGGGTTTCCCTGCACGATCTTCCCGACGCGATCCAGCCCGTCGCTCAGAAACCCGTCGTATATCGACTTCTGAATCAGGGCGCGAGAGGGGCAGGTGCACACCTCGCCGCCGTTCAGAGCGAAGAACGTGAAGCCCTCGAGTGCCTTGTCGTAGTAGTCGTCCTTGGCGCGGGCCACATCCTCGAAGAAGACGTTCGCGCTCTTGCCTCCGAGTTCCAGCGTGACAGGGATCAGGTTCTGCGATGCGTACTGCATGATCAGGCGCCCGGTCGTGGTTTCGCCCGTGAAGGCGACCTTGCGGATCCGCTTGTGCTGCGCGAGTGGCGCACCGGCCTCGATGCCGAACCCGTTGACGATGTTCACCACACCCGCGGGGATCAGGTCACCGATCAGGTCGAAGAGGAACATGATCGACGCCGGTGTCTGCTCGGCCGGCTTCAGCACGACGCAGTTGCCGGCCGCGAGGGCCGGCGCGAGCTTCCACGTCGCCATCAGGATCGGAAAGTTCCACGGGATGATCTGCGCGACCACTCCGAGCGGTTCGTTGAAGTGGTACGCGACGGTGTCCTCATCGATCTGGCTGAGCGATCCCTCCTGGGCCCGCAGCACACCCGCGAAGTAGCGGAAGTGATCGACGACCAGGGGGATGTCGGCGGCCAGGGTCTCTCGCACGGGCTTGCCGTTGTCCCAGGTTTCGGCCACGGCGATCTTCTCGAGGTTCTGCTCGATGCGGTCGGCGATCTTGTTGAGGATGTTGGCGCGCTCGGCCGGCGTCGTGCGCTTCCACGATTCGAAGGCCTTCCACGCGACATCCACCGCTCGATCGATGTCCTCGACCGTGCCGCGACCGACCTCGCAGAACGGCTTCCCGTTGACGGGGGACAGGTTCTCGAAGTACTGGCCCTTCACGGGTTCGACGAACTCGCCGCCGATGTAGTGGCCGTACCTGCTGCGATACTCGGCGAGCGCTCCGCGCTGGCCCGGTGCTGCGTAGACGCTTGAGACGCCCTCTTCGACGATGGTCATGTCTGTCTCCTTCGACGTGTCATGAGTGAGCGGCAGGCGCTGCCGCGATCTGCGTCGACGGTAGGCCGCGCAACGTTGCATCGCGTTGCGCCCCCGCCCCCGGTTCGACTCGTCGCTACGCTCCTCGCGGGGCGACCGGCGCTGACCCGGTCGTTGAGCGAGCGAAGCGAGACGAAACGCCCGCGACACTCAGCCCTCGAGGCGGGCGATCCGGGCGACCAGCCCCGCGCGCCGCGGGGAACGCGCCGGCAGCAAGCTGAGGCAGAGCCGCAATACCTCGACGTCTTCGGTGGCGTCCTCGGTGTCGGCATACGCGAGCAGCACATCGACGGATGCCTCGGCGATCAAGGCCTCGCGGAGCGCCTGACGAACGCTCTCCCGCACTATCTCCACCCCGGGAGCGATGGAATCCGGGAGCACCGCGCCCCGGTAGGCAGCGAGCGCAACCCGATGCGCGCCGCGGTCCAACAGCGACAGTACGTGTTGGGCGTCCGTCTCCAGTTCGGGTCCGATCCGATACGGCCGCGATGCCGGGACGAGGTGCGGAGCCGTTCGCTCCAGCGCCTTCCGCAGGCGCACCATCTCGGGCCGCAAGGTCTCGGCCGACGCACTTTCGCCATAGACCAGCTCAGCGAGCCGGTCCGCCGAGAGCCCCTGACGATGCGTCGCCAGCATCAGGAGGATCTCGGCGTGACGAGCGCTGAGCTCAGTCATCCGTTCCGAGCCGTCGCCCGCGATCTCGAGCAGCGCACGATCCCTGCCGAGCACACGCAACGTCGAGCGCACGGCCTCTGGGCGCGGGGCACGGCGGCGCGGGCGCCGCGCTTCGGCAACGTGCGGGGGAGCGGCAGCCCGGGCCCGCAACCGTGCCACGAGCAACTCTCCCTCGACCGCGCGGGCCGTCGCATCGACCAAGAGTTGCGCCTGCGGGGTGACCGCGCTCGACCCACCGGTCACATCGATGACCCCGAGGATTCGCCGCGTTTCGGGGTCGTGCACGGGAGCCGCCGTACAACTCCACGGCTGCACGAGCCGGTTGTAATGCTCCGCCCCGTGGATCTGCACCGAGCGATCCAACGCGAGGGCGGTGCCCGGGGCGGCCGTCCCGACGGCGGATTCCGACCAGTTCGTGCCGGCGACGAAGCCCATCTCGCCGGTCAGCGAACGCACGTGCCGGTCGCCCTCCACCCACAGCAGGCGACCCGCGGCATCGCCGACGGCCACCGCGACACCGGACTCCGCCGCGTCGCCGGGCAATAAGAGGGCGCGGATCATCTCCAGCACGTCCGCCAGGGGGTGGGCGCGCCGATACTCGTCGAGCTCGGCTGCAGATAGGGCGACGGGAGGAAGGGCTTCGGCCCCGACGAGACCCGCGAGAGAGCGCCGCCACGAGTCACGCACGAGAGGACGGACATCCAGCAGGCGCTGCTCCGCGAGATTTCCCTGCACGAGGTCGTCGTGTGCGCGCTCGATCAGCAGACGAGACGTCTCAGGAGAGACCTCGCGGCGGGACGACCACGGCGACGACATGCGAACCCCATCTGCGTTGACGGTCCGCACAGGCTACCGCCGGAGGGGGCACGCGCCTAGGCCTGCGAGGACTCGACCAGGTTGCCCGCCGCCCACTGTCCGAGTTGACCGAGGATCGGCAGCAGTCGCTCGCCGCTGTCACTCAACGCGTAGGCGACGGCGGTCGGGGGGCCAGCGGTGACCGTACGTACGACGAGCCCCGCCTCGGCAAGTCCGGCGAGACGATCCGACAGAACGGCGTCGCTGATGCCCGGTACCGCCCGGCGGAGGGCCCCGAAGGTGGATGCGCCGCTCCCGATGGAAGAAACGATCATGCCGTTCCATCGCTTGCCCAGTACTGAGAACGCGAGAGTCACGGCTGCATCGCAGACATGAAGCCCGTGCTCAGAATCGGTCATGACTCCATCGTACGGGTGCTACAGTCTCCAGAGTCGCTATGTTTTCCTGAGTAACTTTGAATTTCAGATTGGACATCCCATGACCACCTTGTTCCGACTCGACGCCAGCATCCTTCCCACCACCTCTTCGAGCCGCGCGCTGGCCGACCTCGTCGAAACGGAGTGGCTCTCGACGCATCCGTCGTCCGTCGTCGTCCGTCGCGACCTCTCGGTCGAACCGATTCCCGCGACAGCGTGGGCGGATGCCGTGACCTCCAACTTCATCGCGGACGAAGACCGCACCGAACGGCAGCGCGCGGCACGTGCCCTCGCCACAGAGATCGCCGACGAACTGGTCGACGCCGACGCCCTGCTTTTCGCCGTTCCCCTGTACAACTACGGAGTTTCGCAGCACTTCAAGACGTGGTTCGACCTGGCGTATACCGATCCCCGCATCGACCCGCAGGGCACCTCGCTGCACGGCAAGCCCGCCACCCTCGTGACGGTCCTCGGCGGCAACTACGCCCCGGGAACACCGAAAGAGGGCTGGGACCACTCGACCACGTGGTTGCGTCGCGTTCTCGAGGATGTCTGGGGCCTCGACCTGCGGGTCGTGGAGCGCCCCTTCACGCTCGTCGGCGTGAACCCGGCCCTCGATGGGTTCGCCGATGTCGCCGCGGACCTGAAGCAGACGGCCGAGACCCACGCCGTCCGGTCCGGACGCGAAATCGCGGAACTCGCCACAGCGTCCGGGAGCTGAACGGGAGCCACCTTCCCTCTGGGGCAGGTTGGCTGCAGTGGGGCACGGCAGAATCTGCCCCGGAGCATCTAACCTGCCCCACTTTGCGCAAGCCAACGCCTCACTCAGGACCGAGCGGCCCACCACGCGCGCAGCCGCGCTTCCGCCTCGGCCTCGCCGAGGATGCCCTCGTCCAGGCGCAGATCGAGCAGGAAGCGGTACGCCTCTCCCACCTCGCGCCCCGGGGGAATTCCCAGCACCTCTTGAATGCGATTGCCGTCGAGCTCGGGGCGGATCGACTGCAGCTCTTCTTCGGCCTCGAGCACGGCGATCCGCCGCTCCAGGTCGTCGTAGGCGGTGCGCAGCCGCGTGGCCTTGCGCTTGTTGCGCGTCGTGACATCAGCGCGGGTGAGAATGTGCAGGCGCTCGAGCTGGTCTCTGGCGTCGCGCACGTATCGCCGCACGGCCGAGTCGGTCCAGGCGCCCTCCGAATACCCGAAGAAGCGCAGATGCTGATCGACCAGGTGGGTGACGGCGGTGATCGTGTCCGAATCGAACCGCAAGGCCTGCAGGCGCTTGCGTGTAAGCCGCGCCCCGACCGCGTCGTGATGGTGGAACGTCACCCCACCGCCCGACTCGAGCTTGCGCGTCGCGGGCTTGCCGATGTCGTGCAGCAGAGCCGCCAGGCGAAGCGCGACATCCGGCGCCGCACCCGGGTGTCGCTCACCCTCGAGGTCGATCGCCTGTTTGAGCACGGTCAGCGAGTGCTCGTAGACGTCCTTGTGGTGATGATGTTCGTCCACCTCAAGGCGCAGGGCTGGCAGTTCGGGAAGGAATACGCCCGCGAGTCCCGTTTCGACAAGCAGGCGGATGCCTCGCACCGGATCCTTCGTCTGCAGCATCCGTACCAGCTCGGCCTGGATGCGTTCCGGGCTGACGATCGAGAGGGTGTCTCGCATCGCCGTGATCGCGTCTATCGCGTCGTCGGCGACGATGAAGCCGAGCTGGGCAGCGAACCGCGCGGCCCGAAGCATCCGGAGCGGATCGTCACCGAAACTGACGGCCGTGGCGACGGGTGTGCGCAGCACCTGATCGAGAAGATCCTCGACCCCGGATGTCGGGTCGACCAACTGCGGTCCGGGAACCCGTAGCGCCATCGCGTTCACGGTGAAGTCGCGGCGGAGCAGGTCGTCCTCGAGCCTGTCCCCGAACTCGACGACCGGCTTGCGCGTCTCTCCGTCGTACTCGTCGGCGCGGTAGGTCGTGATCTCGACCTGTTCGCCGCGCACGCGGGCGCCGATCGTGCCGAACGCACGGCCGATGTCCCACTGCGCCGTGCTGATCGGCTTCACGATGCGCAGGATGTCATCCGGTCGCGCATTCGTCGTGAAGTCGAGGTCGTGCGTGGGTCGGTCGAGCAGTGCGTCGCGCACCGGCCCGCCCACGATCGCGAGCTCGAACCCGGCGCGCTCGAATGCTGCGGACAACTCCGCCACAACGGGCGACGCCGCAAGACTCGCGAGTCGGCCGAGGCCCTCGGCCATACTCACCATGTCAACCAGCCTACCGAGGCGGGTCCGACACCTATGCGGACGGCGATGCGGCACCCTCGGCGAAGGTCAAGAATCCGTCGTCGAGCAGACCGCGAACGCGGGGGAGGAGATCGCCGAGCAGGGCCTCGGGGTCCACCTCGAGCAACTCCGCGATCGCCGCGATCAGGCGCCCCACGGGCAGGTCCCCGTCGCTTGCCCCGACGAGCGCGGCGAGAGCCGGGTCGACCGCGAGAGTGCGGCCGAAGCCTCCACCCTGTCGCAGCTCGATGACACTCGGATCCTCCGCGCCGGGCAGATAGTGCCGTGCTTCGGTGACATCCCCGGCAACCAACAGCACCGCTTTCTCCAGCTCGCGGTCGCTCAGCTCAGCCTGGCGATCGTGTGCGCGCAGGCTCTCGGAAAGATGCATTCCCAAAGCGGCATTAGGACCGATCGCACCCTCCACCTGCTCGAATCGCAGGAGTGCGGGGCTTCCTTCCACCCGTCGACGAAGCAGGATGTATCCGAAGCCGACCTCGCGCACGCCCCGCGCCTCGAAGTCGTCCAACCAGGCCGCCAGCATCGTTTCGAACTCGTCTGTGCCGGGAACGGTTCCTCCATCGCGGATCCACAGTTCGGCGTACGCGATGGGGTCCATGCGGTCCCGTTCGATGACCCAGGCGTCCAGGGGCACCGGAGATGCCGCGACCCAATCGCGCACTCGGTGAAGCCCGTCTTGCCCGTCGACGTACTCCCAGTTACCGAGCAGTTGCGAAGTTCCGCCGGGCACGAGGTGCATCCCGGCCCGGGTCACGATGTCCCGCACGAGGGCGTCACCCGTCAGGCCACCATCGCGGTACTCGTACGCGGGAACATCCGCGCCGCGCGGTGTGATCACAAAGGGCGGATTCGACACGATCCGATCGAAGAGCTCACCCTCTACCGGATCGAACAAGCTACCGCGCAGGGTACGGATTCCATCCACCGCGTTGAGCTGCGCATTCAGGCGGGTGAAACGTAGTGCGGCCTCGGAGATATCCGTCGCCGTCACCTCGGGACTGTCGCGGCGCGCACGCAGTGATTGAATGCCGCAACCGGAACCTAGATCCAGAACGCGAGCGGCGGATGTCGGGAGCTGCAGTCCCGCGAGTGTCAGGGAAGCCCCTCCCACGCCGAGAACGTGATCCTCCGGCAGAGGTCCCGGGCGCACGGACTCGTCGATGTCGCTCGCGATCCACCACTCGCCCGCACCGTGTTCATCGACGTATGCCTGCGGCCGTATCATCACGGTCGGCGTGACGGATCCCGCGCTCGATCGAACGAGGCCGAGCTTTTCGGCACCGGCGATCGTGACGTTCGATAGGGCTGAACTCGCCTCGGATTCGAGAACCGGGCTCCCGAGAAAGAAGAGCCGGGCAAGAACGGCGACCGCAGAATCCGTCGCGGCGACCTCTCGTCGAGCCGGAAGCGCCCGCCCGCGCCCGATCGCCTCGTCCGCCGCGACACCCCAGAGCGCACGCAATCGCGCGCCGGTGTAGCAGGCTGCGGACAGGTCATCGGCGAGCGAGCGCGCCAGGTCCGGATCGGGTTCGGGGATCATCCCTCCATTCAACCGTGTCCACCAGAAAACCCTGCCCGCGGAGAACACTGCCCGCCACCAACCCCTGCCCGCGGAAGAACCGTACCCACCGAGGAACCACGCCCGCGATGGTCAACCAAACCCCGCTGCCGCCCGGCGATGCACCGGGGTCGCGAAGGAGGGCGCCGTAGAATCGGGCCGAATGTGCGAACTCCCGCACTCGATGACAACCCCGGACACACCGTGAAGCACCTCTTCTTCGGCTCCGGCGTGCGGCGCGGTTCCGCGCCCGGAGGGCTCGACGTGCGGCCAGACACGATCCACAAGCGCATTGGCGTCTCCGCCAGGCGTAGTGGCGTGAAGCGTCTGCACCGTCTGGCTGCCCTTTTCACTGCCTCCGCGACCCTCGTTCTCGTCGGTGCGTCGGGCGCTATCGCAGCGCCCACCCCGACGCCCACATCCACACCCGCCGAACCGACTCTCGTTCTCGCACCACTCGCCCACGGGGTCGTCGCCGCCGGAGCCGCGCTCACTGCCACGATCGAGGTCTCAAACCCGACATCCACGGATCTCGCGCCGACGTCACTGACGCTCGAGCTCAGCAACGGCCCACTCACCTCGAGTGCCGAGTTGGAGGAGTGGATCGACAACGGCGAACTCGTCGCCGATGCATCCGTGATCGATCGTCCCACCGCACCCACGGTCGTCGCCGGCGACAGCGAGATCGTCGTGTCAACGGTTGCGATCGAGGCATTGGCGGGTCGCGGGCCGGGTGTGTATGCGCTGTCGGCCACCTATGGCGGTGACTTCGTCTCACGGAGCGCAATCGTGCTCCCAGGCGACACCCCCGCCGCCGCCACAATCGGCGTGATCGTCGCCGTGACCGCCGCCCCACAGACAGACGGGCTCCTCACGGCGCAAGAACTCACCACGCTCACAGGCACCGACGGTCGCTTGAGCGACATCCTGTCGGGTGTTGCCGGAACGTCCGCGATCCTCGCGGTCGACCCCGCACTGCTCGCATCGATCCGGGTTCTCGGGGATTCCGCGCCACCGAGCGCACTCGCGTGGCTGGACCGGCTCGCAGCCCTCCCGAATGAGCGCTTCGCCCTGCAGTTCGGGGACGCGGATGTCTCGATCCAGGCCGATGCGGGACTCACCACCCTGCTCCAGCCCACGAGCCTCGACTACGCCGTGTCCGCGGACGATTTCGCTAATGCGACGGCTACCCCCACTCCGGGTCCCTCTGCAACCGCGGACGCCGAGGACGAGGACGGCGGCAATACCGTGACGTTGCCCGACCTCGACGAGCTCCTGGCCGTACCCAGCGCTCGGGCCACGATGTACTGGCCCGCGCAGGGCCGTGCCGACGCGAATGCCCTGAGTGTGCTGGCTCAGCAACCCTCGGCGACGGGCTCTCCGGCGACCATCCTGCTCAGCTCTGCCGCGACCGAGCGATCCGAGGCCCGCGCTGCCGCTTCCACGGCCGAGGGCGCACCCCTCCTGGTGTACGAAGCGGGTTCATCGAACGCGGTACGGGCGACGGCCGGGGCAGCGGAGGGCAGTAGTCAGGCCGCGTCGGCTCTCATCTCTGCACAGATTGCGCTCGAGGCGTCGAGCCCGAGCGGTCCTCTCCTGATCACAACGGAGCGCATGGCCGAACTCAGCGCCACGTCGCTACGTGCCGCGATCGACACGGTCTTCGGCTACCCCGGCGTCGTTCCCGCGACGCTGAGCACTCTCTTGAACGCCGAGCCCACCGGCGCGGAGAGCACTGCACAGCCTGACGAGGACGCCGTGACGCGGTTGGACATGCTGCTGGCGGGCGAGGCGAGCATCCTCCAGTTCTCATCGATCATCGACGACCCGTCTCTGCTGACCGCGCCCGAACGATCCGCCATCCTGCAGCTGATCGGGGCCGGTTGGCGCGACGAACCGGACGCATGGCAGGCCGCCCTGATCGCGCATGCCGAGGCGACGGCGACCACACTCACGTCCGTGGCGATACAAGAGCCGAGCACCGTACAACTGCTCAGTCCCGAGGCCGTTCTGCCATTCTTCGTCCGCAACGATCTGCCGTTCGCCGCAAACGTCGTCCTCGTCTCGACGCCCGGCAGTCTGCGCCTCGATGTCGAACGGACGCTCACGGTTACAGCCGAGCCCGGCGTCAACACCCGGGTCGAGGTGCCCGTGCGCGCGCGGGTGGGCAGCGGCGAGGTGACGATCGAACTGCGCCTGCTGAGCCCGACTTTCGAGCAGGTCGGGCCCGTCCAACGGGCTCAGGTGACCGTACGCGCCGAGTGGGAGCGGATCGGCATCATCGGGCTGGGCTCCATCGTCTTCCTGCTGCTCGGTGCAGGCTTCATCCGCACGATCCGCAGGCGTCGCCGCACCCGCGCCGCGGCGGAAGATGCAGGCCTCGAGGGGTCCGACGGTGATCGACCCACGGATGGGCACAATGAGTAGTCTCGGCCGCGCCAGCGCGATTCTCGGAGCGGGCACTCTTGTCTCGCGCCTGACCGGGGTGGTGCGCTCGATCGTGCTCGTGACGGCCCTCGGCTCGGTCGGAAGTGGTGCCGCGGATGCCTTCACCATCGCCAACCAGCTCCCGAACAACATCTACGCAATCATCTCGACGGGCATCCTGACCGGGGTGCTCGTACCCCAGATCGTGCGCGCGGCGAAGCATGCGGATGGTGGGGGCGCTTTCGTCTCCAAGCTCCTGACGCTCGGTACCGTCGTCCTCGTTGTCGTGACCGGGATCGCAACGCTCGCCGCGCCCGTGCTCGTGCAGCTGTACGCAAGGTTCACGGACGAGCAGTTAGCACTCGCAATCGCACTCGCCTATTGGTGCGTACCGCAACTCTTCTTCTACGGGCTCTACGCCCTCGTTGGCGAGACTCTCAACGCGCGCCGCGTCTTCGGTCCCTATACGTGGGCGCCGATCGTCAATAACGTCGTCTCTATCGCAGGCTTCCTCACGTTCGTCCTCCTGTTCGGACCTGAGCGCAACGACGTCCTCACGTGGACGCCCGACATGATCACCCTGTTGGGGGGAACGGCAACGCTCGGAATCGCGGTGCAAGCTGGCGTTTTGCTGCTGTTCTGGCGCCGCTCCGGCCTGCACTTTCGGCCCGACTTCGCCTGGCGTGGAATGGGCCTGCGCACCATGGGCACCCTCGCGTGGTGGACGTTCTGGATGGTTGTGGTTGGGCAGCTCGCCGGCCTCGTTCAGACCCGTGTCGTCAGCGCGGCCTCTGAAGTCGCTGCCTCCGCAGCAACCATGGCGTTCGCCTGGTTCATCTTCATCCTCCCGTACTCGGTCATCGCCGTGTCCATCGGAACCCCGTACTTCACGCAACTCAGCGAGCATGCCTCGGCGGGACGAGACGATGAAGTGCTTGCCGACCTCGGCACGAGCATCCGGACGATCAGCTTCTTCCTCGTGGGTGCCCTCGCCGCCGTCGTCGCAGCCGCGGTTCCCGTGTCGCGCATTTTCAGCAACAGTGCATCGGATGCCGCGGCCACCGCTTTGGTGCTCGGCGCCTACCTCGTGGGCCTGGTGCCTTTGTCGATCCTGTACGTGATCCAGCGCACGTTCTACGCATACGGAGACACCTTTCGCCCGTTCGTCTTCACGCTCGTTCAGGCCGTGCTCGTCGTCGTGACCGCGCTGCTCGCCGGCGCTATTCTTCCGCTGGAATATCTCGCCGCAGGCATCGCCCTCGGCCAGTCACTCGCTGGCATCGTTCAGCTCGTAATCGCCGTCGTTCTGCTCCGTGCCCGTCTCGGCCAGCTGGGCCTAGGTGCACCGGCACGAGCGCTAGGCCGGTTTTTTATCGCAGGGGTGCCCGCCTCCGCCATCGGCTGGGGGCTCTTCCTGCTGCTCGGGGGGTTCGATGGGTGGACAACCTCGTCCATCTATCTCGGCGTCGGCGGCGCGGCGCTCGTCGGTGGAGTGACGCTGGCGGTGTACATCGCGATCCTGGCGGTTATGCGGGCGCCCGAGCTCGCGGTGGTTGCGCCTCTCCTCCGCCGGTTGCGACGACGCTGAGTCGGTTGCGGCGGCGCTGAGCGACGAGAACGGTGATCACGCCGCGTTCCAGCACGTGGAATTCACCGAGGCCCGGAATGCCGCCGGACTACCATGGGTTGAAGCCCAGAGACAAGCAAAAGGGAGAAACACAGTGCGTCACGTGATCATCATCGGATCGGGTCCTGCGGGCTTCACCGCGGCTACCTACGCGGCACGCGCGAACCTCTCACCCCTCGTCGTGGCGAGTTCGGTCGAGGTCGGCGGCGAGCTGATGAATACGACCGAGGTCGAGAACTTCCCGGGCTTCCCCGAGGCGATCCAGGGCCCCGAACTCATGGCCAAGATGCAGGAGCAGGCCGAGAAGTTCGGCGCCGAGATCCTGTACGACGACGTCGTAGAGCTCTCGCTCGACGGACCCGTCAAGAAGGTCAAGCTCGGCAGCGGCGCAGAGCACGAGGCCGCTGCGATCATCTACGCCACCGGTTCGGCGTACCGCAAGCTCGGGCTGCCGGGTGAAGAGCGCCTGTCCGGACACGGTGTCTCATGGTGCGCCACGTGCGACGGCTTCTTCTTCCGCGACCGCGTCATCGCCGTCGTCGGTGGTGGCGACTCCGCGATGGAAGAGGCCACCTTCCTGACGCGCTTCGCGTCGAAGGTCTACGTCATCCATCGCAAGGACACACTGCGGGCGTCGAAGATCATGCAGGAGCGCGCCTTCGCGAACCCCAAGATCGAGTTCATCTGGAACGCCGAGGTCGCGGATATCCTCGGTGACGATGCTGTTTCCGGCCTCGTGCTGCGCGACACGACGGATGGCACCACTCGCGAACTGCCACTCGAGGGACTGTTCGTCGCAATCGGCAACGACCCGCGCACGCACCTCGTCCACGACAAGCTCGAACTCACCCCCGAGGGCACGATCTGGGTCGACGGACGGTCGTCACGCACGTCTGTACCCGGTGTTTTCGCCGCCGGCGACGTCATCGACCCCACCTATCGACAGGCCGCGACGGCCGCCGGCTCGGGCACTGTCGCCGCGCTCGACGCGGAGCACTACCTAGCCGCACTCGACGACGCCGGAGCGCCCGAAGCGGATGTTGCGCAGATCGACGGATTACCCGAGGCAGACCCCGTCAGCGTCGGCTGAGTCCAGCCCAGGAACATTCGAGCACGTCTCGGCGTTGCCTCACCTGAGACTTCCGACAAAAGGAGAAGAGTATGACCGCCAAAGCCACGACCTCCAGCACGTGGGAGCAGGACGTTCTCAACGCCGAGGGTCCCGTCCTGGTCGATTTCTGGGCTGAGTGGTGTGGTCCGTGTCGCATGGTCGCCCCGGTTCTGGACGAGATCCAGTCCGAGCACCCCGACAAGATCACCATCCTCAAGCTGAATGTCGACGAGAACCCCGATCTCGCCGTGAAGTACCAGATCACGTCGATCCCGGCGATGAAGGTCTTCCAGGGCGGCGAAGTGAAGACGACGATCATCGGCGCCAAGCCGAAGTTCGCGCTCGAGAAGGATCTCGCCGCGTTCATCGGCTGATATCGACATCAGTAGTCACGAGAAATGCCCCGGCTCAGAGAGCCGGGGCATTTCTCGTGGAGCGACTGTTTTTGTGGCAACAATGGTGCCGACCGAATCAGTCCGAACCGAAACCGTCGACACCCATCTCACTCAAGATTCGGTTGAGGTCCTGGATTGTAGAGAAATCAATCTTGACCTGGCCTTTTCTGGCAGTCAGGGAGATCTGTACGCGGGTGTTGAGGCGATCACCCAGCCGACCGGCAACCTCGTCCAGGTGCCCACGGCGAGCACCTGCCTGAGGCTTCGTGGCCCGCTGGGGAGCATCCGGACGCCCCTTGACGATGGCCTCGGCGGCACGAACCGAGAGGTCCTCGTTCACGATCTTGTCAGCGAGGCGCTGGATGGCCGCGTCGTCGGGAAGGCCGAGGAGCGCACGAGCATGGCCCGGGCTGAGAACGCCCGCCGCTACCCTCTGCTGCACCGGAACCGGTAGGCGCAGGAGCCGGATCGTGTTGCTGATCTGCGGACGCGATCGTCCGATGCGTGTCGCCAGTTCTTCTTGCGTGATGCCGAAGTCCTCGAGGAGCTGCTGATAGGCAGAAGCCTCTTCGAGGGCGTTCAGCTGAGAGCGGTGGAGGTTCTCGAGCAGCGCGTCGCGCAGCAGGTTCTCGTCGGCGGTGTCTCGAACGATCGCGGGGATGCTCGCCAGCCCCGCCTCACGAGCGGCGCGGGTTCGCCGCTCGCCCATGATGAGCTCGTACGTGCCATCCTCGGCCCGCGGCCGCACGACGACCGGCTGCAGCACACCGAACTCCCGAACACTGTGGACGAGTTCCGCCAGGTCATCGGCATCGAAGTGCGTGCGCGGCTGGCGCGGGTTCGGGACGATCTCGACCGGATTGATGTGAGCCAAACGAGCGCCCGGCACGGCCACGAGTTCTGCAAAGCGCTGCTCCTCGACGGTGTCTTCCGGTGCGGGCAGCGCCTCAACAGCCTCGAGACGACGAGCTCCGGGGAAGAAGACGTCGACCGGGCGACTCTCAGCGTCACTGGTCGGAATCAGGGCACCGATACCGCGGCCGAGTCCCGTTCTCTTCGTGGACATCAGAGCGTGCCTTCCTCGTTGGTGTTCTCAGCGCCGGATGCCGCGGGAACGTGCTTGCTGATCTCAATGGCGGCCTCGCGGTAGGCGACGGCGCCCGCCGACTGGCCGTCGTACGCAATGACGGTCTGCCCGAAGCTGGGGGCCTCCGAAACCCGTACCGACCGGGGAATCACCGTCTGTAGAACCTCACCGGGGAAGTGCGCGCGCACCTCGTCAGCGACCTGCTGAGCCAGGCGGGTGCGTCCGTCGTACATGGTGAGCAGAATGGTGGACACCTGCAGGCCCGGGTTGAGGTGACGTTGAATCATGCGAACGCTTCCGAGAAGCTGCGTGAGCCCTTCCAGCGCGTAGTACTCGCACTGGATCGGAATGAAAACCTCGTCCGCTGCCGTGAACGCATTGATTGTCAGCAGACCCAGCGACGGCGGGCAGTCGATCAACACGTAGTGGATCGGAAGAGCACTCGTCGCGAGGTAGTCCTGGAGTGCCCCGCGAAGCCGGTGCTCGCGCGCGACCTGAGAAACGAGTTCGATCTCAGCGCCCGCGAGGTGAAGCGTGCTCGGCGCGCACAGCAGATTCGGTGACTCGGGACTGACCTGCACAATATCGGCGAGCGGGAACTCATCAATGAGCACGTCGTAGACACTCGGGGTATCAGGGTCATGGGGGATACCGAGAGCCGTGGACGCATTTCCTTGCGGATCAAGGTCGATCACGAGAACTCGTGCACCTAGGGAAGCGAGGGCAGCGGCGACATTGACCGTGCTCGTCGTTTTGCCGACCCCGCCCTTTTGGTTGGAAACGGTCAGGACGCGTGTCTTGTTCGGTAGTTCGATCGCGACTCCCTCCAAAGCTCGGCGGCGTGCGCTGAGGTCTGCGATCTCCCGTGCCAGCGGGGTGTCATCTATCAGGTGTGCGGATGATCGGACATCCGAACGTCGGGCATGTTCCACGTGAAACGCTCCACTCGCGGCAGGGGGACGACCTCTACTCTAGGTGCGCACTTCGCGTGAAAATCACATCCGCGCATCATGAGACTTCCCTCATGAACGTCATCCCTGGTCGCACGGCGTTTCACGTGAAACGCGGCGTGTCGATGTTTTTGGGGGAGTTTGTCCGCCGTACTCCAACGTCAGAGCGATGCGAGACGAAAGCAGGACGACAGACACTTACGACACGGATGGGATCGGATCGAATCGGGCGTACGACCCCCTGCGCCACCAGCGGTGACCGACACAGCTTGCACGGGTCGAGCGGTGCGAAACAGAATGTTGCCGCCGCTCCGTTTCACGTGAAACGCCGCCCCCGTCATCGGATCTGCCACACGCATGTTCGTCGCGCAAGCGCAGCGCATGAAACGCCACCACCGGGGCGAGTGGCTCCGATCGCGACACCCGCGACGTCGTGTTTCACGTGAAACGTCACAGGCCACTAATGCGCGGCAGAGCCCACCCTCGCGCGGAAAACCGTGGTCGGCTGGTCCAGGAGACCCTCACCCCACAACTCGACGCGCGGCTCACTGATGCGAAAGCGTCGGATCTGCTTCTCAGCGGCGGAGATCTCCGACCGGACCGAGGCGCCCTTCATCAACACAAGCTGGCCACCCGAAGCGACCAGGGGAGCGGTGAGAGGAATCAGCGTCCGTAGCGCGGACACCGCTCGCGCCGTCACCGCGTCGAAGCCGGCCTTCGCGGGAAAGTCCTCGGCGCGCGCCCGCACCACGTCGACATTCTCAAGTCCCAACAGCTCGACCTGCTCGTCGAGCCACGCCACGCGACGCTCCATGGGCTCGATCAGAGTCCACGCGACATCCGGCCGAGCGATCGCCAAAACGATTCCCGGTAGCCCCGCACCCGACCCGATGTCTGCGACTCGAGTCTCAGCGTCAAACGCGCCGCCGATGACCGCACTGTTCAGGATGTGTCGTGACCACAGGCGTGGCGGCTCGAGCGGACCAATGAGTCCGCGCTGCTCACCGTGCTCTGCGAGCTGCGCCGCGAACAAACGAGCAAGTTCCATGCGATCGCCGAATATCTCAGTGGCGGCCGTCGGCTCAGCTTCTACGTCACTCACCGTTTCACGTGAAACGGATCAGGAACGACGGATGACGGTGTGCCGGTCGGCTCCTTCGCCATACGACTCGGAGACGAAACCACGATCAGCCACGATGTCGTGAATGAGCTTCCGCTCATAGCTCGACATCGGCGGGAGGGATGCCTGTCCGGCACCCTCCTCGAGGCGCTCAATGGCGCGACTCACCAACTGCTCGAGCTCGCCCTGACGTGTGTCGCGCGACCCGCCGACATCCAGGATGAGACGGGAGAAGCGACCCGTCTTGTTCTGCACGGCCAAGCGGGTCAGTTCCTGAAGGGAACGGACGGTCTCGGGGTCGGACAGCACCGACAGAGTGGTGCCGCCCTCCGGTGCTTCCACGGAGACATATGCGCGACCTGCGCGGACATCGAGCTCGATGTCGCCGTCGATGTCCGCGATGTCGAGCAGCTCCTCGATGTAATCGGCCGCCACATCGCCCTCCTGCTCGAGATGGGCAAGCGAAGCCGGCTCTTCGGGAGCGGATTCCTGGGGAATCTGTGCGTCAGATGTAGTCGTCATGTCGTGAGCTCCTCGCGCCGTCAACGGCGCTTCTTGGGGTTCTGTTTGGCGTTCTTCGCGGAAGAACCGGCCTGTCCTCCTACCGGGGGCGGCGTCAGCGACGAGGACTCGTCCGCCACATTCGCATTTTCGGACGCCGAGCCGGTGGGTGATCCACCCACCGTTGCCCCGGCGGAAGCCGGTGCCGCATGGGAAGCGGACGGCGCCGGGGGAGTGGATGCCGTGCCCGGCGTACCCGGGCGCGTCTGCTTCTTTGCACGCTGCTTACCCACCGGCTGTTGGCGCTTGGGGGCCACGGCCTTCTTCTTTTCCGCCTCGGCCAGCAGGCGAGCCTGCTCCTCGACGTAGCGCTCCATCGAGACGATCTTGCCCTCGGAGTTGATTGCCTTGCCCTTGCGAGCCAAGCGCTCTTCCCGCGCCTTGGCCGCATCGGACCCGGGTGTGGGCATCTCGCGGATGACGATGAACTGCTGAACCATGGTCCAGATGTTGCTCGTGAACCAGTAGATGACAACACCGAGCGGGAAGAAGACACCCGAGAAGATGAACGCCAGGGGAAGGATGTAGAGCATGATCTTCTGCATCTGATACGCCTGGCCCGACTTGGCCTCGGGCGACAGGTTCTTCGAGATGATCTGCAGCTGCGTGAAGAACTGCGACGCGATCATGAGGATCACGAGAACGACCAGGATTCCGACGGTGGCTTCCCAGCCCTCCGGACGTGTCTCCCACGCACCGGCGAGAGTGTCGTGAAGGGAAGCGACGCCGAACAGTTTCGCGTCGAAGAACTGCTGGGTCAGCTCGGAGGTCAGAACACCCACGCCACCGACACCCTCGTCCACATGCGTGCCGATGGACGACAGCACGGAATAGAGCGAGAAGAAGATCGGCATCTGAACCAGGAGCGGAAGACAGCTCGAGACCGGTGTCGTGCCATGTTTCTTGTACAGGGCCATGGTCTCGCGACTCATCGCCTCGCGGGACAGCTGATCTCGCTTGCCCTTGTACTTCTCTTGAACTTTTCGCAGTTCAGGAGCGATTTCCATCATCTTTCGCTGGCTCTTGATCTGCCTCACGAAGAGGGGGATCAAGGCTGCTCGGACAACGATCACCAGCCCGACGATCGACAGCACCCAGGTGATGCCATCCGCAGCGCCGAACCCCAGAGAGGTCCACACCCAATGCCATGCGACGAGGATCAGCTCGACCACCCATTTGAGTGGCCAGAGGACGATTCCGATGAGATCCGGCACGGATCAGTCCTTTCTTCGGGGCGACGGGACGACGAACCCGTGGAGGGTCAGCGCGTCCCGGAAGTCAGTGCGCGGGCGGACATCATCGATGCCACCTTGCGCCCACGGGTGGCATCGTGCCAATCGAGTGGCGGCCATGACCGAACCACGGACGACGCCGTACTGCTGGATGGCACCGACGGCATAGGCCGAGCACGTGGGGTAGTACTTACAGACATCCCCGTAAATCGGAGAAATCGTCGCGCGATACGCGATCAGTGCGGCAATCGCGGCATTACGAGGGACCAGACAGGTGGCGCGCCAACCGTGAGCCACATCGAGATGACCATTACCGGTCATCGCCGTAGGTAATGGGGCACTCATGCCCGACCTCGTCGCAGGCAACGCAGTACTTCAGCTCGCAACGTCGCGAAATCAGCACCGGCCGAGGGATTCAAAGCACGGATCACGACGTCCCGACCGGGATCGAGCTCAGCGAGAGCTTCATGGCACACGGCCTTCAATCGACGGCGCACCGTGTTCCGCACGACCGCATTACCGACGGCCTTGGAAACAATGAACCCAAAGCGCACGTCGTCATCTGATCGCGCCATGACGTGCGTCACCGTGTGTGCCCCGGCGCAGCGAGTGCCCCGACGGACGACGGATCGATATTCGACACCGCGGGTGAGACGATTCGCTCGGGAGAGCACCGGGACGGGTCAGGCCGAGACGGTGGTGCGACCCTTGGTGCGACGCGCCGAAAGGATGGCACGTCCCGCACGGGTACGCATACGAGCGCGGAAGCCATGCTTCTTGGCGCGACGACGGTTGTTGGGCTGGAAAGTACGCTTGGTCATAAGAGTCACTCCGGGAGACGAGTCGCCGGGACGAGGCGACCGGAGACGATGCTAGGCGGAAGAAGGATGCCGCAAGGGCACAAGTCAACCTGGTAAGAATACGTCCTTCGGGAGCAGGTCACAAACCGGGCGCGATCGCGGGGCATTATCCCTACCCGTCGAACTCGGACGTGGCACCGACACGCCGCCAGGTCCTACAGTGGATTTTGCTCCGCCGCACCGCCTGGCTAGCGTGGGCGCGACAGTTATCCACAGGTTCGGAGATGGCACTTTCGCCCCCGAACAAGGTTGCTGACAGATAGCCGCGAATCCCGGGGGACCCATGTCACAGCACGATGTTCCAGACATCTCGATCTGGGCGGCCGTGCTCGACTCCCTCACAGAGGACGACCGGATCACCCCACAGCTCTATGGTTTCTTGAGCCTCGCCGTCCCCCAGGGAGTCATGGCGGGAACGTTGTACCTCGACGTTCCCAATGATCTGACGGCCGCGCAGTTCAGTAAGAGGATGCGCCCCTCCATCCTCGAGGCGCTCTCTCGTATCGATCACCCATCCGGCGCCGTGACATTCCGGGTTGTCGTGAACCCCGATCTCGCCGAGGCCCACGTCGTTCCCCGCTCCAGCCCCGCCGCACAGACCACACCGGACGCACCGGCCCCCGCCCCGGTTCAGTCAGGGTTACGGTCCTACGTCGACGCCCCGCCCGAGACTCCCGCTTCCGCCTCGCGCAACGACACTCGTCTGAACCCCAAGTACACCTTCGACAATTTCGTGATCGGACAGTCCAACCGATTCGCCCACGCGGCCGCCGTCGCCGTCGCCGAAGCACCGGCGAAGGCTTACAACCCGCTCTTCATCTATGGGGAGTCCGGCCTCGGTAAGACCCACCTCTTGCACGCGATCGGCGACTACGCCCTCAACCTCTATACGGGCATTCGTGTTCGCTATGTCTCGAGCGAAGAATTCACGAACGACTTCATCAACTCGATCGCCAACAACCGAGGTTCGGCATTCCAGGCCCGATACCGCGACGTCGACATCCTGCTCATCGATGACATCCAGTTCTTGCAGGGCCGAGCCGAGACCCAGGAAGCCTTCTTCCACACGTTCAACACGCTGCACGACCACGACAAACAGGTCGTCATCACCAGTGACCTGCCGCCGAAGCACCTCACCGGGTTCGAAGACCGGATGCGCAGCCGGTTCGAGTGGGGTCTCATCACTGACGTGCAGGCACCCGACCTGGAAACGCGCGAAGCCATCCTGCGTAAGAAGGCTCAGAGTGAGCGCCTGCAAGTGCCAGACGACGTCCTCGAGTACATCGCCACGAAGGTGTCGAGCAACATCCGAGAACTCGAGGGCGCGCTCATCCGCGTCTCGGCATTCGCCAACCTGAACCGCTCCTCCCTCGACGTGCAACTGGCTCAGACCGTTCTGCGCGACATCGTCGACCAGGACGACGCGAACGTCGTCTCGCCGACGGACATCATCACGGCGACCGCGCAGTACTTCAAGCTTTCCGTCGACGACCTGTACGGCTCGAGCCGCTCGCAAGCAGTCGCAACCGCCCGGCAGATCGCGATGTATCTGTGCCGCGAGCGGACGAGCCTCTCGCTACCCAAGATCGGCCAGCTCTTCGGCAACCGTGACCACACCACGGTCATGTACGCCTACAAGAAGATCAGCGACCTGATGAAGGAACGTCGCTCGCTGTACAACCAGGTCACCGAGATCACGACGATCATCGGTCGCGCCGGCCGCTGAGACACGCGATGTGACCGACGGATGCCTCGTCGGTCACGCTTCGTGCTGCCATATATGCCGAAGTTCGCGCTTGACACACCACGATCCGACCGGCCAAGATGCCGTTTTCACAGTGTGGATAACCTGTGGATAAGCCTCTCGGAATACGTCCAGTTTGTGCACTCTTGGCGTTCGCCTGTGGAGAGTCCGTGAAAGACGAGCAAGCACCGCTCCCGCGTAAACCCGGGCATCCGCAGCTCGTCCACAACTCACACGCGTGTAGTTCCGTACTCTCGACAGGCAACGCCCGAGTTATCCACATGATCCACAGGCGTTAACACCATCAACTACTTCTTCTTCTGAGAGATCGATTCCCCTCACCTTTACGGCGCAGGCTGTGGAACGAACGACGACTCACGACATCGATGACCCGGCACTAGCATGGGTAAGCCCAGACCTGGGACGACAAAACCTCCACAGGACAAACCTCCACAGGACAAACCTCCACAGGACAAAGGAGTGACCGTGAAGTTCCACGTGAATCGCGATGTCTTCAGCGACGCGGTCTCTTTCGTCGTGAAGCTGCTCCCGCAGCGCAACCCTCAGCCGATCCTGGCCGGAGTCCTGATCGAGGCCGGTCCTGAGGGTCTCTCCCTGTCCGCGTTCGACTACGAGGCCTCCGCGCGCACGGTCATCGAGGCGACCGTCGACAGTCCGGGCACGATCCTCGTTCACGGTCGTCTGCTGTCGGAGATCGCGAACCGCCTCCCCAGCGCACCGATCCAGGTCGTCGTCGACGAAGACGGCGGAATCGTCCTGAGTTGTGGTTCGGCACGCTTCACCCTTCCCGGCATGCCGGTCCAGGAGTACCCCGCGATTCCCGAAGTTACCGCCGAGCCGGGACTTGTACCGGCCGAGGACTTCGCGACCGCCATCGCTCAGGTCGCATTCGCCGCCTCACGTGATGATGTGACTCCGGTGCTGACGGGTGTGCAGCTCGAAGTCTCGGGAACGACACTGAGCCTCGTCGCGACCGACCGATACCGCGTCGCATTGCGTGAAATCCCGTGGGATGGTGCTGCAGCGCTGGAAGGCGAGGCGTCCGCGCTCGTTCCGGCACGCACCCTGCAGGAAGTGGGCAAGACCTTTGCGCATGGCGGCGACATCCGCATCGCCTTCTCGGGCTCGGGGGATCGCGAGATCATCGCGTTCTCGTCGGGTGACCGTACTGTCACCTCTCTGCTCATCAAGGGGAACTTCCCGCCCGTTCGTCGGCTCTTCCCGGACCAAAATGCGCACCACGCCGTGGTCAACACGGGCGAACTCATGGAAGCCGTGCGGCGCATGCAGATCGTGCTCGACCGTTCTGCTCCTCTCCGGTTCACGTTCTCGTCGGAAGGCGTGACGATGGATGCTTCGGGTGGCGATCAGGCGCGGGCATCCGAGTCGGTCGACGCGCACCTCGACGGTGAAGATGTCGTTCTCGGTCTCAACCCGCAGTACCTTCTCGAGGCGCTGACGGCGGTACGCAGTGAGTTCGTCCGCATCACGTTCACGTCGTCCGATAACGCCAACAAGTTGAGCCCGGTGCTGATCACAAGTCAGACGTCGGTCGACAAAGCGGGAGCCGACACCTTCAAGTACCTCCTGCAACCGAATCTGCTGCTGCGCTGACGTGATCGTCGAGCACGTCAGCCTGGTCGATTTCCGCAACTACGCGAGCGCGGATGTTGCACTGGTCGCGGGACCCAATTTGTTCGTCGGTCGGAACGGACAGGGCAAGACCAACCTTGCCGAGGCGATCGCTTACGTCGCCACCCTGGGTTCGCACCGCGTCTCGGGCGACCAGGCACTCGTTCGAGCGGGCGCAGAATCCGCCATTTTGCGGATCCGTGTCGCGCACGCCGAGCGCAGCGTCCAGCTCGAGGCTCAGCTGAATCGGACCGGACGCAATCGAGCGCGGGTGAACGGCGTCGATGTTCGCCCGGCCGAACTTCCGCGCTATGCGCAGGTCGTCGTCTTCGCCCCGGAAGACTTGGGCATCGTGCGCGGAGATCCTTCGGCCCGACGCCGATTCGCGGACCAACTGCTCGTGCAGCGTTCCCCGAGGATGGCCGGGGTCCTTTCGGACTACGACCGGGTCCTGCGGCAGCGGGGGGCTCTCCTGAAGTCCGCGCGGGCCCGAGGCATCCGTGGGGACGCGCTCTCGACCCTGGAGGTCTGGGATGACAAGCTCGTCGCGCTCGGCTCGGAGATCATCGACGCGCGTCAGGTTCTTGCGAACGAACTCGCGGCACCGATCGAGGCGGCCTATGCCGCAATTGCCGGCGAAGATCACCACCCGGAGCTCGAGTGGGCTCTGTCGGTCCGCGGCGCGGACCCCGAAGACGGCGACGAAGCCGGAAGCGCGGCGCCGATCGGGGCAACAGCGGAACTCTTCCGCGAGGCGTTGGCCCAGAAACGCACCGCTGAGTTGGAGCGAGGGCTCACGCTGGTGGGGCCGCATCGCGACGACCTCCGTCTGAGTATCCGCGGTCTGCCGGTCAAGGGTTACGCGTCGCACGGGGAGTCGTGGTCGGTCGCGCTCGCCCTGCGGCTTGCATCGGCACAGCTCCTGCGCGCCGAGTCGCGCAGCGGAGATCCTGTGCTGATCCTCGATGACGTTTTTGCAGAGCTCGATGCTCAGCGGCGCGCCCGACTGTCGGACCTCACGGCTCAGTTCGAACAGGTCATCGTGACAGCGGCGGTGTGGGAGGACGTCCCCGAGGCCCTTCGACGACGGACGGTCCGGATCGAGAACGGGCGCATCGTTCCCGAGCCCTCCGGTAAGCCGGACGAGGCACCCGGTGTCTGAGGACGAATCTCCCGCAGTGGCGGAGGAGACGGTCGATGCTCCTTCACTGACGGTCGCGACGTATCTGCGGCTGCGAGGGATCGCGGCGCCTCGGTCGCGGAAGCGTCGCAGGTTCCGGGATGCCGAGGGCGAGAACGTCCCGTTCGCGCCGGGACGCGATCCGCACGGTCTCGGGGATGTCATGGCCGACCTCACCCGCGAGGCCGGGTGGAATACGCACCTGGCGAGCGAGGACGTGCTGCGTCGCTGGGCGGATGTCGCCGGTTCTCAGACCGCGGAACACGCTCGCCCTGTCTCGCTCGAGGGCGGAATCATGACGGTTCAGTGTGATTCGACGGCATGGGCACGGCAGCTCTCGAGTCTGCGCGCCGACATCCTCACGCGCATCATCCGCGAGCACCCCGACGCGGGTATCACAGCGGTCCGCTTTGTGGGGCCGGACGTTCCCTCGTGGAAATGGGGCCCCAGGACTATTCCAGGGCGCGGTCCTCGCGATACCTACGGCTGAATGAGCATTTGGGGTGCCGTAGGTGATTTCCTCCCCGGAGAGAGGCGTGTGATGCGAAATATCGGTCCTCGCTCCGATAGACTGGAACCGACGACTTTCCCTATTTGGAGCGCTTCTTCTCTATGACTTCTGACTCATTCGATGGCGCTCAATCCGGCAGCAACACCGCCCCCGAACCTCACGCGTACGGCGCGGACGAGATTCAGGTCCTCGAAGGGCTCGAAGCGGTACGCAAGCGCCCCGGCATGTATATCGGTTCGACGGGTCCTCGAGGTCTGCATCACCTGGTGTACGAGATCGTCGACAACTCCGTCGACGAGGCATTGGCCGGTTACTGCGACACGATCGACGTCACGATCCTGCCCGACGGTGCGGTCCGCGTGATCGACAACGGTCGAGGCATCCCCGTCGATATCCACCGCACCGAAGGAAAGTCGACCGTCGAGGTCGTCCTGACCGTTCTGCACGCGGGTGGCAAGTTCGGCGGAGGCGGATACGCGGTGTCCGGCGGTCTGCACGGTGTCGGATCGTCCGTCGTCAACGCGCTTTCGTCGCGCCTCGAGGTTGAAGTTCGCCGTCAGGGCTATGTCTGGCGGCAGTCCTATGGCGGGGGTGGCGTGCCCAAGGCTCCACTCGAACGCGCGGAAGAGAGCTCCGAAACAGGAACGACGATCACGTTCTGGCCGGACGAGACCATTTTCGAGACGGTCGACTTCGATTACGACACTCTCCGCACCCGGTTCCAGCAGATGGCGTTCCTGAACAAGGGCCTGCGTATCGACCTGCACGACGAGCGTCCCGAAAAGGCATACGACGAAGAGGTCGAGGGACAGCTGGTTCTGCAGCAGCCGACCGATAGCTTCCTCTACGAGCGCGGCCTCGTCGACTACGTCGAGTACCTCAACAGGGCGCGCAAGGCCGAAGCGGTCAACGATGTCATCATCGACTTCGAGTCCGAGGCCCCGGATAAGAAGATCGCCATGGAGATGGCGATGCAGTGGACGACGAGCTACACCGAGAACGTCTTCACCTATGCGAACACCATCAACACGCATGAGGGCGGTACGCACGAAGAGGGTTTCCGCGCCGCTCTGACAACGCTCGTGAACAAGTACGCCCGAGCGAACAACCTTCTCAAGGAGAAGGACGAGAACCTGTCGGGCGATGACGTCCGCGAGGGTCTCACCGCCGTCATCTCGGTCAAGCTCTCCGAGCCGCAGTTCGAGGGTCAGACGAAGACCAAGCTCGGTAACACCGAGGCGAAGGCATTCGTCCAGAAGGTCGTCGGCGACCAGCTCGGCGATTGGTTCGACCGCAACCCGACGCAGGCGAAGAACATCATCCGCAAGGCGATCGACGCCGCCACCGCGCGACTTGCCGCTCGCAAGGCCCGCGAGACCGCGCGACGCAAGAGCGTGTTCGAGTCGGCCTCGATGCCCGACAAGCTGAAGGATTGCACGAGCAAGGATCCCTCGATCAGCGAGATCTTCCTGGTGGAGGGTGACTCAGCCGGCGGTTCCGCCGTCCAGGGACGCGACCCGCACACGCAGGCGATCCTCGCGCTCCGGGGAAAGATCCTGAACGTCGAACGCGCGCGTATCGACCGTGCTCTCGGCAATAACGAGATCCAGGCGATGATCCAGGCCTTCGGCACGGGTATCGGCGAAGAGTTCGACATCGGCAAGTCCCGGTATCACAAGGTCGTTTTGATGGCCGATGCCGATGTGGACGGTCAGCACATCACGACGCTGCTGCTGACCCTGTTGTTCCGCTACATGCGTGGACTCATCGAGGCGGGTTACGTCTATCTCGCGCAGCCGCCGTTGTATCGCCTGAAGTGGTCGAACTCGGCGCACGAGTACGTCTACAGCGACCGTGAACGTGACGCGTTGCTGACCGCCGGCCTTGCCGCGGGCAAGCGGATCCCGAAGGACAACGCGATCCAGCGCTACAAGGGTCTCGGTGAGATGAATGACAAGGAGCTCTGGGAGACCACGATGGACCCCCAGACCCGCACGCTCCTGCAGGTGACGATCGAGGATGCCGCGGCCGCCGACGAGATCTTCTCGACCCTGATGGGCGAGGACGTCGAATCCCGGCGCACGTTCATTCAGCGGAACGCTAAGGATGTCCGTTTCCTCGACATCTAGGTCCGACACCGGATCCCGACGAACCTGACGCACACGAAGAGAAGACGCCATGACTGACGAAGACCGCCCCGACGCCACGCCCGCGCACGATCACGGACGAATCGACCAGGTCGACCTGCAGTCCGAGATGCAGCGCAGCTATCTCGACTACGCGATGGCCGTCATCGTCGGGCGTGCGTTGCCCGACGTGCGCGATGGACTAAAGCCCGTGCACCGTCGTGTGATCTACGGCATGTACGACGGCGGCTTCCGTCCCGACAAGGGCTTCTCGAAGTGCGCCCGCGTCGTGGGCGAGGTCATGGGCCAGTACCACCCGCACGGTGACTCGCCGATCTACGATGCGCTCGTGCGTCTCGTCCAGCCGTGGTCGCTGCGCTACCCGCTCGCCGACGGTCAGGGCAACTTCGGCTCGCCCGGCAACATGGGTGCGGCCGCCCCTCGGTACACCGAGACCAAGATGGCGACGCTCGCGCTCGAGATGGTGCGCGACATCGAAGAAGAGACCGTCGACTTCACCGATAATTACGACGGTCGCACGCAAGAACCGACGGTTCTGCCCGCGCGCTTCCCGAACCTGCTGGTCAACGGTTCCGTGGGCATCGCGGTCGGCATGGCGACCAACATCCCGCCACACAACCTCCGTGAGGTCGCCGATGGTGTGCTGTGGTCGCTCGAGAATCCGGATGCGTCGCGCGAAGAGCTGCTCGAAGCCCTGATTCAGCGGGTACACGGACCCGACTTCCCGACCGGCGCGCAGATTCTGGGTGTCCGAGGCATCCACGAGGCGTACCGCACAGGACGCGGGTCGATCACGATGCGCGCCGTCGTCTCGGTCGAAGAGATCCAGGGCCGTACGTGCCTGGTCATCACCGAGCTGCCGTACCAGGTGAACCCCGACAACCTGGCGATCAAGATCCGCGACCTGGCCCGCGACGGCAAGATCTCAGGCATCGCCGACATCCGCGACGAGACCTCTGGCCGCACCGGTCAGCGTCTCGTCATCGTGCTCAAGCGCGACGCGGTCGCGAAGGTCGTGCTGAACAACCTCTACAAGCACACGCAGCTGCAGGAGAACTTCGGCGCGAACATGCTCGCGATCGTCGACGGCGTGCCGCGCACGCTCTCGCTCGACGCGTTCGTCTCGCTCTGGATCTCGCACCAGATCGAGGTCATCGTCCGCCGCACGACCTATCGCCTGCGCAAGGCCGAAGAGCGCATGCATATCCTGCGCGCGTACCTCAAGGCGCTCGACGCGCTCGACGAGGTCATCGCACTCATCCGTCGTTCGCCATCGGCCGACGACGCGCGTGTGGGGCTGCAGAAACTCCTCGACATCGACGATCTGCAGGCTCGTGCGATCCTCGAGCTTCAGCTGCGACGCCTCGCCGCGCTCGAGCGCCAAGCGATCATCGACGAGGCCGAGAAGATCACCGCGCAGATCGTCGACTTCCAGGACATCCTGGCCAGCCCCGTGCGTCAGCGCACGATCGTCCGCGATGAACTCACGGAGATCGTCGCGAAGCACGGCGACGACCGTCGCACCGAAATCCTGATGGGCTTCGATGGCGATATGTCGATGGAAGACCTCATCCCCGAAGAGGAGATGGTGGTCACCGTCACGCGCGACGGATACATCAAGCGCACGCGCAGCGACAACTATCGCGCGCAGCATCGCGGTGGCAAGGGTGTCAAGGGTGCGCAGTTGCGCGCAGACGATGTCGTCGAGCACTTCTTCGTCACCACGACCCACCACTGGCTGCTGTTCTTCACGAACCGCGGCCGCGTGTATCGGGCCAAAGCGTACGAGCTCCCCGAGGCCGGACGCGACGCAAAGGGTCAGCACGTCGCCAACCTGTTGGCGCTGCAGCCGGGCGAAGAAATCGCGCAGGTGCTCGACATCCGCGACTACAGCGTCGCGACCCACCTGGTGCTGGCCACGCGCGGTGGGCTGGTGAAGAAGACGCGTCTGACCGAGTACGACACGAACCGCCAGGGTGGCATCATCGCGATCAGCCTGCGCGAGGGAGACGAGCTCGAGAGCGCCCTGTTGGTCGAGGCGGACGACGACATTTTGCTCATCTCGCGTCACGGCATGTCATTGCGATTCACCGCGGATGACGATGCACTGCGACCCATGGGCCGCTCGACCGCCGGGGTCAAGGGCATGTCGTTCCGCGGGGACGACAGTCTGTTGTCGGCGAGTGTCGCCCCGCAGAACGGCGGAGCTGCCGGTCACTACGTCTTCGTCGTGACCGACGGGGGCTATGCCAAGCGCACCGCGGTCGCCGAATATCGCGGTCAATCACGCGGCGGACTCGGCATCAAGGTAGCCAAGTTGAGCGACGATCGGGGTGTGCTCGCGGGCGGCTTGATCGTCGGCGAGGATGACGAGGTCTTGGTGGTTCTTGCCAGCGGCAAGGTGGTACGCTCCTCCGTGGCCGAGGTGCCTGCCAAGGGTCGCAACACGATGGGAGTCGTGTTCGCGCGTCCTGGCGACGACGACCGGATCATCGCGATCGCCCGTAACGGGGAGAGGAGCGTCGACGTGGAGCAGCCGGTCGAACCCATCCCCACCGATATCGCGGAGTCGACACCCGTTACGCCCACGGAAGAGAGTTCTGACGCATGAGCACCGTTGCCGACAAGCTGGCCAAGAAGTCGAGCCGACAGGGAAGCTCCAAACAGGTCCGTCTGCGACTCGTCTACATCGACTTCTGGTCTGCCGTGAAGCTGTCGTTCCTCGCTGCGGTCGCGATCGCCATCGTGACCGTGGTGTCGTTCTTCCTGATCTTCATGGTCGTGCAGACGACGGGCCTGATCGGACAGTTCGATGAGTTCTTCCAGAGCTTCTCCGAGAACGGCGTCGGGATCTCCGATCTCGTAGGTCTGCCGCAGGTCATGGCTTTCGCCGCCGTGGTTGCGATCCTCAACCTGATCGTCGTCACGGTGCTGGGCGCGGTGGTCGCGGGTATCTACAACCTCGCGGTCAAGATCACGGGTGGCTTGCTCGTCGGATTCACCTCGAACTGATTCAGACGGCTCCCGTCGTTCCCAGCAAGGATCCGATCAGCCAGGTCACCGCGAGGGCAAGCGATCCACCGACGACGAGTCGCACGATCGCTCTGCCGCGCTTGGACCCGCCCAGGGCGGCAGATATCCAGCCCGTTACGACGAGGGCGACGAGGACGGCCGCAAACGTCACCGGCACGCGCCAGCCGACGGGTGGCAGCAGAATCGCCAGAAGCGGGAGCAATGCTCCTACGGTGAAGGCGACCGCGGACGACAGTGCGGCCTGCCACGGGCTCACGAGGTCGTCCTGATCGAGGTGTAGTTCGATCTCCAGGTGCGCCGCGAGGGCATCGTGGTTGGTCAGTTCTCGCGCCACTTGCCGGGCAGTCTGATCCGTGATCCCCCGCGAACGATAGAGCCCCACGAGTTCTTCGAACTCCTCCTCCGGCATGTCGCGCAGCTCGGCCGATTCTTTTGCGATCAGCGCCCGCTCACTGTCTCGCTGACTGCTCACCGAGACGTACTCGCCGAGCGCCATCGAGATCGCTCCACCGACGAGGCCCGCGATTCCGGCGACGAGGAGAGCGGATGAATCGGTTGTGGCACCGGCGACACCCACCACGAGCGAGGCGACCGAGATGATGCCGTCATTGGCGCCGAGGACTCCGGCACGCAGCCAATTGAGGCGCTGGCCGATACCGCCCGCGTGTGCTTCGCCGACGTGACCGGCTGCCTCATCTGTCATGGCCTCAGTCAATCGCTTCGACACGCAAACGACAATGCCACCCGCGATTCGCGCCAAGCGCGTGGGTCGGGTAAAGTCTTGGAGGTTGCGGGGCTATAGCTCAGGCGGTTAGAGCGCTTCACTGATAATGAAGAGGTCCCAGGTTCAAGTCCTGGTAGCCCCACCAATCCGTCCCGCGGGGCCTTAGCTCAGTTGGTAGAGCGCCTGCTTTGCAAGCAGGATGTCAGGAGTTCGATTCTCCTAGGCTCCACATAGTTGGCAGCGAGTCAGCGCCTCAGATTTCTTTCATTTCGACAAGGTCTGACGTGGATCGATGATCTGAGTTCCGCGTTGCGTTAGACGAACGGAAGTATCGTCGAAGAGCCAGAATCGAGTGCAGTCTCGATCGCCGTCATGTAGACGTTTTCGTCAGGCAAGGTCACGTTGTTGAAAGCCTCCTGAACCTTGTAGACCGTGGTCGAGCGCTCCCTGTCAGGCTTGAGTGGCAGCGGCGTTCCGTCGTTGACGGGCACGAATATGTCCAGGTCGTAGGCCAGGAAGGTGATTGACGCAGGCTGAAGCGCGTAGCGCACCAGGCCGTCTGCGCCGCCCAGCCGGCGCATGATGCGGTCGTACACCGGGGTCGGGCATACGAAGAACAAGCCCTTACGGCAGAGTTCCTCGCGCTGGAGAATCTGCCCCTTGTAGATCAGCTGCGGAAGGATCCGCTTGTTGACGTTCTCCCAGTTGAGCCCGACCGACGACTGGGCGATGTCCCGCTCGTCGGTGAGCAAAGCCGCGCGGCTAGCCCGATAGTTACCGGTGGTGTCGATCGTCTGGACCTCGATCGCGACGAACTCAACGAGGGTTCCCTCTCCATCCAGTAGAGCAAGGATCCAATCAACGAAGTACGAATTAATCCCGTCCTTCTGCGGTAGGCGGAGCTCCCCACCCCACCGCTTTCCAAACACAGCCACGGTTGCCTGGCCTGCCTCCCGCGCATCCGAGACCGCCTTCCGACCGGGACTCAGTGGGAGACCGGGGGTAAACGCGCGGTCGGCTACGTCCCGAAGGATCCTGTAGTCATCCGCGTACAGACGGATTGGGCAGCAGATAACAGGGGCGGAGGTGACTGGCTTAATGGAACATGCACCGGAAACGAGTCCGTCGCTGAGAGTTTTCTCGCAACGCTCGCCAAGGAAAGGACAATGAAGACGGTGTGCGGCGGCGGCGGCCTCGGCTGAACGGTCTCCGGCGCGATAACCAAATATTTCGTAGACCGTTCCAGCCAAATCACACCGCCCGGTGTAGTTCTGCGCGATTCACGCCGAGTGCTGCCGACACAGACTGCCCGACCGCCACGGCCAAGAGCGGCGGCACCGCATTCCCCACCTGCTCGTACTGGTCTACTCGAGATCCGGTGAAGCGATAGGTGTCGGGAAATGACTGGATACGAGCGGCCTCGCGCACAGTGAACGCACGGTCTTGCTCATAGTGGAAATACGCCCCCCAGTGCGGGTCGCATTTCGTAAGAATGGTCGATGCGAGCCCATCGGGGTGAACTCGCCCGTAGCGTTTGGTGTGGTCAGAACGGCGTGCGTCCTTCATCCCCTTCGGCAGCAGCTCGAACGGAATATCCGTCCAGTTGCCCCCCTGTGGGATGTGCGCGAGTCGATCCAGATTGATCCTCGTCAGCCTCGCCGCTTCGTGATTGTGGACTCCATCGCTTCCTCCGCGCAGCGCTCGCTGGTAGTCGTTGGTTGCGTCCGTCCGGTACGGCTTGATCGCTTCGCCCGCTTCGCCGTTCGACAGCACCGGCAGATCGTCGATAGCCTGTCGAACCGAAGTGAAAGAGGGCAACTCGACTGATTTCGCAAGTGCGACGATGTTGCGCCCATCGAAGCGAGATGTGAAGTTGACCCGCATGGGCGCGTGCCGAACCGGGTCGGGGAATGCAGTGATCGCCTCGGTTCCGTCGCGCAGCGCAAGAACGACAGTGCGCCACCTCATCTGCGGGACTCCGTAGTGCGGCGCGTACAGTATCTGAACGTCCGCTTGGTAGCCCAGGTCTTTGAGTGATTCGAGAATAGCCGCGAGCGTAGCGCCGCCTTCGAATGAAACAAGGCCGGGAACGTTCTCGATCAGGACGGCCCGGGGTTCGAACTCTTCGACAAACCTCAAGTACTCCTTGAACAGATGGTTTCGACGATCATCAGTAGAGCGAGTGGGTGCGTTGATGGAAAAACCTTGGCACGGCGGTCCACCTGCCATCAGGTCGAGCTCCCCCTTTTTCAGGCCGAGCGATTTGCGGATCCGGCCCGCGTCGACGGCGCGGATGTCGCGGCTGTCCACTGTCGCTTCAGGATGATTGAGGGCAAACGTCGCAGCATAAGTAGGGATCAACTCGTTCGCATACAGTGTATGAAAACCTGCTTCGCTCAGACCCTCCGAGAGCCCTCCGGCCCCAGCGAAAAGGTCGACCATCGTGAGTTCGGACATGCGTGATCCCCTTCGTTACTTGAGAGTACGGGCCAAAGATCTCGTGAGGCGTAACGTCTAGAGCGTGTCCACCTTTGGGGATGAGATCCTGGCCAAACCAGTACGGCTAACTTACTGGGCAGGACCGACATTGACGTGACTATCCGTCCATTCAGGGTACTGAACTGCAGTCTGCACTGTTTCCGATCGGAAGTAATGTGTCCGACGTGGAGCGTGTGGCATTCTCCGCCTGCTGCATCAGCCGATCGGCTGTGAAATGTCGGCCACCGTAGCCCCGAGCGCAGCGAAAAGCGCGTCCGAGTCGGCAAAAACGCTGTAGCCGTGAGCGCCGGCTCCGAGTGCCACACGCCCCGAGATCGTGTCGTCGGCGTACACGGGCCAAGCGGTCGAGCTCCCGAGGGGAACGATCGTCCCGCGTTCATATCCGGTCGCAGCGAGTGCCCGTTCTGGATCGGGCATTTGTAGCTTGTTCACACCCACGACGCCGCGCAGCTTCGCCCACGCGATCTGCCGATCCCCGGGGATCAAGGCGAAGAGGTAGGTGTCGTCGCTGCGTTTCACGACGAGGGTCTTGACGATGTTTCGTGGCTCAATGCCGAGCAAGCGGGCAGCCTCATCGAGGCTGCCCGCTTCCGGTCGCTCACGGATCTCGATATCGAGACCCAGATCGGATGCCGCCGAGCGCACACGTGCGGTGGCGGCATCCGGGTCACTCATCGGGGGAGCGAAGGGGGTCGTCAGCAACCCAGAGCTCGTCGTCGGCACGCAGCGTCTGCCACGCGGCGTACAGCACACCGGCGGCGGCAATCACGCCGAGAACGACCGCGATAACACTGCCGGTGCTCATGCCGGGCTTCTTGGGCTCGAGCACGGCCAGCTTCTTCGACATGGCCTTGGTGGCCTTCTTGCTGTACGAATCTGCCTTCTTGCCGAAGCTGCGGGCGTCCGGGAGGGCGAACCCGCGACCGCTCGCCAGGCGGGATCGGGTGTCGTTGGCCGCGTCCCAGACCGAGAGGGCCCCACCAACGACGCCGCCGACGGCCGGGACGACCCGGTGCTCGAGGACGTCGCGACTGACCTTCGCGCTCTTGTCGACGATGGGGGCGACGCGGTGTTCGTACGTCGACTGGACGGCGGGGCCGACCTGCTCGCGTGAGTAGTGGCCGAGCTGACGGCCGGCTTCGCGGGCGATGCCCGCGGCCTCTCCTACGAGTACCTGCTGCGTCTGCCACACCTTGTTGGCGGAATCCTGCAGCTTGCGGAGCTCTTTCTTGCGCTTACGACTCAGGCTCACGGCTGCCTCCTTATTCGTCGGGGGACGACGATGCGCCCCTCCCCATCTTGCCACGGTGAGCCGGTCAGGCCAGAGTTCGCGGCAAACTCCTATGCCAGAATGGATCAATGCCGCATCACACCGCTGTCGCCACACTCCACACCAACCACGGCGACATTGTCGTCAACCTTTACGGTGACCACGCTCCCCGCACGGTTCGCAACTTCATCGGGCTCTCCGACGGAACCGGCGAATGGACCGACCCCGCCACGGGCAAGCCCGGCGAAGGCGCCCTCTACACGGATGTGGTCTTCCACCGCATCATCCCCGGTTTCATGATCCAGGGCGGCGACCCGCTCGGGATGGGTACCGGAGGACCGGGCTACAACTTCGACGACGAGATCAGCCCCGAGCTGAACTTCAACGCGCCGTACATCCTGGCGATGGCGAACGCCGGGCTGCGCCGCAACGCAATCACGGGCAAGGCCGAAGGCACGAACGGCTCGCAGTTCTTCATCACGACCGACCCGACCCCGTGGCTGCAGGGCAAGCACACGATCTTCGGTGAGGTCGCGGAAGACGCCTCGCGCGCCGTGGTCGACGCCATCGGCGCCGTTCCCACCGCGGGCGGCGACCGGCCGATCGAGCCCGTCGTGCTGCAGTCGGTCGACATCGTCACGGTCTGACGCACTCGCGTGAGCGCTGACGGGGCACGTAATCCCGAGGACTTCTGCTACCGGCATCCCGATCGCCGGAGCTACGTGCTCTGTCAGCGCTGTTTGCGCACCATCTGCCCCGAGTGCCAGACACAGGGAGCGGTCGGGGTCATCTGCCCCGAATGCATGAAAGAGCAGCGCGCGAATACGCCGCCGGCAGTCCGACGTGCGCGCGCCTCTGTGCGCGCGATCAGCGGTCGTCCATTGGTGACGTACTGGATCGTCGGGGTGACTGTCGCTCTGTTCGTGCTCGACTACATCCCCGGCCTCGACCTGACGGGCCTGTTCCTATTCAACAGCGCCTACCTCGATCCTTCACTCGGATTCTTCCAGCCGTGGAGAGTGTTCACCGACATGCTGGCTCACTCCGGGCTCTGGCACGTCGGGCTCAATATGTTGGCCGTCTGGATGATCGGCCGAAGCCTTGAGCCACTGCTCGGCCACATCCGATTCCTGCTGCTCTACCTGCTGTCGGGTCTGGCGGGTTCGGTCGCGGTCGCACTGCTCGCGCCTTTCACGTCCGTGATCGGAGCGTCGGGCGCCGTGTTTGGATTGCTCGGAGCGCTGCTCGTGATCGGCCGACACATCGGCGCCAACATCACCGGCATCCTGATCATCGTCGGCATCAACCTGGTAGTCGGGTTCTTGCCGGGCTTTTCGATCTCGTGGCAGGCGCACGTCGGCGGGCTAGCCGCCGGAGCGCTCGCGGGACTGATCTTCGCACGGACCCGTCGTGCCGATCAGCGCGGGTTGCAGTACGGACTGCTCGCCGGGCTCGCCGCGGTGCTCTTGGCGCTCTGCGCGGTGCCCGCGATCATCGGCTGAGAGCCGTTGTCCACAGGGTTCTGCACAGGTGTGGAGAATTACACGCGTGTAAGTAGTGCTCTCAGCGCCAACGCGTCGTCATCAAAAAACCGATGAGAGCGATGCCGAAGCCGATGGTCAGGTTCCATGCGCCGATACCCGGAACGGGCAGCGTGCCGTTGCTCAGGTAGAAGACGAGAACCCAGGCGAGGCCTAGGAGCATGAAGCCGATCATGACCGGCAGGAACCAAACGGGATTGGGGGCGTCGACGTCGCGACGGGGCGCGCCGGGGTCGACGTCGTCAGATCGGGACATGACAGCCATTCTAGCGGGGAGCCCGCACACAGCACGGTGGCCTAAGATCGGCGCGTGGATATGCGCGAACCGGGGGAACAGCGAGCAGCTGATGAGCCGACGCGCCCGGAGGCGGCGATGAGCCCCGAAGCTTCGGACACGCGGCGAAGTCGCGCCCGCCGCGGGCGAAAAATCTCCGTCATCGGAGTCGCCGGCGAATTGCTTCTGACGGCCGGCGTCTTCGTGTTGCTGTTCGTGGGGTGGCAGATGTGGATCGGCGATCAGATCGCATCGGCCCAGAACAGGGCCGATGCGCTAGCACTCGCCGAGGAATGGCAGGACTCGCCACCGATCGCGGACCCGAATCCGTCTGCGTCGGCGGCCCCCGAAGAGCCCGCCGCGCCCGCCGCGCCCGCCGCGCCGGTCGAACCCGTGATCGCGCCCGTGATCGCGCCCGAACCTGGCGATGGCGAGGTGTTCGGCATCATGTACGTCCCCCGCTTCGGCGCGGACTTTGCCGCCCGCATCGGTGGCGGCGTCTCGCGGGCTCGCACCCTCGACACGATCGGAATCGGGCACTATCCGGGAACGCAGATGCCGGGCGAGGTCGGCAACTTCGCCGTCGCCGCTCACCGCACCGGTTTCGGTGGGGCGCCGTTCTACGCGATCGACGAGCTGCGTGTCGGCGATTCGATCATCATCGAGACCCAGGACGGCTGGTACACGTACCGCTTCCGCACGCTCGAGTACGTTCGGCCCTCGGCGGTAAACGTGCTGGCTCCTGTCCCGCAGAACACGCTCACGGGCGCGGGTGGGCGTTACCTGACCATGACGAGCTGTTCACCCAAGAACACGATCGCCGAGCGCATCATCGCGTACTCCCTTTTCGAATCCTTCCGGCCCCGTGCCGACGGGCCTCCCGAGGGTGTTCCCGGGGCGGTGGTGTCCTGATGTACGGCGCACTCTGGCGTGTACTGCCGGGTCCGTGGTGGATTCGGACGCTGATTCTACTCGTGGCTGCCGCGGCGATTGTGTACGCCCTGTTCTTCTACGTCTTCCCCGTCGTCGCGGTCTGGATCACACCCGAAGAGGTCACGGTCCAGTGACCTTCCGGGTGCTGGTCGTCGACAACGACGACAGCTTCGTCTTCACGCTCGCCGACTACCTCGTCCAGCTCGGCGCGGGGGTTGAGGTCGTGCGGAGTCGGGATATCCCGGTCGGATCCGGTCGGCAGATCTTGGGCGAGCACGACGCAGTTCTGCTCTCGCCGGGACCGGGGTCACCAGGCGAGGCCGGCGCCTCCATCGAGATCGTCCGCACCGCCGAAGGGATGCGGATTCCCCTGCTCGGTGTCTGTCTCGGGCATCAGGCCATCGCCGAGGCCTTCGGTGGCGTCGTGTCCACGGCCGCCGAGCTGATGCACGGCAAGACCTCGAGCGTCGTGCACGACGGCACCGGGCTGTTCGAGGGCATCACGGCACCGTTCACGGCGACGCGGTATCACTCGCTCGCGGTGACGGAGGATTCACTCCCCTCACAACTCCGCGTGACCGCCCGAACCGATGGCGGCGTCATCATGGCGCTCGAACATCGTGGGGCGCCTCTGCGCGGCGTTCAGTTCCACCCCGAGAGTGTGCTCACCGAGGGTGGCCACCGCCTGCTCGCGAACTGGCTCGCCGAGGCGGGCATGCCCGAGGCTCTCGCCGCGGCAGAGGGCAAGCATCCGCTTGTCGGATCTGCCTAACGACTCGTCTGTTCGACCAGCCGGCCGAACGCTACGGTGCGGGGGCGGTGCAGACGGTGAGGGCGATCGTTGAACCGACCGCCGCTTCGCCCGGCGCAATCGACTGTTGTGTGACGGTCTCGGGATCGGTCGCGGGACAACTCGGGTCCTCGATCCGACTTGCGGTGAGCCCGACGCTCGGGCCCTGAATGCTCTCGGTCGCCGCCTGCAGGGTGAACCCGACATAGTTGATGATCGGCACACGTCCGGTCGCCGTCACCAGATTGACGGGGGATCGGACGATGACGCTCTCTTCCGCGGCGGGCGACGACGAGATGACTGTGCCCTCGGCTTTGCCCGGAACGCTTCGCGAGCTGATCTGCCCGACCGTGAGCCCGGCTGCTTCGATCGCGGCGCGGGCGTCTGCCTCGGACAACCCCTCGAGAGGCGGTACGAGCGTCGTCTCTGCACCCGTGGAGACGTACACCGTCACGTCCTGGCCCTCGGTGACGCCGACCCCCGCCGCGGGGACGGTCCGCACAACTGAACCCTCACTGACTGTGTCGCTCGCCTCATCGCGGCGGACCGCGTTGAGGTCTGCTTCGGCCAGGGCGCTGTTGGCTGCCTCGTACGTCTGACCGACGACCGGGGGAACGACGCGGGCCGTGGAGGGGACTTCCGACTGCGGCTGGATCGTGACGATCCAGAAGAAGAGCGAGATGATCACCACGGCGAGCACGGCGACACCGGTCCAGATCCACGCCGCGGGCGGTCCGCTCTGCGTGCGGGCCATGGTCTCGTCGGTGCTCAGCTGACGCAGCGAGCGTGCCGTTTCGGCGGCCTGGCGAGGGTTCGCACCGTACAGCTCGGTGGTGAGTGCCCCGAGCTGGCGCTTGCTGGGGGCGGCGCCGCCGACGGCCGCGGCCAGCGCGGCGCGGAACTGCTCGGCAGATTGGTAGCGCTGGAAGGGATCCTTGGCGAGGGCGCGCAGCACGACCGCGTCGAGGGCGCGCGAGACGTCGGGGTTGAGCTCGGACGGAGCATCCGGTGTCTCACTGACGTGCTGGTAGGCCACGGCGACCGGGGACTCGCCCCGGAAAGGAGCGCGACCGGTGAGCAGCTCGAAAAGCACCACACCCGTCGAGTACAGGTCGGCGCGGCCGTCTACGGCCTCGCCCTTTGCCTGCTCGGGAGAGAAATACGCCGCCGTACCGAGGATCGCGGTCGTGTCCGCGACGGTGGACGACGAATCCGAGACAGCGCGCGCGATGCCGAAGTCCATGACTTTGACGTGACCTGGGTCGGTGATCATCACGTTGCCGGGCTTGATGTCGCGGTGTACGACACCGGCGCGGTGCGAGTACTCCAGCGCCTCGAGGATTCCGTCGACATAGCGGACGGCGTCGGCTTCGGGCACCGGCCCGGCGTCGATGACGTCCTTCAGAAGGGCACCCTCGACGAGTTCCATCACGATGTACGGGACCGGATGCGTCGAGCCATCCGGGTCGCGCTCGGTTTCTTCTCCGGCATCGAAAACGCGCACGATCGTGGGATTCGCCATCCGGGATGCCGCTTGAGCCTCGAGGCGGAATCGCGTGCGGAAGGCCGCATCGTCGGCCAGCTCGCGCTTGAGCATCTTGATCGCAATCGCGCGACCGAGTGTCAGGTCATAGCCCCGGTAGACCGATGCCATTCCCCCGCGACCGACGATCTCGTCGATGCGATATCGACCGGACAGCACGCGTGGCTCAGTCGTCACGGGGTACTCCTCGTCGATGGGGAAGGGGGACTTCCTAGCCTAGGCGGCGGCTATGGATCGGATGGCGGCGACGCGACGGTCAGGGTGCCGCCGGTGGCGTTGATGGCGTTGCCGGTGCCGGGGTGATCGTCGCGGCTGCCTCGGCCGACTCCGGCGACGTGCGATCGCCACCGGGCCCGCCCGTGCACGTCACCGTGTACTTGACGATGAGCGACTGGCCCGCGTTCTCGCTGACCTCGATCGGCGCGGTCCGCTGGTTGGCGGCGATCACGATCGACGACTGTCCGTTCGAGAACAGGCCATTCGAAGCGGTCAGGTTGTACGACAGCACAGAGCCGGTGCCGGTGGCGCAGCTGTAGCCCGACCACTGCACGTCCACGGTGTCACCCGCGGTGACGGTCGTCACGGGGGTTCCACCGTCTTGGATGGTGGGGGCGCCAGGGGCGTTCATCGGCGTGATGTCGCCGTAGTACGTCAGCACGAGCTCGCGCGACTTGGGAACGTTGCCTTGCGGCTCGATGCGGTAGACAGTGCCGACCTCGTCTTGTGAGGCGGCCGCGTCTCCAGCCGTACACGTAACTGTCTCCATGCCTGCATCGAGTGCGGTCTGGCGGGCAGCCTCGCAGTCAACACCCATGAGATCTAGAGCGCTGACATCGACAGATGTCGGCGTCGGGGCGGGTTCGGTCGAAGGTGCGGACGGAGTCGGTGCCGTCGACGTAGTCGAGTCGGACGGATCGGGACTCCCGCCCTGGTTCGCCAGGAGCGCCCAGACGGCACCGCCGAGCACGAGCAGCAGCAGGACGATCAGCGCGATCAGCGGCCAGGTCCACGGGCTACGCTTCCGCGGCGGTGCCTCGTCAACGACGGTTGCTGTCGCACCCGTCGCGGCGGACGGGGTCAGCAGACGTGTTGCCGCGTCGAGCGGTGCCGCCGACGTGAGCAGCTGGGTTGCGTCATCCGTCGCCACGACACCCGTCGCGATCGCGGGGATCGCAGCCGCGGCCGCGACGATGTCCCCGCGACGCAGAGCCGTAGCGGCGCGCGCGACGACCGCGGTCGAGCTCGGGCGGTCGTCCGGCTTCTTCGCGATCATGGCGAAGACGAGGTTCTGTACCGGAACCGCAACGGTCGGCGGAAGCGGAGGCGCCTGCTCGTTGATCTGCGCCATCGCGATCGCGACCTGCGACTCACCCGTGAAGGGGCGCTTGCCGGCGAGGCACTCGTACGCGACGATGCCGAGCGAGTAGATGTCGGTCGCGGCCGAGGCGGGATGTCCGGATGCCTGCTCGGGCGAGAGGTACTGAACGGTACCCATGACCTGGCCCGTGGCCGTCAGGGGCACCTGGTCGGCGATGCGAGCGATGCCGAAGTCGGTGATCTTCACGCGTCCATCGGGCGTGATCAGCAGGTTGCCCGGCTTAATGTCGCGGTGCACCAGGCCGGCCGCATGGGCCGCCTGCAGAGCAGCGGATGTCTGGGCGACGATGTCGAGCGTCTTGTCGGTCGACAGGGTGCCGTCGCGCTCGAGGATCGTTGACAGGGCCTCGCCCGGAACGAGTTCCATGACGAGGAAGGCGCTGCCGTTCTCCTCGCCGTAGTCGAAGACGCTGGCGATGCCCTCGTGGTTGACCAGGGCCGCGTGCCGGGCCTCGGCGCGGAAGCGCTCGAGGAAGCCCGGGTCGCCCATGTACTCGTCTTTGAGGATCTTGATCGCGACGGTACGGCCGATGACGTGGTCGGTGGCTTCCCAGACCTCGCCCATGCCACCGATGGCGATGCGCGAGATCAGTTCGTAGCGGCCGCCGAAGGACACTCCCTGTGTGGGTCTCATCGCTCCAGCACCGCCTCCATGACCGCCTTGCCGATCGGGGCCGCGAGCAGATTCGATCCGCCTTGCTGGCCCCGCCCTGCGCCGTTCTCCAGCACAACCGCGACCGCAACCTGCGGGTCATCCGCGGGCGCGAAGCCCGTGAACCAGAGGGTGTACGGAGCGGTCGCACCGTTCTCCGCCGTGCCGGTTTTTCCGGCCACCTCTACGCCGTCTATTCTTGCACCCGACGCCACGCCGTTCTGGACATTCGCCACCATCATCTGGGTCATGGTCGCTGCATCCTCTTCGCTCAGGGCACGTTCGAACTCTTCGTTGTCGAAGGTCTGTTGCACCGACAGGTCGGGGCCGATCACGCGGTCGACCATGCGGGGGTTCATCACGACGCCCTCGTTTGCGATCCCGGCCGAAACCATCGCCATCTGGAGCGGGGTCGCGCGGACATCGCCCTGGCCGAAGCCCGTAAGGGCGGTCGGGGCATCCTCGAGCGCGCGCGGGTACGTCGATGCGGTCGACTCGAGGGGCATCGCGAACGACGAGTTGAAGCCGTACTTCTCGGCCTCTTCGCGGATCGCGTTGTCGCCTAGTTCGACCGCGAGCTGGGCCATCGGGATGTTGCACGAGAGGCGGAGAGCGTCGGCCAACGTGACGGTTTCGCCCGGCCCGCACGTACCGCCACCGGAGTTGTTGATGAAGTCGGATGATCCCGGCAGTTGCCACTGAGCGGGGTTCGCGAAGGTCGATTCGGGCGTGTAGCGACCCGAAGCCAGCGCCGCCGATGCGACGACGAGCTTGAAGGTCGAACCCGGAGGGTTCAGGGTTCCCGCGATGGCTCGATTCGACAGCGGGCGCAGGGGGTCGGCATCGAGCGCCGCGTAGGCGTCGTTGACCTCGGCCGAGCTGTGTGCGGCAAGCAGGTTGGTGTCGAAACTCGGGGTCGTGACCATCGCGAGGATGCGGCCGGTGGACGGCTCGATCGCGATCACCGCGCCCTCGTAGCCCTGCAGGGCATCCCAGGCGGCCTGTTGCGCCCGCGGCAGAAGGCTCGTGGCGACGTTCGAGCCCTGCGGCTTCTGGCCCGTGATGATCTGATCGAGGCGCTGCAGAAACTGCGATCCGGATGTGCCGCTGAGATCCTGATTCATCGCGCTCTCAAGCCCGGTTCGAGAGTTCAGCAGAGGGTTGATGTATCCCGTAACGGGGGCCCACATCGCCGCATCGGTGTAGACCCGCTGGAACGAGTAGATGTCATCCGACGGCACGGAGTAGGCGATGGCCGCGCCATCCGCGATGATCGCCCCGCGCTGAACCTGGTACGCGTCGTACAGTGCGCGCGTGTTCGCGGGATTCTCGGCAAGAGTGTCGACCTGGACGACCTGGATCCAGCTCGTCGCGCCGAACAGGGCAAGGAACATCGCCAGGATGACGACCGAAAGGCGACGGAGTTCTTTGTTCATCCGATGACCACCCGGGGACGAGAGCGCACGGCGTCCGAGACGCGCAAGAAAAGAGCCACGATGAGCCAGTTCGCGACGAGCGACGAACCACCGGCAGCGAGGAACGGAGTCGTCAGTCCCGTCAGCGGGATCAAGCGGGTCACTCCGCCGACCATGATGAAGACCTGCAGGGCGATCGTGAATGCCAGCCCGGTCGCGAGGAGCTTGCCGAAGTCATCCTGGCCAGCGAGTCCGATGCGGATGCCTCGGCTGACGAAGAGCATGTACAGACACAGGATCGCGAAAACACCGATCAGCCCGAGCTCTTCGCCGAGGCTCGGGACGATGTAGTCGCTCTGCGACAGCGGCGTCAGATAGGGACGGCCCTGGCCGAGCCCCGTGCCGATCAGCCCGCCCTGCGCGAGTCCGAAGATGCCCTCGACGAGCTGGAAGCTTCCCCCCGTGCGATCGATCACCTCGGGATCGAAGGCGTGCCACCAGGCCGAGATGCGGGATCCGACATATGTCATGACCTGTGAGGCGATGAACACGCCAGCGAACGCGAGGGCCAGCCCGATCACGACCCAGCTGGTGCGGCCCGTCGCTGTGTAGAGCATGGCGATGAACATGCCGAAGATCAGCACGCCGGTGCCGAGGTCGCGCTGCAGCACGATGATCGCGAGCGAGACGACCCAGATGATCAGCAGGGGCCCGATCTCGCGCGCACGCGGCCAGGCCATGCCGAGGAAGCGATGCCCGGTCGAGGTGAGGCTCTCGCGCGTCCGCACGAGATAGCCAGCGAAGAAGATCGCCAGGGCGATCTTCGCCAGTTCGGCGGGCTGGAAGGTGAACAGACCGCCGATCGAGACCCACACAGCGGCGCCCGTGCCTTCCGCGGCCAAGCCGGGGATCGCGGGAAGCAGCAGCAGGATGAGTCCGACGAACCCCGAGACGTAGGTGTAGCGGAAGAGCACGCGGTAGTTGCGCAGAAGAATGACCACGGCGACGGCACCGGCCACGGCGATGCCGGTCCAGGCGATCTGGCGTGTGGATGCCGCATCCCATCCCACGGCGTCCTTCGCGATGTCGATCCGGTAGATCATCGCGAGACCGAGGCCCGTGAGAGTTGTTGCAATCGGTACGACGATCGGGTCCGCGTTGGGTGCCCGGAATCGCAGCACGATGTGCAGCGTGAGCACCAAGACGGCGAGGGCTCCGAAGTAGTACAGGATCGTCCACTCGATACCACCGAGCGCGCCGAGCTGCACGAGGGCGACCGCGGATCCGCTCACCGCGAAGGCGAGCAGCAGAAGACCGAGCTCGCGGTTGCGCTGGGTCTGAGGCATCCGGAGCGTGCGGAGCGCCTTCATGACGGTCGTGTCGGCTTTGAGTTCGGCGGTGTCGCCTTGCTTGGTCGAGGTCACGGGTTCACCCCCAACGGTTCGGTCGTGGCGCGCAGGCGCTCGACGATCTCACGGGCCTCGGTCAACGACCCCGCCGAAACGGTCGATTCGACCGCCTGTCGCGTGAACTCGTCCAGGTCGTCGAGATCGATGCCCGTCTCTTCATAGACCTCGGACAGCGAGATCGGGCCGATGTCCTGCTGAATGCCCCGGTAGACGACGACCATCTCTTGATCGGCACCGACGAAGAATCGCGTCTGCGTCCACGAATACGCGAGGAGTGCGCCGACGACGAGCAGCGCGACCACGACCACCGCGCCGACGATCCAGCCGATACGACGGCGACGGGCACGGCGACGGTCCTCTTCGATGAGCTCTTCAAGGAACTCGGCTGCGGGCTCGAAGTGTGTCGGTTCGTTCGCAGCCTGACGATTGGGGTGCAGCCAGCTGCTGCGTCCCGGGCGTGCGGCGGGAACATCGAAGTCGAGCGGGGTCGACGCCGAGCCGACGATGGTCGGCGTTCCCACCACGACGGGATGCGAGCCGCCGACGTCGACGATCACGATGGTGACGTTGTCGGGTGCGCCGGCGTCGAGGGCTTGCTTCAGAAGCACGTCGGCGGTGCGTTGGGGTGTGAGACCCTGCGCGAGTGCCTTCGCCGTATGGGGATCGTCGACGACGCCCGAGAGGCCGTCCGAACACAGCAGCCACCGGTCACCGGGCTGAGTCGCCATGATGAATGTGTCGACGTCGGGGTGAGCGTCCATGTCGCCGAGCACGCGCATCAGCACGGAGCGCCGGGGGTGGAAGCGCGCCTCCTCGACGGTGATGCGGCCCGAATCGACGAGGCGCTGCACGAACGTGTGGTCCGTCGTGATCTGTGTGAGCTGGTCGTCGCGGTAGAGGTAGATGCGCGAGTCGCCGATGTGAGCGATGACCGCGTGATCGTCGATCATCAAGAGCGCGCTCACCGTGGTGCCGAGCCCCGAGAGTTCGGGCCGCTGCTCGACCGTATCGATCAGGGCGGATGCCGTTTCGGTGATCGTGTCGCGCAGCTCGCGCTCGGCCTCGGCCGTGCTCGCAAAGGGCCGATCGAGGCCTTCGAGGTGACGGATCGCGATCGATGACGCGACATCACCGCCCGCGTGACCACCCATACCGTCGGCGACGACATAGAGGTTGGACCCGGAATAGCCCGAGTCCTGGTTGTTGGAGCGGACCTTGCCCGTATGGGACAAGGCCGCCGCGGAACCCTCGAAGACCATCAACTACTTCTGCAGCTCGAAGGTGGTCGCGCCGACCTTGATGGGCGCGCCGATCGTCACCGGTGTGGGGGCCTGCACGCGGGCGCCATCGTGCCAGGTGCCGTTCGTCGAATCGAGGTCCTGAATCATCCACTGCTCGCCCCACAGCACCAGGCGTGCGTGATGGCTGGAGGTGTAGTCGTCTCGGATCACCAGACCCGATTCGCTCGAGCGGCCGATCGTGAGCGGTTCGTTCGTCAGGGGGAGCTCGAGCCCGGCCTTCGGCCCTGAGGTGATGACGATGCGCTGGACCGATTCGGTCGTTGCGGCGCCGCCCTTCTTGCCGGCTCGTGAGGGCGCAGGGGCTGCCGCCGGCGCGGGGGTCGACGGGGCGGGTGGCGCGGTCGGGGGTGCCTGCGCGGTGGCTGAAGCTGCGGCGGCTCCCGGGGCGCCTGCGGCTTCACTTGCGGGCTCAGGCATGCGGCGCACGCGCACGCCGAAGAGATCCGCGCGCATCGAGTAGACGACAACGAAGACGAAGGCCCACAGCAGGAGCAGGAAGCCGATCCGCAGCAGGAGAAGGGTGAGCTCGCTCATCGCGCCCCGCTTCCACCGAGCGCGTCGAACGCACGGGTCACATCGGCGGGCGGTGGTGGCGGAGGCTTCGGGGGTCGCGCCTGCGCGACGACGCGGAAGACGATGTCAGTGCGTCCGATCCGAATCGTCGAGTCCGGCTCGAGCGCGGCCTGCGTGACGCGCTGGCCGTTGAGGGAGGACCCGTTGGTCGATCCGAGGTCGCGGACCATGGCGCGTTCGCCGTCCCACAGAATCTCGACGTGCTTTCGGCTCGTGCCGGCGTCGGGGATTGTGATGTCGGCGTCGCTGCCCCGACCGATTACTGTTCGGCTCGAAGTCAGGGGGTGCCGTTTGCCATCGATATCGACGACGGCGCGCCACGAAACGCGGCCCTCTTCTGTCGTGGAACTGACGCGCAGCGTTCCCGCCGCGACATTGGGATCGACGCCGAGCCGGATGCTGACGGCACCCGCAAACGTGTAGCCCTGTGCCTTCGCGTGCTTCTGCACGAGCGTGTCGAGCTCGGTCAGTAACGTGTCGCCGAGCGCCGCCATCTTGGCGTGGTCGGCGGGCGAGAGTTCGACGACGAAGGTGTTGGGCGCGAGGATGCGGTCGCGGCTGACGACCGCGGCCTTCTTGTCGAGCTCGCCGCGCAGGGCGGAGGCGATCTCGACCGGTTGGATGCCGCTGCGAAAGGTGCGCGCGAAAGCACCGTTTACGGCGCGCTCGAGACCCTTCTCGAAGCTGTCAAGTAGACCCACGGGGCTCCTCAGGCGGGGCGGATGGTAGGCCCATCGTAGTCAGCGAGGCTGGATAGGCCCCGACGATCGGGGAGTTGTGCGGGATAACGCTCTTCGTCGCCGGAGGAGATCGGCGCGGAGAGGAGAACTCTGTTGTGCCCGAGTCCTCCTCTGGCCCTGTGATCCTCGTCTCGCGTCGCCGCGCACCCGTGATATTCTCGGCAGGTTGAGTTTTGGGGCGTATGTCCCAAATTCGCGCGAGTGGCGGAATAGGCAGACGCGCTGGCTTCAGGTGCCAGTGCCCGAAAGGGCGTGGGGGTTCAACTCCCCCCTCGCGCACCAGAGATTTCTCGACGTTCGAGACATCCGGTGTCGCAGTTGGCCCAGGATCCTTCGGGATTACTGGGCCAGAGTCGTTTCAGGCGAGCGGATGCTGCTCGCGCACAATCCGCTCGGCCCCGTCCGCATCGCGCGCAAGGAAAGCGTCGCACAGGCGCACGAACGAATCGGCTCGCAGGATCGGATCACCGGGGTGCGGGGTCCACCCGACGAGTAGGCGCGCGACGGGCAGGTGGATATCGCGGAGCGTCTGGATGAGCATCCGATTTCGCGATACGTGCGTGATTCGCCGGAACAGCGCGACCATGAGCGCCGACAGCTCACGCGGATCGGCTTCGGAGGTGGCGGCCGCGACCTGATCGAGGAGTGCGCAGATCTCCGCGAGCTCCTCATCGGTTGCTCGCATCACTGCGAGACGGGCCGCGATGCCGCTGAGCTGTCCGATGTATTCGATTGCCTCCGCACGGCTGGACTCGTCGGGCGTGGTGACCCGGGTATAGCGGTGCGCGGCTACTTCGAGCAGGCCCTGACTGGCTAGGCGCTGGATGGCCTCGCGGACCGGCGTGCGGGAAATCCCGTACAGATCGGCGATCTCGACATCACGGATGCGTTCGCCGGGGGCGAGGCGGCCGTCGAGGATGGCGCGGGCGAGCAAGGCGTAGACGTCGTCTGCCAGCGCAGAACCGCTGGCCTCCAGACGCTCAGCGGGTGCATCAAGGGGCATTTCGGGTGCCTTTTTCGGGTAAGGCACGGCGGAAACCCGCCGCTCGAATAGTGCGAGACATCTTACGCACGGCATACCAGAAACCGGCAGTGAGGGTCACCTTTCCTCGCGGGGAGCAGCACCGCGAGAGGAATTCTCTGATCACGTTCGGGCAACGTTTGTGTCTCCTTCTTTCGAAGGCATTGCGCGATGTCACCCCCGTCGGGGTAGCGTGGTACCACAACCCCGCTCTACTTCGGTGGTGCGGCTTATTACCCGCGAGGCTTTCGGCCTTGCGACTGAAGAGAATGGCAAGTATGTCTAGCACGGGAACCGTCAAGTGGTTCAACGCCGAAAAGGGCTTCGGCTTCATCGCCCCCGATGAGGGTGGCGCCGACGTCTTCGCGCACTACACCGCTATCCAGGCGGGCGGCTACCGCTCGCTCGAGGAGAACCAGCGCGTGGAGTTCGAGACGGCTCAGGGCCCGAAGGGTCTGCAGGCCGAGAACATCCGCCCCGTCTAGGGAGCGAATCACATAAGGACGCACTCCGGAGCTCACGCTCTGGGGTGCGTTCTGCTTTTCCGGCGCGCGTCAGCCGTGGCGCAGCATGTCGACTCCGGCAGCGGCGAACTGGCGCAGGGTCGCGTCCGGCAGGAACGCACGGGTGAGACCCGCCGCGATCCGGGTCAGGTCGCCCTCGTCCCGGTAGAGCAGGTAGATGGGCTCGTACCGTGGGTTGAACTTCGTCTTGAACCGGTGCAGCGATCGGAATCCGTAGACGGGCTCGAGCGCGCTCGACAGTGAGCCCAGTAGTTGGGCGATCGAGCCCTCATCCGGAGTCACCTCGTGCGCGAGTGGTGCGCCCGACAGCGAGAGCGTGAGTGCGCCCTCGGCCGCGAAGTCCCGCGCGGAAGATCCGATCAAGAACTCCATGACCGGGCCGAACCCGCCCTCGCGTCGGCGCATGAGGTCCAGGGTCCAGCCATGCACGGTGCCACCGGGTCCGTACACCGGAAGCCACGACAGAAACCCGTCGACGTCGCCATTCGGTGCGAGCGCGAGCGCGAGTCGCACGTCGGGATCCTCGGCCTCTTGCAGGGTGCCGAGTGTGAACCGCATTTCGGGCAGGCCCTTGTCGCCGACCCATGACTCCGAGATCGCGCGCAACTGCTGTCGAACACCCCAGGGCTCCTCGGCCAAAGTAGTGAGGCGGAAGATCATCCCGTCGCGCTCGCCGCGGTTGAGTGCCTGGCGCACATACGACCAGGCTTTGCCGGTGAACTCGAGCCCGGGCAGATCGACGATCGTGTCGTCCGCAATGACCAGCGCGCGCCATCCGTCCGGCATCGCATCGCGGGTGACCTGGCTGCAGCTGAAGAAGCACGGGATGAGCCCCTGTCCTTCCGTCGTGCGGACGAACGTGCTCACCGAGTTGGGGACGGATGCCGGGGGCCCGAGCGGATCGGCGAGGGCGATCGCAACCCCGAGCCGCGGCTGGAAGGCGACCATGCCGTCGCCGGTGCGCAGGTAGCGAAGCCCCTCCCATGTCGCCATCCACGAGAGGTTGCCGCCGCCCTCCGCGCGGATCAGTGCGCGGACGTCGTCGGTGGATACCGCGGTCCCCTCCCCGATGCGTCGGCGGCGGGTGGCCCGGAACGCCCGGCGGACGATGATCAGGTAGACGAAGAACAGCGCCCACAGCAGCGAGGTGGCGAGCGCGACATCCGGATCGCCGTAAACGTCGTAGACCTCAGCGGGGAAGAGCGCGAACAGGGCGATGATCGCGGCGGCGACCAGCAGGTTCACTGCCGCCCACAGGACGCTCAGAATCCACGCCCACCGGCGGCCGAGACGGAGCCCGCGCGACACCAGCAGCACCACGACGGTGTCGATCGCTACGTCGAGCCAGGGCCCATCGAGCGGCGCGGTCGGCCCGAACGGCCCGTTGGTGGGAAGGAGCAACGACAGGATCTGGATGACCGCGAGCGAGAGGATCACCGCGAACGCGAGCAGCCGCTGTTCGCGAACGGTGGTGCGCTGGATGCGGAATGAACGGTCGATCACGAGCACCAGCGTGATCGCGAAGGCGTGCTCGACATCGGCGAGTGAGCCGAGCAGCAACAGGCTGATCGCTGCGTAGGCGAAGACGATGACCCAGCCGCGCTGGCGCCACGGTGCCGCCAGCAGTCCTATGGAGGCGGCGATGCAGGCCATCGTGCCGCCGGATGCGCCGACATCGAGCTGCCCAGCGAGGGTTGTCGCCCACGGCCAGGGGAGCAGGCGCCCGAACATCAGGAAGGCCGCCGTAGCGAAGATCGCGAAGAGCTGACCGAAACCGAAGTACAGCAGCGCGATGCGTGTACCCCGCTTCATCTCGAGGAAGCCGAGGCCAGCCAGGCTCAGAAGCGTGGGGATGTAGACGACGGGATGCGCGACGAAGAAGGTGCCGGTGAACGGCGTCCACCACCGGCCCGCTTCGAGCGCGGGCAGGCCGTACGCGACCGCCTCGAACCAGGGCTGTTCGGTGACCGGACGCCAGAGACCCTGACCGACGATGCCGACCGCGATCAGGAGTACGAGCAGCGTCAGCGTCGCCGGCATGGCGCGGACGAGGCGCCCGAACAAGCGTGCGGGATGCGGGGGTGTCGGGTCGCTCACGCTGTCAGGCTAGCGAGGGATGCCCGCCGCCGGGCCCTACGCGCCGGGAAGCAGGAGCGCGCGAAGGGCGTCCATGTCGTCCGCGACGGCGGAGGCACCCTCGGATTCGTGCGGCCAGCTGAAGCCCCAGCGCACGAAGATGACCGGCACATCGTGAACCGCGCCCCCGTCGACGTCGTGGTGCCGGTCACCGATGAGCACCGGTCGAGACGTGTCGACTCCCGCGGCCTCGAGTCGGCGCAGAGCCTCGGCGACGATGTCGGACTTGGCGCTCAGCGTCCGCTCGTCGGGGGTGGCGCCCACGATGGTGGTGAAGTCATCCGTCAGCCCGAAGAACTGCATCAGCTCTCGCACCTGGTTCTCGGGCTTGCTGCTCGCGGTCGCTTGGGGTACTCCATCGCGATGCAGGTCGTGGATCAGGTCGACGATGCCGGGGAAGGTCCGCGCGCCGGTCGTGTAGCCGTCGCGCGCCCCGAGTTCGCGATACCACGAGACCGCCGTGGTGGCCTCTTCGGGGGACATGCCGGCCTGAGCCTGGAACGATTCGAACATCGGCGGACCGATCCAGTGCACCAGCTCGGCGCGGGTAGGCGCGGGGCGGCCGAAGTGCTCGAGTGTGATGGTCAGTCGGCGCAGGATGCCGTCCGAGGCATCCACGATCGTGCCATCGACATCCCAGAGGATGCAGGACCAGGGGCAGATGTCGGGCATGGGATCCAGCCTACGGGGCGGGTGAGGGGTCACTCCGTCTCGGCTCTGCGGACCTCGCACAATGACCGAGTATCCCTAGAACAGGCGGGGGACCCCCGACTCGATGCCCTTCATGTCGTCGTAGTCCAGGGTGACGCAGCGGATGCCTCGGTCCGTCGCGAGCACACGGGCCTGCGGTTTGATCTCCTGCGCCGCGAAGACTCCCGTGACCGGGGCGAGGTGGGGGTCGCGACCGAGCAGGGCCAGGTAGCGGGTGAGCTGCTCGACGCCGTCGATGTCGCCCCGGCGCTTGACCTCAACCGCGATCGTTCCGCCCGCGGGGTCGCGCAGCAGTAGGTCGACCGGGCCGATCGCCGTCGGGAACTCCCGTCGCACCAGCGTGACGCCGTCGCCGATGAGCTCGACCTGCTCGGCGAGCAGGCGCTGCAGATCAGCCTCGACGCCGTCCTTCTGCAGTCCGGGATCGGCTCCGAGCTCGTGTGAGGTGTCGTGGATGATCTCGTAGATGTTGACCAGCAGGGCATCGCCCGACTTCGCGTGCGTGACACGCCACTGCTCGATCACGCCGACGTCACGGGCATCGTCGTCCGGTTGCTGCGACACCAGCGAGCAGGGCGGACTCATCCAGTTGAGCGGCTTGTAGCTGCCGCCATCCGAATGCACCAGCAGACTTCCGTCGCTTTTGTGAACCAAAAGACGGGTGGCGAGGGGGAGATGCGCGCTGAGACGGCCGGAGTAATCGACGGAGCAGCGGGCGATGACAAGACGCACCCGTCCACGGTACCCGTCGGTGCCGCCGTGCCTCGCCAGACGGTGCGTGGGGGGGCGGGATTGAGAACCCGCCCCCCAGGGCGGATGGTTACCGCGCGTCGATCGGCAGCAGGATGTCTTTGACCGAGGGGTCGGTCCGCAAGAACTCCTGCACGGCTGGGTCCTGGAATGCCTGGACGAGCTTCTTGACGTTGTCGGTGTCGGCGTAGTCCGAGCCGATCGTGAGCTGTCCCGCGAATTCGTCCGGCGCTGCCGGAGCGTAGATCTGCTTGTCGATGTCGATCTGCGCCGCGAGGTAGTACTCGGTGTAGCCCACCGCCGCGTCGAGGTCTGGCAGGGCGCGAGACTGCGCCGCGAAGTCCAGCAGCACGAATGTGAGGTTCTTCGGGTTGGCGACGATGTCGTCCTGCGTCGCGTAGGCCTTGTCGATCGACGGGTCGAGGGTGATCAGACCGGCGCGCTCGAGGACCCAGAGTCCCTGTGCCTCGTTGGCCGGGTCGGAGTACAGCGAGATCTTTCCGCCATCCGGGATCTCGCTGATGTCGTCGTACTTGTCCGACCACACGCCGAAGCCCCACCGGAAGACGGGAACCGCCGCCGTCTCTTTGAAGTCGGGGTTCGCCTCGAGCACCTGGCTGAGCCAAAGCTTGTGCTGGTAGATCGTGCCAGCCACCTCGCCCTCGCTGACGGCGCGGTTGATGGTGTTGCTGTCGGCCAGACCGCGGAAGGCGATCGTGAGCCCGTACTTGGGGGCGACCTCTTTCGCGATGAACTCCACGAGGGCCTGCTCCGAGGCGTTGCCCTCAGCGGTTGCGATCTCGAGCGTTGCGCCGGCGATCTCGTTGGGGGACTTGGCCGGGTTGAGAAGCGGAACCAGGATGGCGGCGCCAATTGCCGCGACGACGACCGCGCCGCCGACGATCCATGGCCAGCGCCGACGGGTCTTGACCTCGAACCCGTGATCGTCGCTCGGCGGCGTCGTACGGGTGTCCTGTGTGGTTGTCATGGCAGAGCTCTCCTGGGGTGTTGTGCGAGTTTGGGGTTAGGGGGTGGGCTGAAGATGACTGGGCTGAAGATGACTCTTCTGAACAGAACGCCGCGTGCGAGCGTGGGGCGTCGTGCGGAAGACGAGGGTGTCGCCGATTTTTTGCACGGCCGCGACGAGCAGAACGAGCACGATGATCGTCGCCAACATGACCCCGTTGTCGAAGCGCTGGTAGCCGTAGGTGACGGCGACGTAGCCGATTCCGCCCGCTCCGATGCTTCCCGCGATCGCGGAGTACTCGATCATGGCGATCGTGTTGATGGTGATGCCGCCGATGATGCTCGGCACGGCTTCGGACAGCTGCGCCGTGCGGATGATCTGGAGCGGTGATGCGCCGCTCGCCGTCGCGACGCGCGCGAGGTTGGCCGGAACGCCCCGCAGCGAGTTCTCGACGATGCGGGTGAAGAAGGCGATGCCCGCGATCGACATCGGAACGACCGCAGCCGCGATGCCGATGTTGGTGCCCGTGACGAATCGCGTGAACGGAACAATGGCGGCCATCAGGATGAGGAACGGCAGGGAACGACCGATGCTCACGATTCCACTCAGGATGGCGTGCAACCGCGGCCGCGGAAACAGGCCGTGCGGTGCGAGGTTGTGCACGAGCGCCCCGAGCGGGATCCCGACGATGACGACGATGGTCATGACGATGCCGACCATGATCAGCGTGTCGAGAAGAGCCGGGAGGATCAGGGCGGGAATGTCCGCGAGGGGGACGTTATCGATACGTCTCATGTCGACACCGCCCCTGAAGAAGCCGCCTCGGACGAAACCGCGCCGGCGGGAACACCCACGCGGACCGGTTCTTCCGGTCGAGCGTCGAGGCCGAGGTCTTCCAATGTTCGATGCACGCGCTCGCCGTCGGCGTGAGCGATGCCGATCACTGCGGACCCGACGGTCGATTCGTGGAGGACCTCGACGGATGCGCCGAGGAGGGATACGGGAACGCCCAGCGTCTCGCCGAGCCGGGATATCCAATCCGTCGAAACGTCTGCGGCGCGATACGAAACCACCCACGTCGTCTCGGACTCGCGCGCTGCGGCGTGCGCTCGGCGGGGTTGAAGTGCCCGGCCCAGTTCGGAGTCGGCGTTGTGCAAGAGCTCGACCAGACGGCCGGATTCGACGATGCGCCCGTGATCGAGGCGCGCGACCGAGTCGGCGATGCTCCGTACCGTGTCCATCTCGTGCGTGATGAAGATGATCGCCAGATCGAGATCGTCGCGCAGCTCTTTGACCAGGTCGACCACGGACGCGGTCGCTTCGGGATCCAACCCGCTCGTCGCCTCGTCCGAGATCAGGACGCGAGGCCGGAGTGCGAGGGCGCGTGCGATGCCGACCCTCTGACGCTGTCCGCCCGACAGTTCGTGCGGGTAGCTGTTCGTCTTGTGGGCGAGACCGACTCGATCGAGTAGTTCGGCCACCCGGCGCTTGGTCTCGAGGGCGGTGACGCCGAGGTACTCCAGCGGAAGCGCCACGTTCTGGGCGGCGGTGCGGCGACTGAAGAGGCCGTCGTGCTGGAAGATCGTGCCGATCTTGCGCCGGGCGACGCGCAGTTGCGTCGCGTTCAGGTGCGAGAGGTTGTCGCCGTTGACGATGACGGCCCCCGAGGTCGGCGCCTCGAGCAGCGTCGCGCACTGGGCGAGCGTGCTCTTGCCCGCGCCGCTCGGGCCGACGACCGCGAAGATCTCGCCGGTTGCGACGGCGAAGTCGAGACGGTCGAGCACAGTGGTGCCGCCGAAGGTCTTGGTGAGTTGCTCGAGGCGGATCATCGCGGCACCGGACGTGGGTCAGGGGAGGAAGGCATGCCGATGACCGTAAGGGCGTGGCGTCACCTCGGCACAGCCCCCGTGACGTAGTGGGTAACGACGTGACGCACGGCGTAACCATGTGACGTTGTGTGTTGCCAGCACTGGCGTAGGCAACGCGCGTGCCCGACGATTGCCCGATGACTCGACAGATCCGTTTCAATGCCTTCGACATGAACTGCGTCGCCCACCAGTCGTCGGGCATGTGGCGCCACCCCGACGACCGTTCCGCGAATTACAAGGACCTGAGCTACTGGACCGACCTGGCTCAGCTGCTCGAAAGCGGAACCTTCGACGGGATCTTCATCGCCGACGTCCTCGGCACCTACGACGTCTACGGCGGCACGAACGAAGCCGCCATCCGCCACGGCGCGCAGGTTCCCGTCGGCGATCCGGTTCTGCTGGTCTCGGCCATGGCGGCCGTCACCCAGAATCTCGGATTCGGCGTGACGGCCGGTACCGCGTACGAGCACCCGTATCCGTTCGCGCGGCGGATGTCGACGCTCGACCACCTGACCAAGGGTCGCGTCGGCTGGAACGTGGTGACCGGCTACCTCCCGTCCGCCGCCCGCAACATGGGCAACGACGACCAGCTCGAGCACGATGAGCGATACGAGCACGCGGACGAGTACCTCGAGGTCCTCTACAAACTGTGGGAGGGCTCATGGGAGGACGACGCGGTCATTCGCGACCGTGAGTCCGGTGTCTTCACCGATCCGCAGAAGGTGCACGAGATCGGCCACGAGGGCAAGTACTTCAGCGTGCCGGGCATCCATATCTCCGAGCCGTCGCCCCAGCGCACCCCCGTGATCTACCAGGCGGGCGCTTCGCCGCGCGGCATCGAGTTCGCGGCCGGCAACGCAGAGGCGATTTTTGTCGCGTCTCCGACCAAGGCCGTCCTCAAGAACACCGTGAGCAAGATCCGCGACGCCCTCGAGGGCGCCGGTCGCGATCGGTACTCGGCCCGCATCTACACGTTGCTCACGATCATCACCGACGAGACGCCGGAGAAGGCGCAGGCGAAGCACGAGGACTTCCTGCAATACGCGAACCACGAGGGCGCGCTCGTGTTCATGTCCGGATGGATGGGCATCGACCTGTCGCAGTACGAGCTCGACGAGCCCGTGGGCAACGTCAAGAGCAACGCCATCCAGTCCGTCATCGCGAACTACCAGGAGTCCGCGGCGCACGGCGAGACGTTCACGGTGCGAGACATCGCCCGCATCAGCGCCATCGGCGGCCTCGGGCCCACGATCGTCGGGTCCGGGAAGGAGGTCGCCGACCAGCTGCAGGAATGGGTGGCGGAGACGGATGTCGATGGGTTCAACCTTGCGTACGCGATCACGCCGGGAACCTTCGAGGACATCGTGAATTACGTGATCCCCGAACTGCGCGCGCGGGGTGCGTACCCGACCTCTTACGCCGAGGGAACGCTGCGCCAGAAGCTGCACGGCAAGGGCGACCGCCTGCCCTCCGACCACAAGGGCGCTGGTTACCGGGTGGGTTCGCTCATCACCTCGTGACGCCGACGCCGTGAGCAATCGTCAGGAGGCGGAGGGCTGGTTCGATGCCGACCGCTCCTCCTGGCGACGCCCTTGACCGACGTGCGCTCCCGGCAGCGGGCGAGTGGCGCCCGATGCGAAGCCCGACGCGACGATGAGCGCGACCAGGATGTAAAGGGTGTTGAGTAGACCGATGTGCTCGCTGACGAAGCCGAGCAGCGGCGGACCGCACAGGAACGCGATGTAACCGATCGTCGCGGCGGCGCTCACGCGGGCCGCTGCGCGAGCGGGGTCGTCGGCGGCCGCGGACATGCCGAGCGGAAAGCCGAGCGAGACGCCCGCGCCCCAGAGTGCCGCGCCGAGGAAGACAAGTGGGATCGACGGCGCGAGGATGAACAGCAAGAGCCCCCCGGCCGCGGCGGCCGCGAGAACGCGGAGGGTAGCGACACGACCGAAGCGGTCGACGAGCGGCCCACCCGCGATGCGGACGACGGTCATGCTGACCGAGAAGACCGCGAGGCCCGCGGCGCCCAGCGCCTGGTCGGCACCGTGGCCCTCGACCACGGTCAGCGCGAGCCAGTCGTTCGCTCCGCCCTCGGCGAAGGCCATTCCGAGCATCACGATGCCGAGCGTGTAGGTGCGGGGTTCGCGCCAGGCCGACAGGGACTCGTGCAGGCGGGCCTTCCAGTCGGGGGCGGTCCCCTCGGACGGCGCCGGATCCAGGGCGACCATGCGGGCCGGCACGTTGGCGATGCTGACGAACGCGATGACGAGGATGACGCCGCCGAGCACGGCGGTGTGCACCAGGACGTTCAAGCCCCACGTCACGGCGAGCACTCCGATGCCCGCGCCCAGCACGGTGCCGAAGCTGAAGAACGCGTGGAAGAGGGGGAGGAGTGTCTTGCCGATCTGCTTCTCGATCACGGCGCCGTCGACGTTCATCATGACGTCGAGTGATCCGTTGCCGAGGCCGAAGAGGGCAAGTCCCAGCACGACGACGCCGTAGGAACCCAGTGCATCCGTGCCGATTCCGATGATCGCGACCCCGATCGCGATCACGATCATCGCAACGAACATGCCGCGTCGTGCCCCGAAACGCGCGAGCACGACGGAGCTGAGGGACAGTCCGACGATCGACGCGACTCCCGCGAGAAGCAGGACGAAGCCGATCTGGATGTTGTCGATCTGGAGGGCTTCTTTGATCGCCGGAACCCGCGACGCCCACGTGGCGATCGAGAGTCCGCTCGCCGTGAAGATGGCGAAGACCGCCGTGCGCCAGCGCAGCAGCGCGCGGTGGTCGAGCGGTGCGGCGAGTTCGGACATGAGCAGAGTCTATCGAATCGATTCGGCGATGCCCGGCCCGCACGATGTACCATCGGTGGACCAACCCCGAACCCGGAGGAGCGATGGCTGCCGGAAGGCCCACGATCACCGATGTCGCGCGTGTCGCTCAGGTATCGCCGTCGACCGCGTCCGTGGTCTTCAGCGGCAAGGCGTCCGTGACGGATGCGACCCGCGCCCGTGTGCTCGAGGCCGCAGCCTCTCTCGGGTACACGGGTCCCGACCCTCGAGCAGCGTCGCTCCGTCGCGGGAGTAGCGGCATCGTCGGCGTGGTCTTCGAAGAACACCTCGGCGCAGCGTTCCGCGATCCGATCACGGCCGTCATGATGGACGGGCTCGCCGAAGGGGTCTCGCCGCTCGGAGCCGGGTTGCTGCTGCTTCGCGATGATGCCGGTGTCGTCAGAGACGATCCCGGTGTCGTTCCGAACGGCGCGAGCGCGCCGAGTCTGCGCTCGGCCCCCGTCGACGCCATCGTGCTGGTCGGATGCAGCGGCCGTCTCGCGGACTCGCTCGAGGCCGTCCGCGGTCGAGGTATCCCGGTTGTCGTCATCGAGGGCGATGCCGGCCCCGGCATCCCACGCGTCGAGCTGGATAACCGTGAAGCTCAGCGCCACGCAGCGCGTCACCTGCGATCGCTCGGTCACGAGAATGTCGCCGTGCTGACGCTCCCCTTCGACGCGGGACGCTGGCGGGGATGGGTTGCTGCGGACGACTCGCGCGTCCCGGTCGTGGACGTCACGCGCGAACGACTCGCGGGTGCCCGCGATGTCTTCCCCGCGGCTCGCGTCTACGCGGCGGGTGGCAGCCTGATCGACGAGGGGCTCGCGGCGGGCCGCGCCATTCTGACCGACGCCCGTAGTCGCCCCACCGCTGTCATCGCGCAGAGCGACCTTCTCGCGGCGGGCGTCGTCCGCGCCGCGGAGGAACTCGGGCTCGCGGTGCCGGGAGATGTCAGCGTGACGGGATTCGACGGCATCACCGTCGACGGATTCGCCCCCTACGAACTCACCACGCTGGTGCAACCCGCGGCGGAGAAGGGTCGCGCCGCAGGCACGATCGTCACGCGGATGATCGAGGGATTGGATGCCGCATCGATCAGTTTCACGTGCACGTTCCGGCAGGGCAACACGACGGGACCCCCGCCGGGCTGAGGCATTCGTGCGGATTACATCCAGAGGCCCGCGCGTCGGAGCACCGTAGGATAGGACCACTGTCCATTCCCTGAGCCGCCCCGGCCGACACGACCGAGGAGACGCCCGTGCTGCTGATCCTCGCCGCGTTCGCCGTCATCTCGCTGGCAATGCCGTGGCTCGTTCGGACCCTCGGATCGCGGGCTTTCTACATCGCCGCGGCGATGTCGGCGGTGGCGTTCATCGAAGCGGTTCTGCGTACGCCCGACGTCCTTGCCGATCGGACGCCCTTCGAGTCGTTCGAATGGATCCCCGCGCTCAGCATCTCACTCTCGATGCGCATGGACACCCTCGCGTGGGTCATGACCCTCGTCGTCACCGGCGTGGGCGCGCTCGTGCTGCTCTATTGCCGCTGGTACTTCCGTGACAAGCCCGAGGGGCTCGGGCAGTTCGCCGCGGTCCTGCTCGCCTTCGCCGGAACAATGTACGGCTTGGTGCTGACGGACGACATCGTCGTGCTGGTGATGTTCTGGGAGATCACCAGCATCCTGTCGTACCTGTTGATCGGGTACTACCACCGTCGAGCCGGCAGCCGCCGCGCCGCCCTGCAGGCCCTCCTGGTCACGACCCTCGGCGGGCTCGTGATGTTGATCGGCGTCGTGCTGCTCGTGGTCGACACAGGTACGTCGAGCCTGTCCGGCATCCTCGAGATCGCGCCGAGCGGACCGGTTGTCGATGCCGCCCTCGTCCTGCTGCTCGTCGGCGCGCTCAGCAAGTCGGCGATCTTCCCCTTCCACTTCTGGCTGCCGGGCGCGATGGCCGCCCCGACCCCGGTGAGCGCGTATCTGCACGCCGCCGCGATGGTGAAGGCGGGAATCTATCTGCTCGCCCGCCTTGCGCCCGTTTTCGCGGATGCCCCGCCCTGGCGCCCGATCGTCATCTCGCTCGGTGTCCTCACGATGCTGATCGGAGGCATCCAGGCGCTGCGAGAGCGCGACCTCAAGCGCATTCTGGCCTTCGGTACCGTAAGCCAGCTCGGGTTCCTGACCGTGGTCCTCGGCTTCGGTACGCGCGACGCGGCGCTCGCCGGCCTTGCGCTGCTGCTGGCCCACGCCCTGTTCAAATCCAGCCTGTTCCTGATCGTCGGTGTCATCGACCGCCAGCTCTCCACGCGCGATATCTCGGAACTGTCGGGCCTCGGCCGGCAGGCTCCCGTCATGACGACTTTCGCGTTCATCGCGATCGGATCGATGGCCGGGGTAATTCCTACGCTCGGCTTCGTCGCGAAAGAGGGCGTGCTCACGGCCCTTCTCGATGAGGCTCAGGGCGGCTCGGTATGGGGTCTCGTCGCCCTGCTCGGAGTCGTGCTCGGATCCGTATTCACGGTCGCCTACGGCACCCGATTCTTATGGGGCGCCTTCTTCCGCAAGCGGGACATGCCGGTGACCGAATGGCCCGACCCGCCGATCGGCTTCCTCGCTGCCCCCATCGTTCTCTCGGGACTGTCGATCGTCGGCGGTTTCGCGGCACCGTGGGTCGACGTGGCGCTGCAGGGTTACGCCGACACCGCGCCGGCATCGACGCCCGGCGTCGCGGCACCCGAGTACGCCTACCGCCTGGCGCTCTGGCACGGGCTCGAGCCCGCCCTGTTCCTCTCGCTCGCGACGCTCGTCGGCGGAGCGCTCGTCTTTGCTCTCGCGCAGGCGACGCGCTGGGATACCCGTCGGCGGCTCGTGCGGTTCACGGCGTCGGATGCCTACTACGAGGTCGTTCGACAGGTCGACCGCCTCTCGGTGGCCACGACGACGCTCACCCAGCGCGGATCGCTCCCCATCTACGTCGGCACGATTTTTGTCGTGCTCGTCGCCGCCGAGACGACCGTGATGCTCGCGTCACCGACCTGGCGGGCCCAGCTCGACGCGTGGCAGTCGCCCATCCAGCTCGTCGCCGCGCCGCTGATGATCGGCGCAGGCATCGCCGCGGTGCTCGCCCGCAAGCGGTACACCGGTGTCGTGCTGGTGTCGGTGACAGGGCTCGGTATGGTGCTGCTGTTCGCCACGAGCGGGGCGCCCGACCTCGCTCTGACGCAGATCCTCATCGAGACCGTGACGCTCGTCGCCTTCGCTCTCGTACTGCGGCGTCTCCCCGCGCAGATGGGCGATCACAACGCCTCCGTCGCCCGGGTTCCCCGAGCCATCCTGGCCATCGGTGTGGGCGTGACGATGGCGATGGTCGCCGCGATCGCGACGGGGGCGCGCATCGAGGCGCCGACCTCGGAATCGTGGCCGCCGCTCGCCTACGAGTTGGGGCAGGGCCGCAATGTCGTGAACGTGGCGCTCGTCGACATCCGCGGCTGGGACACCATGGGCGAGCTCTCGGTGCTCGTCCTCGCGGCGACGGGTGTCGCGTCCCTCGTCTTCGTCACCGATCGTGCCGATAACCTGCAGCGACTGACGTCGGGCGTACCGATCATGCCCGCTCGGCGCCGGCGTCGCCCGCTCGTCGAAACGCTCGCAGGCCCGCGGCCGCAGTCCGCCGCCAACGCGGGCAGCCCGCAGACGTGGCTCGTGGGTGGCCAGCGGATGCGCCCCGAGAATCGCTCGATCATCCTCGAAGTCATCGTGCGCGTGCTGTTCCACACGATCATCGTCGTGTCGATCTACCTGCTCTTCGCGGGGCACAACCTGCCTGGCGGCGGGTTCGCCGGCGGCCTCGTCGCGGGCATGGCGCTCGTCATGCGCTACGTGGCCGGTGGGCGCTACGAGTTGGGAGCGGCCGCCCCGACGGATGCTGGTCGCCTGCTGGGCGCGGGCATGGCGATCGCCGTCGCCTGTGCCGTGGTGCCCCTCTTCTTCGGTGCTCCGCCGCTGACGAGCGCCTTCATCGAGGCCGAACTGCCCGTATTCGGTCACGTCGAGTTCGTCACGACCACGATCTTCGACATCGGCGTGTACCTCGTCGTGGTGGGCCTCGTACTCGATGTGCTGCGGAGCCTCGGCGCCGAGGTCGACCGGCAAAGCCAGCCCGTTCGCGTGGGAGAGGTGGTCAGCTGATGAACGCCTCACTGACCCTCATCATCGTCATGGGTGCGCTCTTCGCGTGCGGCGTCTACGCCATGCTCGAGCGCAGCCTCACGCGCGTCTTGATCGGATTCCTCCTGCTCGGCAACGCCGCGAACCTGTTGCTGTTGATCGTCATGGGCCAGCCCGGCATCGCCCCGTTCTACGGTTCGGGCGAGACATCCGAAATGTCCGATCCTCTGCCGCAAGCCCTCATGCTCACGGCGATCGTGATCACATTCGCCATCTCGGCATTCCTGCTCGCCCTGATCTACCGCTCGTGGCAGCTCGGACAGGCCGACACCGTCATGGACGACGAGGAAGACGTTGCCCTGCGTGAGCGCGGCGTGCAGTCCGAGGACGCGATGGATGACGAAGGTTCAGCGGATGCCGAGGCTCCGACCGACTTCGTCGGTGTCGAGACCGCCCCCATCACCGTGTTGCACAGCCGGGACTTCCCGGGGCTCGTGGACGACGCGCCGACCGACAAGCCCGCGACTCGGCGCCGGTCGGACGGGGGTGAGGACTCGTGAGCTCGCTGGTTCCCCTGCTCGTCGCGCTGCCCCTCATCGGCGCTGCCCTCACCCTGATCTTCGGGCGTCGGCGCCGGTTCCAGGTGGCGATCTCGGTCGTGACCCTCGTGGCTGTCCTTGTGATCGCGGCCGTCCTTCTCGTGGCCGTCGACCAAGGCGCCCCCCTCGCCGTCTCGGTGGGCGGGTGGCCGATCCCCTTCGGAATCGTGCTGTACGTCGATCCACTCGCCGCGCTGCTCGTGCTGGTTTCCAGCATCGTCCTGATCGCGGTCCTGCTCTTCTCGATCGGCCAGGGTGCCGCAGACGGGGATGAAGAAACACCTGTCTCGATCTTCTATCCCTCGTATCTGATCCTCGCCGCGGGTATCTTCAACGCCTTCATCGCCGGCGACCTGTTCAACCTGTACGTCGGATTCGAAATCCTGCTGGTCGCCTCGTATGTGCTCATCACGCTCGGCAGCACCGAGTCGCGCATTCGCACGGGCGTCGTCTACATCGTCGTCTCGCTCGTCTCGTCGATCCTGTTCCTCTCGGCGATCGCGGCGATCTACGCTTCTCTCGGCACCGTGAACATGGCACAGATCGCCGCGCGGATGGGCGAGTTGCCACAGGATGTCCAGCTCGTTCTGCACATGCTGCTGCTCGTCGCCTTCAGCATCAAGGCGGCGGTGTTCCCGCTCTCGTTCTGGCTACCGGACTCCTATCCGACCGCTCCTGCCCCGGTTACTGCGGTGTTCGCCGGGTTGCTGACGAAGGTCGGCGTCTACGCGATCATCCGGACCGAGACGCAGATCTTCCCGAACAACGACATCAACCTGCTGCTGATGGTGGTCGCGCTTGCCACGATGATCGTGGGGGTCCTCGGCGCAGTCGCGCAGGCGGAACTCAAACGCATCCTGTCATTCACGCTCGTCAGTCACGTCGGGTACATGATCTTCGGGCTGGCGATCGGCACCGCGGCTGCCTACGGCGCGACCATCTACTACATCGTCCACCACATCATCGTGCAGACGACGCTCTTCCTTGCGGTGGGCCTGATCGAGCGCCGCGCGGGCAGTACGTCGATCCTGCGGGTGAAGGGTCTGATGCGGGTGGCGCCGGTCATCGCCGTGCTCTACTTCATCCCCGCGGTGAACCTCGGTGGCCTGCCACCCTTCTCGGGATTCATCGGCAAGTTCGCCCTGTTCGACGCCGGCGCGCAGGTCGGGACGCCGGTCGTCATGGTGCTGATCGTCGGCGGAATCGTCACCTCGCTGCTGACCCTCTACGCGCTCATGCGCGCCTGGAACCTCTCGTTCTGGCGAGAAGAAGAGGATTCTTCCGAGACGGAGGCGCGCATCGCGCATCTGGGCCGGTCGACGGGCGCTGCGGTCGAGACCGAGCGACGTGTCATCCCCCGCATCATGACGGTAGCGACCGGAGGGATGGTTGCGGTCACCCTCGCCCTGACGATCTTCGCGGGGCCGCTGCTGGAGATCTGCGTGCGTGCGGGTGAATTGCTCACGCAACCTGTCACCATCACCCAGATCGATGAGGAGGCAGAGGAATGAGCCCCGACTCCCGCGCCTCGCACGCGCGTCACATCTGGGCCCAGCTGCCGTTCTTCGGTTGGCTGATCGCCCTGTGGATGTTGCTGTGGGGCCAGTTCACCGTGCTGGCTTTCGTCACGGGCCTGATCGTCGCTCTCTTGGTCACGCGGATCTTCCGGCTGCCGCCCGTCGACCTGTCCGGCCGGCTGAACCCCTGGTACGGGCTCGTCTTTGTTGCGACCTTCCTCGCCGCGCTCGTGCGGGGTTCGCTGATCGTTGCCTGGCAGGTGCTCGACGTGCGTCAACAACCCGGCGCTGCGGTCATCGCCGTCCCGCTCCGCACCGACGACGATCTGATCATGAGTCACACGGCTGTCACGGCCTCTCTCATCCCGGGTTCGATCATCCTCGAGGCCGATCGAGACCGCCGGGTGTTGTACCTGCACGTCTTGGGTGTCCGAAACGAAACCGACGTCGAGCTCCAGCGCCGCGCCGTGCTCGGGTGGGAAGCCCGGATCGTCCGCGCGGTCGGCTCGCGGGAACAACTACGCGTCATCCGGGACTCGGCGGCGTCGGTCAACAGCCCCGACACGCCCCGACAGGGCAGGGCCCCCGTATGAACGTCCTCGTCGCAGTCATCCTCGTCGTCTTCGCGATCGCGGCTCTGCTCGCGCTCATTCGCATCGTGATCGGACCTTCGATCCTCGACCGCGTGGTCGCGAGCGACGTGCTCCTGACCGAGATCATGTGCATCCTCGGGGCCGACATGGTGATCAACCAGCACACCCGTTCGCTTCCCGTTCTGCTCATCATCGCGGCCGTGGGTGTGTTCGGTTCGATCTCGGTCGCCCGCTTCGTCGCGAGGAGGGACAATCCCCGATGATCGACATCGACTGGTTGGCCATCGCCGACACCACCGCGCTCGTCCTGGTGTTGGCCGGTGCGTTGCTGTGCCTGACCGCATCCATCGGTCTGCTGCGGCTCCGGGACGTGCCCGCCCGCCTGCACGCCGCCACCAAGCCGCAGGTGCTGGGGCTGCTGTTGATCTGCATCGCGATCGCGCTGTCGCTGCGCGCATGGCCTGTCGCGGCCTTCGTGGCCCCGGTGTTCCTCATTCAGCTCGCCACGGCGCCGTTGTCGGCACACATGGTGGGCCGCGCGGCGTACCGCAACGGAACGCTGGACCAGAGCTCACTCATCGTCGACGAGCTGCGCGAGTCGCGCGAGACGCCCCCCGCAGCGGGCGGCTGAGCGTTCAGAAAGCAGCGTCAGTCGGTGCCGGAGTCGAAGGCGGCGGCTTCGGATGCCTCGTCCACGGCATCGGCGAGGCGCTCGCGGGCGGGGTCGAACGGAGCGGCGTGCTCGGTGATCTCGGCGGACTCGCCGGCCTTCAGGTTGCCGACCAGCGCCGCAGTTGCCCCGCCGATCATCCCCATCGCGGCGTACTGCTCGAGGCGGGTGCGCGAATCGGCGATGTCGAGGTTGCGCATCGTGAGCTGACCGATGCGGTCGGTCGGACCGAAGGCGGCGTCGCCGACACGTTCCATCGACAGCTTCTCGGGCCCGTACGACATGACGGGGCCGGTCGTGTCGAGGATCGTGTAGTCCTCGCCGCGGCGCAGGCGCAGGGTGACCGTGCCCGAGATCGTCGAGCCGACCCACTTCTGGATCGACTCGCGCAGCATGAGTGACTGGGGCTCGAGCCAGCGGCCCTCGTACATCAGGCGACCGAGGCGACGACCCTGCTCGTGGTACGTCGCGAGGGTGTCCTCGTTGACGATCGCGTTCACGAGTCGTTCGTACGCCGTGAAAAGCAACGCCATGCCGGGGGCTTCGTAGATTCCGCGGCTCTTGGCCTCGATGATTCGGTTCTCGATCTGGTCGCTCATGCCGAGGCCGTGGCGTCCACCGATCGTGTTCGCCTCGCGGACGAGCGCGACGGCGTCGGTGAACTCCTGACCGTTGATGGCGACCGGGCGTCCGGCCTCGAACGTGATCGTGACGTCTTCGGTGGCGATGGCGACGGATTCGTCCCAGAACCGCACGCCCATGATGGGCTCGACGGTCTCGAGCGAGACGTCGAGGTGCTCGAGGGTCTTGGCCTCGTGCGTCGCACCCCAGATGTTTGCGTCGGTCGAATAGGCCTTCTCGGCCGCGTCGCGGTACGGGAAGCCGTGTGCGACGAGCCACTCGCTCATCTCTGTGCGTCCGCCGAGCTCGGTCACGAAGTCGGCGTCGAGCCACGGCTTGTAGATGCGCAGACGGGGGTTCGCGAGCAGGCCGTAGCGGTAGAACCGCTCGATGTCGTTGCCCTTGTAGGTGGAGCCGTCGCCCCAGATGTCGACGCCGTCTTCCTTCATGGCGCGCACGAGCAGGGTGCCGGTGACAGCGCGGCCGAGAGGCGTGGTGTTGAAGTAGGTGCGTCCGCCCGAGCGGATGTGGAAGGCACCGCACGCGAGAGCGCTGAAGCCCTCTTCGACGAGCGCCGCCTTGGCATCGACGAGGCGCGAGACCTCGGCGCCGTACTCGAGCGCGCGGCCGGGGATCGCCTCGACATCCGGCTCGTCCGGCTGACCGAGGTCACCGGTGTACGTGCAGGGGATGGCGCCCTTGTCGCGCATCCACGCGACGGCGACCGAGGTGTCCAAGCCACCGGAGAAGGCGATGCCGACGCGCTCGCCGACGGGCAGGGACTGGAGAACCTTCGACATGGTTCCGATTCTACTGACGCGGCATGTCGCCTCCCGCCGGTCCGCAGCGCGCGCTCCTGAGCGGTGGCCCGCGGATCAGCCCAGCGAGACGGCCGTGAGCGTCACAGGTGTGGCGGGTGCCCCGTCGGCGGCGCCACCCTCGGCCCCGGCGGCCGCGATCTGCCGCACGACCGCAAGGCCCTCGGGTGAGAGCATTCCGAAGACGGTGTAAGCGGCCGGCAGTTCGGTGTCCTCGTACACGAGGAAGAACTGCGAGCCGTTCGTGTCGGGTCCGGCGTTCGCCATGGCGACCGTGCCAGCCGGGTATGTCTCGGCGCCGTCCAGCTCGTCGGCGTACGAGTAGCCCGGCCCGCCCATGCCCGTGCCCGAGGGGTCGCCGCACTGCAGCACGAAGATTCCCTCGGTCGTCAGCCGGTGGCAGGGGCTGTTGTCGTAGTAGCCCTGTTCGGCGAGCGAGACGAAGCTGCCGACCGTGCACGGCGTGCGGCCGGCATCGAGCGTCAGCGGAAGGTTTCCCGCCGTGGTCTGCAGCGTGGCTTCGATCACGCCGGTGACGTCATCGCTCGGCACCGACACGTCTCGCACGCCCCCGGCGGCCTTGACGTAGGAGCAGCCTTCCGTCTCTGCAGGAGCGGCGTCCGGTGTGCCCGCGGCGCACCCCGCCAGCATCGTGATTGCGAAGCCGACAAGGGAAAGGGAGAGCAGACGCGAACGCATGGATACAGATTAGGTGGAGCGACGTCCTCAGCGCGGAGGACTGCTACACCCCGTCGCTTGTGCCCCGGATTGCCCGCGCACGCCCGATCCACACCGCGAGCGCCCCGACCGCGATGATCCCTGCCGCGATCGCGACGACATACACCGCGACGCCGGCGTATCCGGGCGGTTGCAGCGCGGGATTGTTCGGGTTCAGGAAGGGGTACGGGTACCAGTACGGCTCGCCGTTGCCGGGAGAGGTGACGAGCGGGCCACGTACGAGCGTGTAGATCACCCAAGCAATGGGGTAGATCACGATGATCCAGATCGCGCGCCAGGGCAGCGGACGTCGACGGGGCGCGAGGAGCAGATCGAAGAGAAGCACGATCGGAACGACGACGTGCATCACCTCGTTCGACCACGCCACCGTTTCGCCCTGCGGCAACTGGATGCCCCGCAGCAGCAGGTTGTAGACGGTGCCCGTGATCACCATGTAGGTGGTGACGCAGACCAGCAGGACGGCGAACCAGCGCGGTTCGACATCCGTTCGTCGTCCCTGCGTCCAGAACAGCAGCGCACCGATCGTCAGGGTCACGGCGGCCGCGACGTTGGACTGAATGGTGAAGAAGCTGAGGAAGTTGGCGACGACCGTGCCGACGGGTTGCCCGGCCGCCTCGGCATTGGAGATGGTGCGAACGAGCTGGGCGATGATCGCGGCGACACCCGCGACGGCGGTGAGAATGCGCACGGTGGCCCAGAAGTGGGCCCAGGCGGGGGATCGAAGCATGCGCTCACCCTAGCGACCAGAAGTCCCGGAAGGACGACGCCGGTAGGATGGTGTCTTACCCGTCCTGACAAGAAAGCCGGGGGTCCACCATGCCAGGAATCGTGATCGTCGGCGTGCAGTGGGGCGACGAAGGCAAGGGAAAAGCCACCGACCTGCTGGGCGAACGTACCGACTGGGTCGTGAAGTTCAACGGCGGCAACAACGCCGGCCACACCGTCGTCATCGGCGACGAGAAGTACGCGCTGCACCTGCTGCCCTCCGGCATCCTGTCGCCCGGCGTCGTCCCCGTGATCGGCAACGGCGTCGTCGTCGACCTCGAGGTGCTGTTCGCCGAGCTCGGGGCGCTCGCCGCGCGCGGTGTCGACACGAGCAAGCTGCGGGTCAGCGCCAACGCGCACATCATCACGCAGTACCACCGCACGCTCGACAAGGTGACCGAGCGCTTCCTCGGTAAGCGTCAGATCGGTACGACGGGCCGCGGAATCGGCCCGGCCTACGCCGACAAGATCAACCGCGTCGGCATTCGGGTTCAGGACATCTTCGACGAGAACATCCTGCGCCAGAAGGTCGAGGGTGCGCTCGACCACAAGAATCACCTGCTGGTGAAGATCTTCAACCGACGCGCGATCTCGGTCGACGAGGTCGTCGAGGACTTGCTTTCGTATGCCGACCGGCTGCGGCCGATGGTCGCCGACACCGGGCTTCTGCTGAACGATGCGCTGGATGCGGGCGATGTCGTCGTCTTCGAGGGTGGCCAGGCCACGATGCTCGACGTCGACCACGGCACGTACCCATTCGTCACGTCATCGTCCGCCACCGCGGGCGGCGCGGCTACGGGTTCGGGCGTCGGCCCGAACCGTCTCGACCGCATCGTGGGGATCGTCAAGGCGTACACGACGCGCGTCGGCTCCGGACCTTTCACTACCGAGCTGTTCGGCGACGAGGGCGACTGGCTACGCTCGCGCGGGTTCGAGTTCGGCACGACCACGGGCCGCCCGCGTCGCGTCGGCTGGTACGACGCCCCGATCACCCGATACGCCACGCGCATCAACGGCATCACCGACCTCGTGCTGACGAAGCTCGACATCCTCACCGGACTCGAGCAGGTTCCCGTCTGTGTCGCCTATGACGTGGATGGCGAGCGATTCGACGAGGTGCCGATCAACCAGTCGGACTTCCACCACGCGACGCCGATCCTCGAGTACTTCCCGGGTTGGTCGGAAGACATCTCGAAGGCGCGGACGTTCGAGGAGCTTCCGGTCGCGGCGCGCGACTACGTGCTCGCCCTTGAAGGCATGAGTGGCACACGCATCTCGGTGATCGGTGTCGGGCCCGCGCGCGACCAGGTCATCGTGCGACACGACCTCGTGGACTGACATGCGGTTCTGGGTCGGGGGATACTCCTCCGACATGGACGGCACCGCCGAGGGTATCGGCCTGCTGACCGTCGGTGAGGATGGCTCGCCCTTCGCATCCGGCCCGCTCTCGTTTCGCGGGGCGGTGCGTCCGGAGCTGGCGTCGCCGTCGTGGCTCGCGGCACACCCCCGCCTGGACGTCGTCTACGCGGCGCTCGAGGGCGAAGGGTGCGTGGCCGCGCTCGCGCGCACGGGCGACACGTCGTTCAGTGCGTTGGGCTCGTCGGTTGAGGCGGGCGAAGCGGTGTGCCATGTCGCGGTCAGCCCCGCCGGGGACTATCTGCTCGCGAGCTGCTGGGGCGGCGACGGCCGGGTCGTACGGATCGCCCTCGATGGCAGCGGACGCCCGACCGGACGTGCCGTTGCGCAGGCGGCGCGGGACCCGTATGGCACGCACGGCGGTGTGGACCCGCGCCATATGCCCCACGAGGATGTTGACGACGAACCCGAAGATCCGCGGGTGGCAGCGGAACGCCGCGAAGAGCGGATGTCGCGGGCACCCGCCGACCGGGATGCCGATCGGCGCGAGGCCGCGATCGGTCTCGCCGACGCCGCGGCCGCGCTCCGAGCGGCCGCCGGCGCTGAGTTCGCTCATCTGATCCCGGACCACGACCGACCGACCGAGCCGGACGTGCGCGGTGGGACGCTGCTGGCGCGGGCGGTCGATGTCGATGTCGATGCGCCCCAGCGCACCTCGCGCGCCCATGCCGCGGCGTTCCTGCCCGACGGGCGGGCGCTGACGACGGACCTCGGCTTCGACCTCGTGCGGATCTGGCGCACGGTCGGGGGTCGGATGCTGCCCGATCACGACGTCACCCTGCCGCGCGGCTCGGGGCCGCGGCACCTGGTCGTGCATCCGAGCGGATTCGTCTACGTGCTGACGGAGCACTCGACCGAGGTCTTCGTGCTCGGCGCCGACCGGGCAGGGCAGTGGACCGTCCGCGGCAGCGTCCCGGCCGCGGCGCTTACGCTCCCGGATGACGCGGGCGCGGAACTCGCGACATCCCACGATCGTGCGTTCCTGTATGCCGGACTGCGGGGGAGTGACACGATCGCCGTGCTGCGCGTCGTGGGCGATGGCAGCAGCCTCGAGCCGGTGGCGCTCGCCGAGTCGGGCGTGACCTGGCCCCGGCATCACCTGGTCGTGCGCGACACCCTGCTGGTTGCCGGGCAGCGTTCGAACGATGTCGTGTCGTTGTCGCTCGACATCCGCACCGGTGTGCCCAGCCGGGTGCGCCAGCGCACGAGCGTCCCGTCGCCGACCCGCACCCTGCGCGCCCGCGACTGACGCCGCCGCCACTCACCGAAACACCACTTGCGTGGCGAAACCCCACCCGTCACGGGGTTTCTCGTCGCGTGAGGGGTGTTTCGGTGAGCCGGGCGGGCAGTCGGGTGGCCGGGTGGCCGGGTGGCCGGGCGTCCCGGTGTCAGACCTTGGCGTCTTGGCGTGGCACCCACACCTGTTTGATGATCAACAGGATCGATGCCGATACGGGAATCGCAACGAGCGCGCCGATCAGCCCGAGCAGTGTGCCACCCACGAGCGCCCCGATCACGACGAGCGCCCCGGGGATCTCGATCGTCCGGTTCATGACCCGGGGCGTCAGCACGTAGGCCTCGATCTGGATGTACAGCAGGTAGAAGACCGCGAACAGCAGAGCGAGGAGGGGGTCCGAGAATAGCGCGATGACACTCGCGATGATCCAGTAGAGCACCGGACCGATGAGCGGGATCAGGGTGATCAGGAACGCGATCACCGCCATCAGCGCGGGGAAGGGAAGCCCGAGCACGATGTGCAGAATGAAGGCGAAGATCGAGTTGGCGGTGGCCAGAATGACCATTCCGATCAGGTATCCGCCGATCGATCCGGTGATTTGCTCGGTCATCGATGCGAGCCCCACGCGGTTGCGGGCCGGGGCGAGTCGGTAGAAGGCCTGCTTGATCGCGGGCATCGAGGCGATGAAGTACAGGGTCAGCACGAGGGTGATGAACCCGCCCGAGATGGCCGAAACGATGTTGATGCCGAGCTGCACGGCACCGCCACCGATCGCGGCGATGTTGCCGGGGTCGGTAATGAAGGTCTCGAGGTTGTTGAGGAGGTCAGGAACCGCGGCGCCGAACATGCCTTGCAGGTATGCGAACCAATCCGACTGCTCGGCCGAATTAATCAGGCTCGGGATGTCGCGCACGAACTGCGAAATCTGCGCGATCACCGTGGGGAGGATGATCCACAGCACTCCGGCGAGCAAGAGTGCGACGGCCAGGAACACGATCGCGATGGCCCAGCCGCGCTTGACGCCGCGGCGCATCAACCAGTCGACGGCCGGCTCGAGCCCGAGCGCGGCGAAGAGCGCCAGCACGATGTAGATGATGACGGTCGCCAGATTGCTGATCGCCAGCCCCAGCAGGAGGGCGGCTAGTCCGCCCAGGGTGAGGGTGAAACCGACGGCGAACGGCTGGTCGATTCTTGCCCAGAATGCGCGTGCGCCCGAGACGGGAGCTGCGGATGCCGGGGGCACGGGGGCGGTCGGGGGCTTACGCATGGTCACACCTTAGTGGCGGGCGGTGTCGCGGCCAGCGACGCGGCATGACCGCCCGGTAGCCTCATGGGGAAGGAGGGCCCCGTGACCCACGAAAGCGACCCGCGCAACGAGCTGTTGCGACTGCGTGCGAGCATCGACAACATCGATGCCGCGCTCGTCTACATGTTGGCCGAGCGCTTCCGCTGCACCAAGCAAGTCGGTGTGTTGAAGGCGACCCACGAGATGCCGGCGTCTGACCCGACGCGCGAGATCGAACAGGTGGCCCGTCTGCGGCGCCTCGCGCTCGATGCGGACCTCGACCCCGCCTTCGCCGAGAAGTGGTTCAACTTCGTCGTCGCCGAGGTCATCCACCACCACGAGCAGGCGGCCAACGGGCGCTGACACGGCCGCCTCGGTCTAGCATTCACATGCGCTGCAGAATCCGCGCGTTCTCGTACGGCCTCTCGCCGAAGATGCGGATGTCGCCGCTCGTGGCGAAGTTCTGCGCGGTGAGCATCGACATCACGGTGGTCTTTCCGGCACCGTTGCGTCCGAGCAATCCGTAGATCACGTCCTTCTCGATCGTGAACGACGCATCGTCCACCGCGAGGGTGTCACGGTATCGCTTGGTGAGGTTCTGCACCTCGATCACGGGGTTCATGGCATGGTCCTTTCGGAAGGAACGGGAGTGGTGTCGCTGGCGCGCTCACGGATGAGCGCGATGAGGTCATCGGGGCCGAGTCCGAGCCTCTGGGCCTCGGCGAGCAGCGGGTCAAGGTAACGATCCGAGAACGCTCCACGCCGGACCGCGAGCACCCGATCGCGGGCGCCCGCGGCGACGAACATGCCGATGCCGCGTCGCTTGTAGAGCACGCCCTGGTCGACGAGCATCGAAACTCCTTTCGCCGCGGTCGCGGGGTTGATTCGGTAGAAAGCAGCGAGCTCGTTTGTAGACGGGGCCTGGGATTCTTCGGCGAGGCTGCCGTCGACGATCTGGTCCTCGATGCTCTCGGCGATCTGCAGGAACAAAGCCCGGCCCTCTTCGATCACACGTTCCTCCGCCCAGTGGACTGGTTAAATATATAAGTAAGTAACCATAGAACACAAAGTCTGTCAAGAGACGGCCGAATTCAACCGTTTCGCGGCCGCTCGGACTTGCCCCATGTGCCCATGTCTGATGGTCTGGAACCAGAGGCCACACGGCCTTCACGACCAGTCCGCGCTCGTTAGACCCCAACCCGATGGGTGTGTCAGCGAAGCGTACGGTCGGCGATCTGGGCGGTAGACCCGATGTCAACCGCCGGTGTCGCGAGAGTCCCGAACGGGATTCCCGCAGGCCGAGGATCGCCCACCCGGGCGTGACCGATGCGATCCCGTGAGCGCTGGGACCGCCGAGGTGGTACCACCGTGTCAACTGCGCATGCGATTGAGGCCCAAGGCCTCTACAAAGTTTTCGGCCGCAACCCCAAGCAGGCGGTCAAGCGGCTCGCCGCCGGCGCGAGCCAAGCAGCGGTCTCAGGCCTCGGAACCGCCGCGGTGATCGACGCCAGCTTCACGGTCGATCAGGGTGAGATCTTCGTCATCATGGGTCTCTCTGGCTCCGGCAAGTCCACGATCATCCGCATGCTCAACGGCCTGCACGACACGACCGCGGGGAAGATCACCGTGCAGGGTGAGGTCATCACCGACATTCCCGCGGCGAAGCTGCGAGACATCCGGCGCGATCGCGTGTCGATGGTCTTCCAGCACTTCGCTCTGTTGCCGCACCGGACGGTGGCCGACAACGTCGCGTACCCGCTCGAGCTGCGAGGCGTCGCGAAGGCCGAACGCCTGGCGAAAGCCGACGAGATCCTGTCGCTGGTCGGTCTCGAGGGGTGGGGTGACAAACTGCCGTCGGCCCTCTCGGGTGGCATGCAGCAGCGCGTCGGCATTGCACGCGCGCTCGCCGCAGACACGGACATCCTGCTCATGGACGAGGCCTTCAGCGCGCTCGACCCGCTCATCCGGCGCGAAATGCAGGAGCAGTTGCTCCAGCTGCAACAGAAGCTGAAGAAGACCATCGTCTTCATCACCCACGACCTCAACGAGGCCATGTTTCTCGGCGACCGCATCGCGGTCATGCGCGAGGGTCGCATCGTGCAGATCGGCACGCCCGAAGACATCCTGACCGACCCGGCGAACGACTACGTCGAGCAGTTCGTGCAGGACGTCGACCGCACCCGCGTGCTCACTGCGGCCAACGTCATGGAGCCGGCACTTCCCGTCGTGGGTGAGACCGCGGGTCCCCGCACCGCACTCAAACAGATGCGCGACGCATACATGTCTGCGGCGTACGTGGTCGATCGCGAGCGCCGCCTTGTCGGCATCGTGAGTGACCACGACGCGCTGAAGCTCGTGCGCAAGAACGCGACCTCCCTGTCGTCGGTGCTCGGCCCCGCACCGCAGAGCGTGCGCGACGACGAGGTGCTGATGAACCTGTTCGTGCCCGCCGTCGAATCTCGACTGCCGCTCGCGGTGACGGATGCCGCGGGCCGCCTCGTCGGCGTGATTCCCCGGGTCACCCTGCTCGCCGCGCTGACGCCCGGAACGCCCGCCACCGGTGAGATCGAGATCGTCGAGCAGCCGGTTCCGACGACCGTGATCGATCAGGTGCTTGCCCAGACCACGGGCATGGCCGACGCCGAGGGGGTGCGCTGATGGATGGTTTTCGCATTCCGCTCGGTCTGTGGATCGACACCGGGGTCGACTGGATCAGGGACAACCTCGAATGGCTGCTCGACACCATCGCGTTCGTGGCGCGGTGGCTCGTAGACTCGCTCACCGACGTGCTGGTGATCACGCCGATCCCCGTCGTCATCATCATCTTCGCGTTGATCGGATGGCTGGTGCGCTCGTGGCAGCTCGCACTCGGCACAGCAATCTCGTTCACACTTATCGTCGGGATGGACCAGTGGGAGTCGTCGATGCAGACGCTGGCGCTGGTGTTGATCGCGGCTCTGGTTGCGCTCGTGATCGCGATTCCCCTCGGGATCTGGTCGGCACGAAACGACACGGTGCGTGCGATCCTCAAGCCCGTACTGGACTTCATGCAGACGATGCCAGCCTTCGTCTACCTGATCCCGGCGATCACCTTCTTCAGCATCGGGGTCGTCCCCGGAGTAGTGGCCACCGTGATCTTCGCGTTGCCCCCGGGGGTGCGGCTCACCGAGCTGGGCATCCGCGGTGTGGACTCCGAGACGGTCGAAGCCGGGCACGCTTTCGGTGCGAAGCCGGGCCAGATCCTGCGCGGCATCCAGTTGCCGTTGGCTGTGCCCACCATCATGGCGGGCGTCAATCAGGTGATCATGCTCGCCCTCTCGATGGCCGTTGTCGCCGGAATCGCCGGGGCTCCGGGGCTCGGGCAAGAGGTCGTTCAGTCCATCTCGACCGTTGACCTCGCACAGGGCGTCGAAGCGGGCCTGGGCGTTGTCATCCTCGCCGTGTTCCTCGACCGCGTCACGGCGTCGCTCGGAAATCCCGGCGCATACCGCTCCTCACTGGCCGCGACCATCTCAGGCCGGCGCGGCGGTACTGGTGGCGGGGGCGGCGGCGGAAGTCGTCGAGGGGGCGGCGGCGGAAGTCGTCGAGGTTCGACCGCGATCGCAGCCGAAGAGGCGGAGCGCAGCGCGGCATCACCCCACCGGGCGCCGATCCACTAAAGACCACAACTGAAGACCCATACGAAACGCACGAAGAGATACACAACGAAGGGAATCACGATGAAGAATCGCAGAATCACAGCACTACTGGCCACCGGCGCGGTAGCCACCCTCGCACTCGCGGGTTGCAGCGGCGAGGCGGGCGACAACGGCAACGGCGACGTGGGTTCGGACGAGATGGGGACCATCACGCTCGGATTCCTGCCCTCGTGGACGGATGGCCTCAGCACCGCATACCTGCTCGAGAACCAGCTCGAGAAGCTCGGCTACACCGTCGAGATGCAGGAACTCACCGAGCCCGGCCCGCTCTACGCCGGTCTTGCCCAGGGTGACGTCGACATGTACCCCTCGGCCTGGCCCGAGCTGACGCACGCGAGCTTCATGGAAGAGTACGGCGACGACATCGAAGACGTCGGAACCTACTACGACAGCGCCGTGCTCACGATCGCGGTGCCCGACTACGTCGACATCACCTCGCTCGACGAGCTGGCCGCCAACGCCGACATGTTCGGTGGCGAGATCTACGGCATCGAGCCCGGGGCGGGCCTCACCGGCGTTGCGCAGGACTCGATGATCCCCGCTTACGAACTCGAGGACACCTACGAGCTCGTCACGTCATCGACCGCGGCGATGCTCACGCAGCTGGACAACGCGATCGCGGCAGAAGAGAACATCGTCGTCACGTCGTGGCGCCCGTTCTGGGCCAACGACGCCTACAACCTGCGCGATCTCGAGGACCCGCTCGGCGCCATGGGCGATCCCGAGGGCCTGCACTTCTTGGGCACCAGCGACTTCTCCGAGCGCTTCCCCGAGGCCGCCGAGCTGATCGCCGGCATCCAGCTGGATGACGCCGAGTATGCCGCTCTCGAGGACATGGTTGTGAACGAGTACGAAGAGGGTCAGGAAGCCGAGGCCGTCGAGGCATGGCTCGCCGAGTACCCCGACGCGTTCGACACGATCATCACCGACTGATCTCGCCGCGTCACCTGAGCGGGTCCCGGCTTCGGCCGGGGCCCGCTTTCGTGGTGAGAGCCATCGCCCGAGGCAGGAGATCCTTCCCACACAGGACGATTCCGCGGCAACCGTCCTGTTCTGGGCAGGTCTCCTGTTCTGGGGTGATGGAGCTTTAGAAGCGAGCGGAGAAAGCACCGTCGGTGTTGATCAACTGGCCCGAGGCCCAGCGCCCCTCGCGGCTCACGAGGAACGACACGATGGCCGCGATGTCGGCCGGCGTGCCGAGTCGGCCCAGCGGATGGTGGGCGGTCAGGCTTTCGCGGAGCGCGTCATCCATCCATCCCGTGTCGATGGGGCCCGGATTCACCACGTTGGCCGAGATGCCGAGGGGCCCCAGTTCCCGGGCGGCGGAGATGACGATTCGGTCGAGCGCGCCCTTCGACGCACCGTATGGCAGGTTGCCGGTCGTGTGGTCGCTCGTGAAGGCAACGATCGTCCCGCCATCGGCCGGGATCTGCCGCGCGAACTCCGCGATGAGCAGAAGCGAGGCACGGGCGTTCACGGCGACGTGTCGATCGAAACTCTCGGCTGTGGTGTCGAGGATCCCCGACTCGACATCGTGGGCGTGGCTGAGCACCAGCGCATCGACGCTTCCGTGGTCTGCGACGACGCGTTGGACGAGGGATGTCGGCCCTTCAACCGTGGCGAGATCGCAGGGATAGTCGCCGGTCTCGAGGTCGCTCGTCAACACCTCCCAGCCGTCCGCGACGAGGCGCGGAACCACGCCGGCGGCGATGCTGTTGGCGCGTGCGGCACCGGTGACGAGAGCGCGCGGCATCAGCTCGAGAGCACCACGGCGGTGCCGTACGCGACGACCTCTTGGAAGTTCTGGTCGAGTTCGTTCGAGTCGTACCGCATGGCGACGACGGCATTCGCGCCTTGCGCCTGGGCCGCCTCGACGAGGCGTGCCACCGCCTCGGCCCGGGTCTGCTCGAGCTGCAGGGTCAGGCCTTTTAGCTCACCGCCGCCGAGCGCCTTGAAGCCGGCGCCGATCTGGGCGCCGATGTTGCGGGCACGGACGGTCAGGCCGCTGACCTCGCCGATGACCGACGTGATCGTTCTGCCGGGGACGTCGTTCATGGTGGTGACGAGCATGGGGATCTCCTGACCTGCGGGGAAGGGGCGGATGCCTTGATCAAGCTAGCGTGCGGGAGCCGAGTGGGGAAGATGCACGCTGCGTGATCGCGTGGGCGCGGGCGATGACCCGATCCCGCCGTCGTTCGCCTATTGTCGGCGCCGCGGGCGAGGATGGAGGCATGCCTGCCGCCCATCGCCCCGGTTTGCGGGTCACTTCGGGGCTGACGATTCCCGAGTCCGAGCTGTCCTGGCGGTTCTCGCGATCGTCGGGCCCCGGCGGGCAGGGCGTGAACACCGCGGACTCTCGCGTGGAACTCGTGTGGGATGCCGAGGGTTCGGCAGCGCTTTCGGCGGTGCAACGCGAGCGGCTGCTCGAGCGCCTCGACGGGCGTCTCGTGGGCGGAGTGCTGACGGTTGCGGCATCCGAACACCGTGCACAAATACGCAATCGTGACGCGGCGCGCGAGCGGCTCGTGGCGATCGTGGCCGACGCGGTGCGACCACCCGCGCCGTCGCGGCGAGTGACGAAGCCCAGCCGAGGCTCGAAAGAGCGGCGCCTCACCGCGAAGAAGCAGCGTACGACCACCAAGCAATTGAGACGCCGACCCCTCGATTGACGCGGGCGACTGGGGTCAGTGCTCGCCCTTGATAACGAAGTACGAGCCGCGGATGGTTCCCGCCAGTTTGGACTTCTGCCGTGCGAATGTGAAGCGCGCGGCCAGCTCCTCGGGGACATCCATTCCGTCGGAGAGCTTGAAGCCGACGGCTCGCTTTCCGCCCTCTTCGAGCGTGTACATGACGTTGATCGAGAGGCCACTTTGGTAGAACACGTAGGCGAAGCGGATGCCTCCGGCCTCGAATTCCGTCGCTTCGAGGGCCGGTGAGGCAATGACGAGGTCGCGCTCGTCTCTCAGGATGCCGTGCACCCAGTCTATGGTTTCGGCAGCATCGCTGGCCGGGTCGACCGTGAACACGTGCTCGTACTTGTTCGCGAAGTAGCGCGCCTCGTTCGCGCGGAGCCCCGCGAGTGCCGCGACGACGGGGGAGGACTCGAGGCCGATGGTCGATACCTCGGCGAAGTCGACGATGTAGGACATGGGCATTCCTTTGCGTGACGTGCTGCGGGAGGGCCGATCGCTCAAATGTAGTGACCGAGCGCGCGTTGCGTTTCTCGAAAATTGGTCAATGAGTCCGCGGTACGGCGGTCAACGATCGGGGAAGTCGCCCTCATAGTCCTGCCACGTACCGGCGAGGTGCTGCATGGCCCAGAGTTGTCTCTCCTTCGAGACGTCGTCCTTGCCTGCGAAGTTCATCACGATGTAGTTCGACACGAACCCGTCTTCGATCGACGACGCGTACTCGGCGGCTTCGTCGCGCGAGCCGAATCGCAGATAGGTGGCCTCGGCCGTGTCGTAGGCCTCGACGCACGGCACTGCCGATGTGCACACGACGGCGGTGACCTCGGAGACATCCGTCGTCGGGTCGTCCGCGTCGGGTTCGCTGTTCATCACATCGTGCAATGTCAGCGTCCACTGAGAATCGAAGATGAGACGCCCAAACCACAGGCCGCCCACGATGACTGCCACGATTGCCGCGGCGCCGATAATCGTCGTCACCCATCGTCGGGTGGTCATCAGATGCCCAGGACGAGTCGGATGCCATCGCCGATCCTGGCGAGCACGTAGCGGGGCAGGTGGCCGGTCGGATACGCCTCGAGGAACTCCCGGCTCACCGGACCGACCTGCGAGACGACCGCGACCGAGTCCCGATCGAGACCCGACGCGTCGATCGGGACCAGCACATTTCCCGGGAACGCCTCGAGTGCGACGTTGGATGTGAGTGGCACGACGAGAACAGTCGCGATGTCGCTTGCGAGAAGCCAGTCCTCTTGCATGACGATCGCGGGACGTCGCTTCGCGGGTTCGGAGCCGCGGGGCGAGCCGAAATCCACCCATACGACATCGCCGTGCGCAATCACCACTCCGTACCCTCGAGCATCGCGCGCTCCGACTCGCGAAAGAAGGAATCGCCCGCGGACGGCTGTCCGACACGGGCGATGACGGTGTTAGCCAGGGCGGTCAGCTCGGCTTCACCCTCGAGCTCCGCGGCCAGGCGTCTACCGGCGAGCCGGTAGAACTCCGACCGGTTCATGCCGTGACGAGCCGCCAGCCGCTCGAAGCGCTCGAACTCGCCGTCGGGGATCGAGATCGCGGTCTTCATCGAGCGAGTATAACTCGTTATACCTGTGCGCACCGAATCGGAATCAAGCGCGCGCTGCATAGGATGCTCACCGTGCTTGCCTACGACGATCCGCTCCCGTCGCGGCCCAGACGCATCATCGTGGCGGGAGTATCCGGCACGGGCAAGACCACGGTTGCCGCTCGAATCGCCGCGCTCGCCGATGCCCCGCACACCGAGATCGACGCGCTCTACCACGGCCCGAACTGGACTCCACGGGCAGATTTCCTCGACGACGTGCGGAACTTCACGGCCGACGACGCATGGACCACCGAGTGGCAGTACTCGAGCGCCCGCTCACTGCTGGCCGAGCGAGCCGACCTGCTGGTGTGGCTCGACCTACCCTTTCTGACGGTGACGTTGCCCCGAGTCATCCGACGTACGTTCCGGCGGCGCCTCGGACGGGAAGTGCTCTGGAACGGCAACATCGAACCGCCCCTGCGCACCTTCTTTATCGATCGTGAGCACATCGTTCGCTGGGCGATCTCGACGAGAAACAAGTACCGCGAGCGGGTTCCGCGGCTCGAACAGGAGTATTCGCATCTTCGGATCGTGCGCGTGAAGACCCCGCGTGAGGTCGAGCTCTGGCTCGCTGGTCCGCTGGTCGAGTCGGTTGGCTAGCGGTCAGCTAGTGTCCTGCGCCGTTAGTTCGTTGTAGTAGTCGTCCGAGGGATTCGAGGATCTGGTTGGCCGTCTTGGTCCAAATGAATGGCTTGGGGTTCTCGTTCCATGCCGTGATCCACGCTCGGAGGTCCTTCTCGAGGGCCTGGACGCTGCGGTGATCGGAGCGCTGGAGAAGATCACGGGTGACTTCGGCGAAGAGTCGTTCGACCTGGTTGATCCACGAGGAGTACGTGGGCGTGAAGTGCATGTGGAACCGAGGATGCTTCTCCAGCCAGGTCTTCACTGTGGGGTGCTTGTGGGTGGCGTAGTTGTCGCAGACCACGTGGATGTCCAGGTGCTCAGGCACGTTCTGATCGATCTTGACCAGGAACTTCTTGAACTCCGTCGCCCGATGACGGCGGTGCGTGGACGCGATCACGGTGCCGTCCTCAACGTTCATCGCAGCGAACAGGCTCGTCGTGCCGTGTCGGAAGTAGTCGTGGGTGCGCTTCTCTGGCATTCCAGGCATCATCGGGAAAGCGGGCTGCGATCTGGACAACGCCTGAACCTGGGACTTCTCGTCCACGGATAGGACGACGGCGCACTCAGGGGGGTCGAGGTAGAGGCCCACGATGTCGTAGACCTTCTCCACGAACAACGGGTCGTTGGAGAGTTTGATCCCGTCCGTGCGATGGGGCTTGAGGCCGAACGCCTTCCAGACCCGACCGATCGTGGACTTCGACAATCCGGTGCGTTCGGCCATCTTCGACCGCGACCAGTGCGTCGCGTTCGCGGGGGTGGATTCCAACGTCGCTACGACGACGTCCTCGACCTGCTCGGCGGTCACCGTCGCCGGTCGGCCAGGCCGCGGATCATCAACGAGCCCGTCCAGGCGGTGCTCAAAGAACCGGGACCGCCACTTCCCGACCGTGGGACGGCTGACCCCGAGCCGCTCAGCCACCACCGTGTTCGCGTCCCCCGCCGCGCACTCCAACACGATCCGCGAACGCAACGCCAGAGCCTGCGACGACTTACGCCGCCGAGCCCACCGGACAAGCTGCTCACGCTCATCATCCGTGAGAACCAGATCAACCTTCGGACGACCCATTCGTGCCATACCCGAACTCTAAAACATAGACAACGAATTACTGGCGCCCGACACTAGGGGCCAGCTACGTGCTGATGCCCAAGGTGTAGGCCCGCGGCCCACCGCGGAAGACTTCGGATGTCTGAGGCGTACTCGTAGACGGCCTGCGGCGCGGCGGCGGCGACCCGACTGACTGATGGCTTCGCATTGTCCCAGCCCGTCACCATGCCCCGACAGTGGCGCGCTACAGATCAGCGTCGCTGGTCGTTCCGGTGAGATCCCACCCTCGCACGCGGTGGATGGTCGCGGCCTTCGGGTACTCCCCGTCCGCCGGACCTATCTCGAACAGGTCGATCATGAGGAACAGCGGATAGCTCGGGGCCTGAGGCATCCGTCGCACAACGACTCCCTCGCAACCGATGATCGTTTCGTGGTCATTCCAGATCACGGTCCAGGTATGTGGCTGGCTGGCGTCGAGGGGCACGGCGATCTCGGCCATGTCGGTGACCAGGCGCGGATCGTGGTGCGCCTTGATGCCAGACCGGACGGTCGTTTCCACGCCGATCGCGTCGGCATCGATCTCGAAGACGCACATCTCTCCGGAGTCCTCCGGCGACAGGTGCTCGCTCCCCACCAGCCACGCCGCGAGCATGCAGCCCCGGTCTCGACTCGCCGCAACCGTCACATCGACACGGCCTCGCGACGGTGCGAACAACAGACGCAGAGGCGTCTCGGTACGAACGAAAAGGTCATCATCGCGGTGACGATGAGTCCCGACGGCGGATCCGACGGGCCCCGAGTAGGTGCCCGTCTGCAGGTTGGAGACCCGCAAAGGTGCGTCTTCGGGGCGCCAATCGAGCTGGCCTGCCTCGATCCTCAACTCAAGTGCGCCGGGAGTCGCGCTGAACCGGGCTTCCGAGCGGTCGGGCGTCGTCCAGTGCGGCAGGTAGTGCGGCACCCACCAGCGCGCGGACGGTCCGTCAGCGAAGTACTCGTCGAGGTCCGCGGGGCGGTCGGGTGGCGCTGGGAGTCGTACGCCGGACGAGAGCCGATTGAGCTCGGCAGTCAGCTCCTCAAGGCGACCGTCGCCGACGACGGCGCTGAGCGGTTCGCCGAAATAGTGCTGCCAGAGCTCGTTGACCTGTTCGGCCGTGACGCGACCGTACTGAGCCAGGATGTCTGCCAGCGGCCGGGCCTCGATGTCGTACTCGTCGGCGGGAGTGCCACCGGGCCTGCCTGGTTCGAGGCCGTAGGGGTCGAGCTCGGTCAACAGGGCGAGAACCTGCGCGACCAGTTCGGTGGAGGGTACCCGCGGCGCGGTCATGCGTGCGGGCGCGGCCGCGTGACTCGGCCCGGCGCCGGGGTAGCGCCGCGTGCGGGGACGGGCCGCGAGCCCGACGCCGGGGGTGATTCCGGGGAGGCGGTGGGCTCGGACGAACCCGGGCTGTGTGCTCCGGGTTCTGATGAGCTTGGTTTGGGGGGAAGGGTGGCGGACGCCGGCGGTCCGTGCGAGGCATCCGTCGCTTGCTCGCCCACCGTCAGTTCCAGAGCGACACGGTTCTCGAGAACCTCGATCGCCTCGTCCGACACCGAGATCAGGCCGTCGAGCTCTTCGCGAACGCGTCGATAGGCGAGTTGGCGTTCTGCGGGGGTTGCTGCCTGGTCGACCGCGACGCTCAGAAGTTGCTTCGCGGTATCGAGGCGTTTGCGCTCCGTCTCGGTGAACGAGTGGTCGCGCAGTCGCCGCGCGTCGCGCTCGGCGATATCGAAGGCGGCCTCGTATTCGTTCACGGCGTCGCGGTACTCGGCGAGCTCATCCTTACCGATCCGGGCCTTAGGCGAATCGGGCCGCAGCCCGTCCGCTTTGCGTTTGGCGCGCAGGAACGCGGCGGTCAACGGCTGACGTCCATCGCTCATCGCGGGGAACGCGATCAGCTTGGCGACGTCGAGTTCATATTCGAGCCAGCGGGATGTGACGGCGTCGTGGGCGTCGAACAGACGTTGCAGTCGGGCGGTTGGGCTGTCGCTGTCGCTCGGGCGCGAGTCCGAACGCCCCGTCGTGACAGGTTGCGTACTTGCCGCGATCTGGGCCGCGTGCAGCTCGCTCTTGGCCCGCATGATCTCGAGCCTGCGCGCGTGCCGACGCTCGAGCGCCTTCTGCCACCCGCGACCGACGCCCCCCGCTACACCCATCAGGGGGAAAATCAGCCACCAGTAGGAGCCGAAGAATTCCCAGGGGTTCATCCCGTCATGCTACGCGCGGGACGCGGCGGCGCGGGCGTCAGTCGGACGAGCGACGCGGGATCGGCCAGATCGGACCGCGCTTGTCGCTCGCGGGCTTGTCCGGCGGGGGAGTCTCGGCGGGGTTGGGCGGAGCGGATGGTCGGGGCGGCGCATCCGTCCTCGGAGTCGGCGCATCGGACTCGGGTGAACGCTTCCTCGCCCGCCAGATCGCCTCGCGCGCCGACTCGGCCGCGGCGGTCGCGGCAGTGACCGCCGCGGTGCGAGCGTTCTCGACCAGGTCATCCCATGCCCCGCGGAGCTGCGGTGGCACACCGGCGCCATCGGCGAATGGGCGGTCGGATGCCCCACCCGGCGGACGTCCGGATGCCCCCGCCGCGCGCCACGCGGCCGCCTCGGCGGCGTGGAATGCGGCCTCGAGCTCGGTCACCGCGGCACGGTATCGCGCGAACTCTTCGGGTGTCAGCGCGGGTTTGCCGGGGCGCGGCCGGAGCCAGCGGGCGGTGTCCATCGCGGTCAGCAGCGCCGCCGTCGCAGGCACCCGGGCATCGCTCATCGTGGGGAAAGCGATCGCCTTGGCCGGATCGGTCTCGTAGGCCATCCAGCTCGCCAGCACCGCATCGTGTTCGGCCACGAGCCGTGAGAGCGGAAGATGTTCGTCCCCCCGAGGCATCCGGCGCATCAATGCCCTGGCGGCCTTGACCTGAACGCGGCGGCCGCGCAGCCCGGTCTGCGCCGAACGCAGTTCGCGCTGAGCCTCGTTCACCGCGTGTCGGGCAGCCTCGATTTCGCCGACCGACCCGCGCCCACTCTGGCGCGCGCTTTTCGCGACCAGCAGCGTCGCCTGCGCGCTCTTCGCTTGGGCCCGGGCGGTGAACAGGCGCACCCGCGCCACCGCCAGTTCGTGCTTTGCGCCGGCGTACTCGAGCGCGCGCGCGCGCTGCCGGCGGCCATAGCGAATCCCGGCGAATGACGCCGCACCGCCCGCGATCACGGTGGGCCCCAGCCACCACAACTCCGCAGCCAACGCGAAGAAAGGGTCCATCCCGCCATGCTAACCGTGCGCCCTGAACGCGCCGCGGGTCAGCCGAAGATGAGCGCCAGAACCGTCGCGCCGCCGCCGGTCACGAGCAGCGCGATGATCACGACCCACGCCACGATCCGCACACGCTTCTGACGCGTCGCGCCGTAGTTCTCCAGATCGTCGTTCGACATGTCGCTCCTACGCCATCGGGGGAGTGGTCGGGGCGGTGCTTGTGACCTCGAACTCGCCGATCGTCGCGCCGAAGGCGGCGGGCAGGGTGCCGCGCCAGAGCTGGTTCAACTCGTCGATACCCATCGTGAAGACATCCTGAATCTCGAGCTCGGCGCCACCCGCGGGAGCGACGTCCGTCACACCGATACGCAACACCGGGTAGCCGCGTCCGTCACACAGCCCCTGGAACTTGACGTCGTCCTCGCGCGGGACGCTCACCAGCACGCGGCCGGTGGACTCCGAGAACAGTGCTGCCGAGGCATCCACGCCGTCGCGCTCGATGATCTCGCGCAGCCAGACGCGCGCGCCGACGCCGAAGCGGATCACGCTCTCGGCGAGCGCTTGCGCCAGGCCGCCGCCCGACAGGTCGTGGGCGCTGGAGATGAGCCCCTGCTGGGATGCGGCGCGCAGCAGCTCGGCGAGGGTCTTCTCGTCGCCGAGGTTGACGCGCGGAGGCCGACCACCGAGGTGATCGTGCACGACGCCCGCCCACTCGGAGCCGCTGAGCTCCGTGGACGTGACGCCGAGAAGGTAGATGTTCTCGCCCTGGTCCTGCCAACCGCTCGGCACGCGACGCGCGACATCGTCGATCACGCCGAGCACCCCGACGACGGGAGTCGGATAGATCGGCTGGTCACCGGTCTGGTTGTAGAAGCTGACGTTTCCGCCCGTGACGGGGATCTCGAGCTCACGGCACGCATCCGCGATTCCCTGCACCGAACGCTGGAACTGCCACATCACCTCGGGGTTCTCGGGACTGCCGAAGTTGAGGCAATCCGTCACCGCGGTCGGAACCGCGCCCGCGACGGCGACGTTGCGGTACGCCTCGGCGACCGCGTGACGTGCGCCCTCGTACGGGTCGAGCTGGCAGAAGCGGCTGTCGCAGTCGGTCGCGATGGCAAAGCCCAGGCCCGACTCCTCGTCGACGCGGATCATGCCGGCATCGTCGGGGAAGGCCAGGGCCGTGTTGCCCATGACGTAGTAGTCGTACTGGTTCGTCAGCCACGACTTGTCGGCCAGGTTCGGGCTCGACAGCAGCTGCGCGAACTGGGTGCGGAGCGTCTCGGGGTCGGTCGCGCGGGGGAGGGCGCTCGCCGAATCCTCCTGCAAGGCATCGATCCACGTGGGGTACGCGACGGGGCGCTCATAGACGGGGCCATCGACCGCGACGGTGGCGGGGTCGACGTTGACGATCTCGTGACCGTGCCAGTGGATGACGAGGCGCCCGTCACCCGTGACCTCGCCCAGAACGCTCGTCTCGACATCCCATTTCGCCGTTACGGCGAGGAAGGCGTCGAGCTTTTCGGGCGCGACGATCGCCATCATGCGCTCTTGCGACTCCGACATGAGAATCTCTTCGGGCGTGAGGCGCGGGTCACGCAGCAGTACCTCTTCGAGGTCGACCTTCATGCCCGATCCGCCGTTGGCGGCGAGCTCGCTCGTGGCGCACGAGATGCCCGCGGCCCCGAGATCCTGAATCGCCTCGACGAGCTCGTCACGGTAGAGCTCAAGACAGCACTCGATGAGTACCTTCTCGGCGAAGGGGTCGCCGACCTGCACGGCGGGGCGCTTGGTGGGGCCGGTGCTGTCGAACGAGTCGGAGGCGAGGATGGATGCTCCGCCGATGCCATCGCCGCCGGTGCGGGCGCCGAACAGCACGACCTTGTTGCCGGTGCCGCTCGCGTTGGCGAGCTTGATGTCCTCGTGGCGCATGACGCCGACCGCGAGGGCGTTCACGAGGGGGTTGCCCTGGTAGACCGAGTCGAAGAACGTCTCGCCGCCGATGTTGGGAAGGCCCAGGCAGTTGCCGTAGAACGAGATGCCGCTGACGACGCCATGCACGACGCGCGCCGTGTCGGGGTGGTCGATTGCGCCGAAGCGAAGCTGGTCCATGACGGCGACCGGGCGCGCGCCCATTGAGATGATGTCGCGGACGATGCCGCCGACACCCGTCGCCGCACCCTGGAAGGGCTCGATGTAGCTGGGGTGGTTATGCGATTCGACCTTGAAGGTCACCGCCCATCCCTCGCCCACGTCGACCACGCCGGCGTTCTGGCCCATGCCGACCATGAGCTTCTCGCGCATCTTGTCGGTCATGTGGCGGCCGAACTCGCGCAGGTAGATCTTGCTCGACTTGTACGAGCAGTGCTCCGACCACATCACCGAGTACATCGCCAGCTCGGAGCTGGTGGGGCGGCGGCCGAGGATCTCGCGGATGCGGTCGTACTCGTCGGGCTTGAGGCCCAGCGCCGCGAACGGCTGGGTTCGCTCGGGCGTCGCCGCGGCGTTCTCGACAGTGTCGACGACGGGCGTCGCTGCCGCATTCGGGGTGGCGTTCTGGGTGGCTGTCGTCACGCGGCTGAGCTCCAAAAATCGCGGGATGCCGGACTGGCCCAGTCTAGTCGGGGGTTCGGGCCTGCTCCGCTGTCGCAATATGTCGCCGTTGCTCCGCTCACCTGTCGCAATGTGTCGCCAAACGCCCGCCGCCCCGACATATCGCGTCAGGGGAGTGGGTGGAACGCAGACGATGTATATTCGTGATGTGTCAACTAATGACGCAACACCTACTGTTGTTGCGATTCCCTGCTTTTCCGGCGCCCCGTGGGACTTCGCGCCGTTGTCCGACCTTCACGGCTTCCCTCTGCGGACCATGCGCCTTCCCGAGGGTGTCTCTACCGTTGACGGGTACGCGGACTTCGTCGCAGGGCAGGTGAAGGATCTCGCCTCGTACGTGCTCGTGGGCGATTCGTTCGGGGCGGTCCTGGGCCTTGCGCTTGCCCTGCGGCAGCCCGCGGGTCTGCGCGCGCTGGTGCTCTCCGGCGGCTTCGCGGCGAATCCCCTTCCGCAGTGGAAGTCCGCGATGGCAGGTTTGGCAGGGTTTCTCCCCGACGCCGTGTACCGAAACGGAGTGCTCCGCTTCCACGCATCCCAGCTCGCGTCGACGTTCGACACAACCGCCGAGGTTCCCCAGCGAAAGTCCGACTACCGATCGCTCTTCCTCGAAAACACGCCGCGGGAGAGCTATGCCCGGCGCGTCTCTGCTGTCAGAAAATTCGACGTACGCGCCCAGCTCGGACACGTGAAGGTACCGACGCTCGTCCTGACTCCCCAGGATGACCGTCTAGTGGGACACGGTGCCGTACGGGACCTCGTCGACGGGTTGCCCGCGGCGCGGGAAGTCGTCTTGCCTGAGACGGGACACATGTTCCGCTTCACCCACCCTCACGCTTACGGAAACGCCACCGCTCGATTCCTCGAGGAGATCATGACCGAGACGCCTGCCCAAGCATGAGTCCCGCCGAAGAATTCCGCTACCTGATCCTCGCCGCTCAACGCGAAGGCAATCGGATCTACGCCGACCTGCTGAAGCCCGAGGCTCTCACTCCCGCGCAGGCGGAAGCGATAATCACGATCGACGACGCCGCGAGCCTGTCGCTGCGTCAGCTTGGCTCCCGACTGGTGTGTGAAATGGGGTCGCCCAGTCGCCTCGTGGATACCCTCGTTCTCTCTGGGCTTGTGAAGAGAGAGCAGGATCCGGGCGACCGGCGCAGCGTCATCCTCTCCCTCACCGACGCGGGGAAGGATGCTGCGGGCCGGGCTCGTGCCGCGGAGGCGGTGCTGCACGCCACGATCGTCGCGGCGGTGGATGCCCGCCGCATGGCCGCCGCATCCGATGTCCTGCGTGCCCTGGTTGACGGTCGTCCCGCAGGCGAGGCGATTGAGGAAAAGAAGGCCGCTGCGTCCCGCCCCCGATGATGTGCATCAGCCATGGCCATTGAAGAGTCGGGGCGGGCGTTTCGCGGTGGTTCGTTTCACGGCTCCTCGAACCGAAAGTCGGCCGTGCGACGGAATCCTTTTCCCCGCGGGGGGGGGGGGTGACCTCGCAATGCGACAGCGCTAACGTACAACCAAATGGTTGCACAAACGGCGCAGGGTGAAGCGAATGAGCTGAGCGATGACGAGATTGACCGCGTGTTTCAGGCGCTCGCCGCGGCGACGCGCCGAGACATCCTGCGCCGCACGATTCAGCAGGAGCAGTCGATCTCGACCCTCGCTCTCGACTACGACATGTCCTTCGCCGCCGTTCAGAAGCACATCGGCGTTCTCGAGGCGGCGGGGCTGGTCGTCAAGCGCGCCGAGGGTCGCGAGCGGCTCGTTCGCGCGGATCCGACGATGATCGCGCGGGCCCATGCCCTGCTGGCGCAGTACGAAGAACTCTGGCGGGCGCGGATCGACCGCCTCGATCTCTTGCTCGCGTCAGCGAAACCCACTGATCCACCCACAAAAGGAGTGTGACATGCCCGTCACCGACGTCACTACCGACCCCGAAGTGTTGACGATGACGCTCGTCGCCGACTTTGCGGCCCCCGTCGAGCGCGTCTGGACGGCGTTCACCGACCCGAGCCAACTCGAACTTTTCTGGGGCCCTCCCGGATGGCCGGCAACCTTCACCGCCTTCGACCTCACGGTCGGCGGCCGCGCGGCTTACGAAATGACGAGCCCGCAGGGCGAGAAGTCGCGCGGGTCGTGGGAGTTTCTGAAGATCGACGCGCCCCGACGCCTGGAGGTGCTCGACGCCTTCGCCAACGAAGAAGGCGATGTTCTCGACGGCACGCCCGTGATGCGCGTCACGTTCGACTTCGAGGCGACCGCGACCGGAACGCGATTGACGAACGTCAGCTACTTCGACTCGGCGGACGCGCTCCAGCAGATCATCGCGTTCGGGGCGGTCGAGGGTTCGACGCTGGCGTTCAACCAGCTCGACCGCGTGCTCGCGGGTCTGCGTGCCTACGCAGAGGGCAAGGGCACGCAAACGGAGATTCTCGACGACACGCACGTGCGCATCACTCGGCTGATCGAGGGTCCGCGCGAGCTCGTATGGCGCGCGCACACCGAGCCCGAGCTGATGAAGAAGTGGTTGCTCGGGCCGGATGGCTGGCGCATGACGATCTGCGAGGTCGACCCACGAGTCGGTGGCACCTATCGCTACGCCTGGGCACCCGAGCCCGGGACGGAGGGCGAACCCTTCGGGTTCAACGGCGAAACCCTCGTCATCGACGCCCCGAAGAGAACGGTCACGACCGAGCACATGACCGACACTGACTTTCCCTCGACGCTCAACGACCTGTCGCTGCGCGAAGAGGACGGTGCCACGCTCATCACTCTGCTGATCGAGTACCCCGACAAGGACACCCGCGACATGGTGCTGGCGACCGGCATGACCGACGGGATGGAAACGAGCTACGCCCGACTCGAGCGGGTGATCTCGAGCTGAGGCGGTCGTTCGGGAGGGCATGGTTGTTCGGGAGGACCGGATGCGGCCGTCACACCCTCCCGAATGACCACGCCCTCCCGAACGAACCTCACGCCGCGGCGGGCAGGTCGTCCGGGGTGAAGATGCGCATGCCGGCTTCGTGGAGCAAGAAGCGGGCACGAACGCGGACGCCCTGTCGGACCAGGTGATCGCCGAGCCGCGCCCACGCCCGATCGAGGTCGGTGATCTGGTCTCCACCGCAGCGCTCCCACACCACCACGATCTGTGCGAAGTCGAACTCGCGCATGAGGTTCGCGAAGCGATGGGCGAAGAGTTCGACGACGGGCAGGGCGCCGAGGTCTTCGTTCGCGGTGACGCCGTCGGGGTGATCCGGCAGCTCATCGCAAGGCATGACCGGTCCGGTGGGGCGGTCGTCATCGTCCAGAAAGAACAGCCAGAGCTGGGGGTGGGTGGCGCCGATCAGCAGATCGAACAGCCAGTGTTCGAGAGCGGCATCGTCGCGGAGCGGTGGGACATCAGCGAGTTCTGTGGGCATGGGCACAGCCTGGTGGGCCCGCCGCAACCCCGTCCCGGAGTTCGGGGGAACGGTGGATAGCCGGCTTGATCCCCTACACGGGGAGGAGAACTTGACCGAGAAGGTCAGGATGCACGGGCGAGCGCGTCCTCGAGCGCAACCCACGCGAGCATGGCGCACTTGACCCGGGCGGTGTACTTCGAGACACCCGACAGGGCGGCCGCGTCGCCATACTCCTCGACGTCGAGCTCGAGCTTGCCGCGCGAGCGCATGGCCTCGCGGAAACCCTCGACGAGAACGGATGCGTCGGCCCGGGGCATCCCGGCGACGAGATCCGACAGCATCGACGCCGACGACTGCGAGATCGAGCAACCGGCGCCCTCCCAGGTCGCATCGCGGATCGCGCCCGCATCATCGAGCCGCACGCGCAGAGTCAACTCGTCTCCGCACACGGGATTGCGCTGGTACGACGACGCGTGGGCCCCCTCTTCCGGTGCGAGAGGAGTGCCGTGCGGATGCTTCGAGTGATCCAAGATCAGCTCTTGATACAGCGACTCGAGCCCGCTCATCGGGTGCCCTCCACGCCGAAGAATGCGCTTACGCCCGAGAGCGCATCAAGGAAAATGTCGATCTCCTCCTCCGTGTTGTAAAACGCCGCGCTCGCCCGAACGCTGGCGGTGATGCCGAAACGGCGGTGCAGCGGCTGCGCGCAGTGGTGCCCGACGCGCACGGCGACACCGCGTGCATCCAAGAATTGGCCGACGTCGTGCGCGTGCACTCCGTCGACGTCGAACGACGCCAGGGCAACTCGCTCGGCGCCCGACGCGTCGCCGAGCATGCGGACACCCGCCACCTCGAGCAGCCCCTCGCGCAGGCGACGTTCGAGGGATGCCTCGCGTGCCGCGATCGCATCGTGCCCGAGCTCGCCGAGGTACCGCGTGGCTGCCGCCAGGCCGATCGCCTGCGAGACGGGCTGCGTGCCGGCCTCGAACCGCTGCGGCGGAGGCAGGTACTCGGCGGTGTCGAGGGTGACGGTCGTGATCATCGAGCCCCCGGTCAGGAAGGGCGGCAGGGCTTCGAGTACCTCTGACCGTCCGTACAGGACGCCCACGCCATAGGGCGCGAAGATCTTGTGCCCCGAGAACACCGCCAGGTCGACCCCGAGGGCCGGCAGGTCGAGTGCGAGGTGGGGGGCGGACTGGCAGGCGTCGAGAACCGTGAGCGCGCCGACCTCGCGCGCAAGCGTCACGATCTCGGCGACGGGGTTCACGATGCCCAGCACGTTCGACACATGGGGGAAGGCGACGATCCGCGTCCGTGACCCGATCAGGGCACCTGCAACGGCCAGGTCGAGCTGGCCATCTTCCTGCACGGGAATATGGCGCAGCAGTGCACCCGTTCGGGCGGCGAGCTCTTGCCACGGAATCAGGTTGGCGTGGTGCTCGGACTCGGTCACGACGATTTCGTCGCCCGGTTTCAGCGCCACCCGCCGGGCGGCTTCGCCCCCGCGCCCGAGCGACGCATTCCCGATCGAGTATGCGATCAGGTTTATCCCTGCCGTCGCACCCGAGGTCCACACGATGTTGTCCGGCTCGGCGCCGATAAAAGCCGCAACGGCGGCCCGGGCATCCTCAAATGATTCCGTTGCCTCGGCGGCGAGGGTGTGTGCGCCGCGGTGGACGGCGGCGTTGCCACGGGCGAGGAAGGATGCCTCGGCCTCGAGTACGGCGAGTGGCTTCTGGCTCGTGGCCGCTGAGTCCAGGTACACCAGCGATGACGCGTTGACCCGCTCGCCGAGGATCGGGAAGGCGGCGCGGACGGACGCGACGTCGAAAGGCGCCGCATCGAGGATTGCCGCGTCGCGGGGCACAGCCGGGAGATTCACTCCTCCAGGCTACGCCGCGGCACCCGGTTGGAGGCCTCGGGCGGCAAGCCCGACCGGTCGCCTCCGGGCAGGGGGCGCGACCGTCGGCCATAAACGATCTCGGTCGAATCGAGCAGCCACGGCACGAGCGTGATCGAGACGCCGTGCTCGAGCATCAGATTGTGCGCGATACGGCTGGCTCGACGGTTGTGTAGGAAGCTCTCCCACCAGTGCCCGACGATGTACTGCGGCAGATACACGGTGATGACTGCCGAGCCGTTCTTCTGGCGATAGGCCTGGATGAACTCCCGCACCGGATGCGCGAAGGCGCGATAGGGCGAGTCGACGATGACGAGGGGCACCGGCATCCGATGTTCCCGCCACTCGGCCTGCAGACGGTCGGTCGACTCGGGATCAACCGAGACGTGCACGGCCATGGTCTTGTCATGCTTGGCGGCCAGCGCGTAATCGATCGCTTTGACGACCGGCTTCTGCAGACGCCCGACCAGCACGATCGCCACGTCGCCCCGCGAACCGAAGTGCGTCGCGTCGTCGATCTCGATCTCGTGCTCAACGTCGCGGTAGTAGCGGTTCACGCCGATCATGAGTGTCGCGAGGATCGGGATCAGGAGGAACACGATCCACGCGCCGTGGGTGAACTTGGTGATCGTCACGATGATCAGCACGAAGACGGTCAGTGCCGCGCCGGCGCCGTTGATCGCGAGCCCGATGCGCGCCGCGCGGAGGTCAGCGCCCGACGCACCCGTGCGTATTGCGCGGCGCCAGTGCCGGATCATCCCGATCTGTCCGAGCGAGAACGACACGAAAACGCCGATGATGTACAGCTGGATCAGGCTCGTGAGGCTCGCCTGGTAGAGCACGAGGATCATGATCGCGGCGAGGCCGAGCGCGATCATCCCGTTCGAGAACACCAAGCGGTCGCCGCGGGTGTTGAGCGACTTCGGCGCGTAGCCGTCACGCGCGAGCACGGCCCCGAGCAGGGGGAAGCCGTTGAACGCGGTGTTCGCCGCCAGAAGCAGAACGCAGGCTGTCGCCGATTGGATGATGAAGAAGGGGATGCTGCCCATCCCGAACGTCGCACTCGCGACCTGGGCCATGAGGCTGGGCTGCGGGGTCGTGCAGTCGAAACCCACCAGGTTGCAGGGGTTCTCGGCGTAGTGCACGCCCGCGAAGAGGGCGAGCGCCGTCAGACCGGCGAACAGCAGGATCGCGATGCCGCCCATGAGCGTGAGAGTCGCTTGCGCGTTCTTCACCTTCGGTTGGCGGAAGGCGGGAACCCCGTTCGAGACGGCCTCGACGCCCGTGAGGGCCGAGCATCCGCTCGAGAACGCCCGCAGCACCAGCAGGATCACCGCGGCCTGCGAGAGGTCTTCCGCCTGCACGGCGAACTCGGCGCTGGACGCGATGGGAGGGTCGCCGAGCGCGACGCGGGCGAGTCCGACGACGATCATGACGGCGACCGACCCGATGAAGACATAGGTCGGGATCGCGAACGCCTTGCTCGATTCGCGCACGCCGCGCAGGTTCGCGGCCATGATGAGCACGACGAAGCCGACGGCGAACTCGATGCGCCACGGGTTGAGCTCGGGGATGGCCGAGATGATGTTGTCGACACCGGACGCGATCGACACGGCTACCGTCAAGACGTAGTCGACGAGAAGAGCGGATGCCACGACCACGGCGGCGGGTTCGCCGAGGTTCTTCGACGCGACCTCGTAGTCACCGCCGCCCGACGGGTACGCCTTGATGAGTTGCCGGTAGCTGACGACGACCACGATCAGCAGTACCACGACCGCCGCCGCGACAGCTGGGCTGAAGGCGAGGAACGCGAGACCGCCGGTCAGCAGGATCATCAAGAGTTCTTGCGGCGCGTAGGCCACGGACGACAGGGCGTCGGACGCGAAGATCGGCAGGGCCCGTCGCTTCGGAAGCAGCTGCCCGTCGAGCTGTTCGGTATGGAGGGGTTCGCCGAGAATCCAGCGTTTCACGGGAGGAGAGCTCGGGCCCTCGCCGCGACTGTCGTTAGCCACGAGCGGCGACACTACGCCCGCAGAACGAAGCGTGCAAGCGGCGTGCCCCGGCTACACGACATCCTCCAGGCAGAAGGTCAGATGTTGCCGAAGGTCTGGAACCAGCCGCTCGCCCGGATTCTGACGATTGAAGCTCCTTCGTCGTCCAGATCGAGAAGGACGATGCGAGTCGCTTCGGCCTGGGATTCGAAGACCGATGGGTCCTCCGGCTCGGCGGCGAGAGGGATCTCCGAGGTAGGACGAGCGCCCAGGTCCATAGCTGCGACCACGGAATCGCCAACGTGGATCCCTCCCGCTGTGCCGAGAGAGATGTCGTTTATGGAGGGAACGGTGAAGTAAACAAAAGTTCCGCGGCAGTCTATTCGCGTGCCGCACGTCTGCCCGGGGGAGAATCCTGACGAGATCACGAGGCCGTCCCACGCGTACTCTGTGGTGAACTCCGCGCCTTCAAAGCCGCCTGCCGTCGTGCTCTCGGCTGCCGCCACGCCGAACGACTCTCCGAGAGCCGCAGCGAATGCAGCGGGGTCTTCGCCGGAGAAGGCGACACTCGAGCGGATCGTTCCGTCAGAGTCCAGCACGGACATCTCCGTTGCTGTAACGATGAACGATTCTGGCGTTGGCGTTGGCGTTGGCGTTGGCGTTGGCGTTGGCGTTGAGGAAGACACGGTGATTTCGCTCGGGGACGCCTGGGTCGTTGGCGTAGCGGGCGCGCAGCCAGCGAGCGCCAAGAGGATGGCTGTGCCTGCAAGAGCGACTCCGGCTCTCGGATGTCTCATCCACTCATCTTCACGAAAGACAGCGTCTCGACTCGTCGCGGGCGTAAAGATCAGAGAACTCTTGTTGTCAGCCCAGGAACTCCCGCGCCGCGACCGTCAGCGTCTGCACCCCGTTGCGGAGCGTCGGCTGCAACAGCGGCGCGAAGAACGGCGAATGGTTCGTCGGGATGTCGCGGTCGATCGTGCCCTCTGCCTGAGCGCGCATATAGACGGCCGGGTCGACCCCGCCCCAGAACCAGAAAACCAGCGGCACGCCCGCCTCGCGCGCGAACCACGAGACATCCTCGCTACCGGTGAACATCCCGGGGTCGAGCACGGTCCCAGCGCCGATCTCGCGGTCGAACGCGGCCGAGAGTCGGGCCGTCGCGTCCGCGTCGTTGATCGTCGGGGGCAGCGTGTGGTCGGTCTCGATCGTGGGCGGCAGGGGAGCACCGGATGCCTCGGCCTCGGCGCGCACGATCCGCTCCACCTTCTCGAGCACCTTCGCGCGGGTACTGTCGTCCGCGTAGCGCAGGCTCAGCTCGAGGCGCGCCTCGGCCGGAATGATGTTGTGCTTCAGGCCCGCATGAATCGAACCGACCGTGACCACGGCCATCTCGCGCGGGTCGATCTCGCGCGATGCCACCGTCTGCAGGCGCATGACGGTGGCGGCGGCCATGACGATCGGGTCGATCGTCGCGTGCGGTCGTGAGCCGTGGCCGCCGCGGCCGTGGAGGGTGATGGTCAGGCCATCCGACGCAGCCATCTGCGTTCCCGGACGCACTCCCACAACCCCCGCGGGCAGCGGGGTCACGTGCTGCCCGAGCACGATGTCGGGGCGCGGGAAGCGCGTCAGCACACCGTCGGCGATCATCGCCTGAGCGCCCGCACCGAACTCCTCGGCGGGCTGAATGAGCACAACTATCGTGCCCGCCCACTCATCCGTCGTGCTCGCGAGCTGTTCGATCGCGCCGATCATCGCGGCGACGTGCATGTCGTGTCCGCACGCGTGCATGACCGGAACTTCGGTGCCCTGCGGGTTCAGACCGCGCGCGCTACTCGCGTACGGCAGCCCGGTCTGCTCCTCAACAGGGAGGCCGTCCATGTCGGCGCGGAGCCAGACGGTCGGCCCAGCTCCGTTGCGGAGGACGCCCACGACACCCGTGCCGCCGACGCCTTCGGTGACCTCGAGCCCGAGATCACGGAGGTGCCCGGCCGCGATCGCCGCCGTGCGGGTCTCCTGAAACGACAGCTCCGGGTGCTCGTGCAGGTCGATGTAGAGCGCCTCGAGATCGATCGTCATGCGCCCGAGCCTACGTGGGCGGACGACGGCGGCGCGGTCGATGCGCGCACCACGAGCTCGAAGCGGAGCCCGCCGTGGGGCGGCGGAGCATCCGTCGTCGGACCGGGCTCGAGCAGATCGAGCACGGTCTCGGCAGCCCGCACGCCCTGCTCGCGCGGGAACTGGTCGACGCTCGTGAGCCCGAGCGAGGCGCCCAGCTCGTGCCCGTCGACGCCGACCACGGACAGATCTTCGGGTACGCGAACGCCCAATTCGCGTGCCGCCAGGATCGCCCCGACCGCCATCTCGTCGCTTGCCGCGAAGATCGCGGTCGGGCGTGATCCACCATTTTCGAGAAGCCGCCGCGCCGCCGCCCCACCGCCGAGGATGGTGAAGTCGGCCGGCTCGAACAAGTCCGGCTGGGGGGTGACCCCGGCCTGCACCAGAGCTTGCTCGTGTCCCCGGCGACGCTGCGCGGGCACGCGATAATCGCCGTCGCTCTCGCGTGCCGCCCCGATGTGCGCGATAACGCGGTGTCCGAGTTTCAACAGGTGCGCGGTCGCCAGCGCCCCGACCGCTTCGTCGTCGACCGTGAGGCTGGTCAGGCCCGCCCGGGGTGCGCCGATCCGGACGACGGGTACCCCGATCCCGATGAGCGCGTCCGTCTCGTCCTCGCCGAGCGAGATGGACATCGCGATGACGGCGTCTACCCTCTGCCGGCGCAGGAAGGTGCCGAACATCGTGCGCCGAGCCTCGGCATCCTCGCTCAGCACGTACAGCGTGATGTCGTATCCGCGACGTGCCAGCGCGTCGGCGATTCCGCCGAGTACCGTGCTGAAGAACCACGGATCGAGCAACGGCACCAAAACGCCGATGCTGCGGGTGCGGCCCGAGGCGAGGCTCGATGCCGACGCCTGGACGACGTAGCCGAGTCGCTCCGCCGCCTGCTCCACGCGCATCCGTGTCGGCGCCGACACCCGACCACGACCGCTCAGCGCGCGCGAGACGGTCGCGGTCGAAACGCCGGCCGCACGAGCAACCTCGTCGATGCCGACCATGTCGCGGCCTAGCGCGCGCCCTCGAGCCAGACGGTCGTGTCGGATCCGATCGCGCCGTCCTCGAGCGATGCGCTCGTCAGCACGACGGTCGCGCCGGTGGGCAGCGGCACCGGCGTCGCGCCGACATTCGCGATCACCGTGATGTCGCCGTTGCGGAACGCCACGACGTCGTCGCCATAGCCATCGACCCACTGCAACTCGCCCGTGCCGAGCGCGTGTGCGCGGCGCTCGGTCAGGGCACTGCGGTAGAGCGAGAGCGTCGAGTCGGGCCGGTTGCGCTGCACGTCGCGGGCGAGTTCCGCCCACTGCGCCGGCTGCGGCAACCAGGATGCCCCGGACGCGTTGAAGCCGTAGGAGGGTCCATCCGCGGTCCAGGGGATGGGTACGCGGCATCCGTCCCGCCCGTAGCGCTCGCCGTGGGTCCGGAACCACGTCGGGTCCTGCCGGGCGTCGTCAGGCAGGTCGACGGCCTCGGGCAGGCCGAGTTCTTCGCCCTGGTAGAGGTACGCCGAGCCGGGGAGCGCGAGCATCATCGTGGTCGCCGCACGTGCGCGTCGCAGGCCCAGCTCGGGGATCGGCTGCACCTCGGACAGCGGGCCGATGCCGGTTCCCTGCGGAACATCGCCCGTGAGCGCAAGCCGGGAGGCGTGGCGAATCACGTCGTGGTTCGACAGCACCCAGGTGCTCGGGGCATCCACGGCGCCATATGCGGCGAGCGATTCGGCGACGACCGCCCGAAGCTTCGGCGCGTTCCACGGCGTCTCGAGGTACTCGAAGTTGAAGGCCTGGTGCATCTCGTCCGAGCGCACCCAGAGCGCCGTCTTGGCCGGCGTCGGCAGCCAGGCTTCGGCGGCGAGCGCACGATCGCCCTCATATTCCGCGAGCAGCACATGCCAATCCCGGTAGATTTCGTGAACGCCGGGCTGACCCCAGTACGGCACGTCGGCCTCTGCACCACCCATCGACGCGGCATCTGCGGGGGGCGTGTAGTCGGGCAGACCGTCTTTCTTCACGAGTCCGTGGGCGACGTCCACGCGGAACCCGTCGACGCCACGGTCGAGCCAGAAGCGCAGCACGCCGCGGAATCCCTCCCGCACCTCCTCATTCGACCAGTCGAAGTCGGGCTGCGAGGTGTCGAACAGGTGCAGGTACCACTGGCCCGGTGATCCGTCGGGCTCGACGACCCGCGTCCAGGCGGGTCCGCCGAAGACCGACTCCCAATTGTTCGGCGGCAGCTCGCCATTCTCTCCGAGACCGTCGCGGAACATGTAGCGGGCGCGCTCGGGGCTTCCGGGTGCTGCCGCCAGGGCGGCCTGGAACCAGACGTGCTGATCTGATGAGTGATTCGGCACGAGGTCGACGATGACCCGGATACCGCGGGCATGGGCGCCCTCGAGCATCGCGTCGAAGTCGGCGAGGGTTCCGAAAATGGGGTCGACGTCGCAGTAGTCCGCGACGTCGTAGCCGGCATCCTTCTGCGGCGACGTCATGAACGGCGAGAGCCACAGGGCATCGATGCCGAGCTCCTGCAGGTCGTCGAGCTTGGACGTGATGCCGGGCAGGTCGCCGATGCCGTCGTTCGACGCATCCGCGAACGAACGCGGGTAGATCTGGTAGATCACGGCCGAACGCCACCACTCGGATCCGGGGGCGGAGGGCAGGCGGGACTCGGGCTGGGCGCTCTGCGCGAGAGAAGTCATCCGTCCACGCTAGTGCAAGCGCTTGCGCACGCGCACATCGGGGTCCTCGCCGCGGGGCGGTCGGAGCGCGCGGGCGTTAGGGTGAACCCCGTGCAGACGCCCAGCCCCGACGCCCTTGTTCGCGCCGAGTCGCTCATCGCGGTGATCCCGGACTACCCCCAGCCAGGCATCCTCTTCCGCGACATCATGCCATTGCTCGCGGACGACGCGGCGCTCCGTGCAACGATCGATGCCCTCATCGAACCCTTCGCGGGGACGTACGACGTGGTCGCAGGCATCGAAGCGCGCGGCTTCCTCCTCGCGGGGGCCGCGGCGATGGCCGCGGGCGTCGGCCTGATCCCCATCCGCAAAGCGGGCAAGCTGCCCCGGCCCGCGGCATCCGTGTCCTACGCGCTGGAGTACGGCACGGCCGAGATCGAGGCGCACGACGACATGCCGCACGGCTCACGCGTCCTGCTGCTCGACGATGTGCTCGCGACGGGCGGCACGATCGCCGCCGCGCGAACGCTCGTCGAGCGGCTCGGGGGCAGCGTTGCGGGCACCGCCGTGCTGCTCGAGCTCGACGGCCTCGGCGGTCGAGCTGTCGCAGGCTCCGACATCCACGCCGTCTTCCACGCCTGACGACCGCGCCTGCTCCACGCGAGGGTGCCTGTTCTGCCGCGCGAGGGTGCCCTTTCTGCCGCGCGAGGGTGCCGGTTGTAGGGCACGAGCACCCTCGGTATAGGGAGCGGCACTTTCGCGGTCGGGAACGGGCACTTTCGCGGTCGGGAACGGGCACTCTCGTCGGGAACGGGCACTCTCGCGAGGGGGCGCGGAGGGGTCGCGTCAGACGCGGATGCCGCCGCCGAGGTTGACCGGAGAATCCACGATGTTGCCGACGATGCCCCGGATGACGCCCGTGCCGTCCTCGGTGCGGAGCTGCTCGTACCACTCCTGGGTCGCGGCCACATCGAAAGCGTGTGTCTCCCACGCGCGCTTGCGTGCTCGGATCACCAGGTCGCCCGCGCGCTCGGTGCGCACCTGCTGGTACCGCTGCAGCGTGTCTTCGACACCCAGCGTGTTGGTTGCGAACAGGATGCCGAGGGCAAAACTGTCCTCGAGCGCCGAGCACGCACCCTGACCGATGTCGGGCGCCGTGTTGTGCGCCGCGTCGCCGAGGATCGCGACCCGCCCGTGCACCCAGGTGTCGAACGGGTCGATGTCCCAGATCTCGACGCGGTTGAGCGACACCGCTGGGTCGATCGAGTCGAGCAACGCCTGCACCCCGGGCGCCCATCCCGCGAAGGCCTCGCGCAGCGGCGCCGCACCGTCGGACCGGTCGTAGGGCACCCCGGCCGGTTGTGGCACATCGACGAAGAAATAGAACCGATCACCAGCGACCGGCATCACGGCACAGCGCTTGCCGTCGGCGACATAGGTCGTCCACTGATCGAGCGGCCCGATGTCGGTGTTCGCCGGGACGAGCCCATTGAAGTTCGTGTATCCCGAGTACGTCCGCTCGATCGTCGGCAGCCCCAGCGCCGCTGTGACGTAGTCGCGAGTGATCGAGCGTGCCCCATCCGCCCCGATCAGCAGGTCGGCTGTGTCGGTCGATCCGTCCGCGAAGGTCGCGGTCACCCGGGTGCCGTCGTCGTCGATGCCGACGAGTCTCATCGACAGATGAATGCGGTCCATCCCGACCCGTTCCATGAGCAGCGCCTGCAGGTCGGCCCGCGCGATCGGGTAGGGCCGCTGCCCGGTCTGTGTCGTCACGGGCTCGAGGCTGAAGCGGCAGAGCGTCTCGCCCGTCTTGCCGTCGTAGTAGGCCATGTCGTCCATCAGCCCACCGAGCGCTGCAACCTCGTCGGTCAACCCGAGCCAGTTCAGAACCTTCACGCCGTTGGACCACAGCGACAGCGCAGCCCCGACCGGCTTGTTCTCACGCATCTGGTCGTACACGACGACGTCGTGCCCGAGGCGCTGCAGCGCGATCGCGGCGCTCGTGCCGCCGATGCCGGCGCCGATGACGATGACCTTCACGTGATCCTCCGAAGCGATGCGGCTCAGCTGCCGCGGTAGGTGGAATAGGCGAACGGGCTGAGCAGCAAGGGCACGTGGTAGTGCCTTGAGCCGCCCTGATCGTCGACATCGACCCGGAACGTCACGGTTACCGACGGGTAGAAAGTCTCGACGTCACGTGCCGCGAAGTACGCGCCGGTCGAGAACGTCAGGGCGTAGTCCCCGGCCTCGAGAAGTTCTGGTCCGAGACCGGCCCGGCCGTCGGCATCCGTCGTTCCCGTGGCGACGGGGACGCCGGATGCGGTGGCCAGCGCAACCTCGACGCCCGGTGCGGGCGTTCCCGTCGCGGCGTCGAGAACGTGGGTCGTGAGGTGTGGTGTCGGGTGCGGGGTCATGCACCCATCCTGTCGTCGGTGAGCGCGCCCCGCAGGCGCAGCAAGGCGATCTCAACGAGCTGCTTCGTGGCTTCGACCGTTTCGGCCTCGGCGTCGTTCATGAGCCGGCGCTCGAGGTTCGCCAGGATCTCGTCGGGAGTGCGCCCCGCGGCGCGGATCAGGAAAACGCGCCCGAATCGTTCCTCGTACGCCGCGTTTCCTGCGGCGATGCGGGCTGTCACGTCGTCCGCTGCGGTCGCCATCGCCGCCTGCTCGCGGCGCGAGGCATCGCCTTCGGCTCCCGGAGCGGTCGGCCGTTCGCCGATGCGAGGGTGATGCGCGAGCGCGGCCTCGAGGTGCTCGCCGCTCCACCGCTCGGCGAGCGCCGCAGCGAGGGCCTCTATCTCGGCGACGGATGCGTAGGGCCGCTCGGCAACGAGCGCATTCGTCCATGCCGGGATGTCGGCCCAGACGCGCACGACGGACGCCGCCGTCGCGGCATCCGCGTCATTGAATTCGGAGAGGAGCACCCGGCCACCGTAGTCGGCCCGCGTTTCCCGGATGTTGCTCTGAGTAACATCCGGGAAACGCCGGGCCCCTGGAGAATGCTCATGGGCGAGGCGGGCGGCGGGGGTGGTCCGCCGCGTGGCCCTACGATGGGCGCGGAGGACCCGATGAACGACGATGTGCCGCTCTCTGCCCGGATCGGAAGTCGTCTGCGCCAGCTGCGCAAGTCGTCCGGTCGCTCGCTCGCCTCGGTCGCCCAGCAGCTGGGGATCTCGTCCAGCGCACTGTCCCAGATCGAGACCGGTGTCATGCAACCCTCGGTCAACCGCCTGGTCGAGCTCGTCGGCGTTCTGGGTGCTCCCGTCTCGGCGATCTTCGACGAGCTCGAGGTGTACGAGCGGCCGGTGGGATCGGATGCGCCGGACGTCGCCGAGCCCCTCCCGGGCGTGTTCGTGTCGACCGCGGGCGACATTGCCGTCGCACACCTCGGGCAGGGCGTCACGTATCGACGGCTGACTCCGACGGCGCTGCCGGGAATCGAGCTCTTCGAGTCGTCTTATCCGCCCGGAACATCATCGAGCGTGGATGGTGCGATGCTCGTGCACGCGGGATACGAGTGCGGCAGCGTCGTTTCGGGCGTGCTGACATTCGAGTTCACGGAGGGTGAGCTGCGTCTCGCCGCCGGGGCCTCGCTGTCGTTCGCGGCGACGCGTCCGCACCGCGTCGTGAACGAAACCGACGAAGTCGCCGTCGCCGCGTGGTTGACGCTTCCCGGCGGTCTGCCCGAGCCGGTCGCGTCTCCCACGCCGGAGCTGTGATGTAGGGCAGGGCCCCTTACGAGGCTTAAGTGGTCACTTACTGTCACGGAGCCGTTACGCGCGCGAAATCCACCGACGGAGCTTAAGCAATAGCTTGATCGCGACGCCACCGGGGCGTCGGAACTATCATCCAGCACCTCCGTCTGACTGGAGAATCGCATGACCGTCACGCTTCCCGCCGCCGAAAATATCGCTGAATTCGACACGCACCTGGGGGATGACAGGCACCCCTCGTTGTATAACGACGACCTCGCACCGCTTCCGAAAGAGAAGCGGCGGTGGGGCGCCTTCGAGTTCTTCAACGTCTGGACCAACGACGTGCAGAGCCTGGGTGGGTACATCCTCGCGGCGAGCCTGTTCGTGGGCGCCGGCATCAACGGGTGGTGGGTTTTCGCGGCCATCATCCTCGCCGGCTTCTTCGTCAACTTCCTCGTCAACCTCACGGGCAAGCCGAGCGTCAAGTACGGCATTCCCTATGCGGTCATGGCGCGCTCGAGCATGGGCGTTCATGGAGCCCAGTTCCCCGCGCTCATTCGTGGCATCGTCGCGATCTTCTGGTACGGCGCACAGACGTACTTCGCGTCGACGGCCGTCGGGCTCGCGATCAACGCCATCATCGTCACTCCTCCCGAGGCGACCTTCCTCGGCATGACATGGGTTGATTGGGTGTCGTACATCATCGTGGCTGCCTTGCAGGTACTGCTCTTCGTCGGCGGGATCTCGTGGATCGAGAAGTTCCTGAACTTCGCGGGGCCCGCCGTCTACGTCGTGATGGTGGTGCTGCTGATCGCGATCTGGATCCAGGCAGGCGATCGGCTCATTCCCGCGGTCGGCTCGATCTTCAACAACTCCGAGGTCGAGGGCTGGGCCGCGGTCGGGGCATTCGTCGGCGTGATCGGAACGATGATCGCGTACTTCTCAGCGGTGATCATCAACTTCGGTGACTTCGCTCGCTTCTCGAAGTCGGAGAAGAAGATGCGCCGGGGGAACTTCCTCGGACTGCCCGTCAGCTTGACCTTCTTCACGTTCCTGAGCCTGTTCATCACGGCAGGCGCCTACATCGTGCTGCAGGGAGGCGAAGGAGAACCGCTCACGAACCCGGCCGAGATCGTTGGCCAGGTCGGCAACGTCTTCTTGACCATCCTCGCGGCGGTGACGTTCTTGGTGGCGACGATCGGCATCAACCTCGTCGCCAACTTCATCCCGCCCGCCTACGACCTGTCGAACCTTGCTCCGCAGCGAATCAGCTTCAAGGCGGGTGGCTACATGACCGCGGCGCTCGGGTTCATCGTTGGAGCCCTCTGGGTGTCCGTCATCAACGAGAACGGATTCCCGATCTTCGTAGATACTCTCGGTGCCGTCCTGGCGCCGCTCTACGGGGTGCTGGTGGCGGACTTCTACATCATCCAGCGCCGCGCCTTGAAGGTGCACGACCTGTACTCGACCGGTGCAACCGGTCGCTACTTCTACACCAAGGGTTGGAACGTGCGAGCGATCCTGGTAATCGCGATCGCGGCGGTTTTCTCCATCTCTGCTGTCTGGGTTCCGGCCCTGGGCGCGCTGAGCGGCTTCGCGTGGGTGATCGGTGCGCTGATCGGCGCGATCCTCTACATCGCCGTGATGTGGAACCACCGCGCCGCTCCGGCCGAGCCGGTGGCAGAAACGGTCGAGACAGAGCCCGCCCCCGTCTGACCTCCACGCCATCCCGGCCGCGTTTCCCGGATGTTGCTCTGAGTAACATCCGGGAAACGCCGGGCCCCTAGGTTGGGGCACATGACCGCTCTTCCCGACGCCCCGCGTGCGATCGCCGCGCGTCGCGTCTTCGTCGATGGGGCGATCCGTCCCGCTGTGGTCCGCATCGAGGGCGGCCGTATCGCTGCGATCGCGGATTACGACCCGGATGCTGGGGCCGCTGCATCCGGCGACGTCCCGGCATCCGATGTCACCGTCTTGCCCGACCGCCTCACCCTCTTGCCCGGTCTGGTGGATTCGCATGTCCACCTCGACGAGCCGGGCCGCACGGACTGGGAAGGCTTCGAGACAGGGACCGCCGCCGCGGCCGCGGGCGGCGTCACCACGATCGTCGATATGCCGCTCAACAGCGTGCCCGTGACGACGACCCCCGAGGCGCTCGCCGAGAAGCGCGCCGCCACGGTCGGCAAACTGGCCGTCGACATCGCCTATTGGGGCGGTGCGGTTCCTGAGAATCTCGGGTCGCTCGCCGAACTCGCCGCGGCGGGAGTGGTGGGGTTCAAGTGCTTCCTGATGCCCTCGGGCATCGACGAGTTCGGGCACCTGAACGCCGAACAGCTCGAGGTCGCGCTCGCCGAGATCGCCGCGTTCGATGGGCTGCTGATCGTCCACGCCGAAGACCCCGCGCACGTGCACGACGCCGAGACCCTCGGGCCCCGGTACGACGCGTTCCTCGCCTCCCGCCCGCCTGAGAGTGAGCGTGCGGCGATCCGGCTCGTGATCGAGGCGGCCCGCCGCACCGGTGCCCGCGCGCATATCGTCCACGTGTCGGACGGCGGTGCGCTGGACGACATCCGTGCCGCGAAAGCCGACGGCGTGCGACTCACGATCGAGACCTGCCCGCACTACCTCACCCTTCGGGCCGAGGATGTGCCGGATGCCGCGGGGCAGTTCAAGTGCTGCCCCCCGATCCGGGACGAGGCGAACCAGGACCTCCTCTGGCAGGGCGTCGTCGACGGCACGATCGACGCGATCGTCAGCGACCACTCGCCGTCCACGCTCGAGCTGAAGCAGCAGGGCGGCGGAGACTTCGCCCTCGCGTGGGGCGGAATCTCCGGACTTCAGACCGGATTCTCGGCGATCTTGACCGCGGCGCGGACCCGAGGCATCCCGATCGAGAAGATCCTGCCGCTCATGACGACGGGGCCGGCGCGGATTGCGGGTCTCGGGTCCGCGGGGCAGATCGTGGTCGGCGCTCCGGCACACTTCTCGGTCGTCGATCTCGATGCGACGTACACGGTGCGGGCGGCCGAGCTGCAGTACCGCAACAAGATGTCGCCATGGGATGGGCGTGAGCTTTTCGGTGTCGTCGAGGGCACCTACCTCGCCGGTGCACTCGTCTACACCCCCGAGGCGGGCGTAACTGCCAGAGCAGGACGTGAGATCCTGACCGTGCGCGCCGTCGCGCATCCCGCAGACTCCGCGGATGCGGCGGACCCTGTCGGCGCCGCGTCCCGCGTTGAGGAGATGCATCCGTGACCACAGCCCTCGAAACGACCGCGCAGGAATCAACCATCCTGCAGCCCGGCAGGGGCGAGATCCCCGGCGACCTTTATCTGGCCGCGTCGCCCGCGACCGTAATGTGGGGACGCCTGCCGTGCGCGCGCGATGCCGCGGTACTCACCATCCAGCCCGGGCAGACCGTGACGATCGACACGGTGAGCCACGAGGGAATCCTCGAAGACCAGGGCAAGGATCCGCTGGGGTACTTCACCGGCAAGGGTGTGCCCGAGGCATCCGTTCTCGACGATGCGATCGAGATCGCGCGCTCGCTCAGCCGCGACACGATGGCCGATGGACCGCACGTCGTGACGGGGCCGATCGCTGTCGAGGGCGCGCTGCCTGGCGATCTGCTCAAGATCACGGTCGTGCGCCTGCAGCCGCGCGTGCCGTACGGGGTGATCTCGAATCGGCACGGCAAGGGCGCGCTCGTCGGCGAGCTGCCCCGCGGCGAGCACAACGTGAGCGTCTTCACCCCGGTTGAGGAGCGGGCGGGACGGATGGTCGGGGTGCTGCCCGTCGTCGAGGGAGGCCCCGGGCTCGTCGAGTTTCCGCTCGCGCCGTTCCTCGGCACCATGGGCGTCGCGGTCGCCGGTGATCAGCGGCCCCACTCGGTGCCGCCCGGCGAGCACGGCGGCAACATCGACATCAACCTGCTGGTCGAGGGCACGGTCCTGTACCTTCCGGTGCAGGTCGCGGGGGCCTTGGCGTACGTCGGCGACCCGCACTTCGCGCAGGGCGACGGCGAGGTCGCGCTGACGGCGCTCGAGGCGTCGCTGCGCGCGACCCTGCGCTTCGAGATCGTGCCGCAGGCTGAGGCGCTCGCTGAGTTCGGGGAGTTCACCGGGCCGCTGGTCCGCACCGACGAATACCTCGTACCGACCGGCCTCGATCCCGACCTCGGCGAGGCGATGCGCCGCTGCGTCCGCTCGGCGATCTCGCTCATCCGGGCACGCTGGGGCCTCGACGAGCACCTCGCCTACGCGTACCTCAGCGCCGCGACCGACTTCGACATCTCGCAGGTGGTCGACATCGTCTGCGGCGTACACGCACGCATCCGCGAGTCGGACTTCGCCGCAGTTCAGCGCCCCGGGCATCCGCTCGCCGACTCGCCGACAACAGGCGAATCGGCGAGGACAGGAGAGTTTTCGGCGGATTCTCCTGTTTCGGGAGAATCTCCTGTTCTGAACGAAGGACACACGGCATGACGGATGCCTCGACCGACGGTGCCAACACGGTTCCCGCAGACCTGCTCGAAGCTTTCGAGGCCTACGAGCGCGCGATCATCGCGAACGACCTCGATGCCCTCGATGCGGCCTTCGCGCCCGGCGATGCCACGATGCGCGGGGACCCAGCCGGGTTGCTCGTCGGTCACGACACGATCAGCGTGTTCCGGGGCGTTCGCGGAGGAGTGCCTGCGCGTTCGATCGAACGCATCGAGTACCGCGAGTTGGCACCGGATGTCGCACTGCTCGTATCGATCTCGCGCTACATCGGTGGAGGCACAGGGCTCCAAACCCAGGTGTGGCAGCGGTTCGACGACCGCTGGCTCATCACCGCGGCCCACGTCACGCCGCGCGCACAGGCGCTCGACCGGTCGGTGTGGCGGACGGTCGGTGACCCGCTCTGGCAGGGCGCGTGGGAGGGCCCACTCGAGGGGCTGAGCGTCGCCGTCAAGGACCTGTTCGCGATCAAGGGCTACCGCATCGGCGCGGGCAACCCGACGTACCTCGACTCCGCGCGTGTCGAACCCACGACGGCTGCCGCGGTCTCGGATCTGCTCCGGGCCGGGGCATCCCTCCGCGGAATTGCGCGCACCGACGAGTTCGCGTACAGCGTCGCCGGCGACAACGCGCACTACGGAACCCCGCCCAATGGGGCGCTGCCGGGGGCGCTGCCCGGCGGCTCGTCGAGCGGCCCCGCTTCGGCCGTCGCGACCGGGCAGGCGCAGATCGGTCTGGCGACCGACACAGCCGGGTCCATCCGGGTGCCCGCGTCGTATCAGGGGCTCTGGGGTCTGCGCACGACCCATGGGCTCGTGCCGCGACAGGGGTTGCTGCCGCTCGCGCAGACGTTCGACACGATCGGATGGCTGACGCGCGACGGCGACACGATGCAAAAGGTCGTCGACTGGTGCCTCAGCTACGACGGGTCGGAGTCGACCGAGAGCGTGTTCGGGGAGTCGGGGAGCGACCTGCCGTGGAGCTTCGCGGTGCCGACCGAGATGCTCGAGTCCGTCGAACCCGGGACGCGGGAGGCGTTCGAGGCCCTGCTCGCGGCCCTCGGGGCGGGGGATGCCCGGTCCGAGGTGGCCGAGACATCCGTCGGCGATCTCGATGAGTACCTCGCGGCGTTCCGCGCCGTTCAGGGTGCCGAGGCCTGGCGCAACAACGGCGCGTGGCTGCGCGAGCACCCCGGTGCCGTCGCCCCGGCCGTGGCCGAGCGATTCCGCGTGGCCTCCGAGGTGACCGCCGAGGCCGAGTCCGAGGCGCGCGCGGCGGTCGACGACTTGCGCGCACGCCTGCACGAGGCGACGAACGACACGGTGCTGATCATGCCGACGGTGCCCGGCCCCGCGCCCATGCGCACGCATCGGGGCGAACGGGTCGAGGCCGTGCGTGCCGCGACCCTGCGTATGACAACGCCGGCCGCGATCGGCGGGATGCCCTCGATCTCGATCCCGCTGCTGACGGTGCCGTCGAGCCTCGGCGCAGCCCCCGTGGGTGTGTCTCTGATCTCGCGCCCCGGCACCGACATCGCGCTGGTGCGCCTCGCCCGTCGCCTCACCCGGGCGGTGGTGACGTCATGACAGTCCGCCGAGCGCGCCTGTTGTTGCCGACTGCGCCCACTATTTCGCGCCAGTATCGGGCGCGCTCGACAAAAACCGGCGCACTCGGCCCCGTGTACCGCGCCGCGACCCGCACCGGGATGAACAGACAGGAACCTGCATGAACGCCGTGCCGATCGATCCGCCCGCCCGTTTGCTGATGGGGCCGGGGCCGATCTCGGCGTACCCGAGCGTGCTCACGGCGATGTCGGCGCAGCTCGTCGGGCAGTACGACCCGTTCATGACGAGCACGATGACCGAGACGCAGGCGCTGTACCGGCAGGTCTGGGCGACCGAGAACGACGCGACCTTCCTCGTCGATTCGACGTCTCGCGGCGGCATCGAGGCCGCGATGATCTCGCTCATCCGGCCGGGCGACCGGGTGCTCGTGCCGGTTTTCGGACGTTTCGGGCACCTGCTCGCCGAGATCGCGGAGCGCGCGATGGCCGAGGTGCACACGATCGAGGTGCCGTGGGGTCAGGTCTTCACTTCCGCCGCGATCGAAGAGGCGATCGTGCGAGTCAAGCCGCACCTGCTCGGGCTCGTGCAGGGCGACACGTCGACCACGATGCTGCAGCCGCTCGACGAGATCGGCGCGATCTGCGCCAAGCATGGCGTGCTGTTCTACTCCGACGCCACCGCTTCGCTCGGCGGCAATCCGTTCGAAGCGGATGCCTGGGGCCTGGATGCCGCGACCGCAGGGCTCCAGAAATGCCTCGGTGGGCCTTCGGGCTCGGCGCCGATCACGCTGTCTGAGCGGGCGGTGGAGATCATCCGGTCGCGCAAGAAGATCGAGGCCGGGATCCGCGAGCCCGGCGACGAGGACGCACCCGACTTCGTCCGCTCCAACTACTTCGACCTCGGCATGATCCTGGACTACTGGGGACCCCGCCGCCTGAACCACCACACCGAGGCGACCTCGATGCTCTACGGCGCACGCGAATGCGCGCGGGTGTTGCTCGGTGAGGGTCGCGATGCCGTGATCGCGCGGCACGAACTGCACGGCGCCGCGATGCTCGCGGGGGTGCGTGGGCTGGGGCTGGTCGTGTTCGGCGACGTCGCGCACAAGATGTCGAACGTCGTCGCCGTCGAGATTCCCGAGGGCGTGGCGGGGGATGCCGCACGCCAGGCGATGCTCGACGACTTCGGCATCGAGATCGGCACCTCGTTCGGACCCCTGCACGGGCGCGTCTGGCGCATCGGAACCATGGGCTACAACGCCCGCAAGGACGCCGTGCTGACGACGCTCGCCGCGCTCGAGCAGGTGCTCCGTCGCTTCGGCGCGAAGGTTCCCGTGGGCGGCGGCGTCGATGCCGCCCTCGACGTGTACGCGGGCGAGGCCTGATGACGCGGACCCTCCTGCCCGACCTCACGCCCGACCGCGTCGCCGCCGCGGCTCGGCGCGTCATGGCGCGCTGCGACGAGCTCGCGCGCGTCACCGCAACCCCGGGCGAGATCGAACGCGTGTACCTCTCGACCGAGCACGCCCGCGTCAACCGCCTCGCGGCGGAGTGGATGCGCGAGGTCGGCATGCGGACGCGACAGGATGCCGCGGGCAACCAGATCGGACGGCTCGACCCATCGGATCCCGATGCCCCCGCACTGATGATCGGCTCGCATCTCGACACCGTGCCCGACGCCGGACGCTTCGACGGCATCGTCGGTGTGCTGATGGCGCTCGAGGTCGTGCGGTTGCTCCGGGCGCCCGCACCGAACGGCGAGGGCAGCATTTCGCCCCTGCCGTTCGCGATCGAGGTCGTGGCGTTCTCGGACGAAGAGGGCACCCGCTTCGGCAAAGCTCTGCTCGGGTCATCCGCTGTTGCCGGCACCTGGGACGACGACTGGTGGCAGCTGACGGATGCCGACGGCACCACGCTGCGCCAGGCCGCGCTCGAGTTCGGCCTCGACCCGGGGCGAATCGGCGAGGCTGCGCGTCGCCCCGATGAGCTCGTGGGGTATCTCGAGGCACACATCGAGCAAGGTCCCGAGCTCGACCGCCGTGGGGAGTCGCTCGCCGTCGTGTCGTCGATCGCGAGCGCCCGCCGATTCCAGCTCGTGGTCGAGGGTGAGGCCCGGCACGCGGGCGGCACCCCGTACGACATGCGCCACGACGCGCTGCTCGGGGCGAGCGAGGCCGCCCTGACGGTCGAGCGCATCTGCAGCGCGGAGCATCACGTCATCGGCACGGTCGGTCAGCTCGAGGCGTTCCCCGGCGCCGTCAACATCGTGCCGGGCGAGGCGCACTTCAGCCTCGACCTGCGGGGCGAGTTCGACGGCGAGCGTGACCGCGTCTGGGACTCTCTGTCGCGCGACCTCGACGTGATCATGGGCCGCCGCGGCCTGCGCTGGCGGGCCCGCGAGGTGCACAACGCGCCCGCGGTCATGTGCGCGCCGCTGCTGCAGGACGTCATCCGCGCCGGGATCCGCGGGGCCCTGCCGGAGATGCCGGATGACCCGGCCACCCTCTTCAGCCCCGCCGGCCACGACGGGATGTCGATCGGCGCGATCACGAACGTCGGGATGTTGTTCCTGCGGAATCCGGATGGCATCAGCCATCACCCCGACGAGGCGGTCAGCGCAGCGGATGTCGCGCTCGGCATCCGCGCGCTCGCCGAGTCCGTTCTCCACCTCGCCGCCGAGCCCCGCCAATAGATTAGGACACTATGCACGCTTTATGTGCAACAAATAAAGCGCACAAAACTCGCTAAGATTCTCGCATGCAGGCTCTGACGAATCCGTACACGCCCAATGCGGGTGCTGAGCCGCAAGCGGTTGTCGGACGCGAGGATCAACTCGGTTCCTTCGACTTGCTGCTCGCCCGAATCGAGCGCGGTCGAACAGAGCAGTCGCTCATTGTTACCGGACTTCGCGGGGTAGGAAAAACAGTCCTGTTAGGGCAGTTTCGGACAAAAGCACTCGCGCGCGACTGGGTTGTTGTCGAGCTCGAGGTCAGCAAGAACGACGAGAACCACTTCCGTAGTGCGATAGCTGCGAAGCTTCGGGCGGCCCTTTTCCAGATCTCGCCAAAGGCGAAATGGAACACTCGTCTCAAGCACGCGGCATCCGTCTTGCGGTCCTTCACTGTCAGCGTGGACGCCGCAGGCGTGTGGTCTGCCGGCCTCGATGTTGACGCGGCTGAGGGTTTTGCGGACCACGCGAATCTTGCTCTCGATCTGACCGATGTATTCGTCGCCCTGGGTGAGGCGGCGCAGGAGCAGGGCCGCGGTGTTGTGGTGCTATTCGATGAAGTCCAGTTCCTCAGCAAGCAGCAGCTAGAGGCAACGATCGAGGCGATCCACAAGATGGTCCAACGGAAACTTCCCGTCACGCTCGTAGGTGCGGGGTTGCCACAGATCGCGGAGCTTGCGGGGGATGCGAAATCATACGCCGAGCGTCTGTTCAAGTTTCCCTCCATCGGCAATCTCACCGATGCGGATGCGAAAGAAGCGTTGTTGCAACCTGCTGCGGAGGAGCAGATCTCCTTCTCCAGCGATGCGCTGTCTCTTGCCGTCGCGATAACCGGCGGCTACCCATATTTCCTGCAAGAGCTCGGATACGCCGTGTGGACTGTTGCAGACGGGCCCGTCATATCCCGCGACGACATCGTCGCGGCGGTGCCGGGGTATGAGGCGAAGCTGGACGAGTCGTTCTTTCGTGTTCGGCTGGACCGAGCGACCGAGCTGCAGCGCGCCTACCTGCGTGCGATGGCTCAACTCGGACCGGATCCGCAGAAAGCGTCGGACGTGGCCGACATGATGGGCAGGACGTCCACGAACCTCGGTCCGACCCGCGCTGAACTCATCAACATGGGGCTCCTCTATACCCCGGAGCACGGCTATGCCGCGTTCACGGTTCCGCACTTCGACAAGTTCCTGATTCGAGCGATTCCGAACCTTGACGTTCCCCCGCTGAAGGTCCGCAAGCCCAAGCCCTGAGTCATATCGGCGCGAAACGACGCCCGTCGCCGCCTCGGCCGTGACCCCGGTGCAATCTTCGTGTAATCAACATCTCGTACGGTCGACACCATGTCGCTCCTCGTTATCAATGCCCGCCTCATCACGATTCCCGCTGGATCCGACGATCCGGGGTACATCGAACGCGGGTGGATGCGCGTCGAAGACGGCCGTATCGTGGCCATCGGCGCCGGCGACCCCAGTGACGCCACGGCCGACGAGGTGCTCGACGTTGACGGAGCGTTCGTCGCGCCCGGCTTCGTCTCCAGCCACAGCCACCTCTTCACGAGCGGCCTGCGTGGGCTCGGCGTCGCCGACACCCTCTACGGCTGGTGCGACTCGATGCTGGGCATGACCGCACACGCGACGCCCGCCGACATCTACTGGTCGACGCTGCACGGCGCCCTCGACTTTCTCGGCAACGGTGTCACCACCGCCTACAACTTCACCGATCCGCAGCAGGCGTGGGAGTCGATGGTCGACGGCAAGCGTGTCGGCAACGCGCCTCTGCGTGGCACCGAGTACCACACGCAGCAGGCGGACGGATGTCTGGACTCCGGCATCCGATTCGTCGACTCGATCGGTATGGATGTCACCGCCGGCACCGACGCCGAGATCTTCGCGCGCTTCGAGGCATCCGTCGCCCACACCCGTTCGATGGACCCGGACTTCGCGCTCGGCGCCTCGATCATGGGGCAGGTGCAGTGGTCGCCCCGGCCCGAGGCGGCCGAGCTCGAGGTCGAGGCCATGCGCCGGTTCGGGGTGACCAACCAGGCCCACTTCCTCGAGTCGCCCGAGGCGGTGCCGCTGCAACAGTCGAAGTTCGCGCTGTACCGGGACGCGGGGGCCCTCGGTCCGGACATGATGTTCGGACACTTCATCCAGACCACGCCCGAGATCATCGAGCAGGCAGCTGCGGCCGGCGCCTCGATGTCGTGGCAGCCGGCATCCAACGGCCGCCTGGCATCGGGCACCGCACTCGTGCCCGAGATGCTCGCGATGGGCATGAAGGTGGGCATGGGGCTCGATGATCAGGCCTGCACGGATGTCTCGGACCCCTGGCAGAACATGCGCATGGGCATTGCGATGCAGCGGGCCCGCACCCAGGACCCGCTGTCGATGATGCCCGAGCTGGTGCTGCGCCTGCACACGCTGGGCGCCGCCGAGATCATGGGCGTCGCTGACCGCGTCGGCAGCCTGGAGATCGGCAAGTTCGCCGACTTCGTCGTGGTCGACCCGCGCCGCCCGGATGTCGGCCCGCTCTGGCATCCCGTGCGCAGCTACGTGCTGTCCATGGGATTGCGAAACCTCGACCGCGTCTACGTCGGCGGTGTGTTGGTGTCGCGCGCAGGGGAGTCGACGAATCCGCTCGCCGGTGAGGCGTCGGCCCGGCTCCACGCCGACCTGCCCGCGCTCGCGGATCGCCTGGGGCGCCACCCCCACTGACCTTGCGGTGCGCCCGCGGTGCGACGGGCGGTGCGCTTCGAGCGAGGTACCTACGGTCATTGAGCGAGGAGCGCAGCGACGAGACGAAATGCACGGCGATCGTTTCGTCTGGCTGCGCTCGCGGGGCGACCGAGGTGCTGCGCTCGCGGGACACCCGTCGGGTATCCCGTGAGGAGCGCGGCGACGAGACCAGACGCGGATGCTGTGGACAACCGGCACGGCCGCGGCTCGACCTCGCTAGCGTCAATCGATGGGCTTCGTCTACATCCTTCGCTGCGCCGACGGTACGTTCTACGTCGGGAGCACCACCGAGCTCGACCGCCGTGTACAACAGCATGCGGTCGGCGAGGGAGCTGCCTACACGCGCACGCGGCGGCCCGTCCAGCTGATGTGGAGCGCGGAGTTTGCTCGCATCGACGAAGCGTTCGCGTGGGAGAAGCGCATCCAGGGGTGGAGCCATGACAAGCGCGCGGCGTTGATCGAGGGCGGCCTCGACGCCGTGCGCGGGTGGAGCGCGCGGCAGCGGCGCGCGCAGTCCGGCTGTTGACGTTTCGTCTCGCTGCGCTCGCTCAACGACCGAGGCGCTGCGCTCGCGGGGCAACCGAGGCGCTGCGCTCGCGGGGCAACCGAGGCGCTGCGCTCGCGGGGCGACCGAGGCGCTGCGCTCGCGGGGCAACCGAGGCGCTGCGCTGACTCAACGACCGAGGCGCTGCGGTCACGGGGCAAGCGGGGTCGTCGCGACCCAGGTGTAACGGCGCCGAAACACTGCGCCAGTGTTCGTGAAATCTACATCCCATAGCGTCAGCACTATCGCGCAGGGTCGAGGCCTGTGGCCGTGCCGATACACCCGAGTGCCACCCCGTCCGATCTGGAGACACAGCACATGACATTTCGCTTCAACACCTCACGCCGTCGCCTCGCCGCGGCCGGCGCGGGCATCGCGATCGCAGCCCTCGCCCTGACCGCCTGCGCGGGCGGCAGCGGCGACGCCGCCACCTCGGAAGCCCCCATGGGCGAAGAGGGCTTCGGCGACATCACGCTCCAGCTCAGCTGGATCTTCAACGAAGAGTTCGCGGGTGAGTACCTCGCCGACACGAACGGCTACTACGAGGAAGCCGGATTCTCTTCCGTCAAGCTGGTCCCCGGCCCGTCGGGCGGCATTCCCGAGCTCCTCGGGGGCACGGCTGACATCGCGCTGAGCGACTCGGTCCAGATCGGTTCCGCGATCGCCAACGAGGGTGCACCCCTCAAGATCATCGGTGCGACGTTCCAGGCCAACCCGTTCACGATCCTCTCGCTCAAGGACGGGGGCGACATCGCCACCCCCGACGACCTCAAGGGCAAGAAGATCGGTGTGCAGGACAGCAACCTGACCCTCTTCAACGCGTTGCTCGCGGCCAACGACATCGACGCCTCCGAGCTGACCATCGTTCCGGTTCAGTACGACCCGGCGCCGCTCGTCAACGGTGAGGTCGACGGATACGTCGCGTACCTCACGAACGAGTCGATCTCGGTCGAGATGTCGGGCGCCCCGACGACGAACCTGCCCTTCGCCGACAACGGTCTGCCGTTCGTTGCCGAGACCATCACGGTCACGGAGGACACCATCAAGAACAAGCGCGACATGCTGAAGGCGTTCCTCGTCGCCGAGATCAAGGGTTGGACCGACGCGCTCGCCGACCCGCAGGCCGGTGCCGACCTCGCCATCGAGAAGTACGGTGTCGACCTCGACCTCGACCCGGCCAAGACCCTCGCGGGTTCCGAAGCACAGAACAAGCTCGTCGTCTCGACCGAGACCGAAGAGAACGGTCTGTTCACGATCTCTGAGGAGCTGCAGAAGCTCACGATCGACAGCCTCGCCGGAGCGGGCATCATGCTCGATGCATCCGACCTCTTCGACATGAGCCTGCTGGACGAGGTCTACGAAGAGAACCCGGATCTCATCGCCTACGCGGGCTGAGTTCTTCACCTCAACCGAGAGAAATCAACTGTGACCGAAGCGGTTACCCAGACCGGTGCCCAGGCGACAAGCTTGGGCACCGGCCTGCAGATTACGGGTCTGAATAAGGCTTTCACCGTGGGCCGCAAGAGCGTCGTGGCCCTCCAGGACGCCAACCTGCACACCGAGCAAGGCACGTTCCTTGCCCTGCTCGGGCCGTCCGGATGCGGTAAGTCGACCATCCTGCGCATTCTCGCCGGACTCGAGGAGCCCACCAGCGGTACCACTCGTGTCGACGGCAAGAGCCCCAAAGAACTGCGTCGCGGCAACGAGCTGGGCATCGCGTTCCAGGACTCGGCCCTGCTCCCGTGGCGGAGCGTCCAGTCCAACATCCAGTTGCCGTTCGAAGTCGCGGGTAAATCCGTCGACAAGGACTACGTCAAAGAGATGATCGCGCTTGTCGGGCTCACCGGGTTCGAGAAGGCGAAGCCCGCACAGCTTTCCGGAGGCATGCGTCAGCGCGTGTCCATCGCGCGTTCGCTCATCATGAAGCCCTCGGTCCTACTGTTCGACGAGCCCTTCGGTGCCCTGGATGACATGACGCGCCAGAAGCTCAACCTCGAGCTGCTGCGCATCTGGACCGAGAAGCCGGCCACCACGCTGCTCGTCACGCACGGCATCTCGGAGGCGATCTTCCTCTCCGACCAGGTCGCGGTCATGAGCCCGCGGCCGGGACGCATCAAAGAGGTCATGACGATCGACCTGCCGCGTCCCCGCACTCCCGAGATGATGCGCACGCCCGAGTTCCATGCCTACGTCGACCAGGCATCCGAACTGCTCTTCGGCGTCGGAGGCGCCGCGGCGGATGACCACTGATCTCTCGAACACGGCGGGGTCTCCTGCGACGGCGGCCAAGCCGCGCGCGATCCAGTGGGAAGACGTCAAGCTTCCGGCGTGGGTCACCGGGCTGATCGGCGTCGTCGGGATCATCGCGATCTGGTGGATTCTCGCCGCAACGGTGTTCTCGAACGTCGGTCCCGGTGGTGTGCAGGCCATTCCCACGCCCCCGCAAGTTGTCGCCGAGTACTTCAACACGGGATGGGAGTTCTACGCCCGCAACTTCGGCGTGACGCTCAGCGAGGCAGGCATCGGCTATCTCTGGGGCAATGGGCTCGCGCTCGTGCTCGCGGCGCTCGTCCTGATCGTGCCGCGGCTCGAGGGCGTCATCATGCAGATCGCCATCATCACCTACTGCATCCCCATCGTGGCGCTCGGCCTGTTGCTGATCGTGATCGTGCCGATCCCGACCTCCGGGCAGCCCTCCATCACCGCCGTCTTCCTCGCGGCCCTCAGCTGCTTCTTCACGACCGTGGTGGGGGCGCTCCTCGGGCTCAAGGCCGCCGACAAATCCAGCCTCGACCTGGTGACCGTTTACGGCGGCTCGCGTTTCACCCAGCTGCGCAAGGTGCGGCTGATCGCGTCCCTCCCCGCCATCCTCAACGCGCTGAAGATCGCGGTTCCCGCGGCATTCCTCGGTGCGGTGCTCGGGGAGTTCTTCGGCAAGGTCACTCTCGGCGTCGGTCCCGCGATGATCGCCGCGCAGCAGGCGCTCAACTCCGCTCGGGTCTGGGACATCGCGCTCGCCTCGGGTGCCGTTGCCCTGATCGGGTATGGCCTGGTCGGGCTTATCGCGCGGGCCATCGCGCCCTGGTCGAAGGGGGTGTCATCATGAGTGAGATGGGAACCGCCCTCACCGTTCCTGGCGCGCCGGAGCAGCTTGCCAAGCTGGAGCGCGAGATGCGCCGCGAGGTCCGGATGTCGACGCTCGCCGCGCTCGGTCGAAGCGTGCTCACTTTCGTCTTTACGATCGTCGCCGTGCTGGTTCTCTGGGTCGGCTCGCTGTGGGTATTCCAGATCTCGCCCTACGTCGGCAAGGGACCGGTGGATGTCTGGAACTTCCTCGTCACCGTTCCCAACGCCGAGGCGAATCGTGAGCAGCTCTTCGGACAGCTCTGGGTCACCCTCGGCCACTCGGTTGTCGGGTTCGCCGCGGGCCTGTTCGTCGCCCTGGTGGTGGCAATGATCTTCCAGCTCAGCAAGGGTGTCGAGCATGCCCTGATGCCGATGGCCATGTTGCTGCGTTCCGTACCGCTCGTCGCTATGGCGCCCGTCATCATCCTGATTTTCGGGCGCGAGTTCGCCTCGGTCGCGGTCATCGGCGGTATCGTCGTGCTCTTCCCCGCCCTCGTCAACATCGTGTTCGGGCTGAAGTCGGCCTCGCCCCAGATGAATGACCTCGTCACCGTCTACGGCGGCACGTCGTGGACGCGTCTGCGGAAGGTCGCCCTGCCCAGCTCGCTGCCGGAGTTTTTCGCGGCCGTGCGCATCTCGGTGCCGGGTGCCATCACCGGCGCGCTGCTCGCCGAGTGGCTCGCCGTCGGAGGCGGAATCGGCGGCGCGGTGGGTGGCTATGTCGCAGCCGCCCAGTTCTCCGCCGTCTGGACGGCCGTCGTGCTGGTAACGGGAGCCGCGCTCGTCCTCTACAACATCGTCCAGATCCTCGAATCGGTCGCCCTCGCCCGCATGGGTATGGGTAATCGCGCCTAGCGCCGCCCACCGCGCGAGCCCCGCGTCCGACGCTCGATCCGACAGATCGCCCGACGAACAGGCAGCCTCCACCGCCCGCCCGAAAGGACACCATGACTGACACCACCGCGCTCACCGAGTTCGCCTACGGCCTGCCCAAGGCCGAACTGCATCTGCACCTCGAGGGCACACTCGAACCCGAACTCAAGTTCGAGCTCGCCGCCCGCAATGGCATCGAGCTCGCCGAGAAGACCGTCGAAGCGGTCAAGGCGACCTACAACTTCACCGACCTGACGAGCTTCCTCGCGGTCTACTACCCGGCCATGCAGGTGTTGCAGACGGCCGACGACTTCCACGACCTCGCCTGGGCCTACCTGTTGCGCGCGAAGGAGCAGGGTGTCGTGCACGCCGAGATGTTCTTCGACCCGCAGGCCCACACGAGCCGCGGCGTGCCCTTCGAGAACGTCATCACGGGATACCACCGCGCCGCCGTTCGCGCGGGCGACGAGCTCGGCATCTCGGCAGAACTCATCCTCTGCTTCTTGCGTGACTTCTCTGCGGAGGATGCGGCGGCGACGCTCGAGTCGGCCCTGCCCTACAAGGACTGGATCATCGGCGTGGGGCTCGACTCGGATGAGCGGGACAACCCGCCCAGCAAGTTTTCGGAGGTTTTCGCCCGTGCGCGCACGGAAGGCTTCCGGTTGACCATGCACTGCGACATCGACCAGGTCGGCTCGATCGACAACATCCGTGCGGTGCTCACCGACATCGACGTCGAGCGGATCGACCACGGCACCAACATCGTCGAAGATCCCGAACTCATCGCCCTGGCGAAGGAGCGCGGGCTGGGATTCACGTGCTGCCCCGTCTCGAACTCGTTCGTCACCGAGCAGATGAAGGCCGACGAGATCGTCAGCCTGATGCGGGCGGGCCTGCGGGTCATGATCAACTCGGACGATCCCGCGTACTTCGGCGCGTACGTCGGCGACAACTACGTCGCGCTCGCGGAGCACGCGGGGCTGTCCGAGACGGACCTCGTGCAGCTCGCGATCAACTCGTTCGAGGCATCCTGGCTCACGCCCGAACAGAAGGCCGCCTACGTCGAACGCGTGGGGGAGTACGCGGGCTCCCGCGGCGTCGCGTTGCCGGCCTAGCGGGGTTCTGATCATGACGTCGACCCTTGCGGCGAGACCGTCCGGTGCGGATGACGCGGACGCGCGGCTCGGGGCGGCCATTCGACGGGTGCGACACGCACGCGGCATGACCCTCGTCCGGCTCGCAGAGACGACGGACCTCTCGCATCCGTTCCTCAGCCAGCTGGAGCGTGGGCTCGCCCAGCCGAGCCTGTCGTCGCTGCGGCGTATCGCCTCGGCGCTCGAGACGAGCCCGATCGAGTTGATCGCAGAAGCGGATGCCGCGGCATCCGCTCATCCCGCCGTCGAGGTGCATCGACAGGGCGCCGCGGGCGAATCTGTGCCCGAGGGATTCGCCGCGGGGTCGGCCCGGATGCTGGCGCGCGGCGGCCGGCCGCTGCATCCGATGGAAGTGTCGGGCGGGGCCACTGAACCCGGCGAGATCTTCGTGCATGCCGAGGACGAGTTCCTCTACGTGGTCGAGGGCGCGATCCACATCGAAATCGAGGGCGAGCACTCCACGCTCGGAGCGGGGGATTCGGCCTACTATGCGGGCGGTGTTCACCACCGCTGGTGGTCTGCGGAGGGCAGCACGTACCGTCTCGTCGTGGTCAAGCAGGGGCTCCGCGGCGCCGGCACCGGCGCCGGGCGCTGGTAGTCCGTCCCCGCCCTCCCGCACCTCCCCGCCCTTCCGCCGAAACCCGCAGCGTCAGAGAGCGGCGGCACCGGCCTCGGCGACCGTCTGGTCTTGCTCGCCCGAGCCGCCGCTCACACCCAGGCCACCGACGACGACGCCGTCGCGCAGCAGGGGCACGCCGCCCGCGAAGATCGCGACCTTGCCGCCGTTGGTGGTGTGGATGCCGAAGAACTGCTGGGTCGGCTGCGAGTTATCGCCGAGGTCCTTGGTCTGGATGTCGAACGCGCGCGACGTCCACGCCTTGCTGATCGAGATGTCGATACTGCCCATCCAGGCGCCATCCTGGCGAACGTGGGCGATCAGGTTGCCGCCAGCGTCGACGACGGCGATGTTCATCGGCTGGCCGATCTCGTCGGCACGCGCTTCGGCGGCGGCGATCAGGGTGCGGGCGTCCGCGAGGGTGAGAGCTGACATGGTGTTCTCCTTCGATCGTGAGGGGTGGTGGGAAGTGCAGTCGAGACGGATGTCGGGGGCGCAGTCACGCCGCGATGTACCCGTTGGGGTTGAGCACGTACTTGGTGGCGGCGCCCGCATCGAATTCCGCGTAGCCGCGCGGGGCATCCTCGAGCGGGATCGAGGTGGCGTTGACGGCCTTCGCGATCTGCACCTTGTCGTGCAGGATCGCCATCATGAGCTGTCGGTTGTACCGCATGACGGGGCACTGGCCGGTCGTGAACGAGAGCGACTTCGCCCAACCGGTGCCGAAGCTCAGCGACAGCGAGCCCTTCTGCGCCGCCTCGTCGGCCGCGCCCGGGTCTCCCGTGACGTAGAGGCCGGGGATGCCGATCGCGCCGCCCGCTGAAGTCACATCCATGAGCGAGTTCAAGACCGTGGCGGGGGCTTCGGCCGCATCGGCGCCGTGGCCCTGGCCGCGTGCCTCGAACCCGACCGCGTCCACGGCGGCGTCGACCTCGGGCACACCGAGCAGCTGGGCCAGCTGATCCGGCACATCCCCGTCGCCGACGTTGAGGGTCTCGCATCCGAAGCTCCGCGCCTGCGCGAGCCGCTCTTCGTTCAGGTCGCCGACGATGACGACGGCCGCACCGAGAAGCTGCGCGCCGGCTGCCGCGGCGAGGCCGACGGGGCCCGCGCCCGCAATGTAGACGGTCGATCCCACGCCGACCCCGGCGGTGACCGCGCCGTGGAAGCCGGTGGGGAAGATATCGGAGAGCATCGTCAGGTCGAGGATCTTCTCGAGGGCCTGCTCGCGATCCGGGAAGACGAGGGCGTTCCAGTCGGCGTACGGCACGAGAACGTACTCGGCCTGCCCGCCGACCCATCCGCCCATGTCGACGTAGCCGTAGGCGCTGCCGGGCCGGTCGGGGTTGACGTTCAGGCAGATGCCCGTCTTGCCCTCCTTGCAGTTGCGGCAGCGGCCGCACGAGATGTTGAAGGGCACCGAGACGATGTCGCCGACCTTCACGAATTCGACATCGGGACCGACCTCGACGACCTCGCCGGTGATCTCGTGTCCCAGGACCAGTCCCGCGGGCGCCGTCGTCCGGCCACGGACCATGTGCTGGTCCGATCCGCAGATGTTGGTGGCGACGGTCTTCAGGATGACGGCGTGCGGGAGCTTGCGTCCGACGTTCGCGGGATTGACGCCCGGACCATCCTTCAGCTCGAAGGTGGGGTATTCGGTGTCGATGACCTCGACCTTGCCCGGTCCCTTGTAGGCGACGGCGCGGTTGTGCGACATGTGGCTCCTCTCCGAACCTTCGAGCCGCGCGCGCGTCGGGTCGACGTCGGCGGCTCTTCCAGACTGCGCCACCCGTTTCGGTAGCACCATCGGCGTTCGGGGTAGTTCCCACTACCCGTTCGGGTAGCGCGAATCGCGCCAGCGGCAGTTACCATCGACCGATGCCGCTGAAACGCGCGAAGAAGCCTCAGCCCGGCGAGGGGACCCTGCGCGGCGGGAGCGAGATGCGCGGATCGGATGCCGCCGGCACGACCGTGATCGCCGCTCTGGCCGAGATCGTCTCGGCGCCGCTGCCCGAGCTCGCCCGCGCGCTTTCGGAGTACCTCGCCCCGAAGATCCCGCATTCCGCGCTGATCATCCTGGCCGAGGATGACGTGAGTCATCCGCTCAAACACCACGGTGATCCCGATCTCGCGTCGCGAGTCGTGCTCTCCGAGATGGTGGAGGCACGGGCGTCTCTCGCCGGACCGGGTGTCGGTCGCGAGCGGGTCGTTCTCGGCGGGGAGCTGCGGGACGCGGTGCTGGCGCTGTCCGAGACCGGGCCGTTGCTCGTGCTGGTCGATCCCGGCCCCGGCCCCGGCCCCGGCCCCGGCATCGACATTGGCATCGGCCAAGCCATCGCGGCCGATCCGCGCAGCGAGGACGAGCTGCTGCAACTCTGGCGGATCGTCGCGGTGCGGATCCGACAGCCGGCACGGGACGCATCGCCGAGTTATCTGCTCGAGTCGCGAGCCGCGGCCGGAGTGCGCGCCGAGGTCGTCGCCGAGCTCAGCGACAGCCACTCGCGCACCCTGGAGGCACTGCTCGCGGTGCTGCGATCGCCCTCGACCGACGACCACGCCGCCCGCCAGGCCGCCGTCGGTGTCGCGGCGCACGCAATGGTGCAGCTGCGCACCTCGACCGATCTCGTCCGCACCTTCACGGAAGAGCCGGTCACCTCCGCGTTCGAGCGGCTGCGTGATGATCTCGTGCCACTCGTGCGCTATCGCGACGTGGACGTGCAGTTCGTCGAACCGCCCGTGGACGGGCGGGCGCTGCCGAGCGAGATCGCCCACGGTGCCCGCGCGATCGTGCGCCGTGCGATTCTGGCATCCGTCGAACAACCGGGCACGTCCCGGGTGCGGGTCAAGTGGGACTGCGACGGCCGCAACCTTCTGATCAGCGTTCGTGACGACGGCCCCGGCGACGAATCGCTCGGCGACGACGCCCTCTATGAACTCCGACAGCGGGTCTCGGCCGTCAACGGCGAGATGACCCTCGCGGCGACCGAGGGATGGGGCTCCGAGCTATCGGTCGTGATGCCGCTCGACCCTCCCCATACCCACGGCGATGACCCGCTCATCGCGCGGCTCGGTCCGCGAGAGCTCGAGATCCTCGAGCTGATGACGCAGGGCCTACGCAACCGGGCGATCGCGGCCCGGCTGGGGATCAGCGAGAACACGGTCAAGTTCCACGTCTCGAAGGTCTTCCGCAAGCTCGGGGTCACCTCGCGCTCCGAGGCGACCGCACTCATCGCCGCGGGCCGCGCCCACCGTTGAGTCAGGCCCGCGCGAGTCGCCAGACGCGGTCGCGCGAGAACGGCTGCTCGTACGGGCGTCGTCCGAGTGCGCGGGCGATTGCGTTGCCGATCGCGGGCGCGACGGGGTTGTACGGCGACTCGCTCATCGACTTCGCACCGAACGGACCGAGGTCGTCGCTCGTATCAGCGAAGTAGACCTCGGTGTCGGGAATGTCGGCGAACTGCGGCACGCGGTAGGTGCGGAACATCGGGTTCACCACGCCGCCGCGGTCGTCGACATAGACCTCTTCGTAGAGCGCGCTGCCGACGCCCTGCGCCACTCCGCCTTCGATCTGCCCGCGGCACTGCGCCGGATTCATGACGAAGCCCGCGTCTGCGGCGTGCACCGACTGCAGGATGCGCACGGATCCGGTGGATGGCTCGACCGCGACCCGTACGGCGTGAACGTTGAAGGCGAGCGAGCGCTCCTCGCCGTATTCGGCGCCGTCAGCGGTCAGGCCCTCGGGCCGAACGCCCGTGCTCGGGTTCGGAGCCGCCGCCGCAGCAGCAGCGACGATCTCGCCGAGCGACACGACCCCCGACGGCGTACGCACCCCCTCGGGCGTGAGCGTGCACGCGCCGGGTTCGGAGCCGTTCAGGGCGGCGGCGATCCCGAGCATCCGGTCGCGCAGCGCGACGCACGCGGCGTACACAGCCTTGCCCGCGACGGTCGTGCCCGCCGATGCGAACGCACCGGTGTCATGTGCGACCCCGTCCGTATCGGCATGCTTCAGCGTCACGCGCCCGCCGTCGACGCCGAAGACGGATGCCGCGATCTGGCGCTGCACGGTGGTGGTGCCGTTGCCGAATTCGGCCGTGCCGGTGTGGAGCTCATACGTTCCGTCGGGCCAGAGCGTCGCGGTGGCGTGCGCGATATGTCCGCGCGGGGCCATCGTCGCGATCAGCGTCGAGGCCATGCCCTCGCCGACGAGCCAGCCATCCGGTGCCGTCACGCCATTGCCCCGAGCCAGGGCGCCCTGCGCGAGGTCGAGGCACTGGTCCAGGCCGTAGCTGCCCCAGCGCACCTCGGGTTCGTGTTCGGCGTGCCACGCGAGCAGGGGGTCGCCGTCGCGGACGGCGTTGATGCGGCGCAGCTCGAACGGGTCGATGTCGAGGCGTTGGGCGAGCAGGTCCAATGCGGATTCGACGCCGAGCTGCACCTGCCCCAGGCCGTACCCGCGGAACGCGCCCGACGGAACATTGTTTGTGTACACGGCCTCGGCATCAACACGTTTCGCCGGGGCGTTGTAGAGGCTGATCGACTCGGAACAGCCATGGAACAGCACGCCGATCGCGTGGTTGCCGTACGCGCCGGTGTCACTCAGCACATCGAGCTTGATCGCGGTCAGGGTTCCGTCCTCATTGGCGCCGAGCTCGACCGAAACCCGCATGGGGTGGCGCAGCGACGCCCGCTGGAACTGATCGGTGCGAGAGAACTCGTACGCGACGGGACGTCCGGTGCGCAGCACGGCAAGGGCCACCAGGTCCTCCGTGAAGATCTCCTGCTTGCCGCCGAAGCCGCCGCCCACGCGGGGTGCGTAGACGCGCAGGCGCTCGCGCGGCAGATCGAAGACGTGGGCCAGTTCGTCACGCGTGAGGAATGGTACCTGGGTGCTGGAGCGGATGACCAGACGGTCGTCTTCGTCCATCCAGCCCACGGATCCGTGCGTTTCGAGCTGTGCGTGACTGACCCGGGACGTCTGCCAGGTTCCACCGACGCGGATCGCGCTGGCGGCGAGGGCCGCTTCGATATCGCCCCCGTATCCATCGTGGAGCGCGGCGACGACGTTGCGCGACGCATCCGCGACACGGTCGTCGGGTGTCCGATCGGCGTGCAGCAACGGGGCACCCGGCATGCGGGCGGCTGCCGCATCGAAGACCGCGGGCAACACCTCGTACTCGACCTCGACCAGCCGACACGCTTGCTCGGCGGCCTGCGAGGTCTCGGCGACGACCGCCGCGACCCGTTGCCCGACGTGGCGAACGATGTCGTCGAGCACGCGGGTGTCGTCCGGGTCGTCGGTGCGATGTTCGTGCCGGGCAGAAGAGTACCGGGTGGCGGGAGCATCCTCATGCGTGAAAACCGCGACGACCCCCGGAACGGCGCGTGCGGCCGAAGTATCGATGGACAGGATGCGTGCGTGCGCATGTCGCGAGGTCACGACCCGCAGCACGAGGGCACCCGTGACGGGTTCATCGAAGGTGTAGGGCTCGCGACCCTGCACCACTCGCCGGGCGGGCTCGGGCGAGACCGAGGTGCCGACACCCGACGGTGTCGCCGTGGCGGCAGCGCCGCAGGAACCCTCGCATGAATCACCGCAGACGGATGTCGGGGCTCTGGCATCCGTCTGCGACATATCTTGTTCGGCGGCTTGACCGGCAACTTGTTCCGCGATGGCCGCTCTCCGCCCTGTCTCGTGCACGGCACCGATGATCGCCTCGCGGAGCGGGCGGTACCCGGTGCAACGGCAGAGGCTGCCCTTCATGCGGCGGTCGAGGTCCGGCAGATCGGCCTCGGTGAGGGTGGAGGCCGTGACGCTCATTCCCGGGGTGCAGAAACCGCACTGGAAGCCGAAGTTCTCGATGATCGCCTCTTGCACGGGATGGAGGTCATCGCCGGGGGCCAGGCCCGCGGCCGTCGTCACCGTGCTGCCGTCGACCCGCATCGCGGGGATGATGCACGAGTGCACCGGCTGGCCGTCGAGGATGACGGCGCACGCGCCGCAATCTCCCGCGTCGCACCCTTTCTTGACCTCGGTGTGGCCGTGCTCGCGCAGCAGCGTGCGCAGGCACTGACCCGGGCGTGGCTCTACCTCGACGGGTGCGCCGTTGATCTCGATCTTCATGCGGTGTTCCCAGAGTCGGCGGGCGCGGCGAGTTCGACGCGGATCCGCTCCGCGAGCTCGATGCTGACACCGCGACGCCAGTCGGCTGACCCGAGGGGATCGGTGTAGAAGTCCGGTGCCCCCGCGACATCGGTCGCGAGCTGCGCCGCCGCGGGAAGCGCCGGATAGCGCAGAACGGTCGGCGTGAGGGTCGCGGCGGTGACGCTGAAAACGGCGCACCCATCGCGGTCGATCCGTCCGGTCACGACCGCTCCCGAACGGCCCAGCTCGGCGAGGGCGATCTTGCGCATGACGGCGCGGGATCGGAGAGCATGCGCGGGGAGATTGACGGCGCGGACAACCTCGCCGCGGGCGAGATCATTCGTGCCGTTGCCCGTCATGAGCTCGGCGACGGGGGTGCGGCGCTCGCCGCCGTTCGGCGTCCAGATCACGGCCTCGCCATCGAGCGCCGACGCGAGAGACACGATCGCGCCCGCGGAGAATGAGCGGCAGACGTTTCCCCCGACCGTCGCGGTGTTCCAGATCTTGAACGAGGCCAGCAGGGCGTTCGCAGCGACGGGGAAGAGAGCGACGGCGGACCAGTCGGCCGGGGCCACGGCATCCGTCGTCCGTCCCTCGGCGAAGGCGACGAGCGTGGCGATCGTGCAGGTCGCGCCGATCGTCAGCCCGGCCGCCGTTACCTCGAGATCACGCCAGCCCATCGTCGTCAGGTCGACCAGGCCGGTGGCGTGGGACTGTGGTTCGCCGAAGAGCCAGGTCCCGCCGCCGAGGATGATCTCGCCTGGGGCGAGGGCGAGGTCGGCGCGGCTGGTCGCGCGCCGGAAGCTCGTGATGGTGTTCAGGTCCACCAGCCCTCCTTCCGCGGATGCGTCGCCGCATCCGTCCATCCAACCAGCGCCCGATTTCGTGAGTGTTTCACGTGCAACCGTGCACTCGGGCCGTTGACGTGCAACTGCGCGCTGGGGCGTCGGGGATTCCGACGCCCCAGGTTGATCGGCGCACCCAGAATGCAGCGCGCGATGCCTACAGCTCGAGTTCGACAGCCGTTTCGAGGGCGGCCTCGATGCTCCGCATCCAGCCGTCCTTGAGCGCGGAGTTCTTCTCGTCGTAGAGTGATGCGCCGTCGACCAGGTTGCTGGACGCGGCGCACACCATGCCGGCACGCAGGCCACGCAGCCGCGCGACGATGTACAGAGCGGATGCCTCCATCTCGACGTTGAGAATGCCCATACGGTTCAGCTCGGCGATCCATTCCGGTGTTTCCGCGTAGAACGCGTCGTCGCTCACGCTGATTCCCCGGAAGGAATGTGTTCCCGACGCCGCGGCGATCCGCTCCGAATGACGCGCCAGCGCCAGCGTGAGCTCGAGGTCGGGGACCGCCGGGAAACCCTTCGGGAGATACGCATCCGTCGTGCCGTCGTTGCGGAAGCTGCCCTCGCTGACGAGCAGGTCTCCGGGCGCTATGCCCGGCTGCAGCCCCGCCGAGCTGCCGACGCGGATGAACGAGGTGACACCGACACGGGCCAATTCCTCGACGGCGATCGCGGTAGACGGGCACCCCATTCCGGTCGAGGTCGCGGTGATGTGCCGGCCCTTGTACCAGCCCGTCATGGTGCGGTGCTCGCGGTTGTGCGCGACCTCGCGTACCTCCGTCAAGAACTCCGCGACGAACGGAACCCGAAACGGATCGCCGGGCAGCAGGGCCACGGACGAGACCTCGCCGGGCGCGATACCGATGTGGTACTGCCGCGCGTTCAGGCCCGCTTGGGACTTATCGACGGGCATGGATGTGGGCGTGGATGCAGATGTGGACACGGGGGCCTCCGGGGTGCTGTGACGGGTGAAGTCAGCAGTCCCCGCCCTGAGCCACCGGCTCGGTTCACCGACGATCGCCGGGAGGTCATGGTTGTTAGGACACGCAGTGCGGAGAGCGTAGCACCGGCCCCGAGGCGGGCGGATCGTCGCTCTCGCGGGACGACCTGTCGGCGAAACACCGGACGTGCGGCCAGACACCCCGTGGCAGGGGTGTCTGGCCGCGCGCGGGGTGTTTCGGTGGCAACCGAGCCCGAGCCCGACCGCGAGCTCGAGCCCGCGACTAGAAGGGCGAGCAGGTCGGAGCTGGGATGCCGGCGCCGCCGGGGGTGCGGGCGTGGATCGGGCCGCGTGCATCCCGCAACGGGCCACCCGATGTCCCGTGTCGCGCTGCGATGATCTCGGCAATGGCGGCGACGGCGGCTTCTTCGGGTGACGAACCGCCGAGGTCCAGTCCGAGCGGAGAGTGCAGGCGGGCCAGGTCGGCGTCCGTCACCCCGCGCTCGCGCAGCGCGATCGCACGCTGCGCGACCGTGCTCCGAGCACCCATCGCGCCGACGAAACCGACGTTCATGCCGAGCGCGGCATGAAGCGCGGGGATGTCGATGCGTTCGTCGTGGGAGAGCACGCAGACGGCCGTTCGAGCATCGACAGAACTGACTTCCGCGGCAAGCGACGTCAGATACTCGCCGGGATCGGCGATCACGATGTCGGTCGCGTCGGGGAAGCGCTCCGAGGTCGCCAGCAAGGGCCAGGGGTCGCACACGGTGACCGCGTATCCCGCCGCGCTGGCCACCCGGCACAGCGCTGCCGCGTGTTCCCCCGCACCCACGATGATCAGGCGGGCGCGGGGAGCCCGAGACACCGCGAGCCAGGTGCGGTCAGCGATCGGGACCGTCTCGGCCAACAGCGCCGCCGCATCCAATTCGGCGAGCGCCTCGGCAGCGACTCGTGAGAGGACGGATGCGTCGGCCACGGTGCCCACGTGAGGCGTGCCGATGCCGAGGGCGATGGTCACGCGCTCATCGCGGGCCGCCATCTCCAGTGCGTGCCGCGCCACCTCATCGTCGGGTCGCAGGACATACGCGAGCACATCCACTTCGCCGCCACACGCGAGGCCCGCGGCGTGCGCGCGCTCGTCGCTGAACCCGAAACGGGCCGCGCGGGCGACTCCGTCGGCCAGCACGGCATGGGCGAGCACGATCGCGTCGCCCTCGACGCAGCCCCCGGAGATCGAGCCGATCACCGAGCCATCCGCCGTGACGGCCATCGACGCACCGACACCCCGCGGAGCGCTGCGCGCGACACGTGTCACCGTGACCACAGCGACCGACTCGCCAACGCTGAGGTGCGGCAGCAGGTCTGCGGCGAGTTCGAGCATCCTGCAACGCTAGCCGCGCGATGTTTCCTGCGCGATACGCTGACGGCACCATGCGCCCGCCGGACTTCGAGCTCACCGATCAGGCGTCCGGTGCCGTGCTCGGCCTCGTGCTCGCTGCCGGCGCTGGTACACGGTTCGGCGGTCCGAAGGCCCTGGCCCGAGACGGCAACGGCATGCCGTGGGTCGTTCGTGCCGTGCGTACCCTCCGCGCCGGGGGCTGCGGTCAGGTGCTCGTGGCGCTCGGGGCCTCGGCGACGGAAGCCCGCGACCTCGTTCCGCCGAATGCCGAGATCGTTGTCGTGCCCGACTGGCGGCTCGGCCTGTCGGCCACGATCTCGAAAGGGCTCGCCGCGGCGGGCGAGCGATCCGCGTCAGCCCTCGTGATCATGCCGGTGGACACCCCGGATGCTCCGCCCGCCGTCGTCCGCCGGGTCATCGCCGCCGCGGCCGTCGCGCCGAGGCGGGCACTCGTGCAGGCGACGTACGGCGGCGACCCCGGTCATCCGGTCCTCATCGGTGCCGAGCATTTCGTTCCGCTCTCACACGCACTGTCGGGGGATCGCGGCGCGAGAGCCTACCTTGCGCGCCACCACGCGCTCGCGGTCTCGTGCGAAGACCTCTGGTCGGGCGACGACATCGACACTCCGTCCTTCACCGACCGCTGAGCCACGGGTGGGGCGCGATCAGCCGCCGATCACGATGTTGAGCGGCGGCGCGCCCCGCAGCATCCGCTCGATCTGCCGACGGATCAGGCGAGCCGCACGCGGCCGCATCGCCGATGTCAATCCGCCGACATGCGGCGCGATCAATACCCCGGGAGTCGTCCAGAGGGGATGCCCCGCGGGCAGCGGCTCCGGATCGGTGACGTCGAGCGCGGCGCGGATGCGGCCACGGCCCGCGTGATCGACCAGCGCGGCGGTGTCGATCAAAGAGCCACGGCCCACGTTGATCACCAGCGCACCATCCGGCAACGCAGACAGCACGGCGTCGTCGACGATGTGCCGCGTCGCATCTCCACCGGGCAGAGTCAGGATGACGATGTCGGCATGGGGGAGCAACTCCGGCAGTTCGTCGACACCGTGCACGTGCACCCCGTCCTCGTCGCGGGCGTGCGTCGCCACCGGCACGAGATCGACCTCGAAGGGCGCGAGGCGTGCGGCCGTCGCCTTTCCGACACCGCCGTAACCGAGCAGCAACACACGCTGGTCGGCGAGGCCGGTGCTCGCTTCCTGCATCCAGGTCTGAGTGGCCTGCGCGTGTACGAGCTCGGGGATGCGCCGCTGCGCCGCGAGAGCGAGTGTCAGCGCCAACTCGGAGGTGGCCGTCTCGTGCACCGACGCGGCATTGGCGAACTGTCGCCCGGGCGGTAGGTGATCCGCGACTCCGTCGTAGCCGATGGATTGTCCCTGCAGCACGCCGGTCTCGACGCCTTCGAGCCAGTGGAAGCCGCTTCCGCCCGACATGTATGGCACGACCACGAGGTCGAGGTGTTTTCGTGGCGCGGGCCCGTCCATCGGCCACACCAGAACGTCCACGCCATTCGGCACGGGACCGAGGTCCTCGAGAACTTGGGGGGAGGGAACGGTAACGGTGAGCGTGCGGAGTGCGCGGTTCATCCTTCGACGCTAGCGGGCTCCGTCGGGGTCAGGCGTTTTGCAGAACGGCCTCTATGGCACTGGCGAAGAAGATGCGTCCGTCTTCGCCCGAGCGCATCGCGACCGACGTGTCCGGCCCGAAGCCCGGTTCGACGGCGTGCTCGGGGTGCGGCATCAGGCCGACGACGTTGCCGCGGGCGTTCGTCACGCCGGCGATGTCGCGCAGCGAGCCGTTCGGGTTCACTCCGACGTAGCGGAATGCGACCTGCCCTTCGCCTTCGATGCGGTCGAGCGTCTCGTCGTCGGCGATGTAGCCGCCGTCCGCGTTCTTCAGCGGGATGACGATCTCTTGAGCCGGCTGGAACCCGTTGGTCCACGCGGTGTCGGTGTTCTCCACGCGCAGCCGCTGGTCGCGACGGATGAACTGCTGGTGGGCATTGCGGATGAGTCCGCCCGGCAGCAGGTGTGCCTCGACGAGCATCTGGAAGCCGTTGCAGATACCGAGCACCGGCATCCCCTTGTCGGCCGCGTCGCGGATGTCGGTCATGATCGGCGCGCGCGCGGCGATTGCACCGGCGCGCAGGTAGTCGCCGTAGCTGAACCCGCCCGGCAGAATGATCGCGTCGACGCCGTGGAGGTCGTGATCGCCGTGCCAGAGCGCGACCGGCTCGCCGCCCGCGAGGCGCACCGCGCGGCGGGCGTCGGAGTCGTCGAGGGATCCCGGGAAGGTGACGACCCCGATGCGGGGGAGGCTCACTCGCCGACCGTGCCTTCTACGACCGTGCCTTCTGCGCGCGTGCTTTCTGCGCGCGTGCTTTCGACGACCGAGATCTCGACGACGTCCTCGATGACCGAGTTCGAGAGGATCTCGTCGGCGATGCGGCGTGCGGTCGCGAGAACGTCCTCGGTGACCTCGCCGTCGACGGTGAGTTCGAAACGCTTACCCATGCGGACAGCGCTGAAATCTTCGACCCCGAGACGCGAAAGCGCGCCCGTGACGGCTTTTCCCTGCGGGTCGAGCAGCTCTGCCTTGGGCATGACGTCGACGACGATGGTGGGCATGTGACGGCTCCGACTGTGGGGGGCGGGGGTGCCCGACCAGTCTAGGGGCGGTCGCATCCGCGGTCCGATTGAAGCATTCGATTGCCCGTGATCCAATCGTGATAAACGATATGGGAGCGCTCTCTTGATATTCATGGGACCGCTCCCATAGTTTTGGCTCACCCCGATGGGAGCGATCCCACGGAAGGCATGTCGACGGGAACGAGCCCGGCGTCACAGCAATACACATCGACCACATCACGAAGGAGTGACCGTGAATTCACGCGCCGTGCGCAGGGCTGCAACGATCGTCGCCGCCGTATCCGCTTCCGCTATCGTCCTTGCCGGCTGTTCCGGCGGAGGGAGCGATTCGCCTTCGGGGGGATCCGACGAGGAGATCACCCTCACGATCGCCACGTTCAACAACTTTGGCTACACGGACGAGTTCCTCCAGAAGTACGAGGACGAGAACCCGGGCATCACGATCGTCCACAACAAGGCCGCTGAGTCCGGCGACGCCCGCAAGAACTTCTTCCAGAAGCTCGGCAAGGATGGCCTCGCCGACATCGAGGCCGTCGAGGTCGACTGGCTGTCCGAGGCCATGCAGTACTCCGACCTGCTCGCCCCGGTTCCCGACGACCTCAAGGGTCGCTGGATCGATTGGAAGGAAGCCGCCGCGACCGATCCCGACGGCAACCTGATCGGCTACGGCACCGACATCGGCCCGCAGGCGATCTGCTACCGGGCTGACCTGTTCGAGGCTGCCGGCCTGCCGAGCGACCCGACCGAGGTCGCCGCGCTGTTCGACGGCGGTTGGGACACCTATTTCGACGTCGCCGACCAGTACAAGGCGGCCACGGGCAAGACGATGATCGACTCGGCCAATTCGGTGCTTCAGGGCATCGTGAACCAGATGGAGTACACGTACGACAAGCCCGACGGCACCGTCATCGCGACGACGAACCCCGAAATCGAGGACGCTTACACCTCCGTCGTCGAGCGAGCCATCCCGAACGCCGCCTACTCGTCCCAGTGGGGCGATGACTGGATCGCGTCGTTCCAGAACGACGAGTTCGCCACGGTCCTCTGCCCCGGCTGGATGCAGGGCATCATCGAGGGTTACGCACCCGATGTCACGACCTGGAACATCGCCAATGTCTTCCCGAACGGTGGCGGTAACTGGGGGGGTTCGTACCTGACTGTCCCGGCGAACGGTAAGAACGTCGAGGCGGCCCAGGAGCTGGCCGCCTGGCTTTCCGCTCCCGAGCAGCAGGTCGACGCGTTCCTGAACGTCAGCGCGTTCCCGAGCCAGACAGAGGCATACAGCGACACCAAGCTGACGGACCACACGAACGCGTACTTCAACGGAGCGAAGACCGGCGAGATCGGTGCCGACCGCGCCGAGGCCGTGACGGTCCGTCCGTACAAGAGCGCGAACTACTTCAAGTACCACGACGGTCTGCAGAACGCGGTCAACCGCGTCTTCGACGGAACCGAGGACGCGACCAGCTCGTGGAACACGTGGGTCACAGAGGTCGAAGCGTTCTGATGGTCTGAGTGATGCGGGCCGCGCCCAGCGGTGCGGCCCGCATCACTCGTTTTCCGTGACCGCTACCCCCTGCCACCGAGACCGAAGATACGGAGTCCCACGTGACCGCGACCGAGACCCGGCCCCGGGCGACGCCCCATCCCCGCCCCGAGCGGCAGGATCCCCCGAAGACGAAACTTCCGTTCCGGAGCAAGCTGACGCGGTGGGACCACAAGTACTCGCCCTACGTCTATATCGCGCCGTTCTTCATCCTCTTCGCGATCATCGGACTGTTTCCGATCATCTTCACGGCGGTGATCTCGTTTCAGGAATGGGACCTGGTCCGTAACTCTGGAACGTTCATCGGGTTCGAGCAGTACGCGTGGATCCTGAACGATCCGAAGTTCTGGACCGCGCTGCGCAACACCTTCAGCATCTTCTTGCTCTCGACGATCCCGCAGTTGGCCCTGGCGATCTTCATCGCGGCGATGCTCGACCGCAACATCCGCGGCAAAACCTTCTGGCGCATGAGCGTTCTGCTCCCGTATGTCATGGCGCCGGTCGCGGTGGCCCTGATCTTCAGCAACATGTTCGGCGACAACTACGGGCTCGTGAACGGCTTCCTGACCGACATCGGTCTTGCGCCCGTCCCCTGGCACAAGGATCCGTTCTGGAGCCACATCGCGATCGCGACCATGGTCAACTTCCGCTGGACCGGTTACAACGCCCTCATCCTGCTGGCCGCCATGCAGGCGGTGCCGCGCGAGTACTACGAGGCCGCGACCGTCGACGGTGCGAACGCCTTCCGCCAGTTCGTCAGCATCACGCTGCCGTCGCTGCGCCCGACGCTCATCTTCGTCGTCATCACGTCGACCATCGGCGGGCTCCAGATCTTCGACGAGCCGCGCATGTTCGACAACACGGGCGAGGGCGGTCCGGCGCAGCAATGGCTCACGATCACGCTGTACCTCTACAACATCGGTTGGGGCGAGTTCAACTTCGGCCGTGCGGCGGCGCTCGCGTGGATCCTGTTCGTCATCATCCTGGCCATCGGCCTTCTGAATCTGCTCATCACGCGACGGCTCGTGCGTGACGACGGGGGTGGTCGCGGCGTCGTACGCAACCGCAGGAGCCGCCGTGGCCGCAAGGGAGACGCATCGTGAGCGCTATCAGCACCCCGCCCCTGGCAGTCGTCGAAGAGAACCTCCCCAACGCGCGCCAGCGTCGTCGGGGCGAGAAGACGACCAAGATCCGCGGCATCCGCGCGGGAGTGTGGGTCTACATCGGTCTGGGCGTCGTCGTGGCCTCGGCGATCTTCCCGTATTACTGGTCGTTCCTCATCGGGTCGGGCACCGCCTCGACGATCAACGACCCGAACATGTCGTGGATCCCGGGCGGCAACTTCATCAGTAACGCACTGTCGGTCGTCGGCGATCCCGCCGTCAACTTCTGGGTCGCGCTCTGGAACTCGATCTTCAGTTCGACACTCATCGCGTCGTCCGTCGTGGTGTTCTCGACCCTCGCCGGCTGGGCGTTCGCGAAACTCCGCTTCCGCGGCGGAAAGTGGTTGCTGGCGTTCGTGGTTGCGACGATGGCGGTGCCGATGCAGCTCGGGGTCGTTCCGCTCTACATCCTGTTCGCCGATCTCGGCTGGACCGGCAACATCGGTGCGGTCATCGTCCCAGCGCTGACAAGCGCGTTCGGCGTCTTCTGGATGACGCAGTATCTCAGCCAGACCGTGCCCGACGAGCTCATCGAGGCCGCTCGCGTGGACGGCGCATCGATGCTGCGCACGTTCTGGACAGTCGGTGTCGTGGCTGCTCGACCGGCCGCCGCCATGCTCTTCCTCTTCACGTTCGTCGGCGCCTGGAATCAGTTTTTCTGGCCGTTCATCGTCCTCGACCGGCAGAGCCCGACGTTGCCCGTCGCGCTATCGCTGCTACAGGGCAACTATTTCGTCGACTATTCGATCGTCCTCGCCGGTGTGCTCCTCGCGACCATTCCGCTCCTGTTGCTCTTCGCTTTCGCCGGCAAGCAGCTCGTCAGCGGCATCATGGCCGGAGCAGTGAAGGGCTAGCATGAGCACCGATATCAGGAGGGCCCCCATGAGCATGACTGAGAGCACCGAGCGTTCGTTTCCCCCCGAGTTCCTCTTCGGGGCTGCGACCGCGGCTTATCAGATCGAAGGCGCTGCACACGAGGGTGGCCGCCGGGACTCGATCTGGGATGCCTTCTCGCGGGTCCCCGGGGCCGTCATCAATGCCGATAACGGCGACGTCGCGTGCGATCACTATCACCTGTACCGCGACGACGTCGCGCTGATGAAGTCGATGGGGCTGCAGACGTACCGCTTCTCGACATCGTGGTCGCGCGTTCGTCCCGACGGCGGGGCGTTGAATCCCGAGGGAGTGGACTTCTACAAGCGCCTGGTCGACGAGCTGTTGGGCGCCGACATCCTGCCGTGGCTGACCCTCTACCACTGGGACCTGCCGCAGGCGCTCGAGGAGCGTGGCGGATGGACCAACCGCGACACGGCCGACCGGTTCACCGAGTACGCGCTCGACATGCACGACGCCCTCGGTGATCGCGTGAATGTCTGGACCACGCTGAACGAGCCGTGGTGCTCGTCGTTCCTCAGCTACACGGCGGGAATTCACGCGCCCGGTCACTACAGCAAGACCGAGGGCATGCTGGCGGCGCATCACCTGCTGCTCGGTCACGGACAGACCGTGCGTGAGTTGCGGGCGCGGGATGCCTCCCTGAACCTCGGTGTCACGCTGAACCTCACGGTGGCCGATCCCGTCGACCCCACCGACCCGGCAGACCTTGACGCCGCGCGGCGCATCGACGGTCAGTTCAACCGGTGGTTCCTCGATCCGATCTTCCGCGGCACCTATCCGCAGGACATCTTCGACGAGATCGCCGACGATGCTCTGCGGGCGGCCATCTTGCCCGGCGATCTCGAGACGATCTCCACGCACATCGACACGCTGGGTGTGAACTACTACCACGGCGAGCTCGTCGGGGGTCGCCGTCCCGTCATCCCACCGACACCGGGGGATGCGCCGACCGACCGCCGGAGCGCTTCGCCCTTCCCGTCATCCGAGAACATCTACTGGCACGAGCGCGGGTTGCCGCGCACTCCGATGAACTGGGAGGTGCAGCCCGAGGGTTTGACGCGACTGCTCGTGCGCGTCTGGGAGGACTACGCAGAACCGGCCGGCACCTCGCTCTTCGTGACGGAGAACGGCGCCGCCTATAACGACGAAGCAGTGAACGAGGACGGCGTGGTGCGCGTGCACGACGATGAACGCGTCTCGTTCGTGCGCGCTCATCTGGGCGCGACGCTCGACGCGATCGAGGCGGGCGTCGACGTGCGCGGATACTTCTACTGGTCGTTGCTCGACAATTTCGAGTGGGCGTGGGGCTATGAGAAGCGTTTCGGTATCGTGCGCGTCGACTATGAGACTCAGGTGCGGTCGATCAAGGACAGCGGCCGGGAGTACTCTCGGATCATCGCGGAGCGCACGCTCGATGACGCTGCGAAGCAGGTCGACGCGGTCGATTAGGTCCCGCGCAGGAAGGCATGACATGGCCGACATCGGGACTCGCTCTTCGCAGGGAACTGCCACGATCGAAGAGGTCGCGGCGGCGGCAGGCGTCTCGCGGTCCACGGTCTCCCGGGTCGTGAACGGGTCGACCTCGGTCAGCCCGGCCGCGCTCGAGGCCGTCAACCGCGCGATCTCGAAACTGAATTACGTGCCCAATCGCGCCGCACGTTCTTTGGCGACCCGGCAGACCCACGCGATCGCGCTGGTCGTACCGGAAGAGACAACACGCTTCTTCGGGGACCCGTTCTTCGCCGCCATCGTCTTGGGCATCAACAATCGCGTCAATAAGTCCGACTACGTGCTCAACCTGTTCATCGCCAGCGACGACCCCGGCGATAAGACCACCAGCTACCTGCGCAGCGGCAGCGTCGACGGCGCGATCATCGTGTCGCACCACACGAGTGACACGTTCATCGACCGCATCGCGACGGCCGTTCCCGTCGTCTTCGGCGGTCGTCCCGTGCGTGCCCGCGAACGGGATTATTACGTCGACGTCGATAACGTGCGCGGTGGCCAGGAGGTTACCGAGTTCCTCATCGGTCGCGGGTACCGCCGGATCAGTATGATCTCGGGACCCCTGACCATGCCTGCCGGTGTGGACCGGCTCGAGGGGTTCCGTCAGGCGCTCGATGCCGCCGGTCTGGAGCCGGGGCCCGTCGAGGATGGAAATTTCACGGCGGACGGCGGTGCCCGCGCGATGGAGCGCATCCTCGAGGCACCCGAGCGCCCCGACGCGCTGTTCATCGCGAGTGACCTGATGGCGCGTGGTGCGCTCGCCGTGCTGGGACGTGCAGGCATCCGGGTTCCGGAAGACATCGCGATCGTCGGGTTCGATGACTCCCCGGTGGCCACGACTGTTTCGCCGCATCTGACGACGATGCGTCAGCCGTCGTTCACACAGGGAGAGCGCATGGCGGATGTACTCCTCGACCTGCTCGCCGATCGGGATCCGCCCCGGGTCACGATGTTGAACACGGAGCTCATCATCCGCGACTCGGTTCTTCCGGCGGGTCCCGGTCGGTGAGGCTGGGGCTGCCGCCCGGCGCGGGGCTTTAGCGGGAAGCGGTCACGTGGTCAGTCGCGAGAGCAGCTCGCGATATCGACCCGCGGTGCGCACCACGATCTCGTCGGGCAGCTCCGGCGGTTCGCCGGTGCGGTCCCAGTGTGCCGCCAGCCAGTCGCGCACGATCTGCTTGTCGAAGCTCGCCATCCGCTCGTCGGGTGTACCCCCACGCGCCCACGCCTCGGCATCCCAGTAGCGGGACGAGTCGCTCGTCAGTACCTCATCGGCCAGGCGCAGAACCCCCTGCTCGTCGGTGCCGAACTCGAACTTGGTATCGGCGAGGATCAGGCCGTGTGCGGCCGCGCGGCGGGCGGCGCGCTCGTAGATCTCGAGGGATGCGTCCCGCAGGGCGTGGGCGGCCTGCTCGCCGACCAGCTCGACGGTGCGCTCGAAGCTGATGTTCTCGTCGTGCTCGCCGAGCTCGGCCTTGAACGCGGGCGTGAAAATCGGTTCGGGGAGGCGGTCGCCGTTCTCGAGCCCCGCGGGCAGCGGGATGCCGCAGATCGTCCCCGCGGCTTGGTACTCGACCCACCCGGAGCCCGTCAGGTACCCGCGTACGACGCACTCGATCGGCAGCATGTCGAGGCGGCGCACCAGCATGGCCCGCCCCGCAACCTCGGCCGGGATGAGCCGCACGGGTTCGTCGTCGTCCGACAGGGCCGAGTCGGGGGCGAGGTGGTTCGGGACCGCCGGACCGCCGTCGCCGCCCTCCAGCAGATCGAACCACCACATGCTCAGTGTCGTGAGCAGCTCACCCTTGTCGGGAATCCCCGGCGACAACACGTGGTCGAAGGCACTCACACGATCGGATGCAACGACCAGCATCCGTTCTGCGCTGACACCATCCGGGGTGTCGGCCGGAACATACAGGTCCCGAACCTTTCCGGAGTAGACGTGGCGCCAGCCGGGAAGATCAGAGGAGGGGGTCACGCGACCATTATCCCGAAGACGCGGTGGCGGCGCGGGCTCAGCGCTCGATGACCCCGGCGGCGATGTCGGTGCGGTGCTGCGAACCTTCGAGCGCGATCAGGTCGACGGCCTCGTAGGCGCGCTTGCGGGCCTCGGCGAATGTCGTCCCGAGAGCGACGACATCGACGACACGGCCCCCGGATGCGATCAGTCCGCCTCCGTCGTTTCCCGCTTCTGACAAGGCTGTGGCTGCGTGGGCGAGGTGCACGCCCTCGACGGATGCCGCTGCATCCAGCCCACCGATGGGCCGACCGGTCACGGGCGCTGCCGGGTAGCCCTCGCTCGCAACCACCACGGTGACGGCGACCGCCTCGGCGAAGGCCGGCTGGGCGACGTCCTCGAGGGTGCCCGAGGCCGCGGACATCAGCAGCTCGGAGAGCGGGCTCACGAGTCGGGGCAGCACGACCTGGGTCTCGGGGTCGCCGAAGCGCGCGTTGAACTCGATCACGCGCACACCGCCGTCGGTCACGATGAGCCCGGCGTAGAGCAGTCCGATGAACGGAGTGCCCTCGGCATCCAGATGCTTGACGACCGGGAGAGCGACTTCGCGCGTGATGAGCTCGACGAACTCCGCTTCGCCCCCGAATCGCTCGGTCAGCCAGGGGAGAGGGGAGTACGCGCCCATACCGCCCGTGTTGGGGCCCGCGTCTCCGTCGAGCGCGCGCTTGTAGTCCTGCGCGGGGCTGAGCGCACGCACGGTGTCGCCGTCCGAGATGAAGAAGAGTGAGACCTCGGGGCCGGACAGGTGCTCTTCGACCAGCACGGCGCCCTGCGAGAGGTATGACTCGGCGTGCGCGAGGGCGGCCGCCCGGTCCTCGGTGACCAGCACACCCTTGCCCGCCGCGAGGCCGTCGGCCTTCACGACATACGGTGCGCCGAAGGCGTCGAGGGCGTCGCCGACCTCGTCCGGCGTCCGCGCGTGCAGTGCCCGCCCCGTGGGAACACCCGCCGCCTCCATGACGCGCTTGGCGAAAGCCTTCGAGCTCTCGAGCTGCGCTGCAGCCTTGCCGGGGCCGAACACGGGGATCCCCCGCTCGCGCAAGGCGTCGGCGACGCCCGCGACGAGGGGAGCCTCGGGGCCGATCACAACCAGGTCGATGGCCTCGTCGTTGGCGAAGTCGGTGACGGCGCCCGGGTCGACGGAATCGAGGGCGACGATCGTGGCGTCGCGGGCGATACCGGCGTTGCCCGGGGCGGCGAAGATCTCATGCCCGGCCCCCTCGGACTGCAGGGACAGGATGATGGCGTGCTCGCGGGCACCGGAACCGAGGACGAGGATACGCACGCCTCCAGCCTACCGACGTGCCGCCTGGCACTGTTGTGGGCGGGACTGTGACGTCGGGCTTCTCGAGGATCCCGCGTTCGGAATTCAGTCTCCGCGTGGTGGCGTCGGTAGCGCGCCGCGAAAATTCGGGACCCGGCCGGGCCTAGCCATCCCGCGAGACTGAATTGCGAACGGGCTACCGTGGAGACATGCCGCGCGCCATCACCACCGAGGCCGGCCGAGCCGCGCTCGCCGCGGTGCGCGCCGCCGAAACTCCCGCCCGCACCGACCTCGCCACCGCGGTCCGCTACCTGCTGCAGTTGCTCACCGAGAAGGCGCCCGGCAACACGGTCGAGGTCCGGATCCCGCCGTTCGGCGCCGTGCAGGTCGTGCAGGGCCCGCGGCACACGCGCGGCACTCCCCCCAATGTGGTGGAGACGGATGCCGCGACCTGGATCGCCCTCGCAACCGGAGCCGAGACGTGGTCCGCCGCGGTGGCGTCCGGCCGGGTGCACGCCTCCGGCAGCCGGGCGGACCTCGCGAACCTGTTGCCCCTCAACCCCTGACCGCAGAGCCCGAGGCCCGCCGCAGGTGGATCAGCGCCGCGGAACGACCAGCGGCACCCCGGTGACCGGATGTGGAAACACATCCACCGCCTGTCGATAGACAGCGGCGATCCGATCCGCCGTGAGTACCTCTGCCGCCGATCCCGTGGCCACCACGCGCCCCGCGTCGAGGAGCGTCACGCGGTCGGCAAGCGCCAGCGCGGCGTTCAGGTCGTGCAGCACGATCGCGACGGCGTCCCCCGCGCGAGCGCGGTCGCGCACGACCCGCAGCACGTCTTCCTGGTGTTTGAGGTCGAGTGCCGCAGTCGGCTCGTCGAGCAACAGGATGCCCGTGCTCTGCGCGAGCACACGTGCCAGCGCGACGCGGGCACGTTCGCCGCCCGAGAGCGAGGTGACGGTGCGGTCGGCGAGCACCGCGATCTCGGTCACACGCATGGCCTCCGCCACGCGCGCGTCGTCGTCGTCTTCCTGGGGGGTCCGCGCCCAGGGCGCCCGGCCCATCCGCACGACCTCGATGACCGAGAACGGAAAGCTCACCGCGTTCTGTTGCAACAGCACGGCTCGAAGGCGGGCGAGGTCGCGCGGTCGGTGCCCCCGCAGCTCCACCCCGTCGAGGTGCACGGTGCCCGCGACCGGCGACACATCGCCCGCGAGCACGCCGAACAACGTCGACTTGCCCGCCCCGTTCGGGCCGACCAGGGCATGTACCTCGCCTGCCCGCACGTCGATCGCCGCGTCGTCGAGAATCGGCACCTCGTCGAGAATGGGCCGGGCCGAGGCATCCGGCATCACGCGGATTCCGGATGCGACGATCCGCTGCGGGCCCGCGAGCCCCGTCATCCCCAACCTCCGGCGCGCTTGCGCGTTCGCACCAGCAACCACAGGAAGAAGGGCCCGCCGACGAGGGAGGTGATCATGCCGATGGGCAGATCCGCGAGGGGCACAGCGGTCCGCGCGACGAGGTCTGCGAGGGCGAGGAGGAGCGCGCCGCCGAGCGCACTCGTGATCACGAGCGGCAGGTGAGCGGGCCCGATCGCCATGCGCATGAGGTGCGGGACGACCAGTCCCACGAAGCCGATGATGCCCGCGAAGGCGACCGCGGCGCAGACCAGCAGGGCGACGGTGATGATGACCCCGATGCGGAGCAGCTCGACATGAACGCCGAGGTGGCGGGCGGTGCGCTCGCCGAGGGCGAAGAGGTCGAGACGGCGCGCGACACCGATGCCGATCGCGATGCCGACCACGATGAGGGGAACGATGAGCGCGATGTTCTGCCACAGCGCCCCGTTCAGGCTGCCGAGCTGCCAGAACACGATCTGCTCGCCGGTCGAGGTCGTGCCGATGAACGTCAGGAACGCCAGGCCCGCACCGGCGATCGCGTTGATCGCGATCCCGGTCAGCAACAGCGTGACGACCTCCGTTCGGCCGCCGGACCGGCTGATCAGGTAGACCGAGAACACCGCGACCAGTCCGCCCGCGAACGCCCACGCGGGTGTCGTCCACAGCCCGAACATGGTGAGGCCGAAGGTCAGGCTCGCGGCGGCTCCGAGGGCGGCCCCGGACGAAACCCCGACCACCGCCGCGTCGGCCAGGGGATTGCCGAAGATCGCCTGCATCAAGACTCCCGAGACCGCGAGCGCGGCGCCGACGAGCAAGCCCATGACGATACGGGGCAGCCGGATGTCGAGCAGCACGCCGGTCGCGGTCGGAGCATCCGGCGCCCAGGCGTTGTCGATCCCGACCGCACGCAGCAGGATGCCCACGACCTCGGTCGGCGACACAGCGAACTGACCCGCGCCCAGCGAAAAGACGACGGTCACGATCAGCGCGACGGCGAGGCACAACGTCATCATCACGAACCGCGGGCGGCGGTTGCGGGCGAGCGTCGGCAGCACCACCTCCGCGCTCGAAACCACCTCCGCGCTCGAAGGAACCGAGCGCAGAGATTCTGCGCTCGCGGCACGATTTCTCACGGGGCAGCGCTCGGGGTTGTCTCGGCGGGTGCGGGGGAGTCGGCTGGCGCGTAGACGGCGCGGGCGAGGGCGCGGATGATCTGGGCACTGCGTGGGCCGAAGCTCAGGATCTCGGTGTCGGCCATATCCACGACACGGCGGTGCTGGCCGGCGGGGGTCTGTGCGAGTGCCGGGATCCGCTCGATGAGGCCATCGATCCCGCCGACCGAGGCGAGGCCGTCCGTCATCATCACGAGCACGTCGGGTTGTGCCGCGACCAGGGCTTCGGCGGTCATGGGCTTCATGCCCTCCCAGCCGATTTCGGAGGCGACGTCGACGCCACCGACCGCCTCGATCAGGGAGTCGGCTCCCGAGTCTCGACCGAAGATGTAGTAGACGTTCGCGTTGCCGCGGACGTAGAGGAACAGCATGCGTGCCCGGTCGGCCGGGTCTGTCGGGGTGATCGCTGCGATCTCGGCACGCGCATCCTCAACCTCGGTGTCGAGGCGGTCGATCAGGTTCGCGCCGCGGGACGGCACGCCGAGCGCTACGGCGATCTCGTTCACCAGGTCGTCAACGGTGTCGACGCGGCGCTCCGACGAGACGACGACCACGGGTATGCCGGCCTCACGCAGTTGCTGTCGCACCTCTTTGGGGCCGATCGAGGTGTCGGTGAGCACGATGGTGGGAGCAATTTCGAGGATCGCCTCGGCATTCAGGGTGTGCCCGCTCTTCGTGACGACGGGCAGATCCTCGGTTCCGGCGAACGCTGTCGAGAGGTCGCGTCCGACCACGTTCCCGCCCAGCCCGAGGCCGAACACGGTGGCCGCGATCGTGCCCGAAATATCGATCGGGAGGATGCGGCTGACGTCGGTGATCTCGACCTCGCGGCCCTCGGCGTCCATGACGGTGACCGGGAGGTCGGGTGCGGCGTCGTCGTCGACCGGGGTGACACCGCGAGTCGATAGGCACGCGGTGTCACCCCCCGTCGTCGCGCGAACGTCGTCGACGAGGTCGAGTGATGCGAGGGGGGCGTCGGCATGCACGCAGGTGGCGGATGCCTCGGCTCCCGCCACGGCGCAGCCCGAGAGGGTGCACATCGCGGCGACGAGGAAGAGGGCGAGAGTGCGTTGCATTAGGACAGGCTAACCTAAATGTTGACGAATCCAGAGGTCATGCCCTACCGTCGAAAAGGCAAACAAGTTAGCTAAGCCTAACCTCATGCATCCCGACCATCCGGCATCTCCGGCGATCTCGTTCGCGTGCGACCGAGCGCCGCTATGCGTGTCTTTCGGAGACCCATCATCGTGACCGCAGCACCCTCGATCACCCCCATTCGCAGCATCCTCGCCGCCGTCCTGGCCCTCATATTGGTCGCCGCCGGCGTGGTGGGAGCCGTGCCCGCACGCGCTCTCGACGGCGCGGTGATTTCGGGGACCGTGACGTCGGCCTCCGAGGGATCCGGGCTGACGGTGTCCGTCGAGGCATCCGGCCTCGGCACAGCTACGCAGGCCTACGCGGCGCTGATCGTGAAGGGCACCGAGTCGCAGATCAGCGGCTCGGGCGGCTACGCCGCGTTCGCGATGCCGTTCCCCTCGATCGTCGACGGAGCGACATCCTTCGCCCTGACCGCGGCACCGGGCTCGCTCGATCGCACCCAGACCTACGAGGTGCTCATCTGGCAGGTCCATTCGGCCGCCGACTCGGCGACGATCTACGCGCGCAGCGACGTCGCGATCACCTCTACGCAGTGGGATGCGGTCTTCCCGCCCGCTGAGCCCGAGCCGGAGCCGACGACGGAGCCCACCACGGAGCCGACCGCCGAGCCCACGACCGAGCCGACGACGGAGCCGACCGCAGAACCCACCGCCGAGCCCACGGAACCTCCGGCATCCGCTCCCGAACTCTCGGTGTTTCTCGCCGATGGCGTGACGCCCGTCGCTGACACGGTGGTTCGCGCGGGCGACACCCTCGTGGTGCGCGGCACGGGATACGACCCGACCGCGAACGTCGGCGGCCGCGGCGCGCCGATCCCGAACACGCTGCCGCAAGGCACCTACGTCGTCTTCGGACACTTCGCCGAGTCTTGGCAGCCCTCGCAGGGCGCCGCGAGCAGTACCCGCAAGGTCGGATCGCAGAAGTGGGCGCTCGCCGAAGTGGTGCTGAACCAGGTTCCGAGTAACTACCAGGCCGCGGTTCGCGCACAGTGGGCGTCGATCGAATCGGATGGTTCTTTCGAGACGACCCTCACCGTCACCGAACCGAGCGCCCTCGTTGAAGGAGGTCGCTACGGCGTCTACACCTACGGTGCGGGCGGTGTGAACAACGCGGCCCAGGAGCGCGAGGTTCTCGTCGATGTCATGTCGGCGCCGTCGCTGTCCGTCTATCTCGAAGACGGCGTGACGCCCCTGGGTGAGAACACCGTGGAGTTCGGTGACACACTCGTCGTCGAGGGCTCCGGATACGACCCGTCCGCGAACGTCGGCGGCCGTGGAGTGCCGATCCCGAACACCCTGCCGCAGGGCACCTACGTCGTGTTCGGCAGCTTCGCCGAAGAGTGGCAGCCGTCCGAGGGCGCCTCGAGTGCAACACGCAAGGCGACCTCGCAGAAGTGGGCGCTCGCCGAGAGCGTGCTCGACCAGGTGCCGTCGCAGTACCAGTCGGTGATCCGTGCGCAGTGGGCGCCGATCGCATCGGATGGCTCGTTCCGCACGACCGTCACGGTGACCGAGCCCGCGACACCGCCCGAGGGCGGTCGGTACGGGGTCTACACCTACGCGGCAGGCGGCGTAACGAACGCCGAGCAGGAGCTCAGCGTTCCCGTGACGCTGACGCCGCCGCCCTCGATCGACGTGACCGTGCCCGAGGTGTCTCAGGCCGATGGCGCCTCGATCCGTGTGCTCGGTTCGGACTTCGCCGATATCGCCGGCGCCTACGCGGCGGTCATCGAGAAGGGCGCGGAGTCCTCCGTCACCGGCAGCGGCGGGTACGTCGCGTTCGGTTATTGGATGACGCCGGGTGCGATCACCGGCGGGGCGTTCGACAAGACGATCGTCGCTCCGACAGAGAAGCTCGACCGCACGAAGCAGTACGAGGTCATCGTCTGGCAGGGGCACACCACTCCGACCGACGAGACGATCTACGCACGAGCGGATGTCTCGATCAGCCCGTCGCAGTGGGACATCCTGTTCCCCGGCACGGTGCCCGAAGAGCCCGAGGTCCCGTCGACTCCGGTCGATCCGGCCGCCCCCGCCCAGCTCGTCGAGGGCGGCCAGCTCAGCTGGGGCATTTCGGCGCGGTTCATGACCTACATCACGGGCACCGCGAACGGCAGCGTCACCGTTTCGGGAGGCGCGACCCGCTCGGGCGGTCTCTTCCAGTTCGGCCAGGCGGCTGGTTCGACCTACGATCCGGTGACCGGACTCGGAAACGTGTCTTACGCCGGCGCTGTGCGGTTCACGGGCCACGGGGGCATCCTCGACGTCTCGCTCGCGAACCCCGAGTTCCGCTTCACGTCGCCCGCTTCGGCGCAGCTGTGGGTCACGAACGGCGGCACCCGCCTGCACCTCGGAAACGTCGGGGTCGGCACGGCTGCCCGCAGCGTCTCGGGCTCGGCGGTGACGTTCACGAACGCGGCCGTCTCGCTGACCTCGGCGGGGAGCGCCCTGTTCCAGGGCGCGTACACGAGCCTTGACCCGGTCACCTTCAGGATCGGATCAGCGGCGGCGGCGCCCTCGGGTTCGACCGGCACAGTCGCCACGGCGGGCGCTGCCACACAGTCGGTGGCACGCACCATTCCGACCACGCCCCCGGCGACCACCGGCATCGTGCTCGACGCCGACACGCTCGCCGCCCTCTCGTCGGGCGCAGCGGTCACGGTCCAGGCGGACGGCTTCGCCGCGGGCGAGACCGGCATTGCCGTGGTGGTCTATTCGACGCCGACCGTGTTGGCGACGAATCTCGTGGCGGATGCATCCGGTGTCGCGACCTGGACCGGTTCGCTCCCCGCAACCCTCCCCGATGGCGAGCACACCCTGACCTTCCAGGGTTCGGTCTCCCGCGGCGTCGCCTTCACCCTGGCGCGGGCCGAGGCCCTCGGCGCGTGTGTGGTCGAGGACGCCTCGATGCGATGGGGATTCAAGGAGTCGTTCCGCACCTACATCGAGGGCATCGCGGCGGGCGGGTGGGAGCTCGACGGCGTCGCCTACGACTACCCCGACTTCGTCTGGGCGGCTGGCGCGGGATCGCTCGACACCGAATCCGGCGCGAGTGCCGTCACGGGAGTCGTCGACTTCGGGGGCACGATCCGATTCACGGGCCACGACGGCGCGCTCGACACGTCGCTCACCGCCGCGCGCATCGAGTTCGCGGGTGATGTCGGCTACGTCGTCTTCGACATCACGGGTACGACCCAGTCGGGCGAGCCGATCGCGATGACCGGCGTTCGGTTCGCCGAGTTCGACGTGCCAGCGGATGCCGTGGGCACCGACTCGATCGTGCTCGACGGGGTCGCGGTGACGCTGACCGCCGCCGGTGCGACGGCTTTCGGCAGCTACCCCGAGGGTGAACAGCTCGACCCGTTGACCCTTGAGATTCCCCTGGCGGCAGACTGTGGTGTGGCAGCCGTTGCCGCACCGATCGATGACGACGAGCCGCTCGCGGCGCCCGAGACGGATGCCTCGGCGACCACGGATCCGCTCCCGGTCTGGCCCTGGGTCGCCGGGGGAATCGGGCTGGCGCTGATCGTCGCCCTCGCCGTCACGATCGTCGTTCGTCGCCGTCGCGCGGTGGACGCAGCCTCAGCCGATGCGGTCGCCCACGACCAGGCCGGACCGTCCGTGTAGGTGCGACAATGGAGGGGTGAGCAACGAAATCGTCGAGGGGCGCGTGCGCCGGGCCCCCAAGTACGGGGTCTTCCTGACGGTGGGCGCGCTCCTCGGAGTCCTCGTCACCCTGATTCTGGCCTTCGCCACAGGCGAAGAGGCGATCAGCCCGCTGACGGATGTCACGTACTCGTCGACCCAGGTCTTCGGGTTCCTCGCCCTCATCGGTATCGCTGTCGGTCTGGCCGTCGGGGGAGTCGTGGCACTCGTGTTTGATCGCGCTTCGCAGCGCCGCGCGCGCACCGTCAGCTTCGACCACGAGACCATCGTCGACTGACATCTGAACACGGCGCTCTGCGTCGGTTCGACCTCTGGTTTCCAGATGGGAGAACTCTCATCTTTTCGCCGTGTTTTCGGCGCGATTTGGGGCTTTTCGGGGCGTGAATGTCGGTGGTCATCCGTAGAGTTTCGAACATGCATTCGAACACTCGTGGGGTCGATGTCAAAGCTCGGGACTTCGCAGACCGGTGCGCTGAGGCGATGCGTGTGGCCGAGCAGGGGCAGGCCGCGCTGGCCCGCATTTTCGCGGAGGCAGCCGCGGAGGGGATGCACCGGGTCGCGGAACTCGCCTCCCCTTCTTCCCGCGAGGCGGAACTGCCTTTTCGTTCATTGGCGGCGGAACTCGGTGCCGCAACGAACATGTCCGACCGGACCGTGCAGCGCCGTATGAACGATGCCGCGGTGCTGGAGGAGTCGTTCCCAGCCACGTTCGCGGCGTGGGATGAGGGACGGGTGAGTACCGGGCACGTTGCGGTGATCATGGAACACGGCCTCCCGATCACCGACTCGGACGCACGCGCCCTGTTCGAGACTGAAGCGCTGATGCGTGCCGAAGAAACCACACCGGGACGGCTGGGGTCATCCCTCGCGCGGCTTGCGGAGTCGCTGCAGCCGCGACCGCTCGCGGAACGGCACGAAGAGGCGCGTGCGTCGCGGGGTGCGTGTGTGCGGGACATCGGGGATGGGATGGCGGAGTTCAGCACCATCCAGCCCGCTGTGCTCGCGCATGCGATGCACGACCGGATCACGCAGCAGGCCCAGGCGATCAAGAACGCCGACCCCACGGATGTGCGGACGATCGATCAGATTCGTGCGGACCTCGTCGCGGACATGATGCTGACAACGACCCCCAACGTTGAAACGGGTTCCGGGTTCTCGGACGGGTTCGGGGGTCTCGGGGCGATCCGCGGGATCGTGAACGTCACGGTGCCCGCGCTGGCGCTGGCCGGCGTGACCGACGAGCCCGCCGAACTGGTGGGCCGATGCCCGATCGACCCGGCCACGGCCCGGCAACTCGCGGGACACGCGACCGGATGGGATCGCGTTCTGGCTGACCCGATCACCGGGTGTGTGCTCGCCGTGGACCGGTACACACCGTCCGCCGACATGAAACGGTTCCTGCGGGCGAGGGATCAGCACTGCCGATTCCCCGGATGCCGGCAACCCGCCCACCGGTGCGACCGGGACCACACCCTCGACTACGCGTTGGGAGGTGAAACCAGCACCTGCAACCTCGCGTGTCTCTGTAAACGACACCACACCCTGAAGGGCGAGACCGCGTGGACCGTCCGACAACTCGGCGGCGGAATCCTGGAATGGACCTCACCCGGTGGCCGCGTCTACATCGACAAACCACCGCCCGCGCTGGTCATTTTCACCCCGAACACGGATCCACCACCGTTCTGAGGCAGCGTTTACGCGAGTTCGGCGATGATCGGGTGGATCGCGGCGTCGAACGCGACGACATCGCTGCGCAGTCCGTCCGTCACGGCGATCGTGAGTGACCCGATCCACCAGACCCCGCGTTGCGTGAGCGGAAGAACCTGCACGTTGAGCTCGAAAGCGTGGGCACGTCGCCCGACCTCGCGTTCGTGCTGGGCGATAGCGCCCGCATAGGCCCGGTACGAAACGCCGGACCTTCCGAGCGAGTCTCCGGCGTGGCGATCGTGAGCCGCGCGAGCGAAGGCGACGGCGCTGGTGTGCGGGGCGATCGCCGCCCGCAGGTCGTCGAACCCTTCGACGGGCAGCGCGACGTAGGTTTCGAACCCGTCGACCAGGTCGAGAGGCCCCGAAGCGGGATGAGCTTGCGGCTCGACGGTCATCGCCCAGTATTCGCGCCACTGTCGCTCGAGCCGAGACTGCTCCGCCTCGTCGCGTTCGATGTCGTTCGACGACAGCCCGCGCAGGGGCGGCAGCTCGTCGGGCCAGCGCACCCCCACGAGCTGGCGCAGCGCAAGGGCCAGGATGACCGCGACATTCGCATCCTCGCGGATCACCCACTCCGGACCTGCGGCGCTGGGCATGCCGTCATTGTAGGTCGCGGGCCCCTCGGCCCTCGACAGCGGGTACCGGAGCGGGGCGACCGAATCCGACGCCCCGGACGGGCCGGTAGGCTGTGCGGGTGGCCTCAGCCTCGCTCAATCCTTACGCCGCCGCCGGAGTAGACACCGCGGCAGGCGACCTCGCCGTAGAACTCATGAAGTCAGCGGTGCGCGCAACGCATGGTCCCGAAGTCCTCGGGGGCGTCGGCGGCTTCGCGGGTCTGTTCGACGCGCGGGCTCTTCGCGACTTCGATCACCCGCTCCTCGCGACGAGCACGGATGGCGTGGGCACCAAGATCGCGATCGCCCGGGCCATCGACAAGCACGACACTGTCGGGATCGACCTCGTCGGCATGGTCGTCGACGACATCGTCGTGGTCGGCGCCCGGCCGCTCTTCATGACGGACTACATCGCGTGCGGCAAGGTAGTTCCCGCGCGCATCGCGGACATCGTCGCGGGCATCGCGCGCGGTTGCGCCGAGACGGGCACGGCCCTGGTCGGCGGTGAGACCGCCGAGCACCCGGGCCTCTTGGCCGACGACGACTACGACATCGCGGGAGCAGCGACGGGCGTCGTTGAGGCGGCGGACGTACTCGGCCACGAGCGCATCGTCGCGGGCGACGTCGTGCTGGCACTCGCCTCAAGCGGCCTGCACTCGAATGGATTCTCGCTCGTCCGCCGCATCATCACGGACCGCGGGATCGCCTACACCGACCGCGCCGCCGAACTCACCACCGCGACATCCAGTGCCGCGACATCTTGGGGTGAAGCGCTCCTCGAACCGACCCGCCTCTACACGACTCCGCTTCTGCGCCTCGTCGACGAGCTGCGTCCCGGCGCGGGCGTCCACGCGCTCAGCCACGTCACCGGCGGCGGTATCGCGGCCAACCTCGCGCGCGTGCTGCCGCAGGGAACCTGGGTCGATGTCGACCGCACGACGTGGTCACCACCGCCGGTCTTCCGTGTGCTCGCCGATGCGGGACGCATCACGCTCGAGCAGACCGAGGGCACCTGGAACCTCGGCATCGGGTTCCTCGCGGTCATTGCCGCCGATCGGTCCGACGCGGCGATCGCGGCGCTCGGTCGGGACGGCATCGCCGCCTGGCCTGTGGGCACCGTGCGCGACGACCCGCTACCCGAGGGCGATTTCGAACAGGGAGCCAAGGGGGTCGACGGCGGCGCCGTACGCCTCGTCGGTTCCTACGCGGATGGAGCGAACTAAACCCCATGTGCGGCATCGTTGGGATGGTCGGCCAAGGGTCGGTCAATCAGGACATCTATGACTCCCTGCTGCTGTTGCAGCACCGCGGGCAGGACTCGACGGGCATCGCCACGGCCGAGCCGAGCGGCATCTTCCACATCGCGAAGGCGCGCGGTCAGGTGCGCGAGGCTTTCCGTACACGTGACATGCGTGCCCTGATGGGCACGATCGGGCTCGGTCACGTGCGCTACGCGACGAAGGGCACGGCGGGCAATGAAGAAGAGGCGCAGCCTTTCTACGTCAACGCTCCGTACGGCATCGTCCTGGTGCACAACGGCAATCTGACGAACACGCGTGAGCTGACGCAGGAGCTGTTCAGCAAGGATCGTCGACACCTCAACACCACCTCCGACACCGAGCTGTTGGTTAACGTCCTCGCGAACGAACTGCAGGCGTCGATCTCAGGCCTCGATCTCGATCCCGAGCAGATCTTCCAGGCCGTGTCGCGCGTGCACGAGCGTGTCGAGGGGTCGTACGCCACGATTGCGCTGATCGCCGGTCACGGGCTGCTCGCGTTCCGCGATCCCTTCGGCATCCGTCCGCTCATTCTGGGCACACGCAAGACCGCGGCGGGGAGCTACGAGTGGATGGTCGCATCCGAATCCCTCGTGCTCGAGAACGGCGACTACGACGTTGTGCGCGAGGTGATGCCCGGCGAGGCCGTGTTCATCGACCTCGCGGGGCACCTGCACATGAAGCAGTGCGCCGCTGACGCGAAGCTCGTGCCGTGTTCGTTCGAGTACGTCTACCTGGCGCGTCCCGACTCGATCATGAACGGCATCTCGGTCTACGAGGCCCGTCTGCGTATGGGCGACCGTCTCGCCGACACGATCGCCAAGTACACCCCCACCGAGACAATCGACGTGGTCATGCCGATCCCGGATTCGTCGCGTCCGGCAGCGATGCAGGTGGCGCGCAAGCTCGGCATCGAATACCGCGAGGGGTTCTACAAGAACCGTTACGTCGGCCGGACGTTCATCATGCCCGGTCAGGCGGTGCGCCGAAAGAGTGTGCGGCAGAAGCTCAACGCGATGTCGAGCGAGTTCAAGGGCAAGAACGTGCTGCTGATCGACGACTCGATCGTCCGGGGCACGACCAGCCAGCAGATCATCCAGATGGCTCGGGATGCCGGGGCCAAGACGGTCACGTTCGCCTCCGCGGCCCCGCCCGTCCGCTACCCGCACGTCTACGGCATCAACATGCCCTCGCGTCAGGAGCTCGTCGCCCACGACCGCACGATCCCCGAGATCGCGGAAGAACTCGGCTGTGACTTCCTCGTCTACCAGGAGGTCGACGACCTCAAGGCCGCGATCCTCGAGGGGTCGGATGTCACCGACCTCGACATGAGCTGCTTTGATGGCCGCTACATCACGGGCACGGTCTCGGACGAGTACCTGGCCTGGGTCGAGGGCTCGCAGACCTCCTGACTCCTGGGTTCGCCCAGCGGGAATGCCTGGATGTCGCAGGCGCGGAGTACGCTCGCGCTCATGCCATTTATCGAGGCGAGTGATCTCGTCAAGACATACCAGCCGAAGGGCGCCCCCGAGGTGCGGGCGCTCGACGGCTTGAATCTGACCGTGCCCGAGGGCACCGTCACCGCGCTGCTTGGGCCCAACGGTGCGGGCAAGACGACGACCGTCAAGGTGCTGACGACCCTGATCCGACCGGACTCGGGTGCCGCGCGCATCAACGGCATCGACGTTCTCGCCGACCCCCAGGCCGTCCGTCGAATGAGCGGCGCGAGCGGACAGTACGCGGCAGTGGACGAAAATCTCACCGGATTCGAGAACCTGCTCATGGTCGGGCTGCTCTACCACCTGGGTCGCAAGCGAGCGGCGCAGCGGGCGCGAGAGCTCATCGAACTGTTCGACCTGGTCGATGCTCAGAATCGACCCGTCAAGGGTTTCTCGGGCGGCATGCGCCGAAGGATCGACCTGGCCGGCGCTCTCGTGATCAACCCGCCGGTGCTGTTCCTCGACGAACCGACGACCGGCCTCGATCCGCGTAGTCGGCTCGCGCTCTGGGATGTGATTGAGTCGCTCGTCGCGGGCGGCACGACGGTGTTGCTGACGACCCAGTACCTAGAAGAGGCAGATCGTCTCGCCGATTCGATCTCCATCATCGATACCGGTCGGGTCATCGCCGAGGGTACGGCCGACGAGCTCAAGTCATCGGTCGGGGGACAGCGGGTGGCGATCAGCTTCGCGCAAGAAGCTGATGCGCCCGCGGTCGAGCAGGTTCTGCAGCGATACGGCACGGGGCCGGTGGTCTCCGACGGAGGGCGCACCCTCGTTGTCCCCGTTGCGGACGGGGCCGACGCCCTCGGCAGGATCATGGCCGATGTAGCCACGGCCGGCATCGAACTCCACGACGCGGGCATGCGCCGCCCGACCCTCGACGACGTGTTCCTGCAGCTCACGGGGCATGCCGCCGAAGACACGCAAACCGAGGAGACTGCAGCATGACGACGTCCGACACCGCTCGCGGTACGACGCCGTCCCCGGCCGGGTCACTTCAGCCCATCCCCGGCACGACGGTCAGCCGCTTCCTCTCCGATGGCTACGTCGCGACATGGCGCAACATCAAGAAGATCGTGCGCGTCCCCGACATCCTGGTGTTCACCCTGATCCAGCCGATCATGTTCGTGCTGCTGTTCACGTTCGTTTTCGGTTCGTCGATCGACATTCCCGGTGAGAGCTACACGTCGTTCCTCATGGCGGGCATCTTCGCGCAGACGATCGTCTTCGGGTCGACCTACTCAGGTTCCGCGATGGCGCAGGATCTGAAGGACGGGATCATCGACCGGTTCCGCACGCTTCCGATGAACGGAGCGGCGGTGCTCATCGGACGCACGGTCGGCGACCTCGTGATCAACGTGCTGTCGCTGATCGTGATGATGCTGACCGGTCTGCTGGTCGGCTGGCGTGTGGAGTCGTCGGTCGTCAGCTTCCTCGCGGGGGTCGGCCTGCTCATCCTGTTCTCGTACGCCTTCTCATGGGTGATGAGTTTTCTGGGGCTCTCGGTGCGCAGCCCCGAGATCATCAACAACGCCTCGTTCCTCATTCTCTTTCCGCTCACGTTCATCTCGAACGCGTTCGTCCCGAGCGAGAACCTGCCGGGGCCGCTCCGTGTCTTCGCGGAGTGGAACCCCGTGTCGGCCCTCGTGCAGGCGGCACGCGTTCTGTTCGGCAATGTCGCGGAGGGATCGCCGACGGCGGATGCGTGGCCGCTGCAGAACCCGGTGCTTTACGTGCTGATCTTCACGGTCGTGATGCTCGTCGTCTTCGTGCCGCTGTCGGTCCGCAAGTTCGCGTCGCTCAACCGCTGACCGGGCTCGCCGAGCACAACGTCGGAATCCGTCGATGATTCAGCGTCAGGACCCGGAGTTGCGGGGCTGATGGACGGCGCGAGTCGCGGTTAGGCGACGTCGTGCGCGGAGAGGCCGTCAGGCCTTTTCGTCCTCGTACTCGTCCGCCCACTTGTCGACGTAAAGATCGTCGTTCGTGTGCCCGAGCTCACGTTCGAGCGCGGTGTAGTTGACCGACGGGCTGTAAGACTTGAGCTCGCGAGCGATCTTGGTGTGTTTCGCCTTCTGACGGCCACGACCCATGCGAGACCCCCTCACGACTAGAGCTGCGGGCATGTCTGAGGTGCCCGATGCATTCACGAGACCGGCTCGAGGCCGGTAAGAGTAGCATTCAGAATAGCACGGGCGCACACGGGCAAGCCGGGTGCTCCGCTACCGTGAGGGAGCAGCGATGACCACCATCAACCCAGATTCCTCGAATGGTGCCAGCGACGGCGAGCGCGATGCTGCGCTACGCGGCGCGGTCATTGTCGCCGCGGTGCCCGGCCAATCTGCTCGGGTGATGCGCGAGGGTGCACACTTCGCCCGTCTCATGAACGCGCCGCTCGTGATCGTGCACGTCGACATGACGCGCTTCGTGACGTATGAAGACCCGGATGGCTACGTGCACTCGGCCCCGCTCGACATCGACATCACGCCGGGCGCGGCCGAGCTCGATTCGGTGCGGCAGGCTGCCCACGACGCTCTCGACGCCAAGGGTGTCGCATGGGAGTTGCGTCAGCTCGTCGGCGATCCCGCCATCGCCCTGAAGAACTTCGCCGAGCGTCTCGACGCCAAACTGCTCGTGGTCGGCACACGCGACCGCGGTATCGGTGAATCGATCCGGGAGTTCTTCACCGGGTCGGTGGCCGCGCGCTTGGCCCACCGCCAGCACCGCCCGGTTCTCGTCGTGCCGCTCGGCACGGCGGCCGCGGACGACGAGGACCTCTGGCCCCAGGAATGAGTGGGGCGGCTCCGAGAACCGCCCCACTCATTTGCCGGGCCGGGCGAACCGACTAGCCAGCTTCGAACAGGTCAGCGACCGAGCGCCGATCGCAGATCCTTCAGAGCACCCTCGAGGGATGCCGCGAGGTCGTCGATCACACCCGATTCGAGCAGACGACCGCGAGCCACGTGCGTCCGCAGCTCTGCGCGGAGGCGCCCACGGAAGTCGTTCACGATCGCATCGGCTCGGTGGAGTTGTTCGCGGCTGCGCCCGCGCGGATCATCCGAGGGGGAGGACGGTGCATCCGCGTCGCGCTCGTCCCGGGCCGAAGCGGCCAGATCTGCTCGCAGACTCTTCATCGCCTCACGGACGCTTCCGCGCACCTCGTCGGCGATCAGGCGGACCGAGTCGGCCAGCCCCGCCTCGATGCCCTCGAGATCGCCCGCACGCCATGCCACCTCGGCGCGTCCAGCCGCTGTGATCTCGTAGACGGTCTTGCGGCCGTCGACGCTCTTGGTGACGAGGCCTTCTTCTTCGAGCTTGGCGAGGCGCGGATAGACCGTGCCGGCGCTCGGGGTGTATGTGCCGCCGGTGCGGTCTGAGAGTGCCTGGATGATGTCGTAACCGTGGCGCGGTGCCTCGTTCAGCAGGTTGAGCAGGTACAGGCGGAGATCGCCATGCGAGAAGACGGGACTCATCGTGCGTCCTCGACATCCACATCGTGGTGAGCAGCGGTGTCATCGACGGCCGGAGTGTTTTCGCTGACCGACCGGCGAAGCACGGTCACGTCGCCTGACACCGTGTTGGTGCGGATGTCTGCGAACGACCCGCTCAGTTCACCCGTCGAACCGGTGTAGCTAGTCGGACCCGAGCCGGACCGCACCACGCCGTCGACCTGCACGCGACCGCTCACGCTGCGCGCGACGTAGTTGGCCGCGAGGGATCGATCGAGGCGCACCGTGGCGTTGCCGTTGACGGTGTTGAGACCGATCTGATGGACGGGACCGGTGGTGTCCAGCATGACGCTGCCCGAGACGGTGTCGACGGTGGCCTTCCGGATCGTGCCGGTCGCCGCCACGTCGCCCGACACACTGTTGGCGGTCAGTGCGCCCACCAGTTCGTGGGCCTGCACGTCACCCGAGACGGCGTTCACCTGCAGGTCGCCCGTGAGTCCGTCGACGATGATGTCACCCGAAACCGTGTTCAGCCGCACGTCGCTCGCGAGTCCGGCGACGAGCGCGCTGGCCGAAACGACGCCCAGGTTGAGCGCGATGTTGCGCGGCACGGCGACGCTGATGTCGGCCTTCGGCCCGCCCGCGCCGAAATTGCGGAAGACCTGGAGGAAGTTGTCCCAGCGCAGCTGCGGGTGATCGATCTCGATCGTGTCGCCGGTCGCCTCGATGCGCAGGTCTTTGATGGTGACTGCGTGAACCTCGATGCGAATGCCGGGCTCGTCGTGCGCGATCACGTCGATCTGGCCACCGACGAGACCGACCTTGAGTTTGTTGACCGACTCGACGTCGATCACGCGCGATTCGCCGGGGTGGACGATCCACTTTTCCAATGTCATGGCACGCTCCTTGCGCTCGAATACACGATATATCGTGAGTCACGAGAATAACACGATATATCGTGTTTGCGCAGGGACGAAGAGATGGACACGATGTTCACGGAGAGCATCCGGTCACCAAAGAACGGATGCCGCGGTCCAGCGCGAAAGCTGGACCGCGGCATCCGCGGGGGAGGGCCGACGCACGCACCCGAAACGCGCGCGGCCGGACATTCCTAGACCTTGCTGCGACCCGTGATGAGTCGGAGCAGGAACATGATCAGCGCAATCACGGCAAGCACGATGGCAACCCAGATCAGCCAGTTGGCTGCAGACCAGATGCCGCCCGTGATGGCGAGGACGACCGCGATGATGATGATGATGAGGGCTGCGAGGTTCATGGTGAGGCTCCTTATGTGTGTTGTCCGAACGTGCGTGCGCCAGATGTCTGAATCGGCGGACGCATGCGAACGACGTGCGGGTGGCACTGTGGAAAAAACGCTAAGGGTGAGCCACGGGGCGTGCGAGGGGGTTGACGAGGCCTCTCGGACGGTGATATCACGTCGTGCGGAGCCGGACCGGGGGCGCGATTGCATCGCTGGCGCTTCGAGTGCCGCGTGTCAAGTCCTCGAGGTGGTGTCACCGGAGAGACTATGTTTCGTCTGGATCGCACGTCGCGATCAGCGACGGGGAGTGCGGATCGATGGCGAACGGACGGGGCTCAACCGCGGGCGCGCGCCGACTCGTTCGTGTGCGACCGCTCGAGGATGCGGGACTGCAACGCATCCGTTCCGGCTCCGGATTCCGGTACGCGGACCATCGTGGGAGGCCCGCCGGGGCGAGCGATGTCGAGCGCGTCGAGGCACTTGTCATCCCTCCGGCGTGGCGGGATGTGTGGATCGCCCGTGACGCCCGCGGTCACATTCAGGCGGTCGGCACGGATGATGCGGGTCGGCGTCAGTATCTTTACCACGCGGCGTGGAGCTCTACTCGCGACCGCGGAAAGTTCGCGCGAGCTCTGCAACTCGCCGAGGTGATCCCGCGCGCCCGAGCGCGCGTGACGACGGCGTTGCGCCGTGAGGCGCTCGATCGCGAACGGGTGCTCGCGACGGCGTTCCGGCTGCTCGACCAAGCGGCGCCCCGTGTGGGATCCGCACGATATCTCAAGGCCAATGGCAGCCGTGGCCTCACCACGCTCATCCGCAAGGATGCGTCGGTCGATGGCACGGTCGTCACGCTGTCCTTTCCCGCCAAGAGCGGTAAACAGGCCCTCATCGACGTCGATGATTCGGATCTCGCCGCCGTGATCAGCGAGCTCGTCGCGGGACGACCGCGGTCCCCCCTGCTCGCGTACGCGCAGGGTCGGCGTCGCGTCGCCCTCACCCCCCGAGACGTCAATGCACACGTGCGCGCGTTGACCGGCGGATCCTTCACGGCCAAGGACTTCCGGACGCTGCGCGGCACCATCCTCGCCGCCGAGGCGCTGGCCCGCATCGGTCTGGTCGAGACGAAGACCGACCGCAAACGGGCGGAACTGCTTGCCATCCGCGCCACCGCCGACGGCCTCGGCAACACCCCCGCCGTTGCTCGCAGCAGCTATATCGATCCGCGGGTGTTCCGGGCCTACGAGAAGGGTCGAGTGCTCGATCTTGACGTGGCCGCCGAGACGGCGATCCGCGAGCTGCTCACGGGCTAACGGCGCCCATCGGATGAGATACTGAAACCGATACGTTCGCGTATCGATCTCCGGACTCCGGCTCGGTGTCCGTGCCATCTCTCATCGAAGGCCGACCGTGTCGAACCTCGCCATCCTGAGCCTGAAGAACCGCGCGCTCATCGCCCTGATCACGATCGTGGCGGCGGTGTTCGGCGGCCTGGCGCTGACCAGCCTCAAGCAGGAGCTCATTCCGTCGATCGAGTTCCCCCAGCTAGCCATCGTCACGGCATATCCGGGCGCCTCGCCCGAGGTCGTGAACACGGATGTCTCGACGCCGATCGAAACCGCCATCCAGGGCATCGAGGGGCTCGAGTCGACGGTCGCGACGAGCACTACCAACGCCTCGATCATCTCGGCATCGTTCACCTACGGCACGAACCTGGCCACGGCCGAACAGAAGATCACCCAGGCGATCAACCGCATCGACGCGCAGCTGCCCGAGTCGGTCGAACCGAACGTCATCGCCGCCAGCTTCGACGACTTCCCCGTCATTCAACTGGCCGTGACCGGCTTCGATGACTCGCTTTCGATCCAGGCTCAGCTCGATCAGAGTGTGATTCCCGACCTCGAGGATGTCGACGGGGTGAACGCCGCTCAGATCGTCGGCGGGATCGGCCAGAGGATCACCATCACGCCGGACACGGCATCGCTGGCCGCCGCCGGGTTCACCCAGCAGGCCATCCGTGACGCCCTCGATCAGAACGGCGTACTGTTCCCGGGCGGTCAGATCACGGAGGCGGATCAGACGCTCACGGTGCAGACCGGGGTCAAGATCACCACGGTCGACGAACTCGCCGCCCTGCCACTGGTGCCGACGAGCGCCGATCAGTTCGGTGCCGAAACCCTCACGATCGGCGATGTCGCCACCGTGGTGGAAGCCACCGATCCGGTCACGTCGATATCGCGGGTCGACGGTGAGCCGGCGCTGACCATCGCGATCACGAAGCTGCCCGCGGCGAACACCGTCGACGTCTCGCGCGGTGTGCTCACGCTGCTCCCGGAGATCGAGCGGAGTCTGGGTGGGCCGAGCTTCACGGTCGTGTTCGATCAGGCCCCGTACATTCAGCAATCGATCGAGGCGCTCGCGCAAGAAGGCCTGCTCGGGCTTGTGTTCGCGGTTCTCGTGATCCTGGTGTTCCTGCTGTCGGTGCGCTCGACTCTTGTCACCGCGATTTCGATCCCGACAAGCGTCCTCATCACGTTCATCGGCATCCAGGCCTTCGGATACTCGCTGAACATCCTCACACTGGGTGCTCTGACGATAGCCATCGGGCGTGTGGTCGACGACTCGATCGTCGTCATCGAGAACATCAAACGGCACTATGTGGGCGACGCCGACAAGACCGCGTCGATCCTGCTGGCGGTGCGCGAGGTCGCGGCGGCCATCACGGCTTCGACACTGACGAGCGTCGCGGTGTTCCTGCCGATCGTGTTCGTCGGCGATGTCACCGGTGAGCTCTTCCGTCCGTTCGCTCTCACGGTGACGATCGCGATGCTCGCTTCGTTGTTCGTTGCCCTGACGATCGTGCCCGTCCTGGCGTACTGGTTCCTGCGCCCGGGTAAGGCGCTCCTCGACGCGGAAGGGGTTGCGGTCGATCCCGAGTCGCCGACCGCGCCGCACACGCGTCTGCAGAGGTCTTACCTGCCGGTCCTCTCGTGGACGCTGAAGCACTCCGCAGTCACCCTGATTCTTGCGCTCGTGGTGCTCGGTGGCACGGCCGCCGCCGCTCCATTCATGAAGACCAACTTCCTCGGTGACTCCGGGCAGAACACCTTCACCGTCACCCAGAATCTGGGCCCGGCGGCGAGCCTCGACAGCGAAGACGCCGCGGCAGTTCGGGTGGAAGAGGCGCTCCTGAAGATCGATGGCATCGAGACCGTCCAGGTCTCGATCGGATCGAGCGGATCGGCGCTTCGCGATGCCTTCTCGGGTGGCGGCGCCGGGATCACGTACTCGATCACGACCGATTCGGATGTCGATCAGGTCGAGCTGCGTGAGCAGGTCCAGTCGACGCTGTCCGACCTCGAGGGTGCAGGAGATATCGCGGTCGCGGGGTCGGGCGGAGGCTTCGGGTCAAGCGACGTGGACATCGACGTCAGCGCTCCCGACCGGGGGACGCTCGAGGAGGCGACGGCCGACGTCGTCACCGCCCTCGACGGCCGGGACGGTATCGGCCAGGTGACGAGCAACCTGTCGGCGTCTCTGCCCTACATCGCGGTAGTTGTCGACCGCGATGCGGCTGCGGCCCGTGGGCTGTCGGAGGTTGCCGTGGGAGCACTCGTGTCGGGCGCGATGCAGCCCCAGTCGATCGGATCGATCGAGATCGACGACACCGCGTTGACGGTGTATCTCGCGGCATCCGCTTCGCCCGCCACGCTCGATGCGCTGCGTGCGCTCGAGGTGCCGACCGCGGCCGGACCGGTGCGTCTCGACGAAATCGCCGCGGTCGACGAGACGGATGGACCCACCTCGATCACGACGCAGCGGGGGCAGCGCACCGCGACGGTCACCGTCACTCCCTCGACCGATGACCTGAATGCCGCATCGGCGTCGGTCAATGAAGCCCTCGCCGACATCGAGCTGCCCGTGGGCGCCGACGCCGAGGTGGGAGGAGTCATCTCGCAGCAACAGGATTCGTTCTCGCAGCTCGGTCTGGCCCTGCTCGCCGCGATCCTGATCGTCTACATCATCATGGTTGCGACGTTCAAGTCCCTGCGCCAGCCCCTGCTCTTGCTGGTGTCCGTGCCGTTCGCGGCCACGGGCGCGATCCTGTTGCAGATCCTGACCGGGGTTCCGCTCGGGGTGGCATCCCTCATCGGTGTGCTGATGCTGATCGGGATCGTGGTGACCAACGCCATCGTGCTCGTCGACCTCGTCAACCAGTACCGCGAAAAGGGGCTGAGCGCCTACGAGGCGACCGTCGCGGGATCCGCGCGTCGCCTTCGTCCGATCCTGATGACCGCGCTTGCGACCATTTTCGCGCTGCTGCCCCTCGCTCTGGGCATCACGGGAAATGGCGGGTTCATCTCGCAGCCGCTCGCGATCGTAGTGATCGGCGGACTCGTCTCGTCGACCGTGCTGACGCTGCTCGTCCTGCCGACCCTCTACAACCTGGTCGAAGGGGCTAAAGAACGGCGCGTCGCGCGACGGGGCGGACCCGCATCGTCGGCGTCAGAGCCCCGCGAGACGGACCCCCGCGAGCCGGACGACGGACGCTCGACACACGAGAAGGCCGAAGCGAGCTCACCGCTGCTCGGCGGGTATCCGGCGGCAGCGCCCGTGCAGCAGACCCGTCGGGTGCGCCGCGGCGAGCACGACGGCTGACGAGCACGGGGCGCCGCGGGCGACCGGAGGCCACATCGCGGCGTGGCACCGGTGTTGAAGTACGCACGGGCTCGGGGACAGATTCCGCCTTGCTGGGCGCTGAACCCGGCGCGTGGCGGGTCTCAACGCAGGTCGCGAAGACGCCGATCCAGCTGAACATCAGGCCGAATGCGACGATCTCGAAGGCGGCGAGGTTGATGATGCCGAAGATGAAAACGGTGGCGCCGATCACGAGGATGATCGCGATCGCGCCCGTTGCCCGGGAAATGCGCGGGGGGAGCCCGCGGAGCAGCCACGGGGTGAGGATGAGGAGTGCGGCGAACGACAACGTCATGCCTGTCGCGGCCCGGTCGTGCAGAAACTGCTGATGATTCACCGGGATCATTCCGACCATCGCCATGTTGGCGCCGACGCAGGCCACGAGGATCGCGAAGATGCGGGGAGCGCGGACGCTTCGCAGTCGTCCCTGCTTTCGGGCGTTGATCAGGACGCGGCGGACGCGGAACGAGAACGCGACGATCAGCGTGCCCGTTGCGATCAGCGTGCCGTTGAACATGTATCCCGAGAACACGTGGAACGTGCCCAACTGGCTGAAGTGCAGCTGCCACCAGTTCGGGTCGGGCGTTGTGAGGATCGACGTGAGTGATCCGAGGACCGTCAGCGACATCAGCATCCCGACCGCGTGGATCGTCTCATTGCGCGACGCCGCGTGCGTGGCGATCAGCGACACGACCGCGATGCTGATGCCCGACGCGACCGTCGCCTGCAGCGCCGTGACGTGGGCGTCTCCGCTCAGACCGTTCAGGATGATGAACGTGAGCGCGACCAAGAGTCCCGAGATGAGAGCCTGAGCAAAACCGGCCGAGACGGCGTCGATCCGGTGGCTCCAGTGTCGTTCGTCGTGGCCATGCGCCACCGACATCTCTGTGCGTCGCGTGTACGCCCGGTATGCGAGGATTCCACCCGTGGCTGCCGCAGCCAACGCGGCCAACATCCCCACTGACCATTGGCCCCAGAGGGGTACGGTGGGGTCGCCAGGAGTCGCACCGAGAGCAAGGACCGTGGCGCCGACCGCAAGTATCGTTGCGCGGAGGGCGCGCCAGGGGCGCAAGCTAGACGGGGCGAAGTTGACGGAGGGTGTGACGAGACCGGGGGGTGTCACGTCCAGACCTTTCGGGGGGTGTCGGGAAGCGTGGCTATTGCGAGGATTATAGCTCGCTATCGTTTCCGTCTTGGGCCGTTATGGCCCATATTCTGCCCCGAGCATCTGAATATGAGAGAGATCTCATGAACTTGTCAGTTCAATTCCCCAACCAAGTGTCCACTTCTCGTTCGGCGCGAGCCATCGCAGGCCACGACCCGAGTTGAAAGCGTTCGCCGGTGCGGTCATCGGCTCGATGGCGACCGCGAGCGATTGGCTGGGGTAGCGGTCGGTTGTGAAGATCTGCGCGAAATCAAAGCCGGCGCCCTGCCAGAGCACGAGCGAACGTCCGTCGGGGGCCGTGAGCGAATGGCGGATGAGCCCGTCAGCGTCACGACTGAGCCCCGAGTACGCGGTGTCGAGCGTGATGTCGCCCAGTCGCCGTCCATCCCGCAGGTCGTTTCCGGGGTCGACCGGCACCTCGTCGGTCGGAATGAGTTGCTGGTCGACGACGAAGCGGTGCGTGCCGGACGACCGCACAACCAGATCCCGCGTGGGGACCCCGCCGATCATGAGGTATGGGTGTGTCCCGACGGCGACGGGCGCTGCATCCGTTCCGCTGTTCTCGATCTCGTGAGTGACTGCTACTCCCGTCTCGGTCAGGGCATATGTCACGCGGGTCGACAGATGAAAGGGGTAGCCGGTCTGCGGGAAAACGTCTGCTGCCAGGATGACCCGATCCGACGCGACGTCGGTCGCGCTATACGCGGCGAAGCGCAGCAGTCCGTGAGAGGCGTTGTTGAGTGCGGGTTCGGTTATCGCGAGTCGACGGGTCTTGCCATCCTGCGTCCACGCGCCGTCGCGGACCCGATTCGGCCACGGTACGAGGACTACTCCGGATGCTGCGGGCGAGGGTGCATCCGCCGGGTAGGGCGGAACGATTTCGACGCCACCGACGGTGAGGCGACGCAACGCTGCACCGACCTGAGTTATCTGCGCGCCTACGCCGGTCTGCGCATTATCGAGGACGAACTGTGTACCCGTGGGTCCACTTCGCATGCCGTCTTGCTCCGATGCGAATGTCACAGGTGGGGCCCTCCTCCGGTCGGCCGCCACTGGCCGGACTCACCATGGTAGTCAACGTCGGCGTGCGTCTCGTGCGCATGGATCCGGTGTTCTCCCAGGCCTGACCGCCGTAGTGCTGTAGTGTTGGGCGGTCGGCTCTGGACACTGCGCGTGTGCGTGGATGGGTTTGTGAGTCCAAGGGGCCGATGGTGGGGGCGAATCCGCCCCGGCGACCATCACGTTGAATGGCCCCCGGCCGACGAGAGTCCGGGTAACTTCCTACCGCGATCAGACGCAGATTTGATCGGCGCACTTCGGTGCGTTCTGTGGAGTGCTGTTCTCACATGAGACAACCCAGAAGGACACCACTATGCCCAAGAACAAGAAGCCGGCCGGCGGCCGACCCGCGAAGAACTTCGAACCGCGCCGCGGCGAGAAGACCCCCTACCAGGACCGCAAGCGTCAGGGTGTGGCGACCGAGGCTCGTTCGCAGAAGCCGGGTAGCCGCAGTGCTGGCCACCGCGGATTCCGCGCCGGAGCCTCGACCGAAGAGTCCGGCGCTCCGAAGGCCCGTTGGACCTCGGCGCAGCGTGCCGGCCGCGAAGAGGCCCGCGGCATCCGGACCCACGCACACGGCGATCGTCCCGCGCGTTCGTTCGACGGCCGTCCCGCGCGTGGTCGTGATGAGCGCGGCCGCGACGAGCGTCCCGCGCGTTCGTTCGACGAGCGTCCCGCTCGATCCTTCGACAACCGCCCGCCCCGCGAGGGCGCGGAGCGTCCTGCCCGTCGTGAGTACAACAACGACCGTCCGGCCCGCACGTACGGTGAGCGTCCCACGCGTTCGTTCGATAACCGTCCGGCCCGTCGTGAGTACAACAACGACCGCCCGGCGCGTACGTACGGTGAGCGCCCGGCGCGCTCGTTCGACGACCGCCCGAAGCGTTCGTTCGACGAACGTCCCGCGCGTGGTCGTGATGAGCGTGGCCGCGATGAGCGTCCCGCTCGCTCCTTCGACGACCGCCCGAAGCGCTCGTTCGACAATCGCCCTTCGCGTGACGGTGCGGAGCGTCCGGCCCGTCGTGAGTACAACAACGACCGCCCGGCCCGCACGTACGGTGAGCGTCCCGCTCGCTCCTTCGACGACCGCCCGAAGCGCGAATACAACAGCGACCGTCCCCGTCGCGATGACCGCAGTGGCGCACCCGCCGGTCGCTCCGACTGGTCGAAGAAGCCCGAGCGCACCGCGTCTCACGAGCAGCACGTCGACGTCGTTCACGAGCGCTTGCAGGCCGAAGCCATTCAGGCGACGGATGTCGATGGCGTGACGTTCGGCGAGTTGGGCCTCGGCGACAACATCGTTCGCGCCCTGGCCGATCTCGGTGCCGCGGCGCCCTTTGCCATCCAGGCCTCGACAATCCCCGAGATCCTCGCGGGACGCGACATGCTCGCCCGTGGGCGCACCGGCTCCGGCAAGACCATTGCCTTCGGCGCTCCCATGGTCGAGAACGTCCTGCGCTCGCAGGCCGGCCAGCGTCGTGAGTTCGGCCGCAAGCCGAAGGCGCTCATTCTCGCCCCGACGCGCGAGCTCGCCCTGCAGATCGACCGGACGATCCAGCCGATCGCCCGCAGCGTGGGCCTGTTCACGACCCAGATCTACGGTGGTGTGCCCCAGGCGCGCCAGGTCGGTGCGCTCAAGAAGGGCGTCGACATCATCATCGGCACCCCCGGACGCATCGAAGACCTCATCAACCAGGGTCGTCTCGACCTGAGCGATGTTCAGGTCGCGATCATCGACGAGGCCGACCACATGTGCGAGCTCGGATTCCTCGAGCCCGTGCAGCGGATCCTGCGCGAGACCGGTGACGGATCGCAGAAGCTGCTGTTCTCGGCAACGCTCGACCGTGAGGTCTCGGCGCTCGTCGACGAGTTCCTCGTCGAGCCGGCCGTGCACGAGGTCGCCGGTGAAGACCAGGCTTCGAGCACGATCGAGCACCGCGTGCTCGTGATCGACCACCGCAACAAGGCCGAGATCCTCAGCCGCCTGGTCGACCGCGACGGCAAGACGCTCGTCTTCGCCCGTACCCGCGCGTTCGCCGAGATGCTCGCCGAACAGTTCGCCGACGAGGGCATCCCCGCGGTCGCCCTGCACGGTGACCTCAACCAGCAGAAGCGCACGCGCAACCTCGAGCGTCTGACGTCGGGTCGGGTCAACGTGCTCGTGGCGACGGATGTCGCGGCTCGCGGCATTCACGTCGACGACATCGACCTGATCGTCCAGGCCGACCCGCCCGACGAGTACAAGACGTACCTGCACCGTTCGGGTCGTACCGGCCGCGCCGGCAAGCAGGGTCGCGTCGTCACGTTGATCACGCGCCAGCGTCGTCGCAAGATGACCGAGATGCTCGAGCGCGCCGAGATCGTTGCTCCCTTCCAGGATGCGGCGCCCGGCGACGACGTGATCGATGAGCTCGCGGGTGGTCTGACCGCCGCCGAGCTGACCGCGTAACCAGCACGTAGTCGAAAGGGCGCCTCGGCACATCCGGGGCGCCCTTTCGCGTGTTTCGGGTCTGTTGTCCGGGGGCCCGGGGCCTCAGAAGAGCGTGGGCGGGCCGACGTCGAAGCGCGGCCCGGCGGGTGCGACGCTGCCCCGCGGAACCCATGCGGGTGCTCCCCCAGACCGCGTGGCGATCACCGGACCGGGACCGCGCGCTCGCATCGTCTGCTCCTCTTCGGCGCGCCCGTCGAGTCTGTGCGCCCGGATCAGCGGCCGCATGCGTTTCGACAGCCACTGCCGATAGCCCTTCGGTGCGTTGGACGTAGCGCCCGGATACAGCCCCCGGTACGAGGACACGAGTTCCGGATGCTCCCGCTCGAGCCACTGCATGAACCAGGGCTTCACGCCTGGGCGCAGGTGTAGCGCACCATAGACGACCCGCACCGCACCGGCTTCCTTGATTCGCGCGAGTGCGTCATCGAGCGCGGGGATGGAGTCGGTGAGGTGCGGCATGACAGGCATCATGAATACCGTCACCCCGAACCCCGCGGTTGTGGCCGCGCGCACGGCTTCGAGGCGAGCGGTCGCCGTGGGGGTTGCGGGTTCGATCGAGTGCTGCAGGGCATCGTCGAACACCGCGATCGAGAACGCGAGATCGATGGGCACGTGTTCGCGGGCCGCTGCGAGCACGCCGAGATCGCGTCGGATCAGCGTGCCCTTCGTCAGGATCGACAGGGGAGTGCCCGACTCGGCGAGAGCCGCGATGATCGATGGCATGAGTGCGTACCGTCCTTCGGCGCGCTGGTACGGGTCGGTGTTGGTGCCCAGGGCGACGTGCTCGTGCTGCCATGACCCCGCGCGCAGCTCGCGGCGCAGCACCTCGGCGACGTTGGTCTTCACGACGATCTGCGAATCGAAGTCCGCGCCGGCGTCGAGGTCGAGGTACTCGTGCGTGCCGCGAGCGAAGCAATAGGAGCACGCATGGCTGCATCCCCGGTACGGATTGATCGTCCAGTTGAACGGCATCGACGAAGCGCCGGGAACGTGGTTGAGGGCAGACTTCGCGAGCACCTCATGAAAGGTGATGCCCGCGAACTCCGGTGTCGTAATCGAACGCACGAGCCCGTCCATTCGTTCCAATCCCGGGAGTGCCGATTCGTCCACAACTCCGAGCTGTTGTCCTCGCCAACGCATCCCATATTCGAACATACAAACTACCTTTTCGTCAACCGCCGGGCGGGAGCCCGAGCGCCCCAGCGACATCGGAGAGAATGAATGGATGACCTCCGCGACCGGGTCACCCGACTCCCGGCGTGCGGCACGGAACGCGGCACCGCCGCCCCGTGGCGCACGCAAGCTTGCCGCGGCGTCGATCGGGGTCGCTCTCGCGGTCGCGGCACTGGCCGGAATCGGCGGAGCGCTCGCCGTGCCGCGCGCCGCTCAGAACCCCGTGAGAGCCGTGGCAGCGCCGACCGCACCCCCGCCGAGCGCGACCGGGATCCCCGCGCCCACCCGCTCCGGGGCCCCCGTGGCCGAGGCGGCGTTCTGCGATCGGCCCGAGGTTCAGGCCGGGCTCGCGGCCGGCGACGATCCGGCCGTGATCGCCGCGGCGGGCGGGGGTGAGGGGCTTCGACAGGCCGTCATTCGGGGCATTGCGCCGTGCATCAATCTGCGTGACCCGTCGCATGTCTGGTTCGTCGTGAACAAGACGATGCCGATGGAACCGATCGATTTCGCGCCGTCCGATTGGGTTGCGCCCGGGGGTGTGCCGCTCGGCAACCTCGCGGCTGTGCGGACAGATATCGCGCCCACCGTCACCGCGATGTCCGAGGCATCCATCGCCGCCGGCACGGGGCAGCTCGGCATGCAGAACGGCTATCGCGGGTACTCCGTGCAGCAGCGCATCCACAACGACCGTGTTGCTTCTCTCGGCAAAGAAGCCGGCGAGCGTCTGGCCGCACGTCCCGGATACAGCGAGCACCAGTCGGGCATCGCGATGGACGTTTTCGGATGTACGCCCGGATGCTCGTCGTCGGAGCAGTTCGGCACAACATCGACCTACCAGTGGGTCGTGGAGCACAGCTGGGAGTACGGCTGGATCATCCGGTACGAAGACGGCCAGACTCCCATCACGGGATACGATCCCGAGGCTTGGCATCTGCGCTACATCGGCCCCGAGCTGGCTGCCGCGTATCACGCGGGCGGGTTCCGCACGCTCGAGGAGTTCTTCGGCCTGCCCGCAGCGCCCGGGTACCTGGACTGACCGGATGCTTCGTGCCTGATGCGCGTCCCCTGGTCGGTGTCGTCTCGGCGTCGGATCTGTCGATCATGACGTTCAACCTGCAGCGTGCGTGCGCGTCGTCGCGGAGTTGGTCGAAGCGCAGCGGTCGCGTGCGGCTGATCATGCACCGCGAACAGCCGACGATCGTCGCGGCACAGGAAGCCCTCCCGCATCAGGCGCGAGTCGTGCGGGACGCGTTGGGCGCCTCTGGTGCTGCCCCGATTCGTCGGCGCCCGTGCCGGGTTCGACATCGTCTTCTGCGTGACCGTTCTCGTGGCGGCCTGGAGCAACGTGATCGACCTGTACCGCACGGTGCCCGGGTGGGATCTCGCCGTCCACGTCGTGTGCACGGGAGTTCTCGCCGTGATGCTCTACGTGCTCGCCGCTCGGCTGGACGTCGTGCCCGGCGTTCTCGGTGCACGCCCGCGGGCCCGCGTCCCGATCGTGTTCATCACGAGCGTGGGGCTCGCCCTGAGCGCACTGTGGGAAATGGTGGAGTGGGTCGGATTCGCCTTCATCACGGACGAGATCTTCGTCACGTACACCGACACGATCGGCGATATGGCAGCGGGCGGGCTGGGCGCTCTCGTCGGCGGGGTCATCGCCTCCCGCGTGCGGCTCGTCGACTGATCCTCAGCGGGCGCCCTTCTCTTCGCTTTGGGGCTCAGTCTGGGAGGGCGAGGAAGATCGCCGCGGTGGCGATCCAGAACAGGGCGATGAAGGCGACATCGCGCGCCCGGAACGGGATCCGGTACCGCTCGGTCCGGTGCGGAAGGGCGCCGAACGCGCGTGAGTCCATCGAGAGGGCGACGCGCTCGGCGTGCCGGATGGCCCCGGCGAGCAGCGGCACGACGTACCCGATCCGTCGCCTCACCGCCGCGATGGGCCCACGACCGTGCGAGGCGCCGCGAACCCGGTGCGCGGCACGGATCACCTCGAGCTCGTGCCCGAAGCGCGGTACGAATCGGAACGCCGCGAGCGCCGTGTAGCCGACGCGATACGGCACGCGCAGCTGCTGGATCATCGAGCGGGTCAGGTCGGGTCCTGTCGTCGTCAGCCCCCCGATGAGGGCGAGCGTGAGGATCGCGCCGAGCCTCAGCGCGGTGGCGAAACCGACCTCGAGCGCCTCGCCGTAGAGCGACCAGGAGCCGAGCTGCAGGATCACGACGCCGTGGGAAATGCGGGAGGCATCCGTCCACAATGAGAAGCCGATGCCGATCAGCAGCAAGAACGCGGGCACGGCGAGCAGCAGGATGGCAAGCGTCCCGGTGGAGAGGCGCGCGCCCACAAGGATGACGACGTAGGCGAGTACGAGGAAGGCGGCCGGGGTCTGCACGTCCCGCACGACGAGCAGCGCGAGCATGGCTGGCACGGGTGCGGCGATCTTGGCGAGAGGATTCAGGGCAGAGAGGAAGCGCCCGTGCGGTTCGTTTTCGCGGTACGGCGGGCGTTCGAGGGTCGGCGTCGGCGCGGTCATCGCGTAGCCCCCTCGGTCGATTCGGGCGTCGTCCGCGGGCCCGTTCCGCTGAACCGGCCCGAATCCGCAGAGAGAGTCCCCGGAAGATCCGCCAGCCGGACGATTCCCGAAAGCTCCGGATGCGTCGACAAGTCCGCGAGCGCCGAAGCCAACGGCGGCCGGCGGAGCCCCGCTGCGCGAAGCAGCTCGGCATCCGCGAAGACGTCCGCGGTCGGAGCGTGCGCGAGCAGACGCCCCTCGGCGATGACAGCCGTGTGTGTGGCGTACTCGGTCACCAGCTGCATGTCGTGCGTCACCACGATCACGGTCGTGCCCCGCGCATTGAGCTCGGCGAGGATCCCGAGCAGCTCGTCGGCGCGTGCGTGATCCTGGCCGAACGTCGGTTCGTCGAGCGCCAGCACCGGTGCGCCGGCAATCAACGCCGTGCCCACAGACAGGCGCCGCTTCTGTCCGCCCGAGAGAAGGAAGGGATGGGATGCTTCGCGCCCGGTCAGGCCGAAGCGCTCCAGCATGTCGGCGACCCGGGTCTGAATCTCGGCCTCGCTCGCGCGGCGCAGCCGGAGCCCCTGCGCCAACTCATCGAAGACGGTGTTCGTGACGAACTGATGCTCGGGATTCTGGAAGACGAAGCCGATCCGCGACGTCAGTGCCGCGACATCCGCGCGACCCGGGTCGATCCCGTCGACGACAATCCGTCCGCGAGGCGGCGGCACGACTCCGGCGATCGCTTGAACGAGTGTCGTCTTGCCCGCGCCGTTCGGGCCCACGACGGCGAGGAACTCGCCCGCGCGGACGTCGAGGTCGATGCCGTGCAGCACCGGGGTGCGGCCGCGCCGGACGGTCAGGTCACGGACGCGGATGATCGGCTCGGCGGGCGCGGTTGTTGGTGCGGTCACGGCTGCGGGGCTGGATGTGCCTGGCGCAGCGACCGATGCACCCGTTCCCGCCGCGTCCGTAGCGTCCCCTGCCGGCCGAGTCGCTGCCTCGAGCGCGGCCCGCAGCTCGGTAGCGGTGAGGGGGAGGGGGTCGAGCGCATACCCCGCGGCACGGAGCCGCAGCGCCGCGAGCGCCGACGCCGGCAGCCACACCCCGAGCGCACTCAGTTCGGCGGCGCGCCCGCGGAGCACGGAATCCGTGGTGCCATCGGCCACGAGGTGCCCGTTCGCGTCGAGGACGAGCACGCGCGTGACGAGCTCCACCATCGCGTCGAGGTTGTGCTCGACCAACACGATCGAGCGGTCACCCGCCGCGATGACGTCGGCGAGAGCCGCCGCGACGTCGTCGACGCCCTGCGGGTCGAGGTTGGCGGTGGGTTCATCCAGCACCAGCAGGCCCGATCCCATGGCGAGGGCGGTCGCGATCGCGAGGCGCTGGCGACCACCACCCGACAGCCGGTCGGGGTTATCGTCGCGTCTCTCCCACAGGCCGACGCGACGGAGGGATGCCTCGGCCCGGGACAGGACCTCGGGCACGGGGAGCGCGAGATTCTCCGGGCCGAACGCCACCTCGTCGAAGACGGTCGACGTGACGATCTGTGCGTCCGGGTCTTGGAACACCATCGCCACGCTGGGGCTCAATTCGGCGACCGTGGCCTGTGCGGTGTCACGGCCGTCGATCAGCACGCTGCCGTCGATGTCGGCGGGGATCGCGTGGGGGATGAGCCCGTTCATGCTGAGCGCGAGGGTCGACTTGCCCGATCCGCTCGGCCCGAGGACCAGCACAACCTCGCCCGGTTCGATCGAGAACGAGACACCGTCCGGTGCCGCGCTCGCCGCGTCGGGATACCGGATCGCGAGGGCCGTCACGGTCGCCGAGACGCCCGCGCGGCGACGTGCGGACGAGATGTCGTGGGATGCGGTCACAGAAGCCTCGGGTGAGAAACCCATCGGGCCGGGGGAAACCCGGGTCTCATCCAATTTAGCTGAGGCTTACCTTCCTCGGCAACGGACGGCCACCGCGGCGGTGCAGCGGGACTCCGGGTAAATCTGAAAGGAATATCACCGCGCGTACGCCCGGGGCGGCGGTTTGCAGCGTAGAACGATGCGAAATTCCTCTCAGATGTACGCATCGGGTCGCCGACGCACCGTGGATCCGACTGAGACAGGCCCGGGCTGGCTCGGTCAGCGGGGAACGCGCGCGACGCCGGCGCGACGAAGCGCCGCGCCGATAGCCAGACCGACGGCCGTCCAGGCGATGGGGCCGAGGATCGAGAGCACGATGTAGAGGACCCGGGCCCACGGGGCGAGCTCCTCGAGGGGCACGACGAACCCGACCACGGCGGCGATCATGATGCCGATGATCGCCGCCGAGACGAAGAAGCGCCACGCTCCCCAAGCCCGATAGCGAGTGAGGGCCGCCACGCCCTCCTGGATCAGTCCGAAAAGGAGGGCCGTGCCGAGAAAACGCAGAGCCCATGCCGGGTTGAATGCACTCGCGACGAGGGCCGCGATCAGGTGGGCGAGCAGGGCTACGAAGGGCATGCGCAGAAGCTCCTGCGCGATGATCCCGGCGAGCACGTGCGAGCCGAGCACCAGGCCGTAGGCCACACCAGCGGTGCCGATGATCACGACGGGCGTGAGCCATCCGGCCACGGCGCCGACGAACCCTGTTGCAACGCCGATCGCCGCACATATGAGCAGCACGCGCGTCGTCAGGGGGCGCGTCGTCAAAGGGCTTCGGGTGCGCACCTCGTCAGGTTATCGCCCCGCCGGGCCACCGCGGCGACTCATGCGCCGGACAAAACCCGTGCCCGCGCTCAGGGGCGCCGGCGCCGTGGGGTGAGACGGACGCCCGGCAGGGGAGGCGCCGGCACGCGCTCGTCGCCGTGTTCCACGACATGGCCGAAGCGTGCGGAGCCCGTCTCCCACGCATCCCGCGCCTCGACGATCTCGTCGTGGGTCCGCCCGACGAAGTTCCACCACATCACCAGGTCGGACTCGAACGGTTCGCCGCCGATGAGGAAGAGCGTCGCGGGCCCGACGGCGGTCACGTCGATGTGGTCGCGGTCGACACCGAGGTACAACAGCTCATGGGGCCCGAGCGGAGCGGCCGTGGGAGCGGCATCGCCCGGGCCCTCGGCATCCGTCCCGGCATCCGTCCCGATCCCTGCCGAGACGTCGGCCGCGCCGAACGCGCCGACCAGCGCGTACTCCCACTCGCGCCGCAGCGGGATCCGTGCGGTCGATCCCGCCAGCACGACGATCTCAGCACCCACGAGCGGGGTGAAGGCGCTCGCGGGCGATGTCGTGCCGCCGAGCTGACCCATGACGACCGTTGCGGTTCCGGCGTGTTCGCCGTCCGGCGTCTGCACGTCGAGTGTCGGCAGTGCGGTGTGGCGTTCGAAGGACGGCGCGCCATGGCGGCGGGACTCGGGCAGCGCGATCCACAGCTGCAGGGCATCGAGGGGAATCGGATGCTCACCGACCGAGTACTCCGAGTGCGAGATGCCCGCCCCGCTCGTCATCAGATTCAGCTCGCCGCGCGTCACGACGACGTCGCTCGCCACGCTGTCGCGATGATGCACCTCGCCGACGAACGGCCACGTCACCGTCTGGAGCCCGATATGAGGGTGCGGTTCGACCCGCATCAGTGCCTCTTGCGGACCGAACCGATCGAGAAAGCACCACGCGCCCACCATCGGCAGTTCGCGATGCGGAAGTATGCGGCGCACCTCCATGGCGCGGACGCCGCCGAGTGGTACATCTCGCGCCTCGAGGCGCAGCGAACGCGGCCCATCACAATCGGATGCCTGCTGCACATCCTCGTCGCCGGCCGCGTCCAGCCGTGTCATCCCGTCGACTCGCCCGTCGTCGCGGAGTCCTGCGCGTCGTATTCCTCGGGCCAGTCGATGATGCCGCCGGGAACTTCGTGATCCTTCAGGTACCTGGCGATGAACGGGCAGAGTGGCACGATCGTCTCGCCGCGGCGAGCGGCATCCGCGAGCGACTCGGAGGCGATGATGTCGCCGAAGCCGCGACCGCGGAAGGCCTTGTCGATCTCCGTGTGGGTGAACGCGATCCGCCCGCCCTCGCTGAGGTCGAACACCGCGAACCCGGCGAGCTCGTCACCGTCCGTCAACTCATAGCGGCTGCTTTCGTCGTTGCGGATGACCGTCGGGGCGGCCGGGGCCTCATTCATTGCGCTCCCGTCGTGGCTCATCGGGTTCTCCTTTCCTCGGTTGCTCCAACGTATGCGCGGGCCGCGGTGTTCCGCCACGGGGTAGACCGGCTTCGTTTCGGCTACGACACCCGGGCTCCGTTCGGGCGATGGCGCACAACATCCCGGAGACTCTGAGCATCGGGGCCCCGATCGGCCCCGATGAGCCCCCTCCCGAGCAACTTCTCCGGAGTTTTGTCCGCCGACCCGCCCGTGACGTTCGCCCAGCCCGTCGCTCCGCGTCGCCGCATGGGGAAGACTCGGAGGATGGACCTTCTCGCTCGGCTGCCCCCCGAGGGTGAGGCGAGCCCGGACGAGATCTACGAAACCTTCGTCGACTGGGCGTCGGACCGGGGCCTGAGTCTTTACCCGGCGCAGGACGAGGCGATCATCGAACTCGTCTCGGGCGCGCACGTGATCCTGTCGACCCCGACGGGCACGGGCAAGTCGCTCGTCGCCGTCGCGGCGCACGCGGCGTGCCTCGCCCGCGGCGGCCGCACGTATTACACAGCGCCGATCAAGGCGCTCGTGAGCGAGAAGTTCTTCGCGCTCGCCGAGATCTTCGGCGCCTCGAACATCGGCATGGTGACGGGCGACTCGTCGGTCAACCCGGATGCCCCGATCATCTGCTGCACGGCCGAGATTCTCGCGAACCTGGCGCTGCGACAGGGCGCCGACGCATCCGTCGACCAGGTCGTGATGGACGAGTTCCACTACTACGGCGATCCCGACCGCGGGTGGGCCTGGCAGGTACCGCTGCTGCTGCTCCCGCGCGCGCAGTTCCTGCTGATGTCGGCCACGCTCGGCGACGTCACCCCGATTGCGAACGATCTCGAGCGTCGGACGGGCCGACCCGTCGCGCTCGTGACGGGTGTCGAGCGTCCTGTTCCGCTCCACTTCTCGTACTCGAAGGACCAGATTCACGAGACCGTCGAGCAGCTGCTCAAGACGAAGCAGGCGCCGATCTACGTCGTGCACTTCTCGCAGGCGGCGGCGATGGAGCGGGCGCAGGCTCTCTCGAGCGTGAAGATCGTTTCGCGCGAGCAGCGCGACGAGATCGCCGAGGCCATCGGCGGCTTCCGCTTCACGACCGCGTTCGGCAAGACTCTTTCGCGCTACGTGCGGGCGGGCATCGGGGTGCACCACGCGGGCATGTTGCCCCGCTATCGACGCCTGGTGGAGACGCTGGCCCAGCGCGGGCTGCTGCGGGTCATCTGCGGCACCGACACCCTCGGCGTCGGTATCAACGTGCCGATCCGCACCGTGCTGATCACGGCGCTCGCGAAGTACGACGGTCAGCGGATGCGGCAGCTCAGCGCCCGCGAGTTCCACCAGATCGCCGGGCGTGCGGGACGAGCGGGATACGACACCGCCGGCACCGTCGTCGTGATGGCTCCGGAGCACGAGATCGAGAACGCCACCTCCGTCGCCAAGGCGGGGGATGACCCCAAGAAGCAGAAGAAGATCGTGCGCAAGAAGGCGCCGCAGGGATTCGTGAACTGGGGTGAGGCCTCGTTCGAGCGGCTCGTGGATGCCGAGCCCGAGCCCCTCGAACCGCACCTGCAGCTGACGGCGGCGATGCTGATCAACGTGATCGCCCGAGGCGGTGACGTCTTTACGAACGTTCGCTCGCTCGTCTTCGACAATCACGAACCGCGCTCCCGCCAGTACGAGCTCGCGCGGCGGGCGCTCGGGATCTTTCGCACCCTGGTCGCGGCGGGCGTGGTCACGACTGGCGGAGCCGGCATCCGTCTCACCGTCGACCTTCAGCCGAACTTCGCGCTCAACCAGCCGCTCTCGCCGTTCGCGCTCGCCGCGATCGGCCTGCTCGACCCTTCGACAGGCTCAGGGCACCGCGCTACTGATGCCTCGGACACCGCCGGAAGCGGCCACTACGCGCTCGATGTCGTCAGCGTCATCGAGGCGACGCTCGATGATCCCCGCCCGGTGCTCTCGCAGCAGCAGTTCATGGCCCGCGGCGAGGCGGTGGCGGCGATGAAACGCGACGGGATCGAGTACGACGAGCGGATGGAACTGCTCGACGAGGTGACCTACCCGAAGCCTCTCGAGGAACTCCTCGCGCAGTCCTTCGAGGTGTTCGCCTCGAGCCAGCCGTGGATCCGTGACTTCGAGCTGTCGCCGAAGTCGGTCGTGCGTGACATGTTCGAGCGCGCCTTCTCTTTCGCCGAGCTCATCCAGCATTACCAGCTCGCGCGCAGCGAGGGCCTCGTGTTGCGCTACCTCAGCGATGCGTACCGCGCAATTCGCCAGACGGTGCCGATCGAGGCGCAGACCGACGATCTGCTCGACCTGATCGCGTGGCTGGGTGAGCTCGTCCGGCAGGTCGATTCGAGCCTCGTCGACGAGTGGGAGAGCCTGATCAATCCCGTTGTCGACCCGTCGGCTCCGGTCGTCCCTCCACCGCCGCCGTCGCTCGTGCGTAACCGTCGGGCGTTCCTGGTGCTGGTGCGCAACGAGCTGTTCCGGCGTATCCGTCTCGCAGCTCTTCAGCGGGACGACGAGCTCGTTGAACTCGATCCGGATGCCGGATGGCCCGACGCGCTCGACGCCTACTTCGACGAACACGACGAGATCATGACCGGCGGACCGGCGCGATCACCCGCGCTCGTCACGATCGACGAATCCGATGCCACCAACGGCATATGGCGGGTAGAGCAGACGGTCGACGACCCCGATGGCAATCACGACTGGCGCATCCGCGGGACGGTCGACCTCGAAGCCTCCGACGAGGAGGGCGCCGCGGTTTTGCACATCGGCGAGGTTCTGCGGCTCTAGTCCATCCCGACCTGCGGCGGCGCGAGCTACGTGAACATCCGAGAGGTGCGATCGGTCCTCGGGCCGCTCGAAGTCTGTCCTGGGTTCACTCCCGTCCCGCGGAACCTCTGAGATGTCCGCCGCGTGTCGGGCTCAACCGCGGCCCGGGCCGAGCGTCGGGGGCGGTCGTTACACTCGACAGGTGCCTCCAGCCCCCTCCGACCCGTCCGCCGCATCCGCCGCGGCCGAGCAGTGGACCGGGGCATGGGACGAACCGCCGCCGGACGACTGGGCGCCCGAGCCCGACGACTGGGTCCCACCGCCCGACACCGGCGCGCCCCCGCCCGACTGGGCTGCCGCGGCGCCACTCGCCCCGGGCCCCGGGCGCCCGGCCGCAACTCCGCGCGAACGCCGCGCCGCGTCATCCGGATACGCCACCCCGCTTGATGCTCTGCGCACCGTCTACGGGTACGACGCGTTCCGCGGCGATCAGGCCGATGTCATCGAACACGTCGTCGCGGGCGGCGATGCCATCGTCCTGATGCCCACGGGCGCGGGCAAGAGCGTCTGCTACCAAGTCCCGGCTCTCGTCCGGGAGGGCACGGGCCTGGTCGTCTCGCCCCTCATCGCCCTGATGCACGACCAGGTCGATGCGCTGCGCGCGAACGGCGTGCGCGCGGCCTACCTCAACTCGACGCAGGCGCCCGATGAACGAGCCCAGGTGGAGCGCGCCTACCTGGCGGGTGAACTCGACCTGCTCTACGTCGCGCCGGAGCGTCTCAACACGTCGTCCACCGCGCGCCTGCTCGAGGGCGGCAAGCTCAGCGTCATCGCGATCGACGAAGCGCACTGCGTGTCGCAATGGGGTCACGACTTCCGGCCCGATTATCTCGGGCTCGGCGACCTGGCCGAGCGGTTTCCGGGGGTGCCGCGCCTCGCCTTAACCGCGACCGCGACGCCCGCGACGCACGCCGAGATCGGCGAGCGGCTTCGGCTTCCCGAGGCCCGGCACTTCGTCGCGAGCTTTGATCGCCCGAACATCCAGTACCGCGTCGAACCGAAGGTCGAGCCGCGTAAGCAGTTGCTGTCCTTCATCCGCACCCAGCCCGAGGGATCGGCCGGGATCGTCTACGCACTCAGCCGCAAGAGCGTCGACCAGACCGCCGCCTACCTGCGCACGCAGGGGATCGACGCGCTGCCGTATCACGCGGGCCTCGATGCCTCGACGCGCTCGACACACCAGTCCCGGTTCCTGCGCGAGGACGGCGTGGTGATGGTCGCCACCATCGCCTTCGGTATGGGGATCGACAAGCCGGATGTCCGTTTCGTCGCGCACGTCGACCTGCCGAAGTCGGTCGAGGGCTACTACCAGGAGACGGGCCGTGCGGGCCGTGACGGCGAGCCATCCGTCGCCTGGATGGTCTACGGGCTCGGCGACGTGGTGCAGCAGCGCCGCATGATCGATCAGAGCCCGGGCGACCGGTCGTACAAGACGCGACTCGGTCAGCACCTCGATGCGATGCTCGCGCTCTGCGAGACGGTCGGATGTCGGCGGCAGAACCTGCTCGGTTACTTCGGCGAGGCGTCCGGTCCGTGCGGCAACTGCGATACCTGCCTCACCCCGCCCGAGACCTGGGACGGCCTCGTCCCGGCGCAGAAGCTCCTCTCGACCATCGTGCGTCTGCAACGCGAGCGCGGCCAGGCGTTCGGTGCGGGCCATCTCGTCGACATCCTGCGCGGGGCGTCCACCGACCGCATCCGGCAACAGGGCCACGACAAGCTCTCGACCTATGGCCTGGGCGCCGAGTTGAGCGACCAGGACTGGCGGAGCGTCATCCGTCAGCTGCTCGCTCGCGGCATCCTTGTGGCGCAGGGTGAATACGGCACCCTGGCGCTCGGCGAACCGGCCGGCTCCGTACTGCGCGGAGAGGCGCCCGTGCCCTTGCGGCGCGATGTGCTTGGGCGCACCGGCGGGGGCGGCGGCTCCCGTTCGCGGCGAACGGCCGCATCAGCGGACGTGGATGCGGCCGACCAGCCGCTGTTCGAAGCACTCCGCGCCTGGCGGGCCGAAACGGCGCGCGAGCTGGGTATGCCGGCGTACATCGTGTTCGGCGATGCGACCCTGCGCGCGTTGGCCGAGCACCGCCCCTCGTCGGCGGCCGAGCTGGACGGCATCACGGGCATCGGCGCGAAGAAGCGCGAGGCGTACGGCGAGGCCGTGCTCGCGGTGATCGCCGCGGCGTAGTACGGGCGCGCGCCTGAATGGCGCATCGGCGGTGTGTGGGGAGGCGACAATACGGCCGGGGCACGTGGTGCATCGCGTTTGGAGCAACCAAACAGGTGACTTCGATCATCGTTGTCGCAGTCCTACGATGACGGCAGACTTCCGTTTTCTCTGTCGAAAGGACAGTCATGGTCGACACCGTCGTTCGCTCCCGCAAACCCTCGAGTGACAAGCGCACCCCCGCGGGGGGTGCGACCCCCGAACCGAACAGTGCCGCCGAGGCATCCGATCCGCGTATCGACATCGAGCACGTCACGGATCTGCTGCTCGGCACCTGGGCCGACACTCGCCGTGTCGCCCGTGAGATGACGAAGAACCCCGACCTGTGGCGCGATGACTCCCTCGGCAAGGACGAGCACCGCGAGCGCGTGCTGCGCCAGATGCACCTGCTCGTCGAGCAGGGCGGCGTACACCGCGCTTTCCCGGTCGAGTACGGCGGCGAGAACAACAACGGGTCGAACATCACCGGTTTCGAAGAGCTCGTCACCGCCGACCCGAGCCTCCAGATCAAGGCCGGCGTGCAGTGGGGCCTGTTCGGTTCTGCGGTGCTTCAGCTCGGCACGAAAGAGCACCACGACAAGTGGTTGCCGGGCATCATGAGCCTCGAAATCCCCGGCGCTTTCGCGATGACGGAGACAGGTCACGGTTCGGATGTCGCGGCTGCTGGCACCACGGCGACCTACGATCCGGCAACGGAAGAGTTCGTCATTCACACGCCCTTCCGCGCCGCGTGGAAGGACTACCTCGGTAACGCAGCCCTGCACGGCATCGCTGCCACGGTCTTTGCGCAGCTGATCACGAACGGCGTCAACCACGGGGTGCACTGCTTCTACGTGCCTCTCCGCGACGAGAACGGCGACTTCCTGCCCGGTATCGGTGGCGAGGACGATGGGCTCAAGGGTGGCCTGAACGGCATCGACAACGGGCGACTGCACTTCGACCACGTTCGGATTCCGCGGACGAACCTGCTCAACAAGTACGGCGATGTCGCCCCCGACGGCACCTACTCGAGCCCGATCGGAAGCCCCGGTCGCCGCTTCTTCACGATGCTCGGCACCCTCGTCCAGGGACGCGTTTCGCTCGACGGCGCCGCGATGTGGGCGTCGGCACTCGGCCTGAACATCGCGATCACGTACGGTACGCAGCGCCGCCAGTTCGATTCCGGTGCCGGCACCGACGAGGTCGTGCTGATGGATTACGGTCGGCACCAGCGCCGCCTGCTTCCGCGGCTTGCGACGACCTATGCGGGCCTCTTCGCGCACGATGAGTTCCTGCAGAAGTTCGACGCGGTGTTCAGCGGCGCGGCCGATACCGACGCCGACCGTGAAGACCTCGAAACCCTCGCCGCCGCTCTCAAGCCGCTTTCGACCTGGCACGCTCTCGACGCGCTGCAGGAGGCGCGCGAGGCGTGCGGTGGGCAGGGGTTCCTGTTCGAGAACCGGCTCGTGGGGCTGCGCGCCGACCTCGACATCTTCGCCACCTTCGAGGGCGACAACAACGTGCTGCTGCAGCTGGTGGGCAAGCGCCTGCTCACCGACTACGGGCGCCAGTTCACGGGCAAAGACGCGAAGGCACTCGCGGCTTTCGCTGTCGGGCAGACGGCGGGCAAGCTCTTCCATGGCGCTGGGCTCCGCCAGCTCGGCCAGGCGGTCGGCGACCTCGGTTCGACCGCGCGTTCGGTTGAACGAGGGCTGCGCGCCGACCAGCAGCACGATCTGCTCGCCGGACGCGTGCAGCAGATGGTCGCCGATATCGCGGGGCGTCTGCGCCCCGCCGCGAAGCTCTCCCCGAAGGAGGCCGCAGCACTGTTCAACGCCAATCAGTCCGAGCTGATCGAGGCGGCCCGTGCGCACGGCGAGCTGCTGCAGTGGGAGGCGTTCACCGATGCCCTCGCCCGGGTGAACGATGACGGCAGCCGTCAGGTGCTGACGTGGCTGCGCGACCTGTTCGGCCTCAGCATGATCGAGAGGCACCTGGCCTGGTACCTGGTCAACGGGCGCCTTTCCGCTCAGCGCGCCGGGGCTGTGTCGCGCTACATCGACCGTCTATGCGTGCGGCTGCGGCCGCATTCGCTCGACCTCGTCGAGGCCTTCGGCTTCGCCCCCGAGCACGTGCGCGCGCCCATCGCTTCGGGTGCGGAGAGGGTGCGCCAGGACGAGGCGCGGGCGTATTACGCCGACCTCGAGGCATCCGGCTCGGCCCCCGTTCCCGAGAAAAAGGCGAAGACGCCGACTCGACCCTGAGTCTTTACCGCATGTCGAAGGCCGGACGCAACCCATCGCGCCCGGCCTTCGGCATGCGTAGGGTCTTCCGCGGCGCGCCGACCCGGTGACGCCGCACACATCGAAAGCAGGCACCCTCATGAGCATCGGATTCGGCATTTTTCTTTTCGCGGTCGGCGCGATCTGCGCCTTCGCGCTCAACGTCGACCTGGGTTGGATCGACATCAAGACCGTCGGCTACATCCTGATGGGCGCCGGCGTCGTCATCACGATCATCGGGATTGCCCTACTGGCGCGCCGCCGCAGCGTCGCCTCCACGACCCGCAGTGGCGTCGATCCCGTCTCGGGTGAGCGTGTCACGCGCAGCGAGACCAGTGCCCCCGAGGACCCGCGCGTCTAAAGCGGCCGATCTGCGACAGCCGAGCCGGAGGCTGCCCCGCACTGCGGACACCGAACGTCCGCGGTGTGGGGCACACTGGTCCCCGAAGAGGGGCCACTCATGGTTGATGGGTCCATAGGGCACGTCGCGGACGCGCACGAGGTCATCCGAGTCGTCGGTGCGCGCGAAAACAATCTGAAGAACATCTCGCTCGAGATTCCGAAGCGGCGCCTGACGGTCTTCACCGGGGTGAGCGGATCGGGGCGGCGCCGGACCGTCCGGATGTCGACGCCCTCGAGAACCTCTCGCCCGCGATCCTCGTCGATCTCGGCCCGGGAGCGGGGCGTAGCGGCGGCGACATCACCTACGCGGGGGATGTCTCGGGTCTGCGCGCTTCCGACACCCTGACAGGCCGGCATCTCGACCATCGAGCGCGCCTCAAGTCGTCCGTTCGCGCGTCGAAGGGCTCCCTGCGGATCCGCGGGGCGAGCCGGCACAACCTGCAGGACGTCGACGTAGACATCCCGCTCGGCGTCCTCACCGTTGTGATCGGAGTCGCGGGATCGGGCAAGTCCTCGCTCATCCACGGAAACCTCCCTCGTTCGAGGACGTGGTGATCGTGGACCAGGCGCCGATCCGGGGCTCTCGGCGCAGCAACCCGGCGACGTACACGGGTGTGCTGGATGGAATACGGACCGTCTTCGCGAAGGCGAACGGCGTCAAACCCGCCCTCTTCAGCGCCAACTCGGCGGGTGCATGCCCGGTGTGCAAGGGCCTCGGCATCATCATCACCGAGCTCGGATTCGCCTCGACGGTCAAGACCGTCTGCGAGGTATGCGAAGGCAAGGGATTCTCGGACGAGGTGCTCGAGTACCGCCTGAACGGCAAGAACATCCACGAGGTCATGTCGATGTCCGCGGCCGAGGCAGCGGAGTTCTTCGCGACGGGTCCCGCGCACACGACGCTTGCGCGGATGGTCGATGTGGGGCTCGCGTACATCACGCTCGGACAGCGACTCAACACCCTCTCGGGCGGCGAGCGGCAGCGTCTGAAGCTCGCCATCAGCATGGCCAAGAAGGGCGCGGTGTACGTGCTCGACGAACCGACGACACCGGGCATTTCGACTCGGCGCTGCGCGCCTCGCTCAATGACCGGCCCGCGATGCTGCCCGCGTCAGCGTCCGGTGTCGAACAGGTGCCGGCCGCCGTGGCTCAGCACCTTCACCACGACACCGCGTGCGTGCAGCTCGGCGACGGCGCGTGTCTCTTCGTCGATGTCCCGCCCGAGGGCGTGCACGTTCGCAACCACGAGCACGTCGCCGTGCTGGAGGGTCGCGAAGAACCGGCCGAGTCGGTCGGACCATCCCTCGAGGATCTCGGGCGAGGGGTGCCGGAATCCCGCGATGGGAACACCGAAACGGGTCAGTTCGTCTCGCTGTTCGGTGACCGAGGGCATCCCCTCACGCGCGACCACGAGACCGACGAGTCGGGCACCCGCGGGCCGCGCGAGCCACCAATCACGATCGCGCTGCAGCTCGGTGAAACACTTCGGGCATTCCGCGGCCAGGTGAGGCAGGTGGAGGGGAGCCGTGGCATCTGTGGCGACGCCATCCTGTCCGTTCATGGCGGGCGCATGGGTGTGACCGTCGGCGACAGCGTCGATCGTCTCGTTCATGGGTGCTCCCTGCTCACAGACCCGTACGAACCATTGTGCATGAGTCGGTGCACGCGCGCTTCGTGACTTACTCGCCCTCGTCGTCGGAACCACTGAGACGCACCTGGATGCTGAGCTCGTCGGCGTCCAGTTCGTCGAGCGAGCGCCGGAGTGCGGCCGTGCTGTAGGTGCCGTCGCGCCGCAGTTCCAGCAGGCGGTCGCGCATGGCGTGGATCATCGCCAGGCGCAGTTCGCTCATCTCCAGTGCTCGCGCATTGGAGTCGTCTTCGGGGGGCTGCAGCACGCGTGCCCGCACCCGCGCCACGGTGTTCGTGTCGAAGGATGTCCCGTCGCTTCGACGCAGATCCGGGGAGGCCAGGGCGGTCGCGGCCGCGGTCTGCAGCTCATCCCGCAGGGTGTCGCGTTCCTCCGGGGATGCGCCGCCGCCCGATCCGGCCAGTCCCAATCGGCGCGCGACCCAGCCGAGAGTTCCGCCCTGGATCAGGAGGGTCCCCGCAGCGACGAAGAACGCCACGAGCAGCAGCGTCGCGCGACTGTCCGTGTCGCGCGGCAGGGTCTGTGCCGCCGCCACGGTCACGGCTCCGCGCATGCCGGCCCACACGATCAGGGAGCCATGCCGCCAACCCAGGGGTGACGCCTCGTAGTAGTCCAGGTCAGCACGTGCGCGAGTCATCCGCAGACGGAAATTGAACAGGCGTCGCGGATTCTCCGGCCCCTTCTCGGGCGCGCGGACCGGCCCGCGGCGTGGCCTGCTCGCCATGGTCTCGGAGCCCGAGGCATCCGTGATCCTCTTGTCCCAATCGTCGAAACGGTCACGCAACGACGTGATCCTTCGTGCTCGGCGACTCTGCGCCCAGACGAGGGGGGCGACGTACAGGATGCGCACCGCGAGCACGATCAGGATCGCCACGGCGGCGAGGGTCGCGGCATGCCAGACGCCCTCGTGCTTCTCTTCACTCTCGACGATGAGGCCGTACAGCTCGAGCCCCATGATGAGGAAGACGCCGCCCTCGAGAACCAGTTCGATCGTCCGCCAATTGAGGGTGTCCGACATCCGCTGTTCTGCCGTGAACCAGCGGGCCGAGCCCTGTCCCGTGACGATCCCGGCGACGACCGCGGCAACGAGTCCCGAACCGCCGAAGTACTCGGTGGGAACGTAGGCGATGAAGGGGATCGTGAAGCTGAGCGCGGTATTGGCAGTGGGACTGGCGACCCAGGCCCGCACCCGCAGATTCACGAAGCCGATGACCGCGCCGACGACGACCGCCAACAGCACCGCCCAGCCGAAGTCCCAGACGCTGTCCAAGACCGAGAACGAACCCGTCACGGCCGCGAGCGCCGAGCTCAGCAACACGAGCGCCGTGGCATCGTTGAGCAGACTCTCGCCCTCGAGAACCGTCACGATACGGGGGGATATCCCGAGCTTTCGCACGATGGATGTCGCGACGGCATCCGTGGGGCTCAGAATCGCGCCCAGACCGATCGCGAGTGCGATGCCGAGACCGGGTACCAGCACGGCGAAAACACCCCCGAGGACGAGGGACGAGATCAGCACCAGGCCGACGGATAGCGCCCCGATCAGCCCGAAATCGCGACGGAACTCGACGGCGGGCAGCGACACCGCCGCCGAATACAGCAGCGGCGGAAGGATGCCCGCCAGGATCCACTCCGGATTCACCTCGACGGCGGGGACGAACGGCAGGAAGCTCACGGCGACGCCGAGCGCGACCAGCGCGAGGGGGCCGGCGACTCCGACGCGGGGCGCGAGGGCGGTGACGAGGGCGATCGCGACGACGCCCATCACCACCAGCAGAATCAGGTCCACGTCCGTCCTTCCGAACCCCGAGGCTGTCGACCGGCGCTGGTGACCGTGACGATCGTCACTCGAGCCATGCGTAGAGCCTAGGGGTCGGTCTCGGCCGACCTCGGGAGGGCATCCCGATGATCGGTGGGGGACGCGATAACGTGGCCGGATGGTGTCCACCCCCGACGAGAGCTCCGCGGCGCGCACCTCGTCGCCCCTGTATCCACCGATCGAACCCTACGAGTCCGGCGAGTTGTTCGTGGGGGATGGCCAGCGGATCTATTGGGAGTGCAGCGGCAACCCCGAGGGCAAGCCGGTCGTGTTCCTGCACGGCGGACCGGGCGCGGGCACGTCGCCCTGGCACCGACGCTTGTTCGATCCCGAGAAGTACCGCATCGTCCTTTTCGACCAGCGCGGGTGTGGACGTAGCACGCCCCACGCGAGTGACCCCGGCGAAGACCTGCGCTACAACACGACGTGGCACCTGGTCGCCGACATCGAGCTGCTGCGCAAGAACCTCGGCATCGCGCACTGGCAGGTCTTCGGGGGATCGTGGGGGAGTGCCCTCGCGCTGGCGTACGCACAGACGCATCCGGATGTCGTGACCGAGATCATCCTGCGCGGGGTATTCACCCTCCGTCGACACGAGCTGGAGTGGTTCTACGAGGGCGGGGCCTCGGCGATCTTCCCGGATCTGTGGGAAGACTTCATCGCCCCCATACCCGTGCTCGAGCGCTCGCGCATGATCGATGCGTACCACCGGCGCCTGACCGACCCCGACCCGAACGTGCACGTGCCGGCCGCCGTCGCATGGAGCCGGTGGGAGGCCTCGACGCTGACCCTTCGCCCTGACGCGGCGCTCGTCGAGCAGATGACCGAAACCGCGGCCGCGACAGCATTCGCGCGCATCGAGAACCACTACTTCGTGCACGGCGGTTGGTTCCGCGAGGGACAGTTGATCGAGGATGTCGGGATCCTCCGCGATATCCCCGCCGTTATCGTGCAGGGCCGCTACGACATCTGCACCCCGCCCATGACGGCCTGGGACCTGCGTCGTGCGTGGCCCGAGGCGCACTTCGTGCTCGTGGCCGATGCCGGACATTCGGCGACGGAACCCGCCATCCAGTCCGCGCTTGTCGCGGCGACAGACCGCTTTGCCTCACGCTGACGCTGTAGCATCCGATCCTCCTCTCCTCCGTCCCCGAACCAGGAGTGCATGTGACCGATTCCGAACTGATCCCTGTCTTCTCACGCACGACCCGCAGTTCGTCGGTCGGTCGCGACCGACTCGGCGCCGAAGCCCTGCTGCCCGACACGGCGTACCAGATCGTGCACGACGAGGCCCTCCTCGACGGCAACGCGCGCCTGAACCTCGCCACCTTCGTGACGACGTGGATGGATGAGCACGCCGACCGCCTGTATGCCGAGACGGTCGACAAGAACATCATCGATAAGGACGAGTACCCCTCGACGGCGGCCGTCGAAAGCCACTGCTGGCGCATCCTCGCCGACCTGTGGCACGCACCCTCGGTACCGGATGCGATCGGCACGTCCACGACCGGATCGTCCGAGGCCTGCATGCTCGGGGGTCTGGCCTTCAAGCGTTGGTGGCAGCAGCGCCGTCGTGCCGAGGGTAAGTCGACCGAGAAGCCGAACCTCGTCATGTCGAGTGCCGTGCAGGTGTGCTGGGAGAAGTTCTGCAACTACTTCGAGGTCGAGCCGCGCTTCGTGCCCATGACTGCGGCACACAAGATCTTCGACGGCCATGACCTCGAGAAGTACGTCGACGAGAACACGATCGGTGTCGTCGCGATCATGGGCGTGACCTATACGGGCATGTACGAGCCCGTGCGCGAGATCGCCGCGGCGCTCGACGCCATTCAGCAGAAGACAGGGCTCGACATCCCGATCCATGTGGACGGAGCATCCGGTGCCATGGTGGCGCCGTTCCTGCAGCCGGATCTGGAGTGGGACTTCCGCCTCGAGCGCGTGCACTCGATCAATACGTCCGGCCACAAGTACGGCGGCGTCTACCCGGGACTGGGGTGGATCGTGTGGCGCGAGCGGCAGTGGCTGCCCGACGACCTCGTGCTCGACGTCTCATACCTCGGTGGGCATATGCCGACCTTCGCGCTCAACTTCTCGCGCCCCGGCGCGCAGGTGCTGCTGCAGTACTACCTGTTCCTGCGCCTCGGCTACGCGGGCTACACCGAGATGCAGCAGTCGTCGCAGGATGTCGCCGTGCACCTCTCATCCGCGATCGCCGCGATGGGGCCGTTCGAACTCTGGAGCGATGGCACCGACATCCCCGTCTTCGCGTGGATGCTGAAAGAGGGGTACACCGACAAGTGGTCGCTGTACGACCTGAGCGATCGGCTGCGGATGCACGGATGGCTCGTGCCCGCGTACCCGATGCCGGTGCACCTGACGCACATCACGGTGCAGCGGGTCGTCGTACGCAAGGACCTGAGCCTCGACCTCGCCGACAAGTTTCTCGCCGACCTCGCGACCGAGGTCGCGTACCTCGAGGCCCTGAAGTCGCCGATGCCCGACATGGGACGCCGAGCGGGGTTCCACCACTGAGCTCGTCTCTCGCGAATGGAGCACGGCGGTCGCTGAGCCTGTCGAAGCGACGAGCTATGCGCGCAGCGCCAGCGCCAGGGTACGCGCGAGCCCCGCAGCGTTGCCCGTCATCTGGTAGCGCGTGAACCCCTCGCTCACCTCGGCGCCGGTCCGCGCGGTGACGAACCAGGGTGGTTTCGGTAGCACGGTGCGCTCCGCGGGGTCGGTGATCGTGCCGACCGAGCGGGGGAACGGTCGGAACGGACCCTGGACGACCGTTCGCTCGACATCTTCGAGCAACAGGGCGTTGTGGACGATCCCGATCCCACTGCCGACGTCCTCGAGCGTTCCGCCCGGGTACGCGCCCCACGTCCCGTTCGCGAGCAGGAAGTTGAAGCCCGTCCAGGCGTTGATCGCGATCGCGCCGTAGCGCAGTTCGGCGATCGCCTCGTCGAAGCCCGAGCCGAGCGAGACTCGGGTGTCGGGGTCGATGAGGAGGTTTGCGCCGAGCGTTCCCGTCAGACGGTCGTTCGCGTAGGCGACTGCCGCGTCGAGGAAGGCCTGACCCGTGCCGGGCAGATCGATGACGCCGAGGATCGGGGCGAAGTACTCCGTGGTTTCGAGCGCCGAGGCATCCTCTTCCGCGTCGATCACCATGAGGACGCGCTCGCCGCCACCGTCGTACGTTTCCGCGACCGGGGAATCCGTGGCAGCCTGCGCGACGCGCTCGGGCGCGTGCGGGTACCAGGTCGGGCGGTGCGGTGCGCGCAGGTACGCGGCGCGAAGCTCCGAAAGGAACGCCCCGCGCTGCGCCCAGTCCCGTGAGATGACGACGATCTGGCCCGCGATGCAGTTGTGTCCAGCGTTCTGCAGGCGCATCGTCACGACGTGCTCGGCCTGAAAGCGCAGGTCTGCCGTCGTCCACTCGCCGGGGACGACGATGACGGGCGAGACCCCGCCGAGCTCGGCGGTGATCGGTTTGGGCATCGCCGGGTCATCGTCGCGTCGGCGACGTTGGGCTTCTTCACCGGTGCCCCAGACGATGACGTCGAACGTCGCCTCGGATCCGGTGATGTGCACATGGTCGATGCCCGCGTGACTGGTCAGGGCCGCGCCGACCGAGCCGTCGCCCGTGACGATGCGCAGGAACCCCGCCGCGATCAGAGGTGCGAGCGCTCGCCGGAAGATCGGCGCGAGAGAATCCATCGTCGGGTTGAGCTTGAGGATGGCGACGCGGTTGCCGGCGACGAGTTCGTACAGCACATCGAGCACCGGGATCGCCGTCACGTTGCCGGCGCCGAGAACCAGGCCGACGCCACCCGCGTCGGACGGATGCCGCTGGCCGAGCCCTGCCTTCTTCCGTGCGTCCTGCTCTGTCACGCCGGGTTGCAGCCAGACCTCTGCCGTGAATCCGGACAGCAAGAGGGCGTCCGCTCGGGTCGCCGGGAACGCGGGCACCGTCACGCGTCCACCCGGCGCGGACCCGAGTGTGAGCGCGTCGATCGGACTCCGTCCAGCGCTCAGCTCCGAGAGGGTGCGAACATATGCGTCCAGCGCCACGATCACCGCGTACGGACCACTCAGCCACTCCTCGCCACGGAGCGGATGCCGGTTATCGAGCCCCTTGATGAGCGCGGCCTGCTCGGCCCACTCCTGCGCGCAGGCGACAACGCTCGCGCGCACGCGCTCGAGAAGACGAGCGCGCTGCGCGAGCGTGAGGTGAATCCAGGAGGGGAGCCCGGTCTGCAGGGCTGCTATGTCGTCGTCGAGGGCGACAGCGACCGGGTCAGACGAGATCGAGCTCACGGAGTTTCGACTCGACGTCGGCGTTCGACGGCTCCACCTGGAACGAGGCATCCGGATACAGAACGACCGGAATGTTGGTGCGTCCCGAGATGTCGCGCGCCACATCCGCGGCGGACGGGTCCGCGACGAGATCGACATACGTGTACGCGACACCGAGTTCGTCAAGCTGCTTCTTGGTGCGGATGCAGTCACGGCACCAATCGGCTCCGAACATCGTGATGGTTTCGGCGGGAGTCTCGGTCGTCATCTGTCCAGCCTAGAACCGCTGGGAGGTCGGAGCGTCGTTTACGGCGCTCCGACCAGTCCCTCAGTTCTCGGTGATGAACCCTGCTCCGACAGTTCGGTTTGAGCTTTCGTCGATCAGGATGAATGATCCCGTCTGGCGGTTGCGCCGATACGGGTCCACGAGGAGCGGTTGGGTAGTTCGGAGCACGACTCGACCAATTGCGTTGAGTTCGAGAGAGCCTGGCGTCATCGAGCGGTGCAACGAGTTGATGTCCAACTCGTACTTCAACTCCTTGACGAGTGCTCGCGCGGTACGTGTCGTGTGCTTGATGGCGTACTTCGCGCCCGGTACGAGGGGAGTTGTGTCCATCCAACAGATCATTGCGTCGATATCTTGCGTCGACTGCGGCTGATTGTTGGGCCGGCTGATCATGTCACCTCGCGAAACATCGACTTCGTCCTCGAGCCGCACCGTCACCGACATCGGTGGGTACGCTTCGGTGACCTCGCCGTCGGCGGTATCAATCGCCTTGATGCGTGAGGGCAGACCACTGGGAAGAACGATGACATCATCGCCCGGGCGCAACACACCACCGGCGACCTGCCCCGCGAGCCCCCGATAGTCCCCGCGGCCGTTCTGCGGACGAATCACGTATTGAACCGGGTAGCGGACGTCGACGAAGTTGCGGTCGCTCGCGATGTACACGTTCTCGAGGTGGTGAAGCAGGGACGTACCCGCGTACCAGTCCATCTTGTCCGAGCGGTTGACGACGTTGTCCCCTGTCAGCGCGGACAGGGGGATTGTCGTGACGTCAGTGAAGTCAAGCTTCGCGGCGAAGTCCACAAAGTCGGCGCTGATCTGGTCGAAAATTTCCTGAGACCATCCGACCAGATCCATCTTGTTGATCGCGAGGACGACGTGCGGCACTCGTAGCAGGGAGACGATCGTGGCATGGCGCCGGCTCTGCTCGAGAAGTCCCTTGCGGGCGTCGACCAGGATGATCGCCAAGTCGGCCGTCGATGCACCGGTCACCATGTTCCGGGTGTACTGGATGTGCCCCGGGGTGTCCGCGATGATGAACTTCCGCTTCGGCGTGGCGAAGTAGCGGTAGGCGACGTCGATAGTGATGCCCTGCTCACGTTCAGCGCGCAGGCCGTCGGTTAGGAGAGCGAGGTCGGTATATTCATCGCCGCGCTGCACGCTCGTGCGTTCGACTGCTTCGAGCTGATCGCTGAAGATAGCCTTGGAGTCGTAGAGCAGACGACCGATCAGCGTGCTTTTGCCGTCATCGACGGATCCCGCCGTTGCGAATCGAAGGATGTCCATCAGAAATAGCCTTCCTTCTTGCGGTCTTCCATCGCCGCTTCGCTTACCTTGTCGTCGCCTCGGGTCGCCCCGCGCTCGGTGATTCTGCTCGCCGCGACCTCTTCCGCGACTTCCTCCGGGGTTGCCGCGGTGGAGAGCACGGCTGCGGTGAGCGTCGCGTCCCCAACAGTGCGGTAGCGGACCGTCTCCTGGAAGACCTCTTCGCCGGCCTTCGGTTGGCAATGCTGGTTGACAGCGAAGTACATTCCGTCGCGAAGGAACACGTCACGTTGGTGCGCGTAGTAGATGGAAGGAACCTCAATCTTTTCGCGGGCGATGTAGTCCCAGATATCAAGTTCGGTCCAGTTGGAGATCGGGAAGCACCGGATGCTCTCTCCCGGGTGGATTCGTCCGTTGTAAAGAGACCAGAGTTCGGGTCGCTGGTTCTTCGGGTCCCATTGGCCGAACTCGTCACGGAAGGAGAACACACGCTCTTTCGCGCGTGCCTTCTCTTCATCGCGTCGCGCGCCCCCCATCAGAGCAGACAAACGGTGTTGCTCTGCCGTCTGCAGGAGAACCGGGGTCTGGATACGGTTGCGTGAACCGTTCGGCTCCTCGCGGACGTGACCAGCGGCGATTGCTTCCGGTACCGACCCGATGATGAGGCGTACGCCCAGTTCGCTGACTCGCCGGTCGCGGAACTCGATGACCTCATCGAAGTTGTGTCCCGTATCAACATGAACGACGGGGAAGGGAACGGGGCCTGGTGCGAACGCCTTGGCAGCGAGGTGCAGCATGACGATCGAGTCCTTGCCGCCGGAGAAGAGCATGGCGGGACTTTCGTTCTCCGCGACGATCTCGCGGATGATAAAGATCGCTTCCGCCTCCAGATAGTCCAGCTGGGTGAGTCCGTACTGCGGGACATCATCCGTTTCGATCATTGGGCATCCCTCTCCAAGAGTGCATTCAGTCGGCGCAACAAATCCTCTGCGAGCAGGGGATTGCAGACTATCAAGTCGGGTAGGTACGGATTCTCGGCGTTGTAGCGCAACTCCGAGCCATCGACCCGCGAGGTGTGCAGTCCGGTGGCGCGTGCCACCGCGACCGGCGCGGCCGAGTCCCATTCGTACTGCCCGCCGGTGTGGACGTAGGCGTCGACCTCGCCGCGCACGACAGCCCCGACCTTGAAGCCGGCGGACCCCATCGGCACCAGCTCGGCGTCGACGTCTTCGGCGAGTGCCGCCACGAGTGCGGTGGCGCGGCTGCGCGAGACGGCGAGTCGGATGCGTGGCGGGGCTTCCCACGTCCGCGCCGGGACATCCGTGGTCAGGACGGTGTCTATGCCGGGAAGGGCGACTGCCCCGGCGACGAGCGCGCCCTCCTGCCAGAGCGCGACGTGTACGGCCCAGTCGTCGCGTCCTTCGGAGAATTCGCGTGTGCCGTCGAGTGGGTCGATTATCCACACCCGATCAGCCGCAGCCCGACGTGAATCTTCGGCGGCCTCCTCCGACAGAACGGCGTCGTCGGGACGGTTGGCATCTAGCGCGGCGGCAAGAAATGCCTGACTCTCAGCGTCGCCCTGGTCCTTCAGCTCGGCCGTGCCGATGAGTTCGGCCGGCGCGCCCTTCTGCAGCTCTCGCAGAAGAGATCCGGCCTCGCGCGCAAGGTGCGCGGCAAGTGCGTGATCGTCCATGGCCCCCCCAGGCTGGAATCGAAGGGTGCGCTCCCCCGGAAACGCACCACTCGTGAATTTGACACTGTAGTGGATTCCGCGTTCCCGCGACGCCGCGGATCTCAGCGTCGGCCTGTGTAACAATGCCAACCATGGACCTGGGGCTTCTCATCGGCGCGTTTGCCGTCGGAATTGTGGTTGGCCTGACGGGCATGGGCGGCGGAGCGTTGATGACCCCGATGCTCGTGCTGTTCTTCGGGGTTTCGCCGCTGACTGCGGTGTCCAGCGATCTCGTCGCGAGCGCAGTGATGAAACCTGTCGGGTCGGCGGTCCATCTGCGCCGAGGCACCGTGAATTTGAAACTCGTTGGTTGGCTCTGCCTCGGTTCTGTGCCGTCGGCGTTTGTGGGCGTGCTCATCCTGAAGGCGCTCGGCGACGGCGAGGATGTGCAGAACGTCGTCAAAATCGCATTGGGATGTGCGATTCTCTTCACCGCCGCGATGCTGATGGTGCGCGCGTATATGCGCCTGGTTGAGCGCGCGCGAAGCCGGAACGGCAGGGGAGCCCCGCTGCCGCAAGAGCGTCCCGAAGTCCAGGTGAAGATCCTCCCGACAGTCATCCTCGGGATCGTTGGTGGATTGATCGTCGGGATGACCTCGGTGGGCTCCGGGTCGCTGATCATCATCGGTCTGATGATGCTGTACCCCGGGCTGAAGGCGAGCCAGCTCGTCGGCACCGACCTGGTTCAAGCCGTCCCGCTCGTTGCGTCAGCCGCGCTCGGCCATGCGCTGTTCGGCGACCTGGACCTGGCCATCTCGATTCCCCTCATCATCGGGAGCGTCCCGGGTGCGTTCATCGGAGCGCAGCTGTCGGCAAGACTCCCCGGCGGGCTCGTGCGCCGGGCGCTGGCGTTCGTCCTCTTGGCGTCCGGGCTGGCGCTCTTGGGTGTGGGAAACATCGAGATCGGCATCATCTTGCTCATTGCATTTATCGGGGGGCCGCTCGTCTGGATGCTCATCCGGCATCGCCTGGGCTTCCCGGCGCTCGCGAGTGTGGAGATGCGCAGGAAACGACAAGGGCGTGAGGCGGTCGCCGCGGAAGACCGGGGCGCCGGACCGCCTCGCGGCGGGGTGGACCGCGTGCCCAGACCCGCTGATGACCCATCATCGAAACCGCCGTCGGGAGGTGCACAGTGAGTGAGACGACCGTGAGAGTGGCACTCGATGGCTCGAGACTCGAGGGCCTCGAGATCCTTCTAGCGAGGCTCCTTCCCCAGGTGGACGGCTACCGCCTGCCCGGAGACGTCCCGGAAGGCTGGCCGGTGGTCCCGCACTTAGTCCTGACCGAACAGCTTCGGAAGAGTGCCGCCGAGGTCATCCTCTCCGATCAGGAGAACACGCCCCTAGCGATTCTCTCCATCTCGGAGACAACGACGGAGGCCGCCGGGCGGACGTGGGTCTCGGGGACTCTCCATCCCCTGAAGCGCCCTGAGCACGGTCCCGCTCGAACCCTCCGACTGTCCGCGGACTCCGACCTCTCCGGCCACACCGTCGCGCTGTTCGGTGGGGTGATTCATCCCGCCGACGTACTGCGAGCCGTCGCCGCGGCGGAGGCCGGGCAGCTAGACCTGGTCGCCGAGGGATCGCTGGACAGCGGCGCTTCCGCGCGCCTCGTCAGCGCGCTGGAGGAATGTGCACTGTTGCGGCCGGACACCCGCGTCTTCTTTGTTCCCCGCGTGGAGTTGGGGGATGTCAGCGAGGACGTCACGCGAGAAGTGATCCTCGCACGAGGTGCGACGGAGATCCTCGATTTCCGTCGCGTGGTCGAGGAGGACGTGCGCGGCGCGGTTGTGCTCTTCACCGGCTTGTCCGGCGCAGGAAAGTCGACCATCGCTCGCGCGGTCGCCGAGGAGATCGCGAGGAGCACAACCCGTCGAGTCGTGCTCCTTGACGGCGACCACGTGCGAGCCGAGTTGGCATCCGAACTGGGATTCAGCCCCGAGGACCGTGACCGCAACCTTCAGCGACAAGCCTGGGTGGGGGCGCGAGTCGCAGAGGCGGGCGGCCTGGCGATATGCGCCCCGATCGCGCCATTCGCTTCTTCACGCGCCGCGATGCGCGCGAAGATCGAACCGGCATCACCCTGCTTGCTCGTCTACGTTTCGACTCCGCTCGCGGTGGCGGAAGGACGGGATAGAAAGGGTCTGTACGCGAAGGCCCGCGCGGGCTTGATCACCGACTTCACCGGAATCGATTCACCGTACGAGATTCCCGAGGACGCCGACCTCTCGATAGACACGTCAGCGCTCTCTGTCGAGCAGTGTGTGGGTGCGGTCGTGTCTCTGCTCACGCAGCGCGGAGTCATCCATGTGGAGTGAGAGCGGTCTCGATTGAGTCTCACCTCTTCGCGGTTTCGGCAGTCGCTTGCGACGCTCCTTGTGTTCTTCGTCGCGGTGGGCGCCGTGGGGTGCTCGCCACCCATCTCCGGTAGTGATGCGGACAGCTCGCGCAGAGATTCCTCGGGATGCGACGCACCACCACCCACCGGGACCGAGTTTGGGACGACGGTCTATCCGGTCGGGCAGACGTTGGAGCAGGCGCTCCGGGACATCGATCGCACTTTCGGTTCCGTGACGGTGGTCCGCGGCTTCGCCCTGGGGGTTCCCGTCGGCTCGGTCGGGGCCGTACGACATTTTTCGCCCGGGCTTCCCTTCAGCTGGTCAAGCGCGAAAGCTGAACTCCTGAAGGATCGCACCCTTGTTCTGTCCTTCAAAGCACCACCGAGCGAGATCGTCGCTGGTGATCATGACGCGTACTTCCGTGAGTGGTTCGCGTCCGCGCCAGATGATCAGACGATCTACTGGTCGTATTTCCATGAGCCTGAGAACGATATTGCCGCGGGGGACTTCACGACCGAGCAGTATCGCGCCGCGTGGGAACGCCTCGCGGCGATTGCGGACGAGTCGTGCAAGCCGAATATGCACTCCACGCTGATTCTCACGGAGTGGACGATGAATCCTGGTTCGCAACGGGACTATCGCGCGTACGATCCGGGACCGGACTACGTGGATGTCCTCGCGTTCGATCCCTACAATGCTCTGTTCGACCTGGAGCGCACGACCTACGATGGCCCCGAAGCTCTGTTAGCACACATCGTGGCGAAGATGGCGGTCGATGGTAGGCCTTGGGCTATTGCAGAGATGGGAAGTCGCCTGATGGAGGGAGACAGCTCGGGCGCGGGGCGCGCCGCGTGGCTGCGCGCCATCGGCGAGTACTCGGAGCGGAACGGCGCGCTGTTCGTGACCTACTTTCACGGGGTCGGGATCAACGGCGACTTCACCCTCGAGGACGAGGCGTCGATCGAGGCGTGGGCGGCATTGGTGAAGGGCTGAGACGGTCCTCTCACCGTCGTAGCGCGCACGCGAACAATGCGTCAGAAAACTGACGGTTGCCTGAGATGCGGCTCATAGGGCACACTTAGCTTCACTCGACTCTCCGCTGGGGGGAGGCGTTCGAGGTGGTTGGGGAACCTAGTGAAGCTTTTTTTTGGGAGCCGTTCGCCCTTGGCGTGGGCCATATCTGTGGTGGCCGTTCTGGGCGTGGTGGCGACAGGTGTTGTTGCAGCGCCAGGTAGCGCGTCAGCTTTGACCGCCGATGCGTCATCGATCGTGCAGGCCGCTATCGTGTCGCCAAGGGCTGCACACGATCGAGTCGTTAGCACTGTCCCTGTCGCATGGACGCCGCAGATTCGCGACGGGCGAGTTTTCGATATCGCCCAGATCGGCAACACTGTCGTTGTCGGTGGCAGCTTCTCGCAAGTGAGTCCGGCGAGCGGCACGCCAGTGTTGAACCGGGCCGGGGTCGTGGCCTTCAGTGCCACGAACGGCGCAATCAACACGAACTTCGCTCCCAGCGTCGCCAACGGCGACGTGCGAGCGGTCGAGCAGGGTCCCACCGCCAACACGGTATTTCTCGGCGGTTCCTTCCAGGGTGTCAACGGGGTGACGCGCAAGGTCGTGCTTCTCAATCTCACCACAGGACAGCTAGTTCCCGGGTTCACCGCTCCCTCGATGAATGGCGCAGTGAACGATCTCCAACTGATCGAGAATCGTCTGTATGTCGGCGGACTTTTCACCTCCGTTGGCAATCAGCCTCACGGAGGTCTGGTCGCGCTGAACGCTACGACCGGCGCCCGCGAGAGCTTCCTCTCCGTGAATCTGACGGAGAACCAGAACTACACAGGACAGCCCGGTCAGGCGCAGGCAGGCGTGGGTGCGAAGAAGATCGCCGTCACCCCGCAAGGTGACCAGATGGCTGTGATAGGTAACTTTCGCAAGGCGGACGGGCTCGAGCGTCGGCAGATGGTCCTGATCGACCTGACCGGCGGGACCGCGCAGGTTCGTGCGGACTGGAAGACGGACAGGTTTGCGCCGGCGTGTTTCAGCAACGCATTCGATACATACGTGCGAGATGTCGCTACGTCGCCGGATGGTAACTACTTCCTTGTCGGTTCGACTGGTGGGCCTACGCCGGGATCGCTCTGCGATACGGTCAGCCGCTGGAACGTGGCGAATACTGGCCAGTCCGTGCAACCCGAGTGGATTGACGATACGGGCGGCGACACAATCCTGAGTGTCGCGTCGAGCGGCTCGGCTGTCTACGCGGGCGGTCACCAGCGTTGGATGAACAATGCAGGCGGGCGGGACAACCCCGCTCCGGGCGCGGTCCCGCGGCCGGGCCTCGGCGCAGTCGACGTTCAGTCTGGCGTGCCAATCGCGTGGAACCCGGGCCGAAGCCCTCGAGGCGCGGGCGCGGAATCGTTCCTCGTCAGCGACACCGGGCTGTGGGTCGGTAGCGACACCGAGCAGATCGGTCACTACACGTACAAGCGTCCGCGGATCGCCTACTTCCCCCTTACGGGCGGCGTGCAGCTCGGCGCGGGCAACACCGGCGATCTTCCCTCTAACGTTTACAAGATCGCGGCCCCGCCGGTTGCCGGCGCCGGAGCACCGCTCTACCGCGTCAACGCCGGAGGCCCGACGCTGCAATCGGGCGACTCGGGCCCAGCCTGGACAGGCGACGACGGGGGAACCAGCCCCTACCGCAATTCAGGCAGTAACTCCGCGGGGTATGCGACCGGCTCATTGACAGTTGATGCCACCGTTCCGACGACGACGCCTCTTGAGCTTTTCAACACTGAGCGTTGGGATCCCAACGACGCCAATGAGATGGCATGGTCCTTCCCCGTGGTGAGCGGAAAAGAGGTAGTCGTCCGCCTCTACCTTGCGAACCGCTGCGATTGCACCAGTCTTGCTGGACAGCGAGCATTCGATGTGCGACTCGAAGGCCAGACCGTCCTGGACAATTACGACATCGCCGGGGATGTCGGCAACCAGGTGGGGACGATGCGATCGTTCACTGTCACCTCGGATGGCACGATCAACCTCGAGTGGCTCCACGCGGTTGAGAACCCGCTGGTCAACGGAATCGAGATCCTCGAGAGTGTGCCCTCCACCGGGCCGGAGGCACAGATCACGGGTCTGTCGAGGGTCTGGTTCACGGGTTCTCCTGTCGTCGAGCCGGTCGCGGCTGCTCCCGCGGGCGACATCGACTGGGCGAGTGTTCGGGGTGCGGTTGTCATCGACGGCCAGTTGTTCTACGGAACGGCTGACCGGCAGCTGCTCAAGCGCACCTTCAACGGCGAGACTTACGGTCCGGCGTCAGCGATCGACCCATACAACGACCCGTACTGGAGCGAGGTGGCCACGGGATCCGGCCAGACATACCGAGGCACGAGACCGTCGTTCTATAACGACATCGCTACTGTCTCGGGGATGGCCTACGAGAGTGGACGGCTCTACTACACGCGATCCGGGTCGAACCGGCTCTTCTCGCGGGCATTCTCGCCCGACAGCGGCGTGCTCTCTCAAGCTGTTCGAGAGGCACCAGTGTTCAGCTCCGGCGCGTTGGCGGGCGTGTTCTTCGACGAGACCGCAGAGAATCTGTATTTCGTAACCGCATCCAACGGCTCGCTCTCGCGTGTTGCTTGGGATGGCGCAGCGACAGTCGGATCCCCTGTCGTCGTGAGTGGGCCGGCGATAGACGGGGTGGACTGGCGCGGTCGCGCCCTGTTCCTCGGAGCCGGTCCCGAGCCCGTAGCGAATGTGGCTCCGGAAGCTGTCATCAACGTCGATTGTGACCGCCTTGATTGCTCCTTCAATGGATCCGGGTCCTCGGACCCCGACGGCACTGTCACGTCATACGCCTGGAACTTTGGCGACGGTTCTGAGGCTGTCTCGGGAGCGAATGTCTCTCACACGTTCGAGGAGGGAACATACGACGTCACGCTTACCGTAATCGACAACCGCGGCGCTTCCGGATCCGTCTCCTCCGAGCTCGTCGTGGTCGAGAATATGGCGCCCGTGGCACTGATTGCTGATCCCGTGTGCGACCGTTTGGAATGCGTGTTCGACGGCTCGGGGTCTGCGGATCCCGATGACGCAATCGAGTCCTACTCGTGGGACTTCGGAGACGGCTCCGCCCCTGTATCGGGCGCAACCGCTTCGCACACTTTCGCGGAGGGCTCGTACACAGTCACTTTGACGGTGACCGACGAGTTCGGAACTACTGGCTCGACAAGTGTCGACGTCGAGATCCTCGCGAATCAGGCGCCTGTTGCTGTTATTGAGGCGCCGGTGTGTGAGTTGTTGGTGTGCTCGTTCGATGGGTCGGGGTCGTCGGATCCGGATGGTGGGGATTCGGTTGTCTCGTATTCGTGGGACTTCGGTGATGGATCGGGGGCGGTAACGGGTGTTGCGCCTTCGCACACGTACGCTGGCGCTGGTTCGTACACGGTGACGTTGACCGTCACTGACGAGTCCGGTTTGACGGGTTCGGTGACGCATGTGGTGGAGGTCGGGGATGGTTCCGGACCGGTCGAGGCTGCTGCGGAGTTGGTGGGCACGTCTGCCGTGTGGTCGCTTGCGAGCCCGGCGGTGGATGTTCCGGATGAGGTTCAGGCCGGTGATCTGTTGCTGATGTTCGTCTCTGCGAACCAGGCGGGTTCAGTCCCGGCTCCTGCTGGTTGGGTTTTGGAAGAGCAAACGGTGTCTGGTCCGTTGGCGGTCTCGCTGTTCACGCGTGTTGCTGATGGGTCCGAGGCTGGTTCGCAGGTTGCGGTCGCTGTGCCTTCGGGGGTGCGTTCCGATGTGACGCTTGTTGCGTATCGGGGTGTCTTGGATGGTGGGATCGAGGCGTTGGAGTCCGCGGTTTCCGCGAACACGGCGACGCATACCTCTCCGCAGGTTACGTCTGCCGGTGCGGAGCGGGTGGCCGTGACGTTCTGGGCGGACCGTTCGTCGAGCACGACGGGGTGGACCGCTCCGGGTGGGGTCGACGTCGTGTCGACGCAGATCGGGACGGGTGGTGGTCGGGTGACCACGCTCGTCACCTCTCAGACCGTCGGCGCGGGCCCCTACGGCGGTCTCGTGGCTACCACCGATGCCGCCAGCGCACGAGGCGTGTCGATGACACTCCTCCTCGCACCCACCGTGGGCGATGTTGCGCCTCCGGCGAATCAGGCGCCTGTTGCTGTTATTGAGGCGCCGGTGTGTGAGTTGTTGGTGTGCTCGTTCGATGGGTCGGGGTCGTCGGATCCGGATGGTGGGGATTCGGTTGTCTCGTATTCGTGGGACTTCGGTGATGGATCGGGGGCGGTAACGGGTGTTGCGCCTTCGCACACGTACGCTGGCGCTGGTTCGTACACGGTGACGTTGACCGTCACTGACGAGTCCGGTTTGACGGGTTCGGTGACGCATGTGGTGGAGGTCGGGGATGGTTCCGGACCGGTCGAGGCTGCTGCGGAGTTGGTGGGCACGTCTGCCGTGTGGTCGCTTGCGAGCCCGGCGGTGGATGTTCCGGATGAGGTTCAGGCCGGTGATCTGTTGCTGATGTTCGTCTCTGCGAACCAGGCGGGTTCAGTCCCGGCTCCTGCTGGTTGGGTTTTGGAAGAGCAAACGGTGTCTGGTCCGTTGGCGGTCTCGCTGTTCACGCGTGTTGCTGATGGGTCCGAGGCTGGTTCGCAGGTTGCGGTCGCTGTGCCTTCGGGGGTGCGTTCCGATGTGACGCTTGTTGCGTATCGGGGTGTCTTGGATGGTGGGATCGAGGCGTTGGAGTCCGCGGTTTCCGCGAACACGGCGACGCATACCTCTCCGCAGGTTACGTCTGCCGGTGCGGAGCGGGTGGCCGTGACGTTCTGGGCGGACCGTTCGTCGAGCACGACGGGGTGGACCGCTCCGGGTGGGGTCGACGTCGTGTCGACGCAGATCGGGACGGGTGGTGGTCGGGTGACCACGCTCGTCACCTCTCAGACCGTCGGCGCGGGCCCCTACGGCGGTCTCGTGGCTACCACCGATGCCGCCAGCGCACGAGGCGTGTCGATGACACTCCTCCTCGCACCCACCGTGGTGGGGCCTTGATGATCATCCGACGCCGAGTGCAGGCGGTGGCCGTGGCCATCGCTCTGGTTGCAGCGGTCGCGCTCACAGGTTGCACGGCCGCCGAGGCGCCGCAAGCTGTCGCGACGCAGCCTCCGCCGACGACCTCGACGGACCCGAATGATGTTCCCGCCGACGACACGGACTATTCAGTCGACTCGGGCAACAACATGCCCGAGTACGAGTACGAGGACGAGCCTGCGGCTCCTCCGACCGTCGTCGGGATTCTGTGCAACCTGAACCAGGAGTACTTCGAGGGACTGCGTAGCGTCGAAGCCGGGGTCGCTGTCGCGGACGACAACCTGAGGACGAACCTGGTCGGCCTGTCGGATCTGCTCGGCGAAACCGAGTCGCTCAAGCGGCAGTATCCCGATTCGGGTGCGTCGATCGATCTCGCCCAGGCGATCTTCGACAAGTGGGACGCTGCCATCTTGGGTCTCGATAACGGAGATGCATCCGCTGCTCGCGCAGCCATGGCGGACGCAGAAGATCTCGTGGAAGAGCTTCCGTCGCGCGACGCGGTGACCTGCGAGCCGTAACGCCGGCAGCATCGCTGCGGGCCAGGGGCCCATCGGTTCGGTCGGTGGCTACGCTGCGGATGCAGTAGGCTCGTGCTTCGTATGACCTCTGGGGGGGTTCAGTGGATCAATCGGAAAACGCGCGGCGACTTCCGTCTATCGGCAGTCTTGTTCGGCATCAGCGCAAGGTGATACTGGCATCAATCGCGATCGCGCTCGGACTTGCGTCGCTTTATGTCGTCACCATGCCGTCGACGTACACGTCGACGTCCGCCGTGCTCCTTAGCCCCGGGCCCGGCAATCCCCTGACAGCGGAAGCTTCCTCGGCGGGCGTCGTGCAGATGACCGTTGCGCTTGAGACGGAAGCGCAAATTGTTCGCACTCCGGCCGTGGCGGACGTCGTGTCCGACGCGCTCGGACGTTTGACTCCGGACACTGGCGAAAGCCTCGAGGTCACGGTGCCGTCGAACACTCAGATCCTTGAGATCTCCTTCACTGCCGGGACTCCAGAACGGGCAATGGCGGGCGCCCAAGCGTTTGCGGACGGATACCTGAGTTTCCGCGCTGAGCGCTCAAGGGCCGTCCAAGAATCACGGATTGCGCGCCTAGACGAGCAGATTGGTGAGACGGACGCAAGCCTGAGAGCTGCGATCGGGGCAGAATCGGCATCCGGCGGGTCAGTGTATGAATCGCAACAGGTGCAATTGCTGGCCGACAGGCTCGCACAGTTGAGCAACTCGCGAAGCACGGAAGAGTCGATCGGCACCGATCCGGGCGCGGTGGTGAACGCAGCTCCGTTGCCCGAAGACTCGAATCAACTGCCAGCGTGGTTGTACCTGGCTGTCGGCTTTGTATTGGGCGCAATTGCAGGACTGGGCATCGGGCTCTTGCGCGAGTGGCGTCGCGACCTCCTGAGGGAGTCGGATGACGCGACGGAACTCGGTGTGCCTGTGTTGGCCGCAATCCGGCCCATGAGTGGGACAGAGCTTGCCGTCGACGCTGGCTCAGCAATTCACGAGTCCTATCGGCGACTTCGGACAGCGCTTATCGCGAACGGACCGCGCCCGTATGTCCTTGCCGTCACCGGAGTCAACACCGATCTTTCCGCGCAGGTCGCGACCAATCTCGCGCTCGTGCTTGCAGAGGCACGATTCAGTGTGCTGCTCATCACGACGGATTCTCAGGAGCGATCTGTCGAAGGGCTCCTCGGGCTACGGGGGGGAGAAGGCCTGGCTGAGGTGGTTCTGAGCGGCCTACCGGCGAAGGATCTTCTCGTCACCAACAGAGGGATTTCCGTCCTCACGGCCGGACATGGGGTCGGCAGCTCCGATGACCTCACCGCGACCACAGCGTTCCGGGCAACGGTCAAGGAACTGCATCGAGATTTCGACTACGTCATCATCGCCGCGGCCGTGGCGGGATCCGCCGATGGCGACGCAGCGCTGCTCGCGGCAGACTCTGCGCTCCTGGTACTCGCCCCGGGCGCAACCACCCGTACTTTGCTGGGCGCGACCCTCGACCGACTAGAACGCTTGGGCGTCAAAACGATCGGTGCCGTCAATATCACTCGCCCGGAAATGAGCGCGAGTGCCGGTCTGCCCGCTACCGTCGGTGTAAGTGGGGCCCAGCCTCAGTCCGAGGTGGCTGTTAGCACCAATAGCGTTGAGGCCCTCGACGGCGAGTTCGAGCGCGAGAACCGTGACGCCGAGTTGGATGAAATCGGACTGGACGATGCCGGACTGGACGATGAGGAGCTAGACAGCGTCGCCGAGTCCGAGTTGGACGACGTCGAGCTTGCCGATTCGGATTCCGACGAGTTCGAGTCGGACTCAGAGGATTTCGACGACGAATCGGACGAGTTCGTCGGTGCTGAGAGCGACCCCGACGACGAGTTCGAACCGGGCGAGGCGGACGCGGTACCGGACGACGCTGACGCCGACCAGAACGACGGTCGGGTGCATGCCAAGTCGGCCGGTTGACCTCGGGCTGGGGCGCTCAGCGTTCGCGCTTGTCTCGCAGGCGGGGACGAAGCACACTCACGTGTCATTTCCGTCACGGTCGAAGCCGCGCCTGCTGGTTCCTCGGAGATCAAGGAAAGCGGCGGCAGCGAGCCTGCGGGAGTACACGGTGCCCGACTCGGCTCGCACTAGGTGGGCGCTTGCCGTCGTCGGCGCGTTCGCGCGCGCGGGGGTAGTTCGGTTTGCGCCCGGAGGTGTGACGCTCGGAGGCGAGGGCACGTTTATCGCTCACCTCCACAGCGTGCTTGACCGTGACGACATCGTTGCAGCGGTGCATCTGGGACCGCCGCGCGCCAACCGTAAGCCCGTGCTCCGGATGATGGACGTTCGCGGGCAGCCGATTGCTTTCGCCAAGCTGGGCATCAACGACCTCACCTGCGCCCGTATCCGCCATGAGTCCGCTGCTCTGAGCGCGCTCGAGTCGATCCAGCCTTCGCCGCTCGTAACCCCGTCCCTCATCGACGTCGGGGTGTGGAACGGGCTGGACTATCTCATCATGAGGCCGGTGGGGAACGACTCCACGCGGACGCCGGCGAGAACCCAACGCCTGCAGGGAACCCGGGAACTGCGGTCCGCGTTCCCGACCACCACGACCGTGCTTGGACATGCGTCGTGGTGGACGCGTGTCCATGCGGCACTAGAGGAAAGTGATGATTCGGCGGAGGCGCGGCGATTGAGTCACGCTGCACATCGATTGCGTGACCGCTATGGCGCGCTCGAGATGGAACTGGGCGCGGGTCACGGCGATTGGTCGCGGTGGAACATGAGCGCCGATGATGCCGCGCTTGTTGTGTGGGATTGGGAGCGCTTCGCGACCGACGTGCCTGCAGGATGGGATGAGTTGCACTTCGTGATCGGGTCTCATCCTCAAGGCGTGGCCGCGGCGCTCGCGGATCCGGATCTGCTGCTGCGCGAGGCCCTCCCCGAGGTCCCGCGAGATTACGCGTGGGTGCTGCTAGGGACGTACCTAGTGCAGCGCGGTGCCGCCTACCTATCGGATCGCCAGTTCGAGGCAGGTGCTCGCACCGGCGCGCTCGGCGCCTGGTTGCTACCGGCGCTCGAGCAAGTCGTTGATAGGGACACGAAACAATGAGCGCAGAACGATCGATCGTGCGCGGGGGGAGTGGATCTTGGGTCTGAAATCGTCATTGCCGGCGCCTGTCCGGAGCGTTGTGCGCAGCGCCTACGTCGGATGGGGGGCACTCTCGGCAGACTCGCGCCTGGCGCCGGACTTCCTCGTCATCGGAGGTCAACGATGCGGCACGACGTCGATCTTCCGGGCGTTTGAGCAGCACCCGGATATCGTGCGGCCGACCCTGAACAAAGGGGTCAACTACTTCGACATGAACTATCACCGGGGCACCCGTTGGTACCGGGGGCACTTTCCCCTCGCGCGAGGAATTCGGCGGACTCGCCCCGAAGGAACCACTGTCGCAACGTTTGAAGCAAGCGGCTATTACATGTTCCATCCTCTCGCCCCGGAGAGGATCGCGCGTGACTTTCCCGGCATCAAGATCGTCGCGATGCTGCGCGACCCGGTGGAACGCGCATATTCGGCCTGGAAGCATGAGTCGGCTCGGGGATTCGATGACTGGTCGTTCGAGCGGGCGATCGCAGAAGAAGCGGAACGCACCCGGGGTGAACGGGAGCGCATGATCGCGGACCCGCGCTACCAGAGCTTCAACTATCGGCACCACTCCTACACTGCCCGCGGGGACTACTCCTCCCAACTCGAGGAGTACTACCGACTCTTCCCCGCGAAGAACATCCATGTTGTCTACAGCGAGACCTTCTTCAGCGATCCCGAGGCGGAGTTCGCGCGTTTGACGGACTTCCTCGGGGTTGCGCGCGCGAAGGACATCCAGTTCGATCAACACAATGCGCGGCCAAGCGGCCCCATGCCCGGAACCACTCGCGAGGTGCTGTCCGAGGTTTACCGTGGGCAGGCCGAACAGCTCACATCGCTCACTGGACGCCGGCCTCCCTGGGGATCACTTTCCTCCGAGTCTGAGAGCTAGCGCGCCAGGATGCGCGCGCAGCTCAAGGCACCGCGGACCGGTGCCGCTTTCAACCCGGCGTGGCCGTTCACGGTGCCGCTCGTTGGCTTGCCCATCTGGTGGCTTCTCGGTATCTGGCAGCTCATGTTCTTCGCCATGGCCGTTCCGATGGCCGTGTATCTCCTGAAGCAGCGCAGAATTCTGATGCCGCGCGGATTCGGTATCTGGCTCCTATGGATTCTGTGGCTTCTCACTGGTCTTCTCGTTATGCAGGTCGATGCGCCGGGAACGGTATCCGGAGTGAATACGAACCGATACCTCAGCTTCGGGTTTCGGTTCGGTTGGTACCTTGTGGCAACGATCGCCGTGCTCTATGTGGTGAACACGCGTCGTGTCCTGAGCTCGGACAAGATCATGCAGGCTCTGGCCTGGTTTTTCGTTGCGCTCGTCGGCGGCGGGGTGCTGGGGCTGGTCGCCCCCGGCATCGACTTTCCGTCCGCTTTGCAGGCTGTCCTTCCGGACAGCATCGCCAGCAATCCATTCGTCAACGAACTCACGCGGGTCCAGACGGCGCAGATCCAGGATCTCCTCGGCGAGCCATCCGCCCGGCCGAGCGCCCCGTTCATCTACACCAATGAATGGGGTTTCGCCACAGCAATCAGCATGCCCTTTTTCGTCGCTGCATGGTGGGTGCGGGGACGAGCGTGGCGCATCGCGATGTCTTTCGTGCTCGCCGTTGCGGCCTTCACGATCATCGCGTCCCTCAATCGCGGGGTGTGGATCGCCATCCTCGCGGGCGTCGCGCTCGCAATCGTGCAAGCCGCGCTCCAGGGCCGACTGAAAGCTATTGCTGTCGCGGGTGTCATTGCCGTCGGTGCTTCAGCCCTCATACTCTTCTCTCCGTTGGGAGATATGGTGCTGGGACGCCTCGCCAATCCCCGCAGTGACGATGTTCGAGGCGATTTGGCGGGTACGGCGGTCGAGACTACGGCCCAGGGGTCACCGCTCTTGGGGTTCGGGACCACCCGCTACGTCTTGGGAACCTTCAGCTCCATCGCGGGGGGTGCCACGGACGCTTGTCCCTCCTGCGAACCGCCTCCACTCGGTACCCACGGCCAGTTGTGGCTCGTCATATTCGGCGCCGGGTTCATTGGAGCCGCACTCTACGTGGGCTTCATTGCGAGCCAGTTCCTGCGGCATGTCCGAGCGACGTCGGCTTACTCCATGGCAGCTGCCACGGGGCTTCTTTTGCTGCTCGTGACGCTCCCGCTTTACAACGCCGTCGGCATACCTCTGTACATCGGGCTCATCGGGATCGGCATCCTGGCGAGGGAATCGCCCAGACCGTTGCCGTCGCTGCAAGAGAGCATTCGGCCATTCATTCGTCGGAGTCCGGTACTGCTGCTCTGCGTCCTCTTGGGCGGCTTGGCGGGTATGGGCTACAACCTTGTCGCGGGCGTTCCGGTCGTCGCGACGCAACGGGTGCTCGTTCCCGCGAGTGAGCTCGTTCCGGTGCCAGGCGTACGCACATCTACGCTCGATTCGGAAGCAGTGCTGGCAGGGTCATCTCGGGTCGTCGGTGCGGTCGCGGACACCCTCGGGGTGCCGTTCGATGAAGCGCAACGCGGGCTACGCATCAGCGCGGAACCCAACACCCGCGTTCTGCTCATAACGTACGAGGCAACCACCCAGGCGCAAGCGCAGCTCGGCGCCGAGACGGCAGTGGGTGTGTTTCTCGATGAGCGAGCGGCGCTTCTCGAGGACGCGGCGGCGGATGTCGCTGAGCGCTATAGATCCCTTCAGGAGCAACTCGACGTCATCTATGGCGAGACTCGTCCCATTGCACTAGAGGCCCAGCGCGGTCACCTCTGGGACACCCTCGGCGAGATCACCAGGCAGCGGAACGAAATCGCAGACGTCCTCGCGCAGCTGAACGAAGCGGAGGAGGCGCGAGCGATCTCCGGTGCCGTCATTGTTCAGGCGGAAAGCACGACGACGGTCCGAGTGGCGAGCGGAATGGCCCTCGGTTTACTCGTCGGACTGGCACTCATCTGGATCTACGACCGCAAATTTCTCAGGATCGGCGATCGCCCCTCCCGCCGCGCTGAGATCGGGGTTCCCGTCATCGCCGGATACTCAGGCGATGGCACGGCCACGATCCAGACCATCGAAGCTTATGCGCCGATCGCAGGCGTGATCGCCGACGCTGCAAGTGCGCGTGCACGCGATCTTGCAGCACGGCTGGAACGTTCGCTAGAGCTCGATGACCATGCCGGGGCGCGAACCATTGTCGTCGTCGACTCTCGTTCGCGTGCTGATGACCTACGGAGACTGATTCACGAGATCGAGAGTGCGGGGCTGAACCCTGTTGGTCTCGTTCTGTGCGGGAATCCGCCGCTCGCCCTGCCGTGGTGGCTGGAGAGTTCCAAGGAGAGGGCGCGATGAGCCAAAGGGGAGACCTTCCTGTTCTGTTCCTCGGCGGGATCGGACGCAGTGGAACCACGGTGTTCGAGTTGAGCCTGGGAACCGACCCGCGCGTGGTCGCCCTCGGCGAGGTGATTCATCTCTGGCAGCGGAGCCTCGTGGACCGCGAATCCTGCGGGTGTGGGGTGCCCTTGACCGAGTGTCCGTTTTGGGGTCCGGTGGGTGAGCTTGCGTTCGGCGGCTGGAGTCAGATCGATCCCGATCGGGTCATCGGGTTGAAGCGGCGGATCGATCGGACGGTGCGTACGCCCCAGCTGGCGTTGGGTTGGGGTGGCGCGGCCTGGGACGCCGACGTGCGGGAATATGCGGACTACTACGCACGGCTGTACAAGGCGGCGGCGCAGATCTCTGGCCGTCGCGTGATCGTGGATTCGAGCAAGCAGGCATCGCTTCCGTATGTGCTGGCACATGCTGAGGGGCTGGACCTTCGCGTGTTGCACTGTGTGCGGGACAGCCGTGCTGTCGCCTACTCGTGGACGCGGAAGGTGGCGCGACCCGAATCGCAGAACAGCGAGGGCCGTCTCATGACCCAGTATCGTCCTCCGGTGCTTGCTCTGAAGTGGATGCAGCACAACGCGGTCATCGAGATGCTGCGGATGAAAAACGTGCCCATCCAGCGGGTGCGCTATGAAGATTGGGCGGCAGCGCCGGTCGAAACCGTGCAGTCTGCATTGGCGTTCGCAGGACTCGAACGAGAAGAAAACCGACACCTCGATGATCGGTGGGTGGATCTGCCTGTGACGCACACGTGCAGCGGCAATCCGATGCGGTTCACGCAGGGCCGGGTTGATATCCGCCCGGACGAGAAGTGGCGTAGCGCGTTGCCTGCCTCGAGCCGACGAGTGGTCTCAGGTCTCACCGCCCCAGGGCTGTTGGCCTACGGCTATCTGAAAAAGGGAAAGTGAAAATGATGTCAACAGTCAGCGTCGTCATTCCAGCCCACAAGCGTCCGGTCGAGTTGCGGCGGGCTATCGCGGCGATCAGGGACCAGGATTACCCCGGTCCTGTCGACATCGTCGTCGTATACGACCGAGCAGAGCCGGACGAATCTCTGGCCATCGACGACAAACGCCCCGTTCGGGTGATGCGCAATGAACGAACGCCCGGGCTCTCGGGTGCTCGAAACACGGGCATCATGGCGAGCTCCGGAGCGCTGGTGGCATTCTGTGACGACGACGACGTGTGGCTGCCCGACAAGCTCTCCCGGCAGGTCGAGCTGATGAACCAGAACGGCGCCACGCCTCTTGTCACCACTTCCATCGTTGTCGACTACGGGGATCGCTCGACCGTGCGATTGGCTGGCACCACCGAGGTGACCCGTGACATGTTGCTGGGGTCTCGTATGTCCATGCTCCACTCATCCACTTTCCTCTTCCGCCGTGAGGCACTGGAGGGATCCCTCGGGCTGATCAACGAAGAGATACCGGGAAGCCAGAAAGAGGACTGGGACATTCTGCTCAGAAGTGCAGCTATTCATCCGGTCGTTCACCTGGACGAACCTCTGGTGAGAGTTCAGTGGGGACAGGCATCGTATTTTTCGCGGCGTTGGGATACCAAAATCGACAGTTCGATCTGGATGTTTGAGAACTACCCCGACATGGCACGGCACCGATCGGGAGCTTCACGGCTCAGGGGTCAAGTAGCTTTCGCCTATGCCAGTTCCGGCAATCGGCCCGAGGCATGGCGTTGGGCGCGACGATCTATCCGGGGCAACCCAATGCAGTGGCGAGCGTGGGTGTCTCTCGGCGTCGCGGTGGTGCCGCGCTCCAGCGAACTTGTACTCGGAACTCTGCACAGGTGGGGGCGGGGCGTATGAGCGCGCTCGTCGCGATGGTCGCTTCGCCGGGCGGGCACATCGACCAGGCCTTCGAGATCGCAGACCGGTTTGCCTCGCGGGACAACCGCTTCTGGATTACGGCGCGCACCCCACAGACCGAGGCACTTCTTGCGGGGGAGCGGGTCGAGTGGGTTCCGCAGGTGCGCTCCCGCCAGGGTCTACGAGCGGCCCGCACGTTTGGGCTGGCGCGTCGGATCATGCGAGAGAATCGTCCCGATCGTGTCGTCTCGACCGGAAGCGCTCTCGCCGTCCCGTACATGCTCGCGGCACGATCATCGGGGGTCGCCGTCACCTACGTGGAGAGCGCCACACGTTTGCTGGGGCCATCGGTAACCGGGCGAATCGTCGAAAGAGTGCCCGGCATCGAGCTCTTCTGTCAGGGACGCTGGGAACGGCCGCGCTGGGCGTACTTCGGGAGCATCTTCGACGGCTACAGCGCGCTTCCGTCGACTCCGGCACCCGTGAAGAGTGCTTTGGTTACCATCGGAAGCGAACAGTTCCCATTTTCCCGGGCGCTTGAGTCGGCCCGTGATGCCACTGCGGGCCTTACCGTCAGCTGGCAAACGGGGACGACACCGGCTGAGTCCCTGGACCTCTCAGGGCATTCGCGTGCATGGTGGCCGGGCGACGAGCTGGCGTCGCGCGCGAGGGACGCGGATATCGTGATCACTCATGCAGGCGTCGGTTCGATTCTTATGGTGCTGCGCACCGGATCATGTCCGGTGGTGATCCCCCGTCTGCAGGAGCTGGGCGAGCACATCGACAATCACCAAATGGAACTCGCAACCGTGTTGGAGTCCCGCGATCTGGTGGTTGTCGCGCGCCCTGAGGATGACCTTCTCGACTGTGTGCGGCGTGCCGCTGCGAGACAAATTACGAAGGCTGAGCCAGGCGACGCCGGTAGTCGTTGACGAGGTGCAGTATCAAGGCGACCAGGAGCACACCGACGAACGACTCATGAATGCGTCCGAGGTAGGTGAGCGTCAGGCCAAAGGGGCCGTCTTCGGAGCGGATGTCTGTGCCGAGGGCTGAGACGACGATGGGTTCCAGAATCATGAAGACGTACCATGCCCATCGGATGGCCCGAGGGGACGGGGCTCCCGGGTCCAAGAGACGCCGGTCAAAGACATCGAACGTGAGCATGGCGAGTACCACGAAGCCGATCGTTTCTGCCTGATCGATGATCCACGAATCCGGAGACCAGATCACCGCCCAGATCGTCAGCGCGATCAGTGCGGGCGCAGCTGCGAGCATCCACCGACGTGTCGACCGGTGGAGGGCGACGTAGGGGATCAACAGGGCGAGGGCGAGTGCCGGCTCGTTGAGCGTCTTGATGCGCGAGGGCAGGTCGGTGATAGCTAAAGTCACGCCGATCAATGCCCACACGGAAGCCAATGCCAGAGCCCAGCGAAGAAGACGCTGCGGTCGCAAGCGGGGAAGGCCAAACTGTATCCACGCTCCGAGAATGAGTGCGAACAAGTAGGCCTCGCTGTTGTACGCCACGCGACGGGCGATCGATGGGGCTAGCAAGTCGAGCGCGCCCGATACAACCAGCAGCAGCAATAGCGCGAGTCCCCCGTAGAAGAGCCAGAGAACGACCCGTTTGCTCGTCTTGCTCAATTCTTGTCCTTCGTTGGAGTCGGTTTTGGGTGTCGGGCGCTATGGACGTCCGAGACCGTAGTAGGTCCATCCCGCCGCGCGCCATTCGCCTGGGTTGAGGCAATTGCGCCCATCGACGATGATTGTCCCGGCAGTCAGAGAAGCCGCGTGTTCCGGCGTCAGCTCGCGACGATATTCATCCCATTCCGTGACGACGACGACGACGTCCGCGTCCCGCAGAGCGTCGTCGCGGTCGTCAACGTAGTTGAGCTGCGGATGCTTGATTCGGGCGTTGGCCAGTGCCTCCGGATCGGTGACGGTGACGTGCGCACCAAGGCCGTGCAACCGAATCGCGACATCCAGCGCGGGAGAGTCGCGAATGTCGTCGCTATGGGGCTTAAACGCGGCTCCGAGGACTGTCACGTTCTTTCTGAATACGGAGCCACCGACCGACTCGATCACAAGTTGCACGGCCCGTTCTCGACGCCTCAGATTGATCTCGTCGACCGCCCGCAAGAATGTCACCGACTCGCCGCGTCCGAGTTCCTCGGCGCGTGCAGCGAAAGCACGGATGTCTTTAGGGAGGCAGCCGCCGCCGAAGCCGATTCCAGCTCCGAGGAATCGCCGGCCGATGCGCGCGTCGTGGCCGATCGCATCCGCCAGTTGCGTGACGTCAGCGCCGACCACTTCCGCTATCTCGGCCATCGCGTTGATGAAGCTGATCTTTGTCGCGAGGAACGCGTTCGCCGCGACTTTGACAAGTTCGGCGGTCGCCAGGTCGGTTACGAGGAACGGCGTCCCCTTCTCGACTGCCGGGTGATAAACCTCGCGCAGGACGTTGGCAGCGGACTCTCCCTCGGCTTCCGGGGGAACACCGACGACGATGCGGTCGGGGTCCACCGTGTCGCGAACGGCGAACCCTTCGCGAAGGAACTCCGGGTTCCACACGAGGGTTGCGCCTGCGGCCTTGACCTTCTTACCCATGTCAGCGGCGGTGCCGACCGGCACGGTCGACTTGCCCGCGACGATGTCGCCAGTGGTGAGATTGGGGATAAGTGCGTCGAAAGCGGCGTGCACGTAGGTCAGGTCTGCGGCGTAGCTGTCTCGCTGTTGTGGTGTGCCCACCGCGATGAAGTGGACCTTGGCGCCGCGAACCTTTGCGATGTCCGTTGTGAATCGCAGGCGACCCGTCGCGAGCCCTTCGGCCAGGATCTGCTGGAGGCCGGGTTCGAAGAAGGGCGCGTCGCCCCTCGAGAGTGCGGCGATCTTGTCTGTGTCGACATCAATCCCGATGACATCGTGGCCGGTCGACGCCATCGCTGCTGCATGGACGGCCCCGAGGTATCCACAACCGATTACTGAGAGACGCATGGCACTCCTTGCGTGCTGAAAACTAGAGGGAGGAACGTGACGTGTCGCGGAGGCTCTTGCGCGCTCCCCGGCCGAGCAGGTCAGTCACGCCAAGTCGGCGACGCCAGCGCCACAGCAACGCCGCGTACACCAGCGCAGCCGCCGCGAAGCACACGGCTCCAGTGATGATGCTGCCGTCGATGAGCTTAGCTACACCGGGAATAACGCCGAAAAGGAAGGCGGCTACGGCGGCCGCGAGGAGGGTGACGCGTCCGAACGGATGCACGCCCAGAGTCACGCGAACCTGGACGAGCGGGACGACGTTGGTGGCGAGGATGGCGGCAACCCATGCCACCGCTGCGCCGACGATTCCGATCTGGGGGATGAGCCAGATGTTAAGCCCGATGTTGAGTGACAGCGCTACCCAAGAATTGATCATCGTCAGGACGGAGCGACCTGCCATGAGCAGCACTGCGTCTACGACGCCGCACCCGGTGGCTACGAGCATGGCTGCGGCCAGGATCTGCAGCACTACCGCTCCCCCCTCGTACTGGTCGCCGAAAACGAGCATCAGGAGATCGGCGTGGATGAAAAAGGTGAGGTAGAACGGCCAGGTGGCGAGGATTATCCACGCGGTGGACGTTCGGTAGAGGCGCTGAAGTGCGCTGAAGTCGTTGCGCGCCGCAAGAGTGCTGAAACGGGGTTGCACCGCCATGCCGATGGCGTGGCCCGCCAGTTGTCCGAAGACAAGAAAACGAGTCGCTGCCGCATAAACGGCGGCCTCTGCCGGGCCCGCCCACAACGCGACCAAGATGATGTCGACCCGCTGAATCCCGGTCTGCGCGATCTGGCCGACGGCGCGCGGCGCGGTGAACCGCCAGAACTCAGCCATGATCGCCCGATTCGGGATCCAAGCCTTGCGCTTCGAGCGCGTCTCCCGGGGGTATTTGCGGAGGAGTTTCGCGAGCCAGGGCACGCCAATGACGACGACGGCCACAAATCCGACAATTCTCGTCCAGATCAGTTCGTCTCCGCCGGTCCATCCGGCCAGCGCGAGCAGCACGAGCGCCAGCAATTGGATAGTGGGACTCACGAACTTGTCGGCGACGACAGTCGGTCGCATGACCCCCATGCCCCGCGTTGCACCGAGAACACTATCCGCGGCGATGGCGATGAGAAGGCAGGAGGCCAGAACTGCGACGATTGTGCCGCGACCAACGATGTTGGATCCGAACAATAGCGTTCCGAACGGCGCATGGAAGACGAGAGCGACCACGCTGAGCACGATTCCGAGGGCGGCGACAGGTATGGCACCCGCGATCAGAATCTTTCGAAGACCGCCGACTTCACCCAAAGCGCGGTAGCGGGCCAGGAAGTAGACGTAGCCGACAGGGGTGCCCAGTTGGCAGAGGGCGACAGCTATGAGCAGAACGGACACCGCGGAAAAGTAGACACCGGCGTCTGCGATGGAGGAGATGCGGGTAACGAGCACCGTGATGGCGAAGGAAGCGAGGCCCGCATAGCCCGCGCCGACGAGGTTTGCGAGGCCGCCCCGTGCAACGCGACGCGTGCCCGCGGCGTCGTCTCGGGCGGACTCGGCGTTCACAGCCAGGGATTCCCCTTCGTCGGGACCACCGCCTGGACGGTATTCAACGTACCCATGCGTCCTACCCATCTCCGCGGTCTCCCAGTAGCTTCCCATGGTGGTGGACCTTGATGATCCCCGATTATCTGTGTCGAGACGGGCCCCCTGAGTCTCACGCCTGACGCCCGCCCTCGACTGAGTCCCGTAGATGGTGGGGCGAGAGAATCAGTAGGCGCCGCTCGGACTGATCATGACCTTCGCAGTTCGCCACATGATGCGCAGATCATCGGTCAATGACCAGTTCTCGACGTATCGCAGGTCAAGTTGCACGCTCTCCTCCCACGAGAGGTCACTGCGCCCGCTGATCTGCCAGAGTCCGGTGATGCCCGGGTTGATGTACAAGCGACGGTAGACAGTTCCGTCGTATGCGGTCACCTCGCTCGGCAAGGGCGGTCGAGGCCCGACGATGCTCATGTCACCCACGAAGACGTTCCAGAATTGCGGGAGTTCATCCAGTGAGAACTTTCGCAGAACGCGTCCGATACGGGTCGCGCGCGGATCGCTCTTCATCTTGAACAGAGGACCGGCGCCCTCGTTCGAGGCGACCAGAGACTCCCGCTGCCGCTCGGCATCCGTGCACATTGACCGAAACTTGACCATGTGGAACTCGCGTCCGTCTCGTCCTACACGAGACTGACGGAAGAACACTGGGCCACGTGAGTCCAGCTTGATCGCAATCGCGATGAGCGGCGCAATCACGCTGATCGTCACCATCGCCATGCTGGACAGCACAATGTCGAATGCGCGCTTGATCAGGTGCTGCCCGCCGCTGAAAGTGGGGATGCGCACTGAGATCAGAGGGAGGCCGTCTATCGGCCGCAATGAGATGCGGGGACCCGCAACATCGACGAGACGGCTGGAGAGAATCAGCTCGGATGCAGCACCTTCGAGCTGCCAGCTGAGGCGCCGGACGAAGTCCGGGTCATCAGTCGGTGTACTCGCGATGATGATCGAGTCGGCGCTGAGCTCGCGAGCGACCTGAGCAACGGTATTCACGGTGCCGCTTACGCGATAGGTCAGCCCATCCACGACAATGGTGTCCTCATGATCGCTCTCCACGAGAGTCGTCCCCACGATGATGTAGCCCCGGCTGCCATGACGTTGCAGTCGTGACACCACGTACTCAACATCCGCTGCGCTCCCGACGACGAGCGTGCGCGAGGCGAAGTGACCGAAAGCGCGCTGACGGAGCAGCCACTTGCGCCAACTCCACCGGCCGACGAGAAGTGCGAAAAGTCCCGTCGGCAAAGCGACGATGAGTTGCCAGCGCAGACCATCCCACTGGAAGATGATGAAAGCAATGGCCAGCATCCCGAATGCCAGCCCCGAGGCATGTGCGACCCGCTTATACTCCGTCGTCCCTGCGCCGATGATCTGCGGAGACCGCGTGAGGAAGCCGGCGAGCATCACCAGCCAAAGGAGTCCTGCCACGACGGGGACTCTGGTCAGGATCCACGGATCCTCGCCCAGCAGCCCCGGATGCAGCACCGTGAGCTGTCCCACAGCGGTGAGCGTTACAGCGGCAATGACGATCGCGCTGTCGGTCCAGCGAATTCGCCTGGCATACCGGCGTTCCCAGAGTTGCCGGTTTTCGAGACTCGGCTGCACTCGTGGTGCGACGACCGTTTGAGGTGCAGCATCGTGTGATGAGTATGCCGACGTGCGTTCGCGTGCCTCCCCCGGCGCGCTCCGTAGCACCTCTCGCGGTCGAACTGCGGCGATTGGCGCGTACGCCGAGAGTGGCGTTTTCGCCGACGCACGAACCCGAGCGTCATCGACGGCGGTCATCCCAGATCCGCGGTTGCCCGCGCGTACAGAAGTACGTCCCCAATTACCATGTTGTCCCCACAACTTTTCGGATCACAAAAAAGGATCCATCCACCCCAGTGCGTTCGGTCAACCCCAAATCGACCGTTCCCGGCTGCAAAGCCGCCAGCGCAAGGCCTACTTTACCCATAGACAAAGGTGAATAGGAAGCTTCGGTTCACCGATCGTTCACCGTGTCGCGAAACTGAGGACCAAACTGTCCTCCGGGTCCGCCGTGAGCCATGATGATCCTGCGGCGGTCCGAAAGGCTCGTTGGCTCACCCTGGAGGAGTCGAGATGACGGATTACGTACTCACGGCCGGTTCGGTCCTCACCATGGATCCGAAGAAGCCGCGCGCCGAAGCCGTCGCGGTCTCGGGCGAACGGATCGTCGCGGTCGGCTCGCTCGACGAATGCGAGGCGGCCCTGCCCGATGCCGAGGTCCGCGACTCGGGCGCCGCCGTCCTGATGCCCGGCTTCATCGACTCCCACTCGCACCCGGTGCTGAGCGGCATGGCCACGATGCCGCCCGGGTACTACATAGCGCCATGGGTTGCGCCGACCTGGGACGCGGTGCTCGAGATCTTTCAGCGGGCCATCGACGGGACGCCGGCGGGCACCGCACTGTCGTTCTTCGGATACGACGGGCTCCTGCAGAACCACGAAGCGCCGACCGCGGCATCCCTCGATGCCATCTTCGGCGACCGGCTCGTGCTCGTCTTCGGGAACTCGGGACACACGGCCTACGTGACCTCCGCTGTGCTGCGCGCCCTCGACTGGATCGACCACCCGCCCACAGACCCGCCCGGAGGCCGCTACGGGCGCCTCCCCGATGGCAGCCTGGATGGCTCGGCCACCGAGGTCCCGGCATGCCTGACCCTGGCGCATCCGGTGCTCGCCGCCCTGCCGGGCAAACCGTTGCAGGGCGCTGTCGAGTACTACGCCTACATGTCGCGCGCGGGCATCACCTCGACGTCCGAGCACACGTATCAGACGAGCCTCAAGCCCGCGTACGAGGCTCTCGCGGCTCTGCCGAGTTCGCCGCTGCGGGTCGCTTTGTACCACATGTCCACCGAGGCCGACTGTGGCGAACCCTTTGTTTCCGACGTGCCCGCGACGATGCTGCACAAGCGCGGAATCAAGCTCTGGGCGGATGGTTCGCCCTGGGTCGGCAACGTCGCGATGTCGGAGCCGTACCTCGACTCTCCATCGACCCGAGCGGCCGGAATCGCCCCGGGCGTCGCGGGCGAGAAGATGATGAACTACCCGCGCGAACGCCTCGACGCGCTGCTCGACGAGCACGCGCCCGAAGGTTGGCAGATGGCCTTCCACGTCAACGGCGACATCGGTCTCGACATCGTCCTCGACGCCTTCGGCCGCGCGCTCGACAAACACCAGCTGCTCGGCACCGATCATCGCTGGCGCGTCGAGCACGTCGGCGGGGCTCGCGGTGCGCAGTTCCGCCGGGCCGCGAGCCTCGGCGTCGTCGCGTCGATGGGCCCCTTCCAGTACTACTACTGGGGCGACCTGCTCGACGGCGAGCTGTTCTCGACCGAGACGGGCGCCGGCTGGCAGCGCTTCCGCGACGCATTCGACGCGGGCGTGCATCCGTCATTCCACAACGACGGCAGCGTCTCACCGCCGACGCCCCTGCTCAACGTGCAGACCGCGGTCACGCGGCGCACGAGCTCGGGGGCTGTGCACGGAGCGGATCAAGCCGCGACGTTGTGGGAGGCGCTCTGCGCGCAGACGATCAACGCCGCATACGCGCTCGGCACGGACGGTGACGTCGGATCGATCGAGCCCGGCAAGCTCGCCGACTTCGTCGAGCTCTCGGCTGACCCCTACGCCGTCGCGCCCGAGAGGATCGCTGAGATCCGCGTGCACGGCACCTGGCTCGGCGGGCAGCGGATCGACGTGACCGAGTTCGTCGAGGCATCCGGTCAGGTCGATCACGCATCATTCGAGAAGCTGCGCGCGATGGGGCCACCGGCCTGCTGCCACCACGCCGCGCACCCCGCGCACGTCTGAAGAAGAGGATCGCAGGATGTCCCGGATGCTGGCGCACGTCGCCGATCGCACGCTCACCCCGCGCGAGGCCTGGGGTGACGAGCTGTTCGAGTCCTTCGCCGACCTGGCGCGGCTGCACGCGGACGGGTGGGGGTCCGCGTGGATCGGTCCGTCCGGCGACCTCGCGGGAGAGGGAGGAGTCCAGCCCTTCGTCCCGTCGGATCTCGACGGAGCCGAGTCCAGCACCGCGCGGCTGCTGTACCTGCGTTTCGCAAGCAAGGGGTCGCCCGCCCTGCCCGAGAACACACAACCCTTCGTGCGAGATGGGCTCGCGTTCCAGCACAACGGGTTGCTCGCGCCTCGTGACCTTTCGCTGCACCTGCTGGCGCCCGCCGATGTTGCAGAGCTCGTTGGCACGACCGATAGCGAGGTCTACTTCGGAGTGGTCCGGCGGCACCTCCGCGCTGCAGGCCCGGCTGAGCCGGAGCGTCTTGCGGCGATCGCCGCGGCCGTGAACGAGGTGCGGGCCGTGTACCCCGACGCGTGCCTGAACGCCTTCCTGCTCGACGCGTCCGGTCTCTACGTGGTGCACTCGGCGGGCCGCGCGGCCACGCCCTCGGCTGCGTTTGCGGAGCGCGGCTTCACGCCCCGGGCCCTGCCGCCGGGGCACGGACCGGACTACAACGCGTTGCGCGTTGTGCGCGGGGCATCCGGAGCGTTCGTCGTCGCGACGACCGGGGTCGATCAAGCCGGCTGGGATGTCCTGCCGGCCGACACGGTCTCGAGGATCGATGCGGCGGGAATCCGATCTGTTCCGATCGATCCCGGCATCGCGGGAGCCGGGATACGCTCGGTCTCGATGACTCCCTCCGAGGCCGTGGACCCGACGCTTGGCGCCGTGGCGACGCTCGTGGTGCAGGTGGCGCTCAACAAGATCGACGCGCTGGGCGTGATCTCGTTGTCCGCCGACAGCCCGGTGCTCGCCGCGGGTTCCGCGCGGCCCCGCATCGAGCTCGACGGGGGAGCGTGGGCCGAGGTCGACATTCCGAAGTTCGGCGAGCCGCCGCCCCTCGCGATCGATGTGCGTTCGCCGCTCGGGCTCGACCACGCGCGGTTGTCGGCGCTCGGGCTCGCCGCCGCGTTGGAGCGCGAAGCGGGCTGGAGTGTCTACCCGGACTTTCCCGTCGCCGCGCGCTGAGCAACTGCCGGCGTGGAACGTCAGCCGACGCGACCGCGGATCGGGTCGAGTACGGCCTCCGCTGCCCACGCGGCGGCATCCGCGATGCCGCGCCGGTCCATCCCGAGTTCGCGGCGGAGCGTGACCCACGTCGCCGCGGAATCGATGTGCGAGAGCGCCGCGACGATGGATCGGCGGTCGGTGTCATCCAACGAGGGAACCTCGGCGCGGAGCAGTTGTTCGAGCCGTTCCCGGCGAGGGGTAGGGGCCGTCCCGTTCACTCCCCGCATCGTCGTCTCGGCCACGACGTGTGCCAGCTCGGGGCGCCGGTCGTACGCGTCCATGGCCTCGCGGATCGACAGGGGCGTATCGAAGACCGACGGAGAATCTTTACGGATGAAGATGCTCCGCTCGATCCACGCGGCGGTCGCGAGCAGCAAATCGACGCGGGTCGCGTAGTTGCGGAACACGGTCCGCTCGCCAACACCCGCGCGACGCGCGATGAGGCGAAACGAGACGTCGTCGGTGCCGAGCTCTTCTATCAGTTCGGCGTAAGCGGCGAGGATGGCTTCCTGTGTGCGGTTGAGATCCGCGGCCGAGGTGGTGTCTTCGTCACCATCGGCGGCATTCACGCGGAGCTCTTCGGGTCGGTCGTGACAGTGAGGCCGACCGCCCGGCTGCCCGGGGGCAGGCGTTCGAGGGTCACGGCCGCGGTGCGGTCGAAGACATCCGCGATATCGTGCGCGCTCATATCGAAACCGGTCCGCATGCGCGCCCAGAACTGCGCTGACGAAAAGTACCGGAGTGTCGCCGCGGCGCGTCTGAGGTCGCGGGTGTTCAGGGTCGGGTGGCTCGTTTGCAGCACGGCCTCAACAGTGCGGGTGAGGAAGGTCGGTTCCGACTCGCCCGTCGGCGAGATCGACGCCGCCCGGGCGCAGACGAACGCGAACGCCGGTGACGCATCGAACTGGGCGAAGCGATCGCGCACGGCCATCTGGAACTGCGGGATCGTGACGAATGCAGGCAGAGGAAATTCGTCCTCTTCTATCCACGCTGCCAGGCTCTCAAGCAGGTGCGACCGGGTCGGGAACTGCCGGTAGACGGTCCGCTCCGAAACTCCCACTGCGTCGCCGAGCGAGCGGTACGAGATGTCGTCGAACGGGTGCTCGCGGAGCATCGCCGCGGCGCTCGCCAGGATCGCGGTCGGTGTGTCCACCGTCTCCGCCATCACGGCCTTCTTTCCCTCTCGGCGTCTCGATTCGCCGCCGAACCCGTTGCGGCGGTCTCTGAGGGAGCGCTGCGCGGTGCTTTTCTTGATCTCGCTGGTGGCGGTTCTGGTGGAAGGACATACCTGTCCGAGTCGTCCAACGTGAGCGCCAGCGAAGAGACGTATTGTGTCTCGCCGTGGGGGCCGCGTTCCGCCGAGACCAGCATATCCGGGCGTTCGAACGTATAGCCCGTGACGTGGCAGCGAAGTCGTTCACCCGAGGGGTTGCCGTCGGCGTCGACCATCGGCGACGCGATGCCGTCGCTCTGTCTGCGGAGGTAGAACCGACCGCGCGTCGCGATCGCCATCGCCGGTGTCGTGATGAGAGCGACCCCGATCGCGATCAGGACTGAATACGGTCGGATGTCTGCGCCAAAGATGCCCGCGAACGCCGACAACGACAGCAGGGATGCGAGTCCCACCGAGACGAGTCCGACCGGGTTCCAGTCGTGCAGCATCCCGCGACGAAACTCCGGGTAGCGCGGTGAGATACGGAGCAGGTGTTTGTTGATCACGATGTCGGCGGCGATCGTCACGAGCCAGGCCATGACGACGTTCGCGTAGAGGCTCAGGACGAAGGAGATGAGGCTGAAGACATCCATCCACATCAGCGCCAGCGCGATCGCCAGATTGAAGAACATGAATACCGAGCGCCCCGGATACGTCTTCGTGAGGCGGGTGTAGACGTTCGACCAGGCGAGCGAGCCCGAGTAGGCGTTCGTGACGTTGATCTTGACTTGTGCGATCACGACCAGGATCAGGGCCAGGCCGATGGCGAGCCACTCGGGCATGATCGAGGAGTAGAGGCCGACGAACTGCCGGACGGGCTCGGTGGCGAGGTTGCCGAGGTCGGGGTCGATGCGCGTGAACAGGTACACCGCGAGGAACACTCCGACCACCTGCTTGATGCCGCTGAAGAGCACCCAGCCCGGCCCCGCGAATAACAGTGACGTCCACCACGTGCGGCTGTTGGCGCGCGTGCGCGGGGGCATCCACCGGATGACATCGATCTGCTCGGCCAGCTGCGGGGTGAGGGCGAAGCAGACGGCGGCGCTCGAAACGATGGCGCCGAAATGGATGTCTCCATCGGAGTTGCCGGTGAACGACACGAACGCGCGCACGGCATCGGGATCCGACACCAGTACCCAGAGCAGCGGGAGAAGCGCCAGGGCCAGCCAGAGCGGTGTCGTCCAGAACTGCAGGCGTTCGAGCGCTCGCATCCCATAGATGACGATGGGGATGACGACGACGGTCGAGATGAGGTACCCGATCGGGAGCGGGATACCCGTGGCCACCAGCAGCCCCTGCGCCATGATCGCGCCCTCGAGCGCGAAGAAGATGCACGTGAAGACGGCGAAGATCACGGTGGTGATCGACGATCCGTAGTAGCCGAACCCCGACCCGCGGGCGATCAGGTCGAGGTCGAGGTTGTAGCGGGCGGCGTAATACGCGATCGGAAGCCCGACGATGAAGATCGTGACCGACGCGAGCAGGATGCCGAGCACGGCGTTGTTGGTGCCGTGCTCGATGCCGATGCTGGCGCCGATCGAGAAGTCCGCGAGAAAGGCGATGGACCCGAGCGCCGTGATGCCGACGGCGCTCGCGCTCCAACGGCGGAACGAGCGCGGCACATAACGGAAGGCGTAGTCTTCGAGGCTGTCCTCGGCCGCCGCCCGTGCGTTGTCTGCCCTGGTCATCGTCGAAACTCCCTGCGCCGCACGCGTGCGCCCATTGTGGCCGCACCGTGTTACAACCGCATTGCGGCGCTCCCGATCGCCCATAGGCGGGGCGTTTCGTCTCGCCTGCGGCTCGCTCAACGACCAAGGTGCTGGGCCGCCGCATCCGTCTCCGACGCTAGATGGCCATGGCCGCGCGCACGCCCTGGGCGGCAGATGCTCCGCCCTCGCCCGTGCTCGACGCGAAACCGCTCGCGAGCACCAGATACTTGTCGGCGGCCTCGAGCGCGAAACCGATGTGCTGCTCGACAAGAAGGACAGACAGGCCCTCGCTGGCGAGTTGCATGATGGTGTGTTCGATTTCAGCCACGATCGTCGGCTGGATGCCCTCGGTGGGCTCGTCGAGGATCAGCATCTTCGGCTCGGTGATGAGCGCACGCGCGATCGCGAGCTGCTGGCGCTGACCGCCCGAGAGCAGGCCCGCCTTGCGGGTGGCGAACTTCTCGAGCGCGGGAAAGCGCGTGAGCTGCTGCTCGATCAGCGCTTTGCCGCCCTTGCGACCATCGGCCACGAGCTGCAGATTCTCCATCGTGGTGAGCTGTGCAAAGGCCTGTTGCCCCTGGGGCACGTACGCAAGGCCACGAGCGACGCGCTTATTGGGCGAGAGCTGTGTGATGTCTTCGCCGTTGAAAAGCACGCGGCCGCTTCGCGGCTTGATCAGCCCGATGGCCACCCTGAGCAGCGTCGACTTGCCCGCACCGTTGTGACCGAGCACGGCGACGACGTCGGCGCTCGGCAGCGTCACTCCGTGCAGGACGAGAGTGCGGCCGTAACCCGCCTGGATGTCGTTCATCTCGAGCATGTCAGGCACCTTCCTTCGGGGAGCCGGCATCCGACGTCGAGTGCACCGACTCGATCGTGGGGTCGGCCACCGCCATCATGCCGGTCGTGGTCGGGGCAGCCGCGGTGCCGAGGTAGACCTCCTGCACCTTCGGGTCGGCCTGCACCGTGGCGACCGTGCCCTCCGAGAGCACCTTTCCCTGGTGCAGCACCGTGACGCGCGAGGCGTAGCGGCGCATGAAGTCCATGTCGTGCTCGACGACGAGAACAATGCGGCGCTCGGCGATGCGTTGCAGCAGTCGGCCCGTGGCGGTGCGTTCGTCCTGACTCATGCCGGCGACGGGCTCGTCGAGCAGCAGGGCCCGCGGGTCCTGCACCAGCATCATCGCGATCTCCAACCACTGCTTCTGGCCGTGCGAGAGGATGCCGGCGGGCGTCTCGCGCTCTTTGCCGAGCCCCGTCTCTTCGAGCGCCTGCTCGATCGATGGCTCGATGCCGTGGCGCGCTCGCAGGAGTGACAGTGGAGAGCGGTGCAGGCCCGCGGCGATATCGAGATTCTGCAGCACCGTGAGTTGCTCGAACACGCTCGCGGTCTGGAAGGTTCGGCCGACACCGAGTCGCACGATCTTGTTGACGGGTCGGCCGAGGAGTTCCTGATCTCCCAGCTTGACGGACCCCGTTCCCTTCGACAGCCCGGTAATGGCGTCGATGCAGGTGGTCTTGCCGGCGCCGTTCGGGCCGATGAGAAAGCGGACTTCGCCCGGGTGGGCGTCGAACGAGACACCGCCGACCGCGACGAAACCGTCGAACTCGACGTGCAGATCGGTGACGATGAGCGAGCCATCCATTCCGGTCATTTCTTCACCTCGTCGAGTTCGGGTGCCGCCTCGGCGGGTGCGGTTTCGGCTGGCGCCGAGCGAGAGTGCCAGAGGGCGTCCTTTGCCTTCCCGAACAGGGACGACAGCCCCATGGGCAGGAAGAGGGTGACCAGGATGAAGACCAGCCCGAGGATGTAGACCCAGCCATCCGGCCAGCTGGATCCCAGGCTCGACTGCCCCCAGCCGATCGCCATCGCCCCGAGCGCCGGGCCGAAGAGCGAGGCGCGTCCCCCGAGCGCCACGCCCGCGATCATCAGGATGGACGCGGATGCCCCGATCTCGGCCGGTGTGATGATGCCGACGATGGGGACGAACATCGCCCCCGCGATGCTCGCCATCACCGCCGCGACCACGTAGGCGACGAGCTTGATGTTCGCGGGGTCGTACCCGAGAAAGCGCACGCGCTCTTCCGCATCCCGCGTCGCGATGAGCAACTCCCCGTAGCGACTGCGGTTCAGTTGCCACACCGCCAGCAGGCAGAGGATCAGGAGCGACGACGCGATCATGAAGACCATGAGCTTGTTCGCGTCATCGGTCAGGACGAATCCGAAGAAGAACTTGAAGTCGCTCAGCCCGGTATCCCCGCCGGTCTCGCGGATCGTCGAGCTGATGAGCACGGCCAGCGCCACGGCGAGGGCCTGACTCAGGATGGCGAAGTACGCACCCTTCACGCGACGCTTGAACAGCGCGTAGCCGAGGATCGAGGCCACGATCACCGGCAGCGCCACGATGGCGATCAGGGTGAAAACGGGGCTGCGGAACGGCTCCCAGAACGCAGGGAGTGCCGCCGCCGGGTCGTACAGGATCATGAAGATCGGCAGGCTGTCCGGCCCGGCGGACTCGAGCGTCAGCTGCATCGCCATGGCATACGCACCGAGACCGAAGAACACCCCCTGGCCGAGCACCAGCATGCCCCCGCGTCCCCACGCGAGACCGATTCCCACGGCCGCGATGGCCCAGCAGGCGTACTTGCCGAGGTTGTTGATCCAGTGCATCGACAGCACGGCCGGTGCGACGACGAGAAGGAGGATGGCGAAGACCCCGATGCCGATGAGGGGCAGCCATGGCTTGATCTTGGTCATGACGGTCTTGGTTTCCGTGGCGTTCGTCCCGCTCATGTCAGCCCCCTGGTGCGTACGGTGAACAGGCCCTGCGGGCGGAATTGCAGAAAGACGACGACGAGAACGAAGGCGAGAACCTGCGCCATGCTGCCGGTCGTCCAATCGGCGAAGTAGGCCAGGGCCACGCCGACGGCCCAGGCCGCGATCACGGTGCCCTTGATCTGGCCGACGCCGCCGGCGACGACCACGAGGAACGCCGGGATGATGTATTGCGTGCCCATCTGCGAGTTCGTGCCGCCGATGAGGGAGGCCGCGACGCCAGCGACGCCGGCCAGGCCCGAACCGACGAAGAAGGTGATGCGGTCGACGTTGCGCGTCGGAATACCGCTCGTCTCGGCCAGGTCGCGGTTCTGGACCGTGGCCCGAATCCGTCGGCCGAACGAGGAGTACTTCAGCCAGGCGGCGAGGCCAGCCAGGCACAGGGCCGCGAGCAGGATCGTGAAGACCTGGCGCATCGGCCATCCGTAGCCGAAGATGTCGATCTGACCGTCGAGCCAGCCGGGGCTCACGACGGGGACACCCTGCGCCGGGAAGACCTGCAGCGCAACCTGCTGCAGGATCAGGCTGACACCGACGGTGACGAGCAGGGTGTCGAGTGGTCGCCGATACATCCATTGAATGATGCCGATCTCAAGGAGGAGACCGAGGAGACCCGCGCCGAGGAATGCGAGCGGCAGGGCGACGAGGATCGAGATGTTGGTGGAGGCGACGACCAACTGCGTCACATAGGCGATGAAGGCGCCGGCCATGATGAATTCGCCGTGCGCCATGTTGATCACCCCCATCTGACCGAAGGTCAGGGTGAGCCCGAGCGCCGCGAGCAACAGCAGCGCACCCTGCGCGGAGCCGTTCAGAAGCGGGGGGAGGAGTGCATCCACGTGCTGTCCCTCTCTTCGAGGTTGGGGTACTAGAGGAGGAGGTGGAGCGCGGGGCCCCGTTGCGTTTCGGCAACGGGGCCCCGCGCTCTGGGCGATCAGCCCGCGGCGGCTACGAGAGCGTCGCGGACGTCAGCGGGGAACCAGTCGTACTGTTCGAGGTACGGATCGGGCTCGATGAATCCGTCGGACGACCAGACGATGTCGAACTGGTTCTCGGCGTTGATCCGCCCGATGTTCCCGGGCTTGGAGATGTGATGGTTCTCACCGTTCAGCGTGACCACACCCTCGGGCGCATCGACGGTGATCTCGTTCTCGAGCGCCGCAGCGTTGATGTCGTCGACCTCGAACGAGCCGGCCGCCTCGACGAGAGCCTTGTAGAGGTACAGCGAGATGTACGCGGCCTCCATCGGGTCACTCGTCACTCCGCTGCTGCCCGGCCAGGCCTGCCAGCGCTCGATGAAGCCCGGGTTGTTCGGAGTATCCATGGACTGGAAGTAGTTCCACGATGCGTAATTGCCGGTGACCTCGCGGCCCATGGCGGGCGCTTCTTCTTCGGCGATCGAGACCGAGATGATCGGGTTTGTCTCCGGAGTGAGGCCGGCGTCGTAGTAGGCCTTGATGAAGCCGACGTTGGACGAGCCGTTGATCGTGTTGAAAATGAAGTCCGGGTCGGCTTCGACGATCTTGGCGACCTGGGTCGTCCAGTCGTCTCGATCGAGCGGCACGTACTCTTCGCCGACGATTTCGATGCCGAGCTCGGCCGCGTAGAGCTTGATGATCGCGTTCGCGGTCCGAGGGAAGACGTAGTCGGATCCCGCGAGGAACAGCGTCTTCACGCCCTGCGAGGCGAGGTAGTCCATGGCCGGAATGATCTGCTGGTTGGTCGTGGCGCCTGTGTAGTAGATATTCGGCGACGATTCGAGGCCCTCGTACTGCACAGGGTAGAAGAACAGGCCGTTGTTCTCTTCGACGACCGGCTTGACGGCCTTGCGGGAAGAAGAGGTCCAGCCGCCGAAGATCGCGCCGACGCAGTCCTGGGTGAGCAACTTCTCGGTCTTTTCGGCGAACGTCGGCCAGTCGGTGGCGCCGTCCTCCTGGATGTACTCGATTTGCTTTCCGAGGATGCCACCGTCCTCGTTGATCTCGGCGGCGGCCATCTGCAGGACGTTTGAGACCGTCTGTTCGGAGATGGCCATGCCGCCCGTGAGCGAGTTGAGGAAGCCGAGCTTGATCGTGTCGCCGGAGGTGTCGATGCAGCTTTCGGATGCCGCGGCCGATTCGGTCGTTTCGGCGTCGCCGGCTCGGGAGCCGCAGCCCGCGAGAACCAGCGCCGCGGTGGCGAGTATGGCGGGGATGGCGAGGGTGGACCTCAGCCGTCGTGTTCGGATGGTGCTCATGGGACTCTCCGTTTCTGTGTGGTGCAGGGATGGTGCGTTCGGGTGAACGTTTGCGCGGGCACGCCGAATAGCGGTGTCGCTCCGCGAGGGATCCGGACACGCCGAATGGCGGTGCTGAATGGGCGGTGCTGACCCGGAAGGGAGCGGAGCAGGCTGATCTGGTCAGATCAGTGCGTGGAGCAGGAAGTGCCGATACTGCGGAAGTGGCCGCCGACTGCTGCGGTAGTTGTCAGCATGGAGCCATGACATTGCTCTGACATTTCTCGATTGTTCCGATCTTGTTAACCGTCTCGGGGCGCGTGCGCCTAGTTGCCCGTCATTACTGGCAACTAGGCGCAACCCGGGTAGTCGGAGCAGGATTCGGGCCTCTTTGGGAGGTGCCGTTGTGGCACACTTCTGACATCAACCTGATGCCGGAGGGATGCGATGCACTTCACCCCAGCCGAGACCGAAAAGCTGCTGCTGTCGGTGGCCGCCATGGTCGCGCGCGACAGGCTCGAGCGCGGGGTGGTACTCAACCATCCCGAGACCGTCGCACTGCTCTCGAGCTGGGTGATCGAGGGCGCGCGCTCGGGGCGATCCGTGGCTGACCTCATGCAGGCCGGACGAAGTGTGTTGACCCGCGACGAGGTCATGCCGGGTGTGCCCGAGATGCTCGCCGACGTGCAGGTCGAGGCGACGTTCCCGGATGGACGCAAGCTCGTCACCATCCACCATCCGATCGACTGAGTCGAACCGCGCGAAAGGGGATGCCGTGGCATCCGTGTCGAGTGAAGGCCCCGGGGCCTTCCGAATCCGTCCGGGCCAGATCGAGCTCAACGCCGATCGCCGCGAAGATGAGCGCCTTCGTCTCGTCTTCGTCAACACGGGCGATAGACCGATCCAGATCGGATCGCATCTGCACCTGCCCGACGCGAATGCCGGGTTGGAGTTCGACCGGGCAGCGGCACACGGGTTTCGCCTCGACATCCCCTCGGGGACGTCCCAACGATTCGAACCGGGTGCCTCGCGAGAGTTGGATGCGGTCGCCATCCGTGGTCTTCGCCGTGTTCCCGGTATCCAGCTGAAGACCGAGGGCGAGGGGTATCTCGATGGTGTGGATTGATCGGCAGCGATACGCGGCGATCTATGGGCCGACCGTCGGCGACGAGGTGCGCCTCGGCGACACCGACCTCTGGATTCAGATCGAGCAAGACCTGACCGTGGGCGGCGAGGAGGCCGTATTCGGCGGGGGCAAGTCGATTCGCGAGTCCATGGCGCAGTCGACCGTGAGTCGGGCGGATGGTGCCCTGGATACCGTCATCACGAACGCGATCATCCTGGACTGGTGGGGGATCGTCCGCGCGGATATCGGCATCCGCGACGGCAGGATCGTCGGGATCGGCCATGCCGGAAACCCCGACATCAGCGACGGCATCGACATGATCATCGGGCCCTCGACCGACGTGATCGCGGGCGAGGGCCGGATCGTCACGGCGGGGGCGATCGACTCGCACGTGCATCTGCTGTCGCAGTCGCAGATCCACGAGGCGCTCGCGACCGGCATCACGACGATCGTCGGGGGCGGCACGGGGCCGTCGGAGGGGTCGAAAGCCACGACGGTGACCCCCGGTGCCTGGCATCTCACGAACATGCATCGCGCGCTCGATCCGTTGCCGATCAACATCCTGCTGCTCGGCAAGGGCAACACCGTCTCGGTGGCGGCGCTGAGAGAGCAGGCGCTCGCCGGAGCGGCCGGGTACAAGGTGCACGAGGACTGGGGATCGACACCCGCGGCGATCGGCGCGTCATTGCAGGCCGCGGATGACTGGGGTCTGCAGGTTGCGCTGCACTCCGACTCACTCAACGAGGCCGGGTTCGTCGAGTCGACGATTGCGGCCATGGCGGGCCGATCGATCCATGCGTTCCACGTCGAGGGCGCGGGCGGCGGGCATGCCCCCGACATCCTCTCGATCGCGGGGCTGCCGAACGTGATCCCCGGCTCGACCAATCCGACGCTGCCGCACACGGTGAACACGGTCGCCGAGCACCTCGACATGCTGATGGTCTGCCATCACCTGAACCCCGCGGTTCCCGAAGATCTGGCGTTCGCCGAGTCCCGCATCCGGGCAACGACGATTGCGGCGGAAGACATCCTGCACGACATCGGCGCGCTCTCGGTCACCTCTTCGGACGCGCAGGCGATGGGCCGGATCGGCGAGGTGATCACGCGCACGTGGCAGGTTGCACACGTCATGAAGCACCGCCGCGGGCCGCTCGGGGGAGGGATGCCGGCCGACAATGAGCGGGCCCGCCGGTACGTCGCGAAATACACGGTCAACCCCGCGGTCGCGCACGGCATCGCCTATGACGTGGGGTCGGTGGAGGTGGGGAAGGTCGCCGACCTGGCCGTCTGGGACCCGAAGTTCTTCGGCGTGCGCCCTGCGATTGTGGTGAAGGGCGGCGCCATCGTGTGGGCGGCGCTCGGCGACCCGAACGCGTCGATCCCGACGCCCCAGCCCGTCATGATGCGGCCCTCGTTCGGTGACACGATCGGTGCTGACCTCTCGATCACGTACGTGTCGCCGGCAGCGCTCGACGACGGTCTGGCCGAGACCCTCGGTCTTCGGCGGCGATTGGCGGCGGTCGAGCCGACCCGGCACATCGGCAAAGCCGACATGAAGAACAACGACCTGCTCCCCTCGATCCGCATCGAGCCCGACACGTTCGAGATCGCGATCGATGGCGAGCGCGTCGAGCCGGCGCCCGCGGCATCCCTCCCCCTCGCACAGCTGTACAACCTCTTCTGAGTTGCTTGCTATGAACCCCACCGCGCACACCATCACGATGCTGCTGGCCGATGCTCGCCTGCCCTCCGGGGGCTACGCGTTCTCGTCGGGGCTCGAACCCGCGCTCCAGGGTGGGCTCGAACCGGCGCAGGTGGGCGCGTTCCTGCGAGCTCGGGCCCGGACGACGACGATGGTGGATGCCGCCACCGCCGCCGTGGCGCGTTCGGCCGGGCTCACCGGAGGGCCCTACGCCCCCGTGGAGCGCGCATGGGCGGCGCGGACCCCGAGTTCTGCGGCACGCAAGGCCGTGCGCGAGCTCGGCCGCGGGCTGCTACGGCTCGCGAGCACCCTGTGGCCCGATTCGCCGCCGATCGCGGCCCTGGTGGCCGAGGCATCCGGTGCCTCTTTTGCGCCCTCCTTCGGATGGTCTCGTCCGGTCGTCTTGGGGGCGATCGCGGCTCACGCTGGCCTGTCGGCCGAAGCACTCGTGCGCCTCGCGGTATACGACGACATGGCGTGTGCCGCCGCGGCCATGCTCAAGCTCGAGCCGGGCGACCCCGTGGACGGCGTGCGACTGGTGTTGGATGCGTGCGCCACCATCGGCCCCTACGTGCCGCAGCTCGCGGCGCTCACCCTGCCCGATGCGATCCCCGCGTCGAGCGCTCCCCAGACCGAGGCGTGGACCGAAGTCCATGCCCAGAGCAACAGGAGGCTCTTTCGTGCCTGATTCCCCCGCGCCCACCCGCGCCCTCCGACTCGGCGTTGCTGGCCCCGTCGGCACCGGAAAGTCGTCGCTCATCGCCACGGTGTGCCGCGCACTCGGCGGCGAGCTTCGCCTCGGCGTCATCACGAACGACATATATACGGACGAGGATGCCCGCTTCCTCCGCTCCGCGGGGGTGCTCGAGCCCGAGCGCATCCGTGCCGTCGAGACGGGGGCGTGCCCGCACACGGCGATCCGCGACGACATCACCACCAACCTGCTCGCGGCGGAAGACCTCGAGCGTGACTTCTCGCCGCTCGATGTCGTGCTGATCGAATCGGGCGGCGACAACCTGACGGCGACCTTCTCGCCCGCGCTCGTCGATGCCCAGATCTTCGTGCTCGACGTGGCCGGTGGGGGGGATGTCGCACGCAAGGGCGGGCCCGGCATCGGGCGCGCCGACCTGCTGGTGGTCAACAAGACCGACCTCGCTCCGTATGTCGGCGTGGACGTGCCGCAGATGGTGGCGGACGCTATGGCGGCGCGCGAAGGGCGAGCGGTGCTGGCGCTCTCGAAGCACGACGAGGCATCCATCGCTTCCTTGCGTTCGTGGGTGCTCAGCGTTCTCGCGTCGCACCGTTCGGGCAATCACGTACCGCAGGATCCGGGGCCGATGGCGCCGCACTTCCACGCCGACGAAGAGCACCCCGAGGGTGGCTTCGTGCACGCGCACGACGAGCACGAGCACTCCCACGACTATTCCGACGACGAGCACTCGCACGCGGGCGCGGGCGCGGGGACGCACTCGCACGAGTGATCCCCACCCGCATCGCCGTCGCGGCAGGCGACCCCCGAGCGCGGGTCGACCTGCGCGTCGGCGCGCTCGCGCCTCGGCTGATCTCGCGCCGCGAGCGGTCGGCGCACATCGCGCTGGCGTCCGCCGGCATGATTCTGCTCGGCGGCGATCGCGTGCACGTCGAGGTCGATGTCGGCGCGGGCTGCGTGCTCGACCTCGAGGATGTCGGCGGCACGATCGCGTACCGAGCCGATGCGGAACGATCCGCCTGGACGCTTTCCGCGCGGGTTGGGGTGGGGGCCACGCTGCTTTGGCGGGGTCTTCCCTTCGTCGTGTCCGAGGGCGCGGATGTCGAGCGTCGCACGTCGCTGGAGTTGGAGACGGGTGCGCGGGCGGTGATCCGCGAGACGCTCGTGCTCGGGCGTCATGGTGAGCGGGGCGGGCGCGTCGAGTCCTCTTTCTCTGCGCGGGATGCCGGGGGCCCCGTGCTCGTCGAGCAACTGGCGCTCGACGGCGTCGCGCCCGAGCCTGGCGTGCTGGGTGAGCACCGGGTGCTCGACGCGGTGATCGCGCTGGGCTTCACGCCAGACACCACGCCCGGCGATCTCGTGCTGGAAGAGCCCGGCGCGATCGCTCGGCACCTGGGTATCGAGACGCATACCTCGCGCCTTGACCGCGTGTGGGATGTCTGGTCGGATGTGGCGCGACAGAAAACGGCAGGGCACGTCGACGAACGAGCGAACGAAGTCGTCGAAAGGAACCGAAGTGACCTCATCGCCTGAACCGGGCACGCGGACGGGGCCCCAGCGCGGCACGATCGCGGTCATCGCGCTGATTGTGCTGCTGCACATGCTCGGCTGGGGTGTCCTCGTGCTGATCGTGATCCCGGCCGATATTCCGCTCGGTGGTGGGGGTGGCGCACTCGTGACCCTGGGGGTCGGGCTCACGGCCTACGCGCTCGGAGTGCGGCACGCCTTCGACGCCGACCACATCGCGGCGATCGACAACACCACCCGGCGGCTCGCAGAACGTGGACGCCCCGCGACGACGGTCGGCTTCTGGTTCTCGCTCGGGCATTCCACGATCGTGGTGGTGCTCTGCATCCTTCTCACTCTCGGGATCGCCGCGATCGGCTCGTCGCTTGCAGACGATTCGTCCGCGTTGCGCACGTGGACGGGGATCATCGGCCCCACGGTCTCAGGCGTCTTCCTCCTCGCGATCGCCGCCATCAACATCGCCTCGCTGCGCCATCGCCACCAGGCGGTGGGAGGGCCCGTGCTCCGGTTGCTCGGACCTTTCGAGAAGGCAGTCGATCGTCCATCGCGCATGTACATCGTCGGGTTGCTGTTCGGACTCGGCTTCGACACCGCGACCGAGATCGGGCTGCTCGCTCTCGCGGGCGCCGCCACCCTCGTGGCCGTCCCGTGGTGGGCGGCGCTCACTCTGCCGGTGTTGTTCGCTGCTGGGATGAGCGCTTTCGACACGACGCAGGGCGCGGTGATGCGTCGCGCGTACACCCTGCAGCCCGGCCGTCGCCATATCGGTGCGGCGTACGCGATCGCGATGACCGTACTCTCGGTCGTCGCCGCGGTGCTGATAGCGATCGTTCAGCTTGCGGGTGTCCTCGTCGACAACCTCGGGCTCGGCGGCCCACTCCCCTGGCTGGCATCGTTCGGCATCGACGACCTTGGGTTCATCTTGACCGGCGTGCTCGTGACGATGTGGGCCCTGGTCCTGGTCCTCGCGCGCCGACCGCGGGTGCTCGAGAGCTGAGCCGTTGACACTTGGCCTCCATGACGTAAGCTCTTCAACGAAGACCCCGGAACGATCACTGGCTTAGCCACATCGCCGGGGTTTCGTCTTGCCCGCAGATGACTAAGCGATCGGCGGGGTGCACGGCATCCATCGAGCCGAGTAGCTCCGCGTATTCCGCTGCCCGAGCCGAGTGGGCGCCGGTCACGTCAGTCACAGAGCGAGGCTACCGGCGTGTGACGCGGAGTGCCCTCGCACGCACTTTTGTGGCTCCGACCGGTCCCAGACCGGCCCAAGCGCTACCGATGGGTGCCTGGAGGGCATCCGACTGGAGCGTTTCGTCTCGCTTTGCTCGCTCAACGCCCGGGACTTCGCTCGCTCGCGAACGGCACAGAAAGCCAACCTCACCAAGGAAAAGCGAAACCCCCGCCATGTAGAAGCTAGACGAGGGTTTCTCAGGTGACTGTAATGATCACCCTGTGGCTCCGACGGGCGTCGATCCCGTGACCTCACGATTTTCAGTTGTGTGACACGGGTTTGTGGGTGTCAGTTGGTGCTCGATTGCCGCGTGATTCCGCGGAAGTCGTGCTCGTTAGTGATGACTGGTTCTCGATGGTTTCAACCGAGTTCCCGGCCCGGGACCGGCCCCTCTTCCGCAAGCCCTCGGCTCTGCCACTCGCCAAAGTTCATTCCGGTGGAGGTGTCGATCCAGGAAGTCCGGCCGTTCGCGGAGCGACCCGCCACGACAGCGGCCGCAGCGGAGGGAGAGGAGAAGACCACGTCCTGGACGAAGCGAGCGAGTCCTGCTTCTTCCCGGTGGAGGGTCTCCTCGCTGAGGAGGGCGGTGTGTTGTTGCTGATATCCCGGATGGCGATGCGTTCCAACCCAATCCGCGCGACCGATCGACCCCTCCAGGACGGTGAATTCTCCGTCGATCTCCTGGGCTAGTGCTGCGATACCGTGACGCGGGACCTCGAAACGAAAGGTCGGGGACGTGCGCTCGCTCACCGGAATCGTGACGGCCGTGGCACTGTCAGGAGCGATCGTCGCTCGCGTCTGACGGAACTCGGTGATACCGAGCACGGGGAGCACGATCTGCACCTGGCTCAGGTAGTACTCCATGTCAGACACGTCAGCCTCTGGGAGGTGAATGGGAACCGGTGCCGTCCCGTTCATGACCGTTGCGCGCTTGGCGGTTGTCGCCGCGCTGATGAGACGGGCCTCCAGGTACCGCGCATGGGCTTTGGTTACATTCGCGTCCTTCGAAGTGAGGACAACCACGCGATCCCAAAAGTCTTTGCCGCCGGCCTGCTCAGCGCGAGCGTGCTGCCGTAGGCGCACGGCAATGTCGTCCCCTTCCCCCACATAGACGGCCTTCCCTGATGGCGACTGGGATTCAGGATCGTCGCCCAACAGGAGGTAAACGCCTGTTCGGCGCACCTCCTCACGGGCCAGCAGGTCGGCGATGTCAGACCGCGGTGCGGCGACGACATGACCGGTCCAGTTCATGATTTCCGCGGTCAGAAGCCCTCCGGGCGTGCCGTCTACGAGATAGACACGTATCTGTTTGCCGCTCACCAACGATGCCTCCCAAGGCCATCGTGCAGAGTTGCGCCGTTGGCTGTCTCCACCTTCCCACGATGGTGCGACCATCGCAGTTTCTGCGCCGACGCGGGCGACACCTCGTCGCGCCTTGCATCGCTGTTGGTATATGGTTGTGCATAACGAGCCCTTGCCGTTGACCGCCCAACCGATTGTGGGCAGGCCGATGACAAGGGTCTTTTTTGTACAAGGGAGTAGCCGAATGGCAGCTGGACGCCAGCGCAATGGGAACCTGACGCCGGTCACGGGCCACACGGATTCCGCGCCAGTTCCCGTGCGCGCGGAACAGGTAACAGCGATCCTCGTCGATGGCGGCTTCTACCGTCGACGAGCTGCGCGTCTGTTTGGCCACAAGGAGCCTGAGCAGAGGGCCGACGAACTGCTCGAGTACTGCCGGCGGCACACTCGAAAAGCGAAGTCGCGTCTCTACCGCATCTTCTACTACGACTGTCCTCCGTCGGAGAAGGTTGTTTTTCATCCGCTCACGCGGACGAGCGTCAACCTGGCCAAGACCGCGGACCACGACTGGATGGTGGAGTTCCACAAGGCGCTAGTCAAGCGCCGGAAGGTTGCCTTGCGGCGGGGAGAACTTCTCGAGACGCAGTCTGGCTACCAGCTCAAACACGACAAGCTGAAGAAGCTTCTCGCCGGCTCGATCGTGCTCGCCGACCTCACTGAGTCGGACTTCACGCTCGACATCACGCAGAAGGGCGTAGACATGCGGCTAGGGCTGGATATCGCGACTCTGGCTGCCAACGGGCAGGTAAACCAGATCATCATGATCGCGGGTGACAGTGACTTTGTGCCGGCCGCCAAGCACGCTCGGCGAGCAGGGATCGATTTTGTGCTGGATCCGATGTGGGCGCAGATTTCGGAGTCCTTGCACGAGCACATCGACGGTCTCTGGGAATGCGTGAGCCGTGAGCCGCGAAACCTCGACGATCCGCTACACGTGAACAACCTCGCAGACCGTGGGGCAGGCTCACCGAGCGAGGACGAAGCGGTCGATCTCTGAGTTCCACACCGCGCTTTCGAGCAGCACCGCCGACTAGCCGCCAAAGCTCTCGGGGATAGACGCAAACCTGACGCCATGGGTCTCGAAGAGGTATTTCATGGAGTCACTGTCAGCGGCCGACTCATATACGGCTCGACGGACCTTCGAGTTCTTCATATCGATCCCATACAGGACGCTGTCCTTTTCAACCCCGACCGCCACAATCCGGTCGAACCGCTCGCCGTACTCGTCGGCATACTCGGCGAGTGCCTTCAGCTTCGGCGCGGAGTCGCCTTGGTGGACACTGTGCGGGTCGATGATTGACGGCAGAAGTGCACCGTCGACTAAGTGCACGAAAATGAAGTCCGGCTGGACGGACTTCCAACTGTCGCCAGCTTTATGCGGGATGCGCAGAGAGTTCTTCCCCGCGGCTGACGGGTTGCGGTACCAGCCCTTCAGCGTACCGAGCCCCTGCTCATGCCTGAGTGTTGCGCGCTCCCAGCGGTTCTTCGCCACCTTGGCATCGAGCGGGTAGTCACCGTCGGCGGTCGACAGCAGGTGCTTCGTCTCGATTGGCAGCGCGTTTCGCTCGGTATCGACGCTGTCAACGCGATCGTCTGGCTTGATTTCGATTGCGGTCGGCTCGGGCTCGCGCGCCATTTCTTGGATCGCCACGTAGGTTGGATGACGAGAGTCAGGTAGAGCCGCGATGGCCTTGACCTTCGTCGCAAGCCAGGTACGCGTCAGCGCATCGGCAGCGTCTTCCACCCCCGATTGGACACCGAGGTCTGCCAGCGCCAGAGCCGCTACCTTCGCGCGGATGTATGTGATGTCGACATCCCACGGGCCGTCTCCACGCTCCGTTGCCTCGTTTATGGCAACGGTGATGTTGCGACCAAGGTAACCGTTGACTACCGACTTTGTGATCAACTTGTTGAGATGCCGCAACGCATCGTCGACGGTGGAACCGTCGGCATCCCTGGTCACCGTGAAGTCGACAGTCGCCCCCTTTCCGCGCTCAACGACGATTCTCCGGATATCGGCGGTCATGATCAGCTTCGCCTGTTCCTCGATCGCGCTCTCGTGCTCGGCGGCGATCCCATCCAGCACCGCAAACATCGTTTCGTGCGCGATCTTGTCGGCGCCCGGGACGAGCTCGTCCTGAGCCAATGCCTGTGCGGCCTTCAGGATGCGCTTGACCGGACGGGGCACGGCGGCCGGCTTGGCAAAGGAGGGCAAACCCTCGATCAAGGTGAAGACTTCATCCGGAACGGATGGGTTCCGTCGCAGCGAAACTGGCTTTAGCATCACCTTGGCGACGGCAGCACCTCGTTCGCCTACTCGCGGCTCTCGCTCACCCATAATCTCTTCGGCGATACGGGTGGCGTCGTCCTTATTGAAATAAGGGAGGTAGCAGGATGCCTCGTTGAGCCGTTCGACGCTTGTCTGTTGTGCAAGCGGTGTACGCACCATCCGGCCCAGTAGCTGAGTCACATACGTGTCGTTCTTACCTGGGCGCAGTGATACGAGGACCTCGGCTCGAGGGCAGTCCCACCCTGTCGATACCGCGTCTTTAGCAAGAAGCACTCGTATGTGGTAATCGTGTTGCACGTCCTGGGGTGGGACCTTCGGGATCGTGTACGCTCCAACTTCGATGGCCCCTCGATCGCCGAGCACGTGCGCAACACAGTCCGCCGGCATATCCGGCCAGTGCTTGCGAATCGTCTCGAGATAACGGTGAATCAGAGCATCTTCGTCGCGCCGCCCCTTCTCTGAGTCCTTGTCCCCGGCCACCTTGTTGGGAATCTGAACGACCATCAGCGGCACGACCGGTTCGATCGCTTGCTGCTCGCAGTACTTAGCCCACTGGTCGCTGACGTCCACGAAGTCAAGCGTTGCGTCCCGAACCATCGTGGTGGAGAAGTCGCCCTTCTCGTCAGGGATGTCGAGAGTGATGGCGTTCTTTAGGAGGCCGGAGTCTTGGACGTCTTTCGGATCGATGATGATGTTTTTCTCTTTGGTGAACGCAGAAGCCTTTGTCATCGCTTCATCGAATCGCCTGACTGTCGCCGAGATGCCCCACACCACAGGCATCGCTGGATTGACGCCGTTTCCGTTGATCATCTTCTGGACGATGGTCTGCTCAGCGTTGGTGGGCTTCCTCATCCCTTCATGCGCTTCATCCAGAACCATGTAGAGCGTCTTGGTCGGGTCTTCGATGGTGTTCTTGACGATCTCCCAGAACGTGACACTGCGGAAGTTGCTGTGCTTGACAAAGTCGGCGCCCTCGCGCAACTTGTCGGGGTTGATGAAGTACACCTTTCCTGACTCCAGGGCAGCCCCTGAGTAGTTTTTGTCGAGCAGGACGAGATCACTCGAAGGGATCTTGTCCGCGCACTGGCGGAATCGGCTCTTCGTCTGTTCGTTGAGAGCAGGATCTTTCGATACCCAGAGCACGACGGCTGAGGGGTCCGAGTCAACCTCGAACTCGTCGCTCCCATGCAAAAGCGCCTCAATTGCCGCCGCCGCAATCACTGTCTTTCCCGAACCCGTCGTCGAAGAAAGGGCGAACGCTGTACGGCGTTGCCGACGGTGCCAATCCTCTTTCGCATATCCGAGCGTTGTGAGGATCTCTCGTACTGCGACCTTCTGATAGCCCATCAACGTGAACAGCATCGCTCAGACCCTCCCGGCATTGATCTGGAACGTGTGGAGGTAGGACTCGTACAGGCGAACGGCTTCAACCCCGTCGGGTAGTTGTCCTGCAACGGCCTGGAACTGTGTTTCGTCGTCGGTGACGATGAAGGCAAGCCTGAGGTCATGATTCTCAACGGTCGCGAGAAACAGCCGCGACGCGTCCACGTCGAAGAGCACTGCATATGTGTCAGCCACGTCGAAGTCATCGCTGCGAACGTCGATGCACCTGCCTTCAGACCCTGCTCGCATCCAAAGAAGTGGCGCGACGCGTTCAAAAGCCATGTCCAACTCGACAAGTGACGGGTTCTCGTACGTCAGTCTGAAGAACTCGACGTTGGAGGCTGTCTCCTCTGCCGCGTTCATCAGGCGTGGCGTAGTGACGGCCTCGCACACTCCCGTAGCTTCCCAGGTCGCGTCGCCGGGTCGGAGGCCCTTCATAATGTGTGCCGATGAAGCCTCCTTGCTCACCTCGTTGTTGGTGATGAGAATGGAGCGGCGTCGACCGTTGTCGTCTGCATTCATCGCCATCACCGCGTGAGCCGTAGTTCCCGAGCCGCCAAAAAAATCGAGGATGACTGCGTCGGGCGAGTTGTTTGCCCACTTGATGAGCTGGCGGATGAGGCGGATCGGCTTCTTACCGTTCGCAAAGCCGACACCGCCTTCGCGGGAGACGGTGCCCATGTCCTGGTGAAACCCTCGCCAGAGGTCGCCCCTGATCACGGTGCGGCCAAGGGTGCCGCCATTCTCGTCGGGGACGCGATAGTTCCGGCGAAGTGTGTACACCTGATTGATCGTGCCGCTCTTCAGCCGGGTGACAAAGTACGTTCGATGATCTGCCTCGACCTCAACCCAGCCCCGCACCGGTGCGTCGACTCCTTTCACCGATACAGGAGGTGTGTCGCGCCGTGCGATGTGATCGAGGTTTGCTTCAATGAAGGCATTTGCAGCGTCAGAGAACGCGAGGAGACGGTCCATCGCGCTTGCGCCGACGAATCCTCCGTCTTTCCGCAAGAGCTTGGCGGCGACAATGTCAGCGTGAACGGCTGGATCGGCCGCAAGCTCATCGTAGAAGCTGGTGATCGTGCCATCGGTGTTCAGCCATAGCGAGTAGTCCTTGTCCCACCCCCTCACCGAGTCGTAGAGCGGTGTGTGCTGCACCTCGGTGTCGAATGCGGCCGACTTCCGGTAGATCAGTACGTACTCTACGTTCTTGACGATCGTCCCCTGCTGCGCGTTCGTTGTCTTCGGCCCCGAGGTGGTTGACATCTCAACAGCAAGCTGAGCTACCTGGTTCTCCGCGCCAAACACTTGATCGAGGAGCATCCTAAGTCGGTGTTGCTCGTCATCGCCGATCGAGATCATGATCGCGCCACTTGGTTTTAGGATCTCTCGTGCTGTGCGAAGTCGGCGATCCATAAAAGCAAGCCACTTGGAGTGCCGGTAGCCGTCTTCCTTGTCAACGAACCGATCGTTGTACAGCCATGACGTCTTTCCGCCGGTGTTGTAGGGCGGGTCGATATAGACGAGGTCCACAGTGCCGTGATGTGTGAAGAGCAACGCCTCCAGCGCATGGTAGTTCTCAGCGTTGATGACAGTGTGGACGGGGGCATCGCTATCGCGCTCGACTTTGCCGGTAGAGACCAAGCCGGGGTAGATCGGATCGCGAAAATCTGCCACAAATACGAGATCCGTGAGCGTGCGGCTCGTCTCTTCTCCGGTCCTTGGTTCAACCAATTTCGCCACCCGTTCACCGGGGACGCCCGAGATGCCAGTGACGAGCCAATTGTCACGCGACTCTACGTCAGTTTCGCCGCGCGGTGGCAGGAATCGAACCTTGTCGCCTACTGAGATGGGGCGCCCGTCGAGGGCGACTGACTCGGGAAGATGCTGCTCAAAGTTCAACCCGAACTTTCGGCGACTCTGTAGCACGTCGATATGGCGTCGGAGCTCGCGGGCGGTGTCGGGGTCGATACTCTCCACTCGTGCGAGCAGCGCGCGGAGTTCATTACTCACGAAGCGACCTTTCGTTTCCATAGGACGTCACGTCGAGTTCCTTTGCGACGGGCTCGTATGAGGCCTGTGCCGCCGCAGGTAGTCGTCGGTGGATGGGCGCAGCCGAGGAGCGCCCGGACCGCAGCGGAGCGAGGACCGGACGCACCGCAGTGCTGCGCGCATCCAGCCGGCCGGAGGCCGGCCTTGAACGAGTAAGGAAAGTTCTCACAGGTCCTCGCGACTGCGGGCCTTGGTGTCGCGGATGCGTCGAGCCTTTGCGTCCCATTCGCCGGAGTCGAGCAGACGCTTCGCCTCGGCGCCGACCGTCCCACCGAGGTCTACGAGATCGGCAATCGAGACAGATGGGAACGCGAGCATTATGGGCTCGATGTCTGGCTTCGGTGACAGGAGCGACGCGACAGCATCCACCGTCCCCTCGGAGTAGCGCCGGATGAAGCCTTGCGAGCTTGTTTCCTGCGCTCGAGCAAGGTCTGAGATCACTGGGCGCGGATTGTGAAACTTGTGCGCGTAGGCCGATAGCAGCGCGCGGACGTCATTCGAGGCCTTCGTGGTCTTGTGGGCGGCTCCGATTGCCAGCCGGAGCTCCTCCTGCACGTCTCCCGGACCGTCGGGCCACTTCATGCGCTCGACCCGGCGCGCGTTCTCAGAGGCGCGTTTTGCGAGGACTCTCGCGAGGTCGATGATCACCGTCGGGACTGTTCCCCATGACAGCTCCAGGTTCTCGTCCACGGCAGCCTCCTCTCACCCGAGATTACAGCGGCCGTTGGCATCATTCCGGCTTGAGCAATTCGGCAACGTCTGCTTAGGCAATAAACAAATGTTGACAACCGTAACGAAAGTGATGCAGACTGCTGCTAACAGTTCCAATTGAGAGGAGCCAGAAATGGCACTGCAGTCAGCAATTCCGGTCAACTTTGAAGCGTTCTTCCCGCGCGGCGCGTTCGTCGTCGGTGAGGTCGAGCGAGTCATGAAGTGGAACGACGACGGCACACTCGGCGGTCAGGACGCGGATCGCAACAGCGGTCACCCGCTCTGGCAGGTTCGAGTGATCGACGCCGATCCCGAGGCGCGGAAGGGGCAGGGCGAGGTCACCGTCAAGCTCATCAGCATCGTGGAGCCGCAGCTTCCGCCCGAGATGAACGGCCTGCCGTTCCGCCCGGCGATCTTCGAGGGGCTGACGGTCACGCCCTACGTGAAGGAGAACAACGGCCGGCCGCGTGTGGCCTACTCGCTTCGCGCCAGCGAGATGAAGCCCGCCCCGAAGCAGCGCGGCGGCGAGTGATGGCTACCACCACGCCGCGCGGCCTGCGCACGTGGGGAGACGAGTTCGGTCTCCTCTGGCGACGCGGCTGGTGGGTGCTCGTTGTCCTCTGGGGCATGTGGTGGTTGGCCTTCATCCCAGCCGTTCAAGCGTTGTTCAGTTGGGCACTCGCCATCGTGGCGGGCCTCCTGGTCGTCTGGGTGGTGGTCACCTACAAGCGGATGCCCCGCGTCGACGCCGACAGATGGCGGCGTGATGTGTCGCGGAACATCGTCGCTTCGTGGCCGGACATTGCGATGCGTCTCGGGCTCTCTGCTCGCAGCATGTCGGGTGGTGCGGTCTTCGCGAGCGTCGGCTATCCGAGGTGGGAGGGGTGGACCTGTGTGGTGCAGGTCTCCCTTCCTCAGGGGCTCGGGCGCGAGCACCTTCAACTGCATACCGGGCTTCTAGCGCAGGCTTTCGGCGCGCGCGAGGCGATCGTTCAGGGCTCCCGCATCGGTGAGCTGATGCTCCGGCTCGATTATGCGGATGCTCTGGCGCAGCCTTTCAGCCTCGCTTACGGCGAAACGTGGGACGGGCGGACCGTCGTGATGGGTCGCGACAACACGGGCGCTGCATGGCGGCTGCGGCTCGGACCACACACCCTTGTTGCTGGCGCATCGGGCAGTGGTAAAGCATCCCTTGTGTGGGGGCTTCTGCTGGGGCTCGCGCAGCCTATTCATGCCGGCATCGTCGAGATCTGGGGGATCGACCGCAAGGGCGGGATGGAACTGGCTATGGGTCAGGCCCTGCTGACCCGCTTCGCCGCCGACGCGCAGCGCTCCGTCATTCTGCTCGAGGAAGCCGTCGAGGCCATGCAAGCTCGAGCGCGTGAGCTCGCCGGGCGCACTCGGCAGCATGTGGCCGCACCTGGTAGTCCAACGGTTGTCATCCTGATCGATGAGCTCGCCGCCCTCACGGCGTATGAGACCGACCGAGAGCTGATGCGCCGCGCGAACTCCGCGATCGCGACGCTCGCCTCTCAGGGACGCGCTGTCGGCTTCATCGTCTTCGCCTGCCTTCAGGACCCACGCAAAGAGACGCTGCCTGCGCGAGGCCTGTTCACGCAGACCGTCGGCCTTCGTCTCCGCGACGGGTTGGAGACAGCCATGGTTCTCGGCGATGGGGCGGTCGCAGCCGGTGCTCTCTGTCACAAGATCTCACCCGACTCTCCCGGCGTCGCCTACGTGCTCCCTGATGGCGGCACGCCTCCCGAGCGGGTGCGCGCTGGGTTGATCACTGACGACATGATCCGTGACGCGTCCGCCCGCTTTCCCGCACCGCGGCAGATCCCTGTCGTCATTCCCGAAACGCCCGAGGCTCCGGAACGTCCGGCCCGCGCACCGCGGCAACCACGTCGCGCCCCACGAAAGGAAGCATCATGAACCGGTCCGCAACTCTCGTCACGGCCGCCGCCGCGATCGTCCTCGCCGCCTCCCTGTCCGGGTGTGGTGCCCACTCACCGAGCGAATCGGTCGCTTCAGCGGCACCCGTCGGCTACCCGCAGCCAGCGTTCCGCACAGCTCCGTGCAACCTCGGCGAGTACTGGGACAGCAGCGCGAAGGTCAAACGGGCAGAGTTCACGGCCCCGACAGTAGACACTGACGAACTCGAGCTCTACGGCCCGATGATCGCGAACGACACATGCTCGGATGCCGAGATCCTCAAATGGCAAGAGCTGCGCCGCGTCCTGGGGGAGAGCGACGAGATCTGTCGGATCGTCTGGTACGACGACTATTTCTCTGCCATCACGTATGACAACGGCTGCGCGGTTCCGGTGGTGGTGACGGATGCCTCTCGCTGAATCTGTCGCTCGTCGTCTGCGAAGCCCCGACTACGACCGTTGGATGGGCAACGCAGCGGCCACCGGCTACTGCCACAACCCCGTGCGGCTTGTCGGTTCGTCCACGACGCTGCACGAGCCGACGGGCGAGATTCTCGCCGACTACGCCTCGTCGCGAGAGCCGGATGGAATCACGTTCACCCGCTGCGGCAATCGCCGCGCAATCCGCTGCGCGTCGTGCAGTCACGAGTACAAGGGCGACACGTGGCACATGATCATGGCCGGCGCCGCGGGCGGGATGAAGGAGGTGCCTGAAGCGGTCGCGACCCACCCGATGGTGTTCTTGACGCTGACAGCGCCATCCTTCGGCGCGGTTCACACGACCGCCACTGATCGTCGTGACAGAACGTGTGAGCACGGGATGACGCGGGGTTGTCGCTGCACCCATGCCGAGGATGATCCGCAACGCGGCGACGCCGTCTGCCCTGACTGCTACGACTACGTCGGACAGGTGGTCTGGCAGTACCACGCGCCCGAGCTCTGGCGCCGGTTCACCATCCGTCTACGTCGCGAGCTGGCGCGTACCCTCGGCGTCACTCAGCGGGCCGCGTCGCGAGTTGTGCGAGTCCAGTTCGCGAAGGTTGCGGAGTTTCAGCGCAGGGGAGTGGTGCACTTCCACGCCATCATTCGACTCGACGGTGTCGACCCGGTCGATCCGTTTCCGCCGGCTCCGGCATCCGTCACGACAGCTCACCTCATCGAGGCGATCGGCGCCGCGGTGAAGAAGACTAACGTCGTTGCCGCGCCGGCTCCTGGCGATGACAGTTCGCGAGAACTCCGGTGGGGCAAGCAATTCGATGCCCGCGTGATCGTTCGCCACGACGGACTTGACGGTTCTCTCTCCGATCGTGCCGTCGCTGCGTACATCGCCAAGTACGCCACGAAAGCTACCGAGGATCTCGACTCAGCGAGCGGTGGTCGCGCTCATATCCAGCGCGTCAAGCAAACCGTGCGGCATCTCGCAAAGTTTGTTGACGCACAAGGGCCATACGCGCAGCTGCACAAGTGGGACGGGATGCTCGGATTCCGCGGTCACTTCTCGACCAAGTCGCGTCGCTACTCCGTAACTCTGGGTGCACTCAGGGGTGCTCGACGCGCGTGGCGTCTCAGCGCACTGCTCGACAAAGTCAGGCCGACGGAAGACGTCACTCCGGATGAAGTGCTGGTCATCGGCTCATGGTCCTACGCCGGGATGGGGTGGCTCACGGACGGCGACAAAGTTCTCGCGACCGAAGCAGCAAACGCCGCGCGCGAGTGGCGCAACGACAGAGCACGTGCCCGATACCAAACCCACGAAAGGAGAACGCCATGACCATAGGAGCCACCATCGTCGCCGAATCCGGGGCGACGCCCGAGGTAGATGCCACGGGATACCTGACGCGTAGAGAGGCCGCCGCTCGATGCCGTGTACCGCTGTCGACGTTCGACTCTCTGCGTCGGCAGAACAGGTTTCCGTTCCCGGATGCGCACATGGGCAAGCACATGCTGTGGCGTTCGTCGACGGTTGACGACTTCCTCGAGGCGGGTGGTACGCGTGGGTGAGGGTGAAGCCGCTGGCGGGCGGATCGATCCGAAGACTCGTCGCGCGCTACCCGCCGGCATCCGATACCGCGAAGACCGCAAGAAGTACCAAGTGCGCGTGTGGGCGGTGGGGATGAACGGCGAGTGGCGGGAGCGCAGCTTCTACGTCGCAACGCTCTCGGAGGCAAAGAAGCTCCGAGTCGAGACTCAGGCGCAGCGCTTCCCAGATGGCAGCCTGACTTTGATCGGGTGGCACGCGCGCTACTGGGCTGTCATCGCCGACAGCATCCGCCCGTCTACTTCCCGCGCCTACGAGCGGGCATGGCGGCTGAGGGTGAAGCCATGGCTGGGTCACGTCAAGCTCGAGAAGCTGACCGCCGGTGAGATCGAAGCGGCGATGGCGGAATGGTCGGGAAGTAGCTCGACGCGGATCGATGCGCTCTCTGTGCTCAGCCGACTTCTCGACGGCGCCGTGCGGGCGCGCATCGTTCCTCTGAACCAAGCTCGGCTTGCCCGTCGGCCGCGCAACGATGCTCCGAAGAGTCTGCGTTCACGCGCGCTCACGGCCTCGGAAGTGCCGCTGCTGCTGGCGGCCATTGCGAGCGAGCCGCACCGTCGCTACATCGCCGGTCTTGTCTATACAGGGATGCGCGCGAACGAGGCCACAGCGCTGCGCGTGGAAGACATCGATCTCGGCCAACGAACGATTCATGTGCGGCGCTCCTTCACCATTGGCAACGACGGCAAGACGCTCGAGGTGACGCCGAAGAGCCACAAGGAGCGGGCAGTGCCGATTCCTGCGGCGCTCGTTCCCTATCTCGCGGCCTCTGTCCTCGGCAAGGGTCGCAGCGACCTCGTCTTCACCGGACCTCGAGGTGGACGACTGAACGCGTCCAACGTGCGGCGTGCAATCGATTGGGGTGCTCTGCGCAAGGAGCTGCACCGAACCGATCTGCGAATCCATGATCTGCGCCACACGCTCGCCACGTTGCTCTTCGATGCCGGCGCCTCCGCGAACGACGTTCAGGCGATCCTCGGGCACTCGAGCATGCAGATGACTGAGCGGTATAGCCACGCCCGCTCCGACGTCGCGCAGCGCGCCGCCAACGCGATCGACTCGCTCTTCGAGGAGCCTGAGCGATGAACGGCAACGAGCGTCTTGTGGCGCTGCTCGAGAATCCTGAGCTGTTCGCCATCCTCGCTAACGCCGTTGATGACTACCGCGCGGCGCTGCTGGACCATCGCGACACGTTCGCTGACGGTCCAGAGGCTCACTACTTCTCCCGTTCTGTCGATCAGATCGACGAACTGCGCGCTGCGCTCTGGGAATGAATCTCACGCTTCCATGTCCGCGAACGCTGTGATCGGCGGCCTATATGCAGTGGGCGAATCCGCGCCTCACACAAGAAGGGAATGTCATGACCGACACTTCAGGAGCGCTGACGCGTCAGGAGCAGAGGTACTCGCCGCTGAGCGACTACTTGAGCGGCGTGAGTCCGGATCAATGCGCCGTCATGTCGTTCGCCGAGGTTGAGAAGGTCATCGGCTGCCCCCTCCCGACGCATGCTCTCGCGAACGTGGACTGGTGGCGCCCCATACCGAAGACCCCTCAGGGCAGGGCCTGGTTGCGTGCCGATCGTCGCGCGGACGTCGACCTCCCCGCCGAGACCGTGACGTTCGTGTTCGAGGTATTCACGCGCGGTCAATCGCTGGACGAACTGAAGCTGATGCGGGACTCCTGGCTGGCCTTCGCGCGGCGCGAGTTGGCTGCTCCGGGCAACTTCTTGAATGTGGAGCGTGGGTGGTGGGAGCCGCACCTGGTCTACCTCATTCACTTCGCCGCCGAGGCGACGTTCAAGGTGGGTCTTACCCGGATCGGCAGCACGCGCGTCCACCGCTTGGCTGGCAGGCGCGGGCACCTGGTTGATTCCATCGAGGTCGCAAATCGGTGGGCTGCGCTCGTCGTAGAGCATCACGTTCTCGAGCTCGCTTGGGGTGCCTGGAAGCGGCCCGATCGCTTCGCTACCGGTGATCAGGGGGAGACGGAGCGTTGGTCGGATTGGCTTGTGCCGCCGCCACTGTCCGTGGTCCGTGATTCCCTCACCGAAGATCAACAGTCACCTGGCTGGGAGCTGAGCGTCTTCAGGAAGGAGTCGTGATGCGCGTCGAATATGACGAGGTCGTCAGCGTCAAACGGCTCGACCGGCCTAAGAGCACGCCGACCGTAGAGCGCGCGAATGGCTTTGGTGTTCGCCTCGAGGAGCAGTGGTTCTGGTTCTCCGATTTGGAGGCGGCATACACGTTCGGTCGCGCGGGACGCACGTCCGTTCAGGTGCGGAGCTGGAACCTTGTCGAAGCGGCCACCGAAGCGCGGTTCGATCGCAATCTCGGACGGGAGGTGTTCACGCTGTACGTCGTGGATCACTCCGGACTGGAGGCAAGCTTGGGCAAAGGTCGAAAGCTCATCCGACGCTTCGCCGACGGCGCGACTCCGCAGAGCGCACACTGGAACGCCTGAGATCGAAGGGAGTGGATTGGATGCCCGCTGAACGTGGATGGTTCGACTTCGACGCGGTCGACTTCGTCACGAGCGACCACCACTTCGGCCACTCTCGCATCAGTGAACTCGCCGGCCGGCCCTTTTCGACTGTCGATGAGATGGATGCCGCGCTCATTGACCGGTGGAACGCTGCCGTTCCTCCTGATGCGGTCGTCCTTCACCTCGGCGACGTCGCGCTCGGGCCGATCGATGCCAGCGTGGCGTTGACCGCTCAGCTCAACGGGCTACGGCTTCTGGTGCCGGGAAACCACGATCGAGTCTCGTCGGCCACGCAGTCGCGGAAAGCGATCGAGAGATTCGCGCCGATCTACGAGGCTGCGGGCTGGGTGATCCTGCCTGAGATCATCGAGGGCACACGCCGAGACCACCGGGTCATGGCATCGCACTATCCGTACCGGGGTGACTCTCAGGAAATCGATCGGCACAGCAAGCATCGCCCGACCGATGAGGGCATCCCGCTGTTGCACGGTCACACGCATAGTCGGGATCATGGACCAGACGGAAACCAGTTCCACGTCGGCGTCGATGCCTTCGATTTCCGCCCCGTCGCGATGGACGTTATCGATCGGTGGCTCGGAGGCGAACCCTCGTTCGCGCGGGTGCAGATTCCGAGCGAGGTCGCGGCGCTCCTCCATCGTCTCTACCGGCCTGAGGCGGCCGATGCTTGGCTCCGCGGCCACAACTCCCACCTGGCCGGCGCCCGTCCGATCGATCTCCTGACGCTGAACCTGGTTTCTGAGGTAATTGACGCGCTCAATGTAGAGACGCAGGGCGGATTCAGCTGAGCCCCTGGTCGCATCTCGGGATTCCTGAACGGGCGGGCGGTGAGCGGCTCGGTTGCCTTTGCGTGCCGTTCCGCGGACAAACCTGAGACTTGCGAACCTCTGCGACTCAGACGTGCTTTCGGCGAGTGTCAACCGCACGAGGTGTGGTCCTTTAGCCGCTAGTGCATCCTCCAGATCCGCAGGGCCTCGGCGCCTTGGTCGCGAAACTGAATAGCACCGCCTTTGCTTGGATGCCTGACGCGAATTGCTCTGCTACCGATGGCTGCGTCCTCGACTGTAGGGATCGTGTGACCAAGGATCCGCGCGACCTGACGTTCAGCCTTCCGGCCCACGCAAAGGACCCGCCGCCCAGCAATCGCCAGGCGGAGTGCACTTACCCCAGCATCGAGCTCGATTTGGGTAGGTTCGCGATTGGTCCGTGGCTTGTCTAGCTCGTGGGGATGAAGTGGATACGCATTCCACAGCAGCGTGCCGCTCAGGCGTCCGGTCAAAGTAAGGAGCCCGCGCACGGCGTTCGCGCTCGGCTCCGTGGTACCTACGAGTCCGACTGACGCCGGTGAGGTGAATGCCACTCCTGACTGTCTCGCGCCCCGCCAGCCGGCAGCTTCGCCCACCACGACAAGCTCGCCACCTTCGACAGACTGGAGATGCGCGACTAAAGAGTCTCGACGTTGCTCAGCAATAGTGTCGAATGCTTCCTCAGTGTCGAACGCCTCCTCGAGATCGCTCTCATCCAGGTAGAAGTTCGTCGCGAGGCGACTTGGCTGAATCCTCAAGACGGCATCGCCCAATCTGCTTTTCACAGGCGCTGCTCCATCATGTGAGCGATCGAGGCTCGCTCCGGATCTGCGTGGGCTGCCCCATGCACCCCTTGAGACCGCTTACCAGCTCGGCGTCGAGGCTCACCGCGGCTGCTTCGCTCATGCATCGGCGCCTAGCCCCCGGGCGTACGAAAGCGCAACCTTCCCGTTGGCAAGCTTCCATTCGTACTCCGTGCCGTTCGCGATCAGTCTGATCTGCACATCGGCAAACCCCGGCACTCGCTCCGCGACGACCTCCAGCAGAATCGCCACGTCGTCGCTGCCTCTGAACGCAAGAGTGAGGTTGGATCGATCACCGAATGGGCTGTGGCCGAGCATCTGTTCTGGCTTCGCGGCGCGTAGTTTTGACAGCGGCACTGGAGGCATGCCGTCGTCGTGCTCTCGGAACGGGTAACCCGACTCGGGATCAATGTGCTCCCTCCACTGCAGGCCCTGCTGCTCCACTAGCTCGAGCAAGACGCGCAGCCATCCCACTCCGTCGACTTCATCAGGAGCTTCACCAATGGTCGTGGAAAGCGGCTCAAGGACTGCACGCGGACCCCAGAAGGTAATCTCGTAGGCAGGCGTGTTGTCCTGCTGCAAGGCGTCCCAGTATTCCCGGACCGCCGCCCGATCATTCTCCCGGACGTCCGGCCACTGCCAAAGACCTTCTTCCGCAGGCACGCCGGGCTGCTTGAGCGCTTGTACCCTGATGAGTCGGCGGACTTCAGCTTCTTCCACGTCGAAGCTCGCTGGCCCGTCTGAAATCTGCACAGATGCCTCCTCAACGCCAACCGATTGGTCGGGTCAGCATGGACTGTAATACAAGCCCGGGTCGGCCGAACATCAGTTCTGAGTAGCTCCCGGCCCATTCCCGGCCCAACTGCCCTGCGAGCTCGTAAAGCCGGCATGCCATCGACCCGTTCGCGTCGCTGCGCTCGCCGGACGACCGGGCAGCGCAGCCTCATGCGCTCGCTACAAAAACCGTCACTGACCAGGGCAAAGCAAAACCCCCGCGGATAGAAGCTCCGCGAGGGTTTCTGGGATGACGTAATGATCATCCTTGTGGCTCCGACGGGCGTCGATCCCGTGACCTCACGATTTTCAGTCGTGCGCTCTACCAACTGAGCTACAGAGCCTCGCGGCATCCGCTTCGAAAAGCGAAACTGTCGCGATCTAGACGAAAGGCCCTCTCAAAAGAAAGGGCCCGTCGCTTAGAGCGACCCTGACGGGACTTGAACCCGCGACCTCCGCCGTGACAGGGCGGCACGCTAACCAACTGCGCTACAGGGCCATGCTATTTAGTTGTGGAGTGACCCCAACGGGATTCGAACCCGTGCTACCGCCGTGAAAGGGCGGCGTCCTAGGCCGCTAAACGATGGGGCCGAATGAACCCCAGGGGCTCACGCTTACCGACGCTCAAGCATACGCATTCCCCGACCAAACCGCCAATCGCGGGCGCGTCAACCGGTGCCGATCGCGACGACGAGGGATGCTAAGGGTCTACGTCTACATGAGTTGCGACCGGTATGGGCTGGGAATCGCCCCGAACTGGGCGAATACTTGCAGTGACAACGCATCGCATGTTGCCAATGTTAAAGATGTTGTTAGCGTGATTTATGTTACTGGCGGAACGATCGCGAGGCGACGTGTCAGCTGTGCACGGCGATGCCTTGTGCGCGACGCTTCCGAGCCGGAACCGGACTGCGGATGTGCCCCGACGCCCGCCGAAATGCGGGCGAATGCCGCGATCGCGAAACGCTCCGTGTCCCGTCGCTGGCTGCTGGGCGCCGGCGCGCTCGGTCTGGTCGCCGCCGGTGCGCTCGGCGGCCCGATGCTTCCCGCCGCGTTCGCCGCGACCTACCCCTCGTGGGACGACGTCCAGCGTGCGAAGGGGAACGAGGCATCCAAGGCCAGCGAGGTCACTCGCGTCGAGGGCCTCATCAATCAGCTCCAGTCCAACGTCGCAGCCACACAGGCCGCCGCCGAGCAGGCCTCGATGGAATACTTCGAGGCCGAAGAGGAATACCTCAACTCGGTCATGATCGCCGACGATCTGCAGGCGCAGGCCGACGCCCAAGGTGCAGCGGCGACCGCAGCATCGCAGCGTGCGGGCAAGGTCGCCTCGCAGCTCTACCGCAGCGGCGGCGACGACACCTCGCTCGAACTGTTCTTCGCTGGGTCCGCGTCCGGAGCAGACGATCTGCTCGGCCGCCTGGGCCGCATGGACCAGGTGCTCGAGCGCAACAAAGACACCTTCGCCAGCGCCGTCACGGCCCCGAACTCGGCGCAGTCGCTGAGCGACCAGGCATCCGTCGCCCGCGATGAGCGTGACCGCCTGAAGCAGGTCGCCGAGCAGAAGATGGTCGAATCCCAGGCGGCAGCGGATGCCGCCCAGGATGCGCAATCCGAGCACCTCGTCGTGCTCGAGGCGCCGCTCGCTGCCCTGAAGGACCAGACCGCGCAGACGATCGCTGGGTATCAGGCGGGCGTCGAAGCCAAGCGCAAGGCCGAAGAAGAGGCTCGTCGCCGCGCGGAGGAAGAGGCGCGTCGCCTGGCCGCAGAAGCCGCTGCGGCAGCCGCTGCGCACGGTGGCGGAGGCGGCGGTGGCGGCGGCGGCGTCGTGACGCGGTACTCGCACATCCAGAACGGCGAATTCATGGTCGGCTACGGCGCGAACGTCAGCGCCGGGCAGCTCATCGGCCGTGAGGGCATGTCGGGCCTGTCGTACGGGTGCCACCTGCACTTCGAGGTCGGGATCGACGGCGTTCGAACCAACCCCGAGGTGTTCATGCGCGCCCGGGGCATTTCGATCTAGCTGGGCAAAGCCTGACGAGACCGCTCTGGGTTTGCGTCGAGTCGGGGGGTCGTGCCTAGCCTGGGAGAGTCCCGATGGGAGATCCCGTGCCCGAACCCTGGTCAACGCTTCTGACCTTTTCTCTCGCCCTCGTCGGCGCGCTCATCGCTGTCCTCATCATTTCGGCGGTCGCGTCCGTCATCGTCCGGACGACGTCCCGCCACCGGCAGTGGGCGATCACGCTCATCACGCGCGCGCGGTGGCCCTTCCGCGTCACCCTGCTCATCGTCGGGGTGCGGATCGCCGTGGCGATCAGCTTTCCGGGAGCCGGATGGCGCGAGGTCGTTTATCGTGCACTGCTGATCGCGCTGATCTCGTCAGGCGCATGGCTCGTCTGCCAATTGCTGCTGTTCATCGCCGACCTCAGCCTCAGCCGGTATCGGCTCGACGTACCCGACAACCGCGTCGCACGCCGCCTGCATACGCAGCTCCAGATCGTCCGTCGACTCGTCGTCGTCATCGTCGTGATCATCGCGATCGGGGCCAGCCTGCTGACCTTCGACGGGGTGCGCGCCGTCGGAGCGAGCGTCCTGGCATCGGCCGGTATCGCCTCGATCGTCGCCGGTCTCGCCGCCCAGTCCGTGCTCGCGAACGTGTTCGCGGGTGTGCAGCTAGCGTTCTCAGAAGCGATCCGCGTCGACGACGTGGTGGTGGTGGACGGGCAGTGGGGCCGCATCCACGAGATCACGCTTACGTACGTCGTCGTGATGACCTGGGATCAACGCACGGTTGTACTCCCCTGCAACTACTTCACCTCGACCGCGTTCGAGAACTGGACTAAGTACGGCAGCGAGATCGTGGGAGCGGTCGAGTTGGACGTCGATTGGCGCGTTTCGACGGATGCGATGCGCGCCCGCCTCGAGGCGGTGTTGGCCGAGTCATCGCTCTGGGATGGCCGCACGCAAGTCCTGCAGGTGACCGACGCAACGGGTGGCATGGTGCGCGTGCGTGTGCTGGTGAGCGCGGCGGACTCGGCCGCGCTCTGGGATCTGCGCTGCGTTGTGCGCGAATCGCTCGTAGAGTGGGTCCGCGATGAGGATGCTGCGTCCCTGCCGCTGCAGCGCGTGCTGATCGGCGATCCCGGTCAGCAGGGCTCGTCAGCCATGAAGACAGCAGAGCCCGCCGAGGCACGCGACCGCGCGGGACTCTTCTCGGGCAATGCCGACGGTGAAGCCCGGGCATCCGAGTTCACCGCGGCGATCCCCGTTCAGGAGGACGCGCGCCAGAGCCGCGAGCATCCGTTGCTCGAGCCCGCCCGCGACGACGACTGACGCGCCGACGGGCTCGGGACCGGATCAGACGGACTTGGGCGCTTCGCCCTCACCCTGCGTCTTGGTGCGACCCTCGTGCTCTTCGAAACGCACGATGGACTCGGCAACGAGGCGCTCGGCCTGGGTGACATCGCCCCACGCGTCGACCTTGACCCACTTGTTCGGCTCGAGGTCCTTGTAGTGCTCGAAGAAGTGCGCGATCTCCTTCTTCGTGAACTCGGGGATGTCGTCGACGTCCTGGATGTGGGCCCAGCGCGGATCCTTCGCCAGTACGGCGACGAGCTTGTCGTCGCCGCCGGCCTCGTCGCTCATCTTCAGCACGCCGACCGGGCGCACGGTGACCATGACACCCGGGAAGAGCGTGACGTCGAGCAGCACGAGCACGTCGAGCGGGTCGCCGTCTTCGCCGAGGGTGTTCTCGAAGAACCCGTAGTCGGCGGGGTAACCCATGGGCGTGAACAGCACACGGTCGAGGAATACGCGGCCGGTGCCGTGGTCGACCTCGTACTTGACGCGGCTGCCGCGGGGGATCTCGATGACGGCGTCGTACGCGCCCATGCGTGGCTCCTCGATATAGATGGTGCGAAAAAGTGAGTGGCGGACCTGCTGCTCGCCGCGTTCCAGCCTAGTCAACCGGCGCACGGCGTAAATCTGAAAGGAATCTCGAGGGCTGCGGGTCCCGATCGGCTGGATTCTGGGCGTGCACGGGCCGTTCTTCCTTTCAGATTTACGGCGAGCCAGTATGAACCGGCCCCGGGTACGGTGGGGGCGTGCCCGAGACTGCCGAACACAGCGCCCACCGCGGACGCCTCGACCCCGCCGTTGCGGCCGTGCGGTCCGCGGTTCGTGCGGCCCTGGCGCCCCTGCAGGCTGAACCCGGCGCCGCGGAACGCCGCGTGCTCGTGGCGCTCTCGGGCGGTGCCGACTCGCTCGCCCTGACCGCGGCGGTCGCATTCGAAGCCCCTCGGCTCGGCATCGAGGCCTCCGCCGTCGTGATCGATCACGGGCTGCAGGATGCCTCGGCCGCACAGGCCGCGGTGGCAGCGGGGGCCGCACGGTCCCTCGGCCTCACCGCGACGGTCATCGCGGTCGAGGTCGCGGCGGAGGGTGGGCCCGAGGCAGCAGCCCGGGACGCACGCTATGACGCGCTACGTGCCGAGGCCCAGCGCATCGGCGCGGGCGCGGTGTTGCTCGGCCACACGCTCGACGACCAGGCCGAAACCGTGCTGCTCGGCCTGGCGCGTGGTTCGGGTGGCTCGAGTCTCATGGGCATGGCGCCCGTGCGGGCGGACGAGGCATCCGGTGTGCTGTGGATGCGCCCCCTGCTCGCGGTGCGTCGCGAAGCAACCCGTGCGGCCTGCGCGGCCGAGGGGAGGGCGCCGTGGGATGACCCGCACAACGTCGACCCCCGGTTCGCCCGTGTGCGCGTCCGTAACCGGGTGCTGCCGCTGTTGGAGGACGAACTCGGGCCCGGCGTCGCCGAGGCCCTCGCGCGCACAGCCGAACAGTTGCGCGAGGACACCGAGGCGTTCCGCGACATGATCGACGAGACGATCGAAGACATCGTGGAGCATGCCGAGGCGGGCATATCTGTCTCGGTCCCGGCGCTTGCGGCGAACCCGGCCGCGCTTCGCAATCGCGTGATCCGCCACGTCGTGCAGAGTGAATTCGGCGTGAGCCTGACCCGCGCCCAGACCCTCGAGGTCGCTCGGCTCGTCACCAATTGGCACGGCCAGGCGCCTATCGACCTGCCGGGGTGTGCGGCCGAGCGCCGAGGCATCCGATTGGTCTTCACCGCCCGCTCGTGAACGACGGATGCTTCGGGCCACCCAGACCCGGAGCCTAGACTCGAGCCCATGCGCGCCGCCGATATTGCCGATGATCTGACCGATGTCCTCGTGACCGAGGAGCAGATCCTCGCCAAGCTGCAGGAGTTGGCCGCACAGGTCGCCAAAGATTACGAGGGCAAAGACCTGGTGCTCGTGGGTGTGCTGAAGGGCGCGGTCATGGTCATGGCCGATTTTGCCCGTGCGCTGCCGATGCTGGTGCCGATGGACTGGATGGCCGTCTCCTCTTATGGGGCCGGCACCAAGTCGAGCGGTGTCGTGCAGATCCGGAAGGACCTCGACACCGACCTGCACGACAAGCACGTACTGATCGTCGAGGACATCATCGACTCGGGTCTGACGTTGAGCTGGTTGCTCGACAACTTCCGCGTCCGCGGTGCTGCGTCGGTCGAGGTGCTCGCGCTCCTCCGCAAGCCGAAGTCGGTCAAGGTACCGGTGGACGTGCGCTACGTCGGGTTCGACATCCCGAGCGACTTTGTCGTCGGCTACGGCCTCGACTACAACGAGAAATACCGCAACCTGCGGGATGTCGCGGTGTTGGCGCCCCACGTCTACTCCTGATCGCTGTGTGTCCCACTCCTACCGGTGTGTGTCCCACTTCTGACCGGTAAGGGGTCGCCAAACAGGCAGAAAGTGGGACACGGTCGGCTGGGGTACGGCTGTACGCCGTGGGCGAATGCACAGCCGGTGCAAAGCGGGGGAGCGATACCCTGGCTGAACCGCCCTGGTGCGGCACGTCGACGAAAGGCTTCGGGCTCGCCCCGCCACCATGGACTTCAAGAAGATCTCCCGCAATCCCCTGATCTATGTGCTGTTGATCGGGGTCTTCCTCATCGTGGGCTTCACGCTGATCTCGAGTCTCGGCGGAGCCAAGCAGATCTCGACGCAACAGGGACTCGAGCTTCTCGGCGGAGGCACCGTCACCGAGGTCGTCACGACCGACGGCGACCAGCGCGTCGACATGACCCTGTCCGAGGCCTACGAGGGCTCGACGGACGTCCAGTTCTACTACGTGACAGCTCGCGCGGAAGAGGTCGTCAACGCGATCAACGCCGCGGACCCGTCCGACGGCTTCAACGACGTCGTGCCCCAGGCATCCTGGTTCGACGGCTTCCTCTCTCTCATGATCCCGCTGCTACTGCTGGGTCTGCTGTTCTGGTTCCTGCTCTCGTCGGCGCAGGGCGGAGGCAGCAAGGTCATGCAGTTCGGCAAGTCCAAGGCCAAGCTGGTCTCGAAAGAGTCGCCGACGGTCACGTTCGCGGATGTCGCGGGCGCTGACGAGGCGATCGAAGAGATGCAGGAGATCAAGGACTTCCTGAAGGACCCGACCAAGTTCCAGGCGGTCGGTGCCCGCATTCCGAAGGGCGTGCTGCTGTACGGCCCTCCCGGCACCGGAAAGACCCTGCTCGCCCGCGCCGTTGCGGGGGAGGCCGGTGTGCCGTTCTACTCGATCTCGGGTTCGGACTTCGTCGAGATGTTCGTCGGCGTCGGCGCGAGTCGCGTGCGCGACCTGTTCAACCAGGCCAAGGAGAACTCGCCGGCCATCATCTTCATCGACGAGATCGACGCCGTCGGGCGTCACCGCGGAGCCGGCATGGGCGGCGGACACGACGAGCGCGAGCAGACGCTCAACCAGATGCTCGTCGAGATGGACGGCTTCGACCCCAAGGTCAACGTCATCGTGATCGCGGCGACCAACCGCCCCGACATCCTGGACCCGGCCCTGCTGCGTCCCGGCCGCTTCGACCGTCAGATCGGCGTAGACGCACCGGATCTGAAGGGACGCCAGCGGATTCTCGAGGTGCACGGCCGCGGCAAGCCGCTCGCCGACGGTGTCGACCTCGAGGTCGTCGCTCGCAAGACCCCGGGCTTCACGGGTGCCGATCTCGCGAACGTGCTGAACGAGGCGGCGCTGTTGACCGCCCGCTCGAACGCGCAGCTGATCGACAACCGCGCGCTCGACGAGGCGATCGACCGCGTCATCGCCGGACCGCAGCGCCGCACACGCGTCATGAAAGACAAGGAACGGCTCATCACGGCGTACCACGAGGGCGGTCACGCGCTCGCCGCCGCGGCGATGAACCACACCGACCCCGTGACGAAGGTCACGATCCTGCCGCGCGGCAAGGCCCTCGGCTACACGATGGTGCTGCCGCTCGACGACAAGTACTCGGTCACCCGCAACGAACTCCAGGACCAGCTGACGTATGCGATGGGCGGCCGCGTGGCCGAAGAGATCGTGTTCCACGACCCGACCACGGGTGCGTCGAACGACATCGAGAAGGCGACCAACATCGCCCGCAAGATGGTCACCGAGTACGGCATGACGATGCAGCTCGGGCCGGTCAAGCTCGGCGCCGCGAGCGGTGAGGTCTTCATGGGCCGCGACATGGGCCACGGCCGCGAGTACTCCGAGTCGATCGCCGAACGCGTCGACGCCGAGGTGCGCGCCCTCATCGAGCAGGCGCACAACGAGGCGTACCAGGTCATCAGCGACAACCGCGACGTGCTCGACAAGCTCGCGCTCGAACTGCTCGAGAAGGAGACACTCGACCACTTGCAATTGGCCGAGATCTTCACCGAGGTGCGTCGCCTACCCCCACGTCCGCAGTGGCTCTCGAGCGAGAAGCGGCCCGTGTCGGCCCTACCTCCGGTCGAGGTTCCGAAGCAGACGCTTCCCGAGGGTCTCGCCGCCGATGTGCCGGCCGAGGCGGTTGTCGCGGAGAAGCAGCCGCATCGTCGTCCCTCGGGTCAGGCACGCCCGGCTACGGCGTAGCCCATGGCTGTCGACTCCGGGCGCGTCGAGGCGCTCGTTCGTGAACTGCTGGTCGCCATCGGCGAGGACCCCGATCGTCCGGGGCTGAAGCGGACGCCGCAACGCGTCGCAGAGGCCTACACCGAGTTCTTCTCAGGGCTGGATCAGGATCCTGCCGAGGCGCTCGGCAACCCGATCTCGGTTGCGCGCGGACCGGAACCCGAGACGGTTGCCTCGGGCGCGGTATTGCTGCGCGACATCGCCTTCCGCTCGGTGTGCGAGCACCACCTGCTGCTCTTCCGGGGTGTGGCGCACGTCGCCTATCTGCCGGGCGACACGGTCGTGGGCCTCGGCGCCCTGCCCCGGGTCGTCGACATCCTCGCGGCACGCCCGCAGGTGCAGGAGCGGCTGGGCGAGCAGATCGCCGACACGATTCAGAACGAGCTCGACGCGCGCGGTGTTCTCGTTGTGCTCGATGCGCGTCACGGATGCGTCACCATGCGCGGCGGTCGGCAACCGGATGCCTCGACCGTCACGGTTGCCGCGCGGGGCGAACTCGCCGAGCCCGCAGCGCGCGCCGAACTGATCGCCTTGATCGGCGGCGTCCGCTCGTGAGCGGCGCGGACAAAGAGGGCACCCTGATCATGGGCATCCTCAACGCGACGCCCGACTCGTTCAGCGACGGCGGACAGTACCTCGACCCCGAGGTCGCCATCGCGCACGCGCTCGAGCTCGTCGCCGACGGTGCGGGCGTGATCGACGTCGGAGGCGAGTCCACCCGGCCCGGCGCGGAACGCGTGCCCGTCGCCGAAGAGATCCGGCGGATTCTGCCGGTCGTCACCGCCCTGGCGGGGCGCGGCATCGTGGTCAGCATCGACACGATGAACGCCGAGACGGCCGTTGCTGCGGTCGAGGCGGGCGCCCGGATCGTGAACGATGTTTCCGGTGGGCTCGCCGATCCCGAAATGCTCGCGGCGGTGGCCGAGACATCCGCAGACTTCGTGCTCGGTCACTGGCGCGGGCCCTCGTCCGACATGTACGCACACGCGGCCTACACGGATGTTGCGCGCGACGTCACGGCCGAACTCGCCGAGCGACTGAGCGACGCGGCGCAGGCGGGGATTGCGCCTTCGCGCGTGGTGCTTGACCCGGGTATCGGCTTCGGGAAGACGCCCGAGCAGAGTTGGGCGATGCTCGCGGGCCTTGACCGCCTCGTCGCGCTCGGGCCTCGCGTTCTGGTCGGCACGTCGCGCAAGCGGTTCCTGTCCGCGGCGCTGGGTGGGGCATCCAATGACGAACCCTCGACCGAGCGCCGCGACGCGGCAGAACCTTCGATCGAGCGCCGCGACGCGGCAGAACCTTCGATCGAGCGCCGCGACGCGGCGACCGCCGTGACCAGCGTGCTGGCCGAGCGCGCCGGCGCGTGGGGCGTGCGCGTGCACAACGTCGCAGCGACCCGCGATGCCCTCGCGATCGCTGCGGCATGGCGAGAGGGGGCGCCGTGGACGGCCTAGACGAAATCACGCTGACCGGTCTGCGGGTGTTCGGGCGACATGGGGTATTCGACTTCGAGCGCGAGCGGGGTCAGCACTTCGTGATCGATGTGGTCCTGAAGCTCCGCACCGCCGAGGCGGCACGCACGGACGACGTACGCGACACCGTCCACTACGGCGAGGTCGCCGACGCCATCGTCGCGATCGTCGCGGGCGAGCCGGTCAACCTGATCGAGACGCTCGCCGAGCGGATCGCGGTCGCGGTGCTCGCCGATGGGCGGCTAGCGTCCGTCCGCGTGACCGTCCACAAGCCGAGCGCGCCCATCGAGGCCGAGTTCTCGGACGTCTCCGTCAGCATCGAACGAGCCGCGATCGACTTCCCCCGGAGCACCTCATGAGCCGCCGTCTGGCCGAAGAACTCCCGCCTCGCGACGCGCGGCCCGAGAACGAGACGACCGTGGCCGTCGTCGCGCTCGGCAGCAACCTCGGCGACCGCGGGACCACGCTCGAGGATGCGGTGCGTGAGATCGCCCGCCTGCCTCTTGTCGATCACGTGCGGGTGTCGCCGACGCGCGAGACGGTTGCCCTCCGCCCGGATGGTCCGGATGCCTCGGCGCCCACCTACCTGAACGCCGTCGCTCTCGTCTCGACCCGGCTGGCACCGAGTGTCCTCCTGGCGCTGCTGCACCGCATCGAGGCCGAGCATGGACGCGAGCGCCACGAGAAATGGGGCGACCGCACTCTCGACCTCGACCTGATCGCCTATGGCGACGTGCAGTCGGCCGACCCGAATCTGACGCTGCCGCACCCGCGCGCTGTCGAGCGGGACTTCGTGCTCGAGCCGTGGCTCGAGGCGGATCCCGATGCCGTGCTGGTGGGTTACGGTGCGGTGCGCGATCTCGTTGAGCGGCTCCGCGCGCAGGCGGCGGACACGCATCCGGATGCTTCGGGTGGGGACCGCGCGTGAAGCGCACCAGTCCGCTCGTCCTGGTGTCGGCCGCCGTGCTCGGCGCGCTCGTCGGATTCCTGTTCGATCACCTGCTGACGGTCTCGGGGCGTCCGACTTTCACCCCGTTCATCTCGTTGCCGATCATGCTTCTGCTGCTCGGCGCGATCGTCGTGGTGCTGGCGTTGCCCATCCGCCGGGCGATCCGGGGCCCGCGCGGCGATGGCGCGGTCGCGGCCGGATCGCAGCCCGCATCCGGCCCCCCGGTCAATCCCTTCCGCGCTTTGCGGATCGCGATTCTGGCCAAGGCGTCGAGCATCGTGGGCGCGGCGATCGGCGGAGCCGGCGCCGGTCTCGCCCTCTACCTGCTGACGCGCCCGGTGCCGCCGCCGTTAGGCTCGATCACGGCGGTCGTTGCCACCGCCGTCGCGGGGGTGATCCTCGTCGCCGCGGCACTCGTCGCCGAGAACATGTGCATCATCCGGAAGGACGACGATGACGAACCCCCAGAGCCCGCCGCCGGAGGCGACACCCACCCCTGGTGAGGACGCCGGTCCCTTGGCCCCCCAGAGCACGCTTGCTGCGGCGCCCGTTAATGAGATCCGCGTCGATGAAAGCCCGGTGGCTGAGGGCGATACAGATGCGCTCGACTCCGACTCGCTAAACTCCGGCACCTTCACCGCGCTCGTCGAGCCGCGCTCGCCCAGCCGGCTCGAGTTGGACGGCGGCGAATGGCACCAGATCTCGCCGAAGTACGTCTGGGTACAGCTCATCTCTGGCGGCGTGCTGATCGTCCTCGTCGCTGCGGCCATGCTGTTTCTGACGCTGTTCCTGAACCAGACCTGGGCCTACATCCCGGGCGGCATCATCTTGGTGATCTCGATCTGGACCACTGCCATCGTCCCCCGCCAGGCACGCTCGATCGGGTATCGCTTGCGGCAAGACGACCTGGTGTTCCGCCGCGGCATCCTGTGGCAGCGCCTGGTCGCCGTGCCGTATGGACGGATGCAGCTGATCGACATCACCCACGGCCCCCTCGATCGCGGGTTCGGTATCGCGCAACTCAAGTTCGTCACGGCCGCCGCCGCGACGGGGGTGACGATCCCCGGCCTCGAGCAGAAGACCGCCGAGCACCTGCGTGACCTGCTGGTCGAGGTCGCCGAGTCGCGACGGACGGGGCTGTGAGCGAACCCGCCGCGCCCGGCGGGACGCCTGAGGTGTCTGCGCCCATGACAGACGCGGCCGTGACGGATGTGCCCGTGCCCGGTGAGCCGTTCGAGGCGCGCAGCGAACTGAGCGACGGCGAGTGGCACCGGATGCATCCGCTGTCCCCGATCTTCCGGGGTGGCCTCTTCCTCGTCGTGGTGATCGGCATCGTGATCGCCAACCTGCGCGACAGGCTCGTCGCGATCTTCCTGCCTTCGCTGTTGCCCGAGCTTCCCGACGGAGGTGAGTGGAATTCGGGTGATCCCGTCGACTGGGTGCTCGACAACGGGCTCCTGCTTCTGGCGAGTCTCGCCGTTCTGGGTGCGCTCGTGTTGGTCGTCGGCGGCTTCTACCTGTCGTGGCGGTTTCACACCTTCCGCATCACGGAGGACGACGTCGAGGTCAAGCAGGGCATCCTGTTTCGCTCGCAACGCCGCGCACCCCTCGACCGGGTTCAGGGCGTCAACCTCACGCGGCCTCTCGTCGCGCGTCTGGTCGGACTCGCCAAGCTCGAGGTCGTCGGTGCGGGCACGGACGCGAACGTCAAGCTCGACTACCTCTCGACGAGCAACGCCGAGCGCGTGCGCGCCGACATCCTGCGCCTGGCATCGGGTCGTCAGCTCGCCGAGGCGGCCGGGGCCGCCGCATCCGGAAGCCGCGTTCGCGGCGTCTCGAGCGCGGTCAGCCAGGGAATCACGGGACTCATCGCCGGGGCCGAGGGGCCGGCGAGCGAGCCCGAGAGCGTCGTCCACATCCCGACCGGGCGACTGATCGCCTCGCAGGTGCTCGGGGGCAGCACGGTGGCCCTGCTCGTGATGACGGGCGTCGCGATCGCCGGCGGGATCTGGGGATCGCCGTGGGTGCTGCTGGGCATCGTGCCCGCGCTCCTCGGTTTCGGTGCGTACTGGGTGTCGCAGATCGTGAAGTCGCTGCGGTACTCGATCGCACCCACGCGGCACGGTTTGCGCGTCACGTTCGGACTTTTCACGACGGTGACGGAGATCATCCCGCCGGGACGCGTGCACGCGATCGAGGTGCGGCAGTCGATCTTCTGGCGCCCCTTCGGGTGGTGGCTGATCAAGATCAACCGCCTGACGGGGCGGAGTTCGGTCGACACCTCGACCGACCAGTTCACGACGGTCCTGCCCGTCGGCACCCGTGCCGATGCCGAGCGCGTCTTGCGTCTGGTGTTGCCGGGGACCCGTGATGCGGAGTGGTCGCAGCTCTTCGACGACGGCATCCTCGGACCGCGTGAGGGTGACCCGTTCTCGCAGACGCCACGGCGCGCATGGTTCCTTCGTCCGGTGTCGTGGCGACGTAACGGATTCCTCGTTTCGCCGCACGCGCTGCTGCTCCGGCGCGGGCAAATCTGGCGTTCGCTCGCGATCTTCCCGTTGGCCCGCATGCAGAGCTTGGGACTGCAGCAGGGTCCGCTCGATCGCTCGCTGCGCGTCGCGTCGCTGCGCCCGCACACGGTCGCCGGTCCCGTCTACGGCTCCGTCGCCGCCCTCGATCGGGACGATGCACTGGCGGCCTTCGCGGACGTCACGGCTCGAGCATCCGCCGCCTCCACCGCGGATCGCAGCCACCGGTGGGCGGAAACGGTCGTCGCAGAGACGCCGGACCACCCACCGGAGCCGACAGCTGATGCGCAGTCGACAGGTGAGCCGCAGTCGATGGTGAACCAGGCGCCGGAGGCGGCGTCCAGCCAGGCGCCGGAGGCGACGTGAACCGCGCGGGGCGGCTCGGCGTCGGGATTATCGGCGCCGGACGCGTCGGCCCGATCATCGGTGCCGCGCTCGGCGGGGCCGGGCACGCGCTGACGGGTATCACGCCTGGGTCCGACCCGGACCGGGTCGAAGCCATCGTGCCGGGTGTTCCGCACCTGGATCCGCCCGAGATCGCGCGGCGCAGCGAGCTCGTCGTCCTCGCGGTGCCGAGCGATCAGCTCGCCGAACTGGTCGCGGGTCTGGCAGCGGTATCGGCCTGGCAGCCGGGCCAACTCGTGCTGCACACGGACGCGCGGTTCGGCACGGACATCCTCCGTCCGGCCGTCGAGCAGGGAGTCATCCCGCTCGCGGTCCACCCCGCAATCACCTTCACGGGCACGAGCATCGACCTGCGTCAGCTACAGGCGGGCTACGCCGCCGTCACGGCACCCGCGGCCGTGCTGCCGATCGCGCAGGCCCTCGCGGTCGAGTTGGGTTGCGAGCCGATCGTCGTCGCGGAGGCGGATCGTCCCGCGTATGCCGAGGCGATCGCGACGGCCACGGAGTTCTCGCGCGCCGTCGTGCAGCAATCCACCTCGTTGTTGCGCGGCATCGGGATCGACAATCCCGGTGGGTACCTGTCGGCGCTCGTCCGATCGACGGTCGACCAGGCGCTCACCCTCGAAACCACTCCCGATTGGGATGGCGTCGTGCGCGGCGGCACGGGGGATGCCGGATGGGTCAGCCGCGACGGTTTGGGCGACGGCTGGGGCGGCGGCCTCGACGGCGGTCCGGATGACGGCCTGGACGAGCCGGATGTGCTGCCGGGGTAGCATCCAAGGATGATCAGCTCCATCGCCGAGCTGCGCACCCGACTGGCAGAAGCCAGAAGCGCAGCGCGGACGGCGGGGGATGCGGCGCGAGACACATCCGCCGCGCCCACCGTCGCACTCATCTCCACCATCGGCGCCCTGCACGACGGGCACATCGACCTCATCCACCGGGCTCGGGAACGCGCCGACATCGTGGTGGTCTCGGTCTTCGTCAACCCGCTCCGCTTCGCGACAACGAGCGCTTTCGAGGCTTACCCGCGCACGCCCGACGCGGATGCTGCGCTGCTCGAATCTCTCGGAGTCGACATCGTCTTCGCGCCGAGCGCCGAAGAACTCCTGCCGCACGGGTCGCAGACGACGAAGGTCACCGCGGGTGACCTCGGCCTGCGCTTCGAGGGACGGGCGCGCCCGGGCTACTTCGATGGGCTGCTGACGGTCGAGGCGCAACTCCTGAATCTCGTGGGGCCGGACTTCGCGGTCTACGGTCGCCGCGACGCGCAGCGCATCTTCCTCGTCCGACGCATGGTGCGTGATCTGTACCTCGATGTCGAGGTGCTCGAGGCAGACACCGTCCGCGACGATAACGGCCTGCCCATCTCGACGCGCATCGGATTGCTCGAGGAGCGCGACCTCAAGGCGGCGAGCAAGCTCGTCGCCGCGCTCGAAGCGGCCGCATCCAACGCCGACCGCGGGATCGACGCGTGCATCGCGGCCGCTCAGTCGTCTCTCATGGGCGAGGAGCGGATCCGGCTCGAGTACCTCAGCGTCGTTGATCCCGAGACCTTCCTGCCCGCCGACGAGGGACACCAGGGCACCGCTCTCGTGCTGATCGCCGCGACGGTCGCGGGGCATCGGTTCATCGACAACGCCGAGGTCTACATCCGCTGACACGCGTGTCGTTCCGTGGGCGCCCCCGCGGGCCGGGGCGCGCGGGGGCGCGCGGATAGACTTGTGTCGACTTTCGAGGAGCCCCCGCAGATGACCGATTCTTCCGTGCCGTCCGACGCTGCCTCCGAAGAGGACGTCTTCGAACAGAAGGCGGTGCGGCTCGCTAAGCGCGAGCGCCTGCAGGACGAGCGGACGGATGCCTCGGGCGGCGCCTACCCCGTCAGTGTTCCCGTGACCGACACGATCGCGGCGCTTCGCGAGGCATACGGCGAGCTCGAGGCCGACACCGCGACGGGCGTGCGCGCCGCGGTCGCCGGTCGCATCGTCTTCAGCCGCAACACGGGCAAGCTCTGCTTCGCGACGCTCCAGGCCGGCGACGGCAGCCGGATCCAGGCGATGGTCTCGCTGGCCGGTGTCGGCGAGGAGTCCCTGCAGCGGTGGAAAGAACTCGTCGACCTGGGTGACCACGTCTTCGTCGCGGGCGAGGTCATCTCGAGCCGCCGCGGCGAGCTCTCGATCATGCTCGACGAGTGGCAGATCGCGGCGAAGGCGATCCTGCCTCTGCCGAACATGTACTCCGAGCTCAACGAGGAGAGCCGCGTGCGCGCGCGCTACCTCGACCTGATCGTGCGCGATCAGGCCCGCCAGACGGTGCGGGCCCGCGCGGCGGTCAATGCGAGCCTGCGCGCGACGTTCGCGGAGCACGACTTCCTCGAGGTCGAGACGCCGATGCTGCAGGTGCAGCACGGCGGTGCGGCGGCTCGTCCGTTCGTGACCCACTCGAATGCCTTCGACACCGAGCTGTTCCTACGCATCGCGCCCGAACTGTTCCTGAAGCGTGCGGTCGTCGGGGGCCTGGATCGGGTGTTCGAGATCAACCGCAACTTCCGCAACGAGGGCGCCGACTCGACCCACAGTCCCGAGTTCGCGATGCTCGAGGCGTACCAGTCGTACTCCGACTACAACGGCATCGCCGACCTGACACAGGAGCTCATCCAGAACGCCGCGCGCGCCGTTTCGGGCTCGACGGTCGTGACGTGGGCCGACGGCACGGAGTACGACCTGGGCGGCGACTGGGACCGCATCTCGATGTACGAGTCGCTTTCGTCTGCCAGCACGCAGACGATCACACCCCAGACATCCGTCGACGAACTGCTCGCGCTCGCCGCGGCATCCGGTGTCGACGAGCCCGCTCATGTCACCCACGGCAAGCTCGTCGAGGAACTGTGGGACCACTTCGTGAAGGGTGGCCTCGAGCGCCCGACGTTCGTCATGGACTTCCCGGTCGACACGAGCCCGCTCGTGCGGGCGCACCGCTCGATCGAGGGTGTCGTGGAGAAGTGGGACCTATACATCCGCGGGTTCGAGCTGGCCACCGGCTACTCCGAACTCGTCGACCCCGTGATCCAGCGCGAGCGTTTTGTCGAGCAGGCGGTTCTCGCTTCGCGAGGAGATGTCGAGGCCATGCGCATCGACGAGGACTTCCTGCGGGCGCTCGAGCACGGCATGCCACCTTCGGGGGGCATGGGCATGGGAATCGACCGACTGCTGATGGCCATCACGGGCCTCGGCATTCGCGAGACGATCCTGTTCCCGCTCGTCAAGTAAGAACTCACTCGCGGGCGAACGCCCACTGCGTTCACTCGCGGGCGAACGCCCACTGCGTTCACTCGCGGGCGAACGCCCACTCTGGCAGATGTGAGGCTGTGCACATCGTCATCACGATCTGAGACAAGCCGTGCTCGGGGTCGATCTCGAGAGCCCGCTCGGCGTACCAGCCCGCGTGCGTCGAACCACCGAGTGCCCAGCTGATCCACGCCGCCGCGGCCAGGGGCCCCGGCCGTGCGTCGCGCGGGGCCGCCGCCGCGATGCGGCGCACCAGATTTCGAGCGCGGTGCAAGCGACCCGAATCGGGCCGCGGACCGTCGCCGCAGAAGCGAGCACCGAGTTCGGCCGGATACTCGTGGCCGGCCTCCCACCGCACCTGGGCAAAGAGGGCGAGTTCGCCCGCGTGGATGTCTCCGGCCCACTGCTGCAGTGCCACATCGCGCAGCGCGGGGCGACGCAGGCACCACAGCAGTACTGCGCCCGAGAACGCGTCCAGGGTGTCGGGGTCCCAGGTCAGGGCGTCCTCGAACAGTTCAGGTACGTCATCCAGGGCAACGACCGCCGCGAGCGCGCGCGGATCCAGGCGTGCCAGCGAGGGAACATTGGCCGTCTCGACGTTCGAGGGTGCTGCCAGCAGGGCCTCGGCCGCATCGTCGATCGTGAGGAGCGCGCGTGCCATCCGCTCCTTCTCGGCCAGATCGACCTCGGGCAGAAAAGCGCCCGCACCCTGATCCCCCGCAGGAACCGACATGGGCAGATCGGCCTCGCGCTCGCGTACCTCGGAGAGGGGTCGCGCCTCGCCGTCGGCGTACGACCCCCAGGCATCGCCCGCAACGCAGAGAGCCTCTACGACTCGCAGGCCACAGACATGCGCCCGCTTTTCCAGTGCAGTGACGAGATCTTGCCAGGCGATCGGGCCCGAGCCATCGTCGCGGAAACCTGCATCTGTGTAGACGACGATCGCGATGCCGTCGATGCGGTCGACCTTGCAGGCGAGTCCGATCGTGGTCGAGGCCATCGCTTCGACCGCGTCGGGCTCCGGCAGGTCGTAGCGCATGACGCCCGCCGTCCGCTTGCCGCGGAACAGCACGAGCGCGAGGCTCTGCCGAGGGCGATAGCCGGCCAGAGCGGGAACGAGGGCGAGGAAGTCTGCGGCGTCGGAGGCCTTGATGATGGTGGGCATGCGGCCAGCGTGGCCTGGACGCCGTCCTGAGGCCGGTGGGAAGGCGGAATCGGGGGACGACCGGCACCGGGACGTGCTGTGGAGGGAGCGTCCGAGTGTCCGGTATGCCCCCTCGGGGCGTATCCTGGAGGGGTGGAAGGCTACTGGGCGGCACTGATCTGGTCGATTCTGCCGACCCTTGTCGTCTCGGTGGTCTTCTTCTTCGTGCTACGTGGCATCATTCGCATGGACCGCACGGAGCGCCGCGTCTACGCCCAGATCGAGGCCGAAGAGCGCGCGAAGCGGGGCATGGCCCCCGCGCCGGAAGACCCGCGTCCCGCGGCACCCTGACCCACCCCGCTACGCTGAGCACGAGCCGGCGGAGGGAAACGGGTGCTCGTCCTCAATTTCGACATCACGTGGTGGCTGGTCGCCATCCTCATTTTCGACCTGACCATCCGCATCTGGGCAATCATCGTCATCCCGCGCAATCGCCGCCCGACAGCGGCGACGGCATGGTTGCTGGCCATCTACTTCATCCCGTTCGTCGGGCTTCTGCTCTTCTTTCTGATCGGTAATCCGCGGCTCCCGCGGGTTCGCCGTCGCAAGCAGCGGCAGATCAACGAGTACATCCACGACGCGACGGAAAACCTCGAGTTCGGTTCGCTGCGCCCGGATGCTCCGGCCTGGTTCACCTCGCTTGTCACGATGAACCGCAACCTCGGAGCAATGCCCCTCGCCGGTGACAATACGGTCACCCTGATCGCCGAGTATCAGGAGAGCCTCGACGCGATGGCGGATGCCGTTCGCGCAGCAGAGCACTACGCGCATATCGAGTTCTACATCCTGCAATCGGATGCCGCGACCGACAACCTGTTCCGGGCTATGGAAGAGGCGTGCGCCCGCGGAATCACGGTGCGCGTGCTGCTGGACCACTGGGCCAACCGCGGCAAGCCCAACTACAAGGCGACGCTGAAGCGGCTCGACGCGATGGGTGCACAGTGGCACCTGATGCTTCCGGTGCAGCCGTTCAAAGGCAAGTACCAACGTCCTGACCTCCGCAACCACCGCAAGCTTCTGGTCGTCGACGACAATGTCGCGTTCATGGGCTCGCAGAACGTCACCGACTCGACCTACAACCTGCCCAAGAATATTCGCCGCGGTCTGCACTGGGTCGATCTGATGGTGCGGCTGCAGGGGCCGGTCGTCGCGAGCGTCAACGCCGTATTCCTCTCGGACTGGTACAGCGAGACCGACGAAGAACTCTCGGCCGAGTTCGACGTCGAGAACCTCGACACCGGACCCGGCGATCTTGATGCGCAGGTCGTGCCATCCGGTCCCGGATTCGATTCCGAGAACAACCTGCGCCTCTTCCTCGGCATGCTTTACGCGGCCGAGCGCAAGGTCATCATCGTGAGCCCCTATTTCGTGCCGGACGAGTCGCTGCTGCTGGCGGTGACGACCGCGTGTCACCGCGGCGTGCAGGTCGAACTCTTCGTCAGTGAAGAGGGCGATCAGGCGATCGTCTATCACGCGCAGCGCAGCTACTACGAGGCACTCCTGCGCGCCGGCGTGAAGATTTGGATGTACCGCAAGCCCTTCATCCTGCACTCCAAGAGCCTGACGATCGATGACGAGACCGCCGTGATCGGCTCGAGCAACATGGACATGCGCTCGTTCGGCCTGAACATGGAGATCTCGCTGCTGGTGCGCGGCAGCGAGTTCGCCGATCAGATGCGTGCGGTCGAGGATCGCTATCGCTCGCTGAGCCGCGAGCTGACGCTCGAAGAGTGGAAGCAGCAGCCCCTCCGCTCGACGGTGCTCGACAACCTCGCGCGTCTGACCTCGGCCCTGCAGTAGAGGGCGTGCCCGTGTTCCGGGTTGCGCGAGCGTTACCGACTTGAGTGGTGATCGTTATCGCGCTGTCACCGTCTTCGCATGGTGGGTCTGGAGCGATCGGTCAGGATGGATGAGCGGACGACAGCACGTCCGCAGGATGAGGGACGAGGCATCCCGCCCGGAGAGGTTCCATCGTGGCTGTTCGCAAAGCACTCATCGCGCTCGGCGCCGGAGCCGTCGTGCTCCTCGGACTCGCGGGATGCACGGCCACGCCCGCGTCGCCGGGGAGCAGCAGCTCCGTACCCGCCGATGGCAGTGTCTCTGAGGTTGAGGTTGAGGTCGACGCGACCTGGCTCGACGACGGCCGGATGATCGGCATCATCACGTACGGGTCATCGACCTGTGTCCCGGTCGTCGAAGATGCCGCGCTGCAAGACAATGGCACGTTCGCGGTAATCCTCGCCGATGCCGACACGGACGAGGTGTGCACGACGGACATGGTCCCTCGCGTGACCCTCGTCGATGCGCTCCCGGACATGGACCCCGCAGTTGACCTCGAGATCACGGTCGCGGGTGACGGATTCACGGGCGACACCGACCTCGACGGTGTGCAGGGACTAGACCCCACCAACACGGCCTCCGAGTATGCGCCGAGTGCCGGATGGATCGACGATGACGACTCCTTCGTGCTCGTGACCTGGGGGAGCTCGACGTGCGTTCCCGTCGTCGCTTCCACGGAAGTCGTGGCGCCATCCGAGGTGACGGTCACGTTCGTCGACCCGCCGGCCGACCAGATCTGCACGATGGACATGGTGCCTCGCGCGCTGATCACCTCGGTGGCGGACCTCGACGAAGACGAGGGCGTCACGGCCGTGCTCGTCGGGGACGACTTCGACGGGCTCCGCGTTCCGATCTACGGCTCCAACTAGACCGCCACTTTTTCAGACCGCGCGCGGGGGAGCGGCAACGGCGCCGTCCCCGCGCGTCTCACTCTGCGCGCCCTTGTCCTGCACGCTTGTCGAGCGTCTATCTGAACATTCAGTCGTCGTGAATGGCTGTTGATTGTGCGAAAGCCCGCCATTCACGACGACTGAAACGGACGAATCCGAAGTCACTCGTCGTAAATGGCGGGTCAGGATGCCGGGGGCCCGCCATTTGCGCCGAGTGAACAGCCCTGTTCCGCCGGCGGGCGGCTCCGGTCGCGCCGCCGTGTGTGGACAACTTCGGCGCGACCACCGTGCGATGTGCGAGGGTGCCGGGATGCGCCGAACCGACCTGCCCCGCAGCCTGGGCGCGGAGTTCTCCGTCGCGCAGGCCGAAGCGGCGGGCGTCTCGCGTTCTCGGCTGCGGGCTCGCGACCTCGAGCATCCGTTCCACGCCGTCCGGTCCGTGTCGCACACGCCCATTGTCCAGACGGCGGAGTCGCGGATGCTGGCGCGTGCGCGTCAATTCGCCACGGTTATGCGGGACTCCCAGTTCTTCGGTCATGTGACCGCCGCCGTCATCTGGGGCGTGCCGCTTTCTGCCACGGTCATCCACGATGAGCTCGACGTGGCCGTCTTCGCACCGCGTCGCGCCCCGCGGGGTCGCGGGGTGAAGGGGTACGCGCTCGCGCCGTCGCACGGATCGGTTCGCGGTCACCCCGAGCTCGGCTGGCGCGTGGCAAGCCCCGCAACGACCTGGGCGATGCTCGGGGCTCGGTTGACGCATCCGTACGATCTCGTCGCGGCGGCCGACTATTTCGTGCGTATCCCGCGCAGGCCGGGCGGCTTCGCACCGCCGCCGCGTCCGGCGTGGGCGACGATCGACGAGCTCGAGTCGGCCGTCGGCGCGGGTCGTCGTCCGGGCATCGGCGCCCTGCGTGCGGCTCTTCCGCGGGTGCGAACCGGCGCGTCGTCGCGCCGTGAGACCTGGCTGCGCCTGATCCTGATCGACGCGGGGTTGCCTGAGCCGGTGCTGGACTACGACGTGCTCGATGATGATGGCCGCTTCGTCGCCTGCCTTGACCTCGCTTACCCCGCGCTGAAGATCGGGATCGAATATGACGGCGACCACCACCGCACCGATCCTGTGCAATGGGCGCGGGACGTGGACCGACTCGACCGGTTAGCTGAAGAGGGTTGGCGCGTCATCCGCGCGACGAAGCGGCACATCTTCACGATGTCGGGCGTCGTCGTCGTACAGCGGGTGCGCACGGCGATCGAGGCACGTCGTTCGCGCTGAGGTCTCCTTGGCGGTTCCCGGCTTTCGCTCGTCGCAGATGGCGGATGTTGGGCCGCGTAGGACGCCATTCGTGACGAGTCAACTGTGTCCAGCAACTTTCACTCGTCACATATGGCGGGTTCGGATACCTCACAGGCGCCATTCGCGACGAGTGAAAGATGGCCGGGCGGGCTGAGCGGGTCAGTCGGTGGTGACCAGCAGATCGCCGACCTCGCAGTCGAGCGCCCGGCAGATTGCCGAGAGCGTCGAATAGCGGATGGCTCGCGCCCGGTCGTTCTTCAGCACTGACAGGTTGACGATCGAGACACCGACGATCTCCGAGAGGCGGGTGAGAGTCATACTGCGCTCGGCGAGGAGCTCGTCGAGTCGGCAGTGGATGCCGCTCGGCCCCTCGTCTTCGGCGGGGGTCACACCAGGCCCTCGGTGTCGCACTGCATCGCGGTCCCGCGCCGGAAGGCCGCTGCGATGACAAGGAGGATTCCGCCGACGCCGTCGAGCAGCCAGTTCGTGCGTGTCAACACAACAGACAGCCGGTCGAACCTGTCGGGCCAGAGCGCTTCGGGGCTGTCGGGGTCGTCACGAGTGAACCTCTTATCGATAATCGTTGTTATCGAGAAACGATAAGCACGCGGGGGCCGCGCGTCAACCCCGCAAAGCCGTCACGCCCACGGCGAACACAGGCGTGAGGCATCCGTCCGCTGGTTACCCTCGATGTAACACGCGAGCCGTAGGGACGCGTGCGGCCGATGCCGAGGAGTCTGCAATGTTCGAGAGATTTACCGACCGTGCCCGTCGAGTGGTTGTGCTCGCCCAAGAAGAGGCGAAGATGCTCAACCACAACTACATCGGCACCGAGCACATCTTGCTCGGGCTGATCCACGAGGGTGAAGGGGTCGCCGCGAAGGCGCTCGAATCCCTCGGCATCTCGCTTGACGCCGTTCGTGAGCAGGTGCAGGACATCATCGGCCAGGGCCAGCAGCAGCCAACGGGTCACATCCCGTTCACGCCGCGCGCCAAGAAGGTGCTTGAGCTTTCGCTTCGCGAGGCGCTGCAGCTCGGCCACAACTACATCGGTACCGAGCACATCCTGCTCGGGCTCATCCGCGAGGGCGAGGGCGTAGCCGCCCAGGTGCTGGTCAAGCTCGGCGCCGACCTCAACAAGGTGCGCCAGCAGGTCATCCAGCTGCTCTCGGGCTACCAGGGCAAGGAGCCCGCCGCTGTTAGCGGTGCCGCGAACGAGACGCAGGGGGCGCAGGGCGGATCCGCCGTGCTCGATCAGTTCGGCCGCAACCTCACGCAGGCCGCGCGCGACAACAAGCTCGACCCGGTGATCGGGCGCGAAAAGGAGATCGAGCGGGTCATGCAGATCCTCTCGCGTCGCTCGAAGAACAACCCCGTGCTGATCGGTGAGCCTGGCGTCGGCAAGACCGCCGTCGTCGAGGGCCTCGCCCAGGCGATCGTCAAGGGCGATGTGCCCGAGACGCTCAAGGACAAGCAGGTCTACTCGCTCGACCTCGGTTCGCTCATCGCTGGCTCCCGCTACCGCGGTGACTTCGAAGAGCGCCTCAAGAAGGTCACGAAAGAGATCCGTACGCGCGGCGACATTATCGTCTTCATCGACGAGATCCACACCCTCGTGGGTGCCGGTGCCGCCGAGGGTGCGATCGACGCGGCGTCCATCCTCAAGCCGCTCCTCGCCCGCGGAGAGCTGCAGACGATCGGTGCGACCACGCTCGATGAGTACCGCAAGCACTTCGAGAAGGATGCCGCGCTCGAGCGTCGCTTCCAGCCGATCCAGGTTGCGGAGCCGTCGCTGCCCCACGCGATCAACATCCTCAAGGGTCTGCGCGACCGCTACGAGGCCCATCACAAGGTGCAGATCACGGATGGCGCGATCGTCGCCGCCGCGAACCTCGCCGACCGTTACGTGGCCGACCGCTTCCTGCCCGACAAGGCGATCGACCTGATCGATGAGGCCGGCGCCCGCCTCCGCCTGTCGATCCTGTCGTCGCCCCCCGAGCTGCGTGAGTTCGACGAGAAGATCGCCGCCGTTCGCCAGCAAAAGGAGCAGGCGTCGGAAGAGCAGGACTTCGAGAAGGCCGCCGGCCTCCGCGACGAGGAGAAGTCGCTCCTCGCCGAGCGGCTGCGGCTCGAGAAGCAGTGGCGTTCGGGGGATGTTGCATCCCACGCCGTTGTCGACGAGGGTCTGATCGCCGAGGTTCTGGCGCAGGCGACCGGCATCCCGGTCTTCAAGCTGACCGAGGAAGAGACCAGCCGCCTGGTCTTCATGGAGAAGGCGCTGCACCAGCGCGTCATCGGCCAGGAAGAGGCCATCGCCGCCCTGTCGAAGACGATCCGTCGTCAGCGCGCCGGGCTCAAGGACCCGAAGCGTCCCTCGGGCTCGTTCATCTTCGCCGGCCCCACGGGAGTAGGTAAGACCGAGCTCGCCAAGGCGCTCGCCGAGTTCCTGTTCGACGACGAGGGCGCGTTGATCTCGCTCGACATGTCGGAGTTCGGTGAGAAGCACACCGTCTCGCGCCTGTTCGGTGCCCCTCCGGGCTTCGTCGGGTTCGAAGAGGGCGGGCAGCTCACCGAGAAGGTGCGCCGCAAGCCGTTCTCGGTCGTGCTGTTCGATGAGATCGAGAAGGCCCACCCCGACATCTTCAACTCGCTGCTGCAGATCCTCGAAGAGGGTCGCCTGACCGATGGTCAGGGCCGCGTCGTCGACTTCAAGAACACGGTCATCATCATGACCACCAACCTGGGATCGTCGGCCATCGCCGGTGGACCGGTCGGGTTCCAGGTCGAGGGTGACGCGCAGACGAGCTACGACCGGATGAAGGGCAAGGTCGACGAAGAGCTCAAGCGCCACTTCAAGCCCGAGTTCCTCAACCGTCTCGACGACGTCATCGTGTTCCCGCAGCTGTCGAAGCCCGAGCTGGTGCAGATCGTCGATCTGTTCACCAAGCGCCTAGCCGACCGCCTGCTCGACCGCGACATGACGATCAAGCTCTCGCAGTCGGCCAAGGAACGCCTGATTGAGATCGGCTTCGACCCGACTCTCGGTGCCCGCCCGCTTCGCCGCGCGATGCAGCACGAGGTGGAAGACCGCCTCAGTGAGCGGATCCTGCACGGCGAGCTGAATCCCGGCGACCACATCAAGGTCGACGTCGAGAACGGCGAGTTCGTGTTCGAGACCAAGCCGCGCGGCGAGAAGGTGGCCGTCGGAGTGACATCGGCTGGCGAGATCTCGTCCACGCCCGACCTCGCGATCACGAGCGACTGACACTGCCGGGTTCGACCCGGACACACGAAGAGCGGATGCGTGAGGCATCCGCTCTTCGTCGTTTCGGCGGTTCGTTTCGTCTCGCTGCGCTCGCTCAACGACCGGGGCGCGGGTCGTTGAGGGGCAGCCGCGTTCATAATTCAGTCTGCGCGGGCAGCGGAGGTGGCGCGGCCCACGTAATTGCGGGCGCGGGCTGCTGTCGCCAAACTGCAGAGACTGAATTGTGAACCCCGGACGGTGGGTAACCGGGGGCCTACGCTGGAGGGATGGGCGACTTCACGGTGCGTGCGGCGCGGACGACGGATGTCGTCGGCATCCGCGACATGCTCGAGCCCTTCGTGCAGCGCCGGATTCTGCTCGGCAAGGACCTGGTCGTGCTGTACGAATCCGTCCAGCAGTTCGTCGTGGCCGAGGTCGACGGTCAACTCGTCGGCTGCGGTGCCCTGCACGTCATGTGGGAGGACCTCGGTGAGGTCCGCACCCTCATCGTGACGGATGACTGGCTGCACCGCGGAGTCGGCAAGGGGATAGTAGACGCGCTCGAGCAGAACGCCCGCCAGCTCAAACTGACGCGGCTGTTCTGCCTCACGTTCGAGGTCGACTTCTTCTCACGCCGCGGTTTCACGACCATCGGCGAGCAGGTCGTGCCGCCTGACGTCTACTCGCAGCTCTTGCGAAGCCCCGACGAGGGTGTCGCCGAGTTCCTCGACCTCGCGCACGTCAAGCCCAACACCCTCGGCAATACCCGGATGCTGAAGACGCTCTAGATGAGTGAGTCCGTTTGGCTGGGTCGGCGTGGATGCTGTTAATCGCAGGCGGAGGGTGTTAACCCCGGTGTGTGAAAACTGAACTCAACACCCTCCTGATCACACTCTACGTCCACCTCGATGACCGGATCCTGCCCGCGATCGGCTTCACCCGCGATCACCACCCGGGCCGCAAACCCGCCCTCAACGACGCGGAATTGCTCTGCCTGCTGGTCGCGCAACACCTGCTCGGGATCGCGTCGGATCGGAAATGGATCCGATACGCGCACGCTCACCTGAAGGGCATGTTCCCGAACCTGCCCGGCCAGTCCGGGTGGGGCAAACGCGTCCGCCAATCCACCGGGCTTCTCTCTGCGGTGATCACCGAGCTGGCCCGTGACACCCCGTCCTGGGGTGAGATCACCCGGCTGGTGGACTCGACCCCGTTACCGTGCGGGAAATCGCGGGAGACCGTGAAACGCTCAGACCTTGCCGGGCACGCCGACTACGGATACTGCGCATCCCACTCCCGATACTTCTGGGGCTTCCGGCTCTATCTGATCTGCACTCCCGACGGAATGCCCGTGGTCTGGGGACTCGCGAGCCCGAAGATCGGTGAACGCGAAGCCACCCAAGCGATGCTCGACCACGACCGACACCTCATCCAGCCTGGACAGGTGATCGTTGGCGACAAAGGCTTCGCTGGGAAGCAGTTCGAGGACTTCGTCACCAACGAACTCGGCGCGCACCTTGTCCGCCCCGACCGCAAAGACGAGACCCCCAGGTTCGGGAAACTCGGAGGCATCCGACAATGGGTCGAGTCCGTGTTCGACACCCTCAAAGGCCAACTCACCCTCGAAGACCACGGCGGCAGAACCCGGGTGTCACCACGGAGGGCGTGCCGTGCCGAGGACTGAGAGACCCACGCTTAGCCTGATTGCATGAGCAGCGAAGGCACGCGACGGCGGCGTCCGTCGCCCGCGGTGTACCGGCGGCGGCGGGCCGTCGTCTTGATCGGGTTGCTTGTGGTCGTCGCCCTCGTCGTGTGGTTGCTCGTCGCACAGCCGTGGCGCGGATCCGCCGAATCGACGACGCCGGCTGCAAGCCAGAGTTCCGCGTCGCCCTCGCCGAGCGACACGACACCGACGCTGCCCGATCCGGCTGCGACAGGCGGTTCCAATCCGGCGGATGCCCTCCCGGAAGAAGCGGCGACGGATGCTGCGGCCGAACTCACCCCCGAGGCCTGCGCTGCCGACAGCGTGCTCGTCGAAGCGTTGACCGACAAAGAGTCCTACGCAGCGGGTGAGGTCCCACAGCTCAGCATCCGTCTCACGAACACCAGCGCCACCCCGTGCACGATCAATGTCGGCACGACGCAGCAGAGTTTCACGATCACGAGCGGGAACGATGTCTGGTGGCGTTCGACAGATTGCCAGGCCGCACCGAGCGACATGGTCGTCACGCTCGCGGCTGGGCAGGTCGTCGAGAGTTCGGCGCCGATCGCGTGGGACCGCACCCGCTCGTCCGTCGACACCTGCGAGGGCGACCGTCAGCGTGCACCGGGTGGGGGAGCGTCGTATCACCTGGATGTCTCGATCGGCGGCATCCCGTCGCAGACGTCGCGACAGATCCTGCTCTACTGACGCCCCGGTTACCCTGGAAGGGTGGCGCGACAGAGCGGTAGACCCGGCAAGAGCGGCAAACCCGGCAAACCCGAGGGGCGCGTGAAGAAGGCGGGCGCCGCGGTGTTCCGATCCGAAGCGCTGGCCCAGGCGCTCGCAAAGCAGGACGTGGCCGCGGTCGCCCTCGCACTGCGAAACGGCAACACGGTCGTGCCCTTGATGGCGCCGACGGACCGCGACAACCCGCTCGATGTCGGCGAGGTGTGGACCTACCGCGACCCCAACACGGGCGAGATCGCGCTTCTGCTGTTCAGCGACGCGGCCCACAAGCCCGAGAACCTTCCGCCGGCGATCGGCCTGCAGTCGCCCGGCTGGCTGCTCGCGTTTCTGCGCACGCATCGCGATGCGATCACAACGGTGTTCCTCGACATCGCGGGTCCGCATCCGATGCAGGCGTCGCCCGCAGACCTGATCGACGCTCTCGCCGACTGACGCCGCCTGGCGCGGCTAGAACTCCGGAACGTCGCTCGGTCCCCGGCTCTGACGATCGAGCTGAGCGCGCCCGCCACGAGCTCCGCGGTCAGCGTGACCGCGGACAGTGTCCAGCGCCGCCGGCAGGTGCTTCGACCCGGCATCGACGAAGTGCACAAAACCGAGACGGGATGCCTCGCTGCGACGCTGTGACAGCTGTGCGACCGCTCGGATCTCACCCGAGAGGCTCAGCTCGCCAACCGCCGCGACCTGGTGCGGGATGGCGAACTCGCCGAGAGCGCTGGCGATGGCCAAGGCGATGGCCAAATCGGCGGCGGGTTCAGTGAGGCGGACTCCGCCTACTGTCGAGACGTAGACGTCGAGGGTGCTCAGCTTCAACCCGGCACGGCGTTCGAGGACCGCGAGGATCATGGCGACGCGGGACGAATCGACGCCGTTCACGACGCGACGGGGGTTCGGGGTCGAGCTCGGATTGACCAGGGACTGAATCTCGACGGGCAGGGCACGACGGCCTTCGAGCGCGACCGTGACGCATGAGCCACTGACCGGGGTGCCGTGCCCCAGGAACAGCCCGCTCGGGTCGGGAACTTCGGCGATGCCGTCGCCGGTCATCTCGAAGCATCCGACCTCGTCCGTCGGCCCGAAGCGGTTCTTCAGAACGCGTACGAAGCGCAACGCGGTCTGCCGGTCGCCTTCGAAGTGACAGACGACGTCGACGAGGTGCTCGAGCAGTCGAGGGCCCGCGATGGAACCGTCTTTCGTGACGTGACCTACGATCAACACCGGCAGATCGCGTTCTTTCGCGATGCGGACAAGAGTCGCGGCGACCTCACGCACCTGGCTCGGATGCCCCGCCAGTCCCTCGCTGAGCGAGGACGAGACGGTCTGTACCGAATCGACGATCAGAAGCGTGGGGACGACCTGGTCGATCTGGCCGACGAGTGTCGCCAGGTCGGTCTCGCTCGCGATGAACAGCTCGTCGTGGAGTGCACCGGTGCGCTCGGCACGGAGCCGGACCTGCGCGGTGGACTCTTCTGCGCTCACGTACAACACGCGCCGACCGGACCGGGCCGCACGGGCCGCGACCTCGAGCAGCAGCGTCGACTTACCGACGCCGGGCTCACCGGAGATCAGGATCGTCGCGCCCGCGACGAGTCCGCCGCCGAGCACGCGGTCGAATTCGCCGACACCCGTGGGGCGGCGAGGAGCCTCGATCGTCGCAACGTCGGTGATCGGGCGCGCGATGCGATCAGCGGTGGGTGCGTGAGGGGTGAATCCGCGGAGGATGCCCGTCTGCTCCGCGACCTCGGTGACCGTGCCCCACTGCTGACACTCTCCGCAGCGGCCCACCCACTTGACGCTCGTCCACCCGCATTCCGCGCAGCGGTAGGCCGTGCTGGGCTTTCGAGTTGCCATGGGCCCAGGTTAGGCGCCACCACCGACAGAGGGCGTCACCCGAGCGGCCAGTCCAGCGTCCGCCCCAGGGCGTCCTGCCACCGCGCGAGCATGTGTGTGCGCTCGGCCTCGGTCGATGCCGGCTCCCACCGGCGGTCCTCGCTCCAGAGACCCGTCAGCTCGGTCAGCCCCGACCAGTAGCCGACCGCGAGCCCGGCGGCGAAGGCCGCGCCGAGTGCGGTCGTCTCCACGTTCGCCGGTCGGATGACGGGAATCCCCAAGGCATCCGCCTGCATCTGCATGAGCGTGCCGTTGGCGACCATCCCGCCATCCACGCGAAGCTCGGTGATAGCAGAGCCCAGGTCTGCGCACGCTGCGTCCACGACTTCGCGGCTCTGCAACGCGACCGACTCGAGCGCCGCACGAGCGATGTGCCGCCGGTCGGCGAATCGCGTGAGACCGAGGATCGCACCGCGTGCGTCGGGCCGCCAGTGCGGGGCGAACAGGCCCGAGAACGCGGGGACGATGATGACACCGCCCGCATCCTCCACTTCGTTCGCGAGCGTTTCAACCTCGGCGGCCGTGCCGATGATGCCGAGGTTGTCGCGCAGCCATTGCACGAGCGATCCGGTGACCGCGATCGATCCCTCGAGGGCGTACGCGGTGGTGCCGTCGCCGAGACGGTAGGCCACAGTCGTGAGCAAACCGTGCTCGGAGATGATCGGGCGATCGCCCGTGTTCACGACCAGGAAGTTGCCGGTGCCGTACGTGTTCTTGCTGTCGCCCTGCGCGAAGGCCGCCTGGCCGAATGTCGCCGCCTGCTGATCGCCCATCATGCCCGCGATCGGCACCTCACGCAGCAGGCTCGACGGCTCAGCATGCCCGTAGACCTCCGAAGAGGAACGGATGTCGGGCAGCAGCGACTCCGGGATGCCGAAGGCCTCGAGCAGCGATGCATCCCACTCGAGCGTCTCGAGATTCATCAGCAGGGTGCGGCTGGCGTTCGTGACATCCGTCGCGTGCACGCCCCCTTCGGGGCCGCCGGTCAGGTTCCACAGCAGCCAGGTATCGGGCGTGCCGAAGGCGAGGTGTCCCTCGTCTGCCAGGCGTTTCGCGTCGGGCAGGTTCTCGAGCACCCACGCGATCTTCGTCGCAGAGAAATATGACGCCAGCGGAAGCCCGGTGAGCCCACGGAACCGGTCGACTCCGCCGTCCGCGGCGAGGCGATCGACGATGCCCTGGCTGCGGGTGTCCTGCCAGACGATCGCGTTGTGGACCGGCTGACCCGTGCGTCGGTCCCACAGGATGACCGTCTCGCGCTGGTTGGTGATGCCGATGGCGGCGATGTCGTGCCGCGTGATGTCGGCGCGCGCGAGGGCGACCCCGATCACCTCCTGCGTGTTTCGCCAGATCTCGGTCGCATCGTGCTCGACCCAGCCGGCGCGGGGGAAAATCTGGCGGTGCTCGAGTTGGCCGGATGAGACGGAGCGGCCGCGGTGGTCGAAGACGATCGCTCGCGTGCTCGTTGTGCCCTGATCGAGGGCGAGGATGTAGGTCATCGACGTGCGCTCCTTTGTCTGGATGACTTCCCTGTCTTCACGGTCGTCGAGCCTCGGGGCCTGGACCCAGAGTACGGAATCCCACTCGGCGGGACTCGTTCGTTCCGGGTCATCGGCCTATTCCTCACGATCGGCAACGTCGTCGTGCCGATAGTCATCGCGCGGGAGTTTCCCCGCGAGCGTGCGCACTTCATGACGGGGCTATACACCTCGGCGATCAACGTCGGAACGATGACCGTCACCCTGGCGACCGCGCCGCTCGCGTCCGAGATCGGATGGCGCGGCGCAATCGTGGTCTGGGTGGGCTTCGGTGTTGTCGCGCTCGCCGTGTGGCTCGGCCTGCGCGGCGTCCGTGGTGCGCTGCTGCCCCGCGGGGGAACCGTGCCGCGGCCGACCGACGAGGTCGATCCGCGTGTCGCCCGCTCGGCTTCGACGTGGTTGCTCGGTGCGGCCTTCGCCGGGCAGGCGTTCAGCTTCTACGGCGTCACGGCCTGGTTGCCGTCGCTGCTCGAAGACGCGGGGTACGACGCCGCATCCGCGGGCGGAATCTCGGCGGTGTTCCAGGTCTCGGGCATCGCGGGCGCCCTGCTCGTGCCGATCATCACGACACGTGTCTCGATCTTCGCCGGCGTGTTGTTCGTGGCGGTCGGCTGGCTCGCGATCCCCATCGGGTTCGCCCTGAATCCTGGCCTGTGGCCGCTCTGGTGCATCATCGGAGGTGTCGCGCAGGGCGGTGGACTGACCGTCGTGTTCATCATGATCGGCGCACTGGGCGGCCGCGAGCACACGGTCGACGGGCGTTCCGGGATCGTCCAGGGGGTCAGCTACGGGCTCGCGGCCGCGGGCCCGATCATCTTGGGCGCGATCCACGAGGCTGCCGACTCGTGGCTGCCGGTGCTCGCCGTCGTGGCGGGCGCTGTGGTGCTGTTCGGTGTCGCTGGAGGCGTCGCGGCCGCGCCCTTGCGCCGGCGCTGACGCTCCGGCGCGCCCGAAACGGAGGACTTCGGCGCGAGATGAGGACGTTTCGGCCCCGGACATCCTCTCGCGGCGCTGAAATACTCCGTGCGGGTCAGGCTCGCAGCGACTCAGCGACCGTGCGCAGGGCATCAGCCGAGTCCCGCAGCAGGTCGAGCTCGTGCGGCGAGAAGACCGTCTCGCGGATCGGCACCGCGCCGCGTGCGCTGACGATCGAGGGTACCGACAGGGCGACCCCGTCGATGCCGTGGAAGTCGCGCAGCACGGTGCTGACCGGCATCACCGCGTGCTCGTCGTTCAGGATCGCCTCGACGATGCGTGCGCTCGAGAGCCCGATCGCGTAGTTGGTCGCACCCTTTCCGAGGATGACCTTGTACGCGGCATCCCGTACATCGATCGCGATCGCGTCGAGCTCGTCCGGAGACATCCGCGGGTGTCCGGGCGACACCCAGTCGAGGATCGGAACCGAGCCGATCGTGGCCTTCGACCACAGGGGGAACTCGGTGTCGCCGTGCTCGCCGACGATGTAAGCGTGCACGCTCGACGTCGACACCCCGGCCCGCTCGGCAAGCTTCCAACGCAGGCGCGACGTGTCCAGCACGGTTCCCGAGGCGAAGATCCGCTCGGGCGGGAGCGCCGTGGCCTCCTGGGTCAGAACCGTCAGGACATCGCACGGGTTGGTGACGACGACGTAGACCGCATCGGGCGCCACCGACAGCAGCTCGGGCATCATCGTGCGCAGGATCCCCGCGTTGACCTCGGCGAGCTCGATGCGCGATTGACCCGGCTTCTGCTTCGCACCGGCCGTGATCACCACGACGTGCGATCCCTCGACGACCGAGAGGTCACTGCCGCCGATGACGTCGCTCGCGCCCGTGAACTGGGTGCCGTGCGCGAGATCGAGCACTTCGGCCTCGACCTTCGCCGTGGCGATGTCATACAGAGCGACGTGGCGGGCCGATCCGCGGATGAGTGCGGCGTAGGCGGTGCTCGCGCCCACGCTTCCCGCGCCGACGACGGTGAGTTTGGAGTTCTCGATAGCGCTCATGCGGTCAGTCTCGCAGGGGGCTGACCACAACGGCAGGGGTCAGCGCCGGAACTAACGGGTGGATTCGGATGACTCGTCTGCGACGGTTGCGGCGCGGGACGGATTGCGAATGCCGAGGAACGACACCGCGCCGCCGATCGCCATGAGCGCGGCCGTGACGATCGCCGCTCGGTGGAAACCGTCGAGGTCGAGCGATCCGCCGACGATCGTCGCCAGCAGCGCGATCACGATCAACCCGGCGACGCGCGAAACGGCGTTGTTCACGGCCGAGGCGATACCCGACCGTTCCGTGTCGATCGCTCCGAGAATGGCCGACGTCAGCGGAGCAACCGTCAGCGAGATACCGAGACCGAAGACCAGGATGCCTGGCAGTACCTGCGTCCAGTACGAGAAGTCTTCGCGAACGGTGAGAAGGAGGAGCGCGCCCGCCGCCATCACGAGGGGTCCGGCGGTCATGAACAACCGCGGACCCAGGCGGCCCGACAGAGCTCCCACCCGAGAGCTCAGCAGGATGAGCAGGATAGTCCCGGGCAGGCTCGCGAGCCCCGCGAGCGTCGCGCTCAGGCCGGCACCCTGCTGCAGGTAGACGCCGACGACGAAGCCGTTGAGGCTGAGCGCGCCGTAGACGAAAGTGGTTGCGACGTTGCCGGTCCAGAAGTTGCGGACGCGGAACAGATCGAGCGGCAGAATCGGCGACCGCACGGTGCGCTGGCGCAGCAGGAAAGCGATGAACAGGGCGAGACCGCCGATGCCCGGGATCAGGATGCCGGGGGACCCCCACCCCAGGTTCGGCTGCTCGATGAGGGCGAAGACGAACCCGCCGAGCCCGAGGGTGCAGAGCGCCGCGCCGAGCCAATCGATCGAGGCATCCGGTCGCCGAACGTCGCGATGCGTGAGGCGCGTCAGCAGCCAGAGCGTGATTACGATAGGCAGGACGTTGATCAGGAACACGAGTCGCCACGACAACAGGTCGACGAACACGCCGCCGATGACGGGACCCGTGAGCATGGCGCACGTCGTCAGGGCGGTCCAGATGCCGATGGCGCGGCCCTGGGCGGCGTCGCGGAAGGTCGAGGTGATGAGGGCGAGCGAGCTCGGCACGAGGAAGGCCCCTGCGGCGCCTTGGACCGCACGGGCGACGATCAGGACGATCGGGTCGGGCGCGACGGCAATCGCGACCGAGGCGATCCCGAAGCCGATCAGGCCGATCCGCAGCACGAGGATGCGTCCGAATGCGTCGCTCACCGAACCCGCCAGCAGAATGAGCGCGCCGAGGGTGATGAGGTAGGCATCCACGACCCATTGCTGGGTGGTGAGCCCGCCGCCGAGTTCGCGGTCGATTGCGGGGAGTGCCACCGTGACGACCGTGCCGTCGAGGAAGGCGACGAAGGACGCGAGGACGGCGACTGTCAGAACGAGGCGCTGTTGGCGGGTCATCGGGGCAGCCATGGGGACAACCTAACCCCGACTGGGCGGCAGCAGGCGAGTTCGCGGACAGATGTGGTGCGCGGCCGATCGCCCACGATGCGGCAGAACGGCGACCGTGTCAACCCCCGATGGGAACCCACGGGGTCGACCGTAATCTCGTCACCTCACCTGGCTTCGCTCCGCGTTGCTCGTTCGCTGCATGACTCGTCTCGGAGGCCCCGATGCACAGTCCACCGCGCCCCGTTGCCAAGTACCCGCTCACCCGGATCGCCGGCCCGTACGGTCACCCGTTTCATCCGATTGCCGTGATCATCCCGATCGGGGCGTGGGTGTCGAGCGTTGTGTTCGACCTCATCGCGATCACGCAGTCCTCACCCGCACCGTTCGTGATGGGGGCACGGATCCTGATCCTCATCGGGCTGATCGTCGCGGTCGTCGCCGCCGTCCTGGGGTTTCTGGATTGGCTGACCATCCCGCGCGGCACGCCCGCCCGAGCCACGGGCACGACGCACATGATCCTCAACCTGATCGCGATGGGCATTTTCCTCGCGAGCCTGCTTCTGCGCGGCGACATTTTCAGCGGCAGCGGCAGCGGCAGCGGCAGCGGCAGCGGCAGCTCAAGTGAAGGCGTCTCCACGTTGGCGGTCATCCTGAGCATCGGCGGCCTCGCGATCCTCAGCATCTCGGGTTGGCTCGGTGGCAAGCTCGCGCACACCTTCGGTGTTCGCGTCGCGGACGAGCAAACCCAGCGCGAGGGTCTCGAACCGTTGCCGTGAACCGAATCTTCACCCGCTCAGGAGGTACGCATGCCCGATGAAGACATCTCGCCCGCGAAGCGTCCGGCTACTGTTCTGGCTGGGCCCTACGGGCATCCGTTTCATCCGATCGCCGTGACGATCCCGATCGGCGCGTGGATCGCCAGCCTCGTCTTCGACATCATCGGACTCGTCTCGACCGATCCCGAGCCCTTCGCGATCGGGTCGCGTGTGCTGATCGTGATCGGCGTGCTGGGGAGCATCGCCGCTATCTTCTTCGGCGTGCTGGACTACCTACGAATCCCCGACCGCACGCAGGCCGCGAGTACGGCGACGTTCCATATGGGCCTGAACATCACCGTCTGCGGCGCATACGCCGTGCAGCTGTTCTTCCGCAGCACCACGGACGAGATCCCGGTCGGGACGTTTGTCGTCAGCATCCTGAGTCTGTTGGTGTTGAGCATTTCGGGATGGCTGGGCGGCAAGCTCTCCTACCGCTACGGAGTGCGGGTGGCGAGTGAGGTCAAGCAGGCCGAGGGCTTTCGCGGGGGAGTGAGGCGGGGTGCTGTGATTTCGTGCGATTGGCGGGTGGACCCGCGGGGACGTAAGCTATTCGGCGGTGACGTGTCCGAGCGGCCGAAGGTGCAACTCTCGAAAAGTTGTGTAGGGTGACCCCCTACCGTGGGTTCAAATCCCACCGTCACCGCCACTTCAAAAGCCCCCGAGAACCCCGTAATTACGCGGATTCTCGGGGGCTTTCTTGATCGATTAGCCGTCCTGTGGCAACGGATTGGCAACAGTTGAATCGAAACGAGCTTGATCGAGCGCCTGCGAAACGCGGTCAAGGTCGTCGTCGAACAGGTCCGCGTAGGTGTCCAGAGTCATGGCAGCGGAGGCGTGGCCCAGCATGCGTTGCACGGCCTTCACGTTCGCGCCAGCGCTTATCGCGAGGCTTGCCGCAGTGTGTCTGAGGTCGTGAGGCGAGATGACCGGGAACGTCGGATCGGCAGTTCGGGCTCGCTTGACAGCCGCAGCAAACCACCCGTCTTGAGATTGAGGAAGTCTCATGTGCCGGTAGCCGTCGCCGAAGACGATGTCATCAGCACGTTTGCCGCTGCACAACTGTCGGAGGTCCTCGGCAAGAAAGTTGGGGAACGGTACCGATCGGGACCTACCCGTCTTGGGAGACCCGACGTGTATCTCGGCGTTGACGAGGACGGCGTTCTCTTCGACGAACAGTCGACGCCGTTCGAAAGACACGTGCTTCACGCGTAGACCGGTCGCCTCGCCCCACCGGAGGCCCGTGTATGCGAGCAGGTTGATCAGCGTGGGGTAGCGCGCCGTGCTCGCGAGCTGCGTCACTTGACGATGTGTCAGGTAGGCGCGCGCTTTTCGCAGTTTTTTCGGGAGCTTTAGCTCTCGGGCCGGATGGATCGTGATCCGCCGATCGCGGACCGCGACGTCGAGGATGCTCGCCAGAACCCCATGCACCCTCAGCACGGTGGTGGCGCTGTGCGTGCGAGCGAGCGTTGACAGCCAGGTCTGCACCTCAGAGTGGCGAATGCCACCGACCGCGCGGTTTCCCCATTTCGGTTGCACGTGGATCCTCCACGCCGAATCGATCGACCGAAACGTGGACGGCTTCAGGTCTGAACGTCGGTTGGCGAGCCAATCTGTCCCGAGCGTGTCGACGGTGACCTTTGCGTCAGTGGGATTGACGTAGTCGCCGAGGGCTTTCGCTGTCTCGACGCTTCCGACGTACAGCTGAGCGTCTCGCTTCGTCGCGAAACCGCGTTTCTGGCCCTGCGAGCCGTCGGGACGTCGGTACAGGGCCCGATATCGCTTGCCGCTCTTGGTGTTGTAAGCGTGGACGCTACCCATCCGCCTGTCGGCCGGCGATGTAGCTCATGCCTTCGAGGCGTCCTGCGGTGCGGGCCTTGGAGATCCAGTCCGCGGCGGTGCGGTAAGGGACGTTGAGTTCTGCCTGAACGGCTTTGGTCGGTGCTTGCCCTGATAGAGCAGCGGCGCTGTAGATCAACTCAACGAGATCCATGCGCGCGTCCTTGTTGGCGCGTTGGCGGGCTTGTTCCGCCATCCACTCGGGGATGAGGCGACCTTCGGTGGTCGTGAGTTCGCTCAGGGGCGTTGGGTCGTTGCCGTCATCAAACGAGATTGCAATGCATGAAGGCGTCGCCGCTTGCACGATCTCTTGGACACGCACGCGGCGCAGCGCTGATCCGTTGATCTCGCCGTCCGGCTCGGCGATGACGACATTGACGGAGGTAACGCGATAGCGGCCGAGATCTCGGTCGAAGCGCGCCTGCACTGTCGTGTCGTATGGCAGGTCCGCCTCTTCGACGGTCGCCCGGAATGCCGGGACGATGCGTAACGCGGACCCGATGAGCAGGGTGGCGTCACGCCACGTGACGGGGTCGCCTTCGAGTGTTCGCACGTCGACTATCACCTCCTCAGTTTGCCTCTCCGCGTCACGAATGTGCATGTATAACCTTGACGCAGTCTGCCACATCTGATTCACTCTCGTCAAACCTTGTCGGGTATACGCAAAGGAGTTGGATCATGACGAGCACGACGAACACCACACGAACGGGACTCGCCCACACGTTCCTGAGCCCGGACGAGGTGGTGGCGATGCTGCCTGGCGTGACGAGAGGCAAGCTCGCGATGTGGCGATACGAGAAGAAGGGTCCGCAGTATCGGAAGCTCGGCCGGACCATCGTGTACGCGCTGGATGAGCTGGAGGAATGGGTCGAAGCGTCGGTTCGCAACGGCGCGTCCGAGGGCGTGTGAGTCGTGACGTGCATATGGATGCCGACGGCAGAAGTTGCCCATGAGCCTGAGCGCACGCAACTGGGCCTGGGAGACGGACAATCGTCCCAGGATCGCAACGGATGCACCGGCAGGGCCGGAGGATGTCCCGTGGGTTCCGCTATCACCCGCCGAGAAACTCGTGTTGCTGTGCCTCGCAGAGCTGGAGAGCGCCGCAGAGGGGTACGCATATCCGTCGTACGCGACGATCGCTCGCCGCACCTGCCTGAACGTGCGAACGGTGCAACGCGTCGTGAAGGTGCTTGGCGAGTCGGGACTGGTGCACATCGCACGCGACCGGCGGGTCGACGGTCGGTGGCTGTCGAGCATCTACCGGTTCCCCGCGGTTCCCGAGGAGTACCGCGAGAAGGATCAGGCGTGGATGCATCGCCGGAGATTCGCAGCAGCGAACGGCACTATCCACAATGTCGGCGCACCGTCCGATGGCCGGCCATCGCCGGGCCGCGTCCGGACAGGACACCGATAGGGCCGGCAGCGGGCGTCGGTCTCTTGTCCGGTCGGTATCGGCCTCACGCCGAGAGGGGTATCGGCGTCACGTCCCACGCCTATCGGTCTGGTGTCTCACTAGTAGTGAGAGATCAGGGAGGTGAACAGAGAAGGGAACACCGAACGGCAAATCCGCGGATCCTGGCTACCCGACTACGGGGAGGGACCGCTGGCGTCGAAACTCCGACACTCTCGAACCTCGGGACTTCCGTTCTCCGACACATCCCACGTTCCGAAGTTCGGCACTGCGTAGGCGCATCGTGAAGATCATCGCTGTAGCCAACCAAAAGGGTGGGGTCGGCAAGACGACGGTTGCGATGCAACTCGCGGCTCACCTCTCCAGGACGTATCGGATGCTGGTCGTTGATGTCGATCCGCAGGGTTCGACCACGTGGTGGGCGCAGAACATGGCCGAACACATTCCCTTCGACTTTGCTGACGACCACGACCCCGCGGTGCTCACTCGACTCCGGGATCTGGGTGATCTGTACGACCTCGTCGTCGTTGACACGCCCGGCAGCCTCGAGGACACACGCACGCTCGAAGCTGTCCTCGATGCGGCGGACTACGTCATCGTTCCGGTCGTCCCTGAGCCGATGGCGATCGACCCGACTGTCCGAACGGTTACTCGCCTGATCGAACCTCGCGGACTGCCCTACCGGGTGCTGCTGAACCGCGTTGACGGGCGTATCTCGGGCCAGTACCAGCAATGGCAAACGGTCCTGCAGAAGTCGTTCGGGTTGCCAACCTTCCAGGCCTACCTGCGCCAGTACCTGATTCACGCGCACGCGCCAATGCTCGGTCGGCTGGTAACCAACCTCACCGACACTCGCCGGACCGAGGGATCGATCGCTGACATCACGCGCGTCGGGTTCGAGCTCACGTCTTACCTGCCATCCGGACTGCACTCGAGGTGGTGATGATGGGCAAGATCGATCTCGCAGGACAACTTGGCGACGCCCGAGGGCGCGTCGCGTCACCTACCCCGCCGCCCGGGCGCGCAATGGCCAATGAGACGGCGGCGAAAACGTCTCCGCCCGCGCGGGGTGCGGCGAAATACGCCCGCCTCACCCGCAAAGAAACTCGGGTGCGAGAGGACCAGTACGTCGCGCTCACCCAACTCGCCCGCGCACTGATGCGACGCCGCACCGACCGTCAGGAGCGGATCACCGAGAACACGCTCGTCCGCGTTGCGATCGACCTGCTGCTGGCGAACGCGGATCAGCTTGTCGGTGACAGCGAGGACGAACTCCTGCGGTCCGTGACTTCGGAACGTACGCACTCTGGGACTTCGAAAGTTCCGAACTCTGCCGCTGCAGGAGCCCCGGACTCTGCAACTTCAGGAGTGCCGAGGATCGGGACGTCGGCTGTCGATGTAACGGCGCGGGGGCTGACCTGATGCTCTCCGTGACCGTCTACTCGACCGGATCGTCCTGCCAGCGGTGTCGGCTGACGATCCACAAGTTGGAGGCGACCGGCATCCGATTCACCGTCATTGACGTGACGGATGCGAACAACCTGGCCGCTCGCCAGTTCATCACCGAAGACCTTGGGTACAGCGAGGCCCCTGTGGTCATCGTCGACGATGAGCCACAGCACCATTGGTCGGGGTTCCGGCCCGATCTCATCGACCGGCTCGCCAGCGCAGGCACGACCCATTCGCCAGCAGCCCGTCCAGCTCCCACGTTCATGGCCAGGATCGGGCGGTGATGCCCAGTGGAGGAATCGGAGGAGGCGCGCGAGCGGACCCGTGAGTACAAACGGCAGTGGCGGCAGAACAATCAGGATCACATTCGCGAATACCGGAGGAACTATGACGCCGTGAACCGCGAGCGGATAAATCGGAGGGAGGTGGACCGCAACCGCCGCGCGGCGGAGCAGAAGCGGCGTGAGGAAGAGCGCCGCGAGAAGAACGCGAAGAAGGCCCGCGACTATTACCACGCCAACATCGAGCAACGCCGTGCGTACCAGCGTGACTACCTTGCTCGACGCAAGGCCGCAGATCCCGACGCGTATCGCGAGGAGCGCGCACGTGCGAACGCGGAGTGGCGTGAGCGGCATAGAGAAGAACAGTCGGCGAAACGCCGTGACAAGTATCGGGACGACCCGGAGCAGAAGAAGGCAAACGCGCGCCGCCACTACGAACGCAACGCCGAGCAGATCAAGGCGAGAAGGCGCGAGTACTACGCGGCAAACAAGGACCGCCAACTCGCGGCGGCTCGCGCCTGGAAGGCACGAGAACGCCGCCGCATCGAGGCCGGGCTTCCACCGCATAGGCGACACCGCACAACATCCATCGAACGCGACACCAACCTCGAGAGCGCCACGCTGTTCTTCGCGCGGTATCGGGAGGCGGATGCGGTCGCTGCCCTCCGCGACGAAGGTCGCACGCCGCAACGTCTCCTCGACGAATGGCAACGCGATTGTTACCGCGCCCGCACCGCCCACTACGCCTACCGCAACCCCGAACTCCGACACGATGTTGCGGGCCGGCTTTCCGCCGAAGAGCAACGCATGGAGGACGTCGCGCGCGAGATCAATGCACGGCTCCGGATCGGCGAACGCCGCGCCATCGAGCGAGCAGATGCCGCCCGACCACACGCCGGCCCGAACTCTCAGAGGGAAGGAATGGGGCGATGATTCCTCCCCATGCGCGTCGTTGGTGTGATCCTCACGTGAACTCACGAGTTAGCCCTGTGCATCGCGGGGAACGAGAATATTGGCGCAGCCGCTTCTGCAAGCACGAAACGAAGGGAACAGCATGATCGATAGAACCGACGTCGAAGCGACCATCACGCGCGTTGCAGTTGCGGCCTTCACCTACTACCCCGAGCGCGCGACCGAGGAGCCGGGCTACACCCTCGGCGAGGATGTCGCATGGTGCATCAAGCCACTCGTCGGCTTGCAAGGGCCAGAGCGCGGGGCGTGGCGGTTGCGCATCGCTGGACTCATCACCGATCCCACCGCCGACCGGCGCGCATTCATCAGAGACATCACCTCTCTCACACGTCAGTAATCCCTTCGACCTGTGATCCGCGATCGTACGCGACGGCGCGCGGCCGTCAAGGGCGCTTCGCGTCGCGTCGCGACACGGCTGGCGCCGTGCCCCTGACAACCGCACACCGCCGCGAGGAAGCTAGATATCACGGCGAAGGACAGGAACGCCGAAATACCGCCTTCAGCCTTTTCGGTTTAGCCAGCTAAACTCGCGCCAGGAGGCGGAGAACATGGCGGCTGGCCAATCTGCATGGCGCGTGAACGACGCCATTGCGTACGACGAGATGCGTGAGCGTGCCAGCGCGCTCGCGTCTCAGCTTCTTCAGCGGGCCCAACAGAGCGGTGCGTCGGTGGACTCCGTTATCAGCCTTCGGGCGCAGGCCAACGCCGTCGATGGGTTCGATCGTGCGGCTGTGGACCGGCTCACGGCTGAACTCGAATCACGCGGTTCAAACGTCGCGAGCAACACGTGAGCGACGTCGCAGCCGGGCGCAACAGAGATCCCCTCAACGAATACGAACGCACTATCGAGCCGCTACTTTTCCCACCCGTGGATGGGGATGCTTCACCTCACCTCACTCTCATCGCTGGGGGGCCGGGGAGCGGCCGGGGACGAGCAATCGCGCGTGCGCTCGAGGTCTCGCCGACCGCCACGGTGCTCTCATCGACTGAACTTCGCGCCCTTCACGCTGCGGTCGTAGCGACGGGCGCTACATCGACTGCGAGCGTGAACGCGGATGTTGCTGAGTGGCTGCGTGCGGCGATCTCCCATGCCCGTGAGGTGCGACGCTCTCTCATTGTCGAAGGCGACTTCCGCACGCCCGTCGCGGCGCTGGGTGTCGCAAAGCAGTTCCTCGATGCGGGCTACCAAGTGCAAGCGGTCGTTGTTTTACCCCGGCGTGCAGAATCATTGCTTGCTGTCGCGTCGGCACACTTTCGGCAGATCCAACGGACAGGTGATGCCGTCGAGGCATCCGTCGCTGACCACGATGCACGTTGGACCAATGTCCGCGACGTGCTGGCCGCTGTTTCCGCCGAACCGAGCGTAGAGGTGACGATGCTCGACGGGTCCGGAAACGTACTGCCCGTCGATTCGATCGACTCGTTCAATCGCGGCCGCGCCGGCGGACCCACGAAGCGAGCCGCAGTCGAGTGGCTGGGAGAGCTGCGCCGCATCACAGACTTTGCCCGCTCGCTACCGCCGCGAGCCACAGACCTTGACTTCCTCATCGAGTTGCATCAGGCGGCTCTCCGCCAGGTCGTCCCGGCAATGAACCTGCCCGCGAGCTCGACCACAGGCCCACAACTTGAGTCTCGGCTTGCGGCCGCGGCACAGTCGCTACGGCGTCAGCGCGCGGCATTGCCCACGAGCGAACCCGTGACCGTGCCAGAACCCGGGCTAGAGCTCCCTGCGATCGGCCGATGACAGCGCATATCGTCGGCTACACGCGTGCGCTGCACGACGCTGCTTCTGTCGGTGAGGACTCGGCCGTGCTGAAAGCGCACGGCGCCCAGAAAGTCTTCGCCGATCTGGGGAAGGGGCATCCGCGCGACCGGCCCGAACTCAAGGAGTGTCTGGCGAGACTCCGCGCGGGAGACACCCTTTTGGTGACGAGCGCAGCACGCATCTCCCACACCCTGAACCACTTGGTCGCGACTCTTCGGTCGCTGGATGATGGATCGATTGTCTTCCGCTCCATCGCCGAGCCCGTTCTGGACGTCACCCCTACTGCCGTTTCCGGTGCAAGCAGCTACCTGATCACACTCGACGATGTGCGCCGTGCCATGCTCGGGGACCGCGTCCGGGCCGGTCTCCGCGTAGCCTCAGCGGAGGGTCGCCGTCCAGGTCGGCCTTCGGTTATGACCTCCGAGAAGATCAGCATCGCTACCGAGCTGCGATCTCACGGTCGTTCGATTCCCCACATCGCAAACGTCGTCGGGGTGAGTCCGAGCACCGTTCGCCGCGCGCTCAACGCGATCTAACGGGGACGATCGGGAGCGTGACCTCAGTGCTGTCTCGCGGCCGTCGCGGCACCAGAACGCATACGACCGGTGCGACTTGAGGTGACCGACACGAAGATGGGCGCAGCTGGCCTCGTCCTCGTCATCGTGCGCGGCTTCTTGTCGTCGCCATCATGATGGGCATCATTCTGTTCGTTCTGTCGCCCGCGGCTGCCTGCGGAGCCGGAACTGGGACGCGTGTCAACGTCGACGCGATGCTGACGGAACCCGTAGCCGGCTATGACTCTGATCAGCTCCTCAATGCCGCCTACATCATGAATGCAGCGATCGATCTTGGGCTCGATCGCGACGCACAGGTACTCGGCGTCATGACAGCGATGGGGGAGTCCAGCCTCGTCAACATCGAGTACGGCGACTGGGAAACCAACGGGGTCCGCAACCCTGACGGTTCTCCGACGACCTCGATCGGCCTCTTTCAGCAGCAAGACAGCTGGGGAACTCCGCAAGATCGGATGAACCCCACCACTGCGGCGACCCTCTTCTACAACCGGCTCGTCCTTGTGGAGGGGTGGTCAACGATGGAACCCACACTCGCCATCCACAAAGTCCAACGCAACGCCGATCCCTTCCACTATGAGAAGTACGGCACTGCGACCGAGCAGATCGTCACGGCCCTCTCCGGAGCCGTGGGAACGTGCGCGACCGGTGAACTCGTATATCCGCTCGCGGACGGCTACAACATGACCTCCGACTACGGCCCGCGCGAGATCAACATCCCCGGCGCGACCAACTGGCACGTCGCGATCGACCTCCAGCACTGGCCCAACAACTGCAACGATCCCGTCTACGCGATCCAAGAAGGCCGGGTCACCTATACCGGGGACTTCCAGGTCACGATTAAGCACCCAGACGGCTACGACCTCGGCTACCTCCACATGTGGCCGAAAGACGTCATCGTCTCTGTCGGAGACGATGTGACCGCGGGACAGCCGATTGGGGCCGTCGGCAATTCCGGGCCCTCGGGCGGGTGCCACCTGGACCTACGCATCAACGTCGCCGGCAACGTGAACCCCCAACTCGACACCCTCGTGCGCTCGCAAGACGAAGGAGCCTTCGCGCAGTACGTCGACTTCGTTAACCCAGAAGCGTTCTACGCGCTCTACGGGATGGAACTCTGCGGCGGTGCCGGCGAATGTAGAAGGCCCCCGATCGACGGTACTGAGCTACCGATCAGGTGACCTTCATGACGCAAACCAACACCGCCACAGCACACTGTGGAGCCGTTTACACGGCGCAGCACATGCGGTTCTTTGACCTTTCCGGCTGGCGAGAATACGTCGGCTCTCGCGACTCCGTTCCCACCATCGCGGACGCGCCCTCCAGGCTTATTTCGCCCGAGATGGTGCGCACTGCACGCTCCGCACTCCGTCTTATCTCTGTCTGCCGGAAGGCAAAGAAAAACGGTTGGTGGGGGAGAGGAACGAGCAAATGAACGAACAGGTAGTGGTCGTCTATTCGACCGGTCCCACCTGCATTCGTTGCACCCTGACGACGCGCGTGCTCGAGGCGAAGGGAGTGCCCTTCAAAGTGGTCGACATCCGAGAGAACACCGCAGCTCGTGACTACGTGGTCGAAGAACTCGGCTACACAGAAGCCCCCGTCGTAGTCGTTTCAGACCAGGACCACTGGAGCGGCTTTCAACCTGACCAGATTAACCGGCTCATCGCCAATTGCTGAAGAGAGAAGGAGCAATCATGTCCGTTCGATTCGTCACCGGAAACCTCGCCGCGGACCCGGAGTCACGCGCCGCAGGCAAGACCACGGTCGTGAGTTTCACCGTCCTGGAGAACACAGCCGAATATCGCGGGGGAGAGCGGGTGGAGGGACTCAAGCCGCTCGCGCACGACATCGAAGCCAAGTTCGAGCTGGGCGAAGGCACAGTGGCATCCCTGCACAAGGGCGACGCCGTGATCGTGATCGGAAAGGAGCGAGATGCATCCTTCGAGGGTGACGCGGGTGTGGTTTACCGTCGCGTGATCGACGCCACCCACATCGGACCTGACCTCGGACACGCCACGGCTGTCGTTACTCGAAATCCTCGGGACCACCGCTGATCAAAGCGAACGATGAGGGGGCAAGGCGGCGAGCCTTGCCCCCCTCATCGTTGCCGTCAGACGGGCGTGACAGCATTGCGCCACACCCAGCAGCGCAGGGTGCGATCGCGCACCTGGAACTCCACGCCGCAGGCGTCATCGGTCCACGCCACCACCACCGCGTCGACGTGCATCGCGTGCGGACCAAACCGCACCCAGGCGCGGCAGCGTTTGGGTTTCGGATCGCGAGTGATCGGTAGTTCTTCGGCCTGACGTTCCTGGTCCGTCAGCGACTGCAGAGGGAACTCGGCCGCGATCTTCTCCAGAATGCGATCGTCCATCAAACGATCAAAATGCGCCGCGTAGCGTCGGTTAGCACCAATGACCGGTCTCCAATCTCCGGCCGAGAACGATCCAGGCTACTCGGTAACCACCGACTCGCCTCTCAGGGCGCCGTGCGCGAACTGATCCGGGCATCGCGCATCGTGCGCTGCTCGAGGAGCCCCATGATCAGCAAGCCGAGTGCAGCCAAAGTCAGCAGAATCCAGCCGACGATGCTCACCCACCCGCCTGTGAAAGCTGCAGGCGCGAGCTCCGCGGCGAAGAACCCAACGAACGTCGCTAACCCGAACCAGACCATGCCGTTCGAGATCGCAGCAGTCCTCGCGATCCGCTCCCGCTTACTCATGCCCTAAACCTCCCACCACGCAGAGGAGGTGTCCACTGATCACAGCTACTTCCGAGCGGTCCCGCGTCGACTGCCAGTCGTCGTACCCCTCCGGGGAGAGCCGGCCTGACGGCCGCTGGGCGAGCCGCTACGCGGCCAGATTCAATCCCGTGGGTGTCGGGGACCTCCGAGCCTAAACCGGCTCTATCACTCCGTTCCCTACGGGGGCTCCTTATCCTCCCTCGCTTCGCTCAGTCCGGTACCGCCCCCTCCGGGCACTGCGTTCCGCCACCGGTACCGGCCACTCCGTGCCCCCGGCACCCACCGGGAACAACGAGGAGGAAGAGCATGGAAACGATCGACCTGACACCAAGCCCGCTCGGCTACGCGACCATCGCTTTGCGCATCATCGAGGGTGGCTACGACCTCGATGCGCAGAACCTGACCAACTACCAGGCGCTATGGGCGTGGCAAGCCGCCGAGAACGCGGCACCGCTCATCGGTGATCCGCTCCACGAACTGCCCCGGAAACTCGCGACCGAACTCCTGCGGTTCTACCTGGCCCGCGCCCACACCCGGCCCGCCATCGTCATCACGAGCGATACCACCTACGAAGACCTGGCCAGCGACTCGATCCGGCAGGAAGGCGCACAGTGAGCACCCTGACCCTGATGGAGATGATCGACGATCTCCTGCACGAAGAGCACGTCAAGGCCCTCCCTGAGTGGAATGGGGTGCCGCTCGGGCGCCTGGTCACCGACTATCACCATCCCGACGAGCTCGACGCCGGATGGCGGCGCTGGATAGAAATCAACGGACACTAGGAATCGGCACCGTTGGTGTGTTCGTCCCCCAGGACCCTGGAGGCAAGGATGATCTCGCGAGGCAGGGAAAGGCGGCCATCGATTTCGGAACGCATTGGTTCAAGGGGCAGACCATGGGAAGCGGACAGGCCCCCATCAAGCGGTACAACCGCCAGTTGCGGGACTTGATCGCGGCCGGCAAGGCGACCCCCTCGTGGATCGTCTCCCACGAGATCTCGCTGGACCAAGCCGCCGATGCCTACAAGAACTTCGACGCCAGGTCCAAGGGTTGGACCAAGGTCCTCATCAAGCCCGGCATGTCGACCGAGAAGAAGGCGAGCTGATATGACCGAGACGCTACAGGGCAGGAGAGTCGCCATCCTCGCCGCCGACGGGGTTGAGCGAGTCGAGCTCGAGAAGCCCCGCGAGGCACTGGAGCAGGCTGGTGCACAGACCGAGGTCCTGTCGATCCATGACGGTGAGATTCAGGCGCGTGAGAACGATCTGGATGCAGCAGGCACGTTCACCGTTGACGGGTTGGTCGCGGACGCCTCTGTCACCCACTATGACGCCCTGCTTCTCCCGGGCGGCACGGTGAACCCCGACCAACTCCGGGTTGACCCCGACGCCGTCTCCTTCGTCCGCGAGTTCGTCCAAAGCGGCAAGCCCGTGGCGGCGATCTGTCACGGGCCGTGGACGCTGATCGAGGCAGGCGTGGTCGAAGGTCGCACCTTGACGTCCTTCCCGAGTATCCGCACGGACCTGCGCAACGCCGGTGCTGACGTCGTCGACCAGGACGTCGTGGTGGACGGCAACCTGATCACCAGCCGCTCGCCCGATGACCTGTCCGCATTCTGCGATACGGTCGTGGCGAAATTTGCGAGTAATTCGACCCAGGAAGAGGTGATGTCATGAGCGTGACGAAGGGACTGCTTGTCAGGGTGGAGGCCCTGCCCGGCAAGGAAGACGAGGTCCAGGAATTCCTCGGCATCGGGCGAGGGCTCGTCGAGGAGGAACCGGCCACCGTCGCATGGTTCGCGATCCGTCTCGGCCCGTCCTCCTTCGGGATCTTCGACGTGTTCCCCGATGACGCCGGCCGCGACGCGCACCTGTCCGGCGCCGTCGCGGTCGCTCTCGGCGAGCAGACCGGCAAACTGTTCAGCGAGCCCACGATCGAAAAGTTGGACGTCCTGGGCTCCAAACTCCCCGCCTGAGACCATGATCTCGTCGAGCGTCGCCGGTACCTCACCCTTGTTGGCATAGTCCACGGGTGAGGTACCGGCGACGGTGCGGCGAGTACCCGCGCGATGGTTCTGCCGTCACGATCGAGTCACGCCTGTGGCTTCCTCCAATGCCGCGGCGAGGTATCTCGCCGAAGCACCGACGCCCTTGTCCGCGACATGCGCAGGCGTGCCAGCTGCAACCACGGTCCCGTCGGCGTCGCCCGCGCCGGGGCCAAGATCGATCACGTGATCGGCCACCGCGATAACGCGCATGTCCAGCTCGGCGGCGACGACCGTGTTGCCCGCATCGACCAGCGTCTGCAGATGCGTGACCAGACGATCCGTGTCGGCGCAGTGGAGCCCTGACGTCGGCTCGTCCAGTACGTACAGCGTGTCTCCACGCTGCACACGCTGCAACTCGGTCGCGAGCTTGACGCGCTGGGCCTCACCTCCGGAGAGCTCGCGCATGGGAATCGTGCTGGTGACGCCCGCAATGCTTGAGAAGCTGCGTGCCGACCGGAGCATAGGGAGCAATGAGTTGAGCGCCTTGCTCCGCCGAAGCCTTCTCGTCCCGGTTATGCATGGCGTGACATTCGAAGAACTCGATCAGGTGAGCCCGACGCTTGCCCCTCGTGGAGGGTTCAGCACGGCGGAGGAACCGATGCGAGACATCGTCGTGAAGATCGCGGAACTTGTAGGGACCGTCGCTGAAGAAGAGGCAGCGAGGTCTCAGCGCGCGCAGCTCGTCCGTGAGTGATCCGCTGACGGACACACGAGCCCGACGTTGGGTGAACAAGATCCTTGCTCACCGATGCGGCAAGAGGCTCGGATAGATTTGCGCACCACGACACGGAGGCAGCAGGCAGCAGTGCCGGCGGGAACTGAGAGCCGGATGTGATTGGAGATCTGCTGCAGGGTCGAACCTCCAGCGAGGAGACTTCGCACCTGGGTAGGCCGTGGCAGTTTCTGCCACGCAGGTGTAGCATCACCCCCGTGATGGAGTGCGAAATCGAGCCGCGAGAGGGCGCGCGTCTTCGCGCATCGGAACAATGCTGCGCACTGTTCATCGCCCGTGGCACCACGGACCTGACGATCACTGAGATCGCGAGCGAGATCGGCATTTCGCAGCGAACGTTCTATCGGTACTTTCCGGTCAAGGCCGAGTCGATTGGGCCAGTGTTCGACTGGTTCATTCGACGTTTCAACGCGGTGATCGTCGAAACGGATCCAGACATCGCCCTGACGGAGGTGCTGCGCCTCGCGTTCCGGGCAAGCTTGCTGGGCGAATCTGCTGAGCGCACTTTGCAGCTGTTTCCCCTCGTGTTCCGCAACTCGGAGATGTGGTCGGTGTTCATGCGAAAGGTTCATGACGGTGAGCTGTCGGTCGCGCCCGTGTTGGCGCCCCGGCTCGGGTTGGCGGCGGACTCTGTCGCCGCCCGCGCGGCTGCCGCAGCCGTGGCGAGTTCGATTCGGATCGCCCTCGAGGACATGGTCACAGCGGGCGCTGATCCGGAGACCGCTTACGTGCGGACCCTCGTGCAATTCACGTCGGGACCTCTCGTTGCCGCCCCGCGCCGCCTCCCCGGGATGGGCAGCCCGCCTCGCCACGTGAACCTGACGTCGATGGGAGGTGCGAACCCAACGCCCTGATCGAACAGCACCGACGCTTCTACGAGTTGCACCCTGCGATCGCAGGCGACCGCGAACCACCATCCCGAACAAGGCCTGCTAATGGCCTATCTGTGAACAGAAGAGGACGCACAATATGAAAGCAGCACGACTGAACGAAGTAGGGTCGGATTTCGTCATCGAGGACGTTCCGACTCCAGAACCTGGGCCTGGGGAGGTCCTGATACGAATCGGTGGATCCGGGGCATGCCACTCCGACCTGCACGTCAAGTCCGGCGAGATTCCGGGTGTCGCTTTCCCACACACCCTGGGTCATGAGAATGCAGGCTGGATCGAGTCCTTCGGTCCCGGCGCAGAAGGCAACGGGTTCGAGGTCGGCGACGCGGTCGTCGTGTTCGGCGGCTGGGGCTGCGGTCACTGCCGTTTCTGCCTGGGAGGCAAGGAACAGCTCTGCAACACATTCCTGTGGGGCGGCATGGGCCCAGCAGGCGGGTATGCGGAGTACATGGTCGTGCCGTCCGTGCGGCATTTGCTCCGGGCAGACGGACTCGACCCGGTAGAAGCAGCCGCTCTCACCGATGCAGCCCTTACGCCTTACTCGGCGGTCAAGAAGGCACTGCCCCACCTCGTGCCCGGCACTAGCGCGGTCTTGATCGGCGCTGGAGGGCTCGGCCAGTACGGGGTCCAGTTCCTGAAGCTGCTCTCCCCGGCAAAGGTGATCGTCGTCGACACCGACGAGAAGAAGCGTCAGACCGCACACGAGCTCGGCGCCGACGTCACCGTCGACCCTCGAGATGCTGATGCCGCGGAACAGATTCGCACTGCCGCCGGCCAGGACGGGGTAGCGGCTGTTCTTGACTTTGTCGGAATCGACACGACCATGGCCCTTGGTGCTGGAGCGGTGGACCGGCTCGGTATCTTTGTGCTCGTCGGGCTCGCGGGCGGCAGCTTCCCGTTCTCGTTCTTCCGCTTCGCCGCCGAAGCAGTGATGATGACGAGCAACTGGGGTACCCGGAATGAACTCGAGGAGGTACTCGCGCTAGCCCGCTCTGGGCGCCTGGTATCGGCGATTGAACGACACCCACTTTCGGAAATCAACGAAGTGTTCGAGCGCCTCGCCACCGGTCAGATCCCCGGACGGGCCGTGCTGGTCCCAGGAGCGCCCTCCTCGAACGGCTGAGCGACCCAACGGCCAGGACGATGCCCCTCCCACGAGAGAACAACAGGCTGGGGCATCGTCCTCGCCACCACGATCGGGAATCGTTGACGCAAGCGGAACTGATCGCGGACGTGCACTATATCGCTCGACTTGTCGGGAAATTGAGCCGATTGGCTCCGCTTGCGCGCTCCGCGTCGAGCACGATCCCCAGGATCAGAAGTTGGTCCACATCAACATGAAGCATTTGGACTCGCTCATCTTCGGGGAAGCGCTCGCAACTCTGGATGCAGCGCGGAAGATCCTCGGGAAACCTCCGCTCGACCACACTACGAATTTGGGTCCCGCGCTTCAGGACAGCGTGTCGACGGACTCACAGGCACCCGGCGTGAACGCCCGTCACGAGACCGGAGGAGTCCGCTTTGCGCCCTCCACACGGTGAAGCGAAACGAACGACGACGCGCCCGCAAGCCGGTCCCTCACCGTGTACGCCTACCGCGATTGACCGCAAGCGATCCGGCTGGCTTCGGGATGCACGTATACCTCGCACGATGAAGATGCACGCATAGGTGCGCTATCTGCAACACCCTCTGACAGCTCGGAACAGAACTGTTGGAATCCTCTAATACACGACGAGGCACCGAAATCGATCGATTCTGAGCAGGCCGACCAGCGCGCGGTGCACGCAGCGATGTGAATCGCGGCGGTAGGCGTCGTGGTTCCCGCGTCGCTTATCGTCCGATCGGAAGTGCTTCCCTCATCGACGACATCGATGCCACCCGCCTCACCCCCGGCGAAGCGACTGAGACCCGCCGGAACAAGATCGGCATCGTCTTCCAGCAGTCCAACCTCATCCCGTCCCTGACCGCGCTCGAGCAGCTGTCCGTCATGAACGAGCTCGGCGCACGCCACTCCCGCCGAAACCGTGGCAACGCGACCAAACGAGCCGAGACACTTCTGGACGCGGTCGGACTCGCCGACCACCGAGACAAACGACCCCATCAGCTCTCCGGAGGTCAACGCCAGCGAGTGAACATCGCCCGCGCCCTGATGAACGACCCCAGCGTGCTCCTCGTTGACGAACCCACCAGCGCCCTTGACCAGGAACGCGGCGCCAGCATCATCCAGCTCATCCTGCGCCTGACCGACGAGTTGAATACCTCGACGCTGCTCGTCACCCACGACCTCGTCCACCTGCCCCGGATGCACGGCGTCGTCAACCTCGTCGACGGCACACTCGTCGCCACCGTCCCTGCCGCCTAACAAGCAGCCCTTCAGCAAAGGAAATCCCCTTGGACCTTCTGTTCAGCATCCTGCACGTCGCCACCGCGGTCTTCATCATCGGCCCCATCGCCATCATGCCCATGACCGCCCTGCGCGCGCTTCGCACCGGAGACAACGCCCGCGCAACGGCGTCAGCGAAGAGCCTCCGCCTCCTGACCTACCTGTCCTTCCTTGTGATTGTCACCGGATTCGGGGTCATGGGTATGGCCGACCCGAAATATGACCTCTCCATCACCACCCCCTGGGTTCTGGGATCTCTCATCCTTTATGTGATCGCCGTTGCGCTCACGCTCGGGATCGTCATCCCTACATACCTGCACCCGGAACGGCGGGAACCGAAGCAGCGCTACACGCGCGTCGCGGTGAGCTCGGGCATTGCAGCCATCTGCCTGGTCTCGGTAGTCGTGCTGATGGTGTGGAAGCCGTAAGACCCCTCCGCGAACGTCCCGGATTCGACGGTCGCAGTCGCAGCGGGTGGTAGACGTGTCGACTGCGGGCGAGTCCAACCTATTGCAACGATGATGCGTTGGATGCAACATGGTTCCCGTGATCCACCACGAGCCGGGGAGTTCGCCGTCACTGATCGTCCTCGCGGCGAATGTGGTTGCTCTGGACGAAGAACGGTTCGTCTTCGATGCGATGGTGGCTCGCTGGGGCGACCAGCAGGCGAGTCGTGGCCTGCAGCCGAGGACTGTCGAGCGGCGGCAGCAGTTCATCCGCCGGTTTCAGTTGTTCTGTGAGGACTATCCGTGGCGGTGGGCACCGGGAGACTTGGAAGACTTCACGACGCGCGCGCGGTCTGGTGCCAACCCATTGACCCGCGCCACACTTCGTAGCTATCAGCTGACGATCCGGCTGTTCTGCGACTTCATCAGTGACATTCGCTACGGCTGGCCGGCCGAGTGCACGAAGAGGTTCGGGGTAGCCTCTCAGCAGATTTGCCATGACTGGAACACCATTGCGCATCTTCTCGACTTCGAAGCGCGTCCCGGCCGGCGGGCGCTGACGACGGATGAGTTGCAACGGTTCTTCGATGCCGCCGACGACCGCGTGGACTCCATCCTCCGGACGCGGCGGAAGGGCGCACTCAACGCCCTCAGAGACTCGCAGATATTCAAGACGATCTACGCCTTCGGGCTACGTCGCGCCGAGGTAGTCGGGCTCGACATCGCTGATCTACGGTCGAATCCGGCGGCACCGCGCTTCGGCAGTTTCGGCGCGCTTTACGTGCGGCATGGGAAGGCAGCCCGGGGGACCGGTCCGAAACGACGCACCGTCCTGACCGTCCCGGAGATCGGGTGGGTCGTTGATGGGCTGAGGCAATGGGTCGACCTCGCTCGTCCGCGGTTCGTTAGTGACTGGCACACCGACGTTCTTTGGCCCACGGAGCGGCACACAAGGGTCAGCACCCGCTACCTGAACATGCGGTTCGCGGACTTGCGTGACCAGGTCGGTCTCCCCACTGAGCTGACGCCGCACGCGCTCCGGCACACCTACGTGACGAACCTCATTGAGTGGGGCTACAGCGAGAAGTTCGTCCAAGACCAAGTCGGTCACGCCTACGCGTCCACCACCGCGATCTACACCTCTGTCGGCGACGACTTCAAGAACCGCGCCCTCGCCCGCGCGCTCTCACAAATCTACGGAGACAACGATGGCAACTGACCAAGACGGCCCCGTGGTTTGGAACCTCCGCACTCTCATGGCCGACGTCGGCATGTTCCAAACCACCGACCTGATCCAGCCATTACGAGACCACGGCGTGCAGCTCTCCCGGGAGCAAGTCTTCCGCCTGGTGACCCGCACCCCAGAACGGCTGAACATCGAGGTGCTCGCCGCGCTCTGCAAGATCTTCGACTGCGGGCCCAGTGAACTCCTCACCATCAAGTCCCAGCGCATCACCACCCATGCCGACGCGGCCGGCCAGGGACCTCGCGACATTTCCATCGGGGATCTCCGCCCCGTCCGCGCACGTTTACACCGCCCCGACCAGCCCGGCAACTGACCATGCCCGGCACCGCACACACATGCACCCGCTGCGAAAAAGATGCGCCGCGCCGCTACTTCCTCCTCGGCGGACAGATCTGCAACGCCTGCTACAGCGCACTCCGCCGCAACCCCGCGACGTGCCCGTCCTGCTCCGAGACGCGCGTTCTCGCCTTCATCAACAAGCGCGGAGATGTCTGCTGCGCGGAATGCGCCGGCCAACCCCGCCGATTCGCCTGCAGCACCTGTGGAAGCGAACGATTCCTCACCGGCGCACAGTGCGGGCACTGTCGCCTGGACGAACGCCTCCAGGAGCTCCTCGGCAACGACGGTTCCCTCCCGCCGCCGCTCGCCAATTTGCGCGACTACCTCACGACCGCGCCGATGGATCCACGGTCCATCGTCCGCTGGCTACGGCGAGGAGATATCGACCGAACGCTGCGTGACATGGCGTCAGGGAACCTGCCCATCGGCCACTTCACAATCGACCAACTCCCGCCCGGACCACGGACCCGATACTTCCGCCGACTCCTGATCGACGCCGACACACTCCCGCCGATCCCCGTACTCCTCCACGAGCTCAACATCTTCGTCGACACCCACGCCGCGCACCTGCCGCGCGAGCACGCGCCCATCCTTCGCCGATTCCACCGATGGGTGGTCCTCCCGCAACTGCTCCGGCGCTACCGCGACAACGGCAACGACATCACGATCGGCGTCTTCACAAACCAACGCAGCGCAACTCTGGCCAGAGCACGATTCCTCAGCTGGATCAGCGCGCAAGGCACCACCCTCGCGGACCTCGACCAATCGACCCTTGACGATTACCTCGCGCACATCAACGCGCGTCCCGCTTTCGCTCAGATCAAAGACCTTGCCAACAAGGTCGTGCACGCCTACATCGAAAACGTCTCCCTCGTTCAACGAAAGCCAAACCCCTATCCAGTCGGCCCGATCCTTGTGCGCGAGGCCGAGACAGAACATTTCGACAATGCGTTACACGCCGGATACGAAGGGCTAAACGGACTCGAACGAACCTTTGCTCGCGCCCTCGACAAGACCGGGCTGACCGACCTCACCCTTGAAGGCGCCGCCCGCATCATCGCCAGCACCAGTGGGCCGCACCCTTCAGTCGGTCCGGGCGGTGTGTGAGTCGTCGGTTTCGCCACCTGTACTACGTCTGCTCCGACACCCCGAGCTCCCGGCACACCGCGGCGACGTCCTGCCAGTCGGCGAGCATCCTGTCGGCCTGCCCGAGCTTGCGGACGACCTGCTCCGGAGTGTGACGCTTCCTGCTGTTCGACATGATCTGACCAGTCTCCCTGCCCGAACCCTCGGGCAACAGGACAACTCACACAACGGCTGGACCTACAAAACGGGGTCAGCCCACCAGCAAACCCTGTGGACACATACCTACACCCTCACGCGCAGACGCCTACCCTGACCCGATGACCCCCGACGAGGACACCACCTGGCGCGGCTTCGCCCCCAACTGCCGCCAATGCCTCGTACACCTCGAGGCCGTCGATAACCCGAAGCGCACTCCAGTCTGGCGATGTCCGTTCTGCGGGCTTATCCAGCTACCCACGTGAGGCAGAAACAGAGGAGTAAGGGGAACCTCTCTCACGTGCGCCGAGATGCTCCGCTGGCCGCTAGGACCCCACTCGGCGAGGTATCCCGCTCCGTCAGTCAGCCGAGAACAGCACCGGCAGGGCGTGAAACCGCGCGGGCGAGGTCGGTGGCGGTCTTGACGAGCTGCTCGATCCGCGCCCGAGTGGCGAGGCTCTTCAGGGTGGTGATGCTGACTCCGAACCTGCCGGACCCCTGAGGTATGTCGGGCACCGCAACACCGACGCACAGAATCCCTTCCGTGGTCTCCTGATCGTCGATGGCGTATCGGGTGTGCCGGATCTGTTCGAGCTCCAGTTCGAGCTCCGCGGCCGTCGTTTTCGAGTATCTCGTCAGCGACGGAAGCGGCTCCGCGGCGTGCAGTCGCTCGGCGCTCTCGTCCCTGGGGAGATCCGCGAGCATGGCCTTGCCGAGCGCAGTACAGTTTGCCGGCAGCCGAAGGCCGACACTCGATGCGATCTGGATGCGCTGATTACCGTCGTGTCGACCGAGGTACATGACATCGAGCCCGTCGAGTGTGGCGAGCTGGATGGTTTTGTCGCTCATGCTGGGAGGAAGATTCTGGCAGGCCTCAGTGAAGCTCCGCAACGGGTCGAGGGTGGACACGTAGGCCTGGCCGAATTCAAACAGTCGCGGCCCGAGCATGAAGCCACGGTCAGTCTCGATCACCATCCCGGAGCCCGAGAGTGCGGCACAGATATTCGCCGCCGAAGAACGCGGGATCTTGGCGGATGCGGCTATTTGGCCGATGGAGATCGGCAGGCCGCGGCTCTTGGCCAGTATCTCGAGGATGACGGCCGCACGTGTGACTGCGGGCGAGGCCGACGCGCTCGACCAGCGACTGGTCGGTTCAGAAAGTTGAGTCATGTTTTCCCGGTTGAATTCGTCTGACCAATTGGATCGTGCCCGCCTGGTCCGACATATGAGCAAGTCTAAGTGTGCCAACAGAGTGACACAATATCCAAATGTTGACATCTCGTTCGAGCCTGACATAGCATCGGGAACACGGCGGGGGAACTGCCTGGCGAAAGCTCTGAAGTCCGGCCCGGATGCTCAAACACGACCCATCCGCGGTGAGCTTGTTGCTGTACCACTCTCGCCACTGCCGCAATCAATGGAGATGGGAGAAACCTGTGAAGCAGGGAGAAGTTTGTAGGAACTACGAACTCGACTGGATGGCGTGCGACAACGGCGAAATGATCGGGCGTATCGACGCCGACTATCTGATCATGACCGCCAAGGGCGACCTCGAGCACTTGCGCAAACTCGTGCCGGCACCGCTCGTGGCCACAGACGAAGTCGTCATCTACATGGGGTACTTCAAGGAGACGGAGAAGGAGGGCGTTCGCACGTGGGCATACCCGTTCCATGAGTGGGGTATCGGCATCAAGACGCATCTGCCTGACGACCCGGACTCTGAGGGCTTGTTCCTCGTGCAGCTCTATGTCGACGACGATCTGGTGCTCGTTCATGGGCGTGAGGTGTGGGGTTACCCGAAGAAGATCGGCCAGATGGCAATCACCCCTCGTTCCGCCGAGGATTCCGACCGTTATGAGTACACGGTCGGACGCCGGGGATCACACCTCGTGTCGGGCGTGGTCGAGGACCTCAAGCCGATCGACAAGGAGGAGTTCCCGTTCTTCGGAAAGGCGTACTCCATCTGTTACCGCCAGACCCCGGCCAACACCGAGATCGGGCTCGAGAAGAACGAACTCGTTTGGGTCCACCTCGAGTTCGAGGCCGCGGACACGATGAAGGGCACGGGCAACATCTCGATCCAGGACGGTCCGTTCGATCAGATCCCGATCGGCCCGCTGAGCGACTTCACGTCGTACTTCGGTCGTTGCACGTTCAACCACTACGGTGTCGCGGATCGAGTCGTTCAGACGGATGATCTGGCACGCCCGCTCGATCTGTCACGTGCGGGTGAGGCGCCGGCCCTGGTCTGACTCGACCGTTCGGGCAGCACGGCCTCTTGCAGTCGCGGGCAATCGCAGATCTTGCTCTCGCGATTCGCTCCCGCGCATTGCGAGGGGCCGTGCGCCAGCCGCACGCACTCCGTGTGGTTACGCAGTCGCTCTTGGGTGCAGCTCGTACCCCTCTAGTCATTGGATAAGGACAACGTGAAACTGACCGGAAAAACGGCGATCGTCACGGGCGGAGCTTCGGGGATCGGGCGCGCGTCCGCCATCGCACTCGCGGCAGAAGGAGCCAGTGTCGCCGTCAGCGATGTCGATACGGCCGGTGCCGAGGAAACGGCGGAGCTGATCCAGCAGGCGGGCGGCAACGCGATCGCCGTCCGTTGTGACGTCTCGCAGGAGGACGACGCGCGTCGGCTCATCCAGGAGACCGTCGCGGCCTTTGGCGGCGTGAACGTTCTGTTCAACAACGCGGGCATCAATCCCATGGAGGGCAACGTCGTCGACCTGCCGACCAGCGAGTGGCGGCGAATCTTCTCGATCAACGTCGACGGCATCTTCTTCTGCTCGCGCTTCGCCATCCCTGAGATGCGGCGCGGAGGAGGCGGGCGCATCATCAACACCGCGTCGCCGAGCTCGTTTCTCGGCTGGCCGGACAACGCGGCCTACATCGCCTCGAAAGGGGCAGTGATGTCCCTCACCCGCGCCATGGCGATGGACCATGCTCGGGAGAACATCACTGTGAACGCTCTCGTCCCAGGACTCATCATGACCGGTATCGGGCGGAGCTTTCTCGCTGCCCAGGCTGATCCGGATGCAGCCGAAAGCGGCAACCCCATCGGGCGGGCGGGGCTGCCAACCGAGATCGCGCCGTTGGTCGTGTTCCTCGCGAGCGACGACTCCAGCTTCTCGACCGGGGCGCCCTTCTACGCCGATGGAGGACAAATTGCGAGCTAACGCGCCGGCGCGCCATGCGAGGGCGGTGTCTGGGGGAGCGCCTGAGAGACGGATGGCCGACCTGATCGAACCGATGTCGCGTCTCGAGAGTGTGGCGAGCGGATTCGGCTTCACTGAGGGTCCCGTTTGGATGCCGGATCAGTCGCTGTTGTTCAGTGACATGCCTCACGACAAGCGGCGGCGTTGGCGCGAATACGAAGGGGTGACGATCGAACGCGCTGAGAGCGACAAGTGCAACGGGATGACGATTGACAATGGCGGCGCATTGATCGTGTGTGAGCACTCGACGAGCAGAGTCGTGCGTGAGGCCGCCGATGGCTCGCGCACCGTGCTCGCCGAACGCTGGGAAGGTCGTGAGCTGAACAGCCCGAACGACGTGATCGTCGCGAGCGATGGCGCGGTACTGTTCACTGATCCCGTGTACGGCCGGATGCCCGTCTTCGGCGTCGAACGCGACTTGGAGCTCGAATTCCGCGGCGTGTACCGCGTAACGCGCGCTGGCGAACTGCAGCTTCTGGCCGCGGACTTCGGGCAGCCGAATGGCCTCTGCTTGTCACCGGACGAGTCGCGACTGTACGTCGGTGATACCGAGCGCGCGCACATCCGTTCCTTCCAGTACGACGCGAACGGAGCCCTGTCGGACGACCGCGTCTTCGCATCCGGGATCAGCGCCGTCAGCGACAACTCCGACGGCTTCGTCGACGGCATGAAGGTTGACGAACTCGGCAACCTGTACGTGACCGGCCCCGAGGGGATCTGGATCTTCGACCCGGCGGGGAACCGGATAGGCACGATCGAGGTTCCGGAGAAGGTCTCCAACCTCAACTGGGGCGATTCCGATTGGCGAACGCTGTACATCACGGCCTCGACATCGGTGTATCGAGTTCGAACCAAGGTGAGGGGAAATCAGCTGGGATACATGCGCGCCGGCCGGAGCCAGTAGACCCTACGTGCACGTCACGCGGACGACTTCAACGAGGAACGCACGGCGTGCGTCGGGGGTCCGCGTTCCCGAAGATCCTCGTAGCGGTCAAGGGTAGCTCGCCATCGCGCGAACGTAGGTACCCCCTTGCCTGCATCATCCGGACAGTTCGACCGAGCTGTTCCCAACCTGATTCACGAAGAGGTGCATCACCATGAAAACAAGCAAGCTCATCGCAGTATCCGCCGTGTCGGCCGTCGTCGTAGCCTTGGCTGGCTGCGCATCGGGGGCTGTGGGCGGCGCGGCAGAAGAAACCTCCGCGCCGGTGGGGTTCGCCCAGCGCAACTTTGAGAGTGACTGGTGGGCCGCTCAGTCCGAGGGGGCGCGGGTCGCGGCGGCCGAAGAGGGCATCGAACTGCTCGAGTCCGATGCCAAGGGTGATCCGATCGTCCAGAACTCCGACGTGCAGACCTTCATCACCAAGGGTGTGGGAGCCGTCATCATCAACCCCGCCGACCCGAGGGGCGTTGCTAGCTCCGTCACCGCGCTGAAGCAAGCGAACATTCCGTTGATTGCGGTCAACTCGAACCTCGATGAATCGCTCGCATCGAGCGCTTATTGCTACGTCGCCGAAGACCAGGAGGCGACCGCTGCCGGGGTCGGGGCCGAACTCGCCGAGGTGATGAAGTCACGTAACGCCGGCCCCGACCCCGTCAAGGCGGTGATGGTGGGCGGCTTCCCCGGAGAGATTGTGACCGAGCTTCGTACCTCCGGATTCACGAGCGGCTATGAGTCGGTTCCTGGCGCACCTGACCTTGACATGCTGCCGACGGTCTTCGGCGAGTGGACGGCCGATGGCGCCCTCGCGCCGTTGCGGGAGGTCGCGACGGCGAACCCTGATCTGCAGCTGCTGTTCGTCGCGAGCGACTCAATGCTCCCGTCCGTCCAGTCAGCGTTGACGAGCATGGGGATTTGGGACACGGCAGTGATCGGAACCTACGACGGCGCCATGTCCACCGTGCAGTTCATGATCGACAACCCCGATGGTCCGATCTTCGCGGACGGCGCAAACAGTCCGGACGTGCAAGGTCAAGTGGCCGTCGAGATGGCGAAGGCCGCCATCGAGGGCGTTCCCCAAAGCGAGTCCTGCCCCGGGGGCATCAAGTACATTGACACACCGCTCTACACCCCTGGCAACGCCGCGGAGTTCCTCAAAGAGAACGCCAAGTTCTGAGACTGCCGCCGAGTCGTCTGACACTCAGCGAGGAGGGAATGACGATGGGAACTGATTCGAGATCAGGATCCGATCCGATTGGTCAGGAGGGTCGACGCGGCGATCCGTTGTTGCGGCTCGTCGGGGTGTCGAAGAGTTACCCGGGTGTGCGGGCGCTCGACGGCATCGATCTCGACATCTGGGCTGGCGAGTGTCACGCGATGCTGGGTCAGAATGGCGCGGGGAAGTCGACGCTGGTCAAGATTATGTCCGGAATCGAGGCTCCGAGCGAAGGGGAGTTGTACCTCGAGGGCGCGCGGGTGCGATTCTCTCGCCCGATCGACGCGCAGCAGGCCGGCATCTACACGATCCATCAAGAACTCAGCCTTGCGCCGGCTCTGACTGTGGCCGAGAACGTGTACATCTCCGACTTGCCGCGGAACAAGCTGGGCGTCATCAACTGGAATGCCGTACGCCGCAACGCCGCGGCCGCCGTCCGAAACCTTGGTTTCGACATCCCTGTCGACACCCCAGTAGGGATGCTTTCGATGGCCGAGCAGCAGGTGGTTGAGATCGCGAAGGCTGTGCATCACAAGGCCCGAGTGCTCCTGCTGGACGAGCCCACGGCGACGCTACCGCAGCCCGATGTCGATCGACTCTTCGAAGTCGTTGACAAGCTGCGCTCCGAGGGCGTCGCCGTGGTGTTCATCTCGCACAGGCTCGATGAGGTCTACCGGTTGTGCGATCGAATCTCGGTGATGCGGGACGGGCGCCGGATACAGACCAGATCGGTCTCCGAACTCGCCCCTGACGCCGCGGTTCGCTCGATGGTGGGTGAGAGTCTCGTCGACGATCTCCTGGGGCAGATCACGAGTGGAACTCGCCGCCGGATCAATCCCAAGGCCGTCTCCAGAGACGCGCCGGCGATCGTTGACGTGCGCGGCCTCAGCGACTCGAATCTGCTGCGTGACATCTCGCTGACCGTCAAGGTGGGCGAGGCGGTCGCGGTCACGGGGTTGGTGGGCAGCGGGCAGTCCGAGCTCGGTGCAGCGCTCTTCGGCAGCAGGGCGCGCACAGCTGGTGAGATCCAAGTCAACACGACTCATCGGCTGCGGGGCCGCGCGCCGCGCGAAGCGATCGGCGCGGGGCTCGGCATGATCCCCGAAGACCGAAAGTCTCAAGGGCTCGTGCTCGACATGACGGTCAAGGCAAACATCTCGTTGGCCAGCCTCGGGTCGATCAATCGGTTCGGCATTCGACAAGGTGGGAAGGAATCGGACATCGCCGACGAGATGATCCGCGAGCTCGGCATCAAGGTGCGGGACGCTGAGCAGGTCGTGGGGACGCTGAGCGGCGGCAACCAGCAGAAGGTCGTGTTCGCCAAATGGATCGCCGCCGGCGCCGACGTCCTCATCATCAACGAGCCGACCCGTGGCGTCGACGTCTCGGCCAAGGAGAGCATCTACGACGGCATAGCCAGGTATCTCGCGGAGGGCGGATCGGTGCTGCTGCTCACGTCCGAGCTGAGCGAGGCGCTCATGGCCGACCGCATCTACGTCATGCAGAACGGACGGCTGACCGACTCCTTCGAGCACGAGATGACGGATCTAGATCATCTATTGGGTCTACTGCGGTAGGTCATGTCAGAGAACGGAATCATCCAAAATGATTGACACACTCAAGAACCGCGATGAGCAGCTCACTGCGCCTGCTTCCGACCCGCAGCAGGCCTTTCGCTTACGCGTGCGGCGCCTGTTCACGGGGTCGTACGTCCCGATTCTGTTGGCTCTCGTGGTGGTCATGATTATCGGCTCGTTCGCGTCGCCGTATTTTCTCACCGGCCGGAACCTCCAGAACATCATCCTCACGGGTGCCATCGTCTCGATCCTCGCGATCGGACAGTTCATGGTCATCGTCACTGCGGGAATCGACTTGTCGGTCGGCGCGATCGCCGCCCTCGCGACGGTCTTCTCGGCGTGGATCCTGGCCCATGGCGGCTCGCTCCTCGTAGCGATCGGCGGCGCCCTGGTCATCTGCGCCGGGGTTGGCGTGCTCAACGGCCTGGCGGTCGTCTTCGGGCGAATCACCCCGTTCATCGCGACGCTCGGCATGCTGAGCATCATCCAGGGCATCTCGTTCTTCGTGCAGGGCGGTTCGCTTATCGCGATAACGAACCAGGAGTTCATCAGTCTGTTCAACGGCCAGGTACTCGGCATCTCATCGCCCACCGTCCTGCTCATCATCGTCACGATCGTCGCGGCGCTGGTAATGCGATACACCATCTTCGGGCGACAGCAGTACGCCATTGGCGGCAACAGTCATGCGGCGCTGCTCTCGGGGCTCCCGGTTCGCAGGAACGTCATCCTTGCCTATTCGATCTCAGGGTTCTTGGCCGGTCTCGCCGGTTTGATCCTCGCCGCACAGCTCTCGGGTGGCAGCGCGTTGGCAGGTCAGAACTACGCGCTCGACTCGATCGCCGCGGCCGTGGTCGGTGGGGCCGCGCTCTTCGGCGGCAAAGGGAATCCCGTGAGCGCCGTGCTCGGGGCACTGCTCATCGGGACCATCGCCAACATCATGAACCTTCGAAATGTGCAGGCGGAGGGTCAGCTCGTCATTCAGGGCGTCCTCGTGCTGCTCGCGGTGTATCTCACGTCGGGCGGTTCGAAGGATATCTCGCGCGGGTTCAGCACGTTGTTCAGACGGCGCAACTACGCGCAGATCTCGAACTGAACGCCCGGAACCATCTTCGAAGCATGCATCAACGGCTCAAATAGTAGGGAGAAACAACAATGAGTAGAACATCACGGTATGCGCGGAAGCCGGAGAAGGTTGACGTGGTGATCGTCGGGGCTGGTGCGACGGGCGGAACGGTGGCAAAGGTGCTCACCGAGAAGGGGCTGTCCGTGGTCGGCCTCGAGCGCGGCCCGTGGTTGACGCCGAAGGACTTCTCGTTCGACGAGATCAAGTACCTCGGACGCAACTACCTGCACCCCGATGTGCGTATCAAGCCGAGGACCCGTCGCCCGGACGAGAACACTAAGGCCGAGATTTTTCCGTTCTCTCCACTCCCGCAGCAGGTAGGTGGCGGGACGGTGCACTGGAATGCGTGGATGCCGCGCCCCCGTCCCTCCGACTTCCGGCAATTGACCATTCACGGCGAGGTCGAGGGCGCCAGTCTCGCGGACTGGCCGTTCACCTATGACGATATCGAGCCCTACCTCACGAAGGTCGAGTGGGCGTTCGGCACGAGCGGTCTCGATCGTGAGAGCCCATATGAGGTGCGCCGCAGTCGCCCATATCCCACGCCCCCGCCGCCCGTCACGGCGTTCGGACGGAAGTTCTACGAGGCGTGTGACCGCCTCGGTATCGACGCCGCACCTGTACCGCAAGGTCTCGTGACGCGCGAGCACAACGGACGCCCGCCCGCGCAGTGCACGGGTTTCTGGAACCTTTATGGTGACCCGGGGCTGAGCAAATCGACGACGCTTACGAGCTTCATTCCCGAAGCGCTCGCCACAGGCCTCTATGAGTTGCGGGCCGACAGTTACGTGACGCGGGTGAACGTGGGTCGGGACGGGCGCGCGAAGAGTGTCACCTACCTTGATCCCGAGGGTCGCGAGGTCGAGCAAGAAGCCGAGATCGTCGTGTTGTGCTCGACCGCGATCGAGTCCGCGCGCTTGCTGCTGCTGTCGACGTCGACACTGTTTCCGGACGGTCTTGCAAACAGCAGCGGCCTTGTCGGTCGCAATGCGACGTTCCACGAGTATTGCTACGCCACGGGCCTATTCGACAACTTGGTGAACGACCCTCTGTACGGCTGGACTGGCTATTACCTGAACGGGGGATCGTTCCAGTTCTACGAATCGGACGCGTCACGAGGGCACATCAACGGATCGTTCATCACGGCGTCTGGGACGTTGCAGCCCATCAACTGGTCGATGCCCGACCGCCCATTGTGGGGTCAGGCCATGAAGAACGCGGACCGCGACTACTTCAACTACGCGATGAAGATCGGGATGATCCTGCACGACATGCCGCGGCACACGAACCGGGTCGATCTCGACCCCGACGTTCAAGACGCGTGGGGCATACCTGTTCCACGTATCACCTACACCAGCCACCCGAACGACATCGCGATGGCGAACTGGCAGGTGGCCAAGAATGCCGAGATCCTTGAGGCCGCGGGTGCCTCGCGCATCCACACCGTCGGTCTCGCCGACATGATTCCCGGTACCACGACTCACCAGCACGGTACGGCCCGTATGGGCACGGACCCGTCGAAATCGGTGCTCAACGGCTGGGGCCAGGCACACGATGTCGACAACCTGTTCGTGCTCGACGGCAGCGGGTTCCCGACGTCGACCGGAGTCAACCCCACGCCGCTGATGATGGCGAACGCATGGCGCTGTGCCGAGCACATTGCCGCCACGCCCGGCATCGGACGGCGCCGCGCCGACCGCGCTGCCGGACGTGCGCGCCCCTATGTGCCCTTGGACGGCGGCCGCCTGCCAAGTGACGAGGTGCATCCTGCCAGCAAGGCTGCGTGGAGCAACGACATCCCGCCCATTGACCCGGATTCCACTGAGAGGCTGTTCTTCAGCGATCACGAGTGGGACACGATCGAGGCTGCGACGGCGCGGGTCATGCCCACGGATCACGATGCGGGAGCGAAGGAGGCCGGGGTTACGCTCTTCATCGACAGGTACCTGTCGGGCATTGATTACATTTACGCCTCTGCTGACGGGTCGGGCTTCCTCGCGATGAGCGGCAAGGAGGCCGACGCGTGGCGGGGGAGGATCGCCGAGCTTCAAGCGACGTACCACGAGGGGGTACGCGAGCTCGATCGCCTCAGCCGCGAGGCATACGGAGTCGAGTTCGTCGCGCTCGACGAACAGCAGCAAGACGAGGTGCTCGTGGCGCTTTCGGGCGCGCCGAAACCTGAGTCCACGGTGCTCGGCGACGAGGTCGCCTGGGTCCCGGCGGGGGCAGCGGCATCCGATCGTGGGGCGTCAGACAACGGGTCTGACTTCTTCTCTGCCCTCCTGCTGCACACACGACAGGGGTACTACGGCGACCCTGTCTACGGCGGAAACCGCAATCGCGTGGGCTGGGACGTGGTCGGTTTCGATGGGCCGAAGTCGCTCGAAGACACAACGAACGGCGTATTCAACGTCGAGAAGTACATGCTCGGCGAGATGGAGTGGCCGTACAAGTGGCCGGCCTCCGATGCGTCAGAGGGAGCAGGCGCGGCCCTGGACGGGCGAGGGGAATGAGATGACGACTGTCACGTATGTGGGACATGGCGCGATAGACATACGCCCGAGCGAGCCGACGGAGCCGGGTGCCGGAGAGGTGCAGCTCGCGGTCGCGTACACGGGCATCTGTGGGACCGATCTGCACATCCTGCGCGGTCATATGGACCATAGGTCGCCCACTGTCATTGGTCACGAGATGAGCGGCAACGTGTCGGCGGTGGGTGAGGGGGTCGACGGTTTCGAGCTCGGTGATGGCGTAACGGTCATGCCCCTCGCGTGGTGCGGTGAGTGTCGTGCCTGCCGTGACGGCCACAACCATGTATGCCAAAATCTCGAGTTCGTCGGCATTGACTCACCTGGTGCGATGCAAACCAGGTGGAACGTGCCGGCGAACCTGGTCATCCCCTTGCCCGCCGGAATCTCACTTCGCGATGCCGCGCTGGTCGAGCCCGTAGCCGTGGCCGTCCACGATGTCACTCGCTCGCGGCTCACGGCAGGCGAGCGGGCCGTGATCATCGGCGGCGGGCCGATCGGCGCATTGATCGGGGTAGTAGCACGCGACCTCGGAGCCGAGGTTCTCGTGATCGAAGTGGATCGTGAGAGGCAGGCGAACATCGCGGCACTCGGGTTCTCCACGATCAATCCACTCGATGTCGATCAGGTGGAATGGGTGGAGAGGTGGAGCGACGGCGACGGGGCGGATGTCGTGTTCGAGGTCTCGGGATCCGCGCACGGCATTCTGGTGGCCACCTCGCTCTCCCGTGTACGAGGCAGAGTGGTGGTCGTTGGCATCCACGCGCATGCTCAACCACTCGACCTGCCGCGCGTGTTCTGGCGCGAACTCGAGATCCTCGGCGCACGTGTCTACACACGTGACGACTTCGTCCAAGCCATTCAGCTGATTTCTGAGGGAACGGTTCCGGTCGACGCGATCGTCTCGCGGGTTGTTCCCCTCGAGAACACTATGGAGGCTTTCGAGGCTCTTGAATCGGGCAAAGCGATGAAGATCCTCATCGACTGCCAGGCATCGGAAGGGGTGTGACATGCACGCGACTCAGATCGAACTGTTCGACCTCAGTGGGAAGCGTGCCGTCGTCACGGGCGGGAACCGGGGCATCGGGCTGGAGATCGCCTGCGCGCTCGCGACTGCCGGAGCTGACATCGCGTGCGTCAGCACAAACATGCAGGGCCCGGAAAGCGAGGCGGCCAGGCGGGTACGTGAGACCGGCCAGGCGTTCGAGTCGTATACGGCCGATTTCTCGGATCGAGCAAGCGTCTACCGGGTGCTCGAGGAACTGCGCGCCGACGAAGTCGACATCCTCGTGAATAACGCGGGCACCATCCGCCGCCAACCCGCCGTCGAGCACAGCGATGAGTACTGGGATGAGGTAATCGCCGTGAATCTCACGTCACAGTTCGTGCTAACACGGGCGATTGGAGAGCTCATGCTGGCGCGCGCCCGGGGGAAGATCATCTTCACGGCGTCGCTGCTGAGCTTCCAAGGGGGCGTCTTCGTTCCGGGCTATACCGCGGCGAAGTCGGGGATCGCCGGACTGACCAAGGCGCTCGCGAACGAGTGGGCCGCCCGGGGCGTGAACGTGAACGCGATCGCGCCGGGTTACATCGCGACTAACAATACGGCTGCGTTGCGCGCTGACGTCGAGCGCAGTGCGGAGATCTTGTCGCGCATCCCCGCCGCGCGATGGGGCAAGCCGTCCGATCTGCAGGGTGCGGCAGTGTTCTTGGCCGCACCGGCATCCGACTACGTGAACGGGGTGACCCTGCCCGTCGATGGCGGCTGGCTCGGGCGATGAGTATCGACACCGCTCTCGGCGAGATCATCCCGATCGTGGTCATCGACGACGCCGCGCACGCCGATCCTCTCGCCGACGCGCTCATCGCGGGAGGCATCCGCTGCGCGGAGGTCACGCTGCGCACCCCAGCGGCGTTCGATGTAATCCGGGCGCTCGCGCGACGCGACAGCTTCACGGTTGGAGCTGGAACGGTCTTGTCCGCGGACGATGTGGCGCTCGCGGTCGACGCCGGGGCACGGTTCCTGGTGAGTCCAGGGCTGGACATGTATGTGCTCGCCGCGGCTGTGGCGGCCGGGACGCCTTACATTCCGGGTGTGGCTACAGCGACGGAAGTTCAGCGGGCCGCCCGTGCAGGCATCGCGCGCATGAAGCTGTTCCCGGCTCAGCAGCTCGGCGGGACGGCGGTGATCGACGCTCTCGCCGGTCCGTTCGCGGGGGTGACGTTCATGCCGAGCGGTGGAGTGGATCAGTTCAACGCGGCGGAGTACCTCTCGAAATCGTCGGTGTTTGCGGTCAGCTCGAGCTGGATCGCACCGCGCGCGCTGATCGCCCAGGGCGATTTCGACGAGATCCGTCACCGCTGTACCGCGTTTGTTGCGTCGGGGCGGAGGCCCGTGTGAGTGCCGCGGGCACGTCCGCCGCCCCTCGCACCGGCGGCGTGGTGACGTTCGGCGAGACGATGGGCCTGTTCGTTTCGACCAACCCGGGACCGCTCGCGCACGCGGGCACCGCTCGCCTGGGCATCGGGGGCGCCGAGAGCAATGTGGCCATCGCACTTCGGCGGCTTGGGGTCCATACCACGTGGGTCGGGCGGCGGGGTGACGACAGTGTTGGAGACCTGGTCGAGCGGGAGCTGCGCGCAGAGGGGCTCGAGGTCATCGCGATCCGGGATCCTGCACAGACCGGCCTGATGATCAAGGAACGACGCAGCGAGAGTGCCTTGCGTGTCTGGTACTACCGGGCGCAGAGCGCAGGAAGCAGGCTCGCGCCCGGGGACATCCCCGAAGGCCTCATCGAGCGCTCGGCGCTCCTCCACGTCACCGGCATCACGCCCGCACTCTCGGCCACGGCCAGGGACGCGACATTCGAGGCGGTCTTCCGCGCGAAGACGGCGGGGGTGCCCGTGTCGTTCGATATCAATTTCCGCTCGCGGCTGTGGTCCCAGGACCAAGCCTGTGAAACCCTCGCAGCGCTCGCTGCAGCATCGGACCTGGTCTTCGCGGGCGACGAGGAAGCGCGGATCATCGTCGATGGCACGGGTGAGGTCGAGCTCGCTCGTGCCATCCGCGAGTTGGGGCCGCGTCAGGTGGTGATCAAGCTGGGCGCGCGCGGGTGTTTCGCGGCCATCGACGACGAGGAGTTCACGGTCGCGGCCGTTCCTGCGAACGTCGTCGACTCGGTCGGCGCCGGCGACGCGTTTGTGGCCGGGTATCTCGCTGAGTTCCTCGCGGGCGAGGACCCGCGTACGCGACTGGCCACCGCCGTTCGTGCGGGGGCTTTCGCCTGCGAGACGGCGGGCGACTGGGAGGGCATGCCGTTTCGCGAGGAGCTGTCGTTGCTCGGCGCGAGTGAGCCCGTCCTGCGCTGAGGCACGCGATGACCGGTGAGCACGGCTCAGCCGAGCCGCAGTCCCCCACCGCGACCGTGTCGGCGGCCGGGGCTAGTCTGGGCGCTTGGTCTCGTTCGCCGACAAGCCGCTGCTCGGGCAGCTGCCGTCGAAGAATGGGAGGCATTCCTCGCCGACGATCCACCCGAGGTCGGGGTGCGCCCCGTGCTGCGGAAGAAGACGTCGTCGGCGCCCGGAACCGCCTCTGCCGAGGCGCTCGACGTCGCGCTCTTTCGGCTAGATCGACGGCCGGCTCGCGTCGACGACTACGTCGCGCAGGCCTTCACGCCGCGACGGTCCCGCAGTCCGTCCGGACTGATCAATCAATAGCATCCGCAGTAGTTCTGGCGTGAGGAAGGCCTCCGCGTCTCCCAGCGGCGGCGGCGCAAACGCGTCGGATCCTCGAGGGTCGACGCCGACGGCGGACGCGCCGAACGTGGTGTGGGCGGTGGACTTCCAGTTCGACGCGGACGAACAGGGACGACCAATCAAGATCTGCTCCATCGTTGACGAGCACACCCGCGAATGCATCGGTGGGCTCGTCGAACGGTCGATCACCGCCGACCGGCTCACCGCCCACCTCGAAGACCTCGTTGCCGTGCGCGGCGCCCCAGCCGTGCTCAGGTCGGACAACGGTCCGGAGTTCATCAGCGACGCGACGGCCGACTGGGCCGGCACCCGCACCGGCCTCAGCTACATCCCGCCCGCCTCGCCCTGGCACAACGGGTACGTCGAGTCGTTCAACAGCAGGATCCACGACGAGTGTCTCAACATCAACAGCTTCTACTCGCTGCTGCACGCGCAGGTCGTGATCGGCGACTGGAAGACCGAATACGACCACGATCGCCGCCACTCATCCGTCGGCTACCTCGCACCCCTCGACTGCGCTCGGCAATGCACGCATCAAATCGAAACCGACGACGCACACACCGCCCGGACCGGCTGAAGGGGGCGGCCCAGTCCGACCGTGTGGCTGCACAGGCTTGCTCAGGGCGCTCGCCACCACCCGGGCACGCTGGGTACCTTCAAACCGGCGACAACGACGATGTTGATCACGCGAGTGTGAGGTGAAAAGAGTGTCCGCATGGGGATCGTCATACGGAACGCTCCTGCGGCACAGCCAGGACACGCGATCGCGCGGAGTACGGCGTGCGTATGGGGTGCCCGCAAGGAATCCCACGCAAGCGGCCCTATTCGGAACGGGAGGGCTGCTAGTCGACTGTGCAGAGGCCTCCGTCCGCTAGACCGCAGAGTCGGCACAGCGCGACCGTCGGAAATACGCGCTCTAATGTGCTGACCTTCGTCCCGCCTCGCCACCTCGGGACCTACCGAACATCGGTAATCGAATGTGCGACCATGGCGGCGACAAGCCAACGAAGCAAGACAGCTACAAGAACAGCGATCAAGACAACTGCCAAGAACAGCGATGCACGCAGGCACTTTCTGTGTAACGCTGTCGCGATTTAACATATTCACATAGCCTTGCGTCATGAGAGGTGGGCTCGAGCGCTGGAAGCGGGGCGTCGACTCCGGCGGAGTTCGACAGGCGGTCGCCTACGCATTCGAGGGCACGTGTGACTCGCATCTCGTTGCGCCGCGCGGCGCTGGCGCGCTCGCCGGGTACTCCTCCGCGGCATCTGTAACCCGACTCGCTGTCGAGGCCGGACAGATCCGCGAGGACACTCTCGACCAGACCTGGCTTCGTAGGTGGGTGAATGGCGAAGACCCCGCGACGGGGGAGCGGCGGGGACGTGACCTCCAGTCGCCCGACGCTGATCTCGTACTCGACGGGACGATCAACGCACCGAAGTCGTTCAGCCTCGCGTCACTGATTCATCCCGAGCTCGCAATCGAGTTTGAGGCGCTGCAGGACCGCCTTCGTGACCGCATCGTCACGACCTGGCAGCTTGAACTCAATGCGCGGCGGGGGGCGGGCGGCAGCATCCGCGAGGATCTGCATCGCATCGAAGTCGTCGAGTTGCGCCACCGGCGGTCGCGGGCACTCGACCCGCATATCCACCGCCACCTGTGGCTGAACGTCAAGGTGGAGGGGATGGACGGAAAGTGGTCGAATGTCGACTCGCGGGTCGCGATGAAGCTACACACGGTCATCAACGCAGAGGGTGAGATCGCCGCACGAACCGACCCCGCTTGGATCGCCGCGCTCGCCCGCCACGGATACACGCTCGATGAGCACGGCGAGATCGCTCAGCTCGCTCATGCCGTGAGGCCGATGTCGCGCCGATCGAACCAGATCGAGACGAACCGGCAGGTGAAGACTGCGGAGTGGCGCGCCGCGCACCCAGGACAGGAGCCATCCCACGACGTTGTCGCAGCCATCGATCGGTGGGCGTGGGCGCAAGGACGCCCGAACAAACCCGACGACATTGATGAGGATGACTGGGAGCAGCGCGTCCGCGACGAGCTTGCCTCGCTCGATCCCGCGCTGCTCGGCTTTCGGCCGCCTGCTGAGCCGCACCACGTCGTGATCGCAGACCTCGACCGAGATCTGCTCGCGCGCATGGCGGTGGTGGATGCGGACAATCGGTCTGCGAGTTGTGGTGGGCGGTTCAGCCTGTTCGATGTTCGTGCGGGCGCGATGCGCGCGGTGGCAGCATCCGGCGTCATCGCTGACCGCCAACTGCTTGAGCACGTGATCGACGATGTCGTCGCGCGAGCCGTTCGCGACGTTGTGGATCTGCTGGATGACCGTGCAGCTGTCCCGTCCCACGTGAAGGGCTTCATGGCGGTTACGACGGCTGCTCTCAAGACCGACCTCGCCGACCAGTTCGAGGGCCTCTCCGAGCAGGGCGCGAGGGTTCCGCTCGAAGTCGTCCGAGACATATCGACGACCGTTCTACCCGAAGGACGTGAGCTCGACACGGGTCAACTCCACGCTGCCTCGGCGATCGCCGGAACGGATCGGCTGGTTGCGGTCACCGGTCCCGCCGGCACTGGCAAGACGACCATGCTCGTGTCGGCAAAGAGAGCCCTCGAGCGGCAGCGCAGGTCCATGCTCGTAGTCGCGCCGACGAAGAAGGCCGCGAGTGTGGCCGCCCACGAGATCGGTGCAAGTGCATCGAGCTTGCACGCTCTGCTGCTCGACTACGGATGGCGCTGGCATACCGACGCCGCAGGCGCTGAGCAATGGCGGCAACTCGCTGTGGGCGACACGGACGCGACGGGGCAGGTCTACGGCGGGCCCCGCCGATTCCGTATGACGGCCGGCGATCGGATCGTCGTAGATGAGGCCGGCATGGTCGACTTACGCGTAGCGAACGCACTCGCATCCGTCGCCGCTCAGACCGGCGCCGGAATCGCGATGGTCGGTGACCATCTACAAGCTCGCCCCGTCGGACACTCGGGTGCCATGGCCATCATGGTGCGACGCTCGACCGCAGCCGTCGAACTCACCGCGGTACATCGCTTCCGCGATCCCACCTATGCCGCGCTGACGCTCCGCATGCGCGAGCCACGGACGAAGGATGACGCCCTCGATGTCGCGCGTGAGCTGGATGCCCGCGGGCTAATCCGTCGCGCCGCGAACGAGGGGGAGGCGGAGCGGATCATGATTGACGAGTACTTCGCCTGGGCGTCCGCAGGAAGGCGCGTGGCGCTCGTGACAGCGAGGAACGCCGAAGCTCAGACGATCAACGAAGCTATCCAACAGCGACGGGTGCACCAGGGGGAACTCGACTCGGCGCGCGCCGTCATTGGCAGGGATGATCAGTGGTTGTTGGAGGGCGATATTGTCCAGACGCGACGGAACGACAAGGGCCTGGGAGTTGAAAATCGCTCGATGTGGACCGTTGGTCGCATCGAGCCGGAAGGAGTCCGGCTCGTGAGTGTTACTGACTCTGGCGATACTCGACTTGTCCCTCTCGACTATGTCGCTGAGCACGTGCACCTCGCCTACGCGTCAACGGTCCATGGCGTCCAAGGCGAGAGTACGGACGCCGCGATCGTTGGTCCAGGTGTCGACGCGGCTGGCATGTACGTCGGAATGACAAGAGGCCGAGCGGTGAACTCCGTGATTGCCCTCGCGACCGATAGGGACGCATCCGAAGATGTAGCGGACAGGATGATGCGCCATTCCATTGAACCCACGATGGAAGAAAGCCGGCAGGCGGCGTGGCTCGAGCTTGGCCGGGCAGCGACCACGCTGCGGGAAGGTATCGAGCAGGGCACAAGGCCGCAGATCATGAAGTCCGACCCGATCGTCTCGTCGGTGCCGACTCACGGCGGACCCTCACTGAGCTAACGACTAGCCAAGCTCACGGCACGAGATGCTCGCCGCGGCGGACGGGATCACTCCACGCGGTCGACGGCCGATGCCCAGACCCAAACGCGTTGATCTTTGCCGTCCAACAGAAACTTGACCTGCACGGCCCGAGGCGTCCAGGCGACCGCATCTCCTTCGATCTGCGAGGCGATCGCGCCGAATCGGACCCAGGCGCGCACGCGCCGTGGTTGAGGATCGGTGGTCACCGGGTAGAGGTCGAAGCGTAGCTCGCGCTCGGTGAGTGCCTGAATCGGATATCTTGCCGCGAGCTGGTCGAGGATCTTCTGGTTCATGCGCTCGTCGATCTGGGCGGCATATCGACGATTCGTGCCCACGATTCCTCCCATCGAACATATGTTCTAAATGGTACGACTCATGGAAGTCGTCACGAACCCCCATCCGTGACATGCAGTAGCGGGCGGGAGTAACGTAACTCCCGCCCGCTCTGTCTTTGCGGATGGTCAGCGAGCGAACCCTGCGCCGGTGTGCGAAACCGGTGTGGCTTCCGGCCCCGGAGCGTGAGCTACGGGGCCGTTAGCTTTAGGGGATCGCTCGACCTCGACGCCGGCGAACTTCAGCGACGCTCCGACGTTGTCCGCGACGATGTCCCGCGCTTCTCGGGTCGCGCCGCTTTCGCGATCGGTATAGGTGGAGAACCGCAGGTCGCCAGCAACGAGCACGGCATCACCCTTACGCAGCGAGTCGGCGACGTGCCGTGCTTGGCTGTTGAAGACGACGACGCGGTGGAAGACCGAGCCCGCGTCTTCCCACTCCCCGCTCTGCTCGTTGCGGCGACGGTCGTTGACCGCGACGCTGAACCGCGCGTAGTCGGTGCCGTTGTCGGCGGTGCCGCGCTCGGGGTCACCAGTGAGGTTGCCCTCGATGGTGACCGGTATTCGTGTGGACATGGTGTTCGTTCCTTTCTGTCATGCACCGGTCGGTGCGTCATGGCGCGTGAGACTGGCGTGTCCACGCATCCCATTCCTGCTCGTCGGTCGCGGACGACCATGAGCGAGGCTTTTGCGGCTGGTGCCCGTGAGTACAGCCGCCCGCGTAGGCCTGCCGCCAGCGGCCGCGCGCCTGCGCGAGCCGCTCGTGCCACCCGACGGGCCCGTAACCGCTGTCGCTTGCATCGAACGACGCACGATGGGCGGTGTGCAGTGCGGAGAGTTCCTCCACGAGCGCTCCGTGTTTCCACCAGCAGTCCGGGATGCTGGTCACGGGGATGTCGTATCGGATCGTCAGCCACTCGACCCAGTCGCGCAGGGCTCGCCACGCGTCGGCCGCCTGCGCGTCGGGTAGCTCCTTCCAATCAACGACAGCGGCACCTAGGGGCGCCGAGCTTCCGCGTCGGTCGTCCGGATCCCATTCGGCGAGTTCGGCGGCGAGCATCGCCTCGTATGCCGCGTCGGTCTCATCGCTCACGCCGCGCCTCCCATCGCGCGCAACTTGCGTCGCAGGTGAAGAAGTGCCGAGAGGGATGCAGTCCGTCGGTCACGATGATGCGCCAACACCCTGTCGCGGTCGAGCAGTCGATGCAGCAGTTCGTGGCAGTAGGGGTGAACAGCGACGAGGTCCGAGTGCGCTTCCTGCGCGCGCCAGCCGCCATCGGTGCGCTCGACGCCGGAGTAGTCGAGATGGTGCAGTTCCAGCGTTCGGGCGGTGCCGTCAACAAGGCATGCTGCGCAGGCGACGGTGCCCGTTCGGCGCTGTTCGTCTCTGAACCACTGGTCGCGACGGGCGAACCAAGCGGGTGAGCGCAGATACCCACGGCGGTAGGAGTTGATGCGGCGGGGTTTCCGGATGTTGCTCATGGTTCCGGGGTCTCGTTCGCGGCGGGTCCCGTCGCTCGCGCGAGGTCCTCGGCAAACACGGCGCGTTGTTCACGTTCCGTTTCGCGCTTGCCGGCGCTGACCGCTCGCGCGTCAGTGCGCTTGTCCCATCCGGCGAGGTCGAGGAGCACGCCTCGGCGGTTGCGGTAGGCGAGGAGGCCGACGGTCTGAGGCATCCGTCGAATCTCGTCCACTGTCATGAGGGGCAGTCGGTCGTGCTGCTCGCTCGTGTTCACGCCGGCTTGGCTGCTGCTCCAGGATAGCTGGGTGCGGCGGCGTTCCCGTGAGCCCAGGATCGCTTCGATGTCGCGCAGGTGGTCGACTTGCGCTGCGCCACCGAGAAGGATCTTGGCTGTTGCGGCGGACCAGATCGTGTCTGCCTCGGCCCGTGACCACGCGGTTTCTGCTTGGGAGAGTGCCTGCAACACGACGAAGGTGCAGATGCCGCGACCGCCGCCGTCGGCCATCGTGCGTGGCAGGTTCGCCCACCGGAACATGTTGGCGATCTCGTCGAGGATCAAACCGAGAGGTTGTGCGAGTCGCGAACTGGGGGATGCGAGCGCTTTGCGCCGGGCCACTTCGACAACATCGTCGAGAAGGGCACCGAGAAACCCGCCCATCGCGGCGGACCCCGACGATGAGCCGATCAAGTACAGCGTGTTTTCGCCGGTCAGGAACTCGTCGGCATCGAAGCGCAGATCGTCGGATCGCGGAGAGAGTGCTTCACGAATCTGCGGCACCGCCAACGGTGCGACGGCATTCTGCACGCCGAACCACGTTGATGACACGAGTCGCTCGTCACCCGAGACAAGGGCTTCCAAGCTGTCGCCCCACCCGGGCGCTCCGTCGGACCGCAGGACTTCGACGGCCGACCGTGCGAGGGATGGGCTCGTGCCCCAGTCGTAGAGGTCGGCGATTGACCGTCCGCCGACCGCCCCGGCGTGGAGCAGGCGGGAGAGGACAATGGTGGATGCCTGGGCCCATTCACCGTTCGTCGTTGACGCTCCGAGTGCGGTGCCTGTGATGATCGCCGAACCACGCTGGAGAGCCACGAGCGGGTCTTCACATCCCGCGAAAGGGCTGATTCTCATGGCTTCACGAATGCCCGACAGGCCCTGAGGGTCGAAGACGCTGACGGCACCGCGGCGCTGACGCATCTTCATCGTGGCGGTGAGGTTATCGTTCGTCGTTGAGGTGGTGATCAGCGGACCCGACCAGTCGAGGATCGCGGAGATGAGGACGCGGTATCCCTTGCCCGAGCGGGGCGGACCCTCGAGCGCGACGGAATCTTCGATAGACACGTAGACGTCCATGCCTCGAGATGAACCGACCCGCCAGCCCACGTCTACGGGGCTGGGCTGGGCGATTTCGGGTCGCAACTGCGGGGCGCGGCGCAGAACAGCCCGCGCGGAGAGGTGCCTCCGGATCTCGGATGCGGGGGCGAATCCGGGTCGACTCTGCAGATCGTTGATGAAGTAGCGATCCGACTGCCGGTATCGCGAGTACGCGACGCCGCCCCATGCCAACAGGAACGCGAGTACAAGCACCAGCGCGAGATCCGCGACTCTGATCGCCGGCACCGGCAGGGCGCATCCGTCGATCGTGTACGCCCCCGTATCGCCGGAAATTGCAAGCCACAACCCCGACAAGAAACCGGTGGGAGTCGGTCGCGCGCCGCAGAAGATATGTGTGACTGCCTCGGCAGCGAACGCTAATCCGATGTTGAGCAGGATGACGGCGGCGATGCCGATCGCCGCGATCTTGGGCCAAATGCCGTCGCTCACCATGAGTGGATGCCTGTTCTCTACAGCTGCTCCGCGACCGACGCGGCCGTGCGCACCCATGCGCGTTGAGTTGCGGGGCGAAGTGCGTCGAAGCGCAGCGGTCCGGATTTGAGTGCAGGGTCGAACGGGATGACGTGTACAGCGCGGACGAGGTCGCTGAATCCATCGACGATGGGCCGAATCTCAGACGCGGTTGCACGCTCCGAAAGCGTGACTACCACGACGGCGTTTCGTGCGAGCTCTGCCGAGTGGTCATCGCGACCCGAGAGCGCTTCGAGTAGCAGGGCAGCCGATTCCGCTGACTCTCGTGCCGCGATCGTGGGGATGACGAGTTGGTAGGAGGCGTCGACCATCCTGAGCCAGCGCTCGGCGGACTCGTCGTTACCAGAGTCGAAAACGACCATCCGGAAGTACCGCGCGGCGACGCGCATGAGCAGATCGAACTCGGTGCTTTCGATTCGCTGCCGGGCGGCGAGAAGCTCGGGGTTGGAACGCAGCACGTCGTACCGGTCTTGCGTCTGGTGGTGGACGTAGTTGGCGATGTCAGAGATTGGTGCGTCGGGCGAGAGTAGCCAGTCGGCGGCGGGCAGCAGGTCTTGCACGGTCGAGTCGTAGCGTCCGCTTTCGGTGCGCCAGCCGAGGGTCCCTCGTGTGTCGTTGTTGTCCCATGCGAGCACGGGACCGCCGCCGTAGCGGGCGAAAACGGCGGAGAGCATCGCGGTGGTCATCGTCTTGCCGACGCCGCCTTTGCCGTTGGCGACCGCTATCGTGCGGCATCCGGCCCAATGTTGGGCGACCGCTCGCTGGTCGGCCTCGCGCCGCAGGTCCTCTGCAGAGGGACGAACGGTGATGCCGAGACGGGCGAGGACAGCTCGCCATCCGGTTGACGGAGAGGTCTCGGTCTCCTCGTTGATGGTGATGAAGGACCGGCGTTCTGTGCGAGCAGCGCGGCGCGTAGTGGGGTGTTCGCTATCGCTCGCAACATCGCCGCCGGTCGCGACATCAGTCGCATCCTCGGCGGATTCCTCGACGGGTTCGCCCACGTTGACCCCCTCTACGCTGCCATCTGTATGGATGAGTAGGCGATGATCGCCGCGGTCGCCGGAGGTGACCAGTTCAAGCTCCGAGTCCGCTACCTGCGCTTCGGCGATCGCGCGACGGACGATCGATGCACGGATGTCTTCTGCCGGAGCCGCGTGAATGCTCTCGGTGTTTCCATCGATAGATATGAACTCCGCGGTATCGCCGCTCACGTTGGCGAAGACGAGCGGTCTGGTGGCGATGGTCATCCTGTCTCCTTATCGGTAGTCAGCCAACCGGCGAGGTCGGTGCCGTCTTCGGTCGGCCAGACGTCATCTAGCGGTATCGGCACTATCAGCTCGTCGGGTCCGGCGAGTTCGGCGACGGGGAGCATGGCATCGTCCGTCTTGAACAGGTCGTACTCCCACTCGGTGGATGTGGCGAAGCAGTCGACGAGGTAGGAGTACTGGCCGACGTAGGCCAGGAACTCGCCTTTCCGGAGTTGTCGAGCCATGTCCACGTGCGCGGTCGGCATCTGGAGACGGTCTCGCAGGCTCGCGTGTTCTTGGTGGTTGACGCGGAAGACGAACTTGTTCTCGATGTCTCCCACAATCGAGTAGGCGAGATTTCGTTCCTGCGAGTCGGCATCGCCCACAGCGTCAAGGTCGCCCATCTTGTGCAGGATGACGATGTTGCTGATGCCGTAGTGGCGTGAGAGCTTGAGCCACTGCTGGTACATCTGGAGAGCAGCGAGCGAGGTCATGTCGCGCCAGCCTTCTTCACGGACGACGTACCGCGTGCGTTTCGCGTCGCGATCGGAGATGACTGCCTGAACCCACGAGGTTGTGCATACCTGGGTGAGCTGCGCGACGAGGTCGCCACGGGCGAACAGTTCGGAGGTGTCGACGACGACGAGCGGAGATGCATCGTCGAACTGCACGGTGGATTCATCCTCGAACAGACCTGATAGGTCGCCTTCCACGAAGCGGCGCAACACGAATCGAGGTTGTGAGGCTGCGGCGCTGAGCTCAGGCTCGTCGGAGAGTTCGCCCGCACCGATCCGGGCGAGCTGACGGTACACCTCCCGAAGCGTCGGCTCGTCGCCCGTGGCCGTGATCGCGCGTTCGAGAGCGAGGTGGATGCACGCGTGTTCGACCGCAGACAGCTTGGCGCCGCCGACCGCCATCTCGACGAGTGAGACCAGCGTCGCGATGCGGCGCTGGCGCACCATCTGCTCGTGCTGCTCATCACTGCTTCCCGTGCGCCGAGGGCCGCGATCGAGCGGATTAAGTCGCGCGCCTGTCGCTCCGCCAAGCCTGATGACGGTGCCTGCGACAGCCTCGGCAACGACCACCCATTCGCCTTTCGGATCTGAGGGGACCACAGCTTGGTGTCCGAAAGGGATGGAGCGGGTGATTAGTGACTTGATCGTTGAACTCTTGCCCGACCGGTACGACCCCAGCACCAAGACGTTGGTAGAGAAAGATCCGCGCTCGGTGGGATCGGCGTAGGCCTCCCATGGTGAGAAGTGCCAGAGCGCGTCCGCATTGAGGTCGACGCCGACAATCGGGCCGCGGTGTCCCAATCCCGCGTCCGCGACAAAGGGATAGATTCCAGCGAGGTGCTGGGACGTTGCCTGGTGGGCCGGGACCGCGGGAGTGGACAGATTCCAGTAGCCCCCTTCGGTGAGTCCCGGACCGAAGGGACCTGGTACCGCTGGCTCCGGTAGCGCGCGGTCCCGTTTTGAAGTTCTGGTCGGCTGCGATTCCTGCATTCGTGCGGCGATCTCGCGCTGCACCGCTCGGCGCTCGGCACGCGTCTGACCGGCGGGGGAGACGACGAAGGTTCGGCGGGCCATTACTTCATCCCCAGCCCGAGCGGCAGCGCGTTCACGAGGAGAGCCTCGGCCTGCTGGCAGTAGAGGATCTGTGCCTCCATGCCTGCCCGCGAAAGTGCGTTGCGGGCGCCTGCGATCGATTGTTCGAGAGCATTCTCGTCGTCTGCCGTCACGGTCAGGTAGGCGCCATAGCGGAACTCGCCGTGACCAGCGACGAGTTCGTCCTCCTGCTTCTCGAGGGCGAGCCAATCCGCTTCGTCAGCGGCGGAGCCGTCAGCGCCACGCTTGGCGCGCAACCTTTCGTTGCCCCGCCAGACCTTCTTCTCTTCGCGGATGCGCTTGAGCGCTTTGTTCACGGGCACCGGGGTCAAAACGATAGAGAAGATGTGCGTCACGGCTTCGCCAGTCACGGGATGACGCGCGAAGACGAGAGGCGAGATGAACCCCACCGCGGCATCGGACCGAGGCCATTCATGTACCCACATCGTGGTGTGAATTCCCGAGTCTGTGATGACGACGCCGTTCTTGCCGCGCGGCTCTTCGAGGTACATCGGACCGATTGCGTTCAATGCGACACCGGTGTTCTCGGCGTCACGGTTCTGCACCGTGGACAGAAACTCCGGATCGAACGCGGTACGAGCCAGGCTCGCGATGTCTCTCGGCGATAGCCACCGTCGTACGGTGATGCGGGCTGAGCGTAGGGCGTCGGAGATGTTGCTGGCCTCGACATGAGCTAGTGCCTGGATCGCGGATTTGCCTCCACCGAGCGCGCGAACCTGCGGGCCGAGCGCGACGAGGTCAAACGTCAGCGTCAGATAGTTGCGGTGGGCGACGGCGAAGCGCTCCGAAGCATCCATCACCCGCCGATAGTTCGTTGTCACGTCTGCGTCGTCGTCGATGCCCGCACGATGCGCGCTCGTCTCGAAGTGTTCGCGGCCCGCTCGGATCGTGGTGGGCGTTGTACGTTCTTGCAGCGTCACGCGTTTGACGCCTACGCGCTGTGTGAACGTGGCGAGTACCTGAGCCCACTGTTGTGCGAGGTCGTGGCGGTCGGCGGTGTCCTTCATGAGGAATCCCTGCACCTCGAGTTCCGCCGTTACCGACACCGATCGGTCGTGCGGGTTGTAGACGCAGGCGAGCCCGTCGACGTCCCACATCTGCACGGACGCGCGCGTGCCGGGCAGGTTGAGTGTTCCTTCGAGCTGGACGCGTTCTGGACGGTAGGCGTGGGTCGTAGCGCCTGCGGAGTGCCGTAGTTGTTTCGAGAGCCACAGTCCCAGCATCCGGGGCGCGGAGATACCCCGCACGGTCGTCACGGCGACCAGTCCTAGATGAGTGAGTCCGTTTGGTTCAGTGGTCGTAGGCGATGAGGGAGCGTTTGGCGGGGGCGTTGGTGAGCCAGTTGTGCCAGATGCCGGCGGCGAGGGCGAGGAGTCTTGCGGCGACGCGGGAGTAGACGCCTGCGGGGGTTCTGCCGCCGTGGTCTTCGAGGGTGAGTTGGCCTTTGAGGGTGTCGAACACGGACTCGACCCATTGTCGGATGCTGCCGAGTTTCCCGAACCTGGGGGTCTCGTCTTTGCGGTCGGGGCGGATCAGGTGCGCGCCGAGTTCGTTGGTGACGAAGTCCTCGAACTGCTTCCCAGCGAAGCCTTTGTCGCCAACGATGACCTGTCCAGGCTGGATGAGGTGTCTGTCGTGGTCGAGCATCGCTTGGGTGGCTTCGCGTTCACCGATCTTCGGGCTCGCGAGTCCCCAGATCACGGGCATTCCGTCGGGAGTGCAGATCAGATAGAGCCGGAAGCCCCAGAAGTATCGGGAGTGGGATGCGCAGTATCCGTAGTCGGCGTGCCCGGCGAGGTCTGAGCGTTTCACGGTCTCCCGCGATTTCCCGCACGGTAACGGGGTCGAGTCCACCAGCCGGGTGACCTCACCCCAGGACGGGGTGTCACGGGCCAGCTCGGTGATCACCGCAGAGAGAAGCCCGGTGGATTGGCGGACGCGTTTGCCCCACCCGGACTGGCCGGGCAGGTTCGGGAACATGCCCTTCAGGTGAGCGTGCGCGTATCGGATCCATTTCCGATCCGACGCGATCCCGAGCAGGTGTTGCGCGACCAGCAGGCAGAGCAATTCCGCGTCGTTGAGGGCGGGTTTGCGGCCCGGGTGGTGATCGCGGGTGAAGCCGATCGCGGGCAGGATCCGGTCATCGAGGTGGACGTAGAGTGTGATCAGGAGGGTGTTGAGTTCAGTTTTCACACACCGGGGTTAACACCCTCCGCCTGCGATTAACAGCATCCACGCCGACCCAGCCAAACGGACTCACTCATCTAGGGGGAGATAGATGGGTGCTGCGTACAGGATGCCCGCGGGACCGAACCCATTGACACCGATGAGCAGGACAAGGGCGGCTGCGGCGACGAATCCGATCTGCCACGGGTCGAGCCCGAGCACGATCCCTTGGCGCGAACGACGGGGGAGTCGGACTGGGCGTGCGTGGTCCGTCGTGGTAGAAGTCACGGTGTGCTCCTCGCGGGTCGAGACGCGGCTGGCGTCGGGGGCGTGGAAGAAGCGGACGTTGTCGCCGGCTTCGGTGGGGTCGAGCCGGAAGCACCTGAACCAGCGGGGGAGATTGGTCCGGATGTCGGCCGCGAGGCACTGCTCTTCGGGGTGGCGGCGGATGCGCCGGTGATGCCAGCGCGGCCACGGGTCGATCCGGGCGAGACACCTGCTGGCGCACTACCGAGGCGAGAAGGAAGACGCGAGGCGCTCCGCGCCGCGTTGGCACCCATGCGGCCGGCCTGACCGCCGAGTCGTGAACCCAACGAGTCAGCGGCCACGGCACCCGTGAAAGTGAAGAGGCCGAAGACCGCAAAGGGCGCGAACGCGACCAGAACGAGGCCGATGAGCAGAGGCCAAGATTGAGGGTCCCAAATCGTGCGAACAGTCGAAAGCCCGTTGATGATCAACGCGAGGAATCCGATCGTGAGTGGCCCGGTGAGGAGCAGAACGACGACCGCGCTGAGGTAGCGAACCACCCACTGCGGTCCGATTCCGCGAACCGGGAAGATCATCCACGCGACGGGCCCGACCATGATGAGGACGGCGAGGGCGAGGTTTCGGAATGCGAAGACCAGAGTGAGAAGCACGGTCGCGACCATCAGAAGGCCGTGGATGAGGAATGCGAAGAAGTAGTTAGCGTGACCGCCTGCCCACATCACGCTCTGGAGAGTGGAGATGAGGGCGAAGTCTCCGTCGCGGGTCAGGATGTACATCGCCATGTCGTCCACGGCGTTGACGACATGCCCGGTGAGCCAGAGAGTGATCGGGACGGCGGGGATCGCGATGAAGGACCGGATGATTGCACCGACGAGTTGCTCGCGGTCCCGCGCGACGATGGCCGCTGCGATTGCCCAGATCATTGCTGCGAAGACGACCGCGAGCACGGCCCAGTTCCAGAAGGACCATTCCTCGACAGCCGCTGCCCACAGGGTGCTTGAGGTGTCAAACCGTATATTCGAAGCGAGAACGAAAAGTCCGCCTGTCGTTGCCAGAGCCATCCCGCGGCCCGCGTTCTCGAAGCTGACGCAGACGAGATCACCCACACTGCAGTCGTAGCCGACCGTGAGTTCTTTGCCGCCGGCATCCTTCAGTTGCTGGTGGTGTCCTTCGTAGGTCGTGCAGACCATCGCGTTCTCGCCCGCGACCAGCACGCCCGTGAAGCATCGCTGCGCTTTGATGTCAGCGGCATTTTCGGGGGTGCAACTGACCTGATCGGTCTCTCTCGAGCAGGTCACCGGGAACGCCGGCGCAGACCACGTTTGACCCGTGACGGGCGTTGCCGTGACCACCCGCATGGTGGGCTTCGTTTCGTCTGTTGCGTGTGCAGGCTCGGCGATGCCCACAACGGCGCCAGCGAGCAGCGCGCCGAGGAGAAACATCCCGAGCCGACGCATGGAGGTCAGAATCCGAAGTCGAAGTTGACGAACCAGGCGAACAGGCCGCTCGCGGCGCCCAGGATGGCGGCAGCGATGAAGATCCAGGCGATGTTCTCGCCCGCCCACGACCGCACGCGGTCCGGGGCGAGTCCGCGGAACGCGAGGGCGGCGCCCGCGATGACGAGCATGATGAAGACAACGATCATTGCGCCCGCGAGAATGTAGGACGCGATCACTTGGAAGCCCTGAAAGAAGGGCGCCGAGAAGTCGGGTTGGATTTCGGGCACGTCCACGTCGAGCGGGACGAGTAGGTCGTTGAGTGGCATCCGGTCTCCTTGGTGATTGTTGGTCAGGCGAGGGGAAGACCGCGGGCGGCCATGAATGCAGCGGGGTCGAGGCGGGCGCCGTCGATGCGCAGTTCGAAGTGGAGGTGGCATCCCCAGGAGAGGCCTGTGGTTCCTTCGGCTCCCAGGCGTGTGCCGGCCGTCACTTGCTCAGCTTTCTCGACGGCGATCGAGCCCCACTCGAGGTGGGCGTAGATCGTTTCGATGCCGTCGCCGTGGTCGATCACAACGCTGTTGCCGAACTGGCCCATGCTTCCGGCGGTTGTGACGGTGCCAGGACCAGCAGCGAATATCGACGCACCGCATCCCTGCGACATGTCATAGCCCTTATGGTCTGCGGGGCAGTACGAGCATCCCTTTACTGGGTGGAAGCCGTACCCGCGTCCTTTTGTGTAGCCGCCCGCGAGGGGGTAACCCCAATCGCCGACGACGACTGGTGTGCTTCCGTCGATCGTTCCGGGCTGCGCTGCGGGTGCACCGTGCGCTGCGATGGCAAGGGGAAGCGCAACGAGCGGAGTGACGATGGCCCCGCCCGCCAGGGCTACCGCAAGCACCGCGAGCAGAACCAGACGGCGCAACGTCTTTGACCGCGCGACGATACCGGCGGCAACGACTGAGGGATGCGGCATGTCAACTGCCGTCCGCGCCGAAGAAGCGGACGACCTTGCAATCGCCAACCTGCTGCGCCGAGCCGGGGGCCGGGATTGACTCGCCACCGCACAGCACCTGCACGCGGACTCGCGCAGTCTGCTCGTAGCTCGTCTCCTGCGCCCCCTCTGTCACCGAGGTGAAAGTGAGTACGACGTCTGCTTCCCCTATGAACATGTCCGCAGCAGGGTTCTCGGGCACGGGCGAGTAGGTGATCTCGTCCAACACGGCTCCCTCGACTCGGCCGTCTTCGGCCGCCAGCGAGTTCCACATGTCTTCGGGGAGAACGACGGATTGCCGAAGTTCCAGGCGGGCCTGATCGAGTTGGGGTTGGCGGTCTGTTTGTGAGGTGTACCGAGTGTCGGGCGTGAACCAGGTGTCGAGATAGGCCAGCCACTCGTCACGTGTCGCGCGGGTCGTGTCGAACGTCGCGGCGGCCGAGAGCGCCCCACGGATGTAGACCTCTTCGTCGCGGGTGATGGGCTCGGGTGTCCAACCTTGCGCCGTGACGCTCTCATCGACAACCGACGTATCCGTGGGCTCGACGGTTGGCTGGGCGGACGGGGTGGCGCTTGTGGTCGTGCTGGTGGGTGGGTTGGGCAGTCCAGCATCGGGCGTTGTTCCGTTGATGATCGCCATGGCCACGAGCGCTGCGATGCCGGCAACGAGGACAAGTCCTCCGGCGATTGCCCAAGGCAGGCCGCTCCAGCGGCGTGGTGTCGTCGGCGTCGTCATGGCGCTGCCCTCCCTGCTGATCGTGAGCAGTGGAGCGAGACGCGACGTTGGGGCCAGCTCGAGCTGCCTTTCCGGCATCCTATGCAGGTGCGAAAAAATCGGAAAGGGTGAGGTGTCAGATTACGGCGTACCAGTAGCGAGGAGGCGTTGGCCGTGGATGTCGGGGCGCATACGAATCGCGATTCGCAGAATATCCCTTGCAATCGGCCCTTGTCTGTAGGGCTTATGGGGGACATGCCGCCGCCTTGACCAGTTCGTGGCTGGTTTCTGTTCGCCTCGACGGTTGACATATCTGGATACTACAGCGATACACTCGCAATGTGAATCACTAAATTACCCAGTTTGCCGAGTGCTCGCGCAGCCGGTGCGCCACAATGGTCAGGTGCCCAAATACGCCCGCCCTCGTCATAGCGAGCATGCGGAGGACCCCATCAAAGCCCTTGGCAACATGGTGCGCGCGGGCATCATCGGTTTCCTCCGGACCAACGGTCCGGCCACCCGTGCTGAGATCTCCCGCGCGCTAGAGATTCCGGTGCCAACGGTGGCGAAGTCGCTCGCCGCTCTGATGACTTCAGGTTTGCTGATCTCGGACCCACCGATGGACGAGGTGCGGCAGGGGCAGCGTGTTCGGTACCAAGTGGACGACGCTGCGGTCAGTGACATGTACCTGCAGCTGGGGCAGGCGATCGGCGAACTCTAGACAACCCTCTTACCGACTGAGCGAGACCATACTCACTGGCTAACTGGTTGTTGCGCCAGAACCCGGTCTTGTTGTCCGTCCCCTCCCCGGCCTGTCGTCCAGCACAATGGATGCATGCGTGCATCACGGGCCTCTCGAGTCCGTCGTGGCGCGCTCGCGGCCGCCATTGCGACGTTCGCGGCGTTGATGTCTCATGTCGCGGCCGGGGGTGTGCCGCCCGGTTGGGTGGGGATCGCTGTCCCCTTCGCGATCTCGCTCTTGATTTGCACGGCTGTCGCAGGCCGGCGCGTGTCTCTGGTTCGCATGTCGTTGTCTGTTGCGGTGAGCCAGGTGATGTTCCACTCCCTGTTCGTGTTGGGAAGCGGTGGCGAGCCGGTGGTCAGCGGCGGCGCCCATCACCACGGGATGGCCCAGGCAGTGCTCGCCGTGGGCGGTGCAGAGCACGTCCACGCCTCGCCCGCGATGTGGGTTGGTCACGCGGTCGCTGGCGTCGTCACCATCGCCGCGCTCTATTCGGGTTCGCGGATGCTGCGATACGCCTACGGCATCGTGGCGCAGGTGGGTTGCTGGCTGCGCAGCCTCTGGGTGGATCCGAGTCTGCCGGTTGTCCGCCGCGAATGGTTCCGACTGTGCCCGATCGAGCGTGCTCCGTTCGCGCCCCCAGCATTCTCTGAGAACTCCGTATCCCGCCGCGGCCCGCCGCGTTTCGTCCTCATCTGATCTGAATTCTCGACCACCCCCTCTTGGTGCTAGCGCGCTGTTGCGCGCATTCCCTTGGTGGTTGCTAGCGCGCTGTTGCGCGCATTCCGTTTGACGACGTCCGGCTCGGACTGCGTTTTCGAGCCGTCTCGAAAAGGTGATGCCTTATGTCCCATTGGTACCGATTACTTCTCGTCTCCGCTTCTGCCGCATTGGCAGTTGCGCTTGTGACGACGCCCACCGCGCCAGCTAGCGCGCATGAGAGCTTGGGGTCGAGCTCTCCTAGCGAGGACGAGCAACTTGAAACAGCGCCCCAGCAGATCGGCTTGTTTTCAACGCCGACATCCTGACGATGGGCGCTGACGTGCTGGTCGTGGATGAAAGCGGAAAGGACTGGGTGTCTGGGGACCTGACGATCACTGGAACTACCCTGACCGCTCCTCTCGCGCCCGACATGCCGGACGCCGGCTATCAAGTGCGGTGGCGGGTGGTGTCCGGCGACGGTCACCCGATCAGTTCGGTCATTCCATTCACTGTCGGGGATGGAGAGCCATACGTATCGGCGACTCCCAGCCCCGAGGTCAGCTTCCAGGCCGATGCCGATGCCGATGCCGAGGTGGAAGCTACCGCGGACCGGGATCAGGCGCCCGAGCTGTGGCAGCTGGCCCTTCTTGGTATCGGGGGCGCGGCTGGTGCAGTCCTCCTCTTCGTACTTTTTTCTTTCCTCAATCGTCGTCGGCGCGCCCGGTCCGACGACGAAACTCGACGGCCCATGGAGTCGTCGGACAACTTTGAAAGGCACGATTCATGAACACTCGTAACCGCACGCTCCTCGCAGTCCTGACCGCTGCTCTCGCTGCCACTCTCGTCGGATGCTCGTCCACAGAACCCGAGGTATCGAACGTCCCCGCCACCGCGTCGAGCGTCGTCACGATCGAAGACGCCTGGGTCAAGTCGGCGGACTCCGGGATGACCGCCGGCTTCGGGATGCTCCGCAACAGTGGCACCGACGATGTGACGGTGACCTCTGTGTCTACGGACGTCGCCGCTTCGGCAGAGTTGCACGAAACCGTCGTGGATGATGCCGGCGCGATGGTGATGAGGCAGATCGAAGGCGGCTTCACGCTTCCCGCAGGCGAGTCCTTCCCGCTGGAGCCTGCCGCGAACCACCTGATGATGATGGACCTGACCGGCGCTCTCGTCGCGGGTGACGAAGTTCCGTTCGTGTTGGAGTTTGCTGACGGATCGTCGCTGGACTTCACGGCGGTCGTGAAGGACTACTCCGGAGCGAACGAGGAGTACGTGGGCGACGACATGGGCGACATGGACATGGGCGGCGACGAGTAACGATGGCTTCCGACCGGAAAACTGATTCCGGCCGCCCTGCCTCGAACAGCCGGCGACAGTTCCTCCTTGGAGGGGCTGTCGCCGGCCTCGGGGCCGCGGCCACCATCGGCGGCACCTACGCCATCACGAACAACCGCGACTCGGGCGAATCGGTGCCGGTTGAAGTGCCGGTCATGAACGGCAGCCGGACCGTGCCGTTCTACGGGGCGCATCAGGCGGGAATCGACACACCCGCGCAAGCGCACAGCACCTTCCTGGCGTTAGATCTCCGTCCGGAGGTGGATCGTGGACGCCTTCGGGCACTCATGCAGCTCCTCACCGACGATGCCGCACGTCTCACGCAGGGCCAGCCCGCCCTTGCCGATACGGAGCCGGAGCTCGCCCTTACTCCGGCACGGTTGACCGTGACGTTCGGGTTCGGACCGGAGTTCGTGCGGCGTGCCTCGGTCGCCGCTCCCGGCTGGCTCGGACCGTTGCCGGCATTCTCGATCGACCGTCTTGAAGATCGGTATTCGCACGGCGACCTCCTCATCCAGGTTGCCGCGGACGAGCCGATCAGCGTGGCCCACGCGTCGCGCATGCTGTTGAAGGATGCGCGGGCATTTACGACGGTGCGGTGGAGCCAGTCAGGGTTTCGGCGCGCGTACGGCACGGCCACAGAGGGCACCGCGATGCGGAACCTCTTCGGACAAGTTGACGAGACGGTCAACCCCGAGCCTGGGACGACCGACTTCGAGGCCGTGGTGTGGTCGAACGAACGCTGGCTCGCCGCCGGAACAGGGCTCGTTGTGCGGCGCATAGCGATGAACCTCGACACCTGGGACGAACTGGACAGACCCGGGCGTGAGCAATCGGTCGGACGCCGACTATCCAATGGCGCGCCACTGACCGGCTCCCGAGAGCACGACGAGCCCAATTTCGAAGCGGTCACCGCGATCGGCTTCCCCGTCATTCCCGAGTTCTCCCACATGCGTCGAGCCCGATCGGACAACCCGAACGAACGGATCTTCCGCCGCTCGTATAACTACGACGACACACCCGCAGGCGAGCAGGTGTCGAACTCTGGGTTGATCTTCGCCAGCTACCAAGCGGATGTCGCAAGCCAATTCGTGCCGATTCAACGGCGCTTGGACGAGCTCGATCTCCTCAATCAGTGGACGACCCCGATCGGGTCTGCGGTTTTCGCCGTGCCACCCGGGTGTGCTGAGAACTCGTTCATCGGGGCCGGGATCTTGGCCTGAACAAGAAGGGTTAGTATCTAAGCATGCATGCAGATACTAATGCTGAGCGGCTGAGTGCGGATAGTGAGTACGTGGACGTCGCGGTCGAGGTGTTCCGGCTGCTGTCCGATGCGACCCGGGTGCGGATTCTTCTGGCGTTGCGGGACGGCGAGTTGTCGGTGAACCGCATCGCGGAGGTCGTCGACCGGTCGGGCCCCGCGGTGTCTCAGCATTTGGCGAAGTTACGGTGGGCGCGGCTGGTTCGGGTCCGGCAAGACGGCAACCGTGCCTACTACTCGCTCGTCGACGAGCACGCCATCCGGGTCGTGCGGGAGGCACTGCTGCAGGCCGAGCACTCCGTGGATGACGCTCCTGCACACCACGAAAGCGGCAATCCCCAGTCGGTCGAGGACGAGCAGGGGTGAGCGGGGGACTCTCGTCCGTTCTCCGCAACCGCGACTATCGACGCCTCTTTGCGGCGCAGGTGATCGCACTGCTGGGCACGGGCATGTTGACGGTGGCGTTGGGGCTGCTCGCCTTCGACCTGGCGGGGGCCGATGCTGGGGCGGTGGTCGGAACAGCGCTCACGATCAAGATGGTCGCGTACGTGACCGTTGCCCCGATCGTGGCGGCCGCGGTGGACCGTCTTCCACGTAAGGCTGTTCTGATCGGTGCTGATGTGGTGCGCGCTGCGATGGCGTTGAGTTTGCCGTTCGTGACCGAGACATGGCAGATCTACGTCATCATCTTCGTTCTGCAGTCGGCGTCGGCGACCTTCACGCCGGCTTTCCAGTCCACGATCCCGAGCATCCTCACCGATGAACGCGACTACACCAAGGCGCTGTCCCTCTCGCGGCTCGCGTATGACCTCGAAGCGATCGTCAGCCCGATCGTCGCCGCGGCACTGCTTACCGTCATCAGTTACAACAATCTGTTCGTCGGGACCGTGGCGGGCTTCACGATCTCGGCGGTGCTTGTTGCGCTCACGGCGATTCCGCCTCGTGTCGTGAGCACCGCGACGTTGTCGTTCTGGCGGCGCACGAGCGAGGGCGTCCGGGTATTCGCCCGCACCCAGAGTCTCCGCTTCCTCCTTCTGATGAACGTCGTCGTTGCGGGCGCGACCGCGCTGGTGCTGGTCAACAGCGTTGTGTATGTGAAGAGCCTGTTTGCCCTCGACGACAGCGCCCTCGCACTCACCTACGCCGCTTACGGGATCGGGTCGTTGCTCGTTGCCCTGAACACGCCGCGCATCGTCGACAGGATCGGTGTCACCCGCACCATGACCGCCGGCGCAGCGACGATCGCGTTCGGGTTAGTCGCGGCCGTGGTCTGCACGATCGTCGCGACGAGCGGAACGGATGTCTGGGGCGTGCTGCTCGTCGTATGGGGGTTCCTCGGCGCCGGAACATCTCTCGTCAACACGCCCTCAGCCCGGCTCCTGCTCGCTGCGTCCACGGAACAGAACCGCAACCTCGTCTACACCGCGCAGTTCTCGCTCTCCCACGCATGCTTCCTCATCACTTACCCGATCGCTGGTTGGTTGGGCGCGGCAAATCTGACCGCCGCGGCGATCGTGCTGCTCCTTATCGTCGTGGGTGCCGGAGTGCCGGCGATCGGCGTCGGGCGTCGAATCCGTTCTGCCGTAGACGCGCACTGACCCGTTGCAGGGTCCGCGCTGCGATCGAGAGCGTGTGATCTCACGTATCGTTGTTTCATCTGCTAATGACCCACGAGAGAGAAACCCCGTGAGCCACCGTCGTACCTCCCCTGACCAGGAGGGTCGATCACCCGGCCCCCTCAATCTTCGAGGGGGTGAAATTCGATGCTCGAGGCAGCACTGACCCTGCTGGTGGGCGTCATCGTGACCTTGGCGATCATCGTCGCGTGCGGCTTCTTCGTCGCGCAAGAGTTCGCCTATATGTCCGTGGACCGCTCGCGGATGGCGGCGCTCGCGGAGAAGGGCGACGCGCAAGCGAAGCGCGTGCTCGCGATCACCAAGCGCACCTCTTTCATGCTCTCGGGCGCGCAACTCGGCATCACCGTCACCGGCCTGTTGATCGGTTACGTCGCGGAACCGCTGATCGGTGTATCCCTCGGCACTCTGCTGGGCGGTGTCGGGATCGACCCGGCGGTATCGATCCTGGTCGGCACGATCGGCGCCCTGCTGCTCGCCACGATCGTGACGATGATCTTCGGTGAGCTCTACCCGAAGAACCTCGCCATCGCGAACCCCGAGCCCCTGGCCCGCGCGCTCGCGATGCCGACGCGGATCTATCTGTTGACGTTCGGATGGCTGATCACGGTCTTCGACGTCGCGGCGAACGCGCTGCTGCGTCTGCTGCGGATCGAGCCACTGGAAGATGTCGACGAAAGCGCCACCGCGCGCGACCTCGAGGCCATCATCGAAGAGTCCCGCGTAAGTGGCGACCTGCCGGATGACCTGTCGATGATCATCGACCGCATCCTCGACTTCCCACAGCGCGACGTGGAGCACGCCATGGTTCCGCGCTCACGCATCGACTCGATCTCACCCGACACCACGATCGGCGCGGTGCGGGCACTCATGGCGACCGGACACACACGCTATCCGGTCATCGGCGAAGAAGACGACCCCGTGGGCGTCGTCGAGCTCATCGACCTTCTCCGCAACAAGCACAACAACGACGCGCCCGTCTCAACGGTCATGCGCGACGCAGTCGTGATCCCCACGACGATGCAGCTGCCGGTCGCACTCCAGCGGATGCGCCAAACCCGCAACGAACTGGCCTGCGTCGTAGACGAGTACGGCAACTTCGACGGCATCCTCACCATCGAAGACCTGACCGAGGAAGTCATCGGCGAGATCTCGGATGAGCACGACATGGATGTCCACGAAGTCGTGAACGTGGGGGACGATCACTGGACCCTGCCGGGTGACGTGCACCTCGACGAGGTCGAGCGCTTGATCGGTCATGACCTCCCGCGCGGCGACGCCGAGACTATCGCGGGCTTGATCATCACCGAGTACGGCGATCTTCTCCCCGAGGGTGGGACGGTTCGGATCACCTTGCCGGAGAAACCGGGCGAGACAGTCCAGGGCCTGCATATCGAGCGTTGGCTCGATATAGAGGTCATTGAAGTCGAACGCCATGTGCCCTCGCGGCTTGTCGTGAGGCTTCGCGAAGTCGACCGCGACATCGCGGAGGGCACCGCGGAGGGGGACGGCGAACGTGCCGTCACCCCGGTCGAAGTTCGCGACGAGGAGGCGACCCGATGAGCTGGTGGATGGTCACGATCATCACGACCGCCCTGATCCTCGCGAGCGCGTTCTTCGTCATCGTCGAATTCGCGCTGCTCGCCGCGAGGCGGCACCGACTCGAGCAGGAAGCCGACCACAGTGCGTCTGCCCGCGCGGCACTGCGCGGGATGAACGAGCTCACGGTCATGCTGGCCTTCGCCCAGCTCGGCATCACCGCCTGCACATTCTTGCTCGGTGCCATCACCAAACCCGCGATCGACTACGCCCTCGCGCCGGTGCTCGAGCAATGGGGTCTGCCCTCCTTGCTCTCGGGAGTGATCGCGTTCATGCTCGCGCTCATCGTCGTGACCTTCCTGCACCTCGTGATCGGTGAGATGGCGCCAAAGTCGTGGGCGATCGCGCACCCTGAGGTCGCTGCGAAGGCGACGGGCATCACCGCTCGGGCGCTGACGTGGCCGCTGCGACCGTTCCTGTTGTGGATCAACCAGATCGCCAACCGTCTCGTCAAGGCGTCCGGTGTCGAGCCCGTCGAGAAGGCGGCCGCGGGCGGACAGGATGCTGACACCATCCGCGAACTCGTTGCGCACTCTCGTGCGGCCGGCACCCTGGATCTGCAGTACTCCGAACCCATCGCGCGAGCGATCGCGCTCGGCACACTCACCGTCGGCGATATCGTCCGCACCGACAGAGTGCCGACCTACGTGCCGCTGACCGCGACCGCGGCCGACATCCAGGAGGTCGCGGCCTCGTCCGGGCATCTGCGCATTCTCGTTGGAACCGGTGCCGGTTCGCGGGTGGCCCACGTTCGTGACACCTTGGCGGTCGACCTCGCGACACCCGCTGTCGACATCGCTCGGGACGCCCTCGTCACGACTCCCGATGCGTCGGCGTACGACACGCTCGCGCGGATGAGGTACGGACGTGTGCAGCTCGCGACCGTGGTGGACGGCGACCGCCTGTTGGGTATCGTGACGATGGATGACCTGCTGAGCGAAGTGCTCCCGGGGCCGACGGTCGTTGTGGCGGTATCGTGACGGCACGCTCGCGGCGAGCACTTCCAGGTCGATGCTGACGAAGATCCGGTGAGTGCGAGGCGGGTGCCCTGGGTGTCGGTTAGTCGTGAACTACGCCGATTCCCCGACCGGACGGATCGGCGCGCCGCCACCCGGCGGGCGCGGCACGACGACCGATCGCTTTGATCGCCTCGATGACCAGGAAGACGGCGAGGCCGTAGGCGAATGCGGTCGCCCACTGCACGAAGCCGAGGGGCACCGAGCCGAACCACAGATGGAGGGGAGGCAGGTAGGTGTAGGCCGTCTGCAGGACGGCAAGCGCGGCGATCGAGATCCAGATCACACGATTCCCTGTGAAGACACGGCGAGTGAAGCTCGAGCCGTGCAGCAGGCGGACGTTGAACAGGACCGCGATCTGGGTGACGACCAGCACGGTTACCGCCGCGGTTCGCGCGATCTCCAGGTCGCCGCTCCTGTTGAGCTCGACGAAGAATGCGGTCGTGGTCGCCGCGGCCACCACGACCCCTATGCCTGCCAGCAGGAAGAGCTTGCCCGAGAGGATCGACTCGCCGGGCGGTCGTGGGCGGCGCGTCATCGTTCCCGGCTCGACAGGTTCGTAGGCGAATGCGAGCGACAGCGTGACGGCGGTGACGAGGTTCACCCAGAGGATCTGCGTGGGCTGGAGAGGGTCCGCAAAGCCGACGACGACGGCGGTGTAGACGACGAGCGCCTGGCCGAGCGTCGTCGCCAGGATGAAGACGACCGACTTCTGCAGGTTGTCGTACACGCGGCGGCCCTCGCTGACGGCCCGCTCGATCGTGGCGAAGTTGTCGTCGGCGAGCACGACATCCGACGCATCCTTCGCCGCCTCTGTTCCCTTCATGCCCATCGCGACCCCGACATCGGCGCGGGTGAGCGCCGGGGCGTCGTTGACACCGTCACCGGTCATCGCGACGACACCGCCGCGCGCCTGGAGGGCCGCGACGATGCGGAGTTTGTGTTCGGGACTTGTGCGCGTGTAAACGTCGACATCGGTGACGACATCCTCCAGCTGGGCGTCGTCGAGGGCATCCACGTCCGCGCCCGTCAGAACGCTCGCATCGGCGTCAGTCAGTCCCATCTCGGCCGCGATCGCGTGGGCGGTGAGCGCATGATCACCCGTGATCATCTTCACGCGGATGCCGGCATCTTGGCACTTGGCGATTGCTGCGGTCGCCTCGGGTCGAGGCGGGTCGGCGATCGCGACGACGCCCAGCATGACGAGCTCGCGAAGGTCGCCGGTCTCGACGGTCACGGCATCCGTCGGCAGGTCGCGGCGCGCCGCAGCGAGGACGCGCATGCCCCGGGCGCTGTAGTCATCGATGAGCGCTTGCCACGCGTCGGGATCGAGGGGAGCATGACCTCCGTCGGTGGCCCGCTGAAACGCGCAGAGCGCGAGCACCCGGTCGGGCGCACCCTTGACCGAGACAAACTGCTCGCCGGTAGCCGACCTGTCGAGCGTAGCCATGTACTTGAAGTCGGCGTCAAAGGGGATCTCGTCGACACGCGTGAAGGGCGTCAACTCGACGTTCGCCTTGCGCCCGAAGCTCACCAGGGCGCCCTCGGTGGGATCGCCGACGACCCGCCACTCGCCCGTCTCGGCGTGGTCGAGGCGAGCGTCGTTGCAGAGCGCGAGAATCGTGGCCATCTCGGTGAGATCGCCCGAGTGCGGATGTTCCGGGCCCGACTCGTCGGTGGCGCCCTCCGCCAGCACGGTGCCCTCGGGGTCGTAGCCTTCGCCCGTGACCGTGTAGCGGCGATTCGGGGTCGCCGCTGCCCGCACGGTCATCTCGTTCTTCGTCAGGGTTCCCGTCTTGTCCGAGCAGATCACGGTGACCGACCCCAGGGTTTCGACGGCAGCGAGTCGGCGCGTGATCGCGCGCTGAGCGGCCATCTGTCGCACGCCGAGCGCCAGCGTGATCGTGACGACGGCGGGCAGCCCCTCGGGGACGGCGGCCACGGCGAAGGCGATCGCAGAAGAGATCAGGGTGTCAAACGGGTCGCCGTGCAGGACGAACCCCAACACGACCATGATGACCATCAGCGCGAGCACGATCGCCGTGATCTGGCGTCCGAGCTGGTTGATCGAGCGGATGAGTGGGGTATCGGTCTGCTCGACGTCGCGCACCAGCTGCTGAATCCGTCCCAGTTCTGTGCGCGTGCCCGTCGCAGTCACGACCGCGACGGCCCGCCCGCCGACCACGACCGACCCCGCGTGCAGCATGTTGTCGCGGTCGCCGACGGGGGCATCGCGCACGACCGGATCCGTGTGCTTGTCGGAGGGCACCGCCTCGCCGGTCAATGCCGCCTCGTCTGCGCGCACATCGCGTGCTTCGACGAGCCTCGCATCGGCGGGTGAGCGGTCGCCGGCGCTCACCCTGATGATGTCGCCCGGCACGAGCGTGGCGGCTTCGACGTCGTGCCACCCGCCGTCCCGGCGTACCGTCGCCTGTGGCGAGAGCATGCGGCGGATGCCGAGCAGCGCCTTCTCTGCCTGCCCCTCCTGGACGAAGCCGATGATGGCGTTGATGATCGCGACAGCGAGGATCACGGACGCGTCGATGTAGTCGCTGTAGGCGAGCTTGATGACGGCCGCCGCGAGGAGCACGTAGATGATGGCGTTGTTGAACTGTGCGAGGAAGCGCACGATGGGGTGCGTTCGCGTTGGCTCAGGAAAGCTGTTCGGACCGAAGTGCGCGTGACGCCGATCAACGTCGCTCGACCGCAGCCCCGAGCGGCTCGTGTCGAGCCCCGCGAGGACATCGGTGGCGTGGTGCGCATGCGGCTTGCTCGGTGAGCCCGACGAGGCGCCCGGGTGGTGCGTGAGGTCTTCCGGCGGGCGCTCGGACGGCAGGCCGGGCTGGAGAGATTCGGCGGAGTTCACTGCAGTCATAACGCCCAATACCTGTCGTCTCTCAGAACTCGGCGAAGCAACACAGATCGCTCGCCGCTGTACTCCCACAGTGCGCCACCGCGAGCGATACCGATAGGGCCCATGGTCCCTCTGTGCCCGACGAGGAGGGAGCGGGACCTATGTCCTGGCGCGTGCCCACCGTGATCGGGAATAGTCGGAGGTGGAAGCAGCGCGGCGACCGCCACAGCGTCGCCTCGAGCAGAGGAGTGCGAAGTGCGCGAAAGAGTAGTTGTCGGTGTGACGGATGCGGCTGCGTCGCGGAGGGCCGTCGACTGGGCCGCCGATCGAGCCGCCGGTCGGGGCGATGCGGTAGAACTCGTTTCCATCGTCGGAGGCGCGGTCGGGGTCGTCGGCGAAGGCCGAGTGATCGACGAGGCGCTCGAGCTCACGCAGCACCTGCTCGATCGAGAAGCCGAGCGCGTTCGCGAACGAGGAGTGCCCGTCGAGACGCGCGTGGGTCGGGGCAATCCCGTTGAACAGCTCATCGAGGCCTCGACGGGAGCAGCCCTTCTGGTCATCGGTAGTGATTACCGGGGCCCCGAGTCGGGTCCTGCTCGCGGGCCGCACGGGATCCGCATCACCGCGGGCGCGCACTGCCCGGTCGTCGTCGTACCCGACCTCGATATGGCGGCGCGCGAGGGCGTGGTCGTCGGAGCGGATGGGTCGGCGGTATCGGAAGCTGCGATCGCCTTTGCGGCGGCGGAGGCGGAGCGTTCCGGTGAGCCGCTCATCGCGGTGAGCACCTGGTCGACCGTCGCCATCCCGCTCGGGATGCGAACGTATCCCGATGAGTACCTGCGCAACATGCAGATCCTCACGGAGGAGTCGCTGGCGATATCGCTTGCCGGCCTCGCGCAGCTCTACCCCGATCTGGTCGTCCGCAGTGTCGTCGAGAGCAGCTACAGCCCGGATGCGGTGATCAACCGGCTCGCGATGACCGCGCGGCTCGCGGTCATCGGCTCCCACGGCCGTGGACCGATCGCCCGGTTCATCCTCGGATCCACCAGCCAGCAGGTTCTCAACCGGCTAGCGACCGCAACCGTCGTCGTGCGGTGACAGGTGTATCCGGGTCTTGAGTGGCGGACGACGGCGCCCATCAAGCCCGGATTGCCCGACTAGTGCACACACGGCTCTCTCCGCTAGATTGCGGTCCTGGACGCTCGTTGTCTTCGCGCATGTCCCCGTGCAGGCCATCCGCTGTGATCTATCAGGACATCCGCTGTGATCTATCAGGACATCCCTGACGGTGGCGCATCAATAGATCTCTGACGCTTCTGGGTGATGTGGTCCTGACACTTCTCGCTCTATGTGTGGTGGATGAGCCGTGTTGAGCCTGTTGATCCCCGTGTCCGCCTCGCGATCACGCAGTGGCCACCTGACGCTCCGCGCGGATCGGTGACGACGTTCTGTTTCGAGCACGGGATCTCGCGGGAAACGTTCTACGTGATCCGAAGACGTGCCGCCTCGGAGGGGCCGGCCGCTGCGTTGGAGCCACGGTCGAGGCGCCCGAAGCACAGCCCGCGGAAGCTCGCCGACGACATCGCCGCGCAGGCGATTGCGGTGCGGGCCGCGTTGGAACAGTCCGGGCTCGACCATGGCCCGATCAGTGTTCACGAGAAGATGCGCACGCTCGGAATGGAGCCGGTGCCATCGACGGCGTCGCTGTCTCGCATCTTCCGCGACGCGGGTGTCGCGAAGACCGAGCCGAAAAAGAAGCCACGCTCGTCCTATCGCCGGTTCGTCTATCCCGCACCGAACGCGTGCTGGCAGCTCGACGCGACCGAATACGTCCTCACCGGCGGCCGCAAATGCGTGATCTTCCAACTCATCGACGACCACTCCCGCCTCGCCATCGCCTCCCACGTCGCCTGGGGCGAAACGTCCGAAGCCGCGATCGTCGTGGTGAAGAAGGGCATCGCCGCTCATGGCGTTCCGCAGCGACTGCTCTCCGACAACGGCGCTGCCCTGAACCCGTCCCGACGAGGAGTGCTCGGGCAGTTGGTCGCCTACCTGCGCTCTCTCGGCGTCGAACCGATCACGGGGAAGCCCTACAAACCGACCACGCAAGGCAAGAACGAGCGGTTCCACCAGACCCTGTTCCGATTCCTCGACAAGCAGCCCCTCGCGGCCACCCTCGAACTGCTGCAAACCCAGGTCGACGACTTCGACCTCATCTACAACACCCAGCGTCCTCATCAAGGCCTTCCGGGTCGGGTCACGCCGCGGACCGCCTGGGATGCCACCTCGAGGACTGAACCGCCCCGCCCTGTCGCTCCGCGAGCACCGACGCCTGGGCCCTCGGAGGAGATCCGGGTGAAGCTGGTCGGCAACACCGGCGCGGTCGAGTTCCGCGGCATCCGATTCGGAATCGGTCGCGCCTTCGCCGAGCAGAGAGTCTGCGTGATGGACGCAGGCAAGACCGTGATGGTCTTCGACCTCCGCGGCACGCTGATCATCGAGCACCCCTGGCCCAAACCCGGCACCAAATACGTCAGCAACGGCCGTCGACCCGGGCCCCGCAAGACCCTCTAACGTCAGCGATGTCCTGATACATCAACCGTCAGAGATGTCCTGATGCAGAATCGTCAGGCATGTCCTGATACATCACACTATCAGGACATCCGCACGCCCCGGGTCCGTGCCCACACGGTGCCCACATCTCAACACGAACGAGACCGACCGAAAGGGGTCGAACACCGACCGCAACACGCTTGGAACCGCATGAATCCGCGGCCTTCTGATCGAACTGGAATGGGTCCGAGCGGGACTCTTTGGGGTTCAAATCCCACCGTCACCGCCATAAATGCCTGATCAGATAGTGTTTTCGCTTCCCGTTGAACGGGAGCGGGAACGCTTTTCTGTTTCTGGCGGGAATCGGACATTCCTGCGTGCGCCATTCTGAGCGGAATCGGTCCAGGGACCGCGCCGGAGACGATCCGACCCTCAGACGCTTGATGCCGCGGAGGATCCCCTCAACCCACTCGGCAGGATGTTCAAGGCCTGCATCATCGGCCACCCGCGCGCGCATCCGAACGACGGGCGCAAGGAGATCGCTGACGCACTCGAGATTCCCGAGTGGGCTACTACATGCGGGATGGACGATCGGCTCGAGGTCGAGTCACGTGCTCACGAGCGCCGCCGCCGCTGCTGAGGGGGCGTGGCTGTCGCCGCACTGTGCATCGGCGTCGGCCAGGGGCTCGCCGTCGTCCTCGAGCGCTAGCGGAGCATGAGGCGGAGGATGCGAACCAGACCGTCGCGATCCTCGTCGGTGAGGTTTCGCGTGAGTTCGATCTGCACACTCTCCACGAGCGGCTCGAGGCGGGCATGCTCGGCGACACCGGAAGCGCTCAGGCTGACAACGTTGCGCCGCGAGTCTCTGGAGTCCCGGCGCCGCTCGATCAAGCCGCGTCGTTCCATCCGCGCGACGAGGTCGGCGACCGTGGAGCGATCGAGGTCGACTTCGTCGCACAGTTCCTTCTGACTGGCCTCGGTGAGTCGGTCGAGGACGGCGAGGATCGAGTACTGAACGCTCGAGGTCTCGGTGGAGACCAGCGTCGACCACAGCGCGACGTGCCGCTGTTGGGCGCGACGAATCAGATATCCGACGTAGCGCTGCGGCTCGGAGTCGAGGTCGCGGACAGGAGAGGGCGGTGTCGGCACCTCCTCATCCTGCCAGCGCGATCGCCGCCCGCTCCACGAGCACTCCAGCGAAAAAGTCGGAGAGTTCGGCACGTGCCGACAATGGGAGGACGTGAGCGACATATTGATCCGGGCGCACGACGACGATCGCTCCGTCACGGCTGATGCCCCGTGTCTCGTAGATGTCCTCGCCCGGGTCCACGGCCCAGACCTTCTCCCAGTCCTGCAGGCCGAGCGGGCCCGAATGCGGTCGCAGAATGTCGGGAATGTCCGCGAAGGCGGGGTCGTGATGGTCTCGCTGGAACACAGCGTGAACGTCTATGACACTGTCGATGCTCGCGCCGGGCGGCGTGAATCGCCGCACGGGCGATTCCGGGGCCGCTTTGAGCCAGGTCGTGAACGCTCGAAGGTCCGAGTCATCGCGGTCCCCGAAGGCGAAGATGCGCCAGCGGCCGTCCGCGCGGAATGCGTGGCCGAGATGCATGCGCCTGGCGTCGGACACCCGTGTGACCGGCGCGGAATGGAAGCGCGCGCCGACGGGAAACCCTGTCGCCACTGCTTGATAATCGGCATGACCGGTCAGCACGGACGGGAGATAGCGCGTGGCGACTCCCGCGGTGTACTGGCCTTGGCGTGCGAACTGCGACTGCATCTCCTCCGAGGTGACCCCGCCCTGCGTCGGATTGTCGGGATCGACGATCGGCTGAGCGATGAAGGACGACCAGAAGCGGTCGAAGTCGATGAGCTCCTTGGCCACTGCCTGCCGCTCCTGCGAGTAGGACCGGAGGAGCGAGGCCTCCGACCGGCCCTCGAGCACGGCGGCGAGCTTCCAGCCCAAGTTGAACGCATCCTGCATCGACACGTTCATCCCCAAGCCGGCTTTCGCAGAGTGGGTGTGGCATGCGTCGCCCGCGATGAACACGCGCGGCACGCCATCATCGTCGCCCGTCGGCAGATCGTCGAAGGCATCGGCCAGTCGCTGGCCGACTTCGTAGACCGAGAACCACGCGATGGAGCGCACATCGATCGAGTACGGGTGGAGGATCCTGTTGGCCACGGCTGTGATCTGCTCCGAGGTGGTGTCACGAACACTTCTGTCGCCCGTGGTCTCACCCAGGTCTACGTAACACCGCACCATATTGCCGCCTTCGCGGGGAATCATGAGCAGGCTGCCCTTTCCGGCGGACTGCACGACATTCTTGGTGCGCCAGTCCGGGAAGTCGGTGACGGCCAGAACATCGATCACACCCCACGCGTGATTCGCGGCGTCCCCATTCAGCTCTCGCCCGATTGCACGCCGCACCGAACTCCGCGCGCCGTCGCATCCCACGACGTAGCGGGCGCGCACCGTCGACAGCTCGCCTGACGCGTCGCGCAGAGTCACGGTGACAGGCGAATCCGCCGACTCGACGTCGAGCGAGACGAACTCGACTCCGTAATCCGGGACCAGCCGGCTTGCCGACCGGGCCGCGTGATCCAGCAGGAACTGCTGCATTCGCGCTTGATTCACGATGACGTGCGGGAACTCGCTCAGGCCTGCTGGGGTGTCCTCCACCCAGCCCGTGCGCTCGATACGGGATCGATCGGTCGCGGACGGTCCCCAGAACCGGACTTCGTTCACCCAGTACGCCTCGCGCAGGAGCGCGTCGGCCAGCCCGAATGCCTCGAACATCTCGACCGTGCGGCATGCGACGCCGTCGGCCTGCCCGACCTGCAGAGGGGAATCGCGACGCTCGATGATCCGCGTGCGAATGCCGGGGAACGCGGCGAGCTGCGCGGCAAGCACGCACCCGGCAGGTCCTGTGCCGACGATGAGCACGTCGATGTCCTCGGGGATCTCCGCGGAGTGCGCGTCAGGCGCCGCGGGGTGGATGTCGGGGTCTCCCGGGCGATAGCCGGCTCGGTAGAACTGCACGTGATCTCCTTCGATCGCAAGTCACTGCCGCCACTATAGTCAGTACTCCAACGAAAATGTCAAGACGCTGCGGCTTCCACCTTCATTCCGTAGAACGGAATGCCCTAGCAACTCCATTGCGTGGTCAGGAATGACGACATACTCTCGTCACGATCGGTCGCCGCCTCGGCACCGTCCAACCCACAAAGATGTGAGGAGTCGTCACGTGGAGGTCGACCTCGAAGAATTGGCCGCGATCATCGAGCTGCTCGACAAGACCGAGTTCACTCAATTCCGGTTCGAGAAGGGCGAGCTGCGGATCGCAGTCAGCCGTGGTGAGCCGTTGGCCACGAGCCCCGCTGACGGCGCGGCGCCCGCGTCGGCGGCTTCCCCGGCAACCGGTCCGGCGACACCGTCTGCCCGGGCACACTCCGAGGAGGCTCCCGTTGCCTCAGGCTCGGCAGAGGACGTCGCCGCCGACGAGTTCATTGTTCGATCTCCGATGCTCGGCACCTTCTACGGCGCCCCCAAGCCAGGAGATGCCGCATTCGTGCACGAGGGCCAGCTTGTCGGCGCCGACGCCGTGCTCTGCATCATCGAGGTCATGAAGCTCATGAACTCGGTCCCTGCGGGAGAGGCGGGTGTCATTCAACGCGTCCTCGTGCGCGACGGCGCTCTGGTGGAGTACGACCAGCCGTTGTTCGTCCTTCGGAGGGCGTCGTGACCCAGCGCGTCTTCGTCGCCAATCGCGGCGAGATCGCCCTGCGCATCATCGAGGCATGCGACCGCCTCGGCTACGAGACCGTGCTCGGCGTCTCGCTCGCCGATCGCACCTCGCTCGCTGCCCGGCGCGCGGGTCGTGTCGTGGTCCTCGGGGGTCCCCAGTCCCGCGACAGCTACCTGTCAGTGCCCGCTGTGCTGCACGCGGCCATCGAGACCGGATGCACGGCCCTGCACCCCGGCTACGGTTTCCTGTCGGAGCGCAGCGATCTCGCGCGCGGCTGCGCAGAGAACGGCGTCGTGTTCGTCGGGCCGTCCCCTGAGGCGCTCGATGCCCTGGGCGACAAGCTCAGCGCGCGCGCGCTCGCTGAGAAGCTCGGGGTTCCCGTCTCGGCCGGCGGTACCGCCGAAAACTGGGATGAGGTTTCGCGCCTGGCCGAGGAGATCGGGTTCCCGGTGCTCGTGAAGGCCGCGTACGGCGGCGGCGGGCGCGGTATGAAGCTCGTGCGCAGCGCCGCCGACCTCGCAGACGCGTGGAGTGTTGCATCCAGTGAGGCGGCCGCCGCATTCGGCGACGGGACCGTGTTCCTCGAGCGCTACGTGACAGATGCCAAGCACATCGAAGTGCAGATCCTCGGTGATCGCCACGGCAACCGCATCCACCTCGGCGAGCGGGAGTGCTCCGTGCAGTACCGCTACCAGAAGGTCGTCGAGGAGTCGCCCTCCACGTCGATCGACGACGCCACTCGTGAGGTGATGACCTCGAGCGCGCTGAAGATCGCCGCCGAGCTCGAGTACGTCGGCCTCGGCACCGTCGAGTTCCTCTACGACACCCGCGGCGGAGAAGTCGCCTTCCTCGAAGTGAACCCACGACTGCAGGTCGAGCATCCCGTGACCGAGCAGGTGACCGGCGTCGACCTCGTGCGCCAGCAGCTGCTCGCGGCGCTCGGCGAGCCCATCGAGATCACGCAGGACGATGTCGCCATCGAAGGCCACGCGATCGAGGTCCGCATCACTGCGCAGGACCCGGACCGCGGCCTCGCACCCACGCCCGGTCGTGTCACCACGTGGCGACCGCCGGCCGGCGGGGGCATCCGCCTCGACTCGCACATCTACCAGGGTTACCTGTTCCCGCCGTACTACGACGCCCTCATGGGAAAACTCATCACGTGGGGCGCCGACCGGGCGGCTGCGATCGACCGCATGCTCCGCGCCCTCGACGACTTCCTCATCGACGGTGTGGTGACCTCCCGACCGCTGGTGCGACGCATCGTCGCCGAGCCGGCGTTCCGCGAGAACAGCGTGACCACGCACTGGCTCGGCGACAGCATCCTGACAGGAGGCGCATCGTGACCGACGTGCAACTCGTCGACGTGTCGATTCGCGACGGCAACCAGAGCCTCTGGGGTGCGGTCGGCATGACGACTCGCATGATCGCGGGCGCCGCACCCGACCTCGATCAGGTCGGCTACCGGGCCATCGAAGCAGCCAGCAGCACCCTCCTGGCGATGTCGGTGCGCACCCACAAACAGGACCCCTGGGAGATGCTGCGCACGGCCAAGCGGCTGATGCCGAACACGCCCCTTGGCTTCTTGACCACCGGCAAGCGCTTCATCACCTTCTCCCGCACCCCCAACGTGCTGTTCGAACTCGCCTTCAGACTGCTCGCCCGCAACGGCGTCAGCCGTCTGTGGGTCATCGATCCCATGCACGACATGGTCGGCGCCGGCCGGATCGCGCGGATGGCGAAGGATGCCGGAATCTCCGAAGTCGTCGGAGGCATCTGCTACACCACGAGCCCCGTGCATACGGACGGCTACTACGCCGACCGCATCGCCGAGCTCGAGGACTGCAGCGCGATCGACAGCGTCTACCTCAAGGACCCCGCGGGCCTCATGACCCCGGAACGGCTGCGCTCCATGGTCCCGATGCTGCAGGGTCGCCTCACGCGGTTGCGCCTCGACGAGATCCACAGCCACGCCACCACCGGCGTCGCGCCGCTGACGCTCCTCGAAGCTGCTGACCTCGGGATGACCAAGCTGCACACGGCTCTCCCCCCGCTCGCGAACGGATCCTCGCATCCGTCCGGCCTGACGATGGTGCGCAATCTCCGTGCCCGCGGCCACCGTGTGGATGTGGACGTCGAGGCGATGGAGCGCGCGTCGGCGTACTGGACGCGTCAGGCGAAGATCAAGCGCCTGCCCGCGGGTGTCCCCCGGGAGTACGACGAGGACTACTACCGACACACCATCCCCGGCGGGGTGCAGTCCACGCTCGCGCGGCAACTGCGCGAGATGGGTCGTCCCGAGCTGTTCGACTCAGTCATCGAGGAGTCCGTCGTGGTGCGCCGCGACCTCGGCTGGCCGATCGTGATGACGCCCTTCGCGCAGTACATCGTCACGCAGGCGACCTTGAACGTGATCACCGGGGAGCGCTACAAGCAGCTCAGCGATGAGGTCGTGGATCTGCTTCGCGGTGACTTCGGGCCTCTGCCCGGCGAGGTCGACCAGGACCTTCTCGATCGCGCGATGAGTACGCCCCGCGGCAAGCTGCCGCCGTCCGACGGAACGAGCGACGAGACGCTCGAGCAGATGCGCAAGCGGTTCGGGGGCGTCGATGACGAGGAGCTTCTGCTCCGCGCCGTCATGCCGGCTGAGCACGTGGACGCCATGCAGGCCGCGCGGGGTGCGTCCGCGGCATCCACGCTGAGGTCTCTGCTGAAGGCGGTCGAGGATCGGCCGAAGGTCAGCGTCGCTTTCTCCAACCGGGACGTGACGTTCGAGTTGACCCGTCCGGGAGGAGCCTCGTGAACGCTGATCTCTCAGACATCCGCGGATGGGTGTTCGACGTGGACGGGTGCCTGATCCGTACCGCGTCCGCGGGTGGACACGGCGGGCAGCTGTTCCCCGGCGCCCGCGAGATCCTGGACCAGCTCCACGATGCCGGACACGAGGTGATCGTCTGCACCAACGCCTCTGAGCGCCCGCCGGCGGTCTACGCCGAGCACCTTCGAGAGATCGGCCTGCCGGTGCGGGATGACGCGTTCGTCACGGCCGGCAGCGCCGCCGCGGATCACGTCTTGGCGCACCACCCCGGCGCACGCGTCCTGGTCGTCGGAGCCGAGGGTGTGGCGGCGCCCATGCGTGAGCACGGACTCGAGCTGGTGGAGTCGAGCAGCCCTCTCGCGGATGTCGTGGTGGTCGGCGCCGCCGCGAGTTACGACGCGGCGACGCTCAATGCCGCGGCGCTCGCGGTCGCGGACGGTGCCACGTTCTACACGACGGTCGAAACACCCTGGTTCTACGGGGGCCGTGGCCGGTCTCTCGCCGTGTCTGCGGCGATCGCCGCGAGCGTCTCTTTCGCCACGGGCCGAGAGCCCATCGTGGCGGGCAAGCCGTCCGCCGTGCTGGCCGAGAGCCTGCTGCGACGCCTCGCCGTGCCCGGCAGCGCCGCGGCCGTGGTCGGAGACGCGCTCGTGGAGATCCAGCTTGCGCGCCACATGGGCGGCACCGGCATCCTCGTGCTCTCCGGCGCCACCAGCCTTTCCGATCTCGACACCCTCCCGCAACCCCAACGTCCCGACATCGTCGTAGACGACGTCGCGGTGCTGCACCGTCGCCTCGCACCGCAATCCACCCGACAAGGAGCATGAACATGACCGAGAACCAGCGCCGTTTCCCGTTCTTCCACGAGGTTCCCGCGCCAGAAGGCGCCGAGAACTGGCGATCGATGTATCCGTACTACCTCGTGCCCGGTCAGGAGCGCCGGGACGAGGAGGACTCCGGATTCTGGTTCGCCGACACGATGCACTGGTCGCGTGGGGTGCATCCGTTCGACAGCATCGGGGCCGAGGCGGTCTACCTCGGCGCAGGACAGAACAGCACGCGCATCTTCGTGCTGCCCACTGCTCTGGGCCTGGACGTGCGCGTCATGAACGGGTACGTGTACATCCGCCCGATCGCGGTGACCGACCCCGAGGAGATCGGCCGTCGCGCCGAGCTGTTCCAGGAGCGTGCCGGCTACTACTACGCCAACTGGGACGAGCTCTACGGCAAGTGGAAGACGAAGGTGTCCGACGCGGTCGAGCGGATGCGCACGATCTCCTTCCCGCCGCTCGGCGATCTCGACCCGATCGAGGTCGTCACCGAAGCGCGCGGTGTCTCGACGTCGTGGGACATCATCGCGAACTACCACCGCCTCATCGACGACTTCTTCGTCATCTGGCAGCATCACTTCGAGTTCCTCAACCTCGGGTACGGCGGGTACATCGTCTTCTTCCAGTTCTGCAAGCAGGCGTTCCCGCAGATCAGCGATCAGGAGATCGCGCGCATGGTCGCAGGTGTCGAGGTGCTGGCGTTCCGCCCCGACGACGAACTCCGTCGCCTCGCGACGCTTGCCGTCGAGCTGGAGCTGGTCGATGAGATCGCGGCCGCTCGTGACGCAGCCGAGACGTTCGCGGTGCTGGCCGAGAGCGAGAACGGACGGCAGTGGCTCGCAGAATACGAGACGTCGAAGGACCCCTGGTTCGACTACTTCGCCGAGTACGGCTTCACCAACGACCAGGAGACCTGGGTCTCCGACCCGAACATCCCGATGCAGGGCATCAGTCGCTACGCGCGGCGCATCGCCGAGGGCGACGACGTGAGACGCCCGATCGAGAGGCTTCGCAGCGAACGGGACGAGCTCGTCTCGGGCTACCGCGATCTGCTCACCGATGCGGAGAGTGCGCAGTTCGACGAGCTCCTCGGGCTGTCGCGCACGGTGTTCCCGTTCATCGAAGAGCACAACATCTACATCGAGCACTGGGCCCACTCGGTGTTCTGGGAGAAGGCGAAGGAGCTCGGCGACTTCCTCGTCGCGGCGGGCTTCACCGCGCAGCAGGATGACGTCTTCTACATCAATCGGTTCGAGCTCGATGAGGTTCTGGCCGACGTCGTGCAGTCCTGGGCCATCGGTGTTCCGCCCCGCGGCAAGGAGCGCTGGGCAGCGATCATCGAGGAGCGCCGCGGCATCGTGACGGCGCTGCAGGCGCAGGGTGCGCCGCCTGCGTATGGCATCCCGCCGGTAGAGGTCACCGACCCGTTCGCGGTGATGAACTACGGCGTCACGACCGAGCGTGTGCTCGACTGGCTGGGCGCCTCAGACGCCGACAGCAACGCACTCTCCGGCATTCCGGGCGGCCCGGGTGTCTACGAAGGCCCCGTGCGCATGCTCAAGACGGAGAAGGACGTCGCCACGATCCAGCCGGGTGAGGTGCTCGTCGCTGCCATCACCGCCCCGAGCTGGGCGGCCGCCTTCTCGGTTGCCGCAGCCGTCGTGACCGACATCGGCGGCATGATGAGTCACGCGTCGATCGTGTGCCGCGAGTACGGCATCCCCGCCGTGGTCGGCACCGGATTCGCGACCGCGCGGCTGAAGACCGGACAGCGCGTCCGCGTCGACGGCGACACCGGCGTCGTGACGATCCTGGAGGAGGAAGCACAATGACTTTCGATCCGCACAGCTTCACGTTCCGCTTCGAGGATGAAGGATGCTCCGATGCGCGCTTCGTCGGCGGAAAGGGCAGGGGCCTCGGTGAGATGACCGCCGCCGGCTATCCCGTCCCGCCCGGGTTCGCCGTGAGCGCCAACGCATACCGCCGCTTCCTCGATCAGGACAACCTGCGCCGAGACATCGCTGCGCAGCTTGAGGGGCTCGACCCGCGCGACTACGCGGCGATCGAGGGGGCCTCCGAACGCATCGACATCCTCATGGCGGCATCCCAGCTTCCTCGCGATGTCGCCGACAAGATCCGCGAGGGGTATGCAGAGCTCTGCGAGCTCACCGGCACGGACGACGTCTCGGTGGCGGTGCGCTCCAGCGGCACCGCTGAGGACTCGTCTGCCGACAGCTTCGCCGGTGAGTTCGAGACGTGGGTCGACATCCGCGGCATCGACGACGTGCTCACTCACGTGCACCGCTGCTACACCAGCGTGTACGCACCGAGGGTGCTTCGCTACGCCCTGGAGCGCGGGATCGATCTGTCGGTCATCGAGATGGCGGTCGTCATCCAGAAGACCGTCCGCGCGCGCACGGCAGGCGTCATGTTCACGCTGGACCCGATCAGTGGGGACCGCTCCCGCGTCGTGCTGGAAGCCAGCTGGGGCCTCGGTCTTTCGGTCGTAGGCGGCGAGGTCACCCCGGATCGCTTCACGGTCAACAAGGTGGGACTGGGTGTGCAGGCGCGGGTGCTCGGGGACAAGCGCGTCGAATATCGCCGCGGCGACTCATCGGTCGAGGTGCCGGAGGAGCGCCGCGACCAGCTGAGCCTGAGCGACGACGAGGTCGTCGCGCTCGCCGAACTCGGCAAGCGCCTCGAGAAGCGCAACGGCGGACCGCAGGACATCGAGTTCGCGGTCGATGAAGAGCTGCCGGCGGGGGCGAACCTCCTTCTGCTGCAGTGCCGGCCCGAGACGGTGTGGAGCGGGGTGGAGCGCGCACCCGCGTTCGACCCCAAGGAGAAGATGATGTCGTGGATCACCTCGAGCATCACTGTGCCCACGAAGGTGGAGAGCGGCAACGGGCACCGACATGGCTGACGTCCCCGATGTGCTGATCCCGGCCCCCGCGCTCCCGCGCGAGGGCTCCGAGACGGCGCGCTATCTTGAGTGGCTGGATGCCGAGCTCGGTCTGCGCTTCGAGAACTGGGATGCGCTGCACCGCTGGTCCATCGATCACCTCGAGGACTTCTGGCAGTCCATCTGGGACTGCTTCCAGGTGATCTCCCACTCGCCGGCGACCTCCGTGCTGGCTGAGCGGGTGATGCCGGGCGCGCGCTGGTTCGAGGGAGCGACCCTCAACTTCGCCGAGCACGCCCTGCGCGACCCCGCGGAAGCGTCTGACGACGAAGCGGTCGCGATTCATGCGTTCTCGCAGACTCGCGACGAGCTGACACTGACATTCGGTGAGCTGCGTCAGCGTGTCGCGCAGGCCCGCGCCGCACTCGAGGAACTGGGGGTGCGGGCGGGCGACCGCGTGGCCGCCTACCTGCCGAACATCCCGGAGGCCGTCATCGCCTACCTGGCCACGGCGAGCCTCGGCGCGATCTGGGCAGCGTGTGCACCCGAGTTCGGCGTCAAAGGGGTGCTGGACCGACTCGGCCAGATCGAGCCGACCGTGCTGTTCGTCGTCGACGGCTATCGGTACGGCACGAAGGACGTCGATCGTCGGGGCGACGTGCGCGACGTCCGCGCCGGCCTTCCGACCGTCGAACACGTCGTCAGTGTCCGCTACCTCGGCGCCGTCGTCGAGGACGCGACGTCCTGGAACGACTTCCTCGCACTGGGTGAGAGCACCGGGCGGCCGCTCGCCTTCGAACCGGTGCCGTTCGACCATCCGCTCTCGGTCCTCTTCACCTCGGGAACGACCGGGCTTCCCAAGCCCATCGTGCACGGGCACGGCGGCATCGTTCTCGAGCACCTCAAGAATCACGCTCTGCACTGGGATCTCGGCCCCGGTGACCGCCTCATGTGGTTCACGACGACGTCGTGGATGGTCTGGAACGCGGTCGTGTCGGCGCTGATGCTCCGGGCGGGCATCGTCCTCATCGACGGCAACCCGGTTGGCCCCGACAGCGATCTGCAGTGGAAGCTCATCGAGGCGTGGCGACCGACGGTGGTGGGTCTGAGCGCCGCCTTCCTGATGCACGAGATCCGCGAGGGGACCGAGCCCGCGAAGCAGTTCGACCTCACGAGCATCCGACAGCTCGGCATGGTGGGCAGCCCGCTCCCGACGTCCGCTTTCGAGTGGGTCCACGAGCAGTTCGGGGACAGTGTGCTGCTGAATGTCGGAAGCGGCGGCACCGATGTCTGTACCGGTCTCGTTCAGGGCGGACCATGGCAGCCGGTGTGGCGGGGTGAGATGGCCGGACCGAGCCTCGGTGTCGACGTTCGCGCTTTCGACGAGTCGGGTCGCGCCGTGGTGGGCGAACTGGGCGAGCTCGTCGTGCTGACTCCGATGCCGTCGATGCCGGTGAAGTTCTGGGGCGATGACGACGGCAGTCGCTATCGCGCGGCGTACTTCGACGTATACCGCGGTGTCTGGCGTCATGGGGACTGGATCCGCTTCAGCGACGCAGACAGTTGCGTCATCACCGGGCGTAGCGATGCCACGCTCAATCGTGGCGGCGTGCGGTTGGGGACGGCGGACTTCTATGGGATCGTCGACACGTTTCCCGAGGTGGGTGACAGCTTGGTCGTCCACCTGGACGATGCTCACGGCGGAAACGGGGAGCTGCTCCTGTTCGTGGTGTCGAGCGACGGCAGTCCGATCGAAGCGGAGCTCGTCGAACGCCTGCGATCGGCCATTCGAACGCAGCTCTCGCCACGCCACGTCCCAGACAGCGTGGTGCCAGTTGCGGCGCTTCCGCACACGCGCACCGGCAAGAAGCTCGAAGTGCCGGTCAAGCGGATCCTGCTGGGTCAGGCCCTGAGCGATGCCGTCGACCCGGATGCCGTGGACGATGCGGGAGCATTGCAGCAGTTCGTCGACCTGGCGGCTGTTCGATGAGCGCTGCTGCCCCGGAGATCCGGGTGGATGACCTTGTCGCCATCGACATGCACGTGCATGTCGAGGCAGACGGACACGGACATTTCGCTCTCGACCAGGAGCTGCTCGACGCCTCGGCGGCGTACTTCCGCAGCGGCGCGGATCGCACCCCGACGATCGATCGCATCGCAGCCCTCTACCGTGACCTGCGGATGGCGGCAGTGGTCTTCACGGTCGATGCGAGCAGCACACTCGGGCAGCCGGCACTCAGCAGCGTGGAGCTCGCCGAGGCATGTCGCGAGAACGCGGACGTACTCATCCCCTTCGGCTCGGTCGATCCGAACAACGGTGTTGACGCCGTGGCGCATGCCAGGGTGTTGATCGAGGATCACGGAGTGCGCGGTTTCAAGTTTCATCCGAGCCTGCAGGGCTTCGATCCCTCGGACCGAAAACACTGGCCGCTCTACGACCTGCTTGCACAGCACGGCATGATCGCGCTCTTCCACACCGGACAGACCGGAATCGGCGCCGGCCTCCCTGGAGGTCGCGGCATCCGCTTGAGGCTCTCGGAGCCGATGCTGATCGACGACGTCGCCGCGGATTTTCCCTCTCTTCGGATCATTCTCGCGCACCCGGCGGTCCCGTGGGTCGACCAGTCGATCGCCATGGCCACCCACAAGGCGAACGTCTTCATCGATCTGTCCGGCTGGTCGCCCAAGTACTTCCCGCCTCAGCTCGTGCGCCAGGCTGGGACAATTCTTAAGCACAAAGTGCTGTTCGGGTCGGACTATCCACTGATCACTCCGGAGCGATGGATGTCGGATTTCGCGACTCTTGAAATCCCCGATGGGGCGCGACACCTCATCATGAAGGGAAACGCGGCGGGGCTCCTCGGCCTGCGCAGCGAGGTCGGATCATGACCGCGGTCGGCGCGTCGCCTGTGGAGTCGGTGGACCGCGCGCTCGTGCTGCTCACCGCCCTGCGCGACGGGGAGGTCTTGAGCGTCACGGATGCCGCGGCGAAGCTCGGCGTCGCGCCGTCGACGGCTCATCGGCTGCTGGCGTCCCTCGTGCATCGTGACTTCGCCGTCCAGGATCGAGACAGGCGGTATCGCCGGGGTCCCGCGCTGCTCGCTCCGCGGTCGGAACCTTTGACGCTCAGCTCAGTGCGCTCGCTCGCGCATCCTGTTCTCGAGCAGCTGCATGATCGGCTGGGTGAGACCGTGCAGATCATGGTGCGGCACGGGCAGAACATCCGATTCCTCGACGGCATCGAGTGCGAGCTGCCGTTGCGGGTCGGGGTGCGGGTCGGCGACGAGATGCCGGCGCATTGTTCGGCAGGCGGCAAGGCGATCCTGGCCGCGATGTCCATGGCAGATCTCGACCGTCTCTACGCGCGCGGGTTGCCGGACTGGCCGACTGCTCGCTATCGAGACCTGCCTGCGCTCAAGCGCCACCTCACCCGGGTGCGTCGTCAGGGGTACGGCGTCAACGTCGAGGAGACCGAGCAGGGCGTCAGCGGAGTGGGCGTCGCCGTGCACGACCGACTCGACCGCCCGATCGCTGCGTTCACGGTCGCTGTTCCCTCCTCGCGATTCGCGCGAGATCAGATCGACGAGATGCGTGACGCTCTCATAGGTGCGGCCGACGACTTCCGTGCCCAGCTCGAGGAAGGGGACTGAGCTGGCTCTTGGCGAGGTGCGAAGCACAACACGAGTGGCCAGCCATCATTTCAAGGCCCTCGACGAACTAGTTCAGGGCCGTCGACGAACTCGGGATCGACATGTCGGCTACTGGGCTCGATGCGCTCGAGTTGTTGGCGCACCAAAGGATAGGTTCACCGCAGTTCAGGAGGCCGTCTAAGCACTGGTCGGCAAGAAACAGGCTTACGAGGCTTTCGCGGGCGGAGTTCCGGACGGTCTCCCTCTTGTCCCGGGTAAACCCGTGGGAAAGAAGGTGTCGCACCCGGGCCCGCTGGGCACACTCCCGAAATGTCGAGATCCCCGAAATCACGGGCGAGGACGGTCTGCACATCCTCGAAATGTGTCTGCGTTTGAGTTCAAATCCCACCGTCACCGCCACCGTGGAAGCCCTGCGAACCCTTGGAAACACTGGGATCGCGGGGCTTCTCTCATTATCGAGTAGTGCCCGTGAGAAAAATTTGAGAAAAACCGTCCAGAGGCCTGACCTTTGGGTTCGCGTTGGCTGCAGTATCGGAGGGGGTACGAGTTGGTAGACATGGCCATTGATCCCCGATCGATACCAGTCACCCTCATTGGGGGCGTCCTCGCCATTTCGCTCGGGATCTTCGGCTTCCTCCTGCGGAAGCAATTTCGCGACATGACGATCTGGTGGGAACGAAAGATTCTGGGTGACAAGGCCGCAGATAGCCTAGGCAGACTTCAGACCCCGTTCTGGGTCGGCCTTGCTGCACTCACTGGTGTAGCCTTCGGACTCTTGATGGTCGGTCGCTCGGTCGTCGGGCTCATCCAATTGTCGAGCACAGGGTAACGCTCGTAGATGAGTTGATTCACCCGGGTGTCCTGATTCGCGTTTCCTCCGAACTGCCTGGCGGACCCATCTGCGTGGCGGTACTGTCCGAGCGGACCGTTGTCGAAGCTTCCCCGGTGCCGTTCACTGAGAGGGTGCCGCGCTCGCGATGGGTCACGCAGACGCCCGGCACTACTGTTGCTCATTGATGGCGTGCGGCTTTTGACGAGAACCAACCGAGTTCTCGGCCGCACACCACCAATGAGGTGTCATTGTGCATTGAACGATCCCCGCACCGTGTTTGCGGAGTTCTTCGGCTATCGATATTGCATCGTCTGCGCATTCCGGAGCGCTTGTGCCGTCGCGTCGTCGAGATCAATACGCACAACTTCTATCTTGAGATCGACGAGAGCCTGAGTGAGCCTAGCTTTCGGTCGTCGAAGGTACGACTCGACCTGCTCATCGGCGGCCGCGAGGCGTCGGCGTCCGCGGGGTCGACTCACGTGTGCAGGCGGCCGTCGTCTGGTATCCACCCACCGATCTCACCGCGATGCGGCAACCGCGGTCACATGGATCGGCGATCGGTCACGATCAGCTCGACTCCCCGGAAACGACGCTCATCGGCACCTCCGTGACCGCGGATTCGTTGGCCGCGGAGCGGGCGAGTCCCATCGCGCACGTGTCATCCGCGGCGGCCCCGACTCTCATCCACGGTGATGCGGACACCATCGTCTCCGTCGAGCAGAGCGTGGCTCTACAAGAAGCGATGGCGAGAGTGGGGGCGACGAGCACACTCACGCGTTGTCGGTGCCGACCACTGCTTTGTCGGCGTCGACCCGATACCCGACATCGCGCACACCGCGCGCGCTCTCGCCGAGCAGCTGAGACCTCACTAGGTGTCACTCCCGAGGCGAGTGCGGTCCCGTCGACTCCCGGATCTTCAGCGCGACGGGCACCGGTGGAGGCGAGACCGCCTCGGCCCCGTCGACCATGTCGAGGAGCAGCTTGACCGCGGCCTTCCCCATCTCGCGTGCGGGCTGGCGGACCGTGGTGAGGCCGGGGGTCAGGAGGGAGGCGAACGGGAGGTCGTCGAACCCGACGACCGAGACATCCTCGGGCACCCTCAGTCCGGCTCGGCGACAGTACGAGAGCGCGCCGATCGCCATCAGGTCATTGGCGCAGATCAGCGCTGTGGGGCGCTCGCTCGCGGGGCGGTCGAGCGCCTCCGCAGCCAGCAGCTCACCCGACGACATCTGGTAGTCGCCGGTGAGTACCGGTACAGCGTCGGGATCCAGGCCGGCAGCGGCGATTGCCTCGCGGTACCCCGAGAGGCGCTGCTCCGCCGTCCACAGCTCGACCGGGCCCCCGAGGATGGCGAGCCGCTCGTGCCCGAGCGAGGTGACGTGGGCCGCGATCTCTCGTGCGCCCCGACGGTTCTGGGAGACCACGCAGGGCAGCCCGAAGCCGGAGAGCTTCTCGTCGACGAGCACGACGGGGCCGACCCGGGTCAGCTCGACCAGGGCCTCCATCCGCGTCTCCGCCCCGGAAAGGTAGATGAGGCCATCGAGACGCTGACTGCGCAACAGGCGGCTGTTCCACGACTCGGAGACTCCTGTCGCCTCTGGCGTGCAGAACACCACCAGGACGTCCTTCTCGGACGCGGCCTGCTCCACTCCCTCGGCGATCATCGCGAAATATTGGTTCACCAGGTCCGGGACGACGAGTCCGACTGTGGCGACGCTGCGACGCTTGAGGTTGCGCGCCGATTCGTTCGGCAGATAGCCCAGCGCGCGCACGGCCTCCAATACCCGGGCGCGTCGGTCGGCGGCCACGGGGCCGCTGTCGTTGAGCACGTAGCTCACCGTGCTGAGCGCCACTCCCGCGCGCTCGGCGACATCCTTCATCGTGGGTCTGGGCGTCGGCATTGCTCCCTCACCTCACCATCGATGTCGGCAAGTCGTGCGCGCACACGTCGTGTCGCCCCACAGTACTCGATTACACGCTCCACGCCCGGTGGCCAGCCCGCCCCGTTCGAAACATGCCGTTCACACGACGGATTCCTCGTTGATACATGGGGAGTGTAGAAAGGTTTCTACCACCCCGAGCAATCATCCGTTACCGCGAATCAGCGGTCAAGCTTGGCTGCTCAGTCTCAAAGATAGAACCGATAATAGTTCCCTTGCGCCGCGCACCATGCGAGAGGACTCAACTGACAGGAAGGGCTGAGCAATGTCCTTGGGCGAGCAGTTCGACAACATCATCATCAACACCGACAACTACAAGCACAGCCACTATCCTCTTTACCCGCCGGGAACCGAGTACGTCTCCTCGTACATCGAGTCCCGCGGCGGCGAGTACCCCGTGACGATGTTCGTCGGCCTCCAGGCCTTCATCCGCGACTACCTCATGCGCCCCGTGACGCTGGAGGACGTGGATGCCGCGGAATACCTCATGCGTGAGCAGGGGATGCACTTCAACCGCGAGAACTGGCTCGGCATCATCAACGACCATGGCGGCTATCTGCCGGTCGAGATCGAGGCCGTCGCCGAGGGTACGGTCATGCCGACCCGCAACGTCCTCGTGCAGCTCATCAATACCGACCCGAAGTACTACTGGGCCACCAGCTTCTTCGAGACGGCCTTGCTGCGCGCCGTCTGGTACCCGACGTCGATCGGCACAATCAGCTGGCTGTCGAAGCAGGTCATCCGCACGGCCCTCGAGCGCACTTCCGACAACGGACACCTCCTGCGCCACATGCTCCACGACTATGGGGCACGCGGCGTCAGCTCCCAGCAGTCCGCTGCCCTCGGCGGCATGGCGCATCTGGTCAACTTCAACCAGAGCGACACGACACCCGGCATCCTGGCCGCGAAGCGCTGGTACAACGCCGTCGCCCCGTCCAACTCCGGCCCGAACTCAGAGCACGCTGGATTCACCGCTTGGGGTCGCGATCACGAGGTCGACGCCATCCGCAACATGCTGGAGACCTATCACGATCACGGGTTCGCGCTGGTCCTCACCGACACCTACGACCACGAGAACTGCGTCAAGAACATCCTCGGGGGTGAGCTGAAGGAGTTGGTGCAGAACTTCCCCGGCCTGGTCGGGGCGCGCCCCGACTCCGGAGACGTCGTGCAGGTGACGGCCGACACGACCGAATGGCTGATGGAGTCCTTCGGCTACGAGATCAACAGCAAGGGTTTCAAGCTGCTCCCGCCGTTCATCCGGGTCGTCCAGGGCGACGGCGTCACCGCGGAGAGCCTTCGCGACGTGTACATCGAGCTCGAGCGCCGTGGTCTGGCCGCGGACAACGCGATCTTCGGCATGGGCGGCGGTCTGCTCCAGCACGTCAACCGCGACACGATGAACTTCGGCCAGAAGGCCAACGCCGTGTGCGTCAACGGCGAGTGGCGCAACATCTCGAAGTCCCCGAGCGGCGCCGGCTTCAAGGTGTCGAAGGCCGGCCGACTGGCCCTGATCGTGGAGGACGGCGTCTACAAGACGGTCCCGAGGGACTCGGTCGCGCCGGAGGACAACCTCCTCCAACCCGTCTTCCGCAACGGGAAGCTGCTGAAGAAGTGGGACTTCTCCGAGCTGATCGCCGCGAGCGAGGCGCCCGTGCCCGAGGAGTGGTACGCGAGCTGGATCGCTCCGATGCTGGAAGCCGCACCCGCCGAGGAGCAGGCCGCAGCCTGAACCCACGCATGCCCGGGGCATTCAGCATCCGTCCCGGGCATGCGCGGCGTCCAACGTCGCAGGGGCCGCCGGCGGCCGCGCATGCTAGCGGCCATCGTCCGGACGCGGACGAGTACGAACACAACTGAGGAGCGCACGATGGCAATGAAATTCTGGGTGACGGCACCATTCTTCTATCCGGACATGTCCCGGCCCTGGTCCGAGGTCCTGGACGGCATGATCAGGATCGTCGACGCCGCCGAGCGGCTCGGCTTCGAGGGGATCACGATCAATGAGAACCAGTTCCAGAACTACGTGACCAACCCCTCGGCGATGATGTTCGCCGCGGTGGCGGCCAGTCGGACCAAGCGGCTCCGGATCGTCCCGGGCGTGGTCGTCCTGCCCGCCTACAACCCGCTCCTGGTCGCCTCAGAGATGAGTCTTCTGGACCATCTCGCACCGGGCCGGATCGGCATCGGCGTCGCCCGCGGTGGAAGCCGGTTCCAGCTCGATCGCCTCGGGGTCAAGCCCGAGAACCAGCGCGCGATGTACGACGAAGGGCTCGAGATCATCCGCCGCCTCTTCGCCGAAGACGACGTGTCGTTCGACGGCCAGTTCTATTCGTTCCCCCCGACGACCCTCGTGCCGAAGCCCGCTACGAAGCCGCACCCCGAGATCTGGGTCGCCTCACAGAGCACTGACGGGGTCCGCAAGGTCGCCCAGCAGGGGCTGAACCTGATCACGGCCCCCAACTACGGCAACTTCGAGCCGTACGGCGACCTCGAGGTGCTCATTGAGAGCTACAACGACGAGATCGTCAAGACCGGCAACCCCCGCGGCGAGGTCATGGTGCTGCGCCACACATGGGTCGGTCGCACCGAGGAGGAGGCCCTGGAGTACTTCGACGACGTCTTGAGCGAGTACAACTACTACATGGCCCTGGTGAAGGGCCCCGGCACGGTCGACACGCGCGAGGACCGTCTCGCCACCCGCGACGTGGGCGAGAGCCGTGACTACGTGCACGGCGGGCAGATGCGCCCCGAGCAGCACTCCTTCTCGAAGGAGGGTCTGCTGGAGAAGTACGCCGACCCCGTGCTCACCACGCCCGACCGCATGATCGAGCGGTTCAAGTCCTACGAGCGGCTGGGCGTGGACCATCTGGCGTGCCTGATCGCCGTGGGCATGCCCATCGATGCGGTCATCAAGAACATGGAGCTGATGGCGGCCGAGGTCCTGCCGGCGTTCGCCGACTAGCGCCCGCACAGTCGCAGCCCGGAAACCCGCAGGACCGCAGAGGAGTTGAGCACGGTGATCTACGAAGTGCGCGAGTACGTCCCGGTGCCGGGTCGGATGGGAGACGTCGTGGACATGTTCCGCTCGGTCGTCATCCCGTTGTTCCGCCGGCACGAGATGGACATCACACAGGTGGGGTTCACCACGATCGGCGATCACTCGTTCAACGAGCTCGTCTACACGATGCGGTTCGCCGATCTCGCCGAGCTCGAGCGCAAGTGGGGCGCATTCCTCACCGATCCCCACTGGGTGTCGGCTCTGACGGCCCGCGAGGAGAGCGGTCCGCTCTACCAGGCCATCCGCCGCCGCATCGTCGACTCCGCGCCCTTCGACGAGGTGCTGTCGGCACCGCACGACCCAGAGCAGTCCCGCAGCGGAGCAGCCGGAGGAACGAGGATCCCATGACGACCGACAGAGCGGTGTCGCCCATCGCGCACCCGAGGAAGTTCTTCATCGACGGCGAGTGGGTCGTCCCGTCGACCGACCACACGATCGACGTCGTCGAGGCGGCGACCGAGGAGCTGTACTTCACCGTCGCCGCGGCCGAAGCGGCGGATGTCTCGCGGGCGATCGGTGCGGCGCGCCGGGCGTTCGATGAAGGACCGTGGCCGCGGATGTCGCCCGCCCGTCGCGGGGGCTACCTCCGTGCGATCGCCCAAGCCCTGTCCGAGCGCATCGACGACGTCGTCCAGCTGTGGCCCCGGGAGTCCGGCGTCATCGCCCGGATCGTGCCGGCCGCCATGGAGGAGGTCCCGGCGGCGTTCCGCTACTACGCCGATCTCGCCGAGCGGTATCCGTTCGAGCAGGAGATGCCCACGAGCTCCGGCGAAGGGTTCGGGATGATCGTCGGCGAGCCCGTCGGCGTCGTCGGAGCGATCATCCCGTGGAACACGCCGATGCACCTGATCGCCTACAAGCTCGCCCCCGCGCTGCTCGCGGGCTGCACGGTCGTCATCAAGGCGTCGCCGGAGGCGCCGGGCGCGGCCTACGTCATCGCGGAGATCGCCGAACTGGTGGGCCTCCCTCCGGGGGTCGTGAACGTCGTGACGGCCGACAGGGATGCCTCCGAGGCCCTGGTGACGGATCATCGCGTGGACAAGATCACGTTCACCGGCTCGACGGAGGTCGGCAAGAGGATCGCCGGAATCCTCGCCGAGCGCATCGGGCGGTTCACGCTCGAACTCGGCGGCAAGTCGGCGGCCGTCATCCTGGAGGACATGGACATCGACGAGGCGGCGGACACCCTTACGGGCGGCGCTTGCTTCCTGTCGGGGCAGATCTGCGCGTCGCTGACTCGCATCATCGTCCCCCGCCACCGGCACGACGCACTCCTCGAGGCCCTCGCCGACCGATTCGCCCGGGTGGAGATGGGCAACCCGTTCGATCCGGGGGTGCAGATGGGCCCCCTGGCCTCCCAGCGCCAGCGCGCGCGTGTGGAGTCCTACGTGCGGATCGGCGAAGACGAGGGGGCGACCCTCGCATTCGGCGGCCGCCGACCGAAGGATCTCGACCGCGGTTGGTTCATCCAGCCGACGGTCTTCGGCAACGTCGACAACGCGTCGCGGATCGCGCGCGAGGAGATCTTCGGGCCCGTGCTCTCGGTCATCGCGGCTTCCGACGAGGACGATGCGATCCGACTCGCGAACGACTCGCCCTTCGGCCTGAACGCCGCGGTGTTCACCCACGACGCGGCCCGAGCTCGCGAGGTCGCGAGGCGGCTGCGTGCGGGGACGGTCGGGCAGAACGGAAATCGGGCGGACTTCGGGATCGGCTTCGGCGGGTTCAAGCAGTCGGGCATCGGTCGCGAGGGCGGCGTCGCGGGGCTGCTCCCCTACCTGGAGAACAAGACGCTCGTGCTCGACGGGGATCCGCGGGCCGCGGCATCCGCAGCGGGGACAGCCACGTGAGCACCGCCAACCCACCCGCCGACGCGCGGCACCTCCACGTCTTCGACATGGACGGCACACTCCTGCGCAGCTCCGCCACCATCGAGCTCGCCCGCCAGATGGGCCGCCTCGAGACGGGGCTGGAGATCGAGGGGCTGTGGCGCGAGGGGATGATCTCGGACACCGACTTCTGGCTGTGCCTCCTCGAGATCTGCGCGAACGCGACCGCCGCCGACCTCGAGGCCGCGTTCGAGAACGCGCCGTGGATGGACGGGATCGCCGGAGTCTTCGCGGACATCCGCTCCCGCGGGGAGGCGGTGATCGTGATCTCGCAGTCACCGACGTTCTTCGTGCGCGGCCTCGAGCGCTGGGGCGCCCACGAGACCTACGGCTCGGCGGTCGAGGTGGGAACTGCACTGTCGAGCTCGGCCACGCTGCTCGCCGAGACGAAGGTGACCATCACCGAGTCGGCGCTCGCGGGTCGCGGGTTGAGCGCCGACGACTGCGTCGTGTACGGGGACTCCTCCAGCGACGTGTGGCTCTTCAAAACGTACTCGCAATCGGTCGCGGTCAATCCCACGCCTGCCCTGGCCGCACTGGCGGCGTCCAGCTACATCGGGAGCGACATCCGCGAGGCGTACGCGCTGGGTCGTGGCCTCCTCGACGCATCAACCAGAAGGCAATTGGCGCAAGGGAGTACAAGCTGATGAGTGTCAACAGATCGCCGCTGAAGGTCTTGTTCGTGGGTGAGTCGTGGATCAAGCACACCATCCACATGAAGGGCTTCGACCAGTTCCACTCGACCGAGTACGAGGAGGGCGCCGGCTACTTCCTCGGCTGCCTGGCGGACGCCGGCGTCGACGTCACCTACGTGCGCGGACACGAGGTCAGCCTGCGGTTCCCCCGCACGACGGAGGAGCTCGACGAGTTCGACGTCGTCGTCATCTCGGACATCGGCTCCAACTCCTTCCTGCTGCCCGACGAGACCTTCCTGCGCTCGGAGAGGTCGCCGAACCGGCTCGGCCTCGTGGCGGACTTCGTCCGTCGCGGCGGCGGCCTGGTCATGATCGGGGGCTACCTCTCCTTCACGGGGATCGACGGCAAAGGCCGATACGGCATGAGCCCGCTCGCGGATCCGTTGCCGGTGTCGATGCTTCCGTACGACGATCGCGTCGAGCGCTCGGAGGGGGTCACGGTCGAGGTGTGCGAGCCCGAACATCCTGTGCTCGGCGGCACGCCGTCCGAATGGCCGCACCTGCTCGGCTACAACAAGCTCATCGCCAAGCCGGATGCCACGGTCGTGGCCCGCGTGGGCAAGGACCCGCTGCTGGTCGTCGGGGAGTACGGTCAGGGCAGGACGGCCGCGTTCGCCTCCGATCTCGCCCCGCACTGGGCGCCCCAGGAGTTCCTGGACTGGCCGCACTACGCCGGGATGTGGACGGCCATGCTGTCGTGGACCGCGCAGGCGCACGTGGAGCGGACATACGCCGAACTGGTGTCGAGAGCGTGAGACGGGTTCCGGAAGAGAGAGCAAGGACGTGACAGATCTCGATCGACGGCCTCTCCCCGGCGGGACCGGCGGGAGGCTGCTGGTGATCGGGGCGTTGAACGTCGACATGGTCGTCCCCGTGCCCCGGCTCCCGGCACCGGGTGAGACGGTCGTGGGCGTCGACCTCCAGCGTCATGGCGGGGGCAAGGGCGGCAACTCGGCCGTCGCCGCGGTGCGGTCGGGAGCCAACGTCCGCTACGTCGGCGCCGTCGGCGATGACGAGCTCGGAGCGGCAGCGCTGGCCGAGCTGCGCGCGGAGGGAATCGACGTCGCGGACGTCGTCGTCAAGGCCGGATCCGCCACCGGGGTCGCCCTGATCGTCGTGGACTCGTCGGGCGAGAACCAGATCGCCGTCGCCCCGGGCGCCAATGCGGCGGTCACTGCGGACGACGTGACCGCCGCGATGGAGCGCGCGACCGGGTGGCCCGGATGCGTCCTCGTCAGCACCGAGATCCCGGCGTCCGCGGTCGCCGCCGCGGTCGAGGAGGCGACCGCACGCGGATGGGTGTGCGTGCTCAACCCCGCCCCCGTCCATCCCGGAGTCCGCGACCTGCTCGCCCACTCGCCGATCATCACGCCGAACCAGGGCGAGCTGCGCGATGTCTACCGGCTCCTCGGCGAGCCCGGCAACCCGCCGGTGGCGGCGATGGCCGCCGCCGTGGCATCCGTCACCCGCGCGTCGGTGATCGTCACCCTGGGTGCCGAGGGAATGCTCCTGTGCCGCGCCGACGGGGTCACCACCCGCATCCCAGCCGGAAGGGCCCGTCGAGTGGTCGACACCACCGGCGCCGGCGACACCTTCAACGGCGTGTTCGCCGCGAGCCTGGCTGCGGGGGACGACGTCGAGAGCGCGGCCCGTCGCGGTGCCGCGGCCGCGGCGCTGTCGGTCGAGTTCGCCGGAGCGCGCGCGAGCATGCCGAGCGCGCGCGCGAGCATGCCGAGCGCGCGCGCGTCGGACCGCGACACCGGGTCTGGCCAACGAGACGAGGGGAACTCATGATCGCGCGGCCCCGAGTGGTGCCGGAGAAGCGCCTCATGCTGTTCTCCGGCCGCTCCAACGCGCCGCTGGCGGGGGCGATCGCCGAGCTCCTCGAGATCGAACTCGGCCGGGTGACGCTGAAGACGTTCTCCAACGGAGAGGTGTACAGCCGCTTCGACGAGTCGATCCGCGGGGCGGATGTCTTCATCGTGCAGCCGATGTGCGCGAACCCCGAGACCGGCATCAACTCCAACGACTCCCTCCTCGAGCTGCTCGTGATGGTGGACGCCGCCGTCGGAGCGAGCGCGCGTCGCGTGATCGCCGTGACCCCCTGGTACGGATACTCGCGTCAGGACAAGAAGTCGGCGCCGCGCGAGCCGATCTCGGCGCGCATGGTGGCGCGCGCGCTCGAGGCGACGGGCGTCGACCGTGTACTGACGATGGACCTGCACGCCGGGCAGCTGCAGGGCTTCTTCGGCATCCCGGTCGACCACATGACCGCCATCGGCATCCTCGGCGAGTACTTCGCCGGCTTCGACGACGACCTCGTGATCGTCGCTCCCGACGCTGGCCGGGTCAAGCTCAACAAGCAGTTCGCCACGCAGATCGGCGCCGGTCTCGCCATCCTCGACAAGGAGCGACCCCAGCAGCAGGTCGCCGAGATCAACGCCGTCATCGGCGACGTCCGCGGAAAGACCGCCATCGTGATCGACGACATCATCGACACCGCCGGCACGCTGTGCGCGGCGGGGGAGGCGCTCATGCGCGCCGGCGCGCGCCGTGTGCTCGCCGGGGCAACCCACGGCATCTTCAGCGGGCCGGCGTTCGAGCGGCTCGCAGCGTCGCCGTTCGAGCGGATCGTCGTGACGGACACGATCCCGCTCGGTCCCGGGGCACCTGCCAAGATCGAGGTCCTCACCTGCGCGCCGCTGCTCGCGGACTCGATCAGCAGGATCTTCACGGACGACTCCGTGAGCGCCGTCTTCGGCGGCAAGAACCACACGTTCTGAAGGGAGCGGTCATGTCGGATGCAGCGATCGTGCGGGGCTCGCGATGACGTCGGGCGACATCGCGATCGAGGGCGGTCGGGTCTGGTCGGGCCCGGGCGAGGTCCGTGAAGACGGGCTCGTCGTCATCCGCGCGGGCGTCGTGGTGTACTCCGGGCCGCGCGCGGAGGGCATCGTGCCGCCGGGGACCCCCCGGCTCGACGCTTCTGGGAGCACGGTTCTTCCGGGTCTGATCGACGCCCACGTGCACTTAACGACGAACTCCGATCACCACCGCGTCATTGCGAGCGACGTCTTCCGCGGCCAGGTGACCGAGCCCGGCAAGCTGCTTCACGGTCTGCGCAACGCCCACCGCGCGCTCGCCGCAGGATTCACGACGCTGCGGGTCATGGGCCATCGCGGCGTCGGAGAAATCGAGCTGCGCGACTTCATCGACCAGGGCCTGGCCGCCGGGCCCCGCCTTCTTGTGGCACCGTGGTGGATCACGATGACGAACGGTCACGGCGACCTCTTCTACCCGCCATACACCCGACGGCGGAAGTGGGACACGGCGGACGGCATCGAGGAGTGCCGCAAACTCGTGCGCCTGCAGGCGAAGGCGGGCGCGGACTTCATCAAGGTGATGGCGAGCGGGGGGATGTCGAAGGGCGAGCAGCCGACCTGGCCGAACTACACGGTCGCCGAGCTGGCGACCATCGTCGAGACCGCCCACGAGCTCGACCTGCGGGTGGCCGCCCACGCGCTCTCCGCCGAGGGGATCCGACGCAGCCTCGCGGCGGGCGTCGACTCCATCGAGCATGGCTCGTACCTCGATGTGGACACGGCTGCCGAGATGGCGGAGCGCGGCACGTTCCTCGTGCCGACGATGTCGTTCAACGACTGGTGTCAGCGGGAGGGTACGCGGCGCGGTCTGACGGCCCAAGGGGTCGCCGATCTCCGTGAGGCGCATGACCGAACCCTCGAGTCATTCGCACTGGCTCGCGCGGCAGGGGTCAGGGTGGTGATGGGCACGGACTCTTCAGGAACGTTATGCCCATTTGGGGCGCACGCCAGGGAGCTCGAACTGTACGTGGAGCACGGCATGTCCGTCGACGAAGCCCTTGCCACCGCCACATCGAGCGCGGCGCTGCTGCTGAACCGGCCGGCGCTCGGCTCGTTGCGGCCCGGTGCAGTGGGAGACGTCGTCGTCGTCGAGGGGAACGTGCTGTCCGACATTCGGCTCCTGTCCCAGCCATCGAACATCAGGCACGTGGTGCGAGATGGCCGCGACCTTGCGGGGTACCTGAGCGCTGCCTCGGAGGCCTTCGATCTTCAGCCGAGCGATCTGCCGACCCAGTCCAACGGGCACTGATCAACCACCGACATTGCCGGGGCCGGACCAGCCCCGCGCAGAGATCCATCAGAGAGGGAGAGAGAACTATGGCCCACATCGAGGCGGCATTCTTCGACAGGCGATTCGACGACCCGGAGTTCAGCAAGAAGATGGTCGAGGCGCTGACCCAGGCGGTCGCCTCAGTCCTCGGCGATGATGCGGGAAACGACACATCCGTCATTTTGCGCAGTGTGCAACCGTCGCACTGGGGCTACCGCGGCACTCTTCTGGGCTGAAACACCGATCCGCGGATAAGCGGCCGGACCCTAGACATCCACCTCCGGGAAACGCCGGGAGTCCACACGTAAGTCGACCGCCCGCCGGGCGGAGCAAGGAATGGAAGAAGATGTCAGAATTCAAATCTCTGGTGCATTCCGCCTGGGATGCGGCATGGAATCACGGAGACGCTGATGCTCTGGACGCGATCGTGCACCCAGAGTACGCGCTGGAGAATGCCGGGCTGCGGGACACTTCGGGGCTGCTGGAGCTGAAGGCCCAGGTCCGCGACATGCGGGCTGCGATTCCCGACTTGCGGACGACGGTGGACATGATCGTCGTCGATGCGGACGACTTCGCGATCTTCTGGTCTGCGACGGGAACCTTCGTGAACGCCTTCGGCGACGTTCCCCCGACAGGGCGGGCCCTCCGGGCCGGCGGAGCCGTGCAGGGCACATTGCGCGATGGGCGGATCATTCGCGAGCGCGTCACGTGGGATCCCAATGTCAACATGCTGTCCGACCTAGGGGCACCGGGACTAGGGTCGGCATTCGAATCCGCCGGTATCGCTGCCGGCACTGGTGAATCTGACGACGGTCCCACTTTCGACGAGCTCAAGGAGTTCAACCGAAAATTCGTGACCGGTGTGACGGTCGTGACCGTCAGTGATTCAGCAGGTCGACCGCGAGGGCTGGCCGTAAGCGCGTACATGCCGATATCACTCGATCCCCCTTTGGTGGTGGTGTGCGTACAGAAGACCTCCGCGACTTACCCCGCCCTCTTCGAAGCTCGGCACCTTGGAATCAACATCATCGCAAACTCGCAGCGCTCCGTTGTCGCTCAGTTCGCTTCGAAGGCTGACGACAAGTTCGCGGGGCTCGACTGGCACCGTGCACCGGCCGGGTCCCCGCTCATCGACGGATCATCCGCATCGATCGAGGCGGAGATTAAAGAGCGCTTCCGGGCGAAGACCCATGTCGTCATCGTCGCCCGAGTCCGCCATCTTGAGGTGTCCGACGTGGATCCCATGGTCTACAAGGCCGGAAAGTTCTACGACGGCGCATCGCTTCAGGAGGTGTGACAAGCACGCTGCCCTTGATGAGGGACCAATGGGTGGGTTGGAGCCCATAAGTGGATGCATCTAAGAGGTGAGCCGGAGGACCGGAGCGCAGCGGAGGATGAGGCTACGCCGCGAAAGCCCGGAACGAAGGGCACTGGAGCGAGCTATCCTGACCTACCAGGGAGCTCGCGGTATGGTGCCGGCGTGCGTCAGGACATCGCGATCGCACGACTCTAGAGTCGTGGCCACATCCTGCCCATATCTGAATCACTGCACGTGTCGTCGACGTGATCTGGGTGACTATCCCGCACGTCGGAATGGTGCATGAATCCGCGACCTGTGATCCAAGTGCCCTGCGGTTGCACCCGTCAGAGGGTGTTCGAATCTCTCCGTCTCCGCTCAGAACGGTCCGTTTGTACGGCGGTGTCCTGATTCAGAATCCTCACCGATGTCCTCGCAGCGTACTTGATACGGAATGGGCTCCAGCGCCGCGTAAATCACGCAGATCTGGGCCCTTTTCGTGGGAACGAGCGGGGAAAATGCTTACGGGCAATGACTGGCAATGACATCCGCACAGGCAGGGTCGGCGCAGTTGGCGCCGGTGGCGTCCCCTGGGTTGGTGTAGTTTCCCGGCTCGGGTGTCACGTCGTTGACGTGGTGAGCCATCGTGCGATGGTCAGTGAGAACTGTCTAGGAATCTCACGGAAGGACACAAACGCACGATGGCTCTTGACCAGTCTGCCCTCCTCGAGCTGCTCGGGGAACTGAAACTCACCGATGTCAACGATCGGATCCGGGTCGCGACCGAAACGCTCTACCAGGAGTTGATCGACGCGGAAGCGGCCGCGTTCATCGGCGCTGCCCCGTTCGAGCGGACACCCGCCCGGGTGACGCAACGCAACGGCACCCGTCCCCGCACGCTCACCACGACGACCGGGGATCTGGAGTTGCGGATCCCGAAGCTGCGACAGGGTTCGTTCTTCCCGTCGCTGCTGGAGCGTCGCCGCCGGGTCGATCAGGCCCTGTTCGCGGTCGTGATGGAGGCCTATGTTCACGGCGTCTCCACTCGCAAAGTCGACGATCTCGTGAAGGCGCTAGGCGCCGACACCGGGATCTCGAAGTCGGAGGTGTCGCGGATCTGCGCGAACCTTGACGAGGACGTTGCCGCGTTCCGGGACCGGCCCCTGGCCGACACGACCTACCCGTATGTGTTTCTCGACGCGACCTATTGCAAAGCCCGCGTCGGACGACGGGTCGTCTCACAAGCGGTCGTCGTCGCGATCGGGGTCGCGGCGGACGGACGCCGGGAAGTCCTCGGGTTCGAGGTCGGAGACACAGAGTCGCAACCGTTCTGGACCACGTTCCTCCGGTCCCTGAAAGCCCGCGGGCTGGACGGGGTCAAGCTCGTGATCAGCGACGCTCACACCGGCCTGATCGCCGCGGTCGACACCGTCTTTCAAGGCTCCAGCTGGCAGCGGTGTCGGGTCCACTTCATGCGGAACGTGCTCGCGAACGTTCCGAAGACCGCGGGGCCGATGGTTGCGTCGATCATCCGCACGATCTTCGCCCAACCCGACACCGAGCACGTGTTCGCCCAGTTCCACGAAGTCGTCCGGATGCTGACCCGTTCGCACCCGAAGATCGCCGGGATGCTCGAGGACGCGCAAAACGACATCCTCGCGTTCTGTCAATTTCCCGTCGCGCACTGGCGACAGATCTGGTCCACCAACCCGCTCGAACGGGTCAACAAGGAAATCAAGCGCCGCACCGACGTCGTCGGCACGTTCCCCAACCCCGCCGCGCTACTGCGCCTGGCCGGACACGTCCTCATCGAGCAGCACGACGAATGGGACGGCGCCGACCGCCGCTACTTCTCCGAGCACTCCATGAAGCTCCTGAACATCACCGAAGAGGAGGTCGCGATCCCAGAACTCACTGCGGCATAATCACAAACAACTGAACTCGCACGGTGTTGAGAAACTCCACCACTCAGCGGGACGCAACCCCGCGCTTTCGTGGCAACGGATTGGCAACAACTTCCGGACTTCGGAAGTACGGGCTCGGGAGCCCACATGAGATCTCGCGTTGAGTGACCGTGGGCGAGATGCCCACCCGCACCCGGGTGGCAGTTCGAGCGCGTGCGGTGTGAAGCATCTTCCATTCGAATGAAACCTCAGGGTACGTTAGAAGTGACCGAAGAAGGTGTTCACGACCACACGTCTTCCGTTGCTGACACCAGCATCTTCTTTCCCATTCGCCGCCGCTACCTCGTCGATCTCATCGCTCCGAAGTGAGCGAGTGTCTACGGTGCTCGATCTCGGCTCAGTCGACGGCCGTCGCGCTTCGGAGCTGCATCCACCTGCTGGCTCGGCCAACCGCCCGCAGCTTCAGGCGCAGCTTGCAGCCGAGGCCCAGGTCGCTGCGTCGCGGGCGCGCGGTGTTGCCCGACAGTGAACCGTTCGCAGTCTCGGTGCCCGAGCTGCCCGTGATCGACCGATGACTGCGTCAGGGCCGAGAATAAATGGCCCTGAAGCCGCCCGTTGATTCCCGTTCGCGCAAGCCCGGCCGCGGAGCCAGCGCTATCCGCCGTTCCGATTGAGGTTGCGACAAACATGCGATCAGTAGCTGTGCGGCCGCTTCGGCGATCGCGGTCAAATTTAGCTCAAGCGCGGTGAGCGAAGGAGCGGCTGATTGGGCGCGCGGACCGTCGAAGTTCGTCATGATCATCACATCTTCGGGGATGCGCTTACCGGCATCGAGGACGGCCCGCACCGCGCCCACCGCGAAGACATCGATAGGGGCGTATACAGCGTCCAGCAGAGGTTCTTCCGCGAGGAGTTCGGTCGTCCGACGGTAGGCGCGTTCCTCACCCGATTGCGTCGAGACCTCCACCAGGCGCAGACGCGCGTCTACCGCGCCGGCGCGATCGCGCACGAATCGTCTCAGCGTCGCGGCGAGCGAGTGCTGCTCGATCGTGGACAGCACCGCAATGTTGCGCGCGCCGCGCTCAACGAGGTGATCGATCGCAACCTCGGCCTCGGCATATCCCCGCTCCACCACGCCGTTAACGTCGACCCCGGGCACGTCGCCGATCGCCACGACCTGCATCCCGCGTGCTCGGAAACTCGCGACGAGGGGATCATTTTCTCGAGGATCGATGACAACGACGGCGTCTGCGTCGATCGCATCGAGTTCGTCGCCGTCGCGTACCGGCGGCAGCAGGAGAGTGGAGTAGCCGCGCTCCAGGAGAATCCGTGCCAACGGCATGGCGAGCGCGAAGAGGAAGCTCAGGTGCGAGTCGCCGCCCACGACCTCGTTCGACAGTGCGGTGATGAGCCCGACAGTCCTGGACGTGCCTCCGCGCAGCCTCTGCGCGCGCACGCTCGGACGGTAGTTGAGGGCATCGGCGATCGTCTTGACTCGCTCACGAGTGCGCTCATCGACGCGACCTCGTCCCGAAAGCGCGACGGAGACGGTGGTCCGTGAAACTCCAGCTGCGGCGGCGACATCGGCGATCGTCGCCCGCGTGTACTCGATTGTCATTCCCCGTGCTTTCCGCCAGGTCGGGCTGTGCGACCATCCTAGGGCGGCGGGAGTAGGCGCTCGGTGTGTGATAGACATTCTCCGCAAAGAGACGAATCGATTTGGCACATGCGACTCCCGTCGCCCCCTCTATTGGAGGACAAATGACCCACCACGCAGATCAGATCATCCAGAATGCGCACGTCATGACATTCGACGGAAGCTCTCGCGTCATCGCCGATGGTGCCGTCGCGATCAAGAACGGGGTCATCGTCGATCTCGGCACGACGAGCGATGTCAACGCTCGCTGGACCTCGCCCCATCGGATCTACGCCAGCGGCGACATTGTCTTGCCTGGGCTGACCGATGCGCATCTGCACACCGCCCAAACACTGATGCGAGGATTGCTACCGCAACTCGCGACGCGTGGCGCTCTGCGCGTGCCGACGTGGCGCGAGTACCTGGTTCCCTTCGAATCGAACCTCCGTCCCGAAGACGTCGAACTATCGGGCCTTCTGGCCTACTCATCGATGCTCCTCACCGGCACGACCGCCTTCTTCGAAGCCGGTGGACCGCACCCGGAATCGATGGCGCGAGCCGCATGGACGACCGGCATACGCGGCGCCGTCTCGCAGAACACTATGGACAGCGGCGAACGCATTCCCGCTTCCATGCGGATGACCACCGATGAGGCCATCGCGCGCAACATCGCGGTGGTCGAGTCTTTGCCGTCCGCATCGGACGGGTCGCTGCGCGTCACGGGCTGTATGTCGCTGCGGCAGATCATCACCTCGACCCCGGAACTGGTCGCCGGCATCCACCGCGAAGCGAAATCGCGCGGCGTCAAGGTCCATACGCATCTCGTCGAAGGAACCTACGAGATCGATTTCGCCCTGGAACGGTTCGGTCGGCGCCCCATAGACCACCTGATTGAGGAGGGGTTGTTCGACGACACCCTGCACGGCGCGCACTCGATCCTCGTCGACGACGACGACATCGACGCCTTCGCGCGGCACGGCGTCTCGGCCGCGCACTGCGCGAAGGGGAACTACGCCATCGGGGCGCCCCCTGCCCTTCGGATGTGGCGACGCGGGGTCGCGATCGGGCTGGGCACCGACGGGGTCGCCAGTCTGGGAACACTCGACCTCTTCCGCGTCGCGATGCTCGCACGGATCGGTCAGCAGCTCGTTGAGGCGACGCCCGTCCACAACCGCAACGGGGTGCGCGGCGAAGAGGTGCTCGCGATGGGCATCGTCGGCGGCTCGCGCGCTATGGCGCTCGAGCAGCACACGGGATCTCTGGAGATCGGGAAGCGCGCGGACCTGATCGTTCTGCGAACCGACGGCCCCGATGCCGCGGCCTATGCCTCGCCGGAGGCGTTCGTCTACGAGTGCGCCGGAGGGCGAGACGTGCGGCACGTCCTGGTCGACGGAGAGATCGTGGTGCAGGACGGCGAAATCCTGACTGTGGACGTCCGCGAGATCCGGGCTCGTGCGGCGTCGCGACAGAAGGAACTCGCCGAACTCATCGCCTGACCGCGCGCCTGTCGCCCGCAGGCCGGATCGTCACCGGTGTTCGGTCCATCCGCCGTGCGCGAATCGCAGCGGGACGGAATGACTTCGATCCGGCCTCCGTTTGTTGCGGCCGGATGACGAATCTTTTCGGGGCGTTTACGAAATGCCTCGCTGGTGCGCCCCGACCTCGCGTGGAGTGCAGAATCGATTCCGCAGGCTCTATCGAGAGGAGGCACGACATGACCGCCAGCACGAAGCCGCTCACATTCGGCGCGTTCGAGGTGATGTCACCCGCCTTCCTCTCGAATGCGTGGTCGCACCCCCTGAGCCAGACCAAGGAGTTCGCCACCCTCGCGTTCTGGCAGAAGCTGGCACGCCGCCTGGACGACGGAGGCTTCGACTACCTGTTCTTCGCCGATGCGTCGGGATACCCCATGAACTCGGCGGGCGAGGTGCCCGAGGCGGTTATCCGCGAATCCGTGCAGTTTCCCGTGCTCGATCAGATGTCCCTCGTGAGCGGCCTGGCGGCGACGGTGGATCGTCTCGGCTTCGTCCTGACGGCATCGACCACGGTGGAGCGACCGTATGTCCATGCCCGCCGCTTCACCACGCTCGATCACCTGACGAACGGACGCCTGGGCTGGAACATCGTCACGAGCGACATGCAGGAATCCTTGACGCGACTGCTCGGTGAGACCGAGGTCATGGCCCACGATCTGCGCTATGACCGCGCCGAGGAGTTCGTCGATCTGTGCCTCGAGTTGTGGGAGACAGCGTGGGACGACGACGCGATGGTTTTCGACAAGGCGAGGCGCGTGGCGATCGAGCCGTCCGCGGTGCGGCGGATCACGCACCACGGCACGTACTTCGACTTCGACGGCTACTATCCCGCCAACCCCTCACCGCAGCGCACCCCGACCCTCATGCAGGCCGGTACCTCCCCGAGAGGCCTGCGCTTCGCCGCGGACTTCGCCGAGGCCGTCTTCGTACAGAAGCGGGACATCCCGTCGGCGAAGGCCGTGGTCGCACGTGTGCGTGACGCGGCAGAGGCCGCGGGCCGGTCGCGCGACTCCGTGAAGGTCGTCAATAGCGTCTCGGTCATCGTCGGGGACACCGAAGCAGAGGCCCGGGAGCTCCGCCGGTCGCTGTCGACAGCACCCAGCACCGCCGCGATGGCGGCCCTGTATATGGGTTGGAGCGGTGTTGACCTCATGCAGTACGACCCGGAAGACACACTCGACGGCGTTCGCAGCGAAGTAGGCCAGTCGAGCGCGTTGAAGTATCAGTCGCCGGATGGGAAGAGCCCGACGGTGCGAGAGATCCTCGATGGGATCGTCGAGACGACCGGCGGATTCAAGATCACGGGAACACCGTCCCAGTGCGCTGCCGAGCTGGAAAAGATCGCGCGCGAGACCGATCTGGACGGTTACCTCATCGAGTGCACCTTCGGCGGAACCGTGTCATACGACGCATTCATCGACAAAGTCGTGCCGCTCCTGCGTGAGAACGGCATCATGCCCGCCGAACCTCGTGGCGGCACACTTCGCGAACGTCTCATCGGCACTCCCACGCCCGCACTGTCGGCGCTCCCGCGTCCCGTCCTCCATCCCTCCCAATCCATCTGACCCGAACACTGCACGTCCAATCACCTCCACCAGAAGGAGCACCGAGATGTCCACTCGCGTTTCCCGTTCTTTGTCCGCCCGCCGATTCGCCGCACTCGCGGCGGTGACCGGAATATCCCTCACCCTCGCAGCCTGCGCGGGGGGCTCCGAGCCCGCATCCGTCCCGTCCGCCGACGGAGCGCCGGCAGATCTGGGTGCAGCAGCCATTCAATTCGGATGGCTTCCGAACATCGAGAACGGCGCCATCATCGCTGCCGTTGAGGAGGGGTACTACGACGACCTCGGCCTCGACGTCGAGATCCTTCCCGGCGGACCGGAAGTCGCCGTCGACGCACAGATCGTCAGCGGCGGTGCGCTCGTCGGGCTCATGACGACCGAATCGCTCGCGAATTCCGTACTGAGTGGCGCACCGCTCGTCGGCGTCGCTGCCGTCTACCAGTACTCCTCCAACGCGATCGTCTCGCTCGCGGACTCGGGCATCGAAGAACCCATGGATCTGGAGGGCGCGACGATCGGACTGAGCGCGAACGACCGCACCACCCTGCCGTTCCTCGAGTGGCGCGGACTCGACATGGACACGATCACGACCGTACCGGTCGACGGCTCACCCACGCCCCTTGCCTCAGGTGAGGTCGACGCGATCGTAAGTCCGATCGGCAACGTGCCGGTCGTCCTGGCCGCGCAGGGAATCGAGACCAGCGTCATCCCGGTCGCCGACCACGGCTACAACCGATGGAGCTCGATCCTGACGGTGCGCCAGGATTCGCTGGAAGATCCCGAGAAGCTGGCGCAGATCCGCGCGATCATCGAAGGCACACTCGTGGGCGTCGAAGTCCTCCTGGAAGACCCCGCGGCCGTCGGCGAGATCACCTACGAGGCATACGGCGAGCAGCTGGGGCTCGAGCTCGAGACCCAGGTCGAGGGCGCCGTAGTGTGGGCCGACTTGATCGAACGTGGACGGGAGCGCTCTGGTGGCGCGCTGCTGGAGGTCACCGAGTCCGGCATCGAAGAGACGCAGTCGCTCTTCGACAACATCCTGGTCATCGACCTCGATGCGAACGACATCTTCGACCTGACCGTAGCCGAAGGCATCCTTTGATGACGGATGCCTCGGCATCGGCCCTCGGCGCCGAGGCGGGCTCGATTCGAGCCGGCCTCGGCGCGGAGGAAGTCGTCAAGACGTTCAAGACCAGCCAAGGTCCGGTCACGGCGCTCGATGGCGTCTCGTTCGACACGGACCGAGGATCATTCACGGCACTGATCGGGCCGTCGGGATGCGGCAAGTCGACCCTGTTAAGGATGTTCGCGGGACTCGACAGCCCCACGTCTGGGCAGGTGTCGCTCCTCGGCCAGTCGGCCACCGACGTCCAGCAGGCGCATCACATCGGTGTCGCGTTCCAGGACTCCGCACTTCTGCCCTGGCGTTCGGTCGAGGCCAATATCGCTCTCCCGCTACAGGTCGCGGGGCGACGGGTCCAGAAGAAAGCGATCGCGGACCTGATCGCGCTCACCGGCCTGGCGGGCTTCGAGAAGGCACGACCCGCGCAGCTCTCGGGCGGTATGCGGCAGCGCGTGGCGATCGCGCGTGCGCTCGTCCTCGAGCCCACAGTGCTTCTCCTGGATGAGCCGTTCGGTGCACTGGACGACATGACGCGTCACACCATGAACACCGAACTGCAGCGCATCTGGACGGAAAGACCGACGACCACCCTCCTGGTCACGCACTCTCTCGCAGAGGCCGTGTTCCTCAGCGATCACATCTTCGTGATGGCGGCCCGTCCGGGTCGGATCGTCGCCCGCGTCGATGTCGGGCTGGAGCGGCCCCGCACGACAGAAGCGCGCACCAGCCCGGAGTTTCACGCGTACGCGGATCAGCTGTCTCAGCTGCTGTTCGAAGCGAAGCGCACGTGATGGCGACAACCCATATCACCGAGGCCCCCCGCGCGTCACGCAGACCAATCGAACCCCGCAGTTTCGTCCTGCCCGCGACGATCATCGTCGGGTTGTTCGCCGCGTGGATCCTGGTGGCCTGGGCGTTCTCCGGTCGGCACGTGATCCCCTTCCCCTGGGAGCTCGGAGCGCAGCTGGCGGCTGACGCAGAACTCATCGGAAGGAATGCGCTCTTCACGCTCAACAACGCGGCGTTGGGGTTGATGTGGTCGATCATCGTGATCATTCCGCTCGCGGCGATCTGCTTCCTACTGCCGATCAGCCAGCCCGTGGTGATGATCGTCGCGATCGTCCTCAATGTGATTCCGACCGTCGCGATCGCACCGATCCTGATCGCGGCTCTGCAGCCCGAGATGGCACGTGTCGTCGTCACCGCGCTCTTCGTCTATTTCCCCCTGCTCATCGGAGTGCTCCTCGGATTTCGCTCCGTCGACGACCGCAGCCTCGACGTCATCACGGCGAGCGGAGGACGCGAGTGGGCACGACTGCGATTCCTGCGCCTGTGGTCGGCGCTGCCGAGCATCGTCGCCGCTCTGCAGATCGCCGTCCCCGCGGCGGTGCTCGGCGCGCTGATCGCCGAGTTCTTCGGTTCGGCGGAGGGACTGGGTGCGCTCCTCATCTCGGCTCAAGAGATGATGCTGGTGAACCGTGTCTGGGCTATCGGGATCTTCGCGGGCGTCATCGCCGCCCTGGGTTTCGGTCTCGTCGCACTCCTGGCGCGGGTCGTCGTACCGTGGGCGGGTCGCGGAACGTCGGTCGGCACCTCGGTTGCGGGCGCCCAATCGACTCCGCTGGCCTCGTGGTCCGCGATCGGCTCCGCTCTCATCGCGTTGGTCGTCATCATCGCCTTCTGGTACTCACTGCGGTTCGCTTTCGGCCTCGACGAGTACTTTGTCAAGCTGCCGCATGAGCTCCTCGTGTACGCATTCACGGGCGACGCCCTGCGCGGCCTGGGCCCGGAGGCGTTCTGGGGCGTCTTCCTCGTGGCGCTGGGCGAAACCGTAATCGATGCTTCCACCGGCTTCATCGTGGGAATCGTTCTGGCCATAGCGGGCGCGCTCGCGCTGGTGGCGGTGCCCGGACTCAGCCGGGTTGCGCTACCGCTCGCGATCGTCCTCAGGTCGCTCCCGATCCTCGCGATGCTGCCGATCGTCGTGATCGTGTTCGGGCGCGGCATCCTGACGGTAACCATCGTCGTCGTCCTCGTGAGCTTCTTCCCCACCCTCGTGAACGTGATGACGGGGCTGCGCGCCGCGCCCGACGGCGCGATCGATGTGGTCAGGGCGAGCGGCGGCTCGAGTTTCGATGCGGCGCGGCGGGTGCGCTTACTGTACGCCGTCCCCTCGATCATCGCGTCGACGCAAATTGCGGTGCCCGCTGCGATCGCGGGCGCGACGCTCGCCGAGTGGCTCGCCACCGGCAATGGCGTCGGATATCTGCTCACCCTGTCGTCGGCACGCGCCGAATACCTGCAGCTGTGGGCGGCGAGCATCGCCTTGGTGATCGTCGTCCTTGTCGTCTACCTGCTTCTCGGCATCGTAAGCGGCTGGGTCACGCGTCGACTCGGAATCTCCGGCTGACCGCACGCACCCGCCTCGAAGCACCGCTCGCGGCATCTCTGCATGTCATCGCGGCATCTCTGTCTGTGAAAGGAACCCCATGAAGCGAATCGGCCTCGGCGTCTTCGAGTCCGCGCGAGCGGCGAACGGAAACAAGTTCGCTCTTCGGCATCCCGAGAGCCGCCACCACGAGTACACCGACCTCGCCTTCTGGGTCGAGATGGCGCAACTGCTCGACGCGGCGGACTTCGACTACCTGTTCTTCGCGGACGGCTACGGGTACCCGATCGACGCGGATGGCGACGTTCTGCCCGCAGCCGTCGAGGGTGGCAGCTTCTCCGGGGTGGAGTCGGTGACCCTGATCCCGGCCCTCGCGTACGCGACGCAGCGGCTCGGTCTCGTCTTCACTAGTCCGACCGGTCTCGATCACCCCGTGCACACGGCGAGACGCCTGGCCTCGCTCGACCATCTGACGAAGGGAAGGCTCGGGTGGAACGTCGTCACCGGCTCCTCGCAGGACGCGATCGCGCTCCTCTTCGGCCACGAGCAGATGCGCGCCCACGACGACAGGTATGCGCGGGCACGGGAGTATCTCGAGATGGTGCTCGCGTTGTGGGAGGGATCATGGGAGGACGATGGCGTCGTTGTGGACCGGGATCGCGGTGTCTATGCCGACCCGTCAAAGATCCACCGTCTGGACCTGAGTGGCGAGTTCTACAGCACGTCCGGCTATCTCACCGTCGAGCCTTCGCCTCAGCGCACGCCTGTCCTGTTCCAGGCTGGCACCTCGGAGGTGGGCAAGGACTTCGCAGCGCGATACGCGGAGTGCGTCTTCGTCAAGTCCGAGAGCCTGGAACGCACGGCTGAGAGCGTCGCTGACATCCGGCGCCGAGCGGTCGCGTATGGACGGGATGCGAACGACATCACGATGTTCTGCAGCGTCAGCATCATCGCGGGCCCGGACCGCGACGAGGCTCACGCATGGCGCAGGAGCATAATCGATCTGCAGACGGACGAGGGTGCGGCAAGTCAGTTCCGCGCCCTCGCTGGCATCGACCTGATGTCGCTCGACGCGACCCTGCCCCTCAGCCAGCGCGGCACGGATCTCGGCGAGATGAACCAGAGCGACGTGCGCAAGTACCTCCCTCGGCCGGGCGAGCGCGCGATGACCGTGCGTGAGATCCTCGACGACCTCAAGGGTGCGAAACTCGGCGACTGGACCATCACAGGGGGCGGCGAAGAGGTCGTCGACGCCATGACGCGCATCGTCGAGGCGACCGACATCGACGGCTTCATGCTGCAACCGGCACTGGACATCGCCGAGCTGCAGCGCTTCGTCACCCACGTCCTGCCCGTCATGCAAGAGCGTGGCCTCCGCGTCCCCGCCTCGTCCGCGGGCGACACCTTCCGCGGGCGGCTGAGCGGACATCCTCGCCTGAGCGATACGCATCCGGGCGCTGCCAACCGTGGGGTCGCCGCCTCCTGACTCCTCCCCGTGGTTCCGGCTAATGGCCAGCTGCCGCCGTCTCGACTCGGAACGGGGCGCCCATGTGGTCGTCCGAGATTCGAGGACCGGCTTCGAGCATCCTCTCTCGTAGAGAGGCAGCCTCCAACGGGAATTGCGGAAGGCGTCCCCGGCGTCGCAACTCCGGCATGACGAACTCAGCGAAAGCGTCGACCTCTTGCAGCCCGAACACGGGACGGATGAGAACCCCATCGAGGTCGGTACGGTCGATCAGCTCCTCAATCCGGTCGGCGATGTCGGCGGGGTCCCCCGCCATCCCGAAGCCCGGGTTCTTCAGCTCGACGAGGATCTCCCGCACCGTCGGTCCCGACTCGCCGTCCCGCGGGAGAAAGCGATCGACGTTCGTCTGGCCGAGCTCGGTCTTCAGCAGCTCGGCCGGCACCTGCGTGAGGGGTTGGTCGGGGTCGAGACCGAGAAGGTCGATGCCCGTGCGGTGCTTGTACACCGTGGCGACATCCTCGTCAGATGTCAGCGCCTCGTAGTCGGAGCGCAGACGGAGCGCCTCCTCGCGGGTGGGAGCGACATTGACGGTGATCCCGACGACGATCTTGATCCGCGCGGGGTCGCGGCCGGCGGCGTCGGCGCGCGCTCGGATGTCGGCTACCGCCTCGGTGACCTGCTCCGCCGACATCGCCTGAACGAGCACGCATTCGGCATACCCCGCGGCGAAAGCCTTGCCCGCGGGCGAGGTACCGGCTTGGAAGAGGAGCGGCGTCCGCTGCGGCGTCGGCGCGACGGAGAGGTACCCCGAGGACCGGTAGAACGTGCCTTCGTGTTCGACGCGGTGCAACTTGGCGGGATCCGCGTGCATCCCGCTCTCGCGGTCTTCGACCACCGCTCCGTCTTCCCAGCACCCCTCCCAATACTTCAGTGCGAGATCCACGTACTCCCGGGCACGCCGATACCTCTCGTCGTGCGGCACCATCACGGCGTCACCGAAGAGAGAGGCGACCGAGTCCTGCGCGGCCCCCGTCACGATGTTCCAGGCGATCCGTCCGTGCGTGAGCTGATCCAGCGCCGCGAAGCGGCGGGCCGTCTGGATCGGGTGGTCTCTTCCGGTCGGATACGTCACCACGAAGCCGAGGTCACGCGTCGCGTGCGCAAGCGCCGGGATCATAAGCATCGCATCGCTTCCGGCGAAGCCCTGCTTGACCGCGGCGTCCGAGAGCTTGCCGTCGACGGTGGTGAATCCATAGCCGTCTGCGAACAAGAGAAAATCGAAGCCGGCCGCATCCATCTTCTGGGCGTACTCGATCCAGTAGTCGAGCTCGCCGTAGCGGTGGGACGTCGCGCGCGGATGCGCCCACGTGGGTTTCGGTGTTGCGAACTCGAAAACGCCCAGCTTGATCTGCTTCACGTGTGCCTCCTTCGTTGGACGTTCGTCATGCGCCGGAGCGGAGCACGTCGCGGATATGCTGCAGGCATCGCGTGAAAGGACCGAGGTCGTCCCACGGCACCCATTGGGCCGCGCGAATCAGGGCCCCTTCGCGCAGGAGGATGCCGCCTTCCAGCATGAGGTTGTCGGACATTCCGTGGTCCTCGACCATCTGCCCGTCTGTCATCCGGAGGATGCCCTCTTCGTCGCGAGCCGTCCCGCCGTCGTACGCCGCCACGCGCTCCGAGTAGTCGCGAGGTTCGTGGGTATAGCCGAAAACGAGTTTGCCCTGAGCCGCCATATAGCCGAGTTCGTAGACTGTGCCGACGTCGGCGCTGATGCCGCGGAAGGGTGTGAGGTTGGCGATGCAGATCTCCGCCTCGTCCATCCGCCGCTCGTTGCGACGACTGATCCCGATTCCTCGCCCGAGGGGCGTCGCCGCATCCCCAGGGCTCAGGTCGGCGTGCAGGGGCGACGGCTCGAAGCCCACGCTCGCACTCAGCGCACGTTTGCGCTCGATCAGTTCGCGAGCCTGCGGCAGAAACACCTCGGGCCCAGCCAGATACACGCGGCGCGATCTCACGTGCCATTCCTTCCGCTCCCACGCTCCGCGTGGATACACTTGTGACGAATCGATTCCGCACCCAGTATCTTCCGGGGATACGGTCTCGGCACACACCGAAACGAAGTCTTAACGAGTTGTTGACAGACCCGGCCTCCGGGCGACCGACGAGAGGCAGATCCGTGCAATCCATCACCCCCTCGACCGAACCTGACGACCGCCTCTTCGTCATCGACTGCGATACCGGGATCGACGACGCCCTGGCGCTCGGCTATATGCTCGCGCGCCACGGGGACCGGCTCGTCGCGGTCACAACGGTCTTCGGCAACGTCTCCGTTGCACAGGCGACGATCAATACGCTCGATCTGCTTGCTGTCGCGGGTCGACCGGATATCTCGGTTCACACGGGTGCGGCGACGTCGCTGGACGGGGCCTTCGCGGGGACCGCCCACCGCGTCCACGGGACGAACGGCTTCGGCGGCGTCGCGCTCCCCACATCCGCGCGACAGCCATCAGCCGAGTCCGCGCCGGCGGCGATCGTCCGTCTCGCCCACGAATACTCGGGTCGACTGGTGATCATCGCCGTCGGGCCACCCACGAATCTTGCGATCGCACTCTCGATGGACCCGTCGATCGCGACGTTGATCGATGAGGTCGTCGTCATGGGAGGTGCTGTGCAACACGCCGGGAACGCCACCCCGGTCGCCGAGGCGAATATCTGGCACGACCCGGAAGCGGCGCAGCGGGTCTTCGCCTCTGCCATGCGCGTACGCATGGTGCCGCTCGACGCAACGATGCGCCAGCGCCTAACCGCCGCGGACGCTGCCCAGCTTCAGGCCTCCTCCAGCACGACCGCGAGACTGATCGGTGAAGCGCTGGTTCACTATCTCGGGTTCTACGAGGACGTCTTCGGTTTACAGGAATGCGCCCTGCACGACCCTCTCGCTGTCGCGGTCGCCGTCGGCGACGAATCCGTCCTACACGAGGCCCGTTCGCCCATCACGGTCGAACTGGCCAACGGGCCATCGCGCGGCGCCACCATCGTCGATCTGAGACGGGCCTACCACGGGCCGGTCGCCGTCGAAGGCGCGCGGAATCGAGTCGTCCTACGCACCGAGGACGATTTCGGGTCACGCCTCGTTGCAGCGCTGCACACCCTGCCCTGAGCTCGGGCACGGTCCCTGGCGCCTGGGCGCCGTCCGACACATCATCCGTTGAACCCGTCCTGAACGGTTTGTCTCATCCACCTTGCTCGCTACCGCTGCCACCTACGATCCAGTGAGTGTGTCGGGCCGAGCGGTCTGGTATTCCTATTGAATGTCGTGGGTCCAGCAATTGATACAGGTGTCCTCATCGTGATGCTGATCAGGTGGGACTGCTGCACGGATAGGTGACAGGTTGTAGTCACGCCGCCAGTGCGGCGGTCGTGTTCATGATGGTCTCGAACTCGATGGGCGTCAAACGGCCCAGGCGCCGTTGGCGTCGGCGTCGGTGGTAGGTCCGCTCGATCCAGGTCACCAGTGCGATGCGCAGTTGCTCACGCGTGGTCCAGGAGTGTCGGTCGAGGACGTTCTTCTGGAGCAGGGCGAAGAAGCTTTCCATGGCCGCGTTGTCTCCGCTTGAGCCGACTCTGCCCATCGATCCGACCATGCGGTGTCGGGTCAGGGCGCGCAGGAATTTCCTGCTGCGAAATTGGCTGCCGCGGTCGCTGTGAACCACGCAGCCGGCGACGTCGCCGCGCATGGCGACAGCGTTCTCGAGCGCTTGGACGGCCAGACGAGACTTCATTCTCGAATCGATCGAGTACCCCACGATCCGGCCGGAGAACACGTCCTTGATCGCGCAACAGTAGAGCTTGCCTTCCGCGGTCTTGTGCTCCGTGATGTCCACCAACCAGAGCTCGTTCGGCGCCTCGGCCGCGAACACATGTCGCGTTCTGCCGTCCTCGTCGATGACGGCGCAGAGATCGTCGTGGACCGGCGGGCCTGGCTTCTTGCCATTGCGGCCCCGCTTCTTCCCGAACGCGGACCACCAGCCATTGCTCGATGCGATCCGCCATGCGGTCCGATCGGCCATCGCTTCACCCGCCTCCGCTGCCTCGTCGGCGAGCAGCCGGTGACCGAACTCCGGGTCATCCTTGTGCGCGTCGAACAACGCGTTCGCACGATACGCCTCCACCACCTCACTGGGCGTGATGGGAGCGGCCAGCCACCGGTAGTAGGGCTGACGAGAGAGCTTCAAAACCCGACACGTCACCGTCACAGGGATCCCTGCAGCGGCGAGCTCCGTCACGAGCGGGTAGAGCCTTTTCCCGGCAGGTTCGCCTGCGACAGATACGCCGCCGCCCGCCGGAGTACTTCGTTCTCCTGCTCGAGTAGCCGGTTCCGCTTCCGCAGTTCACGGATCTCCGCCGCCTCGGTCCGGGACTGGCCGGGCTTGGCGCCCTCGTCGACCGCGGCGCGGCCGAGCCACTTCTGCAACGTCATCGGGTGGACGCCGAAGTCTTTCGCGATCTGCTCGATCGTGACTCCGGACTCGCGGTTCCTCGCGACGCGGACCACGTCGTCACGGAACTCGGTGGGATAGGGCTTTGGCACGATGCCATCCTTCCAGGCCACCCTCCCGGGCAAGCCAGATCAGATGTCACCTATCCGTGCAGCAGTCCCCAGGACCATTGGAGCGGCTTTCAACCTGACCAGATCAACCGGCTCATCAAACGGCTCGCCTGAAACCCAGCGATGGGCCCCGCAGGCAGAATGTCTGGCGGGGCCCATCGCTGGGTCTAGAGCGGCTCGGATCGGTCTGACAGGCGCTGCACGCTGGGCGAAGTTTTCGCGGTCAGGCGAGTTCGCGTTGCTCTGCACCGAACAGCCCGGTGCCGCTTCCTCGCCGGGCTGAGCGGATGGTGAGCCAGAGGAGGACACCGCCGGCAGTCGCGGCGACGATTCCGGCGAGCAGGCCGAGGTAGAGCGGAATTGCGCCGACGAACCCGGCGGCGAATCCGACGGTGAGGGCCCAGTCTTTGGACATCCCACCGCGCTGGAAGCTCGGCGCGGCTGCTACGGCGACGGCGATACCGATGAAGGCTGCGCTGAGAGCGCCGATCGCCCATAGGCTCCCGACGCTCGGAATGATTCCGGTGCCGTCGCGAAGAATGGCGATGTTCATGGTCGTGAGGAGTGCCAGGGCGGCAAACGCAGAGGCGAGTGCAGGAACAACCGTCTGGACGCTCCACCGTCCGTCGTGGGAGGCGCGGAGGCTCCATAGGGAGAGGCTTAGCAACAGCGGGCCGGCGAAGAGCCACAAGGGGTTGCCGATGGCGTTGTTGCCTCCGAGCGCGAGAATGTACCCGACCACGATGGCGGCGGTACCGAGTGCAGCAGTGACGATGGGAAGGGTATGGCGGGTGCGTTCGAAGAGTCCCTCCGCGCGCATGGCCGCTTGATCCTCGGGGCTGAGTTTGGCTGCGTCGCCGACTTCCTCGGCGCGGTCCATATGGAGACCGATCAGTGCGTCCCCGTGCTGCTGACGCCAGTGCCGCGGGTACCACCGCAGCATCCGTTCGACATCCTGCTCGAGAGTGGTCATGCGGTGGCCGCCTTCCCGGTTGCGTTTCGGAGTCGTTCGTGCGCGAGGCGCGCCTGCGACTCCAGCTGGTCGGCGCGTGCTTCCAAGGTCTGCGCCCCCGTGGGGGAGAGGACGTAGTAGCGGCGGGTGCGGCTCTGGACGACTTCCTCGCCGTCGGGGGTGATCCACCCCTTGCTGACCATGACCTCGAGTGCCGCGTACACGGTGGCGACAGGCAAGGACTTCTCGAGCTGCTCCTCTGCGTCGCGCAGCAGACCATAGCCATGGCGGCGGCCTGCTGCCAACGAGGACAGGACCGCGAACTGCAGATCGGTAACGCTCATGCATTCATATTAGCAGTTTATATTCTGATGGCTCGGAATATCTGGAAAAGCAGAGTTCTAGTTGATTAGAGTGATGCTGAGTACTCGCCGAGAGTCGGCGACTAGGGCAGATCGGGGTTGGTTGGTGATGATGAGACGACTGCGTGTTGGAGTGGTCGCTACGGCCGTTGGGGGGCTTCTTCTGGCGTCGTTGGGGGCGACAGCTGCCGCTGCAAGCGAAGACGACGGCGACGTTCTGGCCGCATTGGCGGTGACGGCTGAGACTGACGAGGCGCCTGATGTCCTCTCTGACAACGCGGACCCGGCCTCAGTGGGGGTGACCGTCCCGGGTAACTCCGCGGACCCTGTGGTCATCGATTCTGGTGCGGTCGAGATCGGGGTGACTCTTCCTGGCGCGGCAGCCGATGCAGCCACAATCGGACAGGGCCTCGTTGGCTTTGATGGCGGGGACGGGTCGACGGCAGTGCCGGTGGTGAAGGACGACGGTTCGGTGCAGTTGATCTCCGTCATCGACGGCGCGTCGAGTCCTACGGAGTACCGCTATGAGCTGGATCTGCCCGCGGATGTCACGCTCGAGTCCGTCGACGATGGTGGCGTGGCAGTGACCGCCGCCGATGGCAGCGTTCTTTACGCGATCCTCGCTCCGTGGGCGGTGGATGCCAACGGTGCTGCGGTGAGCACCACCTACACGGTCGACGGCAACGACCTCGTCCAGCATGTCGCTCACGATGCATCAAACGCCTACCCCGTTGTGGCAGACCCGTGGCTTGGCGGCACGTGGACAGAGTCGTGGGCTTGGTACGCCGGTATCACGCGCATTGCGATGACGCCGACGCTGTTTGCCAAGGCTGCGTGCCCCGGCAACGTCGTTTGCGCGGCGACTTGGCAGGGAGCGGCGCAAACAGAGCTTGCGAATGCCCAGGTGAACTCGACGAATAAGGCGAAGATCAACAAGTCCACTACCCGCAACCAGATCGGCTGCCACCTGGTCGGCGGGGCGTTCAAGTCCCCGTGGAATCTGGAGACGAACGCTGCCGACAAGGGGCTGGCCGGGTTTATCGCCTCCGCCTGCAACTAAAGACCCGGGTGCTTATCGCCTGACGAACTGAGAGGCCCCACCGGCGAACCCGGTGGGGCCTCTTGTGCGCCCGGGCCCGGTTGAGATCAAACGAGGCTCGGCGTTCTTCGGGACGCCGACTTGCTATGCGGCGAGTATGAGTCGCGCCGTGGTATCCGTCGCCGGTGAGAGGAACACCAGCCCGGCGAGCGACCACCAGAGCCGCAGACCGGCCCCGGCCATGGACAGCACTGCTCGGGCGGGCAGCGTGGGCACACTCCATCGCCCTGCGATGAGTACGAGCACGGCCAAAAGTGTCCAGTGCGCCGACCAAATTGATGAATATCGCAACCACCAATACCGTCTCTCCGCCAGCCAAGTCGAGGGTGGCGTGAGCGATGAGCACGACGGTGAGCTTCGCGACGATCCAGACGACGTTTCCCTGCGGCGACAAGGACCACTACCGGTTGTCGCAGAAGGTCGGGGAACGTGACCAACAGCTGCACGACTACGGCCGGCACGGCTACCGGCTTGCGAACACGGTGACGGTGCCCGGAACCGAGTTCGTGACCGTCATCGACACACTCACCAGGGAGGACGTCTGATGGTGCACGAGCACTCCCCTGCGCCTGTCTTGCTGACCCCGGACGAGGCCGCAGCGATCCTGGGCCGCGACGTGGCGGAACTGCGACGGTGGCGGCGTCAGAACGTCGGCCCGACGTTCCACGACCTCGGCCGCGGCCTGATCCGCTACGCCCGCGACTCGGTGCTGGAGGCGGCGGCTATGACGCCGGTTCGATGAGAGTCGAGTCGGCGGGGTCGACCGTGCGGGAGTTGTTCACCCGCCGGTCGACCTCGTATGTGTGCATCGTCGACGCGATCGCAGACGAGGCATGATGGAGGTCGGCTAGCAGCTCGGCGCGGTGCGCTTTCGACTGGGTGGCATCGCCGTCGACGGTGAGCGACACGGGGCTCAGCCACTCGTCCCACAGGTCCGCGGTGAGAAACGCCGGCATCCGGTCATGTACCTCTCCGCTGGCGTCGCGGGCCTCGCGCGTGACGACGACGAACACCCGGCGCCGTTCCCCCGCCACATCCATAGTCCAGGTAAGGCCGGCCGCCGCTAGCAGCTCGTCGCTGTGGATGAAGTGCGGCTGCTTGTCACCTTTCGGGCCGGTCCACTCGTAGTAGCCCCGCATCGGAACGATGCACCGCGCGTTCGAGAACGCGCCCACCCAGAACCCGGTCGGCAGCTTCTCCATCCGTGCGTTGATGATCGGCGCACCGGTCGGGCGGCTGGCCGGTTTCGGCCAATCCCAGCGCGCCAGGGTGACCTCCCGGTTCACCGTGCCGTCCTCGCCGGCCCATTCACGAACGATCGGAGCATCCGATGTCGGCGCGACGGAGTATGACGGCCGCCAGTCATGCGCGCGGCCACCCTGAGCGACGAACTCCTCGATCAGCTCGTTCGTCTCTCTGTTCATCGCGAAGCGCCCGCACATGGCTACCTGCTCACCTTCTCGGGCTGCGCCAGGGCGCGGCGCACGGAGGCGGAGCTGACGTGCAACGTCTTGGCGATCGTCTCCCATGTCGCCGGCGGGGTCTGTGCGCGCATCTGTCGCGCGACTTCGACCCGCTCGGCGCTCATCACCGTGGGGCGGCCTCCGACGCGGCCCTGGGCGCGTGCGTACTCCAGACCGAGCCGGGTGTTCTCCCGGATCGTGTCGACGCGCAGCTGCGCGAACACGGCGACGATGCCGAACAGGGCGCGACCCATGGGGGTGGTGGTGTCGATCACCGGCTCGGTGAGGCTCTTGATATCGACGCCTTTGTCCTCCAGCTCGTGCAGCGTCTCGATCAGGATGCGCTCGGTCCCGCCGAGACGGTCGAGGCGGCGCACCAACAGGACGTCGCCGGCGCGGAGGTAGTCCATGCACGCGACCCACTGTGGGCGGTCCTTGACCCGGCTGGAGTCGCCGTGATCGACGAACACCCGCGCCGCTCCCGCGGCGTGCAGCTCGGCCTCTTGCGCCTTCGGATTCTGTTCCCGCTTGGACACTCGGGCGTATCCGACGATGTTCATAGTCCCCTCCCCTGCTCGGCTTCTCGGCCGGGCGTTGTCGGCCGACGTGAGCGTCCCCTCGACGTCGACGGGGCGGAGCGTCCGGGCGGCAGGCTGCTGCCCAGGTTGGCGAATGCGCGCAACTGCTCCATCCGTTCCGGGGTGAGCCGGCCACCCGCGGCCGGCTGTACGATGCGGTCGAAGATGCCACGCAGCTCGGTGAAGTCCTGCCGTTCCATCGCGTCCCGTGACGCCTGGTCGTTCTCCGCTCCGGTCACTCGGCTCCAGTCGAGGTCGAACCCGGCGCCGGCGGCGATCTGGGTCCAGAAGATGCGTTGCGTGCGGCCGTTGCCCTCCCGGAACGGGTGCAGGTAGTTCACCTGGTCGTAGTGATGTGCCAGGCGCGCCACGAACCGGTCACGGTCCAGCCCGTGCAGCTGGTGCTCCTCCGCGAGCTCCGCGAACGCGAACCCCGCCGCGGACTCCAGCCGGGACACCGGCATGAAGAACTCCGCGGCGGGATCGGTGCCCTTGCGGATGTCGACGGTGCGCAGCTGCCCGGCCCAGTCGTAGACGTCCTGGAACAGCTGTCGATGGATCGCCTGCAGCTGTCGGAGATCTCCGGTGACTCTGACGGGTCGGGTGATCATCTCGGCCCGTCGCCACTCGGTCAGTTCCGCTTCGGCGCGATCCAGCGTGGCATGGTCTGTCAGGCCGAGCCGGTTGTGGAGGATGCCCGATGCGGGCTCGAGGTACGGGTCGACGAAATCAGGCAAGGCCCCAGCGGGCCCGGGTGCGGCGTCCCAGCTCGTCGACGTCGAACTCCCCCGCCGCGTAGGAGGCGGCGTCGGCGCGATATTCGGGGCCGGCGGTGAGGCCTTCCATCGCGGAGCTGTGTGCGGCGTCGGCCACGACCCGCTCACGCAACTCGCGCTCGGCCGCGGAAATGGTGCTGGCGGTCTTGACGCTCATGGTGGCCTCCTTCGTTGCCTCTAGCCTACCGGACTTGCTCAAAAACCCATAGAACTGGTTTTGCACAGAATGGGGTTTTGACAAGGGTTTTGAGCATCCGCGTGTGGAGTTGATCGCTCGGTGGCGGTGTTCTGTGATCGCTTGGCGGCGTTAGTTGCCGATGACGAGGATGCTAGCTGCGGCTTCGATGACGTCGTCGGTGATGGTCTCAAGCCCGTTGATCTTCAGCACTCGGGCGATCTGAGGGAAGAGCCGTTCAAGGAGACGAAAGTTGCCACGGGTGATGCGTTCGATCGCAGCTATCGCCTGCGCGTCGGTGAAGTCCTCTGGGTCGAGTTGCTGTCCTAGGTGTTTCCAGTGGCGGTCGAGGACGAAGAGGAGTTCTTCTCGGCCGAGGGTTCGGTAGTGGTGGGAGAAGCCGAGTCGGCTGTAGAGCTGTGGGTAGTGGCGGAACCGTTGGTCGATGCCGGGCATGCCAATGAGGATCATAGAGAGGTGTTCACGGTCGTGGCGGTCGCGGAGCAGCTCGAGCGCAGTCGGTGTGAGCCTTTCGGCTTCGTCGATGATGAGCAGATCCACGAGGTGAGACATGCCGATCGGCGTGGTGGTCGGTTCGGTCTCACGCGAGCGGAGGTGTTCGTCGGCGCAGATCTCGACCTTTGCCTGCCAGCGGTCGATGTCGTGCATGAGATCTTTGGGTCTGCAGAGGACCTCGGGTGTGTAGAAGACAGTCCGGGATCGGTTGGCGAGGGCGTAGTGCTTGGCGTCGTGCTCGCCGCGAGGTCCCCACTTGTTGATGTAGGGCTCCAGAGCGTCCCAGTTTGCGTAGCGGCGGGCGGAGTTGGTCTTGCCGACGCCGGCGTCGCCGTGGCAGATGCCGATGGTTTTCTCTTTGCGGACGGCGTTCGCGAATTCGGTGAAGCGTCGGTGCTCTTTGGTGACGATGAATGGCTGGTTCATCACTCGTCCTCTTCGTAGGTGCGTAGCCGGCGGCGATGCGGAGGTGCCGCGACGTCGCGTGGCTCGTCGCGGGTGACGGCGGTGAGGATGCGGTCGTTGATGGTGTGTCGGAGTGCGCGGCGGCGGGCTCGGCGGGCGGTTTCGATGTCGCGGAGGCTGAGGCGGAGATTGGGGTGGGCTTCGTCGACGGCGATGCAGACGAATGTGTCGCGGTCGTACACGCGGATCTCGGAGATGTCGCGCGGGTCGTAGCGGATTGTGATCGTGTGCCCGACGAAGGGGGCGAGTGTCGGAGCGAGGTAGCGCTGGCCCTGGAAGTGAATGCCGTCGCGCTGCACGACCCGGTTCTTGGGGACCGTGAGCAGGAGGCCGTCGAGTTGTTCCAGACTGTCGGGCATTCGCGGAAGCCAGCCGTTCGCGACCCACGCGTCCCGAGGCGATACTCCGAGCTCCCGGTGCGGGCGTGCGTTGTACATCCCGATGAACCCGCCGATCGCCTGGTCGAGGGCGGCCAGATCTAGAGCGGGGTGAGGATTCCTGTCGCCTGGTCTGAGGTGCCCGGGGAGAGTGGAGAGAAGCTCTGTGTTGATGGTGCGGAAGAAGCGTTCGATCTTGCCGCGGCCTTGGGGCCGAGCCACGGTGGAGTGGATGATCCGGATGCGCAGCTCGATGGCGGTGCGTTCGAGGTGATGGCTGGTAAAGTCGGAGCCGTGGTCGACGTGGAGCACGTCGGGTATTCCACACATGGCCCACGCGGGGTCGGTCTTGCGCCAGATCGCCTGCCTGAGCGCGAGGGCCGTGTTCATCGCTGATGGTGCACCGGTGAAGACGGTGTATCCGCAGATCGCGCGTGAGTGGTCGTCGATCACGATCGTGAGCCAGGGTCGATCAGATTTGCCGCCTACGGCACTGGTGATGAGGATGTCGAGTTCGGTGTGATCGGCCTGCCAGATCTGGTTGGGCCCGTCGGCTCGGCGCCGGTATACGAGCTCGTATCGATCGCGATACGCAATGGGTCCATCCAACGCGAGCGTTACCAGTGCCGGGTCGAGGGACTGCACGATATCTCGGACGGTGGCGTAGCTGGGCACCACCAGGCCTTGCCGCTCCGCTTCGGTACTCGCAAGGCGGTGCAGCGTCGCGATCGCTGGCCTCGGCCTGGTCAACGCGAGGTGCTCGATGAATCTGACCAATTCGCCCCCCGTGCGACGAATGCCGGCGTCGGCTCTCGGTTGAGGGTCGAGTGCAGTGATGCCGTGGTCTCGGTAGAGCTGGTGCCAGCGTTGGAGCGTGCGCAGGCCAATCCCGGTTTCTCGGGAGAGAGCGGTGAGAGGTATCTGGTCCTCGACGTGTAGTCGAAGAATTCGCCACCGCTCCCCGCCGCTCATCACATCGCTAGATGGTGATGCTCTCGCGGCTGGCGAGGGCTTGCTGGTGGCGGTAGAGCGTGGCGCGACTCCACCCGACGAGCCGTGCTGCATCTTCGGCGGTGCGACCTTTCGCTCGGGCGTCGGCGGCGATCGCGAGCTTGTCGGCGATTACCGCTGGGTCCGAGAGTGGACGACCGAAGCGAGTGCCGCTCTGCCTGGCGGCGGCGATCCCAGCATTTACCCGCTCGACAATCAGTTCACGCTCGTACTCCGCGAGCGTGGCGAGCATGTTCAGCATCAACCGGCCCGTCGATGTCGCTGGATCTATCCCATCCGAGACAGAACGCACATGGATGCCCCGCTCGCGCAGCAGGTTTACGGTGTTCAGCACGTCGATGAGGGAGCGGCCGAGGCGGTCCACGCGCCAGACGACGACGGTGTCACCGGCTTCTGCGTGCTCGAGGAGTTTTTTCATCCCACGACGCTCGATCGCGGTCTTGCTCCCGGAGGTGACATCGGCGAACACGTCGCGCTTCTGAACACCAGCGGCGACGAGTGCGTCGAGCTGCAGCTGCGCATCCTGGCTCGATGTGCTCACGCGGGTGTATCCAAGAAGTCTCACTCGGCCATTGTGCCTCACAAACCCCGCCGCGTCATCGCGCTGAGACACTTTCCGGTGAGACGCATTGTTGAGACAGACGCTGACCGAGGATCACACGGATCAGCGATCACACAGCCGGGATCCGGCCGATGTCTCGAAAAGCTGTAGCTTTTCGAGATGCCCTGCTGGTGCGTACAACGACGGGTTTACGGTAGCGGCCGCGGGATGACGTTGCAGATGCTGCGCTCCGAGCACGTCGCTGGGTCGACGGCCGAACTGGTGGTGAGCATGTCGACGAGTTCTGTTTCGAGACGGGCGAGTTCTTGTTGACGGACCCTGACTTCATTGAGTTTGCCATCGAGCAGCGAGTGCACGTGCGAGCAGGGCGCCTGCCCGTCTTCCCGGAGAGTGAGGACTCCGGCGATGTCGGCCAGCGTCAATCCGGCAGATTGAGCGGCGCGAATGAATCCGACGCGGGAAGCGACCTCATCGTCATAGACCCGGTATCCATTGCTTTGTCGACTCGGTGCAGAAAGTAGCCCTTCGCGTTCGTAGAAACGAAGGGTCTGGGTGCTGACTCCCGTGGTGGCGGCGAGGTCTCCAATGCGCATACCCCCATTTCACCACTTGACCTTGTACCGGGCTGCAACGTTTACGGTCGATGCATGCAGATCACGTTGCAGTACTTCGATGGGTGCCCGAACTGGGAGACGGCCGCGGATCGCCTCACGGTGATCGCCGCGGAACGATCCGACGTCACGGTGAGCCGGCAGCTCATCGAGACGCAGGAGGAAGCGGAAGCTCTCGACTTCCGCGGGTCCCCGACTCTCCTGGCCGACGGTGTGCCGCTGTTTCCCGCGCCAGAAGCTCCGCCCGGCCTGTCGTGCCGGGTGTATTTGACACCGGCAGGTCTTGCCGGGTCGCCCACGACAGAGCAGATCCGGGACGCCATCAGGACCGTCGAAGCGGGTATCCGGTGAGTGACGCGTTCGATCTGCTGGTCATCGGTGCAGGCATGGCGGGCACGTCCGCTGCGAACAAGTGTGCGGCGCAGGGCTGGCGGGTCGGGATTGTCGACGCGTTGCCCTACGGCGGTACCTGCGCGCTCCGGGGATGCGACCCGAAAAAGATCCTCCGCCGCGGCGCCGAAATCGTCGATGCCGCCCGGCTGATGAACGACACCGGCATTACAGAAGGCGGCCTCCGTGTCGACTGGCCGGCCCTGATGCGGCGCAAGCGCGGCTTCACCGACGGTGTCCCGAAAGGCATGGAAGACGAACTCACCGGCAACGGTGCCACCACTTTTCACGGCCACGCCGAGTTCACTGGCCCGAACACCCTCACCATCGATGGCACTACCCACCACGCCGACCGCTTCCTCATCGCCACCGGGGCCACCCCGAGGCCGTTGACGTTCCCCGGTGCGGCACACCTCATCGACAGCACCCAATTCCTCGACCTCGATGCTCTACCGCAGCGGATCGTGTTCATCGGCGGCGGCTTCATCTCGTTCGAGTTCGCGCACATCGCCGCCCGCGCCGGCGCGCAGTGCACGATCATCGACCACGGCCCGCGACCCCTGCGCGAGTTCGACCCCGACCTGGTGGAGTTGCTGACCTCCCGCACCGAGCAAGCCGGCATCCACGTCTACCGAAACACCAACGTCACCGCCATCGAGGCCGCCCCCGCCGGGTTCCAGATCAGCATCAACACCCACGGCACGACCACCCGTCTTGACGCGGACCTCGTCGTTCATGGAGCAGGTCGCGTCCCCGCCCTCGATGGCCTCCATTTGGACGCTGCCGGTATTGCCGGCAGCCTACGTGGAGTCACCGTCGCCGGGCACCTGCAAAGCACCACCAACCCCGCCGTCTATGCCGCAGGAGACGCCGCCGACACCGCGGGACGTCCCCTGACTCCGGTGGCCGTGTTTGAGGGGAAAGTCGCCGCGTCGAACATGCTCAAAGGAACCACCACAGCACCCGACTACACCGGGGTCCCCACGACCGTGTTCACCATCCCGGAGCTGAACCGGGTCGGCCTCCTCGAAGAAGAAGCCGCCACAAGCCACAACACCGCCGTTCGCTTCACTGACACCAGCAACTGGTACTCCACCTACCGGGTCGCCGAAACCACCGCCGCCGCGAAGATCATCATCGATACCGACACCGATCAGATCCTTGGCGCGCACCTGCTCGGCCCCGGCTACTCCGAACTGATCAACACCTTCGGCATCGCCATCAAACTGGGTCTCACCACCCGGCAACTCAAATCCACCACCGCCACCTACCCCTCCCTCGGCTCCGACCTCGGCTCCCTACTCTGACCAACTAACACACAGAGCCGACTACCTCTGCTTTCCGTCAGTCGCCGGCCAGCCACACCCGTCACTAAGCCCCAATACCGTTCAGTTAAGGGTTCGTGCGGTAGTTTTGGGGTATGCCTCGTTCTGGTTGGGTGAAGCCGGTTTCTGACCGCCGGTTGTCGGATTTGGTGTCGGTGGGTTTGCTGACACGGGTGTTTCCTGCGGAGGTTGTTGATCAGGTGATTGCTGATGCCGGGCGTACCGAGCAACGGAATCGGTCGTTGCCGGCGCGGGTGATGGCGTATTTCTCGATCGGGATGGCGTTGCACTCGGAGGGTTCCTACGAGGATGTGTTCGCCCAGCTGACGGATGGGCTGGCATGGTCCTCGGGCTGGGCCGAGTCATGGTCGCCGCCGTCGAAGTCGGCGATCTTCCAAGCCCGCTCCCGGCTCGGATTCGAACCCGTGCGTGACCTGTTCACCCGGGTGGCGCGCCCGCTGGCCAGGCCGGCGACACCGGGTTCGTGGTTGGCCGGACGAAGACTGGTCGCGATCGATGGCACGGTCTTGGATCTGGCTGACACGCCGGCGAATGTCGACTTCTTCGGCCGCCCCGCGTCGAGTCGGGGTGAGCATGCCGCGTTTCCGCAGGCCCGGCTGGTGGCGTTGGCCGAGTGCGGCACCCATGCCATCCTCGACGCTGAAATCGGCCCATGCACCACTTCGGAGATCGCGTTGTCTCGGGAACTGCTCGACAGGCTGGAGCCTGGAATGCTGGTGCTCGCCGACCGAGGCTTCTACGGGTTCACACTCTGGCAGCAAGCCGCGGCCACGGGTGCAGACTTGCTCTGGCGGGTCAAGACGAACCTGCGCCCGCGGTTTCGGGAAGCTCTACCCGACGGGTCATGGTTGGCGGAGATCATCCCCACCTCCGGCACCGACCGGAAGTCGACACCGCCGCTGAAGGTGCGGGTCATCGACTACACGATCGAGGACGGGAGGGAGAACCCCGAGTCGTATCGGCTGCTCACCACGATCCTGGATCCAGCCGAGGTGACCGCCGAAGACCTCGCTGCGGCCTATTCCGAGCGGTGGGAGATCGAGTCCACCTTTGACGAGTTGAAGACACATCAGCGTGGCCCCAGGGGCGTGCTGCGCTCCAAGTCTCCCGATTTGGTCCAACAAGAAATCTGGGGGCACCTGTGCTGCCACTACGCCATCCGCACCCTCATGGTCGACGCCGCCGCCCACGCCGGACGGGACCCCGACCGGGTCTCGTTCGTCGCAGCGCTACGCATAGCCCGCCGCTCAGTCGCCTCGGGCTCTTTTTCCCCCTCAGCGCCCTGACACTGCCGTCGCCGCATGGCGTCACGCCATCCTCAGCCTTCTCAAACGCCTGAACCCTGCGCGCCGACAGCGCTCAAACCCCCGCGTGATCAAACGCAAGATCTCCAAATGGCTTGCCAAACGCGACCACCACAGTCGTTGGCCACAACCCGCGAACAGTCCCCGAGTTCACGTTCAAACCCTTAACTGAACGGTATTGCACTAAGCCCCGATCCACCGATGACCGTGGGTGCTGGGCAGCTAACGCGACTCGGAAATGTCCCTCTGACCGGGAAGGATGGAGCATCCCTGTGGTCCTATTCATCCAACCCTGACAGTCATCTCGTAGATGCAGCGCAAACAAGCCCCGGCGTCGGTGCCCGTAGCGTTGAGCGATCCGGACAAGGACGCGAACTGCAGGCTCCTGCGAAGATCCGTCGTTTCATGTGTTCCTCTCAAGTTGCCCCGCGAGCGCGAGACATCTTGAGAAAGTATCAATCCGGAATGCGCTTGCCTAGATGCTCCTGCATACATTTACGCCGCAGGGACCAAGAACGCGACGACTACGACGCCGACTCCACTCGCCACGATGATCGCTGCTACCCCGAGCGCCGACGAGAATCGTGGCGTGGGCCGACGTGTGAGCAACAGTGTCAGCAGCACGGCAAGGATGGAAACGAGCCCGGCGCCGACATATGCGATGGTTGCCTGCAGGGCGTAGTCTGGGGGCGGCGGTGCGGGATCCACGAGTGGTCGGGCGTAGCGGAAGCTCGCAACGTATATGAGCCCTAACACGACGAGCGCGGTGACGACCGACTCGAACACCCACACGGACCGGTTGCTCATCGACCCCTGCGCTTTCATCACAACCCTTTCTAACAGCTCAACACGGTTCTCGGTCTGGCAAGCGATCGATCAGGGTAGCCCCCTCCGCTGGAGCGGGATGCGGGGCTCGCATCGGCATGTCCCGACGCGCCACAGACCAGGGCAGAATCCATCGCGCGATCAAGCTCCATCAGTAAGCTCCTGAGCGCACCCTCGATTCACCGATGAATCGCAGTATTGAATGGGTGGGAGCATTGACCGGAAATGCCCCTCGGATCAGGGAAAATAGAGCTTGTCTAAGGTTCCAATTCCCAGAAACGAGAGGCATCTCGTAGATGCAATTCAAGCACGCTCCTGCCGCGGTGTCAGCGGTGTTCGATGATCCGAATCTCGTGTCGGCCGCGGGGCTGGTGCCGATGCTGCGACTCGCGCGTTCCGCGGGGCTGGACGAGCTCGCGCGTGAGCGGTTGAGCGTCCCGACGGACAAGGGCGCGAACGCGGGCGCGAAGGTGATGTCGCTGGTGGCGGGGATGCTCGCCGGGGCGGACTCGATCGACGACATGAATCTGCTCCGCCACGGCGGGATGGGCCGGTTGTTCGATCGGACGTATGCGCCATCGACGCTGGGATCGTTCCTTCGCGAGTTCCGGTTCGGACACGTCCGGCAGCTCGATGCGGTCGCCTCCCGCGTCCTGGCGAACCTCGCTTCGGCTGCGCCGCTGCTGCGGGTGCGGGCTGGTGAGCGGGTGATGGTGGATCTGGACGACACGATCATCGAGGTCCACGGATACCAGAAGCAGGGCGCCTCGTTCGGGTACTCCGGTGTCCGCGGTTTGAACGCACTGATCGCCACGGCATCGACGTCGGCATCGGCGCCGGTGATCCTCGGGCAGCGGCTGCGGCAGGGGAAGACCGGATCCCCGAAAGGCGCCGCACGGATCGTCGGTGACGCCCTCGCCACCCTGCGCCGCACCGGCGTCGCCGCAGGGGCTCGGCCGTTGCTGCGGGCGGATTCCGCGTTCTACGGCCACGCCACGATCGGCACCGCGATCAAAGCCGGCGCCGACGTGTCGGTGACCGTCCGGATGGACCCGGCGGTGAAGGCCGCGATCGCGACCATCCCGGATGACGCGTGGGAGATGATCGAGTACACCGACTCAATCCGTGACGAAGCCACAGGCCAGTTGATCTCCAAAGCCGAGGTCGCCGAGATCGACTTCACCGCGTTCCGCTCCCGCAAGAAAGCCGAACGCGTCGCGGGACGGCTGGTGGTCCGCCGGATCCCCGACCTGAACCCGGCACAGGCGGAGCAACCGACACTGTTCGACACCTGGCGGCACCACGCGTTCTTCACCACGACCAACACGGACGACATGGACACCGTGGTGGCGGACAAGACCCACCGCGCTCACGCGATCATCGAGCAAGTCCACGCCGACCTCAAAGCCGGGCCGCTCGCGCACCTGCCCTGCGGAGTGTTCACCGCGAACAGCGCCTGGCTCGTCCTCGCCGTGATCGCGTTCAACCTCACCCGGACTGCCGGAATCATCGCCGATCGGGTGGGACGGCTCGCGAGAGCGACGACCGCGACGATCCGCCGCACCCTGATCCACGTCCCGGCGCGGCTGGCGCGCTCCGCGCGCCGGATCACGCTGCACCTACCTGAGGCCTGGCCCTGGCAGAACGCGTTCACCCAGCTATTCACGATCACGCACGCGCCGCCACCAGTCGCGGCCGTCTGACCATGGCCGCGACCGCGGCACGACCGAGGAGCCAGTGGACGACCGGGATGCGACGCCCGGAGCTCAACCCTGCCCACGACACGCCACCGCACACCGACCACGCCAGCCCGGCCCACCCAAAGCTCATCGGTGGATCGAGGCTAAGCGCAATACCGTTCAGTTAAGGGTTTGAACGTGAACTCGGGGACTGTTCGCGGGTTGTGGCCAACGACTGTGGTGGTCGCGTTTGGCAAGCCATTTGGAGATCTTGCGTTTGATCACGCGGGGGTTTGAGCGCTGTCGGCGCGCAGGGTTCAGGCGTTTGAGAAGGCTGAGGATGGCGTGACGCCATGCGGCGACGGCAGTGTCAGGGCGCTGAGGGGGAAAAAGAGCCCGAGGCGACTGAGCGGCGGGCTATGCGTAGCGCTGCGACGAACGAGACCCGGTCGGGGTCCCGTCCGGCGTGGGCGGCGGCGTCGACCATGAGGGTGCGGATGGCGTAGTGGCAGCACAGGTGCCCCCAGATTTCTTGTTGGACCAAATCGGGAGACTTGGAGCGCAGCACGCCCCTGGGGCCACGCTGATGTGTCTTCAACTCGTCAAAGGTGGACTCGATCTCCCACCGCTCGGAATAGGCCGCAGCGAGGTCTTCGGCGGTCACCTCGGCTGGATCCAGGATCGTGGTGAGCAGCCGATACGACTCGGGGTTCTCCCTCCCGTCCTCGATCGTGTAGTCGATGACCCGCACCTTCAGCGGCGGTGTCGACTTCCGGTCGGTGCCGGAGGTGGGGATGATCTCCGCCAACCATGACCCGTCGGGTAGAGCTTCCCGAAACCGCGGGCGCAGGTTCGTCTTGACCCGCCAGAGCAAGTCTGCACCCGTGGCCGCGGCTTGCTGCCAGAGTGTGAACCCGTAGAAGCCTCGGTCGGCGAGCACCAGCATTCCAGGCTCCAGCCTGTCGAGCAGTTCCCGAGACAACGCGATCTCCGAAGTGGTGCATGGGCCGATTTCAGCGTCGAGGATGGCATGGGTGCCGCACTCGGCCAACGCCACCAGCCGGGCCTGCGGAAACGCGGCATGCTCACCCCGACTCGACGCGGGGCGGCCGAAGAAGTCGACATTCGCCGGCGTGTCAGCCAGATCCAAGACCGTGCCATCGATCGCGACCAGTCTTCGTCCGGCCAACCACGAACCCGGTGTCGCCGGCCTGGCCAGCGGGCGCGCCACCCGGGTGAACAGGTCACGCACGGGTTCGAATCCGAGCCGGGAGCGGGCTTGGAAGATCGCCGACTTCGACGGCGGCGACCATGACTCGGCCCAGCCCGAGGACCATGCCAGCCCATCCGTCAGCTGGGCGAACACATCCTCGTAGGAACCCTCCGAGTGCAACGCCATCCCGATCGAGAAATACGCCATCACCCGCGCCGGCAACGACCGATTCCGTTGCTCGGTACGCCCGGCATCAGCAATCACCTGATCAACAACCTCCGCAGGAAACACCCGTGTCAGCAAACCCACCGACACCAAATCCGACAACCGGCGGTCAGAAACCGGCTTCACCCAACCAGAACGAGGCATACCCCAAAACTACCGCACGAACCCTTAACTGAACGGTATTGAGGCTAAGCGATCACAAAACACCGCCAAAAAGCGACAATGTCCACACATCCGCGGTTCCGCGGATTCTCGGGAGGGGCACTGCGCGTCAGCGACCCTGCTCAGAACCGATCGTTTCTGGCCCCACCATCAACGACGGGCGTACTGTCACGCACCGGCTTTTATGGAGGGAGTTGTCTGACCCTGAGGGAGTAAGTAAGTGGTGCCGAAGAAGTATCCGCTGGAGCTGCAGGAGCGAGCGTCGAGGCTCGCTTCCGAGGCGTCGCACCGTCGCCTCAGTCGGCAGTATCGGCGATTCCTACGACAACGCCATGGGCGGAGACGTTCAACTCGCTGTTCAAGGCCGAACTCGTCCGCAACCGCGGTCCCTGGAGGGGCATCGACGACCTCGAGATCGCCACCGCCGAATACATCGACTGGTACAACAACCGGCGACTCCACGGCGAGATCGGCATGGTCTCACCAGTCGAGTACGAAGCTGCCCACGTCTACGGTGACTGCGCGGTCATCCCGGATCCGACAGTCGAGCAGCTCGCCGGTGTTATCCGCGCAAACAGCAAGGCAGTTCGGTATCCAAGCTCGAATCGCGATGCTCAGCTACTCGACGGGTGAATCGGGATCGGGTGCGGACGTCGAAAAGGTGCGGATGGCGACGGGGCTGGTCCGGCGGCGCCAACCGGACCTGCTCGTGGAGGGCCCCATCCAGTACGACGCGGCGGCGGATCCCGCGGTCGCGGCGGCAAAAATGCCCTGCTCCGCGGTGGCCGGCCGGGCGACGGTGTTCGTCTTCCCCGACTTGAACACCTACAAGGCGGTACAGCGCAGCGCTTGCGCGGTGGCGATCGGACCGATCCTTCAGGGCCTGAACAAACCCCATCAACGATCTCTCGCGTGGCGCGCTCGTGCGCGACATCGTCAACACGGTGGCCATCACCGCGATCCAAGCCCAGGCTAGACGGTCGAGCGGCTCGGCATGAGCATCATCCTGGTGGTGAACACCGGCTCGTCGTCGATCAAGTACCAGCTCATCGACCTCGCTACCGAGCGGTCGCGGGCGAGGGGGCTGCTGGAGCGAATCGGCGAACCGGGCTCCGGCATCCCGGATCACGAGACGGGCCTTCGCGGCGCTCTCGGTGGTGTCGATCCGAAGATCAGGATCGCTGCGGTCGGGCACCGTGTGGTGCACGGTGGTGACCGGTTCACCACGCCGACGCTGCTCGACGACGCCGTGCAACAGGCCATCGACGATCTCTCGGAACTCGCGCCGCTGCACAATCCCGCGAACGTCGCCGGGATCAGGGCGGCCAGGGCCGTCCTTCCCCAGGTGCCCCATGTCGCCGTCTTCGACACCGCATTCCATGCGACCCTGCCCCCCGCCGCATACACGTACGCGATCGACACGGCGCTCGCGGTGAAACACCGGGTGCGCCGCTACGGCTTTCACGGCACGTCGCACAAGTTCGTGTCAGAACGCGCCGCCGAGATGCTCGGCCGGCCGCTGGGAGAGCTGCGCACGATCGTGCTGCACCTCGGTAACGGTGCCTCCGCGGCCGCGGTGCGCGGCGTATCGATCGACACGTCGATGGGGATGACTCCGCTGCAGGGCCTGGTCATGGGCACGCGCTCCGGTGACATCGACCCGGCGGTGCTCCTGCATCTGCATCGGGTGGCAGGGCTCGACATCGACGAACTCGACGATCTGCTCAACCGGCGCAGCGGCCTGCTCGGGATGACCGGCAACGGTGACATGCGCGATGTGCAGGCGGCCGCCGCCACCGGAGACGACACGGCGGAGGCCGCGCTCGCCGTGTATCGGCACCGCATCCGCCACTACATCGGCGCGTACACGGCGCAGCTCGGCGGTCTCGACGCGCTCGTCTTCACTGCCGGTGTCGGCGAGAACAACGCGCTGCTGCGGCGGCGGGTGGTCCAGGGGCTCGAGTTCTTCGGCATCCATGTCAACCCCAACCGCAATGAGTTGAAGTCGAAGCAGGCGGGCTTCATCTCTCCGGATGGCGCACCGGTCGCCGTGCTGGTGATCCCCACCAACGAGGAGCTCGAGATCGCCCGCCAGACCGCGCAGGCCGTCGGCAGACGGGCGGAAGATTGACCTCCTTGGTCATGGATGACGAACCGGGTACGACGCGAGCCGCATCCAGCAGATACGAGGCACCGAGCAGTAGTGAGGACGAGTCGCCGAAACAGCGCCGGTCGGGTCTCGCGAGGGCCATCCCGCACGGCGGCGACGAGCCCCGCCCACAAGACGATATGGCGGGCGTTCCGCGTCTTGCCGAGGCCGTCGAACGGAAGTGATTCGACCGGTTCGGGTCAAGTCCGCGGTGGTGGTGTATCGGTTCGGTGATCCTTCGTTGTGGGGTTATGCGCTGAGGGCGTGAAGTCCGGGGGTGCTCACCTCCTCGGGTTCGGCGCCGATGGCCTGGCTCTTGGCGAGGACGTCGAGGCCGAGATAGCGGCGGGCTTCGGCCCATTCGTCGTGCTGCTCGGCCAGGACCGCGCCGACGAGGCGGATGATCGAGCTGCGGTCGGGGAAGATGCCGACGACGTCGGTGCGGCGGCGGATCTCCCGGTTCAGCCGCTCGTTGGGGTTGTTGGACCAGATCTGCCGCCAGATCTCCTTCGGGAACACGGTGAAGGCGAGGATCTCCTCCCGGGCGGCCTCCAGGTGCTGGAAGCTGCGCGGGAGCTTGTGTTCGAGGGCGTCGAGGACCCGGTCGAACTGGGCGTGCACGGCGTCTTTGTCGGGTTGGTCATAGACCGAGTGCAGCAGCGTCTTCACCCACGGCCACGAGGACTTCGGCGTCACCGCCATCAGGTTCGCGGCGTAATGGGTGCGGCAGCGTTGCCAAGCAGCTCCCGGCAGCGTCGCGCCGATCGCTGCCAGGAGGCCGGCGTGGGCGTCGGAGGTGACCAGCTTCACCCCGGTGAGGCCGCGGGCCACCAGGTCGCGGAAGAACGCCAACCAGCCGGCGCCATCCTCAGCGCTGGCGACCTGGACGCCGAGGATCTCCCGGTGCCCGTCGGCGTTGACACCGGTCGCGACCAGGACGTGCACGATCACCACCCGGCCGCCCTCACGCACCTTCATCGTCAACGCGTCGGCGGAAATGAACGTGTATGGGCCGGCACCCAGCGGTCGGGACCGGAACTCGGCGACATGGGCGTCGAGGTCTTTGGCCATCTCCGACACCTGCGACTTCGACAACCCCGTGATCCCCAGGCTCTGCACCAGCCCGTCCATCCGGCGGGTGGAGACGTCGTGCTGGCCTCCGGCGGCCACACTCGGATCTGGCGCCGTACGTCGCGGCGGCGGCGCTCCAGCAGCCAGTCCGGGAAGTAACTGCCTTGCCGCAGCTTCGGGATCGCGACATCGATCGTTCCGGCGCGGGTGTCGAAGTCGCGGTGTCGGTAGCCGTTGCGGCGGTTCACCCGCTCGTCGGTGATGGTGCCGTATGCGGCGCCGCAGACACTGTCCGCGTCCGCGGAGAGCAGCGTGTTGACGAACGTGGTGAGCATCTGCCGCAGCAGATCCGGAGAGGCCTGAGCCAGGTGTTCCTCAAGGAAACGGGCAGGGTCGATACTGGGAGGGACGGTCATCGTCGGGGGTCCTTTCGAGATGGATTTAGCGGTTCTCTCGAAGGATCACGCGGTGACCGTCGCTACGTTCGGAGCGACACACTCACCGGGAGCCGTACACAGAGATGATGGACTCGGCTCCGGCGTCGGCGTGACTCGAAATTACACAGACGCCCGTGAGGGCTGTCTTTTTGTGGATCTGTCCACCGACGCCGGGGTCGCTGCGGACCGGGCAGGGACATGACTTGATAGGAGCCTGACCGGGAAGTCGTCTCACCTCTGTGCTGTCTGCACCTACCCGACCCGCGGTGACGTATCCACCGTTGGAAGGGAATCCGTCTATGACGAGCATGACACCCGCTCTCTCGCCCGCCAACCCTCCGGCTCCGCCGGGTCGGTTGGTCGCGGGGATCGACACGCACAAGCACACTCACCACGTCGCGATCATCGACTCTGTGGGCCGACCGGTCGTGGACGACGAGTTCCGCGCGGACGGTCGCGGCTACGCGCAGATCATCGCATTCCTCCGTGACCACGGGCAGATCGAGCGGATCGGTGTCGAAGGCACCGGGTCGTATGGTGCCGGGATCTCTCGCGCGTTGACCGTCGCCGGACTGACCGTCGTCGAGGTCGCGCGGCAGAACCGGCAAGCACGCCGGCGGCGGGGCAAGTCCGACCCGCTGGACGCGCACCAGGCCGCGGTCGCCGTGCTCGCCGGCACCGACATCGCGACTCCCAAGAGCGGCGACGGCGCAGTCGAGTCGCTGCGGATACTCGTGAGCGAACGCCGCTCCGCCGCGAAAGCCAGGGCGCAGACCATGAACCAGATCCACGCACTACTGGTTACCGTCCCTGAGCTGGTTCGGCAGACGTTCCGGGCGCTCTCCGGGCAGCGGCTGGTGACGACGCTGGCGCGGACCCGCCCCAGCGGCACGACCGCAGTGGATCCGGAGTCGGTTGCAAGACAAACTCTGAAGCGTCTCGCTGCCCGCCACCTCACCCTGCAGGCTGAGATCGACATCATCGAGAAGCAACTGGAGGAACTGGTCCGTGTCGTGAACCCGACACTGCTGTCGCTCAGCGGTGTCGGAGCGGTCACCGCAGCGACGCTCCTGGTCGCCGCCGGCGACAACCCGGAACGGCTTGCGACCCGGGCGAGCTTCGCCGCTCTCGCCGGAGCCGCACCGATCCCCGCCTCCTCAGGGCAACGCACCCGACACCGACTCTCCCGCGGCGGGAACCGGCACGCGAACGCCGCCCTGCACCGGATCGTGCTACTACGCATGCGACACCGCGAGCCGCGCACCATGGCCTACTTCACCCGCCGACGCGCCGAGGGACTCACCGACCGGGACATCATGCGCTGCCTGAAACGCCACATCGCGAACGAGGTCTACACGGCGCTGCTCAACCCCGCCGCCGAGAACCCCGCCGGTCGTGAGCTGCGCGCCCGACGGCAAGCGATCGGAGTCCCGATCAGCGTGCTCGCCGCCACCCTCGGAGTCCCTTACCAGCGGCTCCGACGGCTCGAGATCGGCACCCGCGCCGACCCCGAACTCGAACAACGCGCCACGCTCGTCCTCGCCCAACTCGAGCATCCGAGGGCCGCTTGACAGCAATAGGAGCATCCACTCTGCCGGACGCCACTCTGGGTGGCCTCGTTTTCGCCCGTCGTTAATGCGTCAGATTGGAGCTTCGCCGACAGCACACCTTTGCCCCGGAGATTGGATGCAACCACGGGGGCCGGATCGGCCAATCGCTCGCCTGACCGGAGTCGCCGCCGGCTGTCGTGCCCGGCAAGGCCTCCGGTGGGCGCACCCGGCGAGGTGGGTTACGCGCCCGAGCGACGCGGCGTGGTGTTCCGGTAGCTTGAGGACATGCTCGAATGGGTTGCGTGTCTGGGATTGGAACTCGCGCTGGCCGCTTCCGGCTCTTCCGTGTCATCGGTGTCGCATCGGTGATCGTCGGCGGGCTCGTCGCCGCGGTGACCTCACCACTGAACCTCGCACATGGTTCGTGGGCTGCGGCCTACCTAGTGCTGGTGAACGGGGTGTCGCAGATTGCGCTCGGTGACGCCCAGGCCACCCTCGCCAGGCGCGCTCCGTCATCCGCCATCGTGACGACTCAGCTGATCGGCTGGAATGCGGGAGGCGCAGCGGTGATCGGCGGCACCGTGGCACGGACGCCACTTCTCGTCGATGCAGGCGGCGTCCTGCTCGTTCTCGCCTTGGCGCTGATGATCCGCGCCGTCGGCTGGCGTCGCCGCGGAGCGCCGACCTGGCCGCTCCGGCTCTACCGACTGCTGGTCATGCTCATGCTCATCAGCATCCCGGTCGGGCTCGTGCTCGCTCACCTTCGCGAACCGTAGCGCTCGTTGTGGTCGGCCGATTCACTTCCGGCCACGGAACCGCATCACCTGGTGCACCAGGCCCGTGCGTACCGCCATCTCGAGACCCTCCATCCGTGCGGTGACTGTCAATTCTGCAGGTTGCACAAGCCGGTGGGGCGAGCGGTCGACGAGGTGGATCAGCTTCGCTGTCGGCGAGGCGGTCAGATCGTATCCGAGCAGCAGGCCGCCCGGTCGGAGCACGCGAGCCGCTTCTGCGATGGCGGCTTGCCAGTTCACCACGTGATGCAGCATCAAGAAACTCAGCACGAAGTCGAAGGACCCGCTGTCGAAGGGGAGCGCCGTTGCGTCCGCTCGCTCCACTCGGGGACCGGGGCGGGGCAAACGACCGCGGGCTCTGGCCACCATGCCCTCATCGACGTCAGTGACCGTCAGACGGATTCCGGGTGCGCGCTGCAACAGCGCCGCAGCCGTCGCTCCGCTGCCGGCACCGAGCTCCAATACATCACCGCTGGGATCGTGGCCCTGCAGCGCCCAGGGCAGGATGACAGATCCCGTGAAGCGACCCCAAGCGGAGCTGCTGCAGAATGCCGTCTCGATGCGGGACATCTTCGGCATGAAGTCTCCGGTCTCAGCAGGAGATGTTCCGGCAAGCCCACGCGCCGGTCAGCGGACGGCGCTGGATGGTGCCAGAACGTTCGGGTCGATGAGCACGTCGTCGCCGTCGAACGTCACGGCGTAGACAGGGACGGGCTCGTAGGCGGGTAGGGTCAGCGGCATCCCCGTGTGCAACGAGAACTTGGAGCCATGTGCCCAGCACTCCAACGTCTCGTCCTCGACGAAGCCCTCGCTCAGGGAGACTTCCCCGTGGGTGCAGGTGTCCCCGATCGCGTGCACCGTGCCGGCCGAGTCCATCACCACGGCGATCGGCACACCGTCGAGAACGACGCGCCTGGCGGAGCTGACCGAGAGTTCCGCGACAGAGCACACCTTGGTCAGGGCCATCAGTTCGCCACCGCCATCGGGATCAGGGATTAGGGATCAAACCTCTCTAGTGTGCCCTTTTTCCACCGGGATCGCTCTCCCAGGCGGAAGGCGCGTGATATCGGCGTTCTCAAGAGCGGATCGGCGCGCTCGCCGGTCCGCTGGAACCGGGCACCCGGTGAACCGGATCAGCGTGATGCCTGCGACGGTATGGCAGGGTGCGAACTGTGGCACGACAGCCTCCACAGCGTTTGCCGGACAAGAGCGTGTCCTCCCGGACACTGGAGAGGCGGCGATTCCCAGCACTCCCTCATCCGGCCGTGCCAGCCTCAGGCTTCATGGAGTTCACCGAAACGATCGAGTTCGTCGGTCGCACCATTGAGGGTGCCGGGGTGGCTGTCATCGTGGTCGGGGCCGTCATCGCGTCCGTGACCGCCCTCGCGCAGCTCATGAAAAGGACGGCCGGTGTCTACCGCACCTACCGCCGGTCCCTCGGCCGCGCGATCCTCCTTGGACTGGAATTGCTGGTCGCGGGCGACATCATCCGCACGGTGGCGATATCGCCCACCCTTGAGAGCGTCGCGGTGCTGGCGGCCATCATCCTGATCAGGACCTTGCTCAGCTTCTCACTTGAACTGGAGATCACCGGCCGCTGGCCGTGGCAGAAGAAGGAGGACGAGGAATGACCTACGTGATCGCACTGCCGTGCGTCGACGTGAAGGACAAGGCATGCATCGAGGAATGCCCGGTGGACTGCATCTACGAGGGCGACCGGATGCTGTACATCCAGCCCGACGAGTGCGTCGACTGCGGCGCCTGCGAACCGGTCTGCCCCGTTGAGGCGATCTACTACGAGGATGACCTGCCTGACAAGTGGGCGGACTACTACAAGGCCAACGTCGAGTTCTTCGACGACATCGGCTCTCCCGGCGGCGCCGCGAAGCTCGGCAAGATCGACAAGGACCATGCCGTGGTCTCCTCGCTGCCGCCGCAGGAGCAGGGCGCTCAGCTCTGAACGACCGGTGGCATCGTGTCCTCCTCCGCGGAGGCTGCGTCACTCGACGAGTTTGCCGACGACGGAATCGTCGTCATGCATGAGCGCCAGGATGTGCGGGTCCGCCGCCGGTATGGCCTCCCGCTCCACGCCGCTGTCTGGCTTCCAGAGGAGGCTCACCTGCAGTTCCGGGTCGGTCTCGGGGAAGTCGGAGCGGTTGTGGGCCCCGCGCGTCTCCCGGCGTTCGCGGGCCGATTCGAGGGTTGCGCGGGCCGCGATGAGCGAGCCCTTCAGGTCGAAGGCGTGCGCCAGATCGTCGAACCCGGCGATATCTGGATGTGCGGCGAGGTCCGGCATCCGGGCCTCCACGGCCGCCAGCCGGTCCAGGCCCGCCTTCAGCCCCGCGTCGCTGCGCACGACGCCGGCGTGCTCGGTCATGATGTTGCGGACGTCGCGCTGCATCCGTCGGGCGTTCTCCGTGCCGCCGGCGGACAGCAGATGGTCAATCTCGGCACGCGCCTGCGACACCGCCTCGGCGTCGCGGTGCGGTGCTGCTGAGCCCTTCGCGAATACTGCCGCCGCTCGCCCGGCGATCCGCCCGTACACCATGAGCTCGATCAGGGAGTTGCCGCCGAGCCGGTTGGCGCCGTGCAGTCCGCTGGCCGCTTCACCGATCGCGTAGAGCCCGGCCACATCCGTCCGATGCTCCTCCGGCTCCACCCAGACGCCGCCCATCGAGTAGTGCGCGGTCGGGGCCACTTCCATGGCCGCGGCGGTGATGTCCAGCATCTGCAGATCCAGCATGGTGCGGTACACCCTGGGCAACTTGGTCAGGATCGTCTCGCGCGGCAGATGCGAGACGTCGAGATAGACGCCGCCCTTGGCGGTGCCGCGCCCCTCGGCGATCTCGGTGAAGTTCGCCAGCGCCACGCGGTCGCGGGTGGAGAGCTCCATCCGCTCGGGATCGTACCTGCTCATGAAGCGTTCGCCCTCGGCGTTCCGCAGGATCCCACCCTCCCCTCGGGCCGCTTCCGAGATCAGGGTCCCGGCGGCGTCCTCCGGTTCCAGGATGCCCGAGGGGTGGAACTGGACCAGTTCTGCGTCCCGCAGCCTTGCGCCAGCGAGGGAGGCCAGCCGGAAGCTGTCGCCGGTGTTCTCATCGCGGCGGGACGACGTACGGCGCCAGATCCGAGTGTGGCCGCCGGAGGCCAGCACGACGGCGTCGGCGTGGATGATCACGTGCGAGCCGTCGGAGGTCTCGAACCCGTACGCGCCGAAGACCCGGCCGCCAGAGGTCAGCAGCCGGGTGACGTAAACGGTGTCGAGGATGTTCAGGTGCAGCTCGGTGGACCGGCGCAGCAGGGTGCGCTGGATCTCGAGCCCGGTGTAGTCCCCAGCGTACGCGGTACGCCGGTACTTGTGGGCGCCGAAGAAGCGCTGGCTGATCCGTCCGTCGAGTTCCCTGGCGAACGGCATGCCCCACCGCTCAAGGTCTGCGATCCCCTGGGCTGCGCCTTGGACGACGGTCTGCACGACCCGGGGATCCGCGAGCATGTAGGACTCCTTGATGGTGTCCGCGGCGTGCTGCTGCCAGGAGTCCTCCGGGTCGACGGTGCCGAGGGCGGCGTTGATGCCGCCGGCCGCCAGGGTGGTGTGCGGGTCGTGCCGGCGTCGCTTGCCGACGGCCAGCACATCCATGCCGGCCTCCTTCAGCTCGATGGATGCACGCAGGCCCGCGCCTCCGGTGCCGATCACCAGCACGTTCGTGGCCAGATACCGTTCCTCTGATCGCCGCATGCCTTCACCGTAGTTCGCCCGCGGCTGGGGGCGAAGGGGCAGACCCCACGGTGAGCGAGGTTGTGACGTGCAGCACAGCCGAATGCGGAATACTGAGCGCTCGCTACCGTCATCGTCGACCGCCGTCTGGAAAGGCACTCCCATGAAGAAGTTCTCCCTGACCGCGATCGGGCGAGTGCACCTCGACACCGCCCGGCGGGTCGCCAGCGGAAGGAGCGCGAACACGGTGTACGGCGGCCATGAGCATGTCCTTCGCCAAACCGTGATCGGCCTCGTCGGAGGCCAGCAGCTGAACGAGCACCTCAATCCCGGTGAAGCAACCGTCTTTGTCCTTCAGGGACGGATAGGCATGGCAACGGACGTCGATCATTGGGACGGACGGGTCGGCGATCTGCTCATCGCGCCTCCGGGCATGTACTCGGTGACCGCGGTCGAAGACTCGGCAGTTCTGCTCACCGTCGCGAAGACCGACCGGCGACACGGGCCAGCTGCGCGGGACCCGGTTGCCGTGGCGAAATTCCGGGGGAGCGGTGCGCTGATGATCCCCGGCGTTGTCTTGGAGTAGCCCGCACATCACGCTGACAGGACGTCGCCGCGCTCCCCATCCCCGATGAGCAAGGCGACCACGTCCATCGACTCCGCACAGAACCCGTCGGTGCGGATGGCGGTCGATCCGTTGGCCGCCGACGGTGACGCGGAGTTCCGCACGGCGAGACAACTGCGGCTCGGGCCGGGAGTGGAGGGGCACAGGTGCTCCCTCGGTGACGCGGCACCGTCCTCGGGAATTCGTTGATCCACAGCCGGGACGGACATCCCGCGCAGTGGCGCCATGACCTGGTCGATCCGGCGAGGATCAGGCCTGGGCTCGGCCCTGCGCGCGGCTGCTCTGGCGGGCTCCGCCGTCGGTGGATAGGATGCCGGTAGCGGCGCGCGCGGATGGTTCACTGTGGATGGGGTGTGAAGATGGGATGGGGTGTGAAGATGCCAAGAACCAGCAGCCGGACGAGCGGCACCACAAGCCGGGATTCCAGTCGGTTTCGACTCCGGCTGACCGCCCTGCTCCTCGCCGTCTCGGCGGCGCTCGGCTCTCCGTTTGCGATATCGACGGCGTGGGCGGACGGTGGGCAGTCAGCCGACGAAGGCTACGTCATGGTGCTGCAAGCGCTGAGCTTCCTCGTCAACGAACCGGGCCCGAATGGCACCGCTCAGGCGGGCGCCATGGTGGAGGATGCGCTCGCGGCCGAGGACCAGGACGGAGTCGACGTTGCGGCTCTGGAGCAGGCGCAGACGGCGCTTGAGGCAGGCGATGCCGACCAGGCGCAGCAGCTGTTGCAGGACTCCATCGCCGAGGCGATCGCCGAGCTGGAGCCGGCAGTCGGGGACGAGACGGGCACCACGCAGATGCTGCCTCCGCTGCCGCCGCAGAACGGGCTGTCCCCGACCGACTGGCTGTTCCTCGCGCTGTCCGTCCTCGCCGCAGCGGCGGGGATCGCGCTCGCGGTACTGTTCCGGCCCAAGGAGAGCCTCCGCGAGCTGAGCGCGACGATTGCGGCCGAGGCGGCTCGCCGGCGGCAGGCGCGCAGCATGACGAGTCAGGAGCGGTGATGTCGACACGAACGCTGATTCCGGAAGCGGGATTCTCCGAACCTCGGGGTGTGTGGCGCCGCGCCTGGGACGTCATCGATGAGCGACTCGGGGTCTCCGCGCTGGCCTACCCGGTGCCGGAGCATGCGAACCGGTTCGCATGGACGCTCGGCGGGATCACCGCGGTGAGCTTCGCTCTGCTGATCGGCTCCGGCATTCTGCTCACCCAGTTCTATTCGCCGATGCCCGAGACGGCGAATCAGTCCATCCGCATGATCGAGACGGAGATCTGGGGCGGTAGCCTGCTGCGCGGCGTGCACTTCTGGGCGGCGCAGGCGATGTACGTCGGCGCGGTCCTGCACATGGTGCGCGTCTTCGTCACCGGCTCCTACAAGAGGCCGCGGGAGGGCAACTGGCTCATCGGGGTCGGGATGCTGGGGCTGATCACGTTCGCCATCTTCACCGGCACCGTGCTGAAGTGGGACCAGGAAGGCTTCGAAGCCCTCGGGCACAACATCGGCATCGGGGATCTGCTGGGCGGGGTCGGCTACTGGTTCTCGCCCGGGTTCGCAGACCAGATTCCCATCCTATTGCGGTTGTACGGGGCGCATGCCGTGATCATCCCCGGCGTCCTGCTCGTGCTGGTCGTGCTGCACTTCCTCCTCGTCAAGCGGCACCGTATGTCGCCACATCCGATCCTGCCAGCCGGCTCGTTGCCGGAGCAGGCCGCCGAAGCGGAGCCGACGCAGCCGTTCACCAGTCATCTGCGGCGGCTGGTCGCCTTCGGCATCGCCCTCGCCGGGATCCTGGGCATCCTTGCCGTGCTGCTGCCAGCACCGCTCGGGTCGCCCCCGGTTCCGGGCATCGAGATCACCAAGCCGCCGTGGATGTTCTGGTGGCCGTTCACGCTGGAGAACTGGTTCGGGCTGGCGGCGATCGTCTGGGGCGAGGTGGTGTTCTTCCTGCTGCTCGCGATCCTGCCGTTCGTGGACCGGAATCCCGAGCGCTGGTGGCGCAGGCGGCCTGTCGCGATGAGCGCGGCCCTCGTGCTCGTCCTGATGTTGGTGGCGCTCACCGTGCTGATGGCGATCACCCCGGCCGAAGTGCACCTGTGACCGGCGCAACGCGGCGCGCCAGGGAAGCCTCGAGGCCCGGTCCCCGGCGCGCACACGTGTCGCTGGTCGTGCTGACCGGTCTCTCGATCCTGGCCGCGGGCGGGCTCACAGCGGCGATCTCCGCCGCACCGAGTCCGGCGACCGGGCTGCTGTTCGCCGCCAGCGCCGTACTTTCCATCGTCGCCGGAACGCTGTGCGTGCGTGTTGTGCTGGCCTTGGAACGGGTGCGTCGCGGCATTCGACCGCGCGCCGTCGCCAGTCCCGACGACTTTCCCGTCCTGAGCAAGGTCTTCTCCGGGCTGGCACGCACGAGAGAACGAGAAGAGCCGCGGTAGCCGCGGTTCCGGTCATCGCGCTCTCACATGGCATAGCGGTCGGGCTCATGGCCGCGCTCGAAGCCGCGACCGGTGAGCTGGACCGGAGTGATTTCCACGAACGTGTACTTCAGCGTGGGGATCCACGGTCGAAGCGGCCGCTGGTCCGCCGCGTCGATCTCCGCCTGGCGGTCGAGCCGACGCGCCGGTCCTTTCGCGACCACGCTCCAGGCTTCTGCCTCCGTGAAGCCGTCCGTCTCGAGCGCCACCCGGCCGCTGACAGTGAGCGCGAGCAGCTTCGTGCCTGGCGCGGTGCGGAACAGGATTGTTGAGCCGTCCGCATGGAAATTCACCGGGAAGATCTCAACCTCACCGCCGGCGCAGACCGCAAGTCTGCCGAGCGTCTGGGCGGCCAGAATTTCCCAGCATTCATCCGCGCTGAGCTGTTCGACTTCGCCTGCGTCCTGCCACATCTTGTCCTCCTTCCGGCGGCATCCTCACCTGGGCTGCCCGCGCCGCTGGAACCGCCGACCGCTCACCTGCGGTTCCGTGATCACCACATAGTCGTATTTCGGGCCGTCGTAATCCAGCGTCGGGATCCAGGGCTCCAGCGGCTGCCGCTCGGCCCAGTCGAACTCGGACTGGTGCAGCAGCGGACGGGCCTGCCCCTTCGCCACCACGCTCCAGGCTGACGTGTCGGTGTGCTCATCCGTCTCCAGCGCGACGTGGCGGTTCTCGATGAGCTTCCGCAACTTCGTGCCGGCGTCCGTCCGGAACAGGATTCTCTGCCCGTCGGCGAAGAAATTGATCGGGAAGATGTCCACGTCTCCGGAGGTCGCGACGGCCAGTCGTCCCAGGCGCTGCGGGTGCAGCAGGGCCCAGCATTCATCACTGCTGAGGATCTCCACACCGACCGGATGCTCCGCCATGTGGCCCCCTTCCCGACCATTCCCATTGAACCGTTTGAGCCCGCTGTTGTCCATCGCATGTGTCCATCGCACACCCACACGACCGGGCTCAGGCGATCACACGTTGATCATCACCTTGAGTGCCTTCGTCTCCGCCGCCCGGGCGAAGACGTCGTATGCCTCCAGAATGTCGTCGAGCTGGAAGGTGTGGCTGATGAACTCATCGACGGGCAGCTTGTGCTGCGCCAGCAGCCGCAGCAGGGTCGCGGAGGTGTTGGTGTTCACCAACCCCATGGTGATGCTGATGTTCGAGATCCACAGGTCTTGGAGCGGGAACTCGACCGGCTTGCCGTGCACCCCCACATTCGCCACCCGGCCCGCCGGGCGCACCATGTCGAGGCACATCTGAAATGTCTGCGGAATCCCCACCGCCTCCACGGCGACGTCCACGCCGAGCCCGTCCGTCAGTGCCAGGACCTGCTCCTTCCAGTCGGGATCGCTGGAGAGGACGGTGTCGGTGGCGCCGAACGCCTTCGCCTTCTCGGCGCGGTTGGCGTCGAGGTCGATGGCGATCACCCGGGAGGGTCCGTACAGCCCGGCCGTGGCGATGACGGCGAGCCCCACCGGCCCGGCGCCCACGACCGCGACGACGTCGCCGGCCTTCACCTGCCCGTACCGCACCCCGATCTCGTGCCCGGTGGGCAAAATGTCGGACAGCAGCGTCCCCTGCTGCGGTGTCACGCCCGGCGGCAGCCGGTACACCGACGTCTCGGCGTAGGGCACGCGGACATACTCGGCCTGCGTGCCGTCGATCAGGTGGCCGAAGATCCAGCCGATTCCCGGGGCGCCCTCGTCGCCGAGGCAGTGCGAGTAGACGCCCTGCTTGCAGTAGTCGCACTTGCCGTCCGCGGAGATGCAGGACAGGATCACCTGGTCGCCGACCTTCAGGGTGGTGACGGCGTCGCCGATCTCGGTGATCGTGCCCACCCCTTCATGGCCGAGTATGCGTCCAGGCTGGACCGCTGGCACGTCGCCTTTGAGGATGTGCAGGTCGGTTCCGCAGATGGTGGTGGTGTCGATCTTGACGATCACGTCCGTGGGCTTCTGGATCGTCGGATCCGGCACGTCCTCCCAGCTCTTCTGGCCCGGCCCTTTGTAGACAAGCGCTTTCATGACGGCCCCTTCTCCCGCGCGGTGACTCGCTTCCCCGACTGTCGGGCAGCGGAACCCGTCATCCGTGCCCTGGCGACGCTATTCGCCACCGGCGCTGCGGGCAATGGTCGGCGTGCGCTTGACAGCAGGTTCCGGGAGCGGGTGACATCACCGTGGCGACAGTGGATGGGCGGTTGGTCGGGGAACCAAGCGGGCCGAACTCGGTCAGCGATCAGCCGGCCGCTGAGCGCGCGATCCTAGCAGGACTGCGGCGAAGAGGGCGGCCGCCGCGGCGATGCCGGCGTTGACCGCGAGGGCAGCGGTGAGTCCGTCGACGAATGCTTCGTGATGTGCCGCGTCCAGCGTGCGATCGAACGCGGCGTTCGGCCCGAAGGAAGTGAGGATCACGCTCATCACGGCGATCCCCAGCGCAAGTCCCGTGGCTTGTGCGGTGTTCAAGATGCCCGCCGCCATGCCGTATGCGGAACCGTCGGCCCCGCTCAGGGCCGCGCTCGTCGTCGGTGTGCGGGCGATGCCGATGCCGATCCCCGCCAATGCGAGCCACGCCGGGAGCGCAATGCCGCCAGACCGGAGGCCGAACGTGCCGAGACCGAGCAGCGCCACGGCAAGCGCGAGCATCCCGACGACGACGAGCAGACGATTGCCGAACCGGTCCGCCAGGCGCCCCGCGATGGGCGCCACGACGACGATGCTCAGGGTCAGTGGCAGCAGGGCCCCGCCGGCGGCGAGGGCCGATAGGCCGGCGACCGTCTGCAGGTAGAGGGCGAGGAAGAAGAACAAACTGCACATGACCGCCGTCGAGAGCAGGGTGACCAGGTTCGCCGCCGTGAGCGACCGGCTTCGAAACAGCTTCAGGTCGACCAGTGGCTGCTGTGCGCGACGTTCCCTCGCGATGAACAGGAGGGCGGAGGCGAAGCTCACGAGCAGCAGGGCGAGGAAGCCGGGGGAGGCCCACCCGCCGTCTTCGAAGAGTCCGAGCGACATCACCAGCGCGACGAGCGCAAGCGCGGAGAGCACGACGCCCGGAAGGTCCACACCGCCGCCGGTCCTCACGTGGGTCGATCGCGGCAGCAGGATGCGTGCGAGGAGCCAGGCCCCCGCACCGAGCGGCACATTCACCAGGAAGATCCACGGCCAACCCACCCAGTCGGTGATGATGGCCCCGAACAACGGCCCGGCACCGAGCGCGCTCGCAGACACACCGGACCAGATTCCGATTGCGACACCTCGCTCTCGGTCTGGGAACGTCGATGCGATGAGCGCGAGCGCGGCCGGTGCCACCAGCGCAGCGCCGACTCCTTGCACGCCGCGGGCGGCGATGAGGACGGCCGCGTTCGGCGCGAGGCCGCCAAGCAGCGACCCGAGCACGAACACGGCGAGCCCGAGCAGGAAGATGGGCCGGGCGCCGTTCCGGTCCGCGAGTCGGCCTGCCAGCAAGGTGAACGCGGCGACCGCGAGGGTGTACGTCTTGACGACCCAGGAGATCGAGACGAAGTCGGCCCCGAGATCGGTCTGGATCGCCGGTACAGCGACCGACACGGCGGTGTCGTCGGCGAGCAGCAGGAACGTCACCAGCGTGAGGCCCCCGAGGACGCTCCATCGGCTGGCGCCACCCGCCTCACGCCGGGTCTCATTGATGCGGAGGGCGGAGGCCTTCCCACTGCTGGCCATTATGCGGACTTCATGGAACGCAGGGTGTCCCGCAGTGCGCCGGCGGAGCGGTGCAGCAGTGCGATCTCTTGGTCGTCCATCGGCGTGTCGACCACTCGCAAGATCCCCTCGGCGCCCACCACGGTCGGAACGGAGAGCGCGATGCCGCTGAGTCCGTGATAGTCGCTGAGGATCGAGCTCACCGGCAGCACGGCGTGTTCGTCCTTCAGCACCGCCTCAACGACTCTCGCTGCGGAGAGGCCGATCGCGTAGTTGGTCACCCCCTTCCCGGCGATCACGCGTGCCGCAGCGCCCCGGACGGCGGCGGCGATGTCGTCCAGTTCCTCAGGACGGAACTTCGCCCGCCCCGCAGGCGCCCACTCCCTGGCGGGAACCGGTCCGATTCTGGCCCCGGACCACAGCGGGAACTGTGAGTCGCCGTGCTCCCCGACGATGATGGCGTGGACGCTCGCGACGGCGACTCCGGCCGCCCGGGCGAGCATCCATCGAAGGCGGGAGGAGTCGAGCACAGTCCCCGTCGAGAACACCCGGTTCGGCGGAAGGGCGGCGTATCGCTGCGCCACGACGGTGAGCACATCCGCCGGATTGGTGATGACGAGAAAGATAGCGTCCGGTGCGCAGGCGACGAGTTGCGGCATCAAGCCACGCAGGAGAGCGGTGTTGGCGCCAGCCAGTTCCAGCCTTGACTGACCAGGGTGCTGCTTCGCCCCAGCCGTGACGACGACCACGTCCGACCCGGCGAGCTGATCGAGATCCGTGCCGCCGGACACCTGCGTTGTGCCGGTGTACGGCGTGCCGTGGGCGAGGTCGAGGACCTCCGCCTCCACCTTCGCGGCGTTGCGGTCGAGGAGCGCGATCTGGTCGGCGCTGTTGCGGATCAGTGCCGCGTACGCCAAGGAGGAGCCGACCGAACCGGCGCCGACGATTCCCAGCTTGGTGGGGGCCCGCTTCGTCCGTTCGGCGTGATGCCGTCCCACCTCAGCCACGGCGTCGCCGCGCGGTCAAGAGCAGGTAACCGCCGAGCACGCTCACCGTGCTCACGCCGGCGCCGAGCAGCGCACCCTCCCAGGATCGCCACTTGCGCTCGCCGGCGACCAGCTCGCCGATGCCCCCGATGAGGGCGGCCGTGACGATTCCGGCGACCAGCCGGTGTCCGATTCGCTCAGCACGCCCCATTAGCGGTTCCAGTTCGGCCGCTCGCAGATGCACCTCCACGCCGCTGGAGTCGAGCATCTTCAGCAGCCGGCGGATTCCTCCCGGCAGCTCCAGAAGCAGTCGGCCGGTGTCGATGGATGAGCCGGCGAGGCGCCGTACGATGGCGGAGAGGGTCACCCGTTCCCGCATCAGGCGCTCAGAGTATGGCGTGAGCACCTCCTGCAGGTCGAAGGCGGGGTCGAGCCGCACGCCCAGCCCCTCCGCCATGATGAGCACCCGGAACAGCGCCGCCATCTCGGACGGAAGCCGCAGGCGGTGTTCTCGCAGCAGCGTGAACAGCTGCGTGATGAGGTCGCCCATCCTGATCTCACCGAGAGGCCGGCCGTGGTACAGGGCCACGAAGGGGACGAGGGAGCCGCGCAGCGCTTTCTCGTCCACCCGGTCGGGGCTCACCGACAGTTCCGCGAGCGCCGAAGCCAGCCCGTCCGGGTCACCACGAGTGAAGGCAACGAGGAAGTCGGTGAGCCGTTCCTGCAGCTGCTCGTCCACCTCCCCGACCATGCCGAAGTCGATGAGCGCCAGCGTGCCGTCGGCCTGCACGAACATGTTGCCGGGGTGCGGGTCGGCGTGGAAGAAGCGATCGTCGAAAATCATCTTCAGCACCGTGTCGGCGCCTCGGCGGGCGAGCCGCTGCCGGTCGATTCCCGCCGCATCGAGCGCGGGCAGATCATCGATCTTGATCCCGACCATCCGCTCCAGGGTGAGCACCCGCGAGGTCGTGGTGTCCCAGAACACCCTCGGGATCGCGACGTCGGTGCCCGCGAAGTTCTCGGCGAACCGCTCGGCGTTTCGACCCTCCTGAAGGTAGTCGAGCTCGCGCCGGAGACTCGCCGCGAATTCCTGGGCCACGCCCGGGAGGTCGTAGGCGCGGGCCGCCTCCCAACGTCGGCTCGCCGTCGCCGCCAGGTTGTGCAGGATGTCGAGGTCTTCCTCGACCCCGGCGACGACGCCGGGCCGGCGGACCTTCACCACCACCTCGATGCCGTCGTGCAGCCGAGCCGTGTGCGCTTGCCCGATCGACGCCGCGGCCAGCGGCTTGGCGTCGAAGCGGGAGAAGAGCTCCTCCGGCTCGGCACCGAGTTCCTGCCGGATCGCGTCCCGGATCTCGTCCACCGGAACGGGGGGAGCGTCGTCCTGCAGCTTGGCGAGTTCGTCGGCGTAGGCCCGGGGAACCAGGTCGGGCCGGGTGGAGAGCAGCTGACCCAGCTTGATGAAGGTGGGACCGAGCTCCTCGAGCGCGAGCCGCACGTGATCCGGCGTCAGGTAGGGCTCCTCCCGCTGGCCGTGACCGAACGCCCCCTTGTGGAAGGGGATGAACCGGTCGACTCCGGTGACGCCAGCGACGAAGCCGAGACTGTGGCGGGCCAGGGTCTCGGCGATGAACTGGTAGCGCGGCCGGTGCGTGCTCACTTCCGGGCCGATCCGTTAGCGGGTGCTTTGCCGTGCCCGCCGTGCCCGCCCCGTTCACCCCGCCCGCCGTGCCCGCCGTGCCCGAACAGGTGCATCGCCACGAGAGCCACGATCCCGACATACGGCAGGGCGGCGAGCACGTGCGGCCAGTGGTCCACGACCAGGTAGATGATGATCCCGGCAACCGCCAGCGCGAGCACCGCCCACATCGACGGCGAGCGGCGGGGGCCACCGGCGGGCCGGGCGGTATCGCCCTGGTGCGCTGCGGGGCCCTGGCCGTGCGGGCCGCCTGAGGTCACGCGTTCCGCCCGCTGGCGTCAAGGAATTCCTTGCGCATACCGAAGGTGGCGTCGGTGATCGTCATCGATGCTGCGGCATCCGGTGCGAGCCCGGTGAGCGCGCGGATGGCGTCGATCGTCTCCGGGACGACGATGGCCTCGTTGAACACCTGGTAGGTCAGGTACACCTCGTCGCCGTTGACTGTGACGAGGTCCTCCCACAGCGCCACCTCCCACATGTCGCCGCGGGGACGCCCGAGGTCGCGCATCAGCTCGATGGTGGAGTTGAGTGCGACCAGGCCGTCCGACATGCGGATGAAGGCGATCCGAGGGGCCTTCCGGAAGGCGTCCAGCACCTCTTCGCGCGTCGCCTGCCGGGTCAGCTGGATGGTCCAGTAGTGGTTGTGCGTCTGCGTGTGCGCGCCCTTCGCCGCGATGGTGACGAGGTCGAGATCCGGGACGACGGTCTGCGCGTCGGGCCCCTGGTGGGACGGGATGACGGGCTCCGGAACCATGGTGTTCATGATGCCGCCCTCGTGGGACTCCCACGGGTCGGTGGCCCGGCGGATGAGCACCCCCCGGGCGCGGAGCAGCAGACCGGCGTCGCGGAGCGCGCCGAGCACGCGCACGATGCTCGTGGTGTTGCACGACACCACGCGGGTGCTCTCCCGTCCGATCGCGCTCGCGTAGTTGGCCTGGGCGACGAACGAGTGCCCGGTCGTCGTGTGCGATTCGCCGCCCTGCAGGATGAACTTGACGCCATGCTCCCGGTAGTGTGCGACATTCCCTGCGGCCACGTGCTTCGGGGTCGTGTCCACCACGATGTCGGCGGAGTGGAGGAGCTCGTGCAGGGTGCCGGCCACCTCCACGCCGGCGTCGGCCATGCCGGCAGCCGCCTCGGCCGTCGCCGCGTAGATCGGCGCCCGCCCGATGGCGGCCTTGATGCGCCAGTCCGTGGCGACGTCGGCGATGCCGGCCAATTCCATGTCGGGCTGCGCCAGAACGGCATCTGCGACCCGCTTTCCGATGACGCCATAGCCGTTCACGGCGACGCGCACAGTGGTCATTTCGCTTCCTTTCTCGAGGGTCTTCTGTCGAGCGCGAACACCTGCTCCGTGCCGCCGCTCAACGGCACCCGCTCCCCCCGGACGTCGACAACGACGGGGGCGGCGGAGCTCGGCGCGCACACCAGCCGCAGCTCATGTGGGGTCAGCATCACTGTGATTCCGTGACCCCGGTGGTGGATCGTGAAGCTCACGCTGCGCAAGCGGGGCGGCAGCTGCGGGTTGAATGCGAGCTCCCCGGCGCGGAGGGTGAGTCCGGCGAACGACCGCACCACGATGTCCGCGGTGCCCGCCATGGCGCCCAGATGCACGCCTTGCCGGGTGGTGCCGCCCTGCGTGTCATCGAGGTCGGCGACGAGCGCCTCCCGAAACAGCTCCCAGGAGCGTGACGGGTCGAAAGCCGCCCACACCGATGCGTGAACGACCCGGCTGAGCGTCGACCCATGCGACGTCCGGGCGCTGTAGAACTCGAGCGTCCGGCGGAGATCCTCCATCGTGGTGGGGTAGCCGAGGTTCGACAGCTGGTCGATCACCCCCTCGGTGCCGAGGAGGTAGACGAGCATGAGCACATCCGCCTGCTTCGAGAGCCGGTAGTGATTGGTGGCGTCGCCCTCCGCCTCCAGGATGAGGTCGAGCCGGCCGATGTTGCCGTACGTGCGGCGGTAGTGGTCCCAGTCCAGCTCGGCGAGCTCGCCGTACCCGGCGAACTGGCTGACCACCCCATCGGAAAGGAAGGGCACCGCAAGCGTCCGGCTCAGCTCGCTCCACCGCCCGATCTCCTCGACGCTGACCCGGAGGCGATCCGTGATCGCCTCCCAGGCGTGTCCGCCGAGCTCACCCTGCAGATCACCAAGCCGCGCGAACAGCCACGCGGCGAGCACGTTCGTGTACGCGCTGTCGCGGACACCCGACCCGGGTCGCCCGGGATATCCGTCGTGGAACTCATCGGGACCCATCACACCGTCGATGTGGAACCTGCCGTCAGCGGGGTCAAGCGCCGCGAGCGAGGCGAAGAGTCTTGCGACTTCCACCATCAGGTCCGCGCCGCGGTTGGCCAGCCACTCCCGGTCGCCGGTGGTCTGGAAGTGCTGCCAGGCGTTGAATGCGACGGCGAGTCCGACGTGCCGCTGCCGCCTGGAGTTGTCGGGTATCCAGCGTTGCGAGCGGGAGTTGAAGAGCTCCGTCGGAGTCTCCTCGCGACCGTCGCTGCCGCTCTGCCAGGGGAACATCGCGCCGGCGAGGCCGGCCTCCCGCGCAGCGGCCCGCGCCGCGTCCAGCCGGTGCCACCGGTAATCGAGCAGTGCGCTGGCGACCTCCGGCATCCGCCGTCCGATCACCGGCACCACGAACAGCTCGTCCCAGAAGATGTGGCCGCGGTATCCCTCGCCGTTCAGGCCGCGGGCCGGCACGCCGGCGTCGACGAGGGCGGTATGGGGCGACACGGCTTGCACCAAGTGGAACAGGTGCAGGTTGAGCACCAGCCGGCTCTGCGTGTCCGCCTCGATGGACACTTCGAACAGATGCCACAGCCGCCGCCAGGCGTCCTCGTGCCGCAGCAGGAGCGGCGCCAGTTCTTCGCCGTGCCAGCGCAAGCGGTCGAGCGCACCCTGCGCGGGGGATGCGATCGCCGGATCGCGGGACGTGACGAGCGCGACCGTCTTGCTGATCCGCACCGGGCGGTCGGCCGCCACGTCCACGTCGATCTCATCCGCAGCGGCGAAGCCGTCGTGCACCGTCCCCCGTCCCGGCTCACCGTCGGCACCAGCAACCTGTGTGCGGGAGGCGAGGGCGATCCGCACCCCGCTCCGGGCGGTCTCCACCTCGCAGAGAAGGACCCCGTCGACGTGCCGGAAGACCGGTGCGGCCAGATGCACGGCGGGAGCGTCCGCACCGCCGTTCGCGTTGCGGACCCCGGCGTCGATTCCGGAGCGGACGCGCACCCGGCCGCTCCACCCCTGCGCCGTGAGGGTGGTCTCGAGCGCGAGCAGGTGTGGGTCGTGCATGGCGGCGAAGGAGCGCTGCACGATCTGCAGCGGCCCCTGCGGGCCTCTCAGGGTCACGGTGCGGGTCAGCACGCCGCTGCGCAGGTCGAGCTCACGGCGCTCGCCGCTCGCCGGGATCTCCCCGGACGACCACCACGCACCGTTCCCGATCCGCAGGTCGAACGGCAGCCAGTTCGGGAGGTTGACGAGGTGCTCCTCGTCGAAGCGCCGTCCGTGCGCTTCGACCACGGTCCGGTTGAAGAGACCCGCCACGTAGGTGCCGGGGTAGTGCACCCCGTCGTCGTGTCGTTCGGGATGGGCGCCGCGGCTGCCGAGGTAGCCGTTCCCGAGCGCGGTCAGCGCTTCGCGGTGGCCCTCATGCGCCGGGTCGAACCCCTCGTACACGAGCCGCCACGGGTCGGTGCGGGCGGCGCCGAGATCGAGTTCCGCCGCGTTCCCGAGCACGAGGTCGGCTCCGGCGTCCTCCAGACCGGCGCGGCGGGATGCATCGTCGATGCCGACCACCAGCCCGAAGTTCCCGGCACGGCCGGCTTGCACCCCAGCCGGGGAGTCCGCCACGACCACCGTCCGCGCGGGTGGGACTCCCAGCCGTCGGGAGGCATCGACGAGCGCGCCCGCTTCCCGACCCGAGCGCGGGATGGCGGACGACGCCGCGGGGACCGCAACCAGATCGAACAGCTCCTCGACGCCTGCCGCTTCGGGCCGAGCACCGATCGCCGGAACGAGCGCCACGGGAATTCCGCCCGCACGCAGCCGCGGGAGCATATCGGGAACGCCTCGGGGAAGGCCGGCCGAGGCGTTCCCGGCCTCCGCCTCCAGCGCGCCGCCGTCCACGATGAACAGCACCGCGCCGTACCCGGTGCGGATGGCAGGCGTCTCGACCGTCATCTCAGACCGGCTCCCGCAACGGCTCGTTCGGCACTCCGTTCGCCGGGCCGTCCGCCGGGGACCACTGCCAGTTCCGTACCTCGGGCAGGTCCTCCCCGTGGGTGCGGATGTACTGGCGGTGGCGGATGAGCGCGTTCTTGAACTCCTCGCGGGCGTGGGCACCCACGTCGCGGAGCCGGGGAACCCGGTCCAGCGCGTCGCTGGCGAGGCTGAAGCGGTCGATCGAGTTGAGCACGCACATGTCGAACGGGGTGGTCGTGGTGCCCTCTTCGATGTAGCCGCGCACGTGGAAGTTCTTGTGATTGGTGCGGCGGTAGGTGAGCCGGTGGATCAGCCACGGGTAGCCGTGGTAGGCGAAGATCACGGGGGTGTCCGTGGTGAACAGGGCGTCGAAGTCGGCGTCGGAGAGTCCGTGCGGGTGGGTTGCCTGGTCCTGGAGGCGCATGAGGTCCACGACGTTGATCACCCGGATCTTCAGGTCGGGGAAGCGCGCGGTGAGCAGCTGCACCGCCGCCAGGGTCTCCATGGTCGGGACATCGCCGGCGCAGGCCATCACGAGGTCGGGCTTCGCGTCCTGGTCGGTGCTCGCCCAGTCCCAGATTCCGACGCCCTTCGTGCAGTGCTCGATCGCTGACTGCATGTCGAGGTACTGCAGCTGCGGCTGCTTCCCGGCGACGATCACGTTGACGTACTGGCGGCTGCGAAGGCAGTGGTCGGCGACGGACAGCAGGGTGTTCGCGTCCGGCGGCAGGTAGACCCGGATCACGTCGGACTTCTTGTTCACCACATGGTCGATGAACCCGGGGTCCTGGTGTGAGAACCCGTTGTGATCCTGCCGCCAGACATGCGAGGTGAGCAGGTAGTTGAGGGACGCGACGGGCCTGCGCCATTCGATGTCGTTGGTGGTGGTGAGCCACTTCGCGTGCTGGTTGAACATCGAGTCGATGATGTGGATGAAGGCCTCGTAGCAGGAGAATAGGCCGTGCCGGCCGGTGAGCAGGTACCCCTCGAGCCAACCCTGGCAGGTGTGCTCCGAGAGGATCTCCATCACCCGGCCGTCCGGCGCGAGCTTGTCGTCCCCGGGGCGTGTCTCGGCGTTCCATGCCCGATCCGTTGCCTCCAGCACCGCGCCGAGCCGGTTCGAGTTGTTCTCATCCGGGGCGAAGACCCGGAAGGTGCTGTCATTGGCTGCCATGATGTCGCGAAGCAGCGTGCCGAGGACCCGCGTCGACTCCACCGCCCCGGTGCCGGGAACCTCCACCGGCACGGCGTAGTCGCGGAAGTCCGGCATGTGCAGGCTCGTCAGCAGCAGGCCGCCGTTCGCATGCGGATTGGCGCTCATCCGGCGCGCGCCGAGCGGGTGCAAGTCGCGGATCTCGGACACCGGGGAGCCGGACGGGTCGAACAGCTCCTGAGGCCGGTAGCTGCGCAGCCACTCCTCGAGCACCGCCCGGTGGTCGTCGTTCTCCCGTGCTTCCGCGAACGGCACCTGGTGCGAGCGCCACGTGCCCTCGACCGCGAGCCCGTCCACCGTCTTCGGTCCGGTCCAGCCCTTCGGCGAGCGGAGCACGATCATTGGCCAGCGAGGACGGGTGCTGTCCCGGCTCGACCGCGCGTGTTCCTGAATCTGCCGGATGCGGTCGACGCAGGCGTCCAGCACCTCGGCGAACCGCTGATGCATCTGCGCGGGATCCTCGCCCTCGACGTAGTGCGGTTCGTGCCCGAAGCCTCGCAGCAGCGAATCGAGCTCGTCCCGGTCGATCCGTGCGAGGACCGTCGGATTGGCGATCTTGTAGCCGTTGAGGTGCAGGATCGGCAGCACGGCGCCGTCACGCACCGGGTCGGCGAACTTGTTCGAGTGCCACGCGGCGGCCAGAGGCCCGGTCTCTGCCTCGCCGTCACCGACCACGGCAGCCACGATGAGGTCAGGGTTGTCGAACGCGGCCCCATACGCATGGGACAGCGCGTAGCCCAGCTCGCCGCCCTCGTGGATCGACCCCGGTGTCTCCGGGGCCACATGGCTCGGGATGCCGCCCGGGAAGGAGAACTGGGTGAACAGCCGCTTCATCCCGGCCTCATCCTGGGAGATGTGCGGGTAGACCTCGCTGTAGGTGCCTTCCAGCCACGCCGCCGCGACCGGGCCCGGACCGCCGTGCCCCGGCCCCATCACGTACATCATGTCGAGATCGCGCTTCGCGATGACGCGGTTCAAGTGGGCGTAGATGAAGTTCAGCCCCGGGGTCGTCCCCCAATGCCCGAGCAGCCGGGGCTTGACGTGCTCCGGCCGCAGCGGCTCGCGCAGCAGCGGATTGTCCATCAAGTAGATCTGACCCACCGACAGGTAGTTCGCCGCGCGCCACCAGGCATCGAGGCGGGCCAGGTCGTCCGGGTTCAGGGCAGGAGGAGTGACTGCAGTGTTCCTATCCGTGCCGGGCATGAATGTCCTTTCGATCGATCGTGCAGGATTCGGCGCAAAGGTCAGGCGCTCGTCGCAGCGAGCTGCGGGGACTCGGCGCCGGCCGGGGCATCCACGGCTCGGGGCAGGCGGAGCCGCTTCAGCAGCAGGGCGTTGACCGCCACGATCAGGCTCGACCCGGACATCGAGATCGCCGCGATCTCGGGCCTGAGCATCAGCCCGAACGCGGGGTAGAAGACGCCCGCGGCGATGGGCAGCGCGATCACGTTGTACCCGATCGCCCAGGCGAGGTTCTGCCGCATCTTCCGCACCGTGCCCTTGCCGATCCTGAGTGCGATCGGCACGTCCAGCGGATCCGACCGCATCAGCACCACGTCCGCCGTCTCGATCGCCACATCGGTGCCGGCTCCGATCGCGATGCCGAGATCGGCCTTCGCCAGCGCCGGGGCGTCGTTGACGCCGTCGCCGACCATCGCGACCCGCTTGCCGGCCGACTGCAGCTCCGCGATCTTCGCCGACTTGTCCTGCGGCAGCACATCGGCGATGACCGTGTCGATGTTCAGCTGCGCCGCGATCCGCTTCGCGGTCGCCTCATTGTCACCGGTGAGCATGACCACCTCGGCGCCCGCCTCGTGCAGGGCTGCGATCGCTGCCGGGGCGGTCTCCCGGGCCGCGTCGGCGAGTCCGACGAACCCGGCCGCTGTCCCGTCCACGGCGATCAGCACCGCCGTCCTGCCGGTCGCCGCGAGCTCGTCCCGCTGCGTGGCGACGCGCCCGATGTCGACGCCCTCGGACACCATGAGCTTGCGGTTTCCGACGAGGACCTGCCGGCCGTCGACTTCTGCGCCGGCGCCGTGGCCCGGCACGTTCCGGAAGCCGGACGCGCTGAGCACCGGAGCTCCCATCTTGTCGGCGTAGGCGACCACGGCGCCGGCGAGCGGGTGCTCCGACTCCCGCTCGACTGCAGCGACAAGAGACAGCAGCTCTCGCTCGGGGATTCCCGCCGCCACGAAGTCCGTGACTTCAGGCTTGCCCTTGGTGAGGGTTCCGGTCTTGTCGAGGACGACCGTGTCGATGCCTGCGGAAGCCTCCAGCGCGGTCGCGTTCTTGAACAGCACGCCGCGTTTCGCGCCGAGACCGGTGCCGACCATGATCGCGGTCGGTGTGGCCAGCCCCAGTGCGTCGGGGCACGTGATCACGACGACGGTGATGGCGAACAGCAGGGCGCTCTGCAGCGACGCCCCGGCGAGCAGCCAGACGATGAACGTGCCGCTGCCGCCGATCAGCGCCACGAACACGAGCCAGAACGCGGCGCGGTCGGCCAGCCGCTGCCCTGGTGCCTTGGAGTTCTGCGCCTCCTGCACGAGCGCGACGATCTGCGCGAGCGCGGTGTCGGCACCGACCTTCGTCGCGCGGACCCGCAGCGTGCCGGTCGTGTTGACCGAGGCCCCGATGACGCCCGACCCGGGGCTTTTCGGCACGGGAAGGCTCTCGCCGGTGACCATCGACTCGTCGACTTCCGACTCGCCGTCTTCGACGTTCCCGTCGGTTGGGATCTTGGACCCGGGCTTCACGAGCATGAGGTCGCCGGGGACGATGTCGGATGTGCCCACCTCGATCGTCTCGCCGTCCCGGATGACGAGTGCCTTCGGCGGTGCCAGCTCGAGCAGGGTGCGGATCGCGTCGTTCGCGCCGCCGCGCGCCCGCATCTCGAACCAGTGACCGAGCAGGACGAAACTCGCGAGGACGGTCGCCGCCTCGTAGAACACCTCCCCACCTCCGGTCAGTGTGACGACGAGGCTGTACAGCCACCCCGCCCCCACTCCGACGGCGACGAGCACCATCATGTCCAGCGTGCGGGCCCGAAGCGCCCGGTATGCACCGTCGAAGAAGATCCACGCCGAGTAGAAGATGACGGGCAGCGACAGGATGAGCGCGAAGACGTCATCGCGGAGCCCGAACGGTGCCGGCACCGTGAAGCCGAGGACTTCCCGGCCGATGGGCGACCAGAGAGTGACCGCCACCGACAGGATCGCGGCGACCAGGAAGCGGTTCCGCATGTCCCGCACCATGTCGGCCATCGACGTGCCGGCGCCATGGCCGCCGTGCCCCATCACCTCCTGGGCGCTTCTCACCGGCGTCGGATGCACGGCGTGATCGGCATGCGCAGACGCGCCCGCCATCGGAGCCGCCGCGTGCCCCGTGTCCGGCTGTGCCTGTCCGGCCTGTGCGGTGGCAGGCAGCCCATGCGCCGAGTGGTCCTCGTGGTCCTCGTGGGTCACCACCGCTCCGGTTCCCCCGTGTCCGCCATGGTCGACCTGCTCCATCGGGTCACAGAGGTGATCGGGAACGGACATGCCGCTGCAGTGGTAGCCGCAGTCCTCCACCCACCGGCGAAGGTCGGCCAGCGAGGTCCGCGCAGGGTCGAAGGTCACGGTCGCTGTCTGCGACACCGGGTTGGCCTCGACTCGGGTCACGCCGGGGCGTCGTGAGAGGGCCGCCTCGACCACCGCCTTCGATGATCCCCGGTACATTCCCTTCGCCTCGAGCACCACCGTCTGCACGTCAGCCGCCATGGCGGTCGACCTCCCCTTCTGATCCGTCGACCCCAGTTCACCGAAGTCCCGGGCTGGGCCTACTCCTCCACTCTTCCCCATTCCGCTGGGCGATACAAGGCGGGAGTTGGGGTCACCGCGGTCGCTCGCGACGAGCCCCCAGCGGGAGCAGCGTCTCCGCCCTGGTTTGACAACGGCCGGCCGCATCCGGGTAAAATCGCTTCATACCCCCCAGGGGTATTGGGAGAAATCGGGGCGCGGCAACCTCCGCGAGGCGTGAACCCTGATCGCCGAGCTCCTCGGCTCCCGAGTCCGACCAAACTCCCATCCGAACACGGGACTGCTGCACGGATAGGTGACATCTGATCTGGCTTGCCCGGGAGGGCGGCCTGGAAGGATGTTGCTGTGCCTAAGCCCTACCCGAGCGAGTTCCGTGACGACGTCGTGCGCGTCGCGAGGAACCGCGAGCCCGGAGTGACGATCGAGCAGATCGCGAAAGACTTCGGTGTCCATCCGATGACGTTGCAGAAGTGGCTGCGTCGAGCTGACATCGACGAGGGCGCCAAGCCCGGCCAATCCCGCACCGAGGCGGCCGAGATCCGCGACCTGAAGAAGCGGAACCGGCTGCTGGAGCAGGAGAACGAGGTCCTGCGGCGGGCGGCGGCGTATCTGTCGCAGGCGAACCTGCCGGGAAAAGGTGGTACCCGCTCGTGACAGAGCTCGCCGCATCGGGGATTCCCGTGACGGTGACGTGCCGGGTTTTGAAGCTCTCCCGTCAGCCCTACTACCGGTGGCTGGCGGACCCCATCACGCCCAGCGAGGTGGTCGAGGCATATCGCGCGAACGCGCTCTTCGACGCGCATAAGGACGATCCCGAGTTCGGGCATCGGCTGCTCGCCGACGAGGCCCGCGACGTGGGTGAGGCGATGGCTGACCGCACCGCGTGGCGGATCGCGTCGGCCAACGGCTGGTTCAGCGCGTTCGGGAAACCCAAGCGCGGCAAGGGACGGCGGCCCGGACCACCCGTCCACGACGACCTCTGCGCCGTGATCGATGAGGACGGCAGGGTGCGGCATGTATTCGCCGCTGACGCGCCGAACGAGCTCTGGCTGGTCGATATCACGGAGCACAAAACTGCGGAAGGGAAGCTCTATCTCTGCGCGATCAAGGACGTGTTCTCCGGCCGCATCGTGGGCTATTCGATCGACTCGAGAATGAAGTCGCGGTTGGCCGTCCAGGCACTCGAGAATGCTGTCGCGATGCGTGGCGACGTCGCCGGCTGCGTGATTCACAGCGACAGGGGCAGCCAATTTCGAAGTAGGAAGTTCCTGCGCGCTCTGACCCGTCACCGCATGGTCGGATCGATGGGCCGAGTCGGGTCCAGCGGGGACAACGCCGCCATGGAGAGCTTCTTCGCACTGCTGCAGAAGAACGTCCTCGACCGCCGCACCTGGACCACCCGGGAACAACTGCGGATCGCGATGGTGACCTGGATTGAGCGGACCTACCACCGACGGCGCCGGCAGCGCCGCCTGGGACGTTTGACGCCCATCGAGTTCGAGACCATCATGAACACGACCGTCGCGCTGGCGGCGTGACTAGGAACTGTCACCTATCCGTGCAGCAGTCCCATGATCTGGTCGGCGCTTGCTCGGAGGGCTCCGCGGTCAGCGATCCGGTCGGTGACGTCGTCCTGTTGCAGAACAGTTGTGCGCGCCTGGAGCCTGAGCTCGTTGGTGAGGTAGACGCGCTGCGCAGCAACGAATCCCTGCCACGCGGAAAGCGTGACGCGTTGCGCTTGAGCCTGTCTGGCCTCTAGGTTGTTGCGATCGGTCATGAATACTCCTTCAGGTCAGGGCTTGGGTTGAAACTAGTAACCCCCTCCGACACTGGCGAATGCGGCCGAGGCAGGACTGTGCCTTTGGCAACGGCGTGGCAACGGATGAACGAAATCGAACACCGCATATCTGATCTGATACGCCTTATGACCTGATCCAAACCGCGAGAATCATCGGATTCCGAGTGAGTCCCACTCCGGGGTCGTGGGTTCAAATCCCACCGTCACCGCCAAAAATCCCTGATCAAGGTCACTTTCTGATTCTCATTGAATGGAAGTGAGAAAGATCGGGCGAAATGCCGTTCGCGGTATGGGCTCCAGTGCCGCGTGATTATGCGGTTCTGGAGCCCGTCTCCGTGGGTAAACGCCGGGAAAGATCGACCGGGGCGTTGAAATGAGCGACAACGGTGTGGGTCGACGACTCCCCCATTGTTCTGTCGATCTCGTTGAGTGGCTTTCTCCGGCGACTCATCTTCCTGTGTCAATGTGACGCGATTATCGAGGCGCTGCCCCGATGTTGGCGGAATAGGTCGCGCAGGGTCGCGGCCTTACTCCCGCAGGTAACGAGGCGTGGGGCGAGACCTATAACGGACAGGTCCTCGCCTGACTCCTGCGTAGCCGTTGGTTTCACTCACCGCGTGTGCAGTCCGATGGAATCCGTTAGGGCTTGCTGGGTCGCGTGCGTCCCCGCGGCGACACTGACGGGGCGCCCGTTAAAGGATCGGGCGTGACGACGCAGGGCAGTCCGAAGACAGACTCGACGAGTTCGGCCGTCACGATGTCGGTCGGGGCGCCCTGAGCAACGACGGCTCCGTCCTTCATGGCGATGAGATGAGTCGCGTACCGCGCGGCGTGATTGAGGTCGTGCAGCACCGCCACGAGCGTGCTGCCGGACTCGTTCAGGTCGGTGAACAGTTCCATGAGTTCGATCTGATGGGCTATGTCGAGGAAGGTCGTGGGCTCGTCGAGCAGGAGTAGCGGTGTTTGCTGGGCGAGCACCATCGCGACCCAGACACGCTGACGCTGCCCGCCGGACAGTTCGTCTACGAGACGGGAGGAGAGCTCGGTGACACCCGTCGCGGCCATCGCGGCGGAGGTGGCATTCTCGTCCGCTTTCGACCACCTGCGGGTCATCGACTGGTGGGGAAAGCGGCCGCGGGCGACGAGATCCGCGACCGTGATGCCGTCTGGTGCGAGGGAGGTTTGCGGGAGAAGGCCGAGGCGAAGGGCGACCTCTTTCGAGCGGTACGACGCGATCGATCTCCCGTCGAGCACGACCTGGCCCTGGGTGGGTCGGATCAGCCGTGACAGAGCGCGCAACAGCGTGGACTTGCCGCAGGCGTTTGGCCCCACGATCACGGTAAACGACCCGTCGGGGATCGCGACGGTGAGGTCTTGCGAGATGACCCGCTTGTCGTAGCCGATCGTGATGGCTTCGGTGTGCAGCCGAGCGGGCGGGGGGACGGATGTTGTGCTCATAGACGTCTCCGTGCTTCATGGATCAAGAGCCAAACCAGATATGCGCCTCCGATAATCACAGTCACGAGTCCGACCGGAATCGCCGTGGGGAGGGCGTGCTGTGCCACGAGATCGGATCCCAGCAACACGAGTGCGCCCATCGCGGCAGCGCCCGGGAGCCCGACCCCGGGAGACCGCGTGAGACGTCGAGCGATCTGCGGGGCGGCGAGCGCGACGAAAGCAATTGGTCCGGCTGCGGCTGTGACGACGGCGACAAGGATTACTCCGCACGCGACGAGCCCCAGCCGTGCTGGCTCCACCCGCACCCCGAAAGCGCGTGCCGCGTCGTCGCCGAGCTCGAGCTGATGCAGCGACCGGGTGAGCGTCATCAGCGCGACGAATGCGACGATGACGATCAGACCAGTGGGAATGAGCTGTGCCCAGCCGACCGGATTTAGCGATCCGGCTCCCCACACGGCCGCGACCATCGCGATCTCGAGTTTGGCGCGGAGGATGAGGAAGGACGAGAACGCGCTCGCCATGGCTGAGATGCCGATGCCGATGATGATGAGCCGGAACCCGTGCATCCCGTCGCGGTAGGCCAGCAGATAGATCGCGACGGCACTGACGAAACCCCCGACGAGAGCACCGCCGGCGACGGCGAGGTAGCCTCCGCCGAACGCGATGATGACCAGGATGCCGCCGGCATACGATCCCGCCTCGAACCCGATGATCTCGGGACTGGCAAGCGGGTTGCGTGTGAGGGATTGAAAGATGGCTCCCGATACCCCGAGTGCTGCGCCGAAGAGGACCGCCGCGAGGACGCGGGGGAGTCTCCATTCCATGACGACGGTGTGAACGATTCCGTCCTGGCCCCCCAGGAGTGCCGCGACTACCTGCGGCACCGACAGTGGGAGATCGCCGAGTCCCAGGGCGACCAGGGAGAGTGTGCCGACGACGATCCAGATGATTAGCCCGATCGTGAGAGGCCGCCAAGCAACGCGGAATGACATGCGCCCGACTCGGATGATGCTGGTGCGCCCGGGTAGCAGGAGCGCTTCCCTCGGCGGGGCATTCACAGTGCACTCGCCTTGGCGCGGCGCACGAGCGCGATGAGCGCGGGAGCTCCGATGAACGCGGTTACGATGCCGACGGGCACTTCGCCCGGTGCGATCGCCACGCGGCCCACGATGTCGGCGAATAGGAGAAGCGTCGGTGCGAGCACGAGCGAGAACGGGATGATCCATCGTTGATCGGGTCCGACGATCCAGCGCGCTACGTGCGGCACCATGAGGCCGACGAAGGCGATGGGCCCGGCGATGGCCGTCGCGCCTCCCGCGAGGAGGGTGATGGCCACCACCGTCAGGATGCGGGTTCCCGGTACGCCGGCGCCGAGCGATGATGCGAGCTCGTCGCCGAGCCCGAGAGCGTTCAAGGGATGGGCGAGGGCGAGGGCAACGATGACGCCGATGAGGACGAAACCCAACACGGGAAGGTAGACCTCCGTTCCGCGTTCCACGAAGGATCCGGCTTCCCACCCGCGCATGAGGTTGAACGCACGCGGGTTGAGGAGCGTGATCGCGGCTCCGATTCCGGTCAGCACCGCGCCGAGCGCGACGCCTGCGATCGTCATTCGCACGTGGTCGATCCCGCGTGCGCTGGTGGCGCCGATCAAGTACACCGCGCCGGTCGCCACGAGCGCGCCCGCAAACGCGAAGCCCATATAACCGACTGTGGTGGTGGCGCCGAACAGAACGATGCCCAGGAGCACGAACAGAGATGCGCCGGCGTTGACTCCTAGGATTCCCGGGTCGCCCAGGGGGTTGCGGGTGAGCGCCTGGATGAGCGCGCCCGCCGCGCCGAGCGCCGCGCCGACGATGATCCCGACGATCGTGCGCGGGAAACGCAGATCCCAGATGATCTGGTCGGTCGCGGTGCCCGTCGGGGAGGTCAGCGCGTGGGACAGCTCGGCCCACGACAGACCCTTCGCCCCGATGAGGATCGACCCGATGCACACGACCAGTAGCGCCAGCACCGACAGCAGCAGGCCGATGCTGCGCCTGTATTGCACCGGGCTCAGCCCTCGGTCGTCTGCGGGGCCTCTCCGGCCACCGCGTCGACGAGGCGGGGAACGAGGTGCTCGAGGACGTATTTCTGGCTGAGCGGCGTGAGGAAGTAGATCGCGCCGGCGAGGGTGCCGTCCGTGTAGATCGCGCGGTTCTCCGTGACGGCGCCGAGGCTCGATACGGTGCCGAAGTCCAGCAGCGTGTCGACGTCCTCGCCGAAGTCGGTCGCGAAGACGATGACGTCGGCCTCGATCAGGTCGATGTTCTCGGGCGAGATGAGCGCCTGCGAACCGGGCTCGGCAGCGTACGGCTCGAGGTCGGGAGTCATGATAAAGCCGAGATCTGTAAGGAAGTCGGTGTTGAGTCCGTCCGGGTAGACGTAGAGATTGCCCTCGTACGGCACACCCTGCGAGAAGGTCGCGCTGAGCCCCGCGAACTCCGGGTGCGCAGCCGCCGCTTGGGCATACGCGTCTTCGACGCCCGCGATGAGGTCCTCGCCGGCAGTGGAGCGTCCGGTCGCCGCAGCGATCTGTCGCGTCTGCTCGCGCCAGTCGGAGAAGTACGGGTCTGCTTCAGCCGCGCTTGCGATCGTAGGGGCGATCTGCGTGAGCTTTTCGTACGTCTCATCGTCGAGCCCCGCATTGGTCCCGACGATGAGATCGGGCGATAATGCGGCGATCTTCTCGTATTCGATGCCGTCGGCGTCGTGGAGTACGGCGGGCTCGGCATCGCCCAGCAGTGGCACGGCCCACGGCCATACTGCATAAGGCTGCTCGCCGTACCACTCGGTAGTCGCGATCGGCGTGACCCCCAGCTCGAGCAGGATGTCCTGCTCGGTGATACCGACGATCACGATGCGCTGCGGCTCGGCCGGAACGACGGTTTCGCCGAACTGATGCGTGACCGTCACCGGGAAGGTATCGGTCGGCTCGCTCGTGTAGTCCGGGTTCTCAGCAGTGGCTGTCGGTGCCGAACTGCAGGCCGCGAGCGCCGCACCGCTGAGTGCGATCGCGGCGGCGGCCGCAGCGATTCGGGCTGCAGTCGAAGTGGGGCGTCGGTGGGCGCGGTGCATCGTCGGATTCCGTTCTAAGCCGTCAAGAAGCCATTTCCAGATAAGCCTAGCCTTACCTAATAGAATAGATAGATGGCCGGTAACCGTCTCATGCCGACAGATCCGCGAATGTTCACCGCACAAGTGGTGAGCACAACCCGACGGTCGCCCTCGTTCCAGCGCGTGACCGTCGCAAGTCCGGAGCTCGCGGAGTTCGAGTGGAGCGGACTGGATCACTGGTTCCGTCTGTTCCTGCCGCCCCGACCTGGCGCGCCACTTGTACTGCCGGTCATCCGCGGCGGGAGCTGGTACAAGCCATATCTCGCGATCCCCGACCACGCGAGACCGCATTGCAGCAACTACACAGTTGCCTCGATGCGCCCAATCTCGGGGGGCGCCGAGATGGACATTGACGTCGTGCTGCACTGGAACGAAACGGGTGCGATGGCGGGTCCAGTCGCCATCTGGGCGACAAGCGTTCTCGACGGCTCGCCCGTTGCGCTCCTCGATCAGGGGCCACTGTTCGACCCCCCTCGCGACACGCAAGACATCCATCTCGTCTCCGACGAAACAGGCGTTCCCGCACTGCGAGGCATCCTGCGCGACCTGCCCAGCGAAGCAACCGGTACGGCGATCATCGAGGTGCCGGATGCTGGAGACGTCCAGGACCTCAAGCGACCAGTCGGCGTAGAGGTGATCTGGATTCTGCGCCCGGAACGGCATACGTTGCCGGGAGCCGCAGCTCTCGATGCACTGAGCTCACGCATCTCACCGAAGCCGAAAGACTACGCGTTCGTCGTGGGCGAGTCGACGCTCACCACGGAAGGCCGCCGACGATTGCATCGAGCCGGGTTAGCGAAGTCGCGCATAACGTTCTCCGGGTTCTGGAAGCACGACCCAGTCAATCAATAGGTCTGCTCTCTCGTGTCGCGATGCCGTTGGTCATCACGAGGCGAACCGCACCGACTTCGAGTCCCACATCTCGCTAGTCCGCGACATCACTCCCGTCACCGACGTGCCCGCGACGACTTCACATCGGGCACCGCGAGAGTCTTGATTGCGCCTCGGTCTTTCCCCGCAACCGATGGCGCTTGCCGATGCATTGCCGGTGTATGTCTGCTCGCGCGCGAGGAGTGGCCTTCTCGCTGCTCGGCGGCGCTACTCGGGCGTCTGGGCTGGTGGGAACGTCGTGGGAAAGATTGACGAAAGATCAGGCCCGCTGGGGTGGGCATTTGAAAGGTCGAGATCCGCAGAACGACAGCGAAGTGGGCTCGTTGTGCGCCGTCGAAAGTTGTTCCCGTTTGGGTTCAAATCCCACCGTCACCGCCAAAAATCCCTGATCAGGGTCACTTTCTGATTCTCATTGAATGGAAGTGAGAAAGATCGGGCGATATCCCGTTTGCGGAATGGGCTCCACGGTCGCGTAATCACGCGGTTCTGGAGCCCATTTCCGTGGGTAAAGTCCGGGAAAGATCGACCGGGGCTTTGAAATGGGTGACGACGGTATGGTCGACGAACCCGGATCGATCGGTCCGACCTCGGTGAGTATTTGTCTTCGGGCGATCAATCTCCGTTCCACGGATTGGTGGGGCGAGTAACCTGCCTGTATGTCGATCATTGCCGGAGGCGCTCCCGTCTCACTCGCTGCCGTGCTCGCACGGCGTGACGAGATCACCGAGGTGCTGATCCGATATGCGGCGGTGAATCCGCGCGTGTTCGGTTCTGTGGCGCGGGGAGAAGCGCACTCGACGAGTGACGTCGATCTGTACGTGGATCTGCTCCCGGATGCGGGGAATCCGCTGTTGCGGGTGTCGGGTCTCGGGGAAGAACTCAGTGACCTGTTGGGTGTCCGTGTGGATGTCGTCACTGCCTCGTTGCTCCGTGATGGCGTCTCCGCGCCCGCGCTTGCGGAGGCTGTGCCGTTGTGAATCGACGTGATGGCGAACGGACGGATGACATCCTGTCGGCGATCGATCGAATCGCGGCGTACCGCTCGTCGCTTCGTAGCGCCGACGCTCTGATCGCCGGGATGGCCTATGACGCTGTCCTGCGGAATCTCGCAGTCATCGGTGAAGCCGTTCGTGCGCTACCGGCAGAGTTCAAGGCGGCGCGGCCGAATGTTCCGTGGCCGGCGATCGCGGGGCTGCGGAACATCCTTGTCCACGAGTATTTCCGTGTCGATCCAGAAGCCGTCACCGACATCATCGACACAGAGCTCGTGGCACTCGCCGCCGAGCTGGCACCACGCAGCGATGGCGGAACCCGCGGGTAGCCCGTGGGAAAGAATGAGGAAAGATCAGGCCACTTCGCGACACCGCAGAAAGGTCGACATCCGCGGAATGACAGCGAAGTGGGCCCATTGCACATCGCTGAAAGGTGTTCCCGTATGGGTTCAAATCCCACCGTCACCGCCATAATGCCTGATCAGCGCTACTTTTTGTGGCGCTGATCGGCGTTTGGGAAGGTCCGGGAAAATTCGACCGACGCGCTTCTGCGCCGTTGGGAGCCAAGCGAGATCCTCGGAATTCCGCGGGTCCGCGTGATGACAAGACCGCTTCCGGTGGCCTCAACCTACTTGTGTTCGCGTACCCACCGTCACGCCTCGCGACCCCATGCAAACACTGGTATCGCGAGGCATCGGCATATGAGCGTGAGAAAGAATCGGGAAATAGTCTTCTGCAGGTATGCAACTACAGTCGGCGCGGGGCGACACGGTGGGGTGCGTTTCTGACTGCATCCGAGTTCGTCTCGTGGCGGGTGGAGGCGGTCCTGGCGTTGTGCATCGCACCCGCGACGGCGTCGAGGTCGTCATCGAACAGGTGCCCGTAGGTGTCGAGTGTCATCACGGCGGAGGCGTGACCCAGCATTCGCTGGACGGCTTTCACGTTGCCGCCGGCACGGATCGCGAGCGCGGCGGCCGTGTGACGCAAGTCGTGAGGTGTGACGCGCGGAAACGCGGGGTTCTCCGATTGGGATCGTCTCACCCCGCCGGCGAACCAGCCGTCCCGGGAGTTCGGCAACGGGAGGTGCGTGTCACCGTCGCCGCAGAATAGGTCTTGTGCGCTTTTCCCGGCGATCGCCTCCTGAACACTCGGAGTGAGGAACTCCGGGTACGCCACGGAACGCGCGCGATGAGTCTTCGGGGACCCGACATGGATGGTGCCGTTCACGGCGACAGCGTTCTCTTGAATGTTCACGCGGCGCCGTACGGTGTCCACGTCGCTGACACGGAGCGCTGTCGCCTCACCCCACCGAAGACCGGTGTAGGCGAGGAGGTTCACCACGTCCGGCTGGCGGGCGTGGCCAGCGAGCCGCGCGACCTGAGCATGGCTAAGATACGCGCGCCGTGCCGGGGCCTTGCGGGGCAAGCGGATGCCGCGGGCGGGATTGTCCAACAGGCGTCGGTCGCGGACGGCGACCTCCAGGAGCCCGGACAGCACCCCGTGCGCGCGGATCACCGTAGACGCCCCGTGCGAGGTAGCGAGCCCCGCGACCCAGTCCCGCACATCACCGTGGCCGATCTCCGCCAGTGCCGCGTCCGCCCATCGTGGGGCGACGTGCACCCGCCATGCGGAGTCGAGGCTGTGGGCGGAGGACTGTTTCAGCACTGCCGCTTGGAACGCCAACCACGCGGGGGCAAGCTCTCCCACCGTGACCCGCGCCCGCATCGGGTCCACGTAGCACCCCCGCGCGATGGACGCTTCGATGAAGGCGAGATACTCCGCAGCGTCGGCCCTCGTCAGAAAACGCCGCCGACCCGCATGGACACCGTCGGGCTTGCGGTATCGGACCAGGTAACGCGCGCCCTCAACAGTGCTGTACTCATGAATGCTTCCCATCTCCACCCCAGCACCACAGCACCCGAGTTCCTTCCCATCCCCCGGACAGCTCATGACACTTCTTCTCTCGTCGCGCAGACTGTCGCCGCGCTATGAAGATCTTCGCCCGATCGCCCGAGCCGAATCCGCTCGGGGCGAGCACTCTCTCACCGCGAGACACCTTCGCGGCTCGTGTTGGCTTGAAGGAGATACGGTCGAGGGGTGGAGGGCGGTGTTCGATTGGCGGCGGCAAGGGAGCGTGTTCGTCGGCTGGAACGTGAGCTCGCATCCGCGCGTCGAGATCTCGCGGAGATCGAGCAGGAGGGCACCGCGCAGACCGAGGCTGCAGCGCGTTCCCTTCCCCGGGACGTTTCGGAGCATGCGCCTGCTGTGACAGCAGAATCCTCACCTGAACAGAAGCTTGCCTTGTTTCGAGCTCGATTCGCCGGTCGAGCTGACGCCTACGCGCTGCCGTGGGTGAGTCGGCGCACCGGCAGGAAGGGCTGGAGCCCGGCGGTGCGGGGCGGTTTCTTCACCGATGCGACAACCGATGTCGATTTGCTTCCATTGACGGATGCGGTTCTCGAGCAGTACCTGTGGGGCGGGCGGACAGGTGATCGTGTGTTTCATGTCGGCGTGTACCCGCTCCTTCAAGACGACCAGTGTCGATTTCTCGCGTGCGACTTCGATGATGGTGACTGGCGGCTGGATGCCCGGGCTTACGCGGCCGCGTGCCGAAAGGCGGACATCAGTGCCCTCGCCGAGATCTCTCGTTCGGGGGCGGGAGCGCACGTCTGGACCTTCTTCGAGGAGGCGGTGCCAGCCGCTGCCGCGCGGGCGATGGGCGCGGCCATGCTGCGCGCCGCGATGGCGGAGCGGGCGTCAATGCCGATGTCGAGCTACGACCGGTTCTTCCCGTCCCAGGACACTCTTCCGGTGCGGTCTCCGGGACGTCTCCGTCTCGGCAACCTGATCGCACTTCCGCTTCACGGCGACTCGCGGCGACACGGAACAACAGTGTTTCCCGACCCCGAGACGTGGGAGCCGTTCGAGGATCAGTTCGCAGCCCTTGCTGAGGTCAGCGTCGTCGGGTCCAAGCGCGTAGACGAGTTCGCGAACACTTCGAACCGATTGCCCGCCGGCCCCCGAGAGTCTCTAGCGGTGAGGCCCCGCCGGGCTGCGATCAAAGCGGAGGCCGCTCATGTCGCAGGGCGACGAATAGTCGTTCAGCGCGACGCGGTCGTGCGAGTCCCTACGGAGGGACTTCCCGGCTCGGTGGTGACCGAACTCAAGCACGCGGCATCGGTCTCCAACCCTGAGTTCTACCGTCGGCAGGCGCAGCGATTCAGCACGTTCGGTATTCCGCGCCTTGTCAGGTGCTTTGAGCATGATGAGCGTGAACTCCGTCTGCCGCGCGGCCTGCTCGATGAGACAATCAGCGTGCTGGCGGACGCAGGCTTCACTGTTGAGTTGTCGATCGACATCGCCGCCCCGGCCTCGATCGATGTGACGTTCACGGGCGAACTGCGCGATGAGCAGCGGGACGCGGTCAAGGCCCTGTTGGGTCAGGACACGGGAGTGCTGGTCCCCCCGCCAGGGTCGGGCAAGACCGTGATCGCATGTGCGCTGATAGCTCAACGTGCGACACCGACAGCAATACTCGTCAACCGGACCGAACTCCTCCAGCAATGGCGAACCCGACTGACTCAGTTTCTCTCCATAACAGACAAGGAGATCGGGCAATTGGGTGGTGGTCGCCGGAAGCGTCGGGGGGTTGTCGACCTGATCATGATGCAGTCGATCGCGCACCGCAGCGGGGACCCAACGCTGCTTGAGGAGTATGGGCAGATCATTGTCGACGAATGTCATGCGGTAGCAGCTCCTGCTGTCGAGGCTGCAATTCGTACGGTGAGTGTGCGGCAGTGGGTAGGCCTCACAGCGACTCCGTATCGCGCCGATCAGATGGACGGGCTCATCACGATGCAGTGTGGCCCGATCCGGCACAACATCTCGGCAGCGCCCGCGCGGGCGCGCAGCTTTCTGGTGCATGAGGCTGCGTTCACCACCGAAGAGTCAGGAGCGGACGGACCATCGATTCAAGCGATCTACTCAGAACTCGCGATCGACCAGGTCCGCAACGCGCTGATCGTCGAGCAGGTTGCACGCGCAGCCGAGAGTTGCAGCCGTTCTTTGGTGCTCACCAACCGGCTCGGCCATCTCGACATGCTGGTGGAAGGGATCGCTTCGCGCGTCGATGTCCCAGTGCTGTCTCTGCACGGTCGACTCAGCGCCCCGGACCGCCGCGCACTGCGGGACCGGCTCGCATCCTTCGATGCGGCGCGTGCACCTTTCGTGCTTGTCGCGATCGACAAGGTCGCCGGTGAGGGGATCGACCTGCCATCCCTGAACGCCTTGTTCCTCGCGGTGCCTGTCTCCTTCAAGGGGCGCATCATTCAGCAGGTCGGTCGGGTCACGCGTAGTGTCGATGCGGATGCCGTTGCGGTCGTTCACGACTTCCGCGACTCCGCTGTACCGATCCTGGAGCGGATGCACAGTCGACGGCGACGCGTGATGGCGAAAGAGGGCTTCTCGATCATGCACGATTCAGGCTGAGACCAAAAGCACGCTCCCTTCCCGTTTGCCACATTGGCGTCTTCGGGTCCATCACCGGGGATCGCTTCGACGACTCGTGGAGTGATGTGCTTCTGCTCGCCGACTTCGAGCGGGACGTCGCGGACCTCGTCGACGCATACTTCGGACTGAAAGAAGACCTTGAAGTCGTGTTCGGTCGCAGAGTCGATCTGGTGATGGCCGATGCCGTCCCCAACGCCTACTTCCAAGGGGGCGCTCACGACCGCCGAGGAGCTGTGTGCAGCCTGAGTAGGCCGCCTTTCTTTGGGACGTGCGTGGCGCGGCCGCCCATCGGCGGGTGACGGCGGCGGATTCGCGTGGGACACTGTGTTCATGGCTCCCACGACTTCGCGCCTTGACCGGATCAGTGTTGATCCGGAGGTTGTGCACGGCAAGCCGGTCATCCGCGGCACGCGAGTCACCGTACAGGTGATCCTTGAGCTTCTTGCGGCCGGAGAGACGATCGACGAGTTGCTCGGCGAGTACGACGAGCTGACCCGGGACGACGTGCTTGCGGCGCTCGAGTACGCAGCATCTGTTGCGGGCGGTACGAAAGTGCTCGCATTCGTCGCCTGAAAGACTCTCACCGATGAAGTTCCTGGTCGATGCGCAACTGCCGCGCAGCCTCGCCGTGCACCTGGTCGATCTCGGGCACGACGCGATTCACGTCAAAGAACTGCCCGCCGGCAGTCGAACAACCGATTCTGTGATCACATCCACCGCGGACGCGCGCGGGCGTGTCGTGGTGACGAAGGACGCCGATTTTCGTCACACGCACGAGACCGGTGGTCATCCAGAGCGGCTGCTGCTGCTCGTCGTCGGCAATACTCGCAACCGGGAACTGCTGGACCAATTCTCCGCCCATCACGCGCAGGTGGTCGTCGCGTTCGAAGACGCAGATTTCGTCGAACTTGGCCGCGAGAGCCTTATCCTCCATCCTCGGCGAAAGCGCTGACCCATCGCTAGTCACGGTTTGTTTTCCGGGCAAACCCGTGAGAAAGAACGTGTCGCATCAAGTACCGCCCGGCACATCGACGAAAGGTCGACACCCGGGTGGATACGGGTGAGGAAGGCCCTGCACGGCGGGGAAAGGTCACAGCGGGGAAAGGTCACAGGATGTGAGTTCAAATCCCACCGTCCCCTCTTCGCCAGGCTGGTTGTGAGTCAGTTCACGTTCAGCGAGGGGAAGAGGGATGTCGATCAGTGCGGGGTTCACGGCGGATGAGATCCGCGAGTTCGTGCTCGAGTATCAGGCTTTGCCGCAGGGCCGGAAGGGCCCGCCTCGGCTCCGAATTAGCCGGGACAGAGATCCACCATAGTAGTGGTTTATCGGTGGCATTACTGTGGACATTCCGGTGTTGCGGACGTAGGGTGGAACCTCGAGAGCGACTGAGGCGGGACCCATCATGACTGTCAAGGCAGGCGTAAAGAGCGTCGAGACAACCATTGTGCGCAATAGTGCGTACCGTCGCGCTATTCAACTGGATGCGCGAGAGATTACCCGCCGCTTGAATGCTGCGTTGGGCGGGACTCTCGTGTCGGCGCTGGCTGGTTCGAAGGATACTAAGGCGTCGCACAAGTGGGCCAAGGAGGGCGGTCCGTCCCCGCGCCCGGAGGCCGTGAAGCGGCTCGTGTTTGCCTACGAGCAGTGGCAGAAGGTCGTGGAAGTAGAAGGGGAGCATGTCGCGCGTGTGTGGTTCATCGGCGCGAACCCGTGGCTCGAGTACGACACCCCGGCGAACGCGATCCGCGAAGACCGGTTGAAGGATGTCGCGGTTGCAGCCCAGGCACTGGTAGACGACTCGTTCAGCGGCTGATCAATGGGGTCGACCCAACGAATCTGTCAGAAGACCGGGCTCGCGCTCGCAGCGAGCCCGGCCCAGGCTTTCCGCATCGCGCGTGAGTCCTATGGCCCGCTTGCGCCGCCTCTGCGGCACGCCGGCGAGGAGGACCCGTCGGCGTGAAGTCGGTATGACACTGTGGGTCGCACGATCTACGCCAGCGCCGACCGGCAGACGGCGTTCATGGAATTGCTTGCGCCCTATCGCACGATCGTGGATGAGAAGCGACGCGCGCTGCAACCCTTGGCCGATTTCATGGGACTGCCGCTCGACGAGCTTTGGTCCCAGATCGTCGGCGAATGGGAAGAGGCCGGCACGATGAAGGCGAGTTGGCTCCCTCGGGTCTTCCGGGAAGGTCGGGAGATCTATGGTCTGTCTTTCCCGCAAGGATGGTGGATCGACGTCACGGCGACCGAGACGATCTCTGCGCTGATCGACTATCTCGAGCCGCATGCGCTCACGGACGACTCGATGCTGACGATGTCGGATCTGACGGGGGACGACCGAGCGTTGACAACCGCCATCGCCGGGATCCTGCGAGATCGCGTGGAGCTCGACGATGGCACGTTGCCGTTGGGGATCCAGTTCTTCTCCAATCACGGACGCCCCGCCGATGGCACGGGGCTGTGCTGGGCGTACTGGTTGCGTAACGTCGACGCCGGCCTGGACGAACCGACGACCGTCCGCTCCACCGACGAGATCTCAGTGTCAGACCCCGCCTTCGACGCAGCCCTCAAGCTCTGCAAAATCAAGTCGAGGTAGCGGGGTAGAGCCGCCCTTGGATTCGATGCGACTATGTCGCTCGCGTAAGGTTGCTATCGCAAGGGGGGCAGGTCTCTTCGTTCGATTTCTACACTGGCCCGAGCGAGTTGTCCTCGCTCGGGCCAGTGGCATTCCTGGCACCCGTGCCCACGGGCCCCTCCCGGTTCAGCTCGGCGTGGATCTTCCTCGCCCCGTAGACGCCCAAGTTCGCCTTGTGCGCGGTGCGAGATATCCTCCACCAGCGCAGCGTCCCTGACCGCTCTCGCGGACGGTGGACGCGCCTTGGCGGCGTAGTACGTGCTCGGGGCGATCTGCAGCCCGCTCTCGCGGAGGACCGTGCAGATCGGCTCGACCCCGAACCGGTCGCGGTGCTCGTCGACATACTCGACGAGCACCGCTGCCGACACCTCGGTTACTTCAGCTTGCGGTCCAGCTCCGCCGCGGCGAAAAAAGCCGACGCTGTCTTCAGGATTTCGTTCGCCCGCCTCAGTTCCCGGTTCTCCCGCTCCAGCAGCGCGATCCGCTCCGAGTCCACCGTCGTGGTTCCCGGCGCCCCACCCGCATCGACCTCGGCCTGCCTGACCCATGGGCGCAACGCTTCCGGGTGGATACCGAGCTGGTCGGGGCGATCCGCTTGATCGCCCCGACCTTGCTCGCCGGGTCGCGGCGTGCGTCCAGCGCGAGCCGCGTCGCCCGATCCTTCAGTTCCTCACTGTACTTCCGTGGTGCTGCCATGACTCTCATCCTTCACAGGTTCGAGAGCCTCCATCAAACCCGGGGCGCTTCAATCCTCTCCCCCCTGTCGAGCAAGCAGGAGATCAGGGTCTCCGATCGCGCAACCATCTTCAACCTCATGTTCGGGCTCGGCGGCTACACGATTTCGACGGGCATCATCAGCGATGACCTCGACCCCGAGATCATCGCCGTGCCGCTCCACGTCGAAGAACGCATCGAGATCGGCTGGATCGGACATTCCGCGATACCCCTCACCGAGCAGGCACAGCGGTACCTCAATGAAGTGCGCGCCGTCGTCGCCGGCTTCGGGGTGGTGCTGCTCGGCTAGGGCTGAGCCGGATCGGTCACGAGCCCATGTCTTCGCGTGCTCAGGCCGCGCTCGAGGAGCAGCATGCGGCCTGAGCCAGCTGGATGCCTTCGAATCTATTTCGCGACAAGGGTGGTTTCGAAGTTGTACATGTCGGGTCGGTAGCAGTGGTGGCCGAACTCGATTGCTCGTCCGGAGTTGTCGAACGCGATGCGTTCCATGGTCAGCACCGGTCCGCCCCGGTCGATGTCGAGCAGTTCGCTCTCGTCTCCGTGTGCTCGTCGCGCGCCGATCTTCTGCTTGGCGATGCGGATCGTCACTCCGCGCGCGCGGAGGATCTGATAGAGCCCACGCTGCTCGAGCTGTTCGGTGGTCACGTCGCTGAATTCGGTCGGGAGGAAGTTCTCGAGCACGGCTACGGGCACGGCATCCGTGCTGCGGAGGCGGCGCACATAGACGACCTCGGCTCCGGCGGCGATGCCGAGGGCTGTGGCGACGCTATCCGACGCGGCAATGATCCCGTGATCCAGCACCCGCGTTCCGGGGTCGTGGTTTGCGCTTTGCAGATCTTCGTACAGGCTGGTCAGTTCGACCTGGCGAGTGACCTGCCCTTGGACGACCTGCGTGCCGATACCGCGTCGCCGCACGAGTAGGCCCTTGTCGACGAGGTCTTGGATGGCACGCCGCACGGTGGGTCGCGACAGGCCCAGTTTTTTGGCGATCGCGATCTCGTTCTCGAGGCGCGCGCCCGTGGGGATGGCGCCTGACGTGATCGCCGCTTCTAGTCGGCTCGAGACCTGGAAATAGAGGGGCATGGGTCCTGTGCGATCCAGGTCTTCGAAGAGCTCGTCAGGCCAGTAGGTCTCCTCGGTGGCCATGGAATCCTCTCGAGCGCTGATCGCGGCTGCTCATGTCCCGACAACCTTACCTAAGGCCCCCTTTGTTGTATCAACCGTTGCGCGCCGGGGTACATGTGCTATTGTTAGGACATAATCATCTGATGTGAAAGTGAGTTGTACAGCGGAGTATGACTGAGACGATTCTTTCCCCTGACGTCCTGGCGTTCGGCCGGCTCGGCGTGGACTTGTACCCGTTGCAAGACGGGGTCGGTCTTGAGCAGGTCGAGACGTTTGGCAAGTACCTCGGCGGCAGCGCCGCGAACGTATCGGTTGCCGCGGCCAGGCATGGTCGCCGTGTCCAGTTGGTGTCGCGAGTCGGCGATGACCCGTTCGGACGCTACCTTCTCGCCGAGCTCTCGCGCCTGGGCGTCGATCCCCGCGGCGTCGCGACAGATCCGTCGCTGAAGACCCCGATCACCTTTTGCGAGATCTTCCCTCCCGACGACTTCCCGCTCTACTTCTACCGCGAGCCCAAGGCGCCGGATCTCAATATCGATGCGGCTCAGCTCGACCTCGACTCCGTTCGCGGTGCGGGAGTCCTGTGGATGACCGTCACGGGCCTCAGCCAGGAGCCCAGCCGGGAAGCGCACCACGTCGCGCTCGATGCGCGCGCCCGCGCGACGCACACCGTGCTCGACCTCGACTATCGGCCGATGTTCTGGCAGACGCCTCAGGATGCGTCGGATCAGATCGCCCCCGTTCTCGCCCAGGTCACGGTCGCCGTCGGCAATCGCGAAGAGTGCGATGTCGCGGTCGGCGAGACCGACCCGCATCGCGCCGCGGATGCTCTTCTCGAGCGAGGCATCGAGCTCGCGATCGTCAAGCAGGGCCCGAAGGGTGTGTTGGCAAAGACCTGCGACGAGAGCGTCGAGGTGCCTCCGTACTTCGTCGACGTCGTGAACGGACTCGGCGCCGGTGACGCCTTCGGTGGGGCGCTCTGCCACGGCCTGCTCGAGGGGTGGGGGCTCGAGAGAATCCTTCGATTTGCGAACATCGCCGGTGCCATCGTCGCTTCCCGCCGCGAGTGCTCGACCGCGATGCCGTACACGGATGAGATCGAGAAGATCCTCGAAAGGGGCGTGTGACATGACGATCACCCCACCGACCACAATCGATCTGGCCGCCCTTCGCGACCTCCGCGCCGAGCGCCCCGAAGCGATCAATGAGGCGCTCCACAAGCGCAGGCGTCGCGAGGTGCTCCGTGGCGATGGGCGACTGCTCATCGTGGCGGCCGACCACCCGGCCCGCGGCGCGCTCGCGGTCGGCGCCGACCCGCACGCGATGGCGGACCGCAATCAGCTGCTCGAGCGCCTCGCTATCGCCCTGAGTCGGCCGGGAGTCGATGGGGTCCTCGGCACCCCCGACATCATCGACGATCTCGCGGCTCTCGGGCTGCTGGATGACAAGATCATCGTGGGTTCTATGAACCGCGGAGGCCTGCGCGGGGCGGCATTCGAGATGGACGACCGCTTCACCGGCTACGACGTGCCGTCCATGGTCGCCTCGGGTATCGACTTCGCCAAGACGCTTCTGCGCGTAAACCTGGCCGACCCGGCAACGGCGCCGACGCTCGATGCCACCGCACGCGCTGTGACCGAGGCCGCGGCTGCTCGGCTCCCGATCATGCTCGAGCCGTTCATCAGCCTGTGGTCCGACGGGCGCATCATCAACGACCTGTCGACGGATGCCGTCATTCAGTCGATTGCGATCGCGTCCGGCCTCGGCGCGAGCAGCGCCTACACCTGGATGAAGCTGCCCGTGGTCGAGGACATGGAGCGGGTCATGGCGGCAACGACCATGCCGACCCTCCTCCTCGGAGGGGACTCGGGTGTGGACCCCGACGAGACATTCGCCTCGTGGGAGGACGCTCTCTCTCTCCCCGGCGTCCGCGGGCTCACCGTGGGACGCACCCTCCTCTACCCGCCCGATGGTGACGTGGCGGCCGCGGTCGACACCGCCGCCGGCCTCGTCCACCTCGACCTCTGACCCGCACAGAAGGAACCGTCATGAGCACAACCGACACCACCCCCGCCACGACCGACGACGCCATCGACCTCCGCGTCATCTCTCACTGGATCGACGGCGCCGAGCGCCCCTCCACGAGTGGTCGGACCGCGCCCGTCTACAACCCGGCAACCGGGCGCCGGACGGCATCCGTCGCCCTCGCCGATGAGGCCGAGATCGCCGAGGCGCTGGCCTCTGCCGAGCGAGGGTACGCGCTCTGGAGCGGCTACTCGATCGCGAAGCGGCAGGCCGTGCTGTTCGCGTTCCGCGAGCTGCTCAACGCCCGCAAGCTCGAACTGGCCGAGATCATCACGAACGAGCACGGGAAGGTCGTCTCGGATGCGATGGGCGAGATCCTGCGCGGACAAGAGGTCGTCGAGCTCGCGACCGGCTTCCCGCACCTGATCAAGGGCGCCTTTACCGAGAACGCCTCCACCGGAATCGATGTCTACTCGCTCAAGCAGCCCCTCGGGGTCGTGGGCATCATCAGCCCCTTCAACTTCCCGGCCATGGTTCCGATGTGGTTCTTCCCCATCGCGATCGCGGCGGGCAACGCGGTCGTGCTCAAGCCCTCGGAGAAGGACCCGTCTGCGGCGCTCTGGCTCGCCCGGTTGTGGAAAGAGGCGGGTCTTCCCGACGGTGTCTTCACGGTTCTGCAGGGCGACAAGCTGGCCGTGGATGGGCTGCTGACAAGTCCCATCGTGCAGTCGATCTCGTTCGTCGGGTCGACCCCGATCGCGCAGTACATCTACGAAACCGCATCCCGCCACGGCAAGCGGGTGCAGGCGTTGGGCGGCGCGAAAAACCACATGCTGGTGCTGCCGGATGCCGACCTCGACCTGGTCGCCGACCAGGCGGTCAACGCCGGCTACGGCGCGGCGGGCGAGCGCTGCATGGCGATCTCGGTCGTGCTCGCGGTCGAGCCGGTTGCCGACGAGCTGATCGAGAAGATCACCGAGCGCATCGGACGTCTGCGCATCGGCGACGGGGCGGGCGGTGCCGATGGCGAGCCTGACATGGGTCCCCTCATCACCGATGTGCACCGCGAGAAGGTCTCGAGCTACGTCGATATTGCCGAGCAGGACGGCGCGAAGATCGTCGTGGATGGCCGAGGATTCTCCGTTGAGGGGCGCGAGGACGGCTTCTTCTTCGGGCCGACCCTGATCGATGACATTCCGACCAGCTCCCGGGCCTATCAGGAAGAGATCTTCGGCCCGGTGCTCTCGATCGTCCGCGTGCGGAGCTTCCAGGAGGGCCTCGACCTGATCAACTCGGGACAGTTCGGAAACGGGACGGCCATCTTCACCAACGACGGCGGCGCCGCGCGGCGGTTCCAGAACGAGGTGCACGTGGGGATGATCGGCATCAACGTGCCGATCCCCGTTCCGGTGGCGTACCACTCGTTCGGCGGCTGGAAGTCGTCGCTGTTCGGGGATGCAAAGGCCTATGGTGTGCACGGGTTCGACTTCTTCACCCGTGAGAAGGCGATCACGAGCCGGTGGCTCGACCCCGCGACGCGGCACCACTCCGAGCACAGCGGCATCAACCTCGGGTTCCCGCAGAACAACTGAACGCACCCGCGGCATCTGATCGCCGCCGATGACGAGAGCAGAGCATGAGCACCACCGACCAGCGCTGGTTCCACCGCCGAGGCGCGCTTGCGCGTGACGGCTGGGAGAGCGTCGTCGACGGTTCCACTCCGGGATGGCAGCACACGGGGCTGCGCGTTACGCATCTGACGCCGGGGGAGGAACTCACCTTGCCCGAAACGGGTGTGGAGCGGATCGTCGTCCCGTTATCGGGGTCGTTCACCGTGACGCACGCCGAGGCGGGCATAGCCACGACCACGGTGCTCGCGGGCAGGTCCTCGGTCTTCGACGGTCCCACAGACGTGCTGTATCTCTCTGCCGCCTCGACGGCGACGATCACCGGTGCGGGGCGCGTCGCCGTCGCGACGTCGCCCACCACCGATGTCCGGCCGAGTCGCCACATCACGGCGGCAGAGACTCCGCTCGAGTTGCGGGGGGCCGGTCGATCCAGCCGTCAGGTGCACAATTTCGGAACTCCGCAGGCCCTAGATGCGGCACGCCTCATCGTCTGCGAGGTCATCACCCCGGCCGAGAACTGGTCGTCCTACCCGCCGCACAAGCATGATGAGCATGTGCCCGGCCACGAGTCGCGGCTGGAAGAGATCTACTACTTCGAGGCCGCGACCATTGAAGGTTCGCAGGCCACGGATGCCGACGCCTTCGGCATGTTCAGCACGTACTCGTCGTCGGCGGGCGATATCGACATCAACGCGATGGTGCGAACCGGCGACATCGCGCTCGTGCCCTACGGGTATCACGGCCCCGCGGTGGCAGCTCCGGGCTACGACCTCTACTACCTGAACGTCATGGCGGGCCCTGACCCCGACCGTGCCTGGCTGATCAGCGATGATCCGGCCCACGCCTGGGTGCGCGACACCTGGACCGGGCAAGAGGTGGACCCCCGTCTGCCGTACACGAACGAGAAGTCCGACACGAACGAGAAGAAGGGCCACCACTGATGGCGGCGACGAAGCAGGCGACGAAACGGATGACGGTCAGCCAGGCGCTCATCGAGTTCTTGGCCCACCAGTGGACGGTGGATGGCGACATCCGGGAACGGACGATCCCCGGCGTGTTCGGCATCTTCGGTCACGGCAACGTCGCAGGGATCGGTCAGGCGCTTCGGCAGGCCAACGTCGATCAGCCCGATCTGATGCCGTACTACCAGGCCCGCAATGAGCAGGCGATGGTGCACCAATCCGTCGGCTACGCGCGGATGCATCGCCGTCGCGCGACCTTTGCGTCCGCGGCATCCGTCGGTCCCGGTGCGACCAATATGCTGACCGGTGCTGCCCTCGCCACGACCAACCGCCTGCCCGCCCTGCTGCTGCCGAGCGACACGTTCGCCACCCGGGTCGCCGACCCCGTGCTGCAGCAGCTCGAGCAGCCCTGGGACATCGGCCTGACGGTCAACGACGCGTTCCGCCCGCTGTCGAAGTTCTTCGATCGCGTGCAGCGCCCCGAGCAGCTCTACTCGATCGCCCTCGGCGCGATGCGGGTGCTGACAGACCCCGCAGAGACCGGCGCGGTCACGATCGCGCTCCCGGAAGACGTGCAGGCGGAGAGCCTCGACGTGCCGCTCGCCTTTTTGCAGGACCGCGAGTGGCACATCCGTCGTCCGCGGCCCGAGCGCGATGCCCTCGCGCGCGCGGTCGCGGCGATCCGCGGCGCGAAGCGACCGTTCATCGTCGCGGGGGGTGGCGTTCTTTACTCGACCGCGGAGGAACATCTGCGCGCGCTCGTCGAAGCGACCGGCATTCCCGTCGGTACGACGCAGGCCGGCGGCGGATCGCTGCAGTGGGACCACCCGCAGTACCTCGGGGCGGTCGGTGCGACGGGGACCACCGCGGCGAACCGGATCGCCGCCGAGGCCGACGTGGTGATCGGCATCGGCACGCGGTACAGCGACTTCACGACGGCTTCGCGGACCGCCTTCCAGAGCGCCGGCGTGCGGTTCGTCAACATCAACGTGGCCGCGTTCGACGCCTACAAGCACGGCACGCAGCTCCCGGTGATCGCGGATGCGCGCGAGGCGCTCGTGGAGCTTTCGGCCGAGCTCGAGGGGTTCGCAGTTGCGGCGGACTACCGCGCGAGGATCGCCCGAGAGAAGAGCGAGTGGGATGCCGCGGTCGATGCCGCTTTCGTCCCCTCCGGCCTTGCCCTTCCCGGTCAGACCGAGATCATCGGAACGGTACAGTCCGCGAGCGGCCCCGAGGATGTCATCGTGCAGGCCGCGGGATCGCTCCCCGGCGATCTGCATAAGCTCTGGCGCGTGCGGGATCCGCTCGGCTATCACGTCGAGTACGCGTACTCCTGCATGGGGTATGAGATCGCCGGTGGGCTCGGGGTCAAGCGAGGTGCGCTTGCTGACGGATCCGACCGTGACGTCATCGTCATGGTCGGCGACGGTTCGTACCTGATGCTGAGCTCGGAGCTGGCGACGGCGGTCGCCGAGGGCATCAAAATCATCGTCATCCTCATTCAGAACCACGGATACGCATCCATCGGTCATCTCTCCGAGACCGTGGGCTCCGAGCGCTTCGGCACGAAGTACCGGCTCTACGACGACGCGACCCGTAACTTCCAGGGCGAGCGGGTGCTGCCCGTCGATCTGGCGATGAACGCCCGCAGCTACGGGATCGATGTCGTCGAGATCGCGGCCACCGCCTCCGCGATCGCGGATCTTTCGGCGGCGGTCACGGCTGCCAAAGCCTCTGATCGCTCGACGCTCATTCACATCGAGAGCGACCCGCTGTTGTACTCGCCGAGTGGCGAAGGATGGTGGGACGTGCCCGTGCCCGAAGTGTCGACGCTCGATTCCACCCGGCGCGCGCGCGGCGAATACGAACAGCAGCGCACCGCTCAGCGGCCGCTCCTCGGTGAGGAGGCCGGCGTATGAAGGCCTCGATCGCCGGGGCCCCGGTGAGCTTCGGGGTGTTCGAGATGACCCCCGAGGGCGCCGAGACGATCGCGCCCGACGACATGCTCGAGGTCTTGGTCGAAGCGGGCTACGGAGGGGTCGACCTCGGCCCGTTGGGCTACTTCGGTCGCTCCACAGAACTTCGTCGCAGGCTCGAGAGCCACGGGCTCGAGCTCGCCGGCGGATGGGTGCAGCTTCCGTTCTCGGATGACGAGGCATTCGAGGCGTCGCTGCCCGACCTTCGCGACGCCATGAGGGTCTTCTCCGACGCTGCCGAGAACAGTCCGGCACGACTCCCGCTCCCAACGCTCGCGGACGACGGCTCGGTTGCCCGTCGTGCAGCCCCGGGGCGCGGCGCTGCCGTCGACCCTCTCGCCGACGCCGCGTGGGAACGACTCGTCGCGAACACCGAACGCGCAGCCGCGATGGTGCGGGCCGCCGGATTCGAGCCGACCTTCCACCACCACGCGGGCACCTTCGTCGAGTCGCCGGATGAGATCGACCGGTTTCTCGCGAACGTCGACGTCGACCTCACGCTCGACACCGGCCACCTCTTCATCGCGGGAGGCGATCCGCTCGAGGCGGTCCATCGCTGGGGTGACCGCATCAACCACCTGCACCTGAAAGACGTCGACCTCGGCGAACTGCAGCGCGTTCTCGCCGCAGGCGGAGGAATGCCGGAGGTCTGGGCATCCGGCTCGTTCGTCGCGTTCGGTCGCGGCGACATCGACCTCGCCGCCGTCATGGATGCGGTCGATGAGCGCGGCTTCGATGGCTGGGTCGTCGTGGAGCAAGACGTCCTCAACGGCCCGGACATCTCGATCAGCGACTTCCGCGCCGAACGGGGCGCCGACCAGCTCGTGAACCGCGAGGCCCTCCGGGCTTGGCTCTAAACCCCGACGATAACGACAGAACAAGGAACACAGATGTCCCAGTCACCCCTCCGCTTCGGCCTCATCGGCACCGGGCGCATCGGCCAGGTGCACGCCGCGAGCATCGCCGCCGATCCCGACGCCATCCTCACGTGGATTGCCGATCCGTTCGTCGACGGCGCGCACCGCGTCGCGGCCCTCTACGGAGGCACGGCGACGGACAACTCCGATGAGGTTTTCGCCTCGGGTGAGGTCGACGCGATCCTCGTCGCTTCTCCGACGGCCACGCACGTCGATCTGATCTCTCAGGCGGTGGATGCCGGAATCCCCGTGCTCTGCGAGAAGCCGATCGATCTCGACATCGCGCGGGTCGACGCTCTGCGTCCTAAGGTCGCCGCCGCGGGGGTCCCGGTGGCGCTCGGTTTCAACCGCCGCTTCGATCCGGCATTCGCGAGCGCGCGTGCCCGCGTGGCCGCGGGTGAGATCGGTGCGCTGGAGCAACTCACGATCATCAGCCGCGACCCGTCCGCCCCGCCCGCCGCTTATGTCGGTGTGTCGGGCGGTATCTTCCGCGACATGACGATCCACGATTTCGACATGGCTCGGTTCTTCCTGCCAGAGATCGTCGAAGTCTCGGCAGTCGGCACCAGGACCTTCGACCCGGGCGCCCGGGAGCATGGCGATTTCGACACCGCCGTCACAACCCTTCGGGCGGCGTCCGGCGCGATCATCACGATCGTCAATTCGCGCCACAGCGCCGTCGGCTACGACCAGCGCATCGAGGCGTTCGGTGGCATCGGAATGTTGCAGGTGGCGAACGCACCGTCGAGCCTGGTCAGCCTTTCCACGGCGACCGCGGTCGAGGCCAAGCCGCCCTACGAGGAGTTCTTCCTGGAGAGGTACTCGGTGGCCTATGCCGCCGAGCTTCGTGAGTTCATCAAGCTCGCCCGCGGTGAGGAATCCACCAGCCCGACATTCGAGGACGGCCGCGCCGCTCTGGTTCTCGCGGACGCGGCACAGCGATCGGCCACCGAGCGCGTCATCGTGCCGGTCGACCTCGGCTGAGACGAGAGAGCAACATGAGCGCATCGCATTACCGACTCGCGGCCTCCGCAGAGATGTTGTTTCGCGACCTTCCGTTCGTCGAGCGGGTGGAGCGACTTCATGAGCGTGGTTTCGAGGTGGAGATCTGGGATTGGAGCACGAAGGATCTGCCGGCGCTTGCCGCGACGGGGGCGACCTTCTCGTCAATGACCGGATATCTGCGGGGTGACTTGACCACGGAGGACGGCATCGCAGAGTTGCTCGCGACGGCCGAGGAATCTCTTCGGATGGCCGATGTGATCGATTCCCCACGGCTGAATCTGCACGGGACCGGGCTTGATTCGCAGGGCTTGCCGGTTCGGCCCCAGGAGGCGACGTCGGGTGCGGAGTGGCTCATCGCCGCCGATACCCTCAGCCAAATCGCCGAGCTCGGTGAGCGCGCGGGGCGGGTCTTCACCTTGGAGAATCTGAACACGGCGGTGGATCATCCGGGAACACCGTTCGCTCGCGCCGATGACACCCTCGCACTCGTCCAGGCTGTCGACTCTCCCGCACTGCGACTGAACCTCGACCTCTACCACGCGCAGATCGGCGAGGGAAATCTCATCGAACTCGTGGAGCGCGCGCTCGCCTGGATCGGCGAGATCCAGATCGCGGATGTGCCTGGACGCTGCGAACCCGGGACGGGGGAGATTCGCTACGAAGCGATCGCCGCAGCTCTGCGCCGCGTGGAGTACACGGGCGTCATCGGCCTCGAAGCGTGGGCAAGTGAGGACTCCGATGCCGCACTGGATGCATTCCAGGCGGCGTTCGAAGGCTAGAGCAACAGAGGGAGGGCACCCGGCGTGACCGGGCGCCCTCTCTCTGCGTTCAGGCGTCGTACGTTGTGCTGCCGGTCACGGTGGCGACGTCCACCCACGCGCCGGATACGGCACTGGTCGAGGCTGCCTCCACGATCTCCGCAGCGGACCACGCATCCGAAGCCGATGGCGCGAGCTGACGGTTCTCGATGACAGATCTCAGGAACAGCGCAGCCTCGATGGTCTTGAGGTCATCGAACCCCATGCTGGTGCCCGCGCCCGGTTGGAAGAGGGCGAAGTCGCCGTGACCCGGTCCGACCATGATCGTGCGGTAGCCGGATGTGTCCTGTGCGAACCGAAGCTCGTTGAGGCGCTGGAAGTCCCAGCGGAGTGAGCCCTTCGTGCCGTACACCTCGAGCCGATATTCGGCGCGTGGGCCGATTGCGACGCGACTCGACTCGAGGACGCCGACTGCCCCGCCCTCGAAGCGCGCGATGATGGCGGCGTAATCCTCGTTCTCTACCGCACCGGTCGGGCCATCGGTCGATCCCTTGCTGAAATGGCTTGCGGCGCCAGCCGAGGGGAGGGGCCGCGTTCGGATGAATGTCTCGGTCAGGCCGCTGACGGAGGCGATTCGCCCGACGACGTACTGCGCGAGATCGGCTCCGTGGGAGAGAAGATCTCCCAACACCCCGGTTCCCGCTCGCTCGCGGTTGAATCGCCATGTCAGGGCGCCTTCCGGGTCGGCAGAGTAGTCGGCCAGCAGGCTGACCCGCACGTTGGTGATCGTCCCCAGGGCGCCATCGCGCACCAGTTGCCGTGCATGGGCGATCGCGGGCGCGTGCCGATAGTTGAAGCCGACCGAGGTGACCAGGCCCGCATCGGTTGCGGCGCGAGCGATCTCCCCGGATTCGTGCGCTCCGCGGCCCATCGGCTTCTCGATCCAGAACGGCTTTCCTGCCGCGATCGCCGCGAGTGCGATCTCGTGGTGGAGGAAGTTCGGCGAGCAGATCGAGACGACGTCAACGTCGGGGTGCGCGAGAACCGCCCGGTAGTCGTCGGTGGTCTCGCGGTAGCCCAGGCTCGTGGATGCGTGGCTCCGACTGTCGGGGTCGGGATCGGCCGCGATGACCAGTTCGGTCTGCGCGGGGAGATCGGCGTAGTGCCGTGGCGCAGCAAGATAGGCCCGCGAGTGCAGCCGCCCCATCCATCCGACGGATACCAGTCCCACTCCGATGTGGTTTCTCGAGGTCATTGAGATCATCCCTTCTCTGCGGCCCACAGTACACCGCGATAGGCCCGTTGACAGAATGTATTGACAAAGTCCGGGACGGGTGCGACACTCGATCCCGACACAGTCGTCAGATGGACGCCATGATCGCTGAAGACAGCGTCCTCACCGAAAGGGAAATCACATGAAGAAGCGCCTCCTCGCCGGCTTCGGGCTTGCCGTGACCGCAGCGCTGCTGCTCACCGCATGCTCGGGAACGGGCCAAGAAGCAGCACCCGACTCCGATGGCGGCGGAGACACCGCCTCAAAGGGCTTGACCTACGCCGTCGTCACACACTCGTCGCCCGGCGACTCGTTCTGGGATCGCGTCAAGTCCGGCGCGGAACAGGCCGGATCTGACTACGGCGCCGACGTGACATACAACTCCGACCCGGACCCCGCCAAGCAGTCGCAGCTCATCGACAACGCGGTCGCACAGGGGGTCGATGGGATCGTCGTCTCCATGGCCAACCCGGACGGCGTCCAAGAGAGCGTCGAGAAGGCCGTCGCAGCAGGCATCCCCGTCGTCACCATCAACTCGGGCCTCGAGCGCTTCGCAGAGTTCGGCGCCATCACCCACATCGGGCAGAGCGAGTCGATCGCCGGTGCCGCCGTCGGCGAGCGCCTGAGCGACGAAGGCGCAACCAAAGCACTTTGCGTGATCCAAGAAGCCGGCAACGTCGGGCTCGAGGAGCGGTGCAAGGCCGCGACGGACGCGTTCAGTGGATCGATGGAGAACCTCCAGGTGGATGGCACGAACGACGCGGAGGTGAAGGCGACGATCAAGTCCAAACTGCAGGCCGACCCCTCGATCGATGCCGTCCTCACACTCGGTGGGCAGTACGCCATCGACGCCGTGGGCGCCGTGGAAGAGTCCGGTAGTGCTGCGCAGATTGCCACTTTCGACCTGTCGGAGGATGTCGTGGCCGCGGTCGAAGACGGGAAGATCCTCTTCGCCGTTGACCAGCAGCCCTACGTGCAGGGCTTCATGGGCATCACCGCCCTGTACCTGAAGAGCACGAACGGCAACGACATCGGCGGAGGACAGGCCATCTACTCCGGTCCCGCCTTCGTGACCGCCGAGAACGCAGCCGCCGTCGCTGAGTTCGCAGCCAACGGCACTCGATAAGGACCCGATCGGGACCGGGCGGATGACCGCCCGGTCCCGATCGCCAAGAAAGGAGCCGACGTGACTACGACGGACATCGTGACAATCGCCACACGCCCCCGGCTGGAGCGGCGACCATTCCGGCGCTTCATGGCCCGCCCCGAGATGGGCGCCCTGGTGGCAGCACTCGCAGTGATGATCTTCTTCTCGGTCTACACCGAGAGCTTCATGACGCTGCCCGGCGCGGGCGTCTGGCTGGAGTCCGCGTCGACGTTCGGCATCATGGCGGTCGCGGTCGCATTGCTCATGATCGGCGGCGAGTTCGACCTCTCCGCGGGTGTCATGACCGGCTTCACCGCTCTCATGGTCGGCGTACTGACGACCCAGTTCGGTCTGAACATTTGGCTGGCCGTGGTGATATCCCTCGTAGCCGCTCTTTCCATCGGCGCGCTGAACGGCTTCCTGGTCATGAAGACCGGGCTTCCGAGCTTCATCATCACGCTCGGTACCTTCTTCATCCTCGCGGGCATCGACCTCGCCGTGACGAAGCTCCTCACCGGGCAGGTCGCCATCCAGGGCATGACGAGCGTGCCCTTCTACGACACGATCCAGCCCCTCTTTGGCGCCTCGATTCAGATCGGCGGCGGCAACTTCTACATCTCGGTGCTGTGGTGGTTCCTCGTCGCCGCGATCGCAACGTGGATCCTCCTCCGCACCCGCGCGGGCAACTGGATCTTCGCCGTCGGCGGTGCGCTGAACTCTTCCCGTCAGATCGGGGTCCCGGTCATGAAGACCAAGGTCGGGCTGTTCATGACCACGGCGGGCGCCGCCTGGCTCGTCGGAATGATCTCGCTCTTTCGCACATCCACTGTTCAGGCGAACACCGGTGTCGGTCAGGAGTTCATCTACATTATCTGCGCTGTCGTCGGTGGGTGCCTGCTGACCGGAGGTTACGGATCCGCGATCGGTGCGGCCCTCGGTGCACTGATCTACGGCATGGTCTTCCAGGGCATCACCTTCGCTCAATGGGACACGAACTGGCTGCGCACGGTTCTCGGAGCGATGCTGCTACTCGCCGTCTTCTTGAATCACTGGGTGCGTTTGCGAGCGGGAGGAAGTAAATGAGTACCTCAATAGTCACCGGCACGCCGATCGTCGAAGTACGCGATATCGGCAAGAGCTACGGACCCATCAATGCGCTCTCGAACGTGTCGACGACCGTCGCCGCCGGGCAGGTGACCTGTGTGCTCGGTGACAACGGCGCCGGCAAGTCGACCTTCATCAAGATGCTCGCCGGTGCGCATGCTCCGAGCGAAGGCACGATGCTTCTGGATGGTGAGCCGGTGACGTTCTCGTCGCCGAGGGCCGCACTCGATGCCGGAATCGCGACGGTCTACCAGGACCTCGCCGTTGTTCCTCTGATGCCGGTGTGGCGCAACTTCTTCCTCGGGTCCGAGATCACCAAGGGCCGCGGCCCTTTCCGCCGCCTGGACGTTAAGCGGATGAAGCAGATCACCTTCACCGAACTCGCCAACATGGGCATCGACCTGCGAGATGTCGACCAGCCCATTGGCACGCTATCGGGTGGCGAGCGGCAGTGCGTCGCGATTGCCCGGGCCGTGTATTTCGGTGCCAGGGTGCTCATCCTGGATGAGCCCACAGCTGCTCTGGGCGTGAAGCAATCCGGCGTCGTCCTCAAGTACATCGCCCGATCGCGGGACAGGGGCCTCGGGGTCGTGTTCATCACGCACAACCCGCACCACGCCTATCCGGTCGGAGACCGATTCCTTCTGCTCAATCGCGGGACCAGCCTCGGGAACTTCGAGAAGAAGGACATCACACTCGACGAGTTGACCAGCATGATGGCGGGCGGTGCGGAGCTGGAATCTCTTGCTCATGAGCTCGAGCGCACTCTGGGAAGCGGATCGGATCTCGTCAAGGAGCTCGAAAAGGAAGCAGAAGAGCAACCAAGAGTGATGCGGGCTCCCGCGGCCGACATCGACGGTTCGCACTGAAGCGTGTCTCATACATCCGTGTGAGGCAGACGTGGAGGACATTGGCGGGCGCACTCCCACCGCGGTGTCGGGGCCGCGGCCGCTGCCGCAAGGAGGATCCTCATGACCGGCTGGCGCGTGCGTGACTATCACCCCGACGATGTCGATGGCATTCTTCGACTCTGGGAGCAGACTCTGGCTTCGAACGCAGAGCCGGTCTACGGGATCTCGGATGTCCTCGCGTCATGCGCGAAGGATCACGCCGTTGTCGCAGTGGTCGGCGACGACGTGGTTGGTGCCGCGATCGGTCGTGTGGCTCATGCTCAGGGGTGGGTCGTGTTCCTCGCCACCGCGGACGCGGTGCGCGGGACTGGCATAGGGTCCTCGCTCCTCGCCGCTCTGGAGTCTCGGATGGCTGCGGCGGGTATCTCGAAGATGTCCGCGTTGATGCCAGCAGCAGAGACGAGGGTCGGCGCGTTTCTGCGGCAGGGTTTCGCGCTGAAGCAGGATCTGCATTACTTCGAACGCCGCATCCCCGTTCAGCGTGAACAACTGAGACTGCTCGCCGAGCTGGGCGGTCGTGTGCTTCCCCGTGGGCTGTGGGACTCGGTCGGGGGGATGACAGCAGAAAAAGACTTGTTGGAACGACGCGTAGTGATGCCGCTCGCCCAATCACAGCTCGCAGATCGGTTCGGTGTTGTGCCACCGCGCTCGATCGTGCTTTTCGGGCCGCCGGGGACAGGCAAGACAACTTTCGCAAAAGCGATCGCATCGCGGCTCGAATGGACGTTCGTTGAGGTCTTTCCTTCACGGCTCGCGTCGCATCCTGCCGGCCTCGCTGGTGCTCTGCGGGAAACGTTCGCCACAATCTCGGAACTCGAACACACCGTGGTCTTCATCGACGAGGTCGAAGAGATCGCATCGCGTCGCCAGGGCGAGCCGCCATCACCCACCCAGGGCGTGACTAATGAACTACTGAAAATAATCCCGGCATTTCGAGAGCAGCCCGGACGGCTGTTGATCTGCGCCACCAACTTCATCCGCGCGCTCGACGCCGCATTCCTCCGTCATGGTCGCTTCGATTACGTCATCCCGATCGGCCTGCCCGACCACCAAGCGCGGAGCGCGATATGGGAAAGATACATCCCGGACGCAGCGGTCGGCGTGGATGCGGTTGCCTTGGTAGCGATGACTGAGGGCTTCTCGCCCGCTGACATCGAGTACGCGGCACGGAAGGCGTCGCAGGCGGCGCTGGAGAACGCGCTGAACTCGGGAGCAGATGATCCCGAGGGGCCATTCATGGACGATTACATATCCGCGATCGTTGGGACCAGAGCCACCGTCTCCGCTGAGATCGCGGCGCAGTTCCACGAAGATATCCAAGCCGTCGGCCGCGTCTGACTGCAACTTGCCATCGCACAGAACGGACAGTAATGAAGCTGGGACTCATCACCGACTCCATCGGAAGCAGACCCTTCGAGGAGGCCCTCGACCTCGCCGTGGAATTGCACCTCGACACGGTCGAGATCGCGACTGGGAACTGGGTCAGAGTCGCCTCACACAGACCTCCCGCTGATGGTCAGAAGCTCGGCGGCGCGGGCGTCCCTCATGGAGTCCGTCACGAGTCGCCGGTTGAGTCTTAGCGCGTTGAACGCCAATGGGAACCAGCTCCACCCTGTTGAGGGCGCCCAGCATGACAAGGTCGTCCGAGACGCCATCGATGTCGCAAGCGAGCTGGGGGTGCCGACCGTCGTTCTGATGTCGGGACTTCCCGGCGCTCGGGGCGAGAAGACGCCGAATTGGATCACGACCTCATGGCCGCCGGAAACGCGAGAAGTTCTCTCCTACCAGTGGGATGACGTCGCCATCCCCTACTGGGAGGGCCTCGCCAAGCACGCGAGAGCACGCGGGGCGAAGTTGGCGGTCCCCTACGTGTCAGGCATGGTCAGGAGGCCGTCGACGGTTCGGTCGCCTACTACGTCGTGCCCAACACCGGACATGGCGGGGCGCCGTCGGATGCGAGCGGCACACAGATCGCAGCCAACGTCGACCTCTACGACTCACTCACCGGATGGGTGAACGACGGCACTACGCCTGCGCAGTCACTGACAGCGACCGCGGTGAGGGCCGGCGCTACGGTTGCGTCGAAGCCGATCTGTCGGTACCCGAACTACCCGGCGTACAACGGGTCGGGAGACCTGCATGACGCGAGCAGCTACAGCTGCGCGGCGCCGGCAGACGCCGACGCGTCAGGCCAGCAGGTACAGGTTGAAGTTCCTCAAGCGGTACCGGGTGAGCTCGTCTGGGCGGTCGACGGCACGTCGACGCTGATCGACCTGGGTGTGGCGACCGAAGAAGGAGATCACTTCGCTGCTGCAGGGTCGCTGAACCCGATCCGCGTCACCGATACGCGCAACGGATGTCCCGAGTGGTCGATTTCAGCGAGCGTGAGCAGCTTCAACGCGGGCGGAAAATCGTTCGGCGGAGACTACCTCGGGTGGACGCCATTCGTGATCGACGATGCGGGTGATGCGCAAGCCGGGCCCGAGGTTCTCTCGCGATGGTTCGGTGGTGAGGGACTGACCACAGCGTCGGTCCTGGCCTACGAGTGCATCGCCGACAACGAGTACGACGAGTACGCCATCTGGCAGACCGTGGGTGGATAGCGCACTAGTCGGTCCGTTACCGGGCGCGGACGGAGTTTGGTGTGAACTCGAGTGGTCGGATCGGACAATACCTAGTGTGACCACCCGGTGGGCTCAGCGGAGTTCGAGGAGGTCGTTTCCGGAGTCGATGAGTTCGACGACCCTATCGATCAGCGGTTCGAACCAGTCCAGAAGGGCCTGGCGCCGGGTATTTCCGACTCGCACCCAGACGACGGCTGGTGGGCTGCCGCTGAGCAGGAGCATGTCACGGAAGTCTTCGTCTTTGGTGACGAGGACGGCGCCGTGTTCGAGGGCGTAGTTCCAGAGCGTGAGGTCGGCAGCGTCGCAGGGCCCGACATCTGTCACATGCTCGGCGATGTGGCCATGCTCGGCCAGCATCCGCGCCAGCGCTGGCGGGAGTTGCGCATCGATCAGGAAGCGCACGGACTACGAGGCGGTGAGGATCGCGTGGTTGGACTGCGCCGCCGCGTATTCGAGGGATGCCTTTACGTCCTCGGCAGTCAGATAGGGGTAGTCCTCAAGAATTTCCGTCGTCGTCGCTCCGGAGGCAAGGAGCGACAGCACATCCGCGACGCGTACGCGCGTGCCTCGAATCGCGGGGCGCCCGTGCACCACGTCGGGGTCGACGACGATTCGATCTAGGCGAGACATGTCCTCAGGTTAGCGCTGCCTCCAGACAGTGAGAACCCTTGCTGATGATCGCACTCACACAGACCCCCAGCTCGGCACCTGACTGGTGTCCTTCGACGCCAAGGGACGGCGTTCTGCGGCGACCGCGGTCGAGAATCTCATCGCATACGCGATATCGCGGTTGCGCGACGCCGATGTCGGTTGAAGCGGTCAAGAGGGACGATCGCAGTCAGCGAGGCGACACGGCAACCATCGGCGCCCTAACCGCCCCTTTGGCGTGTCTTGTTTGCTGGGCGTCGATCGAATATGAGCAGCCATGTCCGTCCAAAGGTCCTGGGCAACGAGGAGCACGTGGCGCGGTAATGGTTCGATCTCGCGTGTGCGCGCTGCCGGCACGAGCGCGTCGACGAACTCGTCCATGATGTTCGCCCGCTCCGCGAGGCTGATTTCAGCGGGCATCGGCGGTTCGGAATCGATGGCGGTGCGCAGGTCCCAGAGGTGCTTCCCAGCCTCGTTGGTCATGCGCCGCTGCCTGAACGAAACGACCGGCTCCGCGCTCCAGAGCGTCCAGCACTCGCGGGCCGGATCGGTCTTCTCGAGCGTTTCCACCAGAGCGGCACTGGTCTCCTGAAACCATTCGACCCGTTCGCGCTCAGCCGGGCGCGTGTACTTGCTGCGGTCCGCGGGCGTGCCGACGCGCACGGCGTCCGTCGCCCACGCCTGGATGTTGCCGAGGTGGTCGATCATCGCGCCTGCCGTCGGCCAGCTCTCGTTACGCACGGACGCATGCGCATCCACCCGGGTCGCTAGATCAGCGAATGCACAACTCGCGGCGCTCAGGCCCGTCAACGACGTCATCCGCTCATCCTGACGAATCCCACATCTCTCGTCCACCGCCACGGTCACGTATCCGGCTCGGATTAGCGCGTGCAACCGGCCGGGTGTGCGCTTGAAAGGTCGACACCCGCGGAATGACAGCGAAGTACCCGCTACGGGCACCGCCGAAAGGCATTCCTGTATGGGCTCAAATCCCACTATCCCCTCTTCGCCATTTTGGGCCCCGTTTCAGTTGATCTCGATCAGCCGGGACGGGGCTCGTTCCATTTGATTCTCGTTCAATTGTTGCTACGATGTTGCCGCTGATCTGGGGTTCTTAACCGTCGGTCACGACCACGTCGGGGTCGACGCGGTCGGAGCCACCCACTCGGTACCTCGTGACTGGTCCGCCGCCGCGTGATTCTGCGGGTTTGTCGGCAACCGGATGGCAACAGCCGCCGGACTCGCGAACTCGCGGACTTTGAAGTGGGGGCGTTTCATCGAACGAACTTCCGGTGGGGTCGGACCCCGCAGGTGAATTGGTATGTCGTGATCAGGTCGGCCCGTTCCGATCAGATTGACCTGTACCGGTCGGGTCGGTACCGGCGGGGGCACTGGCGATCGGGCCACCTGGGGCGACCTCGCCGCCGCCGTGGTCAGATCGGCTGAGTTATGGGTCGGCTTCACACGAACCGCTTGTGCTGAGCGAGTCTGCCGGCTGTTGTGGGCGCTCGCCGTGAAGAAAGTGCGGGCATGCTGCCTAGTCGTGATCGGGATGCTCCGTCTCGCCGTTCACCCATGCCCAGTGCTCGGCCAGTGAGCGGCGCCGTTCGGAGATCAGCAGCCCCGGGTCGCCGAGGGTCGCGTCATAGGCCCAGCCGCTGACCCGCTCGACACCGAGTGCCCGCAGCATCGGCTCGGCACGCTGCGCAGGGCTGCCGGTGAGGCCGAGGTGAGCCATCATCGCCTTCACCGTCACACGCCGGAACTGATCGTTGACCGTCCCGCTGATCCACAGCGCCGCCGCCGCCGTCATCTCTGGCTTCGAGTTGCGGCGGAAGATATTCGGATCGGATGCCGCGATCCGCGTGACGATCCGATGCGCGACGGTGCGCAACTCGGGATCGAACAGCTCGGCGCCGGCATCTCCGGCGGTTCTCGCAATGGCAGCCACACGTTCGCGGATGTCCGGCTCGACGGCGTCCAGACGGACCGACTCGGCGGGCAGCGGCGAAAGGTCGAGAGACTCGATAGCTTCGACGCTTCCGCACGCCGCAGCGAGCAGCGCCTTGTAGTACGCGTCGGGGTCGTCGGGTGAGAATTGGCGGGTCAGATCTGCGCGTGCGTCGCGGGGCGCTCCGGTGAGGCGTCGGTATTCGGGCTCGAAGCGGTCGACGGAGTCGAGCGTGTCCGCAGTGAGCCGAGCGGGTACCTCTCGCGTCTTGTGCGCGAAGGTGACCACCGTGCGCATGATCTCGGGGATCCGGCTCAGGTATCGCCGGTCAGCGTGCACCTTCCGCGGGAACAGGTCTGTCAACAGGATCTCGACGGTGACCGGGCTCCAGCGCAGCGGATCGCCGCCGAAGTAGTTCGCGGTGAGTTCCAGCAGGGTCTCGGCGATGTCGCGATCGTCCGAGCCGTCACGTCTGTCGAAGTCTAGGGAGCTGGACGTGTTCGCAAGCTGGTCCACGAGCGCTGTCGTGTCGAGTTCATCGACGGCGTCGGCGGCATCCGGGTATCCGACGCCGCCCGGCGGCATCCGTCGAAGCATCCACTCGGCCAGTGGCCGCGCCGACGGCCAGGTGTCAGTTTCGAACGGCGGATACATCATCCGGCCCGTCTCGATGGCCTGCTCGATGCGCGCGCGGGCGTCGGCCAGGGAGAGGTCGATGGTCGTCGTGCCTACTTCGTCGCGTGCCAGCTCCCCGAGCCGCCCGGTGACCTCGGTGAACGGCACGTCGAGCAAGTAGGCATCCTTGACGGCGGTGCCCTCGTTGTGGTCGACATAGAACAGGAAGGTCAGTTCACCAGCAGGCGAGTCGATGCCCACGACGATGTTCTCTCCGTCGCCGAGCACATGACCCAGCCCGACCGCGCGAGCGGGCTGGAATCTGTCGAGCTGCGTCAACCACGTCGGGAGAGGATGTCGTCGCGCTGTGACCTCGCCGGAGATCCGACGCGCGAGCATCTCGTCTCCGTCGAGCGCGGTGAGCACCAGCAGCAGCGCATCCGTGGCGCGGGCGCCGGTGTCACGGAACATCGCGATCAGCTCCGTCAGACTGGGAACACCGGTGCGTGGCGGCTTGAGGGGACCCGCCGGCTCGATCGACGCGACCAGTGTGCTCGCGTACGCCAGCAGGTCCAGCGCCGACGCGCTGAGCAGGAGGCGGTCGACCTCGCGGTGCAGTTCCGGCTCGGCCTGAGTCCTGCGGGCGGCGCCGACCCCGAACGCGGCGCCCCGCGGCGGACCCTGGCGAGACGAAGGGCGGGAATTCTTCGGGCGCTTGCTCACCGGACAAGGTTAGAACACCCGCTTGCTCGCACTCGCGACCACGTCGTGTTCCGGAGGGGGGCACTCTCCGTCGTTGTGGTCGGGGTGAGATACCTTCGCGCGGATGGACAGAGACGCGCGGATGGGCAGAGACGCGCGCGGATGGACCATCGAGTACGAGGGTCACGATTTCGAACGCTTCTTCTCGAAGCTCGGCGGCTATGAGCAGGCGGTGCTCGCAGCGGCGATCAACCAGGTGCTGAAGGTCCACGGGATCGACATCTGCCAGGCGAGTGGGGCAAGCCTCTCGGCGACGGACTCTACGAGTTCCGCGTGCGTCGGTCGTTGCGGGCGATCCTCTCAGCAGCCGGAGTGGAGGCGCCGTCGGGTCTGGCAGGTGCTGACAGGATGGTTCTGATCCGGGTGTTCTGTACGTTCCATGGTGATCGCATCGTGTTGCTCTATCACGGGTACGACAAGAAGAAGGACCCTTCCGAGAAGCGTCAGGCGAGCGAGATCGCTCGTGCGCGGAAGATGCATGCGGCGTGGAAGCGCCGGCGTTGACCACCTATGTGTTTTGACGCATAATAGAGCGGAGGGGGTGGCATCCGATGGCTAAGAGCTTTGATGATCTTGTCGCTCGCGCCGAGCAGAATTGGACTGCTGACCAGCGGCGCGTTCATGACGCCGCTGAGCGTGTGTTCCAGCTCGAGATGGCGGCGCGCGCCGAGTTGGGTGAACAGCTCCACGCGGCGCGTACAGCGAAGTCGTTGAGCCAGCCAGCTCTGTCGGCCGTCACGGGCATCCAGCAGTCGGAGATCAGTCGAATCGAGTCCGGCGCAGCGAACCCGACCGTGGCCACGATCAGCAAACTCGCTGACGCCCTCGACCTCAAGCTATCGCTGACCCCGCAACACTGACGACGCGTGGCAACAACTGAACCAGTTCGAGTCCGATCCAGCTGATCGAGCCGGGATGTCGGCCTGATCGAACCCGCATGAAACCGCGATTCCAGACCGAGCCAGATGTCAGGGTTGTGGGTTCAAATCCCACCGCCACCTCCACCGTCGAAGCCCCGCGAACCCATGGAAAAACAGGGATCGCGGGGCTTCGGTCATTCGCGAAAGTGCGAAGTGAGAACGAAGTGAGAGCGAACGTATTCTCCCCGGTTTGGCCGCCCGATCTCGGTCTTGACGAAACGTGACCGGGCGGCCGGACCGCGAAGGCGCTCACTGCCCGAGGTGAGTTCGCCGACCGAGCTACGGCGATTGCTCCGTTACCAGGGCTGGTTTTTGCTTCAGTGGGTGGGGCGGAAGGGGCGAAGAAGGGTCATGCCATCTTCGATGGATCCCTCGATGAGATCGAGCATCTGTGGCGCGAGGTCCTGCATGCGGAGGGGCTCAAGTGTGCGTTGAGGCGCTCCCGAGTCTCCCACCGCTCATAGATCACGAAGGCGCCGGGCTCGCCATCGACCTCGGGGGCTTCGTAGTCGATGTTCCCGGCGTCGTTCCGGTCTGCGCGGTCACGGTCGCTGGGCTGGGCGCGTTTCCAAGCCCGGTATGTCCGCTCGGCGAGCGGCACGCCCTGCTCACACAAACCTTGCAGATCGTCCCGACCGAGCGGCCCTTGGCGCGCTGCTCTTCGATGAACGCGAGGTCAACGACGACGCGGGTCGAGATGCCCAGCGCCGTCGCCGCGATCGTCCGAGACCTGCTGACCGACACGTGAGGGCACCCCGCCGCAACGCCCAGCCCATGTGTCCAGCACAAACGCCCCTCCGTTCTGTGCCCGCGTTCGGCGCCCGGCGGTGCGGCACACTCCGCGACGTGGACGGCGCACCTCCGCGGAGCCAGTAGAACCTCCGCGGAGCCGGTATAATCTACATGTGACGAGTCCCGAGCCGAACGCCTGCAGCCATTGCTGCTAGGAGTCCGCACCCCGACGGCACTGTTCGGGCGACACCTCCTCGCCGCGACCGTCGCCGCCGTCCTCGTCTTCTCGGTGTGGCAGATGCATGCCAGCTGGAGTCCAGACATGCGCCTGTGGAAGGCATTCGGCGGCGCTTCCCTGGGGATGCTCTGGTTCGCCGTGTTCATCGGTCCCGCTGCTCGGCTGTGGCGTCCGCTCACGCGGCTGGTGCCGTGGCGGCGCGAGTTCGGCATCTGGTTTGTGGTGATCAGTGTCATCCACGCATACCTGGTGTGGGACGGCTGGGCTCGGTGGGACGTGGCAGCACTGCTGGGCTACCAGCTCTCCCCGGAAACCGGCATGTACCTTCGCGCAGAGCCCGGCTTCGGTCTCGCGAACATCCTTGGCCTGATGGCGCTCATGCTCGGCTTAGGACTCGCCGCTACCTCCTTCGACCGGGCGGTCGGCTTCCTCGGCATCTCGGCCTGGAAGTGGCTCCACACGCTGGCTTATGCGGCGTTCTTCCTGACCACTGCGCACGTCCTGTACTTCGCGTTCATGCATTACACGCCGGCGTCGCCCGAGGCTCAGTTGTACGCGCCGAACCCGCTGCGGTGGGTCTATCTTGCGATGATGGTCACGGTGTCCCTCGCTCAAGCGGCCGCCTTCGTGAGGACCACGATGGCGCGGAGGAGCTTCGGTGGAGCGTGAACGGACGGGACCGGTGAGACGCGTGCTCACCACGGCGGCCCTTTCCCTGATCGGCGTGATGCTCGCGCTACCGATCCTGCTGATCGCGTCCACCATGCTGGTGCTCGAGAGTCGGCTAGCGGCCAACGCAGGCTCCGCGATGGGCGCACCGGCTCAGGCCGCCGAGTACGCCCGCTCGTTCTCCATGACGGTGTCTGAACCGGACCGGACGGTCCGGCTTTGGCTGGAGAACATGGAGGGCCAGCCGAATTTCCGGCAGACCATCGAGGTCGACGGGCAGCCCGTCTCGGAGCAGCTCTACCTATCCGAAGAACAAACGCTATACACAGCTGAAGCGAACGCGGACTCGGAGCTCGCCTGGACGATGGTGGAAGGCGTCACTCCGGAGCAGATGCAGTTCTCCCGGCTCGCGACGGGGCCCGCCGCATGGGCACTCGAATACGGGGTGGGAGACCACCAGGTGCCGGTCCAGGGAGGCAGCTTCGACATCACGGTGCACAGCGTCGACGAAGACATTCCGGCCGAGGTGTTCGAGCTTCCCCCGGACGCCGCACCGGTCCCGGCCGAGTGAGCCGGGCAGCCGATGAGCAGAATCCAACGGACGACGATCCTCGAGCGAAAGCGGATCGCGGATGACGCACTCGAGATCTCCTTCGCTCGCCCCGCCTGCTTCACCTTCTCGGCCGGGCAGCACATCCAGGTGAAGCTGCCGCAGCTTGCGCACGCCGACCCCCAGGGGAGCTCGCGGGTGTTCTCCATCGCGTCGTCGCCGAACGACCGACGACGGATCTCGATCGCTTTTCGGCGGACCATGAGCGGCTTCAAGCGGTCGCTCGAGCAATACCCCATCGGGACGGAGGTGCTATTGGAGGGCGCCCACGGCTTCTACACGCTGCAGGGCACACCGCGCCATCCGATCGTGTTCGTCGCCGGGGGGATCGGTATCACGCCGCAGTTGAGCATGATCCGCTTCGCCACAGAGGAGCAACTCCCCGCGCCGCTCGCACTCGTCTACCTCAACCGCAACCGAACGAGCGCGGTGTACCTCGACGAGTTGACGGCGCTCGCGCGCCGAAGCGACCACTTCACCTTATGGAGCACTTCCAGCACCGTCGACCTGCCGGAGGTCCGTCAAGCGGCGGAGGACTTCCCGACCGCGGTGTGGCACCTCGCGGGCCCGGCTGGGATGGTGGACCACGTCCGTAGCCTGCTGTCCCTCTCCGGCGTGGACGACCTCAGCGTGTTCACCGAAGTGTTCGTCGGATATTGAGGCCGGCCCGCTCCCTGCCGCGCGGAGAAGTCCTGCGGACTGGTGCATCCGGACTTCTCAAGGTCGGGCCGTGGCGTGCACCAGTGCACCCAGGACAGGGTCGCTAGTTCGATCTCATCGGCGGTCCGCAAAGTCCCCATCCCAAGTCCCCGGTGACCCGCCCCTCTTCGCCAGCGGCTCACCGGAGCTCATCGCGCGTACATGACTATGGCGGCGGCAACGTCGGCGGCCAAGATGATCGCCGCTGCGGCCAACGTTATCGCTCGTCCGTGACGGGTTTTACCGCGCTCCGCTCGCAACGGCAAGAGTAGCTGCCGACCTGCGACGTAAGCGGCCAGGGTTCCGATGAAAATCACGCCACCCAGCGGCGGGCTCCCCAGGATGATCAGGAGCGCGAGAGCGGCTACCCCGATCGCCGCCGCGACAGCGGATTCCAGCAATTGCGTAGGGATACGGCGCACCCCGACACGCCGGTCCGAGGACCACAAACCCCAACGCGATGCGGTGGGGCGCCCCACGCAGCATCCGCTGAAGAAACAGCCGAACCGACCTATCGTCATCCCGAACATCAACGCGGGCGCGGTGATGTCAAGCAACGTGCCTATGGGGATGCCAGCCACCCATGCACCAATGATTAAGCCCGCACCGGCGCCAATAACAAACCCTTGGATGCACATCCCTCCCCCGATCAATGCACGACGCCGCGCGGCCGGATACACCGCAAGGTAGTAAACCTTGGCTCCGATCAGCCCGATCAGGCTCGCTATCACTGACACCAGTGCTACCCCGAACACCGACAGCCCTAGAAAGGCGGCGAGCATCGCCTGCAGGCTCAACCCGACTACCGCACCTAACCCGACCAGAGCCGCCCAAGAGCCAAGGAATACCCCCGGAGCCCGCTGCGCGATCACCGGAGCCCAACCCGTGGAACCCTGTGCTCTTCCCCCGGGTAGATGCGGTAACGCGGCTCGCAGACCATTGGATGGGCCTTCATCAAGTCCGAGATGGTGGGCCGACGGCCGAGCGACCACCCTCCAAGAGCCCGCTGCCAATCCCGGGACTCGAGTAGTGACCGCAACCCGGCCGACCCCCGGCAGTACGGGCTTTACTGTCGTCGAAACCTGAAACCTGTCGCCGGGACCGGGACGGTGAGTCACGCCTGCCCGCTGTCCCTCAAACGTGACCGTTACTGCGTAAGGGTCGCCCTCAGGCGCGGCGTTGAACTCATAGGTCAGTCCCAAGGCATGCGGCTCAGCCTCCGCCAAGGCTCTGCAATTGAACGCGGAAATCTGCAAAGCTCCAGGCTGTACGTCACCACTGCCCTGATCTGGCTTCGCTGGTGGCGGTTTAGATCCGCCGACCCTGGCCTGTGCTGCGCCGAGCCCAACCTGTGGTTTAGGAGGCGCCGACCCACGGAAAAACGATGCCCCAGGAGGCGACGGAGTCTTCTTCGGGTCGGCGGTCATGGCCGCGGTTCCATGGGGAGCTCTAGCGCCGGACGACGGTTCATGGTGACTACGCGTCCGGTCCTCGTTGAAATGGAGAGCCTTCGTCGCGTGCTCGACGCGGGCCGGGAAGTGCCCAGCGGCACAGTCCTGCGGGTCCTCCACGATCGGGTGGAACGCGCCACAGGCTTCGCACTCGAAGTCCAGGAACTCCACGACGACGACGGCGCCCTCACCTCCGTCGTCGACGACATGCGAATTGGGGCGCACCGCTGAGGCCACCTCCGCGTCGCCTGCGAGAGGCGATAGTTCATCAGGGCACAGATAATTCTGGCGAGGACCAGAACGACAGCGACAGCAATGGCGATCAACGTCGCCTTCACGGGGGTCTTCACGAAGCAACTCCAAACAATCAACAAACGCACGGCACAAAGCGGATACCTCCGGCGGGAGCCGGAGTGGGCGCCATCAGAGAGATGGCGTACGACGTATCAGGTTCGCGAGATGCTCAGTTGCGTGAGTGAAAGTGCAGCCTTGCGGGGCGGAGTCGGCGTAGCGAGGAGCACCCGGGTCGATGCAAGCGGTCGTCGGACGTAGATGGGGCGCCCTCGCGAATGGAACCACCTGGACACGATCAGAACGAGAAGAACCCCGCACAGTACCCCAAGCGCGCACACCCCTACCCCCAGAAGGGAGTTGGTGCCCAGGTATGTGCTAACGATGGTCTGAACGCTCGGAGCGGGCCCTTCGACGTGTGAATCGATCAGCTCGACGCCAACGGGAGCCGGTGCGCCAGCCTCCTGATAGGAGTGGGTCGATACCCAAGCGCCAAGAATGAGAAAAAACGCGAGCGTCACACCCGTAATGATCTTCGTTATCATCAGGCGCTCGGACAGTATTGTCGAGGGTTGGGTGGACACCGGGGCGATCATGTCGCTCTCACACTATCAACGTTTGGTGGTGCGCTAGATGGGCTCTTTGCAGATGAGGGTGTGGTGGTGTCGGTTTCTGGGCAGGGGTCGAGGTCTTCCAGGATGGAAGTTCTCACACTGCCCAGCCGAAAGACCTCGACGTGCCCCACGCTACCTTCGCGAACCCTGACCTCACCACGTTCTGCTGGCTCGAGGAGTGGTGGCCTGCGGTCCGCGCCGGCGTGTGCGCCGACCAACACAGCACCGTCGGGCGCGAACGCGACGTCGTGAATGTGAGCGACGGGCGGGGCGGAGGAAGGTTCATCGCTGCCGGCGGTCGTGCAGGCCGCGACGGTAACTGTCAGCACGCCAGCGAGACGGTGGCAGTGGGGGTGCGTGTGCGCGTGTTCATGGTGGCGGGCTGCACGGGCGAGGGCCGGCCGGCGGGTGTGGCCGGCCCCTGCCTGTCAGAGGGTCGCGAGGATGTCCTCCATCGTCGTGATCTCGGTGGTCTGCGAGGCGACGATGTTCTCCGCCAGGGCAATCACATCGGCGTTCTCACCGTTGTCGATCTGGGTCTGCGCCATGTCGATCGCGCCTTCGTGGTGCACGATCATCTGCTCCAGGAACAGGCGCGACGCTTCCACGCCGGTGGCGCCCTCAAGCGCCTCCATGTCAGTGTCCGACATCATCCCCCCGTCGTCCATACCGCCCATGTCGCCCATCGGGGTGCCCCACTCGTCCAGCCACGACTCCATCAGCTCGATCTCGGGGCCCTGCGCAGCTTTGATCTGCTCGGCGAGAGTGAGTACGCGGTCATCGATCCCATCCTTGGCGAGGATCATGTCGACCATCTCTACGGCCTGTTCGTGGTGCGGGATCATCATCATCGTGAACTGCATGTCTGCGGAGTTCACATCGGCGGCAGGGGACGCCGAGGACGATGAGCCCATCCCGGGCATGTTGTCCATCCCGCCACCGGTCGTGGTGCCGGTGCAACCGGCGAGAGCGAGCAGGGCGGTCAGGGTGATCGCGGCGGTCGCCGTGGCACGGTTCTTCATCAGGTGTCTTCTCAGTCGTTGTGAGGCGCACGAACCGGATGTTCGTGCGCGAGACTGCTGTGCCCACGCGCAGGAACGGGTCGGCTGACTGCACCCCTCAGGTACGACCGATGCAGAGAACCAGCAGAGACGGTGGTCTAGGAAGGACAGTGCCACGGGCGATCAGGGCCGGTCCGGCAGGCAGCGCGGTCCGCCAGGTGGCGGCCATGCGAGGCAGGCGTTGCGCCAGAGCGATCATCGACATGTCACCTCGCTCGCTTCCCAGGGTAAACGGATCAGGCCAGCTGGGGCGTGCGGGACAGAGGTACGGCTACGGCGGCCGAAGCGGTGGCGTGGGCGCGGAAGCGTCGCAGCCGGAGGCTGTTGGTGACCACAAACACAGACGAGAACGCCATCGCGGCGGCCGCGATCAGCGGATTTAGCAGGCCGAGCATCGCCAGCGGGATCGCGGCGATGTTGTACGCGAACGCCCAGAACAGGTTTCCCTTGATGGCGCCCAGGGTTCGGCGGGCAAGCCGGATCGCATCCGCGACCACGAGCAGGTCACCGGAGACGATCGTGATGTCACTCGCGGCGATCGCCGCATCCGTCCCGCCGCCCATTGCCACCCCGAGATCCGCCGCGGCGAGGGCCGCGGCGTCGTTCACGCCATCGCCGACCATCGCCACCACCCGCCCCGAGGCGTGCAGCTGCCGGATCGCTTCGAGCTTCCCGGCAGGGGTGACTCCGGAGCGGACTTCGTCAATGCCGACGAGGGCGGCGATGTGCTGCGCCGCGCCGGCGTTGTCGCCGGTGAGCAGCACCGGACGGAGCCCGAGCGCGCGGAAACGTGCGATCGCTTCGGCGCTGCTGGGCTTGACGGTGTCGGACACGGCGATCATGCCGAGGAACTCGCCGTCGCGTGCGACCGCAATTACCGTCGCCCCGGCCGCTTCCAGACCCTCAGCTTCGGTACGGTGGGTGGTGGGGGCGTGGACGGACCATTGGTCTTCGACCCACAGGGGACGCCCAGCGACCACGACAGCGTCATCGATCACCGCTTGCACGCCGAATCCGGCGTGCGAGGTAAATGCCTCGGCAGGAGTCGGTGTGCCCTCCGCTGCCGCGACGATCGCACGGGCGACGGGGTGTTCCGATCCCCACTCTGCGGCGGCGGCCGATGCTAGGAGGTCCTCGGGAGTGATGCCGGGTGCAGGGGAGAGGGTGGTGACGGACATGACACCGTTCGTGATGGTGCCGGTCTTGTCCAGCACGATGGTGTCGACCTGGCGGGTCTGCTCGAGTACCTGGGGTCCGCGGATTAGGATGCCCAGCTGCGATCCGCGGCCGGTGCCGACGAGCAGCGCGGTGGGCGTTGCCAAACCGAGGGCGCAGGGGCAGGCGATGATCAGGGTCGCGACGGCCGCGGTGAACGCAACCTCGAGAGACCCGCCGAGCAGCAGCCATCCGACGAACGCGATGATCGCCAGGACGATCACGATCGGAACGAACACGGCCGAGACGCGGTCAGCGAGGCGCTGTACCTTGGCCTTGCCGGTTTGCGCTTCGTCCATCAGTCGTTGCATCCGTGCCAGCTCGGTATCGGCGCCGACGCGGGTGATCTCCAGGGTCAGCCGCCCGCCGACGTTCACGGTGGCGCCGACCACTCGGGAACCTCTGGTGACCTCAACCGGGACGGATTCGCCTGTCAGCATGCTCGCGTCGATCGCGGACGCGCCCTCAACCACGAGCCCGTCGGAGGGGATTTTCTCCCCGGGGCGCACGACAACTTGGTCGCCGACGGCTAGCTGTGACACCGGCACGAGCTGTTCGATGCCGTCGACGAGCAGAGTGGCGTGTTTCGCGCCGAGATGAAGGAGGGCGCGGAGCGCTTCGGATGAGGACTTCTTCGCGCGGGCTTCGACATATCGGCCGGCAAGGATGAATACCGTCACGAGGGCAGTGACTTCGAGGTAGATCTCGCCGCTCCCGGCCTCAGGGCTGCCGAACAGGGTGAAAGTCATGTGCATGCCCGGCATCCCGGCCATTCCGAAGAACAACGCGTACAGCGACCACCCAAACGAGGCGATCACTCCGACGCTGATCAGGGTGTCCATGGTCGCCGCGCCGTGTCGGGCGTTCACGAACGCGGCACGATGGAAGGGCCACGCGCCCCAGACCGCCACCGGTGCGGTGAGGGTCAACGCCAGCCACTGCCAGTAGGTGAACTGGAGCAGCGGAATCATCGACATCAGCGCGACCGGCACTGCCAGTGCGGTGCTGATCAGCAACCGGTGCCGAAGCAAAACCAGCTCAGGATCCTCGGGCACCTCGTCCGTCGAGGTGGGCTCCGCGACGATCGGGGCGGGAAGCACCGCGGAATACCCCGCGGATTCGACGGCGGCGATCAACTCCGCGGTCTCGACACCGTCGGCACGCACACGCGCCTTCTCGGTCGCATAGTTTACGGTCGCTTCAACCCCGGGAAGCTTGTTCAGCTTGCGCTCGATCCGCGTCGCGCAGGACGCACAGGTCATCCCTGAGATCTCGAGCTCCACATCGGCGGTGCTCATGCGGGGTTGCCGGCGAGGGTGTACCCTGCCTCCTCTACTGCGGCCCGCACCTGCGTAGCGTCGATCGGCGCTCCACTGTGAATGCTGACGCGCGAGGCGCCGCCCGCGTTCAGGTCGACCGACACGGACTCGACACCCTCGATCGAGGTGAGCTCCTCGGTGACACTCATCACGCAGTGCGAGCAGGTCATCCCGTCGACCAAGACAACCTGAGTAGTCGTGGACGCTGCTATCGGGGTGTCGACGGCGGACGCGGTGGAACAACAGCTGCACCCGGCGGCGGAGTCGGTCAGGCCCAGGTCGGTGCGGTCGTTGGTGGTGTTCATGATGAGTGCCTTTCGTTGGGGGTCAGGAACGGACCAGGCGAGCGATCGCCTCGTTGGCTTCGCGGATCTTCTCGGTCGCAACGGCACCGCCCTCTGCGGCCGCTTCCGCGACACAGTGCGACAAATGATCGGCCAGCAGGGACAGGGCCACCGTCTCGAGGGCGCTGGTCGCGGCGGAAACCTGGGTGAGGATGTCGATGCAGTACTTATCGTTTTCCAGCATCCGCGCGATCCCTCGCACCTGACCTTCCGCGCGACTGAGTCGCTTCAGAAGGTCATCTTTGTTGTCCGAGTAACCGTTCACAAGGACATACTATACCCCCCTAGGGTACTTGAAGTCACGATGGGTGGGATGAACGTGCACGTTGAGTGTCTACGGTGCGAGACGGTAAAGACCTCCTATCTGCACGACGACCGCCGGGAGGGTGAGAATGAATCTGAATACAGCGAAAGTCGACCGTGTGAGACGACGTCGAGACGTGCGGTCGCCCAGCGCGCACCTATCGGTGGTCGAGTGAGGACATCTGCATGCATACATCTGCGTATGCATGCAGATAAGCGGGAAAGTGCGTGGCTATGTCAACTAGAGGTGGCCCCGGGGTGACGGCTACATGTGGCTCCACCGAATCGGTGTTAGCGACCGGGGATGTCCGCCGCGGTAGGGGTGCGGGCCTTCCCTCACCTTCGGGCGGGAGTCGTCTCTGAGCCCCCCCACGATGACGGCCGTGATAGATCGTCCGACTGGATCGAGTCCCCGTGCTCGACGTCGAAACGCGGTGGATCAGAGTCCGAATGCGCCCCCGCTTATCAGGATGAAGATGCCAAGCCCGATGAGAACTAGCGGGAAAAGGATGTGCTCCCAACGTTCCAGGATTTCGGCGATCGGACGTCGCGTGGCAATGAACTTGGCCACTATCACCAACACTGCAACGAGCGCGAGGAACACAAGGCAGTAAGCGACCACGGCGGCCGGCCCCACGGTGAGGAAGACGGGGACGTAGACGCCGATGTTGTCTCCGCCGTTAGCGAAGGTGACTCCGGCTACGGCCCAGACAGCGACCTTCTTGCCTTCGATCTTGACCTCATCGTCATCATCGTCCTCGTGCCTGTGGCGCCACGCTTGCCAGGCTGCCCATAACCCCAGCGCCAGTGGAATCAGGCCGAAATAGGGGATGACATCGGGAGGCAGGAACGCTCCGGCGCCGAGGGATACGAGTACGGCGGCGGCGAGAATACCTACGAATCCCAGGTACTGACCGACCAGAATCCGAGCCGTTGCACCTCGTTGCCCAGCGCCGCGGGCGAAGAATAGTGACAGCACGATGATGTCGTCGATGTTCGTGGCAAAGAACAGGCCGATCGCTTGCAGGACGGAGTGGAGGATCATGCCTTCGCCTCCCGGAGGTAGACCAGCAGGCCGAGCCCCACCCCAACACCGAGGATGACATCGGCGAGGTTGCCGATGAAGAGGTTGCCGTAGGCGAGAAAATCGGTCACGTGACCGCGGCCGAATCCGGGCGGGGCGAGCAGTCGGTCCAGGAGGTTGCCGACTGCCCCTCCCCATACGAGGCCGATCGCGATCGCCCATCCGACGGTGCGAGCACGTGTCGCGGCGATGAGCAGGGCGATCGAGGCCGCACCCGCTACGGCCGTCAACAGCCAGGTTGCGTCGGCTGCGAGGGACATGACGGTGCCGGGGTTGAATGCGAGTTGTAAGCCGAGCCAGTCCCCGAGGAGCGGGATTCGCTCGTCCTCGCGGAGCTGCGCGAGGGCGAGCGCTTTGGCGCCTTGGTCGACCAGTACAGCGACTGCTGCGACACCGACCGCTAGTAGGAACCGTCGAGCTCGGCCCCTCTCGGTCGCACGGCGAGGCGAACTTGACACTTCGAGACCCTCCGCTCGGGCGAGAGGGGGTCCGTCATGGGGGGAGGTCGTGCTTTCTTCCGCCGCGCTGCGCGAAGCCCGTTGGGCGAGGCGCAAGCCGCGTCGGCTGAGGCGCTCGACCTCGGCGGTGTCGAGAGCCGTCACTTCGCCATCTCCCGGGTGCCGTAGACCGAGCACAGGTCCACTCGGGATCCGGTCGCTTCGAGCACTCCCTCTGCCGCTCGGAGAAGGTCGATCAGCTCGGGACGGGACAGGGAGTAGAAGACCTGACGGCCCTCCGACCGCCCCGCCACGAGGCCACAATCTCGTAGGCAGGCGACGTGAGCGGAAACGGTCGATTGGGCGAGACCGAGACGTGCCACCAGGTCGGTGACTCTCAACTCCCCGCCGGCCAGTTGCTGCACGACCGCGAGCCGAGTCTCGTCAGCAAGCGAGTGGAATAGCGCGACAGCGGGATCCAGATCAGGTGAACAGTTCATCGTCATACACCGATGATAGCCAAAACGGACGATGACTAGTGATGCCTACTCGTCAGTTGGTTTGTTGCTGGTGTCGGGTGTGGGCGAGTCGGTAGGAGTCGGTGCCGGTTTCGATAATGGTGCCGTTGAAGGTGAGCCGGTCAACGATCGCAGCGCAGAGTCTCGGGTCAGTGAAGGTTTTCGTCCACCCGGAGAAGGACTCATTCGACGCGATCGCGATGGAGTTGTTCTCCTCCCGCTCGGTGAGGACCTGGAACAGGAGCTCCGCGCCGCGGCGATCCAATTCCATATACCCCAGCTCGTCGATCGCGAGGAGATCCACCCGGCCGTAGCGGGCAATGGTGCGGGCGAGGTTCTTCTCATCCGCGGCTTCGACGAGTTCGTTCACAAGCCGGGTGGCGAGGGTGTATTTGACCCGGAAGCCTTTCTCAGCCACGGCGGTGCCGAGGCCGATGAGGAGGTGCGATTTGCCGGTGCCAGAGTCGCCGATGAGGCAGAGTGGTTTCCCTTTCCGGACCCACTCGCCGGTGGCGAGGGTGTTGATGGTCGCGGCGTTGATGTTCGGGTTCGCGTCGAAGTCGAAGTCCCCTAACCACTTGTCCCTCGGAAAGCCGGCGGCTTTCACCCGGCGGACGGACGAGCGCCGGTCCCGGTCGTCGCACTCGGCGAGGAGGAGTTCGGCGAGGAACCCGTGATAGCTGAGCTGTTCCTTCTGAGCGGTCGCGGTGGCCTCGTCGACGACGGCTCGGATCGTCGGCAACCGGAGCCGCCGGCACGCCTGGTCGATCGCCGCGATGGCAGCTTCCTCGGTGAGCCCTCGTCGACGTCTCAGGGTGGTGGTGACGCTGGTGGTGACGGTCATGATGCAGTTCCTTCCTTCACGGCCGGAGCGGCTGTGGTCTCGGTTCGTGCAGGCAGTCGGAGCAGCTGGTCGTAACCCGCCACCGACGGGAGTGGCCTCGTGTCGGCGGGGAGCCCGGCGATGACGGCGGCGGGATCCGCGAGCCGGCGTTGGGTGAGGCTGATGACCCGGGGCCCGGTGGTTTGTCCGTCGCGCCGTTCATCGTCGTGTGCTCGAGCAACGAGGTGACGGCCAGAACTGGCCCCACCCGCTGCTTCATGTCGACGGGCTTCGACCGCGACGACATCGGCGGTGACCGCTCCGACGAGCAGGGCCGACCGGATGCCGGCTTCGACGTCGGCGGCGGCCATGGATCGGTGCAGGAGGAGGACGTCGATCAGCTGCCGGGTGGCGACGGAGTCCCCGTCGGTCTTCCGGGCTGCGGCCCAGAACGCTTCATGCGCGGACGTGAACGTGCCCGCCGCTCGAGCTGCGGCCAGTGCCGTCGAGCCGGGCAGAGCGCCCGGTTTTCTCTTGAGCACGTCGAGGTAGTGGTCGAGGTCCACCGATTCCCCGCCCCGCGCCACGACCCTCGCGTGTCGGGCGACCTCGAGGCGACCGTCGAACACGACTACCTCGGCCGCTCCGAGGGAGACGCGCACTTGCCGACCAATCAGGCGGGAGGGGACGGAGTATCTCGCCATCCGCACCGTGATCAGACTCGACCTATCCACTCGTGGCGTGAGCGGCAACCCCGGATCGAACCGCTCTGCCGGCAGAGCGGCGAGGAGCGGTTTTTCAGTGGCGAAGTCCCCTCCGACCGACCGGAGCCGGGTGTCGATCCGGCGGGCGTCGTCCGCTTCGTCCCAGGCGATGAGCTTCTCGTTGAGTTGGGCGAGGGAGTCGACTTCGGGCATCGGGGAGAGTCGATTCCGGCGGAACCTCCCGACCTCACCCTCGACCCCGCCCTTCTCGTGCGCGCCGCCGATTCCGGGTTCGCAGTAGAACGCGTCGAACCCGTAGTGGGAGCGGAACAGCACCCACCGGTCGTTCTCATCCCGACGCCTCCCGAACAGCACCTTCGTCACTGCAGAGGTCAGATTGTCGTACCGGATATGCCTCGTCGGCACACCACCGATCGTGTCGAACGCGTCGATGTGTCCCTGCAGGAACGCTTCCTGCGACTGGGTGGAGTAGATCCGGTGCACCGCCTTTCCCGAGTGGGAGAGGCGGAAGACGAACATGTGGCACTTCGTTTTCACCCCGGCGAGAACCACCCAGACGTCGCCGAAGTCGACCTCCGCCTCAGCCCCGGGCGCGTGCCCCTGCGGGATGAACGCGTCAACCCTCCGGCGGCCGGCGTCCACTTCGATCTCGACTCGGCGGGTCCGGACGTAGTCCCGGACCGTGGAGTAAGACAGCTCCGTTGCACCGTGTTCCTCCGCGAGCCGGGCGAGGATCCGGGTAGCTGTGTGGCGTTGCTTCTTCGGAGCATCGAGATCCACCCGGAGCATCTGATCAATGGCTTCTTTAAACGGAGCCAGACGAGGCGCCACCCGAACCTGCACCTTCCGTGCCGGTGGCTCGGCAGACCCCTACGCGGACCGCACCGTCCGTCGGTGGACCCCATGCCGGCGCGCTAACTCCCGCACCGAGAGTCCCTCGACCCGGGCGTCCCTCCGAATAGTTGCGAACAGATCCACCGTCGACCTCATCAAGGGCCCTCTCGTCAGAATCATCCAGACGAGAACACGCTCACGGGCGGCCCACTCAAACCCGCGAAAGGCCCCCGGCAAGTCCGAAACGGTGGAGCCACATGTAGCCGTCACCCCGGGGCCATATCAGGCTGTCATAACCAAGTGCGTATCGTCCGGATAGTTCATACGTCGAGCTTGCGGTGGAGATCTTCGGGATGCTCGCTGACGCGACACGTGTGCGGATTGTCCTCGCGCTGGAGGATGCGGACAAATTTTCCGTCAGCGCTCTCGCCGAAGTGATCGACAAGTCGCCTGCCGCCGTCTCGCAGCAACTTGCCAAGCTGCGCCTGGCTCGCATAGTGGCGACGAGGCAGGAGGGGCAGAAGATCTTCTACCGGCTGGAGAACGAGCACGCATCCCGGTTGGTGGCCGATGCCATCCTCCAAGCCGAGCATTCTCTCGGCGGCAGCCCCCGCCATCACCATGCAGAGCATTGTTGTTGTTTTCAGCGGCACGCACCGACGGAGTCACCTCCCTCGCGGTCGTCGGGGGAATCGGAGTGCTCCTCGGCTTCCCCCTCGCCGACCCCATCGTCGGACTGATCATCTCGCGGCGATCTTCATCCTCCTGATCGGCACTATCCGCAGCGTGGGCCGGCGTCTCCTCGACGGCGTAGAACCCGAACTCGTCGACAAGGTCGCGCGCGCACTGGCCCACGTCGAGGGGATCGAGCATGTCGACCGCATCCGCATCCGCCTTCGCTGGAACGGGCACCGGTTGGAGGGGACGGGATCCTGACCACGCGCCAGCCATAGCGCGCTCCGATTGTTGGACGGAGGGCCCAGGTGTTGGCCGGAGGGCCCAGGCCAGGCGTTGAGGCGGCGGGAGCAGCAGGGGCCTCGTTGAGAAGCTGCCTACTTTCGCGGCGTCAGTCACCAGCGGGCCGCTCACTTCCACGCCCCCTGCTGTCGAGGGGCCGAACAGATTAGGTCAGTAACTGCTGTATAGTCATCGCATGCTGACTATAGCGTCCCGTCTCGATGTGATGAACCGGCTCGGTCGGGCGATGGCTGATCCGACGCGCTCGCGTATTCTGTTGACCTTGTTGGACGGCCCGGGGTATCCCGCAGAGCTCTCGCGAGATCTGGAACTGACGCGCACAAACGTCTCGAACCATTTGTCGTGTTTGCGGGGGTGTGGTCTGGTCGTGGCTACCCCAGAGGGTCGCCGCACCCGATACGAGATCTCTGACCGTCACCTGACCCGCGGCATTAGGCACCTGCTCGACGCAGTGGTCGCGGTCGACGAGGGCACGCCGTGCGCCGATGACGCGTGCGAGTGTTGTGAGAGCATCGGGTCACTCGACTCGGTGGTGACCGGGGTGACCCGGTGAGCGAGGAATGCTGCGGTCCGGGCGAGTCGCGAAAGACCGGCACGGTGCGACGAGTTGACCTGCACCGGCCCGCGGCGACGGACGCTTGCTGCGCACCACGCGAGCCGGGCGGCCCTGCTACGAAGGTGCCTGCGGACGAGGGTGACGCGTGCTGCGGCTCGGACCCTGCACGGACGGTGCTCCAACGCAACGGCGAGGATGAGGAGGTCCGCCCGGCGTGGTGGCGCGACCGTGCGCTCCTGCCCTCCGTCCTGTCGGGTGTGTTCCTGTTCGTCGGGTACATCTTCGAGTGGTCCGGGCTCGACATCCCCGCGGTGGTGTTGCAGTCGGCCGCATTGGTGGCGGGTGCGTACACGTTCGTTCCCGGTGCTGTTCGTCGGCTTCTCCGCGGCCGCCTCGGGGTGGGACTGCTGATGACGATCGCCGCGATCGGGGCTGTGCTTCTCGGCCATGTGGGCGAGGCGGCGACGCTTGCGTTCTTGTTCTCCCTCGCCGAGGCCCTTGAGGACCGTGCGATGGACCGGGCAAAGGCGGGGCTGCGCGCTCTCCTCTCCCTGATTCCGGAGACGGTGCGCGTGTCACGTCCGACCGGTGATGTCACGATCCCCGCAGCGGAGGTGCGCGAACTCGACATCCTCGTGGTGGGTGCCGGTGAACGTGTCGCCACCGACGGCGTGGTCGTGGAGGGCCGGTCGAGTTTGGACACGTCCGCCGTGACGGGCGAATCCATTCCGGTAGATGTCGGGCCCGGCGGGACGGTCGTCGCGGGTTCCGTGAACGGGGCGGCGACGCTGCGGATCGAGGCGACCGCCGATGGTCGCGACAACTCGCTGACGCAGATTGTTGCTCTGGTGGAGCAGGCTCATGCTCGGAAGGGAGACCGGGCGCGGTTGGCCGACCGTATCGCCCGCCCGCTGGTGCCTGCCGTGCTGATTGCCGCTGCCGCGATCGTCGTGTTCGGGTTCATCGTGGGGGATCCCGGGACCTGGATCGAGCGCGCCCTGGTGGTCCTCGTCGCCGCGTCGCCCTGCGCTTTGGCGATCGCGGTTCCGGTGACGGTGATCAGCGCGATCGGGGCTGCGTCAAAATTCGGTGTGGTGATCAAGTCGGGTGAGGCGTTCGAGCAGTTGGGCACGATCCGTACGGTGGCGCTGGATAAAACCGGGACGCTCACCCGCAACGAACCCACCGTCACGGACGTGCGACCCGCGTCGGGCGTTACCCGCGAGGAACTTCTGACCTGGGCTGCAGCGGTCGAAGCGACCAGCACGCACCCACTGGCCAGGGCGATCACCCAGGCCGGACCGGGAGCTGCATCCGCGACTGACGTGGTGGAGGAGGCCGGCCACGGTGTCACTGGCGGGGTAGGCGACCGGGTCGTGCGCGTCGGCAACGCCCGCTGGCTGGACCCCGGCGTGCTCCGCGTCGCCGCGGAGGAGATGGCAGCGCGCGGCATGACCGTTGTTGTCGTCGAAGCAGACGCACAGCTCGCCGGTCTGATCGGGGTGCGCGACGAGCTCCGCCCGGAGGCGCCGGAAACGGTCCGGATGTTGCACGCGCAGGGCATCGACACGATCATGCTCACCGGTGACAACAACCGCACCGCGCACGCGATCGCTGAGGAAGCCGGAATCACCGATGTCCGGGCCGAGCAGCTGCCGAGAGACAAGGCCGACGCGATCGCGGCGCTCGTAGCGGCGCGTCCGACCGCGATGGTCGGTGACGGTATCAACGACGCCCCGGCGCTGGCTACCGCAACCGTCGGGATCGCCATGGGAGCGAAAGGCTCCGCGGCGGCGATCGAATCTGCCGACGTCGCCTTCACCGGCCACGATCTCCGCCTCATCCCCAGCGCCCTGGCACACGCCAGACGCGGACGGCGGATCATGACCGCCAATATCGGCCTTGCGCTGGCGATCATCGTCGTGCTCTTCCCTCTCGCGCTATTCGGGGTGCTGGGGCTTGCCGGGGTCGTCCTGGTTCACGAGATCGCGGAGCTGATCGTCATCGCGAACGGCGTTCGCGCTGCGCGTCGCCCGGCACTCGTTCGCGGCATGACCGAGTTGGACGACTCCCAGCCCGCAGTCGCCCCGACGTCCTGAACCCGCCGATCAGCTGAGGCCGGAGTATGAATGCAGGCCTTTGAAGAAGATGTTGACGATGGTGAAGTTGAACAGCACGGTCGCGAACCCGATGATGGACAGCCAGGCGGAACGCGTGCCGCGCCATCCGCGGGTCGCTCGGGCGTGGATGTAGCCGGCGTAGAGCACCCAGATGACGAACGTCCATACCTCTTTGGTGTCGAAGCCCCAGTAGCGTCCCCACGAGTCGTTCGCCCAGATTGCGCCGGCGATGAGCGTGAAGGTCCAGAACATGAAACCGACAATCGCGAAGCGGTAGGAGAGCGATTCCAGGGCGTCGGAACCGGGGAGCGTGCGCAGAAGTCCAGGGCGGCGAATGTCGGCATCTGATACCGCCGAGGCTCGCGTCTCGCGGCGCGCTTGCAGCAGCTGAACAATTGATATCCCGCATGCGATCGCGAAGAGTGCCGTGGCAAGGGACGCGACGAACACGTGGATCACCAGCCAGATGCTCTTCAGGGGATCCATCAGCGGGACGACCTCCACGTAGAAAGCGACCGTCGCCCCACCGAGAAGAAGCACGACTATTCCGATGAGGAATGCACCAAGGAAGCGGAGGTCATACCACCGGAGGACGATGAGGAATACCGCCACGATCAACAACGTCCCGGTGAGAGCGAATTCGTACATGTTCGCCCAGGGAACCCGCTCGGCCGCGATTCCACGCAACACGGTGCCTACCGCGTGGAACAGAAACCCGAGGAAGGTGAGCGCTGTGCCGATGCGAGCCCACAGCAGCCGGGGCCGCAGTCTCGGCGGCACCCGCAGGTCATCGATGGCTCCTTGTTCGGCGGCGGCAGTATCGGCGGCGCTGTGCCGGGGGACGTTGGCGCCTGCCGCAACGAGCACGGGGACATGTTCGCGCAGAGACACCGAGTCGGTGCGAGAGGCGCGCAGGGCCAGGTCAATGGTGAAGGCGATGAAGGCTAGTGCGTAGGTGGCTATTGCCGTCCACACCAGCAACAAGGAGATCCCATCGAGGGATAGAGGCTCTGTTCCGGACATGGGATTGTTCCTATCGGTAGGTGCGAGGTCGGTTACGGAGACGGCGAGTGAGTCCAAACAGGATCAGCCCGGCTCGGGCCCTGGTCAGGAGGAGCGCGTTGAGCCCGGCGCCGACGACCGACGCCGGCGTGAGGCCGGTTCGGACCGCCGACATCGGAACCGCCGTCCACAGTGGCAGCCCCGCACCGATGCTGGCCCGCGCGGCTGCCGTCGGCGCGTCGGGTGAGGCGAAGGTGAGCGAAAGCATTCGTCAGGTGCCTTTCTCGCGGAGGGTTTCGAGGTAGGCGTTGTACGCGTCCAGATCGGGGTCGCCGTGTGCGTCGGCATACCGGGCAGCCGCCGCACCGCGTGTGGTGTCGTCGCGGTACCAGCGATGCATGACGAACAGGAGCATCAGCAGGGTGGGTGCTTCTCCGTACGACCAGGCCAGCCCGCCCGCGATTCTCTGATCTTCGAGGGGGTCGACGCCCAGGGCGAGGCTGGACGCGGCGAAGGTGTTGATGAGGAGGCTTCCCGAGATCATCAGGAATACCCCGAAGAAGGCGTGCAGCGCGGCTTCCGCGAAGACGTCGAGGGCTCGTCCCGCGTGATTGAGGCGCACGGGCAGCGGGTCCGCCGAGAGTACCGGGATGGTGAACAGGATCCCCGCGATGAGAAAGCCGACCTCGAGGCCGAGATGACCGCCGGGCAACGCGAGGATGAGGTCGGCGAAGTCGGCCAGGTAGAGGCCGTAGAACGCGAAGAGATACAGGGGTAGCGCGACCCAGGGGCTGAGAAGCCACCGCGCGAATCGGCTGCGTAGCCCCGCATGCGCGATCTGAAGGACCGACCGACCGACGCCATCGTGGGGGGTGGACCGCAAGAGGAGTGTGCCCGGTGAGCCGAGGACCAGCAGCGGCGGGATCGCCATCATGAGCGTGAGTTGCTGGAACATGAACACGGAGAACAGCGCGTATCCGTAGGCCTCGACGCCGAGCCCGGTGATGGCGGCGAGGCTGGCGCATCCGAGCAGGAAGCTCACGGTTCGCCAGATCGGCCAGCGCCGCCCCCGTACCCACATCCGGATAACCCCCAGAAGGTAGGCGGCGGCAAGAATCGCCGCGACAAGCGGCAGCAGCGGGAACGGTAGCGGGACAGGGGAAAGGAACCCCATCAACGTGGGCGGTACGTCCGGGATCCAGTCCGTCATGGGCGTGTGGCTGCGTTCGGCAGGTCGGAATAGGCGGTGGCGTGTCGAGATGCGAAGTCGGTGACGGCGCGGGAGAGAGCCGGGTCCTCTCCCCGCGCGAGACCGGCGTAGTCGACGTGAACCCCGTCCGGCGTGAGGTGAGCTTTGACCCAGAGGCGTCGGCGCGGGACGAACAGTCCGGCGAATAGGCCCAGGAGGGCGAGGATCGAGAACACGAGTACCCAGACGCCGCTGGGGTCGCTCTGAATCTGGAGGGACGCGAACCGTTTCACGGGCTCGCCGACCTGTTCCGTGTCGTCCTCCCAGGTGACGGTGCCCCACCCGTTGGGGAGATCGGCGGTGGCTCCGGGGGTGAGTTCGAGGGAGTCCAGGCCGGAGTCGCCCCCGGTGAGTTGGGTCAGACTGCCGACGTCGAGGGTGTACACCGACCGGGGTGTGCCGTCGTCGATGCCGAGATCGCCGCTGAACACATTGAGGGTGAGGACCGGGTTTACCACGTCGGGGTAGATCGAGGTGAACGCGCCTGAGGGCAGCACGCCCTGTGTGGGGTAGAAGAAGCCGACGAGGCCGACCTGCTCCGGCAGCCCGTCCGGAATCTTGATGATCCCCAGAGAGGTCATTGCTGTGTCCTGTGGGAGGAAGGGCTGGGACTCGCTGTAGACCAGCTCGCCGTCGGGGTTGCGGATGGAGAGGGTGGGTGCGTAACCGTTGCCGAGGAGGAAGACCCGATCCCCATCGACCGTGATCGGGTAGTTGACGAGCACGCTTTCGGTGTTCTCCTCGTCTCCGGGTGTGCGGACGGTGACGTCTGCGGAGAAGTCCCCCGCCTGTCCGGCCCCGGGCGTGCCGGGCAGGCGGTACGAGACCTGGAAATCGTCGAGGGTGAGCGAGTACGGAGCGAGTCCGGTCCCGTCTACGAACCGACCGGGATTGAAGGACGAGTAGTCGCTGAGCGCGTTGACGAACGTGGTTCCTTCCACCACGACCCGCTGGCCGGTATAGGCGAATCCGGTGCCTATGGCGACCGAGGTGAGCACACCGACCAGGGCGAGGTGAAACAGCAGGTTGCCGGTCTCACGCAGGTAGCCACGCTCGGCCGACACCGACGCCCCACCGGCGCCGTCGTAACGGTGCACGCGATAGCCGGCGCGACGCAACTGACGCTCTGCAAGGTCGATCGCGAACCCCGCGGCGTCCGGGCTTCGCTCGACGATAGGCAGGATCGCTTCCTGGTAGGCGGGGAGTCGAGACAGTCGCGCAGGGGTGCGGGGCGGCTGGGAACGCAGCGCGGTGTAGTGGTGCTTCGCGCGCGGGATCACGCAGCCGATGAGGGAGGCGAATAGCAGAAGATAGATCGCGGAGAACCACGGCGACGAGTACACATCGAACAGGCTGATTGCGTCGGCGAGGGGGAAGACGTCGGGGTTGTTGCGCTCCCACTGGATGACGCCATTCGGGTCGGCGCTACGCTGCGGAAACAGCGAACCCGGGACGGCGGCGATTGCGAGGAACAGCAGCAGCACGAGGGCGGTCCGCATGCTGGTCAGCTGTCGCCACGCCCATCGCAGCCACCCGACGATCCCGAGAGCGGGACTGGCGATCTCGTCGCGGTCGGTGTCGGCGTGATCGGCTGGGCGCAGCGGATCGACCGCGGTGTTAGAGCGGGACGGGGACATTGATCACCACCTGTTGCAGCGCCGACATCAGCACGGTCCAGAGCCCGGTCACCATCAGCAGCCCCAGCACGACCAGCAGGGCCCCACCGACGATGTTGAGGACGCGGATGTGGCGGCGGAGGATCGACACGGAGCGTGAGGCCCATCCCCAGCCGAGCGCGAGCAGCAGGAAGGGGATGCCGAGCCCCAGTGAGTAGGCAAGTCCGAGGAGCCCCGCGCGGGCAGGATCGCCAAGGTTCCACGACATCGACAGGATCGCTGCCAGTGTGGGGCCGATACAGGGCGTCCACCCGACACCCAGTGCGAATCCGAGGAGAGGAGCACCGATCAAGCTGGCCCGGCCTTGGATGCGGGGCCTCAGGGTGCGTTGTGCGATGCCGAAGAAGCCAATGAACACCAGCCCGAGCGCGATCACCACCACGCCGAAGATGCGGGTCAGGACGTTCGTGTACTGCAGCAGCAGGTAACCGAACGTACCGCCCAGAATCGTCACACTCACGAACACCACCGTGAACCCCGCGATGAACAACCCCACGCCCACCAGCAGGCGGGCACGCTCCGCGGTGGCCGTCCGCGCATTCGCGTCAGCGGATGCACCGCTCTCTGCCGAGGTGCCACCGAGGTATCCCAGGTAGCCCGGCACGAGCGGCAGCACGCATGGCGAGACGAACGAGACAAGACCGGCGAGAACGGCGATGGGTATCGCCACCCACAGGGCACCATCGAAGACCACCTGACCAGGATTCACGACGAGTCCTCTGCCAGAGCGCCGTCAACGAGGGTGGACAGGATGGACGCGCTCGCCAGCTGCCCGATGATCCGGGCGGCCACGCGTCCGTCACGATCCAAGACGAGCGTCGTCGGGGTGGCCTGAATGGGAGTGAGCTGCGCGAACGCGAGCTTGACCCGCCCGTCATTGACATCGATCACGCTCGGGTACGTGACGTTGTTGTCTTGCGCGAAGGACAGCGCCGTAGCGGGCTGATCGTAGGTGTTCACTCCGAGAAAAGCGACGCCCCGTTCCTGATAGTCCTGCGAAACCTCCTCGAGAAACGGCGCCTCGACGATGCACGGCCCGCACGCGGCATACCAGAAGTTCACCACCAGCACACCACCCCGGTAGTCGTCGCTAGACACCGTCTCGCCCGTCTCGGTGACCCCGTCGAACACCACCGGATCGCCGCGGTCGGGCTCCGGGATCTCTACGACCTGAAAGTCGCCGGAGATGTATCCTTTCTCGCTCCCGTTCCGGTACTGCTCTGCGAGAGCATCATTTGCGGCGCATCCCGAGAGCACGATGCCGAAGGCGAGCAGCGCGGCGGTCCATCCGATTCGCTTGTGCGGACTCATGCGCGCGGCACCTTGATGAGCACGCCTGCGACGAGGAACACAACCGCCGCGACGAGTTGGGCGCTCGCCCAAACGGGGCCCGTGAATGGCAACGGGAACACAGGATTCCAGATCACGGCGATAGCGAGGAATGTGGGTGTCCACCACCACTGGCGCGCCTGGATCGAGAACCATCCCACGATGGCAGCCATGATGGCGGTCACGAACAACACCAGGGTGAACCAGTCGTTCCCCATGAGGACGGGAGCGACGAAGAGAACAGCCGCAGCGACCAGCCCGGGGGCGAACGCGTTCCGCTGGAAACGGGCTGCGACACGCGTCTTCTCACTCATGCGGTCACCGTCGCCTCGGGCTCGTTAGCAGCTCGATCCGCGGCAGGGACTTCGCGGGTTCGCTGAGAGCGACTCAATAGGGCGAGGGCGAGCACGATTGCACCGGCGCCGAGGGCAATATCGGCGAGATTGCCGATGAAGAGGTTCCCGTACGCGAGAAAGTCAGTCACCTGACCGCGCGCGAAACCGGGGGGTGAGAACAGTCGGTCGATCAAATTTCCGAGCGCGCCCCCGAGAATCAGCCCGATGCCCACCGCCCACCCGGCGCTGCGAGCATGCGTTGCGGTGACGACGAGGAACACCGTGGCGATCACGCCAAGCAGCGTGAGCAACCAGGTTGCTGAGGATCCGAGGGAGAGGATCGCCCCGGGGTTAAACGCCAGTTGCAACCCGAGCAGGTCACCCAGGATGGGTATCCGCTCCGTTTCGCTCAGCCCGGCGATGACGGCCGCTTTCGTTACCTGATCCACCAACACGACTACTGCGGCGACGACGAATGCCATCGCGAACAGTCGCACCCGGTCACTTCTCATGGGACGCGTCCTCACTCGTGGACTCGGCACCCTGCTGAGCCCGCCGGTCGACCGCTTCCTCGCTGCGGAGTCGACGTTCGCGGGTGACCTTGAATACCACGATCAATCCTACTCCAAGGATGATGACCCCGGTGAGTACGGCGAGGATCGGCAGGAGTGCTGCACCCCCGAACGGTGCGTTGCTGCCGGTGGTACTGCTTGTCACGGCCATGGTTATGGACGGTTCGGGCGTCTGGTCTGTCGCGCTCGCGCCGGGGTTGCTCGTGTCGGCTTGGTTGGGTTCGACCGTGTAGGTGTACTCGCCGCTGATCGGGTGCCCGTCGCCGGAAACGACCCGCCACAGAACGGTAAAGGCGCCATCCGGTGGGTTGGGTGCCAGGTGTTGCGTGATCGCGGTGCCACTGACAATCGGGGCGTCGGTAGCGATGTTCTCGCCGCCGGCGGAGGTCACCTCGATGACCGCTGACTGCATGTCAGAGATGAGCTCGCCGCTGAAAGACAAGGTGATCTCATCCGGCGAGACGGCGACGGTTGAGTCTGACTCCGGGAACGAGCCCAGCAGATCGTCGTGGGCCTGTGCTGGGCTCGCGACTGTGAGTGTGATGCCAGTCCCGAGAAGGACTGTCGCGATGACAGAAAAGAGGTAGCGGCGGGTTTTACGCATGGGCGGTGTGCTCTCCGGGGTGTGATTGCGGTTCGATCTGGAAGGTGGAGTGCTCGATGCTGACCGGGAAGTGCTCGGCGACGCACTCCTGCAGGTCCTGCAGCATCCGTGCGGACTGCTCCGGGGTCAGGGTGTCGTCGACGACGACGTGCGCGGTCAGGGTGGGAAGGTCGGTCGAGACCTGGGAGGCATGGAGGTCGTGCACGGAAACGACATGCGGAAGCCCGAGGATGTGTCGACGCACCTCGCCGAGATCGAGGTCGGGCGGAGTGGATTCCAGCAGCACGCTGCCGGAGGCGCGCAGCAGGATGACCGTGCGGGGGATGATCAGCAGGGCGATCAGGATGCCCGCGATCGCGTCAGACCGGTACCAGCCGAGAGTGGCTATCAGGATGGCGCTGGCGATAACGGCGACCGAGCCGAGGGCGTCGTTGACGACCTCGAGGAACGCGGCGCGCATGTTCAGGTTCTGTTTGCGGCCGCTCATCAGCACCAGCAGCGACGCGACGTTGGCGGCGAGCCCGACGATGCCGAAGAACAGCAGGCTGCCCGACGCGATCTCGGGCGGCTCGAACAATCGGCGGATGCCCTCGACGAGAGCAAAGATCCCCACACCCAGGAGCAGTGCGGCTTGGGCGAGCGCGCTGAGCACTTCGGCGCGCCGCAGCCCCCAGGTGTGCCGATCGGACGGGGGGCGGTTCATGAGGCTGGCGGCGGTAACCGCCATTGCGAGGCCGATCACGTCGGTGAGCATGTGCCCGGCGTCGACCAACAGCGCGAGGCTGCCGGTGATGATCGATCCGATTACTTCGATCACGAACACCGACAGGGTGATCGAGAATGCGATGAGCAACCTCTTGCGCGGGGTTGTCTCCCCGGTGTCGTGGCTGTGTCCTGCGCCCACGGTTCGCTCCCTTCAGCAGCGGCGGATGGTCATGAGGCTCCGGTTACCGCTTGCGCGATCGCGTCTTCGAGGTCGTTCCACTGCTGAAGTTCCAGAAGTTCCCCGTCCACGAAGAACGTCGGGGTGCTGCTGACGCCGAGCGCGCGGCCCTCCTCGAAGTCCGACTGCACCCGAGCCAGCGTCGCGGGGTCTGCGACTGTGGCGTCGTAAGCAGCGAGGTCGAGCCCCAGTTCCTCCGCAAAGCCCCGGAACACGTCGGCGCGAGACTCCTGCGCTTCCCCCCACTCGGTTTGAGTTTCGAACAGCCGTTTGTACATCTCCTCGAACTTGCCCTGTTGCGCGGCCGCTTCCGCCGCGAGCGCGGCGTTCGTGGAGTTGGTGTGCCCGGGCAGCGGGAAGTAGCGGATGACGTCGGTGATCTCGCCGTCGAACTGTTCCCGCAGGTCTTCCACGATCGGGTAGAACGCGCCACACGCTTCACACTCGAAGTCCAGGAACTCCACGACAACGACCGCGCCCTCACCTCCGTCGTCTACGACATGCGAGTCGGGTTGCACCACCGAGCCAAGCCCGGCGTCGCCCGTAGGGGACGAGGGCTCGTTCTGGTTCACGAGGGCATAAATGATTCCGGCAAGCACCAGAACGACAGCGACAGCGATGGCGATCAATGTCGCCTTCACGGGGGTTTTCACGAAGCAAACTCCACACACTCAACACACGCACGGCATAGAAGCGGATGCCTCCGGCGGACGGCCGGAGCGAGGCGCCCTCAGAAAGACGGCGCAGCGAGTATCAGGTTCGAGAAATGCTCAATTGTGTAAGTGAAAGAGCAACTTTGCGCGGCAGGGGCGGTGCAGGGAGGAGCACGCGTGTCATCGCGAGCGCTGCGCTGGCGTAAGTTGGCCGCCCCCGCGAATGGAACCAGTTGGTCACCATCAGCACGAGAAGAAGCCCGCACAGCACCACAAATGCGCACACCGCTATTCCCAACAGTGAGTCGGTGCCCAAGTATGTGCTGCCGATGGTCTGGACGGCCGGGGCGGGCGCTTCGACGTGTGAATCGATCAGCTCGACGCTGAGAGGAACCGGCGCACCAGCTTCCGGCTCGGAGCGAGTCGACGCCCACGCACCGAGAATAAGAAAAAATGCGAGCGTCGCACTCGTAATGATCTTTGTTATCAACATGCGCTCGGACAACATTCTCGACGGTCGGGAGGGCACCGGAGCGATCATGTCACCCTTACGTTATCAACGTTTATTGGTGTGCCGACGGTGCCCCGGCTTAGATGCGTATTCACGACGCGATCAGGGTCACCCATGACACGCCGAAATCCTCCGACGCGAGCACTCCTCGGTCATCGGCCACGAGAAGCACTCCGAACTCGTCCAGATAGCTGAACGCCTGCGCCGTACCCGAGAGAGTGCCTCCGGAAACCCATTCCGCAGAAGGTCCGTCCTGGTAGCGAACCGTGCCGGCGAGGTCGACTCCGACGAGGCCCCCTTCGTTCCGGGCAGCGATGACATACATCACGGGCGCCCGGGGATCGGTGGCGAAGCTCTCGCCGCGGTCAGAACTCACCGCTAGCCCCGCTTCCGTTGTCGCGTATAGCGTGCCTCCGCTGCCGGGGGACACGACAATGTCGCGGGCCTGCACGGTGGGAAGGTCGACCCACGTCTGGCCGCCGTCGTCGCTGCGGCGCAGCGCCTCCCCCTGCAGTCCGTATATGGTTTTGGATTCCTCCGACACGGCACTCAGATCGTGAAAATCCGCTACCCCTGCAAGGGACACGCTCCGCCAGGTGAGGGCGCCGTCGTCCGATTGAACTAAACCCACGTTCGGACTGCCGAATCCCTCCGGTGTCGTGGGCCCAGGGTGCCCGGAGGCGTAGAGAGTGTCGGCTGTCGAGGTGATGCCCATTGCATCGAATTCCCACCCTCCGACAAGCTTTGTCAACTCACTATTTCCATCTACGGAGGCGAGACCATAAATGCCGGCGTGGGTGGCGATCAAGATGCCGTCGCCGCCGGGATTGCCGACTATGCCATGGACGTGTTGGAGCGCCGTGAGGTCTTCCGGTGTTGTTGCGTCGGGTGAGTTGCTGCAGCCGACGAGCGTCAGCGTGGCGACGACGACTGTGACAGCGTGGCGAAGATGTTGAGTGCGGCCTCGCTGAGAGCGATGTTTAGGCGTGCGAGTCATGAGCGCTTTCTGGCGAAGAGAGGTGGGCGAGGGGTCGCCCGTTTCACGGCGACCCCTCGCAGATGGCAGATGGTTACGGGCGCGAAGCGCCTAGAGCTGCGTGAGCAGCTGCTCCATCTCCGCAATCTCCGCTGTTTGGTCGTCGATGATCTTCTGGGCCAGTTCCACGGCGTCCGGGTTCTGCCCGTCCGTCAACTCCGCTTGCGCCATCTCGATTGCTCCCTTGTGGTGCACGATCATCTGCTCGAGGAACAGCGAAGATGCCTCCGGTCCCGACGCACCTTCGAGAGCGGTCATATCCTCTTCCGACATCATCCCGCCCATGCTGTCCATGGAGCCCATAGAACCCATCGTCTCCCGGCCCCAAGACGCAAGCCAGTCGTTCATGGTGTCGATCTCGGGCTGTTGCGCGGCCTTGATGCGTTCGGCGAGGGAGACGACCTCAGGCGCGACGTCGCTTTTCGCGAGGAGAACGTCGGACATTTCGATCGCCTGCTGGTGGTGCATGATCATCTCCATCGCAAAGGTAGCGTCGGCGTCGTTGAAATCGACATCCGTAGCCTCCGCGGACATGCCTGTCGATGGGTCGTTGCCATTCATGCCCTCCATGCCCTCCATACTCGTGCCGGTGCAGCCGGCGAGAAAGAGTGCTGTGGCAAGTGTTCCTGCGGCGAGCAGGGTGGATCGAGTGCGCATTTCTTATCCTCAAGTTCAGTTTTGGTGTGGGTGAAGCCGCGCTCAGCGCGGGACTGCGTTGTGGCAGCTACCCGTTCACGTTCGACTGATGGAGAGGACGTTCAGGTCAGGAGGCGCGGGCGGCGCAATGTCTTCAACCCGGTGCTTGATCTCGGGAGCGACGAGGTGCCGCGGGAGCACGCTCATGGCCTTGGGGCGAACGCCGACGAGAAGAGCACCGACCATCAGGGCCACCACGCACATGAGCATCGTCATCATGTCGCCTGACGGGCACGCTGGCGCGCAGTCTTCTGCGGTTTCTTCGTGATCTGTTGGCGCGGGATTGTCGTGCGGCAGAGATTCCGAGGCAGCAGCGTGTGCCTGGGTAGCGGGCATCGAGTGGTCGGCGATTTCGCCCATCCCATGCATGGACAGCAGTCCGACGATCATGAGGGCGACGCCTATGATCGCGAGAAGAAGGGCTCGGACATACCCGACACGGCGAGTGAGGGCGACGCGCAGACGCATCACGCTCATGTGCGAAACCTTTCCCCGGATCCGATTATCGGCGGTAATACCGCCACGGGGTATCGTACATTCGATTTCTGATGAGTTGGCGGGTGTCGGCGCCTGGCTGCCAAGTCAGATAGAGATGCCGCGCTCGCTCATGAACGGTTCGGGGTTTATTCGTTGCCCGTTCCGCCACACTTCGAAGTGCAGGTGGCAACCCCGCGACAGTCCGGATTTCCCTTCCCGCGCAACCAGCTGGCCCGCCGCGACCTGTTGCCCGTAGCCCACCAGAATCCCGCCCTGCTGAAGGTGCGAGTAGGCCGTCAAGATGCCACCGCCATGATCGATGCGGACGTGCTGGCCGAACGCTCCGTATGTTCCGGCGTATGCAACACGACCCGCACTCGCCGCAAAAACGCCAGCCCCGCAGCCCGTCGCCATGTCAGTGCCGTAGTGATATCCGGTGCAATAACCGTTCTCGCAAATTGTCGCGCGCGCTCCGTAACGTGACGTCGGTCGCCCGCCGGACGGTCGCGCCCAACCCGACTGCCCGATCTGTCCGCCCCCGCCCCCGCCCCCGCCCCCGCCTCCGCCTCCGCCAGCCGCAGCCGCAGCCGCTGCCGCGGCTGCGCGCCGTGCCTCTTCCTCCGCGCGGCGTCTCGCTTCCTCCTCCGCGCGGCGTCGAGCTTCCACGCCGGCTTGGTAGTCCGCCACGGTTCGTGCAGTGGAATCCTGAAGTGCCGCGAGCTGAGCCTCCAGGACGACCAAGTTGGTGGACTGTTCGTCCAAAGCCTGCTGAGCGGCGTTGGCTGCGGCCTGCGACTCTTCCATTCGCTGCGAAGCGAGCTGCTTGAGTCGATCGCGTTCGTCTCGCGCGACCGCGGCTTGATCGCTGAGCGACTGTGCCGCCCCGCGCGCGAGGCTGGCATCGGCGAACGCATCGCGGTTTCGCTGCAGAAGCTTGTCAGCCCTGCCCAACCTGCTCAGTAGCTGGTCGGCGTCACCGGCATCGGAAAAGAACAATCGCAACGACGTGTCGTCGCCACCCGATCGATACATTTCCGCTGCAACGCGGCCCGCCCTTTCCGAAGCAGTCGCTGCGACAGCGGCCTGGGCATCGGCCTGGGACTGGAAATCATCCGCCCGCGCGACCGCAGCAAAGTACTCCTCCTCCGCGAGGAAGAATTCTTGAGACGCTTCCTCTGCTGCTGCCTGCGTCCGTGTGACGTTGGCGTTTAGTGTTGCGATGAACCCTTGAATGCGCGAAATTTCGGTGGCTTTCGCGGCTTCGTTGGCACGGGCGCGCTGCACATCGTCCCAGGTGGGGTACGCCGCAGCGAAGGCCGGAGCGGCCACCCCAAGCGATGCCGCGGCGAGCAGCCCGAGCGCTCCAATGCGTACGAAGCCGCGCCGTCCCAACGTGTGCCTGACGCGCGCATCGTCGAGATGACGGAGTTCTTCCGCGGATGGCGCACACCCGCAGTCCACGGTGGGAAGCGCCACCGGCGGGAGGGAGCGGGACATTCGACTTCTCCTAGGGCGGGGCGATGGGACACGGGAAACGTTCGCTACCCTTACACCGATCGTCGAGCGCACGTGTTCGGACACGCCGAATAGGTGCAGTCGGCACCTAACGGGGTGTGGTTCACAGGAAAGTCTCGGACGGAGATCTTGTACGCTGGCCGAAGGTCATCACGATCATGTAACGAGCCCGGCGGCAGGAAGGCGCGAGTGAACATTCTTCGCGACGGCACACGCACGCAAGGCGCGACGCTCTGGCTTGTCACTCTCGTGTCGCTCTTCGTGCTCCCCCTTCTGGCGATGCATGCAGGGGGCGAGAGTGAGCACCGCATCGCAGGATCGTCGGAGGTTTCCCTTTCGCAGAGCATTGTGGACAACCCGATATTGCCCTCCGCATCGGGCAGTTCGTCTTCCGTTGCTGAACCCTGCGATTCGAATTGCTCATCCAACATGGGTGACCTGCTCGCGTGCATGGTTGTTGCGGTCTGCGCATTTGTTGCTGCATTAGGTCTCGGGCTCGCTCGGGCCTCGCGCCGATTCTGGCTGTCGACACGTCTGGTTCCCCCTTCAGGGGCGGGTTACCGTGCAGGGGTGATCCTTCCCAGCGGACCCGATCTTCACGTCCTCTCGATCAGTCGGACCTGAGCACACCCGTTTCACCACGGTGCTCGTTGCGCCCACACCGCGTTTCTTTCGGCGCTGGGACGGCGTGAGCCAAGACCGGTCTGCCTCATGATCCGCGACCGCGTCACGAGTGATCCGCCACATGGATTTTCTCGCTCTTCTTCCGCGCCGGTGCGCGCGACATAGTCACCTTCCGGAATGCTCAATGCTCTCATCCTCAGACCCGTCCATGCCCGCTACCTCACCGACCCGCCGAAGCATCAGGGAGAGCGAAAAGGAGCGGCGGAGATTGCCGCCATCGGCGCCACCCAACTCTGCGCTCGCCGTGATGCGTCGTTCGTCGTTCCGGCGACAGATTGTGTCGGCGACCGCGATGTCGTCCGCGATGGCTCTAGCGTTAAGTTTCGCTCTTCCCGCCAGCGGCGCCTCATTCCCGGCATCGGTGTCGAGCGACACGGCGGAAGCACGTGGCTCCGCCGGTGAGGCCCAATCGCTCGACCTCGACATCCAGGTGACAGGCGCGCCCCTCGACCGAGGAACGTACGTCAGCGCGAGCGCGATCACGACCGGCGTGTATGCGCAGACAGCATCCACATTCGTCAACTACAGCGGCGCGATCCAGTGGCCGTTTCTGACCGGAGTTCCTATCAGCAGCGGGTTCGGATGGCGCGCATCACCGTGCCCCGGTTGCCCGCAAGATCACAACGGGATCGATATGAACCCGGGCGCCGGTTCGGCGATCCAAGCGGTCGCCGATGGCGTCGTACGGGAAGCGTCGTCCAGCGACAGCAGCCAGTGGGGGGTGTACGCGATCATCGACCACGTCGTCGACGGTGAGAAAATCAGTAGCCTGTACGCACACATGGCAGTCGGGACGCTGGCTCTCCGGCCCGGTGATTCGGTCAGTGTCGGTGACCTCGTCGGCAAAGTCGGCGATACCGGCCTGAGCGGAGGCCCCCACCTCCACCTCGGTATAATGCGTGCCGACGGTACCTACATCGACCCCTACGCGTGGCTTTCGGCAAAGGTGAAGCCGTGAACGCCGGCGGGCTGATGTTCACGGCGGGCATTCCCAGCCCCTCCATCAGTTCTATCGATCTCGGCGTCTTCGAACTTCGCTTCTATGCGCTCTTCATCATTCTGGGGATTGCTATCGCCACGTGGCTGGCTTCTCGGCGCCTCGAACGGCGAGGTGGCGCCCGCGGCGTTGTCGTCGACATCGCGCTGTGGGCAGTTCCTTTCGGAATCGCCGGTGGACGCGCCTATCATGTGATCACCCATCCCAACGACTATTTTTACCCGGGCGCTGATCTGTGGCGCGTGCTCTATGTCTGGGAGGGGGGACTCGCCATCTTCGGTGCCGTCCTCGTCGGGGGCGCTGCCGCGATGATCGGATGCCGCATCGCGGGAATCCGGTTCCTGTCCTTCGCCGACGCACTCGCGCCGGCCATGCTCATCGCGCAAGCAGTGGGTCGGCTGGGGAACTACTTCAATCAAGAGCTCTACGGCCTTCCAACCACTCTTCCGTGGGGGCTTCAAATCGACCCGCAGAGCGCCGCTTTCCCGGAGGGTTTGCCGCCGGGCACGCTCTTTCACCCGCTCTTTCTGTACGAGATGTTGTGGAATCTCGCAGGCGCCGCGACAATCCTTCTTCTGGAGCGTCGCTATGACCTGAGGTGGGGCAGGGCGCTCGGCGTCTACCTGCTCATCTACGGCACGGGCAGGGCATGGTTGGAATCCATTCGTATCGACCCCACCGAACTCGAAATCTGGGGCGTCAAGATAAACGTGCTCACAGCGCTCGTCGTCGCGATTGCCGGCGTGGTTCTCGTCGTTGTCCAAGCGGCCCGGCACCCGGAGCCCGAACCAAGCGTTTACCGACAGGGCCGCTCCCCGAAAACCGCTTCAAGCGACCAGGAGAGCGGCCACACTCTCGAGAGTGAGAGGCAATCCCACCGCTCAACCTTCGTAGCGTCCGCCTCCGACCCCCGCGTGGCGGGCGATAACCCCCCAGGACCGTGACCATCCCGGTCCCGCTCGAGGCGGTTCGCCCCCGCCACGCGAAGTTGGCGCGGCGACGGGCGCCCCGATATGCCTTCCTGAGGACTCTGGCTCTCGGCGCACTGGGGGGTTCTCTCACGACGCTCGCGTTCCCTCCCGTCGGGTCTTGGCCCTTCGCGCTCGTGGGTGTGGCGCTGCAGGTCTGTGTTCTGACAGCACCTCGGATGACCCATGCGCTGGCGGGAGCCGCGGCGGGAGCGGCATGTTTCTGGGGCATTCATATTGTCTGGTTGACGACCTATCTCGGTCCCGCACCCTGGGCAGCACTCGTCGCGTTGCAGGTGCTCATGTCGGTGGGCGCCGCCGCAATCATGATCTCCGGGTGGAGGACGATTGAGGAGTGGATTCCGGGAGACGTCACCCGGATGGTGGTGGTTCCCGTGCTGGTGGGAGCGGCATGGGTCGGACGCGATTTCGTTACCGGGAACTGGCCGTATGGTGGCTTCGCCTGGGGTCGAATCGCCTACAGCCAGGTGGACGGCCCATTGCGCGACCTACTGCCGTGGGTCGGGGTTGCCGGAACCACTTTCGCCGTTGTCATAATGAGCACGATGGCCGTGCAGGTCGCGCGTTCGCGCAGATTGGGGTCCGCGTCCGCTCCACTCGTACTTCTCGTCGTTCTTTTAGCCGTTCCCTCTTTCTCCTTCAATGAGACGGGAAGTATGCGGCTCGGTGCAGCGCAGGGCAACTCGGATGCCGGCATCTTCAACGCCAGCGCGCCGGGAAGGATTTTTGTCGATCATATGCGTGCGACGCAACCGCTCTACGGCGAAGATCTCGATCTTCTGATTTGGCCTGAGAATTCGGTTGATGTTGACGTCGCGCGAACCGCCGAGGTTCAAGCCTCACTCGACGGCATCGCCGATCGGGTGAGCGCGCCTATCCTTTTCGGCACGCTGACGGTGGACGACGGTCAGGTGTTCAACAGCGCACTGGTCTGGCGCGCGGGCGAGGGAGTAGTCGAACAATATGACAAGAGGTACCCGGTCCCCTTCGCCGAATACCTTCCGGACCGCGCAGTTTGGTCAAGTCTCCTGCCGTTTGTTCCGTCGCTGATTCCTGTCGATATGACCCCCGGCACGACAGGCGCCACCGTCCGGGTGAACGGCGTCCCGATCGGTCTGGCACTCTGCTTCGACATTGTCTCCGATCAGCTCGTCCGGGAAACCATCGCGGAGGGGGCCGAGATTCTGATCGTCCCGTCCAACAATGCTGACTTCGGTGATTCGGCTCAGGGTGCGCAGCAGCTCGCCATCGCACGCGTCCGCGCCATGGAGACGGCTCGATCCGTGGTGAACGCGTCCACCGTGGGATCATCCGCGATCATCGGGCCCGACGGCGCCGAGATCGCCACGATGGCACCATTCACAAGTTCCGCCATGGTCGCCGAGGCGCCGCTATCCGACTCGGTCACCCCAGCGATGGCGGTAGCACCATGGTTCGACCGGATCGGCGTGGGCGTCCTCGTTGTCCTATGCGCGGCGGGTGCGGTGGCTGGATTCTCGTCCAAATCATCCCGCCTGAGCACGATTCCGCTGAGGCACGGATGATTCGTGACTCGCTAGCACGATGCCTGCGGCGATTGGAAGGTGCCGTGGACTTGACGCACATACGCAGTGGCGAGGCCGGGCGTCGGGGCAGGCGCCCAGCCTCCGCTCCTTTCCTGATTCTGCTGGCGGTGTCCCTGATCGTCGGTCTCGTCGCAATACACGCGCTTGCCTCAGAGGGTTCCGTCGACGCATCGAGTCCGCTGGTCGTTTCGGCGGAGCACCCAGGGCCAGCAGGCGGGGTCGATGCCGCGGCATGTTCTGGTGTGTGTAGCGAAGCGATGATGTCGTCTTCCGGAAACCTGTGGATGGCGATACTCGCGTGCGGGATGATTCTGCTCAAACCGATCTGGCGCCGATTCCGTAGTGCTTTCCCGATCGGAATGCGTCGACGGCCGGTGAATGCGCCTGAACGTGCAGTCTGGCATGAACCGCCAGCGGCGCGGCCTGACTTGATCTCGCTAGGCATTCAGCGGACATGAATCCCGCGCACGACCCGTGCGTTGCGGAGGTCATGACGCGCTGTCACCGCGTTCCGACTGCACGTCTGGCATCATCGCCTCGCTGCGTCTTCGACCACCCGCTGTTCGTGTCGGGACATTGATCGCCGACGTGCAGCACTTGTCGTCGCAGCACGTTCGTGCTGCACACGCCCACACAAGCAAGGATCACTTATGGACACGCCGCGTAGAGAGCCCACCCAAGAAGAACTCCAGAAGCGTTACCGCCGCCGCCGGATATACCTTCGCACAGGCCAAATCATCATGATTGTGGGAGCAGCGGTCGGCATCACTCACTGGCTCGCGCATTTGGAAGCTTTCGGGCCGGCTCAACCGGAAGGCTGGGTCGACCTCGCCGCAGGGTATCCCGCCGCCGCGCTGCTCGTGATTCTCGGGGCGGTGGTGGCCAGCCGCAGGGCGTCCTGACGGCTCGGGCGCCGGCTCATTCTCTTTGCACTTGAGAGGGTCCGCTTCATGACTACGGGGGCCTTCCGCCGATCTCGCCTCGCTGTATTTCCGCACGATGTTGGAGTGCGTTGGACGCATCCGTGGTCGGCTCAGTCGTCGGAAGGCTCACCCGAGCGAAAAGCCGTTCGTCGCGTCGATTGGAGCACAACGAGCCCCGGCTGATCCATATCGACACCGACAACATTGCCCGCGTCCCCCGGCGGCGGGCGGAGACTTCACGGCCGAGGGACACGGCCGGCGGCTGACCGCCCCTGCTCCACGACTACGTCCACACGCGATCGACGATCATTCCCTTCTCGCGTACGCCGAGGTCCACGACGACGAGAAATGCGTCACCGCGGCCGGGTCCCTCGACCCGCAGAGCATCGCCTGCCTCGTGATGACGGAGGGCGAGTGGCCTTGACCCCGGGGAGTGGACACCTCACAAGAGAGAATGTTCGCTATGGCAAGATCACGTCGGGAGTTCACTCCTGAGTACAAAGACGAGGCTGTGAAGCTGGTTTTAACGACTGGTAGAGCGGTCGCGACCGTGGCTCGCGAGCTCGGGATCAACGAGGCCACGCTGGGCCGGTGGGTGGGCGCGTTCAAGGCGCGTAGCGAGACCGGGCAGGCCGAGGTGACGGAGTCTGAGCGGGCTGAGTTGATGCGGCTGCGCAAGGAGAACGCGGATCTGAAACTGGATCGGGCGTTTCTAAAAAAAGCGTCCATCTTCTTCGCCCAGGAAGCGTCGGATACGAACGGCAAGCGTTCGAACTGATGCTGGCGGAGAAGACCAACTTCACTATCACCCGTATGGTCCGTCTCCTCGAGGTGTCCCGGTCCGGTTACTACGCCTGGGCCGGACGGGTCCCGTCGCGTGCGTCGCTTCGGCGGGTGCACATTGAGCAGAAAGTCACGTTCTTCTACGGCGATTCCGACGAAACCTATGGGACCCCCAGGATCCTTGCCGACCTGCGCGCGGACGGGGAGATCATCTCCCGCAAAACCGTTGCTGCGACCATGCGGCGCCTGGGATTGGTGGGTATCTGTCCGAAGAAGTGGAAGACAACCACGATCATCGACCGCGCTGACGCCTACCCCGTCGACGCGGTGAAACGGAAGTGGGATACCGGGGCTCTGAACCAGGTCTGGGTGGGCGATATCACCTACCTGAGGACCTGGGAGGGGTGGGTGTATTTAGCGACCGTCATCGACGCTCACAGCCGCCGCGTGATCGGCTGGGCCATCGCTGACCACATGCGCACAGACCTGATCGAAGACGCCCTCAGGATGGCCTTGGCACTGCGCGGGGACCGCCCAGCGACGGTGATCTTCCACTCGGATCGCGGCACCCAATACGCGTCCGAACAGATCACCCTGTTCGCGGCGAAGAACGGCATCACCCGGTCGATGGGATACACCGGCATCTGCTGGGACAACGCCATGGCCGAGAGCTTCTTCGCGACCCTGAAAACCGAGTTCTACTACCGCCGTGTCTGGCCCACCCGAGCCCGCGCGATCCAAGGCGTCGCAGAGTGGATCGAGGACCGCTACAACCGCCGCCGCCGGCACTCCGCGATAGGGCAGGTCACCCCAGTGGAGTTCGAAATGCAATACTCATCACAGGCCGCACAGATCCAACTCGCCGCTTAACCCGTGTCCACTCTCCGGGGTCAAGGCCAGAGAAAGATGGGTGGGGCGATGTTGGTGCGCGGGCGCATGACGCTGCCCGCCTCCCTTCTTCCTCATGGTCGGGAAATCAGCACCGGACCTGACTCGTGCCACTTTAGTGCCCTGTGTCGGCGGCGATCGTGTCGAGGATCGCCGCGGCGTCGGGTCCGGGCGGTGTTGTTGCGGTGATGTCGTTCCCGGCGATGCGGATGGTGACGTCTCGGAGGGGCCGGAGGGTGCGGACGAGTCGACGGATGCTGACCCCTGTGGTGTCTTGCAGGTGGCGTGAGATGGCGAGGGCGGTGAACACGATCGTGAGGTGGGCTTGGATCGAGTCGTGCTGATGGTGGAACATCGGCCTGGCTTGGAGGTCAGTTTTCGCCATCCGGAACGATCGTTCGACCTGGAACAGCTCGTGTACGCGGCCACGACCTCGCGCCCGTCGAGCCGGATCGCGGGGATGTTGCTGACGTAGCCCTTCAAGCCAGCGACTTGCCGGGCCCGATCCACCAGGGTCTGGTCGATGTCTCGGCTGCTGCCGGTGAGTTTCACGAACCGGTCCTTCTTCACCGGCCTGGTTCCGTCAACGACCTTCTGCGCGCGTTCGACCTGCTTGTCCAACGTGTGGTTATCCCGCCGGTCGCGTTTCGCTGAGTAGTGGTAGACGATCCGCCGCTCACGCGCGTTCGGCCCGACCCCCATGATCCGTTTCGATTCGAGGGTTTCCCCGTCGTGGAGAGCGGTCCCGATGGTGAAGTGTTCGATGAGGTCGTCGGGGGCTTTACTGATCCGGGACCCGACGATGAACGAGAACCCGGCATCTTCGAGCGCGTTCAGATTCGAGGCGGAGAGCATCCCCGCATCGGCAACCACGACGATGTCTTTGACACCGTGGCGGTCTTGGAAGGACCGCAACACCGGGAGGAGGGTGGTCGTTTCGCCGGTGTTGCCGGTGAACGCGTGGACCTCCAACGGGAACCCGCCGGGGGTGACCAGCAGCCCGACGACGATCTGCGGGTCCACGCGGCGTTCTTTGCTCATCCCGACCTTGCGGAGATCGTCCTCGTCTTCGGCTTCGAAATACAGGGTCGTGACGTCGTAGAGCACCAGGGACAGTTCCCCCGCCTTCGTGGCGTGAGCGTAAGCGGCGCGGGAGACCTGGTCACGCCAGTCCTGCTCAACACAACGGGCCAGGGTCCGCCAGATCGTCCGCAACGATGCCGCCGGAACGCCGAGCTCACCGAGGACACGGATCGTGTCTGCTTTCGACGTCGGCTCCACCGCCCGAGCGAGCACGAGTTTCCGGAACGTGTCGTCGCCCACGACGTCGAACCCGAGCCGAACATACGCACCCTCGAGCACCTCCCAAAGCACACGCGAGGAACTGCCTGTCACGATCGGCGCCGCCGTCACCGGCGACGCCGGGCCCAGCGCGTCCAGATCGAACGCGAGCTGCCCGGCCTGAATCCGGTCCTTCGCGATCTGCACCAGCACGGCGAGCTGAGCGTCGTCATGCGCGGAGCCGATGTGTTCCACGATCGTGCGGACGCCGCGGTGCTTCCGCACGATCTGCACCGCCGTCGCGCCCGAGGAAGTTGGCACCTTCCGCACGAACAAGCCCATCCGAGCAGTCTAAAAGCCGTCCATTAGTGCCCCGCCCGGACACCAGCACCCCCGGAAAATCAACGAACTCCGACCCCAAAACCCCAAATCACGAAAAAGTGGCACGACTCAGGCCGGACGAGCCGGGCGATCGCGTCCCGGTGGCCTCCTTGATCTTGATATCGACCACGCAGTGCTTGAGGTGTTCGTTGAGCAGGCCGACGGCGACGACCTGCAGTGCGCTGGTGAGGGCACTGATCTGAGTGAGAATGTCGATGCGGTACTTCATGTCGTAAATCATCGTGATGTCAAGTACTTCGACCTCAGGGAGGGAGCCGCTATTGTGGCCGAACTGGAGATGGGGGGAATGGAATGCACACCGGAATGGCATCGATGTTTTTGATCTCCCTGGTCGGCGTGGTCGTGTTGCAGCTGGTCCATCGATGGACGGCCGTGGCGGCCAGACCGGTCCGGTCTGTACCTTTCCAGTCGGGCTGGCTGCCCGAGCAACACGCTTTGTCCCGATTCCACGTGCGCTGGTACCCGGCGACAATCGTGTTCCTTGCTTTCGATGTCGAGATGCTGTTCATGTATCCGTGGGCCGTCGTCGTGGGTCGGATGGGTGCGGGGGCAGTGGCGGAAATGTTTCTCTTCCTGGGCGCGCTGCTTGTTGGTGTTCTCTGGGCCTGGCGGGAGGGCGTTTTCCGGTGGGTGTGAGGGAGCTTCTTGCGCGGTCCGCCGCCGCAGTTGCCCATGTGCTTGTCGTCGAGGTGCCGGGGTCGTGGCTCCTCCGTCTCCGTGCGGAGCGGGCTCTGCGCGAGCGTGGGTGGCGTCTGTCGAATTCGCCGGCCGATGCAGACGTCTTGCTGGTGTGCGGAACACCGGGGCCCGCGCTTTCCCGGCTCATCGAACAGGCTTGGGAGGCCATGCCGGGCCCCCGAGTGCGCAGCATGCTGACCGAAGATGCCGACGTCGCGTCAGAGCTGGACAGAGCTAGGGCGCAGCTCTGCGACACCGCTGAGCAAAGACATGACGCGGAGCAGCGGTCGGACTTCACACCGGGACCAGCGGACAACACCGGTACGGAGCACTCCGATATGATTCACTCGGCTATGGAGCACGGCTCGATGGAGCACGGCTCGATGGAGCACGGCTCGATGGAGCACGGCTCGATGGAGCACGGCTCGATGGAGCACGGCTCGATGGAGCACGGCTCGATGGAGCACGGCTCGATGGAGCACGGCTCGATGGAGCACGGCTCGATGGAGCACGGCTCGATGGAGCACGGCTCGATGGAGCACGGCTCGATGGACCACGGCTCGATGGACCACGGCTCGATGGACCACGGCTCGATGGACCACGGCTCGATGGACCACGGCTCGATGGACCACGGCTCGATGGACCACGGCTCGATGGACATGTCCCCCTTCGGCATTCCTCTCGCCGAGGGAGCAGAGGAGGACCGCGACGGACTGGAGATGGACGTTCTGCACGTGACATTCGGGCCGATCCTCCCGGCATGGCCGGCCGGGCTCGTGCTGAACGCGACGCTGCACGGAGACGTCATCATGGATGTTCGCGTGAATGCTGTCGATGTCGATGTCGATCTCGATCTCGATGTCGATGCCCATCCTGTATCGCCGGTGGAGTCGCCGTCCGTGTCTGCGGCCCGCCTTTACGGAAGGGCCGCAGATCTCCTCTGCCTGGCGGGTGCGGGTCGGCTGGCTGCTCGAGCCCGCGATTTGCGGGACGCGCTGGCCGAGAGGAAGCCAGTCGACCACGCCGCCGCGGCGCGGCTCCGCTCGGGCGTTGCGCGTTCCGTCCTGCTGCGCTGGTCGCTCAGGGGTGTTACACCGCTGTCAGATGCGGATCTTCGAATCTTGGGCTTGCCCGAGGACTGCAGGGGAGACGTGTTCGATCGCCTGTTGACGCTACTGGACCGTGCGGCGAGCATCGCCTCCGGGGAAGAGGCGGTCAGCGTCGATGCGGTGCCGCTGCCGGCTCTACCGGCGTTGCTGGCTGGTCTCGAAGTAGGGCAGATGCGGCTCACCGTGGCCGGGCTCGCCCTGGAGGTGCTGCCGATGAGGGGCCACGTCCATGGATGACCTAGTAGGAAGCCCCGCCCACGACCCACTGACCCTCCTCGCCTGGGCGCTTGCGGCGGCCGCGTTACTCGGCGCGTTCACTCTCTTTGCTGCATCCGTCGACGGGGCCCTTCTCGCGCATGGAGAGGGTCGCGGGGTTTCTGCTGGCGCCGCCCTCCCCGTCCGCGAGGTAGCCCGGCTGCTCCGGCAGCGCCGGCGAACGACGCCGGCGGCTGACTCGCTGCTCTGGCGGGTGGGAGCGGCGTCGTTCCTCATCCTGGCGCTGCTTAAGATTTCCCTCGTCCCGCTGGGTGACGCGGTGGTGTTTCCCTCGTCGGTCGGTCTGGTCTGGTTCAACGCGTTGGACGCGGCCGTCTGGGCAGCGGTGTGGCTGGCCGGCTGGGGAGCGAACGCCGTTAACCCGCTGCTTGGCGGATATCGCTTCCTAGCGCTCGCCATCGCCTACGAGTTACCCCTCATGTTCACGCTGGTCGCCCCTGCTGTAGCCGCCGGAAGTCTCGACGTGCAAGAGATCGCCGCTGCGCAGAGTGAGCTCTGGTACCTGGTGCTCATGCCGGTCGCGTTCCTCATCTACTGCCTCTCGGTGCTCGCATTTTCTGTGGTTGGCCCCTTCGCTGCTCCCTTCTCCTCCGATATCGCGGGTGGGGTGGATGCGGAGCTCTCGGGCGTCGACCGGCTGCTCGTCGCCGGTGGACGCTACGCGCTGCTCGCTGCTGGATCGGCTTTCGCTGTTCCGCTCTTCCTCGGCGGGGGGGCGGGTCCGCTGCTTCCAAGCTGGGCTTGGGTACTGATCAAGGCACTCGTGCTTCTCGGTGCACTCGTAGCGCTGCGCCGGGCACTTCCCCTTGCGCGCCCGGATCGGTTCCTCGAGATTGGCTGGGTTGTCCTGCTCCCGCTCGCACTTGTGCAGGACCTGGTCGTGGGGATCGGCGCCGTGATGGCCTCCGGAGGGATGTCGATGAATGAATGACGTGGTGTTCTGGGTCCTCGGCGTCCTCGCGGTGGCGGCGGGAGTTGCGGTTTTCCGGACCGACTCGATGGCACGGGCGACGTACGCCCTCGCCGTCTCCTTCATCGCCGTCGGTGTGCAGGTCGTGCTGCTCGAACAGAGCTATCTGGGTGTCGTCGTGATCTTGATGATGATCATGGAGATGGCGATCATGGCGGTGTTCATGGTCATGTACATGGGCATGAACCCAGCCCTCATGCCGATGAGCATGGTACACAGCAAGCGGGCCGCGTTGATCGTGTCGGTGGCTGCGTTCCTCGTGCTCGGTGCGGGGGCGCTCTTCGTGCCATGGCCCACGAGGCCCTTGGAAGACGTCGCCGGTGTGACGGAGGCCATTGGCGAGGCGGCGATGGAGTCCAAAATGCTCGTGATGCTGGCGATCAGTCCCGCCATGCTCACCACCATCGTCGCCGGAGTCGTACTCACGCACCCTCGCAGCCGCTATGACCGTTTCAACGACGACCTCCGCGGCGCCGCCAGCGAACCCAAGCAGGGAGGGCCGCGGTGACACTGCAGGCCGTCCTCCTCATCGCCGCGGCCCTGTTCGCGGTCGGTCTCTACGGAGCCATCTCCCAGCAGGTTATCGTCATGGTGATGATGGGGCTCGAGTTGATGATCAACGCCCTCATCCTGGCTGCGGCGGGGTTGTGGTGGTTCCTGTTCCCCGAACCCACGGGCCAGATGCTGCTCCTCGTCATCGTCGCCGCGATGACCCTCGAGATGGCGATGGGCTTCGCGATCGCCACACTTGTCCACCGTCAGCGGCGCTCAGATATGACGGACAGCGCGACGGAGCTGGCCGGATGACCGGGGCGGAGGTCGCGCTCTGGCTTGTTCCTCTCCTCCCCGCGGTCGTCGGCGTGGTGCTGTTGCTTGGCGGAGGTGGCAACCGTGCCGCTCCCGTGATCTCCGTCGCAACAGCCGGCCTGACAGTGCTGCTCGCCCTGACGGTCGGGCTCACCGGTCCCACAGTCGCCGCACCCTTCCTGCCGGGCATGGACTTCGTGCTCCGCGTCGATCCCCTCAGCGCATTCGTCGTGCCGATGGTCGCGATCGTTGCGGCGCTCGTCCTCGCCTTCTCCGTGGCGGACGTCCGGCACGATACCCGCCGCTTCCATGGGCTGATGCTCCTCTTCGCTTCGGCGGCGCTGCTGACCGCCGCGGCGGGCACAGTGCCGACCTTGCTTCTCGGCTGGGAGGTGATGGGTGCCACCTCGTATGCGCTCATCGGCTTCGGCTGGCGCGAGGAGCGACGAGTGTCCGCAGGGCTCACGGCCTTCCTCACGACTCGCGCCGCCGACCTCGGTCTCTATGTGGCAGCCGGGGCAGCGTTCGCCGGCGGAGCGGGACTCGACCTCGGCGGTCTCGCCGAGGCTACCCCCGGCTGGCGGGACACCATCGCGGCGGGGATCGTGCTCGCCGCCCTGGGTAAGGCCGCCCAGCTTCCGTTCTCGTTCTGGCTCTCCGGGGCGATGCAGGGACCAAGCCCCGTGAGCGCTCTGCTCCATTCCGCGGCCATGGTGGCGCTGGGTAGCTACCTGCTCCTCCGCGTTTCTCCGCTGCTCGAGGCGACGGGCTGGGCCGGACCGCTGGTGGCCTGGGTCGGGGCCGTGACCGCGGTCGCACTGGGCATCGTCGCGATCGCTCAGCGGGACCTGAAGCAGCTGCTGGCCGCGTCGACCGCGGCGCAGCTCGGCTTCGTTGTGCTTGCCGCAGGGCTCAGCGCAGTGGCCGCGGGCACCGCGCACCTTGTGGCGCATGCGGCCACGAAGGCCGCCCTGTTCCTCGCCGCGGGAGCTTGGCTCACGGCGCTGGGGACGAAGCGACTTTCTGCGCTTTCCGGAGTGGCGCGGAGATGGACCATCACAGGGGCGGCGTTCACGGTGGCGGCACTTGCCCTCGCGGGAGTTCCTCCTCTTTCGCTATGGGCCACGAAGGACGCCATCCTCGCCGCCGCACTGGAGGAGTCGGGGTGGCTCTACGCCGTCGGCCTTCTCGCCAGTGCTCTTTCGGCCGCCTACGCAGCGAAGGCGATCTGGGTGGTGTGGGCGAGGCCACCGGCCGACGCCGAGCACGAGCGGCACTGGGACGAGGAGGAGCGAGGCACAAGGGCGGTGACCTCGGCCCAGTACCTGCCGGTGGTGGTGCTGGCCGTGGCCGCCGCTGTGCTGGGCATCCTGGCGCTTCCTCCGCTCGCACCGGTCGTGGCAGGCTTCCTCGGAGACGCGACAGCCGTGCCTCCGTCGCTGCTGGAGCTGCTCGTCTCGGCAGTGCTCGCGATCGTCGTGCTGTTGAGCGTGCGGCGTGTCCGCCTGCCGGAGCCGAAGTGGGCCCAGACGTGGCTCGGCATGGAACGTGGCGTTCGTGCGGCAGTCGTCCGTCCCACGCTGGCACTGGCCACCACGCTGGCCCGCTTCGACGACCGGGTATTGGACCGGGGGGTGGAAGCCGCCGCGATCGGCACCGCCCGAGCCGCGCGGGCAATGGGACGCGTCGATGACGCCGTGCTCGACCGGGGCGTCGACGCGGCAGGCACGGGCACGCTCCTCGCCGGGGTGGCCGCCGCCCGGGTGGACGATCGTGGCGTCGACGGGGCGGTCGAGGTCGTGGCCGCAGCGGTCCGTCGTGCCGGACGAGCCGCCCGACGTCCGCAGTCGGGGTTGCTGCACCAGTACTATCTCCAGGCCGTCGCCGTTCTCACCGGTGTCGGTGTCGTTCTCCTCCTCCTCTCGATCGGGTGAACATGCTCAGCATCCTTGTCTTCCTCCCCCTCGTCGGAGCCCTCGGGCTCGTCGCGTTGCCGAAGCTGCCCGACCGCGCGGCGCGCTGGGCGTGGGTAGCGATCGCCGGCGCCGACCTGCTCCTCGTCGGTGTCATGTGGGCGCTCTACCGCGACCCGGGCCCGGGCGGCCTCGCCTGGGAGGAACAAGTGCCGTGGATCCCGGGAGTCGGGAGCAGCTACCACGTCGGCGTGGACGGCCTCTCTCTGCCGCTCGTCGCACTGACGGCGGTCATCTTCTTGGCCTGTGCGATCTATTCACTGCGGGAGGAGCGGCACCCCCGGGCGCAGGCCGCCCTTTTCCTGTTTCTGCAAAGCGTGAGCGTTGGCCTGTTCGTCGCGCAGGACCTGCTGCTGTTCTTCGTGTTCTTCGACCTGTCGATTGTCGGCATGTACTTCGTGATCACGGGTTGGGGTCATGGCGACGCGCGCCGGTCCGCGCTCAAGTTCTTTCTCTACACGTTCCTCGGCTCGCTGGCACTGCTGCTCGGCTTCATCGGCCTCTACCTCGCAGCCGAGCCGCACACATTCGACATCCCAGAACTCGTCGCAGCCATGCCGTTGCAGGGCAACCCGATCGGGGGTCTCGTGCTCGCCGCCATCCTGTTGGGTCTGGCCGTGAAGACACCCACCGTGCCGTTCCACACCTGGCTGCCCCCGGCACACACCGACGCCCCGGCGGTCGGCTCCGCCGTGCTCGCCGCGGTGCTCCTCAAGATGGGCACCTACGGCTTCGTCCGCATCGCCATGCCGATACTCCCCGATGCGTGGCGGGCGTGGGCTCCCGCCATCATCGCGGTCGGCATCGTATCGGTCATCTACGGTGCTCTCGTGGCGCTCGCGCAGACGAACCTGAAGCGGATGATCGCCTACACGTCGGTGAACCATATGGGCTATGTCGTGCTCGCGGTGGGAGTCGCGGGGCTCGTCGGGGGCGACACGGAGGAGGCTCGCACCATCGCTGTCACGGGCGCGGTGACGCAGATGGTGAGCCACGGACTGATCACGGGGGCACTGTTCCTGCTCGCCGGTGTTCTCCTCAGGAGAACGGGCACCTACGATATGGGGGCCGCCGGGGGGCTTGCCGCCGCCGCTCCCCGCTACACGGCCCTCTTCGCGATCAGCGCGTTCGCGTCGCTCGGGCTTCCCGGCTTCTCGGGGTTCATCGCGGAGTTCCAGATCTTCGTCGGAAGCATCGCTGCCGCCCCCGTCACCGCGATCGCCCTTCTCGGGATCCTGGTCACCGCTGCCCTGTTCCTCCGCGCGCTTCAGCGGTTGTTCCTCGGTGAACCCAGGGGCGCGGCGACCGGCTTCGCGGACGTCCGCGGAAGTGAGTTCTGGAGCGTGGCCCCGCTGCTGACATTGGCTGTTCTGATCGGTGTGGTGCCGCGGGTGCTCCTCGACGTGGTCGAGCCGGCCTCGGCCGTCCTCCTCGAACTCGTCGGGCGCTGACATGGCGGCAGAGATGAACATGGACCCGCTCCTGCTGCTTCCGGAGCTGTTGCTCTTCCTCGGGGGCCTCAGTGTGCTCCTCCTCGGGTCCTTCCTTCCTCGGCGCCGGCAGTGGATCGCCGCGGTACTCACCGCAACCGTGCTCGTGCTTGTGATGGCCGCAACTGCCTTCACATTCGGTGACCCGGCGCTCACCGCCTATGCGGGAACGGAGGCGGTGGATGCCGCCACACGCGCCGTGCGCTTCCTGACTCCACTCGGCACACTCCTCGTCGTCGCCCTCGCGGCAGAGGAGATCCGCGGCGACCGGCGGGAGAGCGAGACGTACGCGCTCCTGCTGTTCGCCACGACCGGAACAGTGCTGCTCGCCGGAGCCAACGATCTCCTCGTCCTAGCGGTGGCCTTCCTGCTCACGAGCATCCCGCTTTACGCCCTGATCGGCCTGGGCGGAACCGCTAAGGCCGCCGAGGCCGCCATGAAGACCTATCTACTCGGAAGCATCTTCGGCATCCTGATGCTGGTCGGCATAGCGCTCCTCACCAGCCTCAGTGGCAGCTCCCTCTACGCGGAGCTGAAGCACGGACTCGCCGATGCACCAATCACGCCGGTCATCCTGGGCGTTCTTCTCGTCATGAGCGGGATCCTGTTCAAAGCAGGAGGGGTGCCCGCCCACTACTGGGTCCCAGACGCAGCACAGGCGTCAGGCGCAGCCGTCGCTGCCTTCGTCACCACCGTCCCGAAGGTGGGAGCGGTGGTCGCCATCTACCGCCTCGCCGTGGCACTCCCCGAGACCGCTGCCTGGGGACTGCTCGTGGCACTCCTCGCAGCGGCCGGAATGGTGGTGGGGAACCTCGCCGCATACTTCCAGAACGACCCACGCCGACTACTGGGGTGGTCGACGGTCGGCCAGGTCGGGTTCCTCCTGATTCCACCCGCGGTCGCCACCCCGGAAGGGCTCCCACTCTCCGCCTTACTCCTCTACCTCGCGGCGTACGTGCTCACGAACATCGCGGCCTTCGCTGTCAGCGCAGCCGAGCCCGAACGGCGGGAGCTGGCGGAGTACCGTGGCCTGGCCCGCACCCGACCCTGGCTCGTCGCCGCGCTCGTGGTGGCGCTACTGGGACTCGTCGGCACACCCCCGCTCGCGGTGTTCCTCGGCAAGGTGAGCGTGACCGCTGCGGCGCTTGAAGGCGAAGCCCTGTGGCTCGCCCTCGTCCTCCTCATCACGACGGTGATCAGCCTCTTCTACTACCTTCGCTGGCTGATCGTCCCCTTTCGGCCAGTCCTGGAAGCCTCACCCCGGGAGTTCGTTCGTCGCCCGTGGGCAGGGGCCGTCGCAGTCGCTGCGGCTACTGGCAGCCTGCTTCTCGGGCTGGGCGCAGGCCTCGCCTGGGGGGCGTTCACTGGCGAGCTGGCGATCTGACGTCTGCTGCCTCGGCCTTCCCCGCCTGTGTAAGGATGTCGTCTTTCGCGTCCTCGAGTATGCCGGCGACCTTCGGGTGGGAACGGCTCAGCATCCGCTCCGCCTCGTGGAACTGGGCGAAGACGTGCGCAGTGTCGGGCTGCGCGAAGTTCGTGCGGATGATCGCCGCTGCCATCGGACCCGCGGACTTCGGGACCGCGGTGAGCCTGTTCCACATGAAGCGGACCCGGCATCGTTGCCAGCTGGAGCCTCGGAAGACGGTGTTGATCGCGGCGGTCAGGCAGCGGGAATCCGGTATCTATCGATAGTGGGACACGGCAGCAGCGGGACGGAAGCCTCGGGCACGAGGCTGCTTCCACCGCTGCATCCCGAGATCACGGAGCCCGTTGGCGGTACGTGGGAGTGACTTCCCGGGGGTTGGTGTGTCGACGCTCTTCGAAAAGTGGGCCAGTTCTGCTCGTTGAAAAGTGAGCCACGTTTTTGTTGACGCACCTGTCCCTCGGTGCGGCGCAGCCTCTTCAGCAGGTCGTCCTTATTGCCCACGTATCCATTCACAGAATCCACGAGACCCCTTAGTATCATCCACAAAATCGGGATGGTGGTATCCGACGTGAACAGATAGATCTGTTCTTACCGAACCCCCGTGCGGTACGCAACCCCCCTGCCTGGAGACGTACTCCGGTCGTAGCGTCGTTTCGGACGGGCGCCCGCCCGCGGGAGAGGAGCAAGGACGATGACCGTAACGGGAGACATGTTGCGCACCCACCCCGAGGGTGCCCCGAGCAATGCGCTGCTGGCCTGTATCGAGGCGTGCGTGGAGTGCGCACAGTCGTGTACCTCGTGCGCCGATGCGTGCCTGGGTGAGGACATGGGGGCGGAGCTCACCGAATGCATCCGCAAGAACCTGGACTGCGCAGACATCTGCGCCGCGACCGCCTCGGTGCTGACCCGCCAGACCGGCAGCAACCCCGACACCGTTCGCGCTGTCCTCGAGGCGTGCCGGGCCGCGTGTGCGGCGTGTGCGGAGGAGTGCGAGCAGCATGCCGGGATGCACGAGCACTGCAAGATCTGCGCAGAGGCGTGCCGTCGCTGCGAGCGGGCCTGCGCCGAGTTGCTCGCCGCCTGAGGCGCGACCTATCGCGCCTCGTCGGACGAGCGGCAATCCACGGGACGAATGAGTGAATGAGGAGATGATCGGTTTGTCTACGAATCAGAACAACGACCAACAGCGGGACCACGACGAGCACCAGGCGGAGCAGAAGTCGCGGATGCGGATGACGATGTATCTGCGGTTTGCGGCGATGATCCTCACCGCGATGGTCGTCATGTACTGGGTGATGTTCGCCGGCTCGTGGGAATGGGGCCACGTCCGCTTCAGCGAGAGCCGTGTGTTCATGGCGGTCACGATGGGCGGCGCCATGGTGTTGGTCATGCTCGCCTGGATGCTGAACATGTACAAGAACACGAAAGCGAACATCGCGATCGTCGCGGTCGGGGTTTTGCTGATCGGCGGCGGCATCGCTCTCGACCGCAGCCAGATCACGGTGGATGACACGGACTGGATGAGCGCAATGATCCCGCATCACTCGCTCGCCATCACCCGTTCCGAGCGGGCACAGATTCAGGATGTGCGCGTCTGCGAACTCGCGGTCTCGATCAGCGAAGCTCAGCGGAACGAGATCCTCCAGATGGACTGGCTGATCAAAGACATCAACGAGAACGGCATCGCCGCCACCGTCGCCGAGGCCGAGGCCCGCGAGGCACCCGAGTTCGATCGCGCCGCCACGCGGCAGTGCCCCGTCGAGTAACTGGCGAAGTAGCACGACGGGCATGTTGGTCTACTACGCCACCTGAGGCGGAAGCGGTGGTGCTTGCCTAGCCGGAGGAGAAAATGAAAGTTGAGGAGCGACGCGATGCCGCCGGAGATTGTGAACGTGCTGTCCGTCGTAGTCGGTGTCGCACTGATTCTCGTTGGCCTTCGTGACCTGTTCCACACGCTGTTTCACCCCGCCGGCCGCGGAGGGGTGAGCACGTGGGTGATGCGCGAAACCTGGCGGGTATCCCGGAGGCTGAGGGGGAGCCCGTCACCGCTTGCCGGGCCGGTGGGAATCGTCCTGGTCACCGTCGTCTGGGCAGCGCTGCAGGTTTGTGGGTGGGCACTGATCTATCTGCCTCAGATGCCGGAGGGCTTCAGCTTTGCCCCGGGTATCAACCCGGACCGCTATCCCGATCTCTTCTCATCGATCTACCTCTCCCTCGTCACGCTTGGAACCCTCGGCTACGGAGACGTCGTCGCGACCACCCCCGTGCTGCGAATACTTGCCCCGCTCCAAGCACTCACCGGCTTCATCCTCTTCACCGCCGCCGTATCGTGGATCATGCAGCTCTACCCCGCGCTGAACCGACGCCGCACCAGCTGCTTGCGGATCCGGAGCCTCGTTGAAGGCGGATTCGCGTCTCGCCTCGAACGCGACCAGGCGTACGAGACCGATGCGCTGGTGATGAACGAAATCGCCTCCGCCCTCGCGCATATCCGCGTCGATCTCACGCAGAGCGCCGAAACCTACTACTTCGCCGAGAAGGATCGGTCCCTCGCACTGCCCCAAGCGATGACCGCGGCCTGGAACATCGCGAAAACGGCCGAGAAGAGCCGCACCCCGACCGTCGTGGCCGCCGGAGAGGTGCTCACCGTCGCCGTCTCCGACGTCGCCACCCTGCTGCAGCACGAGTTCTTGCAGCAAGCCGATGACGACACCCCCGCCATCATCGACGCAGCAGCACGCGATCAAGGAGAACCCCGCACGGCCGGACCATAAGGCGCGCTTCCGGGCACGTGTGAGGCCCGGGCCCGTGGGAACGCCGTGAGAAAGACCGACGACAGATCAGGCGCAGTGGAGTGCACCACTGAAAGGTCAAGTCCCGCGGAATGGCAGCGAAGTAGGCCCGTTGCGCCCCGTTGAAGGTCTTCCTGTATGGGTTCAAATCCCACCGGGGCACCGCCACTTAAGTCCTATTTATCAGGGCTTTTATTCTGTGGGCGAGTATCATGGGAAAGAATCGGGAAAGAACGTGAACGCGCGGCGTCACGGCTCGCGTATTCCGGACACGGACTGGGCTGTACGGAGGCGCGAATCACGATCCCGCGTCACGGAGTCGTGCGCGGCGCCCGTCTCTTGCGAGGCTTCGTCCATGGTGGGCGGCGAGTTCTTCGGCTGCTGTGCGGATTTCTGCGGCCATCTCTGTGAACTGTTCCAGCGCCGGGTTGACGCCCACCAGGGTGAACTCACGCTGTACGACGAGTAGGTCAGCGCCCCACACGTCTTCGATCACTCGGCGTAGCCACGGGGTGGAGTGGTCCCACCCTTCCTTCGGGGTCCCGCGGTTGTAGTTGCCTCCGAGTACCGTCGCGAGCACTACCGGTCTGCCTTTGAGCGCACCGCCTGCAATTCGTGGGTCGGCATAGGTCACGTCGTACCAAGCCTTGACGTGGGCCGCGACTCCCCAGTTGTAGAGCGGGACCGCAAGCAGCAGGGCGTCGGCGTCGATCAGCTCGTCCGCTAGGTGTACTTCCCCGTGAGGTTGTGAACGCGGGCTGAGGGGGTTTGGCCGCTGATGCCGGTGTGGGGTCTGTGGTGATTGTAGTGATGGATCCAGGTGTCGTAGGCGGCGGCGCGCTCGGCTTCGTTGGCGTAGGGCTTCGCGTAGGCCCATTCGGTGGCGAGGGTGCGGTTGAAGCGTTCCACTTTGCCGTTGGTCTGTGGGCGGTAGGGCTTGGTCCACTTGTGTTTGATGCCGTCGCCGAGCGCGGCGGCGAAGGCATGGGAGCGGTAGCAGGAGCCGTTGTCGGTCATCACGGCGGTAACGGTCACGCCGAGGCCGGTGAAGAATGCGTTGGCGCGTTCCCAGAAACCGGCGGCGGTCTCTTTGCGTTCGTCGTCGAGGATCTCCGAGTACGCGACCCGGGAGTAGTCGTCGACGGCGTGGTGCAGGTAGCGGTAGCCGCGTGAGCCTGCCGCTCCTGCGCGGGCGGCTTTGTCGCGGGCGACACCGGCTTTCCGATCCTGGGTGGATCCGCGGCCGTGGACACGCCACCCGCCACCGTCGGGAATCCGGCCCTGCTTCTTGATATCCACGTGGACGAGCTGGCCGGGCGCGGCGACCTCGTAGCGTTTCGGTGTGGGCTTGCGGACGGGGAGCCCGGTGGACTGGTCGATGTACGCCAGCTTCGGCATCCCGTAGCGGTCGAGGACTCGTCCGACCGTGGAGCGGTGCAGCCGCAGGTGATACGCGATCCGGTGCGGACCCCACTGGCGGGTGAACCGCAACGCGACGATCCGCCGTTCCGTCCTCTGCGGAAGCCGGTTCGGTGATCTCTGCGGTCTCGAGCTGCGGTCGATCAACGGCAGCCCGGACCGGTAACGGTCCGCCCATCGCTTAGCCGTCGCGGGCGAACACTGGAACCGCTCCGCGGCCCGCCGCAACGGCCACCGCTTGTCAACGATGAGAACAGCAAGACGGCGACGCCCCTCTGGAGTCAAGGGCGCGTTAGCGTGAGTCACGAAGACCTCCGTGGTCAGGATGGTGAGTGTGGTAACCCACATCCTGCCCGGAGGTCTTCGCCTACCTCAGATGTTCACAACCTGCCGAGGAAGTACAGCTAGGAGACTGCTGAACAATCTGGCGGGTTAAGGCGCGCCTGCGTGGTGGTCGAGTTTGGTCGTTAAGACTTGGTTCATGCAGGGTCGTGATGACGGTGCGCGTGATCTTCTGGATGTGTCCTCGTTCGCGGGGCATCTGTTGCCGGTGGGGGGTGTGTTCGCGTTCCTCGCCGAGCACCGGCACCGACTGTTCCCCGATGACATGTTCGAGGACTTGTTCCCCTCGGGGCGTGGCCGCCCGTCGCTGCCGGGGGATGTCGCCGCGTCCGTGTTGGTGCTGCAGGCGTTGCATGGCCTGTCGGATCGGGAGACGGCCGACGGGGTCACGTTCGATTTGCGGTGGAAGGCCGCGTGCGGGTTCGCGATCGATGCCGTGGGGTTTCACCCGTCGACGTTGACGTACTGGCGGCGTCGGCTGGCCGCGTCCGCTCGGCCGCATCGGGTCTTCGACGCTGTCCGTGAGGTGATCGCCGAGTCGGGTGCGGTCGCGGGCAAGACGCGGCGGGCGGTGGATTCCACGATCCTCGATGACGCGGTCGCCCGGCAGGACACCGTCACCCAGCTGATCGCGCAGATCCGCCGGGTCGGTCGGGACGTGCCCGGCGCGGCCGAGCAGATCACCGTGGTCTGCACCCGGCTGGCCGCGCTCACCGGGCACGGTTACGAGCAGACCGGGAAGCCGCGAATCGCGTGGGACGACCAGGACGCCCGCGACGAACTCGTCTCTGCCCTGGTCGGCGACGCGCTCGCACTGCTGGACGCCCTGGACCTCGAAAGCATCGAGCAGGCGGGTGGGAAGTCGGCAGACGCGGTCGCGCTGCTCGCCCTGGTCGCTGGGCAAGACGTTGAACCCGCCGCCGGGTCAGATGGCACTGACGGGCGGTGGAAGATCGCACGGAAGGTCGCACCGGACCGGGTGATCTCTACCGTCGATCCCGAGGCGCGACACGCGCACAAGACCGTGGAACGCCGTCAGGACGGGTTCAAAGCACACGTCGTGATCGAGCCGGAGACTGGGCTGGCGACCGCTGTTGCCCTCACCAAGGCCGCCGGGCCGGATAACTCCGACGCCGCGGTCGGAGCAGAACTGGTGACCGCCGATGCGACGATCGCTGCGGGTGAGAGCGTTCAGGTGCTCGGTGATTCCGCGTATGGGACCGGGGCGATGCTCGCTGCCCTCGACGAGGCGGGGCACGTGCCGGTGATCAAGCCGTGGCCGCTGCGGCCAGCAGTTCCCGGCGGGTTCACGATCGCTGACTTCGCCCACGATCCGGTCGCCGGAACCGTGACCTGCCCCGCCGGGAACGTGCGGAAGGTCACCGCGTATGGCCGCGCGACGTTCAAAGCCGCGTGCCGCTCCTGCCCGCTGAAGACCCAGTGCACAACATCGGCCGAGGGACGCACCGTCGTGTTGCACGAGCACGACCTGCTGCAACGCGCACATCGCGAACGCGCGACCGATCCCGATTTCCAGGCCACTTACCGGACGCTCCGGCCGATGGTCGAACGCACGATCGCGTGGGTCACCCGAGGGAACCGGCGCGTCCCGTTCCGGGGTGTCGTCAAGAACAACGCATGGTTGCATCACCGTGTCGCCGCACTGAATCTGCGCCGCTTGCTTGCCCTCGGCCTCACCCGGAACAACCAAGGCTGGGCGCTGACCTGACCCGAGCGCGGGACCCCGCCCCACGGACGCGCACACCCCCTGGACACGCCCGCGACCCCGTCGCAGAATAGGCACCAGCGGGCGGAGCGACCCCGTTGACGCACCCCGAGTGCTGACCTACACACGCCGCGAGACGGCTACTCGGCCGCGCTCCGTCCGCGCCAAACCCCCTTGTTCAGCAGTCTCCTAGGGCGGCGCCCCCCGCGCCCAATCCGCCGGCGCGAAAACGATAGCCGCGGCAATGTCCTCCACCGCTCCGATGCGTCTATCGGACGCGGCAGCATCTGCTCCCGCATCTCGTCTAGCTTCAGGCCCACCCGCGCCGCGCTCTCGCACAACATGTCGGTCTCGATGCAGAGCCGAGTGCGACGCAGTACGTCGTCCGCGGAAGAGTGCGAGCTCGATCATCAGCGTCGCCGCGAAGCCCTGGACCCCGGGCTTCGCGGCGGACTAATTCGCCTGGCCTCGATTGCCGAGCGCCGACACGCCGGACATGTTGATGATGCGGCCCCGACCCGCTGTGGTCATCGACGACTGCGCCGCGCGCGACATGAGGAAAGCCCTGCGCAGATGCACGTCTATCACTGAGTCCCAGTCGGACGTCGTCATACGGAAGAGGGCGGTGTCGCGCAGGATTCCCGGGTTCAGGTGGAGGGTCGGGCCTCGCAGGACACGGCGGGTGGTTTTCTACAGCGAGGCTGATATCGAGCGCGCGCAGGCGGCGCTTGCTCGGTTGGATGGCTCGTGCTGAAAGGTGCTTGCAATTTGCAGTAGAAGTTGGTGACTATCGGACAACCGTCACGGCAGTACGCAGGGGGAGGCGTCTGGTGCGCCTGCCGTCTGGCGGGTGTGGCCTGATAGCATTGCTGATGTTGATTACGCGTAGGCAACGAGGGGGAATGATGGGTGCGAAGACTGTGGGTATTGCTGTTGCGGATGATTTGCGTCCGGCTCTGGATGCGGTTGTGGAGCATTTTGGGCATGGGAATCGCAGCGAGTTTCTGAGGTTGGCGGTGCGGGACTTTCACGGCCGGCTGCGGCTGGAGCGGATGCATGCTCTTCGTGAGCAGGCCAGGGTTGAGCGTGGCGGCCGCCGCTATTCGGCGGATGAGGTGCTTGGGCTTATTCGGGGGACCGCCGCCGCGTGATCGACCCTGCTACTCCGGTTGTTCTCGACGTCAACGTCTATCTCGATTACATTTCGGGGGATGACGGCAGCTGGCCGTTGTTGCCGGATGTCCCGCCGACGACGGACAATCCCGCCGCGGATGCGGTTTCTCTTGCGTTTGCTGAGCGGTTCCGGCTGTTTGCTTCGCCGAACATCCTCCGCAATGTCGCTCGCGTGATGCGGGCGGTGGGGCAGAGCGACCCTCTCGTCGAAGCGTTCGTGGCTGCGGTCGTGGAGATGTGTGAGTTTTCCGGTGGAGCGGTTATCGAGCCGGAGGCTCGCGATCACGGTGTCAGCGATTACGAGGACAATCTGATTGCGTCTTTGGCGAAGGATCCTGGCGTCGATGCGCTCATCATCGTCACGAGCGACAATGATCTGCTTGGCCTCGGTCCGAACTGGAATGGTCGGCTCGTAATGAGGCCTGGTGACTTCGTTCGCCGTGTCGTCGCCCGGTAGCTGCATACGGATGGCTGCGGGAGGGGTGCGCCGGGGCGGTGGCCTATGGCCAGGGCGAGGGTGCTCTGGTGGTCGGCTTTCCGTTGGTGCACGCGACTTACGTCGAGGGCGACGTGACCTGCTACCGGTTCCCTCGGTGGGGCGGAATCGGGATCCTCAAGGTACAACGGGGGCGTCGCGGCCCATTTCAAGGCTTGGTACGACCTGACCTACGCCGACCCCCGCATCGCTGGCGGTGCGCTGAAGGACAAGCCGGTCGTGTTGGCGACGGTGCTCGGAGGCAACTACAGCCCGGTACCCCGAAAGAGGGGTGGGACTACTCCACGCCTTGATTACGCCGCGCGATCGAAGAGGTCTGGGGTGCTGACCTTCTCATCGTCCAGCGTGAGTTCACTCTTGTGGCTCCCGCTCCCCGATGATGTCACGGCGCGGCTCGAGGGGAAGTCCTCGCTCGGGGCGGCTGGGTTTGCTCACGCGCTCGTCCGCCGGATTCACCGGTCGGCAGGGGCGGGCGTCGTGATCGTGCCAGCACGACCGGCAGGCCGCGCTGGCACGGCTTCGTGTGCGGCTGGCGGCGCGGGTGAGGGCGATCGCGTTCCCGCTGGATGCCCAGGAGCCCGCTCGATCCCGTTCGCCGAGGGTGCGGCGATGGCGAGGGCGGCTCTGGACGACGGTGCGCGGGGATCCAGAGCGGTTCCGAGGACGCGGGCGGGGGATCGCCCGCGCCGGAATCGGGACCTGGGTGCGTGCGGATCGTCTTTCGGAGTCAGGGGATGCCGCGGCCACTGCGCTCCGGCTCACGGACCCCCGGCATCCTGTCGTCAACGCGTCCGAGCTGGGAGCGCTGCTGCTGTTCCCGCGCGGTTACGATCCCGAGGAACCTTCGCCGGACGCGATCGCCTTCGCGAAGCCCGCTCGCACGACGTCCTGCGCACGCTCGTCGAGTTGGAGAGCGTGCGTGCGGCATCCGCGACGCTCGGCATGCAGCACCCGACACTCCGGGAGCGCTTGAACGATTACGTGGTTTGGCCATGACGGGCCGGAGAGGGGCCGCGCTGGCTCATGACCAAGTCTGTGGAGTCGGTGCAGAGCATCGAGGCCGTGCGCGACTGGATACTGTGGATCGAGGGAGCTGAGCGGGCCGCGTAATCAACGGCGGAACGAGCTGGCATCCACCGGTCGGTTGATGCCGAGAATCAGTCCTTCGGTCGCTGTTCGGCGGGGGTCGGTCGGCGTCACTTTCTGAGCATGAACTCTTCAGACACGGCGTCAAGTACCGAAAATGTGCGGCAGACCATCGGAACGCAGTGGCATAAGCCGCTGCTCGCGGTCGCGGTCATCGGCGCGGTAGAGACGCTGGCGTCCCTCATCGGGCTGCTCGTTGACCAGCGAGAGCTGGTGGGCGCCCCGATCTGGGCGAAGCCGCTGAAGTTCTCGATCTCCTCTGTGATCTACAGCGTCACCGGGGCGTGGTTGATCGGCCAGCTCACGCGGCACAGGAGAGCGGCTTCGAGGGCAGGGACCGTGATCGCGTTCGCGCTCGCGCTCGAACTGGCCCTCATCGTCATCGACACCATCATTGGGCATCGCAGTCACTTCAACGTCTCGACGGTGTACGACACCGTCATCTGGTCGACGATGGCCGTGATGATCAGCACAATGTGGATCGCCACGCTGATCGTCTCGATCATGCTGTGGTCTTCGCAGAGCAGAGACCCCGCCAGAGGTCTGGTCGTCAGGTTCGCGTCCCCCTCATCGCGCTCATCGGCCTGGCCCTGAGATTCCTCATGACCATCCCCACGGCCTCGCAGCGTGCAGACTTCGAGGGCATAGCTGGCGCGCACACCGTCCGCGCTGCGGACGGCGGCCCTGGGCTCTTTCTCCTCGGGTGGAGCGTGACCGGTGGCGACCTGCGCATACCGCACTTCGTCGGAATGCACGCCCTCCAGGTGCTGCCGCTATTCCTCCCTCCTGCTCGAGATCGCGTCTCGCCGGGTGGTCGGTCTTCGGAGCCCGCGAGTTCGTGCGGGGTTCGTGTGGACGGTGGCTGTCGGCTACGTCTTGATGCTCGCTCTGCTCACCTGGCAGGCGCTCCGCGGCCAGTCGATAGTGCAGCCCGACTTCATCACCCTCCTCGCCGCAGCGGGTATCGTCGCTGTCGTCGTTGCCGGATTCGGGATCAGCTGGACTCGTCGTAATTCCGGCGGCCCAGTCACGCAGAGCCCAGTCGCACAGAGCACCGATGCGCACGAGCAGACTACATCTCTCGCCGGGTCCGTCCGGACGGGGGCGTCGCGGACGAGTCCGACGAACGCCCGCTGTCAGCGCATTCCGAATAGCTCCCGTTCGTGGGAACGCCGCCATATTGCCCCCGCCGGAGTGAGAGTCCCCTCGTGTTCTGCGTTTTTAGAGGCGCGGATACCCCCTCAACTTCAGAAGCGCGGATTCGGTCGTGCTGCCGCGACGGTCGCTCCCAGCGCTGGCTGTAGCTGACCAGGGGGTGAGCGCACTGACCAGCTCATGACCTCGAGCTGTCAGGGCGTAGTGGACATACGCCTCCATCACGACCGCGAACAAGGTCTGATCGACCCGGCGGCGGCGTTCCGGCAGCGACGGGAAGCAGCTTCCGGCCTGCAGCTTCGGGATCCGCAGATCGAGCTCACCGGCCGTGGTGAGCAACGGCCGGGGCCGGGTGCCATTGCGTTGAGCGATACGTGCGCTGCTGCGCTCATATGGGGCCGCATCGATGAACGCGGTCGCCCTGCGCGGTGGCGGACTTGCTCCGAGCTACTGGCCGCCTCAACTCACCCTGACACGTAGGGTTCCTCGAAGATCAGTGCGGGCTGCACATAGAGTCATCCACAGATTTCGCTCTGGCCCCTGTGATGACTGCCCGCATATCCTCTTCGAACTGCACCCGGCAAGGCGGCGTCAGGAGACGCTCTGAGGCGGGAACATCTCGTCGGGGACGTTGTCGAGCACGGTGCGAGCGTGCGCCTCGCCCCAAGATGTGCGCAGGTGTGCGAGCAGGATGACGGTCGAGGGAAGCCGCGCGCTGCGTCCGATGCCGTGTCCGGCATTGACCTCGGCCCACACGTACTCGGCGGTGCTCGCGTCCTGCTGGGTAACAGCTCCGACGAAGTCGCTGACGAACGTCACCTGGGGCCCGGCGCCCTTCGGATCCGGTGCCGGGGTCGGGTTCGGGCAGGCCGCGAGGAGCCGCGCGAGGGTGTAGTCGAACAGCAGAGCGTTTCGGCGAACCCAGAATGATGTGGACTCACGCTCGAATGCGTCGATCTCGTGATCCCAGCCGGAGGTGTCCAGATCGGTGTTCAGCGCGAGGACGATCTTGGTGAGCAGGTAGTCCTGGATAAGGGAGTAGTCCTCGCCGAGAAGCGGGTGGTCGGTCGCCATGCGTGATCTCCGATCTTCTCGGATCCTTCGTCGGGGTGGTGGTCGCCGCCCGCGTGGTCAAATCTCACGTTACGGTAGATTTCTGCGCTAACGCTCCGGATCACGTCGGAGATGTCGGCGGCATCATCGATCAGGAGGACGTCACGCCCACTGCACGCTCTTCCGGAGCTCCCGTGACGCCGTCGCGGCGCAGCTGGATCGTCCCGGTTCTCGCTGGCGGCGGGCTCTCGGCGATGACCTTTCCCGGCCAGACGGCCGGACTGGCCGTCTTCACCGATCCCCTTCTTGACCAACTCGGCATCGACCGCACGTTGTTGTCGTTGAGTTATCTGATCGGGACGCTCGTGGGGGCGACGGTACAGCCTATTCTGGGTCGCCTCATGGACCGGTGGGACGTTCGACGCGTGATCATCGCGATCGCCGTGGTGTTCGCGCTCACCTTGGTGGGCCTCAGCTTCGTTCAGGACATCGTCGGTCTCACGGTCGGCTACGTCGGTGTCCGGATGTTCGGCCAGGGGGCATTGGGCCTGGCGTCCAGCACAGCCGTCGCCCAGATCGTGCGGCGGCGACGCGGGCTGGCGCTCGGAATCAGTGGCGCGATCGGTTCGGCCGGCATCTCGCTTGCGCCGGTGCTCCTGGAGCGGCTCGTGGCGGCAGTCGGCATTGGGTGGGCCTGGCGGATCGAGGCTCTCGCTGTACTGATCATCGCCGTGCCCTTGGCTCTCGTGCTGCCGCGACCGGCCTCGATCGAGCCGGACCCCACCCGGACGGACACGGGAACGCTCATCGTCGGCGGCTTCACTAGCGGTCAGGCGCGGCGGACCGGAATGTTCTGGGTGCTCACCGCCGCGATCTCCTCCACCTCGATGCTTGGCACGGCGCTGGCATTCCACCAGATCGCGCTGCTTGGGGAGCGCGGGTTGACTCCACTCGAAGCCGCCGCGAACTTCCTTCCGCAAACCGTCACGGCTCTCCTGGCGACGCTCGCGGTGGGCGCACTCATCGATCGCTTCAACCCGCGGATCTTCATCGTTGCTCCGATGGTCGCGATGGCCGCTTCCCTGTTACTCGTCGGGGTTGTCCAGCCCGGCGTCTTGGCGCTCGTCTACGGCCTCGTGCTGGGGTTGGCGGGCGGCGCGCTCCGCGGGATGGAGGCAGCCTCGTTTGTTCGATACTTCGGTGTCACCCATATCGGTTCGATCCGCGGACTCGCGATATCCGTCAGCCTGGTAGCGTCCTCACTCGGCCCGTACGCGCTGGCGCTCGGGGAAGATTTGAGCGGCAATCTTTCCGTGCCAGCCGCGTGGTCGGCAAGCATCCCGATCGTCGTCGCGGTTCTCGCGGTGATCGTGCGTACCCCGACGCGTGGTGCCGTTCCGGGCGCGACCGCTCACAAGTCGTCGAGCTGATCCAAGAACTCGTCGGCGACCTGCATGTGGTCGAGCAGGTGTTGCTTGCGTTCTTGAGCGGCCGCGCGGATCACGTCCAGCTCGCTCCCGCGAGATGACGAGGGGTCTACCCCCGTCACTCCTGGAGATGACGAGGCGACTAAACCTAACGTTACGGTAGGGTTGTGGAAGATTCCTGTTTCGCGAACCAGAATCTCCCACCTTCTCCCGTCGACCGTGTCGGCGACCGCGCAACGCTGCGCTCCCACCTACCATCCCGAATCCTCAGGAGCGCTTGTGACTGACGTCATCCCTGTGCAAGACCCCAGATCCCGTTACCGCATCGAACCCACCGTGATGCAGGCTCTTCGCAGCCCCCGCATCCTGACCCGCGAGGTTCTTGCTGGCCTCGTCGTTTCGATCGCGCTGATCCCCGAGGCGATCGCGTTCTCACTGATCGCCGGTGTCGACCCGCGTGTGGGCTTGTTCTCCTCCTTCGTGATGTGTGTGTCGATCGCCTTTCTCGGCGGCCGCCCCGCGATGATCACCGCGGCCACTGGTGCGATCGCCCTCGTCATCGCCCCGGTCGCGCGTGAGTACGGCATGGACTACTTCATCGCCACGGTCCTCCTCGGCGGGGTCATCCAGATCATGTTCGCCGCCCTCGGTGTGGCGAAGCTGATGCGATTCATCCCGCGTTCGGTCATGGTGGGATTCGTCAACGCGCTCGCCATCCTGATCTTCACGTCACAATTCCCCCAACTGATCGACGTGCCCTGGCTCGTCTACCCGCTCGTCGTCATCGGCCTGCTGATCATGTACCTGATGCCGCTCTGGACCAAGGTCATCCCGGCACCGCTCGTCGCCATCGTCCTGCTCACCGCCGCGGCCGTTGTCTTCGCGCTGAACGTCCCGACCGTCGGCGACCAGGGAGACCTGCCCCAGAGCCTGCCGGAGTTGTTCTTCCCGGTGGTGCCACTCAATCTCGAAACCCTGGGGATCATTGCTCCCTACGCCGCGGCGATGGCTGTCGTCGGGATCCTGGAGTCACTCATGACCGCGAAGGTCGTCGACGACTTCACCGATACGCACTCGCGCAAGACCCGCGAGGCCTTCGGTCAGGGCGCAGCGAACATCCTCTCTGGCGCGTTCGGCGGAATGGGCGGTTGCGCGATGATCGGCCAGACATTGATCAACGTGAAGGCATCCGGCGCACGCACCCGCATCTCTACCTTCATGGCGGGAGTCTTTGTGCTCGTGCTGATCCTCGCTCTCGGACCGGTTGTCGGTGCCATCCCGATGGCAGCCCTCGTCGCCGTGATGATCGTCGTTTCGGTCGCTACGTTCGATTGGCACAGCATCCGCCTTTCGACGTTGAAGCGGATGCCGAAGAGCGAGACAGCAATCATGCTCCTCACCGTCGTCATCACTGTCTGGACTCACAACCTCGCGGTCGGCGTCGGCGCGGGTGTTCTCGCGGCAATGGTGCTTTTCGCCCGCCGGGTTGCGCACTTCGTCTCGGTGACCCGCAAGACCGACAAGGAAGCATCCGTCCCCACGGTGCGCTACACGGTCGACGGAGAACTTTTCTTCGCCTCGAGCAACGACCTCACGACTCAGTTCGAATACACGCACGACCCCGAGCGTGTCATCATCGACATGTCCAACTCGCACATCTGGGACGCATCGACCGTCGCCGCACTCGACGCGATCGTGACGAAGTACGAGCACCAGGGCAAGCGCGTCATTCTCGAGGGCATGAACGAAGCCACATCGCTCATGCACGGACGCCTGAGCGGTGGCCTCGGCGGCGGACACTGACCCGCACCGTCGCTCCGAACAATCGGGCACCACGCGCCACACGAACGGAAAACTCATGCACCAACTCGACCTGCCCGCGCCGCCGCCGCTTGCCGACGGCGGGCTCAGGATCTTTGCCCTCGACGGCCTCTGAGAAGTGGGTCGCAACATGACCGTCTTCGACCACAACGGGCGCCTGCTCATCGTCGACTGCGGTGTGCTTTTCCCGAAGACATGCACCCGGATATCGACGTCATCCTTCCCGACTTCACCGCCATTCGAAACCGCTTGCACGACATCACGGCAATTGTGCTGACGCACGGGCACGAGGATCACATCGGAGCACTCCCGTATCTTCTACGCGAACGCGGAGACATCCCGATCATCGGCTCGCGTCTGACGCTCACGTTCGTCGCCGCGAAACTCAAGGAGCACCGTCTCTCGCCCCCGATGATCGAGGTCGCCGAGGGTGATCGCCACCCGACGGGTCCCTTCGATCTCGAGTTCTTCGCGGTGAACCACTCCATTCCGGATGGCTTGGCGATCGCCATTCGCACGACCGCCGGTCTGGTGCTGCACACGGGCGACTTCAAGATGGACCAGTTCCCCCTGGACCGTCGCATCACCGACCTGGCCGGTTTCGCGCAGCTCGGCAGGGAAGGAGTCGACCTGTTCATGGTCGACTCGACCAACGCCGAGGTCCCCGGATTCACGACCGGTGAGCGGGACCTGATGCCCGCGATCGACGAAGTTTTTCGCACGGCGCCGCGTCGCATCATCGTCTCCAGCTTCGCGAGCCACGTGCATCGGATCCAGCAAATCCTCGATGCGGCCGAGTTGCACGGGCGTAAGGTCGCTTTTGTCGGTCGCTCGATGGTCCGCAACATGGGCATCGCGAACGAACTCGGCTACTTGCGGGTCCCCGACGGGATCCTCGTGGACTTGAAGAAGCTGGAGAAGCTCCCCGACGACCAGGTCGTGATGATCTGCACCGGGTCGAAGGGCGAGCCGCTGGCTGCCCTATCGCGAATGGCCAACCGCGATCACGTCATCGAAATCGGTGACGGCGGCTAGCCATCTGTTGCATCGATGAGCGCGACCTGCGCGCACACGCCCGACGTCTTGCGGGTCGATTTCCGGCGCCGCTCGCCGGTCCGGTCGAGCTGACCGAGGGCAACAACTTCCAGCGGCGGCCGATCCGAGATCGCGTGCCGTTCGGCGTGGGGGACCGGCCGCGGCAGGCGGCACCGGCTCGGCCCGCGGGCTCGCTCGTCTGTACGCCGCGGCGCTCGGTCACCTCGGCGAACCGTTCGTTAGCCGAGAAGTTCTCGCGCGGATGGCCCAGTTGCGGATGAGCGGCCACGATGTTGTGGTAGATGACGAGATGAGTTTCGGCGTGGTCTGCATGAAGCCTCAGCCCAGAATGCTGTTCGGCAGCTACCAGGCGTTCGGTCATGACGGAGCCGGCGGTGCGTTGGCGTTCGCCGATCCGATGTATGACCTCGCCTTCGGATACATCCCCGCCCCGATGACAACGCCCGGCGGCGTTGACGATCGCGCCATCCACCTGTCTCAGATCGTGCGGGAGTGCATCGCCGACGACGGCGCGCTCCCGATCGGGTCAGCGTCCGGGTTCGACGACCGACTTTAGCGTCGTGGCGGCGCTCGTCGATTCGAGGGCAGCCTGCACGTCGGCGAGCCCGAATGTGCCTGTCACCATGCGATCAAGGTCGACAAGCCCCTTCGTGACAAGCGTGATCGCGGTCGGCCACGTGTTCGCGTAGCGGAAGACTCCGGTCACGACGAGCTCTCGGTTCTGAATGGTCGTGACCGGCAGGGGGATCTCAGGAAGACCCATGCCCACGAGCACTGCCCGGCCGCCAGGGCGGAGCGCGCCGATACCGGTGCGTACGGCGGCGGCCGCGCCGGAGGCGTCGACGAAGGCATCGACATCGGTGATGTCGTGGTCGCCTTCCGCGATCGGATCGAACACCGCGGTCGCACCGAAAGTCAGGGCTGCGTCCCGTCGCGCTGCGGCGACGTCGGACACGATGATCTCGGCAACGCCGTACGCCCGGGCGACCTGCGCGATGGCGATCCCGACTGGGCCCGCCCCCGTGATGAGCACGCGCTGGCCGGGGGCGAACCCCGCTTTGCGTGCCGTGGCGATCGCGACGGACAACGGCTCCATCAGGGCTGCGGCGTGGTCGCTCACTCGATCGGGCACCGCATGCGCGAAGTGGCTTTGAATCGTGACGAACTCTTGAAACGCACCGTCGGTGCCGGGCACTGCATAGAACGACATGTGCGGATCGAGGTTGTAGTCCCCGCGCAACGTTTCACGCGAGCCCGGTGATGGATGCTGCGGCTCGATCGAAACCCGCTCGCCGAGCCGACTCCGATCGACCGCTGTCCCGACTGCGACGATCGTGCCCCCCGACTCGTGGCCGAGCACAAGGGGCTCGTCGACGATCCAGTCGCCGAGGTGACCGTCGCGGTAGAAGTGCACGTCCGACCCGCATACCCCGACAGCCGTCACCTGCACGAGCACCCCATCGGGTGCTGGAGTCGGCACCGGGCGCTCGTCGAGCTCGATGCGGCCGGGTGCCATGAGCACACTCGCTCTCATCTTCCGGGGGATCACGCGACATCCTCCGTTGACGCACTGAGGGTTTCGCGCGCGGCGTCGACGACCGCTTCGACTGTGATGCCGTACCGCTGGAACAGGGTTTTGTGGTCGGCCGAAGCGCCGAAGTGCTCGACCGACACGGACCGTCCGGCATCGCCGACGATGTCCCGCCAGGGGAGTGCGATGCCGGCCTCGACCGACACACGAGCCTTGACGGCCGCAGGAAGCACCGACTCGCGGTAGGCGGCATCCTGTTCTGCGAACCATTCGAGCGACGGTGCCGATACGACGCGCGCACCGATTCCTTCGTCGGCCAGGGTCGCCCGAGCGGCGACGGCGAGCTGCACTTCGGAGCCCGTCGCGACGAGAATGACATCGGGCGCACCGTTCGGTGCGTCGATGAGCGTGTAGGCACCTTTCGCGACACCGTCGACGGTCGCGAACCCGGCATCGCCTCGGGGGAAGACCGGAACGTTCTGTCGTGTCAACGCGATACCGGTCGGTCCGTCATGGCGGCGGAGTATCTCGAGCCAGGCGGCCGCGGTTTCATTCGCATCCGCCGGGCGCAGTACCGTGAAGTTCGGGATGGCGCGGAGGGTCGCCAGCTGCTCGATCGGCTGATGCGTCGGTCCGTCCTCGCCGAGGGCCAGGGAATCGTGCGTCCAGACGAAGATCGAGGGAATGTTCATGAGCGCTGCGAGCCGCACGGCGGGGCGCATATAGTCGCTGAAGATGAGGAACGTCCCGCCGAAAGCGCGCGTCGGGCCGTGCAGCACTATGCCATTGATGATCGCGCCCATGGCGTGCTCGCGGATGCCGAAATGGAGCACCCGTCCGTACGGGTCCCCCGACCACTCGTGAGTGGACCACTGCGTCGGGATGAACGACTTCGCGCTCTTGATCGTGGTGAGATTCGATTCGGCAAGGTCGGCAGATCCTCCCCACAGTTCGGGCATTTCCTCGGCAAGCGCATTGATGACGACACCGGATGCTGCTCGCGTGGACAGGTCCTTTCCTGGCTCAAAAGATGGCAGCGCCTCGTCGATCCCGTGGGGGAGTGACTGAGCCTCGAGGCGATCCAGAAGTGCCTTGCGTTCCGGGTTCGCAGATGCCCACGTGTCGAAGCCCGCTTGCCATTCTTCGCGAGCGTCGGCGGCGCGCGCCGCGAGCCCGCGCGTGTGGGCGATGACGTCGTCGGCGACGAAGAACGACCGCTCGGGGTCGAACCCGAGCACTCTCTTCGTCGCGGCCAGTTCGTCGCCACCCAGCGCCGCGCCATGGATCTTGCCCGTGTTCTGCTTGCCCGGCGAGGGCCATCCGATGATGGTGCGAAGGATGATCAGCGACGGCTTCGAGGTCTCCGCTCGCGCCGCCTCGAGCGCGTCGTTCAAGTCGGCGACGTCCTCGACGTACACATCGGTCTTCTTCCAGTCCACGACCCGCACGTCCCAGCCGTAGGACCTGTAGCGCTGGGCGACGTCCTCGGTGAACGCGACGTTCGTGTCGTCCTCGATCGAGATCTGATTGGAGTCGTAGATCGCGATCAGGTTGCCGAGCTCCTGGTGACCGGCAAGAGACGATGCCTCCGCTGTCACTCCCTCTTGGAGATCGCCGTCACCTGCGATCGCGTACACGAAGTGATCGAATGGAGACGTGCCTGCCGCGGCATCCGGATCGAAAAGCCCTCGCTCGTAGCGCGACGCGTACGCGAATCCGACGGCAGAAGCCAGACCCTGGCCCAGGGGACCGGTCGTGATCTCCACGCCCTTCGTGTGCCCGAACTCCGGATGACCGGGAGTGAGCGACCCCCACGTGCGCAGCGCCTTCAGGTCATCGAGCTCGAGCCCGAATCCGCCCAGGTACAGCTGCACATACTGCGTGAGTGATGAGTGACCGACCGACAGGACGAACCGGTCGCGACCCAGCCAATCCGCATCCGCCGGGTCGTGCTGCAGCACTCGCTGATAGAGCAGGTAGGCCACCGGGGCGAGGCTCATCGCCGTACCCGGGTGACCATTGCCGACCTTCTCCACGGCATCCGCCGCAAGAATCCGGGCGGTATCCACCGCGCGCCGATCGATTTCGTCCCAACGCAAATCCGACACCGGGTCCACCTCTCCTTCGAAGCTCTACGGGTGCCTGTTGACATCGCCGCATCATGTACCTATGGTGATTCTAACGTGATCATCGTTCAAGATCACATAAAGATAACATGAGGGTAGCCGCCGACGAGGGCGGCGAAGGGATGCAATGATGCGCGCAGTAGTATTCACCTCCGAGGGTGAGTTGGCCCTGGAAGAGCGGCCCACCCCCGTCCCGGGGTACAAGGAAATCCTGATCGAGACTGCGGCCGTGGGTATCTGCGGCACCGACACTCACGTTTTCGACGGAGAGTTCGAGGGAACGATCTTCCCGCTCGTTCCCGGCCACGAGGCGACCGGGACGATCATCGCCCTCGGCGAGGGCGTGAACAGCGGGGTCTTCGACTTCGCCATCGGCGACCATGTCGCCGTCAACCCCAGCACGACATGTGGTGAGTGCGAGTTCTGCCTGAACGGGCACTCGAACCTCTGCCGCTTCTGGAACGGCCTCGGGGTCGTTGCCTCCGACGGCGCGTCACAGCAGTACTTCACGGCGCCGGCCGCCAACGTCTACAAACTCAAGCCCGAGACCGACCTCTACGAGGCCGCGCTGATCGAGCCGCTCGCGTGCGCCATCCGCGGATGGGACGTGCTACCCCGTCGCCTCGGTGACCACGTTCTCGTCTACGGTGCCGGCACGATGGGGCTGCTCATGGCGCAGCTCGCCTCGAAGGCGGGCGCGTCGACGGTCACGATCGTCGACCTCAACGCTGAGCGTCTCAAAACAGCTGAAGAGTGCGGCATCGCGTTGCGCTACACCTCGGCCGACGATGCCACCCGCGAGAAGTGGGACGTCGTGATCGACTGCACCGGCAACATCCGCGCCATCGAAGACGGTCTCACTCGAGTGAAGCCGGCCGGATTCTTCCAGGATTTCGGCGTCGCTCCCGCCGACCGCACCGCACAGTTCTCGCCCTTCCGCGTCTACCGCGACGAGATCTCCATCGTGGGCACGATGGCCGTTCTCAACTCGTTCGGTCGTGCCGTGGAACTGTTCGAAGCCGGTGCGATCAACGCGAAGGCCATGATCAGCCACTCCTTCACGCTCGATGACTACGAGCTGGCGCTGGAGATGTTCCGTCGCGGCGAAGGCCGGAAGCTCCAGATTCGCCCGAACGACGCCGAGTCGAAGGTGCTGCTGTGACCGTGGCGACAGACACGAACTCCAGACGCAAAAAGCTCGGGCAAGGCGCGAAGCGCGGCATCTGGATCGGCGTGATCGCGCTCGTCGTTCTCGGTATCGTGCTTGGTACCAAGGTCGTCCCCAGCGACGACCCGCTCGCACAGGGCAACGTCGAATTCGACCCCGCTACCTTCGGAGCCGAGAACTTCCCCACCGTCCAGGAGGGGATCATCGACCGCGCGGTTGACGCCGCGACACTCGCGGATGCAATCGCGGCAGACACCGATGCCGCGGCAGCCGAGTACGCCATCGCCAGCTCGGGCGGTCCCGTCTACAGTGTCACCTTCAGCGGTGTCGTCGGCGAAGGCCAGTCGGGCATCTACCCCGTGCAGGTCGAAGGCATCCCCGAAGACCTTCTCATTCGTGTGCAGACCGGCCCTGCCATCAACGGTACTGAGCTGCGCGATGCCACCGGCGAGATCCAGTTCGGCCAGTTCAAGAATCAGATCGACTACCAGAACGCCGCTGCGGCGCTCAACGACGAGCTCAAGACGCTCGTTCTCGCAGACGTCGACACCACCGCCCTCGCAGGCCAGACGATCGAGGTCACCGGAGCGTTCACGCTCGTGAATCCCGCCGGCTGGCTCGTGACTCCCGTGGAGCTGTCGGTCCGATGAGCGGCGGAGAGAGCTTCGACGAGGTGGTGCTCGAGGCCCGAAACATCGTGAAGAACTACGGGGGAACCCGGGCGCTCAAGGGCGTGAACTTCGAGATCCGCAAGGGTACCGTCACGACCCTGTTCGGCGAGAACGGCGCGGGTAAGTCGACGCTCATGAAGATTCTCTCCGGCGTCGAGCAGCCGACATCCGGCGAGATCGTGCTAGACAGCGAGTCGGTGGTCTTCGGGTCGACGAACGACGCGCGTGATCGCGGAATCTCGATCATCCATCAGGAACTGAGCCTCGCGCCCAACCTCTCCGTGCGAGACAACATCTTCATGGGGCGTGAGCTCACAGGTCCCTTCGGTGTCGATTTCGCGGAAGAGGCTCGGCAGGCGCGGTCCCTGCTCGCTGAGCTGCAGATGCCCATCGATCCCGACACCCTGGTTGCCGACCTGCGGGTCGGCCAGCAGCAGATTATCGAGATCGCCCGGGCGTTGTCGGCGAACTCGCGGATCCTGATCATGGACGAACCGACTTCTGCTTTGGCCGCCGCCGAGGTCGAGGTGCTGTTCGGGGTCATCCGTGACCTGCTCGCCCGCGGGGTGGCGATCGTCTACATCTCCCACCACCTCGAAGAGGCACTCGAAGTCACTGACCACGCGGTTGTCCTTCGAGATGGCACGATGACCGCGCGCGGGGAGCGCAGCGGTATCGACCTCGAATGGATCGTCCGCAACATGGTGGGCGACAACTTCGACCTCGGTTCACCTCCCGAGGGATACGAGTTCGGCGAGGTCGCCCTCAGCGTGCAAGGCCTGACGGTTCTCGACCCGGAAAACCCCGAACGTGCGATCGTCAGCGGGTTGAACCTCGATGTGCGTGCCGGCGAGATCGTCTGTATCTACGGGTTGATGGGTGCGGGGCGCACCGAGCTCCTCGAGTCGATCGCGGGAAAAGGGGGGATCGCATCAGGAGACATCGTCCTGGAGGGGCGATCGATTCTGGGCGATTCGATCGCCGAGCGGATCGCGTCGGGAATCGGCCTTGTGCCCGAGGACCGACAGCGTGACGGACTGGTTCAGACGTTCGACGTCGGCACGAACCTCACGCTCGCGAGTCTCGACGACAGCCTCGTGCGCGGAGTCATCTCGAGGCGTCTCGAGAAGTCCCGTTCGAAGGAACTCATCTCTGCGGTCACCGTCAAGACCCCCGGGCCTGAGCTCCCGATCGGCGCACTGTCCGGTGGCAACCAGCAGAAGGTCGTCATCGGGAAGATCATCGCGACAAACCCCCGCGTCATGCTCCTGGATGAACCCAGCCGAGGCATCGACGTCGGCGCCAAAGGCGAGGTCTTCCGCCTTCTCGCCGAGCGAGCCCGCCAGGGTCTTGCGGTCGTCTACTCGACCTCTGAGGTCGGCGAATGCCTGAGCATCGCCCACCGGATCATCGTGATGCGTCGCGGACAGATCTCGGCCGAGTTCACACCCGACGTCACCAAAGACATGATCATGGCCGCCTCGGGCGAGGCCGCGGCCGCCTGAACCCAGATTGGACCGGACAATGACGACCACGACCACCAACACCATCATCGAGAACAAGAAGAAGTTCTCCGTCGCGAAGCTCCTTCTCGAAGGCCGTGCGTTCGTTGCGCTCATCCTCATCATCGTGGTGTTCTCACTGCTGACGCCCAACTATCTGACCGTTGAGAACCTGCTCATCATGGCCTCGCACGTCGCGATCTACGCGCTGCTGGGCCTGGGCATGCTCATGGTGATCCTCAACGGCGGAATTGACCTGTCGGTCGGCTCCACACTCGGCTTCTCAGCCGTCATCGCGGGATTCCTCCTACAGGGTGTACCGATCAACTTCTTCGGAATCATCCTGTTCCCCAGCGTTCCCGTCGTGGTGTTGCTCTCGTGCGGCGTCGGAGCTGCGGTCGGCTTCGTCAACGGCATCCTGATCGCGAAGTTCAAAGTCGCGCCGTTCGTGGCAACTCTCGGCATGCTCTACGTCGTGCGCGGCCTTGCGTTGTTGATGACCAACGGTCTCACGGTCAACGACCTCGCCGGAGACCCGGAGCTCGGCAACACCGGCTTCGACTGGCTCGGGTTCAACCGCATCCTCGGCATCCCCATCGGCGTCATCATTATGGGAATCGTCGCTCTGATCCTCGGCTTCGTCCTCGGACGGACGAAGTTCGGTCGCTGGCTCTACGCCTCGGGCGGCAACGAGCGCGCCGCCGAACTGTCGGGGGTGCCGGTGCGCAAGGTCAAGATCTGGGTGTATGTCATCTCGGGCATCTGTGCCTCCATTGCCGGGCTCATCCTGGCATCGACCCTGACCAGTGCGAGCCCCACGGCCGGCAACACCTACGAACTCACCGCCATCGCCGCTGTCGTCATCGGTGGCGCAGCACTCACCGGTGGCCGCGGGAACGTGCGTGGCACTCTCCTCGGGGCCTTCGTCATCGGCTTCCTCGGTGACGGCCTCGTGATCGTCGGGGTGTCGTCGTACTGGCAGATGGTGCTGATCGGCTCGGTCATCATCTTGGCGGTCCTGCTGAACACGCTGCAGTACGGTCGCCGCCGAAAGGCGCCCACTACCTCCGCTCCTACGCCGAAGGCCGGAGCGCCCACCCAGACGTCGGGACAGGATACGGCGGCTCCGGCCGCCACCGCCTGACCGCGAACAGTCGGCATCAAAGAACGCTGCCGACCACTCAAGAAAAGGACACATCACATGATGCGAAAGAAGGCTCTGGCCGCCCTCGCGGCCACCGGCGCACTAGCACTCGCTCTCACCGCATGCGCCGGCGGCGCCGGGAGCGGATCCGAATCGGCGAGCAGTGAAGGCGGCGGTGGCGAGGCCGGCGGCCTCATCACGATCATCGTCAACGACCCGGCCAACCCCTACTGGAAGACCGAGGGCGACGTCGCCGAGGCTGCCGCGATCGAACTCGGCTACGAAGCGGTCGTCGGTGCCCACAAGGGCGACACGAACACCGAGAACACCCTGATTGACACCGCCATCTCGAACAACTCCGTGGCGATCATCCTCGACCCCGCAAACGCCGACGGCTCGATCGCCGCCGTGCAAAAGGCTGACGCCGCCGGTATCCCGGTGTTCTTGGTCAACGCCGAGATCAACGAGTCGGGAATCGCGAAGGCGCAGCTCGTGTCCAACAACGCGCAGGGTGCGGCCATCGGCGCTCAGGAATGGGTCACGCGGATGGCCGAGGCGGGCAACTACATCGAGCTGTTCGGTGCGCCCTCCGACAACAACGCCCAGACCCGCTCAAACGGCTTCTCAACCGTCATCAGTCAGTACCCCGATCTGGTGGAGGTCGGCGAAGAAGTTGCGAACTGGGATCGCACCGAGGGCCGCAACAAGACGCAGGCACTCATGCAGGCGAACCCCGACATCAACGGTGTGATCTCCGGCAACGACGAGATGGCGCTCGGCGCGATCGCGGCGCTGAAGGAAGCGGGCAAACTCGAGGGCGTCGTTGTGGGCGGTTTCGACGGCAACCCTGATGCGGTCGCCGCGGTTACTTCCGGAGAGATGGCGTACACGGTGCTGCAGCCTGTCGCCGTGTTCGCGAAAGAGGCCGTTGTGCTCGCCGACGAATTCATTCGTACGGGCAACGCCCCCGAGACGGAGAAGCAGTCCTTCGACTGCATCCTGATCACCCAGGAGAACGTCGCCAACATGACCGGCCCGTTTACCTACTCCGGCTGACCACTGAACGAGTACCGGCGTCGTTCTGCGACGCCACGACAGGGGCGGATGCCTCGTGGCATCCGCCCCTGTCCCACCCCAGACTTCGGAAAGAACTCCCATGAGCTACGTCCTCAACGATCCGGCGGACTTCGCAGACGAGTCGGCCGACGGCTTCGTTGCCGTGCACCGGTCCCTCGTGCGTCGCGTGCCGGGCGGCGTCGCCCGCTCGACGGCGACCCCCGCCGGCCAGGTGGCGGTCGTGATCGGCGGCGGATCCGGTCACTACCCGGCGTTCGCCGGACTGGTTGGCGCGGGACTCGCTCACGGTGCAGCGATGGGCAACGTCTTCGCCTCGCCCAGTGCGCAGCAGGTGTACGCGGTTGCCAAGTCCGTCGCAACGGAGGCGGGAGTGCTCCTCAGCTACGGCAACTACGCCGGCGACGTGCTCAACTTCGATCAGGCGGAGGCGCGGCTCAACGCCGAGGGCATTCCGTGCCGGACGGTGCGCGTCACGGACGACATCTACAGCGCCGGACCCGATGAGCGCGCCAAGCGCCGCGGCGTCGCGGGCGATCTGGCAGTATTCCGCGCCGCGGCGTGGGCAGCCGAACAGGGCCTCGACCTCGATGCCGTCGCCACGATCGCTGAGCGTGCGAACGACCGCACCCGATCGTTCGGCGTGGCGTTCACGGGCTGCACGCTCCCCGGCGCATCCGAGCCCCTTTTCACGATCCCTGCGGGACAGATGGGTGTCGGGATGGGCATCCACGGCGAACCGGGTATCGATGTACGTCCGCTCGCGACGGCCGACGAGTTGGGTCGCCTCTTCGTGGAGGCACAGCTGAGCGAGAGACCGGACGGCATCGCCTCGACAGCCGGGGCCCGCGTCGCTGTCATTCTCAACGGCCTCGGCGCCGTTAAAGCCGAAGAACTCTTCGTCATCTATCTGACCGTCGCGCGCGAGCTCGAAAGAGCGGGTGTCGTCGTCGTCGAGCCCGAGGTCGGCGAGTACGCCACGAGCTTCGAGATGGCGGGTGTTTCGTTGACGCTGCACTGGCTCGACGACGAGCTCGAGGCCGCCTGGGCCTCGCCCGCCTACACACCGGCCTACCGCAAGGGCGCCGTCGTTGCGGGCAGCGACCTTCTGGGTGACCTGATCGCCGAAGATGCCAGCGCGGCCCTGCCGGAGGCATCCGAGGAGTCCGCCGCCGCCGCGGCGAGCGTCGTCGCCATCGTCGAGGCGATCCGAGACGTCATCGACCGAAACGCCGACGAACTCGGCCGTCTCGACGCGATCGCCGGCGACGGTGACCACGGTATCGGCATGCAGCGCGGCGCGCGTGCGGCCGCGGACGCGGCTGTCAGCGCGCATACCGCGGGCGCGGGTGCAGGCACCGTTCTGGCTCTCGCCGGAGACGCGTGGGCACTTCGAGCCGGGGGAACCTCCGGCGCCCTCTGGGGTGCGGGACTGCGGGCCGCGGGTGAGAGTATCGGCGACACCTCGGCCCCCGACGGCCCCGCTCTTGCTGCTGCGGTGGATGCCGCCCGGGCGATGGTGCAGGGCTACGGCAAGGCGGAAGTGGGCGACAAGACGCTCGTCGACGCTCTCGTGCCGTTCGTCGAGAGTCTGCGCCGCTACACCGACAGCGGTACGCCGACTGTCGAGGCCTGGACGGCGGCGGCGTCGGATGCGACGTCCGCAGCAGAAGCGACGAGTGACCTTGTGCCCAGGCTCGGGCGCGCACGTCCGCACGTGGCGAAGAGTCTCGGCACACCCGACCCGGGGGCCGCCTCGTTCGCCCTCGCGATGACTGCCGTGGGCGTCGTGCTCGCGGCCAGAAGAGAGGAGCGGTCATGACGCGCCAGTGGAGAATCGTCGTCGGATCGGATGACGCAGGATTCGAGTACAAGGAGGCGCTCAAGGCCGATCTGCTCAGCGACCACCGCGTCGCCGAGGTCATCGATGTGGGCGTGGACGATTCGGGGCACACGCCTTACCCGCGCATCGCGGTCGCTGCTGCCGAGCGCGTGCGCGACGGGCTGTCGGACCGGGCTCTGCTCGTGTGTGGCACAGGACTCGGGGTCGCGATTGCGGCGAACAAGGTCGCGGGTATTCGTGCGGTCACCGCGCACGACAGCTTCAGCGTCGAGCGGAGCGTGTTGAGCAACAACGCGCAGGTACTGACCTTCGGGCAGCGTGTCGTCGGCCTCGAACTGGCCCGCCGTCTCGCCCGCGAATGGCTCGACTACGAGTTCGACGAGACATCGGCGTCGGCAGAGAAGGTTGCCGAGATGACCTCGTACGAGCAGACGGGTAGCTGTGGGTGACGCAGTGCCCCCGAGTGTCGTCCCGGCCACCAAGCCTCTGCTCCTCGGCGTCAGCCTGAAGCTCTACCTCGACAATGCCGCCAGCCAGGCATGGGCGCACGGTGTCGCGGCCGCAGTCGGGGGGCATCCGGCCGTCGTCGATGGCAGAGTGAGACTCTTCGCGCTGCCGTCGTTGCCCGCTCTCCACGCGGTGCGTGATGCGTTCGAGGGGACGCCCATCGCGGTCGGTGCTCAGGATCTTCACTGGGCGGAGCGCGGGGCTTACACGGGAGCGGTGAGCGGAGCCGATCTCCTCGATGCGGGCTGCACGTTCGTCGAGGTGGGTCACGCGGAGCGAAGGAGACTTTTCGGCGAGACAGACGAAGTGGTCGCGCGAAAACTGGCCGCAGCTACGAGGAGCGGTCTGACGCCGATCCTCTGCATCGGTGAGGAAACCGAGAGGCCAGTCGAGGATGCCGTGGCGGCGAGCACGGCCCAGCTTGCGGCCGCGCTCGCCGGACTCGATGATGCCGTTCGCGGCGAAGTCATCGTGGCTTATGAGCCGGTATGGGCGATCGGTCGACCGCAACCGGCACCTGCCGGCCACGTCAGAGACGTGGTCGCGGCTCTACGCGAGATCCTTGATGGGGACCCCCGCATCACCGACTCGTGGGTAATCTACGGAGGGAGTGCGCGATCGGGGTCTCTGAGCAATCTCGGTAGCAGCGTGGACGGCCTCTTCATGGGGCGCTTCGCCCACGACCCCGAGGACTTCGCGCGCACCGTCGATGAAGCCGCGCGGCTGAGGACGTGAAAACGGAAGGTCTGAGATGACGACGATGCGTGAGGAGCGGGCCGTCGCCGGCGACGCCCGGCAGGGTCGTCAGGCCCAGAGGCAGCGGGAGATCACCGAGGCCGTCATGGCGGCCGGCGCGGTGCGCATCGAAGACTTGGCGACGCGGTTCGATATCAGCGTCATGACCGTGCATCGCGATCTCGACGAACTCGAAGGACGCGGCCTGCTCCGGAAGAGTAGGGGCGTCGCGACGGCGCTGTCATCCGCTCTCGTCGAGTCGAGCGATGTCTACCGAGCCAGCAGGCAGCTCGCGGAGAAGGAGGCCATCGCCCATGCCGCACTCGATTTCATCGAGACGGGACAGGCGATCATGCTCGATGACTCGACGACGACTCTGCACCTGCTCCCGCACCTCGCGCCCAAGAAGCCGCTCACCGTGATCACCAACACGTTGACGATCATGGAGGAGCTGCGCTCGGCCAACGGCATCACGATGCTCGGGCTCGGAGGTCAGTACTACAACTGGTGCAGCGCGTACATGGGACGCATCACGACGACGACGATTGGGAGCCTCCGGGCAGACCTCCTCGTCATGTCGACGTCGGCCATTTCGGACGACGTCGCGTTTCATCAAACGCAGGAAACCGTCGACGTCAAACGCGCGATGTTCGAGTCCTCCCACCGCCGCATCCTTCTGGCGGATCACACCAAGTTCGAGCGCCGTGCGCTGCACGCGATGCTGCCCCTCGCCCAGTTCGATGCCGTGATCGTAGACACGGGTACTGATCCCGTCCACATCGACCGCCTCCGCGACAAAGGAGTCAATGTTGTCGTCGCACGGCGCACTTCGCGCCCGTGAGGGATGTGGCGGGGTACGTACGGGAGATGCCAGCAGCGACCGAACGCTCTTCTCGCTCTGATCGACGCGGTTTCGCCCGTCTCGTGAGCATCGCGATGCTCGGGATCCGAACCGCTGCTGACCCGATGCCAGGCGGCGTCACGCTACGCCGTGCGTGCCGCAGACGACGGGTCGCTCGACACGCCCCGCAGGAGCTGCGAGACGAGATCGTCGCAATACCGCACAGCGGCTTCCTCATCCTGTTCGGGCGGCACGGAGAAGCCCATCAGTGAGCTCACGAGGGCCGAGCCCGTGATCGTTTGAATGAGGATGTCTGGGTTGCAGTCCTCCGCGAGCTCACTCCGACTGATCGCCTCTACGATGAGCGCCCGGTTCTGAGAATGGATGACGTTGCCAACGCGCTCGAAGTACTGATTGAACAACTCCGGGTGCAGGCCGCGTTCGGAGCTCATTCGCAGAATGAACGCGCCCTCCTCGGAGTGGACGAGGCGCAGCGAAGACATGGCGACCGCTCGCAGCACCGTGCCGATATTGCCCTGCGATGACCTGTCCGGCACCAGTGCGTGGGAGGACAGCACGTCGTGCATGAGCTCCTGGGAGGAGGCCCAGCGCCGATAGATCGCGGGTTTCCCGACGGCCGCCTCTCTGGCCACGGCTTCGAAGCTGAAGCCGCTGGATCCGGCGCGCACGTACACGCGTTGAGCGGCCAAGAGAACCCGCTTCCGGATCTCCGGGTCTCTGGGTCGTCCCGCCGGTTTCTGTTTCTGTTTCTGATCTGCCACTGCCGCTACCACCACTCAATCGTCGGGTTCCTCCATTATCGGGCTCCCCTTCGGCGGGCCGGAAAGTCCTTGCAGTAACAGGCGAGTAGATATAGACCTGTTACGTACGAATTGCGTACGTATTGACAAGGGGGTCTTTTCATGGATGCACCTGCCGAAGCCCGAAAGCCGGGCATCCCGATTGTTACCGAAGAGCTCATGCTCGGAGATACCGCGCGTTGGCGCAGGTTCGGGGAGGTCGTTCCCGCGGGAGGGTCGCTCGACAGTGACGGCGTGCCCGACTACGGCTGTTCGGCCCTCGCTCGGTCGCCTGGCGAGTGCTCCTTCATCCCGCGACGATCGTCTTCGAGACGGCAGCCCAGGCGTCGCTGCAGTTCCTCTACAAGCCCGTCACCGCGGGCATCCCTGACCTGGACCCGATCTCGCGGAAAGCGCGCAAGGGGACGTTCACGATGTTCGACTTCTTCGAGCGCTTCCAGCGCAACGCCGGGATACACGCCCCGATGTGGCTCGGTGACACCGCAACGGCAGAGAACATGGCCGCTCACCTGCACCGCATCCACGGTCACGTGGTGGGGCCGGTCATCGATCCCGAAGATCCTTCGCTCGGCGGCTATGCGGCTGACCAGCCGCGCGATGCGATGTGGGCAGCGCTCACCGAGATGCACGCGATCCTGTGCGTCTACGAAAATCTGGCCTGGAACGGCGACCAGCCGCCCCAGCCCCTGACGCCGGAAGAGCGCGATCAGTACGTGCTGGAAATCGGTGCCTACCTGCGTCTCGTCGGCACTGACGAGTCCGAGATCCCCACGAACATGGCAGAACTGGGCGCTCTATACGAAAAGTACTTGCCCTACTTCGGACTCAGAGAGAGCGTGTTCGCTGATCTCGAGACTGGGATGAACATGATCGCCCAGTACGAGACCGTCGGGAAGCAGAACTGGGATCCCTCGCACAAGCTGGCCACCGATGCCCTGGCCGAGGTGTGCGGGGATTGGAGCGACGTCACGCACGCGATCCTCCCGGAAAAGCTCCAGGTGGCGTCTGGAATGAGCCGGGCGCAGATTGATGCGTCCGACGAGATCCTCGCCCAGCACGCGGAGGGCATCCGCGAGCTACAAAGCCCCGAGAACGAAGCCCGTCTGGCGCGTCTGCTGTGGGGACCGGACGGAGTGGACCTCATTCAGAACGCCCGACGGCTGCAGGCCGCTGCGCTCGCAGGAGCCGTGTAGCTCCTCGCCCCTCAGGCGCGGATGTAGAGCAGCTCGCCGTCGTCCGCTCGGGCGCTGTATCGGCCGCCGATTTCGACCGATACGTCCGGGCGGGCGGAAGCGCGTTCGAGAGCGGGGGTCGGGGGAGGTCTGGAATCGGTCCTACATCCTCACTGCACACGTGGATGCCCGCTCGCGGTAGATCAGATCGAAGGTCTCGACCGTTTGCTCGGCGGTCCCGCCGGCCTCGATGATCTCGATGAGAAGATCGCCGGCCCGCCGGCCCGCATCCTTCGCCCTCAGGTCCAGAGCGGAGATCGGCGGTTGCACGATCTGAAGGGTCGGGCTATCAGAGTAGGAGACGAGCTGGATATCGTCGGGCACGGAGAATCCGAACTCGCGCAATGTCGAGAGGATGCCGACGCTGAGGCCTTGCGGGAGGCAGACGATTGCGTCGACCTTTGGACGGATCGACCGAAGCTGTTGAACTATGTGATGCAGATCCTCCGCGGACGGCACCCCGGTGAGATCGACGAATGTCAGGGGGAGGCCGTGCGTGGTCGCCCAGGCGGTGGCTGCCTCGGCGGGTATGCGCACCCACGTCTGGCTGACGGGCGGTCTGACCAGGGCGATCGACGTTGCCCCCCCGAGCCGTAGGCGGTCAAGGAGAGTGTTCATCGCTGACTGATGGTTGCCGGCCACGATCGCGGTGGGCTCCGGCATACCCGGCGGAACGAGCTCTGATACAACGACGGGACGCCCGGTTTCGAGGATCGCTCGGGCCAATTCATCGCCATCCACAACGTCTGCCATCACGAATCCGTCGACGTGGAGGCTCCGTGCCTTGCCTGCCGGAAAGTCTGCGGGAACGAGAGAAACGGTCAGTTCTTTGTCTGTGGTGCTGTCTACGACACCGGCGGCGAAGTTCATGTAGTAGTCCATGAAGTTCATGCCGCCAGGCATCCACAGTCCGATCGAACCGGCTCGAGCCTGTCGAAGGTTGCGGGCACCTCGGTTGATGGCGTAGCTGAGACTTGCCGCAGCCTGGCGTACGCGTGATCTCGTCTCTTCCGAGACGCGACCCTCGCCGGTGAGCGCCCGAGACGCGGTGCCACGCGAAACGCCTGCGAGGTCGGCGACGTCTTGCAGAGTCGAAACTCGCCTGGATGACATCGTCAGCCTCCTCGGGTCGATCCTAGGGTCGCTGTGAGACATCAATATTGCACAATCGATTGTGCACCGGGTCATATGTACGGCACACTGTCCCCCAATGAACCGCAGCGTCACCCGTAGCTTCATCACCTGACAGAAAGATCTGCCATGACACTCGACTCGTCGTTCCTCACAGATGAACCAACCGGAAAGCTCAAGAAGGCCGCCCTCGGTACCTGGGGAGTCGTCTTCCTGATCATATCGGCCGCAGCCCCGCTGAGCGTGCTCGCCGGTATCGGACCTCTCGCCGTACTCATCGGAGGCGTCTCTGCGCCGATCGTCTATGGCGTCGCCGGTGTGGTGCTGGCCATCTTCGCCATCGGCTTCCTCTTCATGGCGCGAAACCTCAAGCCGATGGGTGGGTTCTACACCTACATCTCGGTTGGGCTCGGTCGGGTCATCGGTCTGGCGGCCGGCTTTCTCGCGTGGATCTCTTACAACCTTCTGCAGATCGGGCTCTGGGGTCTCTTCGGTGTCATGGCACAGGGAATGTTCTCCGTGGTTTTCGGCCTCGACGTGCAGTGGTGGATTCTCTCGGTGAGCGGTGCGGTTCTCGTCTTCGGCCTCGCAGCACTCGGCGTCGACTAGGCGCCAAGGTGCTGGGGGTGCTTCTCGTTCTCGAGATCGTCCTGCTGGTCATCCTCGCCGTGTCCATCCTGAGCCAGCGGGCCGGCCAACTGGAGTTCGGCACATTCGCGCCGGAGAACATCTTCACCCCGAGCATGTTCGCGATCCTCGGTTTCGGTTTCGCCGCCTTCATGGGCTTCGAGTCGACGGTGCTGTACCGGAGCGAGACCCGCGACCCCGAGCGCTCGATCCCACGGGCGACGTACATCGCCGTGGCATTCCTGGCCATCTTCTACACGGGGACGCTGTGGCTCGTCATCCATGCATTCGGAGATGCGGCCGTGCAGGGCGTCATCGCCGAGGACCCGGCCGCGTTCTTCTTCATCGCGATGGGCACGTACGTGGGTGACTGGGGCGTATCGGTGATGTTCGTGCTGATCGTCTCGAGCATCTTTGCCGGCCAGCTCGCCTTCCACAACGCGATCAACCGCAACAGCTTCGCGCTGTCACGCGACTCGATCCTTCCCGCGCTGTTCAACCGGACCAACCGGATGGGCGCCCCCTGGGTCGCCGGACTGATTGAGCAGCCGGGATGGGGCGTCCCGTCGTCGCGCGTCGATCGGCACGCTATCTGCGGGTGGGCGGTATCGCCTCACCGTGATCTCGAACGCGTTCGATGCGGACGTTCCCGCCTTCGTTCTGCCGGACTTCGCCGCCCGGTGGGTGCCGTATCTCGGCAACTCCTCGGCGCTGCTCAGGCTCGGGGATGAGTCTCCGTCCGAGACTTCGTCGCGATCCGCCGAGAGCAGCGACGATCTGCTCGCGCGCCGCGAGGCGTTGCTTGCCGATGTGCTGGAGCACTACTACGCGCAGCCTCCGCGCATCGAGCGCGGGTGGAGGCACCACATGATCGCCGACGATGGCCGCGTGTTCGTCGACATGGTCAACAACGTCACGGTGCTCGGCCACAGCCATCCGCGGGTCGCTCGTGCGATCGCCGAGCAGTGGCGCACCTTCAACTCGAACTCTCGGTTCCGCTACGAGTCGATCGTCGCGCTCGCTGAGAAGCTCACGGCGCTGCTTCCGGAGAGCCTCGACACGGTATTCCTCGTGAACTCCGGCTCGGAGGCCGTCGAACTGGCTCTGCGCCTGGCGCGCGTGCACACGGCGCGCGAAGATCTGGTCTCGGTGCGCGAGAGCTATCACGGATGGACGTACCTGGCGGATACGGTGTCAACCTCGAGCTCGGACAATCTGCGTGCCTTGGAGTCCCGACCCGACTGGGTGCATACGGTCGATGTCCCGAACGCCTTCAGCGGCGGCTACCGGGGTGGCGAGGCGCATTGGTACGCCGAGGACGCGACCGCGGTGATCCGAGAGCTCGCCGCTTCGGGCCGGCCGCCGGCCGCGTTCATCTGCGAGCCGGTCTATGGCAGCGCCGGCGGTGTGACACTGCCGGAGGGGTACCTGCAGGCCGTGTATGCCGAGGTGCGTCGCGCTGGTGGCCTGACGATTGCGGACGAGGTGCAGGTCGGGCTGGGCCGGCTGGACAGCTGCTTCTGGGGCTTCGAGCAGCAGGGCGTGGTGCCCGACATCGTCTCGCTCGCCAAGTCTTTCGGTGACGGGCATCCGCTGGGTGCCGGTGTCACGACGAGGGAGATCGCGGCGAGCTATGCGGCCGAGGGGTACTTCTTCTCGTCAACGGGTGGCAGCCCCGTCGCGTGCGTGGTCGGGACCACTGTTCTGGACGTCATCCTCGAAGAGGACCTTCCGGGGAACGCCGAGCGCGTGGACCGGTATCCGAAGGATCGTCCCGAGGCGCTCGCGCAACTGCACGAGCTAATCGGGACGGTGCATGGCGAGGGCCTGTATCTGGGTGTGGAGATGGCGCGCGACCGCGTCACTCTCGAGCCGGCCGCGGCCGAGACATCCGAGATCTGCGAACGACTGCCCCAGCGCGGAATCATCGCGCAGCCCACGGGCAACTCGATGAACGTGCTCAAGATCAAGCCGCCGCTCAGCTTCGACGAGGCCGCTGCCGACTTCTTTGTGGACGCGTTGGACGCCGTGCTGAGCTAAGGTGAGGGCGCCGTGAGCGTTCCCCGTGCTGGCGCCGGATGTTCAGCGTCGTCGCGAGTCACACAGGTCCGCGATCACGGCTCTCGCCGCACGGTCGCCCGACACGAGAGCGCCCTCGATCGAGGCGCTGTCGCAGTGATCGCCCGCGACGTACACCCCGGCGCGTACCCGCGGTGACCGAGCCTGCAGTGGCGGATTCTGTGTGGGCAACGCGTGACGGATATCGTCGCGACGCAGCAACTGCCAGGCACCGACATCCGTGCCCCAGATCCCGCTCAGGTGAGCCCGCACGTCGCGCTCGTCGGGTGCCGCGGCGTCCCCTCCGGGGAGCAGGCATGTCGCTTCGATGAGGTGTTGGCCCGCCGGTGCGTAGGTGGGCACGGTGTGTGAGATGACGGCCGTGTTCACAACGGGCACACGGCGGCGCCCGTCGACGGCCAGCATCCCGGATGCGGTGGGCGGCGTATCCGTCTGAAACCACCACGTCTGCAAGCCGCGCGTCGCGGGCTCCGCGATTCCCGTCAGACCGGCGGTCGCCTCAGGCCCGACCGCCACCACCACCGCGCGCGCCCGGAGAGTGTCGGCACCGGCGACATCGACCGCGACGGCGCTCGCAGAACCCGACACCCGTCGTGCGGCGTGCCCCAGCCGGATGTCGACCGACAGCGTCCGAGCGAGGGCCGCGAGCTGTGCGGGCACCGCCTGGATGCCCCGCTCGGGCAGACCCGGTGAGCCGACGGCGAACAGGCGAACGAGCATCCGCACGAATGCGTCGGATGTGTCGAAACGGCCATCGGCTATGACGCCCGCAAGGAAAGGCTCGAGTACCTCGTCGCGGAGCGGTCCGGTGAGGCCAGCGCGGTCCCATCCGTCTCGGACCGCCCCGTCCCAGCCCGCCCGGCCCGCGCGTGCGGGGCCCCGCACGGCACGGCGCGGTGCGACCAGCGCGGGCGTGATCCAGCGTGCGAGTCCGACGATTCCGCGCGGAGTGATCAGGCCACTGCGCAGGGACGCCGCGAGGGTCGACGGGTGCCGCAGGGGGTCGGCGATGGAGACCAGACCGCGCTCGCGGCGCACGTGGACGCCAGCCGGAAAGTTCTGCAGGCGCAGCGCCTGCGCGTCGACCCATTTGCCGATGGCCGGGTACGCCGGGTTGAGCACCTGAAACCCGCGGTCGAGCAGGAACCCGTCGACGGCGTCCGTGCGTTGACGTCCGCCGACCGAGTCGGACGCCTCGACGAGCGTCACGCCGAGGCCCGCGTGCCCGAGTTTGATCGCCGCGCGCAACCCGGCGAGTCCTGCACCGACGACGATCACGTCGTGCTGTGAATCCGCGGCCACAATCCCCATCCGTCCTCGTCGGTTACTGTTCACTCGACCATCAGTTGCGAACCCGACCGGAGCAATTCCGGCACCCGGCTGATCACGTCGCGATCGCCGCCGACCAGGGCGGGTAGGAGTACGGTCCACATCCGCGCGAGTCGGTCGAACAGATCCACTCCGCCGGCGAGCGCTACCGATACGAACTGCGTCCCGGAGAAGGACGAGATCACGACCTCGGCGGCCATGCCGACGTCTAGATCGCGCACCAACTCGTTCTGCAGCTCGGCCTTCTCGAAGAACAGGCGCGAGGTCGAGATCCATTCGACGTAGGGTGCGACCGAGGCATCCGCGAGATCCGACGCCGACTCCGTGCTCAACCGCAGCCCCGCCTGGACAATCGGGTTGGACTGTATCTGTGCGGCGAGCGCTCCGGAGAGCAGAACCATCCCCTCGACGCCCGAGGTGCAGTTCTCGAGGCAGGATTGGCCGACGGCGATCGAGAGTTCATGCTGTTGCCGGATGACCTCTGCCGCAAGATCCTTCTTCGAACGGAAGTGGAAGTACAGCGCACCCTGTGTCACCTGGGCGTCGGCGGAGATCTGGCTCAGGGTGGCCGCACGATAACCACCGGCGGCGAAGACGCGCGAGGCGGACAGGACGAGCGCCTCGCGTGTCGCGATCGCTCTTTGCTGCTTCACGGTGGGCTTCCTCTCCGTCCACCGAGCATAGGGCGCCCGTTCGGCGGAATCCGTCGACAAATAAGATAGCGAGCACTATGTTTAGGGCAGTGGGTTGGCCTCGCGAGACGACACCGCCATTTGCCGACGACAGGGAGCACCGTGACCGGACCGGAGCACGACATCGACCCCGCCGCGATCTCGCTGCCGGCCACGCTGCAGGTGCCCGTACCCGTGCATGTACCCAAGCCCTACGGTCACGCGTCGGAGGAGTAGGCGTCCGAGCAGCAGGCGCCGCACTCGCTCACACGGTCTCGACGCCCGCGACGTATCGAAACGGGGGTCGACGTTCTTCCATGAGAAAGCGTCAAGGCTCGCACTATCGACTCCGGCGTAAGTCTGCAATACCCGTCGCCCATATGCCCAGCGCAGCTAGCGTGGGATCCACAAGCAATGAGGCTCGGGTCTTTCCTGCGCCAGAGATGGATCGAAAAGCAGTGCAGACCGAAACAGAACGCCGCGATGTCGTGTGGGCTCGCGTGGACGACGGCTTCTATGTCGCAAGTCGTCCCGGACATTTTCTCGGGTGCATCGACCGGCAAGACGACGGACGCTTTCTCGCCCTCGATACGCACACGCAACCGATCGGTACTTTCGCGCACCTGGCTGATGCCCGGGAGGCCGTGGCCAGCGCGTACGAGGGCGGCTCGTGAACACCGTAGAGAGCTCGGGTGACGCGGGTGGCGAGCTGTATTCGCTCGTCTACACGAGCTTCGCGGTGACGCTCCTCGACGAATCCGAGCTCGAAGCCTTGCTGGCGCACAGCCGGGCGGCGAACGAGCAAGCCGACATCACTGGGATGCTGCTCTATCGCAACGGACGGTTCATCCAGTACCTCGAGGGACCCGAAAAGGCGGTGCGCGCTCTGCTCACCCGCATCTGGGTCGATACCCGTCACACGGATGCGCGGGTACTGGTCGACACCAAACCTCCAGCCCGACAGTTCACCGAATGGACGATGGGGTACGAGCCGGTCGATGAGGCGCGCACGCCGCTCCCGGCAGGATTCCGTAGCACCTTCGATGACCTCGAGAAAGTGAATGACGCGGATGCCGTGCTGCGCGCAACGCGCGAGCTGAGCCTGTGGTTCCGGGTCCGGCAAGCTCGCCGGCGGACCGTCTCGGCCTAGGGCCGAGGGGTTCTGCGCCGCGGAGCCGAAACGGACAGTTGATCAAGACTGCGCAACTGCCCTGAGATTTGCATCACTCCCCGCCGTGTGCGCAATGTATTGCATGCCGATTCCCGCTGGCCGCTCAGGCGTAGACCGTTCCCTCCTTCGTGACGACGTGTATCGCCGTCTTCGCGACGCCATCGTGGACGGCACGTTCGAGCCGGGGGAGCAGCTGCGCGACGGAGATCTCGCGGAGTGGCTCGGAGTCAGCAGAACCCCGGTGCGCGAGGCTCTGCTGCGTCTCGGAGCGAGCGGCCTAGTGGTTGCGGTGCCCGGCCGCTCGACGACGGTCAGCACGATCGATCCGCAGGCGGTCCGTGACGCCCGGGATGTCATTGCCGCGATGCACGGGTTGGCCGTGCGCGAGGCCGCGGGAAAGCTGAGCGCCGACGACATCGACCGGATGCGTGACGCAAATCACCGCTTCGCGCAGGCGCTCGACGCCGATGACCTGTCGGCGGCCCTGGATGCGGACGACGAGCTTCACATGATCCCCGTCGCCGCTCTCAGAAATCGCGCTCTCGAGGCGGTCCTCCAACAATTCGGTCCCCTCGTCCGCCGCGCTGAGTTGCTCCAATTCACGGGCGACGGGCGCGCCTCGGTCGAGCGGCACGAGCAGCTCATTGGGCGCCTTGCCGAGGGCGACGTGCAGGGGGCCGAGTCGGTGAACCTCGACATCTGGCACAGCCTGCCGGCCGATGTGAGCCCCGCACATGAGAGCCGGAGGGGTGAGAGCACCGACGAGTAGTCGCTCCATGGCGCGCTCAGTGATCGTCGTGGCGCTGGTTCACGCGAATTGAGTAAAGTCAGCGAAAGGGTGGCGATTCGCACCAAGCTGCTGAGGAGTGCACGATGTCAGACGGCAAAGTTGTCGACGAAAGCAAGGCGATCTCTGAGATCGTGCAGCGATTGCGGGAGCAGTTTCCGGCGGCTTCGCCCGAGTCGGTCACGGACGCCGTCGAGTATGCACGTGCGACGTTCTCCGGCGCGAAGGTCCGTGACTTCGTGCCTGTGCTGATCGAGAAAGAAGCCAAGGCGCTGCTCGCCGGCAGGGCGTGACCGCGGCGCATCACGCGTGCTGTGGGCGCTCCCTCAGCTTTTCTTGCCCCGTGCCTTCGGCTTGACGACTGCGCGGATCTGCTTCCACAGATCGCCGTAGGCCTGCGCGGCCTCGGCGTGGGGTGCGTAGCTTCCGATCGGCGCGCGCTCCGTGCCCATGCGCTCGACATGGACCGTCGCGGGGACGACCACATCCGTCACCGCCTTCTGCGCCTGCGGGAGCTGCTCGACGGTCGTCCGGTGCAGGGTCTTGCGCCGATCGACCATCGAGAGGAATCCGACGACGCGGGCCTTCGATACGGATGCTCCGACGAACTCGACCACCTGCTCGAGGGATCGCATCGACAGTGGCGAGGGCACGAGCGGGACGACGACAGCATCCGCCGAGAACACCGCGTTCTCGGCCACGAGCGACGCGCCGGGCGGGCAGTCGAGAATGACGACGTCGTAATCGCGCTCGACCTGCTCGAGGATCTTCGCGACCCTCTGCTCGGACTTCTTCGCGTTGTCGAAGACGAGATCGAGGTCCCGATAGCTCGCGTTGCCGGGGAGAACATCGAGGTTGTCATACGCGGTGGACCGGATGGCTCCGCTGACCTTGCTGTCGCCCGCGACGAGCGCGGCGACGCCGCCCTTGACCTTGGGTTTGACCTGCAGCAAGAAGGTCGCAGCCCCCTGTGGATCGAGATCCCAGAGCAGCACGCGAAACTCTTTCGCGGCTTCCCAGGCGAGGTTGACGGCAGCGGTCGTCTTGCCCACGCCGCCCTTGGTGCTGTACACGGCGATGACCTTCATGTCCCCACCGTAATGACGTCAGGGTCGTTCTCCTAGGCATCGGAGACTCGTCGAGCGGGATGTGGAGGGTTCTCGAACTCCGCTGAGGGCAGGGGATCGGATGCCACCCGACCCCCTGCTCTGACATTCGCCGCGGCTCAGTCGCCCTTCACGTTGACGATCTGCCGCAGGGTGTGCCGCACCGTGACCAGATCGGCGGCATCCGCCATCACCTGATCGATCGGCTTGTAGGCCTGCGGAATCTCGTCGAGAAAGGCATCGGTGTCCCGGTATTCGATGCCCACCATCGCCTCACGCAGCTGCTCGTGCGTGAACGTCTTGCGGGCCGACGTGCGCGAGTGCTCCCGCCCGGCACCGTGCGGAGACGAGTTGAGCGAGAGCGGGTTGCCCTTGCCCTCCACGACGTACGACGCCGTGCCCATCGACCCGGGAGTCAGCCCGGGGCGACCGGCATCCGCCATGATGGCTCCTTTTCGCGAGACCCACACCCGCTTGCCGAAGTGCATCTCGGACTCGGTGAAGTTGTGGTGGCAGTTGATCCGCTCGAGCTCCTCGACACCCGAGCCGTCAACGCCCGTGCCGAGGAAGCGGCCGAGCTGGTTCGCGACGCGGTCCATCATCTCTTCGCGGTTCAGCAGTGCGAATTGCTGAGCCCACCGCAGTTCGCTGATGTACCGCGTGAACTCCGGCGTGCCCTCGACCAGGTAGGCCAGGTCGGGGTGCGGCAGCTCGATCCACCACTGCTTCGCGAGCCGCTGCGCGACCTTGATGTGGTGCTGGGCGATCTTGTTGCCGACGCCCCGTGACCCGGAGTGCAGGAACATCCACACCGCGTCGGTCTCGTCGACCGAGATCTCGATGAAGTGGTTGCCGCTGCCGAGCGACCCGAGCTGGTTGCGCCAGTGCCCCGCGTACGCGGCGGGATCGAACCCGGCCTGCGTGGCGAGGTCTTCCAACTCGGCAACCCGTGGTTCTGCTGTCGCGACGATCTTGCGGTTGTCGCGGCCGGCAGACAGCGGGATGGCGCGCTCGATCTGCTCGCGGAGCTCTACGAGGTCGCGTCCGGACAGATCCGAGCGGGTGAACGCGGTCTTGACCGCGATCATGCCGCAGCCGATATCGACGCCGACCGCCGCGGGCATGATGGCCCCGAGTGTCGGGATCACCGATCCCACCGTCGCGCCGAGCCCGAGGTGTGCATCGGGCATGAGGGCCAGATGTGGGTAGATGAACGGCATGCGCGACGATGTGCGGGCCTGGTCGATGGTCTTCTCGTCGATCAGGCTCGCCCACGACAGCAGGCGGTTCGTGAGCCTTTCCATGATTCCTTTCCTTCTTGTTGGGGTGGCGGGCCGCCCAGGTGATTCGGACGATCCGTCCCCGCCTCGCGGAAAAGGAAAACGCCCCGAACCTGTGCGGTGCGGGGCGTGAGAAAAGCGGATGCTTCTACACGGCCGGCGCCGGAGGGCACGACTCGTAGCGGAACTGGTTCTTCAGAACCAGCACCGTCGTATTGCGAAGCTCCCGCAGCGGGTTCATCGCGTCGTCCCCTCGGCCTGCCTTTGAGTGCCGTGCCGTCGGCACAGCCTTGCAACGCTAGCCAGGCTGCGGCTTCGGGTCAAGCACGGACCTCGTCGCGGGAACGCGAGAATGGACAGATGGAACCGTGGCAGATGCGCGAGTGGTACGCCGACTTCCTCGACGCCTACAACCGGCACGACCTCGCCACTATCCGCTCGTTTCTTGACCCTTCGGTTCGCCGGGCGCACCTGCCGAGCGGAGCGGATGCCTGGGTCGAAGACCTGGCGGATCTGTTCCGGGCGTTTCCCGACTGGCGGTGGCGACGCATCCAACTCGTCGTCGAAGACGATCGTCTTGCCGCGCACCTGCGAGCGGGTGGCACCCATGTCGCTGAGTTTCGCGGGATCACCCCGACTCGGCGCCACGTGAATGTCGCCGAGTTCGGGATGTACCGCGTCGTGAACGGACGGATCACCGAATTCACGGGCACCGCCGATCATGTCGAGCTGCTGAGTCAGCTACAGAGCTGAACCCTTCTCCGGCAGCTGCTCCTCCATCTGCTCGGCAACGGGCCGGGCGTCGTTCCGCGTCTTGATGAGGCTCGCGATCGTCGCCACGGCGATCGTCGCCGCGATGAAGAGCAGTGAGAACCAGATCGGGATCTCGGGTGCCCACAGCATGGGCTCGCCGCCGTTGATGAAGGGCAACTCGTTGACGTGCATGGCGTGCAGCACGAGCTTGACACCGATGAAGGCGAGGATCACCGCTAGCCCCTGCGCCAGGTAGACCAGGCGCTCGAGCAGCCCGCCGATCAGGAAGAACAGCTGGCGGAGTCCCATCAGGGCGAACGCGTTGGCGGTGAAGACGATATAGGCCTCGTTCGTCAGCCCGTAGATGGCAGGGATCGAGTCGACGGCGAAGATGAGGTCGACGAATCCGATCGCGATGATCGTGAGGAACATCGGCGTGACCCAGCGTCGGCCGCCCTTCCGCACGGTCAGCTTGTCGCCGTGGTACTCGTCCGTCACGGGGAGGTGGCGGCGCACGAAGCGCATGAACTTGCCGTCGGCCGGGTTCGAGTCGCCGTGGGCGAACGCCTGCCGGTAGGCAAGGAACAGCAAGAGGGCGCCGAAGAGGTAGAAGATCCACGAGAAGTTCTCGATCAGCGTCGCACCGACCGCGATGAAGATTCCACGCAGGATCAGGGCGATCACAATGCCGATCATCAGCACCTTCTGCTGGTAGATCTTCGGAACGGCGAAGCCGGTCATGACGATCAGGAACACGAAAAGGTTGTCGATCGACAAAGCCTTCTCGGTCAGGTAGCCGGCGAAGTACTCGCCGCCGTAGGTCCAGCCCGACACGACTCCGATGCCGACGCCGAACAGCAGCGCGAGGCCGATGTAGAACGCCGACCACCGCGCGGATTCGCCGATGGAAGGCTCGTGCGGTTTGCGGACGTGCGCGAAGAACTCGTAGACGAAGAACGCGATCGTGACGGCGATCGTGATGATCCAGATGAGCGGCGTGATGTTCAAGGGGTTCCCAACCGTGGCGTGAGCGAATCGACGCCAAGGTCTTCCCCATCCTCTGATCGAGGACCGGCGACCCGGGATGCTGTAAGCATCCGTAGTGACGAGCCGACCGTGTCGGGGTACTCCCCTTGGTGCGTCCAGCCTAGGAGGCGCTACCCCCGACTTCCTGAGCGAACGCTGGATGCGCCGACCCCCTTACAGCGTGTGAGCGGATAACGGAAGGGGGCGGGCATCGGCGACACATCCGCACACACTGGAAACCCAATCGACGACCAGATCGCGGCGGCGTACGAGTCGCCTTGACGAGAGGATCCTCCATGAGTTCCACCACGATCACCGCAGCAGTCATGCCCGCGCTCGAGGGCGAATTCGAGATGGCTCAGTTGACGCTCGACGCGCCCCGCGCGGGCGAGGTCCAGGTTCGGATGGTCGCCACCGGCGTGTGCCACACCGACATGGCCGTTCGGGACGGATGGATCCCGACCACGTTCCCGATAGTCCTCGGCCACGAGGGAGCCGGTGTCATCGAGAGCGTGGGCGACGGCGTGACGCACCTCGAGGTCGGCGACCATGTCGTCTTGACGGTCGCCAGCTGCGGCACATGCGTCGATTGCCTCAGCGGAAACCCGTCATTCTGTGCGAACTCGTACGAGCAGAACTTCGCGGGCGGACGACCGGATGGATCGACCTCGCTTGCCGATGACGAGGGCGGGCAGGTCAACTCCCACTTCTTCGGTCAGTCGGCATTCGCCACCTACGCGAACGTGCCGACGCGCAGCGTCGTCAAGGTTCGGGGGGACGTCCCTCTCGAGGTGCTTGCGCCACTCGGGTGCGGGGTCCAGACCGGTGCGGGCACTGTTCTGAAGGTCCTCCAGCCGCGGATGGACAGCACCCTCGTCGTCTTTGGCACCGGTGCCGTGGGCATGTCGGCCATCCTGGCGGCTCGAGTCGCGCGCGTGCGGACGATCGTCGCGGTCGATGTCGTTCCCGAGCGCCTCGAGCTCGCCCTCGAGCTGGGCGCAACGCACACGGTGAATGCGCGAGAGGCCGACACGGTCGAAGAGCTCGCCTCGATCAGCGGGTCCGGCGTCGACTACGCGATCGACACGACCGGGAACGCGGCGGTCGTGGAAGGGATGCTGCAGTCGCTCGGACACCGAGGGCACGCCATCTTCCTCGCCGCGGCGAACCCCGAAGCGGAGTCGAAAGTGAACCTGTCGCAGGCCGTGGCCCGGGCCATCCGAATCACCTCCGTCGTCGAGGGCGGTGTGATCCCTCAGCTCTTCATCCCCGAGATGATCGAGCTGTATCTGGCGGGGGAGTTCCCTTTCGACAAGCTGGTTCGGTCGTACCCGTTCGCCGAGATCGACCAGGCGTTCACCGACAGCGAGTCGGGCGAGGTCGTCAAGCCCGTGCTGACCTTCGGCTGACCACCAGCACGGCGATCATCAGGCCGAGCACGGCGCCCGACGCATTCGCGACGAGGTCGCGCGGGTGCGAGATGCGGTCGCCCAGCGGGATCTGCGCCAGCTCGATCGCGACGGTCACGGCCACAGGAATGATCACACGGGCGGCGCCCCGGAACAGAAGTCCCGCCACGAGCCCGAGCGGCAGGAACATCGCGACATTGGCCGCGACCTCGAGCGGTGAGCCACTCAGCCAGGTCGACGACCCGATCCAGGCGCGCGGGTTCAGGATGCCGTAGGGCTCCTGGTTGCCCTCGGTCGCCCAGGGGAGGGGGCGGAGCGTCACCCAGAGCACCGCGCACAGATAGAGCAGGCCGAGCGTAGCGATGACGGCGCGTGCCGGGCGTCCGGGGAGTTCTTTCGGGGTCACGGGGATAGCCTCCCCGGACGGGTCGCGTTCAGGCAATCGGCAGGGAGACTTTCGTGAGTTCTTCGGAGAATTCCCAGACACGCTGGGCGTCGTCGGCGCTTCGAAGCGGGCTGAAGAGTCCCTGCTCGGCGGGCGGTCCTCCGATCTGACCCACCCCGTTCGGCCCGAAGAGCCGGCCGCCCTTCGAGTCGGGTCCGGTGGCGGCGAGCAGAGCGGGCAAGCCCGCCGATTCGACCGTGCCGGCCAGGATGCCGCGCGCCGAAAGCCAGCGGATGACGCGAATCGATGACGTGTCTCCGTCTCGGCCGAGCTCGGGACGCGCCGCGAGCAGGCTCGTCGGTGCGACGCCGGGGTGCGCGAGATTGCTCGTGATGCCCCAGCCCAGTTCCTTGCTGCGGCGGTCGAGTTCGAGCCCGAACAGGCCGAACGCGATCTTGGACTGGCTGTAGGCCTTCCCGCCCGAGTAATTCTGCGTCCAGTTGAGGTCGTCCCAGTTGATGCCGTTCGAACGCGCCGCGATGCTGATCTGCGAGGTCACGCGCGCCCGACCGGCCCGGAGTAGCGGAAGCAGGTGCCCGACCAGCGCGAAGTGGCCGAGATGGTTGGTTCCGAACTGGAGCTCGAAACCGTCGACCGTCGTCTGACGGGTCGGCGGGGTCATGACCCCGGCGTTGTTGATGAGCAGGTGGATCGGTTCGCCCTCGGCGCGAAGCGTCTCACCGAGGGCCGCCACGGACTCGAGCGACGACAGGTCGAGATCGCGCAGCGACACCCGTGCGGTGGGCACCGTGGCGCGAATCGTGGCAAGCGCATTCTCGCCTTTGTGGCGATTGCGAACCGGGATGATCACCTCGGCGCCGGCCGCCGCCAGCCGCTGCGCCATGATCAGGCCCATGCCGTCGCTGGCTCCCGTGATCAGGGCTCGCTTGTCGGTGAGGGACGGGAGGGTGATGTCGATCTTCGTGCGTGCCATGCTGTGCTCCTCGAGGGAATCCGATGTCGTCGTTCGATGTCGTGTGCCTCCACGTTCGCCCGCGCCATCCCGCGTAGCCAGGACCCGACGATCCCCCGATGTGAAGGGGGGATCGTCGGACCGTGGCTCCGGTCGGGTGTGCGCGGTAGACATGAACCCAACCCATCGGACCGAAGGACGACCGTGATCGACCGCAGGGGACTGGCCGAGTTTCTCCGGGCGCGCCGGCAGGCGCTTCAACCCGAGGACGTGGGGCTGACGCGAGGTGCTCGGCGCAGGACCGCCGGTCTGCGGCGCGAGGAGGTGGCGGCACTCAGTCACATGTCGACCGACTACTACTCGCGCCTCGAGCGCGAGCGCGGGCCGCAGCCATCCGAGCAGATGTTGGCCGCCATCGCCCAGGGACTGCATCTCTCGCTCGAGGAGCGCGACCACCTGTTCCATCTCGCGGGGCACACCCCTCGCGCACGTGGCGCAAGCCGAGACCACATCAGCCCGGGAATGCTCCGCATCCTGGATCGTCTGGACGACACACCCGCCGAGATCGTCACGGAACTCGGCGAGACGCTCCGGCAGAGCAGGCTGGGCGTCGCGCTGATGGGCGACAAGTCCGGTCTCACGGGACCGGAGCGGAGTCTGGGATATCGGTGGTTCACCGACCTCGCGTCGCGCGACTTCTTCGCCCCCGAGGAGCACACGTTCCTCAGCCGCATGTACGCATCGGGTCTGCGCGAGATCACCGCCCTCCGGGGGCCCGATTCCCGCGCCGCGGAGCTCGCCGAGATGCTGCTCGAACGCAGCGACGAGTTTCGTCGGCTCTGGGCACAGCACGAGGTGGGGGTGAGGCCGCACGAGGTGAAGCACTTCGTGCATGCGGAAGTCGGCGCCCTCGAACTGCATTGCCAGCGGCTGATCGATCCCGGGCAGGCGCACTCGCTGATGGTCTACACGGCTGTGCCGGGTAGTGAGAGCTACGAGAAGCTGAACCTGCTCTCGGTCATCGGAGCGCAATCGCTCTGACAGGGGGCCGGCGTCCCGCTAACCTCGGCCCATGCATCGGCTGACACTCGACGAGGCGCGCCGTATCGCCGTGCGCGCGCAGTTGCTCGATGCCCGTCGGCCGGGCGATGTGGTCGAGGTCGCCGAGCAGATCGGCGCGATCAAGATCGACCCCACCGCCACGATCGCCCCCGCCGAGCAGACCGCACCGTGGAGCCGGATCGGCTGGGGCCACGAACCGGGCCAACTCCGCAAAGCCGTCGAGACCGACCGACTGCTATTCGAGAACGACGGATGCTTCTGGGCAGGAAGCCTGCTCGCCCCGACACTGTCGATCATGCGCCACGGGCCGCGCCGACAGGCGAAGGTCGACTACCTCGAGGCGAACGACGCCTTTCGCCTAGGCATCCTTGCTCGGTTGCGCGCCGGAGGCCCGCTCGCGGCATCCGAGTTCACCGACACGAGCGTCGTCCAACGCGACCGCTCGAGCGGTTGGTACGGCCCGAACGAAGTGCCACGGATGCTCGAGGTCCTGGCGAGGGTCGGCGAGGTCGCGATCGCCGGGCGGGCTGGCCGGCAGCGCCTGTGGGATCTTTCCGAGCGGGTCTACCCGGCCGACCTGCCGACGTTCGAGCCGGTCGAGGCGGAGGTGATATTGCAGCGGCGGCGTTTGCAGGCTGCCGGCATCGCGAAGCAGAACTCGCCCTGGATACCCGTGGGAACTGTGGGCGAACCCGCCGAAGTCGAGGGCGGCAGCTGGAAGTGGCGCGTCGACCCCGAGGCGATCGCCGCCCTCGACGACGACCCCGGTGGCCGCGCCGCGATCCTGAACCCGTACGACCGGATGCTCTTCGACCGGCCGCGCCTGACCGAGCTTTTCGAGTTCACCTACGTGCTCGAGCAGTTCAAGCCGAAGGCGCAGCGGGTGTACGGATACTTCGCGCATCCGATTCTCGTTGGCGACCGGGTCGTGGGGCTCTTGGATGCCGAACTCGACAAGAAGAGGGAGACGCTCGTCGTGCATGCCGTGCACGAAGTCGTGCCCTTCGACGGCGACGAGCGCGAGATGGTCGAGGCCGAGATTCGCGACCTTGCGGAATGGCTGGGGGTCGCGCTCGCCGGACGGTGATCGGGCGGGTCAGCTCGTTGCTACGTCGATGAGCGCCTTGCCGACGAGTCCAGCCTCGACCGCGTCGTGCGCTGTGGCGGTCTGCTCCAGAGCGAACCGCGTGATCGGCAACCCGGCTTCGTGTCCGACGGGGAGTGCTCCGTCGCGGAGCGCGGCCGTGACATCCTCGACGGCCGCCGCGATCGCGTCCGCCCCCATCGTGTACAGCAGCAGAAACTGGTACCGGATGTTGAGCGCGAAGTGCGTGCGGATGTCGAGCTTCATCTTGGCTCCACCGTCGGTCGCGTAGACGGCGACAGAGCCGTGGTTCGCCAGGACCGCGGCGTTCAGCTCTGCGTTCCGCGCGGGGGAGACCTCCACGACGATGTCCACTCCGTCTGGGGCAGCGGCGCGGATCTCGGCGGCTGCGTCCTGCTCGCGATAGTTCACGACGGTGTGCGCCCCGGCCGCGAAGGCGAGCTCCGCCTTGGCGTCGGAAGAGACGGTCGTGATGACGGTAGCGCCGGCCCAGCGGGCGAGCTGAATGGCGGCGTGCCCCACGGCACCCGCCCCGCCCGCGACGAGCACGGTCCGGCCCGCGAGTGCACCGGGGGCGAGCCGCGACGGCCCTCCGTCGTGCACGGTGAGCGCGCGATGCGCCGTCAGGGCGGGCACGCCCAGCGATGCGCCGACGTCGAACGAGACGCCTTCGGGAAGGGGCGCGACGAGATGAGCGGGCAGGACCGCGTACTCCTGAGCCGTGCCGGTGGGGCGCTCGAATGCTGCGAGAAAAACCCAGACCCGGTCGCCGGGCGAGAGCTGCTCCACACCCGGGCCGACGGCGTCGACGATGCCGGCGCCGTCCTGGTTGGGCACCTGATCCGGGAAGCGCGTCGGGACCGGCGCCCCGCCCGCGCGGCTCTTCCAGTCCGTCGGATTGACGCCCGAAACGATCACACGAACCCGAACCTCGCCCTCGCCGGGCTCGGGGGTCTGAGTGTCGACCTCGTGGAGGACGTCGGACGTTCCGGTCTGGAAGTAGACGATGGCGCGCATGGTGTGGGCAACCGGCCTGCGCCGTCGGGCATTCCCGTCGGGAGCTCTTGCGGCGTGTTCGGCTCGGGTAGGCGGCGGTCGTGCGGAGATGTGAGAAGTCTCATCTTTTCGGTTCGGATTCGGCGTGATTTGGGGGGCTTTTCGGGGCGTGGGTGTCGGTGGTGATCCGTAGAGTTTAGAACATGCATTCGATAGTTCGTGGGTTCGATGCCGAGTTCCGTGAACTCGCGCTCGACATCGATGAAGCACGGGAAGTGGTCGCGCGAGCGCAGGCGGCAGAAGCTCGCGTGTTCGCACGCGCAGCCGCGGTCGGGATGCGGCGGGTCGCCGAACTCGACTCACCGTCGTCGCGTGAGGCGGAACTGCCGATGCGTGCGTTGGCGGCGGAGTTGGGTGCGGCGGCCAGAATGTCTGACCGGACCGTGCAGCGCCGGATGAGCGATGCCGCAACCCTCACCGAGAAGTTTCCCGCAACGTTCCGGGCGTGGGATGAGGGACGGGTGAGTACCGGGCACGTTGCGGTGATCATGGAACACGGCCTCCCGATCACCGACTCGGACGCACGCGCCCTGTTCGAGACTGAAGCGCTGATGCGTGCCGAAGAAACCACACCGGGACGGCTGGGGTCATCCCTCGCGCGGCTTGCGGAGTCGCTGCAGCCGCGACCGCTCGCGGAACGGCACGAAGAGGCGCGTGCGTCGCGGGGTGCGTGTGTGCGGGACATCGGGGATGGGATGGCGGAGTTCAGCACCATCCAGCCCGCTGTGCTCGCGCATGCGATGCACGACCGGATCACGCAGCAGGCCCAGGCGATCAAGAACGCCGACCCCACGGATGTGCGGACGATCGATCAGATTCGTGCGGACCTCGTCGCGGACATGATGCTGACAACGACCCCCAACGTTGAAACGGGTTCCGGGTTCTCGGACGGGTTCGGGGGTCTCGGGGCGATCCGCGGGATCGTGAACGTCACGGTGCCCGCGCTGGCGCTGGCCGGCGTGACCGACGAGCCCGCCGAACTGGTGGGCCGATGCCCGATCGACCCGGCCACGGCCCGGCAACTCGCGGGACACGCGACCGGATGGGATCGCGTTCTGGCTGACCCGATCACCGGGTGCGTGCTCGCCGTGGACCGCTACACACCGTCCGCGGATATGAAACGGTTCCTGCGGGCGAGGGATCAGCACTGCCGATTCCCCGGATGCCGACAACCCGCCCACCGGTGCGACCGGGACCACACCCTCGACTACGCGCTCGGCGGCGAAACCGCCTGCTGCAACCTGGCCTGCTTGTGCAAACGACACCACACCCTGAAGGGCGAGACCGCGTGGACGGTCCGACAACTCGGCGGCGGAATCCTGGAATGGACCTCACCGGGCGGCCACGTCTACATCGACAAACCCCCGCCCGCGTTGGTCGTCTTCACCCCGAACACGGATCCACCCCCGTTCTGAGACACCGCGGTCGCTGAGCCCCCGGCCACTGAGCTTGTCGAAGTGACCCGCTGCGCCCTGCCCGCCCGGCGTGCGCGGCTCTGCTGCTCCCTTCGACGGGCTCAGGGATCGTCGGCACCTCAGGGCCGCTGAGCCGACGGTCGCTGCGCTTGTCGAAGTGCCCCGCTGTGCAGACCCGCCTAGGCATCCCGCAGCTCGCCTATGTAAACTATCCGCGTGCTGTCCTGTCGTTGTTGCCGCTGAGTGCTTCGCACTCGCCTCGACGACCCCTGACAACACCCCGCGACAACATCGCGGCCCCGCAGCTTGGACACATCCCGTGCGATACGCGCAGAGCGTCACCGACCTCATCGGAAACACACCCCTCGTTCGCCTGAATCACGTCACCGACGGCATCGCCGCCACGGTTCTGGCGAAGATCGAGTACTTCAACCCCGGCGGCTCATCCAAAGACCGCATCGCGGCCAACATCCTCGATGCCGCCGAGCGTGACGGATTGATCGGCCCCGGCGGCACGATCGTCGAACCCACGAGTGGCAATACGGGCGTCGGGCTGGCCCTCGTCGCGCAGCAACGCGGCTACCGCATGATCTTCGTCGTTCCCGACAAGTTCGCAGGCCCCAAGGTCGCCGTCCTCGAGGCCTACGGGGCCGAGGTCGTCGTCACCGACACGAGTGTTCCGCCGGAGGACCCCCGCTCGTACTACAGCGTCTCCGACCGCCTCGCCCGCGAGATCCCGGGCGCATTCAAACCGAATCAGTTCGCGAACCAGAACGGCCCCCGCGCACACTACGAAACGACCGGACCCGAGATCTGGAGTGCCACCGACGGACGCGTCACCCACTTCGTCGCGGGCGTCGGCACCGGCGGCACGATCACCGGCACAGGCCGCTACCTCCGTGAGGTCTCGGACGGCACGACCCGGATCGTCGGCGTCGACCCGATCGGCTCCATCTACTCCAGTTCCGACGTCCACGGTTACAAGGTCGAGGGCGTGGGCGAAGATTTCTGGCCCGAAACGTTCGACCCCTCCGTCGTGCACGAATGGCAACGCGTCTCGGACGCGGAATCGTTCGCGATGACCCGCCGTCTTGCCCGGGAAGAAGGACTGCTCGTCGGCGGATCGAGCGGGATGGCGGTCGTCGGCGCACTCCGCACCGCCCGCGAACTCGGACCCGACGACGTCGTCGTCGTGCTGCTCCCCGATCACGGCCGGGGCTACCTCGGCAAGATCTTCGACGACGGCTGGATGACCGACAACGGCTTCACGGTCGAGCCACCTGTCGATCGCCCCGAAGCATCCGCAACATCCGAAACGAAAACCGCAGACAATGCCGCAGGAGGCATCCGATGAGCACGTCCGAGTTCGCGGGCTTCGACAGCCTCGCCATCCACGCCGGCCAAGAGTTCGATCCCACCACGGGCGCCGTCATCCCGCCCGTGCACTTCTCGACCACCTATGCACAGGACGGCATCGGCGGCCTCCGCGGCGGGTACGAGTACGGCCGCAGCGGCAACCCCACCCGCACCGCGCTCGAGACCCAGCTCGCCGCGATCGAGGGCGGACGGCACGGTCTGTCGTTTGCGTCCGGACTCGCCGCAGAAGACGCCCTGCTGCGCTCGGTTCTGAAGCCCGGCGACGAGGTGCTTCTCGGCAACGACGTCTACGGCGGCACCTACCGCCTGATCGCCCGCGTGCTCGCACCGTGGGGCGTGGGTCTGCGGGTCGTCGACATGAGCGACCTCGATCAGGTCGCCGCCGCCCTCGAAGAACGCCCCGCGCGGATGGTGTGGGTAGAGACCCCCAGCAACCCACTCCTGCGCATCACCGACATCGCCGGCCTCGCACGCCTCGGACACGCCGCTGGCGCGGTCGTCGTGGTCGACAACACGTTCGCGTCGCCCGCGCTGCAGCGGCCACTCTCGCTCGGTGCCGACGTGGTCGTGCACTCCACAACGAAGTACCTCGGCGGCCACTCGGATGTCGTGGGTGGCGCGCTCGTCATGAACGACGACGCTCTCGCCGAGCAGGCGCGCTTCCTGCAGTTCGCGGCCGGTGCGGTGTCCGGTCCGCTCGATGCCTGGCTCACGACCCGGGGAATCAAGACCCTCGGTGTTCGGATGCAGCGGCACAGCGAGAACGGTGACGCCGTCGCACGCTTCCTCGATGCCCACCCCGGCGTCGCTCACGTCTACTACCCAGGGCTCGAATCCCACCCCGGGCACGAGCTCGCCGGGCGGCAGATGTCCGCGTTCGGCGGCATCGTCTCCCTCGCGCTGCCGGATGCCGCCACGGCCCGCCGTTTCGCCGAATCCACGCGCCTGTTCACGCTGGCCGAGTCGCTCGGCGGAGTCGAGTCCCTGCTCAATTACCCCGACGCGATGACCCACGCATCCGTTCGCGGCACCGAACTGGCCGTCCCGGAAGAGATCGTCCGGCTCTCGGTCGGTATCGAGAGCCGCGACGATCTTCTCGCGGACCTTGAGCAGGCACTCGCGGCGGCGGGCTGAGCGGCATGACGGACAGCGTGCTCCACCAGCGGTACGGGGGTGCCGTACCGGCATCCATCGCCCCCGCGAACGACGTCATCGCGCTGCTGCAGCGTCACCGTTCGGTGCGCAGCTTCACGGCCGAGGGCATCGACGACGAGACCGTCGCGCTCATCGTGTCCGCAGCCCAGTCCGCCGCCACGAGCTCGAACATGCAGGCCTGGTCGGTGATCGAGGTACGGGACCCCGACCACAAGGCCGCGGTCTCTCGGCTCGCGGGCGACCAGGCGTTCATCCGAGCGGCGCCCGTCTTCCTGATCTTCGTCGCGGACTGGGCACGACACCGCGCCGTCGCCGAGCACCGTGGAGAAACGGCCGAGGGTGTCGAGTACATCGAGAGCACGCTCGTCGGTTTCATCGACGCCGCCCTCGCCGCGCAGAATGCCACGATCGCCGCGGAGTCGCTCGGCCTCGGCGCGGTGTACGTCGGCGCCGTCCGCAATCGGCCCGAAGAGCTGGCGGGTCTGCTGGAGTTGCCGACCGGTGCGTTCCCGGTCATGGGGCTCGCTCTCGGACATCCCGACCCCACGGATCGGGCCGGAGTCAAGCCGCGCCTGCCGCAGGACGTCGTCCGGCATCGCGAGACCTATCGCCCCGCTCCCGACGACGCGATCGTGGCCTATGACGATGCCGTGCGCACGTACTACGCGGGCCAGGGGATGTCGCACGGATGGATTGGCACGATCCTCGGGCGCATCCGCTCGGCGACGACCCTGCGGGGCAGAGAAAAGATCCGTTCCGCCTTGGAGCGTCGCGGGCTGCCCTCGCGCTGAGCTCAGGCGCCGCCGTCGGAGAAGCCCGTCGATTCTCGCCCGATGACCCGGAAGTCGGGCTTGAGGGTGCGTGGCGGCATCCGTTCCCCCTTCTCCGCGATGCGCTCGATCAGCAGGTCGACCGCCAGCGTCGCGATGGTGGCGCGCCCCGAATCGACGCTCGTCAGCGAGGGAACGGAGAACCGTGTCTCGTCGATGTTGTCGAAGCCGATGACCGCGACCTCGGCGGGGACAGCGACGCCCGCCTCGCCCAGTGCACGCAGCGCGCCGAGACCCAAGGTGTCGTTCAGGGCGAACAGGGCGTCGAACGCGATGCCCTCATCGAGCAGCCTCCGCGTCGCTTCGGCGCCGGTCGCACGGCTCCAGTGCGGTGTCGGACGGATGAGTTCGGGCGCGAGCTCGATGCCTGCCGCCTCGAGCGCCTGCCGATAGCCCTGCAAACGAAGGGTGGCCGAGCTCGTCTCGGATCGCGCACCCTCGGCGGAGCCCTCGTCCGCGCCGACCACCGCGATGCGGCGTCGGCCGATCTGCAGCAGATGCTCGACGGCCGCGCGCGCCGACGAGGTGTTGTGCATCGTCACGTGATCCGTGGGTCCGCCGAAGATCCGCTCTCCCAGCAGCACCAGCGGCAGGTCGACATCGAGCGCCGCGGCGTCGTCCTGCCCGAGCCCGACCGGGCTGAGCAGGAGTCCGTCCATGAAGCGTCGACGACCTCCGGCCACGGCGAGCAGCTCGGCATCCCGATCGCCGTTGGTCTGCTCGACCATGACGCCGAGACCGCGTTCCTCCGCGGCACGGATGATGGCGTCGGCCAGTTCGGCGAAGTAGTTCTCGCGGAGCGCGGGAACGGCGAGGCCGATGACGCCGGTGCGCCCGGAGCGCAAGCCCTGGGCAGAAAGGTTGGGGCGATATCCGAGCAGGGCGATGGCGTCGAGGACGCGCTGTTTCGTTTCGGCTCGGACGTGGGGGTAGTCGTTGATCACGTTCGAGACGGTCTTGATCGAGACGTCCGCCACTCTCGCCACATCGCGCATCGTGGGACCCATCGATGCTCCTGTCGTCGGCCTGGCCGGGGACGTCGGGCGTCGCACCCACACGGTGGAAGAACACTATCCAGCTTCTGTTGACACGGATGTTCGGGCACGCGGTATCCTCTTCAACACAGATATACAACGTTGTAAATCGAAAGAGGATCATGATCGACGCTCGCATCACGCTCGACCCCCACTTCGCCGTGGGGTCCGTCAACCGTCGCCTGTTCGGCTCGTTCGTCGAGCACCTGGGCCGCTGCGTCTACGACGGGATCTACGAGCCCGGTCACCCGACCGCGGACGAGGACGGGTTCCGGGGCGACGTGGTCGAGCTCGTGCGCGAACTCGGAGTGTCGACGGTCCGCTACCCGGGAGGCAACTTCGTCTCGGGATACCGGTGGGAAGACGGGGTCGGGCCGCGCGATCAACGCCCGCGCCGCCTCGACCTGGCCTGGCACTCCACCGAGACCAATCAGATCGGACTGGACGAGTTCGCCACCTGGCTCGGCAAGGTCGATGCCGAGTTGATGTATGCGGTCAACCTCGGCACCCGCGGCGTGCTCGACGCGCTCGACGTGCTCGAATACGCCAACATCCGCTCGGGCACGGAGCTCTCCGACCGGCGCGTCGCGAACGGGCACCCCGAGCCGCACAACGTGCGCATGTGGTGTCTGGGCAACGAGATGGACGGACTGTGGCAACTCGGCCACCGGCCGGCGTACGAGTACGGCCAGATCGCGGCGCAGACCGCGAGCGCGTTGCGTCAGGTCGATCCCGACCTCGAGCTCGTCGTCTGCGGCAGCTCGGGCGCACAGATGCCCACGTTCGGCGAATGGGAGCGCATCGTGCTCGAGGCGACGTACGACGACGTCGACTACATCTCGTGCCACGCGTACTACGAACCCAAGGGCGAGGACTTCGGCAGCTTTCTGGCCTCGGCCGTCAATATGGACCGCTTCATCGAAGAGGTCGCGGCGACGGCGGACCACGTCAAGGCGCTCAAGCGCAGCGACAAGACGATGTACATCTCGTTCGACGAGTGGAACGTCTGGTACCAGTCGCGCTACAACGAGGTCGACAAGATCACGGATGTGCAGAGCTGGCCGGTCGCGCCGCGGTTGCTCGAGGACTCGTACTCGGTGATGGATGCCGTCGTGTTCGGCAATCTGCTGATCTCGCTGATCCGCCACGCCGACCGGGTGACGGCCGCGAGCCTTGCACAGCTGGTCAACGTCATCGCCCCGATCATGACCGAGCCCGGCGGGGCGGCGTGGCGGCAGACGACGTTCTTCCCCTTCTCGATCACGTCTCGTCTGGCACGCGGCGTAGCGCTCGAACTCAAACTCGATTCGCCCACCTATGACACCGACGAGTACGGCACGGCGGCCCTGATCGATGCCGTGGCGACGCGCGACCCCGAAACGGGCGACGTCGCGGTCTTCGTCGTCAATCGGAGCATGAGCGAGGAGGCGTCGTTCGAGATCGACACGAGCGCGCTCGGAGGTGTCGACATCGTGTCGGCGGTGTCGCTGCACGACGACGACGTCCACGCCGCGAACACCCTGGCCGACCGTGAACGTGTCGCCCCGCGCGAGAACGACACGATCCGTGCCCAGGACGGCAAGGTCGTCATCACGTTGCCGCCGGTCTCGTGGACCGCCGTCGCGCTGCGCGGGCGCCCGACGGCATGACGTCGTCGCCGTGGCGTGACACCTCGCTCGACACGGACGCGCGGGTCGAGGCGCTCCTGGCCGAGATGACGCCCGCCGAGAAGGCGGCTCAGCTTGGCAGCTACTGGGCCGATGAGCGGGATGCGACGCAGATCATCGCGCCGATGCAGGACGTGCTCTCACGTGGTCGTCGGCCCTTCGATGAGGTCGTGACGGATGGCATCGGCCATCTCACGCGCGTCTTCGGCACGACCCCGGTGACGCCGGCCGTCGGCATGGACAAGGTGCGGACGGCGCAGCGGCACCTGGAGGAGCGTACGCGCCTCGGCATCCCGGCGATCGTGCACGAAGAGTGCCTGACCGGCTTCACGACGTTCGGCGCGACGGTGTACCCCACGGCGATGGCCTGGGCGGCGGCGTTCGATGAGGACGCAGTCGAGCGGATGGCGCACGCCATCGGCTCGGACATGTCCGCGCTGGGGGTGCACCAGGGACTCTCCCCGGTGCTGGACGTCGTGACCGACTATCGCTGGGGGCGGGTGGAAGAGACGCTCGGCGAGGATCCTTACGTCGTCGCCACCCTCGGCACCGCCTACATGCGCGGGTTGCAGCGCGCTGGCGTCGTCGCGACGCTGAAGCACTTCGCCGGGCACGCCACATCTCGTGGCGGACGGAATCATGCGCCCGTGGCGATCGGCGAGCGTGACCTGCGCGATCTCGTGCTGCCGCCCTTCGAGATGGCGGTGCGCAGCGGCGGCGCGGGCAGCGTCATGAATTCGTACACCGAGACCGATCGCGTGCCGGCCGCCGCCGACAGGTGGCTGCTGACGGACGTCCTGCGCGGGGAGTGGGGCTTTGCGGGCACCGTCGTCTCGGACTATTGGTCGATCGCCTTCTTGAAGTCCAAGCACGGGGTCGCCGAGACGATGGCCGACGCCGGGAGGCTCGCCCTGCACGCGGGCCTCGACGTCGAGCTGCCGGACACCGCGGGCTACGGATTGCTGCACCAGGACGATCCTGATCCCGAGCGGACGAGCGCGGACATCGACACGGCGGTGCGGCGCGTGCTGCGACAGAAGATCGAGCTCGGACTGCTCGACCCCGAGTGGGCGCCGCGCGAACCGAGCGAGCGCGACCTCGACGGTGCCGCGAACCGCGCCATCGCGCGCGAACTCGCCGAGAAGTCGATCGTGCTCCTCGAGAACACAGGCGGGGTCCTGCCTCTGGAGTCCGGGGTGCGACGCGTGGCCGTCGTCGGCCCGGGCGCTGACGACCCGCGGGTGCTGCTGGGGGCGTATTCGTACCCGATTCACGTGATGCCGCGGCATCCGGAGCGGGGATTGGGCGTCGATGTCGTCTCCATTGCGGACGCGATCGTGAATGCTCTGCCGGGTGCCCAGATCGCGATCGAGCGGGGCTGCCCCCTCGACGAGCAGGCGGCGCCCGAGGACATCGAGCGGGCCGTGAGCGCCGCACGCGACGCCGAGATCGTCGTGGCTGTCGTCGGCGACCGCGCCGGGATGTTCGGTCGGGGCACATCGGGCGAGGGATCGGACGCACCATCGATCGACCTGCCCGGCGACCAGGGGCGGTTGGTCGAGGCCCTGATCGAGACGGGAACCCCGACGATCCTGCTCGTCGTGTCGGGGCGTCCCTACGCCCTCGGCGCCTACGTCGGGCGCGCCGCCGCCATCGTGCAATCCTTCATGCCCGGTATCGAGGGGGCCGGTGCGATCGCCCGAGTACTCACGGGCGAGGTGAACCCGAGCGGGCACCTGCCCGTGCAGATCCCGCGCACGAGCGCTGCCCTGCCCCACACCTACCTCGCGCCACCCCTCGGCCAGGACGGCGACCGCATCAGCAACCTGTCGATCGCGGCAGCATTCCCCTTCGGGCATGGCCTGTCGTACACGCGCTTCCGGATCTCGGATGTTTCGCTCGACCGCTCCGAGATCCCGAACGACGGGACCCTCATCGCATCCGTCGAGGTCACGAACACGGGCGAGCGCTCGGGCGCGACCGTCGTCCAGCTGTACAGCTCCGACCCCGTGGCGCAGGTCACCCGCCCAGTTCGTCAGCTCGTCGGCTACGCGCGGCTCGACCTCGCGCCGGGAGCGACGGCCCGCGTCGCGTTCGACCTGCACGCCGATCGGTTCTCCTTCACGGGGCTGGATCGCCGGCGTATCGTCGAGCCCGGTGTCATCGAGCTCGCGGCGGGGCTGTCGGTCGACGAGCGGACCGCCCCCGCCACCTTCTCGATCACGGGACCCGTCAGACGAGTGATCGAGCCCGTGCTCACGACCGGAATCGCCATCGACGTCAGGGAGACCCCATGACCGGACTGTCCGCACAGACGTGGCCGATCGCCGCCGCAGCACTGCCTTTCCCGGGGGTTGCGCCCGACGGGACGTCGATGACGGACGCCGATCCTGCCGCCTGGCACGACACCTTCGTCGAGGTCGCGGACGCCGGATTCGACCGCATCGACATCACGGACTCGTGGGTGCGCGTCGGCGACCTGTCGCCCGAGCGCCTCGACGCGCTGAGTGCCGCGGCGGACGATGCGGGCCTCGTGCCGAGTTCGATCTCGGCCATCCGGCGCAGCGTCATCGATCACGCGAACGGGGAGCAGAACCTCGCCTACAGCCACCGCACGCTCGACGCGGCCGCGCGGCTCGGCATCGAGACGGTTTCTTTCGGGCTGCATCAAGCCCTGACTCCTGAGCAGCAGCGGCAGCTCTGGTTCTGGACCGTCACCGGCCACGTCGATGACCCGGCGGATTGGGACCTGGCCGTCGCACGGCTGCGGGAACTCGGCCGGCACGCACAGGACATCGGCCTGATCGTGTCGCTCGAGATGTACGAGGACACTTTCCTCGGCACCGCCGATTCGGCGGTCCGGCTTGTGTCCGACATCGGGATGGATAACGTCGGCCTCAATCCCGACATCGGAAACCTTGTGCGCCTGCACCGGCCTATCGAGTCGTGGCGCGAGCTCGTCGAAAAGACGCTGCCCTATGCCAACTTCTGGCACGTCAAGAACTACGCACGCGACGAGGATGTCTCGCGCGACCACTACAGCGCCATGCCCGCGCCGATGGCGCACGGACTGATCGATTACCGGTGGGCGTTCGGGGTCGCGGTGCAGAGCGGCTTCCAGGGCGTGATCTGCGTCGAGAACTACGGCGGGGACGGCCTGTCGGTGTGCGCCGAGAACCGCGACTACCTGCGGCGGCACGTCTTGCCCAAGCGGCCGTACGAACCGGCGAAGAGCCTTGTGCGCCAGCCATCCGGATGGGAGGACCGCCCGTGACGCGCATTCTGAACGATCCCGCCCGGTTCGTGCCCGAGGCGCTCGCCGGCTTCGCCGCGGCGCACCCGGATCTGATTCGCACCGTCGACGGCGGGGTGGTGCGCGCCGCGCCTGGGCCAGCCGGCTCGGTCGCCGTCGTCGTGGGCGGAGGCTCGGGGCACTACCCGGCGTTCGCCGGGGTCGTCGGTCCGGGATTCGCCAGCGGGGCGGTCTGCGGCAACATCTTCACCTCGCCGTCGGCGGGGCAGGCGTACCGCGTCGCCAAGGCCGCGCACCGCGGCGGAGGCGTGCTGTTCAGTTTCGGGAACTACGCGGGCGACGTGCTGCACTTCGGCGAGGCGCAGGAGCGCCTACGGGCCGAGGGCATCGATGCGCGCACGGTGCTGTGCACCGACGACATCGCCAGCGCACCCGTCGATCAGCTCGAGAAGCGGCGCGGAATCGCGGGCGACTTCACGGTGTTCAAGATCGCCGGCGCCGCCGCCGAACGCGGCGACGACCTCGATTCCGTGGAGCGACTCGCGCGCCGCGCGAACGAGCGCACGCGAACGCTCGGCGTCGCCTTCGGTGGCTGCACCTTTCCCGGGGCGACCGAGCCGCTCTTCACGGTTCCCGACGGGATGATGTCGATCGGTCTCGGGATCCACGGCGAGCCCGGCATAGAAGACGTGCCCGTGTCCTCGTCCGCAGAGCTCGCGCGCACGCTCGTCGATGCGCTGCTCGCGGACGTTCCGGATGCTCGGGGCGATCGCGCCGCGGTCATCGTCAACGGACTCGGCACGGTCAAGTACGAGGAGTTGTTCGTGCTGTTCGGCGATGTCGCCGCGCGCCTGGACGAGGCGGGCGTCACGATCGTGCAACCCGAGGTCGGCGAGCTCGTCACGAGTCTCGACATGGCGGGGGTCTCGGTCACGCTGCTGTGGCTGGACGATGAGCTCGAGCCGCTGTGGGCGGCGCCCGCCTATACAGCCGCGTATCGGAAGGGTGCGGTGGGCCTCGCTCCCGCTGCCGCAGCCGGCGGAGTCGCGGACGTCGCGGACGAGGTCGAGGATGAACCCGCCATAGCCCGGCCCGAGGCATCCGCATGGTCTCAGGATGCTGCCCGCCGTGCCGCCGCGTACCTGTCGGCCGTGCGCCTGACCCTCGTCGAGCACGAGGGCGAACTCGGACGGATAGACGCCATCGCCGGCGACGGCGACCACGGGGTCGGCATGCGCACCGGTATTGAGGCGGCGTGCGCCGCCGCCGACCCGTCTGCCGGACTTGCGACGATGCTCGCCGACGCGGGAGACGCGTGGAGCGAGAAGGCGGGTGGCACCTCGGGCGCGCTGTGGGGTGCGGCGCTGCGCGCGATGGGGCGGGGGATGGACGACGAGTCCGCCACACCGCGAGAGGCGGTGGCGGCGGGTGCCCGTGCCGCGCTCGAGACGATCACGGCGCGCGGTGGCGCATCGGTGGGGGACAAGACGATGGTCGATGCCCTCGAGCCCTTCGTTCGGGTTCTCGAGGAGCAGATCTCTGCCGGCGCCGAGATCCCCGCGGCGCTCGAGACAGCGGCACGCGCCGCGACCGACGCTGCCGTCGCGACCAAAGCCCTGCGACCCGCGCTCGGGCGGGCCCGCCCCCTCGCCGAGAGGAGTATCGGACATCCGGATGCCGGCGCCACCTCGCTGGCCCTGATCGCCGAAACCGTGGCAGAGCGCTCACGCGCCCAGCACGAACGAGAGGACGCCTCATGAACCGACCCCTACGGATCGTCGTCGGCAGCGACGACGCCGGATACGAATACAAGTCCGCGCTGAAGGCGCTGCTCGAGGCGGATGAACGGGTCGAGCAGGTCGAGGACGTCGGGGTCGGCGGCGACGAACACACCGCGTACCCGCACGTCGCCGTCGAGGCGGCGCGACGGGTCGCCGCGGGCGACGCCGACCGGGCCCTGCTGATCTGCGGCACCGGGCTCGGCGTCGCGATCTCGGCGAACAAGGTGCCCGGGATCCGCGCCGTCACGGCCCACGACAGCTACTCGGTCGAGCGGAGCGTCCTGAGCAATGACGCTCAGGTGCTCACGATGGGTCAGCGCGTTATCGGGCTCGAGCTCGCCAAGCGGCTCGTGACCGAGTGGCTCGGCTATCGCTTCGACCCCGCCTCGGCGTCGGCCGAGAAGGTCGCCGCGATCGATTCGTACGACAACGCCCCGCGAAAGGACCTCTCATGACACGCATCGCGATCGTCGGAAGCGGCTACATGGGCGGCGGGATGGCCCAGGTGTTCGCCCTCGCCGGGCACGAGGTCGTCCTGGCCGACGTGACCGCCGAGATCGCCGCGGCGAATCTCGAGCGCGTGCGGCGCGAGACGGCGGAGTTCGAAGAGCAGGGCCTGTACCGGCCCGGTTCGACCGACCTGATCGACCGGAACATCTCGGCCGCGGCGTCAATCGAAGAGGCGGTTGCGGGGGCCGAGTTCGTCGAAGAGGCGGTTCCCGAGCGGATCGACATCAAGCACGACACGCTCCGCCGGATCTCGCTCGCGAGCCCCACAGCGGTGATCGGCAGCAACACGTCGACCATCTCGATCGGCACCCTCGCAGAAGCCGTCGAGAACCCCGGACGCTTTCTCGGGATCCATTTCTCCAACCCGGCGCCGTTCATCCCGGGTGTCGAGATCATCCCGCACGCGGCGACCGACGAGCAGACGATCGTGTTCGCCGAGCAGATCGTCGGAGGCTCGGGCAAGGTCACCGCACGGATCACCGATGCGACCGGCTTCGTTCTGAACCGGCTTCAGTACGCGCTGTTCCACGAGGCGACGCAACTCGTCGATGAAGGGGTTGCGAGCGTCGAAGACATCGATGCCGTGGTGCGGTCGACGTTCGGCTTCCGCCTGCCGTTCTTCGGTCCGTTCGCGATCGCCGACATGGCCGGGCTCGATGTATACGCCTTCTGTTATGCATCCCTGCAGACCGGATTCCCCGAACGATTCGCGACCCCCGAGATCCTCAGCGACCGGGTCGCGCGGGGCGAGCTCGGCACCAAGAGCGGCGGCGGATTCCGCGAGATCGAGCCGGAGCGCATCGCCGAGCTGGTCGCCTATCGCAACAAGGCATACGCCAAGATGGCCGAACTCCTCGAAGAGCTCGGGCCCTCGCCGTTCGAGGCGCGCGACTGATCGGCGACCCGCGCGCGGTCAGGCCGCGTACTCGTCGGTCACGTCGAGCGCCTCGTCGATGATGTCGAGGCCGCGCACCAGATCCTCCTCCGAGATCACGAGGGGCGGCGCGACGTGCATGCGGTTGAAGTGTGTGAACGGCCAGAGACCCGCGCTCTTGCACGCGGCGGCGAGGGCACCCATCGGTGCAGCATCCGGCCCGCTCGCGTTGAAAGGCACGAGGGGCTCGCGCGTCGCAGGGTCCTTCACGAGCTCGATCGCCCAGAACAACCCGAGCCCGCGCACCTCGCCCACTGACGGGTGGCGCTCGGCGATCGCGCCGAGCCGCGGCCCGACGACGCGTTCGCCGAGGTCGCGCACGCGCCCGAGGATGCCGTCGCGTTCGAAGACCTCGAATGTCGCGACGCCCGCGGCGCAGGCGAGCGGATGTCCCGAATAGGTCAGGCCCCCGGGAAACGCGACGGTGTCGAAGTGCTTCGCGATGCGGTCCGAGATCACCACCCCGCCGAGCGGGACGTACCCCGAGTTGATCCCCTTGGCGAACGTGATCAGGTCGGGCACGACATCGAACGCCTGGAAGGCGAACCACTCGCCGATCCGGCCGAAGCCGACCATCACCTCGTCGGCGATCAGGACGATGCCGTGCCGGTCGCAGAGTTCCCGCACGCCCGCGAGGTACCCCGGGGGTGGGATGAGCACGCCGTTGGTGCCGACGACCGTCTCGAGAATGATCGCCCCGATCGTCGATGCGCCCTCGAGAACGATGACCTGCTCGAGATGCTCCAGGGCGCGCTGCGACTCCTCCTCGAGCGACGATGCGTGGAAAGAAGACCGGTAGGCGTAGGGGCCGAAGAAGTGCGCCACGGAACCGTCGGCGGGTTCGTTCGCCCAGCGGCGCGGGTCGCCGGTCAGCGTGATCGCGGTCGAGGTGTTGCCGTGGTAGCTGCGATACATCGAGAGCACCTTGCGTTTGCCGGTCACCAGGCGCGCCATCCGCACGGCATTCTCGTTGGCATCGGCACCGCCGTTGGTGAAGAACACCTTGTTCATGCCGTCGGGTGCGACCTCGGCGATCCGGCGCGCGAGCTCACCGCGCACGTCGTTCGCCATCGAGGGCTGGATGGTGGCCAGGCGCCCGGCCTGCTGCTGGATCGCCGTGACGAGATCCGGATGCTGGTGGCCCAGGTTCAGGTTGACCAGCTGCGACGAGAAGTCCAGGTAGCTGTTGCCCGCGTAGTCCCAGAACGTGGCGCCCGACCCGCCCGCCACCGGAACGGGGTCGATGAGCGCCTGAGCGCTCCAGGAGTGGAAGACGTGGCCGCGGTCGTCGGCGCGGACCCGGGCATCGGCTTCGAGATCGGTGATGTTCGTCATGCGTTTCTCCGGATGGCCGTCACGAGTCGAATCCCAGACCGAGAGCGTCGAGGGTCTTCAGCAGCACGTTGCGCCGGCCGCCGTTGTGGTCGGCGCGGTCGAGCGACCAGCGCGTCATGTTGATGCCGATCGCGGCTGCCGGCTCGGGCGGGAATGGCAGGGGGCGCTTCTGCACCATGTCGAGGCGCGTCCGTTCGGTGTCGGCGCCCTCGAGAAGGTCCAGCATGACTTCGCCGGCGAAGCGCGATGCCCCCACCCCCAGCCCCGTGAACCCCGCCGCGTAGGCGATCTGTCCCTCGCGGGCCGTTCCGTAGAACGCGCAGAACTGCGTCGAGGTATCGATGGCGCCCGCCCACTTGTGGCTGAACCTCAGGCCGTCGAGCTGCGGGAACGTCGTGAAGAAGTGGCTCGCGAGCGTCTCGTAGCTGGTCGGCCGGTTCTCGTAGGCGGGACGAACCGCGCGGCCGTAGTGGTACACCGCGTCGTAGCCACCGAACAGGATGCGATTATCGGCGCTCAGCCGGTAGTAGTGGAACTGGTTCGCGAGGTCGCTGAGGCCTTGGCGGTCGTTCCACCCGATCGCGGCGAGCTGCTCGGTCGAAAGCGGCTCGGTCATGAGCACGTAGTCGTAGACCGGAACCGTCATCAGCCGATTGCGCTTCAGAAGCGCGGGAAACACGTTCGTCGCGAGCACGATCCGGGGTGCGCGGATCGCCCCGGACGCGGTGACGAGTCGGACGTTGCCGCCGGCATCCGCATCATCGATCCGCTTCACCAGCGAGTTATCGAAGATCTGCACGCCCTGTTCGCTCGCGACGCGCGCGAGTTCGGACGCCAGCTTGCCCGGATGAACCAGCGCCGTCGAATGCTTCTCCCACACCCCACCGAGGTACGTGGGGGAGTTCACGGATGCGCGGACCTGTGTCTCGTTCAGGCGGACGACGTGCTCACCCTCGCCCCGCGAGGCCGCATCCACGACCCAGTCGTCCAGCCAGTCGAGCTGGTGCTCTTCGACGGCGACTCCCATCGAACCGACCCGTTCGAAATCGGCATCGACACCCCATTCGTCGAGGTCGGATCCGATCGCATCGAGGTTCGCGAGCCCCAGGCGTTCGAGTTCGTCGAGTTGGTCGGGCCAGCGCGCGAGTCCGTTGTCGCGGCCGTGCGTCAGGCTCGCCTCGCAGAACCCGCCGTTACGGCCCGAGGCGGCCCATCCGATCTTCCGTGCCTCCAGCAGGGCGATTCGCGCGCCGGGGTTGCGTCGGCGGGCGAGGAGCGCCGTCCAGAGCCCGGTGTACCCGCCACCCACGACGACCAGATCGGCGGTGTGCTCGCCCGCCAAGGTCGGGTACGCGGGTCTCGCGGGCAGGTCATCCAGCCAGAACGCACTCTGCCGCGTACCGGTGAGGGCGTGCCGAATGACGGATGCGGGGGGCTTCTGGCGTTCGAAGACGGTCGTGCCCACGGATATCACCCTTTCCGGGAGTGGCTTTCGCCCCATCCTGGCCTGTCCGGGGTGCCGCGTCGACTACTGAATGCGCGTGCGTCGGTCGCGTCGCCGAGAGAGGCCGAAACCCGCGAGGGCAAAACCCGTGGCGACCACGATGGCGACGGCCGATGCCGCCGTGATCGAGGTGGGCGAGTCTTCGCCGCCGACGAACGCGCCGATGGCCGGCCCCGCGGCGATCCCGAGGTTGAACAACACAACGATCCCGGCACCCGCGAGGTTTCGCGTGAGCGGCGTCGAGGTGCGCATCAGGATCGTCTGGAGGAGCGGGAAGATCGCGCCGAGAGCGAATCCCCACACCGTGAGGGCGGTGATGACTGTCGGCAGGCTGCGAGAGGCGACCGTCAGCGTGACGAAAGCCGCGACGAGCAGAATCAGGACAACCATCAGCGATCCGCGCGGAAACCGATCGGCTGCGAAACCCGCCGCAACCACGCCGAACAGTCCCGCGGCGCCATAAACGAACAGCAGGCCGGCGGCCCAACCCGCCTCGATGGACGCCGAGACCTCGAGGTACGGCCGGATGTAGGTGAAGGACGCGAACTGCGCCGTCGCGATCAGAATGGCGACGACTCCGAATGCGGCCAAGGCGGGAAGGGAGGGGTCGCGCAGCACGCTCGCTCGCTCGCCGTGGGTCGTAGCGTTCGGAAGATGCGGGGGCATCTTCAGAACCACGACGGCGCCGAGAAGAAGAGCGATGACTCCGAGTCCGATGAACGTCGCGCGCCATCCGAGTCCCTGGGCGACCAGGGTCGCGAGAGGAAGCCCCACGATGGTCGCGGCGGTCCCGCCGCCGGTCACGATCGCGAGGCCTCGACCGAGCTGCGAGGGAGCCAGGAGGGCGGTGGCGTAGACCATGACGACCGCCCAGAAGGCGCCGTGCGCGACGGCGGCGAGGATCCGCGTCGCGAAGGCGAACTCGTATCCCGGCGCGAAGGCGGTCGCGAGATTCGCGAGTGCGAAAGCCGCCAACGCCACCGCGATCACCAGACGCCGGTCGAACCGGGCGCTCGCGCGGGTGAGAGGGATGCTCGTGAAGATGACGGTCAGCGCCCAGACCGAGATCAGTAATCCGATCTGAGCCGGCGAGACCCTCAGATCGGCAGAGAGCTCCGGCATGAGTCCCGCGGGCAACGACTCGGCGGTGACCGTCACGAGAACGCCGAAACTGAGCAGGAGAAGTGCACGGAGGGGGAAACGGGTGGCGGGCGCAGATGTCGCGGCCGCGGCCGCGGCCGTTGAGGTGCTCATGTCCTCAGGCTAAACTCTGACATCAATGTCAATGTCAACCTTCGGGTCGCGGAGGACGTTGTGAAGATCGGCGAACTGTCTGCCCAGACGGGTATCCCGTCACGGATGCTGCGGTACTACGAGCAGCAGGGGCTGTTGGAAGCGGGGCGCTCGCACAACGGATATCGCGCCTACGACGATGCGGATGTGCAACGGGCAATCCGTGTGCGCGGGCTCGTGCAGGCGGGCCTGTCGACACGGATGGCGCGCGTCGTGCTCGATATCGAGCGCCAGTGCGAACTCGACTCGCCTCCCGAGTGCTCGCTTGCGCTCGCCGAGGAGCTCGCGGGCGAGCTCGAAGTTCTCGAGGATCGACTCGCCTGCCTGACGAAGAGCCGCGATGCAGTAGCGCGCTACCTCGAGCTCACCCGTCACGGAGACGTCGTCGCCGCTCTGGCTGGGAGCCACGTAACCCGGTCGACCTAAGTGCGGCGTTGCCGGATCCGGATGAGATGAACGTCACGCACCTGCCGTCGACGCGCTGATCTCGGTGTCCGTACGGGAGATCATAGGTTGGGTGAAATCTCGGACGTAGACTCGGACGCTATGGCCGCAGGCGCAGTAATCCACACGTTCGCGGTGCAACTTGCCGACGTCGACCGCGGTGTGTACGACGAGGTGATGCTTCGGGTAGCGAGGCATCCGTCCGAGACCGACGCTTACATGATGACGCGCGTGTTGGCGTACCTGCTCGAGTTCGAAGAGGGCATCGTGTTCAGCGAGGGAATCTCGTCGACGGATGAACCCGCTGTGCTCGTGCGCGACATGACCGGACACATCACCGCGTGGATCGAGATCGGTGCCCCGGATGCCGCCCGTCTGCACTATGGCAGCAAGCTCGCCGACCGCACCACGGTCTACACGCACCGTGATCCCGCGAAGGTTCTTGCAGCGCTGGCCGGTAAGCCGATCCACCGCGCCGACACGATCACGCTGCACAGCTTCGACTCGGGGTTCATCGACGCGGCCGTCGCCGCGCTCGCCCGCCGCAACACGATGACCCTGTCGGTCACCGAACGGCGGGTCTACCTCGACCTGAACGGCGCGAGTGCGAGCTCAGCGGTCCACGATCACCCGCTCGCGCCGTAGCTCGGTCTCCGGCTAGCGGTTCTTGACCCTCGTCACAGCGTCGGTGTTCTCGACCCGGCTGCTCGCGGCCTTCTTGTCGGCCTTCGCGGTGCGCTTCTCCTTGAGGGTCTTGGAGGCTGCGGTCTTGCCGGTTTCTTTACGCGCGGACTTGTCACCCATGGGCGTGCTCCTTCGAGAGCCGCGGTGACCCTGTGTGGTTGACGCTACACGTCGGGCAAGTGAATCAGGAGGGCAGGAAGTACTCGCGGGCGAGGGGTGCGATCTCGAGTGTGTCCGCGTCGGCGCGGGTGATCCAGCGCAGTTCAGCGATCTCGGCCGCCGCGATCGGGATCTGCGCCCCGATATCGGCGGCGAAGACATCCGCCACGACCGTGAACCCCGGCTCGTTCGCGGCGGCGGCGGCGAACTCGCCGAGCGGGCGCAGTTCGCTCGGTGCGACGCGGATGCCGACCTCTTCCGCCAATTCGCGGGAGAGCGTCTCGGCGGCGTTCTCGTCCGGCTCGGGCTTGCCGCCGGGCTGCATGTACGCGGTTGTTCCCGTCTTCCGGACCACGAGCAGCCGTCCGTCGGCGTCGACGATGACAGCGGCCGAAACCCGGATGCTGCGGGCTGCGGGCTCTTCGGTGGTCACGGTCGCATCGTCCCATACCGGCCCCGCGACGTAGAATCGCGTGTGCCCGACGAGACTCCTGCGACGCCCGAGCTGCCCGGCGTCGGCGAAACGCCGAGCGGCATCGACCCCGCAGAACTCGCGATCACGCTGAAGATTCTCGCCGGGATGTCGGACGTCGATCAGACACATCCGGATTACGTGGCGGTCCGCCAGGCGACCGCGGCGATGTTCAAGGCCGTTAAGAAGGTCCGTCGTCGCGAGATCCGCGATGCGATCGCTCAAGCCGACCGTGAGGTCGTCGCGGCCACCGCGACGGGCGCGCCCGACCGGATCGACGACGAGACCCGCGGCATCCCGATCAGCACGGCGACCATGGCACCCACGGCGGGCACGCTGCTGAAGGCGCGCGGCTGCTACATCTGCAAGCAGCCGTACACGCTGGTGGATGCCTTCTACCACCAGCTCTGCCCCGATTGCGCGGCCATGAGCCACGCCAAGCGCGACGCCCGCACCGACCTCACCGGCAAGCGCGCCCTGCTCACGGGCGGCCGCGCGAAGATCGGCATGTACATCGCCCTGCGCCTGCTGCGGGATGGTGCCCACACGACGATCACGACGCGCTTCCCCCGCGATGCCGTGCGGCGCTTCAGCAGCCTGCCCGACTCGTCCGAGTGGATCGATCGGCTGAAGATCGTCGGCATCGACCTGCGTGATCCGGCCCAGGTCATCGGGCTCGCGGACGACGTGGCCGCGGCCGGCACCCTCGACATCCTGATCAACAATGCCACCCAAACCGTGCGGCGCTCGCCGGGTGCGTACCAGCCGCTCGTCGACGCCGAGCTCGCGCCGCTGCCGGATGGTCCGCTGCCCGAGCTGATCACGTTCGGGCACACGAACGACCCGCACCCGCAAGCCCTCGAGCGTTCGGTGACCGCGCACCCGATCCTCGCCGCCGCGGCCTCGCGTGCCGATGAGCTGACCGAGCAGGCGATGGCCGCGGGGTCCAGCTCGCTGGACCGTCTTGCGGCGGGCACGGCGATCGATGCGGGCGGGCTCGTGCCGGACCTCGATCACATCAACTCGTGGACGCAGCGCGTCGACCAGGTCGACCCGCTCGAGATGCTCGAGGTCCAGCTCGCCAACACGACCGCCCCGTTCCTGCTCGTCTCGCGGCTGCGGCCCGCGCTCGCCGCGAGCCCGTCGCCCCGCACCTACATCGTGAACGTCAGCGCCATGGAGGGCGTGTTCGGCCGCGGGTACAAGGGTCCCGGGCATCCGCACACCAACATGGCCAAGGCCGCCGTCAACATGCTGACGCGCACCAGCGCCCGCGAGATGTTCGAGACGGACGGGATCCTCATGACGAGCGTCGACACCGGATGGATCACGGATGAGCGACCGCACCCGACAAAGGTGCGCCTCGCAGAAGAGGGGTTCCACGCACCCCTCGACCTGGTCGACGGTGCGGCCCGCGTGTACGACCCGATCGTCCGCGGCGAGGCGGGCGAGGACCTGTTCGGTGTTTTCTTGAAGGACTACGCGCCCGGCGCCTGGTAGTCAAGACCCTGCGCGGGGCGCATCCGGCGCATAGCGTCGGGAGCATGCACTCCGAGGCGCGATCGATCCCTGTGCGCCAAACCCCCGCGCGCCAGGCTCTCCCGCGCCCGACCCTGAGCGTCGTGGTGCCCGTCAAGGACGATGCCGCCGAGCTCGATGCGTGCCTGTTCGCGCTCGCGCGGCAGACCGACCTCGCGGACGAGATCATCGTGGTCGACAACGGTTCGCACGACGACAGCGCGGTCATCGCGGCCGCACACGGCGCGACGGTTGTGAGGTGCGCCGAGCCGGGCATCCCCGCGGCGAGTGCGGCCGGGTACGACGCGGCCAGCGGGGACATCATCGCGCGGCTCGACGCCGATGGGATTCCCGCGGAGTCGTGGACAGCGCAGATCCGCGACACCTTTCACCGGCGTCCGGATATCGATGCCGTGACCGGCGGAGCGCGCTTCGCGGATGGACCGACCTGGCTGCGAGGTCCTTTGGCCTGGTCGTACCTCGCCGCGTACCAGGCAGCCTCGGCGCCCGCGCTCGGGCATCCCGCCCTTTTCGGGTCGAACTTCGCGATGCGCGCGGAAGCATGGCGCGCAGTGCGAGATTCGGTCCATCGGCACGACCAGCGTGTGCACGACGACTTTGATCTGGCGTACCACCTGGGGCGGGAGCACCGTATCCGGTATCAGCCCGGGCTCGACATGACTATCGCCATCCGACCCTTCCGGAGCATCCGGCTGTTCGTCGTCAGAATCTGGCGTGGCCTGTACACCGTCGGCCGTCACATGCCGCAGGACTTCCCACCCCTGCGCTGGGCGCGATGTGTCATCGTCCGGCGCGGAATCCGGGAAAGGAATGCTGCATGAGCTCGCGTGACGCAGACATCGCCGGCAAGACCATTGTCGTCACCGGCGCCACCAGCGGACTCGGGAGGGGGACGGCGCTGCGACTGGCAGAATCCGGCGCTCGGGTCGTCGTCGCCGCGCGACGGGGCGACGTGCTCGACGAACTCGTGACCGAGATCACGGCGAACGGCGGCACCGCGGTCGCAGTCGCAGCGGATGTCAGTTCGATCGACGACATCCGCCGCATCTCGGCCGTCGCGATCGAGCGGTTCGGCGGGTTCGACGTGTGGATCAACAACGTCGGTATCGGAGCGCTGGGCTTCTTCTGGGACGTCCCGATAGAGGACCACGCCCGCGTCATCGACGTCAACGTCACCGGCCTGATGAACGGGGCGCATGTGGCCCTCCGGCACTTCCTCGACCGCGGCGCCGGCGTGCTCGTCAACATCGGGTCGGTGGAAAGCGAAGTACCGCTCGCGTACCAGTCGAGCTACGCGGCATCCAAGGCCGCCGTTCTCAGCCCTGATCCACCGATTGGGTGGAGTATCGGCGTGTGACTGGATTCCTGGCCTGCTGGTGGCCGTGGGGCGTGTGTGAGTGGCGGGCCTCGTGATCCCGTTCGTTCCACTTGGGTTCCGGTCGCGCCCGTGGTGGGCTGGGGTTGTCAGGCGGAGGCGTTCGCGGGTGGGGAGGTCCCCGTCGCGAGTTCCCAGAGCCGAGCCCATGCCTGCTGCCAGGGCCATCGCTTGGGGAGGTGCAGGATCAGACGCCTGCCGGTGGATGCGACCCTGCCGGGCACCGCGGTGAGGGTTCGCAGGATGGTGCTCATCCGTGCGGTGCTGGTGCCGGCGGCGTGGGCGGCGGCTCGGGAGATGTTGAACGCGAGGACGGCGAAGCCGAGCCATGCCGCGTTGGCGGGGAAGCTCCCGGAGGGCAGGTGGGCGAGGGGTCCGTTTTTGAGTTCGGCGATGACCTGCTCGATGATCGCGTGGCCGCGGTGACGGGCGTCGGCGTCGACCGCGGTCAGGGTGCTGTTGGTGATGAACGCGTGATACCGCCAGGTGTCGAACAGGGTGTCCTGCCCATGCCGGGCGTGCTGGTTCAGCCGTTTCACGCGGCGGACGATCAGCCGGCAGGTGACCTGCTCGTCCTTGCGGCGTGAGGTGAACGCGGTGAACGAGACTTCGGCGACTTCGGCGTCGCTGATCAGTTCTCCGGTGTCGGGGTCCGGGATCGCGTGCGGGTAGCTGATCGGTATCCACGCGTCCTCGGCGATGCTTGCGATCGCGCGGGTCACGGTCGGCCAGTGCGGGATCGTGAACGAGAACCATGCTCCCGAGCGGATCGTCTGCTGCACGTTCTCGAACGTGCAGAACGCCGAATCGCCGCGGACCAGCACGTCCCGTCCCGGTGCGACAGATTCGACGGTGCCCAGCGCTCGGGCGAGGTGCCAGGCGGCGTTGTCGCCGCTTTTGACGTTCCCGCGGCGCAGTGAGAACTCCCCGACCACCGGTGCGCTGGAATCGGTGGAGATCGTGACCGCGAGGGCGTTCAGGCCCTTCACCTTGGAGTACCCGAACGCGGCGCCCTGCTGCTGATACCCGTGCAACTCGCGGATGGTGTCGTCCATGTCCACCAGCACCGGCCCGCCCGACCCGACCAGCCCCGGGACCAGGGCGGCCAGCGAGGTCAGCAGCCGCCGGTTCACCGCGGCGAGCTGGAGGACGTGGCCGTGGGTGAAGTTCCGCAGGAAGGTGCCCATCGTCGATGGTGCCCGCACCTGCCCGATCAGCCGGGCCATCGACCCGGCGCGCAGCACGTTCAGATCGTCGATGCTGTCCGCCCCGGCCAGCATCCCGCCGATCACGGTCCGCGCCTTGATCACCCGGTTCGGCGAGGGCACCGTCCAGTGCTCAGCCAGCAGCTCGGACAGCCCGGCCCGTTCGGCCAGTGCGAGCACCGGCAGCAAGCCGGCATGCGACACCAGATTCGGGTCATCGAACACCGGCGTGATCCTGTGAGATGCTTTCACCTACGAGATGTCCTTCCGGCCAGGGTCAATACGGCTTCAATCACCAGTATTTTCCCGCGTCAGAAGGACATTTCGGCATTAACACGCCGCCCCCACACCCCTTTCATCGGTGGATCAGGGCTCAGCCTGAGCCGCTCGCTCAACGAGGAGCTTCGCCTTGCGGGGCACTCCGACACCATAGAGGTCGGTACGGTCATGCCGTGGGCCATCGACACGCCCTGGTGGGACCACGCCGCGAACTACACCGGACGCACCGCTCGCATGGCCGCGATGGATGACCCGGCAGAGGTCGTCGACGCGATCGTCCAGGCCTGTGCGAATTCCCGCGAACGTCAGCCCGTCGGCTGGAAAGCCCGCGGCGCGGGCGTCTCGCATCGGCTGGCTCCCGACCTGACGAAGCGCGTGTCCGCGAAGATCATCGATAGCGAGTCCGCCCAGGGCGATTCCGTTCCCGCGACGACCGGCTCGATCCACGAGCCGACGAGCGTCGGGACGACCGTGGCGGGCGGCACGCGCGAGCGCATGAAGCGCGAGGACACCTCGGGCGAATAGCTCATACGACGGTTTCGCGGTCATCGTGACGGATTGGGAGCCGGGCGGCGTCCGTAACCACGTGGCATGAGCAGCGTGAGTTCCGCCGTGGACGGCGCCGGCAACAAGCCGCAGAACACCGGCTCCGCGGGCTGGGCGTCCGCCGAAGGCGAACTGAGGCTCGGGTCGCGCTTCAGGCGCGGCGCGCGGCTTCGATTCGCTCGGCCTCGAGGCGTTCGGCCTCGTCGCCGCCGACCGCTTCCCCGCGCGCGACGAGGCCCGCGACATCCGAAAGCGGAATCTGCTGTGCGGTGACCCGCCGGTCCCGAGAGTTCACATCGGCGATCGATGCGCTTCATGTGAGTGGTGCCCGTCGTTCACGTTGACACCGCAACGTGAAATCTCCGTCCGAACGCGCAACGGAGTGGAGGCGGGAATGAGTCCGGAACCGATGCCGGTGGTGGCCTGGGTTGAATCCCCGCTGCAACTGGTCGGCGCAGCCGAATGGGCGGCGGTACATCGGCGCCGTGTGCCGATTGCGGGACGCCTGACGCGGCAGATGCCCGAGACGGCTGATGAGCTGATCGCGCGGGGCGCCCTGTTCGGGCAATGCTCGCCCTACCTCGGCATCCCCTGGAACCTGCTGGCGAGACACAAGCACTGGCTCGTCGGCGACGGATTCTCGGGTCAGTTCCGCCTCGCCGCGAGCGTGCTGCGTCCGCAGCGCATCACGTTCCTCGATGACGGTGCCAACGCCGTCGCGTTCGCCGACACGCTCGTGGGTCGACGACCCTTCGCTCGACCCGGTGTTCCCGAACGCGGCCTCGGCGCCCGGGTCGCTCCGTTCGCGCTCGACCGGATCGCGGGTCGCGCCCGAGCCGGGCAGGTCGACTTCTTCACTGCCTTCGACTTCGGTGAGCCACGCTCACGTGAACTCGAGGAGCGCGGCTACCGGGTCGCTCGCCACGCCTTCGAATGGACGCGCCGCACCGCGCGTGCCTTCGTCACGACGACCGCCGGACGCGTCCTGCTCGGCAGCGCTCGCCCAACGGACGGACGGATGCCGCTCGCGGAATATCTCGAGTGGGTTCGGGTCGAGGCATCCCGAGCACCCGTCACCTACCTGCCGCACCGACGCGAACCCGAAAGCCAGCTCGATGCCGTCGCGGCCATTCCGGGGGTGCATCTGGACCGGCAGTCGCTTCCCGTCGAGATGGTGCTGGCGGGCGCGATCGAGCGGCTCGAGATCGTGACGTTGCCGTCTTCGACGACAACGACCCTGCCCCTCGTGCTGCGGCCGGACTGCGCCGTCCGCAGTGTCCCGCTCCGCACTCTCGCGCTGCGGAGCGGGGCGTCGTGAGCGGGCTTGTCAGCCGGTCGAGGCGCGAGGTCGTCGCCATCATCCCGGCGCGCGGGGGCTCGAAGGGTGTGCCGCGCAAGAACGTGCGTCGTGTCGGGGGAGTGCCTCTCATCGGCCGAGCGGTCGCCGCAGCCCGGGCGACCGCATCCATCGATCGGGTCGTGGTCTCGACCGACGATGCCGAGATCGCGGCCGTGGCCGAGGAGTGGGGCGCGCAGATCGTCGCCCGCCCGGCCGAGCTCGCCGGTGACACGGCCAGCAGCGAGAGTGCCCTCCTGCACACCCTCGACGCCCTCGCGGCAACGGGTGTCGAGGCCGACGTCCTGGTCTTCCTGCAGGCGACGTCGCCCTTCATCGATCCTCGGGATCTCGAGCGCGCCATCGGGCTCGTGCGGGACGGATCCTTCGACTCCGTTTTTTCGGCGATCGAGACCTACGGATTCTTGTGGTCGGCGGATGCATCCGGCACCGCTCGCGGAATCAACCACGACGCGAGTCGGCGGCCCAGGCGCCAGGACCGCGAGCCCCACTACCTCGAGACCGGTGCGTTCTACGTCATGCGCTCGCTCGGATTCCGCGGGGCACACCACCGGTTCTTCGGGCGGGTGGGTGTGGTCGAGATCGCCGAGCGCTCTGCCATCGAGATCGACACGGAAGAGCAGTTGGCCCTGGCGATGGTAATGGCGAGCGCGATCGCTCCGCTCCGGCCCGACATCGGCGGTCAGCCCGAGTCGATCGATGCTCTGGCCGTGGTGACTGACTTCGACGGTGTGCACACCGACGACACCGCCACGACCGACGCCGAGGGCCGGGAAACGGTGCGTGTGAGCCGGTCGGATGGCATGGGTGTCGCCGAGCTTCGACGCGCCGGAATTCCGGTGCTCATCCTCTCGACCGAGACGAACCCGGTCGTCTCGGCGCGTGCCCGGAAGCTCCGAGTCGACGTGCGACAGGGCGTCGACGACAAGGCGGCGGCTCTGACCCAGTGGGCGGCCGAAACCGGTGTGCCGCTCTCGAGGGTCGCCTACGTCGGCAACGACATCAACGACCTGGCCTGCCTGGACCTCGTCGGCTGGCCCGTGGCCGTACCCGACGCGCACCCGCTCGTTCTCGCAGCGGCGCGAATCGTGCTCACGCGGGCGGGGGGAGACGGCGCGGTGCGCGAACTCTCCGATCGCGTTCTGCGATCACTCATTCCCACCGAAAGGCAGAGAACATGACGGTAAGCATCGGATCGCGCGTGATCGGCGGCGGACGGCCCGCCTACGTCATCGCCGAAATCGGACTGAACCACAACGGCGACGTCGAGATCGCGAAGCAGCTCATCGACGTCGCGGCCGACGCCGGTGTGGATGCGGTGAAGTTCCAGAAGCGCACCCCCGAGATCTCCACCCCGGTGCACATGCGCGACACGCTGCGCGAGACGCCCTGGGGCACGATGACGTACCTCGACTACCGCTACCGCGTCGAGTTCACGCGCGAGCAATACGTCGAGGTGTCGGACCACGCATTGCTGCGTGGGCTGGACTGGTTCGCTTCGCCGTGGGATGTGCCGAGCGTCGCGTTCCTCGAAGACCTGAACGTCGTCGCCCACAAGGTTGCCTCCGCGTGCCTCACCGACCTCCCGCTCCTGCAGGCGCTGCGCGACACGGGCAAGCCGATCATCCTGTCGACCGGGATGTCGACGATCGCCCAGATCGATGCCGCACTGGAGGTGCTCGGCACCGACCGGCTCGTGCTGCTGCACGCCACGTCGACGTATCCGATGGAGCCGGACGAAGCCAACCTCCGCGTCATCCCGACCCTCCGCGATCGCTACCCGGGTGTTCCGGTCGGTTATTCGGGCCACGAACGCGGGCTGCAGATCTCCGTCGCCGCGGTCGCGCTCGGCGCCGTCGCGATCGAGCGTCACATCACGCTGGACCGCACGATGTGGGGATCCGACCACGCGGCCTCGCTCGAACCGGCCGGGCTGCAGCATCTCGTCCGTGACATCCGGATCATCGAGCAGGCGCTCGGCGACGGTGTCAAGCGGGTCTTCCCGGGCGAGGAGGCTCCCATGGCGAAGCTGCGGCGGGTCCTGACATGAGGGACGCGTCCTGACGTGAGCGTCGTCGCATGACGGGTGCCGCGCTGAGGGTCGTCGCGCTTGCTGACACCGATTCGTACGTGAAGTGGGCGGCGGCGCTGCTCGGCTCCCTGCCCGCCGGAACGGATGTCCGGCTGCTGATCGTCGAGACCGCGCTGGTCGTGAGCCCGGCGCAACAGACGGCGGCACTCGACGGGAGTGGGTTGGATCCGTCGAGGGTCCGACGCATTGTGTACGGCGAACTCGCGAGCGCGCTCGGTGAGCTCGCCCCGGATGCGGTGCTGGTCGCTGCGCGGGGGCCTGTCGTGCGTGTGCTCACAGCCCTCGTCGCCGCGCTCGAACCCCGTCCCGTGATCGTGTCGGGCCTGCCCGGCATCTCGATTCCCGCCACGACCGCGGCCATGGTGCACCGCACCCAGTGCGATCTGTTCGTGCTGCATTCGACGCGCGAAATAGCGGCGTTCTCAGCCCTCGCGCGACAGCGCGGTCTGACCCAACGCTTCGCGCTGGCGGGGCTGCCCTTCGCGCGGGCCGGGCGAGTGACCGTGAACCGGGGCACGGACCTCGTCTTCGCGTCACAGGCGATCGTCCCGCGCGAGCGCACCGAGCGGATGCGTGTTGCTCGGCTGCTGATCGAGACCGCCCGCGCGAATCCCGACACGCGGGTCGTGGTCAAGGAGCGTGCCGCCGCGGGCGAGCATCAGACGCACGCCCAGAAGCACAGCTACCCCGATCTGCTGCGGCGGATGGGGTCGTTGCCGGCGAACCTCGTCGTCTCGACCGAGTCGATGGCCCGGGTACTCGATGCAGCCGAAGGTCTCGTCACCGTCAGCTCCACGGCCGCGATCGAGGCGGTTGCCCGCGGCATCCCGGTCATCGCGCTCGACACGTTCGGCGTCGACGACACCCTGATCAACACTGTTTTTGTCGGGAGCGGTCTGCTGGGGTCCGAGGACGACGTGGTGCGGCGCGATTTTCGGCTGCCGCCCAACGAATGGCTCGCCCGCAACTACTTCCACGATTGCGCTGACGAGGACTGGGTCACGGAACTCGTTCAGCTGGTCGAGCTTCGTCGTGTGGGGGAGCTGCCCGAGAAGCCCGGTCGCCTCCGTCGCGGCGGACGGTTGCGGGATGTCTGGGAGCGGCGCATGGCGCTCGGTTCCCGAGACCGCTCGGTCGCGGGAGCGGTCGTCTGGGCGGTCGGGATTCCGTCGCGGGTCATCCTGCGCCCGATCCTGCGGCCGTACTACCGGCGGCGACTCGAGTCGGCCTGAGGCGAGTCCGTCCGGGGTGGCGCGGTCGTCGCGCGCGGCACGAGACGGGTTGGCAGCACGAGGTGAGTGGCGGGCAAGGGATCCCCGTTCAGGAGCAGCACCAGCATCTTCGCGGCCTCGGCGCCCAGCCGGCGCATCGGCTGTCGGATCGTGCTGAGGGGGGACGAGAACTGCGATGCCTCGGGGATGTCGTCGAAACCGATGACCGAGAGATCGCGCGGTACCTCGAGCCCGATCTGATGCGCCACCTCGAGGATGGCGATGGCCGAGAGGTCGTTTGCGGCGAAGATCGCCGTCGGAGGGCGGGGGATGCGAAGCAGCGCCATCGCGGCGTCGCGCGCGGTGCGCGGGTGGTACATGCCGACACGCGTCAGGGCGGGGTCGTACGTGATGCCCGCCTCACTGAGCGCGAGCCGGTAACCCGATTCGCGCAGCACGGCGGAGCGCAGGTCCGGGCGCCCGGCGAGAAAGCCGATGCGCGTGTGCCCGAGTTCGACGAGATAGCGCGTCGCCATCCGCGCGCCCTCGAGGCTGTCTGACTCGACCGTAGGGAGGTCGGCGCGACCCGTGTGGGGATCGATAGCAACGAGGGGGATCTCGGATGATGCGCCCACGACGGTCGGCGTGACGATGATCGCCGCGTCGATCAGCGTGCCGCTCAGGCGCGACAACGAACGGCGCTCCCAGCCCTCGCTCTGTCCGTGCTTGGAACCGCTGTACGCGAGCAGGTCGAAGCGGGAATCACGCAGGGCGAGCCCCACCCCCTTGAGGATCTCGGCGCTGAAGGGCTCGAAGTCGGCGACGAGCACGCCGACGACCCCCGTCGCGCGTGCGCGCATACTGCTCGCGACCAGGCTCGATTCGTAACCGAGTTCGCGCACGACCTCGTTGACGCGCTCGACCGTGGCGCTCGCCACGCCGTAGCGGCCGTTGACCGCCTTCGACACGGTCGCGACCGAAACGCCGGCCGCCCGAGCGACATCGTGGATCGTCGTTCGCTTGCTCACGGGCTCACCGTAGCGCAGATGGAAACTGTTTTCGAAAACGTTTGACGACTCGGTTCCGCCTTGCGACACTCGGTGAACCGTTATCCGGGCATCGCGCAGCGTGGTCGATGCCTCTCAACGAAGAGAACAGGTGAATCACATGAAGCGTTCCAAGATCCTTGTGGGATCAGCAGCACTCGCCATCGGCGCGCTGGCACTCAGCGGCTGTGCCGGCGGCGGATCCGGCGGTGAAGACGGAGACGTCACCATGACGCTCTGGCACAACAGCACGACGGGCCCCGGGCAGGAGTTCTGGGAGACCACGGCCGCCGATTTCGAGGCCGACAACCCCGGCGTCACGATCGACATCCAGACGGTGCAGAACGAGGACCTCGACGGCAAGCTCCAGACGGCACTCAACTCGGGCGACGCCCCCGACATCTTCCTGCAGCGTGGCGGCGGCAAGATGGCGGAGATGGTGCAGGCCGGGCAGCTGAAGGATCTCACGGACGGCCTCTCGGGCGCCGCTGTCGACGAGATCCCCGAGACCGCCTACGACGCGAGCAAGATCGACGGCAAGATCTACGCACTCCCGGTCGCGGTTCTGCCGGGCGGTCTGTTCTACAGCCAGGACCTGTTCGATGAGGCCGGTATCACCGAGAACCCGGAGACCATCGAGGACCTGTACGAAGCGGTCGGCGCGCTCCAGGATGCCGGTATCGCACCCATCGCACTCGGGGCGAAGGACGCCTGGCCCGCGGCGCACTGGTACTACTGGTTCGCGCTGCGCGAGTGCAGCACCGAGACGCTGCAGACGGCCGCCGACGACCTCGACTTCAGCGACGACTGCTGGATCAAGGCGGGCGAAGACCTGCAGGAGCTCGCCGCGCTCGAGCCCTTCAACCAGGGCTTCCTGACCACCTCGGCCCAGCAGGGTGCGGGCAGCTCGGCGGGCCTCATCGCCAACCGCCAGGCCGCCATGGAGCTCATGGGCGCTTGGAACCCCGGAGTCATCGCCGGCCTCACGCCCGACGAGCAGCCGCTGCCCGATCTCGCCTGGTTCCCGTTCCCCGAGGTTCCCGGGGGTGCTGGTGAGCCCGGTGCGATCATGGGCGGGGTCGATGGTTACTCCTGCTCGGTCGACGCGCCCGATGCCTGCGTTGACTTCCTGAACTACCTGGGCACCGCCGAGGTGCAGACCAACTACTACAAGGCGTTCAACGCGCCGCCGGTCAACACCGTGGCACAGGAAGCCGTGACGGAGCCCTACCTGCAGCAGATCATCGAGGCGTACAACGCCGCCCCGTTCGCCCCGCAGTGGCTCGACACGAGCTACGGCCAGAACGTGGGCAACGCGCTGAACGTCGCCGTGGTCGACATGCTCGCGGGCAACGGTTCGCCCGAGGACATCGTTCAGGCCGTCAACGACGCCGCAGCGCGGGCCTAAGGCTCAGCATCATGCCGCATCGCGAGAACACCCTCGAGGCGGAGACCACGACGGCGGATCTCGCGGCCGGGGACGGGGGCGGTAACACGCCGCCGCCGTCCCCGGCGCGCCGGGCCCGCCCGCGCGGACTCGGCTGGGCGGGCCGACTCGAAGTCCTGATCCTCGTCGGCCCGGCGTTGATCGTCTTCCTGGCTTTCGTCATCTTCCCGGTCCTGATGGCCGCCTACTACGGCTTCTTCAGCTGGGGCGGATACGGACCGGCGACCGATTTCATCGGGTTCCGCAACTACGTCAACATCCTGACGGACCCGGCCTTCATCGAGGCGCTCGGTCACAACGGCTTCATCGTCGTCTTCTCCCTGATTCTGCAGGGACCCGTTGCGATCCTGCTGGCGCTCTTGTTGAACCGACGGATGCGCGGTCAGTCGATCATCCGGGTGCTGATCTTCGTTCCCTATGTGATCGCCGAGGTCGTCGTCGGAACCGGCTGGAGCCTCATGCTCCAGACCAACGGCGCCGTGAACGGCATGCTCGAGAAGCTCGGGCTCGGGGCGCTCCAGCAGGACTGGCTGTCGAATCCCGACATCGCCATCTGGACGCTGATGGTGATCATCACCTGGAAGTACATCGGGTTCGCCGTCATCCTCTTCCTCGCGGGGCTCCAGGGCATTCCCGAGGAGTTGTACGAGGCGGCCGCGCTCGACGGCGCCAGCTTCTGGCAGATGCAGCGTACGATCACGCTTCCCTTGCTCGCCCCGACCATCCGGATCTGGGCGTTCCTGTCGATCATCGGCGCTCTGCAGCTGTTCGACCTCGTCTACATCATCTGGGGCCAGTACGTGGCTGCGACCGCGGGCACCTCGACGATGGCGACGTACATGGTGGCGACCGGTCGCAACGCCGGCAACTTCGGCTACGGCAACGCCGTGGCGGTCGTGCTGTTCGTGATCTCGCTGATCGTCGCCCTGATCTATCAACGCTTCGTGCTGCGCCGTGACACGGCCGGTGCGATCACCGAGGGGAAGCGATGATGGCCACGCTTGCACCGACCGTCTCCCGTCCGACCGCCCGAACCGGACGCGGCCGCGGCGCTGCCAACCGAGCGCGCGGCAACCCCGGCGTCTGGTTCGTCGCGCTGGTCGTGATCGCACTCATGCTCGGGCCCGTGATCTACATCATCATCGGCGGTTTCCGCTCGAACTCCGAGATCACGACCGACCCGGCCGGCTTCCCCTCCGTGTGGAACGTCAACAACTACCTCGATGTGCTCGCGGGCGGGGTGTTCTGGCAGCAGGTCCTCAACTCGACGATCGTCGCGGTCGCCACCAGCGTCGGCGCGGTGACGCTCGGGCTCATGGCCAGCTACGTGCTTGCGCGGTACACATTCCGAGGCCGCGGGGTGCTCTATGCCCTGTTCGCTGCCGGACTGATGTTCCCGCTGACCGTCGCGATCACCCCGCTCTACATCATGGTGAGAAGCCTCGGGCTGATGAACTCGCTCGGGGGGATCATCCTGCCGCAGATCGCATTCGCCCTGCCGGTGACGATCATCATCCTCGTGCCGTTTCTGCGCGCGATCCCCGACGAAATCCAGGAGGCCGCATTCATCGACGGATGCAGCCGGCTGGGGTTCTTCTGGCGGATGGTCGTTCGGCTGTCGATGCCCGGCGTGATCACCACCGGCATCCTGGCGTTCATCGGCAGTTGGAACGCCTATCTGCTGCCCCTGTTCATCTTGAACAACGACGCGATGTTCACGCTGCCTCTCGGGGTGCAGAGCTTCTCGTCGCAGTACTCGGTCGATACGGCGAAGGTCATGGCGTTCACGGCGCTCTCGATGCTGCCGGCCCTGCTGTTCTTCAGCATTTTCGAGCGCCGCATCGTCGGCGGTCTGACGGGAGCGGTCAAGGGATGAGCACGGTTGATATGCCGGCAGCCTCCGCCCGGGTACGGGAGCTTCTCGCGCGCATGACGCTCGAGGAGAAGCTCGCGCAACTGGTCGGGTTCTGGGTCGACAAGGGTGATGAGGCCGTCGCGCCGATGGCCGGAGAGATGTCGGTCGCGGCGCAGTACGAGCAGGCGATCGTGGACGGTATCGGCCACCTCACCCGTGTGTACGGCACCCGCCCGGTCGACCCGGTCGAGCGGGCACAGTGGCTGTGGGAACAGCAGCGGTATCTGCGTGAGAACACCCGCCTCGGCATCCCGGCGATCGTGCACGAGGAGTGCCTGACGGGACTTGCGGCGTGGAAGGCTGCCACGTACCCGACCCCGTTGGCGTGGGGTGCCTCGTTCGATCCGGACCTCGTGGAGGAAGTCGGTCGGGCGATCGGTGGGTCGATGCGCGAGCTCGGCATCCATCAGGGACTCGCGCCCGTGCTCGACGTCATCCGCGACGCCCGGTGGGGGCGGGTCGATGAATGCATCGCCGAAGATCCCTACGTCGTCGGACTGCTCGGAACCGCCTACGTGCGCGGCCTGCAGTCCGCGGGTGTGCACGCGACGCTGAAGCACTTCGTCGGGTATTCCGGGTCGAGATCCGGACGCAACCACGCACCCGTGCACGCCGGGGCGCGCGAGGTGCGGGACGTCCTGCTGCCGCCGTTCGAAATGGCCGTTCGCGAGGGCGGCGTGCGATCGGTGATGAACTCGTACGCCGAGATCGACGGCCTCCCCGTCGGAGGAGTGCCGGACTACCTGACGGGGATCCTCCGCGACGAGTGGGGATTCGACGGCGTCGTGGTCTCGGACTACTTCTCGGTCGCGTTCCTGCACACGATGCACGCGATCGCCGCCGATCTCGGTCAGGCGGCGGAGCTCGCCCTCGCCGCCGGGATCGACGTCGAGCTCCCGACCGGGCACGCGTTCCTGGCGCCGCTGGCCGAACGCATCCGGGCGGGGCTTGCCGACGAGGGACTCGTCGACCGTGCCGTTTTGCGGGTGCTGGCCCAAAAGGACGAACTCGGGTTGCTCGACGAGACGTTCGATGAGCCTCCCGCGAACGTCGACCTCGACTCGCCCCGCCACCGGGCTCTCGCTCGGCAGCTGGCCGAAGAATCCATCGTCCTGCTTACCAACGACGGTGCGTTGCCCCTACAGGCACCGTCGCGCATCGCGGTCATCGGTCCCAACGCCGACTCGCCCGAGGCCCTCATGGGGTGCTACTCGTTCGCGAATCACGTGCTCGCGCATCACCCCGGGGTGCCTCTCGGGTTCGAGATTCCGAGCGTCCTCGATCGGCTGCGGACGGAGTTCGCGGATGCGTCGATTGTGCACGCCCCCGGATGCGCGGTCGAGGGAGAAGACCGCTCGGGGTTCGCGGCGGCGGTCGAGGCGGCCGCGTCGGCGGACGTTGCGATCGTGGTCGTCGGCGACCGCGCCGGGCTATTCGGGCGTGGCACGGTGGGGGAGGGCAACGACGTCGAGTCGCTGGATCTGCCGGGCGTGCAGCGTGAGCTCGTTGAGGCGGTCGCCGCAACAGGAACCCCGGTCATCCTGACTCTTCTCACGGGTCGCCCCTACGCCCTCGCGTGGGCTGTCGAAGATGCTGATGCGCCGGCCGCGGTCGTGCAGGCATTCTTCCCCGGTGAAGAGGGCGGATCGGCGCTCGCCGGTGTCCTGTCTGGCCGCGTCGCGCCCTCGGGACGCTTGCCCGTATCGCTGCCGCGTTCGGCGGGGGCGCAGCCGTACTCGTACCTGCATCCGATGCTCGGCGGTCCGAGCCCCGTCACGAGCGCAGACAACGCTCCCGTTCTGCCGTTCGGGCACGGCCTGACCTACACACGATTCGAGCGTTCGGCGCTCACCACCCCGACGGCTGTGCCCGCCGAGGGGGAGTTCGAGGCGAGCGTCCGTGTGACCAACGTCGGTACCCGCGCGGGGACGGATGTCGTGCAGCTCTACGCGCACGACGTGTACGCCAGCGTGACCCGCCCGGTCGCGCAACTGCTCGCGTTCCAGCGCATCGCGCTCGAGCCGGGGGAGTCGGCCGTCGTCACCTTCACCGTTCCGACCTCGCGGCTCGCGTTCACCGGTCGCGAGGGATATCGCCTCGTCGAGGCAGGGACGATCGAGGTCTGGGTCGGGGCATCGTGCGCCGAGCGCGAGACCGAGACGGTCGTCGACATCGTCGGCCCAGATCACCGCGTCGGCAAGGAGGACCGCCTGATCGTCCGGGTGCAGACCGCGGCGGTGGGCGACCCGACTCGCGTCTGAGCGCCGACGATCGCCCCCTCTCGTCGGGAAGGATGGCGACAGACAAGCCCGGCGCGCGACCGCATGCGCCACCGAGAGGACCACACCTGTGACCCAGCACCTGCGCGTCGCCGTCATCGGCACCGGTTTCATGGGGCGGATGCACGCCCATGCGTGGCGGAGCGCCCATCGATTCTTCGACCTGCCGCAGACTCCTGCTTTGCGGGTCCTCGTGGGGACGGATGCGGACCGGACCGCGCAGGCCGCGTCGCGCTGGGGGTTCGATGAAGCGGCGACGGACTGGCGGAGTGTGATCGAGCGCGATGACATCGACGTCGTCGACATCTGCACTCCGGGCGACACGCACGCCGAGATCGCGCTCGTCGCGCTCGCCGCGGGCAAACACGTGATGTGCGAGAAACCCCTCGCGAACGATGTCGCCGACGCCGACCGCATGGTGGCCGCCGCCGATGCCGCGACCGCCCGCGGTGTGGTCAGCATGTGCGGGTTCAGCTATCGACGGACCCCCGCGCTCGCGCTCGCCCGACGACTGGTCGAGGACGGGCGGATCGGCGAGGTGCGACACGTGCGGGCCCAGTATCTGCAGGACTGGCTGAGCGATTCCGAGGCGCCTTTCACCTGGCGCCTCGACAAGTCCCGGGCGGGCTCTGGCACGCTGGGCGACATCGGGGCGCACAGCATCGACACGGCGCAGTGGTTGACGGGCGATGACATCGTCGGTGTTTCGGCCATGCTCCGCACCTTCGTTCCCACACGTCCCGTGCTGGAGGAGCAGGTCGGACTGGGCGGCCGGGCGCGCGCCGATGCACAGCGCCGTTCCGTGACGGTCGATGACGCGGCCGCCTTCACCGCGGAGTTCGCCGGGGGAGCGCTGGGCGTTTTCGAGGCGACCCGGCTGGCGACCGGCCACCGCAATTCGAAGCGCGTCGAGATCAACGGGGACCGCGGGTCGGTCGCTTTCGACTTCCGCTCGATGAACGAGCTCGACTTCTACGACGGCCGCGACCCGCTGGGCGAGCAGGGTTTCCGGCGGATCCAGGCCAATGAGCCGGAGCATCCGTACGCCGACGCCTGGTGGCCAGCGGGTCACGGTCTCGGGTACGAGCATCTCTTCACGCACCAGGTGGTCGATCTCGTACGCGCCATCGCGGGCGAGGGAAAGGTCGCGCCGACCTTCGCCGAGGCGGCGCGCGTGCAGCGCGTTCTCGCCGCCGTCGAGCGGAGCGCAGCCCAACAGAGCATGTACGTCCCTGTCGAAGGAGAGAACGCATGAGCGCGCGCAGGGCATTGATCGTTCGCGGGGGGGTGGGAGGGCCACAGCCCGGTGGAGGCGACGGATCTGTTCGTCCCCTTCCTCGAGAGCCACGGCTTCACGGTTCGCATCGAGGACTCGAACGAGGTCTACGCCGATGAGGCGGTCATGGCCGAGGTCGACCTGGTGGTGCAGTCGGTCACCATGTCGGAGATCTCGCGCGAAGCTTTCGCCGGGCTCCGCGCCGCGGTCGAACGCGGCACGGGACTCGCCGGGTGGCACGGCGGCATCGCCGACTCGTACCGGAACAACTCCGACTACCTGCAGCTGATCGGCGGACAGTTCGCCACGCATCCGTCGAAGCATCCCGACCGGTGTGTGGGGGATGAAACCGACAACTTCCTGCCTCACTCGATCGAGCTCACCGACCTCGGTCGCGAGCACGACATCATGGCGGGGCTGGAGGATTTCACGCTCAACACGGAGCAGTACTGGGTGCTGCACGACGATCTGATCGACGTCCTCGCCACGACGACGCATCCGGTGCAGCCCTATCACCCGTGGCATCGACCGATCACGTCGCCCGCGGTGTGGACGCGGCTGTGGGGCGCGGGACGCGTTTTCGTCGCAACACCCGGGCACAGCCTCGACGTGCTGCGCGACGACAACGTCCGGACGATCATCGAACGGGGGATGCTGTGGGCCAGCCGCACGGAATCGGCATAGTCGGACTGGGGGTCATCTCGCGTCAGTACCTGGCGACGCTGCAGGATCTGCCGGGCATCCGGATCGTCGCGACGGCCGACCTGGACGCGACTCGTGCCGCGGCGGTCGCCGCCGAGATCCCCGGCTGTCGCGCCGTGACCGTCGATGAGCTCGTCGCCGACCCGGCTGTGCAGACGGTCATCAACCTCACGATCCCCGGGGCGCACGCCGAAGTCGCGTTGGCTGCTCTCGCGCGGGGCAAGAACGTGTACGGCGAGAAGCCGCTCGCGGCGACGTTCGTCGAGGCCATCGGGATGATGGATGCCGCGGGCACCGCGTGGATCGGCGCGGCTCCCGATACCGTGCTCGGCACCGGAATCCAGACCGCGCGTGATGCGATCGACTCGGGGGTCATCGGTCGCCCTACCGCAGCCTCGGCGACGTGGGTTTCGGCGGGACACGAGGCGTGGCATCCGCACCCGGACTTCTACTACCGCGACGGCGGCGGCCCGCTGTTGGATATGGGCCCGTACTACCTCACCTCGCTCGTGCACCTGCTGGGACCGGTGACGCAGGTATCGGGCTCGTCGTCCCGCACGCGCGACACACGGCGCATCGGCTCGGGGCCGCGCGTCGGTGAGATCATCCCGGTCGAAGTCGACACGCATGTGGCCGGTGTGCTCGAGCATCTCGGCGGTGCCGTGTCGACCGTCACATTCAGCTTCGACGCGGCGGCGACCACCGCGGCACCGCTCGAGGTCCACGGCGAGGCGGGAAGTCTGACGGCGCCCGACCCGAACCTGTTCGAGGGCGAGGTGCGCGTGCGCGGTCTCGGCCACGAGACCTGGACCGTGCTTCCGCCGAGCGCCGGATATGCGGGCGCCGGGCGCGGTATCGGCGTCATCGACTTCCTGCGCGGTGGCGATCGCGCGAGCGGGGCGATGGCCTTGCACGTCCTCGAGATCATGACGGCTCTCCTCGACTCCGCCCGCGAGGGCCGCCGGATCGCCCTGCAGACGACGATTGAGCGTCCCCCGTTCGTCCCCCTCACGTCCCACGACGAATGGAGCACGACACGACCGCTCCAGCACGCGCGGTCATCGACCTCGACGTGAATTCGTAGAGAAGCTGCATCCGAATCGGCCCCTGGTTCCGAATAACACTGTGAGAACAATGCGCTCGGGTCCGCTCACGACACCGCTCGCGAGCTGGCCCATGACCGAGGGGCTGTGGTGATCATGGCAAAGAAGCCGGATCAGACGACGATCGTCGAGTACGACCGTGCCGGGGACGCCGACGTCCTCGAGCTGAGAACACAACCGCTCCCACCGCCCGCGCCGGGCGAGGTCACCGTCCAGGTGATCTGTGCGGGCATCAGTCACATCGACGGGTTCATCCGCGCGGGTCGCGAGACGGATTGGGACGAGCCCTGGCCGCGACGTTCCGGGAGCGAATTCGCGGGGATGGTCGTGGCGGTGGGTGAAGACGCCGGGAGCTTTCGCGTCGGCTCAGACGTCATCGGGCACGTGCGGGCGGGGGCGCACGCGACATTCGTGAACGTCCCGGTGGCGGCTCTGGTCATGAAGCCGAAGTCCCTCACCTGGGAGGCGGCGGGTGGGATGTTCCTGTCGGGATCGACGGCGCTCGATGTGCTCGACGAACTCAAGATCGGTGCCTCCGATGTCGTGGTCATCTCTGCCGCGGCCGGTGGGGTCGGCAGCATTCAGGCCCAAGTGGCCAAACATCGCGGGGCGACGGTGATCGGCACCTGCGGTGACCGCAACTTCGACTACCTGCGCCAGCTCGGCATCAAGCCCGTCCGCTACGGCGAAGGCATCGCCGAGCGCATTCGCAAGGCGACCGGAGGCGCGCAGGTGACGGCCCTGATCGACAACTTCGGCCAGGACGGCCACGCCCTCGCCGAAGAGCTCGGGGTTCCGGCCAGCCGCTACCGTTCGAGCGCCGATCGCCGCGAGGTCGAGCTGCGACTTCTGCGCAGCGACCCCGAATCTGTCGCCCACGCCACCGACACATTGGCTCGTCTGGTCGATATGGCGCAGGCGCGCACGTTCACGTTGCTCGTATCGGGCATCTATCCCCTTCGCCGGATTTCGGAGGCCTACGCCGACCTACGGAAGCTGCACTCGCGCGGCAAGGTGCTGCTCGGCACCAATATGGTGTCGTCGTTCCGCACCCTCAAGGCGCGCGACGTGCACGAAGGGGTGGTCTGATCGGAGTCCACACTGCGGTCGCGTCGGAGGAGACGACAGAAACTCACGGCCCGCTCCCAGCTTGGCGGGACCAAAACCACGCACTCCTTCGTTCCCTTCAGTGACGCCCCAGCCAGTGGCGTCTTCCCAGGAGGAAAAATGTCACACGACTACCGCGCGACTGCCGATGCGCTCAGTCGCCTTACCCCGGCGCAGCACAGGGTCACACAGGATGACGGCACCGAGCCGCCGTTCCGCAACGAGTACTGGGACCACCACGAAGCGGGCATCTATGTCGATGTCGTCTCGGGTCAGCCCCTGTTCTCATCTCTCGACAAGTACGACAGCGGCACAGGATGGCCGAGCTTCACGCGCCCCATCGAGCCCGCGGCCGTGACCGAGAAGGTCGATGGGATGCTCTGGATGAAGCGCACCGAGGTGCGCTCCGCCGGTGCCGACAGCCACCTCGGCCACGTCTTCGACGACGGTCCTCGCGGGGCGGGGGGCCTGCGCTACTGCATGAACTCGGCGGCGTTGCGCTTCGTGCCCGTCGCGCAGCTCGAGGCCGAGGACTACGGTGAATTCCGCGCCCTCTTCGACAGAAACCTCGCCGACAACACCGACAACACCGACACCACGACCACTCAGGAGCAGGCATCATGACCGATGACGGAAGCATCACCCGCACCCCCGGAACCGAGACGGCTGTCCTCGCCGGCGGCTGTTTCTGGGGCATGGAAGACCTGATCCGCCGCCAGCCCGGTGTTCTCGACACGCGCGTCGGCTACACCGGTGGGCAGAACGATCACGCGACCTATCGCAATCACCCGGGTCACGCCGAGGCGGTCGAGATCGTGTTCGACCCGACGAAGACGACCTATCGCGACATCCTGGCGTTCTTCTTCCAGATCCACGACCCGTCGACGCTGAACCGTCAGGGCAACGACATCGGCTCGAGCTACCGCTCGACGATCTTCCCGCTCAGCCCCGAGCAGGAGTCGGTCGCACGCGACACGATCGCCGACGTGGATGCTTCGGGTCTCTGGCCGGGCAAGGCCGTCACGACGATCGAGCCCGCGGGGCCCTTCTGGGAGGCCGAGCCCGAGCACCAGGACTACCTGCTGCGCATCCCCAACGGCTACACGTGCCACTTCCCCCGCCGGGGATGGGTGCTGCCGAAGCGCGAGGCATCCGCCAGTGTCTGATGCCCGTGTGAACGACGCCTGACGCGTGAACGAAGAAGCCCGCCGCATACTCTGCGGCGGGCTTCTTCGTTGTGCGGGGGATCAGGTCAGGTTCGAGAGCAGCGCGTTGCCGCCCGCGATGAGAAGTGCCCACAGGGGAAGACTGAGTACGGCTCCGACGACGAGTCCGCGGAGCGCCGAGGTGCCCTCGGCTCGCTCGACGGCGTACTCGCGAACCCACGCCTCCGTGGGGTGCGAGAGGCGCGCGGGGTCGCTCGTGGCGATAGACGACATGGAACGCCGTCACTTTCTCCCCGTTAACTCCCCAGAGCCGGTAGGTACATGAGAACTATATGAGAGGCCTGTCATAAATGACAAGGCTTCCGTCGCGGACCGACCAGCGGCCGGTCCGCGACGACGCTAGCGCCGCCGGGCGATCCGCGCGCCCCGCGCGATGAAGAAGAACGCCGCACCGGCGGCCAGTAGCGCGCCGCCGAGCACGATCGGAAGGGTCGGATCGGAGCCCGATTCCGCGAGTTGTTCGCCCGCCGCCACCGCGACCGTGGGCGCCGCGATCACGACGGTGTACGTCGCGGAGGCGTCAGCTGATGTGCCGTTCGAGGCGGTGACGGTGAAGGTGTAGGTACCCGGAGTGGTCGGGGTTCCTGAGATGGTGCCGCTCGTGGCGTCGAGGCCGAGGCCCGTCGGCAACGTGCCGCCCGTGATCGAGTAGGTCGGGGTGGGGGTTCCGGACGCGGTCACCGTATACGAGTACTCCGTGCCCGCGGTGCCCGCCGTGGGGCCGGCCGAGGTGATCGTCGGGGTCGTGGTGACGGTGCCGCCCGTGGCGGAGCAGCCGCTGGGCCGCGTGATCGTGTCGCTGATCAGGGTGACGGCGTCTTGGGCGAGCAAGCGCCCTGCAACGGTGGCATTTGCGCCGACTGAGATCGACTCCTGTGCCATGACGGTGCCGACGAAATCTGCCCCTCCGTTAATCGTGGCCGAGCTGCCGACCTGCCAGAAGACGTTGCAAGCGTTGGCCCCGCCCGTGAGCGTAACCTCCGCGGTTCCCGCGATGACTAGTGAGGACGTTGACTGGAAGACCCACACCGAGTCGACGTTGCCGCCGCCATCCAGTGTCAGGTTGCCCGTGAGTGAGAGAGGAAAGCCCCGATAAACTCCAGGTACGAGCGAAAGGTCGGTCAAATCGCCCGCGCTTTGCGGGGCCGGAGTCAGGGAGGCGGCGACTCCGTATGCGATGGTGAGGTCGGCCTGAGCCTGGTCCGCGACAGAAAGAGGCACGACGACGCCGACGCGCGGCAGCTGAACGTTCTCATAACCGGTAACGGCCAAGCCGGGGCTTACGCCGATGTCGCCATTGATGACCGACTCGGGAGGAGTGCCGTCGGGCGAGATCGTCACCGTGGACCCGGCGAGGACCGCGAACGGCTCAGCGGTGCCCAGGCCGATCGGGCCATCGATCGTCGTGTCGGCGTATGCCGCAGTGGGAAGGATCGCGACGCCGATGACGGCGACGGATGCGAGGAGGACTGCGCCTCGGTGAATGAACTTTTGGACCATGGTCGAGGTCCCTTCCTTTGTCAGGAGGGAAACGCCGAGGACCCCGGTCAAACACGTCTACCTATCCCAATAGGTATCACGGGCCGTGATGCCACGGGGGAATCGGACACAACCGATGCACGATCGACACCTGATGTTGGTGCGTGGGACACACGGCCAGCAGACAATCCCGGCGGAGATCCGCTCCGAATAAACGGCATGGAACTGATCGCCGACGAGACCGTCTTCGGGCTCGAGCGCCTCGTCGTCGAGACGTCGCTGGGACCCGTCGTCGTCCGCGCGGGACGCCGCACCAGCGAGACCGCGACGATCCTCGTGCACGGCGCGGCCGGATCCTGGACGACCTGGACGCCACTGCTCTCGTATGCCGACGGGCGCGGGCTGCCGTTGGCCGATCTGGTCATCCCCGATCTGCCGGGCTGGGGCGAGTCGGCGGCGCCCGACTGGCAGGGCGCCGGGATCGGCGAATACGCCGGGGCCATCGTCGAGATCGCGCTCGCGCTCGGCTACCGCCACTGGCATCTCGTCGGTCATTCGCTCGGCGGATTCTTGGCGCTTGACCTGGCCGTGCGCACACCGGGGGCGACGGCATCCGTGGTGTTGGTCTCGCCGACGGGACCCGCGGTCGTCGAGGCGGTGCGAAGGCCGGTGCGGGGTGGCATTCGTCTGCCGTGGTTCGCGGGAATGCTGCTCGCGACGCGCATCCTCGACGCTCTCGGGAGCGTCGGCGTCGTGCGCGGTCTGCGTCGCATCGGGATGCTTCGGCTTCTCTCGAGCCCGCTGTTCGCCGATCGGGGTGTGATCGACGCGAGCGTGATCGGTGCTTTCGCCGACGAGCTGCGGCCGGACTCGTTCGTGCACGCTGCGCGGGCCGTGGCGGGCTACGACCTGCGACACTTCGAGCTGATCGGGTGTCCGGTCCGGTCGGTGCGCGGTCAGCGGGATGCCTTCTCATCCGACTCCGACAGCGACTGGTTCGCGCGGACGATTCCGGACTTCCGAGAGCAGCGGGTGCCGGATGCGGGGCACTTCGCCGCGATCGAATCGCCCGGAGTCGTGCTCCAGACCATCGCGGCTAATCTTCCGCGCCTCCGAACTTAGGGGTACGGATGCTCCCGCAGCAGCGTCGCCAGATGTACCGCGTTCCGGGCCAGCGTGGTCGTGGCGCTCGACACTGCCTCGGGCGTCTCGTCGAGATCCTGATAGTCGACCGCCTGCATCGCCTCGCCGACCCAGTACGTGCCGCCCTGCGCGGGCAGGGTGAACCCGACGTCCGAGAGACCCTGGTAGAGGTCCGAGGTCGCCTTGTGCGCACCGTCCTCGTTGCCGACGATTCCGGTCACCGCGACCTTGCCGAAGAGGATCGGGCGGCCCGCGTCGTCCGTCTCGGACAGCTCGGCGTCGAGGCGTTCGAGCACCCCCTGCGCGGCGCTCGACATGTGACCCATCCAGATGGGCGTGCAGAGGACGAGGATGTCGGACGCCAAGACCTGTTCCCGGATGCGCGGCCAGCCGTCGCCCTCACCCATGTCCTTCTGGACACCGGGTGCGACGTTCTCGTCGATGACACGCACCTGAGCGGTCTGCGCGCCGAGATCGGTAAGGGCCTGCAGGATCTGAGTCGTGAGCAGCTCGGTGCTCGAGGGCTCGGGGGACTTCGTCAGTGTGCAGTTGAGCGCGAGTGCGCGGATTTCGGCCATGGGCCACCTCCTCATCGGGAAGAGCCCAACCTACGATCCGATGTCGGGCCCGGTGAGGGGGTTGACATGCCCGCGCTTTCGGTTCGATTCCGCGCTCAGTCGATGCGCGAGTGCTCGCCGAGGCGGTGCCAGGTGCGGTTGTGGTACACCAGCGCATCGCCCGCCTCGCCCGCGGCGGGGTCGCGCGACAGGCTGGACTGCAGGGCATGCACCGCGAAGATCGTGGAGCCGCCGGCATCCATCCGATTCACCACGGCGCCCCGGACCCACGCCCGCACTCCGTGATAGACCGGTTCGCCGGTGACCAGGCGCGACCACGAATCGGTGTCGGCGAAACGATCAACACCACTCGTCGCGCCCAGGCGGGCGAGCGGCAGATCCTGGGCATCGAGCAGATGCACGACGACGGTGTCCGCCGCGGCGAGGGCGCGGGCACTCGAGGACTGAGCGGAAACCGAGAAAACCAGGAGGGGTGGGTCAGCGCTGACGGATGAGACGGATGTCGCGGTCAGCGCGACGGGACCCGTGCCGTCGTCGGCGGTGATCACGGCGACGCCCCCCGGATGCCCGCGGAAAACGGCCTTGAAGTCATCGGCCGACAGCGAGGGGAATGCGGCCGCGCCCTCGGTGGGCGCGATCCGGTCGGGGGTCGGCTCGGATTCGCTCGTCATCCTCACACGCTATCCCTCGTCTCGGGCAGCGGCTCCGTGATCGCGACGCTCGGCGTAATCTGCCCGTCCATATTCGGGAATCTGTGACACGAGCGAAACAAACCGGGTGCATACTGATCGAGCAGCGTAAGCCGTTGCGGGCCCGCCGGGCCAAAAAACCCCGGTGGTGTGAAGGCGTCGTCAGCCTCGTTCCCGTATTTGCTACGTGCACACGGCGACATGACACCTTCGATTTCCTGTCAATCGGTACAGATGTGAGAAGTGAAATGTCGCTCAAAGTCACGATCGTCGTCGGCAATCCCAAGCCGGCATCCCGCACGCGCAAGGTCGCGGAGCTGCTCGTCGAAAAGCTCCTCGCTCCCGGCTCGTACTCGCTCGGTGTGATCGATCTCGCCGATCACACCGCCGAGATCTTCGCCTGGCCCTCGGAAGGGATGGCGGCGCTCAACGCCTCCGTCGCCGAGAGCGACCTCGTGGTTTTCGCGTCGCCGACGTACAAGGCCACCTACACGGGTCTGCTCAAGGCGTTTCTCGACCGGTACCCGGCGAACGGCCTCGCGGGCGTCACGGCGATCCCGGTGCACACCGGCGCGGACTTCAGCCACGCGATGGGTCCGACCTACAATCTCGCGCCCCTGCTCGTCGAGCTGGGTGCGATGGTTCCGGGTCGTGGCTTCTACCTCTCGCTGACCCAGATGGATCAGCTCGAGGATGTCGTGGGCGCGGCAGCGGCAGAGTACGCGGCCAACCTCGCGCGCCTGGCGGTCGTGGCCGGCGCGACGGCACAACCTCTCACCTGAACCCGATTGCGTCGTCACCGATAGGAGGAAACACCGTGCAGGAGTCAGCTCTCACCCCGGCACCCATCTCGGCACCCACCGCGATCGACGCACGTCTGTTCCGTGACACGCTCGGGCATTACGCATCGGGCATCACGGTCATCAGCGGGCTCGAGGCGGACGAACCCGTCGGCTTCACCTGTCAGTCGTTCTACAGCGTCTCGGTCGATCCGCCCCTCGTCTCGTTCAGCGTCATGCTGACCTCGACGACCTACCCGCGCATCAAGCAGAGCGGACGCTTCGCCGTCAACGTCCTCGCTCACGACCAACTGCACGTCTCCAATCAGTTCGCCCGCAAGGGAACGGACAAGTGGGCGGGCATCGATTGGTCGCCCGCCGGATCCGGCAATCCCGTCATCCACGACACCCTCATGTGGGTGGACTGCGAACTGTGGGACGAGTACGTCGCCGGCGATCACCTGATCGTGATCGGCAAGGTCGTCGAGATGAGCGCGCCCGAGTGGCACACGCGCGAGCCGCTGCTCTACTTCAAGGGCTCGTACCGGCATCTCCGCGAGGCCGACCAGCTCGCGAGTTGAACGCATCTCCTGTCGGAACGGCGGCGCGGGTTCGGGCCGCCGTTCCGACAGACTGAGCGCATGACGACGGCAGCGCCCGCCCGGGCCACCTACGAACACCGATGGCCGGCCATCGTCGGTGTGCTCGTCGTGATGGTCCTGTGGCTGCTGCTGCCCAGCTTCTTCTTCGCGCCCTTGCGTGGGGTCGCGGTCCTCGTCTGCGCCCTGCTCGTGATTCCGCTGGTCGTGCTGAACCCGCATCATCTGGTGCGGCAGACGGCGTGGTCGCGGGGGATGTCGGTTGCGCTGGCCTTTGTGCTTCTGGCCGTCACCCAGGTGCTGCTCGTGCAGCTCGTCTACGAACTGCTGACGGCTCCCGTGAGCGATGGGTTCAGCATCCTCCTCGCCGCTCTCCAGCTCTGGGTCACGAACGCGATCGCATTCGGACTGCTCTACTGGGAGCTCGATCTCGGGGGACCCGTCGCCCGAGCGCGCGGACCGCGCGATGCCACCCGCGCGGACTTCCTGTTTCCGCAGGACGCGACCTCGGGCTTTGAGGCGTGGCGCCCTCGGTACTTCGACTACTTCTACATCTCGCTGACGGCTGGCATCGCGTTCTCGCCAGCCGATGCCCTTCCGATCACGCGTCGCGCCAAGGCGTTCATGGGCGTCGAAGCGCTCGCGGGGTTCATCATGTCGGTGCTGGTGATCGCCCGCGCGGTCTCGGCGATCGCCTGACCCTCTGGTCCATCGCCGCGTCAGCACGGGCGATCGCCTGTTTTCGGATGCGTGCTCCCGACGGGTTTGTCAGGCCGTGGCGGCGAAGTCCGCGCGCGCACGGGCGAGCGGAATGAGTTGCTCGCGCAGGTAGCCCGCGTAGCCCCCCGACGTGCGTCCGAACGGCCGCCCGCTCGTCTGCACCCACGCTTCGTCGGACGCCTCGACGTGTGCGCCGTACGTCAGCGCCTCAGCGACGAGCCACACGTCCTCGTGCTCGAGAACGGGCTCGAAGCCCCCGGCGGCGACGAGCGTGCTCGCTCGTGTGCCGAGGTTCGCGCCGTGCACGTGACCGTTGGCCGTGCCGGGAACATGGGTCGCCCACCAGGCCGCGATCTGCTCGGCGGACAGGTCGCGGAAGTCGGGTCGGACGGTGCCGACCACGATATCCGCGCCGCCCGTCGCGAGCTCCCACTGGTGGGTCAACCAGTTCGCGGGGACGACCGAATCGGCATCCGTGTGCGCGATCCACAGGCGCCGCGGGGGCTCGTACTCGTGCGCGGCGAGTGCGGCCGCCACCCCCGCAGCCCGTGCCGCCCCGACGCCCCGCGCCGCGGGTACGATCGCATCGGCCCCCGCGGCGATCGCGATACGTGCGGTCTCGTCGGAGCAAGCATCCAGCGCGACGTGCACGCTCACACGCTCGACCAGCCCACGGGCGCGGGCGACCGCGGTGCGGATCGAGTCCAGGCACGCGCCGATCAGCTCTTCCTCGTCGTGCGCCGGGATGACGACCGCGAGAGCGGTGGGCGCCGTCACGGTGCGAGGCCCGCGGCGCGGGCCACCGACGGTGCGTCGGCGCGAACCAGCACATCGAGGAAGAAGTCCTCTTCGTCGTGGCGGGCGAGCAAACGCATCCCCGGCAGCGAACGGAGGGCAGTGTGCACCTCGTCGGCGGTGCCCGGATATTCGGCGACAGGGTGGCGCCAGTGACACGCGACCAACACGCCGTCCGCCGACAGGCTGGACAGCGTCCGGTCCGCGGCATCGAGCAGGTCGGCGGGGCTCCAGTAGTAGCCGATCTCCGACATCACGATGAGGTCGAACTCGCCCTCGGGCCATTCCTGGGGGAGGGTCGCTCTTTCGAGTCGGATGTCGGGATGTCCGTCGAGGCGCTCGCGGGCGCGGGCGAGAGCTGTCTCGGATGCATCGAGCGCGAGCACGCGGTCTGCGCGCTCCGCCAGCCCCCGGGTGAGCGCACCCGTCGCGCACCCGAGTTCGAGCGCATCGCGGAAACGGGGCCGGGGCAATGCGGCGAGGACGAGCCCCCGCTTGCGCTCTTCGTACCAGCGGGTGTCGAATCCCCACGGGTCGTCGTGGCGCGCGTAGAAGTCGTCGAAGAAGGCGGGCGCGAGGCTCTCCCGTTCGCCTTCGGTCTTGCCCTGGGTTGCCTCTGTTTCTGCCGCTGCGACGGGGGCCGTGGGTGTTATGAAGACCTCGACGGCGCGTTCGAAGTGCGCGCGCATGCCGTCGTGGATGAGCGCCTCATCGCCGGGGGCCGACGACAGCGGCCGCACCTGCGTTGCGTGCAGCTGGACCGCCCGCCGCTTCGCCGAACGAGCGGTCGGATCGAGCGTCAGGACGCTCCAGCCGTGGGTCTCGACATCGGCCGGATGCGCCCAGTGCGAGAGCCAGATCGGATATCCCAGGCTCCTATGGCCGAGCTCGGCGGCGAGGGCTTCGGTGACCTCACCCAGCACGCGGTGGTCACGGTGACCGTCGCCGCTCCAGGGCGAAACCACAAGCGTGCGGTCGGGCGCATCATCCGTCGACTGCGCGACGATCGCCGACCGTACGAGCTGCGAGAGGCGCTGTCGGCGCTCGCGCAGGTGGCCGTCGGGCAGACCGAGAAAACTCAGGGCGCTGCCCGGTGCGAGCTGGTCGATCGCTCGGGCGAGCTCGACCCGGCGTTCCCGCGCGAGTGCCTCACGGGGCCAGGTCGGCGAGTCGGGGTGCGAGCCGTCACCGTCCGTTGCGACGACGACGATGACGCGGATGCCTCGCGCCGCCGCCGTGGCGATGAGCCCGCCCGCGCCGAGGGTCTCGTCGTCGGGGTGTGCGGCCAGCACGATCACGACGTCAACGTCGAGATCGAGCGAGGTCGCGGTCGCCCACGGGCTCGCATCCTGCCACACGGACTCGAGCGTGCCGGGCTCGCGGTGGTCGAACGTGACGCTCACGCGCTGCGCTCGAGCATCCGGCCGAGCCGGGCGAGGTCGCGCTCGGCGTGGTGCTGGCGCAGATAGATGCGCAGATCTCCGACACGGCGCGCGTGCGCCTCGTCGGACGCGAGGGGCGCCGGACCGAGCGCGCGGTCGGCAACGGCGAGCACGGTCTCGACGGCATCCGCCACGATCGCCCGCACCCGCTCGCTGATCAGCCGCACCGGCGCGGGATCCGGGAGATCGGCCCGCCTTGCCGCATCGGCGAGGGCCACCTGCGCGGCCCACATGCGGGCGTCCGCGGTGCCGTAGTACGTGTGCGCGAGCTGGTCCGCGTCGGGGTGCGCCGCGGCTCGGGCGAGGGCATCGAGGATCGGGAGCGCGCCACCCCACCAGCACGCGGCCACACCGACTCCGCCCCACCAGAAGCCCTCTCGGCGGAGGTACCACCCGTCATCACCGACAGCCAGCGCTCCGGCGCCGACGAACTCGACCGGTGTGCTCCGGATCTGCGCGAGACCGCGCGAGACCCAGGTTTCGCGCTGCGGCTGAACGGCGGGGTCACCCATCGCGACGACGAAGAGCCGTCGCTCGTCCGGGCCGGTCCAGGCCGTGACGAGAGCGTGCGAGACCCGATCGGCCAACGAGCACCACGGTTTGACGCCGGTCAGGGTCCACGAACCGTCCTCGCCGCGCCGCGCCTCGAGGCGCGCATCATCGGCCTCGGCCGCGAAGACTCCCCACGATGAGTACGGGTCGACGCCCATCCGGGCCAGGTCAGTGGGCGTCGTGAGACCCTCGGCCGAGGCATCCGCCAGGATCGCGAGTGCATCGAGATGCGGCTCGAGCACCCGGCCACCCGCGACATCCGCCCGGGATGTCGTGGCCAGCGTCTCCCAGCGCTCTCGCGTGCGTCCGAGCCCCGGCGTCGGCACGGCGGCGCCGAGCTCGACGGCCCAGTCGATGGTCGCATCGACGTGCATTCCGAAGCCGACGACCGCCCGGAGCGTGACCTCGGCCCTGGTCGCGGCCAAGCCGGGCTCGCCCTCGTCCAGGGACAGCGCGGTCGGAACCGCCCGCGGTGCCCCGTCGTCGACCAGCGCCCCGTCGGCGACCAGCGCTTCGCTCACTTCGCGGGCGTGCGGTTCTCGGCGCTCACCATCCAGGCGAACTGCTCGAGGCTTTCGAGCACGGCGTGCAGGATGTCTGCGCTCGTCGGGTCCTCGTCGTCGATGGGGTCGTGCACCTCGCGCACGGTCGAGATCGTCGCCTCGAGGCGCTCGGTGATCAGATCGATCGTCTCTGTCGTGTCGACCTCACCGTGAGGGAACTCCGGCAGGGTGGTCGTCTCGGCCACGGTGTCGGAACGGCCGTCCGGCACGGCGTGCAGCGCGCGCATCCGCTCGGCCACCGTGTCGCTGAAGCCGCGCGCGGCCTCGATGATGTCGTCGAGCTGACGGTGGGTGTCGCGGAAGTTCGTGCCCACGACGTTCCAGTGGGCCTGCTTGCCCTGCAGCTGCAGTTCGAGCAAATCGACGAGCACCTTCTGCAGGTTATCGCTGAGCGCCTTCGAGGCCTGGAAGCCGCTCTCGGCATTCTGCTCGTTCGTCAGCGCGGCTCCGGCGCCGCCCTTTGCGGGTCGGCGCTGTCCGCGCTTCGCGGTCGTGTTGCTCGCGCTGGTCTTGGTCGATGTCGTAGCCATCGGATGCTCCTCTCGGGCGGCCGGGGGCCGCTTCGGATTCCACGGTATGGCCGCCCCCGTTTCGCGGTGCGGGGGTTGCCGGGGCGGACCGGGAGTGCTATCCAGCCGTCGTCGGACAGAATGGCGGGATGGTGGATGCCACACTTTCCGCAGCGGCCGACGAGCTGTACGGGCTCGTCCCGAGCGCTTTCGTCGCGGCGCGGACGGCACTCGCCGCGTCGGCGACGGACCGCGACACCGCGGCGCAGATCCGGGCCCTGCGTAAACCCCCTACCTCGGCATGGGTCGTCAACCTGCTCGCCCGTCGTGACCCGGCAGGGGTCGGCAAGCTCGCCGAGCTCGCTGCCGAGATGCGTGAGGCCCAGGACGACCGCGATGCCGCCCGCCTGACCGCCCTGAACAAGGACAGGCGGGACCTGCTGGCCGAACTCGTCCGCCGGGCCACGGCGCTCGCACAGGGCGAGGGTGTCGCGCTCGGTGCCGGCATCGTCGGCGAGGTCGAGCGCACCCTGGGTGCCGCGGCACGCGATGGGGCCGCCGCAGCCGCAGTCCGGACCGGGCGTTTGCTGCGTCCGCTCGAGGCATCCGGTGTCGATCCGATTGATCTCATGGATGCCGTCGCGGGGGATGCTCCCGCCGCGGCGGACCCCGCTCCTGTTCGGGGGCGCGACGATCTCGCCGAGCGCCGTGCTCGCCGCGATGCCGAACGTGCTGCCGTCGCGGTGCGGCGCGAGGCGGCGGATGCCGAGCGTGAATCGGCGCGCGCCGAGGCCCGCCTGGCGACCGCCCGAGAGCGCGAGGCGCTGTTGCAGGAGCGGGTCGAGTCCCTCGAGAGCGAACTCGCGAGGATTCGTGCCGACGCCGATGCCGCAACGGTCGAACGACACGCGGCTGAGAGTGCGCGCGATGTCAGCGCCGAGCGCCTGCGCACGGCGAACCGGGCGGCGGCGCGACTCACGGGGCCCTCATAGTCCCGCGTCTTACGGTGAAGCCATGAGCATGCCCACCGGCGAGCAACCCTTCACCGCAACCCTCGCCGAGATGAGGGCGATGCGCGACGAGTTTCAGCGCTTCTTGCTGGAGTACCGCTTCGGTCTGCAGGAGGTCGAGACGAAGATCACGATCCTGCGCGACGAGTTTCAGCTGATGCACGACTACAACCCCATCGAGCACGTCTCGAGTCGGGTGAAGACGCCCGATAGCCTCGCCGAGAAGGTCGCGAGACGGGGCATCGAACCCGACTTTCCGACCATCCGGCAGCGCATCACCGACATCGCCGGCATCCGTGTCACGTGCAGCTTCGTCGCGGATGCCTACCGCCTGTTCGATCTGCTGACGACACAAGACGACATCACCGTTCGGGCCGTGAAGGACTACATCGCTGTGCCGAAAGAGAACGGCTACAAGAGCCTGCACGTGATCGTCGACGTGCCGGTTTTCCTCTCCAGCGGTCGCGTCGATGTGCCCGTCGAGGTGCAGTTCCGAACGATCGCGATGGATTTCTGGGCAAGTCTCGAGCACAAGATCTATTACAAGTACGACAAGCAGGTGCCCGCGCCGCTGCTCGATTCATTGCGCGACGCGGCCGAGACGGCCGCCGAGCTGGACGAGCGAATGGAGCGCCTGCACCGTGAGGTTCACGGCGCCGGCGTCAGCCGGGTCGAGGATCCCGTGCCCCGCACCTCTTCCACTCCCATCGACGTGTGAACCGTGCCAGTGTGTGCGTGTGAGCACGCGCCGCACATCTCGTCACCCGTACCGCCATCGGTTCGCGATCCCCTTCTTCGCGGCGATGCTGACCCTCGTGGGCGCTGGGGTCGCGGTGCTCGAAGCTCGCGTGATCGGTGATCTGCTCGAGCGGCCGGGACTCGAGGAGTTCTATCTCGACCCCGTACCCGAGAGCTCGGGCGCTCCGGGTGAGATCGTTCGGTCGGAAGAACTGATCGGGCTGCCTTTCGACACGCGTGCCTGGCGGATCCTGTACCGCTCGACCGACCTGAACGGCACACCCCTGATCGTTTCGGGCATCGTCGTCGCGCCGCTCGGCCCGCCACCGGCCGACGGTCGCACCGTGCTGTCGTGGGGCCACCCGACGACCGGCTCGGCCCGTGACTGCGCGCCCTCCCTCGCCGCCGATCCCTTCCTCGGCATCGAGGGGCTTCGGCTGATGCTCGATCGCGGCTATGTCGTCGTCGCCACGGACTACGCGGGGATGGGATATCCGGGGCCGAGTTCCTATCTGGTGGGCGACACCGAGGGCAACAACGTGCTCGACGCCGTCCGCGCCGCGCAGAGCATTCCGGCGACGGATGCCGGCAACTCGGTCGTGCTGTGGGGTCACTCGCAGGGCGGTCAGTCGGTGCTGTTCGCCGCCGAGCGCGCGGCCGATTATGCGCCGGAACTGGACGTGCGGGCGGTTGCTGTCGCCGCTCCCGCGGCGGACCTGACGGCGCTGCTCGACGCGGACATCGACGATATCTCGGGCGTCACGATCGGCTCGTATGCCTTCACGGCGTATGCCGGTGTCTACGGCGACTCGGTCGCGGGAGCGCAGCTGTCCGACATCCTGACGCCGGCGGCCGTCGCGGCCGCACCCGAGATGAACGACCTGTGCCTGCTGACGCACACGAAAGAACTGCACGCGATCGGACAGCCGCTCGTCGGGAACTTCGTGCTGAGCGACCCGACCACAACGCCACCCTGGGACGACCTGCTCGCCCAGAACTCTGCCGGCAGCGTCGCCTTCGATGCCCCGCTGTACATCGCACAGGGTCTCAAGGACACGCTCATCCATCCCGACGACACCCGCGAGTTCGCGAAGCACGAGGCATCCCTCGGCATCGACGTGACGCTGTCCGAGGTTCCGAACGCGACGCACGCGACGATCGCGTACTTCACGCTGCCCGGCCTGATGGCCTGGCTCGATGAGCATGTGGGTCTGTGAGGATGGACCCATGGTCGCCACACCCCCCAAGAGCGACACGTATCGCCCCGCGTTCATCCCGAGCCTGATCGCCGCCGCGGCGCTGCTCTCGGGAATCCCGCTGCTCGAGGCCGACTGGTACCTGCTGATCCGCTTCATCGTCGCGATCATGGCGCTCATCGTCGCCTGGTACGCGCTCCAGGGCGCGCAGTGGTGGTGGACCCTCGTGTTCTTCGCCGTCGCGATCGTCTGGAACCCGGTCTTCCCCGTGCCGACCGAGGGACCCTGGTGGATCGTGGCGCACCTGGGTGCCGCGGCGCTGACGGACGGATGCCCCGGATGCCCGGAGTGCTTCGCCGTATGACGCGCCGGGAGCGTCGCGCTGAGGGCGTCGATAAAGTGTCGGGGTGAGCATCAATCCGCCTTATCGTGCCGATATCGTCGGCTCCTTCCTGCGTCCCGAAGCGCTCAAGCGCGCCCGAGCCGCACAGGCCGCCGGCGAGATCGACGCCAACGCCCTGCGCGCGGTCGAAGACGCCGAGATCGCCGATCTCGTGCAGAAAGAGGCCGACAGCGGCCTGCGTGTCGCGACCGACGGCGAGTTCCGTCGCTCGTGGTGGCACTTCGATTTCTTCGGGATGCTCGACGGGGTCGAAGTCGTCGAACTCGACCACGGCATCCAGTTCCAGGGTGTGCAGACGAAGCCGCGCGGGGTGCACCTGAGTGGCCCGATCGGCTTCTCGGACACGCATCCGATGCTCGAGCACTACCGCTCGCTCCAGACCCTGCTCGCCGGCACGACGCAGGCGCTGCCGAAGGCCACGATCCCGGCGCCGACGGTATTGGACTTCCGCCTCGAGCCCGATCACATCGATCCGAATGCCTACTCGGGACGCGAGGACTTCGTCGACGACCTGGTGCAGGCGTACCGCGATGCGGTGAGCGCGTTCTACGACGCCGGATGCCGCTACCTGCAGTTCGACGACACCGCCTGGGCCTACCTGTGCTCGGACGAGGAGCTGCTGAAGGCCCGGGACCGCGGCATCCGTACCGACGGTCTCGCGGAGCGCTACGCCGGCCTGCTCAACCGCGTCCTCGAGGGGAAGCCGGACGACATGGTCATCACGACGCACGTCTGTCGCGGCAACTTCCGCTCGACCTGGATCTCGTCCGGCGGCTACGAACCCGTCGCCGAGCAACTCCTCGGCGAGGTCGCGTACGACGGATTCTTCCTGGAGTACGACAACGAGCGCGCCGGCGGCTTCGAGCCCCTACGCTTCCTGCCCGAGGGTGACCAGACCGTCGTTCTGGGCCTCATCACGTCGAAGTCGGGTGAGCTGGAGGACGTCGACGCCATCAAGAAGCGGATCGACGAGGCATCCGAGTTCGCCCCGCTCGAACAGCTCGCCCTGAGCCCGCAGTGCGGATTCGCCTCGACCGAAGAGGGCAACGTGCTGACCGAGGACGAGCAGTGGGCGAAGATCCGCGAGGTCGTGGCGATCGCGGACGACGTCTGGCGCTGACCCCTGCCTCAGCTGCGGCACACGCGCAGGAGCGCGCAAACGATAGCGTGAGGCCGTGCAGCTCAGCGATCTCGACTTCGTGATCATCGCGGCGATCGCGGTCATCGCCCCGCTGCTGGTGCGCGGGCTCTCGAGTCGCCTGCGCATCCCGATCGTGGTGTTCGAACTCGTGCTGGGAATCATCGCGGGCCCGAGCGTGCTCGGCTGGATCCAGGAGGGTCCGATCTCCGAGCGCCTCGCGGACTTCGGCCTCGCGCTGTTGTTCTTCATGGCCGGCAATGAGATCGACTTCCGCGTGCTCCGCGGCCGGGACGGTGCTCGCGCCGTCGGCGGCTGGCTGCTCGGGCTGATCGCCGGCGTCGCAGTGGGCCTGGTGATCGCGCCCGGCGAGGCGGCGGTCGTCATCGGCATCGCACTGTGCTCGACCGCGCTCGGGATGCTGCTGCCGATCCTGAGGGACGCGGGGATGCTTCCGACGCCGTTCGGGCGCGCGGTCATGGGTATCGGTGCGGTGGGGGAGTTCGGCCCTCTCGTGGCGATCTCACTGTTTCTCGGCGGACGCGATTTCGGCGTCGCGTCGATCGTGCTATTCTTCTTCGTCGTGGTCGCGGCGACATCCGTATTTCTCGCCTCACGAATGCCCCACGGACGCCTGCACCGCATCGTGACCGCGACTCTGCACACCTCCGGGCAGTTCGCGATCCGCCTGATCGTGCTGATCCTCGCGCTGCTGGTCGCGCTGAGCCTGTTGCTCGACCTCGACATGCTGCTCGGGGCGTTCGTCGCCGGTGTGATCTGGCAGCTGATCATGCGCAACGCCCCCGCGGATGATCGCGCGCAGGTCGAGTCGAAGGTCGAGGCCGTCGCCTTCGGTCTGCTCGTCCCGATCTTCTTCATCTACACGGGCGTCACCTTCGACCTCGACGCACTGCTCGCGGACGGTGCGACTGTCGTGCTCGTGCCCGTCTTCCTGATGCTGTTGCTCATCATCCGCGGCCTGCCCGCGATGATCTCGGCCCCCTCCGGGTCGACACCGCGTGACCGACTGGCGCTGGCCTTCCTCGGTGCGACGGGACTGCCCGTCATCGTCGCCGTCACGAGTATCGGGATGTCGGAAGAACTGCTCTCACCGGGGTTGGCCGCGGCGCTCGTCGGCGCCGGGATGCTCTCCGTGCTGCTGTATCCGCTCATCGGAACGATGTTGCGCGGCGCGAGGGTCGTCGAGCGGGACGTGATCGATGAGGATGTCGGCTGAGATCGGTCGAGGCATCCGCCTAACATGGGCGAGTGGACTTCTCCCTGGACCTGACGCCCGACCTGATCGCCGTCTTTCTGACCCTGTTCGTGCTCGAGATCGTGCTCGGTGTCGACAACGTCATCTTCATCTCGATCCTCGCCTCGAAACTGCCCGTCGAGCAGCAGGCGAAGGCCCGCAACCTCGGGCTGACGCTCGCGATGGTGATCCGCGTCGTGCTGGTCTTCTTCGCGGGCTGGATCATCACGCTGAAAGACGACGTGGTCACCCTGTTCGGGATGGGCTTCTCGGTGAAGGACTTCATCCTGATCGCCGGTGGCCTGTTCCTGGTCTACAAGGCCGTCAGTGAGATCCACCACAAGCTCGAGGGTGCCGAAGAAGAGCACGGCGGTGTCGGACCGAAGACCATCACGTTCGCCTCGGTCCTGACGCAGATTCTGCTGCTCGACATCGTGTTCTCGCTCGACTCGGTCATCACCGCCGTCGGCATGACCGAGAACCTGCTCGTGATCATCACGGTCGTCGTGCTGTCGTTCGGCATCATGCTGTTCGCCGCGCGGTTCATCTTCACGTTCGTGAACAAGCACCCGACGGTGAAGATGTTGGCCCTGTCGTTCCTGCTACTCATCGGTGTGTTCCTGATCGCCGAGGGTTTCGGCATCAAGATCGACAAGGCACTCATTTACGCGCCGATGGCGTTCGCGATCCTGGTCGAGGTGCTGAACCTCAGCTACTCCTCACGCAAGGCCAAGCGCGAGCAGAAGCGCCTGAAGGCCGTGCAGCTGCGCCCGCGCTACATCGATGTCGACGAGTCCGTCGCCGTCGCCGCGGCCACGGCGAAGGGTCCGGATGCCGGAGCCGTCGGGCTCTCGCGCAAACCGGTCGCGGGTCACGTGCTGCCGGACGACGGTCACGAGGACCGCGCCGGCCTCGGCTGATCCGTGCCCCAGGACGCGATGGCGGCCGCTCAGTGAGTCGGCCGATCCTCATGGGGTGCGCATGGTCCGGCCGAACATCGGAGAGGAACGGTGGTGCCGTTGTCGCTCCCCGAGGCGGTCGTCGGGCCCGAGATTCCTTCCGGATGTACGCCGCGGCGTTGATCGAGCGCGCACAATGGCGATGTGGTGGATGACGCGGCGACTCTTGTGAATGCTGCCCGCGCTCGTCTGGCGGCCGCCGACGCGCCGCGCGAGCGGCTGGGCGAGGTCGTGCGACCGCGGGTCCTCGCGGGGCTCCGCGCGCCGAAGATCGTGCCCCGGGGTGACGCCTGGCGGCTCGGTGTCCTGCTGGTCGGCGAGAGCGCCGTGTACGCGGCCGGAAACGTGGTGCGAGCCGGCGACCCCGGCCGCCGAGGATTCGCCTCGGATGCGGCACGCGCCCGCGCCGAAGTGGCCGCTGCCGCGACGCGCGGGGGCTTCGGTGACGGCGAAACCGTGCACCTGGACTGGAAAACGCTCGACCTCGCCGCGCTGGAACGAGGCGAACGGACAGGACCACTCGCCCTCGTGGACGGAACCCCCAGCATCCGCTGGAGTCCGGCCGCGGGACACGTGCCCTTGGCGGGCTATCTCGAGGAACGCATAGCGCTTCTGCTGCAGCCGCCACAAGGGGCGTGATCGAGATTCCGCGGGCGGGTGGACCCGGTTAGGCTCATCGCATGGGCCGCTTCATCTACGACACGCTGAACAACTCGATCGACATCGAGGATCGCACCCTCGCCCACCTGCGCATCGTCATCATGAACAAGCTGCGCCGCTCGGAGTCGTTCATGTTCACGATCGATCTCGACAGCGAAGGCATCTCGCGACGGAGCTTCTGGATGCATCCGTCCGTGCCCCTGCAGTTCGCGTTCCACGGCAGCCGCGAGCCGCGCCTGAACAGACTCTGGATCGAATCGCTCATGGTTTCTGCGAGTAGCCCGAATGGCCTGTTCGTCGTCTCGGAGCCGCAGGAAGAAATGCCGTTCGACTCCTAGCGCCAGTTGGCCGGCGCTCGTTCGCGCTGGCCGGTACGTCGTGAGGTTCAGGCGTCGGACTTGGCGTCGACCTTAGACTTGGCGTCGACCTTGGACTTGGCGTCGACAGACTTGTTTTCGGCCTTCGCCTTGTCTTTCTGGTTGAGGGAGCCCACGGTGGCAGTCTCGATGTCCACATCCTTGGCGACGATGGAGCCGACCTGGATCGTCGATTCGTCTTCTGCCGGGTCCACGTCGAAGTGCTCGGCGACGAGCATGATGCCGCCCGACGAGTTGGCTGACTGGGCGAGCTCTTCCATCCACTCGCGGCTCAGAAGCGCGGGCTCGGGGTCATCGAAGACGAAGCGCAGCGGGATCGACGGGCTCAGCCACACCGTGCTCCGTCCCCGCGGCTGGTCGTCGGGATGACGCCAGGTCAGAGTGAAACTCTCGCCTCGGCGGAGTTTTGTTGCGATAACAACCTTGAGGTGCGCGAGGGCGCGATCCTCGATGTCGATGGCGGAAGCGTCCCCGCCGTAATAAATAGTGCCCACCCGATCAGACTAATCGCTGACGGCTGCCATGCCGACGGGTTTTCTCCGTACGCGTCTCTCGCTGCGAAGTCAATCGGGTTCCGCTGACACGACCCGTCCCGCACAGTGAGAGCTGGACAAGTCAGAAGTGCGGGACAAGTCAGGGGTGCGGAATGACCGGTAAGAATCCGTTGGACGCGAACCGATCTACGCCGAGCCTGCCCCAGGAGTTCTTCGACGGGGGCATCGAGTACGAGATCGTCGAGGGCGAGCTCTTGCCGCGCGGCCCCCATTCCCGTGCCTGGGACGCGGCGACCGAGCTGAGCTGACTATCCGTGGCTGAATGCCATACGGCACCCGCTCGCGATGTGCAAGCCACAGCGGCGGTCCATGTCGGTAGGTAGTCTTTGGCGGTGCAGACATGGCCTGGATCGACCTACCCACTTGGTGCGACATACGACGGGAATGGCACGAATTTCGCGTTGTTCAGCGAGGCGGCCGAACGCGTAGAGCTCTGTCTCTTCACGGAGCGGGGCAAAGAGACGCGCGTCGAGGTGACCGAGGTCGACGCCTTCGTCTGGCACGTCTACCTGCCGCAGGTCGGGCCCGGTCAGCGCTACGGTTACCGCGTCCACGGCCCGTACGACCCGCCCAACGGTCAACGTTTCAACGCGAACAAGCTGCTGCTGGATCCCTATGCGAAAGCCGTCGCCGGTGAGATCGACTGGGGGCAGGCGGTCTTCAGCTACAACTTCGGCGATCCGGACTCCCGCAACGACGAGGATTCCGCGAAACACATGATGATGGGTGTCGTCGTCAACCCGTTCTTCGACTGGTCGGGCGATGTGCAGCCCAAGACGCCATATGCATCGTCGGTCATCTACGAGGCGCACGTGAAGGGGCTGACCAAGCTCCACCCCGACATCCCGGAGGAGATACGGGGCACCTACAGCGCCATCGGGCATCCGGCGATGATCGAGCATCTGCACAAGCTCGGGATCACGGCGATCGAACTCATGCCCGTTCACCAGTTCGTCAACGACAGCACCCTGCAGGACAAGGGGCTCTCGAACTACTGGGGCTACAACACGATCGCCTTCTTCGCACCGCACAACGCCTACTCCTCGAGCAGTGCGCACGGTGACCAGGTGCAGGAATTCAAGGGAATGGTGCGTGCGCTTCACGCGGCGGGCATCGAGGTCATCCTCGACGTGGTCTACAACCACACGGCGGAAGGCAACCACCTCGGCCCGTCGCTCTCGATGCGCGGCATCGACAACGCGGCCTACTACCGGCTCGAGGACGACGACAAGCGCTATTACACCGACTACACCGGCACCGGCAACAGCCTGAACGTCGGCAACCCCCATGCCCTGCAGCTGATCATGGACTCGCTGCGGTACTGGGTGCTCGAGATGCACGTCGACGGCTTCCGCTTCGATCTCGCATCCACGCTGGCGCGGGAATTCTACGACGTCGACCGGCTGTCGACCTTCTTCGAACTCGTGCAGCAGGACCCGGTGGTTTCGCAGGTGAAGTTGATCGCGGAGCCGTGGGACATCGGACCCGGGGGCTACCAGGTCGGAAACTTCCCGCCGCAGTGGACGGAGTGGAACGGCAAGTACCGCGATACCGTGCGCGACTTCTGGCGGGGTGAATCGCAGGCGCTGGGCGAGTTCGCGTCCCGCCTTACCGGGTCCGCCGACCTGTACGAGCACTCCGGGCGACGACCCGTCGCATCCATCAACTTCATCACCGCCCATGACGGATTCACGCTCCGTGATCTCGTGAGCTACAACGAGAAGCACAATGACGCCAACGGCGAGGACAACAACGACGGAGAGTCACACAACCGCTCGTACAACCTCGGCGTCGAGGGACCGACGGACGACGCGCAGGTGCTCACCATGCGGGCCCGGCAGCAGCGCAACCTCATCGCGACGCTCATGCTCTCGCAGGGTGTGCCCATGCTGTTGCACGGCGACGAGCTCGGCCGCACCCAGCTGGGAAACAACAACGGCTACGCCCAGGACAACGAGCTGACCTGGGTGCACTGGGATGTCGCCGATCATCCGCTGATCGAGTTCACGTCGGCGCTCGTGCGATTGCGCGCCGAGCACCCCACGTTCCGGCGGCGCCGGTTCTTCAACGGCAGGCCGGTCCGGCGCGCAAAGGACGAGGGTCGTCCCGACATCGTCTGGCTGCGTCCGGACGGCACCGAGATGCAGCCCGAGGACTGGGACTCGGGGTTCGGTCGCTGCGTCGGCGTGTTCCTGAACGGCAACGGCATTCGTGAGCGCGATCGCCGGGGCGAGCCGATCGTCGACAAGCACTTCATCATCCTCTTCAACGCCGGCGATGAGCACGTGGAGTTCTACCTGCCCGATGCCAACGCATCGCCGACCTGGGACGTGATCGTCGATACCGCCGGGGATCTCGCCGATTCTCGACCGATCAAGCCGGGCGAGCACGTCGACATGCGGGCGCGCTCGCTGATCGTCATGCGCGAGCACACCGGCGGAGAGATCGAAGCGGACCATTCCGTCGCGGCATCGCTGGCCGCGCTCGCGGCCACGACCGGCGTGATCGACCAGATTCCGAGTTCGCCGCCGAAGCCCGAAACCCGACGCTGAAGGGATGACCGTGTCCACTCTCCGTCCCGTATCCACGTACCGTCTGCAGATCCGGCAGGCCTTCGACCTGGACGCCGCGGCGTCCGTCACGGCATATCTCCGTGACCTGGGCGTCGACTGGGCCTACCTGTCGCCGCTGCTGAAGGCCACGGAAGGGTCGGATCACGGCTACGACGTCGTCGATCCCAGCAGGGTCGACCCCGCCCGGGGCGGGGCGGAGGGGCTCGATCGGTTCGCCGCATCCGCTCGTGATGCGGGACTGGGGATTCTCGTCGACACGGTCCCCAACCACATGGGCGTCGCGGTTCCGTCGCAGAACCCGTGGTGGTGGGACCTTCTGACCTACGGGCGGGACTCGCGGTACGCCGAGGCGTTCGACGTCGACTGGGATTTCGGTGACGGGCGGGTGCGTGTTCCCGTGCTGGGCGGCGATCTCGACGAGATCATCGAGGCGGGGGAGCTGCGCATCGACGCGGATGCCTCGGACCACGCACCGCACGGCACGCTGCACTACTTCGATCATGTCTTCCCGCTCGCGCCCGACTCGGTCTACGACGACCAGCGCGACCGGCTCACCGAGACCGGTGTCGTGCGTGACGTCTTGTCGCGGCAGAACTACGAACTCATGTTCTGGCGACGCGAGGCCGCCGAGCTGAACTACCGCCGCTTCTTCGCAGTGACGACCCTGGCGGGCGTTCGCGTCGAGGTGCCGTGGGTATTCGACGAGTCTCACGCCGAGATCATCCGCTGGGTGAGAGGCGGCCTCGTGGACGGCATCCGCGTCGATCACCCGGATGGACTGCTCGATCCCGGTGCCTACCTCGACCGGCTGGCCGAGGCGACCGGCGGCCTCTACGTGCTCGTCGAGAAGATCCTCGAGCACGGCGAGACGCTTCCCAGCTGGTGGCGGACGGACGGCACGACCGGATACGACGCGCTCGCCGTGATCGACCGGGTGCTGATTGACCCCGCGGGCGAGGGCGCGCTGGACGCGATCGATTCCGCGGTCCGTGCCGAGGACGGCCTCGAACCGCAGGCGTCGTGGGGCGACCTCATCCACGACACCAAGCGCACGATCGCCGAGACGATCCAGGGCGCCGAGGTCGCACGCCTGGTGCGGCTGCTCGACGAACCCGTCACGGGAGCCGTCGACGCTATCGCAGAGTTGCTGGCCTGCTTCCCCGTCTACCGGTCGTATCTTCCCGCCGGTCGCGAGGCGTTCGAGGCCGCGGCGGAAGAGGCCATGCGCCGGCGTCCCGACCTCGCGGGCGCGTTCGACCGGGTTTTGCCGCAGTTGGCGGATGCCTCGCTCGAGGTGGCACGCCGGTTCCAGCAGACGACCGGGCCCGTCATGGCCAAGGGCGTCGAAGACACCGCGTTCTATCGCGCCTCGCGCCTCGGAACCCTGACCGAGGTCGGCGCCGACCCGTCCGAGTTCGCGCTCGACGTGGCCGGCTTCCATGCCGCACAGGCGACGCGTGAGGCATCCTGGCCCGCCGCGATGACGACCCTGTCGACGCACGACACCAAGCGCGGCGAGGATGTTCGTGCCCGCCTGTCGGTGCTCTCGGAGCTCCCCGCACGGTGGCTCGAGTCGCTCACGAAGCTCCGCGCCATCGCCTCCACCGAGCACGGCGGCTTCGACAACCTGCTCTGGCAGGCCATCGTCGGTGCCTGGCCCGCTTCGCGCGAGCGCCTGCACGCGTACGCCGAGAAGGCGGCCCGCGAGGCTTCCGAGTCGACCGGCTGGTGGGACCAGGACGAGGCCTTCGAGGCCCGGATGCACGCGCTGGTGGACGCCGCGTTCGACAGCGCCGAGGCATCCGCGATCCTCGAGGCACTCGTCGCCGAAGTCGCGCCCTACGGGTGGTCGAACTCGCTCTCGGCGAAGCTGCTGCAGCTCACCGCGCCCGGTGTGCCCGACGTCTACCAGGGGTCGGAGCTGTGGGAGACGAGCCTCGTCGACCCCGACAACCGCCGTGCGGTGGACTTCGGTGCACGCGCCGAGATGCTCGCCGGGATCGACGCCGGGTTCGAGGCGGGCGAGGTGCCGGCGGTGGATGCCTCGGGTGCCGCAAAACTGCTCGTGACCTCCCGTGCGCTCCGCACGCGCCGCTACCGCCCGGAGCTCTTCACGCGTTACACGCCCCTGACGTTCGTTGGGCCCGCCGCTCAGCACGCGATCGGGTTCGATCGCGGCGGTATTCAGACCGTCGCGACCCGGCTGCCGGTTGGGCTGGAGGCTCTCGGCGGGTGGCAGGATACGGTCCTGCTGCGTCCCTCGGTGCCCGCGATCGACCTGTTGTCCGGGCGCCGTTACGAGGGTGGCGAGGTGCCGCTCGCGGCGCTGCTCGAGACGTACCCGGTCGCGCTGCTCGCCAACGAGTAGCCGCGGGCGGTCACCCCGAAACGTGGGCGAAACGTTGATCTGATTCCATTTCTATCAATCGATAGAAATGGAGTCCGATCGTGGCGAGCGACAGTACCGGGCTGGACAACAGGGGCCGAAGCGTTGCGCTCCGCAGCGTGGAGCAGGCGCGAGAGGATGCGCGGGCCCGGGCGACGCAGTCGCAGTGGATGCCCCATCTTCCCGCGAGCACGACGCCCACCCCGCCCGAGGGGATCGACCCGGCGACGCTGCTGTGGTCCGAGACCGTGGCGTCGGGCGGCTACACGCACCTGCGGGTGGCGCGGGGCACACGCATCCGTCTCGAGGATCCCGAAGGGGATGCCTCGGCGAGTGTCGTTCTCTTCAACGCTCTGCACACCGGCGAGCGGTTGAATGTCGCCGACACCCAGAAGATCCCCTGGCAGGCGTACCTCGGCGCCGAGCATCCGCTGCTCTCGGGCGACGGGCGAGTGCTCGCGACGATCGTCGAAGACACCTCCGGCCACCATGACGCGTTCTGCGGGGCATCCGGCGATGCCTGGAATGTCCACAAGTACGGCGACGCGACGCCCGAGGGCCCGACGCCGTCGGGCCACGCGCTGCTGCGCATGGCGGGCTCGAAGCACGGGCTCGACCGGCGCGACATCCCCCCGGCCGTGTCGTTCTTCCAGGGCGTGCACGTCGCGCCCGACGGCACGCTCGATTGGCGTGGATCGGCGGGGCCGGGCACCTACGTCGACCTGCTGGCCGAGCTGCCGCTGATCGTGCTGATCGCGAATGCGCCCCACCCGCGCGATCCCCGGCCCGACTACGTCACCTCGCCGCTGCGCGTGCACGCCTGGGCCGAGCGAGCGAGCGCCGAGGGTGATGCGCACGTCGACGCGACACCCGAACGCACGCGCGCCTACCGCAACTCGATCGCCTACGCCGCCCTCGCGGGTCTGTAGAAAGGACGCACCGACATGGCCGACAGCACCGTACTCACGACCGTTCCGCCCCGGCCCGTCTACGCCGAGGGCAGCCTGCTCGACTGGTCCGAGCCGTTCGTTCCCGGCGAGATCGTGGTCGATGATGTCATCGCACCCCGGGCATCCTGGTCCTCCATTGTGCGCGCCGGTGAGGTCTTCACGCTCGTGGATGTCGGAGGCAACCAGTCCGGCGACTGCCTGATCTTCGCCCTCGATGACACGTCCGAGCGCTACAGCGTTCCGGATACGCTCGCGTGGCAGGGCAACGCGTACGTGAACACCGGCACCGCGCTGCGCTCAAACCTCGGGCAGCGGCTCATGACCGTCGTCGGCAACGAGATCGACCGCCAGGACACGATCGGCGGCGCCTGCAGCAAGGAATCCAACACCCTGCGCTACGGCCACCACACCGCCTACCAGCACGCGTGCCGCGAGAACTTCCTCTACGAGGGCGCGAAGTGGGGGCTTGGTGCACGGGATCTCGTGTCGAACCTGAACTGGTTCATGAACGTCCCGGTCGAGCAGGATGGGGCGCTCGGGATCGTCGACGGGATGTCCGCTCCCGGCCGCCGCGTCGCCTGCCGGGCCGAGAAGGACGTCATCGTCGTGATCTCGAACTGCCCGCAGATGAACAACCCCTGCAACGACTTCAACGTCACGCCACTACGGGCCATCGTCACCCAGCCCGCCTGATCCAGCCCGCCTGATCCAGCCTGCCGCCTGTACCAGCCCGAAGGTTTCTCGTGTCTTTCGATACCCTGCTCATCGCGAACCGCGGCGAGATCGCGCGCCGCATCATCCGCTCCGCGAAGGAACTCGGGCTGCGCACCGTCGCCGTCTACTCGGACGCCGACCGGGCCGCGCCGCACGTGCGCGAGGCCGACGTCGCCGTGCGTCTGGGCCCTGCGCCGGCCGCGGAGTCGTACCTGCGTGCCGAGGCGATCATCGCCGCGGCCCTCGAGCACGGGGCCGGGGCGATCCATCCGGGCTACGGCTTTCTGTCCGAGAACGTCGAGGCGGCTCGCGCGGCCGAGGCGGCGGGGCTCGTCTGGATCGGCCCGACGCCCGAGCAGATCGAGACGTTCGGGCTCAAGCACACCGCCCGCGAGCACGCCGAGGCCGCGGGCGTGCCGATGCTCGCCGGAACCGGCTTGCTGTCCTCCGCCGAAGAGGCGGTTTCTGAGGCCGAGCGCATCGGCCTGCCCGTCATGCTCAAAGCGACCGGCGGCGGCGGCGGGATCGGGATGCGGGTCTGTTCGAGCGCCGACGAGGTGCACGAGGGCTACGAGGCCGTCGCTGCGATCGCCGCGCGCAGCTTCGGCGCGGGTGGGGTGTTTCTCGAACGTCTGGTCACGCACGCGCGCCATGTCGAGGTGCAGGTCTTCGGCGACGGTGAGGGGCGGGTCGCGGTGTTCGGCGATCGCGACTGCTCGCTGCAGCGCCGCAACCAGAAGGTGATCGAGGAGGCCCCGGCCCCGAACCTCCCCGATGCCGTCCGGCGACAGATGCACGACGCCGCGCGTCGGCTCGCGGCATCCGTCAACTATCGCTCCGCGGGAACGGTGGAGTTCATCTACGACCCGGTGCGCGAAGAAGCCGCGTTCCTCGAGGTCAACACGCGCCTGCAGGTCGAGCATCCCGTCACCGAGGCCGTGTTCGGCATCGACCTCGTCGCCCTGATGCTGACCCTCGGGCGCGGTGGCGCCGCCGCGATCGACGATGCCGTGTTCGAAACCGAGCACGTGCCGCGCGGCCACGCCTTCGAGGCCCGCGTCTACGCCGAGGACCCCGCGCGCGGGTTCGCGCCCTCGCCGGGACTCGTGACCAACGCGTCGTTCCCCGCGGGCGACGGCATCCGCGTCGACGCCTGGATCGAGACAGGGCTCGAGGTCACGCCCGATTACGACCCCATGCTCGCCAAGGTCATCGTGCACGCGGACGACCGCGACGCGGCGCTCGACCTGCTCGGCGAGGCCCTTGCCGAAACCCGCATCGATGGCATCGTCACGGGGGTCGGGATGCTCGAGGCCCTGTGCCACGATCCGGTCGTGCGAGCCGTGGCGCACGACACCGGCACCCTCGGAGACCCGGACGACCCGCGCCCCCGCATCGACGTCCTGGTCCCGGGCCTCATGACGACCGTGCAGGACCTGCCCGGTCGCGTCGGGCTCTGGAACGTCGGCGTGCCGCCGTCGGGGCCGATGGACCCCGTGTCGTTCCGCGAGGCGAACCTGGCCGTGGGAAACGATGCGGATGTCCCGGCGCTCGAGATCACGATGTCGGGACCGCGTCTGCGCTTCTCGGCCGCGGCCGTCGTGTGCGTCGCGGGTGCCGACGTGCCCGTGACGATCGATGGCCGTGCGGTAGCTCCGTGGGAGCCGTTCGAGGTTCCCGCCGGCGGGGTCGTGGCGGTCGGCGCGACGACCCTCGGCATGCGCGCCTACCTCGCCGTGCGCGGCGGGTTCGACGTGCCGTCGTACCTCGGCAGCGCCTCGACCTTCACGCTCGGGGGGTTCGGGGGACATGGCGGTCGCGCCCTGATCGCCGGGGACGTCCTGCGGCCGGGGACGAGCGAGGGGCTCTCCGTTCCGGCGGCGACTCCGATCGAGCGACGCCCCCGCCTGACACACGAATGGGTGATCGGGGTGCTGGAGGGGCCGCACGCGGCTCCGGAGTTCTTCACCCGCGCAGACATCGACGAGCTGTACCGGGCGGTCTACGAGGTGGATGTGCAGTCGGCGCGCACGGGTGTGCGACTGCGCGGACCGAAGCCGACGTGGGCCCGGGAGGACGGGGGAGAGGCGGGCCTGCATCCCTCCAACATCCACGACACCCCGTACGCCGTCGGCTCGCTCGACTTCACGGGAGACACCCCGATCATCCTCGGGCTCGACGGCCCGAGCCTCGGGGGATTCGTCTGCCCCGCGGTCGTCGCCAGCGGTGAGTTCTGGAAGGTCGGGCAGCTGCGCCCCGGCGACACGGTGCGCTTCGCCGCCATCCGCGAGCAGGACGCGCTCGCCTTCGCGGCACCGCTCGCGCCGGGCGCCGAGGGCGGAGACGGGGACGACGGCATCCTCGCCCGCCGCGCGCCGATCACGGACGGCGACGACGTGCTCGCCCCCGCCGTGACCTACCGACGGGACGGCGACGCGAACATCCTCGTCGAGTACGGCGAGAACATCCTCGATCTCGGGCTGCGGATGCGTGTGCACGCGCTCGAAGAGGCGGTGCTGGCGCGAGGGATAGCGGGCGTCCGGGATGTGACCCCCGGCATCCGTTCGCTGCAGATCCAGACCGATCCGCGGGTGATTCGCGCGTCGCAGTTGCTCGGCGACCTGCAGGCGATCGAGGCCGCCCTGCCCGCGACGCGCGAGCTGACCGTGCCCTCGCGGATCGTCCACCTGCCCCTCTCGTGGGATGACCCGGCCACCCAGCTGGCGATCGACCGGTACATGTCGAGCGTTCGCGACGACGCCCCGTGGACGCCCTCGAACATCGAGTTCATCCGTCGTGTGAACGGGCTCGACAGCGTCGACGACGTCAAGCGCATCGTCTTCGAGGCCGACTACCTGGTGTTGGGCCTCGGAGACGTCTACCTCGGGGCGCCGGTTGCCACCCCGGTCGATCCCCGTCACCGGCTCGTGACGACGAAGTACAACCCGGCCCGCACCTGGACGGCCGAGAATTCGGTCGGAATCGGCGGCGCCTACATGTGCATCTACGGCATGGAGGGCCCGGGCGGCTACCAGTTCGTCGGCCGCACGGTGCAGATCTGGAATCGCTTCCGACGCGGCGGGCTGTTCGATCAGAACCCCTGGGCGCTCCGGCCCTTCGACCGCATCACGTGGTACCCGGTGTCGGCGGAGGAACTGCTCGACCTGCGCGCCGAAGTGGATGCCGGGCGCGGCGACTTTCGGACCGAAGAGGGCCGCTTCTCGCTCGCCGAATACGAGCAGTTCCTTGCGGTCGAGGCCGACTCGATCGAGGCATTCCGCACGACCCAGCAGGCCGCGTTCGCGGCCGAGAAGGATGCGTGGCGCGCATCGGGCGAGTTCGAGCGCACCTACGACGCACCTCCCGCCCCGGCCGCCGACATCGTCGTGCCCGAGGGGTGCGAAGCCGTGACGGCTCCGTTCGCGGCGAGCGTCTGGCGCGTCGATGTGGAGCCCGGGTCCCGTGTGGCAGCGGATGGCCGTCTCGTCGTTCTGGAGGCGATGAAGATGGAGTCGCCCGTCCTGTCCCCGGTGGCGGGTCGTGTCGCCGCCGTCTATGTCTCACCCGGCGAGCGTGTTGCCGCTGGTCAGGTTCTCGTAGCAGTGGAGGTTGTGTCATGAGCGCCGTTCTCAAGGTTCAGCAGGCGTACGAGCGGATCGCGGCTGCCGACCGGCCCGAGGTCTGGATCGCCCTGCGCGACGAGTCCGAGGTGCTCACGGAGGCCCGCGACCTCGACGCGCGCGTCGCCGCGGGCGAGCACCTGCCGTTGGCGGGCGTGCTCGTGGCGGTCAAGGACAACATCGACGTCGCGAGGCTCGCGACGACCGCCGGATGCCCCGCCTTCGCGTTCGCCCCCGAGGTCGACGCGCCGTCCGTGGCCCGGCTGCGCGCCGCGGGTGCGATCGTGCTCGGCAAGACCAACCTCGACCAGTTCGCAACCGGTCTGGTCGGTACGCGCAGTCCCCATGGCGCCGTCCGCAACGCCTGGCAGCCCGACCGCATCTCGGGAGGATCGAGCTCGGGATCAGCCGTCGCGGTCGCCCTGAGTTTCGTCGACATCGCCCTGGGCACCGACACCGCCGGCTCGGGTCGCGTGCCCGCGGCGCTGAACGGCATCTTCGGCATCAAACCGAGCGTCGGGCTCGTGCCGACGACGGGCGTGGTGCCGGCCTGCTGGTCGATCGATGTCGTCACCGTGTTCGCGCGCGACCTCGGGCTCGGACGCCTGGCAGCCGAGACCATGGAGGGCGCGGACGGGATCGACCCCCTCATCCGGGTTGCCGATGCCCTGCCGGGTCTCGAGCCCGCGCCCCGCGTCGCCATCCCGACCGCCGAGCACCTCGAAGGGCTGGCGCCCGGTTGGGCCGAGGCGTTCCGCGGTGTCGTCGAACGGCTTGCGGCGTCGGGCGTCGAGATCGTGGAGGTCGACATCGCGCCCCTGCTCGAGGCCGCCACGCTGCTCTACGGCGGTGCCTTCGTCGCGGAACGCACCGCGGCCGTGGGCGACTTCATCCGTGAGAACGCCGATCTGATCGGGGGAGACATCGACCCGACGGTCGCGACGATCGTCGGCGGCGGCGAGCGGTTCACCGCGGTCGACGCCTTCCGTGACCGCGAGCGCCTGCGTCGCCTGGGACTTGCGGGAGCGCGCCTGCTCGAGGGCACCGCGGCGCTCCTGACCCCGACGACCACCTGGCACCCCACGCTCGCCGAGGTCGCGGCCGACCCGATCGGCGCGAACGCCCGCATGGGCCGCTACACGAACTTCGCCAACCTTCTCGACTACGCCTCGCTCGCCGTCCCCGCGGGCACGGTCGACGGGTTCCCGTTCGGCGTCATGCTCACCGCTCCGGCCTTCACCGACCGGCGCCTGGCCGAGCTGGCACGGCGGATCGTGGACTCCGAGATCGACATCCTGGTCGTGGGTGCACACCTCACGGGGCAGCCACTCAATCACCAGCTCATCGCGGCTGGCGGGCGCTTCTCGCGCAGCGTGCGCACGGCGCCCTCGTATCGTCTGCACGCGCTGCCGACCGTGCCGCCCAAGCCGGGCCTGCGTCGCGTGGAGACGGACGGTGCCGCCATCGCGGGCGAGGTGTGGACGCTCCCGGCGCACGGTTTCGGCTCGTTCGTCGCGGCGCTGCCGCAACCCATGACGATCGGCCGGGTCACGCTCGAGGACGGATCGGCCGTGGCCGGATTCCTCGCCGAGCCCGTCGCGTTCGAGGATGCGCCGGACATCAGCGCGCACGGCGGATGGCTGGCCTACCTCGGGCGGGATCAGAGCGCAGAATAGAGGGATGACGACGTCGATGCCGGGCCGTCCTCGCCTCCAGCCGGGCGAGCCGGGCGTCGAGTCCCGCCAGCAGCTCGTCGACGCCGCCGCATCCCTCTTCGCCGAACGCGGGTACGCCGCCACCAGCACAAGACGGATAGCCGAGCGAGCCGGCATGCGGCAGGCCAGCATGTACTACTACTTCGCGGGCAAGGAAGAGATCCTGCTCGAGCTGCTGCAGGCATCCATCGCCCCGACCCTCGATCGCGCGGCCGAATACCTCGCTGAGCCGGATGCCCGCCGGGCGCTTCACGCGCTCGCCCGCGCCGACGTCGAGACGTTGCTCGCCGAACCGCACAACATCGGCACGATGTACCTCTCACCCGAGATCGCTGGCGAGGCCTTCGCACCGTTCCGCGCGGCCCGCGACGAACTCATCGGGATCTACGGCGAGCTCGCGACGCGCATCAGCCCGGGGGCCGACGCCCAGTTTCTCGGCACGTGCTGCATCCAGTTGGTCGATGTCGTCGTGCGATTCCGCCAGGAGGGCGCGGTACCCGACGATCTGCCCGACCGCATCGCGGCGGCCTGCCTGCGCCTGGTCGAGAACGCCAGCTGAGGCAGACCGCCACGGGTCGTGGGTCTGGTCGTGATCAGGCCCGCACGGGATCGTCGGATGCAGCGCCCGTTGTCTCCACCGCCTCGCTCAGGACGTCGCTCTGCTCCAGACGCAGCGCCTCGACGGCGTCGCGTTCGTCGCCGAGTTCGGCCTCGGTCCGCGGTGATACCCAGGAGACGAGGAAGAACACCGACAGGCTCACGGCGAAGGCGATGAGCGTCGCCCACCCGTCGATGCTCGTGTCGAACATCGTGTTCGGGACGTAGAAGATGTTGTTCTCGAGCCCGTAGAGCGTGGGCTGAACGCCGAGCAGTGCGATCCGCACCACCAGACCGACGGCGGCCGAGATGAACAGGGCGTTCCGACCCGGCCGGTTCCAGAAGATGCCGACCACGAACGGGCCCGCCAGGCAGGCGAGCATCAGGTCGAAGGCCAGGGTCAACAGGATCGCCGTCTGGCTGGTCTGGATCGCGAGCAGTGAACCGATGATCACGACCGGGAACATGGCGACGCGCGTCCAGCGCAGCAGCGGGTCGCGCTCGGCGTCCGCCGGGCGACGCACGCGGAAAATGTTGCGCACCGTCACGGCCGAGGTCGCCAGGATCGCGCCGGACGCGGTGGAGAACGAAGCCGCGACAATGCCCGAGAGCACCAAGATCGACAGCAGAGGCGGAGCCCAGCCATCCAGCAGCTGATAGAGCACCGGTCCATCGGCGGCGGTGAGACCGAGAGCAGCGGATGCCGTCAGTGCCACGAGCGCGAAGATGATGCCGACGCCGGCGGTGAGGGCGGCGGCGCTCAGGCACGCGCGGCGCGCGACCTGGGGGTTCCGTGCGCCGAAGACGCGCTGCATGAAGTCGATCGCGACGATGTCGCCGATGCCGAGGGCGATCAGGGTGGCCCAGTTGATCGGGGCGCCGAACTCGGCGCTGGTCAGCTGCTCGAAGTCGAACGGCCCCATGCCCTCGGGGATGATGATGCCGAAGCTGAGGGCCGTCCAGATCAGCAGCCCGATCGAGGCAACGACCGTGATCGTGGTCTGGATGGCGCCCGTGTAGGCGTCCGAGACGAGCCCTCCGGCGATCGTGTATGACAGCACGAGCACGACCGCGATGATGACGCCCCAGGCGTAGGGGATGCGGGCGAAGCGCTCCATGAGGTATCCGCAGGCGACGAGGTTGCCGGCGAGCAGGATCGTGAAGGCGATCACCATGATGACGCTCGCGAAGACCTCGTTCGTGCGTCCGTAGCGGATGCGGAAGTAGTCGCCGAGCGTGAAGAGCTTCATCGCGTTGAGGGGCTTCGCGAGGAACAGACCCACGAGGGTCAGGCAGATCGCGAGGCCGAGGGCGAGAGAAGCGCCCGACCAGAATCCGAAGTCGGCCGTCAGGTCGGTGTTGCCGACGGTGGCGTTCGCGTCGACGGCCGCGGCCGTGAGCGACGCCGCCACGAGCGGTACGCCCAGGCGCCGACCCGCGACGAGGAAGTTCGCACTATCGCCGTCTATTCGCCTGGCCACGACGATTCCCACGATGAGAATCACGAGCACGGTCAGTGCGACTCCGAAGATGATCATGGCGACTCCCTGGTGAGAACGTTGCGGTGAGGTTGAGGGGTTTCTATCGGGCGATAGAAACCCATGTTGTCGACGCAAACCGCCCCGCGATTTTCCGGGATGTATCGATCTCGTGAAATATCGCCCGTGAGGTCGCGAACGGACGCAACACGCCGTGTCTACGCGGGCCGTGCGGCGTGTTGCGTCCGTTCGAAGGGCCTGGGCGCGCCCTGCGGCCTTCGCGGTTGCTACCGACAGGGGACGGACGCGTCAAGAGGTGGGCGGGCGGCCGTTCCGGATGACAGGCTGGGAACATGAGCATCGAGGTTTGGGCACCGAACGCACGCCAGGTCCGACTCCGTCGAGGGGACGCGACGGAGCTCGAGCTGGAACGCGCCGCGGACGGTTGGTGGTCGGGCGATGTCGTTCTCGCCGACGCCGAGGAATACGGGTTCGTCATCGACGACGGGGCGCCCCGCCCGGATCCGCGCTCGAAGCGCCAACCGCGGGGTGTGCACGAGGCATCCGCACACATCGATCTGGCCGACTTCGCCTGGACCGACGCTGACTGGACGGGTCGCCAACTGGCGGGCGGGATCATCTACGAACTCCACGTCGGAACTTTCACGCCCGAGGGGACACTGGATGCTGCAATCGAGCGGTTCCCTCACCTGTTCGAACTCGGCGTGACCCACGTCGAACTGCTGCCCGTCAACGGCTTCAACGGCGTGCACAACTGGGGGTACGACGGGGTGCTCTGGTACACCGTCCACGAGGCGTACGGCGGACCGCGCGCCTACCAGCGCTTCGTCGACGCCGCCCACGCCGCGGGTCTTGCGGTCATCCAGGACGTCGTCTACAACCATCTCGGGCCGAGCGGCAACTACCTGCCCGAGTTCGGGCCGTACCTGCGCTCGGGCGAGCGCAACACCTGGGGCGACTCCGTCAACCTCGACGAACCCGCCGTGCGGTCCTACATCGTCGACAATGCCCTGATGTGGCTGCGCGAGTACCACGTCGATGGTCTGCGCCTGGATGCCGTGCACGCGCTGCTCGACAACAGCGATCGGCACATCCTGCAGGAACTGGCTGAGGCATCCGATGCCCTCTCGGCACATCTCGGTCGACCGCTGACGCTCATCGCCGAGTCGGACATGAACGACCCGAAGCTCATCCTGCCGCGCGAAGCCGGGGGCTACGGCCTCACAGCGCAGTGGAGCGACGATTGGCACCATGCCACACACGTCGCCGTCACCGGCGAGACCGTCGGGTATTACGCAGACTTCGGCGAGCTGGACGCGCTGCCGAAGGTGTGGACCGAGGGGTTCTTCCACAACGGCACCTACTCGTCGTTCCGCGAGCGGGAGCACGGCTTCCCGATCCCGGCCGAGGTACCGACGTGGCGCCTCGTGACGTTCGCGCAGGACCACGACCAGATCGGCAACCGCGCCGCCGGCGACCGCCTCTCGCAGTCGCTGTCCTACGGCCGCCTGGCCGCGACCGCCGTGCTGACCCTGACGACCCCCGGCACCCCCATGCTCTTCATGGGCGAGGAGTGGGGCGCCACAACACCGTGGCAGTTCTTCACCTCGCACCCCGAGCCCGAGCTCGGCGAGGCGACGGCGAAGGGCCGGCTCGAGGAGTTCACCCGTATGGGGTGGGACGAGTCCGTCGTGCCGAACCCGCAGGACCCCGAGACCTTCGAGCGGTCGAAGCTCGACTGGGCCGAGGCATCCGCGGGTGATCACGCCCGTCTGCTGCAGCTCTACCGCGACCTCGCAGCACTGCGCAGAGAGTGGCCCGAGCTCACCGACCCGTCGTTCGCGGCGCTGCGCGCCGAATCGGCGGAAGGCGCTTCAGGCGAGGTCGGGGCGCGCGCCTTCGCGCTCGGACGCGGCGATCTGTCGGTGCTCGTGAATCTCACGGACGAGGCCGTGTCGTGGGACGTTGCGCCCGGGCGCGTCATCCTGCTGGCGACCGACGCCACGGCGCTCGTCGCCGACGGCGAGGCCGTCGTGCCGAGCGAGGCCGCCGTGATCGTCGGTCCGCTCCGCTGAGGCGCTCGGAGCGCTCACAATTCAGTCCGTGCGTGGCAGGGGGTCGACCCGACCCCCTGTTTTCCGGGCGCTGCCGCCAGCCGTGACACGGGGCGGACTGAATTGTCAACCGTTCGTCCCCGCCGTGTCTCGCCGCTGGGCCCGGCATAGGGTGAGGGCATGACCATTCCCGGACAGCCGGCCCAGGCGCAGAGCCTCGATCTCGTGCGCCAGGTCGTCGTGATCTCTGCGCTCGTGTTCATGCTCATCGCCGCGATGGTGGGCGTCGGGGTTTTCGGTGGCACACCGATCGCCGAGGCACAGGGAGGCGCGCTCGCCGCGGACGCGACCCTGCTTGCGCCGGCCACCCCCGCGTTCTCGATCTGGTCGGTCATCTACACAGGTCTTGCGGCCTACACGGTCTGGCAGGCCCTGCCCGCGCATCGCGCCTCGATGCGTCAACGCGCGATGGGCTGGTGGATTGCGCTGACCATGGTGCTGAACGGTCTCTGGATCGTCACAGTGCAGGTGCTCACGCTCTGGGGTACGACGCTGGCGATCTTCGTGCTGCTGGCCGCACTGTGCATCACCTTCCAGCGAGCCGTGGTGACGCGGATGCCTCGCGGCGGCATAACCGACTCGCTCCTGGTCGACGGGGTCACCGGCCTGCATCTCGGCTGGGTCGCCGTCGCTTCCGTGGCCAACGTCGCGGCCTGGCTGACCGCCATCGGTCCGACCGACTGGGCGGACCATGCGGAGGCTTGGGGCATCGCCGTCATCGTCGTCGTCGCGGTCATCGGTCTCGCGATCGCCTGGGCGAGCGGATGGCGCGTCGCGCCCGGCCTCGCCCTCGGGTGGGGACTCGTCTGGATCGCCGTCGGGCGCCTGGCCGACCAGCCGCGCAGCGAGGCGATCGGCATCGCCGCCATCGTGGCGGCTGTCGCCGTCGCCGGAACGCCCCTCGCCGTCGCGGGACTCCGGGCGCTGCGCCCGCAGGGCGACTGACCTTTCGGGGCGGGCGAGCCGCGGCCGTCAGACCAGGCGTGCCGCGAATGCGCGGACGATGCGCGCTGGCTCGCTGACCGACGCGGCGAGCACGCGAGCGGCAATCTCATCGAACGCGCGGGCATCGAAGTATCCGTCGTCGCGGTAGACGACCATCCGCTCGGTGAACGCGCGGCCGGTCGGTTCGGGATGGAACTGCGTCGCGTACAGGGTGCTGCCGACCCGGTACGCCTGCACGGGACAGACATCATTGGTGGCGAGAAGTTCGGCGCCCGGCGGCGGCGTGGCCGCTCCCTCTTTATGCGCCGTGAGGGCGGAGAAGCGCGTGGGTAGCATCCCGAAGAGCGGGTCCTGCGCGCCTGTCTCGGTGAGGGTGATGGTCGCGGGCCCCGTGTCTTCGGGGTAGGCCCGGGTGACGTCACCACCCAGCATGCGTGTCACGATGCCAATGCCGTAACAGGTAAAGAGCCCCGACGTGACACCGGATGCCGCGGCACCCGCGATCCGTTCGAGGTCCGCCTCGAGACGGCGCTGCACGTCGGTCTTCGTGCCCGTGGGGTCGGCGACGTTGAACGGACTGCCGCCCACGAGAAATCCCGCGTACGTGTCGAGAGCATCGGCCGGCAACGGTTCGCGCACGAGATCATGGGCGTGCAGCTGGTCCTCGTCGAGGTGCGCGGCCTCGCGGAACGAGCGATATTCTCCCTCGGCGGCACCGGCCTGGGGACGCACGCACAGGTACAGCAGTGGTCGGGCGCCATCGGTCCCCGTGCCGGCATAGGTCATGTTGCCCGAGTGTAATCGGCGGGCACGGTCAACTCCGCGACGAGCGAGCGGTGCGGCCCCGAACGATACCGACCAGCGCCTCGATCGCGGGGCTCGTGCTCTCGGTGAGCCATGCCAGGGCGACGGCGGACGTCGGGGCACCCGCGAGCGGTCGGTGCGTCACGTCGCGGCGCCGGTGCAAGCGCACGAGCGACAGGGGCAGGATCACGATGCCCACGCCCGCGGCAACCGTCTCCAACGCGTCGGCCGTGGTCGCGAGCTGCGGCCCGCGAGCCGGCACGACACCCGGAATGCCGAGTGGGCCCAGCACATCGTCCGCGGGAACGAAAAGGATCTCGCCCGCGAGGTCGTCGAACGCCAGCTCTTCCGCGGCACCGAGCGACGAATCGGTGCCGAACGCCACGACCGTCGTTTCTTCGTAGAGGGGAATGACGTGCAACCCATCGGGCTCGACCGGGAGACGGACCAACGCGGCATCGATCTCACCGTCACGGAGCGCCTGCTCCTGATTCGCTGCCTCGATCGAAACGAGTTCGAGAGGCACATCGGGCAGGCGTTCCCGCCAACGATCAACCCAGATGCCGGGTGCCGCACCCGGGAACACACCGAGACGAAGCGGCCCGACGAGAACGGGCCCGGACGGCTCTGCGGCCGGAGGGGCGGGCTTCGAGCGTGCCGTCTTCTTCGGTGTCGCGGCGCGAATGGATGCCGCACGCACAGGACGGCGCGGGCGTCTCGGACTCCCGCCACCCTTCGCCATCCGGCCAGCGTAGCCCGCGCTGGGGTGTCTCATGCGGCTGAGCGCAGCCCGCGCTTGTGTGTCTTACGCCGCCAAGCGCAAACCGCGCTTGTCGGTGGCGATGATCTGGCCGTTCGCCACGATTTCGTCGTCACGGATCTTGGCACCGCCTGCGATGCGCGCGCGGTCACCCACGGTCGCCCGGACGCCGATGCGTGCACCGGAACCGACCGCTGCCCCCGAGCCGATGTGCGCGTGCTCCTCGATGATGGCGTCGGGGCCGATGACGGCGTCCGTCTCGATCCACGCACCACGGAGCACACGAGCTCCGGCGGCAACCTGTGCGCCGGGTTCGACGTATGCGCCCGCTTCGATCAGCGCGCTCGCGTGTACCTTCGCGCCGTGCGCGATCAGCCCGCGACCATTGACGTGCTTGCGGTAGCGGAGGATCTCTCCGTTATCGCGTTCGATGTCCACGTAGTTCTTGCCCACGATTCCCTCCCGCGGCGGTAAATAAAGCCGAAGTCACCGGTTGTAACTCATTCGTAGGCATGGGTATTCCGGATGGGTCGTTTCTGAACTTTTCTGCGCGAAAGTGCCCGTTCTGATCCTCGAGGGTGCCCGTTCTGTCCCGCGAGGCGGCTCCCCGCTGTGACAACGGGCACTCTCGCGCGTGGAAACGGGCACTCTCGCGCTCCAACTGAAGGGGGAGTCGAGTTTGCGAAGATGAGTGCGGACGGATGACCCCTCCTGTCCATATCCACGAACCTCACGAAGGACCCCGTGACACACGCACACGACACCCCCTCCGACGGCGACGCCGCCACGACCGACCCGGTCTTCGGTGCTCCGGCCCTGGCGCACACCGTGCCCGAAGACATCCTGGGTTTGCTGACGGGAACGTTCACCGCGTCGCTCGGGCTGCACTTGCTGCAGTCCAGCGGCGCGGTCACGGGCGGCACCGCCGGCGTTGCCCTGCTGCTCGACTACGCGACGTCGCTGCCCTTCTGGGTGCTCTTCGCGATCGTCAACCTCCCGTTCGCGGTGCTCGCGCTCTGGAAGAAGGGGCTGGACTTCACGGTTCGGACGGCCGTGTCGATCGGTCTCGTGTCGGCGTTCTCGGTGCTGCACAACCTGGCGTTCCCCATCCCGCAGATCGATCCCGTCTACGGCACCTTCGGGGGCAACCTGCTCGTCGGGATCGGACTGCTCATCCTCTTCCGGCATCGTGCGAGCCTCGGGGGCATCACGATCATCGCGCTGATCGTCCAAGAGCGGTGGGGATTCCGTGCGGGTTGGGTGCAGATGATTTTCGATGTCGCGATCATCGTCGCCGCTCTCTGGGTCGTGCCGTGGCCGCTCGTGTTGCTCTCGGCCGCCGGGGCAGTGCTGCTGAGCCTGGTGCTCGCGCTCAATCACCGGCCCGGGCGATACGTCGGACACTGACCTAGCAGGCCGGGCCTACCGATCATGTGTCGGTGTCGATTGCCCCATGAGAATCGCATATCGTCTCGACCATTCGCGGTGGTAGCGAGGCCTGATCTCCCCGGCTCCCGCCTCGATGAGCGCGGGATAGAAGGATGTGAGCCCGTCCCAGTCGTCGCCGGACGAGTTCTGACCGTTGTGCGCAGAGTAGGTCGCCGGGGAGTCGGACTTTCGGGTGTTGCACGCGGCGTGGAGCGTAGCGAGATGGCTAGATCGTTGAACCCACCTCTGCTGTGTGCAAGAACGTGGTCAGCTTCTGGTACCGGAGCCCAGAAGGCGGGGTGGGTCCTTCCGCGTGTGTAATGCACGTCGTACGGAATCTCCTCCGGGTACAGATCGTGAATCGCGACCAGAATGCTCCGAGGGACCGCGCGCCCTCCGCACTGGGTACAGCGAAATCCGTCCCGAACGAAAACCCGCGCGCGAAGGCTTTCGTCTTTTGTGCGCTGACCACTCGTTCCTTCAACGGAACCCGCAGCGCGAGCCGCCGAAAGTCGCCCCATCCAGACGTGGCCCGCGATATCCCGCAACTCCCGAACGGCAGCGGTCTTCCCATTCGTGGCGACGGCGATGACAGTCCGCAGCAGGGCGTCGGCGTCCCGCTCAGCGGTCTCTTCGTCGAGAGGGAGGATGGCCGTCACCCGCTTGAACATATCGCTCGACGCGCCCTCTCACTGCTCGTAGACATCCCTTCGGTGACCGAGCGTCACGACCGCCACGACCAGGACATCGTCATCGATCGTGTAGATGATGCGATAGTCGCCGATGCGCACGCGCAGTCCCGCGCGTCCGCGGAGCGCTGTTGCGCCGGGCGGACGAGGGTCCTCGCCCAAGAGGGCGATTGCTCCCCTGATGCGACCACGGTCTTGGTGGTCGATCTTTTTGAGAGCTCGAACCGCCGCCGGGCGAAGCTCGATGCGATAGCTCATGCCCAACCGAGATCGGCCTTTACCTGCGCCCAGGGCACGTTCGGGCCTTCTTCCGACATGGCCTCGTCGAACGCCGCCGCGTCTTCCGCGTCTTCGAGGGCCTCGATCATCCGCTCGTATTGCTCAGGGCTGACGACCACGGCAGCGCGCTGACCACGCCGTTCGATGAAGACTGCCTCGTTCTCGGAGCGGGTGAGGATATCGGAGAAGTTCTTGCGCGCATCTGCGGCGCTCACGATCGACATCTTCAGATTGTACATTTCATAGGCCCATAATGTACGAAATCTCGTGCGGTCAGCGCTGGCAGTTCGGACACCAGAACACGTTCCGCTCGGACGTCGCCGTAGCGCCGAGCGACCCCTCGCGGATTGCCGTGCCGCACCGGCGGCACGGTCGTCGCGCCCGCCCGTACACCCACGTCGTGCGACCCGCTCGGGTATCGCCCGTGAACGTTCGAGGCGTGCGATCGCGGTTGGCGCGAAGCATCCGTGCGCCCACATCGATCACGGCGGCGGTGTCGACCTCGATCGCGGGGCGCGAGGGCAGGATGCCTCGGACGAACAGAATCTCGTTCGCGTATTCGTTGCCGAAACCCGCCACCGTCCGCTGATCGAGCAGCGCCACGTGTATCGGCCGCGGGTCGCTCGCGAGCACCCGCGCGGCCTCGAACGGATCCCAGTCTTCGGAGAGCGGGTCGGGACCCAGGTGCCCGACGACACGCTCCTCTTCGCTCGTCGGCAGCACCTCGACCATCGCCAGATCGAAACCCACGGCATCCCAGTCCGCGTTGCCAACGATCGCGCGAGCCGTGAACGCCGGCTTTCGCCACTTCTCGCCGCGGCGATAGACGTGCCACTCGCCCTCCATTTTCAGGTGCGAGTGCAGCGAGAAATCCCCGATGCGATGCAGCAGATGTTTGCCGCGCGGAACGACGTCGTGCACGGTCTCGCCCCGCAGGTCGGCGGTCGCGCTGCCGGGAACTCGGATGTCGAACCGCGTCACGACCGAACCCGCGAGCGCCTCGGATAGCCGTCGCGCGGCACGGAAGACGGTGTCGCCCTCAGGCACGAGCGCCCGCTCGAATCGCATCTCCCGCCGTCGTCCGACGCAGTGTCAGGCCGCGGGGAGACTCGACGAACCCTGCCTCTCGGAGGGCGCGAGCGGTGGAAGAGCCGTAGACGAAAGCACCGTTGACCTGCTCGACCGTGAGTGTGTCGAGGCGTCGCGCCCGCGCGGTCGTCGCCAGATCGAGCGCTGCCGCCGCGAGCACGTTGTCGTCCTCCGTGAAGACGAGCGCGCTCTTGCCGCCCCGCTCGAGGTAGACGGCCAGGGTCCCGTCGACCAGCACGACGATGCCGCCGGCCTTGCGGCCCGGTCGGTGGGTGACACCGTCGATCACGGGCCAGGGGAGAGCGGCGCCGTAGGGGTTTGCGGGGTCGGTCGCGGCGAGAGTGACGGCACGCAGGGGTGCGGGATCGGGCAGTGCCGCGAACTCGCGCAGTCGGTCGATCGTGGCGGATGCCGCAAACTGTGCCGCGCCCAGCCCTTCGATCAGATATCCCCGGCGGCAGTGGCCCGCCTGCTCGAAGCCCGCCAGTACCCGGTAGGCCTGGGCGAAACCGCCGGGCATGCCCTCGGCCTGGACGGACCCGCGCGTGACGACGCCGTAGCGGTCGAGCAGCAGTGCTGCGGATGCTGTTGCCCGGGCCGAGGCATCCGACTCCGGTTCGGGCAGCAGAGACCAGCGCCCGCCCACACCGGTCGGGCGCGGGGGAGCGGCGGGTCGGGGCAGCGCCGCCCCGCGGAACAGTCGTGCACGGGGCGGGCGCCGTGTGGTGCGGTGCGCCTGCGATCCACCGGCAGTCAGGGCCCGGAGCGGCGCGAACGTGTCGTTCGTGACATGACCCGACCAGGTCAGGCGCCACAGGGCGTCCGTCACGGACTGCTCGTTCTCAGCCCCGGCCGCATCGCGCAGCTGAGAGGCGAAGTAGGCGCCCCCGACCGCCAGCGCATCGAGCACACGTCGATCGAGCGAGTCTGCGGCGGGTTCGTCCTCGGGCGGGGCCAGCGTGTACGGCGCGGCATCCGCGGGATGCAGAGCCACCCACCCGTCGCGACCGGGCAGCGAGCCCTGACCCGACCAGACGACCTCGCCGGCCGCGGTCAATTCGTCCAGCAACCCGGGGTGGTAGTCGGACACGCGCGAGGGCAGCACGAGCGACTCCCACGCGCTCGCCGGCAGCGGCACGCCCGCGAGTTGATCGATCGCCGCGACCACACCGTCGACTCCCGACAGCGGGCGGGCGACGTGCTGCCAGACGGGCAGGAACCGCGCGAACGCCTCGGGCGGGACGGGCTCGACGCTCCCGCGGATGGCCGCGAGCGAACGCATGCGCAGGCGGCGCAGCACCTCGGCGTCGCACCACTCCGTTTCATCGCTGCCCCCGATCCGTGAGCGGTCCACACCGGCGGGCAGGAAGAACCCGCTCGTCACGCGCCCCTGCGACTCGAGTCGCAGAAGCGTATGACGTGCCACGGCGGGACCGATCCCGAGTCTTTCGGCGAGGGAATCCACCGTGAACGGAGCGTGCGTGCGCGCGTACCGAGCGACGAGATCGCCGAGCGGGTCCTCGGTCGGCTCGAGGAACGCCAGCGGGATGCCGACGGGTAACGCCGCACCGAGCGCGTCACGCAGGCGCCCGGCGTCCTCGATCGCGGCGACGCGGTGCGTGCCACCGATCGTGATGGGGATCGCGCGCCGGGCATCGACGAGAGCGATCAGGAGAGCGGATGCCTCGGCAGCTGTCGCATCGGGCAGCGCTGGTGCCGCATCCTCCGTCGGCGCATCCGCATCGGGATCGGCCGGATCGGCCCGCAGCGCGCGCACGACCGAACCGTCGGCCTCGGCCGGAATGAGGCGCGCGGCGACCTCTGCGGCGTCCAGGGGGCCGAGCATCCGCAGCAGATCCGCGACACCCTCGATACCGTTCACGCGGCGCGTGGGATCGAGGCGTTGCGCCTCACGTTCGAACTGCGCGATGACGTCGGGGTCGAGCAGCTCGCGCATCTCGATGCGGCCGAGCAACTCCGAGAGCAGCGCGGGATCGACAGACAGGGCCGCCGCGCGGCGTTCGGCGAGGGGCGAGTCGCCCTCGTACATGAACGCGCCGACGTATCCGAAGAGCAGGTCTCGTGCGAACGGCGAGGGCTGGGTTGTCGTCGTCTCGATCAGGCGGATGCGGCGCTCGGCGATCCCACGCGCGAGCCCGAGCAGAGCGGGCAGGTCGTAGACGTCCTGCAGCACCTCGCGAAGAGTCTCGAGGATGATCGGGAACGTCGGATGCCTGCGCGCGACTTCGAGCAACTGTGCCGATCGCTGGCGCTGCTGCCAGAGGGGGCTGCGCTTGTTCGGGTTGACGCGCGGCATCAGCAACGCGCGTGCCGCGCACTCACGGAAGCGCGAGGCGAAGAGGGCGGACCCGCCGACCTCGTCCGTGACGATCTGCTCGAGCTCGTCGGCCTCGAAGACGAAGAGTTCGGCGCCCGGCGGCTCGGCCGCGGCATCCGGGACCCGAGCGATGATGCCGTCGTCGCTCGCGACGGCGGATCCCTCGACGCCGAGGCGTTCGCGGATGCGCGCGTTGACAGCGAGCGCCCACGGGGCGTGCACACTCATGCCGTACGGGGAATGCAGGATGATTCGCCAGTCGCCGACCTCGTCGCGCCCACGCTCGACGGTGAAGGTCGTATCGGTCGGGAGCGTGCCCGTCGCCTCGCGCTGCTCCGCCAGATAAGCGAGAAGGTTGTCGCTCGCGCGCTCGTCGAGACCCCCGTCACGCAGCCGCTCGCGGGCGGCGTCGGGCGTCGCCTCGGACAGGTCTTTCGAGAACTTTCCGAGCGCCTCGCCGAGTTCGGCGGGGCGTCCGAGCCCATCGCCGTGCCAGAACGGCAGCTTGCCGGGCTGTCCGAACGCCGGCACGACGTTGACGCGATCGTGGGTGATCTCGACGATTCGCCAGCTCGTCGTGCCGAGCGTGAAGACGTCGTTGACGCGCGACTCGTAGACCATCTCTTCGTCGAGCTCGCCGACGCGACCCCCGCGTGATTCGCCCGCGACGAACACGCCGAACAGACCGCGGTCGGGGATCGTCCCGCCGCTCGTCACGGCGAGGCGTTGGGCACCGGGGCGTCCGGTCAGCGTGCCCGCGTCACGATCCCAGACGACGCGGGGCCGGAGCTCGGCGAACTCGTCGGAGGGGTAGCGCCCGGCCAACAGGTCGAGCGTGGCCTCGTAGGCCGAGCGCGGCAGCGTGCGGAAGGGGGCGCTCTTGCGCACCGCGTCGTACCAGTCCTCGACGTCGATGGCCCCGAGCGCGCACGCCGCGACGGTCTGCTGCGCCAGGATGTCGAGCGGATTCTGCGGCACCGAGATCGACTCGATGCGTCCGGCGAGCATGCGCTCGGTGACGATCGCGGTGTGCAGCACATCGGCGCGATGCTTGGGGAAGAGGAAGGCGCGGCTGACCTCGCCGACCTGGTGACCCGCGCGGCCGATCCGCTGCAGCCCGCTCGCGGCAGAGGGCGGCGACTCGACCTGGATCACGAGGTCCACGGCGCCCATGTCGATGCCGAGTTCGAGGCTGCTGGTCGCGACCACGCAGCGCAGTCGCCCCGCTTTCAACTCTTCTTCGACCTGCGCGCGCTGCTCTTTCGACACCGACCCGTGGTGTGCGCGCGCGAGTACAGGATCAGCGCCAGCGGTCGAGCCCGCCTGCGCCATGACAGCAGCGGGAACCGCAGGGTCGGGAAGTTCGAGCCCGAGTCGCTCGGCGTAGATCTCGTTGAGTCGCCCGGTCAGGCGCTCGGCCAGTCGGCGGGAGTTCGAGAAAACGATGGTCGAGCGGTTCTCGAGGATGCGGTCGACGATCGCCTCTTCGACGTGCGGCCAGACCGACCCCGTCATCTCCGTCGCCTCGGGGCGCAGGCGACTGTCGGCGGCGTACCACTCCGGTCCGTCGCCGTCGCCGTCGCCGGTGTTGCCGTTGCTGGTCCCGTCGCTGCTGATATCCCTTTCGCCCGTATCGTCGGCACTGGCCCCCGCGCGGGCGGACCCCGAGGCATCCGTTGCCCCATCCGGTGCGTCGGCACCGGGCGCACCCGAGCGGGGCGGGGGCGGGGGATTGAGCATGTCGTCGATCGGCACGGTCACGCGCAGTTCGAAGGTTTTCGACGCGGGCGGCGCCACGACGTCGACGGGCGCCGCGCCGCCGAGGAAGCGCGCGACCTCGTCGATCGGGCGCACGGTCGCTGACAACCCGATCCGCTGCGCCGGATGCTCGAGCATCGCGTCGAGTCGTTCGAGGCTGACAGCGAGATGCGCCCCGCGCTTGGTGGCGGCGACGGCGTGGACCTCGTCGACGATCACGGTGTGCACGCCGCGCAGTGTCTCGCCCGCCTGGCTCGTGAGCATCAGGTAGAGCGATTCGGGGGTCGTGATGAGTATGTCGGGCGGATCCTGCACCAGACGTCGCCGCTCGTTCGACGGGGTATCGCCCGAGCGCACGCCCACCGTGACGTCGGGAAGCGCGATACCCAGCCGACGTGCCGACTGGGCGATGCCCACGAGCGGCGAACGCAGGTTGCGCTCGACATCGACGCCCAGCGCCTTCAGCGGAGAGATGTACAGGATGCCCGTGGTCGGCTGCGGGGCATCCGCTCGTTTTCTTCGTCCGCCCGCGCGGGGCTCCGCCTCGAGCGGCTTCTCGCGGAAGACCCTGTCGATCGCCCAGAGGAAAGCGGACAGGGTCTTGCCCGAGCCGGTCGGCGCGACGACGAGCGCGTGCCGCCCGGCCGAGATCGCATCCCACGCACCGACCTGGGCGGGGGTGGGCTCGAGGAAGGCGCCACGAAACCAGTCCTGCGTGGCAGGACCGAATTTCGCCCAGACATCGGCCATCTGTCCATCTTCGTCCCCCGCACCGACATCGGCGCGGGTCTTGCGCTGGTCGCGCGACGCGCGTCAGTCCGAGAGTTGCTTCAGGCGTGCCTCGAGAAAGCCGCGGACGTCGTCGAGCTCGGTCTGCGAGACGCTGTGCGTCAGGCCGGGATAGACCGATCCGCTGAGCGTGCTGTGCTCGGGAAGCCAGACGGTGGTTTGCGCGATGAGCGGCTCCGGGATGACGTCGTCGTGCGTTCCGCGACCCCAGAAAACCGGGGGCTTGGTGGCGGCGAGTACTTCGTCACCGGGCAGCGTTGCGGCGCTGGCGTAGCCGCTGAGGTTGACCGCGAAGGCGAACCGTTCCGGCTGCAGCCGCAGCGCCTGCAGGGCGATCGCCGCACCTTGAGAGAATCCGAGCAGGCCGATCGACGTCGCCCCGACCGCGTGCTCGTCGAGCCAGGCGCAGAGTCGTTCGGCCGCCCGCGTCACACCGGCGGAGTCTCGCCCGTTCAGGCCCTCGATGGGGTACCAGGAGTAGCCCGGTGCCGGCCACGGCGGGGCGAGGGGCGCGCGCGGGGCCGCGAAGACGAAGGCGGGCGGGAGGTACGGGACGAGACCGAACAGGTCGCGCTCGTCCGACCCGTACCCGTGCAACAGCACCAGCAGGGGACGCCCTGCCGGGGCATCCGACCAGAGCGCGGCATCCGGATCGAGCTCGGGCGGCAGGGTCGCTGCGGATGACGCGGACGATGGGGTCTCGTCGGTGGGGGACATGCCCCCATCCTGGCAAACCCCGCGGACACGGTGCTCTGAGCTGGCGCGTGGCTTCCGCGCACATCTCGGAGGACCCATGTGACTCGTGGGGCCCATGAGGTCGATTCGGCGCCACATCCGCCACATCCGTCTCGCCGTTCCTTTCGCATGTACGGGGTCGCGCGAAAGGCTGAGGTATACAAGAGACATGCCGGTGCGCACACCTGACCCCGATCCCCCCGAAGACGACGGCCCCGAGGGGCGCGATCGGTTGAGCGGCATGGGAGCGTCGTTCGGACGTTCGAGCGATCCGCGTGACGACGGTTCGTTCGGCTCGCCGACGACGGGAAGCGCGGCGAATCCCGGCTGGCTGAGCGAGGTCGAGCTGGCCGAGGCGCGGCGCCGGCTGCCGATGCTCTACGTCGAGGCCGTGCCCGTGCGGACGGATGGCGTGGGCTCCGTGACCGAGGTCGGCATCCTGCTGCGCGCCACACCGGTCGGCGAGATCACCCGTTCGCTCGTCAGCGGCCGTGTGCGGCATGGCGAGACGGTGCGGGATGCGCTGTTCCGCCACCTCGAGAACGATCTCGGCCCGATGGCCTTCCCCCTGCTGCCCCCTCAGGTGACTCCGTTCACGGTCGCCGAGTACCTGCCGATTCCCGGCGTCACCGCCTTCCACGACGATCGTCAGCACGCCGTTTCGCTCGCCTTCGTCGTGCCCGTGACCGGGACGTGCGAGCCGCGCCAGGACGCGCTCGAGGTCACGTGGATGTCGCCCGAAGAGGCAGCGTCCGATGCGCTCGCCGCCGAGATGGAGGGCGGCCGCGGCACGCTCGTCCGCCTCGCACTGGCGAGCGTCGGCGCCCTGCGCTGAGTCGGGACCGAACGGATGCCTGCAAGTCCCCTCCTCGTCGAGTTCGCTATCGCCCTCCCCGTCGCTCTCGCTTTCGCCTACGCGGTCGCATGGGTCGTGCGTCGGCTGTTCGGCCGTCGACTGCGCCTGGGTCTGACGACGATGGCCGTGATCTCGCTGCTCGGCATCAGCGTGGGGCTCCTGCTCGCGGGACTGCTCTTCTACGGTCAGTACCTCTGGATGCCGACGACGCTCTTGCTCGCGTTCGGCTCGAGCATCGGGCTCACCTTCGTCGCGGCGTCGATTGCGGCGCTCATCCGCCCGAACTATGGCGACGTCGATGTGGCGGCGTTCCTCGCCGCGGGGGAATCCGACCACGTCGAGTTCAAAGAGACCGCGCGGTGGAACGTCCGTGAACATAAGAAGGATCCGCGGATGGAACTCGCGATCGCAAAGACGGTCGCCGCGTTCTTGAACAGCAACGGCGGAGTGCTGGTCATCGGCGCGAGCGACGACGGTGTCGTGCGCGGCCTGGAACGGGATCTCGCAACCCTCCGGACGCCCGACCACGACCGGTTCGAGCTCTGGCTGCGTGACCTGCTCTCGACGCTCGTCGGCCGCAACGCCGCCGCGCTGCCCCACATTCAGTTCGCAACGCTCGCGGACGCGGGCACGGTCTGCGCCCTCAACTGTCCGCCATCGCCGAAGCCGGTCTTCTTGACGGCGCCGCGCGACGGCGGCCCAGCCACCGACCTGTGGGTGCGTGTCGGAAACTCCACCCGCGCTCTCGGCGTGGACGAGGCAGTCGAGTATGTTTCACGCCATTGGCGACCGACGCTCGCGTCACTCGTGACGGGGCGTCCCTCGGGGCCTTCGGCGGGGCGCTGACGCGCGGCGGGGTCGTCCCGAGAACGGCGCTGTGAATGACGTCTCGTCCGGGATAGCTCGTACCGGTATTGTTCGTCGTGATCGGGCGGCACCCGCTACGCAACACCCGATCATCCGTCATCCGTCCGCGGTCGACGACACAACCCATTTCTCTCCCGCGCAACCCGGCGCGGTGCGGGGTGGCTGTGTCCTCGAATGGCCGTGTCCTCGAATGGCTGTGTCCTCGTATGGACGGGAACGTGCATGTGTGGCGGAAGGATCGGCGACGGTGCCCCCGGGTTATCCGGGGAACAGACCGTGGTGGAGCAGAGAGACGGGGACGGGGACATGACCACGCAGAACACGGGTAACGAGCAGCCGGATGCGGCGGCTTCGGCCTTCGACGAGCTGATCGGTGGAGCCGGCGATGCCGGTGATTCCCTCTCATTCACGACGGCTTTTCGGGGCTATGAGAAGCACGAGGTCGATGCTGCCGTGGCGACCCTGTCGTCCCGCCTACAGGAGCGCGGCGATCGCGTCACGGCGCTCGAGGCGCGCATCCGCCGCGGTGAGAAAGCGGCGACCACCCGCAGTCGTGAGTTGACGCAGGCGCGGCAGTCGATCGAGAAGCTCGAGGCCGACCTGCGCGAGGCACAGGCGAAGGCCGCGGATGTCGAGCAGCAGGTGCAGGCACTGACGGACGAGCTCGTCGGTGCGACATCCGAAGCATCCGAGGGTCGTCAGCAGTTCGAAGAGATTCTGCGCGTCGCCGAGGGCCAGGCGAGCGTGCTCATCAAGAATGCGACCGTGCAGACCGAGCGCCTGCTCGAGTCGGCACGCGAAGAGATTCGGACGCGTCGGCGAGAAGCGGAGGCGGATGCGGAAGCGATCCGTTCGCAGGCCGAGAGTGACGCACAGCAGGCGCGCCTCCGCATCGAGACCGAGCTCACCGCGCACGAGGCGATGCTCGAGCGCGAGCGTGCACACGCCGCCGAGAAGGTTGCTCAGGCCGAGCAGGAGGCCGCCGCGATCCGCACCGAGGCCGAGAAGGGTGCCGCCGCGTTGCGCGCCCTCGTCTCGCGCGAGACGGCTCAGGACCGCGCGGATGCCGAGGCCGCCGTCCGCGAGATGCGCGCGCGTGTGCTCGAGTTCGAGGAGTCGCTGACGCGGCGCCAGGATGACGCACAGCAAGAATTTCTGGTTTTGCACAACCAGGCTGTGGCGCACGCCGAGCGCATCACGGCCGACGCGAACGAGCAGGTCGCGGCCTCGCTCGAGCACGCGAAGCGCATCTCGGCCAAGGCGGAGGACTACGAGCGGCTCGCACGCGCCCAGGCGGCGCAGGTCGAGGCCGATGCCAACGTGCGCGCGAACGAACAGCTCGATCGGGCGCGCGACAAGGCGCAGCGCATCATCGACCTGGTTACAACGCACTCGACCGGGGTTCTGCGCGACGCCGAGGACCGCACGCGGCAGCTCCGCTGGCAGCAGCACGAGATGTCGAGCTTCATGGCCGGGGTGAAGGAACTCATCCGCGGCGAGGTTCCGCTGGACGAAGAGGACGCGGATGCGGATGCCTCCGCCGACACCGTCGCATCGCGGGCGGAACCCGACACTACCTCGAACGCAGATGCCGAGTCCGAGGTGCAGGAAGAAGCTTCCGCCGAGAGTTCGGACCGCAGCTAGCCGTCCGCGGGAGCGCGGAAACTCTCGGCGCCCGAAGCGCGACGACCGATCGTCAGCCAGGCGATCGGGCCGAGCAGCGGCACGAAGATGGCCAGCAGCGTCCAGACGAGGGCGTGGGTCGCGGTGAGGTGCTTTGCGCGCCGGGCGATCGACACGAGTGCCGCGATTGTCAGGGCAAGCCCGACGATGAAGACAATGCTCCAGACGATGTCGTATGACGCCGGCACGAGCGGGTTCATCGAGGCATCCATGCCGTCAGCATAGGCGAGCCCGGGCCGGCGGCCCGAGGCGTTCGATCGCGTCGAGAACCCGCGCCCGTGCGGGACCGGGGAGCTTCTGGCGTGCTGCGGCGCCGGTCAGCTCGACCACATCGTTCACGTGTTCAGGTCGCGCCGCAGCTCATCCAAGGTCACGCGCTGACCGTCATCGGTCGACTCGGCCGCGCGGTATCGACACGTCGTGCGCGTCCCGGTGGAGCCTAGATTGGTGCGTATGACCTGGCGGCGCTACGGACCCACTCTGCTTCTCGTCGCCGCAACGTGCCTCGTTCTTGGCGTGGTCGTGGTCGCCTGTGTGTACGTGGCGACGAACGGTGGGTACGGCTCCGGCGCTCGCGGTCTGCTCGGCATGGTCCTCCTGGGAGCATACGTAGGCGGCGCCTCGGGCCTCGGCGCATCGACTGGCGCGCTCGCAGCGCTCGCGTCGATCAACAACACCGGGTACCGACAGAGCGTGCGTAGTGCTCTGGGCATGGGGGTTTTCGGCGCCGTGGTGGGGGCGGCTGTTCCGTGGACCGTCACCGCTCTCGGAAACATCTGGAAAGGGCAGAGCGATTGGGCGAATACTGTCGTGCCGGTGGCCACCGCAGGGATTACTGCCGCGGCACTAGCCGTGGGGATCGCGGTGGCGATCGTCGCTACTCGAACGCGTCGCGAGCCCTAGATTCGGCCTAACTGCCGCTCGTGACGCGCGCGATGTCGGCGACGAACGCGTCGATGTCGGAGGGCTCCGTGTCGAACGAGCAGACCCACCGCACCTCGCTGATCGCCGCATCCTCCCCACCTCCACTCGAACCATCGCTATCGCGATGCTCCGAGCCTCCGGAGGCGGGGCCCCAATCGTAGAAGCGCACGCGCTCGCGCAACTGATCTGCCGCGCCCGCCGGCAGCGTCGCGAAGACGCCGTTCGCCTGCGTCGGCTGGGTGAACGCAACACCCTGAATGGAGCCATCCGCAATGCCGGCCTCGACTCCCGCGCGCAGCCGCGCCGCCATCGCGTTGGCGTGCGTCGCGTTTCGCAGCCACAGGTCGCCCTCGAACAGGGCGATCAGCTGCGCCGAGACGAAGCGCATCTTCGACGCGAGCTGCATGTTGAGCTTGCGCAAGAACTTCAGGCCCTCGGATGCCTCGGGGTCCAGCACGACGATCGCCTCGGCGAGCATCGCCCCGTTCTTCGTGCCACCGAGGCTCAGCACGTCGACGCCCGCGTCGGTCGTGAAGGCGCGGAGCGGTACGCCGAGCGCGGCGGCGGCGTTCGAGGCGCGCGCGCCATCGAGGTGCAGGCGCATTCCCAGGCCGTGGGCGTGGTCGGCGAGCGCCCGCACCTCGTCGGGCGTGTACACCGTGCCGAGCTCGGATGACTGCGTGATCGACACCACGAGGGGCTGGGCGCGGTGCTCGTCACCCCACCCCCAGGCCTCGCGGTCGACCAGCTCGGGTGTGAGCTTGCCGTCGTCCGTCGGCACGGTCAGAAGCTTGATGCCCGCGACCCGCTCGGGGGCGCCGCCCTCGTCGACGTTGATGTGCGCGCTCGAGGCCGCAACGACCGCACCCCAGCGCGGCAGCATCGACTGCAGGCCCACCACGTTCGCGCCCGTGCCGTTGAAGACGGGGAATGCCTCGGCCCCGGCGCCGAACTGGGCGGACACCACCTCTTGCAGGCGGGCGCTGTAGGCATCCTCGCCGTAGGCGACCTGGTGTCCCTCGTTTGCCGCGGCGATGGCCGCGAGTACCTCGGGATGGATGCCGGAATAGTTGTCGGATGCGAAGCCGCGCACGGCGGCATCGTGGATTCGGGTCACGGTACTCAGCCTAATTCGGGGCGCGCGCGGTCAGGCATCGCCCCGAATGCCGCTCGTCGACGCGATGACCGGTGCCATCTTGCGGTCGAGGGCCTCGTAAAACATCGACAGGGGGAATTCGTCGTCGAGCACCGCGTCCGTAAAGCCCTTCGGCGGTCCGATCAGGATGTCTCGGGGCAGGCCCTGCGCCCACACCGACCCCGGGTGGGGTGTCAGAACCCCGCGGATCAACTCGTATGCGGCGAGCCAGTGCGCGGTCTTCGGACGGTCGATCGAGCGCCAGTACAACTCGTCGATCGCATCGGCGAGCGCCACGACCGCCGCGGGCACGTCGGTCCAGTCGAGGGTGAGTCGGGTGTCGGTCCAGTGCATCACCCCGCGCTGGTGTAGCCACGCGAACAGCAGCTGCCCGCCGAGCCCGTCGTAGTTGCGAACCCGGGACCCCGTGATCGCGAAGCGGAAGATGCGATCGAAGATCACCGCGTACTGCACGAGCTTTGCGTGCTCGAGCGTCTCGACGTCGAGTTCTCCGTCTCCCGCAGACAGACGCTTCTCGATCGCAACGCACTCGCGGAAGGCGGTCAGGTCGCACCGCAACTCTTCGAGCGAGTAGAGGAAGTACGGCATCCGCTGCTTGATCATGAACGGGTCGAACGGCAGGTCGCCGCGCATGTGGGTGCGGTCGTGGATGATGTCCCACATCACGAAGGTACGCTCGGCGAGGGCGTGGTCATCGAGCAGGCGCGCGGCGTCCGCCGGCAGCTCGAGGCGGGTGATCTCGGCGGCGGCGCGCACCACGCGGCGGTAGCGGGCGGCCTCGCGATCCTGGAAGATCGCGCCCCACGTGAAGGTCGGGATCTCGCGCACCGCGACCGTCTCGGGAAAGAGAACGGCCGAATTGGTGTCGTAGCCGGGCGTGAAGTCGATCAGGCGCAGTGAGACGAACAGCCGGTTCGTGTAGTCGCCGGCCTCGAGTCTGGCGATGAACTCGGGCCAGATGGTTTCGACGATCAGGGCCTCGACGTATCGGTTGCTCGATCCGTTCTGGGTGTACATCGGGAAGACGACGAGGTGTCGCAGCCCGTCGACGCGGTGCTGCTGGGGTTGGAAGGCAACGAGCGAGTCGTGGAAGTCCGGTACCCCGAAGCGGCTGCGCACCCAGCGCTCGAAGTCGCCGACGGATGCCTCGAGGTACGCCGCATCGTGAGGGAAGAGCGGGGCGAGCTCGCGGATGCCACGCACGATCGTGTCGACGAGCCCCGCAGCCGCGGCATGCTGCGCGGGATCGGGGATCGAGCCATCCTGCGCCTGCAGCGCCTGCAGGTCGACCGCCGCATCGCGGAGCGAGATCCAGGCGGCGCTCGTCTCGACGTCACCGACCACGCCTGCGGCGGTGCCGCTGTCCAGGGTCGTGTCGATCGTCATGTCCGTCTCCGCTCCGTGCTGCGCCCACGCGCCATCTCGAGAATTGTAGGAAGATGTATGGTCGTGCCGCTCGTCAGCAGGAAATATTCCTGTTGATACGATCACCACATGGAAGATCAGGAACTGCATCGTCATCCTGCGGTTCTCGACGACCCGGTTGATCTGTCGATCGTGCGCGCGATCTCGCGCGATGCCCGCGCCACCCTCGCGCAGCTGTCCGAGGCCGTCGGGCTGTCGGTTTCGGCCGTGCAGGCCCGGATGCGGCGACTCGAGACACGGGGCGTCATCGCGGGGTATCGCGCGATCGTGGATGTCGAAGCCGTCGGCAAGCCTCTCGCGGCGTTCATCGAGATCACGCCGCTCGACCCCGCGCAGCCCGACGATGCTCCCGAGTTGCTCGAGCACATCACCGAGATCGAGTCGTGTCACTCCATAGCCGGCAACGCGGCATACATGCTCTTCGTGCGGGTTGCGTCACCGCGCGCACTCGAGACGCTCATCCGCCGCATCCGGGGAGTCGCGTCGGTGAGTACGCGAACGACCGTCGTGCTGCAGACGTTCTACGAAAACCGACCGATCCTGCCCGCCTGAGTGAACCGCAAACGCGGCGTCAGATACATCCACAGACGGATGCCTCGGCTCGCGCGCTCCCGTACCGTGAGAAGCGTGTTCCGCCCCCTCAAGCCGTACCAACTGGCCGTCGACGTGACCATAGCCGGGCTGCTGTTCATCATCGCGGTCTTCGCCGATGTCTCCGCGGGCTGGGTGCTATGGGCCAGCTCCTCGGGCACCGTCGCCTGGCAGATACTGCCCGTGGTCGTGATCTTCAGTGCGGGGCTCGCCCTGCGCCGGGCGAGCCCCGCACTTGCGCTCGCTGCCGTGTGGGCGGGGGCGCTGGTGCAGATGGCGCTCGGGCTCTCGCCATTGCTCGTGAACGTCGCGATCTTCGGGGTGCTCTATGCGGCGGCGGCGTATGGTGCGCGCCTGGTGATGTGGCTGGCCTTCGCCTCCGGGGTTCTCGGCGCGGCGCTCATCTCGCTCTATCTGATCGTTCCGCCCCTCCTGCGCGGCGGCTGGAGCATCACGGACGCCCTCGGGCAGTATCTCGTCGCGGGACTCGCGGTCTGGGTCGCCGCGACCTTCGCGTTGCTGCTGTCGTGGACGGTCGGCGCACTCGTGCGGACGGCACTCCGCGCGCGGGCCAACCGCGAGGCCCAGATGCGGGCGCAGGACGAGGCGATCGCGGAGCAGCAGCGCACAACGATCGCGCGCGACATGCACGATGTCGTCGCCCACTCGCTCGCGGTCATCATCGCTCAGGCCGACGGTGCGCGGTACGCGGCGGCGACGGATCCTGAGGCCACCGGATCCGCTCTCGGCACGATCTCGACGACGGCGCGGGCGGCCCTCTCCGACGTGCGGCTGCTGCTGACGCAGCTGCGACACAGCCAGGCGGAGGGCCCGCAGCCGACCCTCGCGGACCTCGAGGCGCTCTATGCCCAGGTGCGGGCGGCCGGCGTGGCTCTGCACGTCGACGTCGAGCCCACGCCCCGCGCGGATCCGCCGGCCGCCGTGCAGCTCGCGCTGTACCGGATCCTGCAGGAGGCGCTCACCAACGCCCTCCGGCACGGCGATGGTGGTGCGGTGTCCGTTGTGCTCGCCTGGCATCCCGACCGCGTCGATCTCGCGGTCCGCAACCGCATTCGTCTGGCACACATGGCGGGTGATGCGCGCCTCAACCCGCACGATGTGCCCGGTGAAGATACCTCCGGCTCCGGGCACGGCCTCATCGGGATGCGTGAGCGCGCTCACCTCGCCGGCGGCACACTCACGGCCGGCGCCGCGTCCGGAGAGTTCGTCGTTGCGGCATCCCTTCCGCTCGCCGCGGCGCTGGCGGGAGAGCTCGCATGATCCGCGTCGCACTGGTCGACGATCAGGCCCTCTTCCGGGCGGGCATCCGGATGCTCGTGGCCTCGCAGGCCGATCTCGAGGTCGTCGCCGAGGCATCCGATGGTCGTGAGGCGGTTCGGGTCGTGCGCGAAACGCGTCCGGATGTCGTGCTGATGGATATTCGGATGCCCGTGCTCGACGGCATCGGCGCGACGGCCGAGATCCTGGCCGATCCCGCCTATGCGGACCCCGCTTCTTCCGACGGGCCACCCCGCGTCGTCATGCTCACCACCTTCGATCTCGACGAGGCGGCCGCTCGCGCCATCCGGGGCGGGGCCAGCGGGTTTCTGCTGAAAGACGCCGATCCCGAGTTCTTGCTCGCGTCCATCCGCACCGTGCATGCGGGGTCGGCTGTGATTGCGGCATCCGCGACCCGTGACCTGTTCGCCCATTTCGCCGAGGCGCCGAGGCCCGTTCCCGCGTCGTACGGGGGACTTACGGAGCGCGAACGCGAGATCTTCGCGCTCGCGGCGCGTGGACTCAGTAACGCCGAGATCGCGGGGCGGGAGTTCCTGTCCGAGGCCACGGTCAAGACGCACATCAGCCGAATCCTCGCCAAGCTCGGGCTGCGCGACCGTGTGCAGCTCGTCGTCTTCGCTTTCGAGCACGGGCTCGCCTGAGGCATCCCCGCCCCGGACTCGGGGGACGACACGAACGTCATCCTTCAGAAGGATGCGGCGACGACCTCCGGCGGACGCGCCGGGATGGGCGCCATCCCTAGCGTCGAAGACATGCAGATTTCCACAACAGAACTCGGGCTCGCCGCCCGGGTGCACAACCTGTCCAAGTCCTACGGTTCCGGCGAGGGGATGGTGCGGGCGCTCGACGATGTCACCGTCGGCATCCGTCGCGGGGAGTTCACGGCGATCATGGGTCCGTCCGGCTCCGGTAAGTCCACGCTCATGCACGTCATGGCGGGTCTCGACGCCCCGACCTCGGGACGAGCGTGGATCGGCGACTCCGAGATCACGGGCGCGACAGACCTCGACCTGACGATCCTGCGGCGACGCCGCGTCGGTTTCGTGTTCCAGGCCTTCAACCTCGTCCCGACCCTCGACGCGATCGGCAACATCATGCTGCCCTTCGATCTGGACGGGCGCCGGCCGAGCGCCCTCGAGCGCGCACGCATCGACGGCCTGGTCGAGACGCTCGGTCTCGGTGGGCGGCTGCGGCACCGTCCGCATCAGCTGAGCGGCGGGCAGCAGCAGCGCGTCGCGATCGCCCGGGCGCTCGCAACCGGACCGGACCTCGTCTTCGCGGATGAGCCGACGGGAAACCTCGACTCCCGCTCGGGTCGCGACGTACTGGCGCTTTTGGCGACGGCGTCCCGCGAGCACGGGCAGAGCATCGCGATGGTCACGCACGACCCGATCGCGGCGAGCTATGCCGATCGCGTCCTGTTCCTCGGTGACGGGCGAATCGTCGCGGACCGGTCGCAGCAGAGTGCCGAGCAGATCTCGGCACACATGCTCGCCGCGGAAGGCGGCGCTCTGCGCGATCCGGAAGACGACGCTCCGGTCGATGCGGAAGACGACGTCGTGCGGGCGGTGCGAGCGTGAGCGCCGTCGCGACGGAGCCTCAGGCATCCGCTTCCACCCTGTCTTTCTCGGGTGATACGCGCGCCGTGGCCGGTACCGCTCGCCTCGCCTGGCTGCGCGAGCGCGGAATGGGCGCGAGCATCCTCGTCGCCGCGCTCTCGAGCGCCTTCGGCGTCGTGCTCATCAGCGCGACGGGCTATATCGGCGCATTCCTGTTCGCCGACGAGATGATCGGTTCGAGCGGAACGCTCGCCGTGGTCGTCGGCATCCTCACCGTGTTGCTCCTGGGTGTCGCGGTGTTCGTCGCCGCGATCGTCACCGCCAACACGTTCGCCACGATCGTGGCGGGCCGGGTCCGCAACATCGCGCTCATGCGCCTCATCGGGGCATCGGCACGGTCGCAGCGCGCGGAGGTCGCGCGCCAGGGCCTCGTCGTCGGCGCGATCGGTGCCGTCGTCGGGCTGCTGGCGGGCACCGGTGTCGCGGCCGTCGGGGTCGCGATCGCCGGTGAACTCATCGACCGCCCGACGGTGCCCTTCCCACTTGTGCGGCCAGAACTGCTCGTGCCGGCCGTTGTCGTCGTGCTCACGACGTGGGCCGCGGCCTGGTCGGGGTCGCACCGTGTGCTCTCCGTCACGCCACTCGAGGCGCTCGGCGGCTCGGTCGAGCGGACGCACAGCGACCTCGCCCGCCGCCCCGGACGCAACATCACGGCAATCGCGCTGTTCTCTGCCGGCGCGGTGCTGCTTGCGCTCGGCATCCTGGTCGGAATCGTCACACCCCTGGGCGTCGTCGTCGCATTCTTGGGCGGCCTCCTGTCATTCACGGGGCTTGCCCTCGGCTCGACGATCGTCATGCCGCCGGTCCTCCGTCTTGTCGGTCGCGCCTTCGGCTCGTCGGCAACCGCGCGACTCGCCGCAGAGAACGGGCTGAGGCATCCGGAACGCTCGTCTCGCATGGCTATCGGCGTGGTCATGGGGGTCACGCTCGTGACGATGTTCGCCGTCGCGATCGAATCGACCAAGGCCGTGCTGACCGCGACGGGAGGCGGCGAACTGCCGCCGTACATGGCGTCGCTGCTCGACACCTTCTCGATCGTGATGATGACGCTCGTCGGGGTCTCGGCCGTCATCGCCGGTGTCGGCCTCGTGAATCTGCTGACGATCGGGGTCGTGCAGCGGCGCCGCGAGCTCGGACTGCTGCGCGCCCTCGGCCTCTCGAACGGGCAGGTGCGACGCATGATCCTGCTCGAGGCCGCCCACGTGACCGTCGCTGCCCTCGCGCTCGGCCTCGTGCTCGGCGTGGCGTACGGATGGGCGGGTGCGCAGTCGCTGCTCGGCTCCGTGCCGGTCGTGCCCGGCGGGACCGCGGGGACCTTCGTGCTGCCGGCGCTGCCGGTCGTGCCCCTCGCGGTTGTCGTCGTGGCGACGGCCATCCTGACGCTGGTCGCCGCGGTCGTTCCGACGCGACTCGCCACCCAGGTCGCGCCCGTCGAAGCGCTCGCTGAGTAGGGCGTCTGGGGGCGCTGTGCCTGTGATCGGGCGGTGGTGTCACGCCCCGTGCTCACCCCGCACGCTCGGGGAGAGGGCTCAGGCAGACGGCTCAGGTGGAAGGCCCAGCCGCGTCCGTCGCTTCGATATCGTGTGCCCACGTGGGGGCGAGGGCCCGGATGCGCAGGGCCCGCCACTGCCAAGCCGCCCAGAGTCCTGGCCACAGCAGGGGAGCGGTGCGGCCGCCGATCGTGAGGCGCTCGCGCCACAGGGTTCGCGCGGGGTCGCCCGGTGCGGGTGAGACCGCGAGCTGGTGGTCCCAGACATCCAGCGAGGCGAGCGGTCCGGTGAGGGGAATGCCGCTGTCCCGGAAGATGCGCACCTCGCCCCGCGAGTCCAGGGTGACCCGGTCGCTCGCGTGGATGAGCTGCCGGCCCATCGGCACGATCCCGCCGATCGATATGTCGACGACGGCATCCGTCCCCGGCTCCCAGCGTGTCGGCAGGCCGCCCGGCTCGGCGGATTCGAGGCGGACGAGCGAGCCGTATAGCTCGGCCACCGCGCGGGGTGAGTGCAGGGCCCGCCACGCGGCATCCGCGTCGCAGTCGATCACGAGCTTGAGCAGGATGCGCATGTCCCCAGTGTTGCACCGGTACCGGTAGCCGAGCTTCGCCGATCCCTTCGACAGGCTCAGGACCGTGGGTGCCGGTCAGGCCCAGGGATCGTCCGGTGCCGGTCGCTGAGCCTGCCGAAGCGACCCTGCCCGAGCCGCGCGTTAGGCCCCGGCGTAAATCTGAAAGGAACGGTGGAGTCAGATGTGCCTGGTGAGGCGATTCAGGGTCGCTCGCGGCCCGACATTCCTTTCAGATTTACGCCGGACCCGGCACTGCCGCGGGGCGGGGCCGCAGCGTAGCCTCGGGGGATGCGTTTCGGCATCCTGCGGCAGCCGCACATTGCACATCGCCGGACGACCGTCATGCCGCGGTGGGTGCGCCGGGCCGACCGGTTCGCCAACCGTCGTGTGAATGCCCGGCGCGACCTGCGGGCGCGCGACAGCGGGTACCGCCGCCTCTCGCGCGCAGCAGATCACGGACGACTCTGGTTTGTCCTTGCGGGCGTCCTCATCGTCTCCGGACGTTCGCGGGCCGCGCTCCGCGGTGTCGCATCGCTCGCGGTGGCGAGCATCCTCGCCAACCTCATCGGCAAGGAGGTGTTCGGCGGCTCGCGCCCCGTGTTGACGGACATCCCCGTCCGCCGACGCCTCGCCGTGTACCCGACGTCGGCGTCGTTCCCCTCCGGGCATTCCGCGAGCGCTGCAGCATTCGCCACGGGAGTCGCGATCGAAGCACCGCTCGTCGGTGCCGTGGTGGCGCCCCTCGCTGCCGCGGTCGGGTACTCCCGTATGCATGTGCGGGCCCACTGGCTCTCGGATGTCGTCGGGGGCTTCGCGATCGGTGCGGGAGTGGGGCTCCTGGGTCGCGTCCTCGTGCCGGCGCGAACCTCGCCCGAGGGGCCGGCGCCGGAGCGGGGAGAGCGCGTCGACCTCCCGGCGTCCCGGGACGGTGACGGGGTGCTCATCTTCGTGAATCCGTCTTCGGGAGTGGAGGTCATCCGCACGGACCCGCGGAGCGAGATCGAGAAGGAGCTGCCGAACGCACGGCTGAGCGAGTTCGACCCGGAAGATCCGCCGTCCGCTGTCGCTGCCCGCGCCCTGGCGAGCTCATCACCTCCACGCGTCCTCGGAGTCTGCGGCGGGGATGGGACGGTCTCGACACTCGCCGCTATCGCGCGCGACACGGACCTTCCGCTCCTGGTGCTTCCGGGCGGGACCTTCAATCATTTCGCTCGCGCCATCGGTGCCGACACGGTGGAAAGCGGCATCGAGGCCCTCCGCGACGGTCGGGGGATACGCGTCGCCGCTGCCGAGCTGTCGACGGGCGGACCGGGCGCCACCGTCCTCAATGCGGGCTCGGTGGGCATCTATCCGGATTTCGTCGCGAGGCGCGAGGGATACCGCGACCGTCTGGGTAAGTGGTTCGGAGGGGTCGTTGCGGCCTGGGGTGTGCTGCGCGAAGCCGAGCCCATCGAGATCGAGTTGGACGGAGAGCGGATGCGCGTCTGGTCGGTGTTCGCCAGCGTCGGCCGCAACGATCCGCAGGGCGTCGCGACGATGCGGCGCTGGAGCGTCGATGACGATGTGCTCGATGTTCGGGTGTTGCACGCCCGTGGGCCGCGGTACCGCGCCGTCGCCTCGCTCGCGTTCGGCCGACGGACCGCCGCTGTCGCGCGGGCGCTGCGCCTGATGCCGCGTTCGTCGGATATCGAGCGTCGACTGGTGCCCGAGCTCACGCTGGCGGTCTTGCCACAGCAAGGTTCGCTCCCGGTCTTCGTGCACGACGGCGAGCTCGAGACACGCCTCGATGAGAATGCCGACGGCCGACACGAGATTCGCTTTCGGATGGTTCCGAGCGACCTGCGCGTGTACGCCTGAGCGGCTGGGGCACAGCGGCTGGAGCCCGGGGGCCGCTCGCAACCGACAACTGGCCGGGGCCAGCGCGTGCTCGGGCTCAGCGCTCCTGCATCGCCGCGAGGCGCTCGGCGGGCGAGATCTCGCGCTTCTCCCACCGGAACAGGTGGCGATCGTCGAACCGGGGCGCGCACTTCACGCACGAGGCGGGCCGTGTCGGCCGCCGATGCCGATACGCGAGGTGCCCGGCCGGGCACACCCCGATCCAGGGGGCGAGTTCGGTCGCCGTCTCGCCCGCGTGCGTCGTGCCACCCACGTAGCCCAGCTCGCGGGCGACCTGCTTCCACCGTGCCCCGTGTCCGGCGGCCGGGCCCGCGATCGCGTGCGCAACCTCGTGCAGCAAGGTCTGGTGGTTCGTGTCGTCGTCATAGCGTGCGGACAGATAGCGCGAGACGCTGATCCGCTTGCGCGTGTAGTCGCAGAGCCCTGCGCGGCGCTTGGCGTTGTCGAACCCGAACGACCACGAAGCATCCAGATGGAGCGAGATGAGGGCATCGGCCCACGTGCGCACGCGTTGCAGATCGGACATGTCGAAAAACCTAAACCGTCCCTACGACATCGGTCGCGGAGGCTGCAACGCCCTCCGGAAAAGTGCCGTCAGCTCGCGACCGACGTTCGGGCTCGACGCCGGTCCGCGGCGTCGACGGCGAGCAGCGTCGCTTCGAGCTGCTCATCGGGTGCGCCCGACTCCTGACGCAGGAACAGGGCCCGCTTGAAGTCGCGACGCGCGGACTCATAGTCGCCGGCGTCGTAGTGCACCTTGCCGCGGTGCTGGTACGAGAACGCCGCGATGGCAGACCAGCCCTGGCCTTCCGCCTCACCCGCGCAGGTGGACAGTTCATGCTCGGCGGCGGCATACGCTCCGCGCCACTGCTGGACGGTGGCGTGCAGGATGCGTGCACGCAGCAGATCCTTGCGGGTGCCGGCCATGCGGGCGACACGCACCGACTCGTCCGAGATGACGCTCGCCTCTTCCAGGCGGTCGAGCACCTTCAGCAGCCAGACGCGCTCGAGCAGGGCGGGCAGGCTCCGCTGGTCGCCGAGTTCCAGCAAGCGCTCGCGGCACTCGTTCACGTCCACGATCTCGCGCAGTGTTTCGGGGTCGTACCCGTGGATGTAGCTCACCGTGACCTCCTCACCGCGTGTTTCGCTCCTCCAGTGTGCAACGTGGGGGCGCACAACCGGCCGAGCCGCGCCGGGCGCGCCGCTGCTCGCTTCGCGTTGTTTTTTCAGCGGTCGAACAGAGACGACGATGGGGCCGGAGAATCGGTGGCGTCGGCATCCGTCGTGGCGCTGACACCCGCGACGAATGCGTCGAGTTCCGTGCCTTCGGCGACCTTGGCGGGGTGCGGGCCTGCGGCCATCAGTCGCGGCAACCAGGCCGTCGGGAGTTTGGCGGCGGATGCGGCGATCACCAGGTTGCCGAAGCGGCGACCCTTCAAGACCTGCACCTCGGCGAGCACGATGACGTTGGGCAGCACCTCGCGGACCGTCGCGACCTGGCGGCGTGCGTAGCGCAGGCCGGGTCCGTCGGCGACGTTGACCAGCAGCACACCGTCCGGGGCGAGGACGGCGGCAGCCGCGCGGTAGAACTCGACCGAGGTCAGGTGTGCGGGCGTCTGCGCCCCGGCGAAGACGTCCGAGATGAGCAGGTCGACCGTGCCGACGAGTCCCGCAGGGAGGCGCCCGAGCACGGCGCGCGCGTCGCCGATTCGGACCCGGATAGATGCGCCGCTCGGAAGCGGCAGCTCGGCGCGCACCAGGTCGACCAGCGCAGGCTCGATATCCACCACCTGCTGGCGCGAGCCCGGTCGCGTCCACGCGATGTAGCGGGGCAGGGTGAGCGCTCCGGCGCCGAGGTGCACGGCGGTGAGGGGCTGCCCCGGGAGCTTCAGCCGGTCGATGACGGCGCCCATGCGCGCGATGTATTCGAAGTGGAGGTGTGTCGGGTCGTCGAGATCGACATGGGATTGGGGGGTGCCGGCGACATCCAATTCCCACCCCGTCGTGTACGGCGAGGGCACGACGCGAGCGATCGAGCCATCCGACAGGCGGGTCGAGGGAGCGGATGCCTCGTCGTCGCCGTCGCGCTTTCTGCTCACCCGCCCACGGTAGCCGAGCGGCACGCGGGACAATGGTCCCGTGACCGTCGCATCCGTGGACCTCAACGCCGACCTCGGCGAGACGGTCGATGGAGTGCCGTCCGCGGACGATGAGGCGATGTTCGCCGTCATCTCGAGCGCGAGTGTCGCGACGGGCGGACACGCGGGGGATGTCTCGTCGATGCGCCTCGCGATCGAACGCGCCGCGCGGCATGGCGTGGCCGTCGGTGCGCATCCGTCGTACCCGGATCGCGCCGGGTTCGGCCGCGCCGCGATGGACCTCGCGCCCGCGGAACTGACCGCGGTCGTCTGGGCGCAGCTCGAGGCCCTGCGCGTGGCCGGGGCGGACATCCGCTACGTCAAGCCGCACGGGGCGCTCTACCACGCCGCCGGTGCGCATCCCGAGCAGGCGCGAGCGCTCGTTCGGGCGGTCGTCGACCTCTCGGATTCCCTCGGCCGAGGCGTGCCGGTGCTGGCTCTCGGCGACGCGCTGGCCGAGGCATCCGAAGCCGCGGGCGTGCCCTTCGTTCGTGAGGCCTTCCTCGACCGCGGCTACACGCCCGACGGCGCGCTCGTGCCGCGGGGGATGCCGGGTGACCTGCTCCACGACCCCGATGCCGTCGCCGAGCGCGCGGTGCGGCTGGCGCGCGAGGGTGTCGTCGAGGCGATCGACGGCACCCTCGTCGTCGCCCAGGCCGTCTCGCTGTGCCTGCACGGCGACACCCCCGAAAGCGTCGCGATGGCCCGTGCCGTTCGCGCCGCGCTCGACGCCGCGCGAATCGGCGTGCGCCCGCCATGGTGAGCGGCTTGCCGTGGTGAGTGATCCCGCGGTGGTGCGTGATGCCGCCGTGGTGAGTGATCCCGCGGTGGTGCGTGATGCCGCTGTGGTGCGTGATGCCGGTCTGGTGCGCGTCCTGCCGATGGGGGAGCGGGCGTTCCTTGCCGAGGTCGATGCCCTCGCCGGGGTGCTGGCCCTCCGTGAGGCGCTCGCCGCGGCACCGCTCGACGGGGTCGGCGATCTCGTGCCCGCCGCACGCACCGTGCTCGTTCCGTTCGACCCCGCGCGAGTGCCCGCGGCGACCGCGCGCTCATGGATCGAGCGGACGTGGTCCGAGTATGTGAGGGACGTGAGGGACGCGAGGGACGTGAGGGCGGATGCTTCGGCCGCACCGCCGTCGGCTCGCTCGATCGTCCTCGACATCGCCTACGACGGCCCCGACCTCGCCGAGACCGCAGAACTCTTGGGCCTCGGTCCCGGGGAGCTCGCCGAACGGCACGAGCGGGCCGAGTGGACCGTCGCGTTCACCGGATTCGCGCCCGGATTCGGATACCTGACCAGCCCGGCCTGGGCGTTCGACGTGCCCCGTCTCGATTCTCCGCGCACCCGCGTACCCATCGGTGCTGTGGGGCTGGCCGGCGAGTTCTCCGGCGCCTACCCGCGCGAAACACCGGGTGGCTGGAGGCTGATCGGCACGACGTCCGCCGCCCTCTTCGACCCGTCCGCCGCGAGGCCGGCGCTCCTGAGCCCGGGCGATCGGGTGCGGTTCCGGCGGGTGGCCGCGCGCGTGGCGGCGGCTGTGGCCGCGGGCGCGGGGTCGCAGGGTGCGGTTGCGGTTGCGGTTGCGGCTGTGGGTGCGGGTGCGGGATCGCAGAGCGCGGCTGCGGTTGCACCGGAGGTCGGCGAGCCCGAAGCATCCGTCCCGCTGTACAGCGCACCGCCCGCGTCCGCGGCGATCGAGGTGCTCGAGCCGGGATTGTTCGCGACCGTGCAGGACCTCGGCCGTGCGGGCCACGCCTCGATCGGGGTCGCGCGTTCGGGCGCGCTCGACCGGGGGGCCCTGCGCATCGCCAACCGCCTCGTCGGCAATCCCGAGGGCGCCGCGGCCGTCGAGGTGGCGATGGGCGGCTTCCGTGCTGTGGCGGAACGCGACCTGTGGATCGCGGTGACCGGCGGGTTCGGGCCGGTCGCGATCGACGGACGGCCCCTCGACGTGTACGAGGCGCACGAGTGGCGGCGCGGATCCGAGCTGCGGATCGGATGGCTCGAGCACGGCGCGCGTGCCTACCTCGCCGTCCGCGGGGGTATCGAAGCCGTGGGCGTCGCCGATGTCGGCCACAGCGGGTCCGTGCTGGGTTCGCTCTCGACCGACACTCTCGCCCGGCTGGGTCCCGACCCTCTTAGCATCGGCACGCGGCTCGTCGTGGGGCGCTCGCCGCACACGCCGGTGCCGCCGCTCGATGTCGCCCCGTGGGGGCCACCGCCCGATGAACTGGAGCTCGAACTCGCCCCGGGTCCGCGGGAGGCCTGGTTCGAGGCATCCGCTCTGCGTCTGCTCTTCGACGCGGTGTGGACGGTCTCGGGCGATGCGGATCGGGTGGGTGTGCGGCTCGACGGTCCCGAACTCGTTCGAACGATGGCGGGCGAGCTGCCGAGTGAGGGGATGGTGCCGGGTGCCCTCCAGGTGCCGCCCGGGGGTCGGCCGACGGTGCTGCTCGCGGACGGCCCGGTGACGGGTGGCTATCCCGTGATCGCGGTCGTGACGGATGCCTCGCTCGGCGCCCTGGGACAGGCCCGCCCGGGCACCCGCATCCGGTTCCGTCACGCCCGCCCGCACCCCTGACGAGCTCGCGTCCCCTGCACTCGGCTGCTTGGGGCGTGGAAATGACCGTGGGGCGCGGGATCTCGCGCCCCAGCGGGATTCTGGCGCCCCATGTGGGCTCGGCGACCGTGGGGTGTGGCTCAGCGACGGCCCCTGAGCCTGTCGAAGGCGCCGTCGCAGCGCCAGGGAATAGGAAGGGGCGCGCGCGGTTATACCGTAGGAACCAACACTCGTCAAGAATCCGACTGGACAATCGGCCATTCGCGACGTATAGTTGATGTTTGCGCTCCTAGATTCCCCCTGCCCTCATATGGTGGTCGGCTGTGCTTATGCGCCCCCCGCGAAAGCGGCGTGCGGCGCCTGAGTTTCGGGGAAGGCGAGCGATCCACCCACGACGAGGAAACACGAGCCCTTCACCGGGCCCATGGAGGTTTTTCCCTTGGCCGCTGCGCGCAACGCATCCACCACCACCCCCAAGACCGGTCGCGGAGCATCCCGCCTCTCGTTCGCGAAGATCTCTGACACGCTGACGGTCCCCGACCTTCTCGCGCTGCAGACCGAGTCCTTCGACTGGCTCGTCGGAAACGACGCCTGGAAGGCACGTGTCGCCGAGGCTCAGGCCATCGGACGCACCGACGTTCCCGAGATCAGCGGCCTCGAGGAGATCTTCGAAGAGATCTCGCCGATCGAAGACCTCTCCGAGACGATGCAGCTGTCGTTCACGAACCCGTACCTCGAGCCCGAGAAGTACTCGATCGAGGAGTGCAAGGAGCGCGGCAAGACGTACGCCGCCCCGCTGTACGTCGAGGCCGAGTTCATGAACCACCAGACCGGTGAGATCAAGACCCAGACCGTCTTCATGGGTGACTTCCCCCTGCAGACCGGCAAGGGCACGTTCATCATCAACGGCACCGAGCGTGTCGTCGTCTCGCAGCTCGTCCGCTCGCCGGGTGTGTACTTCGACAAGACGCCCGACAAGACCTCCGACAAGGACATCGTCTCGGCGCGCGTCATCCCGAGCCGTGGTGCCTGGCTCGAGTTCGAGATCGACAAGCGCGACCAGGTCGGCGTTCGCATCGACCGCAAGCGCAAGCAGTCGGTCACCGTGTTCCTCAAGGCCCTGGGCCTGACGAGCGAAGACATCATGACCGAGTTCGCGGGCTTCGACTCCATCGAAGAGACCCTCGCGAAGGACACGATCGTCACGAAGGAAGATGCGCTCCGCGACATCTACCGCAAGCTCCGTCCGGGTGAGCAGGTCGCTGCCGAGGCCGCGCGTGCGCTGCTCGACAACTTCTACTTCAACCCGAAGCGCTACGACCTGGCGAAGGTCGGTCGCTACAAGATCAACCAGAAGCTCGGTCTCGACGAGCCGCTCTCGGCGTCGGTCCTGACGGTCGAGGATGTCGTCGCGACGATCAAGTACCTCGTGCGCCTGCACCGCGGTGACGCGACGTTCCCCGGCATCCGCGGTGGCAAGCCCGCCGAGATCCGCATGGACACCGACGACATCGACAACTTCGGTAACCGTCGCATCCGCGCCGTCGGCGAGCTCATCCAGAACCAGGTCCGCACGGGTCTGTCGCGCATGGAGCGCGTCGTCCGCGAGCGCATGACCACGCAGGACATCGAGGCCATCACGCCGCAGACCCTGATCAACGTCCGCCCCGTCGTCGCCGCGATCAAGGAGTTCTTCGGAACGTCGCAGCTCTCGCAGTTCATGGACCAGAACAACCCGCTCGCGGGTCTGACCCACAAGCGTCGCCTCTCGGCGCTCGGCCCCGGCGGTCTGTCGCGTGAGCGCGCAGGCGTCGAGGTTCGTGACGTCCACCCCTCGCACTACGGCCGCATGTGCCCGATCGAGACCCCGGAAGGCCCGAACATCGGCCTGATCGGATCGCTCGCATCGTTCGCGCGCATCAACGCCTTCGGCTTCATCGAGACCCCGTACCGCAAGGTCGTCGACGGTCTCGTCACCGAGCAGATCGACTACCTCACGGCCAGCGAAGAGGACGACTTCATCGTCGCCCAGGCCAACGCGCCCCTCAAGGCCGACGGTCACTTCGTCGAAGAGCGCGTGCTCGCCCGCAAGAAGGGTGGCGAGGTCGACCTCTTCCACCCCGAAGAGATCGGGTACATGGATGTCTCGCCGCGCCAGATGGTATCGGTCGCAACATCCCTCGTCCCCTTCCTCGAGCACGACGACGCACAGCGCGCCCTCATGGGTGCCAACATGCAGCGTCAGGCCGTGCCGCTCCTCCGCAGCGACTCGCCGCTGGTCGGTACCGGTATGGAGGGCTACGCAGCCATCGACGCGGGTGACGTCGTCACGGCCGAGAAGGCCGGTGTCGTCATCGAGGTGTCGGCGGATGTCGTCACGCTCCAGCTCGACGAGGGCGGAACGCAGGAGTACTACCTGCGCAAGTTCGACCGCTCCAACCAGGGCACGAGCTACAACCAGCGCGTCATCGTCTCGGCAGGCGACCGTGTCGAGGTCGGTGCGGTCATCGCCGACGGCCCCGCGACGGAGAATGGCGAGCTCGCTCTCGGTAAGAACCTGCTCGTGGCGTTCATGCCCTGGGAGGGTCACAACTTCGAGGACGCGATCATCCTGAACCAGAACCTGGTGAAGGACGACACCCTCTCGTCTATCCACATCGAGGAGTACGAGGTCGACTCGCGCGACACCAAGCTCGGCAAGGAAGAGATCACCCGTGACCTCCCCAACGTCGCGCCCGACCTGCTGAAGGACCTCGACGAGCGCGGCATCGTCCGCATCGGTGCCGAGGTTCGCCCCGGCGACATCCTCGTCGGCAAGGTCACGCCGAAGGGTGAGACCGAGCTGTCGGCCGAGGAGCGCCTGCTCCGCGCGATCTTCAACGAGAAGAGCCGCGAGGTTCGCGACACGTCGCTGAAGGTTCCCCACGGTGAGCAGGGCACGATCATCGCCGTCAAGGAGTTCAACGCCGAGGATGGCGACGACGAGCTCGGCTCGGGCGTCAACCGCCGCGTTGTGGTCTACATCGCCCAGAAGCGCAAGATCACCGAGGGTGACAAGCTCGCCGGCCGTCACGGCAACAAGGGTGTCATCGCGAAGATCCTTCCGGTCGAAGACATGCCCTTCATGGCCGATGGAACCCCCGTCGACGTCGTGCTCAACCCGCTCGGTATCCCCGGTCGCATGAACTTCGGTCAGGTTCTCGAGACCCACCTCGGGTGGATCGCGAAGCAGGGCTGGAAGGTCGAGGGCACCCCCGAGTGGGCCGCGAAGCTCCCGGAACAGGCTCTCGAAGCCGCGCCCGGCACCAAGGTCGCGACACCGGTGTTCGACGGTGCGAGCGAGGCCGAGATCCAGGGTCTGCTCGATGTCACCACGCCGACCCGCGACGGCGACCGCCTGATCGACGGCACCGGTAAGGCGCTTCTGTTCGACGGCCGCTCGGGCGACCCGTTCCCCGCACCGGTATCGGTCGGGTACATGTACATCCTGAAGCTGCACCACCTCGTCGACGACAAGATCCACGCACGTTCGACGGGCCCGTACTCGATGATCACGCAGCAGCCGCTGGGTGGTAAGGCGCAGTTCGGTGGTCAGCGATTCGGTGAGATGGAGGTCTGGGCCCTCGAGGCCTATGGCGCCGCCTACGCACTGCAGGAGCTCCTCACGATCAAGTCCGACGACATCCTCGGCCGCGTCAAGGTGTACGAGGCCATCGTCAAGGGCGAGAACATCCAGGAGCCCGGCATCCCCGAGTCCTTCAAGGTGCTCATCAAGGAGATGCAGTCGCTCTGCCTGAACGTCGAGGTCCTCTCGGCGGATGGCACGGCGGTCAACCTCCGCGACACGGATGACGAGGCTTTCCGCGCCGCGGAAGAGCTCGGCATCAACATCTCCAGCCGGTTCGAGTCGTCGTCCATCGACGAGATCTGACCCTTCGACAGACGACCCGACTCATAACTGACTTACAGATTTCGACACAGGAGAACACGTGCTCGACGTAACAACTTTTGACGAGCTTCGCATTGGTCTCGCCACCGCCGACGACATCCGTCGTTGGTCCTTCGGCGAGGTCAAGAAGCCCGAGACCATCAACTACCGCACGCTGAAGCCCGAGAAGGACGGCCTCTTCGGAGAGCAGATCTTCGGACCGAGCCGTGACTGGGAGTGCGCCTGCGGCAAGTACAAGCGGGTGCGCTTCAAGGGCATCGTCTGCGAGCGCTGCGGCGTCGAGGTCACCAAGTCCTCGGTCCGTCGCGAGCGCATGGGCCACATCGAGCTCGCCGCGCCCGTCACGCACATCTGGTACTTCAAGGGTGTGCCCTCGCGCCTCGGCTACCTGCTCGACATGGCGCCGAAGGACCTCGAGAAGGTCATCTACTTCGCGGCCTACATGGTCATCTCGGTCGACGACGATGCTCGTCACGCCGACATGCCGCAGCTCGAGAACGAGCTTCGCCTCGAGCTGAAGACGCTGGGCGACCAGCGCGACTCCCGCATCGCGACGCGCCTGCAGACCCTCGAGACCGAGCTCGCAGCTCTCGAGGCCGAAGGTGCCAAGGCCGACCAGAAGAAGAAGCTCAAGGACGCCGCCGAGAAGGAGATGGGTCAGGTTCGCAAGGGCTTCGACGAGCAGATCACCCGTCTCGAGCGCGTCTGGGAAGACTTCCGGGGCCTCAAGGTCGGCGACCTCAAGCCCGAAGACGACGTCTTCCAGGAGCTGCAGGACCGCTACAGCCTGTACTTCGAGGCCCACATGGGCGCCGAGTCGATCCAGCGTCGCCTCGCGGCGTTCGACCTGGCCGCCGAAGCCGAGAACCTGCACCTGCAGATCTCGGAGGGCAAGGGGCAGCGCAAGATCCGTGCGATCAAGCGCCTCAAGGTCGTCAACGCGTTCCTCTCGACGGGCATGAGCCCCGCCGCGATGGTGCTCGACGTCGTCCCGGTGATCCCGCCGGAGCTTCGCCCCATGGTGCAGCTCGATGGTGGCCGCTTCGCGACATCCGATCTCAACGACCTCTACCGTCGCGTGATCAACCGCAACAACCGCCTCCGTCGCCTGATCGACCTCGGTGCCCCCGAGATCATCGTCAACAACGAAAAGCGCATGCTGCAGGAGGCCGTCGACGCACTGTTCGACAACGGTCGCCGTGGTCGCCCCGTGACGGGTACGGGTAACCGTGCCCTCAAGTCCCTCAGCGACATGCTGAAGGGTAAGCAGGGTCGATTCCGTCAGAACCTGCTCGGCAAGCGCGTCGACTACTCGGGCCGTTCGGTCATCGTCGTCGGACCGCAGCTGAAGCTGCACCAGTGTGGTCTGCCCAAGCAGATGGCTCTGGAGCTCTTCAAGCCGTTCGTCATCAAGCGCCTGATCGACCTCGGTCACTCGCAGAACATCAAGGCCGCCAAGCGCGCCGTCGAGCGCACGCGCCCCGAGGTCTGGGACGTGCTGGAAGAGATCATCCGCGAGCGCCCCGTGCTGCTCAACCGCGCGCCCACGCTCCACCGCCTGGGTATCCAGGCGTTCGAGCCGCAGCTCGTGGAGGGCAAGGCGATCCAGCTGCACCCGCTCGTCTGTGCCGCGTTCAACGCGGACTTCGACGGTGACCAGATGGCCGTCCACCTTCCGCTGTCGGTTGAGGCTCAGGCCGAGGCGCGCATCCTGATGCTCGCGTCGAACAACATCCTGAAGCCCTCCGACGGTCGCCCGGTCACCCTGCCTTCGCAGGACATGATCATCGGCCTCCACCACCTGACCACGGTCAAGAAGGGTGCGGCCGGCGAGGGACGCGCGTTCGGTTCGGTCTCCGAGGCGATCCTGGCCAAGGACGAGGGAACCCTCGATCTGCAGGCCGTCGTGCGCATCCGCATCCCGGGACTGTCGTTCCTCGAGGGCGAAGCGCCCGAGGGTTACGAGCGTCACGGGCTGGTGGAGTCCTCGCTCGGACAGGCGATCTTCAACGACACCCTCCCGAAGGGCTACCCCTTCGTGCGCGACGTCGCCGACAAGAACAAGCTGTCGCAGATCGTCAACAAGCTCGCCGAGGAATACCCGGCCGAGGTTGCGGCGACGCTGGACCGCATCAAGGACGCCGGTTTCTACTGGGCCACCCGTTCGGGTGTCACGGTTGCCCTCTCCGACATCCTCACGCCGCCCAACAAGGCGGAGATCGTGGGACGTTACGAGAAGGATGCAGCGAAGGTCCAGGACGACTTCGACATGGGCTTCATCGACGACTCCGCTCGCCGCAAGGAACTCATCGACATCTGGACCAAGGCCACCGACGAGGTGCAGGTCGCGATGCGCGAGAACTTCCCCGAAGACAACACCATCAACCGCATGGTGTCCTCCGGTGCTCGTGGTAACTGGCTGCAGATCCGCAACATTGCGGGTATGCGAGGCCTGGTGAACAACCCCAAGGGTGAGATCATCCCGCGTCCGATCATCTCGTCGTACCGCGAGGGTCTGTCGGTTGCCGAGTACTTCATCGCCACGCACGGTACCCGTAAGGGTCTCGCCGACACCGCTCTGCGTACCGCCGACTCGGGTTACCTGACCCGTCGTCTGGTGGACGTCTCGCAGGACGTCATCATCCGCGAGGATGACTGTGGCACCGGCAAGGGCCTCGAGTACACGATCGCTGCCCCCGGCGCCGATGGCACGCTCGTGCGCGACAAGAACGTCGAGAACTCGGTGTTCGCTCGCACGCTCGCGTCGGACGTCGTCGACAGCAAGGGCGAGGTCGTCGCCTCGGCCGGAGACGACGTGGGCGACGTGCTCATCGATCGCCTCATCGAGCTGGGTGTCGAGTCGATCAAGGTGCGGTCCGTCCTCACCTGTGACTCGGCCGTCGGCGTCTGCGCCAACTGCTACGGCCGCTCGCTCGCGACCGGAAAGCTCGTCGACATCGGTGAGGCCGTCGGTATCATCGCGGCCCAGTCGATCGGTGAGCCCGGAACGCAGCTCACGATGCGTACCTTCCACACGGGTGGTTCGGCCTCGGCCGACGACATCACGCAGGGTCTGCCCCGCGTGCAGGAGCTCTTCGAGGCGCGTACCCCCAAGGGTGCATCGCCTATCGCGGAGGCCGCTGGTCGCATCACGATCGACGAGACCGACAAGTCGAAGAAGATCATCATCACGCCCGACGACGGCGACGAGCCCAAGGTCTACCCGGTCCTGAAGCGCGCGACGCTTCTGGTCGAGGACGGCCAGCACGTCGAGGTCGGCGAGGCACTGCAGGTCGGTACGCGTGACCCGAAGGACATCATGCGTGTCCAGGGTGCCCGCGAGGTGCAGAAGTACCTCGTCAACGGCGTCCAGGGTGTGTACCGCTCGCAGGGTGTGCCGATTCACGACAAGCACATCGAGGTCATCGTTCGCCAGATGCTGCGGAAGGTCACCGTGGTCGACCACGGCGACACGACGCTGCTGCCCGGTGAGCTCGTTGACTCGCGTCGCTTCATCGACATCAACCGCCAGACGGTCGGCGAGGGCAAGCGCCCCGCGTCGGGACGTCCGGAGCTGATGGGTATCACCAAGGCGTCGCTGGCGACCGAGTCGTGGCTGTCGGCCGCCTCGTTCCAGGAGACGACCCGCGTGCTCACCGAAGCGGCCATGCAGGGCAAGAGCGACCCGCTGATGGGACTGAAGGAAAACGTCATCATCGGAAAGCTCATCCCCGCCGGTACGGGCCTCGGCAAGTACCGCAACGTGGTCGTCGAGGCGACGGAAGAGGCCAAGAGCGAGCGCTACCCCAACCGGGTATTCGCGTCCGACGGTGTCTACTCCGAAGCCGACCTCGGGTTCGTCGATTTCGACAGCTTCTCGACGGATGACTTCACGCCCGGTACCTACAACTAAGTAGTGCCAGAAAAAGGGGTCCGCTTCGGCGGGCCCCTTTTTCGTGCCTCCGTTCCACACGCGAGCTACCCGTTCGTCGCGTGGTGCGCCGCGTTGCTAACGGGCTACGTCACGGCGGAGGCTTAACCTGGGCGCGGGATGTCCGGGGGCAGAGGGGAAGCGCGACAGGAGACGGCGGGTGGCGAAGATCGGGGGACGCAACACGGCGTTCGCGTGGTTCGTCGGTGTCGTCAGCGTCGCGGTAGTCGCGGGTCTCGTGTGGCTCGCCGCACCCATGACGCCTGTGGTGCTCGCATGGACGGGGGATGTCGTAGACAGGGCCCTGAATCCGCAGCCCGTGGTCACGGTTCCCGATCCGTCCCCATCCCCGACCGAGACCGTGCAACCGCCGGTGAATGACGACGCGGCCGGTGCGCCCAAAACGTGCGGAGACCTCTACTCGAGGGCGCTGTGGGATCAGCTCAAAGCCGCCACGGGGACATCCCTCGACGAGTCGATCGAATACCCGCCGTCTTCCGTGTCGGGATTACCGGAGGCGCTCGGCGCGCAGGTCACGCTCGGCTGCACCTGGACGGATGGCACGGGCACGGCCACGGTCACGGTCGCCGATGTCAGTGCCTCCGCCGTGGAGACAGCGCAGAACGTCCTGCCCGCGACGGGATTCGTGTGTACATCCCTCGAAGACGGCGTCCGCTGCGATCTTCCGGCGGGTGATGCCTCCGCCGCCGAGTCGCACGTGCTGAGAGGCGGACGGTGGCTCGCCGTCGTCCGCACCTTCCCGGGACCCCCGTTCGACCAGGCGAGCACCGAAGCGCGCGTGTGGCCGTAGCTCGCAGACGGAGCGCGACCGGCATCCGACACACGACGGCATGCCTGCCCGGCCTCGCCGCGACACCGGGGTAGCCTGAGGCCCGCGGGGAGCGCCCCGCAGAGATCGGGCGGGTAGACCGTCCCTGCGTGAGGAGCACACCCATGAGCGACGCCAGCAAGGAGCCCGGCGCACCCGTCGAGGACCCGCGGCCGGTGGATGACGTCGTGGGCCGCGCGCACGAGGGCCTGGCAGACGCCGAAGCCGCTCAGCGCGACGTCACTCCGACGACATCGCGTGGCGAATCGACATCGCGTGGCGAATCGACATCGCGTGGCGAAGACATCGACTACGCGATGTACGAGGCCGCGGCGACACCCGACTCGTCCGATGCGACAACCGCCGAGCCCGCGGTCGAACCCCGCGTTGCAACCACATCCGACGCGGATGCGCCGACCACCTCGTACGCGTCCGGCTCCGATGCTCCGACGACGGCTTACGCATCCTCCGGTCTCGCCGCCCCGCTGGCCTCGCCTGCCCCGGTGACGCCGAGCGAGCCCGCTACCGAGGCTTACGTCGCCCCGGCCGCCGCAGCCCCGGCCGCTTTCGCCAGCCCCCAGCCGATCTTCGTGCAGGCCCCCGAGCCGCCCCGCCCGCGTGGCAACCGCGCCGCGGCCGGCCTGATCGGTCTGCTCGCGGCCGTCAGCTTCGCCGTGCTGTATCTGGGTGCCGCCCTCGTCATCGGCTTGATCGATCGATCGCTCACATTCGACACGGTTGCCGACTCCGCGATCGAAGCCCTCACCTCGTGGTGGCTGTGGATCACGACCGCCGTCTTCTTCATCGGTTTCTGGCTGCTCGGTGCGATCATCAACCGCGGACGTTGGGCGCACTGGGTCGTCTGGGGTCTGCTCATCGGGTTCGTCGCGTATGGCGCACACCTGGTCGGTCAGCTCTTCCAGGCACCGTTCTGGCAGCTCACCCGGAGTGAGGGCGCGGACCTCGTCGAGGCGCAGCTGGTCGCACCTCTCGCCTTCGCCGCCTTCGTCATCGGCCGTGAGCTCACGATCTGGTTCGGGGCGTGGGTCGCAGCGCGCGGTCGCCGCATGAGCGAGCTGAACCTCGAAGCACAGCGCGAGTACGAGCGGACGCTCGAGGCCGGTCCCACACTCGCACGGTCCGCCCAGGGCTAGACATGGATGAGGCGGGCGCGGCCGATCGGCGGCGCCCGCTGACGATCCTGGCGTTCACCGCGGTCGCGTTCGTCGCTCTGCTCGTCTTCGGTCTCGGCGTCACGAGCCTGATGCTGAATCAGGCGGTGATCGCTGAGCCAGGGCTCTCGCAGGCGCCAGGCATCGTCGGGACGATCCTGGCGACGGTCGGCTTCTCGGCCGTCTGCTATCCGGGGCTGCACGCCCGGGCGGGCACTGGCGCGGCGGTGCTTTCCGGCATCGCCGCAGCGGCCGGGTACGTGGTGGGGGTTGCGTTCGGGGCGTTTTTCGCGGGCGCCGACCCGCTGCTGGCGCTGGGAGTTGCGGCAGGCCTTGCCGTGTCGTGGCCCGCTCTCGTGGTGGGCGTTGCTGGCGTCGTGGCCGCGGCATCCGCCCTCGCGATCGTGCGCGCGGGCCCGGGCGGCGCCCGCTGGCCCTGGGAGCGCGACGAGGACTGACCCGCTCGCCTGGCAGAAATCGAGCCTGAGAGTGACCGCAGAGCGCATTTTGTGCCAGGGGAGCGGTGCTGGATGGGCGTGGCGGACGGGGCGCCACGAGCACGCCGGTGCGCGGATGTCTGTGCTGTCGCGGCATCCCGGTACTACCGTTGGTCCCGTGGAGCGGTCTTTGGAGACGCAGGTCAGCGGGGCGGTCGATGCCTGGCTGCGCTGGCTCCCGCGCTGGGAGCCCTCCACCCACCGCGGCAGGGTCGCTCCCTGTCGACGCTGTTTCGGATCTCCTGTGCTGTCGGCGGCGGGGCTCGGCTCGGACGTTCCGCACGCGGTGCAGCACGGACTGTCCACCCGGATCAAGGCGATCGTCGACCAGGCCGTGGCCGTCTATACGTCGCTCAACCTGCCGATGCTGCAGGCCGAACTCGATCAGCAGGCCGCCCGTAATCGGGCGCGCAGCTACCGGCCGGCGGAAGGACTCGAACCCGAGTACGAAGGTCTGCCGATGGATCCGGATCCCGTCGCGGGTGCACCGTTCCTCTTCACGATCTCGGGGTTGGCGCAAGAGGTCGACGCCGAGGTTCCCGCCCTGCCCGCGCTGACCGACGCGGCGAAAGCCGCCCTGCGCCAAGAGGTCGGGCTGGCCGATGATTACGCCAACCTGATCGGCCGCGAGGTCTGCGCCATCCTGCTCCACCATCGACTGCGGATCCAGGCCGCCGTCACCCGCTACGTCGAGCCGCAGGTCGATGCCCTGCTGGCCGAGCTGTCGCAGTCGCTGGATGCGCCATTCGACCCCGGAATGCCGCCGTTTCCGACCCCGGGACCAGACGCGTAGGTCCTCCGCCCCGTGGCCGTCAGAGGATGTGGATCGGCGGGCCAGTCAGCGGCCGCACTTTGTTAGCATGTGTGCACCCCTCGCGGTCGCAAGGGCGGCGTTCTCCGTGCGGGGGCAGTGAGCGTCTCAGGTGGTTGAGGGCATCGGCGCACGCATCCTTTTCAGGAGTGCCGCCGGGGTATGCAGTCTGGGGGACAGCACGTGGCCAAAAGGCTGCCGTCCGCGCCTCCCATCCTGCCCGGTCTGACCTACGTGCGGCCGCTCGGTTCCGGCGGTTTCGCCGATGTGTTTCTGTACGAGCAGGACATGCCGCGTCGTCATGTCGCCGTGAAGGTCCTGCCGAGCGACGTGCGCGACGCCGACCTGCTGCGCATGTTCAATTCGGAAGCGGATGTCTTGGCGCACCTGTCCGCGCATCCGTCGATCGTGACGGTGTACCAGGCGGGCGTCTCGGCCGAGGGTCGTCCGTACATCGTGATGGAGTATTGCCCGGGTTCGCTCTCGCAGCGCTACCGCGTCGAGCGGATCCCGGTCGCCGAGGCTCTCGCGATCGGCGTCAAGATGGCGAGCGCACTGGAGTCCGCGCACCGCGCGGGACTCGTGCACCGCGACATCAAGCCGAGCAATATCCTCGTGACGAGCTTCGGGGCACCCGTCTTGGCCGACTTCGGCATCTCGTCGTCGCTCGCCCGCAGCCAGGCCGACGAGATGTTGGCGATGAGTGTGCCCTGGAGCGCGCCCGAGGTGATCACCGAGAAGACGTCGGGCACGATCGCGAGCGAGGTGTGGGGGCTGGGCGCGACGGTCTACTCGCTGCTCGCCGGGCACAGCCCGTTCGAGCGGCGCGAGAAGGGCCAGAACACGCGTGAGCACCTGCGACGCCGCATCGTGCACGCGAACTACCCGCCGCTGACCCGCGCCGACGTTCCCGGATCCCTGCAAGAGGTGCTCGCCACCGCGATGAACCGCGATCCCGATCGGCGGTACGCGGGCGCGCTTCCGTTCGGCGAGGCGCTGCGTGCGGTTCAGGCCGAGCTGGGTCTCGACCAGACCCCGCTCGAGGTCGCCGTCGACGAGTGGGCGGCGCCCACGGCATCCGTCGACTTCGCTGATGCCGGTTTGCGCGGTCCTGCGCGGCCCTGGGTGCCCCAGGACACGACCCGCAAGGCACCGTCCCGACGTGGCGTCGCCGCCCTCGCGCGTGACGAGGACACCGATATTTCGAGCTCCGCGGCACCGGCGCGCAAGTGGCCCTGGATAGCGGGAGCGGCGGTCGTCGTGGCGGTTGCGGTCATCGCGGGTGCGCTCGGCGCACTGTTCGGGGCGGGGGGCTTCTGATGCCGCGTCGGCGCAGGCTGATCTCGGGCCTCGCCGCGATCGCCGCTCTCGCGACCGTCATCGGGATCGGCATCGTCTGGCCCGGACTCGATGCGCGCGAGACCCCATCGGTCGACACGTCCGTCTGGGCGCTGCAGACGGGCGATGGTCGTCGGTATGCGCGCGTCAACACGGCGATCGGCGAGCTCGACACGGTGCGGACCGTCGCGAATCCGACGTTCGTCGCGCAGGGCGGCAGCTCGGGGCCGTACCTCTTCTCCGAGAGTTATGGCAAGGTGACCCCGGTCGACGAGGCCCTTCCCATCGACCTCGACGATGAGGCTCTGCGGGACTCGCCGTCAACTCCCGAGGGGACGACGGATGTCTCCGTCGCAGGCGACTTCGTGGCGTACCTCACCGACACGGGCGCGGTGTGGGTCGGTCGCCTGAGCGACAGCGCGCCGACGCAGGTGGATCCGGACGACGGCTCGGGCGACGGGTCCGAAGAGGGGCCGCAGTACGCGGCCGACGCGATCGCGGTCGATGATGCCGGCATCCTGTACAGCTACTCGGAGCAGGGCGGCGCCGTGCTGCGGTACGACATCGGAACCCGCTCGGTTCGTGGGGTCGATGATGCCGTGATCGATGCGACCGCCCCGGTGATCTCGGCGGCGTCGGGGGTGTGGTTCGTCGTCGACCTCGACACGGGGGTCGCGTGGCGGAAGGATGCGGCCGAGCCGATCGAGACCGACACCCTCAGCGGTCGGGTGATCAGCCGGCCCTCGACCTCCGCCGACGCGGTGTACCTCGCGGACGAGACGCGTTTGGTGCGGCTGGAGGTGAACGGCGCGCCGGCGATCCGCGAGCTCGGCACCGGGCAGGAGGTGCTCGGCACTCCCGCCCGACCCGTGACGGTCGACGGCACGACCTACGCGGCCTGGTTGGCTCCCTCGGGCGGGGGCGTCTTGTGGAACTCGAGCGCGGGGGAGTCCGTGCTCGACTACGCCGGCCTCGAATTGGACGACCAGCGTCGACCGTCCTTCCTTCTCGGCGAGGGAGTCGTCGCGTTGAACGAGACGCGTTCCGGATGGGTGTGGACTCTCCCCGACGGCCAACTGGTGGCGACGAGCCAGGACTGGTCGCTCGATGATCGTGTCGATCCGACGATCGAAGATGCCCAGGAGGAAGCCCCGGTCGTCCTCGATCCGAAGCCCCCGGTCGCCGAGCCGGACGCCTTCGGCGTGCGAGCGGGAGCGCTCGTCGTGCTGCCGGTGCTGTTGAACGATCACGATCCCAACGAAGACGTGCTGAGCATCGATCCCGTGTCAGTCACCGGGCTTGACCCAGGGCTTGGCGAGGTCACGATCATCGACAGCGGTCAGCGGCTCGCCGTCCGGGTCGCCGACGGCGCGCGCGGCTCGGGATCGTTCACGTACCGCGTCACCGACGGTACGGCCGTCGACGGTCTCCGATCCGAGCCGACGACGGTTGCGGTCACCGTCGAACCGGACGCGGCGAACGCCGCACCGGAGTGGTGTGGGAGCGTCGGATGCCTGGCCGAGTGGCCGACGCCCGAGGTCGCGACGGGCGGCACGGTGTCGGTTCCGGTGCTGACCGGTTGGGTCGATCCCGACGGCGATCCGCTGCTCTTGCTCTCGGTCGAGAATCCCTCCGGGGTGGGTGTGGTGACGGCTTCCCCCTCCGGCGAGGTCGTCTACCAGCACGCGGACGACGGGTCGGGCGCGGCGCAACTCATCGAGCTCCAGGTCACCGTCGCCGATACCCGTGGGGCGGTCGCGACGAAGCCTTTGTCGGTCCGCGTCTCGACGCAGCCGCGCCTGCAGGTCCAGTCCTTCGCCGTCGTCGACACGGTGGGTGCGGGTCTCACGGTCGATGTCTCCCCGCACGTCACCGGAACGGCGGGGGAGCTGACGCTCACGGCGGTGCGCGTGCTCGACGACGCCCCCGCCAGCGTCGTCGCGACCCCCGGCGGCACCGCGTTCGATATCACGGCCGAGCAGCCCGGCACCTACCGGGTGAGCTTCTCGGTCGGCGACGGCACGAGCGAGGTCACGGGCACGGCCCGCATCACCCTGCTCGCCGACGACGCGGCCGCGCAGCTCGCGACGGCACCCGTCGTCGCGTTCGTGCACCCGCGCGAGGACGCGACCGTCGATGTCTTCGCGGCGGTCTCGAATCCGACCCGTCGGGTGCTGCTGCTGAGCGACGCGGTTCCCCGCATCGCCGCGGGAGCATCGCTCAGCGTCGACATCGTCGGGCAGAACTCGATGCGGGTCTCGGGAACGACCGCCACGGGCGATCCCGGCCGGCTCGGCACCGTCTCGTACGTCGTGAGCGATGGAACGGCGGATGCCGGGGCTCGCGTCGTCGGCGAGGCGACGATCTATCTGTTGCCTCCTGCGCCCGAGCTGGCGCCCATCGCCGTCGGCGACTCCGTCGTCGTCAGACAGGGCGCGCAGGTCGACATCCCGGTGCTCACGAACGATGTCGCCCCGTCGGGGTCGGGTCTGACGCTCAACCCGGCCGCGGTCGTGTCCTCGACCTCCGAGGGTCTCGCCTTCGCCTCGGGTGGAGTGCTGCGCTATCTCGCCCCCGAAACACCCGGCGAGTACGTCGTGCAGTACGGCGTGTACGCGACGGGCGCGCCCGCCCTGACCGACACGGCCGAGGTGCGCATAACCGTCCAGTCCGACGATGCCAACCGCGATCCGCTCCCCGAGACCCTCGAGGGTCGTGTGCTGAGCGGTCAGACCACGACCGTCCCGTTCGACTCCTTCGGCGTCGACCCCGACGGCGACGCGGTCGCCCTGGACGCGGTGCTCACCCAGCCGGATTCCGGGGCCGCATCCGTTTCGGCGGATGGCACATCCATCGTCTACTCCAGCGTTGCCGGTTTTCGGGGACAGGTCTCGTTCCAGTACCGCGTGGTGGATGCCTCGGGCGCGACGGGCATCGGCACCGTCCGCGTCGGCGTTCTCGACGGCCAGTCGAACCCCAGTCCCGTGACGTTCACCGACTACGTCCAGGTGCAGGCGGGAACGCAGAACGTCATCGAGGTGAGTCCGCTCGCCAACGACATCGACCCGACCGGCGGCACGCTCCGCGTGACGGGCGTCCAACCCGACCTGCCGCCCACCCTCGAGGACGGTTCGCCGAGCGAAGAGTATGAGCGCCTCGAGAGTCTCGTCAGCACGGTAGACGAGGCCACGATCGCCGTGACGGCAAGCTCCGAGCCGGGGACGATGTCGTTCTTGTACGACGTCGAGAGCGACTCCGGCAACACCGCGAGCGGTCTGGTGGTGGTCCGGATCGTCCGCGAGGCGGTGCCCGACTACCCCGTCGTCGCCGACACCGTGCTGACCGCCGAGACCCGGGACGATCTTGTGGGGGGCGTCGACGTGGTCTCGGGCAAGGTGCGTTGGACGGGCGGCGAGATCTCGGAGCTGACCCTCTCCCTCTGGGGAGCGCCGACCGATCTCGAGGTCGACGGCACGACGATCTCGGGACCCCTCCCGCTGTCGAGTCGAATCGTCGCCTTCGAACTCAGCGGTGAGGGCGCATCCGGTCCGGTCACCACCTACGGATTCCTCCGCATCCCCGGCGAGCGCGATGTCAAGCTCGCCCTGCGCGGCGGAGCGGGCGCGCAGGAAGTGACCGAGGGGCGCTCGAAGAACATCGACGTTGCCGCACTCGTTCCCGTCCCGGATGGCACGAGGCTGCAGGTGTCGCCCGATGTCGCGGCTTCGGGTGCGCGGCCGCAGGGAACCTGCGAACTGGTCTCGGGCACGACGGTCCGCTACGAGGCGGGTTTGGCCGCGCCGTGGGCGGATGCCTGTTACGTGCCGGTGCGGTTGGCGGGCACGCAGGAGTGGAGCGTCATCGCCATCCCGATCCGCGTGCTCGCGGTCGCGCCCCAGCCTCAGCTGCGCGGCGGCGCGTTGACGATCGCCCCCGGATCCAGCGCCGACTTCGATCTGCGGACGCTCACGAGCTGGCAAGGGCGCGCCGAGTGGGACCGGATCGCCTACGCCGTCGAGTACACCGGGTCGTCGTTCGTGATCGAGGCGGAAGACGGACGGCTGACGATAACGGGCGCCGACCGTGCCGTGCCCGGTACGCAGGAAGCGATCACCGTGTCGATCACGAGCCACACGGGAGTCGACCCAGTGCGTTTGCTGCTGCGCGTCGGCCCGGTGCCCTCGGCGCTGCCCGTCGGGGGAACGCTCGCCCAGCAGTGTTCCCAAGCCGGCGGATCCTCGTGTGTGATCCCCGTGGTCGGGGCGGCCGGCGAGGTCAACCCGCTGCCGGGCACGCCGCTCGAGGTCGTCGGCGTCGCGGCGACGGGCGCGTGCGTGGGCGTGACATTCTCGGTCGCGTCCGCCGCAACCGTGCTCGCCCAATGGACCGAGGATGCCCCGGGCGCGACGTGCACGGCATCCTTCACTCTGCGCGACGCGCAGGGACGCACCACGGGCGGCGGGCGCGACGGTGCCCTGCTGCTCGATCTGCAGGGGTATCCGCAGGCGCCGACGAGCGTCCGCCAGGTCGCCTACGCCGACGGCGCGGTGACGCTGCGGGTCGACCCGGGCGCCGCGAACCAGGCGTACCCCGCGCTGAGCGAGTTCGTCGTGCGTTCCTCGGCATCCGGAGCGGAAACCGGGGCGGCGTCTGGATCGGTCGTCGCTACCTGTTCGATCGAGGGGATCTGCCCGAGCATCGCCGCACCGAATGGCGCTGAACGAACGTACGAGGTCGTCGCCGTCAACGCGATCGGCGAGTCTCGGACGAGCGTCAGCACGGTCGCGTGGGCGTACGACACGCCCGCGGCCCCGCGGTCGGTCACCTGGGCCCCGGTCGCCACCGGGGGAGAGGGCGGGCTCATCAGCCTCACGATCGAGGGGATCGATCAGGCGAAGACCGGCTCCGTGCAGATCGCCGGCGCTGGCGGCGAGACCGTGGTGGTCGACCTGCCGAGCGGTCGTGACACACTCACGGTGCCGTCCTTCCGAGTGGGCTCGAACACGTCGACGACCGTCGTCATCACTCCGCAGTCCCTCTTCCCCCTGCCGCCCGGGCTCACCGGCACCGCGTCGGGCGCGGCTGTCGCGATCCAGGCGAACGGCATCGGAGCGCCGACCGGCATCTCGCTGTCGCTGACGTCGACAGCCAATGGCGACGGCACCTCGACGATCAGCGCGCAGGCCGCCGCCGCGTCCGGTGGCGATGGCTCGACGCTGCGACTGGGCGTTTCGCGCGCCGACCAGACGTGCTCGCCGACCAGCGCGGACGGGTCGGCCGTCTTCACCGTGCCGGATGGGTTGGAGTACGCCTTCACCGCGTGCGCCGTGTCACGCTTCGCGGGCGAAACCTTCGGATCGGCGTCCGTGCAACAGTCGGTGCGCGCGGTGCAGAGCACCGCGCCGCCGCAGGGCTACACCTTCGAGGTGTCGCCGACGCCGGATGTCGAGACAGACGGCGCCCGGTGGGTCATCCGGGATCTGCCGACGTCGACCGAGGATGCACCGACCCTCAATGTCCCGCAGTTCGAGGGCGCCCCGCCGAACCCGGTCTTCGACGCCGACCCCGGGATCCGCGTGCGCTACACGCACACGCAGTGGGGCACATCGAGCGAGTGGGCTGCCGTCATCCCGGCCGCGGGCAGCGCGCCCTTCCAGGTTCAGGCCGCGTGGCAGGTCGGGGCAGACACCTGTGTCGGGGGCAGTCAGATCGCACCGACGGGCTCGTCGACCGGCTCTCTCGCCCAGATCGACTTCGCCTACGGCTCGGCTGTATTCCGCGATGCGGATGGCGTCCCGCTTCCGTTCGATCCCGAGACGGGAATCGTCCCGCGGGGCGCTGTCTCGGTCGAGGACATCGGAGTCACGGCTTCCTGGGACGGGCAGGGCTGGGGCCTCGCCCCCGCCTCGGGCACCTTCGGCGGCGCCTGCACCCCGAACAATCCCGTCCCGGTTCCCGAGACACCCGCTGACCCCCCGCCCGTCGATTCCGGAGCTGCGGAGCCCGCGGCATGATCCTCGACACCCGATCCCGAAGAAAGAGTCTGATCTCATGACCGTGACCCCGGACCAGGCGACATGGTTCGCGCAGACCTTCTCGCAGCTCGCCGACAACGTCGAGCGGGCGGTGCTCGGCAAGCGCCACGTCGTCGAGCTCGTGCTCACCGCGATGATCAGCGACGGCCACGTTCTGCTGGAGGATGTTCCGGGCACGGGCAAGACATCGCTCGCGCGGGCGCTCGGTCAGTCGGTGCAGGGCACCAACACCCGCATCCAGTTCACCCCGGATCTGTTGCCGGGCGACATCACGGGCATCACCGTCTACGACCAGAAGACGGGCGCCTTCGAGTTTCACGCCGGCCCCGTGTTCGCGAACATCGTGCTGGCCGACGAGATCAACCGCGCGAGCCCCAAGACTCAGTCCGCCCTGCTCGAGGTGATGGAAGAGGGCAGCGTCACGATCGATGGGATCAGCCGTCCGGTCGGCGATCCCTTCCTCGTGATCGCGACGCAGAACCCCGTCGAGCAGGCCGGCACGTACCGCCTCCCCGAGGCACAGCTCGACCGGTTCCTGCTGAAGACGTCGCTCGGCTACCCTGACCACGCCTCGACCGTCCGCATCCTGAGCGGCGCCGCCGTCCCGACCTCCGAGCTGACGGCGATCGTCGCGCCGCAGGCACTCATCGGGATGTCCGACATCGCGAAAGAGGTGTACATCGACGCGCTGGTGCTCGACTACATCGCGCGCCTCGTCGATGCGACCCGCTCGGCTGACCAGGTTCGCCTGGGCGTCAGCATTCGCGGCGCACTCGGTCTGACGCATGTCAGCAAGACACGGGCGGCGTCTCGGGGGCGCACCTACGTCACACCCGACGATGTCAAGTCGCTCGCGGTCGCGGTGCTCTCGCACCGCCTGATCCTGCACCCCGAGGCCGAGTTCGACGGGGTCAGCCCCGAATCCGTGATCGGGCAGGTGCTGCTCGACGTCCCCCCGCCGACCCAGCGTGAGCCCGGATGACCGTAAGCGACGAGGCACCTGCCACCCGGACGTCGGCGTCGTCCGGGCCATCGGCGCGCACACGAGTCACGACGACCGCGCGGGGTGAGCGCGGCGCGCGCGCCGGCGTGTGGATCGTGACGGCGGCGCGCGCGGTCGGGGCCGGTGCCCGTGCCGTCGCGGACCGCGCGGGCGGCTCGGTCATGCCCGCGGGCTGGCTCGTGCTGGCGTCGGCCACACTCGGGCTCGGTTTCGGCGCCGCTTTCGGGTGGGTCGAGTGGCTGGTCGCCGGCTTCGCATCCCTCGTGATGCTCGCGCTCTGCGTGCCCTTCCTGTTCGGCGCACGCGCCTACGACGTCGTGGTGCGCCTCGCCCACGAGCGGGTCGTCGTGGGCGGCGAACTGACGGGCGAGATCGTCATCCGAAATCGCGGTCGCTCGACGGCACTGCCGGGCCGCCTCGATCTGCCCGTCGGCGACGGGCTGGTGGAGCTGGGCGTACCCCTCATGCGCGCCGGGCACTTCGTCGCTCAGCCGTTGACGATCCCGGCCCTGCGTCGGGGGATCATCACGGTCGGGCCGCCCACCGCCGTCCGCACGGACCCCGTCGGGCTCCTCCGCCGCGAACGCGCCTGGGACGACGTCCGTCGCGTGTATGTGCATCCCCGAACCGTCGCGGTGCCGTCCACGAGCGCGGGTCTCGTGCGCGACCTCGAGGGACAGCCGACCCGCCGCCTCGTCGACGCGGACATGTCGTTCCATGCGATCCGCGAGTACGCGCCGGGAGATGCGCGCCGGCAGATCCACTGGAAGTCCACGGCCAAGACCGGTCAGCTCATGGTGCGGCAATTCGAAGAGTCGCGTCGATCCCGGATGGCGGTGGTGCTCGGCCTCTCGGAGAAGGAGTTCACCGACGCCGACGAGTTCGAGCTCGCTGTCAGTGCCGCCGCTTCGCTGGGTGTGCAGGCGGTGCGCGACGGACGCGACCTGGACGTCGTGACGGGGGCGGAGATCCCGCGCGTCGTGCGTGGCCGCTTGCGGGCCATCCGGGACATCTCGGCGGCGTCGCCGCGCGCCCTGCTCGACGGATTCTGCACCGTCGAAGCCCTCGAGAACACGATGCCGCTCGAGGGTATCTGCCGGCTGACGGCGGAGGCCAAGAACGACCTGTCGATCGCCATCGTCGTCTGCGGGTCACGCGTCACGACGTCGACGCTGCGTCGCGCGGCCCTGGCCTTTCCCGCCGACACCGCGGTGATCGCCGTGGTGTGTGACGAGCGCGCGCACCCGCGGATGCAGGGCGTGGGCGGTTTCACGATCCTCACCATCGGCGTGCTCGACGATCTTGCGAGCCTGATGCTGCGCGGAGCCGGCGCATGACGGCACACGTGGGTCGGCCGCTGCGGCGGGGGAGGGGAACGCGATCCGGTGCGCGTATCGCCGCGGGCAGCCTGTACGTCGCCACCATCACGGTGCTGGCGGCCGTCGCCGCGTGGCCGATCTATCGCTCTCCGGCCTTCCTGATTCTCGTGCTGGCTGCCGCCGTGGTCGGTGCGGCGATCGCGACCACGGCGCGCGCGCTCCGCTGGCCCGGATGGCTCACGGGGCTCGTGGCTTTCGGCAGCCTGATGGTGCTCGGCGTCCCGGTCGCCGTGCCGTCGCGGATGACCTCCCTCCCCGAGGCCGTCACGGGGCTCGGCGAGGTGCTGTTCGGGAGCATCACGGCGTGGAAGGACCTGCTCACGGTCCAACTTCCCGCCGGCGCGTATCGGAACCTGCTCGTTCCCGCCCTGATCGTCTTCCTCTTCGGAATCACCGCCGCCCTGCTCCTCGCGTGGCGGCGTCCGCCGACCTCGGCGCTGGCGGTGCTCGTGGGGTTGGGGATGGTGGCCTTCGGGCTTCTCTTCGGCCGGACGAGCGTGAGTGCGCCGCTCGAGATCGGGCCCATCACACTCGCCGCGCCGGTCGAAACGCTGATCGGGGCGCTCAGCCTGGTCGCGAGCCTCGTCTGGCTCTCGTGGCAGACATACGCCGAGCGCTCACGTGCGCTTCGCCGCGCCGCCTCCGCGAGCGGAGTGCGACTGTCGCGTTCGCGCGGAGCATCCGATGCTCGCCGGATGGCTCTCGGTGCCGCCATGATCGCGGTATCCGTCGTCGCCGCGGCCGCCATCGTGCCGGCTGTCGCTCAGGGTGCCGAGCGCACGGTCCTGCGTTCGGGCGTCGGTCCCGAGACCGCCCTGACGAGCGCGATCAGCCCGCTCACGGAGTACCGCACGAACTTCACCGCGCCCCGGACCGATGCGGTCCTGTTCCGTGTGGACGCGGGCGACGGTGTGTCCGCGGATGATGGCGGAAGCCACGCGACGAGGGTGCGGCTCGCGACGCTCTCGTACTACGACGGCGAGACGTTTCGCGCCGTCGACCCACGCGGCGCGGTCGACGCCGGTCGTTATCTGCGGGTGCCGGCCCGGCTCGACGCGGGCGAGGGCATACCGGTGACCGCGGACATCCGCATCGGGCAGCTCACGGGTATCTGGTTGCCGACGCTCGGACGGGTGCAGTCGATCGACTTCGGGGGCACGCGCTCCAGTGCGCTCGCCGATTCGTTCTACTACAGCAGCGAAGCCTGGGGAGGGGTTCAGGTCTCCGAGGGTGGTGTGCGGGCGGGCGACGTCTACGCGGTCACCGCCGTGGCACCGCAGACGGTCGATCTGGGTCTCATCGGCGCTCCTGGGACACCGGCCGGCGCGGTCGAGCCACCCGAGTCCCTGCAGCGCTGGGTTGCCGAGCATGTCGAGGGAAGCGGCGGCGCGGCCCTCGCGGGTCTCGTCGAGCTGCTCCGCGAGAGGGGCTACCTTTCGCACGCCGTATCGGTCGATCCCGAGTCGCCGCCGACGTGGTTGACGGAGATCCCGGGGTACGCGTTCGAGTCGAGCGCATCGGGGCATTCGCTCGCTCGGATCGACGCCCTGTTCCGCGCCCTGCTCGACCGTGAAGCGGAGGTGGGCGACGCCGACCTGCCGCTCGTCGCGGCCGTTGGCGACGACGAGCAGTTCTCGGTGGCCGTGGCGCTCATCGCTCGAGAACTCGGATTTCCCGCGCGCGTCGTGGTCGGGGCGCGGTTGGCGTCGGACGACGGGCTGCGCACCTGCGACGCCGGTGCGTGTCGCGGGGGCGACATCGTCGCCTGGACCGAGGTGCAGTCGGATGCGGGTGACTGGGTCGCGATCGACGTCACGCCGCAGAGCACGGTTGCCCCGCAGACCGATCTGACCCTGCAGCGAGACCCGCAGAACGAGACCGAAGTGCGTCCCGAGAATGCCGAGGAGGTCGTTCCTCCGGATCCCGTGCAGCAGGACGCGCCCGCGAGCGATGTCCGCGACGACGACGCCCCCGCAGACCTCACCGGGCTGTGGGGGGTGCTGCGCATCTCCGGCATCGTCCTGGTGCTCGCCGCGCTTCTTCTCGGCCCGTTCGCTGTCGTCGTCGCGGCAAAGGCGCTCCGGCGCCGAAGCCGCCGCCGCGGGGATGACCCGACGGCTCGCGTCGTCGCGGGCTGGGAGGAATACGTCGATGCGGCCGTCGACCACGGGCGTGTCGCCCCCCGCACGCAGACGCGGGAGGAGACGGCGGCGGAGTACGCCACACCCCGTGCTCTTCTGCTGGCGGATCGCGCGGATCGTGCCGTTTTCGCGATGGATGCCGTCACGCCGGCGGAGTCGGACGAGTTCTGGCGCATCGTCGAGGAAGAGCGTCGCCTTTTCTCGGCTCGAGAGAGCGTATGGCGTTCCGTCATCGCAGCCGTATCGTTGAGATCGTTCACCCGGGAGATCTCGCCGAAGAGCGCCCCCTCGGGCGCTCCACGTCGTCAGGAGAGGAGAACGCGGCGCCGCGACGGCGGCTCGCGCCCATCATGAACACCACCGAACTCATCACGACCTCGCTGGTCGTCGCGCTCGTTCTCTATATCTGGGTGGCTCTCAGTCTCTCCGCCGTCTTCCGCAAGGCGGGCGAGGCGTCCTGGCAGGCGTGGGTACCGATTCTCAACACCGTCGTCCTCCTTCGCCTCGGCGGCCTCTCCGGATGGCTCGTGCTGCTCCTGGTGGTGCCCGTGCTCGGCACCTGCGCGTTCTTCGTCGTGGCGGTGATCGCCCTGCAGCGCATCAACCGGTCGTTCGGGCTGGGGACGGGCATGACGGTGCTCGGCGCGCTCCTGTTCCCGGTGTGGGCGAGCATCATCGGCTGGGGATCTGCGCGGTGGCTGTCCGGAAACGCTGTCGCATCCCCGACGCGACGTCGCTCCAGCGCGGACGACGGTTGGCAGGCCCCGGAAGCACCGACTCCCGCGCCCCCGGCCGCTCCCGCGGGTGGCGCAGCGCTCGCCTCGGTGTTCGGAGCCCACGGACCGGCGGGCGGTCCCGATGTGCCGCCGCGGCCCGCGCCGCCGACGATCGATGGGTATCCCTCGGTCGTCCCGGTTCCGGTCGGACGCGGTGGAGCGCCCCTGATGCCCGTCGAAATCGCACGAGGGTCGGCGCCGCTGCCCCCGGTCCCCACCTTCCGATCCACGATGCAGACGACCCCAGCCGCCTTCGCGGGACGGACGGACACGGCGGCCACCGATGTGCCGGTCCGAGGGTTCTTGCACGGGACTTCCGGGCCTCACGGAGCGCCGGAATCGCGGCCCTCGTTCTCTCCCGAAGATATCGACGACACCGAGGGGTCGCGGCCGCAAGCCGAGCCCCCCGTCTCAGCGCGGGCGTCGAACGAACCCTGGGCTCCCGCCGCATCGGGCGCCGTCCGTTCGGCTTCCTTCCAACCGTTCCTCGGGTCGACCGAGTTGACCTACGAGTCCTCGGCGGAGGTCTCCGCGGTCCAGGGGGCCCCGACATCCGGTGCGCCTCGTTCGGCGCGCACGTCGGTGTCCGCGCAGCACAAACGCCCGGAGATCCCCCGGAACGACGAGCCCGACGAATCGTTCGACGAGACGATCGTCGTGGCGCGTCGTCGGACGGTCTGGACCCTCGTGCCGGCCCTCGGCGCGCCGATCCCGCTGACGGCGGATGTCGTCATCATCGGCCGTCGACCGCACCGTGAGCCCGAAGACGGCGATGTGCAGCTCATCGCCATCCAGGACGAGACGCGGACGGTCTCGAAGACGCACGCGCGCATGGAGCTGACGCCCGACGGATGGATGATCGTAGACCTCGATTCGACCAACGGCGTGATCCTGATCGGTCAGGACGGCGCAGAGAAGGACGCCGCGGCGGGCTTGCCCGAGCGCCTGACCCCGCGGTTCCTGCTCGGCGACGCTGAGTTCGGCCTGCGCCGGGAGGGCGAGTGACCGATACCCCCGAGCCGAACCCGCTGGGCGGGCCGGGTTCGCGGGGCGACGTCGGCGAAGAGGTGCCCGGGGGCGACACGACCGTGCGTCTTTCCCGCGTGCCGGCACCGCCCGATCCGGTGGCGCTCGCCGACACGGATCACGCGGACGACACCGTCATCGTCCACCGGGGTCCGCACCGCCGGAGCGACCCGGCGCTAGCGAGCGCGGTCAGTCCGGCGGCCATTGCGGGCGCGGCCTACCCCAGCCGTGTCGCGGCGCCCGTACGCGGCTCGCGCAAGGGGCAGAGCGCGGCCGTCCGGGATGACCGCGCCGCCACGAGTGAGCGCGCCGCCGCAGGCGAGCGAACCCTGCACGAGGCGATTCCGGATGCCTCGGGCATCCGCCGCTCCCTGCGCGCGCGAGCGCGTCGCCGCCTCGCCGCCCTCGTCATGACGATCGTCGCGCTCGTGGTCGTGTTGCTCGCCGCCCTGGTAGCCCTCGTGTTCGCTGCCGGCGTGTGAGGGCCATCGTCTTCGTCGAGGTGCCTCATCTAGAAGTGAGCGCGAAGGGTGATGCGGTGCCTCACGTATGGTGAGCGCGAGGCTTGCGGTTCATTTGGTTGTTTGGAGTCGACGGATCGACGTTTCTAAGGATGTCATGTCGAGGTGTCGGCTGGTGGTCATGGCTTCGGTTTTGGCTTGTGATAGCTCGATGAGTTGGAGCTGGATCTGGTTGATCCGGCGGGTCAGATCGGCGGGGTTGATCCCGGTGATCCGGGCCTGAACGACGTCGGCTTGCTCGGCGGTGAGGACCCCAGAATCGCGCACTCGCTGCCAGGGTGTCTTCGGTGCGTCGTAGAGGCGTGTGCGGCGCCCGCTGGCCGCGGTGGCGTATGCGGTGGGCTTCTTCGTCGGGGTGAAGAAATTCAACCGTAGTGAGACGAGCCGCCAGAGCTCGTTCAGCAGCGCGAGCTCGTCCGGGGTGTCGTAGCGCCAATGGAACGCGTGTTTGCGGACGACGTGGTTGTTCTTCGACTCGACGGTCGCTTGGTCGTTTTTCTTGTAAGGGCGGGACCGGGTCTGGGCGATGTCACGGGCTTGGAGCCAGTCCGCGACATCATGGTTGATGAACTCCGATCCGTTGTCCGAGTCGAACACGCGCAGCTCGAATGGGAACATGTTCTGCAGATCGCCGACAGCGCCGACGATCCACTTGGCCGCGTTGTTGCGGATCGAGGCGTTCTCGGTCCACCCGGTGGCGATGTCGGTCATCGTCAACGTGCGTGCGAACTCGCCGACGAACGTGGGTCCGCAATGCGCGACGGTGTCCGCCTCGATCACCCCGGGTGCCGTGACCGGGGCATCCCCGACCTTCGACAACCCGATCGAGTTGCGCAGCAGCGGTGACGGGATCGTCGTAGAGATCCCCCGCAACTGCATCGCCCGACGTGCCGGGCTCAGATACCGGTCGATCGTTGCCGGACTCATTGTCTGAAGCTCGACGATCGTCTGCGGTGTCACGAATGGCTTGTCGAGGTCGCCGGCAGCGTGCAGCAGCGGCATCCACAGCTCCAGCATCACCACGAGGTACTTCCCGCACGGCATGCCCATCAGCGCCCACACATGCTCCAGCAGCCGCCTCGAATCATCGCTATACGTCTTGGCCCGCAACTGGCGTCTATCGACCTGCTTCGCCGGATCCGGCAGCACCGGCCCCGTCAGCATCCGCCGCGCCGTTGATCGGCCCATCCCCGTCGTGCTCATCACCTCGTCAAGGATCCGGGCCTTGTCGTGCTTCGATGCTTTCCGGTACGCGTCACGGAGTTTGTTCGTCACCTGTCGCCTCGCGGCCATCTCAATCTTGCCTTCCACACAGGCAAGCTTCGCGCTCAAAGTATGTGAGGCACCAACACACCCCACGCGCTCAAAGAAACTGAGGCACGTCGTTCGTTTGACCCCACACCGAACCCCGGCGTATCATGGGCGGGTGTGCGTTCGCGCGCGCCATGTGACGTGCCTCGGGTGCGAAGCGGTTCTCCGCTCCGTGTCCACGGGTTCGATACGGGCAGCGAACGCCGCATCTCAGGGACGGGCCTGCAAACAGGTCACCCCCACGGCATACCCCCACCACACGTGACAGTCATCTGGCGCGTCGGAGGGTCGACGTGAACCCGACACGATCTCCGGATTTCGTCGGGCGGAGAACACGCTCGCTGTCACCGTGCAGCACCATCAAGGAGAAGAAGTGCCAACTATTCAGCAGTTGGTTCGCAAGGGACGGACCCCGAAGGTCGTAAAGACCAAGGCTCCCGCCCTGAAGGCGAACCCGCAGCAGCGCGGCGTCTGCACGCGCGTGTACACGACCACCCCCAAGAAGCCCAACTCGGCGATGCGCAAGGTCGCCCGTGTGAAGCTGTCGAACGGGACCGAGGTCACGGCGTACATCCCCGGCGAGGGCCACAACCTCCAGGAGCACTCGATGGTGCTCGTGCGCGGCGGTCGTGTGAAGGACCTCCCCGGTGTGCGTTACAAGATCGTGCGTGGCGCTCTCGACACGCAGGCCGTCAAGAACCGTAAGCAGGCTCGTAGCCGCTACGGCGCGAAGAAGGGTTAAGCACCATGCCTCGTAAAGGCCCCGCCCCGAAGCGCCCCGTCGTCAACGACCCGGTATACGGCGCTCCGATCGTCACGCAGCTCGTGAACAAGATCCTCGTCGACGGCAAGAAGTCCCTCGCTGAATCGATCGTCTACAACGCCCTCGCCGGTGTCGAGTCGAAGAACAGCCAGGACGCCGTCGCGACGCTCAAGAAGGCGCTCGACAACGTTCGCCCGACCCTCGAGGTCCGCAGCCGCCGCGTCGGTGGCTCGACCTACCAGGTGCCGGTCGAGGTCAAGCCGCACCGCGCCAACACGCTGGCGCTGCGCTGGCTCGTCAGCTACGCGAAGGGTCGTCGTGAGAAGACGATGACCGAGCGTCTGCAGAACGAGATCCTGGACGCCTCGAACGGCCTGGGTGCCGCGGTCAAGCGCCGCGAAGACACCCACAAGATGGCCGAGTCGAACCGCGCTTTCGCGCACTACCGCTGGTAAACCCCTCGACAGGCTCGGGGACCGGGGCGAAAGCCGCGATCCCCGAGCCCGTCGCCGGGCCCCGGCCCTGTACCTGGTCGCTCGGCCGAGCGACAAGAAGCCCGACCGACCGAGTCGAGAAGTAAGGACATCCCCGTGGCACAAGACGTGCTCACCGACCTCACGAAGGTCCGCAACATCGGCATCATGGCCCACATTGATGCCGGCAAGACGACGACGACCGAGCGCATCCTGTACTACACGGGAACCAACCACAAGATCGGTGAGACGCACGATGGTGCGTCCACGACCGACTGGATGGAGCAGGAGCAGGAGCGTGGCATCACGATCACCTCTGCCGCCGTCACGTGCTTCTGGAACAACAACCAGATCAACATCATCGACACCCCCGGCCACGTCGACTTCACGGTCGAGGTCGAGCGTTCGCTCCGCGTCCTCGATGGCGCCGTTGCCGTCTTCGATGGCAAGGAGGGCGTCGAGCCCCAGTCCGAGACCGTGTGGCGTCAGGCCGACAAGTACGACGTCCCGCGCATCTGCTTCGTCAACAAGATGGACAAGCTGGGCGCCGACTTCTACTTCACGGTCGACACGATCATCAACAAGCTGAAGGCCAAGCCGCTCGTCATCCAGCTGCCCATCGGTGCAGAGAACGACTTCCTCGGCGTCGTCGACCTCGTCGAGATGCGTGCCCTGGTGTGGGCCGGTGACTCCAAGGGTGACGTGACCATGGGCGCCAAGTACGACGTCCAGGAGATCCCGGCCGACATGGCCGAGGTCGTCGCGAAGTACCGCGAGATGCTGCTCGAGACGGTCGCCGAATCCGACGAGACGCTGCTCGAGAAGTACTTCGGTGGCGAGGAGCTCTCCGTCGCCGAGGTCAAGGCTGCCATCCGCAAGATGACGGTCAACTCGGAGCTCTACCCCGTGCTCTGCGGTTCGGCGTTCAAGAACCGCGGCGTGCAGCCGATGCTCGACGCCGTGATCGACTACCTCCCGTCTCCTCTCGACGTCCCCGCCATCGAGGCGCACGACCCGAAGAACGAAGAGATCGTCATCGCGCGTCACGCCGACCGCGAAGAGCCGTTCACGGCCCTCGCGTTCAAGATCGTCACGCACCCGTTCTTCGGTCGTCTGACCTACATCCGCGTCTACTCGGGTCACCTCGACTCGGGCAGCCAGGTGGTCAACTCGACCAAGAGCAAAAAAGAGCGCATCGGCAAGATCTTCCAGATGTACGCGAACAAGGAGAACCCGGTCGACGCTGTCACCGCCGGGCACATCTACGCGGTCATCGGTCTCAAGGACACGACGACGGGCGACACGCTCTCGGATTCGCAGCACCAGGTCGTGCTCGAGTCGATGACGTTCCCCGAACCGGTCATCGAGGTTGCCATCGAGCCCAAGACCAAGGCTGACCAGGAGAAGCTGGGCACCGCGATCCAGAAGCTGGCCGAAGAGGACCCGACGTTCCGCGTCGAGCAGAACTCCGACACCGGCCAGACGGTCATCCGCGGCATGGGCGAGCTCCACCTCGACATCCTCGTCGACCGCATGAAGCGCGAGTTCAAGGTCGAGGCCAACGTCGGAAAGCCGCAGGTCGCGTACCGCGAGACGATCAAGAAGGCCGTCGAGCGTCACGACTACACGCACAAGAAGCAGACCGGTGGTTCGGGTCAGTTCGCAAAGATCCAGTTCGCGATCGAACCGCTCGAGGTCACGGCCGAGACGACGTACGAGTTCGTGAACAAGGTCTCGGGCGGACGCATCCCGCGCGAGTACATCGCGCCGGTCGACCAGGGCTTCCAGGACGCCATGAACGTCGGTGTGCTCGCCGGTTACCCCATGGTGGGAGTCAAGGCAAGTCTGCTCGACGGTGCCTCGCACGATGTCGACTCGTCGGAAATGGCGTTCAAGATCGCCGGTTCGATGGGCTTCAAGGAGGCCGTCCGCAAGGCGAACCCCGTCATCCTCGAGCCGATCATGTCGGTCGAGGTGCGTACTCCCGAGGAGTACATGGGCGACGTCATCGGCGATCTCAACAGCCGCCGCGGTCAGATCCAGTCGATGGAGGATGCCGCGGGCGTCAAGGTCGTGCGGGCGAACGTCCCGCTGTCCGAGATGTTCGGCTACATCGGTGACCTGCGCTCGAAGACCTCGGGTCGTGCCGTCTACTCCATGGAGTTCGACAGCTACGCCGAGGTCCCCCGCGCGGTGGCCGACGAGATCGTCCAGAAGAACAAGGGCGAGTAGCTCGATTTCCGGCCCCACGGCCGTCAGGGCCTGCCCTGAATCCGTCGATGGGGCCGGTCCACAACTTCACACAGAATCACTTCACCTCTCTCCACTAAGCTGAGAACCAATCCCCGTAGAGAACCGGTCGCAATCCAGCGCCCGGAGGATCTACACGAATGTCCTAGGAGGACCCAGTGGCTAAGGCCAAATTCGAGCGGACCAAGCCGCACGTGAACATCGGAACGATCGGTCACGTCGACCACGGCAAGACCACGCTCACCGCGGCAATCTCGAAGGTGCTCGCCGACAAGTACCCGTCGGCCACCAACGTGCAGCGCGACTTCGCGTCGATCGACTCCGCTCCCGAGGAGCGTCAGCGCGGCATCACGATCAACATCTCGCACGTCGAGTACGAGACCCCGAAGCGTCACTACGCGCACGTCGATGCGCCCGGTCACGCCGACTACATCAAGAACATGATCACCGGTGCCGCCCAGATGGACGGCGCGATCCTCGTGGTCGCCGCGACCGACGGCCCGATGGCCCAGACGCGTGAGCACGTTCTGCTCGCCAAGCAGGTCGGCGTGCCGTACCTGATGGTCGCGCTGAACAAGTCGGACATGGTCGACGACGAAGAAATCCTGGAGCTCGTCGAGCTCGAGGTTCGCGAGCTGCTCTCGAGCCAGGACTTCGATGGCGACAACGCCCCCGTCATCCGCGTCTCGGGCCTGAAGGCTCTCGAGGGCGACGAGAAGTGGGTCGACGCGATCGTCGAGCTCATGGAAGCCGTCGACGAGTCGATCCCCGACCCGGTGCGCGACAAGGACAAGCCGTTCCTCATGCCCGTCGAGGATGTCTTCACCATCACCGGCCGTGGCACGGTTGTGACGGGTCGCGCCGAGCGCGGTACCCTCGCGATCAACTCCGAGGTCGAGATCGTGGGTCTGCGCCCGACGCAGAAGACGATCGTCACCGGTATCGAGATGTTCCACAAGCAGCTCGACGAGGCCTGGGCCGGCGAGAACTGTGGTCTGCTCCTGCGCGGCACCAAGCGTGACGACGTCGAGCGTGGCCAGGTCATCGTGAAGCCGGGTTCGGTTACGCCCCACACCAACTTCGAGGGCACGGCGTACATCCTGTCCAAGGAGGAGGGTGGCCGTCACAACCCCTTCTACACGAACTACCGCCCGCAGTTCTACTTCCGCACCACCGACGTCACCGGCGTCATCTCGCTGCCCGAGGGCACCGAGATGGTCATGCCCGGTGACACCACCGACATGACGGTCGAGCTCATCCAGCCGATCGCCCTGGAGGATGGCCTCGGCTTCGCGATCCGTGAGGGTGGCCGCACCGTCGGCGCCGGCACGGTCACGAAGATCCTGAAGTAACACCTGCTTGCTCGAAAGGGCCCCTCGACTACGGTCGGGGGGCCTTTTCGCATGTCGGGCGTACGCGCGGACCGGTGGGCGCGGCTCAGGACGGCTGCCGGAGCCGGGCGCGCAGCTCCCGGGGGGACATCCCGTACTTCTGATTGATGTGTTCGCGCAGGTGCCCGGTCGAGCTGAGTCCGGCAAGGCGAGCGACCTCTCGAATGCTCTTGTCGGACTCGACGAGCAGATGTTCGAATCGTGCCACGCGCACGGCCCGCAGATACTCCGGCGGCGTCACGCCCAGTTCCTTCTGGAACGCACGTGTCAGTGCGGACGATGACAGGCCCGCATGCTCCGCGATCGTTGTCGTCGAGATCGGTTCGGTATGCCGAGCTTCGATGAAGGCCTTCGCGCGGGCAACCTCGCGTCGCAGTCGTACGGGGCGATCGTCGCGTGAGACGCGTACGAAGTTGTCGGCGTCGAAACTGCGGGCGATGAAGGAATCGACGCGGCGTACGACCTTCGCGGCACTCTCCAGTTGGTCCCAGACCGACATCGTGGCTGACCCGGAAGACGCAGCGCGCATGAGGACCTCGAGCAACGACGCGTGATCGGAGGGATGGACGATGCCGCGCCAGTACGGGGGGTTTCGCGTACGGAGGTGCTGCCAGACATCCAGCCTGCCCCCGGCGGTCTGATGCCGCCACTGCAGCAGGTCGACCGCGAGCCGTTCATGGACGAACGCCGCCCAGGTCCGCTGGCCGCGTGGTTGCCGGATCTCGTAGTCGGTTGCAGGGGCCAGCAGAAGAACCTGGTCGCTGTCGAGGGAGACGCGTCCGAATGATCCGAGGAGATCGGTGCTCCCCGTCGACACGACGATGGTGAGGTGCCGCCCGCCGGCGACGCGGTGTGCACGGGGGGAGTCGTATTCGAGCGCGACGAACGGCGCAGTCCGATCCAGCGTGCGTGGGGTCGGGGCATGGCGGCGACTGTCATTCATCTTCCGGGACATTTCTGCGAGGGGACCCGGGAGCAGACGGATGATCGGGGCCGGGCGTGCTGGGGACACCGCCCGGCCCCGATGAGGCGAAGATCGTGCCTCGTGAGAGCGAGAACGCGTTGGGGACCACGTTCTCGCACAGTGGAGAGCCGACGCGAGCGGAGCTGCGTGGCGCGGATGGGGGTGTTCTCACTCCTGGTGAAGCGGGCGGTTCGGGTTGCGGGCCGATAGTTCGGGCGGACATCTGCTACGGATGGGAGTCGACGGGTTCCGATGCGACAAAGATGAGAAGTCTCTCATGTAAGCCGTTCGAGAAGTCTGGCGAGATTGTGCTGCAGATGCAAGCCTCACAGTTGGTCTCGTCAGCTCGCGCCGTGATTGGGACGCTTCGCGCCGCGCTCCGGGCATGCGTGGGCCTGGACGATCCGGCGGTCGAACGCGAGGATGAATGGGCATGCGCTATCCGGGCGCCGGAGGAGGACAACATGGGCGTTGACGACATCGTGAACAAGGGCAAGCAGATGTTCGAGCAGAACCGCGACAAGATCGAAGAGGCTCTGAAGAGCAAGAAGGCGGAAGACGTCAGCGACAAGCTCCTCGCGGGCGCGGCCGACGCGATCAAGAAGGTCGTGCCCGAAGAGCATCACGCCAAGATCGACGAGACGCGCGACAACGTCGACAAGCACATCGGCAACCAGTAGCCCGTTCCCGGGCGCCGGTCCCCGGCGGCTCAGCCATCCCGATGTCCCACTTCGCACCGCTAACGGGGCCGGCTGGCGCGAGAACGGGGTCGCGCCGCGCCGGCATGTCCCACTTACGACCGCTACCCGGCGGCCTTACCGGCACAAAGGGGGACATGGGGCCGACGAAGTGGGACATGGGGTGCGAAGCCGGGGTTCTGGGCAAGCGATCGGTCCACCGTCGGTTGCGACACGCCGTGCGAGGGGATTCTCGACACACCCGAGTTTGCGACACGCCCGGGCGACACGTAGACTAGTCCAGTTCCACATTCCGGCGTGCCGCATGGCGCGCGCAGGATCACTGCCAGGCAGTGCATAGACCGCGCGGAAGCGCAGGACTAGGCCGCGGGCAGCAGAACACCTCCACAGCCCCAACCGCGAAAGCGGGATTCGCACGCGTGCGTGCCGGGGCAGTGATCCGGATGCCTGTCATCCGGTGTGACATCAGAACAGCGGTGCAGCAGAAAGTGCCAGAGGCGCGCAAGCGTCACATGCGTCCAATGCGCCCAGAGAAATCTGGGAACCGTACGACGCGATATAGAGAGTGAGCAGACAATGGCGGGACAAAAGATCCGCATTCGCCTGAAGTCGTATGACCACGAGGTCATCGACACGTCGGCGCGCAAGATCGTCGACACCGTGACCCGTGCGGGCGCGACCGTCGTGGGCCCCGTGCCCCTTCCGACGGAGAAGAACGTGATCCCCGTGATCCGTTCCCCCCACAAGTACAAGGACAGCCGCGAGCACTTCGAGATGCGCACCCACAAGCGTCTGATCGACATCATCGACCCGACGCCCAAGGCCGTCGACTCGCTGATGCGTCTCGACCTGCCGGCCGATGTCAACATCGAGATCAAGCTCTGAGGCTCGACATGGCACAGTCACATTCAGAACAGGTCAACAACAAGATTTCCCAGGGCCTGCTGGGCACCAAGCTCGGCATGACCCAGGTATGGAACGACCAGGGCAAGCTGATCCCCGTCACGGTGATCGAGGTTGCGCCCAACGTCGTCACCCAGATCCGCACGCCCGAGAAGGACGGCTACAAGGCCGTTCAGATCGCCTACGGCCAGATCGACCCGCGCAAGGTGAACAAGCCCCAGACGGCTCACTTCGAGGCTGCGGGCGTCACGCCCCGCCGTCACCTCACCGAGATCCGCACCGCGGATGCCTCTGACTACTCACTCGGTCAGGAGCTCACGGCTGAGGGCACCTTCGAGGCCGGCCAACTCGTCGACGTCGTCGGCACGAGCAAGGGCAAGGGTTTCGCCGGTGTCATGAAGCGTCACAACTTCAAGGGTGTCTCGGCATCGCACGGTTCGCACCGTAACCACCGCAAGCCCGGCTCGATCGGCGCTTCGTCGACCCCGAGCCGTGTCTTCAAGGGCATGCGGATGGCCGGCCGTATGGGTGGCGAGCGTGTGACCGTCATGAACCTCACGGTGCACGCCGTCGACGCCGAGAAGGGTCTGCTGCTCGTCAAGGGCGCCGTTCCCGGTGCGCGCGGCCGCCTCGTTTACGTCCGCAACGCAGTGAAGGGGGCATGAGCCACATGACTGACTCGACTCTCGCGCTCGACGTGCGGGGTACCGACGGCAAGAAGGCTGGTTCCGTGAACCTGCCCGCCGAGGTCTTCGACGTCAAGACGAACATTCCTCTCATCCACCAGGTCGTCGTCGCGCAGCGCGCGGCGGCTCGCCAGGGCACGCACTCGACCAAGCGTCGTGGCGAGGTCTCGGGTGCCGGCCGCAAGCCCTTCAAGCAGAAGGGCACGGGTAACGCCCGTCAAGGCTCGATCCGCGCGCCGCACATGACCGGTGGTGGCATCGTCCACGGGCCGAAGCCGCGCGACTACGCGCAGCGCACGCCCAAGAAGATGATCGCCGCAGCGCTCCGCGGAGCACTCAGCGACCGTGCTCGCGGCAACCGCCTGCACGTCGTCGAGTCGCTCGGCGTCGCCGGTGCCCCGTCGACGAAGGCTGCGGCGACGTACCTCGCCTCGGTCGCGCCGACCAAGAACGTCCTGGTCGTCATCGAGCGTGACGACGAGATCAGCATCAAGAGCATCCGCAACCTCGCGTATGTCCACGTGCTGACGTTCGACCAGCTCAACGCGTACGACGTGCTCGTCTCGGACGACATCGTCTTCACCAAGGCCGCCTTCGATGCGTTCGTCGCATCCAAGTCGGTCTCCACCACGGAGGTCTCGGCATGAGCGCCCTGAACACGGCCCTGAACAAGGACCCGCGCGACGTCATCCTGAAGCCGGTCGTCTCGGAGAAGAGCTATGGGCTCATCGACGAGGGTAAGTACACGTTCCTCGTGGACCCCCGCGCCGACAAGACCGAGATCAAGCTGGCCGTCGAGAAGATCTTCGGCGTGAAGGTCGCTTCGGTCAACACGATCAACCGCGTGGGCAAGGCCCGCCGCACCCGCTTCGGCACCGGCCGCCGCAAGGACACCAAGCGCGCCATCGTCACGCTGCGCTCGGGCACCATCGACATCTTCACGGCAGTCGGCTGACGGTCGGGATAGGGACGAGACACCATGGCAATTCGCAAGTACAAGCCCACGACCCCCGGTCGCCGCGGCTCGTCGGTCTCCGACTTCGCCGAGATCACACGCTCGACGCCGGAGAAGTCGCTGCTGCGTCCGCTCTCCAAGACGGGTGGTCGCAACAACCAGGGCCGCATCACCACGCGCCACATCGGTGGTGGACACAAGCGTCAGTACCGCGTCATCGACTTCCGTCGTCACGACAAGGACGGCATCGACGCGAAGGTCGCTCACATCGAGTACGACCCCAACCGCACGGCGCGCATCGCGCTGCTGCACTACGCGGACGGCGAGAAGCGCTACATCATCGCGCCGAACAAGCTGTCGCAGGGTGACATCGTCGAGTCGGGTTCCGGCGCCGACATCAAGCCCGGCAACAACCTGCCGCTCCGCAACATCCCGACCGGTACGGTCATCCACGCCATCGAGCTCCGCCCCGGCGGCGGCGCGAAGATGGCCCGCTCGGCTGGCGTCTCCGTGCGTCTGGTCGCGAAGGATGGCCCGTACGCCCAGCTGCGTCTGCCCTCGGGCGAGATCCGCAACGTCGACGCGCGCTGCCGCGCGACCATCGGCGAGGTCGGCAACGCCGAGCAGTCGAACATCAACTGGGGCAAGGCCGGTCGCAACCGCTGGAAGGGCATCCGCCCGACCGTCCGTGGTGTCGCCATGAACCCGGTCGACCACCCGCACGGTGGTGGCGAGGGCAAGACGTCCGGTGGACGTCACCCGGTTTCGCCGTGGGGTCAGGCCGAAGGCCGCACCCGGCACGCCAACAAGGAGAGCGACAAGCTCATCGTCCGCCGCCGCACGGCCGGCAAGAAGCGCAAGTAGGTAGGAACAGAAGATGCCACGCAGTCTTAAGAAGGGCCCCTTCGTCGACGAGCACCTGCTTCGCAAGGTTGTCGTCCAGAACGATTCGGGTTCCAAGAACGTCATCAAGACCTGGTCACGCCGGTCGATGATCGTGCCGGCCATGCTCGGCCACACGATTGCCGTCCACGACGGTCGCAAGCACATCCCCGTGTTCGTGACCGAAACCATGGTCGGCCACAAGTTGGGCGAATTCGCCCCGACCCGCACCTTCCGCGGCCATGAGAAGGACGACAAGAAGGGCCGTCGCCGCTAAGGCGGCGACAGAGGAGAGAGAAATGGTGGAGTCCATCGCACGCGTGCGACACATCCGCGTGACCCCTCAGAAGGCTCGTCGTGTCATCGCACTCATCAAGGGAAAGCAGGCCGAAGAGGCCCTCGCAATCCTGAAGTTCGCACCGCAGTCGGCGTCGGAGCCCGTATCGAAGCTCGTCGCCTCGGCGATGGCCAACGCGCGGGTCAAGGCTGACAAGGACGGCGAGTTCCTCGACGACCGCGACCTGTACGTCGCGAACGTCTACGTCGACGAGGGCACGACGCTCAAGCGTTTCCGCCCCCGCGCACAGGGCCGCGCGTTCCAGATCAAGAAGCGCACGAGCCACATCACGGTCGTGCTCGCGACGCCCGTGGCCGCTGACGCCCCGGCGTCCGCCAAGACCAAGAAGGCGAGCAAGTAATGGGACAGAAAGTCAACCCGTACGGCTTCCGCCTCGGGATCACCACGGACCACGTGTCCCGTTGGTTCTCGGACTCGACCAAGGTCGGCCAGCGTTACGCCGACTACGTCGCCGAGGACATCCGGATCCGTAAGCTCCTGCAGGTCTCGCTCGACCGTGCCGGCGTGAGCCGCATTGAAATCGAGCGCACCCGCGACCGCGTCCGCGTCGACATTCACACCGCCCGCCCGGGCATCGTGATCGGTCGTCGTGGTGCCGAAGCAGAGCGCATCCGTACCGATCTCGAAAAGCTCACGGGCAAGCAGATCCAGCTGAACATCCTCGAGGTCAAGAACCCCGAGGCCGACGCTCAGTTGGTCGCCCAGGGAATCGCCGAGCAGCTCACGGGTCGCGTGGCATTCCGCCGCGCGATGCGTAAGGGCCTCCAGGGTGCCCAGCGCGCCGGAGCCAAGGGCGTCCGCATCCAGGTTTCCGGTCGCCTCGGCGGCGCGGAGATGAGCCGTTCGGAGTTCTACCGCGAGGGTCGCGTACCCCTGCACACGCTCCGCGCCAACATCGACTACGGCTTCTACGAGGCCCGGACGACGTTCGGTCGCATCGGCGTGAAGGTCTGGATCTACAAGGGCGACCTCACCAACAAGGAGCTCGCTCGCGAGCAGGCCAATGCCCCCAAGGCGCCCCGTGGCCGCGATGACCGTGGTGGCGACCGTCGCCGTGGTCCGCGCAACGACGCCCCCGTCGCAGAAGGAGCGTCTGCCTGATGCTTATTCCCCGCAAGGTCAAGTACCGCAAGCAGCACCACCCCGGTCGTTCGGGAGCCGCCACCGGTGGCACCGAGGTGTCGTTCGGTGAGTACGGCATCCAGGCCCTCACGCCCGCTTACGTGACGAACCGTCAGATCGAGTCCGCTCGTATCGCGATGACCCGTCACATCAAGCGTGGTGGAAAGGTGTGGATCAACATCTACCCCGACCGTCCGCTCACGAAGAAGCCTGCCGAAACCCGCATGGGTTCCGGTAAGGGTTCGCCGGAGTGGTGGGTTGCCAACGTCAAGCCGGGTCGCGTCCTCTTCGAGGTCGCCGGCGTCAGCGAAGAACTCGCTCGCGAGGCACTGACCCGTGCCATCCACAAGCTGCCCCTGAAGGCACGCATCATCAAGCGCGAGGAAGGCGACGCGTAATGGCTATCGGTACCAAGGAGCTCAGCCCGTCTGAGCTCGACACGATGGAAGACCACCGCCTCGTCGAGGAGCTGCGCAAGGCCAAGGAAGAGCTGTTCAACCTGCGCTTCCAGTCGGCCACGGGCCAGCTCGAGAGCCACGGTCGCATCCGCGCCGTCAAGCGCGACATCGCGCGGCTCTACACCGTGATCCGTGAGCGCGAGCTCGGCATCCGTGCCACGCCCGCTCCCGCGGAGGTCGCGACGAAGGCCAAGAAGACGAAGGCGAAGAAGTCCGAGGATGCCTCGGACACCGCCGAAGGAGGGGCTGAGTAATGGCCACCGAGAAGGCAACTGAGACCAAGGCCGCTGAGGCCAAGGAGACCAAGGCCGCCGCACCGAAGGCAGCTGCAAAGCCTGCCGCCAAGAAGGCGCCCGCCCAGGCTGCCGCACCGAAGGCCGCCAAGGCCGAGGTCGCGGAGCCCCAGGCTGCCGTTCAGGCATCGGGACACGAGTCGTCCGCACACGACGTGCGCGACGCCGCGGCCCGCGGTTACCGCAAGTCGCGTCGTGGCTACGTCACGAGCGACCGCATGGACAAGACGATCGTCGTCGAGGTCGAAGACCGCGTGAAGCACCCGCTTTACGGCAAGGTCATCCGCCGCACGTCGAAGGTCAAGGTGCACGACGAGGCGAACTCGGCCGGAATCGGCGACCTGGTCGTCATCAATGAGACCCGTCCGCTGAGCGCGACCAAGCGCTGGCGCCTGGTGGAGATTCTGGAGAAGGCCAAGTGATTCAGCAGGAATCCCGAGTCAAGGTCGCCGATAACACCGGCGCCAAAGAGCTCCTCACGATCCGCGTGCTCGGTGGCTCGAAGCGCCGCTACGCGGGCCTCGGCGACACCATCGTGGCGACCGTCAAGGACGCCATCCCCGGCGGAAACGTCAAGAAGGGTGATGTCGTCAAGGCGGTCATCGTCCGTACCGTCAAGGAGACCCGTCGTCCCGACGGCTCCTACATCAAGTTCGACGAGAACGCCGCCGTCATCCTGAAGGCAGACGGGGAGCCCCGCGGCACCCGTATCTTCGGACCGGTCGGCCGCGAGCTTCGTGACCGCAAGTTCATGAAGATCGTCTCGCTCGCACCGGAGGTGATCTGATCATGGCCAACATCAAAAAGGGTGATCTCGTACAGGTCATCACAGGCAAGAAGCAAGACAAGGGCGGCGACCGGGGCAAGCAGGGCAAGGTCCTCGAGATCCTGACCGAGCGCAACCGGGTGATCGTGGAGGGCGTGAACTACGTCACCAAGCACTCGCGCGTCGGCCAGACCCAGCGCGGCACCAAGACCGGTGGCACCGAGACCCTCGAAGCCCCCATCCACATCTCCAACGTGGCCCTTGTCGACCCCGAGACGAAGAAGCCGACTCGCGTCGGTCACCGCGTCGAGGAGCAGACGAAGGATGGCGTGAAGCGCACTGTGCGCGTCCGCTACGCGAAGAAGTCAGGTAAGGACCTCTGATGAGCACCAACACAGCCGAGGAGACTGGCACTGTGCCCAACGGTCAGGCCCAGGGCGCCGGCCAGCCCCGCCTGAAGCAGAAGTACCGCGCCGAGATCCAGCAGAAGCTGCAGGAAGAGTTCGGGTACGCCAACGTCAACCAGATCCCCGGTCTGGTCAAGGTTGTCGTGAACACCGGTGTCGGCGAAGCCGCGCGTGACAGCAAGGTGATGGACGGTGCGGTCGACGACCTCACCCGCATCACCGGCCAGAAGCCGCTGGTCACGAAGGCCCGCAAGTCGATTGCCCAGTTCAAGCTGCGCGAGGGTCAGCCCATCGGCGCCCACGTCACGCTGCGTGGCGACCGTGCGTGGGAGTTCATCGACCGTCTGGTGACGCTCGCTCTGCCCCGTATCCGCGACTTCCGCGGCCTGTCGCCCAAGCAGTTCGACGGCAACGGCAACTACACCTTCGGTCTTCAGGAACAGTCCGTGTTCCACGAGATCGACCAGGACCGGATCGATCGCGTGCGTGGTTTCGACATCACCGTCGTCACGACCGCCAAGTCGGATGACGAGGGTCGTGCACTTCTGCGTCACCTCGGCTTCCCGTTCCGCGCCGAGGCGTAAGACTCCACACCGTCGGGCGCTGAGCTTGTCGAAGCGCCCGACACCACCACCACAGGTCGTCTGCCTTGCACAGGCATCCGAAACCTGGTGAACGAAGGAAACAATCACATGACAATGACAGACCCGGTCGCAGATATGCTGACCCGGCTGCGCAACGCGAACTCGGCACACCACGAATCCGTGAGCCTGCCGAGCTCCAAGCTCAAGTCGCACATCGCCGAGATCCTCAAGCGTGAGGGTTACATCGCCGAGTGGGAGATCGAGGACGCCCGCGTGGGCCAGACGCTCACCATGACGCTGAAGTACGGCCCGAACCGCGAGCGCTCCATTGCGGGCATCAAGCGCGTCTCGAAGCCCGGCCTGCGCGTCTACGCGAAGTCGAGCGAGATCCCCACCGTCCTCGGTGGACTCGGCGTCGCCATCCTGTCCACCTCCTCCGGTCTTCTCACCGACCGTCAGGCAGAGCAGAAGGGCGTGGGTGGGGAAGTCCTCGCCTACGTTTGGTGATCCTCGATGTCACGTATTGGAAGACTTCCCATCGACATTCCCTCGGATGTCACTGTCACGGTGACCGGCCGGGACGTTTCGGTCAAGGGACCCAAGGGTGAACTCGGCCTGACGATCGCTCGTCCGATCGAGGTCGTCGTCGACGAGAACCAGGTCGTCGTGTCGCGTCCGGATGATGAGCGCGAATCGCGTTCGCTGCACGGACTCACGCGCACCCTGATCGCCAACAACATCGTCGGCGTCACCACGGGCTACACCAAGGGCCTCGAAGTCGTCGGCACGGGTTACCGCGTCGCGCAGAAGGGTGGCTCGGTCGAGTTCGCTCTCGGCTTCTCGCACCCCGTCCTGGTCGAGCCCCCCGCGGGCATCACGTTCACGGTCGAGGGCAACAACAAGGTCACCGTGAGCGGCATCGACAAGCAGGCCGTCGGCGAAGCCGCGGCCAACATCCGCAAGATTCGCAAGCCCGAGCCCTACAAGGGCAAGGGTGTGCGCTACGCCGGCGAGGTCGTTCGTCGCAAGGCCGGAAAGAGTGGTAAGTAACCATGGCTCTCAAGTCGAAGTCAGACGCTCGTTCGCGTCGCCATGCCCGCCTTCGCAAGAAGGTCGTCGGGACCGAGCTGCGCCCGCGTCTCGTCGTGACCCGCTCCGCACGCCACGTGTTCGTCCAGGTCGTCGATGACGCCAAGGGCCACACCGTCGCGTCCGCATCCACCCTCGAAGCGGACCTGCGTTCGTTCGACGGTGACAAGACCGCCAAGGCGCGCAAGGTCGGCGAACTCGTCGCCGAGCGTGCCAAGGCCGCCGGCATCGAGGATGTCGTGTTCGACCGTGGCGGTAACCGCTACGCCGGCCGCGTCGCTGCGATCGCCGACGGCGCCCGCGAAGGGGGACTGAACCTGTGAGTGAAATCAAGGAGACCGAAGTGGCAGCCACTGCCGAGCAGACCGCGCCTGACGCGACGGCTGCTGCTGAAACCGCTGCCGCAACCGAAGCGCCCGCCGAGCGCGAGCCGCGCCGCGGCGGTCGCGAGCGCAACGCCAACCAGCGTGACCGCGGTTCGCGTGATGCCGACAAGGGCCAGTTCCTGGAGCGCGTCGTCACCATCAACCGTGTCTCGAAGGTCGTGAAGGGTGGTCGTCGCTTCAGCTTCACCGCCCTCGTGATCGTCGGAGACGGGAACGGACTCGTCGGTGTCGGCTACGGCAAGGCCCGCGAGGTGCCCCTGGCCATCTCGAAGGGTGTCGAAGAGGCCAAGCGGAACTTCTTCCGCGTGCCCCGCGTCGACAAGACGATCCCGCACCCCGTGCAGGGTGAGGCAGCAGCAGGCGTCGTCCTGCTCCGCCCCGCCGCCGCCGGTACCGGTGTTATCGCGGGCGGTCCCGTCCGCGCCGTACTCGAGTGCGCGGGCATCCACGATGTCCTGTCGAAGTCGCTCGGCTCGTCGAACACGATCAACATCGTGCACGCGACGGTCGCCGCGCTGAAGCAGCTCGAGGAGCCCCGCGCCGTCGCCGCACGTCGTGGTCTCGACTTCGACCAGGTCGCCCCCGCGCGTCTGGTTCGTGCCGAGGCCGACGCCGCTGCGGCAGCAAAGGCAGGTGCATGATGGCTGCACGACTGAAGGTCACGCAGATCAAGTCCAAGGTGAGCGAAAAGCAGTACCAGCGCGACACGCTGCGTAGCCTCGGCCTCAAGCGGATCGGCGACTCTGTCGTCCGTCCGGATGACGCCCAGAACCGTGGTTATGTCAACACGGTTGCTCACCTCGTGAAGGTTGAGGAGATCGACTAATGGCTGAAAAGGACAACGCGGCCGAGGCCGCCGAAGCCACGGCAGCGCCCAAGAAGGCGGCGCCCAAGAAGGCTGCAGCCCCCCAGGCCGCCGCTGAGAAGAAGGCACCCGCCGCCAAGGCTCCGGCCAAGGCTTCCGCTGCCAAGGACTCGGCTTCGGCCGACGCCCCGAAGGCAGCGGCGACCAAGGCTCCTGCCAAGAAGGCTGCTCCGAAGGACGACACTCCGGCGTCGCGCCCCGGTGTGCTGAAGGTTCACCACCTGCGTCCCGTCCCGGGAGCCAACAAGGCCAAGACCCGCGTCGGTCGCGGTGAGGGCTCGAAGGGCAAGACGGCCGGTCGTGGCACGAAGGGCACCAAGGCCCGCAACACCGTGCGCGTCGGCTTCGAGGGTGGCCAGATGCCGCTGCACATGCGTACGCCGAAGCTGCGCGGGTTCAAGAACCCGTTCCGCGTCGAGTACCAGGTCGTCAACCTCGAGAAGCTCGCCGAGCTGTACCCGGCGGGTGGCGACGTAACCGTCGCCGACCTCGTCGCCAAGGGTGCCGTTCGCAAGAACGAGAAGGTCAAGGTTCTCGGCGATGGCGACATCGGCGTGAAGCTCTCCGTGACGGTCGACAAGGTCTCCGGCTCGGCCGAGCAGAAGATCGTCGCCGCCGGCGGCAGCGTCAAGTAACACGGACGAACTGTTCTCAAACAGGGGGTCGGAGGCATCCTCCGGCCCCCTGTTTCCGTTCTCGGGACATCTCACTCGTTGCCGCCGATCTCGGGTATGGGCTGCTCGTGGCGGCAGCCTGGGCTAACCTAATGTTTGGCCCGCCCGCGGGCATCTCCCTTCCCTTCAGGAGGATCCTTCTTGTTCAGCGCTATCGCGCGCATCTTCCGGACACCCGACCTGCGCCGGAAGATCGCCTTCACCTTGGGCATCATCGTGCTCTATCGTCTCGGTGCCCACGTGCCGACGCCGTTCGTCGACTTCGCGAACGTGCAGTCCTGCATCGGACAGAACGAGGGCATGGAGGGACTCCTCTCTCTTGTCAACCTGTTCTCGGGCGGCGCCCTGCTGCAGCTGTCGATCTTCGCGCTGGGCGTCATGCCCTACATCACGGCGACGATCATCACGCAGCTGCTGCGCGTCGTCATCCCGCACTTCGAGACCCTCTACAAAGAGGGTCAGGCGGGTCAGGCGCGTCTGACGCAGTACACGCGCTACCTGACCATCGCGCTGGCGCTCCTGCAGTCGACGACGCTCGTTACCGTCGCGCGCAGCGGACAGCTCTTCGGCAACACGGGCGTCGCTGCCTGCGACAACGTGCTGACGAACGTCGCGTGGTGGGCGCAGCTGCTCATGATCATCACGATGACGGCCGGTACCGGCCTCATCATGTGGTTCGCCGAGCTCGTCACCGAGCGCGGTGTCGGCAATGGCATGTCGCTCCTGATCTTCACCTCGATCGCCGCGACGTTCCCCGCCGCCATGTGGTCGATCTGGCAGGCCCGAGGCTTCGAGACCTTCCTTCTCGTGCTGGCCGTTGGCATCGTCGTCGTGGCGCTGGTGGTGTTCGTCGAACAATCGCAGCGGCGTGTACCCGTGCAGTACGCGAAGCGGATGGTCGGCCGTCGAACGTACGGCGGAACCAACACGTACATCCCGATCAAGGTCAACATGGCTGGCGTTGTGCCCGTCATCTTCGCCTCGTCGCTGCTCTACATCCCGGCGCTGCTCGCGCAGTTCAACCAGCCGGCAGCGGGCCAAGAACCCGCGGCCTGGGTCGTCTGGATCTCGCAGTACCTGACGACGGGCGATAGCCCGATCTACATGCTGGTGTACTTCCTGCTCATCATCGGATTCACCTACTTCTACGTGGCCATCACGTTCAACCCGGTCGAGGTTGCCGACAACATGAAGCGCTACGGCGGCTTCATCCCCGGCATCCGCGCGGGTCGTCCGACGGCCGAGTACCTGGACTACGTGCTCACGCGCATCACGCTGCCGGGCTCGATCTACCTCGGTCTGATCGCGCTGCTCCCGCTGATCGCGCTGGCTACGGTCGGTGCGAACCAGAACTTCCCGTTCGGCGGAGCATCCATCCTGATCGTCGTCGGCGTCGGCCTCGAGACGGTGAAGCAGATCGACGCGCAGCTGCAGCAGCGTCACTACGAGGGGCTGCTGCGATGACCACCACACGACTCTTGATCGTCGGCCCCCAGGGGTCGGGCAAGGGCACGCAGGGCGTGCGTATCGCCGAGGCCTACGGCATCCCCGTCGTCTCGACCGGCGATGTCTTCCGCGCCAACATCAAGGACGGCACCGAACTCGGGCAGCGGGTGCAGCAGATCGTCGAGCAGGGTCGTCTCGTGCCCGACGAACTGACGAGCGAGATCGTGCGCGATCGTCTGGCGCAGCCGGATGCGGCGACAGGCTTCTTGCTCGATGGTTACCCGCGCAACATCGGCCAGGTCGGGCACCTCGACGACTTCCTCGCGAGCCGTGACGAGTCTCTCGACGCCGTGATCGAGTTGCGCGTGCCCCGAGCCGAGAGCATCGCGCGTCTCGGACTCCGCGCCGCGCAAGAGGGACGCTCGGACGACACCGACGACGTGATCGCTCACCGTCTCGACATCTACGAGAACGAGACGGCACCGATCCTGGACGTCTACGGCGAGCGGGGCATCGTCGACGCGATCGACGGCGTCGGGACGCTCGACGAGATCACCGACCGCATCTTCGCAGCGCTCGAGGCCCGCGGGCTCGTCCGTCGCGGCGCCTGATCGCGCCCCGCGAGGACACGCATGGCTTTGCGGCGCTCGATCTATAAGTCCCCCGCCCAGTTGCGGGCCATGGTCGAACCCGGTCTGATCACAGCGCGCGCCCTCGCGGCGGTGCGTGAGCTGGTGGCACCCGGGGTGACGACGCTCGAGCTGGACGCCGCAGCATCCCGTGTCATTACGGCCGCCGGGGCGAAGTCCAACTTCCAGATGGTGCGGGGCTACCGCCACACGATCTGCACCTCGGTCAACGAGCAGGTCGTGCACGGCATCCCGGGCGCGCGCGTTCTGAGCGCGGGAGACATCCTGTCCGTCGACGCGGGTGCCGAGTACCAGGGCTGGAACGGCGACTCGGCCTTCACGGTCGTGCTGCCGGATCCGTCGCGTCCCGAGGTGGTCGCCGAGCGTGAAGAACTCTCGCGCGTCACGGAGGGCTCGCTCTGGGCCGGTATCGCGGCGTTCGCATCGGCACGGCACCTGAACGAGGTCGGCGCGGCCATCCAGGACTACGTCGATGCGCAGGGTGAGTACGGAATCCTGGCGGACTACGTCGGACACGGCATCGGACGCAAGATGCACGAGTCCCCGTCGGTGTTCAACTACCGGGTGACCGACCCCGGTCCCGAGGTTCGGCCCGGGCTGGTGCTCGCGATCGAGCCGATGGTCGTCGCCGGCGACCCCGCGACGCTCGTCGAGGACGACGGCTGGACGGTCTCGACGGTGGACGGCTCAGCCGGCTCACACTGGGAACATAGCGTCGCGGTGCACGATGGGGGTATCTGGGTGCTCACGGCACCCGACGGCGGGGCCGCGGGCCTGGCCCCGTTCGGGATCGAACCTCAGCCCATCGGTTGAGGCAGACGTAGGAGCACGCGATGATGGCCACAGCGGGTAAGCGCACGAACTGGTTTGCGATCTGGGTGAGCGTCGCGGTGGTAGCCGTGGTCGTCGCCGCGGGTGTGACCATCGTCGCCATCAACAACGCCGCGTCGAACCCGGATCCCGGCCCCGCACCCGAGGCCGCGATCGTCAACACCGACACCGGCGCGATCTCGGTCGGGGACGGTCCGGACGTCGTGGCCACCTACATCGACTTCATGTGCCCGATCTGCAACCAGTTCGAGGAGATCTACGCCGATACGTTGAACGAGCTCGTCGCGGACGGTTCGATCACGCTCGAGTACCACCCCGTCGCGATTCTCGACAACCAGTCACAGGGGACGCAGTTCTCGACCCGGGCGGCGAACGCGCTCTACTGCGTGGCGACCACGTCGCCCGAGTCCGTCCCGCCGTTCGTCTCGGCGATGTACGAGAACCAGCCGTCCGAAGGCACCTCCGGCCTGAGCGACGACGAGATCATCTCCATCGCGACCGATGCGGGCGCCGGGGACGTCGCGTCCTGCATCACCGACCGCACCTACGGCGGCTTCGTGGGGGAGCGCACGCAGGCGATGCCCACGACCGCGGACGGCGGACGCGGAACGCCGACGGTCACCGTCAACGGCGAGCGCATCGACCTGACGGGTGACCCGCAGGTCGATATCATCGATCGCCTGAGCTGACGCGTCCAACGGGGATGCCGCGAGCATTTGCCTCGGGCATCCGTCTCGGATAACATGGATCCTTGGTGCTTTGCGCCGTCTATCGGCGTGTCTCACGACTCCGCCGGGACACCGACAAAACACCGAAATCCCACCCACCGCAGACCGACCGGTCTGCCCAGCGTTAGCGAGTGTATGGCCAAGAAAGACGGTGTCATCGAGATCGAAGGCGTGATCTCCGAGGCGCTTCCCAACGCGATGTTCCGCGTTGAGTTGAGCAACGGACACAAGGTCTTGGCCACGATCTCGGGCAAGATGCGGCAGAACTACATCCGCATCATTCCGGAAGACCGCGTCGTCGTAGAGCTCAGCCCCTACGACCTCACCCGCGGTCGGATCGTCTACCGCTACCGCTAGACCGGTCGAGAAGTAACGGCCTATGCGTTCTCGACGCACAGGTACGAAGACAGCGAACAGGAAACATCATGAAGGTCAACCCCAGCGTCAAGCCCATCTGCGATCACTGCAAGATCATCCGCCGTCACGGCGTGGTCATGGTGATCTGCAAGAGCAACCCGCGCCACAAGCAGCGCCAGGGTTGAGTCTTCGCGTGTCGCGGCGCGAAGCGCCTGACACGCGAAAACTCAAGATTGAGCGAGGGCCGAAGGCCCGAGCCGAAATCCCACAGAACGTACAACTCAATAGCCGAGCACAGCAGGCGTTTCGTCTCGCTTCGCTCGCTCAACGACCGAAAGGTCGTAACCCCAGCAGTTTCAGAACCTGGTCTTCGAGAGATCGAATATCGGGGGACACCCCGGGCAGGAGGCCCGGGCACCGATTCTGCTCCACACCTCCACACACCTCCTAGGAGAGCCGCATGGCACGTCTTGCTGGCGTCGACATCCCGCGCGATAAGCGCGTGGTCATCGCCCTGACCTACATCTACGGCATCGGCCGTACCCGTTCCGTCGAGATCTTGAGCGCCCTCGAGATCGACCCTGACGTCCGCGTCAAGGACCTCGCGGACGATCAGCTCGTTCAGCTGCGTGACCACATCGAGGCCACGTACAAGGTGGAGGGTGACCTTCGCCGCGAGGTTGCCTCCGACATCCGCCGCAAGGTCGAGATCGGGTCCTACCAGGGGATCCGCCACCGTCGTGGCCTGCCCGTCCACGGACAGCGCACCAAGACGAACGCCCGTACGCGCAAGGGCCCCAAGCGCACCGTCGCCGGCAAGAAGAAGGCGGGCCGTAAGTAGTCCTCGCGGGCTCAGGCACCGGCTCCCAGGTTTAGGAGAACAACGTTATGGCACAGGCCAAGACCGCCGCACGCAAGCCGCGGCGCAAAGAGAAGAAGAACATCGCGCTGGGTCACGCCCACATCAAGTCGACGTTCAACAACACGATCGTTTCGATCACCGACCCCTCGGGCGCTGTCATCAGCTGGGCCTCGTCGGGCGGCGTGGGCTTCAAGGGCTCGCGTAAGTCGACCCCGTACGCGGCCGGTATGGCCGCCGAGTCGGCCGCTCGCCAGGCTCAGGAGCACGGCGTCAAGAAGGTCGACGTCTTCGTCAAGGGACCGGGTTCCGGTCGTGAGACGGCGATCCGCTCGCTGACGGCCGCGGGCCTCGAGGTCGGTTCGATCCAGGACGTCACGCCGCAGGCACACAACGGCTGCCGTCCCCCCAAGCGCCGCCGCGTCTGATCCCGTAGCCGGGGCGCCTCGTGCGCTCCGGCTACCGGTCGTCGCGCGGTCTCACTGACTTCGCGGATGCCTGGACGTGCGCTATGCACGATGCCCCGTCATCCGCCCGAGAAAAACTCAACAACCTCACCCATGCAAGTGTCATATAGCGGGCACTTAGCCGAAAGGAACACACAGTGCTCATCGCACAGCGTCCCACTCTGACCGAGGAAAAGATCGCGGAGTTCCGCAGCCGCTTCATCATCGAGCCGCTCGAGCCCGGGTTCGGATACACGATCGGTAACGCGCTTCGTCGCAGCCTGCTCTCGTCGATCCCCGGTGCAGCCGTTACGAGCATCCGCATCGATGGTGTCCTCCACGAGTTCACCACGATCCCCGGTGTCAAGGAAGATGTCACCGAGATCATCCTGAACATCAAGCAGCTCGTCGTTTCGAGCGAGCGCGACGAGCCCATCACGGCTTACCTGCGCAAGACGGGTGCCGGCCAGGTCACGGCCGCCGACATCTCCGCTCCCGCGGGCGTCGAGATCCACAACCCCGAGCTCGTCATCGCGACGCTCAACGACACCGCCAAGTTCGAGCTCGAGCTGACGATCGAGCGTGGCCGCGGCTACGTTTCGGCGACGCAGAACCGTAACGAGTACGCCGAGGCCGGCCAGGTGCCGATCGACTCGATCTACTCACCGGTGCTCAAGGTCAGCTACCGCGTCGACGCGACGCGTGCCGGTGAGCGCACCGACTTCGACAAGCTCGTGCTGGACGTCGAGACCAAGTCCTCGATCGCCCCGCGTGACGCGGTCGCCTCGGCCGGTCGCACGCTGACCGAGCTGTTCGGCCTCGCCCGTGAGCTGAATGTCGAGGCCGAGGGCATCGAGATCGGCCCCGCGCCGGTCGAGACCGTCCTCTCGAACGAGCTGTCGATGCCGATCGAAGACCTCGATCTGTCCGTCCGTTCGTACAACTGCCTCAAGCGCGAGGGCATCAACACGGTCAGCGAGCTCGTTGGGCTCTCCGAGACCCAGCTGATGAACATTCGCAACTTCGGTCAGAAGTCGGTCGACGAGGTGCGCGACAAGCTCATCTCGCTCGGTCTGTCGCTGAAGGATTCCGTGCCCGGTTTTGACGGCGCGCACTTCTACGGCGGCTACGACGACGAGACCGTCTAAGCCGCGGCCCCCGAACCGATTCATCCTGGAGTAAAGACTGATGCCTAAGCCCACGAAGGGTCCCCGCCTCGGCGGCGGTCCTGCCCACGAGCGCCTGCTGCTTGCGAACCTCGCCGCGGCCCTCTTCACCCACCGCTCGATTCAGACGACCGAGACCAAGGCCAAGCGCCTGCGTCCACTCGCCGAGCGCCTGATCACGTTCGCCAAGCGCGGTGACCTGCACGCGCGTCGTCGCGTGCTCGGCATCATCGGCGACCGTGAGGTCGTGCACGTGCTGTTCACCGAGATCGCCCCGCTGGTTGCGGAGCGCGAGGGTGGCTACACGCGCATCGTCAAGATCGGCAACCGCAAGGGCGACAACGCCCCCATGGCCGTCATCGAGCTCGTCCTCGAGCCGGTCACGCCGAAGGTCAAGTCGTCGAAGAAGTCGGATGCCGCGGCCCCCGCCGCTGCGGCCGCTCCGGTCGAGCCCGTTGCTGACGAGCCCGCCGCCGACGAGACTCCGGTCGCCGTCGAGGACGCCGACGTCGAGGTCTCGGACACCGACGCCGAGGCTCCCGAGGGTGCCGCTGAGGCAGCCGCCGAGGACGCCGGAGCGAAGTAGTCCGATATACCGCCAAGACGCCCGTACCCCTTCGGGGGTGCGGGCTTCTTGCTGTCCGCGGAGCATCGTTCTGTTTCGTGCGGTGCGTCGTTCCTTTTCACGCGGCGCGTCGTTCCTTTTCACGCGGCGCGTCGTTGCGCGGATTTCATGCGCGCCGACATCCAGTGCCACACTTAGCGCTGGAGGGATCTCTGTGATCAATGTACGCACGCGCCCCGCGGCAGCGATGTCACATCGCTCGATTTCCGCGCGCCCCGATGCCCGACGCCGTCGTCTCCGGGGACTCGCCGCGATCACGATGATCTCGGCTCTCGCCCTGTCCGGATGCTCGGTCGTTCTGCCGTGGGATCAGCCCTCCGGATCGCCCTCGCCGTCGGGTACGACTGTTCCTGCGCCGGTGCCCAACGATCTCTCCAGCGGCTCGACCGCGCGGGCGCTGTCCGCGGGGGCTGTGGGCGTGTCGATCAACTACTGGTCGACGCTCAACATGGGCGATTGGACGTCCGGTGCGCTCAAGCCGGTGAGCATCAGCCTGATCACGACGGTCACACCGAACGACGGGCAGAAGGTGTACCTGCAGCGCGCGACGATGGTGGCCGTTCCCGGAACGCTCGATGAGTCCTTCGACCCGCTCTCGCCGCAGACCGATCAGTCGACCGTGGCGCCGGGGTACCTGGTTCTCGATCCGTACAGCTACTCACAGACCTTCAACGTCGGGCCCGTGCCCGCCGAGGCGACGCTCGTCACCCTGCAGTTCACCTACGACTTCCTCGTGCAGACGACACCCACGTCCACCGAGTACGCCAAACAAAGCGCGTCAGACACCCTCACCGTTGCGATAGCGGGCCAACCCCGAGGTGCCTCATCTAGAAGTGAGCGCGAAGGGTGATGCGGTGCCTCACGTATGGTGAGCGCGAGGCTTGCGGTTCATTTGGTTGTTTGGAGTCGACGGATCGACGTTTCTAAGGATGTCATGTCGAGGTGTCGGCTGGTGGTCATGGCTTCGGTTTTGGCTTGTGATAGCTCGATGAGTTGGAGCTGGATCTGGTTGATCCGGCGGGTCAGATCGGCGGGGTTGATCCCGGTGATCCGGGCCTGAACGACGTCGGCTTGCTCGGCGGTGAGGACCCCAGAATCGCGCACTCGCTGCCAGGGTGTCTTCGGTGCGTCGTAGAGGCGTGTGCGGCGCCCGCTGGCCGCGGTGGCGTATGCGGTGGGCTTCTTCGTCGGGGTGAAGAAATTCAACCGTAGTGAGACGAGCCGCCAGAGCTCGTTCAGCAGCGCGAGCTCGTCCGGGGTGTCGTAGCGCCAATGGAACGCGTGTTTGCGGACGACGTGGTTGTTCTTCGACTCGACGGTCGCTTGGTCGTTTTTCTTGTAAGGGCGGGACCGGGTCTGGGCGATGTCACGGGCTTGGAGCCAGTCCGCGACATCATGGTTGATGAACTCCGATCCGTTGTCCGAGTCGAACACGCGCAGCTCGAATGGGAACATGTTCTGCAGATCGCCGACAGCGCCGACGATCCACTTGGCCGCGTTGTTGCGGATCGAGGCGTTCTCGGTCCACCCGGTGGCGATGTCGGTCATCGTCAACGTGCGTGCGAACTCGCCGACGAACGTGGGTCCGCAATGCGCGACGGTGTCCGCCTCGATCACCCCGGGTGCCGTGACCGGGGCATCCCCGACCTTCGACAACCCGATCGAGTTGCGCAGCAGCGGTGACGGGATCGTCGTAGAGATCCCCCGCAACTGCATCGCCCGACGTGCCGGGCTCAGATACCGGTCGATCGTTGCCGGACTCATTGTCTGAAGCTCGACGATCGTCTGCGGTGTCACGAATGGCTTGTCGAGGTCGCCGGCAGCGTGCAGCAGCGGCATCCACAGCTCCAGCATCACCACGAGGTACTTCCCGCACGGCATGCCCATCAGCGCCCACACATGCTCCAGCAGCCGCCTCGAATCATCGCTATACGTCTTGGCCCGCAACTGGCGTCTATCGACCTGCTTCGCCGGATCCGGCAGCACCGGCCCCGTCAGCATCCGCCGCGCCGTTGATCGGCCCATCCCCGTCGTGCTCATCACCTCGTCAAGGATCCGGGCCTTGTCGTGCTTCGATGCTTTCCGGTACGCGTCACGGAGTTTGTTCGTCACCTGTCGCCTCGCGGCCATCTCAATCTTGCCTTCCACACAGGCAAGCTTCGCGCTCAAAGTATGTGAGGCACCAACACACCCCACGCGCTCAAAGAAACTGAGGCACGTCGAACCCGTCCCCTGAACGCCCTCCGCGTAGTATCATTCGCGATGAGAGCATTCTCATCGTGCCCTCACGTTGGTCTTAGGTAGATCCTTCGGTGCCGACAAGCCCGCGCTGAGGTTCCCCTGAGTGGTTGCGCTCATAATCGAACAGCACCCCCCGTATTTCTTCCCCCGGCTTCCCCGCCGAAACACGAGGTCCCCATGTCGATTTCCCCGCCCGTCGGCCAGAAGGTCATGCCGTATTCGCGGCCCTCCGCTGCCCGGCCCGAGCCCGAGCCCGAGATCGTCGAGCCCGAGAGCGCGTTTCCGCAGGACTTCGCGGCGTCGCTGCAGGACCTGAGCACGCAGCGGGCGACCATCGGATGCATCATCCCGGCGTACAACGAAGAGGAATCGATCGCCGACGTGCTGCGGGGACTCCTCGAGCAGTCGCGGGTGCCGGATGTGATTCACCTCGTCGTGAACAATTCCAACGACAAGACCGTCGCGATCGCCTCGGAGTTCGCGGGCCCGCACGAGATCACGACCGAGCTCGGCGAGCAGTTCACCGAGGTCTTCGTCCATGACATCGGCAAGAACCCCGACAAGAAGGTCGGCGCCCTCAACTACGGCTTCGCTCTCGTCGAGGGCTACGACTTCCTGCTCGGTGTCGACGGCGACACGGTCGCCGACCGTCGCGCCGTGGAATTCCTCGAGACCGAGATCACGAGCGACACCCGCATCGGCGGTATCTCGGCGATCTACTCGATCGATGACAACCCGTTCAAGGGTTTCTCTCGCTTCCTGATCACCGGCCAGCGGTCGCAGTTCGCGGCCTTCAACCTGCACAACCTGCTTCGCGGCCGCAACATGGCGGTGTTGGGAGGGCAGTTCTCGATCTTCTCGACGAAGGCTCTGCGTGATGTCATGCGCGAGAACCACCAGTCGACGCCCTGGGTGAAGGACAGCGAGGTCGAGGATTCCCTGCTCTCGCTGCAGATCAAGAGCGCCGGATTCCTCACCAAGATCAGCCCGTACGCCCGCGCCGACGTGGGTGGCATGACCACCCTCCGCGGCCTCGACGCCCAGCAGGTCAAGTGGAACTACGGCGCGATCGAGCTCATGTGGCCGGGACAGCGCGGTGACACGAAGGGTCAGCCGTTCCACCCGAACCTGCGTGTGCGCTGGCTCGAGCAGTTCAGCATGCTGGTCAACCTGTTCGTGCGCGTCGGCTTCATCACGCTGCTCGCCGGGTCGCTCTCGATCAACGCGTTCATCTTCTCGCCGATCTGGTTGATCCCGATCGCAATGTCCGTTGCGCTCAACCTGCGCATGGCCCTGTCGATGAAGAACAAGGATCGACACGATGTGCTCTTCGCCGGGCTGATCGTGCCCGCCGAGGTCTACATGTGGATCCGCATCTCGCACTTCCTCCGCTCGTGGTCGCGGTTCCTCTCGCGCAAGAAGGTCGACAACTGGGCCATGCAGGCCAAGGCCGAGCGCGGCGCGGGCATCGGTCACTGGACCCCGCTGATCGTGGCCGTCGCCATCGTGGTCGCGGTCACGGCATCGTGGCACCTGATCCCGATCGAGCTGCAGTCGGGCATCCTCGCGGTCGGTTGGCCGGTGCTGGGTGTGATCACCGTGATCCAGACCCTGAGCATGTTCATGCGGCTCCTGCGCCGTCAGCACGGCTTCAAGGTCTGAGCAGAGAAAGCTCGCTACGAGTTCTCGGTCTCGGGAGTCATCCGGTAGCCGACATCCCGCACGGCTTCCAGATAGCGGGGGACCGGTGAGCCCATCTCGCCGAGCTTGCGGCGCAGGCTGTCGACGTGAGCTTGCACGGCGCGCTTGTCGGCGTCGCCGACGTAGTACGACGTGACGTAGGACTCGCCACGCAGCACCAGGGTCAGGTCTGCCTTGCTGCGGATGCGTCGGCGTGACGACATGATCGTCAACAGCAGTTCGAACTCGGTCTGGGTGAGGTCGATCGGCTGGCTGCCGATCTCGACCCGGCGTGTCTCGGGGTCGAGAAACAGGTCGCGGTGGTGCATCCAGCCGATGTGCGGGTCACGGCGCTCGACCTCGGAACTGGGTCCGTCGATCTCACCCTCGATGACCTCGTCGTACTCTTCGTTCAGATCGTCGTAGTCTTCGGTCGGCACGACGCGCATCGCCTGCACGGGCTCGTCATACCTCTCCCATTGCGGCGCGGCGGGCTGGCGCGGCTGCCGCGGGGGCGGAGCCTGATCGAATGCGCGAGCGCCCGGGCCGCGGTAGATCGGTGGGTCGGCAGGAGCGGCCTGTTGCACCGACGGCTGCGGGGCGGGCGCCTGAACCGGGATCGTCGTGGTGTTGGCGCGCGGAAAGGATGGGCCGACGCTTTCTTGCTGACGGGGCGAGGGAGCGCCGGGCGCTTCGGTACGGGGCGGGCGCCGCAGGAACGCATCGATGCGTGCCCGAAACTCGCGTGGCCGGAACGGCTTGACGATGTAATCGTCGGCACCGGCGCCGAGCCCCTGGATGACGTCGGATTCTTCGGCCATGGCGCTGACCATCATGATGAAGGTCGGACTGCCGCCCGCCCGGATGCGACGGGCAGCTTCGAATCCGTCGATGCCCGGCATACTCACGTCGAGCGTCGTGATGAGGGGCTTGTAGGCCAGGGCGGCACGGACGCCGTCCAGACCGTTACCGACGGAGACGACGGAGAATCCGGCCGACTCGAAGACGCTCGCAATCAGGTGCCGGACGTCGGGGTCGTCCTCGACGATGACGGCGGTGCGCAGCTCATCGGCATCGGCCATGCGGTCGCTCCCTTTGCTGACGGTAGATCCTGTCGAATTCTCGCATACACGGGGCTCGATTCCGTGCGACCGCGGGGCCCGCGTGGGTGTTGCGACGGGATTCGTCGGCGCTATTCGTCGTCGTTTTCCACGACGACGACGTCGGTGGTCAGAACGATGGCGGACTGCGGCCACCAGGCACCAGCCGGGGGGCCTCCGTTGCACGTGCCGTCGCTCTCGCCCGGCACCTTGATCCAGAGGTTCGTGTCGACGACGTCGTCGTGAACGGTTCCGGGAGCCGATCCCACACGCCGGTCCGGCGGGTTGCACCACTCGCCCGTCGACCCGACGCCATTGCGTCCGGAATCGATGACGGCTTGAGCACCGCCGAGCAATCCCGACAGCTGGCGCGCGTAGGCGACCTCGTCGGCGTCCGTGTTGTAGTTCGAGACGTTTGTGACGAATCCGCGGACCTGGTCGATGACGCCCATCTCGCGGATGAAGCCCGCCATGACTTCGGGGGAGTGCCACGTCGAATGACCGCCGTCGATATAGATGTCGGCGTTGTCGGCCGTCAGATTCGTGACCGCGCCCTGCAACTGCGGCGCGCGCTCGGCGAGGTTGCCGCATTCCTGGGCGAGCGCAATCGAGTCCGGCTCGAGCACGATGATCGTATCGATGCCGGATGCTCGCACCGCCGCCCCGATCTCGGCGGTCCAGGTCGCGTAGTCGGGTTCGGACAGTCCGCCCGCCGAGAAGTTGCCGCAGTCGCGTCCGGGTAGGCCGTAGACGACGATCGTGGAGGTGGCGCCCTGGTCGGACGCTTCCTGCGCGAGCGACGTGACGCGGGGTCCGACCTCGCCGATCGGGTCGCGCTCGGGCACCAGCCAGAACGCCGTGGGCTGGGCGGCGAGGTATGCCGCGGCGGCCTGCTCCGGGGAGTCCTCGGGGGCGCTCGCGGCCACCCGGGCGGCTTCTGTGTCGCTGAAGACCGCGACGCGGATGTGTTCTTCTTGCTCGGCCGCGACGTCACCGCCTCGGAGCAGCGCCCAGGCTGCCCCGCCCGCGATGAGCAGCACGAGAACCACGACGAGTGTCACGACGATCTGGCGGCTTCGGCGAGAGGACTTCACCGCTCGAATCTATCGTTCCGGCAGGTCCGCCGAGACACCGCGGTCGCCTCCGGGGCCCGCATCCGTATCGGCACCCGCGTCGGCACCGCTGTCGGCATCGCCACCGTCCTCGCGATCATCGTCGCCATCGACCAGGCGCGATGCGAGGGCCGAGACTCGGATCGACCTGTCGAACGCCGCCTGCGCCCGGGCGTTCTCCACGCCCTGCACCGCCGTCGCCACGGTCTCGGCGAACAGCCTCCCGCCCGTGGGGCCGGGGTGGATGCGGTCGCCCGCGAGCAGGTCCTGGTGTGCCGCGGCGGCACCCGCCCAGTCGGCGACGACGACGTTGGCCTCGGCGGCATCGAAGGTCGCGAGCTCGGCGTTGACCCCGGCGATCCAGTCGCGCGGGGCGAAGGCGTTCACGAGTACGAGGTGCCGGTCGGGTCCGATCGCCTGTTCGAGCCGGGCGAGCGCTTCGGCGCTGATCGGACCGTTCGTGCCGAGCGCGATGACGACGTACGGCCGGAGCTGACCCGCTGCGGCCTGCGCTTCGGCGATGCCGACACCCGCGTTCAGCGAGCGCGAGACGGATGCGTCGATCTGGATTCCCGGCAGGCGCTCCATGAGCCCGGGTGCCGACGCGAGCATGACGGAGTCGCCGATGGCGCTGACCTGGTCGCCGGTCACCGGGGTCGGTCGCGGACCGGGCACGGGCTCATCGCCCGTCTGCACGGCGAGCGGCGGCTCGACCCGGGGGCCGGTCGGTGACGGCGATGCTGAGGGGGCGTCTGCCGCGTCGAGTGCCTGTTGCCCCGCTTCGACCGCGGTCGCCCCGGACGTGACCTCGGGTGCGATCGCGATCGCGCTGGTCGTGGCCCCGGCGGCGATCACGAACGCCGTGACGCCCGCGAGAGCGGCGAAACGACCGGCCGGTGCCCCGGACAGGCGAGCGCGGAGAGCGGCGAACGAGGCGCGGAAGCCGCCCCGGCGGACGGGCGTCTCGATGAACCGATACGAGAGGGGGGCGGCGAGAAGAGTGATGGCGAGCGCCCAGAGTCCCACCGCGAGCGGCACCTCGGTACCGGGGGCGATCGACAGCCCCGCCATGAGGAGAACGAGCACGGGCCAGTGCCACAGGTAGATGCCGTACGAGCGCTGCCCGACGAAGCGGAGCGGCGCAAGATCGAGCGCGCGTCCCAGCACCGAGCCCGGCCATGCTCCGGCGGTGATCGCGACCACCGTGAGCAGACACGCGACGAGCAGCGCGCCCGGGAACGTTGCCGTATCGGGCGCGGGCGGGACGGTGGCGACCGCGACGATCCCCACGACGGCCAGTGCGCCGAAAGCCGTGACACCGCGACGAACGCCGGCCCGCAGCATCCAGGCCGTCGGTGCGCGAAGCGCTTGCCCCAGGGCGAACGCGAGGGCGACGCCGAGCAGGATGCCGAAGCCGTGCGAGTCGGTGCCGAAGTACGCCCGCGTCACGCCGGCCCCCGTGCCCGCAACCGCGCCGTCGCCGGCCGCGCCCGACACGAGCACGGCCATCCAGAGGGCCGACCCCGCCGCCGCGACGACGGCGACGCCCGCGCGGACGATGCGCGAGGGGATGAGCAACAGAAGCGGGAAGAGCAGGGGCCAGAGCACGTAGAACTGCTCTTCGACGGCGAGGGACCAGAGGTTGCGGAACAGCTCGGGGGTGCCCGCGTCGAAGTACCCGCTGCCCGCCGAGATCGAGATCCAGTTGAAGCTGAAGGTCAGGGCGCCGAGCACCTGTCGCCCGAATCCGACCAGGACGTCGCCGCCGATCGTCCAGACCCAGAGTCCGCACACCACGATGAGGGTCACGAGCGCCGGCAGCAGGCGGCGGGCGCGGCGTCGCCAGAACCCGACGAGCGAGATGCGTCGGCCCCGACCTGCGGCCTCGGACGCCGCGGCCTCGTTCAGCAGCAGCGAGGTGATCAGGAACCCGCTGATGACGAAGAAGACGTCGACGCCGATGAACCCCTGCGGCAGCCACCACGCGGGGAACAGGTGATAGGCCACCACGAGTGCCACCGCGATCGCGCGCAGTCCATCGAGGCCCGCATAACGTGCGCCACCGGAGACGGGGGCGGGCACGTGAGCGGGGGCCGGGGCGTGGCCCGGGGTGGGGGAGATGTCGCGAGTCATGGGTGCGGGGTGGTCGGCGCATCACACGGGGTCCGGGGAGTGTGACGTGCGCTCCCCGGTCGTGAAGACGGGGTGGTAGAGATGGGGGCGCCGACGCCTGCCAAGTTTACGTCCGGGGCACCGACACTGCGAGAAGGATCGCCCGGTCGATCCGCCGCTCTCCCATCGCTCTCTCATCGCGCGGCCCGGCAATAGGCTGATCGGGTGCGGACCCGCCTCGACATCGCCTACGACGGAACGCATTTTCACGGCTGGGCCCGGCAGACGAACCTCCGCACGGTGCAGGGGACGCTCGAGGATGCCCTGGCCCTGGTGCTCGGCTCGGGACACACACCCGGACACACGCCCGGACACACGCCCGGACACACCCCCGGCCCGACCGGCCCCCTCCCTCGCCTCGTCGTCGCGGGACGGACGGATGCCGGTGTGCACGCCGCCGGTCAGGTCGCACACCTCGATCTCGACACACAGCTCCTCGATGCCCTCGGCCGCTCGCGTCCGTCGTACGGCCCACCGCTCGATCTGCTGGCGCAGCGCGTGCGGGGCGTGCTCGGCAAATACCCGGACGTCACGGTGCGGAACATCCGCGAGGCGCCCGAGGGGTTCGATGCCCGATTCTCGGCCGTGTGGCGTCGCTACGCGTACCGCGTTGCCGATTCGACGACGGGCTACGACCCGCTCGAGCGCGCCCGCACGACGACCGTGAATGCCTTCCTCGATGTAGAGGCGATGGATGCCGCTGCCCGCTCGCTCATCGGACTGCACGACTTCGCCGCCTACTGCCGTCCCCGCGAGGGCGCGACGACCATCCGCACGCTCCTCGAGTTCGACTGGCGGCGCGACGAGAACGGCGTGCTGATCGCGAATGTGAGAGCGGATGCGTTCTGCCACAGCATGGTGCGCGCCCTGGTCGGCGCGTGTGTCGCGGTCGGCCGCGGCAGGCTGAGCATCGAGGACGTCGCGACCCTGCGAGACGCGCAGGAGCGCACCAGCGCCTTCCCGGTGCTCGCGGCCCGCGGGCTCACCCTGATGGAAGTCGGCTATCCCGCTGACGATCAGCTCGCGTCGCGCGCCGAGGCGACTCGCGCTCGCCGCGACGACGACTGACTCACGGAAGCTACAGCGAGTCGGATGTCCCCTCGCTACAGCGAGTCTGATGTCTCCGTCCAGCGCGAGAGCGCCACGGCGAACCCGTGCACCAGGCGATCAAAGCTGCGATCGATCGACGTCGGCAGCGCGAAACCACCCTGCGCTTCGAGCGAGACGAAGCCGTGCAGTGTCGACCGGAAGGCCCGGATCGCGTCCACCGCGTCGTCGCCCTCGAGTTCGTAGGCGGCGAGCACGTCGGCGATGATCTGGATGCTCGCGAGCGACGCGGCTGCACTTTCGGCGTCGTCCGCCGTAGGCATCATGTTGGATGCTTCGTATCGCGCCGGATGCTTCAGTGCCCAGTCGCGATACGCGTGCGACATGGCGTGGATCGCGTCGGCGCCGGAGCGCCCGACGGCGGCCCGAGCCAGGACATCGCCCAGCTCTTTCTTGGACTGGAGCGAGATGCTCCGCAGCAGCCCGGCCATCGAATCCATGTGCTTGTAGAGCGATGGCTGCCGCACGCCGAGCCGGTCGGCCAGGGCGGCGAGCGTCAGGCGGCTGAGACCTACCTCGTCGGCAAGGGACGCGGCCTCTTCGACGACCCGGTCGCGGGTGAGCCCAGCCCTAGGCACGCGGCGCCACCCGCTCGAGAAAGCCGAGCACCGCGCCCGAGGTGATGTCTGGCTGTTGGGACTGCGGGTAGTGGCCCGCGTCGGCGACCATCACGACCTCGGCGTTCAGGGACTCGCCGATCCACCGTGCCTCGGCGGCGGGGTCCTTGAAGTCGGCGTCGCGGTCGCCCATGATCACGAGCACGGGCGCCGTGACGCCAACCAGTGCCGCCTCGGCGGGATCGTGGTCGGTCTGCCGGGTGGTGAGGGAGAAGGCCTTGCCGTACGCCGGGCGTTTCAGGCTCGCGATGACCGTCGAACGGTACTCCTCGAAGTCCGCGGGCTTTTGGCCGCCGTAGAGCGTGGGCATGTATCCCTTCCAGACGGGGGCGATCCAAAGCGGTGCCATCATCGCGCGGAACATCGCCCGCGCCACAAAGTTCGCTGGGGGATTGCGCACGAAAGCTCCGACGAGCACGAGTCCCGTGACCTGCTCGGGGTGCTTCGCGGCCACGATGACCGCCGAACCTGCGGCGAGCGAGTTGCCGACGATGACGGCGCTGCCGCCGAGCTCGGCGATCAGCGCCGAGACATCTCCCGCGGTCGCGACGTCGCCGTACGACGTGAACGACGTGTCGCTGTCGCCGTGGCCGCGCAGATCGGTGGTCGCGACCGTGTAGCCGGCCGCCACGAGCGGGGGAGTGAGGTGCCGGTAGGACGAGCGCAGATCGCCCATGCCGGGTACGAGGACGACCAGCGGGCCGGAGCCCTGCACGTCGTAGGCGACGCGCCCCTCCGGGCGCGACAGGTAGCGAGTGGTGGCGCCGGACGAGGAAACGGGTGAGGAGGTCATAACAGCTATGATGCATCGCGCTAAAGCTAATGTCAATAGCCAAGCGGCGAACTGCCCCCTGAGAGTTCTCGAAGAACCGCAAAGTGGGGGGCAACGCGTCACCCGCCGGTAACGTCTCGCGCTTATTCTGGTGGCGGTATGAAGGTCATCTCTTACAACTTACGCAAGCACCGCGCGGCCACCGAGCTCGCGGCGCTCGCCGAGCGCTACGACCCCGACGTGCTGTGTCTGCAGGAGTGCGATTCCACCGACATTCCCGAGACCATCCACGGCCTCATGCTGGCCGATGCCACCAGCGGCAACCGTCTCGGGCTCGCGGTGTACTTCCGCAAGAACACTTTCCGCGCCGCCGAGGTGCGCGCGATGAGCCTGAAGAAGTCCCTCCACGACCGCGTGCTGAAGCCCGCGGAGGAGCGCCTGCTGGGCGTTCGCCTGCACGATATCGACGCGGGCCACGAGATGATCGTCGCGTCTTTTCACGCGGCGCCCCTCACCGCCCTCAACTCGCTGCGTCGACACCAGATCCGCACGGCTCTCGACGAGCTCAGTGCACTCGGTCCGGGTCTGCCCACCCTCATGGTCGGCGATTACAACTACCCGGTGTTCAAAGAGAATCTCGGCCAGCGGATCCGCGATCAGGGCTACGAGTTGAACCTCAGTGACGCCCGCACCTATACGCGCTACCGCTTCTTCCGCGGTCACTACGATTTCGCCACGTCGGTCGGTTTCGAGATCGACAACGTCACGACCCTGCCTCAAGGCCTCTCTGACCACAAGCCGATCCTCGTGACGGCCAAGGCGGTAGCTGCGACGGCGGACACGCCCGCCCAGGCGCCACAGAGCGCGGACCGAAACGCCGCACCGGGCGCTCCGGCACCCGACGAGCCCTTCGCGCCCGCGGCAAGCGCCTGATTCTCCTGGCTCCACTCGCGTCATAAAACGCCGTCCTCGGGGTCTCATGGGAGAGGGTGACCACGTCGGGCGCCCTCTATCGTGGTCGAACGCATCGGAACCGTCTGATGATGGGGATTGCCGTGAGTGACGAACAGCAGGTCGAGCGTGCGCCCGAGTCAGCGCACGAGCGGGTGTTCGTCGCGCCCGAGCACGTGCGTTCCGCGGTCGAGGATGCCGCGCGCGATGGAGGCTGGATGGCCGCCGCCGATGTCTTCCAATGGCATTGGGATCTCTACGCCACCCGAGATCCGCAGGCGATGCTCGAGGCGCTCAAGGGCTTACCCGGTGAGCTGTTTGTCGAGCGTCCGAGCATGTTGATCGCCGCCGACTATTTGCAGCAGGTCGCGGCTGGTCAGGACGTGGGTCGCTTCCACGACGGCGCCCGCGACATGTTCGGCGGCACCCGCGAGCCGCGAGAGTTGCTGGATTCTCTGATCGCGTTGACGGGGCGCGCGGCCGGGGCGCGCACGGAGGGTGCGCTCGACACGGCGCGCCTGCGATCCGTCGAGGCGCGACGGATGCTGGAGCGCACCGATGAGTCCGCCCCGGGTCGCGCGCGCGAGGCGTTGCCGCACCTCATGTTCCAGTGGGGGCGGTGCCGTGAAGTCGCCGACGCGGATGGCGCGATCGCCGAATACGAACAGAGCCATCACCTCGGCTCGATCACCGCACAGCCCGAGATCGCCCGTCGCGCCGCCGGTTCGCTGGCCTGGCTGCTCGCCGAGCGCGGCCGATTGTCGGACGCACGGACGTGGCTCGCTCACGCGCACGCGACAGAGCGCGACAGCCCCCGTTACGACGCCGTCCTGCATCTGACCGAGGCGCTCATCGCAGCCGATGAACTCAACGACGCCGCCGCGGTCGACGCGCTTGCCCGCATCGATGAGGGCACGATCGGGGAGTACTGGGCCGCACAGCTTTGGGTGCGCGCGATGATCGCTCGGGGGCCCCTCGCACCCCTGATCGTCCGGCACGAGATGGCGGGCGAGACCGAGCGTCGCGTGCGCGCTGTGTTCGATCAGGGCGCCAATCGGCGCTATCTCGTGCGCGTCGCGTCGGCCCTCGAGGGACAACTTGATGAGCCGTTGACCCCGACGACCCCGAACCCGGAAGAACCCCGAGCGGCCGATATGGTTCGTCCGGCCCAGGACCTCTACCGCGCGGGGTCGCATGCTGCAGCGAGAGCGCATGCTCGCACCGCGCTCGCCGCATCCCCGCCCGTGCGCGACGAAGCCGCAGCTCAACTCATCCTCGCCGCCTGCGAGCTCGCGATCGGGGGAGCGGATGCCGCTGGCCCCGCCTTCTGTCGAGCCCATGCGCTCATCGCCCATGAGCGCCTGTTCCGCACCTACCGAACCATCAAGAGCTCAGACCTCAGGGTGCTCGCAGATCTGTCGGGCCTCCCCGTCCCCGCGTCTCTGACCGAGCCGCAGCGCGACAGCAGCAGCACCGCCGGCACGAGCACCCCACGTTCCGACACAGAACGCCACGCAAACCTCGACGCTCTCACCCGCCGCGAGCGCGAGCTTCTGGTTCTCATCGCCGATGGTCTGCCGTTCGCCGACATCGCGGAGAATCTCTTCATCAGCCTCAACACGGTCAAGACCCTCACCCGCAGTCTCTATCGCAAGCTTGGCGTCCACAGTCGCGCCGAGGCCGCCGCCCTCGCCCGCCAGGTCTGAATAGCCCAACTGCGCCCTCACCCTCGCCTCGAGGGTGATCTCGAGTCGCTGAGGGGTGATATCTGCCGGAACCCCAGGGTGCGAGTATGAGCGCCCTCTAATGTTGCGAGCCGATGCCTTGCGCACCGCAGGGCTTCTCGTCTGTTCAGGGAGTCGTCGTGCCGCGCATGCTTCTCTCTTTCGCCGTGCGGGTGGGTGACCCGTTCGACTTCGGTGTGAGCATCAGCTCCAGCGAGTCGTTTACGGCACCAGGCTCCACGTGGAACGAGAAGCCGCAGTAGCGAAGGCCACGCGTCAGTCGGGTGATTCCGGCGGCGTGACAGGCGGTTCGGACCGTATCCGGGGGGACAGGTCCGAACCGCCTGTCATGTCGCTGGGACTCCGGACACGGAAGGGGACACGCCACTCAGAACGGTGGCGGCTCCAGATCAGGCACGAATCCCACCAAGACCGGTGGTGGAATGTCGATGTAGACCTTGCCGCCGGGTGAGGTCCACTCGAGCACCCCGCCGGGCAGGTGCCTGACCATCCACGGAGTCTCGCCCTTCAACACGTGATGCCGTCGACAGAAACACGCGAGATTGCAGTGCGACGTTTCGCCGCCGAGGGCATAGTCCCGCCCATGATCGACATCGCACCGATGCGCGGGCATTCGACACCCGGGGAATCGGCAATGAGGATCTCGAACCCGCAAATATCGGGTCAGATCGGCGGATCTCGTGTACCGATCGACCGCCAACACCCCTCCGGTAATCGGGTCGGCGAGTACGCGCTCCCATCCGGGTGCCGAGAGAGCCAAGATTCGGGCCGTATCGATGTCAACAGGAGCGCGGCCGACGAGTTCGGCGGGGTCAGCGGTGACGCCAGCCAACGCCAGCGCGGGGACCGTCACGTTGACGACCGCACGGATCGACGCGAGCCCGCCGTACCCGTCAGAGAGACCCTCGCCCGTAGCCGGGTCGATGTGATGGGTCAGCACGATCTCGGCCAACAGGTCAGCTCGAACCTGGCTGATCGTTCGCGGGTCGGGCTCGGCGCCGTCTGCAGCCGCAGCGGAAGCCTCGTTGGTGACCTTGCGGGCCATCTGCGTGAGCATGTCGTGCATGCCGTGTACCGGAACCGCGGGTCCCCGCAGAACCAGTTCGGCCATCCCGTCGGCGTCATCGCGCACCCACACACCGCGTCCCTCGCGGGCAACTTTGTGCCGATCGCCAAACGTGCGGGGCTGTACCTCTTCAACCAGACGGGCCAAGGACGCATTCAGTCGACCAGCGGTGGTCGACTCAGCCCGTGCGATCGCCTCGGCCTCGAAGGTCTCGCGCACGGAAGAATCTTCGATCTTCGACCCGTGATCGACGATCACACGGACGTGTGCCACGGCAACACGGCCTTCGGCCAGGGCCTCGAGCGTCGCCGCGAACTTGGTCGAGATGGTGTGTGCCTCGTCGATTCTGCGTTGCACAGTCCGATCGGACTGGTTCGCACGCGTGGCGAGCTCGGCTGCGATCGCCCGTAGCGGTAGTTCTGCTTCGCGCGCACTCGTCCGCGGCAGAGCCTCCATCCGCTCGAATGCGACGTCTCCCGCTCGGGCCAAGACGCGAAGCACCTTCGCCTCCGCGGAAGCCAGCTCGGCGAGCGCCGTCCAGTACTCATCCGCCACGTCGGCAGCAACGACGTCGATGCCGTCTACCTTCGCTTCACGCAGATTCGAACACATGTACTAAAAGTACCAGGGAGCGCCGACATCGAAGCCACGACTTCACGGGTCTGTGGATAACTATATCGAACAAAAAAACGAATGTTGGAACCATGGATGTCTCGCCTAGACCGCCGCCCCACCGCCCCCGCCCGCTCGCGGATCAACGAAAACGTGCCGCCACGCTCGAACGCAACCCGCCCCCCTCGACGGCAAGGGATCGCTCGCGATCCCGCGGCAGCCTCCGGGGCGCACCACGGCCAGCACAGCCCCAGGACTAGCGCCGAACCCGACGCCCCATCCGTCAGCATCGCCCCATGGGCACTGCCCAGGCCCGATCCGGTAGTCTCCAACGAACATCTGGGCTGCACCGGCGCTCCCGAACCGATCCGACCCAATCCGATCCAACTCGATGCGCACCCGGAGGCCCATACAACCCGCGCGGGGTACAGCCCCCCCGCCCCCGCACTGTCACCGGTGCCCGGTTAGCCGAACAGCGCCCCTGCCCCCTCCGTTCCCGCCCAAGAAGCCAGCCCCCAGAGCCGCCGCCCCCGATGTCACCTCAGCCCGCCCCGCAACGCGCCCACAGGCCCGCCTGGCTCACGCGCGCTGCCTGGGCCGCGTTGTTCGTCTACGGCGTCACTCTCGCTGCGATCGCACTCTGGCCGACGCACGTCGACGAGCCAGCCAGCGACCTCATCCGGACCGTCACGCGCGCTATTTCATGGCTCACCTACCCGCGAATTGAGTTCGCGGCGAACATTGCGCTATTCATTCCGTTCGGCGCGCTTCTCAGCATCCTGTTCCCGAAAGGGCGTTGGTGGCTCGTCATCGCCGCAGCAGTCGCAACATCAATCACAGCCGAACTCCTTCAGATGCTCGCAGCTGATCGAACGTCGACAGTGCAGGATGTTGTGGCCAACACATCGGGCGCCGCGCTCGGGGTCCTTATCGTGTACCTCGCTGCGAAGCTAGCTGAAAAGCGTCAGGGCCGGCCCATCCCGTAATAGGTCCACCCCTCGGCCCGCCAGGCTGCGGCGTCGAGGCAGTTGCGTCCGTCGATGATCACCTTGTCGGTGACCAGTGTGCCGGCGTGCGACGGCGACAGCTCGCGCCTGTACTCGTCCCACTCGGTCACGACGACGACGACGTCGGCGCCGCGCAAGGCTTCATCGCGGTCGGCGACATAGTTGAGTTGCGGATGCAGCCGCTCGGCGTTGGGGATTGCTTCGGGGTCGGTGATGGTCACCCACGCGCCAAGTCCGCGCAGTCGAATCGCGACGTCGAGGGCGGGGGAGTCGCGCACGTCGTCGCTGTGTGGCTTGAAGGCCGCGCCCAGCACGGTGACGTTCTTCTTGAATACGGAACCCCCAAGCGCCGTAACGACCAGGTCGACGGCCCGATCGCGGCGCCGCATGTTGATGGCGTCGATTTCACGCAAGAAGGCAACGGACTCACCGCGTCCGAGCTCTTCGGCGCGTGCCGAGAAGGCACGGATGTCTTTGGGCAGGCATCCTCCGCCGAACCCGATTCCGGCGCCCAAGAACCGGCGACCGATGCGCACGTCGTGCCCGATCGCATCGGCGAGCTGCGTAACGTCCGCGCCCGTGACCTCGGCGATCTCCGCCATAGCGTTGATGAAGGAGATCTTTGTCGCCAAGAACGCGTTCGCCGCGACCTTCACGAGCTCCGCGGTGGCGTAGTCGGTGACCAGGAACGGCGTGCCCTTGGCTACCGCCGGGTGGTAGACCTCTCGCAGCACATCGGCCGCGCGCGCCCCCGACTCGTCGGCCGGCACCCCGACAACGAGACGGTCTGGGTCGACCGTGTCTTGCACGGCCCAACCTTCGCGCAAGAACTCGGGGTTCCACACCAGCGTGGCTCCCGTCGCTGAGACGACGGGAGCAAGACGAGCCGCCGTTCCGACAGGCACGGTCGACTTGCCCGCGACGACGTCGCCGGGTGACAAGAAAGGAACCAGCGCCTCGAACGCCGCGTCGACGTAGGTCAGGTCTGCGGCGTAGCCGTCCTTGCGCTGCGGCGTTCCCACGCCCACAAAGTGAACGACAGCTCCACGCGCCTCGGAGATATCGGTCGTGAACCGCAGATTGCCCGACTCAATCCCGGCGGAGAGGATGTCGGTTAGCCCGGGCTCGAAGAAGGGTGCCTCACCACGCGAGAGCGATTCGACCTTGGCAGCGTCGACGTCGATCCCGATGACTTCGTGACCGATGGATGCCATGGCCGCCGCGTGTACGGCTCCGAGGTATCCGCAGCCGATGACCGACAGACGCATATATTCTCCTTTGACGTCCAGGTGAAGTCATAACCGTTCAGGCGACCGTCGCCGCGTCACAACGGCAGATCACGGCGGATCGGCCTCTCGCGCCGTCATCCGAGACTGTACCGGAGACCATCATCCCGATCCGACCGCCCGGGGTCTATCTGTGCGCGCATTTCGACTGCGGGCCCGCCACTTGCGGTGAGATTACTGAGCAAAAGGGCCCGATGCGCAGATGCACATCGGGCCCTTATAGCAAAAGAATCAGCTGGCGTTCTGGCGCTGACGTCGTACCGTGGTGGCAACCACGAGGGCGCCACCGGCGAGCAGCAGCGCACCGCCGCCGACCCACAGGCCGATCGTGAGTGCGCTGTCGGTACCGGTCTCGGCGATACCCTAACCGCCGCCTGCCGCGGCGACCGCGATGGTGGTTGAGATGCCGCCCGGAACGCTAGGCGCGAAGGCGGTGAAGATGTAGTTGCCGGACGCGTTCGCAGGCAGGCGCACATCGAAAGCGGGGGCGGCCCCGTTGGTGGAGGCCGACGTCCTGCCGAGTGTGGCTGTCTGCACCGCGGTCTTGACGACCAATGCGAGCGTTGCCGCTGAGGCGTTCTCACCGATCAGCGAAAGTACAACACTCTCGCCCGGCACGAAGGCGCTGGGCTGGAACGCGATCGTCACAATGCCGCCGGGCACGATGGTCTGCGCTGACGGGAAAATGTCGGTGGATGTGGATCCGGACGGCGGAACAGGAACAGAGCCGTCCCGGCTCGAACGGCGCGACGTGCGCGGCCCCCGCGGTGGCTTGAGGCAGGCTTCGGCTCGTTCACTGTGCTATCTCACAGGCAGCGTGGTGTATGTCTCACCAGCCCAGATGACGACCACGCCGTCCAACAGCGTGATCGCGGTCGGCGCGGCGGGGTCGGCTCCCTCGACGCACGCTACGGGGGTGGGCGCGCCATCCGTCACCGTGGTTAGCGCGAGGCCTGCGCAGTCGGCAGAAGCTCCGGCAACGACGATCGTCGAACCGTCCACGGCTACAGCGGCGGCGTCCTCGACGCTGAGCGTTTGCAACTGGTTGTCAACAAGGGTGAATACCGCCGCACCGCACACAAGAGCGATCGTGTCGCCGTCTTGCCGCAGCCCACGGGCGTCGGCGCAGGGGGCGGCGATCGCGCCATCGGGAGTGATGACCAGCGCCGGGTCGTCGGCCGCGATATAGGCGGAGGTCGCCAGTACCTCTTCGTAGCTCTCCCAGAAGCGTCCCTGCGTGAACGTGCGCAGGCCATCGGCGGTGCGGTCCTCGCCGAGAATGGCGACTGTTTGGGCCTGAGTGCCGGCGAATGCATCGAGTCGCGTGATCTGGCCTATGCCGAGATACAGCGGGGTGACGTCATTCCAGCTACCTCCGCCGTTCGCCGACCGCTCGATCATCGGAGCCGCGCCGTCCGCGCAAGAGCCGGCGACGCCGCGCCACAGGATTCCCTCAGAACCGATAGACAAGAAGCGCTCGTCGGCGCGGGGAACAGGCTGGAGAGGGGTGTCCGTCGGAGCGGGGGTCGCACTCGGTTGCGGCGGAGCTGCGTTGAACGTCGGTATGGGCGCCAGGCTCTCGTTCGTCGGCCCAGGTCGAGATCGATCGATCGCCATGATTGCCAATACCGCCACCACGACGGCGAGAACCACGATCACGACAGCGCCGATCCAAGCTGTCGGTCGTGAACGAGAGCGTCGGGCCATCCCAGACGCCTAGTGTGCAGGGCCTGTGGGCTGCGAATCCGAGATCGGGTCGCCCCGGCCCACGCGAGCCGCACGCGGTCCTGCCGCACGGCGTCTGCGTTTCGGCTGGGCGGCAGGCGCCGCGGGCACACCGCCGTACAGGCCATAACGTACCCATAGCCGTACCCGTAGGCATCCGGGCCCTTGGTCGGCACCATCGTGAGCACCACACCCGCGACGCGCGCGTCGACGGTGTCGAGAGCCTCGATGGCGCTCTCGAGTTGGTGGCGCGTGGTGGCGCCAGCGGCGACGACGACGATCGCGCCACTCGTGCGCTTGGTCAGCGGGACGCCATCGGTCACGGGGAGGAGTGGCGGGGTATCGAGAATGACGATGTCAGCATCGTGAGCGAGCGCGCTCAGCAGTTGCCGAATCTGCGCCGAACCGAGCAACTCGCTCGGGTTGGGCGGAATCTTGCCCGCGGGCAAGACATAGAGCGAGCGCCCACCCCACGGCAGCATCACGTCGGCCAGGCGTGCGCGACCGATGAGCACGTCGGCCAGGCCGACACCACCCTCGATCTGCAGGTACTCGGCGACCTTCGGCTTGCGCAGATCGGCGTCGACGAGCACGACGCGCTTGCCCGCATCGGCCAGGGCGATCGCGTGGTTAACGGACGTGGTCGACTTACCCTCGCTCGGCACGCTCGACGTGACGACAAACGTCTTGCCGCCGTCCATATCGAGAAACTGCAGGTTGGTGCGGAGCGCGCGGAAGGCCTCGCTGCGGACGTTCTGCGGATCGGCGTGCAAGATGACCGGACGTTCTTTCGCCTTCGGGTCGAAGGGGATGGTGCCGATGATCGGACGGTCGGTCGCCTGTTCGACGTCACGCGTCGAACGAATGCGGGTATCGAGAACCGTGCGCAGCACCGCGACGCCGATACCCAGCGCAAGCCCGACCAGAGCACCAAGCGCCAGGTTGAGGGGCACATTGGGGCTGACCGGTGTGAACGGGGCCAGGGCATCCTTCACTCGCGTGAGCTTGATGGGGCTTTCCGTCGTTCCGGGCAGCGTCTCAAGCTCAGCGACGGTGGAGGTCAGGCTCGCGCCGACCGCGTTGGCGATGTCCGCCGCACGAACGGGATCCGCGTCGGTGACCGCAATCTCGATGATCGTCGTGTTGAGCGGACTCGAGGCCGACACCTGCGTCGCGAGGTCGTCCGCGCTCAGATCGTCGACTTCGAGATAAGAGATAACCGGATTGAGCACGATCGGGGTGCTGACCAGGTTGACGTACGTCTGAACGCGGGCCTGCGAGAAGGTCGAGCCCTGTTGCAGCTCGCTGACGGTGCCGCCCGACTGCGTCGACACGAACACCTGGCTCGTTGCCTGGTATCCGGGGGTGCGGGTGAGCGACCAGGCCGCGGCGGCGCCGATGCCGACGAGGGTGATCGCTACGATCACGATCCAGTTCTTGCGCAGGATGCGGATGTAGTCGCTGAGTTCCACGGCGTCCCTTCGGCATCCCGCGGTCCGGCCGTCGAGCGGCTTGTCGCGAGTGACCTCGTTCAGTGGGTTGGGGGAGGGGCTTGCGGGCGTGCTTCGTTCTTTACGTGCTTTTTGGGTTAGGGCGTGTGTTGCTCGCGTTGCGCGCGCGACAGGGGATCACTCCGCCTGGCCCGTGGCCTATCCTGCGACACGGGTTGCGGCTGGCCGGGGTGCGGCACGGTGGACGGGTGCGCTGGCGTGGTCTGAAGCGCCGCGGTCGACGGCGTTCGCCCATACCCAGGCGCGGTGCTCCTGTCCGCCGACCTCGAACTCGATGCCGACGGCCTTCTGCGTCCACCGCACCGCTTTGGCTCGGACCCTGCATCGCGCGGGCGCCGAACCGCACCCAGGCGAGCACCTCGAGCGGCTGGGGGGGTCGTCAGTGGATAGACGTCGAGGCGCAGCTCTTTCGCGGTGAGCGACTGGAGTGGCTGCCCGGCGGTAGCGGACTGCATGATGCGCTCGTCCATGCGTCGATCCAGTTGCGCCGCATAGCGATTGTTCGTTCCGATGGTCGACGCCCCTTCCCCTTATCCGGCGCCGGCCACGCCAGAGGACGATGCTATGGGGAGGCGGGGACATCCGTCGTGACTTGGTGGTGGGCGACGTGCCGCGATGGCCGGGCGAGGCATCCGTCGGCATTAGCGTTGATGCATGCTGTTCGCGGATGCCCCGACCCTGAAAAACGAGTTCGTCGAGCTGCGGCAGCTGAGCCTCGTCGACCACGACGCGCTTGTCGATGCCATGCGCGTCGCGGACCTGTGGCGCACCTGGTACACGCGCATCCCGTCGCCCGAGGGGATGGCGGACGAGATCTCGCGCAGGCTCGAGGCGCAGGCGGCCGGCACCATGGCGCCCTGGACGATCGTCGATGCCCGGTCGCAGCGTGTGGTCGGCATGACGACCTACATGGGGTTGGATCCGGCGAACCGGCGCCTCGAGATCGGGTCGACATGGGTGTCGCGAGCCGTGCAGGGCACGAAGGTGAACCCGGCGGCGAAGCTGTTGCTGCTGTCGCGGGCGTTCGAAGACCTCGACTGCATCGCCGTGGAGTTTCGCACCCACTGGCACAACCAGCAGTCGCGGGCGGCTCTTGCGAAGATCGGCGCCAAGCAGGACGGGGTGCTGCGCAATCACTCGATCTGGGATCGCGGCGATGGTGCCACGACCGTGCGCGACACGGTCGTGTTCTCGATCATCAACGGCGAGTGGCCGACCGTGAAGTACGGGCTCGAGCAGCGGCTGAGCGGGCGCGGGTAGCGCTGCCGGCCCGCGGCGTCCGTCGGGACCGCCGTGGACGTGCTTAATGATTGATATCGCGGCGCTTAAATTCTAGAATGGTCGAGAACTCGATCATTGGAAGTGTCATGCCCCGTAGCACACCCCCCGCCGTGACGCGTGCCGCTGAGACGATCGGTGAGCAGCTCGGCGTGTGGCGACGTCTTCTTTCGCTCACAGCCGAGCAAACGGCCGAGCGCGCGGGAATCGCGCGCTCGACGCTGGGCAAGATCGAGTCGGGGCACGGGGACGTGTCGTTCACGTCGATCCTCAAGGTCGCGCGGGCGCTGGGGGTGCTCGATGCGCTGGTCTTGGCCACCGATCCCTACGAAACCGATCTGGGGCGGGCGCGGGCCGATCAGACGCTTCCACGCAGGGTGCGCTCGTGACGGTTCACGTCGCCGTGCAGGTCGATTCGCATACGATCACGGCGGGGCGCCTCCATTCCATCGTGCGGCGAGGCCGAGTCGCGTCAACCTTCTCGTACGAGCCCGAGTATCTGGCCGATCCACGCGCGTACGCTCTCGAGCCCGCGCTCACGCTTCTGGGAGGTACTCAACCGACCCCAGGTGCACTGCCGCGGTGCCTGCAGGATGCTGCCCCCGATCGGTGGGGACGGAACCTCATCGCAAAACGCCATCGTGCGAAGGCGGCAGCGGACGGACGCGTGGCCGCGGCACTCGATGGTCGTGACTACCTCTTGGGCGTCAGCGACGAGACGAGGCAAGGTGCGCTCAGAGTGTCGGCCTCTGCGGGCGGTCCGTATCTGGCAGCCGGCACCGAGGTGCCGAAGCTCGTCAGCCTGCCCCGACTGCTTCGCGCAGCAGACGCGGTGGCGGCCGGCGATGATGATCTGGGTGCCGTGAAAGCACTCCTCGACGCGGGAACAGGGTCGCTCGGCGGCGCTCGGCCGAAAGCATCCGTCCGCGATGGTGACCGATTGATGATCGCCAAGTTTCCGCATCCTGCCGATGAGTGGGACGTGATGGCCTGGGAGAAAGTGGCGCTGGACCTTGCCGAGAGTGCAGGAATAGCCGTGCCACGATCGTCCCTCGTCGACGTGGGTGGGCGGTCGGTGCTGTTGGTCGAGCGCTTCGATCGCGCGGCCGGAGGCAGGGTCGGCTACATCAGCGTGATGACGCTGCTCGAGTCCGACGACGGCGATGCGCGCGATTACCTCGACATCGCTGACGAACTGCCGGTGCACAGCTCCCGGGCGACGGCTGATCTGCGCGAGCTGTTCCGACGCGTCGCCTTCAATATTGCCGTGCACAACACCGACGATCACCTGCGCAATCACGGGCTGCTGCGGGAAGGGCCCGGATGGCGCCTCTCGCCCGCATTCGACGTCAACCCGAACCCCGAGCCCGCTGCGATCAGGGTCACGATGGTCGGGGGAGCATCCGGACCTGCAGATGAAGCGCGTGCTCTGATGCGCGCATGTGAGATGTTCGGCCTTGATCGAGGGGACGCCGCGGCAATCGTGCGCGAAGTAGTCGATGCCGTGCGGGGCTGGCGCTCGTGCGCCGTCTCAACGGGCATTCGTGGGGCCGAGGTCGAGCAATTCAGTGACGTGTTCGGCGCCGGGCTCGCTGCGTTGGAGAGCGCGGTCGTTGACCCACTCGATCGGTGAATCAGGCGGCGGCGTCGGGTCGGAGCGGGCGGGTCGCCGACATCCCTGTTCGTCGGCCAGAGTTGTCGGGACAGTGGTAAATGCACTACGTTCTGCAACGATTCTGCAACGCGGTCCAACATCAGGTGATCAGCCAGCGCGACCCTCATGGTGGGATCCGCACCGCTCGTGGCGACCCGCCGCCGGGTCGCGGCTGCGAAGGCGCGCCGGGCGCATGGCGACCGCGTGATGGACGGTGTGGGCATGGGCGCTGCTGATGCCTGCGTTGGCGTGGGCGTTGGCCAGCTGCCATCATCACCGAGGATGTCGTCGAGATAGACGTTGACGTCACCGACAGCCGGCGTGGCCGGGTCGATCATGAGGCGGGTTCGTCTCACCGTGTCGGGTCGTGTCGGAGGTAGCTGCGACGATGGATGTATGGACTACTGGGAGAGCGTCGCCGACGCGCTCGCGCCGCAGCACGTCGATCATGCGCGACGGCTGGTTGGTGCGGGACGAGTCACTCTGATCGACCTCGACGAGGGCTCAACGCGCACCTCCGCGGACGCCGTCGTGCGAGACCTGACCCCGCAGGGCGAACAGGTGTACGTCGTCTCGTTTCTCGTCGAGTTGATCGCGGGATCTATGAGCGCATACTGCAGCTGCGAGCGAGGCCCGCAGTGCGCGCACGTCTGCGCGGCGCTCCTGTCGGTGTCGGACGCTGACGGCGCGGAATCTGACACGGCGACGATGGGGGCGGCTGCGGGTGGACCGCGCGCCTTCGGGCCCGCGGCATCCCGAAGCGTTGATCCCGCCCCGAAATGGCAGCGCACACTCGACAAGCTGCTGCCCAGCGGTGACTCGCAGGCGACCGTCGAGCTGTGCCTGTTCTTCGCCGTGGACGACGGTTCTGGTGGGCGGCGACGCAGGGGACGCTCGCGGAAGGGGCCCGCGCTCGCGGTACGCCCGGGTATGCGAGGGGCGCGCGGCGCCTGGATCAAGGGGCAAACCCGCTGGGGTCGACTCGACGACCTCGAGGCCGACCCCGAAGCGCTCGCCCTGCTGCGCGAACTCGATGCGCTCGACACCCTCGGCGGCGATGACGCGTACTACGGCTGGGGGTACGGCTACGCCGCCGAGAACGAATGGATGCGGCTCGATCAGCTGCCCTCGCGCACGGTGTGGTCGCTGCTCGCAGATCTGCAGAAGGTCGGCGTGGCACTGGTGTCGGCCGGCAAGCGGCAGCACCCTGTGCGCCTCGACGGCGAGCCGCTCTCGGCCCGCGTCGCGCTCGCCGAACGACGCAAGCGCCTCTCGGTCGGAGCCGAGCTCGTCTCAGGGGGCGAGTCGTGGCACCCCGATGGCACGGTGCTGTTCGTCGGCGAACCGGCCGTTGCCCTGGCACACGTGAGCAATGCCGGCACACCCGATGAGCGCGTGGTGATGCATCCGCTCTCTGCTCCCATCGCGGCACCCGTGCGCGATCTGCTCGTGCTGCGAAACCCGGTGTCGATCGATAGCGCGGGGCGCGAACGATTCGAGGCCGATTACCTGCCCCGCCTGCAGTCACTCGCGCCCGTCGTGTCGCCCGACGACTCGTACGCCGTGCCGATACCGCCCGAAGCGGTGCTCGAGTTGAGCATCGAACACGGCGCTCAGCAGGTGCACCTGACGTGGCTGTGGGATCGGGCGGGCGGTGTGATCCGCCCCGACCCTGATCGAGAGGCGGCAATCGTCGAGAGCATTCGCGCCGCGGCCGGGGCTCACGCGTCGGCGCTCTTTCGGGAGGTCGGTACCGCGTCTGCGGGGGCGGATGCTGCGGGTGCTGTGTCTGCGGGAGCGGATGCTGCGGCGGGCTCTGGTGCTGTCGGGCACAGCAACGCTGCACCGCCCGATCAGACGCTCCGCGCGAGTGCGGCGGTGCTGTTCGTCGCCGAGGTGCTCCCCGCGTTGCGCGATCTCGATGGGCTCCGCGTCGTCGAGAACACCGCGGCGCCCACCTTTCGTGCGGCGTCGTCAGCGCCGGATGTCGCGGTCTCGGCCGAGCCGGGTGCCAATGACTGGTTCGACCTCACCGTGCGCGTCACGATCGAGGGCGAAGACGTCGATTTTGCGACGCTCTTTCGGGCGTTGAACGACGACGAGCCGATCCTCGTGCTGCCGAGCGGCACCTACTTTCCCCTCGACACCCCCGAGCTGCAGCGGTTGCGCGCTCTGATCGCCGAGGCGAGCGCGCTCTCCGATCGCCCCGCCGACCGCCCGGCCGTGAGCCGCTACCAGGCCGACCTGTGGGAAGAACTCGTCGAACTGGGGGTCGTCGCGCGCCAAGAGATCGAGTGGTGGATGAAGGTACGCGGTCTCTCGGACCACGACCAGCTCGAACAGATCGAGCCTCCCGCGAGCCTGCGTGCCGAACTCCGCGACTACCAGCGTGCCGGATTCTCGTGGCTGCACTTCCTCCGAACGCACGGGCTCGGCGGGGTGCTCGCCGACGACATGGGGCTCGGCAAGACGCTCCAGACGATCGCGATGATCGAGAAAGCGCGGGTCGACGGCGAGGTAGCCGCGCCGTTCTTGATCGTTGCGCCCACGAGCGTCGTCGGCAACTGGGTCGCCGAATGTGCTCGATTCGCGCCCGATCTGACCGTGCGATCCATCAGCGCGATGGGCAAGCGCCGGGGTACGGCTTTGGCTGACGAGATCGCCGGGGCGCACGTCGTCGTCACGAGCTACGCGCTGTTTCGCCTCGAGTTCGACGCCTACAAAGACATCGCGTGGTCGGGACTCATCCTCGACGAAGCGCAGCAGATCAAGAATCCGTCGTCGCAGGGGTACCGCTGCGCGCGCCTGCTCGACGCGCCCTTCACTCTCGTCATCACCGGCACTCCGCTCGAGAACAACCTGCTCGAACTCTGGGCGCTGACATCCCTCGCCTGCCCCGGCCTGCTCGGCGGTCGGCGCAGCTTCACCGACTACTACCGCACACCCATCGAGCGAGAGCACGACACCGAGCGCCTGCGCACACTGCAACGCCGGTTGCGACCGTTCTTGCTGCGCCGCACGAAAGACCTCGTCGCGGCGGAGCTTCCCCCCAAACAAGAGCAAGAACTCGTGCTCGACCTGCACCCCGCGCATCAGCGCCTCTACGACCGGCGCCTGCACCGCGAACGCCAGAAGGTGCTGGGTCTTGTCGACGACGTCGCGGCGAACCGGTTTCAGATTTTCCGCTCGCTCACCCTGCTCCGCCAGCTCGCGCTCGCGCCCGACCTGGTCGAAGAAGGCGATGCCCCCTCGGTCAAGATCGACGCGCTCGTCGACCTACTGGTCGAAGCATCCGCCGAGGGGCACCGGGCGCTCGTCCTCAGCCAGTTCACGCGCTTTCTCACCCGCGCCCGCGACGCTGCCGACCGGGCGGGCATCAGATCGCAGTACCTCGATGGCTCGACCACCGACCGCCCCGCCGTCATCGACAAGTTTCGTACCGGCGACGATCCCGCGTTCTTCGTCTCGCTCAAGGCCGGCGGCGTCGGCCTCAACCTGGTCGAGGCCGACTACGTGATCCTGCTCGACCCGTGGTGGAACCCCGCCGTCGAGGCACAGGCCATCGACCGTGCGCACCGCATCGGCCAGACGCGCCCCGTGATCGTCTACCGGCTCGTGGCGCGGGGCACGATCGAAGAGAAAGTCATGGCGCTGAAGAAGAACAAGGCACAACTGTTCGCGCGCGTGCTCGACGCCGATGGCGAGGGCGGCGCGGGCTCGGCCCGGCTCAGCGCCGACGACATCCGGAGTCTTGTGGAGTAGCCGCGGGCGCGCGATGCACCGAAGCGCACGATGCGTAGGGCCGAACGATGCGCCGAACCGCGTGATGCGCCAACAACAGCAGGTGCACCGCCGTCGGTGCTGTGGAGCTTGCGGGCGCTCCGGCCTAAAGGCCTCCGATGACCAGCTCGTCGACCGAGTGACGCGTGCGGGGAGCGGTCTCACGCTCGCGCAACTCGTCGTCGACCTCATCGATGTTGCCGAGAGTCCCGATCGACATCACGGTCATCGGTACGAAGCGCGACTCGAGTCCAAACGCCTCGGCCACCGCGGCGGGGTCGAATCCGCCCATCTGATGAGTGTGCAGCCCGCCCGCGTGGGCCTGCACCGTGAAGTGCGCCGCGGCCTGACCGAGATCGTACGGGGCCATGCGCAGTGGCTTGCCGTCTTCGGTCTCGGTCTCGGCGACGAAGACGATGAGAGCGGATGCCGTGGCCGTCCAGTCCTGATTGAATCCGCGGAGCGCGGCGTGCACGACATCGAATGCCGAGCTGCCGCGCCGAGCGACGATGAACCGCCACGGCTGCGTGTTGTTCGCCGACGGGGTCCAGCGGGCCGCCTCGAGGCCGCTCCGCAGCGCGGCCTCGTCGAGGGGGGCGTTCGCGTCGTACACGCGGGTGCTGAAGCGCTCGGTCAGCACATCGAGAATGGGGGCGTCCGTGGTGGCGGGGTTCGCGTGCGTGGTGATCATGGTGGCTCCCGATATGTGGCGAAAACGTGTACTGCTCAGCGCACAGGAACCAACGCACCACCTCGGCTATTCCCCGCCCGAGTGTTTCGCCGACGAGGAGGGCGTTACCCGAGCGCGATGCGCAGCACGCGAACGACCTCGTCGACCGCCGGCACAAGCTGCGATGCCGTGAGCTCGTAGGTCTTCCACGACCGGCGATACGGATCGATCACGTCGTCATCCGCGGCATCCGCGGGCAAATCCACGAGTCCGCGCTGGGACGCCACATGCGCCACCGCGAGCTTCAGCGCCTCGCGCTCATCCGCCGCCCCGGCCACAGCCGCGCCCACATCTGCGGTGCTCACACAACTCGCGAGCCGCGCGAATTCGCGAAGCGTGAACGTCGAACGCAGCAGGCGAGGCGACAGATCGACGATCGCGCGCCGATGCTCACGCGACATCGCGAAGATCAGATCGGGGCCGGCGAGCAGCCCCTCGGTCAACTGGCGAGAGCGGTGAGCCGAAGCATCCGTCGCCCGATTCGCCTCGGCCAGGCGCACCGCCTCGGGTGTCATACCCGACCCGACCATCGCGCGCGTGCCCGCGCTGCCGACGCTCACCGCCAGTGGCGCCAGGCGTTCGCGCAGCAGCACCTCGGCAAGCGGAGAACGGCAAATGTTGCCCGTGCACACCGTCAGCAGCTCGACCATGACGTAGTGCCTCCCGGTAACGTAGCTGCGTGTCCCACGAGCCTAGCGACGCGACCCCCGCCCGCATGACCACGGGGGTCGCCGTGAGCGACGACGCACCACAGACGCGCAGTCAGCGGCGATCCACGGGCTCTCGCCGGCGCTCGTGGGTCGAAGGCGGCTCGAGCGTCCGCCGCTGGGGCTACGACCTGCTCGGCTGGACGATACTGCTGCTCGGGGCGGGAATAGTGGCCTCGACCGCCCTCCGCACCCTCCTTCCGGGCGAGACCGGTGCCCTGCTCTCGGCCCTCGCGCTCTGGGCGGGGATGGCCGTGCCGATCGTGCTCGCCTTCAGCCGCTCGAGGCCCCGCATGCTCCTGCGGTTTCGCTGGGTCGACGTGCTCTACGGCGTCGTGCTCGGCGGTGCCCTGCGGATCGTGCAGGGGTGGCTCGATGTGGCAGCGGGGGCGAGTGGCGCCTTCCCGTCGTACCCGACGGTCAACGGGACGCTGACCCCCGACTGGTGGTTCACCGAAGCTCTCACGCCGGTGCTCATCGGACCGACGGTCGAAGAGTTCTTCTTCCGCGGTGTGCTGCTGGTCACGATCTATACGGTCGTGCGCCGTGCGTTCGGGAAGGGCTTCGCCGTGTTCATCGCCCTGGTCGTCACGACGGGCGTGTTCGTCCTGGCGCACGGGATCTCGGGCCCCATGGGGTGGGATGACGCCGTGGTCTTCACCCTCGTCGGTCTCGTCACGGGGCTGCTCGTGCTGCTCACCGGGCGGATCTGGGGCGCCCTGCTGGTGCACATCGTGTTCAACGGCACCTACGTGCTGCTCGCGCTGACCGGGACTCTGCTGGCGTAGGCATTCCGAGTCCGTAGCCGCGCGTTTGGCCTCGGCCGACGCCTGCGCTAAGCTGATCCCTTGGTGCCTGTGCCCTGCTGGCCCGGCACCACGAACGTGAGCCCTCCACTGGCTCGTTGCCCAGACAGCCGTCTGGAGACAACAACCCCGGAGCGGGATTCACGAACATCTCCGTTCGAACAAGAAAGCAGCACTACTGTGACGCGCACGTACACCCCCAAGGCTGGCGAGATCCAGCGCGAGTGGCTCATCATCGACGCGACCGACGTCGTTCTCGGCCGCCTCGCGAGCCACGCTGCAGCGCTTCTGCGCGGCAAGCACAAGCCCACCTTCGCCAACCACATGGACACCGGCGACTTCGTGATCATCGTCAACGCCGACAAGGTCGCGCTGACGGGTCAGAAGCTCGAGAAGAAGAAGGCCTACCGCCACTCCGGCTACCCGGGTGGCCTCAAGTCCGTCACCTACGGCGAGCTCATGGACAAGAACCCCGAGCGTGCCGTCGAAAAGGCGATCCGCGGGATGCTTCCCAAGAACAGCATCGGACGCGCCCAGCTGACCAAGCTCAAGGTCTACCGGGGTGCCGAGCACCCCCACGCTGCCCAGCAGCCCAAGACGTACACCCTCGACCAGGTCGCCCAGTAAGCGCCGCACTCACTTTCAAAGGACATACTCGTGGCGAACATCTCCGACTCCACTTCCTCGACTGACGAGGCCCCCCAGAGCTACTCGACCGAGACGCCCGCTGACCAGACGGCAGCAGCCGTCGCAGCAGAGCGTCCCGTCCTGACCGTTCCCGGCGCAGCCGTGGGCCGTCGCAAGCAGGCCATCGCCCGCGTGCGCATCGTCCCCGGCTCGGGCACGATCACGGTCAACGGTCGCGCGTTCGAGGACTACTTCCCGAACAAGCTGCACCAGCAGCTCGTCACCGACCCGTTCACGGTGCTGAACCTCACCGACGCCTACGACGTCATCGCCCGCATCTCGGGTGGTGGACCTTCGGGTCAGGCCGGTGCACTGCGCCTCGGCATCGCCCGTTCGCTGAACGGCATCGACGAAGAGAACAACCGCGCCACGCTGAAGAAGGCCGGATTCCTCTCGCGCGACGCTCGCGTCAAGGAGCGCAAGAAGGCCGGACTCAAGAAGGCCCGTAAGGCGCCTCAGTACTCGAAGCGCTAACCAGCGGTCAGCGCTCCGATGCCGCTCTTTGGCACGGACGGCGTTCGGGGTCTCGCAAACGGGACCCTGACCGCCGACCTTGCACTTTCGCTTGCCCAGGCGACAGCAGTCGTGCTCGGTCAAGGTCGCACCGCCGAAGCGCGGCGTGCGCAGGGACGTCGCCTGACGGCCGTCGTCGCGCGCGACCCGCGCGTCTCGGGGGAGTTCCTGACGGCTGCGGTCGCCGCGGGGCTCGCCTCGTCGGGCGTGGACGTGCTCGAGGCCGGTGTTCTGCCGACCCCGGCGCTCGCCTTCCTCGTCGCCGACCGCGATGCCGACTTCGGCGTGATGGTGTCGGCCTCGCACAACCCGGCCCCCGATAACGGCATCAAGATCTTCGCCCGCGGCGGAGTGAAGCTGCCCGACGAGGTCGAGGCGCGCATCGAGGCCGCAATGTCGGGCCCGAAGCTCCAGCCCACGGGTGCGGCTGTGGGGCGCATCGCGCGATTCTCGGATGCCGAAGACCGCTACGTGATGCACCTGCTCGCGTCGCTGCCCCAGCGACTCGAGGGCGTCAAAGTCGTGCTCGACTGTGCGCATGGCGCAGCATCCGGGGTCTCGCCCGAAACCTTCCGCGACGCGGGTGCCGAACTCGTTGTGATCGGCGCCGACCCCGACGGCATGAACATCAACGACGGTGTCGGGTCGACCTACCTGGATGTGCTGGCCGCGGCGGTTATCGAGCACGGTGCGGATGTCGGGATTGCTCACGACGGCGACGCCGATCGTTGCCTTGCGGTGGACGCATCGGGTCAGGTCATCGACGGCGACCGCATCATGGCTATCCTCGCCGCATCGCTGCACGAGCGCGGACGCCTGCGCGATGACACGCTCGTTGCGACAGTGATGAGCAACCTGGGGCTGCATCGCGCTATGTCGGAGCGAGGCATCCGCGTGCTCCAGACCGCCGTCGGCGACCGCTACGTGCTCGAAGAGATGAGCCGCGGCGGCTATTCGCTGGGCGGGGAACAGTCCGGGCACCTGATCATGAGCGACTACGCCACGACGGGCGACGGGCTGCTGACAGGCCTGCACCTCGTGGCCGAAATGGCGCGCACGGGCAAGACCCTCGCCGAACTGGCCTCGATCATGACGGTGTTCCCGCAGGTGCTCATCAATGTCCGGGATGTCGATCGTTCGCGGGCCAACACCGACCCCGACGTTGTCGCTGCCGTGGTCGCCGCGTCCGCTTCTCTCGGGGATTCCGGACGCGTGCTGCTGCGTCCCTCCGGCACCGAGCCGCTGGTGCGCGTGATGGTCGAAGCGGCCGACGAAGAGACGGCTCGACGGCACGCCGACGAACTCGCGGACGTCGTTCGTTCGGCCCTGGCGCTTTAGCTGCTCGTTCGCTAGGCCGTCGCGCCGACGGACGGCGTGAACATGATCAGGCTGCACCCGCCCTCGGCCGGCATCTCGGCTTCGAGCCTGCCGCCGATTGCACTCACCTGACGCCGTAGGTTATCGAGGCCCGGGGGCTCATCCATGCCGGCGCTGCCGGCGCCGTCGTTCGTGATCGAGACGCGCAGCATTCCTGCCACCACCCCGATCGTGATATCGATGCGTTGTGCATGACAAAACTCCAGCGCATTCAAAACACTCTCGATGATGGTCTGCAACACGACGGCGCGTCGGTCGATCGTGAGTGAACCTGTGCCGGTGGCGGCCAGAACCTGGGCCGAATCGCTGACCCTCAGACGCACCGCGATGGGATTCGGCACCGTCGCGATGAAAGCGCGCACGGCCGGGATCAGCCCGTGTTCCAGCGCCTCGGGATAGCTGAACAGCGCCAACCCCCTCTGCCCGGCGATCCCCAGCTCCACCAACTCGTGCTGCACCGCCTGCAGGCGAAGTTTCGTGAGGCCCTCCGCGTCGGCGGTGATCTCGGCGATCTCGCGGAGTACGTGAGTGGAACGTTTGTCCATCACCGTGTGTGTTTCGGAGGCGAGCTTGTAACGACCCCGTGCCTGCGTTCGCAACATCTGGACGAGTGCCTGAGAACTCTGCGCCGCGGGGAGATGGGATGTGCGTTCCGCACGCCGGATGCGCTGCTGCGAACGCGTCACGAACACCGCGAAGGCGATGATCAGACTGATCATGACGCCCGCAACCGCGGCGTCGGCGAGCGCGGGCATCACGTCGTTCTGCGAGTACACGCCGATTGCGATCTGCATCACCGCGCGGAGTGCCGCAACCCCCACCCCGGCGGTGAGGACGAGGGCAGCAGCGGGAAGGGCGCGACGCGCCTCGATGCGTAGCTGGCTGACGATGATGAGGGTCGAGATCACCGTCAGCAGGTTGATGAAGATGCGTCGACCGAGATCCCACCCGAATGGCACGGGCTCGCCGACCGCTGTATCGCCGATTCCGAGCACGATCACGGCCTGCGCTGTTGCCGCGAGGGCGACAGCTCCACCGAGCACCCCGACGGTGATGATCATCGTGCGCATGTCCGCGAGACGGTCGGCCGTGGTCAGTGCCTTGTCGCGTTGCGCCTGCGTGACGGCGATCGGGATAGAGGCGGTCTCGGGTGCAGTCGAGGCTTCGTTCGCGTGGCTCTCGAAGGCTGGGCCTCGCGGGGTAACGGGAGCGCGGCCGGACGTGGAGGGGGCGCGGCGTTCGTCGGTCGACACGTGGTACCTCCGAAATTGCTGGCGGGAATGGCGTTCCCCCCGCCGAGGCCGATACTAGCGCCCCTCGGACCGATATCCCGCATGCCGCACGGGATTGCGTTTTTCGGTTAGCCCCAGGTCAGCGACTCGATATACCTCAGCAGGACCCCCTCGCGGAGGGCCCACGGGCTCACCTCGAGTTCGTCGACGCGCAGCGCCGTCATCGCCTCGTGCAACACGACCGCGCCCGCGACGATCTGCATCGTGCGGTCGGCGGTGATGCCGGGCAACTCCTGGCGCGCGCTCGCGGGCAATCGGGCGAGCCGCGGAATCCATGAAGCGAGGGCGGCGCGGGGCAGAACCATCCGGTCGATTCCCGACCAGCCCGGCATCGGATACCCCGCCAGCTTCGCGAGCGACCGGATGGCCTTCGACGACCCGACGACGTGGTCCGGCTTCGGGAGTGCACGGAATTCGCGGGCGACGGGCGCGAGCACGTCGGCGGCATGTGCTCGCAGACGATCGACCGCGGCCTCGCCGGGCGGATCGTCGGGGAGGAACCCCAACGTCATCCGTCCGGCACCCAGCGGAACGGATGCCGCGCGCTCGGGCAGCTCGTCGGACCCCGATGCCAGTTCGAGCGAACCCCCGCCGATGTCGAAGAGCAGGATGCGTCCGGCAGACCAACCGAACCACCGGCGGACCGCGAGAAAGGTGAACCGCGCCTCGGTCTCGCCACCGAGCACCTGGAGGGGCTGGCCCAGCGCCGCCTCGATCCGTTCGATGACCTCGGCGCCGTTCGTCGCCTCGCGCACGGCCGAGGTGGCGGTCGCGAGCAACTCGTCGACGGCCTCCGCGGCCGCATGATCGCGTGCCTCGGACACCGCGCTCTCGAGTGCTCGGATGCCGTCTTCGGTGATCGATCCGTCCGGCGCGAGGTAGCGCATCAGCCGCAGCACGGTGCGGTGGCTCGTCGTGCCGAGCGGCCGTCCCCCGGGTCTCGCATCGGCGACCAACAGGTGGACGGTGTTCGAGCCGATGTCGAGGACTCCCAGGCGCACCGGTGAAGCGTAGCGCGGCCGGGCATGCGGCCCCGACCCGTCCCGCGCGGTGGCGTGACACTGCGCGATAGCATCGAACGGTGCCCGCCGACGAGACCACGACCACGTCACTGCTGACGCCCTACCGTGAAATCGAACGCGCCGAGTGGGCGCGGGCGGCGGCCGGGATGGCTCAACCGCTGTCCGAAAAAGAGATCGTCCAGCTGCGCGGACTCGGTGACCGCCTCGATGTCGATGAAGTGCGCGACGTCTATCTGCCCCTCAGTCGGCTGCTGAGCCTGTACGCCAACGCGACGAAGCGCCTCGGCGTCGACACGAGCGGATTCCTCGGCGAACCCGACACGACGACGCCCTTCGTCGTCGCGGTCGCGGGTTCGGTCGCGGTCGGCAAGTCGACCATCGCGCGCCTGCTGCGTGAACTGATGAGCCGCTGGCCGGGCACCCCGCGCGTCGAGCTGGTGACGACCGACGGCTTCCTGTTCCCCAACGCCGAACTGGAACGCCGGGGCCTCATGAGCCGCAAGGGCTTCCCCGAGTCGTACGACCGCCGCGCCCTGGTCCGGTTCCTGACGGAGGTCAAGAGCGGCGCATCCGAGGTCCGCGCGCCCTTCTACTCGCACATGCGTTACGACATCGTGCCCGACGCGAGCGTCGTCGTGCGGCGGCCCGACGTCGTCATCGTCGAGGGTCTCAACGTCCTGCAGCCCCCGGCGCTGCCCAACGACGTCGCTGTCAGTGAGCTCTTCGACTTCGCCGTGTATGTCGATGCCGACCCCGAGCACATCGCCCAGTGGTTCGTCGAGCGATTCCTCGCGCTTCGGCGGGGGGCGTTCGCGAACCCGACGTCGTACTTCAACGTGTTCGCGCACCTGAGCGACGAAGAGGCGGTCGAGACGGCCATGAAGTTCTGGAACGAGATCAACATGCCGAACCTCGTCGAGAACGTCATGCCCACACGCCACCGGGCGACCCTCATCTTGCAGAAGGGGCCGGAACACGCGGTTGAACGCGTGTTCCTCCGCAAGCTGTAGGCGTTCAGGCCGGGGGCTCACCTGTCACGCAGCCGCGCCGACTTAGGATGTCCCTCATGTGTGGAATCGTCGGATACGTCGGCCCGAGGCCGAGCCAGGCCATCCTTCTCGCCGGTCTCGCGCGGCTCGAATACCGCGGATACGACTCCGCCGGCATCGCCGTGATCGACGGTACGGGGGAGCTCGGGATGCGCAAGCGTGCGGGCAAGCTGAGCATCCTGAGCGAGAACCTCGCAGCCGACCCGCTCCCCGCCGGCACGACCGGCATCGGACACACGCGCTGGGCGACCCACGGTGGCCCGACCGACGTCAATGCGCACCCGCACCTCGCCGACGACGACCGCCTCGCGGTCATCCACAACGGCATCATCGAGAACTTCTCCGAGCTGAAGGTCGAGCTGCTCGCCGAGGGCTACGAATTCCAGAGCGAGACCGACACCGAGGTCGCGGCCGTTCTGCTCGGGCGCGAATATCGCAAGAGTGAAGACCTCGCGACGGCCTTCCGCAACACCGTCAGCCGTCTCGACGGCGCATTCACGCTGCTCGCCGTGCACGAGGATCACCCCGACCTGGTCGTCGGCGCGCGCCGCAACTCGCCCCTGGTCATCGGGCTCGGCGACGGCGAGAACTTCCTGGGGTCGGACGTCGCCGCTTTCGTCGAGCACACGCGTCACGCGCTCGCGATCGGACAGGACCAGATCGTCGAGATCCGACCCGGTGGGGTGACAGTGACCGACTTCTTCGGTTCGACCGTCGATGTCGAGCCGTTCGAAGTGATGTGGGATGCTTCGGCCGCCGAGAAGGGCGGATGGTCGTCGTTCATGGCCAAAGAGGTCTCGGAAGAGCCCGAAGCCGTCGCGAAGACCCTGCTGGGTCGGACACGCGACGGTCAGGTCGTCATCCCGGAACTCGATGGACTGGACGACCTCTTCGCCGGCATCTCGCGCATCGTCGTGATCGCCTGCGGCACGGCCGCCTACGCCGGCCTCGTCGGCAAATATGCCCTGGAGCAGTGGGCACGCATCCCTGTCGACGTCGAACTCGCTCACGAATTCCGCTACCGCGACCCCGTGATCGATGCCTCGACGCTCGTCGTCTCGATCAGCCAGTCCGGCGAGACCATGGACACGCTCATGGCCGTCAAGTACGCCCGCGAGCGGGGCGCCAAGACGCTGTCGATCTGCAACACGCAGGGTGCGACCATCCCGCGCGAATCCGATGCGATCGTCTACACCCACGCCGGACCCGAGGTTGCCGTCGCATCCACCAAGGCCTTCGTCGCTCAGATCACAGCCCTGTACCTGCTGGCGCTTCACATCGGGCGCGTGCGCGGGGCGCTCGGCGCCACCGAGGCGGCGCAGCAGGTGCTCGAGCTGGAGGCCGTGCCGCACAAGATCTCGCAGATCCTCGAGCGCGAGCAGCCCCGCATCGAGCAGCTCGCGCACTGGATGGCCGACACGCGGTCGGTGCTTTTCCTCGGCCGTCACGTCGGGTACCCGATCGCACTGGAGGGTGCGCTGAAGCTCAAGGAGCTCGCGTACATCCACGCCGAGGGTTTCGCGGCCGGTGAACTCAAGCACGGGCCGATCGCGTTGATCGAGCCCGGACAGCCGGTGTTCGTGATCGTCCCGTCGCCGCGCGAGTCGGCGCTGCTGCACGCCAAGGTGGTCTCGAACATCCAAGAGATCCGGGCGCGCGGCGCTCGGGTGATCGCGATCGCCGAAGAGGGGGATGCCGCCGTGCTGCCCTTCGCCGACGAGGTGCTGCGCATCCCGCTCGCGTCGCCCCTGTTCGAGCCGCTGCTGGCGGTCGTGCCGCTGCACATCTTCGCGATGGGCCTCGCGACGGCGAAGGGCCTGGACGTCGATCAGCCGCGCAACCTCGCCAAGTCCGTCACGGTCGAATAGCACCTCGGTGCGTCGGGTCCTCGTGCCGGAACCGCTCGCCTGGCAGTAGTTGCGGTGCGCCGCGCGCTGAAAGCCCAACTACTGCCAGGCGAGCGGATCCCCCCGGGGCGCGGTGGCGCAGATAGGGTGGCGAGGTGAAGTTCGGAGCGCGCGCGTGATCGTCGGGATCGGCGTGGACATCGTCGACATCCCCCGGTTCGAGCGCACGCTTGAGCGCACGCCGCGGCTGCTCGAGCGTCTGTTCTCACCCGCAGAACGGATGCTGCGGCCCCGGTCTCTTGCGGCGCGCTACGCCGCGAAAGAGGCGCTGATCAAGGCCCTCGGCGGTTCGGATGGGGTGCACTGGACCGAGATCGAGGTCACCCCCGAGGCATCCGGACGTCCCTGGTTCACCCTCGTCGGCTCGACCGCAGATGTCGTTGCCGCGCGGGGGATCACGGCGATCCATCTGTCCATGTCGCACGACGCCGGGCTTGCGACGGCGTACGTCGTTGCAGAGTCGGATGTCCCGGCATCCGCCGTCGCCGCCGCAGCACAGCCCGCATCCACTCTCGAGGAGACCTCGTGACCCAGCTTCCCGCCGGCATCATGCGCGAGGCCCTGATCGATGTCGGCGCGATCACCGCGAACACGCGCCACATGCGGCGACTGACGGGCGTGGAGGTCATCGCCGTCGTCAAGGCCGATGGGTACGGTCACGGAGCCGCGCGCGCGGCGGTCGCGGCCCTGGAGGGCGGTGCGACTCGGCTCGGGGTCGCCGACGTCTCGGAGGCGCTCGCGTTGCGCCGCACCGGCGTGATGGCCCCGATCGTCGCCTGGCTGCATGCGCCGGGAGCCTCGTTCTCGGAGGCCGCGTCGGTCGGGATCGAACTCGGCATCTCGAGCTTCGACCAGCTGCTGCAGGCCGCGGCCGCGGCATCCGTCGATCGCCCCGTCGGCGTGCACCTGAAGCTCGAGACGGGCCTGTCGCGCAACGGCATCGCACCGGGGGACTGGAACGTCGTGTTCGCCGAGGCCGCGCGCCTCGAGCGCATCGGCAAGCTGCGCGTCGTCGGGCTGTTCAGCCACCTCTCGAACGCGAGTCGCGAAGACGATCTCGCCGCGCTCGCCGCGTTCGAGGCCGGGGTCGTCGCGGCCGCGGGCCTCGGTGTGAACTCGCCGTTGCGGCACATCGCCGCAACCCACGCGGCGATCGATCTGCCCGAGGCGCGCCTGAACTGCGTGCGCATCGGCATCGGGCTCTACGGCCTGTCGCCCTTCGCCGGGCGGTCATCGGCCGAGCTCGGTCTGCGTCCCGCCATGACGCTTCGCGGAGCGGTTGCGGCGGTGCGCCGGGTGCCCGCCGGGCAGGGCGTTTCGTACGGCTACGACTACCGCACGGACGGGCCCACCACCCTCGCGCTCGTGCCGCTCGGGTATGCGGACGGCGTGCCGCGCGCGGCATCCGGTCGCGGGCCCGTGACGATCGGCGGGAAGCGGCTGCGCGTCGCGGGTCGTATCGCGATGGACCAGTTCGTCGTCGATGCGGGCGACACCCCGGTCGCGGTGGGGGACGAGGTCGTGCTGTTCGGGGATCCGACGCTCGGCGTGCCCGCGGCGGACGAGTGGGCGGATGCCTCGGGCACCATCAATTACGAGATCGTCACGCGGATCGGGCCACGGGTGCCGCGCCGGCAGGTGTCGTCGTGAGCGAGGGGTCATGACTGTTTCGGACGATCTGCTCGGCCGCCACGACATCGTGAGCGCGGACGATATGGAGCAACTCGGACGTCGGCTCGGTGCCGGACTCGTCGCGGGGGACCTGCTCGTGTTGACGGGTCCGCTCGGCGCGGGCAAGACGACCCTGTCGCGCGGAATCGCGGAGGGTCTGGGCGTGCGGGGGCCGATCCAGAGCCCGACGTTCGTGATCGCGCGGACGCATCCGTCCCTCATTGACGGCCCGCCGCTCGTTCACGCCGACGCCTATCGCCTCGGCTCGGCGCTCGAGCTCGACGACCTCGACATCGACGCCGAGGGCTCGGTCGTCGTCGTGGAGTGGGGCCGTGGGATGGCCGAGGGCTTGCGCGAGGTGTGGTGGGAACTCGAGATCGAGCGGCCCGTCGGCGGGCGCGGTGGACACGTTGCGGAAGAGGGCAGCACGATGTGCGGTGATCTGTCCCGTTCGACCGAGGCGCTGGACGAGCTGGGGCTAGAGGACGACGCCCCGCGTGTGGTGACGATCTCGCGCCACCCGTAGCGCCGCATCCGCGCGGCTCGCCGCGTGACGCGCGGACATCTGCCCGTATTCGGGCTGCTGGGGCGTCAGATTCTCGTTGGGGCGCGGAACCCCACGCCCCAACGAGAATCTGACGCCCCGACACGGCCGGGCACCGCCCCGACACGGCCGGGCACCGCCCCGACACGGCCGGGCACCGCCCCGACACGGCCGGGCACCGCCCCGACACGGCCGGGCACCGCCCCGACACGGCCGGGCACCGCCCCGACACGGCCGGGCACCGCCCCGACACGGCCGGGCACCGCCCCGACACGGCCGGGCACCGCCCCGACACGGCCGGGCACCGCCCCGACACGGCCGGGCACCGCCCCGACACGGCCGGGCACCGCCCCGCGACGGCCGGGCACCGCCCCGACACGGCCGGGCACCGCCCCGACACGGCCGGGCACCGCCCCGCGACGGCCGGGCACCGCCCCGACACCGCCCGTGCCCGCCGCCGCGACTACCCTGGAGGGCGTGATCCTCGCCATCGACACCTCCCTCGGCTCAGCCGTCGCGGTCGTCGACCTCAACGGGATCACGCGGGGCGAAGCCTCGAGCCCCAACGCCCTCGGCCACGCCGAGATCATTGGCACGCTGATCGAGGGTGCGCTGACCGAGGCATCCGTCGTCCCGCGTGACATCACGCACGTCGCCGCGGGCATGGGTCCGGGACCCTTCACCGGCCTGCGCATCGGTATCGCCGCAGCGCGTACCTTCGCGTTGGCGCGCGCCGTGCCGGTCGTCGCGGTCGCGAGCCACGACGCCGCGGCGCTCTCCGAGTTCGAGGCGGATGCATCCGGTCCCCTCGCGATCGTCACCGACGCGCGCCGCCGCGAGTTCGCCTACACGGTGTACGCGGGCCTGGCCGAGGGTCTCCCGGTCCGCACCACCGAACCCGCGCTCGCCCCGCGTGACGACCTCGACGCGCGCCTGTTCTCGCTCGGCCTGCCCGCGAACCCCATCCGGCGCGTCGATGTCACATCCATCTCCGCGGGAGCACTCGGGCGTCTCGCGGGACGGATGCTCGCTGCCGGCATCACTGCCGCCACGACCCCCGACGCCGGCGCATCCGCTCCGCCCCTCTATCTGCGATCGCCCGATGTGACCCTCGGTCACGCACCCAAGCGGGTGGGCGTATGACGCTCCGGACGGCGACCCCCAACGACCTCGACGCGATCATGGCGCTCGAGCGCGCCTCGTTTCCCACCGACGCGTGGTCGGGCGCGATGATGCGTGAAGAGCTCGCCTCCCGCCACGGCCGCTATGTCGTGCTCGAAGAGGCCGGACGTCTGATCGGCTACGGCGGCGTCCGCGCGGTGCAGGGCGGGACGGATGCCGACATCCAGACCATCGCGCTCGTCGAAGACGCCCGGGGCCGAGGGCGGGGGCGCGGGCTGCTGCGCTCGCTGCTGACCGCAGCGGGGGAGCGCGGGGCGCTCGCGGTGTTCCTCGAGGTGCGGGCCGATAACCCCGTGGCGCAGGCGCTGTACGTGTCGGAGGGGTTCGTCGAGATCGCCCGCCGCCCGAACTACTACCAACCCGACGGGGTCGACGCGATCGTGATGCGGCTGGACCTGCGCGGGTGGCTCGCGGCGCGCGCCGAAGCGGCTGAGCCCGCCGTGCCCGCCGCCGTGACCGCCACCGCCGCCGAGGCGGGAGCCTGCACATGAGTGACGCGCCCGTGCACACCACCGAGCCCCTCGTGCTCGGCATCGAGACCAGCTGCGACGAGACCGGCATCGGCATCGTCCGGGGCCGAACCCTCCTCAGCAACACCATCGCGAGCAGCATGGACGAGCACGCCCGCTTCGGCGGGGTCGTGCCCGAGGTCGCCGCGCGGGCGCATCTCGAGGCACTCGGCCCCGCGATCCAGGCCGCCGTCGCGGAAGCGGGCATCCGGCTCGACGACCTGGACGCCGTCGCGGTCACGAGCGGCCCGGGGCTCGCGGGAGCACTCATGGTCGGTGTCGGCGCCGCGAAGGCACTCGCGATCGCCCTCGACAAGCCCCTCTACGCCGTCAACCACCTCGTCGGACACATCGCGGCGGACCTGCTCGATCCGAATGCGCCGCCGCTCGAATACCCGACCGTCGCCCTGCTCGTCTCGGGCGGGCACACGTCGCTCCTGCTCGTGCGCGACCTGACGAGCGACGTCGAGCTTCTCGGCGAGACGATCGACGACGCCGCGGGTGAGGCCTTCGACAAGGTCGCTCGTCTGCTCGGGCTGCCCTATCCGGGCGGACCGGAAATCGATCGCGCCGCCGCATCCGGAGATCCGCGTGCCATCGCCTTCCCGCGCGGACTCTCGCGCGCCTCGGACCGCGCAAAGCACCGCTACGACTTCTCGTTCTCGGGGCTCAAGACCGCCGTCGCACGCTGGACGGAGCAGCGCGAGGCCGCGGGCGAGGACGTGCCGATCGCGGACGTCGCCGCGTCCTTCCGCGAGGCCGTCATCGACGTGCTCGTCACCAAGGCCCTCGACGCCTGTGCGCAGTATGGCGTGCCCCGCCTGCTGCTCGGGGGAGGCGTGATCGCCAATCGCCGCCTGCGCGAGGTTGCGCTGGCCCGCGGCGAGGAGGCGGGCGTGGCCGTCCGAATCCCCCCGCTCTCACTCTGCACCGACAACGGTGCGATGATCGCCGCGCTCGCCGCCGAGCTGATCGCGTCGGGCCGCACGCCCTCGACGCTCGAGTTCGGCGCCGACTCGACCCTGCCCGTCACGCAGATCCAGGTCGCCGCGGGCGAGACGTCGCTCGAGGCCGTATCGGAAGAGGTCGTTTCGGAAGAAGGGGTGCGCGCATGAACGACGAGTCGACGGATGCCGTGGCCCCCGCGCCCACCCGACGCTCCATGCAGGCGTCCCGGCACGTACCCCCACCGCTGCCGCCGACCGCGCCGGTCGCAGTGACGGTCCCCGTGGCGCCCGGCGCCTCGGCCGCCCCCGAGCCCAAGCCCGAGCAGGAGCTCGCGTGGGCACCGCCCGCCCCGCACCGCCCGTCTGCCCTCGCCGGATGGGCGCTCGCGGTCGCGATCATCGGCCTCATCGTCTCGTTCGTCGTCGGTTGGGGATTCCCCGTCGGCATCATCGCGATCATCGCGGCGATCGCGGCCCTGCGTCGCCCGGGCGCCAAACGTCAGGCTGCGGCATGGGCCCTGGCCCTGGGCATCCTGTCGGTCCTCTACAGCGCGCTCTGGATCGCTGTCGCGCTGAACAGCGGGCCGCTCTTCTGACGTACCGCTCGTTGAGCGAGCCGCAGGCGAGTCGAAACGCCGAAACGATCGCTAGTGGTGGTGTTCGTTAGTTCGTCGGGGGGTCAGGTCCAGGCGGTGGGGTCGCCGAGGTAGAGTCCGCAGGCTGTGTCGAGCGCGTCTTCGGGGGTGCCAGCTTGCCAGCCGCCGGGAAGGAACGCTTGCTGGTAGTCGTCGTGGCTGGCGCGGTAGATCGCGAAGCCCCACTGGCTGGCGTATCCGACGTAGCGGAGTCGGCACAGACGCAGTTGCTCGCCGTGATCGTCGGTGCCTTCGATGTATGCGAACTGGCCGCGGTAGGTGACGGAAACGTTGGTCAGTTGCGGCCATCGTGCCCGGGCGTGAGCGTTGAGGCGCTGCGAGAGAGAAGACCTCGTGGATGCGGGGATGGCTGCCATGTCACCATGATCGCGGACCGGGTCCGCGTGTCGCCACAAGATCCCCGCGTGACCCTGTTAACCCCTGATCATGCATGCGATCAGTGCCCATGTGATCGAACTGTCCGACGCGGAACGAGCCGAACTGTCCCGCCGGGCGCGACGGGTGCGAGCGGAGGTCCGCGAGGCGCAGCGCGCCCGGATCATCCTCGCCGCTGCGCGGGGGACACCGAATCAGCAGATTGCCGACCGGCTCGGCGTGCACGTGGACACGGTTCGCAAGTGGCGCTCACGATTCGCGCACCGCGGTCTGGGCGGGCTGGGCGACCTGCCGCGCGCCGGGCGACCTCCCGTGTTCGCTGTCACTGCAGTCGCGGAAGTCAAGGCGCTGGCCTGCCAGCTGCCCGCCGAGACCGGGGTTCCTCTCTCGCGGTGGTCTCACGCTGAGCTTGCCTCCGAGGCAGCGGCTCGCGGGATCGTGTCTGCCGTGTCAGCGTCCACGGTCCGCCGCTGGTTGGATGCGGACGCGATCAAGCCCTGGCAACACCGGTCCTGGATCTTCCCCCGTGATGAAAACTTCGCGTTCAAGGCCGGCCGGGTGCTCGACCTCTACAGCCGAGTCTGGGACGGCGAACCGCTCGGCGCCGACGACTACGTCATCAGCGCCGATGAGAAGTCCCAGTTGCAGGCCTTGCACCGCCGCCACCCGGGCCTGCCCCCGGCACCAGACAGGCTGCGGCGAGTCGAGTTCGAATATCGTCGCGGCGGCACCCTCGCCTATCTCGCCGCCTACGACGTGCACCACGCGAAAGTGATCGGCCGGTGCGCTCCGACCACCGGTATCACGCCATTCACCGAACTCGTTGAGCAGGTGATGACGACCGAACCCTACGCGTCGGCCCGCCGAGTTTTCTGGGTCGTCGATAATGGCTCCTCCCACAACGGGAACGCCTCCATCCAACGAATGAAAGACGCCTTCCCCAATGCGACGCTCGTGCACCTGCCGGTGCACGCGTCCTGGCTGAACCAGGTCGAGATCTACTTCTCCATCGTGCAGCGCAAGGTCGTCAAACCTCAAGACTTCGAGAACCTGACCGTCCTCGAACAACGCCTCCTCACATTCCAGGAACGCTACAACGCCACCGCGACCCCGTTCGACTGGCGATTCGGACGCACCGCCCTACACGACCTCCTCGAACGCATCAACCGACACGAACACGCAACAGCATGACCCCCGACGAACTAACGGAGACACCCACTAGATGAGTGAGTCCGTTTGGTTCAGTGGTCGTAGGCGATGAGGGAGCGTTTGGCGGGGGCGTTGGTGAGCCAGTTGTGCCAGATGCCGGCGGCGAGGGCGAGGAGTCTTGCGGCGACGCGGGAGTAGACGCCTGCGGGGGTTCTGCCGCCGTGGTCTTCGAGGGTGAGTTGGCCTTTGAGGGTGTCGAACACGGACTCGACCCATTGTCGGATGCTGCCGAGTTTCCCGAACCTGGGGGTCTCGTCTTTGCGGTCGGGGCGGATCAGGTGCGCGCCGAGTTCGTTGGTGACGAAGTCCTCGAACTGCTTCCCAGCGAAGCCTTTGTCGCCAACGATGACCTGTCCAGGCTGGATGAGGTGTCTGTCGTGGTCGAGCATCGCTTGGGTGGCTTCGCGTTCACCGATCTTCGGGCTCGCGAGTCCCCAGATCACGGGCATTCCGTCGGGAGTGCAGATCAGATAGAGCCGGAAGCCCCAGAAGTATCGGGAGTGGGATGCGCAGTATCCGTAGTCGGCGTGCCCGGCAAGGTCTGAGCGTTTCACGGTCTCCCGCGATTTCCCGCACGGTAACGGGGTCGAGTCCACCAGCCGGGTGATCTCACCCCAGGACGGGGTGTCACGGGCCAGCTCGGTGATCACCGCAGAGAGAAGCCCGGTGGATTGGCGGACGCGTTTGCCCCACCCGGACTGGCCGGGCAGGTTCGGGAACATGCCCTTCAGGTGAGCGTGCGCGTATCGGATCCATTTCCGATCCGACGCGATCCCGAGCAGGTGTTGCGCGACCAGCAGGCAGAGCAATTCCGCGTCGTTGAGGGCGGGTTTGCGGCCCGGGTGGTGATCGCGGGTGAAGCCGATCGCGGGCAGGATCCGGTCATCGAGGTGGACGTAGAGTGTGATCAGGAGGGTGTTGAGTTCAGTTTTCACACACCGGGGTTAACACCCTCCGCCTGCGATTAACAGCATCCACGCCGACCCAGCCAAACGGACTCACTCATCTAGACGCGGTCGGCGAGTACCGCGATGCGCGTCGATCCGATCCGCGTCAACAGCAGGGTCGCGGATGCATCGCCCGTGAGCCCGAGCTTCGTGCGGAGAACGGCGGGGTCGACGTCCACGCCGCGCTTCTTGATCTCGAGGCGTCCGATGCCCCGCTCGCGGAGAGCCCGTGCAAGTTTTTTCACATCGGCAGGCAGCTGCTCGCGCACCCGGAAGCTCGACACGAAAGGGCTCGTCAGTGCGGTGTCGCCGGTCAGGTAGGCGATGCCGGGTGCGATGGGTCCGGCGTCGAGGGTCCGCGCGATGTCGCCGACGAGACGCGCGCGGATGACCGACCCGGCCGGTTCGTGAATGAACGCGCCGAGAGGATGCACCGGCTCATCCTCGCTGTCGGCGGGCGCGGTCAGTTCGTGCGATTGGCCGTCGGTCATGACGACGGCGGCACGGGTGATCCCCGGCCGCGCGAGCTCGCCCGACCACAGAACGAGTTCGATCGTCGAGCCATCCGCGGTCATCCACTGCGCTTCGGCGAACGTCGGCAGGCGATCGCGGTCGAAGCCGGGGCCCAGCTTGATACCCGTCGGCTTCTGCGTCGCCAGTGCGAACGCCCAATCGAGCGCGGGCGAGTAGTCCTCGGGACGCGAGAGGCGGGATGTCTCGGTATGACCGGCCGTGCGACGTGCGGGGTCCAACCAGACGCCCTCGAAGCCCGAAACATCGACGTCCTCCGCCTGGGCATGGCGCACCTCCGCTGCCGAGCCGAAGGGTGCGAGGTTGTACGCAGCGATCGCGGCCGTGACCTCGTCGGCGTCCACCGCGAGGACGTCAATGCCGATGCCGGCGAACCCGAGGGCATCGCCGCCGATCCCGCTGCCGAGGTCGGCGACGCTTGCCAGGCCCGCGGCACGGAACCGCCCGGCGTGCAGGGCGGCGACGGGCAGTCGCGTCGACTGCTCGAGCCCGGCTCGGGTGAACAGCATGCGGGCGGCGAGAGGCCCGAACTTCGACTCCGCACGCGTCCGTAGGCGAGCCTGGCCGACGACGGCCGACACCAGGTCGGGGGAGTGCCCGGCAGCGCGCAGACGCGTCACCTCGCGAGCGACGTCCGCCGACGTGGTGAGCGGCGCGGTCGCGTCGAGCAGCCGCAGCCCCTCGGGCGTCAGCAGCGCCCTCAGCTCGGCCATCTCCACACATCCAGCCTAGGCGGGGCCGCAGCATCCGATTCGTCCCCGCTCGTTGGCACTCGCGTTGCGTGAGTGCCAACGGTTGCCTACACTGGCATTAGCACTCTCGCATCGAGGTTGCTAATAAGTCTTGGATCAAGAAAGAGGTTAACCGTGACGGTTTCCACTCAGGTTTCCATCAAGCCGCTCGAGGACCGCATCGTCATCCGCCAGGTCGAGGCAGAGCAGACGACGGCTTCCGGCCTGGTCATCCCCGACACCGCGAAGGAGAAGCCCCAGGAGGGCGAGGTCGTCGCGGTGGGCCCGGGGCGGATCGACGATAACGGCAACCGCATCCCGCTCGATGTCGCCGTCGGTGACCGCGTGATCTACAGCAAGTACGGCGGCACCGAGGTCAAGTTCGGTGGCGACGACCTGCTCGTGCTCTCGGCCCGCGACGTGCTCGCGGTCGTCGTTCGCTGAGCGACTGACACACACGAAGGACCGGATGCCTCGGCATCCGGTCCTTCGTCGTTCCGCGGTGATCTGCGAAACGCCCTGCGGCCGTGGTCGCCGCCCGTAGGCTGTTGAGGTGACACAGGATCCGACCGAGAATCCCCGCGGGTCGGTCGGACCCACCAAGTCGAGTGCCGCAGCCGAGGCGAGCGCCGCCGCCGAAGTACGCGAACGCAGCATCGGCGTCGCGTCCGCCATGGGCGCCTACCTGATCTGGGGCTTCCTGCCCCTGTACTTCCTCTTGCTCGTGCCGACAGGGCCGTGGGAGATCGTGGCCTGGCGCATCCTGCTGGCCTTCGTCTTCTGCGTTCTGCTCTTGACGGTCACGCGTTCGTGGCCCGCGTTCGGCCGGATCGTGCGACAGCCGCGGCTGCTGTTGCTGACGGCGATCGCCGGAGTCGTCATCTACGTCAACTGGCAGGTCTACATCCTCGCCACCCTGACGGGGCACGTGATCGAGACGAGTCTCGGATACTTCATCAACCCGATTGTGACGGTACTGCTCGGCGTTTTCGTTCTGCGCGAGCGGCTGCGCCTGACCCAGTGGATCGCGATCGGCATCAGCCTCGCAGCGGTCCTCGTGATCGTCGTCGGGTACGGCGCCTTCCCCTGGGTGTCATTGACGCTCGCCTTCTCGTTCGGGATCTACGGCCTGATCAAGAAGCAGGTTGGTCCCGCCGTCGACGCGGTCGGGGGCCTGACGCTCGAGTCGTTCTGGTTGCTGCCCGTCGCGATCGTGCAGCTCATCGTCGTCGGCGTGACCGCGGGTATCACGCTGGGCACGGTCAGCCCGGTGCACACCGTCCTGCTCTCGCTCGCTGGCATCATCACCGCGGTCCCCTTACTGCTGTTCGCCGCCGGGGCCAGACGGGTGCCGCTCACCGCGATCGGCCTCTTACAGTTCATCGCGCCGGTGCTGCAGTTCATCATCGGGGCATGGGTCCTCGGCGAACCCATGCCGCTCGAGCGATGGGTCGGCTTCGGACTGGTCTGGGTGGCGCTGATCATCCTCTCCGTGGACTCGGTGCTGTTCTCGCGTCGTGGTCGGGGCGTTTCGGATGTCGCTTCTCTGACCTGATCGTCGTTCCGGTCGACATTCCCGCCGTTCGGGGGATGGGAGCGTTATCACGCTGTGACCGTACTGTTTCACATCGTTAACGCACCGCAACATCCGCGAGACGCCGCTCCGCATAGTGTGAAGCCAATAGGGTCGCCTTCGGTGCGGCCCGGAGTTCGTCCACAGCTAGGAGCAATATGAACTTCTTCACACGTTCGCGTACGGGCAAGGTCCTCGGCGGTATCGCCGTGGTCGGTGTCAGTGCGCTCGTTCTCGCAGGTTGTGCCAGCGGCGGTGGCGACACTGAGTCTGCCGCTCCCGAGGCCGGCGAAGACATGACCCTCAAGATCGGAACGGCGCTGCCGCAGACCGGTAACCTCGCCTTCCTCGGCCCGCCCGAAGAGGCCGGCGTCGCCTATGCCGTCTCGCAGATCAACGAGATCTCGGCCGAAACCGGCCTCACGGTCGACCCCGTCTACGGCGACTCGGGTGACACCGACAACAAGGCCTACGAGACCGAGATCCCCCGCTTGCTCGGCGAGGACGTTTCGGCGATCATCGGTGCCGCATCGTCGGGTGTCTCCCTGCAGTTCATCGACCAGGTCGTTGGCGCGGGAACCATCCTGTTCTCCCCGGCCAACACGTCGGACGCCTTCACCACCTACGAGGACGACGGGCTGTACTTCCGTACCGCTCCCTCGGACGTGCTGCAGGGCGAGGTGCTCGGCAACCTGATCGCCGAGGACGGCAACCAGACGCTCGGCATGATCGTGCTGAACGACTCGTACGGCACCGGACTGGCGGGCTACGTCACCGAGGCCTTCGAAGCCGCCGGTGGCGAGGTCGTCGCAGCCCCGACGTACAACACGGGTGACGCGACCTTCGACGCTCAGATCAGCGAGGTCCTCGCGGCCGACCCCGACGCGATCGCCCTGATCACGTTCGACGAGGTCTCGACCATGCTGCCGAGCCTGTTCGGTCAGATTCCCGCCGACAAGCTGTACTTCGTCGACGGCAACCTGAAGAACTTCGCAGACGCCTTCCCGGCCGGTTCCCTCACGGGTGCCAAGGGCACGCTCCCGGGCCTGTCGATCGACTCGATCGCAGACTTCACGAGCGAGCTCGACGCGTTCCTCGAGGCAGAGGGCACCGCGCCGCTCGAGGACTACAGCTACGCTGCCGAGTCCTACGACGCGACGATCCTGCTGGCCCTGGCCTCGCTCACTGCCGGTTCGACCGAGAGTGCGGCGATCGCCGAGGCTCTCATCGAGGTCTCCGGTGGTTCGGGTGAGGGTGAAACCTGCACCACGTACGCGGAGTGCGCCGACGTCATCCTCGGTGGCGGAGTTGCCGACTACGACGGCATCTCGGGTCCGATCACGTTCGACGAGGTCGGCGACCCGACCGAGGCGTCGATCGGCATCTACGAGTTCGGTGACGACAACACCTACTCGGCATACATGGGCTAAATCCCACGTATCCCACAGAGGGGCCCCGGTCTTCGGGCCGGGGCCCCTCTGTCGTTTCCGGGGGCGCGAGGGTGCCCGTTTCACGCGCGAGGGTGCCCGTTCTACGCGCGAGGGTGCCCGTTTCTCGCGCGAGGGTGCCCGTTCTGATTAAGGCAGGAACCCTCAGGCCTGACTCGTGCCACTTTAGTGCCCTGTGTCGGCGGCGATCGTGTCGAGGATCGCCGCGGCGTCGGGTCCGGGCGGTGTTGTTGCGGTGATGTCGTTCCCGGCGATGCGGATGGTGACGTCTCGGAGGGGCCGGAGGGTGCGGACGAGTCGACGGATGCTGACCCCTGTGGTGTCTTGCAGGTGGCGTGAGATGGCGAGGGCGGTGAACACGATCGTGAGGTGGGCTTGGATCGAGTCGTGCTGATGGTGGAACATCGGCCTGGCTTGGAGGTCAGTTTTCGCCATCCGGAACGATCGTTCGACCTGGAACAGCTCGTGTACGCGGCCACGACCTCGCGCCCGTCGAGCCGGATCGCGGGGATGTTGCTGACGTAGCCCTTCAAGCCAGCGACTTGCCGGGCCCGATCCACCAGGGTCTGGTCGATGTCTCGGCTGCTGCCGGTGAGTTTCACGAACCGGTCCTTCTTCACCGGCCTGGTTCCGTCAACGACCTTCTGCGCGCGTTCGACCTGCTTGTCCAACGTGTGGTTATCCCGCCGGTCGCGTTTCGCTGAGTAGTGGTAGACGATCCGCCGCTCACGCGCGTTCGGCCCGACCCCCATGATCCGTTTCGATTCGAGGGTTTCCCCGTCGTGGAGAGCGGTCCCGATGGTGAAGTGTTCGATGAGGTCGTCGGGGGCTTTACTGATCCGGGACCCGACGATGAACGAGAACCCGGCATCTTCGAGCGCGTTCAGATTCGAGGCGGAGAGCATCCCCGCATCGGCAACCACGACGATGTCTTTGACACCGTGGCGGTCTTGGAAGGACCGCAACACCGGGAGGAGGGTGGTCGTTTCGCCGGTGTTGCCGGTGAACGCGTGGACCTCCAACGGGAACCCGCCGGGGGTGACCAGCAGCCCGACGACGATCTGCGGGTCCACGCGGCGTTCTTTGCTCATCCCGACCTTGCGGAGATCGTCCTCGTCTTCGGCTTCGAAATACAGGGTCGTGACGTCGTAGAGCACCAGGGACAGTTCCCCCGCCTTCGTGGCGTGAGCGTAAGCGGCGCGGGAGACCTGGTCACGCCAGTCCTGCTCAACACAACGGGCCAGGGTCCGCCAGATCGTCCGCAACGATGCCGCCGGAACGCCGAGCTCACCGAGGACACGGATCGTGTCTGCTTTCGACGTCGGCTCCACCGCCCGAGCGAGCACGAGTTTCCGGAACGTGTCGTCGCCCACGACGTCGAACCCGAGCCGAACATACGCACCCTCGAGCACCTCCCAAAGCACACGCGAGGAACTGCCTGTCACGATCGGCGCCGCCGTCACCGGCGACGCCGGGCCCAGCGCGTCCAGATCGAACGCGAGCTGCCCGGCCTGAATCCGGTCCTTCGCGATCTGCACCAGCACGGCGAGCTGAGCGTCGTCATGCGCGGAGCCGATGTGTTCCACGATCGTGCGGACGCCGCGGTGCTTCCGCACGATCTGCACCGCCGTCGCGCCCGAGGAAGTTGGCACCTTCCGCACGAACAAGCCCATCCGAGCAGTCTAAAAGCCGTCCATTAGTGCCCCGCCCGGACACCAGCACCCCCGGAAAATCAACGAACTCCGACCCCAAAACCCCAAATCACGAAAAAGTGGCACGACTCAGGTCAGGGCTGGAACGGGCACTCTCGGGCCCAGGACGGGCACTCTCGGGCGCAGGAAGGGCTCCGGTCCTTCGTCGTGAAGAGGGGGTCAGGTGCCGAGCGTGCCGAGGTACAGCTCGGTGACCTTCGGGTCGCCGAGCAGCTCGCGCCCCGTTCCGGTGTATGCGTCGCGGCCCTGGTCGAGCACGTAGCCGCGGTCGCAGATCTGCAGGCAGCGCCGAGCGTTCTGCTCGACCATGATGCAGGTCACCCCGGCCTTGTTGATCTCGGAAACGCGGATGAACGCCTCATCTTGACGCACGGGCGAGAGGCCCGCGGACGGCTCGTCGAGCAGCAGCACCTTCGGATCCATCATCAGGGCGCGGCTCATCGCCACCATCTGACGCTCACCACCCGAGAGTGAACCAGCACGCTGTTTGAGGCGCTTGCCGAGCTCTGCGAAGATGCTCGTCACGAACTCGAGGCGCTCCTTGTAGGCGGACGGGCGCTGGTACAGACCCATCTGCAGGTTCTCTTCGATCGTCAACGTCGGGAAGACGTTGTTGTTCTGCGGGATGAACCCCACGCCGCGCGCGACGAGCTTGTTGGCGCGCAGGCCCGTGATGTCGTCGCCCTGCAGGGTGATCGAGCCCTCGCGCACGTTCACCTGGCCGAAGATCGCCTTCAGCAACGTCGACTTGCCGGCGCCGTTCGGACCGATGATGCCGATCAGCTCTCCCTGGTTTGCGACCAGCGAGCAGCCGTTCAGGATGTTGACACCCGGCAGATACCCGGCGTGGACGTTATCGACGAAGACGACGGGGGTTTCGGTGGCTACCGTGCTCATGAGCGGTTCTCCTCGTCTTCGGCAACGCCCTCGTCGACCAGCAGCGTCGCGTTTGCCTGAGCGGATGCCCCGGCATCCGTCGTCGGGTCGGCCTCGATCGCCGTGATACGCCCGGTGACGACGCCCAGGTCGAGCTCTTGGTGTGCGCCGAGATACGCGTCGATCACCGCCGGGTTGCGCATGACCGTGTGCGGGTCGCCCTCGGCGACCACACGACCCTCGGCCATGACGATGACCCAGTCGGCGATGTGGCGCACCATGTGCATGTCGTGCTCGACGAACAGCACCGTCATGCCCTCATCCTTCAGATCGAGGATGTGGTCGAGCAACGACTGCGTGAGTGCCGGGTTCACGCCGGCCATCGGCTCGTCGAGCATGACGAGCGTCGGCTTGGTCATGAGTGCCCGCGCCATCTCGAGCAGCTTTCGCTGACCACCCGAGAGGCTCGCCGCGAAGTCGCTCGACTTGGCGTCGAGCTTGAACTTCTTCAACAGCACCTCGGCCTGGCTGTCGATGCTCGAGTCCTGCTTGCGCCAAATCGCGGGAATGAGCGCCTGCCAGAACTTCTCGCCGCGCTGACCCGTCGCCCCGAGCTTCATGTTCTCGAGCACCGTCAAGAGGCCCAGTGCTTTTGTCAGCTGGAACGTGCGGACCATCCCCAACCGCGCGACGCGGAACGCGGGGACGCCCGACAGCGATCTGCCGTTGAAGCTCCAGTCGCCCTCGTCGGGCTTGTCGAAACCGGTGAGCAGGTTGAAGAGCGTGGTCTTGCCGGCACCGTTCGGGCCGATCAGTGCGGTGATCGCGCCGCGTGGGATCTCGAGATGCTCCACGTCGACCGCCGTGACACCGCCGAACGTGCGGCGCACATGATCGGCGACGATGATCGGATCGACCTTCTTGGCACCAGGCACCGCCTCGCCCACGTGCAATCCGGTGGTCTTGGGGCGTTCGACAGGCGCCGTGAGGGGCGCTCCCGAGGCCTCTTCGCCCAGCTGACCGGTCGTCGTGTGATCGGCGCCCGACTGCTCGTTACTTGACTGCCCGTTATTTGACAAAGGTCAGCTCCTTCTTGTTGCCGAGGATTCCCTGCGGCATGAAGATCACGAGCAGCATGAGGGCGACGCCGACGAGGATGAATCGAAGGGTTCCGGCCTGGATCTGCGACATGAAGGGAAGGACCCCGGCCGTGACGAGCGCCGGGAGGAAGTTGCTCAGGAAGGTCTGCAGCACCCAGAAGATGAGCGAACCCAGCAGCGGACCGAACACGGTCGCCGCGCCGCCGAGCAGCAGGGCCGTCCACACGAAGAACGTCAGCGACGTGACGTACACGCCGGGGCTGACGGCCGACGGCAGGGCGTAGACGATGCCGCCCGCCGCGGCGAGCACACCACCCAGCACCAGCGACTGCATCTTGTAGGCGTAGACGTTCTTGCCGAGCGCGCGCACGGCGTCTTCGTCTTCGCGGACGCCCTTCAGCACGCGGCCCCACGGGCTGCGCATCAGCATCCAGACCACCAGCACGGCGAAGCCGAGCGTCAGGAGGCCCATGATGCGGACCCACCACTGCGTCTCGTTGTACGTGAACGGACCGAAGCCGTAAGTGCCCTCGGGCAACGGGTTCGACGCCCGGAAGCTCGAGTGGTAGCCGCTCAGGCCGTCGGCCGAGCCGGTGTACTCGTCGAACGCGGTGGTCAAGAACAGCAGACGCACGACCTCCGCAGCGGCGATCGTGACGATAGCGAGGTAGTCACCGCGTAGGCGCAACGTCGGGATACCGAGGATGACGGCGAAGATCGCCGACGCCACGAGTCCCGCGATCGCCGCGAGCCACCATTCGAGGCCGAAGGTGAGCACGCCGATCGCGTAGCCGTAGGCGCCGATGGCCATGAAGCCGGCAATGCCCATGTTGATCAGGCCGGTGTAGCCGAAGTGGACCGCGAGACCGAGGGCGGCGAGTGCGTAGCCGATCGTCGCGGGGCTGAGGATCGACGAGGCCGAGTTCGAGAGGATCTGGAGCAAGTCCATGGTGCGCCTAACCTATTCTCTCGCGTCGGCCGAGGATCCCCTGGGGCCGGAACAGCAGGATCACGATGAGGATGAAGAGCGCGCTGGCGTACTTCAGGTCGGCGGGGATCCACAGGCTCGACACCTCGACGAGCAGGCCGACGATGATGGCGCCGACCAGGGCGCCGTAGGCCGTCCCGAGACCACCGAGGATGACGGCCGCGAACATCAGCAGCAGCACCTGCGATCCCATGTCCCACTTGATACCGGGACGGTAGTAGGCGTACAGGATGCCGGCGAGACCCGCGAGCCCACCGGCGATGACCCACACGACGCGGACGACAAAGTCGACGTCGATGCCGGAGGCGGCGGCGAGCGAGGGGTTGTCGGAGATCGCGCGTGTGGCCTTGCCGAGGCGGCTGCGCGTGAGCCAGACCGCGAACGCGATGATGACGATGATCGAGATCGCGATCGAGACCATGTCGATGATGCTCATCTGCACGGATCCGAACAGCTGGATCTTCGGCTCGGATGCGTAGGGGAGTTGGCTCGTCCCGCCACCGATGAAGAACTGGAACGTGTATCGGAGGGCGAGGGACAGGCCGATGCTGACGATCATGAGCTGAACGACACCCACTCGCCTTCGGCGCAGGGGTCTCCACAGGATCATGTCCAGCACGAGCCCGAGGCCCGCGCTGAGGATCACCGCCAGCGGGAAGCCGAGCCACACCGGCAGCGCGAGGCTGGCCGGTCCGACGAGCGTGAGCGCCACGACGGCGCCGAAAGTGACCATCTCGCCGTGCGCGAAGTTCGAGATGCCCGTGGTGCCGAAGACGAGCGACAGGCCGACGGCCGCGAGGGCCAGCATGAGGCCGAAGCTCAGGCCCTGCACGATGCGTTGGATGAGCTGGTCGGCGAAGCTCGTGACGCTTCGCTCACCCTCGCCGATGAAGAAGTTGACGGTGACGCGCCCACCGGCGCCCATCTCGACCTCTTGCTCGTTGGGGGTATCGTCCTCGTCGTTGACGACCGCGATGCCCTCGGGCAGCGTGTCCTCGTCGAGCGTGACCGTGTAGGTCTCGCCGCGCTCGGGAACGCCGACGCGCCACTGGCCCTCGGCATCCGTCTCGACTTCTTGCTCACCGCCGGGGCCGTCGATGACGAGTCGAATGCCCTCGAGGGGAGCACCGTCGAGCTGCACGTTGCCGCTGATGCGGTAGGGGTCGTCCTCGGCCGCGAAGGCCGGGGATGCGGTCAGGCTCATCAGCGCGAAGAGCACGCCGAAGAGTGCTCCTATGGTGAGCAGAGTCCCCCCGCGGGAACGTCTCGCCGTAGCGGTCGTGGGACTCACAGATCCTCCAGTCGGGCACCGTTAACCGATGGTCGCGTCGCATCGGCATCGATGGACGACGGTACGAGCGTAATGTGTCGGCATTGTTTCGCCCATCGCTCAAACGTCAGCCGTTACCGATGCGCAATGGGAACGCTCCCGGAGGAATGTTCGCACACGCGCGCCGCTTAGACTTCATCAAGCGGATGCTTCGCGTGGAAACACATCGATCCGCACCCCGATCTCACCGCACGAGGAGCGCGTACATGCCCGATTACGATCCGTTCGGTTTTGTCGGACTGACGTACGACGATGTGTTACTACTGCCTGGCCACACCGACGTGATTCCGAGCGAGGCCGACACGTCCTCGCGGCTGACGCGGCGGATCACGGTGGCAACACCCCTGGTGTCGTCGGCGATGGACACGGTCACCGAAGCCCGCATGGCGATCGCGATCGCGCGCGAGGGCGGCCTCGGCATCCTGCACCGCAATCTGTCCATCGAGGACCAGGCCTCGCAGGTCGACCGCGTCAAGCGCAGCGAGTCCGGCATGATCACCGATCCCATCACCACCCGCCCCGACGCGACCGTCGAAGAGGTCGACGCGCAGTGCGCGCAGTACCGCATCTCGGGTCTGCCCGTTGTGGACGACGATGGACGGCTCGTCGGCATCATCACGAACCGCGACATGCGCTTCGTCTCGGGCTTCGAGCGCCAGACCACGCTCGTGCGCGACGTGATGACGAGCGAGGGCCTCATCACCGCGAAGGTCGGCATCGGCGCGAACGACGTCATTGCGACGTTCGCCAAGCACCGTGTCGAAAAGCTGCCGCTGATCGACGACGACGGCAAGCTCGCGGGCCTTATCACCATCAAGGACTTCGACAAGAGCGAGAAGTACCCCCTCGCGACGAAGGATGACCAGGGTCGACTTCGTGTCGGTGCGGCGATCGGATTCTTCGGCGATGCGTGGGAGCGCGCCGAAGCGCTCCGCGACGCGGGCGTCGATGTGCTGGTCGTCGACACCGCCAACGGCCAGTCCGCGGGCGTCATCGACATCATCACGCGGCTGCGGTCCGATGCATCCTTCGCCCACATCGACATCATCGGTGGCAACGTCGCCACCCGCGAGGGTGCGCAGGCGCTCATCGACGCGGGCGTCGACGCCGTCAAGGTCGGTGTCGGGCCGGGCTCGATCTGCACCACCCGCGTCGTGGCCGGTGTCGGGATGCCGCAGGTCACCGCGGTGTACGAGGCATCCCTCGCCGCGCGTCCGGCCGGTGTGCCGGTTATCGCCGACGGTGGCCTGCAGTACTCGGGCGACATCGCGAAGGCCCTGGTCGCCGGAGCCGACACCGTGATGCTCGGCTCGCTCCTCGCCGGAACCGACGAGTCGCCGGGCGAGATCGTGTTCCAGGGCGGCAAGCAGTTCAAGCAGTACCGCGGTATGGGGTCGCTCGGCGCGCTGCAGACGCGCGGCAAGAAGACCTCGTACTCGAAGGACCGTTACTTCCAGGCGGACGTGCCCTCGGACGACAAGCTCATCCCCGAGGGCATCGAGGGTCAGGTCGCGTACCGAGGCCCCGTGTCGGCCGTCGCGTACCAGCTCGTCGGCGGACTCCGTCAGTCGATGTTCTACGTTGGCGCGCGCACGATCGACGAGCTCAAGGCCAAGGGCAAGTTCGTGCGCATCACCTCGGCAGGGCTGAAGGAATCGCACCCGCACGACGTGCAGATCATCGTCGAGGCGCCGAACTACAAGAAGTAGGGTCGGCGCGGCGCTGGGTCGCGGCCATCGATATGTTTGGCGCATGATTCGGCAGCGGAACCACCCGGCGGCCACGCAAGACACGCGGCGGCTCGAGGCGTTCACCGATGGCGTCTTCGCGATTGCCGCGACTCTGTTGGTGCTCGACCTCACGACCTACGCGTTCGGCGACATCACCTCGGATGCCGAGATGTGGGCGGCGCTCGCCGGTATGTGGGAGCTGTTCGTGAACTTCGCTCTCAGCTTCGTCTTGCTCTGCCTGCTCTGGGCGACGCATGTGCGGCAGTTCGAGCACATCGCACGCATCGACTTCGCGATCGTCTGGTTGAACAACGCCAGGTTGCTGTTCATCGTGCTCGTCCCCTTCGCCACCAGCATGACCACGGAGTACTCGGAATGGCTGGCTGGCCGGCTGTTCATGCCCGTCACCTTCTTCTTGGCCATTCTCTTCAGCTGGTTGCAGTGGGGCTGGGCGGTGCGTCAACGCGAGACGATGCTTCCCGACCTCACCGACGATGAAGCGAAGTCTCACGGACGGGGCGGATTGAGCGCCCTGCTCATCGGTGCGGTCGTGGTCCTCACCGCGCCGCTGATCGGATCGTTGGCCTTCGTCCTCTTCCTGCTCGACCCGCTGGTGACCCGGCTGCTGCGCGGCGCCGGCGACTGACAGCGCTCGCAATGCACGCTCGGCGGGCGTCACCGACCTGTCACAGACTGCTCGATCTCTTTCGCACATCGAGCAGTTAGTGACGGGTCGAGCTGGCCGCGGGCGCTGTCGGGGTCAGCCGGTAGGCTGGGTGGGTGAGCATGGAGATCGAGTTGGGGCGCGCAAAGCGAGCGCGACGCGCGTACACCTTCGATGACATCGCGGTGGTGCCCTCGCGGCGCACGCGAAACCCCGAGGATGTCTCGACCGCCTGGTCGATCGACGCCTTCCAATTCGACATCCCGGTGTTGGGCGCCCCGATGGACTCGGTCGTCAGCCCGCAGACCGCCATCATGCTCGGCCAGCTCGGCGGGCTCGGCGTTCTCGACCTCGAGGGTCTGTGGACGCGCTACGAAGACCCCGAGCCGCTCCTCGCCGAAATCGCCGGTCGCGAAGACGGCGACGCCACGCTGCGGATGCAAGAGCTGTACTCCGAGCCGATCAAGCCCGAGCTCGTCACCGCACGCCTCGCCGAAATTCGCGCTGCGGGCGTCACGGTCGCGGGTGCGCTCACCCCCCAGCGCACACAGGAGCTGTACGAGACCGTCGTCGCCGCCGGTGTCGACATCTTCGTCATCCGGGGCACGACCGTCTCCGCCGAGCACGTCTCGAGCGTGTCGGCCCCCCTCAACCTCAAGAAGTTCATCTACGACCTCGACGTTCCCGTCATCGTCGGAGGCGCCGCGACCTACACGGCCGCGCTGCACCTGATGCGAACCGGTGCCGCGGGCGTTCTCGTCGGGTTCGGCGGGGGTGCGGCGTCCACGACGCGGGCGACCCTCGGCGTTCACGCCCCCATGGCCACCGCGGTCGCCGATGTCACCGGCGCGCGTCGCGACTACCTCGATGAGTCGGGCGGGCGCTACGTGCACGTCATCGCCGACGGGGGAGTAGGCACCTCAGGCGACATCGTCAAGGCCCTCGCGATGGGCGCAGATGCCGTCATGCTCGGCGTTGCGCTCGCGCGGGCGACGGATGCCCCGGGTCAGGGGTTCCATTGGGGACCCGAGGCGCACCACCCCAAGCTGCCCCGCGGCCACCGCGTCCGCGTCGATCAGGTCGCCTCGCTCGAGGGCATTCTCTACGGCCCCGCGCCCGTCGCGGACGGCACCGCGAACCTGATCGGGGCCCTCCGCAAGTCCATGGCGACGACGGGCTACTCGGACCTCAAAGAATTCCAGCGCGTGGAAGTCGTGGTCGCGCCCTACTCCGCGGTGTGAACTGATCCGACGGATGAATTTGTGAGCGGTGTGAGCGCGACGTCCGGTCCCGGGCACTCAGCCCCCGGCGAGCCCGAGGTATTCCCGCCGACGCTGCGTGAGGTCATGCTGCGTCCGCAGTGGCTCCTGATGCTCGGGCTGTGCCTGCTCGTCGCCGCCGCGTTCGCATGGCTGGGTCAGTGGCAGCTCGAACGTGCGATCGACACCGACCCGCCCGCCGTCGGCGCGACGGAGGAGGTCCGTCCGCTCGATGAGGTCGTTGAGCCCGGTGCTTACCTCGAAGAGCCGTTCGTCGGTCAGCAGGTCACCACGACCGGAACCTGGGTGCCCGAAGACTTCCTGGTCGTGACATCGCGCTTCAACGATGGCGTCGAGGGCTACTGGGTCACCGGTCAGCTGCGGATCGAGGGCACGCTCAACCCGACCTCGATCGCCGTCGCCATTGGATGGGCGCCAACCCTCGAGCGAGCAGAGGCCGCGGCATCCGAGCTGTCCGAGAACGCCGCGACGACAGCGGCCGGCCTCACAACCCCGGTGACAGGCCGTGTGATCTCCGACGAGGGACCGAAGCTGCCGCCCCGCGGAGCCGATCCGTTCGAAATGACGCGGATGTCTCCCGCCGCACTGCTCGGCGAATGGCACGACGTCGATCAGCTGATGGTCTACCGCCCCTACCTCGCCCTGCTCGAGCCTGGCGGGACCGCGGAGGACGCCGGGCTCGTGCCGATCTCATCTCGGCCCCCAGATAAGGCTTCGACGGTCAATCTGCTCAACATCTTCTACGCCGCCGAGTGGGCCGTGTTCGCGGGCTTCGCCTTCTACCTCTGGTACCGCCTCGCGCGGGACGCCTGGGAGAAGGAACTCGAAGATCTGGAAGATGCCCGCGCCGAGGCATCCTGAGCCGTCCCATTCTCCGCCGCTGCGGGCGCCCGGGGAATGGCGCGCGAAACCGTGCCCGTCCACCGTCGGTAGACTGGGAACATGCCACGCGCCCCCAAACTCGCCTCGTTTCCGGTGATCCGAGGGGCGTTGAAGTTCTACCAGGTCGCCTCGATCATCACCGGCGTCGGGCTGCTGCTGCTCGTGGCCGAGATGATCCTGAAGTACACACCGATCCATCTCGAGCTGTTCCTCGGGGGATCCGGTGGGTTCCTGTGGTTCGCGACCGTCATCGTCGGCGCCGACTGCAACTGGAATTCGCTCTTCTTGCCGGGCAGCGGTTGCGAGTTGGTGTCGACCGGCGACGGGGTCAACGTCTCGCTCGCGATCCTCGTGGTGCACGGCTGGTTCTACGTCGTCTACCTCTTCGCGTGCTTCCGCATCTGGAGCCTGATGCGCTGGCCGTTCCTGCGCTTCATCGTGCTAGCCCTCGGTGGCATCGTCCCGCTGCTGTCCTTTTTCATGGAGGCACGCGTCGCGCGTGAGGTGCGTACGTATCTCGCCGAGCGCGAGGCATCCGAAGCATCCCCTCCTGTCTCCACTCCGGAAGGCCCGCGTTGACCGAAGCCACAGAAACCTCGCAGCGCCCCGTCTTGGTCGTCGACTTCGGCGCGCAGTATGCGCAGCTGATCGCCCGGCGTGTGCGCGAGGCGGGGGTGTACAGCGAGATCGTGCCGCACACCGCCACTGCGGCCGAGATCGCGGCGAAGAACCCGGTCGGACTCATCCTGTCGGGTGGACCGTCGTCGGTCTACGAGCCCGGTGCGCCAGCGCTCGACCCCGGGGTGTTCGATCTCGACGTGCCGACACTGGGCATCTGCTACGGCTTTCAGGTCATGGCCCAGGCCCTCGGCGGCGAGGTCGCACACACGGGGTTGCGTGAATACGGGGCGACGGATGCTTCGGTCCAGGGCGATGGGGGAGTGCTGCTCGCCGGCCAGCCCGCCGCGCAAAACGTGTGGATGAGCCACGGCGACCAGGTGTCGCGGGCGCCCGAGGGCTTTACCGTGCTCGCGTCGACGACAGCGACCCCGGTGGCCGCCTTCGGCAGCGACGAGCGCCGGATGTACGGGGTGCAGTGGCACCCCGAGGTCAAGCACACCGACCACGGCCAGCGCGTCATCGAGAACTTCCTGCACAACGCCGCGGGACTGCCCGCCGACTGGAACAGCGGCAACGTCATCGCCGAGCAGGTCGCCCGCATCCGGGAGCAGGTCGGTTCGGCACGGGTGCTGTCGGCCCTGTCGGGTGGTGTCGACTCCGCCGTCTCGACGGCGCTCGTGCACGAGGCCGTCGGTGACCAGCTCGTCGCGGTGTTCGTCGACCACGGCCTGCTGCGCAAGGGCGAGCGCGAGCAGGTCGAGCAAGACTATGTCGAGTCGACAGGTGTGCGGCTCGTGACGGTGGATGCCCGCCAGATCTTCCTCGACGCACTCGCCGGAGTCAGCGACCCCGAAGAGAAGCGCAAGATCATCGGCCGCGAGTTCATTCGCGCCTTCGAACAGGTCGAGCGCGAGCTCGTCGCCGAGGCCGCGGCAGACGGGGAGCCCATCCGGTTCCTCGTGCAGGGCACACTGTACCCGGATGTCGTGGAGTCCGGCGGTGGCTCGGGTACCGCGAACATCAAGTCGCACCACAACGTCGGTGGCCTGCCCGAAGACCTGCAGTTCGAACTCGTCGAGCCGCTGCGCACCCTGTTCAAGGACGAGGTGCGTGCGATCGGTCGCGAGCTCGGTCTTCCTGAGGTGATCGTCGGACGACAGCCCTTTCCGGGGCCCGGCCTCGGCATCCGGATCGTCGGTGAGGTTACCGCTGACCGCCTCGAAATTCTGCGTGACGCCGACGCCATTGCCCGCGAAGAGCTGACCCGCGCGGGACTTGACGGCGAGATCTGGCAGTGCCCGGTCGTGCTGCTCGCCGACGTGCGCTCGGTCGGTGTGCAGGGCGACGGTCGCACCTACGGCCACCCGATCGTGCTGCGGCCCGTCTCGTCGGAAGACGCGATGACGGCCGACTGGACGCGCCTGCCCTACGACGTCCTGTCGAAGATCTCGAACCGCATCACCAATGAGGTGCGTGAGGTCAACCGGGTCGTGCTCGACGTCACGTCGAAGCCGCCGGGCACCATCGAGTGGGAGTGAGCTGACGCGGGGTTCTCGCTCCCCGCGTCAGCATTCCAGGGACGGGGCAGGGCCGGAGGCGACCCCTCGGAGGCCGGGCAGTGGCCGGGTTTGCGCATTGACCGTGTTCGCAATTCAGTCTCCGCGAATCGAGGCGCGACTGTGGGCCCGGTGATTCCGCGGGTCGAGTGCTGCGCCTGCGCAGCACGGTGCCGGCGAGACTGAATTGTGACCGTGTGGGCTCAGCGCGCCGGCCAGGTTCGGCCCGCCCACGGGTCGTAGTCGGCCAGCAAGGGCCCCTGCTCGGGTCGTTGCTCCTCGGGCACATGCTGCAGATTGACCCGCACGCGGTACCAGAGCGACGAACTGCCGCGCATGCCGTCGACGAGTTCGTCCGCGGGATGGAGCGCAGCAGCCGCCTCGGGATGCTCCGCCCGCCACCGCCCGAGCGCCTCCAGCGCCTCGGGCTTCGTCTTGGTCCGCGCGACCTCGATCAGCGGCATCATCGAAACCCGCCGCCCCGATCCGTCGCCGGCGCGCGGCGGCTTCTCGGCGGGCCCCAGGCTTTCCGACAGTGCGAGCAGCCCGTCGAGCGACCCGGCCGCGTCGTCAATTCCCGCGTGGGGGTCGCCGATGTCGCGAAACCGCGGCACGACAGTCGCAACGGTGAACTCCTCGGGCCGGCGCGTCCGCAGCTCGTCCCATCCGAGGGGAGTCGACACGCGCGCATCCGGCAGGGGACGGATGGAGTACGCGGATGCCACGGTGCGATCTTTTGCGTTCTGGTTGAAGTCGACGAACACGCTCTCGCCGCGCTCCTCCTTCCACCACCGGGCGGTCGCGAGCCCGGGTGCACGCGCTTCCACTTCGCGGGCCAGCGCCTCGGCCGCGGCGCGCAGTTCGCGGAACGTCCAGAGCGGCTCGATCCGCACCAGGATGTGCAGCCCCCGCGACCCCGAGGTCTTGGGTGATTCTCGGGCACGCGTTTCTGGAAGAAGGCCTCGGCACCGATGCCCTTAACGAAGCGCTTGAGAACCATCGGACGACCGCCGGCACCCCGCAACGCCCCCTCGGCGACGGCCAGGTAGTACCGGACGATGTCGAGCTTGGTGAGCCCCGGCTCGGGGAAGACGACCTTGCTCGGGTTGCTGACGCGCACCTCGTGACCGTCGATCTCGAGGATCTCGGCGGGCGCTGAAGAAGCCATCACCTCAGGCTAGGCGGGACGGATGCCTGGGGCCAGACCCGCTCGTGCCGACCGCGCACGAAAACAGGCGAGCGCACGCACGCGAAAAGGGGGCCTCCCGAAACCGGACGACCCCCCATACAAATGCGGTGCTAGTTGCTGCCGCGAACGATCGCGATGATGCGCAGGATCTCGACGTACAGCCACACGACCGTCACCATGATGCCGAAGGCGCCCATCCACGCGAGCTGACGGGGGGCGCCGTTGCGGACACCCCGCTGGATCTGGTCGAAGTCGAGCACCAGCGAGTACGCGGCCATCAGGACGACGAAGACACCGATGATCAGGCCCCACGGGATCTCGATGCCCATGATGTTCAGCGTCTCGCTGCGCAGACCGAAGGCTCCAGGCGCAATACCCGTCCACATGAGGACCAGGTTCAGCAGCGAGAAGGCCAGGTATCCGACCATCGCGACGAGGAAGACCTTGGTTGCGCGCTTGGATGCGCGGATCTTCCCGCTCGCGAACAGCGCCAGCGTTACACCGACGACCGCGAGCGTCGCGAGGGTGGCCTGAATGACGATGCCCGGCAGCTGGAACTCGAAGATCGCCGAGATTCCGCCGATGAAGAGGCCCTCGAGGGCCGCGTACGCGAAGATCAGCCCGGGGCGGACCTTCTTGCGCGACGTGAAGATGATGACCATCGCGAGAACGAAGCCACCGAGGCCACCGATGATCAGCGGCAGGATGTTCTGGCTCGTCGACTCGGCGGGAGAGAGGGCGCCGAGCGTCCAGACCCAGCCGACGACGGCGGTCACGAGGAGGATGGCGAAGAGTCCGAGGGTCTTGACGACCGTGTCTTCGACCGTCATGCGGTCGGTCTGGTGGGCTCCGGCGGCGGGGGCCGCGTACGCACCCTCCATCTGCGCCTGGGTGCCGACGTCGAGACCTGCGCGCGAGGCGGAAGCCGTCGAGGACGCACCGCGGAGGTTCGCGGCCTGTGACCCACCGGGGTAGGTCTGGACGGCGCGGGGGTCCTGGAACGCCGGGTTGTTGAACGCGGGGTTATTGAGGGCCATGGCCTGGCTCACACTCCAAAATTGGGGTCCACAGCGGTGTGCTGTTTCTCAACGATATCTGACGCCCGTCGCGGGGTCGTGGTCATGGGCTGTGAGACGCCTATGAGGGCGTCCTGGCATCCGTCATTCGCGCGGTCGGGAGGATGCCCGCGGATAGCCTGGAAACATGCGTCTCGAGAGCCCGTCCCACGGGCCATTCGCCCGGTCGCCCGGCCGACCCCTCGTGATCGGGCATCGTGGTGCCCCGGGGTATCGCCCCGAGCACAGTCGGTCCTCGTACGACCTGGCCCTCGCGATGGGTGTGGACGCGGTCGAGCCCGACGTCGTGCCCACGAGGGACGGCGTGCTGGTCGTGCGGCACGAGAATGAGATCTCCGGAACGACGGATGTCTCGGCCCGGCCCGAGTTCGCCGACCGGAAGACGACGAAGTCGGTGGACGGAACCTCGCTCACCGGCTGGTTCACCGAGGATTTCACCTGGGCCGAGCTCGCGACGCTGAAGTGCCGCGAGCGGCTGCCGAAGATTCGGCCCGCCAGTGCGAGCTTCGATGATCAGCAGCCCGTTCTACGGCTCTCGGACGTGCTCGATCTGGTGCGCGATGCCTCGGACGAGCAGGATCGCGAGATCGGCGTCGTGCTCGAGATCAAGCACGCGACGTACTTCGAGTCCGTGGGTCTCGACGTCGCGCCGCTCGTAGAAGAAGAACTGCGCCGAAGCGGATGGGCCGATTCGGCCGCGCTCGTGATCGAGTCGTTCGAGTCGACCGTGCTCGAGCGGCTCCGCGGCCGGGGCATCCACGCGTCGTACATCTATCTGATCGAGGCGGCCGGGCGCCCCTTCGACCTCTACGTAGCCGGCGGAGATGACGCACCGACCTACCGTCAGACGGTGCACCCGGCGGGGCTCGATGGCCTGGTCGGCCGGTTCGACGGCATCAGTGTCGACAAGCGCGTGATCCTCGCGCCGAACAAGTTGGGCCGTATGACGGGCCCGTCCTCCGTCGTCGCGGACGCGCACGACCGGGGGCTGAAGGTTTTCACCTGGACGTGCCGTCCCGAGAACTCGTTCCTGGTCGCGGACTTCCGTGGGCGGGGCGGTGCCGCGGCGCTCGGCGACTACGAGGCCGAGTGGCGTGTGATCTTGGATGCGGGGGTGGACGGCGTGTTCGTCGATCACCCCGATCTCGGCATGGACGTCTTCGCACCCTGAGACGATCGCGCGAGGTCGTCGTCGGGGCACCGTGTCAACCCTCGACGCGCGGACGCCCGGGCTGTCAGGCTCGGTCCATGCGGCAGATCCAGATCGACATCGATGGGGGGCGCTTTCGCGTGTACTCATCGCTCGCGCCGCGCGCCGGGGTATCGGACGGGGACGCCCCCCTGCCCGTTGTCCTGATCCACGGGATCGGGATGTCGCATCGCTACTTCGTCCGGTTGCACGACGAATTCGCCCGCACGCGCGACGTGCACTCGATCGACCTGCCGGGCTTCGGGCGGTTCGGTCGCCCGCGGGAGCCGTTCGAGCAGGAACGGATGGCGCGGGCGCTCGCCGACGTCCTGGATCGGCTTGACGTGCCCCGCGCCGTGCTCGTGGGTCATTCGATGGGTGCGCAGTGGGTCGTCGAACTTGCGCGCCAGCGCCCCGACCTCGCGGCGAGTGTCGTGCTGATCGGTCCGGTCGCGGACGACGAGCATCGGACGCTTCGAGCGCAGAGCGCCGCGCTCGCCCTCGACACGCTGGGTGAGCCGCCGCTCGTCAACACGATCGTGTTCGCGGACTACATCCGGTGCGGAATGCCCTGGTACCTCACCCAGCTGCGCCACATGATGGCGTACCCGATCGAAGAGCGGGTCGCCGAACTCACGGCCCCGGTGCTCGTTCTGCGCGGGGGGAATGACCCCGTGGCAGGCCTCGAATGGTGCCGGCGATTGCGCGACCGTGCACGCGAGGGTTCGCTGATCATCGTGCCCGGCCACAGACACGTCGTGCAGTTCGCGGGGGCGCGAGCCGTGGCATCCGCGGTCGACGCCTTTCTCGCCCGCGGGCGCGGGGTCGTTCGCGGAAGCGCGCCGGCATGACGATCCGGGGTGCATCCCCGCTTGTGATGCTCGGCGCTTGGGTGCGCGACTACGCCTACGCCATCGCGGCGCAGGCGCGCGGGGTGTTCGACCGCACCGATCCCGCGACCTTCCGTACCGGGCACCGCACACCCCTCGTGGTGCTACCCGGGATCTACGAGTCGTGGCACTTCATGCGCCCGCTGATCGTGGCGATGCACCGGCGGGGGTACCCGGTGCACGTCGTCGGCGCCCTGCGCCGCAACGGCCGGCCGGTCATCGAGAGCGCCGTCGCCGTGGTGCAGTACCTGCGCGAGAACGACGTGCGCGGCGCGGTGATCGTCGCCCACAGCAAGGGCGGGTTGATCGGCAAGCAGGCGATGATCTCGGGCGCGACGCCCGAGCACGTGACGGGGATGCTGGCGATCGCGACACCGTTCGCGGGATCGCGGTACGCCCGGTTCTTCGTGAATCCTGCCCTGCGGGGATTCTCGCCCCGCGACGCCACGATCCGCGCCCTGCTGCTCGAGACGACGATCGACGCCAACATCGTGTCCGTTTACGGGCGCTTCGACCCGCACATTCCGGGCGGGAGCGCGTTGCCCGGGGCGCGCAACGTCGTGCTCGACACGATGGGGCACTTCCGCGTGCTCGCCGACCCGCGCATCCTGGAGGAACTCGAGACGCTGACGGCGTGAACCGGAATCGTGTCGGATGAACCCGGATGAGGATCGGGTGAACCGTCAGCCGACCGCCTTCTCGACGAGCTCTCGGATCTTCTTCTCGTTCGCGTCGGTGAACTCCGTCAGAGCGAACGCGGTCGCCCACATCGTTCCGTCGTCGAGCTGCGCGTTCTCGTCGAAGGCGAGGGTCGGATACCTCGTGTCGAACTTGGATGCCGCTTGGAAGAAACACACGATCTTGCCGTCCTTCGAATACGTGGGCATGCCGTAGCGGAGTTTGACGGTCATTTCGGGGGCGACGTCTGTGATCACTGAGTGGATGCGCGTCGCGATCGTTCGATCGGGTTCCGGCATCTCCTCGATGGTCTTCAGAGCGGTGCGCTCCTCGGCCGAGATCTTTGCGGCACCCCGACCCGCGCGCCCCTCGGCCCGGAGTTCGGCGGCGCGCTCCTTGACAGCGGCGCGCTCCTCGGCCGAGAGGGATGCGTTGGGCTTCTTCGCTGCGGGGCTCACGGCTTGTTCTCCTGAACGCGGATCGTGTTGCCGGCGGGGGCACGGAAGGCGCAGTCGCGCACCCCGTAGTCCTGATCGATCGGCTCCTGCACGATCTCGGCGCCGCGCGATTCCAGCGTCGCGAACAGGGCATCGAGGTCGTCGGTCGCAAGGTTCACACCGAAATACGTGCCCTTCGCGATGAGTTCGAGCAGCACGCGCCCCTCGTCCTCGGTGACGCCCGGGTTCGCCGTGGACGGGTGCAGCACGATCGCGGTGTCGGGTTGGCCGACCGGGCCGACCGTGATCCACCGCAGGTTCTCGTAGCCGACGTCGAGGCGGACTTCGAATCCCAGCACGTCTCGATAGAAGGCGAGTGAGGCATCCGGATCCGTGGCGGGCAGGAAGCTGGAGTGAATCGTGACGCTCATGAGGGCCAGGTTACCGACGGGCGCTGACGGGCACTTCTCGATTTCTGATCGGTCTGGTCACCTGTTTTGCGATGCACGGGAGCATGCCGGCGGTCGCATCCGCGCCGTGGTCCCGGTAGACGCTCGGGGATACGCCGACGAGCTCGGTGAAGCGCGTGCTGAACGTGCCCAGCGACGCGCACCCCACCGCGAGGCTGATGTCGGTAACACTCAGGTCGGTCTGCCGCAGAAGCATCATCGCCCGTTCGATTCGCCGGGTCATCAGGTACGAATAGGGCGATTCGCCGAATGCGCGACGGAACGTGCGACTGAGGTGACCGGCCGACATGTGGACGCTGCGTGCAAGGGCTTCGACATTGAGCGGCTGCGAGTAGTCCCGATCCATCCGGTCACGTACCCGCCGCAGAAGCGCCAGATCGCGAAGCTCAGCGGCGGCAGGTGGCGCCATCCCGACATGCTCTCAGCACCCGGGGCCGGATGTCGAGGGGTGAGATCGAGCGGGGCAGCGTTCGCATTCATGCGGTGAGAGCGGTACGCAGCGATCGGGGTCGCGCCTCTGTCGGCTCAGTCGCCCTGATCGACAACCGCGTCCTCGGCGTCTTCCATCGCCGCTGCGCCCTCTTCGGGCGATTCCGAGCCGGCATCCGCGGCGGCATCGTCGGCCTGCTGCGACTGCTCGTCGGCGTCGCGTCCCGATTCTGTGGTGGATTCGTTCATTTCGTGCTCCTTTATCGAGGATGTGATGGGGCTTGCTCAGATTTCGTAGGTGCTGGCGACGATAGGGCTCTCTTCGAGGTGTGCGAGTAGATCCGCGACGTCGTCGTAGACGGCGACGGCGCCCGCTGCGAGAAGTTCTTCTGAGCTGTACCCGCCGCTGCGCACCCCGACGCTCCGAACTCCCGCGCGCGATGCCGAGTAGATGTCCCACACGGAGTCGCCGACCAGCAGCGCACGCTCGGGGGTGACCTGAGCCCGCTCCACGGCGACGTTGACCAGATCGGGTTCGGGCTTGGCTGCCTCGACGTCCTCGCCGGAGGTGACCGCGTCCACGGCATCCGGAACATCGAGCACGGCGAGGAGCGCGTCCAGCTCTTCCTGGGGCGCCGAGGTCGCCAAGACGACGCGATGTCCGCGACGCGAGAGTTCGCCCAGCAACTCGCGGGCGGAAGCGAACGCCCGGAGTCGGTCGGTCGTCTCTGAGTAGTTCCGGGCGTGCGCCTGCTTCACGGTGTCGCCCACAGCTTCGGCATCCTCTCCGAGCAGGCGTTCCAGCAGCTTGCCCGAGTCCATACCGATCGCGCGGTGGATGCGCCACACGTCGACCGGATGTCCCGCTTCGACGAACGCCCTGTCCCAGGCGTCAATGTGAAGGTAGTTCGAGTCGACGAGGGTTCCATCGATGTCGAAGAGGACCGCGATCGGGTCGGCGGGGGGTGGGGACATGGTCCCAGCAAACGGCATCACGCGCCGGGTGCCGAGGGGCTGGCGGAATCCCCTCGAGTGTGCCAGTCGGTGCGCCTCGCATGCCTGCGAAAGCGCAACCCCCGCCAACACACAGACAGAGTGAGGTAAAACCATATGAGGGGGAATGTAACGACCTCCTGAAGGAGATTCTGTGCCCGGAAATGCCACCGCTCGCTTCAGCAACGTCGCGTTGCTCTCTGTTGCGAGCGTTCTTCCCGGTCGTGTGACGACCTCCGACGACATCGAAGACCGCCTGGCGCCGTCGCTGAAACGCCTGAAGCTCCGCAGCGGTCTGCTCAAACGCGTCGCCGGTGTCCTCGAGCGACGCAACTGGGCCGCGGGCGAGACGGTCGACGCGGCCACCATCACGGCCGGGCAGCGCGCGCTCGCGGAAGCGGGGGTTGACGCGTCCGAGGTCGGTCTACTGATCAACACCTCCGTTACGCGAACGAATCTCGAGCCTTCCGTTGCCGTCGCCCTGCACCACGGACTCGACCTGCCGAGCTCCGCGGTCAACTTCGACATCGCCAACGCCTGCCTCGGTTTCATCAACGGCATGTCGCTCGCCGCGACGATGATCGAATCCGGTCAAATCCGTTACGCCGTCGTCGTCGCAGGCGAAGACGCCGACGAGATTCAGGTCAACACGATCGAGCGCCTTCTGCTCGCCGAGAGCGATCGTGACGGCTTCATGAGCGAGTTCGCCTCTCTCACGCTGGGCTCGGGCTCCGCGGCGGCCGTGCTCGGCCGTGCCGACGAGCACCCCGAGGGGCACCGCATCCTCGGCGGAGTCACCCGCGCCGCGACCGAGTTTCACCGGCTCTGCGTCGGCAGCGTCGATGGCATGTTCACCGACGCGAAGGCTCTCCTCAAGGGCGGGCTCGACCTGGTCGTCTCGGCCTGGAAAGACGCCGCGCACGAGTGGGACTGGAAATCGATGAACCGGTACATCACGCACCAGGTCTCGTCGATCCACACGCACGCGATCGTCAAGGCGGTGAATCTGGATGCCTCCCGCGTTCCGACGACCTTCCCGCACTACGGAAACATCGGCCCGGCGTCGGTCCCGATCACGCTGGTCGAAGAGCAGGCGTCGCTGCGCAGGGGCGACCGGGTGCTGCTGATGGGAGTCGGCTCGGGGCTGAACACGGCCATGATGGAACTCGCCTGGTGAACGACGCTGAGAGGCGGACGATCGCAGGATTGCCTGATTTCGACATCCGCTTCAGTCGTACGCGCCTCGTGCGCGATCGGACAGCGGATGTCTCGCGCGAGTGGCACTATCTCGACACCGGCGACGAACTCGAGCGCGTCGCACGAGAGCGTGGCGTGGAGGTCGCGGGGACGATCCTCGCCGTGCACGGCAACCCGACCTGGTCGTACCTGTGGCGTCGCCTTGCCTCGGCGTCGCTGCGGGCCGCAGAAGCGGGCCAGCCGGCCTGGCGCGTGATCGCGGTCGACCAGCTCGACATGGGCTTTTCAGCGCGCACGGGGACGACCCGGACTCTGCCGCAGCGGGTCAACGACCTCGCCGACTTCACCGATGACCTGGGCATCGCGGGCCCGGTCATCACGCTCGGCCATGACTGGGGCGGTGTGATCTCGTTGGGGTGGGCGATCGATCACCCCGAGCTCCTCGCCGGAGTCATCACGCTGAACACGGCCGTGCACCATCCCGAAGGCGTGCCGATCCCGGCCCCGCTGCGCCTCGCCGGCGCTCGCGGTGTGCTCGCGGCGTCCACCGTCGCGACCCCCGCCTTTCTCGAGACGACGCTCGCGCTGGCCCAGCCGCCGCTCGCGCCGGAGGTCAAGGATGCCTTCCGTGCGCCCTATTCTTCGGCCGCGCAGCGGCACGGCATCGGCGCCTTCGTCGCGGATATCCCGGTGGATGCGTCGCACGGGAGCTTTGCGGAATTGCAGCGCATCGCCGCCGGCGTGGCGGAGCTCACGGTGCCCGCTCTGCTTTTGTGGGGCCCGAAGGATCCGATCTTCGGCGACCGGTACCTGGACGACCTGATCGACCGTCTGCCCCACGCCGATGTGCACCGCTTCGAGGGCGCGGGCCATCTGCTCGCCGAGGACCGGCCCTACGCGGATGCGATCCTGACGTGGCTCGGCGACAACGCCGAGGCGCTTGTTCTGGGAGATGCCGGCGGGTCGGATGTCTCGACCACGGATGTCTCGACCACGGATGTCTCGACCACGGATGTCTCGACCACGGATGTCTCGACCGTTGCGGATTCTGAGGCCGAGTCATTCACCCCGTTGTGGGCCGCGCTCGAGGCACGACGCGACGACGACGATGTCGCGATCATCGACATGGCGGTGAAGACGCGCGCGGGACGGCAGGGTTCTGAGCAGCTGAGCGGCGTGCGGCGCGTCAGCTGGCGGCAGCTCGACGACCGCGTCCGGAGCCTGGCGGCGGGCCTTGACCGCGCCGGGGTGAAGAAGGGGCAGCGCGTTTCGGTGCTCGTCCCGCCGGGGCCCACACTCACCGCTGTCGTCTACGCGTGCCTGCGCATCGGCGCGGTCGTCGTCGTGGCCGATGCTGGGCTCGGCGTCCGCGGACTCTCGCGCGCCGTGCGGGGGGCCTGGCCGGATGTCGTCATCGGCGAGTTGCCGGGACTTTCCGCAGCCCGGGCGCTGGGATGGCCCGGCATGCGCATCTCGGTCGCGCGCCTGCCCCGAGCATCCGCGAAACTTCTCGGTGTTGCGCACGATCTGTCGGAGATCGCTCGCACGGGCGCCGCGGCGCTCCGCTCGGGTGCCCTGCCCGCAGAGCCGGCGCCCGAAGATCCCGCGGCGATCCTGTTCACGTCGGGCTCGACGGGCCCCGCGAAGGGCGTCGCGTACACGCATCGTCAGCTTTCGGCGCTCCGTGATGTGCTCGCGGCTCACTTCGAGGTGAGCACCGACACGGGGCTCGTGACCGGTTTCGCGCCGTTTGCCCTGCTGGGGCCCGCGCTCGGTACCCGGTCGGCGACGCCGGATATGGATGTCTCGGCACCGCGGACCCTCACCGCGCGGGCCGTCGCGGCAGCGGTGCGGGCCTCCGATGCGCGCATCGTCTTCCTCTCGCCTGCAGCGATCCTGAACGTCGTCGCCACCGCCGGTGACCTGTCTGGCGACGATCGTCGTGCGCTCGAGGGCGTCAGGACATTCCTCTCGACCGGCGCTCCGGTCGGTGAGCCGCTGCTGGCCGCCGCGGCTGAGCTGATGCCCCACGCCGAACCCCACACTCCGTACGGCATGACCGAATGTCTGCTCGTCACGGACGTGACCCTCGCGGGCATTCGCGCCGTATCGGATGCCGCCGACCGCGGCGTCTGCGTCGGCTCGCCCATCGGGTCGAACCGGGTGCTCATCAGTGCGTTGGATGCCGAGGGCCGCGCTGTCGGGGCGCCGAGCGACGAGCCCGGCGTGCTGGGCGAGGTCATTGTGTCGGCCGCGCACCTGAAGACGTCGTACGACCGGCTCTGGCTGACCGACCGAGGGGCGGTCCGCGATATCCCCGCCGACGGGCGCTGGCACCGCACAGGCGATGTCGGCCATCTCGACGCGGATGGTCGCCTCTGGATCGAGGGACGCCTGCCCCACGTTCTGACCACCGCCGACGGTCCGGTCGCCCCCGTCGGGCCGGAACAGCAGATGGAGGGCGCGGCAGGCGTTCGGCGCGCGGCGGTCGTCGGGGTCGGCCCGGAGGGGCTTCACCAAGCCGTGGCCGTCGTCGAGGCCGTGCCATCTGTCGCACGCCCCGGCCTGGCCTCTCCCGAGCTGACCGCGGACGTTCGGGCACGCACAGAACTGCCCCTCGTCGCGGTGCTGGTCGTTCGACAGCTGCCCACCGACATCCGTCACAACTCCAAGATCGACCGCACGCGTCTGTCGGAGTGGGCCGAGCGCACCCTCGCGGGCGGACGGATGACTCGGCCGTGATCGTCGCGGTGACGGGGGCATCCGGATACCTCGGTCGCGCCGTTGCGGCGGAGCTGGCCGCATCCGGGCACGATGTGCGCACGCTGCAGCGTCGACCCTCGGGGGTCGAGGGGGTCGCCGACATCCGCGGCTCGATCACCGACGCAGATGCAGTCGCGCGCCTCGTTGACGGGGCAGAGGGCGTTGTTCACCTCGCCGCGAAGGTGTCGCTCGCGGGCGACCCCGCGGAGTTTCGTGCTGTGAATGTCGAGGGAACGCGGGCCGTGCTCGACGCCGCGGCGCGGGCCGGAGCATCCCGGTTCGTGCAGGTGTCGTCGCCATCCGTGGCGCATGCTGGTTCTGCGCTCGCCGGGGTGGGCGCAGAGCCGGCGTCGCCGACCGACGCCCGGGGCGAGTACGCCCGTACGAAGGCCGAAGCCGAACTGATCGCGCTCGACCGCGACTCGGACGCCATGCGGGTTGTGGCGGTGCGCCCGCACCTCGCCTGGGGGCCGGGGGACACGCAGCTGGTCGGCCGCATCCTCGACCGCGCGCGCCGGGGGCGCCTGCCGCTGCTCGACGGCGGACGGGCCTTGATCGACTCGACCTACGTCGACAACGCGGCCACCGGGATCGTGGCCGCGCTCCACCGGGCCCACACCGCGCGAGGACGTGCGTTCGTGATCACAAACGGCGAGCCGCGGCCGGTCGGTGAACTCCTTGCGGGAATCTGCCTAGCCTCGGGCGTGCGGCCCCCGCGGTGGAGCATCCCCGCGGGTGTCGCGCGCACGGCGGGATCGCTGATCGAACGGGCCTGGGCGCTCCGGCCGGGAGAGGACGAACCCCCGATGACTCGTTTCTTGGCCGAACAGCTGTCGACCGCGCACTGGTTCGATCAGCGCGAGACACGTCAGGCCCTCGATTGGGCTCCGACCGTCAGCATCGACGAGGGGCTCCGTCGCCTCGCGGAGTACTCCGCCCCCTGATCGGAGGGTCACGCCCTGCTCGCCAGGGCAGAACGGCGGGGATGGTGCACGCCGTCCGCGATGCGACCCTCGTCGCGCACCCCGGCCGGGTGACGGCACTCGTCGGACCGAACGGGTCGGGCAAGACGACGCTGCTGCTCATGCTGGCCTCGCTTCTCATTCCCGACGCGGGTGAGGTGCGGATCGGGGGAGTGGACCCCGTCTCGGATCCCCAGGGAGCTCGCGCGTTGCTCGGCTGGATGCCCGACGCGCTGGGGGCCTGGCCCTCGCTGACCGTGCGCGAGACGCTCGTGACGACGGCTCGGCTCTACCGGATTCCGCACGACAAGGCCGCGGTGCGCGTCGGCGAACTGATCGAGCTGGTCGGCCTCGCAGACCTCGCGGACGCTCCCGCCCGAGTCTTGTCACGCGGGCAGAAGCAGCGTTTGGGGCTCGCCCGTGCGCTCGTTCACGAGCCGAGTGTGCTGCTGCTCGACGAACCGGCTTCGGGGCTCGACCCCCGAGCGCGCGTCGAGCTGAGGCAGCTGCTGCGCCGGCTCGCGGCGGAGGGGCGCACGATCCTTGTCTCCAGTCATGTGCTCTCCGAGCTCGAAGAGGTCGCGGACGACGCTGTCTTCATGGTGCGCGGCGAAACCGTCGGCGCGGATCGTGTCGCCGCTGCCGCATCCAGGCTCAGCGACTGGCGCGTGCGGTTGACCGCGGCGGGCGGCGAAGGCGCGGATGCCGTGGGCCGCATCGTCGAGGCACGCCCCGAGTTCGACGGGGCATCCGTGCGCAGCGAGCGCCGCGACATCCTGATCCCGTTCGCGTCGGAATCGGATGCGGCGGCAGCGCTGGCCCGTCTCGTCGCCGCAGGCCTGCCCGTCGCGGAGTTCGCGCCCGCCACCGGCGCCCTCGAGCGGACCTTCCTCGATCTCGGTGAGGATCTCGATGCAGGCCCGGGAAACAGGCCGGGCACCGAGGGAGGGGAGGGGCAGTGATGAAGAACTTCGGCTCAGGCACCGCCACGGTCGCCGCCCTCGAGCTGCGGCAGCGCGTGCGCAGCGTTGCGTGGTACGTGCTGCTGTCGCTGTTCGCCGTGATTCTGCTCGTGGTCTCTCTGCTGGCCAGCATGGTCTTCTCGGGCTCGATGGACCAGTTGCGCGGTGCCTACTCGGTCGCCGTCTACATCGTCCTGCTGCTCGTGACCTTCGTCAGTCCGGCGCTGAGCGGCAACGCGATCAACGGCGATTGCGACCAGGCGACGCTTGCGCCCGTGCAGGTCACTCTGGTCTCGACCGCTCAGATCCTGACCGGCAAGTTCGTGGCCGCGTGGGCAACGGGTCTGGCGTTCGCGCTCGTCGCCGTGCCCTTCATCGTGTTCATGTCGCTTGCGGGCGATGTGCCGGCGGGAGTGGTCGCGGCGTCCCTCGGTGTGTTGATCGTCGAGATCGGCGTCATCGCCGCCCTCGGCGTCGGGTTCTCGGGCATCCTGAATCGTCCACTGTTCTCGGTCGCCACGACCTACTTGGTGGTCGCCGCGCTGACCATCGGCACCGTCGTTGCGTTCGGTCTCGGGAGCGCGGCCGTGCGCACCGAGGTGACGGACCGCTACCGCTCGTATGAATACACCTCCGAGGGCCTGACGACGACCAATCCGCCCACGTGTGCCCGTGGCAGGAATCGCAACGTGAGGTGCCGCGGTACGACCACGTGTGGTGGATCCTGGCGGCGAACCCGTTCGTCATACTTGCCGACGCCACTCCCATCGCCTTCTCGCGCGAGGGGTACCCCGTCGACACGTTCGGTCAGATCGCGTGGTGCGTGCGCGCCGCCCAGTTGCCACCCGAAGGTTCGTCGTGGGACGAGTGCGATTCGCGTGGCATGTACGCCCCGGGCGAGACGCCCGAAGAAGTGTATTCGCGCACGGTGCCGAGCTGGTTCGCGGGCCTCGGCATCCAGATCGTGCTCGCGGGCGGGGTGCTGTTGTGGGCTGGGTTGCGCACCCGCACACCGGCGAAACGTCTTCCCCGGGGTAGCCGCATCGCCTAGGCGTACTGCAGAACCCGCTTTCGGGTAAGTCGCGGATCAGCGCACGCCGAGGGCGCTGCGGGTCACTTCGACAAGCTCGGTGACCGGGGGGGGGGGGGCAGCGGGCGCGGCGGACGCGTGTCTCAGAACGGCGGTGGGTCTGAGGAGGGCGTGAAGATGACCAGCGCGGGCGGGGGTTTGTCGATGTAGACGTGGCCGCCGGGTGAGGTCCATTCGAGGACTCCGCCGCCGAGTTGTCGGACGGTCCACGCCGTTTCGCCCTTCAACGTGTGGTGTCGTTTGCACAAGCACGCCAGGTTGCAGACGCTGGTTTCGCCGCCGAGGGCGTAGTCGAGGGTGTGGTCCCGGTCGCACCGGTGGGCGGGTTGTCGGCATCCGGGGAATCGGCAGTGTTGATCCCGAGCCCGGAGGAACCGTTTCATGTCGGCGGACGGGGTGTATCGGTCGACCGCGAGAACACATCCCGTGATCGGGTCAGCCAGGACCCGATCCCACCCGGCCGCGTGCCCTGCGAGCTGGCGGGCCGTAGCCGGGTCGATCGGGCATCGGCCCACCAGCTCGGCGGGCTCGTCGGTCACCCCCGCGAGTGCGAGCGCGGGGACGGTGACGTTCACAATCCCGCGAATCGTCCCGAGACCACCGAACCCGTCCGACATCCCGGCGCCGGTTTCGACGGTGGGCGTCGTGGTGAGCACCATGTCGGCGACGAGGTCAGCACGAATCTGATCCAACGTTCGCGTGTCGGTCGGGTCGGCTTTCTTCAACGCCTGAGCCTGCTGCGTGATCCGGTCGTGCATCGCATGCGCGAGCACTGCGGGCTGGGTAGAGATGAACTCGGCCATCCCGTCGCCGATGTCCCGCACGCACGCACCCCGCGACGCTCGTGCCTGCTTGTGACGCTCCGCGAGCGGGCGCGGCTGCAGCGACTCGGCCAGACGCGCGAGCGATGCCCCGAGCCTCCCGGGCGTGGTCCCCTCGGCCCGCACCAGCGCTTCACGTTCGAACAGGGCGCGTGCGTCCGGGCCGGTGAGCGGGAGTCCGTGTTCCATGATCACCGCGACATGTCCGCCACTGACGCGCCCCTCGTCCCACGCCGCGAACGTGGCGGGGAACGACTCTTCCAATACGGCGGCGTCGTTCATGCGGCGTTGCACGGTTCGGTCTGACATGTTCATTGCGGCGCCGAGTTCTGCCGCCAAGGCACGGAACGGCAGCTCGGCTTCGCGCGACGAGGGGGACGCCAGTTCCGCGACCCGGCGCGCACCGACGTGCGCGGCTTTCGCGAACACTCGCGCGAGCGCGGCTTCCGTACGCGCCATCGCGCGCCGGGCTTCGATGCCCTCCCCGGCGAGCTCGCGCGCGATCACGTCCACGCCTGTCGTTTCGACGTCATCACAGCTCGAATGCATGTTCGAAACTCTACGGACAACCACCGACATCCGAACCCCGAAAAGCCCCCAAATCACGCCGAAATCACACCGGAGAGATGAGAGTTCTCACATCTCGCGACGCCTCGAGATCGCGGCCGTGGACCGCGGGATGCAGCAGACGGGCCCGCAGGCCGGTTCTCTATCGAATCGGATGACCGGCGCCCGACCTGACGCCGGGTCGGGCCGCTGTGCGCTCACGCGCGCACCTCGGTGACGAGGGCGAGCGCATCTCGTACCGCCCCGCGCAGAACGGGGAGTCGGGTCAGGGGCACAAGCCGTGCGAAGAGCTTCAGAGCCCGATCGAGAAGTCTCCGGGTGCGACGCTGGCCCTCGGACGTGTCGTAGACCCAGTACAGCGCGAGCAGCAGGTGTGCGAGCACGAGCGCACGAGGGAGCAGCGAGCGGATGTCATCGGGCAGGCCGGTAATCGCGGCACCGCCTACGGCCTCCGCGAAAAGCTCCTCCACGATCGCAAAAGCCTCGGCCGACTCCGTCGACAGCGGGTTGATCGGCGAGCGCGGCGAGACGGCGGCCGACAGGAACTCGCCCGCGTGCGCGTGATACGGCGTGAGCTGGTCGAGGCCGGTCGAGAATACGATCCGGAGGCGCTCGATTAGGCGACCTTCGTCTGCAAGAAGCGGCTCGGCCGCCGCGCGGTGCGCCTCCTGCACGTCGAGATAGAGCTCCTGAATGTGGTGGTTCTTCGACGGGAAGTGGTAATTCGTGGCTCCCACCGACATGCCGAGCTCGTCCGCGATCTTCCTGATCGTCGTCGCGTCGTAGCCGTTGTCACGAAACGACCGGAGCGCCGCCCCGCGGATGCGCTGCCGGGTCAGTTCGCCCTTTCCGGGTGGTCGGTCACGAGACATCCGATGTGCTGGGTCGGCGCGTCTCGGATCGTCCGGGGCTCTAGGGTTGCGGTGTGCCCATCAACGATCCGCTGCCCGATCGCCCCGCGCCCGACAACCCCACGGGCAAGCTCGTTCTTCTTCGCCACGGCGAGACGGAATGGTCGAAGCTCGGCAGGCATACGGGTCTGACCGACATACCGCTCACCGCACATGGCGAAGATCTCGCTCGCGGTGCGGGTGAGCTCGTTTCGGACTACAACTTCTCGCTGATCCTGACCTCGCCGCTCGAGCGTGCGCGGCGCACGGCGGAGCTCGCGGGCCTTGAGGCCGACGTCGACCCCCTCCTGGTCGAGTGGGACTACGGCGGGTTCGAGGGGCGAACGACCCGAGACATCCGTGCCGAACTCGGGTACGACTGGAGCGCTTTCACGCACGGTGTGATCCGCGGCAAGACCCCCGGTGAGACGGTCGAAGAGGTCGCGGGGCGCGCGTCGCGGGTGCTCACGCGGGTGCTGCCGGCGATGGTCGAGGGGGATGTCGCCCTCGTGGCGCACGGGCATTTCCTGCGCATCTTGACGGCGGTGTATCTGCGGATGGCGCCCCGTTTCGGCGCCCAGATCACCCTGGATGCCGGGTCGGTTTCGGTGTTGAGCTACTACCGCGAGCAGCCCGCCATCCTGTCGTGGAACTACGGACTCGCGCTGCCGATGGTGCCGTCGGAGTCCTGACGCCGCCTGCGCATCACGGGCAAACGCGGACTCTGCTCCCGGCGAACTCGACGACGTCGCCGATCTGCAGCTGCCGTCCGCGGCGGCGCTCGACCTCACCGTTCACGGCCACGTAGCCGTCGATGATCGCCTCTTTCACGAGTCCGCCCGAGTCGAGCATTCCTGCGAACTTCAGGAATGGACCGAGGCGGATCATGTCGCCACCGATCGAGATGTCGTCGACCGGAGCTGAATTCGTCATGCCGGAAGGCTAGCCGACGGAGGGGAGAAGATCGCCAGACGGCGGGGCGGAGGTCGCGCCTTGCGAGCGGATCGCCGCGGTCACGAGGAAGCGGATGGTCGAGGTTCGTCGGGGCAGCTGATCACTGCATCGGCACAAGGGCAGCGAGGACTTCTGCCGGCGCGACGCGGGCTCGGAAAGCCGGATCCACCAGGCGCTGACACCCATCGAGCTCCACGGTGAATGGTGCCGCATCAGGGCCAACCACGTCGGGGTGTACGACGACCAGCTGTTGAGCGCTGTCGGCACACGGTGCCGCGGCGGGGGCGCGTCGAGCCGCGGCGACGATCGCCCGCGCGTCGGTGGCGTTCAGCTCCCTCGCGCCGACGAAAACGCTGTCGGGGCCCACGACCGTGGGTGAGTTTTCGCGTGCAGGGGCTGCGGCGTATGTGCACACCCGGGCACCAGTGATGGCTGCGGGGTCGGGCCATCCGGGCATTTCATCGGGAATGAGCGCCACGCTGCCGCCGTGTTCGCTCGCGTCGGCGCGAGGCGAGTGCTCGTCACTCGAGAGGTCCTCATCACCGTCGACTCCCTGGAGAATCAGCAGTCCCGCCTGGCTCGCGCAGCCCGCCGCGGTCGCCGCCGCCGATTCCATCAGCGACGCGCTCGCGGTCGTTGTCTCGACAACGGTCAGGGTGTCGAGAGCGCTGTTGAGGCCGACGGACTTGGGCGCGCCGCATCCGGTCGAGGGCAACGCGACGCGCACGACAAGACCGTCTTCGTTCTCGACCCACAGCTCCGGCAGGATGTATCCGACGGTGGTGCAGGCACCGATCGATAGCGAGTCGCTGGGTGTGGCGAGTGCGGCCAGAACGGGGTCGAGGTCGCCCTCGAGGCGTTCGAGGACTGCTCCCGACCAGGTGCCGTCGGCATCCTGCCACGACGCGTAGGGGTCGCATCGCAGGATCGCGACCGCCGCGAAATCGGGCGGGACGAGCCCTGCTTCGGCGTATCCGTCGTCGTAGGTTTCGGGGCACGTGACGGCGTCCACCGGAACCGCGTTGACCCGCGGATCGGGGCCGACGCCGGGAATGACGCCGCACCCGGTCAGTGCCACGACGAGCGTGAGCGCCACGATTGTCGCCCTGCGTCGCATCACTCACCTCCGGTTTCGACGCTAGATGAGCGGGAGGAGCGGCGCGCAACAAGCCCATAACGATGGGGTCGCCGCGGCTCAAGCGGCTTTTACACTAGGCACCGTGTTGATCACGCTTCACAACAGGTCTCTGAGGCCCGCGCAGCAGCCGTCAGGAGCTGTCCGCGGCGGACGATGACGATCGGCGTCGCCGTGTCCGTAGGCTGACGGCATGATGGCGCGGACTGCGGACCCGCGGGCCTGCCCCACCTGTGGCGACCCGCTCACGTTCGAGATTCTCGATGATGAACGATTTCTCGTCGCGTGGTCGTGCATGAGCTGCGGATTGATTCGCACCACCGAGCCCGTCTAAGCGAGCGAGCAAGCGAGCGAGTGTCGACGTTGCGGGAGTAGTATGTACGCGATGTACCTGGTGTACATCGCTGAAAGGAAATGCCATGTCGATCGCCGTCGACTACCCCACGTTTACCCAAGCTCGGATTCACCTCAAGGACGTTCTCGACTCGAACGCCCGCGGCATCACTGTCACTGTGCGTCGCGACGAGCAGGTTTCTGCGGTCGTGCCAGCGAACCGCCTTCGTGAGCACTTCTTCAGCACCGTTGCGCCCCGTGTGCGGTTGCTGGCGGATGATGATCGTGTTGTCGCGCTCATGGAGGGGCGACCGTTTGTCTCCGAGGGAGCGGATGTCGATGGTGCGCTTGCCGATCTTGCGCTTACTTTGCGTGAGTACGCGGAGGATTGGGAAGATCGGTTGCAGCATGCGCCGAACCATTCGCAGCACTGGGCGCTTGTCCAGCTGATCAAGTTGTCTACGGACGACGAATTGGCGGAATGGTTTACGCACGGCGGTGAGTGAGAAGCATCCGCCCGCCACGCGCGAGGCCCACGACCAGTTCTGCGAGAACGAAAAGTGGACGTTGGTCCGTGGCGCTACCGGGAGACCTGTCACGCACCACAGGACGTATGAGCTCGACCTCTGGGACGGGCGAATTCTGCGGACGCGCATCTCCCGGCCCATCGACAAGACTGACTATGCAGCGAGCATGTGGTCGCACATCCTCAAGAACCAGCTCGAGGTGACGGCGGAGGCGTTCTGGGCATGCGTGAACAGAGGCGTGGTCCCTGATCGAGGAAAGCCGGATTCGCCCGACGTCACGAAGGCAATCCCCCTCTTCCTGCGCCAGGCGCTTCGAGAGCGTGGTGTTGACGACGCGACTATCCTCGCGCTCGATCCCGCGAGCGCAGCGGCACTGCTCGCGGCGACGTATCTCGATGAGCAGGTCGAAAGCGATGGCGAACCTCAGAAGTAGATGCGATGTTGGGAGCCCTTTCGGAGACCGGCCCTCGACGCGCGCTTTTCGCTCCGCCGCGCTCGTCCTTCACGGAACTAGCGTGTGAGGGTGCGCCGCCGCCGCAATTTCTCAACCGCCCAGCCATCCGCTGCCATGCGCGCTCGATACGCGAAGCGGCGGCAACGGCGAGTCGCCCGCGCAGACAACGACCTGACCGCCGAAGAGTGGTCCGATCTGCTCGACGCCTGGGGTGGCTGTGCCTATTGCCGGGCAGAGGGTCCGGCGCTGCAGCGCGACTGCATCATGCCCATCTCTCGCGGCGGCCGCTACACGCTCGAGAACGTGGTGCCTGCCTGCGCGTCGTGCAACGCGAGCAAGAGCAACGACGAAGTGACCGGATGGCTGCGGCGCAAGAAGCTCGACGAGCGCACGTTTCTGCTTCGCCACGCGGAGGTTCTGCGGGCTCTCCGGCCGTCCGACGACGTCGGTAGCGCCGGCTGACCGGTTCGCGCCCGCGATGGCCAGGCGCTACCGCGTCGGCGGGGCCGAACCGGGGGATACGACGCCCGCCAGCTCCCGGAACAGGTCGGTGGCGCGGTTGGTGTAGTCGCCGGTCTCGTCAAAGGCGCTCTCGTCGAACGTGACGACGACCGCGAGGGCAACGTCTTCCTCTGGCAGGTACGCCTCGACGGCCGCCGTGCCGCTGAACATCGGGTTCTGCAGAATCCAGTCGCCCATCATCACGACGCCGATTCCGTAGGTGTAGATCTCGGAGTGCGGGAAGCACGCCGGGCATCCGTCGACCGCGGTCGCGATGTCCCGGGTATCGAGATTCAGTTGCCGCTCGTGCATCTCGGGGGAGAGCAGCTCTCCGGTGCCGATGCCCTGCGCGGTGCGGATGAGGTCGTCGATGTCGGTGTACTGGACGGCGCCGCGCGTGATGGTCCACGACGGGTTCCAGAAAGTCGAGTCTTCGAGGAAGCCCGTGCCGGCGGGCACACCCAGGTAGGCGCGGCGTTCCGCAGTGAAGGCGTGCAGCGCGGGGCCGGGAATCTCGGCCGTGCCCGGGTCTGCGGTGTTGTCGAGTCCGAGCGGATCGAGCACGCGGTCCTCCAGCAGCTGCTCCATGGGCTGCCCGGTGATCCTCTCGAGCGCCAGGCCCAGCAGCACGTAGTTGGTGTGGGAGTAATTCCAGTTCGTGCCCGGCTCGTAGAGCAGAGGCCTCGAGGTTCCGTACGCGGCGAGTTCTTCCGGCGTCCACTGGCGAAATGGGTTCGCCTCCAGCTGCGCAATCAGCTCGGCATCCCAGAGGTAGTCGGCGTAGCCCGAGGTCATCTGTGCGAGTTGCCCCAGCGTGACCCGATCGGCGTTCGGCACGTCGGGCAGCCATTCCGACAGTGTGTCGTCGAGCGTGACCGTCCCCTCTTCCACGAGAAGCAGGAGCGCGGTCGCCACATACGAGATGGCGACCGCTCCGTTGCGGAAGTGCATGTCGGTGGTGGCGGGCACCCCGGTCATCGACTCCCCGAAGGCTTCCGAGATGATCGGTTGCCCGTCGCGGGTGGCCTGCACGATCACCGCGCGAAGGCCCCAGTCATCCATCCGCTCGGTGATCGTGTCGCGGATCTCGTCGGCCACCGCATCGGTGCCCGGGGCGTTGCTCGATGTTGAGGGCGACGTGGATGTGTCGTCTGTGGGCGGCCCGAAGGTGCATGCAGACAGCGCCAGGATGGTTGTGACCAGCACACCGACGGTGGACAACATCCGCGCTCGCCACATCCGCCGACGGTATCAGGTCACGGCGACGGCGCTGTTGACGACGAGGGCGCGCGATGTCCGGGCGTCCCGGGCCATCGGGATCAACAGCTACCGCTTACGCCGCGTCTCGTGCGCCCAAATCGCGATCTCCACGCGATTGCGGGCGCCGAGCTTGGTCATCAGACTCGCGACGTGAGTCTTGACCGTGCTCAGCGTGATGTACAGCTCGGCCGCGATCTCACTGTTACTCAAGCCACTCGCGACCTTGGCGAGAACCTGCTCTTCGCGCTCGGTGAGCGGCTCGATCGGCTGCGGCAAGGATGCCGCAGGCTCTGCCCCCGCGAACGCTTCGAGCAGACGCACGGTGACATTCGGCGCGATCAGGGCATCGCCGCTGGCGGCGGCACGAATCGCCTGGGCGAGCATCTCCGAGCCAGCGTCCTTGAGGAGAAAGCCTTTCGCTCCCGCCCGCAGCGCCGCGAACACATACTCGTCGAGGTCGAACGTCGTGATGATGACGACCGCGATCGGATGCTCGGTTCCCGGGCCGGCGATCGCTCGGGTCGCCTCGATGCCGTCGAGGCCAGGCATCCGGATGTCGAAGAGGCAGACATCCGGTCGAAGGCTGTGCGCGAGGGCGACCGCCTCGGTGCCGTCGTGGGCCTGCCCGACGACCTCGATGTCGGGCTGCGCGGAGAGGATCATGCTGAGCCCGGTGCGCACGAGTTCCTGGTCGTCGGCGACGAGCACGCGAATTGTCACGGTGCCCATCCAACACGAGGCAGCACGGCGGTGACCGCCCATCCGCCGCCTGGCGCCGGCCCGGCCTGACACGCACCGCCGAACAGAGCCGCACGTTCCATCATGCCGATGATGCCGAAGCCGGGAACCGGGGAGACCGCGGCATCGCCGTCGTTGGTCACGTTCACACGCACTCCGCCGTCATCCACGCTCACGACGACGTCGATGCGCGTGACCTGCCGCGCGTGGCGCAGGGCATTGGTCACCGACTCCTGGGCGAGGCGGAAGACGGCCGCGGCGACGGGCGGCGGGATGCGGTCACCGTCACTGTCACTGTCACCGTCGACCCGCACCGTGACCGCCGCGCCACCCGGCCGCTTTCCGGCGAGCTGGTGGATGTCAGTCAGCCCCGGGCTGGGCGCCAGGTCGGCGGACTCGTGCTGGCGCAGCACGCGCACCATCGACCGCAGCTCGCTCAGCGTGGTGGCAGCCTCGGCCTCGATCACTCCGAGGGCGTCGGTCGCGGCATCCGGGTCGTGCGCCGCCATCGCAACGCCCGCCTGCGCGCGAATCGCGATCGCTGAGACGTGGTGGGCGACCGTGTCGTGCAGGTCACGCGCCAGGTGTTCGCGCTCGAGCATCCGGATGCGGTCGAGGTCGCGCTGGCGGGACCCCGCGCGCGTGCGGAACACCGCGCCGAGCACCGCGACCGAGAGCAGCAGAGCGAAGCCACCGATCAGGTCGTCGAACCTGCCGTCGCGAACAAACGCGAGCGCGAGGCTACCGAGGAGTATCCCCGAGCCGAACACGAGGTCACGGCCGGGACCCCAGCGGAAGAGGGCGTAGATGACGACCACGACGAAGACGGCCGTGTAGGGCACCGAATCGGGCTCGACGAGCTGCAGTGGCGTCGACACCACGACGGCGATCACGAGCATGAGCAGGGGTCGCTGGCGTCGCCACAGCACTGTCGGGGCGATCGCGATCACACCCAGCACCGACAGGACGGGATGGGTGAGGTCGGTCCTGACGACTCCCTCGACGGCGGCGAGCGCCACGACGACGCCGAGCAAGACCCCGTCGCGCCACACGCGGCGCGGTGGTGCGGGCATGGCCGCCGGCGCATTCCACACCGAGCGGATGAGCCCGGTCACCACCTCATTGGCGCGCGCGGAGTGCATGGGCCCGCCTCACGATGATCAGCTCGGCCGCAACGCTGTTGATCACGAACGCCGCGGCAACCAGCACGGTTTCACCAAAGGTATCGACTTCGCCGACGGTGAGCGTCCAGAGTGCGAAGACGAGCGCTTGCGTTCCACCCGAGACGGCGATCGCGTAAGCGCGCGTCAGCCACGCGCCATGCGAGACGAAGGCGCGGCGGCGGATCGCGATCACCCCCATCACGAGGAAGCCCGTCATCGCGATCGCAAAGATGACACGGACCATCGCCAGGGCGAACTCGTCCGCCGGGCCGCCGAAGAAGACCGCCAACCAGAGGCTGGAGAGGGCCCCGATGAAGCCGGCGGGGATGAGTACGCGCCCGGCCGTGCGATGCCAGGTGCGCCGTATCCGCAACGCCGGCGAGAACTGAAACGCACCCACCAGGCAGAACACGCTCATCGCCACGACGTGGCCTATCAGCGGGATCAGGGGAGCGGTCGACGCTTTTCCTGCGGTCAGCTCGCCCAGGCTGAGAGCGCCTCCCAGCACGGGGAGTGCGCTGAGAAGTAAGAACCCCGTGATGGCGAGCCAGCCAGTGCGGGGACGCTGTGCGCCACGGGTGCGGGCGGGCGTCGCTGGCGGAGTACGCGTCGAAGTCATGCATCGATGCTCGTTTGATCAGGCGCGGTGCACATCGGTACGCAGCACGAGCGCAGGACCGTACTTTCGGCCGAGACGGTTTCGGCCATTTGCCCGATGCCGACGGCGGACGCGGCGGCGAGCATCGAGTCATGACAACGAAGACCAGCGCGACTGTTAGGACCAGCATGACGGCGGCCGTGTATCGGCACTTCGGCGCACCCGAGGTTGTGCGGATCGAGCAGCTCCCCATCCCGTCGCCGAAGCCCGGCGAAGTGCTCATCCGAGTGCACGCGAGCACAGTGAGCATCGCCGATCACCGGACTCGGGCCCGAGACATCCCCGCGGGCCTCGGAATGCTCGCGGCGCTGAGCATCGGATTCTTGCGCCCCAGGCGGCCCGTGCTGGGAATGGATGCCGCGGGCGTCATCGAGGCCGTCGGCCCCGGTGTGACTCGCTTTGTGCCCGGCGACCGGGTGATCGCGATGATGGGCAGCGGATTCGGCGGCCACGCCGAGTACGTGTGCGTGCCCGCGGATGGTGCGATCGCCCGGGCTCCCGAGAACCTGACCTTCGAAGAGGCCGTCACCCTTGTGTTCGGTGGCACGACGGCCCTGGGCTTCCTGTCGAAGGTGTCGATCCGCCCGGGAACGACCGTGCTCGTCAACGGTGCCTCCGGAGCCGTCGGCACCGCGGCCATCCAACTCGCGAAGCACCTCGGCACCCACGTGACCGCCGTGACGAGCGGCAAGAACACTGAGCTCGTGACGGCGCTCGGCGCCGACCACGTCATCGACTACACGCGACAGGATTTCGCCGCGAACGGCGCCCGGTACGACGTGATCGTCGACTGCGTGGGCAATGCCGAATTCGATCGGGTCGAGGCATCCCTCACTCCCGGCGGGGCACTTCTGCTCGTCATCGCCGATCTGAGACAGATGCTGCGCAGCCGCGGGCAGAGCCGGAGGACGGGAAAGCTCGTTACATCGGATGTCGACACGATCGGTGCCGAAGATGTCGCCCGCCTCGTCCGCCTCGCCGAATCCGGTCACTACCGGCCCGTGATCGACCGCACCTACGACCTCGCCGACATCGTCGAGGCGCACCGCTACGTCGACACCGGCCGCAAGCGCGGCAACGTCGTGCTGCGAGTCACCGCTCCCTGAAGACCCATCCCCCCGCCCGCACGAAGCGAAAGAAGAACCGATGACCAACCGCACGAACACCCCGAGACTGCTCGAGAACCCACCGATCCCCGTGCAGGCGAAGATCGCCGCCGCGTGGACGACCTTCATGTTCCTCTACGTCTACGTCGATGTGCTGGGCTTCTACAAACCCGGCGTCGTCGATGACATCCTGAATGGCGTTGTTTTCGAGTTCGACATCAGCCCGGGATTGTTGACGGTGTTCCTCGTGTCGGTGTCGATCCCTGCGCTGATGGTGGTGCTCTCGATGACGCTGCCAGCGCGGGTGAATCGCGCCACGAACCTCGTCGTGACGGCGCTCCTCATCCCTTATTCGGCCTTCAACGCCGTGGGGGAAACCTGGGACTGGGCCGCCTTTTACGCCATCGCCATCGGGATTGAGGTATTGCTTCTGGCCTTCATTCTCCGCTCTGCCTGGATGTGGCCCCGCGCCACACACCCCGCGCGCCTGGCCACCAGCTCGGATGGCGATCCCGCTCCGCAGCGCGTGTGAATCTGGAGTCGGGAGTGCCATGAACGGTCTCTCCTGGCCCGGTCTCCTGCTACTCGCGCGGATACTGACGTTGACGGACGTCGCAGGGCCAGAGGATAGAGAATTCTGCCACAGGGCACGGCGAGGGTGCGACGGGCCGACACCGCCGAGAGATGGTACTACCAGGCGACGGGGCCGTTGATGTCCGTGAACGTGCCGGTCGGTCCGTCGGCGGGGATCGTCGACATGGTCACGGCCGAGCGCGCGCCTTCTACAGGGGTGAGAAGACCGCGGTGACCGTTGAGGTCGGTGGCGACGAAGCCGGGGCATACGGCGTTGACGAGGATGTTCTCGGATTCGAGGTCGCGGGCGTACATCATCGTCACCGCGGTCAGCGCGGTCTTGGATGGTACATAGCCGAGGGCGATCGGGTCGGTGTTGCCGAAGTCGGAGATGGCGGCGAGAGATCCGGCGCTGCTCGAGACGTTGACGATGCGCGGTGATGACGACTTTCGGAGCAGCGGCAGGAAGGCGCTGGTGACGCGGATCACACCGAACACGTTCGTGTCGAACACGTAGCGGATGTGATCGATGTCTGCCGTGCGGGGTATCTGTCCGGCGAAGTCGGCGCCCGGTTGGTGGCTGATGCCGGCGTTGTTGATCAGTGCGTCCAGTCGCCCGTATTCGGCCCCGACTTTATCGGCGGCGGTACCTGCGGAGGCGGTGTCGGTGACGTCGAGGGTGACGGCCGTGACTCTCCCACCTGCTGCGCGGAGCTCGGCCGCGGTCTCCTCTCCGCGCTCGAGACTGCGTGCGCCGATGATGACGGTGTGGCCGAGTTGCGCCAACTGGGCGGCGATCTCGCGGCCGATGCTTTTGTTGCCGCCGGTGACCAGAGCGATCATGGAGTCAGTCATGGGGGTGTCCTTTCATGCCGCACACGATGAGCGGCGGGCGTTTGCGTGGAACGAGAGATCCGAACCACCACCCCAGCCTGATACCGGCTGATCGTATCTGGAATAATGCTTCGTCTGCTTTTTATGCTCTATAGTCCAGATGGTGGCGATAGACCGGCTTTCCGAGGTACTCGACCTCGTCGAGGTGCGCAGCGTCGTGTCGGGCGGCTCCGCTATCCGCGGCCGATGGCGCACGCACAGTTTCATTGAGGACGACCTCAAATTCATCGCCATCGTCCGAGGCCGCGCCACCCTGACGACCGACGGCGTCGGCACGCACTTCGAGCTCGTTGCCGGTGACGTCGCCGTGTTGAACGGGCGATCGTGGCTCACCCTCGAGGGCGGAGACGGGCCCGGCGAACCCGTGGTGGTAGACCCGCCATCCGCAGGATCCGCGATCGCAGATTCCGATGTCGATGCCGCGGACGTGGACATCCTGATTGGCGGGCGAGTCGATCTCAACCCCACCGGCAAAGAGGTTCTCCTTCGAGCGCTTCCGCCCGTGGCCCACGTCGGAGCATCCAGCGCCGTCGCCCCGCAGCTTCGAGGACACGTGCAGCGTCTGTTCACCGAGATCGTCGCCCACCGCGTCGGCGCGGACTTCGCGATTCGTCAATACGGGCAGCTGCTCATTCTCGACATCATCCGCGGATTCATCCAAGACACGGACATGCCTGCCGGATGGCTGAAAGTACTCACCGACGAACGACTCCGTCCCGCCCTGGCCCTGATCCACGAGCAACCCGCGCAGAGTTGGAGTTTGGAAGACCTTGCCCGCGCGTCGTCGATGTCTCGCAGCACCTTTGCGAAACGCTTTCGCGACGTAGCCGGCACCCCACCGCTGGCCTACCTGATCAATTGGCGCATGCTGCTCGCCCAACGCGAACTCCGCAAACGCGAGACCCGGATCGGCGCGCTAGCGTTCACCCTCGGGTACTCATCCGAGAGCGCCTTCAGCTCCGCTTTCAAGAAACAACTCGGCGAGTCGCCTCTTGCCTACCGCACGCGCCTAGCCGAGCGTCTCTGACCGACGCTCGCGGCGATCGCACGTCGATCGGGGCCTGCCCGTAAAGTTCGGGCATGGACTCTCGTACAGCCAGCGCCACGATGGCCGTATCGGCTGCTTTCCTCTTTACCGGCTGCTCCGCGTCGCCGGACTCCGTCGAGACGCCACCAACCGCCGAGGCGACACAAAGTGGTGCCGCCGCAGCCTCGGACTCCTCGACTCCGGCGCCGTGGGAGACGGCTCTCGCCGATCGCGAGGCGTTGTATGCCGAAACGGTCGCAACGTTCCCCTACGATTTCCCCGCCAATTACTCCTTCCCCGAGTCGCTCCCTCGGGGCAATCGAGCAGACATGGCGGGTGACGCGGCCGCCTACTGGTGGTGGGGATGCTCGACTCTGGAGTCCGCCTGGACGGACGTCGCGAACGGGGACATTGCTAACGCCGACGCGAAATTTGCGACCGTCATCGGTGCGATCAACGCGGGGGTCCCGGGCTTCGAGGGGTGGGAGACGGCGATTCTCGACAGCGGCAACCTGCCGCACGGTCCGAACATGGGCACCTCGGGCATCTGCAAAACCTGGCTTGCGAGCTTCGACGACGAGTAAGCGCGCGGATGGTGGGGGACGGCACGAGTCATCGTGACGGCGATGTTGAGGCTGCAGCTCACGGAAAAGATTGGCGGTCGATCGTGGCGCGGTCGTTGGACTTCACCGCTCGGTAACCTGCCGCGGGGATGATGCTCCCATGGCAACGCACAACGACTCCGCGCACTGGTTCGAACGCTGCGAGAAGTCCGTCAAGGACTGGCTTCTCGGCAATCCCGGGTCCGCCCTCTCGACGGAGGCTTTTGACGCCGTCGTCGGAGCGGGAGGTTCACCCGTGCGCATCGAGAGTCACGCTGGTGAGCGATCCGAGGCGTACTACCTGCACCCAGCAGACAGCGAGTACATCACCGAGCTGCGCGCGGCAGGGTTTGACGGCCGAGGGTAGCCCACTCGTCCGACGTCGTCGTGTGCGCTGGGGTAGGCCCACCGCCACATGACTCGTTTTCGATCCATTTCCCTCGTTCTGGGAGAAAATAGGGGGTGAGCTGCACCAACCCCGGCACCGAGTTCGAGGCGCTCGTCTATCTGACAGAGCGCCTTCAACGGCGCTTTCCGGACGCGGCGGAGAACGACATCCTGGCTCTCATCGCCGAAGAGTTGGAGTCGTTCGACGGTGTCCGCTTGCGCGACTATGTGCCCGTGCTCGTGGAGCGCAATGTGCTTCGCCGGTTGAGGGCATCCGTCGGTCTCGCGGCCTAACTCCCGCGAGAGTAGTCAGACCGCCGCCTCGACCCGGCGCTTCAGGGCCTGGTTGAAGACGGCGTAGCCGCCCTCGTTTCGGTTCTTGGCGAACGTGCCCTCGAGGGGGCGGGTGAGAGCGCCAGAGAAGGTCTCGGTGTTCTTGAGGTGCGTTGTGCCGTCCGTTTGGCGCACCAGGGTGAAGTTGTGTTCGCCGAGAAACAGTCCGGCGGTGAAGAGCTTCGCCGACCACTGCAGCTCCTGGGCGGGGGTAGCGGCGGTGACCTTGGACGTGAACCAGAAGCCGGGCATGCGCATCTTCAGTTTCGTGCCGAGCTTCGGCGCGCCGGTGATTCGAGAGAAGTTGCTCCACTCCCCATAGGTCGAGAAGTCGGACAGCACATCCCAGACCTGCTCGGGCGTGGCGGCGATGTCGATGGTGGTAGCGAAAGTGATGCTCATGATTGTCTCTCCAGCGATCCGGGAAGCGAGTAGGTGATCTGGCTACTATGACCTGCTCCTGTAACTATTGTCAATAGCTTAGAACTATTGACAATAGTATTCAGGTCCGACAGGCTGATGTGAGGATCGGACGAGCGATGCCGGGAGGCAATCATGCGCAGAGCAGGACTCAATCGCGACCGTGTCGCCGAAGAAGCGGCAGTGATGGCCGACGAGCTCGGTCTCGGCAAGCTGACCCTCGCTGGGTTGGCGCAGCGCCTCGGCGTGCGCCAGCCGTCTTTGTACAACCACATCGACTCGATGGCGGGCCTGCACCGAGACATCGCGGTGCAGGCGAAGAAGGACCTCGGCGAAGTCCTCGCTCGCGCTTCTGTCGGGCGGTCGGGGGCAGACGCGATATCGACGATGTCGCACGCGTACCGCGCGTGGGCGCTCGAGCACCCCGGGCGGTACGAGGCGTCGAACGTCATGCCCGCGCCCGGAGATGTGGAGGACGAGGCCGTCTCTCTGTCGGCGATCCAGGTCATCGCGGACGCGCTCATCGCCTACCGGCTCGAAGGCGATGACGCTGTCGACGCGATCCGGGCCTTCCGTTCTACTCTTCACGGTTTCGTGTCGTACGAGAGCGCGGGCGCCTTTCGATGGAGCGCGGATGTCGACCGGAGCTTCGATCGCCTGATCAACGGTTTCATCGTCGCCCTCTCGCACTGGAGCGACACGGGCGCCGCTCATCCGGCTCCCTAAGCTCGTCAACGCAGACTCTGTCAGTCGAGCATCTCGAGCGTCAGCTCCCAGAGCCGTTCTGCGGCCTCCGGAGCGAGCGCGTGCGGCACGACCCCGTGGAGCCCGTCGGTGATTCGCGAAACCACCTCGGCAGGGTGGCAGTCTTCCCAGTACGCGGGGGCGCCCGGGCCGAGATCGGCGCGAGTGGCGACGTACACCGATGTCGCGGCGCCCTGCTCGGTGGTCTTGACCCCCGTCACATACCGACGCTTCATGTCGTCGAGAATCGCCGGATCCCACCACCGCTGCAGGCCCGTCCAGACACCGCCGGGCATGACCGCCGACGCGGCGATGCCGTCATCTGTCCAGCGCCTCGTGACGTCCAGCGCGAAGAGCACGTTGGCCGTCTTCGACTGTCCGTAGGCGAGACCCGGGTCGTACGGGTCGCGACGGAAGTCGACGTCGTCAAAGCGGATTCCACTCGCGGCGTGCCCGCTCGAGGAGAGCGCAACCACGCGAGCACCCCCGGCATCCGCGAGTGCTGATCGAAGCCCCGTGGTGAGGGCGAAGTGACCGATATGGTTCACCCCGAACTGCATCTCGCGCCCCTCGCGCGTTCGCATTTCGGGGGTGTTCATCACTCCCGCATTGGCCACGAGCAGGTGCAGTGGCCCGACCCACGTATCGACCAGGCGTTGGACGGAAGCCAGATCGGCGAGGTCGAGCTCGGCGACCCGCACGGTGTCGGGGCCCGTGCTGCGTTCGATCTCGGACGCAATCCGTTTTCCCGCTTGGACGTCGCGCACGGCAAGCACCACGGTGGCCCCCGCGACGGCCAGCGCACGCGCTGTCTCGACGCCGATGCCGGAGGTTGCTCCCGTCACCAGGGCGGTGCGGCCTCGCAGATCGATGCCCTCGACGACCTCGATCGCGGTGGACTCGGCCCCGAAAGGCTCCCGAGAGAAAAGCTCACTGGACTTCATGGTCCATTCCTATCACGTGACTGGACCGATCGGTCCAACGAGGATAGGGTCACACCGTGGAGACGAAAATCACCGAGCGCGGGCGGGCTACCCGTCAGCGCATCATCGAGGCCACCGGCGAACAGATCCTCGCCTCCGGTATCGGCGGGACGACTCTCGACACCGTTCGGGTGGCGACACTCACGAGCAAGAGTCAGCTGTTCCACTACTTTCCGGGGGGCAAGGCCGAACTCGTGCGCGAGGTCGCCGCGTGGGAAGCGGGGCAGCTCTTTGCCGCGCAGGAACCCCATCTGCACGACCTCGGCACCTGGGAGTCGTGGACCGCATGGCGCGAGGCGCTCATCGAGTACTACCTCGGTCTTGGCCGTTGGGCCTGCCCCATCGGTTCACTTGCGACGCAGGCCGCGATGAGCGATCCGCTGCTGGAACGGATCATTGCCGACAGCATGGACGGATGGCGAGACGCGCTCGCCGCGGGCGTTGCCAAAATGCAGGCGGCGGGCCACGTCGATCCTTCCGCAGACCCCGTCCGGATAGCCGTCGTCATTCTCGCTGCTATCCAGGGCGGCCTCGTGATGAGCCAGCCGCTACGCGCCGCATGGCCGCTGGAAGCCGCACTCGACTCGGCGCTCGACCCCCTTGACCGAGCCTCCACGACCGCCGCTCGTCGACAGAGCTGACCCGCTCGCGGCCAATAGCCCTTTGTGACCGAACTCGCACGAACCACCAATACGGGAGGAACACCATGAGTAACTCGGAAAGCATCGGGAGAGATGCCGCCAATTCCCTTGTCTCGAAGTGGGTCAGCATGTGGAACGGTGACCTCGATATTGCGGGTGACATCATCGCCGAAGACAATCGCGTTCACGCCGCCATGTTCGACGGCGGCGACGGCAGCGCTGTCGGGGGAGTGTCCGGGATGAAGGATCTCGTCGCCCAGATGCGTGCCCTCATGTCCGACCTCACCTTCTCCGTCGAGGTCGGACCGATCGTCGACACTGACCACATTGTCGTTCGCTGGGTCGACGCTGGACACTACGGCGGCGGCATCCCGGGAGCTGGAGCACCCGTCGGCAGCGAGGTGACGTTTCACGGCACCGACATCCTGCGCATCGCAAACGATCAGGTCGCTGAATACTGGCTTAACGCCGACACGCTTGACCTCATGACCCAACTCCAGGTCGGGAGCTAGCTGTACTTCCCCGTGAGGTTGTGAACGCGGGCTGAGGGGGTTTGGCCGCTGATGCCGGTGTGGGGTCTGTGGTGATTGTAGTGATGGATCCAGGTGTCGTAGGCGGCGGCGCGCTCGGCTTCGTTGGCGTAGGGCTTCGCGTAGGCCCATTCGGTGGCGAGGGTGCGGTTGAAGCGTTCCACTTTGCCGTTGGTCTGTGGGCGGTAGGGCTTGGTCCACTTGTGTTTGATGCCGTCGCCGAGCGCGGCGGCGAAGGCATGGGAGCGGTAGCAGGAGCCGTTGTCGGTCATCACGGCGGTAACGGTCACGCCGAGGCCGGTGAAGAATGCGTTGGCGCGTTCCCAGAAACCGGCGGCGGTCTCTTTGCGTTCGTCGTCGAGGATCTCCGAGTACGCGACCCGGGAGTAGTCGTCGACGGCGTGGTGCAGGTAGCGGTAGCCGCGTGAGCCTGCCGCTCCTGCGCGGGCGGCTTTGTCGCGGGCGACACCGGCTTTCCGATCCTGGGTGGATCCGCGGCCGTGGACACGCCACCCGCCACCGTCGGGAATCCGGCCCTGCTTCTTGATATCCACGTGGACGAGCTGGCCGGGCGCGGCGACCTCGTAGCGTTTCGGTGTGGGCTTGCGGACGGGGAGCCCGGTGGACTGGTCGATGTACGCCAGCTTCGGCATCCCGTAGCGGTCGAGGACTCGTCCGACCGTGGAGCGGTGCAGCCGCAGGTGATACGCGATCCGGTGCGGACCCCACTGGCGGGTGAACCGCAACGCGACGATCCGCCGTTCCGTCCTCTGCGGAAGCCGGTTCGGTGATCTCTGCGGTCTCGAGCTGCGGTCGATCAACGGCAGCCCGGACCGGTAACGGTCCGCCCATCGCTTAGCCGTCGCGGGCGAACACTGGAACCGCTCCGCGGCCCGCCGCAACGGCCACCGCTTGTCAACGATGAGAACAGCAAGACGGCGACGCCCCTCTGGAGTCAAGGGCGCGTTAGCGTGAGTCACGAAGACCTCCGTGGTCAGGATGGTGAGTGTGGTAACCCACATCCTGCCCGGAGGTCTTCGCCTACCTCAGATGTTCACAACCTGCCGAGGAAGTACAGCTAGCGGGGGTCAAGCTCACCCTGCGGGATGGACCCCGGCCCGCCCTGCCGCAAGGCGGCGGTGCCGTTCTCGAGCAAAATCTTGTGCGCGAGGACCCGAGCCGAGGGCACGTTGCGATACCGAGAGCACGAGCCGCGTCGCGGTCACGACGGGCAGGACCGTTCGGCGCACACCGAGCAGCTGTCGGTACGGCCGCGGCAGGCTCGCGACAGCGGCGGCGAAAAGCACGCGATAAGCAATTCGCATCGAACCGGTGAAGGGAACGTCACGCAAAAACCGCACCACCTCGTCGACGCGCTCGTCGCGGCGGAGCTCTCCACTGACCAAGAACTCGCGCATCCTCTCGCGCAGATCGGCCTCGGTCTCGGGGGGATTCTCCAGACGCATCAGGCGCCCCGCCGTCGCCCACTCGCGCACATACTCGTCGGCGCCCCCGGGAATCGGACCGCCCCAACGCTCGTGCGCGCCCAAGAACGCCTCCGTGAACGCCAGATGCACCCATTCCACGAGACGGGTGTCCGACGCCGAATAGGTGTGAGGGTCGGCACCCGTCATGTAGGTTCCCGCGACTCGTTCGTGCATCCGGCCGACACGCGCCGTCTCCTGCTGCGCCTGCGCCGTCGAGCCGTACGTGACGCAGATGATCCAGCGCACGGTGCCGGTCAGGCGACCGATCGGATCCTCGCGGTAGCGCGAGAAGTCGTGCACGCCGGCCATCGCGCCGGGGTGAAGAGCTTGGATGAGTAGCGCCCGGATGCCGGCGACGAAGGTCGCGGTTCCCGCGTGGACCGTCCATGCCGCGCCCCCGTCGGGGAAGTACCCGTCGTCGGCGCCGTCGGCGAGCTCACGCACCCATCGCGGCGTGCCGTCCGGATCACCCGCGAGCGCGGTGAGCAGCCGCGCGCGAAGTGGGGGACGTTTCATAGTTCCAGCGTGCCACGGGCTTGGGGCGACGGGGCGAAAAGAGCGCCAGCGAGGTGGGCCGAACTCTTTGGCCGAGAATGAGTACGCACGAGATTCGCGTGATTCCCGGGTTCTCGGGCCCTTCGAAGTAGACGCGACGGCGGGAGTCGAACCCACAACACGACCGGGTATGAACCGGTGCCCGGGACCACCCGGATCGCCGCGATACCGCCAACGTAGCGGGCCCCGCATCCTCCTGTCCCGAGTCTTACGTCCCGTTTCGCGATGCGACGGCGGATGACGCGAGCGACGGCTCGAGAATCGCCGCGCGCAGCGTATCGACGGACACGGTCGGCACCGCGTCGAGCGGGAAATGACAGGCCCGCCGCGCGAGATCGCGACCCGCTGCGCCTGGCCGTCCGAGAGCTCGAGGGGGTCGCCGGCGCAGGTGGGTGTCCGGGCTCAGCCCCACGAGCTCAAGCCTCCGCGATGGGACGACCGCCGAGCGCGGCGTGAGGCCTGGCCCTGGGTCTCGGACGTAGTCTTCCACCAGCCGGAAAGCTCTTGGCTGTGCGAGGGCGCCGGGGAGCCTAATAGAGGACGACCTCATAGAAGAGGACTCGGACCGCGAGGCCGGATCCTCGTTCACTTTCTCGGAGTCAGGAAAGAACATGACCACCACACTCGATGACCTGCAGAAGATGCTCTCGGTGGACGGCTACACGCTGTCCGTGGAGACCGATCAAGACCGGACGAACGCCGTTATCACGGCCGGCGAGGGCGTCTGCAGCGACTGCCTCGTTCCCAAGGTCGTCATGACGGGAATGTTGGCGAAGGCGCTGGACGTCCCGGCCGAGACAATCAGCCTCGAGTACCCCGGCGACCAGACCCACTGACATGGCCGTCGCGAGTATCGTCCGATTCACGTTCCGGCCCGAGGTGCGGGACGAGATCCCGGCCCTTGTCGATGACATGCTGCGCGCGACTCGGGCGTTCGACGGTTTGGAGCGGCTCGACATCCTTCTCGACGACTCCGATCCCGATACCTGGACGCTGTACGAGATCTGGACGGACCGCGCTTCCGAGGACGCGTATCGCGCCTTCCGCGCGACGCCGGAGGGTGCGATCCCGCGGCTCGGCGAGGCGCTGGCGGCGCCACCGATCCCCGAGAACTTCGTCATCCGCGCCTAGACCAGAACGGCGTTGCATTGCAGCGCGGACTGTGTTGTTGTCTGGCGGTGTCAAAGGCGCGGCGGCGGGTGTCGACGATCGTCTTGCCGAGGGGCGTCAGGGAGATCGGCACCAGCGCGAAGTCGGCGATGCACCGCAGTCGCTGAGCCTGTCGAGGTGTCGCGTCGTGCTCGGGGGACGCCGACCCGACCCGCGGCGGTGTCGGCGCGCCCGCCTAGACTTGATGGGACATGACCGAAGCCTCCTCGCCCCTCGCAATCGGGTCACACGACCCCCTCCTGGGCGATCTGCTCGATGGGCTCAACCCGCCACAGCTCGAGGCCGTGCTCTACCGCGGTCAGGCGTTGCTCATCGTCGCGGGTGCGGGTTCGGGCAAGACGCGCGTGCTGGCGCACCGCATCGCCGGTCTATTGCGCACGAAAGAGGCGTGGCCGAGCCAGATCCTGGCGATCACCTTCACCAACAAGGCCGCCGCCGAGATGCGCGAGCGCGTCCACGCGCTCGTCGGCGAGGTGTCGCGGGGTATGTGGATCTCGACCTTCCACTCGGCGTGCGTGCGGATCCTGCGCCGCGAGGCCGAGGCGTTCGGATTCAAGAGCTCGTTCACGATCTACGACTCGGGTGACTCGCGGGCCCTCGTCAAGCGCCTGATCAAAGAGCACGAGGGCGACAGCTTCGGCCTCACTCCCGCCGGGGTGAAGAGCCGTATCTCGAAGCTCAAGAACGAACTCGCCGATGCCGAGTCGTACGCGCGGACCGCCAACATGAGCGACCCGGCCGAGCGGATCTTCGTCGAGATCTTCGCCGATTACCAGCGTTCTTTGCAGCGGTCGAACGCGTTCGACTTCGACGACCTCATCGCGCAGACGGTGTACCTTTTCCGCGCGTTCCCGAAGATCGCCGATACCTACCGTCGCCGCTTCCGGCACATCCTGGTCGACGAGTACCAGGACACCAACCACGCCCAGTACGCCCTGATTCACGAGCTCACGCGGCCGCTGTCGTCGGACGAACCGGCGCCGTTCGAAGGCTCCGGGGGCATGATGATCTTCGAAGCGCCGGCACCCGCGGCATCCGATGGGATTGAAGCCGCGTCGCTCACGGTCGTTGGCGACTCCGACCAGTCGATCTACGCCTTCCGGGGCGCAGACATCCGAAACATCAGCGAGTTCGAACGCGATTACCCGGGCGCCAAGGTCGTGCTGCTCGAGCAGAACTATCGCTCCACCCAGACCATCCTGAACGCCGCGAACGCGGTGATTTCGCACAACTTCGACCGCAAAGACAAGAAGCTGTGGACGGATGTCGGGGCCGGCGAGCAGATCGTCGGCTTCACCGGCTACTCCCAACACGACGAGGCGCAGTTCGTCGCCGACGAGATCGAGACCCTTCACAAGGCCGGCCTGGCCTACGGCGACGTCGCCGTGTTCTACCGCACAAACTCGCAGAGCCGTGCGCTGGAAGAGATCTTCATCCGCTCGGCGCTGCCCTACAAGATCATGGGCGGCACCAAGTTCTACGAACGTGCCGAGATCAAAGACGCACTGGCGTACCTCGTCGCGGTCGCGAACCCCGCCGATGACATGGCCGTGCGGCGCATCCTGAACAAGCCGCGGCGCGGTATCGGCGACGTCACGGAGTCGGCGATCGCGCGCTACGCGACGAGCGAGGGCATCTCGTTCCGCGACGCGCTCGCCAACGCGTCCGCACTCGGTGTCGGACCCAAGATCCAGGCCGCGATCGTGCACCTCGATGCCGTGCTGGTCGAGGCATCCGCTCTCATGCTCCCCGCGAGCGGCGAGCTCGCCCCGGCCTCGGCGGTGGCCGACGGGCTCGCGTTGCTGCTCAACAAGTCGGGGTTCATGGATGCGCTCCGCGCGAGCCGTGACCCCCAAGACGAGGCCCGGCTCGAAAACCTCGACGAGTTCGTCTCGGTCGCCAAGGAGTTCGCGCGCAACAATCCCGAGGGCACGATCATCGACTTCCTCGCCGAGGTCGCGCTGGTCTCGGACGCGGATGACCTCGAGGATGCGTCGGGTTCCGTTTCGCTCATGACGATGCATACGGCCAAGGGTCTGGAGTACGACGCCGTGTTCGTCACGGGTGTCGAAGAAGACCTGATTCCGCACCGGATGTCGGCGAACGAGCCCGGCGGGCCCGCCGAGGAACGGCGCCTGTTCTACGTCGGCGTGACGCGCGCGCGGAAGCGTCTGTACCTGTCTCTCGCGATGACCCGCGCGCAGTTCGGCGAGGTTACGGTGGCGATGCCGAGCCGCTTCCTGCAGGAGATTCCGCCCGAGTTGATCGATTGGCGGCAGTCGCCCGGCGATGTGAATTCGCGCGGCCGCGGGGCGGGCCGAGCGCTCGGTGGCGGGTATGGCGGTGGTGGCTTCAGCGGTGGCGGTCGCTCTGGCGGGTCGGGCTCTTCCGGCGGAAACCGGTACGGCTCGGATCTGGTGCCCACGTCGACCGCGCTCGACCGCTTCCCGAACCGCGTTCCGGCACGGGTGCGAGACAACGGCGACCTCGAACTCGCTGGCGGCGACCGCATCCGGCACGACGATTTCGGCGAGGGGCGCGTCGATGCCGTCACGGGCGAGGGCGCGCGCCGCGTGGCGCACATTCGCTTCGACACTGTCGGTGCGAAGAAGATCCTGATCAAGATCGCGCCGATCGAGAAGATCTAGCCTCCGCCCGCGCCCTGCGTACCCTGCGTACCGTCGGGGTGAGCAATCAGGACAAGACTTCGGAAGAAGTGGCGATCAACCCCGCCCTGGGGAAGGTTCGGGCCCTCCGAGGCAATCTCGCCGGAGTATTGTCCACGCGAAGCGCGAAGCGCGAAGCCGGGCCCTGGGGTGCGGTTCATGCCCGGGTTAGTCTGGTCCGATGGCTGTGTTCTCGAGACGTCCGAAGCGTGGCGACACGCCCGACACCACGAATGCCGCATCGGAGGAAGCACGCTCCGCCGAGGAATCCGAAGCCGCGACATCCGAGCGGGACGCGTCGAACGACGCGCCGGCCGAGGCCGCGCCGCAGGTGGGCATCTCGGTCTCGACCTATCGCGGTGGCGGGGGAGAGGTCGGCCGTCCGACGACACTGCCGGATGCTTCGGCACACCCGTCGACGGCAGGGTCGTCCGCCGCTCCCGGCGCAAGCTCCGCACCGAATCCGCGAACGGGAAATCCTGCCGGGCCCGCCGAGGCCCCGCTGCAGACGGAGACGGTGCCGGGCCTGCGAGACAACGTGTTGCTCGCCCAGGCGCTCGGGAAACTCGATTCGCCCGCCAAGCCCGAGCAGTTGCTCGACGTGATGCGTCAACTGCTCCAGAACCACCTGTTCCTGCGGATCAAAGGTGATGCCCGCGCAATGCTCGCCGAGGGCCGTGAGCTTCCACTGGCTGTCGCCCGCCGCGGCGACGACGCCTACGTGCTCGTCTACAGCACGGGTGCGGCGCTACAGGCAGCGCTGTCGGCCGATGGTGATTCGGGCACCTCTGCGGTCGGCCAGCCGGCGCTGACGATCCTGAAGCACGTCGTCGCCGGAACATACGCGGGTGTGATCGTGGACGGATCGTCGGGCCCGGCGCGTGCCGTGCTGCCCCGCGCCGTCATCGAGGCCGCGGTCAATCAGGCCGACCCCGAGCTGCTCATCAAGACAGCGCTCGCGGCTCCCCGTACCCCCGAAACCGCGGCGACCGTCGCGACAGCGCTCACCGAGGCGCCGTTGTTCGTCGCCGTGAACGAGACGGGCGCCGCGACCGAGGGCGAGGCGCCGCGCTTCGGCGTCGCTGAGTCCCGCACGGCAGACGGTCGCCGCCTGATCGAGGTCTATTCGCACCCACTCGAGGTGATCGCGCGCGGCCGCGGCGACCGGCCCATGCCTTTCCTGCCCGAGCAGCTCGGTGCGTCTCTGCGCGACCATCCGTCCGTCGCCGGCGTGATCGTGGATGCGGCGGGACCGTGGATCATCCTCGATCGGGATGCTCTCGCCCCGGTGATCGCGTTGCCGGCGCCGCCACCGCCCGCGACCCCGTCCGCGGGGTCTGATGATTCGCCCGAGGCGTCGCCCGCGTAGCCGCTCGACGGGTCCCGCATGCGTGGGACCGCCGGGACGGATGCCGGCGGGATGAGAGCCCGTGGAGGCATCGGTCCAGCGGCGCAAGGGGGTGTCGCAAGCCCCGGCACCGCCCTAGGGTCGGACCATGGCCAGCGAGCGCATCACCCTGACCGTTCCCGGACCGGACCCCGACGGCGCGGGTGACCGCGACGTGGGGCTCTCGAGCCCGAACCGCGTGCTGTGGCCCGAGGTCGGCATCACCAAGCATGAGCTCGCCGAGTACATGATCGCCGTGTCGGCGCCGTTCCTCGCGGCGAACGGCGATCGGCCGGTCTCGCTCGAGCGCTACCCCGATTCGGTCGCCGGCGAGAGCTTCTTCTCGAAGAACCCGCCCAAGGGTGCGCCCGACTACGTCGAGGCTGTCACTGTCACCTACAACAGTGGCCGCAAGCATCCGCAGCTCGTCCTCACCGAGACGGCCGCCGTGCTGTGGGCCGTGCAGATGAACACGATCGTGTTCCACCCGTGGGCGTCGCTCGCGGGCGACACCGACAACCCGGTCGAACTGCGCATCGACCTCGACCCGCAACCGGGCACCGACTTCGCCGACGCTGTCGTCGCGGCCCACGGCCTGCGCGAGGTCCTTCGCGAGGCGGGGCTCGAACCGTGGATCAAGACGAGCGGCAACCGCGGCCTCCACGTCTTCTGCCCGATCGAACCCACCCATGAGTTCCTCGATGTGCGCCACGCCGTGATCGCGGCCGCGCGCGAGCTGGAGCGCCGCATGCCCGACCGTGTCACGACGAACTGGTGGAAAGAAGAGCGTGGCGAGCGGATCTTCGTCGACTTCAACCAGGCCAACCGAGACCGCACGATGGCCGGCGCGTACAGCCCGCGCGCGCTCGCTACCGCGACGGTGTCGACCCCGGTGACGTGGGATGAACTCGACGGGGTGGACCCCGCATCCTTTACCGTCCGTTCGATTCCCGAGCGACTCTCGACGATCGGTGATCCGTGGGCGGGGCTGCTCGATCGGCCCGGACGTGTCGATGTGCTGCTGGAGTGGTGGCAGCGGGACCTGGATGCGGGGCTCGGCGAGTTGCCGTTCCCGCCCGAGTTCCCGAAGATGCCGGGCGAGCCGCCGCGCGTGCAGCCGAGCCGCGCCCGCAAGCCCGACGCCTGAGCCTCGTCGTCAGGCCAGCACGCGCCCGAGATCGTACGCCGAGATCTGCTCGAGCTGATCGAAGCGACAGGATGCCGGATCCCGGTCGGGACGCCAGCGCTCGAACTGCACGGTGTGCCGAAAGCGCATGCCCTCGAGCTGGTCGTAACGTACCTCGAGCACGCGCTCGGGTCGGAGCCGAACGAACGAGACATCCTTCGACGCCGAAAAGCGTGACCGGTCGGTCGCTCCGGTGACCGCATCCCCGGCGTCATCGCGCTCGACGAGCGGCGCCAGCTCCTCCACCAGCTCGAGCCGCCGTTTGTCACTCCACGCGGCGACACCGCCGACGCCCCGCAGCACCCCTGACGAATCGTAGAGCCCGACCAACAGCGACCCGACGCCCTGCCCGCTCTTGTGGATGCGGTACCCGAGGGCCACGACATCCGCCGTCCGCGCGTGCTTGATCTTCAGCATCGTGCGCTTTCCCGGCGCATACGGCTGGTCGAGCGGCTTGGCGACCACGCCGTCGAGACCCGCGCCCTCGAACTCGTCGAGCCAGCGGCGGGCGAGCGAGGCATCCGTTGTCGTCCGGGTCAGGTGGATCGGATGCGGCACCCCGGCCAGCAACGTTTCGAGCCGCGCGCGCCGCTCGGCGAACGGCGCGTCGAGGAGCGTCTCACCGCCGACGGCCAACAGATCGAAAGCGATGATCATCGCCGGGGTCTCGGTGGCAAGCCGCTGCACGCGCGAGTCGGCGGGATGGATGCGCTGCGACAGGGCCTCCCAATCGAGGCGCTGCGAGCCATCCGGTCCGACGGCGACGACGATCTCGCCATCGAGCACGACCGGTTCGGGCAACAGTCGCGCGAGGGCCTCGACCAGTTCGGGAAAGTACCGCGTGAGGGGCTTTGCGCCGCGCGAGCCGAGTTCGACCGACTCGCCGTCCCACGAGGCGATGACACGAAACCCGTCCCACTTCGGTTCGAAACTCAGGCCCTCACGATCCGGGATCGCGGGCACCGCCTTCGCAAGCATCGGTGAGGGGATGTCGTGTGACATGGGTTCCCTCCTGCAGTCCGCGCGGGGCGCGGGTCGAGCATCCGTCCGCTGAGGCTAGACCGCTTCGGACCGTTTCTGGCGGGCCCAACGGGCGGGCTTGTCGGGGCCGTCCCACACCTGGATCGCGCCCCAGACGACGGCGGTGATCGGCACGGCGAGGACCGCGCCCAGCACGCCGCCGAGCACCGTGCCGATGGTCAAGGCGATCAGTACGACGAAAGGATGCAGCTTGAGCGTGCGGCCCATGAGTACGGGCTGGAGGAAGTTGCCCTCGAGCTGGTTGACGAGCACGACGACTCCCACGACGAACAGGGCATTGATCAGACCGTTCGAGACGAGCGCGACGAGGGCGGCAAGGATGCCCGCGAGCGTCGCACCCACGATGGGGATGAATGCAAGAAGGAAGACCAGCACGGCGAGGGGCAGAGCGAGGGGAACCTGCAGGATCCAGAGGCCGATGCCGATGCCGACCGCATCGACGAAAGCGACCGTTGCTGTGCCCCGAATGTAGGAGCCGAGCGTCGAGACCGTCTTGTTGCCGACGCGGCGCGCGCGCGCGTAGTTCGCGCCGCGGAAGGGGCGCAGCATGAACTCCCAGAGCTGCGGGCCGTCCTTCAGGAAGAAGAAGAGCACGACGACGAGCAGGATGAATCCGGTGATGAAGTTGGCGACGATGCCGACGCCGGCGATGGCTCCCGAGCCGAACTGCGCGCTCGTGACGAAGTCCTGGGCGCTCGCGATCCACTCGTCGATCTGGTTCTGGTCGATGTCGAAGGGAAGGGTGCTGGCCCAGTCGAGGACGTTTTGCAGCCCCTCCTGCGCCTGGCTGTAGAGCATGTCCCACTGGTCGCGGACGGCCCAGACGATCAGCCAGCCCACCCCGCCCAGCAGCGCGACGATCGCGAGGAGCGACACGAGCGTGGCGACGATCGAGGGAACGCCGCGGGTCCGCATGAAACGCATGACCGGATAGAAGGCGGAGGCGAGGATCAGCGCCAACACGATCGGGATCGTGACCAAGGTGAGTTGGCGGATGCCCCAGATGAAGCCGATGAGGACGATCACCACGACGATGATCTGGACGGCACGGATCGCGAGCTTGCCGAGCCCGTCCGACCACAGGCTAACCGGGGTCGCGATCTCGTCGATCAGGGCCGAGTCCTTGGACTCGTCTGACGGGGGTGCGCTGCGGCCGAAAAGTCCCATGAAATGAAGGTACCCGCGACCCGCGACATTCCGCCGGACCTTGTGCTCGGCGTACGCGGACGGTAAAAGCTCTTCCCGCTAGACGAACGCGCTCATGCCCGTGATGTCGCGACCGATCAGCAGCGCCTGAATCGACTCGGTGCCCTCGTAGGTGTGGATCGCTTCGATATCGGCGAGATGCTGCATCACGACGTTCTCGAGCAGGATCCCGTTGCCGCCGAGCAGATCGCGCGCTGTCGATGCGATCCGACGCGCGGCCCGCGTGTTGTGGAACTTGGCGAGCGACGCCTGCGTCGGGCGAAGGGCGCCGGATGCCTCGAGGTCGGCCAGGTGACGGCAGTACAGCTGCATCGCGGTCAGTTCGTCGAGCATCTGCGTGAGGCGTTCCTGCACCATCTGGAACTTCGCGAGCGGCTTGCCGAACTGTATGCGCTGTAGGGAATACGACAGCGCGGCTTCGTAGCAGGCCGTTGCGTGCCCGAGCGCCGACCACGCGACACCGGAGCGGGTGGCGTAGAGCACCGTCGAAGCATCCTTGAAACTCTGGGCACCCGGCAGCACAGCGTCGATCGGTAGTCGCACGTCATCGAGGGTGATGTGCGCTTGATGGATGCCGCGCAGCGACACCTTGCCGAGAATCGGGGTGCCGCTGTACCCGGGGCGGTCCTGCTCGACGAGGAAGCAGCGGACCGCGCCATGCTCGGATGCATCGGGGTCGTCGACACGCGCCCAGACGAACGTGATGCCGCCCGAGGCGCCGTTGCCGATCCACTTCTTGGCGCCGCGGAGCACCCACTCGTCGGACTCCGCGTCACGACGAGCCGTCGTCTCGAGCGAGACCGAGTCGGATCCGTGGTCGGGCTCGGTCAGCGCGAAGGCGCCGAGCACCTCGGAGGTCGCGAGGGGGCGCAGCCAGCGCTCCTGCTGTTCGGGACTGCCGAAGAGCGCGAGTGTGCGGAGCGCGAGGCCTCCCTGCACGGCGAGCATCGTGCCGAGCGATCCGTCGCCACGCGAGACCTCCATATTGACCAGGCCCGCGGCGAGGGGGGAGAGGTGCGTGATGTCCGGGTGGTCGATGCCGTCGCCGAGCAGATCGAGTTCGCCGATGCGCCTCGCGACCTCGAGGGGGTACTCGGCACGGTCCCAGGCCTCGCGCATCGTCGGCGCGACCTCGTCGACGAGCGTCTTCGCGCGATCCCAGACGGCGCGGTCTTCGGCGGGGATGTCCGCGAACACCGCGTAGTAGTCGGTGTCGAGGCGCTGGGAGACGTCGTAGTGCGGGACGCGCTCGCCGGGGAAGGTGTCGTTCGATGCCGTGGTGGGTGCGGTGCTGCTCATGCGCTCAACGGTACTCCCACGACATCCGGTTCCACCACGCGCGGTACGGAGTTTCACCTCGCGGCTGTGTCGCTACGAGCCCGAGCGTGCCCGTTGCGCGGCCCGAGCGGGCATCTTTCGCGCGGGATCAGTCGAGCGACGTGCGGATGCGGCGCGCGACCTCGGCCGCGGGCGTTGCGCGCGGGAACACGGCAATCACGATGTCGTCCGCCGCTGCCGGCGCCGGGTCGGGGTGGACCCCGTAGCGACGGAGTGCGTCGTCCAATGCGGCCTGCAACTCGGACAGCGGCACGCGCTTGGTTCCGCGGAGCAGACGCCGCAGCACGTGATTGTGCAGGGCTGTCACGAGAGCCGCGAATCCGACCGCGTCGAGCGGATCGATGCCGGGCAGGGCCGACCGCAGATATTCGTCGAACAGGCGCTCGTATCGGAAGACGGTCACGATCTCGCGGTCCCGAAGCGCCGGTACCTGCCGCACGATCTCGTAGCGGCGACGCGCGACCTTCGGGTCGTTCGCGAAGTGCCGGAAGACACGCTGGGTTGCCTCGCAGACCGCCACCCACGGATTCTCATGGCCGCGTTCGAGCCAGGTGCGGAGGTCCGCGAGCAAGATCTCGTGATCCGCGAAGACGACATCCTCCTTGCCCCCGAACTGTCGGAAGAAGGTGCTGCGGGAGACGCCCGCGGCGCGCGCGATCTGCTCGACCGACGTCGCTTCGAACCCCTGCTGGGCGAAAAGCTCCAGGGCCGCGGCGACGACGACGGTGCGCGCGGCGGACGGTGACGGTGTCTCGCTCATGTCGATAGCAGCCTAGACCCAATACCGTTCAATTAGTGTGTGGCGCGGTAGTTTGGGGGTATGCCCCGTTCTGGTTGGAGGAAGCCCGTCTCGGATCGGCAGTTGCCGGATCTGGGTGTCGGTGGGTCTGCTGATGAAGGTGTTCCCTGCTGATGTGGTCGACGCGGTGATCGCGGAGTGCGGCAGGACGGTGGCAATCCCCTGGAACCGTGGAGACGTGATTTTGTCTGATGCCCATGCCTTGCTGGCATCCCGCTCGTGGCCTGTGCTCTCGCCCGGAGCGGGGGTCAGGGCTGGCCGGAGGCCACCCGGAGGGCTTGGCCTTGACGCCCGTAGTACGACTCGAGTTCGGCCCGCGAGAATCCCATGCACCGATCCTGCCGCGGACGCGTCGATGCACCCTCAGCCGGCGAGCTGACCGCGGCGCCGCGTGAGGTACGCGACCTCGGCGGAGTTGCCGATCGGCACACCTACCGATTCGCACCACCGTTTGCATCAGGTCCGCCGTACCGAGCCGACACTCAGCTCGCCGCACCGGTGGAGGTCTCCACCCAGCTCCCACCGACGTCTGTTGAGGCGTAGACGACAGCCCGGTCCCCGGTGAGAGTGCCCGCGTAGAGGATGCCGCCGTCCTCTGAGCCCTGATCCACCGATGAAAGGGGTGTGGGGGCGGCGTGTTAATGCCGAAATGTCCTTCTGACGCGGGAAAATACTGGTGATTGAAGCCGTATTGACCCTGGCCGGAAGGACATCTCGTAGGTGAAAGCATCTCACAGGATCACGCCGGTGTTCGATGACCCGAATCTGGTGTCGCATGCCGGCTTGCTGCCGGTGCTCGCACTGGCCGAACGGGCCGGGCTGTCCGAGCTGCTGGCTGAGCACTGGACGGTGCCCTCGCCGAACCGGGTGATCAAGGCGCGGACCGTGATCGGCGGGATGCTGGCCGGGGCGGACAGCATCGACGATCTGAACGTGCTGCGCGCCGGGTCGATGGCCCGGCTGATCGGGCAGGTGCGGGCACCATCGACGATGGGCACCTTCCTGCGGAACTTCACCCACGGCCACGTCCTCCAGCTCGCCGCGGTGAACCGGCGGCTGCTGACCTCGCTGGCCGCCCTGGTCCCGGGGCTGGTCGGGTCGGGCGGGCCGGTGCTGGTGGACATGGACGACACCATCCGCGAGTTGCACGGGTATCAGCAGCAGGGCGCCGCGTTCGGGTACTCCAAGGTGAAGGGCCTGAACGCCCTCGCGGTCACGATCTCCACCGATTCCAGCGCACCGGTGGTCGGGGAGTTCTCACTGCGCCGCGGGAACGTCAAAAGCGGCGACAACGCCGCCTGGCACCTCGCCCGAGCGCTGGGCACCGTCGAATCTGTCGCACCGGGACGGGACGTGCTGGTCCGCGGCGATTCGGCGTTCTGCACGTTCGAGAACGTGCAGCAGACGATCCGCTCGGGAGCATGGTTCTCGTTCACGATCCCGCACTGGCCGACCGTGACCCGCGCGATCGCAAGCATCGCCGAGGACGCGTGGATACCGATCAGCTACCCGCACGCGATCCCGGACCCCGACACCGGAGAACTGATCAGCGACGCCGAAGTCGCCGAAGTCTCGTTCACCGCGTTCACCTCACGCCGCAAGGACGAGCAGGTCACCTGCCGGCTGATCGTCCGCCGCGTGAAACGGCTGAACCAGCACGCCCGGCATGGGCAGGACACCCTGTTCGACACCTGGCGGTATCACGCGTTCATCACCAACAGCACCCTGACCGCGGTCGACGCCGACGCCCGTCACCGCGGCCACGCGATCATCGAGCAGGTCATCGCCGAACTCAAAAACGGACCCCTCGCCCACCTGCCCTCCGGGAGCTTCCCCGCCAACGCGGCATGGCTCGGCTTCGCCGTCCTCGCGTTCAACATCTCCCGAGCCGCCGCCCACGCCGCCGGCACCAGCACCGCACGGATGAGCACCATCCTGCGAACCCTCACCGCGGTGCCCGGCAGGGTCGCATCCACCGGCAGGCGTCTGATCCTGCACCTCCCCAAGCGATGGCCCTGGCAGCAGGCATGGGCTCGGCTCTGGGAACTCGCGACGGGGACCTCCCCACCCGCGAACGCCTCCGCCTGACAACCCCAGCCCACCACGGGCGCGACCGGAACCCAAGTGGAACGAACGGGATCACGAGGCCCGCCACTCACACACGCCCCACGGCCACCAGCAGGCCAGGAATCCAGTCACACGCCGATACTCCACCCAATCGGTGGATCAGGGCTGAGAACGCCACGGCGGATGCTCCGGTGGGGAGGGTGATGGAGCTCCAGGTCGCGCCTCCGTCGCTCGTGACGGTGCCCCCGGACATGCCCACCGAGACGATCCGATTGCGGTCCCGCGGGTCCCAGGCCGCCGCCATCGGGCCCTCCGCTCCCCCAAGCACGGTCCAGGTCAGTCCGCCATCCTCGCTCAGCAGCAATCCATTCATCATGTCGGGCGCGACGAGCCGCTGCGAGTCATCGGGATCGACCAGGATCGTGCCCATGACGCTCTGCCCCACTTGCGGATTCCGGACCTCCCAAGCGTCCCCGCCGTCGGAACTCGCCAGCAGACCGGCCTGCGTGGAGGCGAGGTAGACGGTGTCACCCGCGGCGCCGATCCCGTGGACGTCGGATACGGCGTCCTGACCCGTGCGGAGCGTGAAGCTCTCGCCGTCGGCCGAGGAGTAGAGGCCAGGGTGCCCCCCGACGAGAAAGCCGTCGGTTGTCTCGGCCCAGCCCATGGGATCGCCCCCCTCCAGACTCTCGAGCTGGGCCCAGGTCTTCCCCCCGTCGGCGGACGCCGCAGCCCCGTCATGCCCGCCGACGAAGAGCCCGCCACCGGTCGCAGCCAGCACGTGCAGGTCTCCGCCCACATAGGGGGCCGGAGACGCTTGCTGCCCCGCACCTCCGGCGACGAGGGCACCGGCTACGGCGGCTCCCGCGACCGCGACCGCAGCCCCGCCGACAACCCATGGAAGCACTCGCCGGCGTCTCCTGCTCGCTTCGGTCCGTTGCGCCCGTGCAAGCGCTTCCCTGCCTGCAGCAGCCCTGGTCTGTGTCACCGCAACACCCTTCTGCCCGCGATTCCGCGGCACCTTCGCAAAGTCTCGACATGCTTCCCCGCCGACTCGGAATGCGGGGCGGCTGGACAAGCGCCGGTCTATATCCTAACTTGCTTGGGAGATGTTGCGGGACTGCAGACGCGAACGGCGTGGCTGCAGGGCCTTAAGATGCGGTGCAAGGACGCAATCGCCGACCGCATCGTCGAGGAGCACCTTCGCAGCATCGACGGCGTGATCTGCAACAACATCACCGCGCTCTCCGCTAATCGCGCCCTGCTCTCGCAGAACATGCTCTCCCAGCTGCGAAACCTGGTCGAAGGCGTCGCCGTGCTGATCCACACAAAGGACGACTCCACCGAGCATGACTACGCCGCCATCGAGGCTGGTCTCGCGTTCATGAAGACGCAGGGCCAGTTCGGTTTCTCAACCGCTTCTACCGGCTGCTCCAGCCGAGTGCTTCTCACTACACATTCGATGGTGACTGCTCCGAGCGCTGATGATCAAGTACTACGAGTACCTTCACCGTGTTCGCGACCTCCTCAGCAGGACTTATGGGCTCGACGTATTGCACAACTTAGAGGATTTTCCGGTCGACCTCGACCCTGCGCTGCGGGAATATCACCAGAAAATCGTTCGGGGTCGAGCTCATCTGCCAGGTCCTCCGACCGGCAGTGAGAGGATTCCTGACCTCACGCGGCTTCCGCGCCGCGGTGAACCGAACCCCATCCGCCAGGCCGCTGCAGGACGATCTCCTGGTTCCCGAGATCGCCCGCCTGCATGCGGAGAACTACGGCGTCTACGGGCGCCGAAAGATGGATGCGCTGATGCAACGACAGGGCTGGTCAATCGGGCGGGACCAGACCGAGCGACTCATGCGGAAGGCCGGTGTCCGCGGGGTGCGCAAGTTGAAACGGGTATTCACAACGAAGTCCGATCCCGCCGCGCAACGGCCGACGAATCTCGTCAATCGCAGGTTCAACTAGGGGCCGCACCGCGGAAGACGCGGCTCGGCTCGTCGGGTGGAGCCGCGCGACGCTGTACCGGCATCAGCAAACGCACGCGTCACGCGCCGCGACGATGTAGTGGTCTTGGATGGCGAGGAGCGGTGGCGGATCCTTCGGCTGCATGTCGAAGACCAGATCCCCCTCGCCGTCCTCGCCCGGGATTCCGGGATCAGCGCAAGAACACTTCAACGCTGGCACCAGATCTACCGCGACGGCGGCCCCGCAGCGCTGGACCCTCATCCCCGGAGCGACCAGGGAGTGCGACGCACACGGCCCGAGACCGTGGCGTTCATCGAACGCCTGGCTCTGACCAAACCTCGCCCCGCCCTCGCTACCCTCCATCGCCTCGCCGCCGCAGATGCGACGCAACGAGATCTCCCTGCGCCGAGCTACTGGAAGGTCAGGGAGATCGTGTTGGAACTTGACCCGGCCCTGGTCACGCTCGCGTTGGAGGGGCCGGCGTCGTACCGGGACAAGCACGAGCTCGTGTTTCGTCGCCGCGCCGAGCACCCGAACCAGACGTGGCATTCCGACCACACCGAACTCGACATCCTCATCGTCGGTGCCGACGGGAAACCTGTTCGGCCCTGGTTGACGACCGTGCTGGATGATCACTCCCGCGCGATCTGCGGCTACATGGTGTTCACGGGTGCACCCTCCGCGATGAACACCGCCCTCGCACTCCGGCAGGCGATCTGGCGGAAGACCGACCGCGCCTGGGCGATGTGCGGGATCCCCGACGTTCTCCATGTCGATCACGGCTCCGAATTCACCAGCCACCACCTAGCTAGAACGCACCGCCATCGCGCTGCACGTCCGGATCATCCATTCCACGGTCGGTCGGCCGCAGGGGCGGGGGAAGGTCGAGCGATTCTTCCGTACCGTCGACTCCGAGCTTCTGGCAACATTGCCCGGGCATCTGAGCCGTGGCACCAGGAACCCGAAGCCAGTCAAGCCCCTATAGGGTCGAGCTCATAGTATGTCGACACAGTCGAATACCGTGGTTTCCTACCGCCGAAACGAGCGGACAATCCACGACGCATAGCGGGCGTTCTTCGGTCCGGCCCAGGGCACGGGCCGAAGGTGCTCGGGGCGTCATTCGGCGGCTCCTCGCACTCGAGGGTAGGCGGGGTGGACGCGTCGTTGGCCGGTTTGCGCAGGGACTCATCATCCGGGAAGTCCCGCCTGTCAGCCGGCCACGAGCGGCTACGGAGTCCACGCGGTGGACCATCGCCGATCCCCAGACGTCTGCGCGACTGCCCAGCCCAGGCCATCGAGATGCAGTCCTAAGGTGGTTCGGATATAGTGTGAGAAATTGTCCAAGCCGCCATAAGGATGACGTGCGCACGATCGCTGCTGTTGATGTCAAAGCGGGATTGGGCATGCCATCCGGCCGGAAATGCAGGGCACTCCCCTCCGTTCCTTCAGTGGTGGCGGGGCATGCCGACTCACTGTCGGGCGGCGTCATCCACCTCGCCGCGATCGCCGTAGAGATCCAGCGCACACCCGTTCTTCGCGGGCTGGATCTCACTCTTGCGCCCGGGCAGATCACGGGGATCACTGGGGCAAACGGATCCGGCAAGACCACCCTGCTGCAGCTGGCGGCGACCCTGCATCGTCCGGCGGCCGGAGCAGGTCGCATCCTGGGTGCGGATCTGCATGGCGTCGTGCCGGCGGATGTCCGTCGCTCTATCTGCCTAATCGGTCACGAGGCGGCCCTGTACCCGCAGCTCACACTGCGGGAGAACCTGCGGTTTGTCGCAGCGGTGTTCGGGCAGCCCCGACAGGTCGCGGACGCCGCATTGGACACCGTCGGCCTCGGCCGCGCCGCTGACCGACGGGCCGGCCACTGCTCGCACGGCATGCTGCGACGCGCCGATTTAGCGCGAGCCCTGATGAGTCGGCCGTGGCTGCTCCTGCTCGACGAACCCCACGCCGGACTGGACTCTGCTGCCGCCGATCTCGTGGAGTTCCTGATCGACGACGTGCGCGGCCGAGGTGGTGCGGCCCTCATCGTCTCCCACGATCGTGCGCGGCTGGTGCCGCTCGTCGACGACATCGCGGAGCTGGCCGACGGAAGACTCGTTTCAGCCGGAGCACTACCGTGACCGGTAAGCTCCGGATGTGCACGGCGATCGCCGGCAACCGCTTGCGGCTGGAACGTCGGGCCGGTGAGGCCCTGCTCGTGATCGCCCCCTTCGGGGCGATCGCCCTGCTGATTATCCCGATGGCGGTCGGAACGGATGTGCCGTTGCTGCGGCAAGTCGGGCCGGGGATGTACTGGGTGGTGCTGCTGCTCTTCGGTGTGATGGTCATCCTCCGGCAGAGCTCGCACCAGACCCCTGCCCAAGCCCGCCTGCTCACACTCGCCGGTGTCCCCGGCGCGGTCCGGATGTTAGGCAACGCCATCGCGACGACGGTGCTGCTGCTCGGATTCGGCGCTGTGCTGGCACCGGTGGCGGTCCTGCTGTACGACCCGGTGCTGGCGGGCTGGGCCTGGTTCCTGGCGCTGCTGCCCGGTGTGGCGACCGGCCTGGCCTTGCTCGGTGTGATCGCCGATACGCTGGTGCACTGGATCCACGTCCGCAGCACACTCGGGCCCCTGCTGATAGTTCCGCTGGCGCTTCCCCTGCTGCTGGGGGCGACACAGGTCCTGGAAGCGGTCGCCTTCGGGCGCTCGCCGCTGCCCTGGTTGCTGCTCATCGCGACCGTCGATCTGATCCTCTTGCTGGCAGTGCTGTTCGCCGGCCACTTCCTGGAGTAGCTGCATGAAACGTGTTCTCGGCAAGATGCTCTCCCCGGCTGCCGTCATCGTGACGATCGGCGGTGTGGTCGCCGCGCTCATCGCTCCACCCGATCGGCTGCAGGGGAATCTGCAGAAGCTGATGTACGTGCACGTGCCGGCGGCCTGGCTGGCCTATCTAGCCTTCCTGCTGACGCTGATCGGCAGCATCGGATGGCTCTGGCGCCGCACCGAGCGCTGGGACCGGCTTGCGGCGGCCGCCGCCGAGGTCGGTGTATTCTTCACTGCGCTGACGATCGCCCTCGGCGCCATCTGGGGTAAGCCGGTGTGGGGCGTCTGGTGGACTTGGGACGCTCGCCTGGTCACCACCGCCCTGCTGCTGTTCGTCTACCTGGGCTACCTCGCTCTGCGGCGCGCGATCAGTGACCGCTCCGACCGGGCCCGCCGGGCGGCCGTGTTCGGGATCGTCGCGTTCGTCCTCGTGCCGGTTGTCCACTTCTCCGTGCTGTGGTGGAGGACTTTGCATCAGCCGCCCACCGTGCTGCGCCCGGGGGATCCGACGATCGACCACACCATGCTGGCGGTGCTGCTGCTCAACATCGTTGCCTTCACCCTGCTCGCGGGCTGGCTGCTCCGGCAGCGGTATCGCCTCGGTGTAGAACTCGATCAGCTCGAAGACGCGGTGGCAGCGCATGACTGGAAACTGGCCGGCCAGTCGATCGGTGCACCACAGCTGAAAGGACCGCGCTCTCATGTCTGAATGGTTCTGGGTGGGTTGGGGATTTATCACCGCCTACGGCTCTATCCTCGGCTACTTCGGCGTGCTGCACCTCCGCCGCGCCAGGCTGCGGCGAGAGGCGGAGCGCCCACGATGAAGTATCGGCTTATCGTGATTCCGGTGGCCGGCGCCATTCTGATGCTGGTCGGATTCCTGCTGTTCGGCAACCTGAACCAGAACCTGGTGTACTACCTGACCCCGACCGAGGCGGCGGCTCAGAAGAGCTCCGCGCCGGCGGGAGAGCGATTCCGGCTCGGCGGACTAGTAGCGGAGGGCAGTGTGGTGCGCACGGACGAGGAGACTCGGTTCACCCTCGTCGACGACGGCGCGGCGATACCGGTGCGGCTCACCGGCGCCCCCCCGCAGCTCTTTGCCGCGGGTATCGGGGCCGTGGTTGAGGGCAGCTGGCGTGCCGGTGCCTTCTACGCCGACACGGTGATCATCAAGCACGACGAGGAGTACGAAGAGTATTCGGTGCCACAGGACAGTGCGGAATATTCGACCCGAGCGGTGACACCGTGACGGCGGCGGTGGGCTGGACCGCCGTAGTCCTGGCGCTGGTCAGCTCCCTGTCACTCACGGTGCTCGGCTGGCGGGCCCAGCGCCGACCGGACGGACCGGTGCGGCTGGGTCAGCTTCGACTCGCCGTCCTCGGGATGGTGGCCGGGGCCGTGGTCGCGTTCGGCGCGCTGGAGTTCGCACTCGTCACCGACGACTTCTCCGTCTCCTACGTCGCGGAGAACTCCGCGCGGGCTACGCCGCTGCTGTTCAAGATCACGACCGGCTGGTCGGCGCTGTCCGGCAGCATCGTGCTCTGGACACTGGTGCTGGCCGGTTATACAGCCGTCGTGCTCCGGCAAGTGCGCAGCGTCGAGGACCGGCTGGGCACCGGTGCGCTAGCCATCATCGGCGTTGTTGCCGCGTTCTTCTTCGGGATGATCGCCACCGTCGCGAACCCGTTCGGCATTCTCGCCGACCCTCCCTTGGACGGACCCGGCCCGAACGCTATCCTCCAGAACCACCTGATGGTGCTCATCCACCCGCCCATGCTGTACCTGGGACTGGTCGGGTTCACCGTGCCGTTTGCGTTCGCGATGTCCGCCCTGCTGATCCGCGAGGGCGGAGTCGGCTGGCTGCGCCGCACACGCCGCTCCAACCTAGTGGCGTGGACGTTTCTGACCGGTGGACTGGTCTACGGCGCGTGGTGGTCGTATGAGGTGCTGGGCTGGGGCGGCTACTGGGCCTGGGATCCGGTTGAGAACGCCGCCCTCATTCCCTGGTTGCTGGCCACCGCTTTCATCCACTCGTCTGTCGTGCAGGTCAAGCGCGGCATGCTTCAGGCATGGAACTTCGTCCTCGTGATCGGCACGTTCTCGATGACAATTCTCGCCACCCTGCTGACCAGGTCGTCCTTGATCGCCTCGGTGCATAGCTTTACCCAGTCCGGCGTCGGCCCGGCTCTACTCGGTTTCTTCGTCCTCGTCGCGGGCGGCGGCTTCGCGCTATTCGCGCTCCGCGGCGAGCAGCTCGCCTCGAACCGGCATCCGGAATCAATCCTCAGCCGCGAGGGCGCGTTCGTCACCAACAACGTCATCCTCACCGTGTTCGCCTTCGTAGTGCTGCTCGGCACCGTGTACCCGGTCTTCGTCGAGGCCTTCAGCGGTGCGCAGGTGTCGGTGGGGCGGCCCTTCTTCGACCGGATGGCAGTGCCGCTGGCTTTCGCGCTCCTGCTGGCGATGGGGATCGGTCCTTTCACGCCCTACCGGCGGGCCGATGCGGCGGTGATGTGGCGCCGACTGCGGGTCCCGCTGCTGATCGCCAGTGCGGTCGCGGCCGCTCTCGTTCTCAACGGTGTGCGTGCGGTGCCTGTCGTCCTAGTCGCGTTCCTGGTTGCGGCGATTATCAGCGGGAGCATCCGGGAGCTGATCACCTCGGTTCCTGCGCTACGCCCGAGGCCGATGCTGCGGATGATCGTCAAGCGCCGGGGTTACTGGGGCGGGCAACTGGCGCATCTCGGAGTGGCGCTGTTGGCGCTCGGGATCGCCACCTCGGGAACCCTCTCGGACCGGACGAGCGTCATGCTTGAGCGCGGCGAGTCAGTGCAGTTCGATGGCTATACGGTCACCTACGAGGGCTCGTTCGAGCGGGTCGGCGGCGACCGGACCGCGACTATCGCACGTATTGTCTTCGAAGCGGACGACAAAGTCGAGTTCCGCGCCGAACCAGCACTGACCCAGTTCAACAACCAGGTGCAGGCGGTGGCCACGCCGTCGGTGTGGAGCACCCCGAGTCGTGACATCTATGTGGCGTTGTCTAGCCTGGAAGCCGACGAGATCGGGCTCAACCTCTACCGCTACCCCTACATGTGGTTGCTCTGGGCTGGCGGGACGCTGATCATGGCGGGGGGCGCGTGGGCACTCGGCCTCCGGCGTCGTAGTGGTGACGGCGGCACTGACTCCCGGCGGCAAGCAGATGCCGTGGTCGAGGGGAATCCTCATGCGTAACGGGCGTCGGCAGTGGGGGCTGGCCGGGCTCATCCTCGTGCTGCTCGCGGTCGCTGCGGCGGGGCTCTTCGGGGGGAATGCGGTTGAATCAGACCGCGCCCTCGCGCTTGAGCAGCGACTGCGCTGCCCGGTCTGCAAGAGTGTGTCGATCGCGGAGTCGCCGTCGGAGACGGCGACATCGATGCGCCGGATCGTCGCCGAACAGGTGGCCGCCGGACGCACCGACGAGCAGGTCATCGGCTACTTCACCGAACGGTATGGTGCGTGGATCCTGCTGGATCCCCCGGTGGAGGGGCAGACTTTCCTGCTGTGGCTGCTTCCGGCGGTGGCGGCGGGCACCGGCGTCGTCGTTCTGGCGACGAGAAGTCGGCGCCCGGTCGTCGACCCGGCCGAGTTGATCGGCACCGATCGCGACAGGGTGCAGGCGGCCCTGGCTGACTACCGGTGGCGTGCCGAGGAGGAAGAACCGTGAGCGGCGGCCGCCAGGCTCTGGAGCAGCGCCGGGATCAGGCGCTCCGGGACCTGCTGGAGCTAGAGCAGCAGGTCGACCGCGGTGAGCTGTCACCGGAGACCGAAACCTCCTTGCGCAGTACGTACGAGAGCGAGGCGGCGCGCGCGATTGCGGAGATCGAACGGCTCTCCGCGCACGATTCCGGGGAGACCTACGATTCGGAGCCCGGTGAGGACCGCGAATCCGGTGAGGACCTTGGCGAGGCCGATGAGCTGAGGGCCAGTCGCGGACGGCAATTGCTCCAGCCGCGCATCCTGCTCTACTCCCTCGGACTCCTTTCGGTCGTCGCGGCAGTGCTGCTGCTGCCCGGCAACCTTCTCGACCGGCCGGAAGGGGGATTCGTGACAGGAAACGAGGCACTGCAGAATCCGCTCGGTACCAGCGGCGGCGATGCCCCAACCGCGGCGGAGCTGGATAACGTCACCAACGAGGAGATGGAAGCGGTCGTCGCGGCGAACCCGGACGTGATCGGGATGCGCCTCGCGCTCGCGGACCGCTACGCCGCGGAAGGGCGCTACGACCTTGCTTTCGTGCACTACCGAAAAGCACTCGAGCGGGAACCAGGAAATCCCGCCTCGATGGCGCGTCTCGGCTGGTTGATGCTGCAGGTCGGCGATCCGGCGGAGGCGGCCCGGCTGGTCGATCAGGCGCTGGCGGCGGAACCTGAGTTGATGGAAGCGCTGTGGTTCAAGGCGAACATTCTGCTCTATGGGTTCGAGGATCAGGAGGGGGCCATCACCGTGCTCGACACCCTGCAGAAGCGGACGGACCTCGCCGCCGGTGTGCGGGAGCAGGTCGAGGAGTTACGGCGAATTGCGTCCGGCGAGGTCGTGGGCGGAACCGGATGATCCGGTCGCGTGCTACGGAGGCGACGATGTCGGCCTCCCCGCCACCGCGACGACGACGCTGGCTACGGTGGAGCGCCGCCCTCGTCGTCGTGGCCGCGGTCGGGATCGGAGCCCTTTTCGGGGCCCGGCTGGACCGGGACAATACCCTCGTGTCCACACCGCTGATCGGAGAGCCAGCACCCGAGCGCCAACTTCCCTATCTGGAGCAGGACGGTTCGGTCTCACTGAGCGACTTCCAGGGCGACGTAGTGGTGGTCAACTTCTGGGCGTCGTGGTGCGTGGCATGCCGTGAGGAACATCCCTCCTTGAACGCGGCCGCCGCCGCGTACCGGGACGCCGGGGTGCAGTTCATCGGCGTGGTGTACCAGGACCAGAAATCGACGGCGACCGCCTTCTTGGACGAGATGGGCCGCGGGGAGGACTACCTCTATGTGAGCGATCCCGAATCGAGACTGGCGATCGACTTCGGCGTGTTCGGCGTTCCGGAGACCTTCTTCATCGACCCGGAAGGACGGATCGCGGCAAAGATCACCGGGGCATCGACCCTGCCGCTGCTCAGCGGCGTACTGGACGAGATGCTCGCGGGCGAACGTCCTGACCCCACCATCTCCACCGGACCGGTGCAGGACGCGCCGGACGAGTAGTGTGCATCCAGTCAGATTGGCGGCCATCCCACCTTGGCATACCAGCTGAGCATCGAACTCATCCATTCTGTCCACAGACCGCTCATCACCGCGAGGCCCATCAGGACGAGCACGACGCCACCGGCGACCTCAAGCTTGCGAGTGTGCCGGCGCAACCAGCCGATTCGGGCGTTCCCACGCGCGACCGCCACCGCGAGTCCGAGGAAGGGCAGCCCCAGGCCCAGCGAGTAGGCGGCCAGGAGAACTGCCCCCTCGAACATCGATTCCGTGCTCGCGGCGGTCACCAGTACGCTGGCCAATACCGGCCCGATGCAGGGTGTCCAGCCGAACGCGAAAGCCGCCCCGAGCGGAGCCGCAGAACGTGGGCCCCGGCCGAGCTTCGAGAGGTCGAAGCTGAGCTGTCGCTGCAGGAGCGGAATCCGCAGTGCACCGGCGGTCACCAGGCCCATGATTACGATGAATGCACCACCGGCCAGCTCGAGCAGCCGCCCGTTCTGGGCCAGCAGCAGCCCCAGGCCCGACGCGGTGAGGCCCAGTGCGACGAACACCACCGAGAATCCGAGCACGAATAGGCCGGCGCCCGCAAGCACCTTCGATTTGGCCACCACGGCACCCGAACTCGCCATGCCGGAGACGTAGGAGATGTAGCCGGGCAAAAGTGGCAGGGTGCACGGTGCCGTAAATGACACCACCCCGGCCACCAGCGCCAGTGAGGACAGCGCGAAGAGCTCCAAACTCACCCACTCCTCTAAGAACCGATCGAGCCCACCACGCCGATGCTCCGAAAGTCTTCCGCCACCCGGAACGGCAGTATGAGCCAGTCTACGGTCCGCAGTCACCCAGGAACCGATGAGAGCGTGCAGTCGCGGGTCGTCTTGAGCGCTGGCAAGGCGTCTATTCGCTACCCATTCGCTCCAGGCTCGGGCCGATTCACGTTTACGACGTCATCTGCTTTATCTGAACCCGCTCCAAGGAGCGGTCGTGCTTGGCAACAGGTCGGTGCCTCGCTGCCGACGGCGTGCGGGGAGCCGGTCGTGATGGCCTCGTCGGTGGCGTGGTGCATGACGGTGGTCAGGTCGGTCGCGAGCTGGTAGGCGTCGGCGACCGGGAGCACCTGCCCCTCGGGATGGTCGGCCAGCCAGTCGGCGGCATCCTCATTGGAGGTGAAGAAGTGGACCTGGTTGCAGAAGGAAGACCGGATCGATGCGCCGTCGGGGTTGAGCACGGACACCACGGCGGTGGCCGGCCCCACGCGGGTGACGCGGTCGGGCTCGACGGCGATCGTGATCGGTTGCCCGCTGGCTGCCGAGACGGACTCCACCCGGGCGGCGCGCTCGAGCAGGGTCGGGAAGATCAAGGTGTCAAGGGCGCACCAGGTGTAGAGCTCCTGGCCGTCGACTGTCAACCGGTGCGGAGTGGGTCGCAGGGTGAGACCTTGGCCGACGATTCTGCCGGCGTCGTCGTATTCGGTATCCGGCACGGCGGCGAGCCGGGCACGGACCTCGGTGTCGCTGAGGCCGGCGGCCGCGGCCAGATCGGCGACCTCGACGGGCTCGCCGTGGGCGAGCAGCTTCAGAAGCGGGATCAAGACGACCGGGTCGAGGCCGTTCTGGCCGGAGTCGGCGAGCCGCTCCAGGAGGCGTCGGCTGGGGGTGTCATGGGGGGCGCTCATCGGTGTGTCTCCTTCTCTGATCGGAGTGCTTGCGCGTCAGGCGCAGCAGGACAGCTTGCTGACGTCAGTGGTGAAGGATTGGCAGGCGATCTTGATACCCTCCGCCATGGTCAGGTAGGGCGCCCAGGCATGGGCGACCTGGTCGGCGGTCATCTGTCCTTCGAGGATGTAGACCCCGGCGGCGGCGAACTCGCCGGCGTCCTTGGCGACCGCGGTGATCCCGAGGATCCGGTCGCTCTCGGCATCGCGGACGACCTTGATGAACCCGCGGGTGTCCCGGTTCACCAGGGCCCGGGACACGTAGTCGAGCGGCAGCACCCGGCAGTCGCACCGATACCCGGCGGCGATGGCCTCCCTCTCGGTCATCCCGACCGCGCCGACCGCGGGGCTGGTGAACGTGACCCGGGGCAGGTGGGTGTAGTCGATGGTCCGGCCGACGCCGGTGAAGGCGTTGTCGACAGCCATCGCGCCGTGCGAGGCCGCGACGTAGACGAACTCGGGGTGCCCGGTCACATCGCCGGCCGCCCAGATCCGCGGGTTCGAGGTGGCCAGGCCGTCGTCGACCATGATCGCCCCGTCGAGGCCGGTCTTGGCCTCGATGACGTCCAGGTTGAGCGCGTCGGTGACCGGATGGCGGCCCATAGCCACGAGCACCCGGTCGGCCCGGAACTCACTCGTGCCCCCGGACACCGTTGCCGTGGCCACGACCTGCCCTGTCGGGTCGTCGCGCCTGATGGCAGTGACCTCGGCACGGCGTACCACCCGGATGCCCTCGTCGGCGAACACCGATTGCAGCAGCTGGGACACCTCCGGCTCCTCGCGGGAGGCCAGGCGGGAGCGCACCAGCATGGTGACCGTCGCCCCGAGGTGGGCGAAGAGCTGGGCCAGCTCCAGGCCGACGTCGCCGCCGCCGAGGACCAGCAGTGAGTCGGGCACCTCGTTTAGTTCCATCGCGGTCGTGGAGGTCAGGTAGTCCACCTGCTCCAGGCCGGGGATCGGTGGGATCCACGGCTGGGCACCGGTGGCGACCAGGTAATGCTCGGCCTCGATCACCTCACCGCTGCCGTCCGGTGCCATCACTCGGAGAAGCGGCGCATCCGGGGTGCCCGTGAAGGTCGCCGCACCCTGCCGGATCGGCCAGTCGTAGGCCTCGGCGATGTCGACGTACTTCGCCGAACGCATCGACTCCACGAGCGACTGCTTGCCCTCGACGAGGGTGGGCATATCCACCGAACCCGCGTCGGCATGTATCCCCGGGAACCGGCCTGCGGCGTCGGCAGCGGTGTAACGTGCCTCGGCCGCAGCGATCAACGCCTTGGACGGCACGCAGCCGGTGTTCACACAGGTGCCACCGACCGTGCCACGCTCGATCATCACTACCGACTTGCCCAGTCCACGCGCGCGGATCGCGGCCGCGAACGCCGCTCCGCCTGAGCCGATCACCGCGAGATCAACCCTCGTGCTGCTCATCCAAATTCCTTTCCGATCAGCTTGAGAACTCCCTCGATGCCCCCATTCTGGACCTTCCAGTATGATGGAAGGTCAAGCCCTAGCTCGGAATTAGGAGATGCCATGCGGATCGGAGAGCTCGCCGACGCGGCCGGCACCACTACGAAGACCCTGCGGTTCTATGAAGAACAGGGCCTCCTCCCCGAGCCCGACCGCACGCAGTCCGGCTACCGTGACTACAGCTTGGAGTCTGTCGCCCGTATCGACTTCGTCCACCGCGGACAAGCTGCGGGCCTCACCCTCGCCCAGATCCGGCAGGTGCTCGACATCCGCGACGGCGGCGACGCTCCTTGTGAGCACGTCCGCGGCCTGCTCGACCAACGCTTGGCGGACATCGACGCCCAACTACAGCACCTCGTGTCGCTGCGCGAGACCCTCGCCGAACTGCGCGCCGAGGCCACTTCCATCGACACGGAGAGTTGCGCGGCAAACCAGATCTGCCAATACCTGTAGCGAAAGACGCCGTCCTGACACACCTCAAGGCGAGGTGGCCAGAAACCGCCTTGCAACCCCACACCATGGCTCGACGACAGATTCGACGTGGCAATCCGGCAACCCCGAGCCCGCGCCAGCAAGCCCGTGACGACGGGCATCGGCCCCCACCGCCATCACACCCAGGTGGTCCTCGCTTAGATTGCCACCCCGGGTCTGAGTTCAGTTGACATTCTCGCCGGCGGCTGGCGGAGGAGAACGCGTTCTTGAAAAAAGCCGCGGCTTCTTCGCGAGGGAGCAGAAGTGAGCGAGAAGTTCACGCTGATGCACGCGGAGAAGGCCTTCCACGCGGTCGAGTTCATGGCCCGGCTGCTCGGCGTGTCCCGCGCCGGCTACTACGCGTGGGTGGAGCGTCAGGGCACGTTCTCGGACCAGGCAGCGCGGCGTGCACACCTCGGGGCGATGATCCAGGACACCCCATACCGAATCGGATCAAGGCTCAGCTGGACCAGCCTCGGCGGGCCACAGGGAGCCATGGTGGTGACTTGGGATCCGGCCGACACCGACGAGATCGTCGTCGTCGGCATGAACTGCGCAGCGCGCAGCACCGACGGCGGGACCGGCTGGGAGGAAATCGCCCCCCAGCGACCAGCGCCGTGACCCTCTCGGTTGACGGCGGAACCTCTGCGCTGGCGCGCTCCGTCGAGCCCAAGCTGAGATCCGGTCGGAGGACGGTGGCACCACCTGGACGCCCACGATGTGACCACCTACCCGGGCGCATGCAAGCGGTGCGCCCGGCAATGTGAGACGCCGGAGCCGCCTTTATTGCGCCGTGCGGCAGGCCCGCTCGCACGCCAGCGGGAGGCAGGTTTGCGTCGCGTTATGACGCTCCTCGAGACCTCAACCGGACATCCCCCCATCGCTGAGCAGCGCACCGAGCGCCTGACGACCGCCGCCGCCTCGTGGGGTGAGCGGATCTCGGCGGACCCGACCGCGGCAGAGCTGACGTTCCGCGTGAAGGCGGAAGGCGAAGGCTCGGTCGCCTCGCGGGTCACATCGGGAAAGCACACCTTCGCGGTCGATGAGCCCGCCGCGCTCGCGGGGGACGATGCCGCGGCGAGCCCGGTCGAGTATGCCCTTGGCGCCCTGCTGTCCTGCCAGGTCGTCGTGTACCGGCTGTACGCCCAGGCGCTCGGCGTTCAGGTCGACGGCATCGCGATCGAGGCAGAAGAGGACCTCGACGCACGAAAATTGTTCGGGATCGAGGAAGGCGTGCGCGCCGGCTTCACGTCGGTACGGCTCGATGTCCGGATCTCCGGTCCCGAGACGGAGGAACGCTACAAGGAACTGAAGGACGCGGTTGACGAACACTGCCCAGTTCTCGACGTCTTCGCGAACCCGACCCCGGTCAGCATCACCGTCTCGAAGGCCTGATCCCGGGCCATCCGCCAAAGACACGCGGGTGGTATCAGTGCCAGCGCTGCCACATTTTCTCTTGTTCGACCCGCTACAGACCGTCCCGCCGTGTCTGGTACTCATCCGAGTCGATCTCGCCACGCGCGTATCGTTCGGCGAGTATCCGCCGTGCCGCGCCACTCCCATCGGCGGCCGCGGCTGAGGTGCTCCCCTGACTGCGAACCATTCTGACAATCAGCAGCACCAGCAGAACCAGCCCCGCGATGAGCAGGAGTGCGAGCAGGATCGTCCACACCCACATCCACCCCATACCGCCCGTCCACCCCATACCGCCCATACCGTCCATCGACATCATCTCTCCCATCATCTCGTCCATCATCGACATCATGCCGTCCATCCCGGACATGCCCTCCATCCCGGACATGTCCGACGGCGAGGGCGTCGGCTCGGGCGTCGGCGTCGTCTCAGAGTCCATCATCTGTTTTCTCCTTCTTTCGGGGTGTGATCACGTAGGCCTCAGGCGCCGGGCGGTTGCCGCAGATCGCTTCGACCGTCGGTGGAGGGCGAAGCGGATACGAGGTCATCGTCGACGTCAGAGTGAACATCTGGTGTCCGCGCCTCTGCTGAGGGTGCTGCAGCATCGGGGTCGCGCCCGGGAAGATAGACGCTCGTCTCCGGCCCCAGTCTGCGACGGCTCTGCACGATGATGAAGACGACCCCGAGGAGGGCAACAGTCATTGCGGTGACCATGTTGATCTTGACACCGCCCAGCAGGAACTCGGTCGGGTCGAGGCGCAGGTCCTCGAGCCACGTCCTGCCGATGCCGTACCAGACGAGATAGAGCCCGATGGCCTTGCCCCAACGCAGGTGGAACCTGCGCTCGGCGGCAAAGATGACACCGGCACCGATGAAGTTCCAGATGAGCTCGTACAGGAACAGCGGATGGAAGAGGGTGTCGGCGGGGAGCCCGGCTGGGAACGCGGGGTTGGTCGGGCTGACCTCCAGCCCCCAGGGAAGGGTGGTGGGGGCGCCGAACAGTTCTTCGGCGAAGTAGCAGCCGATCCGCCCGATGCCCTGGGCGATCAGCAGCGCAGGCGCGAGCGCGTCGGCGAAAGATAGGAAGCGGATGCCGGCCCGGCGACACCCGATGTAGGCTCCGAGCGCGCCGAAGATGGCCGCGCCGAAGATGGCGAGCCCGCCCTCCCAAACGAAGAAGATCTTCGTGAGGTCCGCGCCGGGGAAGAAGTAATCTCCCGGGTGAGTCACCACGTGGTACAGGCGTCCGCCGACGATGCCGAAGGGCACCGCCCAGATGGCGATATCGAGCACCACGCCCGACGGGCCACCGCGTCGCTTGAGTCGCCATGAGGTGAGCCAGATGGCCACTGCGATCGCTGTCAGAATGATCAGGGCGTAGTACGTGATGTGGATCGGCCCGAGCATCAGAGACTGCCCCGGGGGACGGGGGATACTGGTAATGAAATTCACGGCGTGGCTTTCTGTGCGTCATTCGGGTGGGAATCGGCTGGCGTGGAGGCGGAACGACCGACAGGGGATTCGGTGCCCGGCTCTGGCCGGAAGCGTTCAGTTGCACTGGCTGCACTGGCCAGGGCTCAACCGGCGAAGACGAAGACTGTTGGTGACCAGGAGGACAGAGGAGGAGGCCATCGCGGCTCCGCCGATCAGCGGCTTCAGGAGGCCCGGCATCGCGAAACGACCCGTGCCTTCGCAGTCGCATAGTTCACGGCCACGCCGACTCCCGGAATGCGATTGAGCTTCTTCGATCCGTATCTCACCGGATGCGCAGGTCATCCAGTCGCCGCGGAGTTCGACTCGTTCCGTGTTCACTGGTCTCCTTTCGGCGCAATGCGGCATGTTGCGGGCATCGGTACTGGTCTCGAATGGCATCAGTATTGGTCTCGAATGGAAGAGATCCGAACTCCCCGGCGACCCGCACCGACTCGTCCCACTGCCCGACAGCGAGTGAAGAGGGGGAACGGTTCGGCGGCGCCTTATAGGCCACCGCGCCCGTTGGAGGGCGACGGGCTCGAGTCAGGTTCGGCCGGGTTCTCGGCCTGCCGGAGCTGTTGCAGCTCTTTCCTCGCGGCCCGAAGCTGATCCTCGATGCTGGGCGACGATGCCGAAGCGCAGCAACCGCTCCCAGTTGAGCTGTCCATTCGTGCTGTGCCCGGCGCCTTCGCCGAGGAATGCATCTTTCGCATCGGACGGATGCAGACGAACCACATCAGACCGATCCCCGCTGCCGCTGCGGCGAGGGTGATCAGCACCTCCGGGGTCATGCCGAGGTGTGCTTGTCAGCGCGCGAGGCGGGGGCGGGGTGCCGCTCGTCGAAGGGGGCAGGTGCGGGTCGCAGCGCGGCGATCTCTGCACGCAGCTTGGCCAGCTCCTGTTCCTGGTCCGCGCTTGCGTGCGGCTTTGCGCTGTTTCCACGCATCATGAACCACATCATGGCGCCCATGACGAGCGGGCAGACGAGGACGAGCAGGAGGTACGACAGTTCCACGAGATGACCCTTCTGGTCAGTTGGAGGTGATATCGGCAGGGGTGAGAACGAGCAGCTGCGTGCGGAGCGCGCTTGGAAAACCGGACGTGGGCGATCAGGCCGCGCGCGACCATGAGGCGATGGTCGGTGGCGAGTCGACGGCCCGGTCGCTGCGCAAGTCGACCTCGTCGACGCGGGGTAGTGGGATGTCTTCATCGAGCTCGGCGAGCGGTTGCTTTCTGTCGGCGCACCACGTGCAGTCGGGCTGAATCAGCAGGATCGGGTTGATCACGTGACTCCCTCCTTCAGGTCGCTGAGTAGCTGCTCGACAGGAACGTACGTGGTGTAGTCGGGACACCGCCGTAGTGGGCACTCCACGGGATGGTTCCATTCGGCCCGACGAGGCAAGCGGTAACCGGCATGCCGCCGAACAGTACCTCGTCCATACACTCCGTTCGTGGCCCGCTCGGCAAAGAATGCAGGTGGGACCAATCTACTAAGGAGTTTAGGAGATAGGAGGACGTTTGTCCAGTCGGTCGTCGCACTACCGACGCGACGAGCGGAGCCGCCGGGTCAGGCGGTCGTGGTCGCGCTCGCTGCCCCGATCGAGTCGGCAGGGCAGATGGGGTGCTGTGCGGCCACCGCAGCAGGTCCGCTGAGAATCACCAATGGAAGCACCAGGGCAGCTGCGACGGCGGCGGAGCCGACCGCCCCCTGAGTTCGGCTGATCCGGTTTCGGGGTGGGATCAGCCGGCGGACGCGGGCGGCGGCATCATTCCCTACTCCGAGTGCGACACCGGGAGTGGCGCGCGGCGCACCACCGGATGTCACCAAGAGCAGAGCCTCGGCCAGAGTAAGCCGATCAGTCTTGACGCTCGCGATGTCATCGGCACGCAATTCCACCAATCGTGTGGTCTCCGTGGTTGCCGTGCGGAAGATCCTCAGGAATGGGAATGCGGCGGCGATCGCAGCGGAGAACAGCAGGACAAGATCGTGGCGCTCGCGCAGGTGGGCACGCTCATGTGCCAGCACCGCCCTGAGCTGACGATCGTCGAGGTTGCCGAGCGCGGCCCGCGTGATGACGGTACGATGGCGGCGCCCCGGGAGACAGTACACCATCGACTCGTCGGACTCTAGGATGACGAAACCATGCCGATGATCTGGCTGTCCGACGATGTCGAGGGTCCGGCGGTGGCTGTCCCGCTCCCTGACCATTCGCCGCGTCGCGATGGTGAGGGACCAGCCGATGCGTCCAGTCACGGCCAGGGCGAGCGCGACACCTGCTGCCCCGCTGGCGACGCCGCCGGTAGAAGCGTACTGCTCCCGGAGGGCCATGAGACAGGCGTTCAACCACTCTGCAAGGTTGCCAGTGACCGGCACTGTCGGGACGGTGAGGGCGACGCCCGCCAAGACGACGGAAGTGAGGATGCTCACGGTGGTCACCTGCCAGGCGATGATCGCCAGTCGTGGCGCACGGTCCACCCATGCGGCCGCCCGCAGCAACCGCGGGACCGTGGCCGCAATCAGCAGTGCGTAGCCGAGCAGGGTCAGTGCGGCGGTCATCCGCGCTCTCGCTGTTCTCGTGCCGAACCCAGCATGCGGCGCAGCTCATCCACCTCATCCGGCTGCATCCGCTCGACGAACCCTACGAGGGCCGCCGTGCTGTCATCGCTCAGGGCGAGGGCCTCGCCAACCAAGCCCGAAACATATTCATCGCGGCTCGCCGCCGCACCGTACCGGAATGCCCGGCCGTCACGACTCTTTGTCAGCCAGCCCTTGCGGTGCAGGATCTCCATCACGGTCTGCACCGTGGTGTACGCGAGCTCGCGTCCCATGCGGTCCAACACGTCGCGCACCAGCAGCGGCCGATCGGCATGCCACACCGCATTCATGATCGCGCTTTCGAGATTCCCGAACTTGGGCAACCGAACTCCTCACCCCTCGTCACTCTGGGCCATGCCGGATGATCAGGGATTACATCCTACTCCTGGCCGCGTTAGCAAGCGCGCGCTCTGCGCTGCGCTGACCCGCTCGCGCTCTCGGTTTGCTGTCCCTGCTTCACTGTTGCTCCGACGCCTATTGCGCACCGCACCGGGGATCTCGGGGCTGCCGTGAGAGTACCTGTGTTGTAACCTCCCCTGAAGATTTCGGACAGCGGGCTCTCCGAGTTGAGGATGAGGGCGCTACCACAGAGGGCAACATGTCGATATCGCGTAGGCGACTACCAGAGGTGAAGAAGAGAGCTTGCCTTGGAGCGAACTCCACGTCCACGGCAGTTGGGAGGGGGCGGACAAGTGCATACGACCGGAACGGGAAGGCCGATTTCCTCGACGTGATGAAGAGGGTGCCCGCGCCTACCCGGTGAACGACTCTGTGTGGTCACGGACAATGACCACACCCACAAGCACCAACACATCAACGACTGGCTCCCGGAGAATCCTCGTATCAGGATGCACTTCACGCCGACCTCAAGGGTAATGGAAAGCAAACGCGTTGACACCCATGGGGGGTAAGGGTATAGCGGCTGGGGCACCCACCCTAAACGGAGAAGCCATGAACTCGCGTTCAGGGTTGGACACCATGGCGGGATGGCCCGTCCATGATGAGAGGACGGCGATCGGCGCGCAGCGCGATCGCTCGGGTCTGCGACGGCTCAGAACTCAGCGGACAGGCTGCTGCAAGGTGCAGGGAGGTGGGGGCCATGGCTGTCGGTGACGTTCTGGTCATCGGGGGGGCACTGGCGCTGACGGCGTTCATCGCTTGGTTCTTCTTCGGGCCGAAGAAGTCGAGCAAGGCCGAGGTCGCCGACGGGGTGCAGGTCGTGACGGTGACCGTCAAGGGCGGGTACAGCCCGGACACGATCGAGGTCGCAGCGGGGGTGCCGGTGCGCCTGTCGTTCGACCGGCAGGAGAGCGGCGAGTGCTCCTCGCGCGTGGTGTTCCCCGACTTCAAGGTCAACCAGCTGCTGCCCGCGAATGAGACGACCACGGTGGAGTTCACCCCCGACGAGCCCGGTGAGTACACGTTCGCGTGCGGCATGAACATGCTGCACGGGCGCATCCGTGTCCTGGGCGGTTCGGACGCCGACGGTGGGGGCTCTGCCGTCGCGCTGGCCGAGCGTCAGGAGAGCGAGGGCGGTACGGATGTCCACGCCGATGGCGGCACGGGTGACCACGCGCAGGACGCGGTGGCGGCCGAACATGTACACGGTGGTGGCGCGCAGCCGCTGGCCGCGATGCCGACGCTGAGTGTGGCGGAAGACTCCGGAGATGCCGAGGAGCGTGAGCGTGCGGCGGAGATCAGGGATCTGCGCAATCGGGTCATCCTGGGTGCGATTCTGACCTTCCCGGTGCTTTTCGCGGTGATGGCGGTGAAGCTGTTCGGTGCCACGTGGGTGCCGCCGTTGCTGATGAACGACTTCTTCCAGCTTTTGCTGATCGTGCCGGTGTTCTTCTACACCGGCTGGCCCATTCACAAGACCGGGTGGCTGGCGTTGTCGCACCGGACCGCGGAGATGAACTCGCTGATCACGCTGGGCACCATCGCCGCGTTCGGTTACAGCCTCGTGGTCACATTCGCACCGGGCGCCCTTCCCGCAGAGGCGCGGGAGGTCTATTACGAGGTGGTGGGGGTGATCATCACCCTGATCCTGCTCGGCCGGCTGCTGGAGACCAAGGCGAAGGCCGGGACCGGGGAGGCGATCCGCACCCTGATCGGGCTTCAGCCCCGCATCGCGCGAGTGATCCGCGGCGGGCAGGAGCTGGAGGTCCAGATCGACCAGGTGGTCCGAGGCGATGTCGTGGTCGTCCGCCCCGGGGAGAAGCTGCCCGTCGACGGAGAGGTCCTCGACGGCGCCTCCGCGGTGGACGAGTCGATGGTCACCGGCGAGCCGATTCCGGTGACGAAGAGGACCGGTGACACGGTCATCGGGGCCACGATCAACCAGACGGGTTCGTTCCGGTACACGGCGACCAAGGTCGGCGCGGACACGATGCTCGCACAGATCATCGCGCTCGTGCGGCAGGCGCAGGGGTCGAAGGCCCCGATCCAGCGGCTGGTCGACAAGGTCTCGGGCTACTTCGTGCCCGCGGTCATCGCGGTCGCCATCTGGGCCTTCGTGGCGTGGGAGCTGGCCGGTCCGCCGCCGGCGTTCGTCTTCGCGCTCGTTGCCGCCGTGTCGGTGCTGATCATCGCCTGCCCCTGCGCATTGGGGCTGGCCACGCCGCTGTCGATCACCGTGGCCACCGGCAAGGGGGCCACGGCCGGCATCCTGATCCGCGACGCAGAGGCACTAGAGACGGCCCACAAGCTCGACACGGTGGTGCTCGACAAGACCGGCACGATCACCAGGGGCGCTCCCGCCCTGACCGACGTGCTGCCCGCCGAAGGGTTCTCCGAGGCCGAGCTGCTGACCTTGGTGGCCGCTGTCGAGCGGGCCTCCGAGCACCCGCTGGCGACGGCGATCGTGGCCGGAGCGGCCGAGCGCGGCATGGAGCTGCCCGAGGCGGCCGGGTTCGATTCCGTCACAGGGCAGGGCGTGCGCGCCCTGGTGGGCGGCCGGGAGGTGCTCGTCGGCAACCGGCGGCTGCTTGCCGGTGCCGGCATCCCGGCGGAATCCGGCGACGACGACCGGCTGGCCGCCGACGGCAAGACCCCGATCCTGGCAGCCGTCGACGGCCGCTTCGCCGGTGTGATCGGCGTCGCGGACACCGTCAAGGACGGCTCCGCCGCCGCCGTCGCGGCCCTGCGTGCCCGCGGGATCGACGTGGTGATGATGACGGGGGACAACCGGGCCACCGCCGCGGCGATCGCCCGGCAGGTCGGCATCGGCAGGGTCCTCGCGGAGGTCATGCCCCAGCACAAGGCCGCGGAGGTCAAACGGCTGCAGGGCGAGGGCCGCGTGGTCGGGATGGTCGGCGACGGCATCAACGACGCCCCCGCCCTGGCCCAGGCGGACGTCGGCTCCGCCATCGGCACCGGCACCGACGTGGCCATCGAGTCATCCGACATCACCCTGATCTCGGGGGCGCTGTCCGGGCTGGTGACCGCGGTGGACCTGTCGCGGGCCACGATGCGCAACATCCACCAGAACCTGATCTTCGCGTTCTTCTACAACGCCGCGGGCATCCCGATCGCCGCCGGCCTCCTGTACCCGGCGCTGGGCTGGACCCTCAGCCCGATGCTTGCCGCAGCGGCGATGGCGCTGTCCTCGCTGTCCGTGGTGACCAACGCCAACAGGCTTCGCAGCTTCACCCCGCCGACCGTCCCCGATGCCGCCCGGATCCCAGCCACCGACCCTGTAGTGGAGGTCGGACGCGAAGAAGAAGAGATTGAGGAACACATGTCCCAGAAGGTCACCGACCCCGTGTGCGGTATGAGCGTCGACCCGGCGTCCGCCGCCGGAAGCACCGAGTACGAAAGCCGCACCTACTACTTCTGCTCGAACGGATGCGCAGAGAGCTTCAACGCCGACCCGGCCAGGTACGCCACTGCGGTCCGCTGACCGGATCGGACGCCGCCACGGGTCACACTTCGTAGACGGTGGCCCCCGCCACGACCGTGCGCACGACGCGCGCTTCGAGGAGCGCCTCCGCGCCCTCGGTGAACGGGTCTCGATCGAGCACCGCGAAGTCGGCCGCGAGGCCGGGCGCGATGCTGCCGCGCACGTCGTCGTCGAGGCACGATGCCGCCGCGTCGCGCGTCGCGTGCACGACGGCGTCCTCGAGGGGCACCGCGTATTCGGGGTGGCTGGGCGGGAACGATCCGTCGAGCGCGGAGCGCCGGGTCGCGGCCACGTACAGGTTGGGCAGGGCCTCGTGCGGCGCGGTCGGGGCATCCGTCGAGAAGGCCAGGCGGGCGCCGGCATCCGTGAACTCGGTCCAGGCGAAGCCGCGGTCGGCGCGTTCGTCGCCGAGCATCGCGGCCCAGTTCGCCCAGATCGCCGGGTCGGCGTGCACGGGCTGCATCGACGCCGTGACGCCGAGTCGCGCGAGCCGCACGATGTCGGCCGGGTCGGCGTACTCGAGGTGCTCGATGCGGTGGCGCCGGTGGCGGTCGCCGTTCACGGCGTGGGCGTGCTCGAGGGCGTCGAGGGCGATGCCGCTCGCCGCGTCGCCGATCGCGTGCATCGCGATCTGCAGGCCGGCGGCGTCGGCTGCGACGACGACAGGCGCGAGGTCGTCGAGCGGCCAGATGGGTGCGGCGTTCGAGCCGTCGGCGTACGGATGCCGCATCGCCGCCGTGCAGGCGTCGATGACGCCGTCGAGCACGAGCTTGATACCGGCGACGCGCAGCCACGGGGTGCCCGCCTCGGCGGCGAGCTCGATCGCTCGGATCTCCCGCCGCCGGGCTCCGCGCTCGGCGTGCACGAGGAAGCCCTTGAAGCCGCCACGGCGCGAGCCCGGCGTCCACTGTGACAACGCCAGCTCCACCCCAACATCGGAGCGTAGATGGAAGTCATAGAACGCCGAGGCAGCCGCCAGCTTGCGCTGCAACGTCCGCTCCGAGACAGCGCTCTCCACCGTCGGGAGAACCGGGATGCCCGAGCCGCGCAGCCGCCGGGGAACCCGCAACCAGGCGACCCATTCGCCGATGTCCTGCAACTGCACATTCCGCCAATCCAGGCCGGTGTCGCCGAGCCACCCAAACAGGTCTTGGAGGTCATGGGCATAGGCCTTGATGGTGTTCGGCGAATAGCTCAGATGGTCCAGGTGCGCCAGAAACGCCTAAACAAGAGCTCTCCTCAATGGGGCGTTCGACCGCGAGGTCGAAGGAAACGACACGTGGGCAAAGCGCTTGAACGCGCGAACCGTCCACAACGCGGAGCTTGAGCTGTACTTCCACCCGGACGATGCCGCACTGGTTCCCTCGGAGTTGCCAACCCGGGATGACTCGTGACCGCCCCCGCCATCGAGGGCGCTACTCGTTATCAAGACCTGCGGGCCTTCTGCCGACGGTTCGACCGCGATGCGTCGCTCCAGATGCTCAGCGTCGCGTCGAGAGCGTGGGACGGCCACCCCACAGATGAACGCGGGCGGGTGAAGCCTTTCCTCCCGTGGGACATCGCCGGGGTCGCGGCAACGTTCCTGCAATGGGGCACGGCGGGAGGCGGCGCGCCAACACCGGACGAACTCCGACGGATGTGCTGGATGTTTCTCAACCTTGAACATCCGAGCCTCGGGGAGCCGGGGTCAGGGTTCGCCACGGTCCTACGCCTCATCTACTCGCAAATACCCTTCCAAGCGCCCGACGCGGGGGCGCATTGGGCGCGGGCTGTCGCCCTCTTCCGCGACACGGAGTTTCAGGAGGGCTACGTTCCCGAGGTCATGACATCGAGCTGGCAGAAGGAGTTGCTCGGCTGCTCCGTGGAGCAGTGGGTGTCCGTCGGGTTCGCTCTCCACGCCGCGCTGCTTCAGGGGAGCCACTATCCGTTCGAGTGGACTCCCGAGCTTGAACCGGCCCTCGAAGCGCTAGGAGGCTCAGAGGCCTTCGACCGTGTCGTTCGGCAAGGGTTCACCATGACGGTCGGCGACTACCGGGCACAGCGACGAACTCACGTCGAGCGCTTCGGCGGCACGACTGCCCAGCAGTTCCTCCGCGAGCCGTTCGCCTTCAACCCGCTGTTCAGCGCGCCACTGATCGAGGGCATCGCCGACCACTTCGTCGCACGTGCTCCACGAAGCGTCTCGCTTCGCGTGCGAGCGGAGCCGCGAGCGGATGTTCCCGGTGCTGGCTTTGCCCGCGGCGGTCGGCTTGCGTGGCGAGATGCCGGTGTACAGCAAGTCGAATTCGTCCGTGGCCGCATACTCGCGTGCGGGCACCCGTAACGCACCCGGCGTGAACCACCAGGCGTAAATGCCGCTTTCTTTCGGCGCCGTCCCGACTTCGAACACTCTGGCCAGTTCTCGTGGGTTGGATGCACCGGCATGCGCGAGTGAGCTGGGTGCGTGACCCCGCGCCTCGGACCGCGGAGGAGGAATTGCTCGCCGCAGCGAACGTGCCTCTCAACGTCGACCAGCACCTCCACGATCCGTTCTCACGCGAGCTGAATCGGCGGCGCATCGGCGCGAAGGCCGCTGCACGGTCCGAGGCCGTCTGACGTGGCGGCAGCGCTCACACTCCGATCGCCATGTGCAGCACGACGCTCCTATAGTCGCTGCGAGGCGAACGCGCTCGGCCCGAGTTGGCTACCCGTCAAGCTCGTCGGGCCGCATCGACTGCGCCGGCCCGTTGTAGGTGATCAGCTCAGGAAGTGCCTCAGAACGGTCGACGAGTGCACAGCTCTGAGCTGTCGGTTGCGCGACATGGTTGCGAGAATTACTCGCGTTTTAGTTGGCCACGGCGACTACGGCAAGGCTGATCGGGCGGCGTCGAGAGCCTCTATTTCTTGCGGGGCGCAGTTCTTCACGGCCCTCTCGGTGACCAACAGCAGTGATGAGGCTGTGGCGGTCTCGTCGTCGATGGGAAACCGGCCGGTCGGGTAGCGAGCCGAGAACGCGATGATCTCGTCAACGTCCGCGGCGATGATGCCCATGTCGGGGTCAGTCTCGAGGCACTGCGCGCCGATGTTATGCAGGGCGTTGTGGACCACCTGGATGTCAGCAGCAGGGGCGGTGCTCGAGGGCCCGTAGCTGGTGGCGCCAACCCACATGTCTTGCGGCGCGGGGCCACTGTTGATAAGTGTCGGCACCAGGATCGCCCCGGCGACGATTGGCGGGGCGAGGATGGCGGTGATCAGCGGCCAGCGTGAACGCTTGGGTCGGCCGGTCGTGAGACTCATTTCGCTAGCACCGTTCCACACTTGAAATCCTGCACGGAGCAGAGGGTTTGCGTTCAGACCCCCTGAACATGGATGCCCCAATAGTAATCGTGGTAAGCCCGCCGACGATGTTGATGGGGATGTGGCGTCGCAGAAGGGCGACAGCGGCTATCTCAGGGCCCAGCCCGACCGCCAGCATGCGGAACGGCAGCCCGAGCCCACGGGGTATACCGCGGTGAGGAGCGCTGCGCTTAGGGCTGAGCTGGGCCGATGCTTAGGCGGCGATCGCGGAAAGCGTCGGGCCACGCCGGGAAGGCTCAGCCCAGCCGAACACGATGCCAAGCAACGGGGCGCTGGCGAGCCCGGTGCTTGGAGTAGTGGAGAGTTTCGCGGTGCCAGATCGCCCGCCTGCGTGCGGAGAACTACGGCATCTACGGGCGCCGAAGATGCATGCGCTGATGCAACGACAGGGCTGGTCAATTGGGCGGGACCAGACCGAGCGACTCATGCGGAAGGCCGGTGTCCGCGGGGTGCGCAAGTTGAAACCGGTATTCGCAACGAAGTCCGATCCCGCCGCGCAGCGGCCGACGAATCTCCTCAATCGCAGGTTCAGCTAGGACCGGACGTAATATAACTACTATGAAGCGTAGTACAGCGTTAGAGTTACCCACAGAACCACGACCATGACCGCCCACCCAGAGGAGACTGCGTCGCCTCCTGGGGCATCCTTTTACCGTGGATCGGCGCCTCCTACACCACAGGTTGGGCTCGGCGCAGCGCAGGTCAGGCTCGGCGGGTCTACACCGCCACCAGCGACGACAGATCAGGGCACTGATGACGTGGAGCTGGGAGCGTTGCAGGTTTCCGCGTTCAATTGCAATGCCTTGGCAGAGGTTGAGCCGCATGCGTTGGGTTTGACCTACGAGTTCAACGCCGCGCCTGAGGGTGGCCTCCTGACTCGTGCCACTTTAGTGCCAATACCGTTCAATTAGAGTTACATCGGTGTAGTTTTGGGGTATGCCTCGTTCTGGTTGGAGGAAGCCCGAGTCGGATCGGCGGTTGCCGGATCTGGTGTCGGTCGGGTTGCTGATGAAGGTGTTCCCCGCCGGTCTGGTCGATGCGGTGATCGCGGAGTGCGGCCGGACGGAGCAGCGGCGCAGGTCGTTGCCGGCCCGGTCGGTGGTGTACTTCGCGATGGGGATGGCGCTGCACTCGGAAGGGTCGTATGAGGACGTGCTGGCGCTGATCTCGGACGGCATCGCGTGGGCGGATCGGGAGCAGGCGCCGGTGCGGCTGGCGAACAAGGCAGCGATCTCCCACGCGCGCGACCGGCTGGGTTCCGAGCCGATGGCGGTGCTGTTCGACCGGGTCGCGCAGCCTCTGGCGGGGCCGGACGCTGCGGGGTGCTGGCTGGCGGGGCGCCGGCTGGTCGCGATCGATGGGACCTGCCTGGATCTGGCTGACACACCCGCCAACGACGAGCACTTCGGGCGCCCCGGGGTGATGAAGGGGGAACGATCCGCGTTCCCGCAGGCGAGGGTGGTCGCCCTCGCCGAGTGCGGCACCCATGCGATCTTCGACGCGGTGAGCGGTCCGTACGCGACGAGCGAGAAAGCGCTGTCCGCCGAGTTGTTGGACCGGCTCACCCCGGGGATGCTGTGCCTGGCCGACCGTGGCTTCTACTCCTTCACCGCCTGGCAGACCGCCGCCGCGACAGACACGGACCTGCTCTGGCGGGTCCGGGACAACCTCAAGCTCGACGCGATCGAGGATCTGCCGGACGGGTCGTACCTGGCCGAGGTGTTCGACTCACGCACCGACCGGAAGCGCGAGCGGGGCGTCACCGTCCGGGTGGTCGAGTACACGATCGAGGACGGACGCGACACGGCAGGCCCCTACCGGCTGCTGACGACGATCCTCGACCCGCAAGAGGCTCCCGCCGCCGAACTGGCCGCCGCGTACGCGCAACGGTGGGAGATCGAGACCGCATTCGACGAGCTGAAAACCCATCAGCGCGGGCCCCGCCAGGTGCTGCGCTCCAAGACCCCCGATCTCGTGCTCCAGGAGATCTGGGGACACCTGTGCTGCCACTACGCGATCCGCACCCTCATGCTCGATGCCGCCACTCACGCCGGCCACGACCCCCACAGGATCTCCTTCGTCACCGCGCTCCGGATCAGCCGCCGCTCCATCGCCCAGCAGGGCGCTTTTCCCCCCTGACGCCGAAGACACTATCGTCCGGCTCTGGGCCCACGCCATCGGCGAACTTGTCCGCCGGCTCCTGCCCAGGCGACGCCCTCGCGCCAACCCCCGCGTCGTCAAGCGCAAGTACACCCGCTGGCACGTCAAACGCGCCCGGCACCGAAACTGGCCCCAACCCGACAGACCACCCCACGAAGCCATCCTCATCTAATTGAACGGTATTGAGCCTAGACCCGCAGTCGCAGAGCGGCCCGCGAGTCGCGCCCCCCTGTCAACCCCGTTGATTCATCCGTCGTCGCGAGGTGTGCTGGTTTCATGCCCCCGCTCTGGAAACTCGACCGCACCGCCCCGCCCGTCTCCGTCCCGTTCGCTCCGGCACGGCACGAGGTCGTCATTGTCGGGGCCGGCATTACGGGGCTGTCGACCGGTCTCATGCTGGCGACCCTCGGGCGAGACGTTGCGATCGTGGAAGCGGGCGAGATCGCAGAACTCGCGAGCGGATCGAACACGGGCAAGGTCTCACTGCTGCAGGGCAGCACGCTCTCGACGCTGCGCAGGCACCATTCCGCGTCCCTCGTGCGCGCCTATGTCGACGCGAACCGGGCGGGAGCCGAATGGCTTGCCGAGTTCACGGAGGACGCGGGAGTGTCGACGACACACCGCACCGCGTACTCGTACACGCCATCGCGGGCGGGCTTGGAAGCCATCGAGGCAGAGATCGGAGCCGGACGCGAGGCCGGCCTCGACATGCGGCGCGCCGACGAGCGAGAACTCGCAACGCCGTTCCCCGCGATGGCGGCGGCCGCGCTGGACAGTCAACTCGCGGTCGATCCGGTCGCTCTCACGGACGCCCTCGCTCGGGCGTTCGTCGCAGCGGGCGGCACTCTGCACACGGGCACCCGAGTGCGGTCCGTGCACGCCGTTCCGGAACCCCTCGTGCGGACGGATGCGGGAGCCCTCCGTGCGGATCGGATCGTGCTCGCAACCGGAACGGCCATCATGGACCGCGGGCTGACGTTCGCCAAGACACGCGGTCTGCGGTCGCACTGCGTCGCGTTCGACTATGACGGGGACATCCCGGACGGCATGTTCCTCTCGATCGACGGACCGGTGCGCTCCGTGCGCTCGGTCACGGCCGATGACGGGCCCGCGGGCGCAGCACGCCTGATCGTCGGGGGCAACGGTCATCCGGTCGGCCGCTCGCTCTCGGACACCGCGGAGATCGACGAGCTCGTCGCCTGGACCCAGAAGCACTTCCCCGGAGCGCAAGAAGTGGTGCGCTGGTCGGCCCAGGACTACGAGTCCCACAACCTCGTTCCCTTCGTCGGCGTCATGCCCCGCACCCTCGGGCGCGTGCGCTTCGCGACGGGATACGCCAAGTGGGGCCTGACGAACGGACCGGCCGCTGCCATCCGGCTCACGTCGGAGATCATGCGCGTGCCGTTCCGTGAACGGGCGTCCTGGATGATCGCGCTCGGCACGCGTTTGACCGTTCCGGCAGACCTGGCACGAGGCGCGCGCGAGAACGCACTGGTCGGTGCGGAAGCGGCGAAGGGATGGCTGCGGGCGGAGAGCGCGAGTGTGCCCGTGCCGCGCCCCGCCGAGGGGGAAGGCGTCGTCGCGCAGCGCGCCGGACATCCGGTCGCCGTTTCGAGTGTCGACGGGCAGACGCGCGCGGTGAGCGCGGTCTGCACGCATCTGGGCGGCATCGTGGCGTGGAATGACGCCGACCGAACCTGGGATTGCCCGCTCCACGCCTCGCGTTTCGCACCCGACGGGACGCGCATCGAGGGCCCCGCGGTCGAGGACCTCACCCCACTCGACGGGCCGCCCGGAGACTCACTCAGCGGGTGCCCGGCGTCTGCCGCCCACCCGACCAAGTAGTAGGCTCGGGGATTGGTCGATCTCTCGACATCAAGACTCTTTTCGAAGAAATCCCCCGGCGCGACAGCGAAGGACTGCAACGTGGATCTTTACGAGTACCAGGCACGAGACCTATTCGAGAAGTACGAGGTGCCGGTTCTCGCGGGCATCATCGCCGACACCGCTGAGGAGGCGAAGGCGGCTGCCGAGAAGATCGGTGGTGTCGTCGTCGTCAAGGCCCAGGTCAAGGTCGGTGGCCGCGGCAAGGCCGGCGGCGTGAAGGTCGCCAAGACCCCCGAAGAGGCCTTCGAGGCTGCGCAGCAGATCCTCGGCCTCGACATCAAGGGCCACATCGTCAAGCGCGTCATGGTCGCGGCGGGTGCGCGCATCGCCACCGAGTACTACTTCTCGGTGCTGCTCGACCGCGCCAACCGCTCCTACCTCAGCCTTGCGAGCGTCGAGGGTGGCATGGAGATCGAGCAGCTCGCCGTCGAGAAGCCCGAGGCACTCGCCCGCATCGAGGTCAACCCGCTGACGGGTATCGATGCAGCGAAGGCCCTCGAGATTGCGCAGGCCGCCGGCTTCGATGCCGAGCTCGCCCCCAAGGTCGCGGATGTCTTCGTCAAGCTCTACGACGTGTACAAGGGCGAGGACGCGACACTCGTCGAGGTCAACCCGCTCGTGCTCACCGAGGAGGGCGACATCATCGCCCTCGACGGCAAGGTCTCGATCGACGAGAACGCCGCGTTCCGTCACCCCGACCACGATGCGCTCGAAGACAAGGACGCCGCCGACCCTCTCGAGGCCAAGGCCAAGGAGAACGACCTCAACTACGTCAAGCTCGACGGTCAGGTCGGCATCATCGGCAACGGCGCGGGGCTCGTCATGTCGACGCTCGACGTCGTCGCCTACGCGGGTGAAGCCCACGGCGGCGTGACCCCGGCCAACTTCCTCGACATCGGTGGCGGAGCATCCGCCGCCGTCATGGCCGCCGGCCTCGACGTCATCCTCGGAGACCCGCAGGTCAAGAGCGTGTTCGTCAACGTCTTCGGCGGCATCACCGCCTGCGACGCGGTCGCCAACGGCATCGTCGGCGCCCTCGACACGCTCGGTGCCACGGCATCCAAGCCCCTCGTCGTCCGCCTCGACGGAAACCGCGTCGACGAGGGCCGCGCGATCCTGCGCGATTACGCCCACCCGCTCGTCACGCTGGCCTCGACCATGGACGAGGGCGCCGACAAGGCCGCCGAACTCGCCAACGTCTGACCCACGGATCAAAGGACTGCAGAGAAATGTCGATCTTCCTCAACAAAGACTCCAAGGTCATCGTCCAGGGCATCACCGGAGGCGAGGGCACCAAGCACACGGCGCTCATGCTGAAGGCGGGCACCCAGGTCGCCGGTGGTGTCAACGCCCGCAAGGCCGGCACGACGGTTTCGCACACGGATGCCTCGGGCAACGCTGTCGAGCTGCCCGTCTTCGCGTCGGTCGCCGAGGCCATGGCCGCGACCGGCGCGGACGTCTCGATCGCCTTCGTTCCCGCCGCCTTCACGAAGGACGCGATGCTCGAGGCCATCGACGCCGAGATCCCGCTGCTCGTCGTGATCACCGAGGGTGTGCCCGTCGGTGACAGCGCCGAGGCCTGGGCCTACGCCCAGAGCAAGGGCAACGCCACGCGCATCATCGGCCCGAACTGCCCCGGAATCATCACGCCCGGCGAGGCACTCGTCGGAATCACCCCCGCGAACATCACGGGGAAGGGACCGATCGGCCTCGTGTCGAAGTCGGGCACCCTGACGTACCAGATGATGTTCGAGCTGCGGGACCTCGGCTTCTCGACCGCCATCGGCATCGGCGGCGACCCCGTCATCGGCACGACGCACATCGACGCGCTCGCGGCCTTCGAGGCCGACCCCGAGACCAAGGCCATCGTCATGATCGGTGAGATCGGCGGCGACGCGGAAGAGCGCGCGGCCGACTACATCAAGGCGCACGTCACGAAGCCGGTCGTCGGCTACGTCGCGGGCTTCACCGCCCCGGAGGGCAAGACGATGGGCCACGCCGGCGCGATCGTCTCCGGCTCGGCGGGTACCGCGCAGGCCAAGAAGGAAGCCCTCGAGGCTGCCGGGGTCAAGGTCGGCAAAACGCCGAGCGAGACCGCTGCGCTCATGCGCGAGGTCATCGAGGCGCTCTAGCACTCACACCAAGAAGGGCGGATGCCGCGGCCACAGCCGCCGCATCCGCCCTTCTTCGTGTGGCGGCGCGCCGCCCGCGGACAATATTCCGGTGGCATGTGCCCGGTCGGGCTGCGGGCGCGCCCGCCGAGCCCCGTTGAGACGATGTCGCCGGAGTAATGTCCGGGCGAGCCTGGGAGGGCGCCGCAGCCGCCGCGGGTAGGGTCGAGGACGCCATGCATCGCCTCATCGTCGCCCTGCTCAGCGCGCTCGACGCCCTCATCCAGGTCGCGGGGGGACTCGCGGTGATCGCCGCGCCCCTCACGGCCCTGTGGGTCTTCGGGCTGGGGGGTACCGCCGACTGGGCTGCGCTCTGGCCCTCGACGGCCGCGGTATGGCACGCGGGCAACCTCGTGCCGCTGCAGGTGACGCTCCCCGACACACTCATCGCCGCCGGGATCTCGTCGGATGCCGCATCCTTCGCCTTCTCGCTCGCGCCCCTCGGTTTCGCCGCCTTCACCATCATCTTCGGCGTTCGCTCCGGCGCCCGCGCGGCGCGCTCGGGCGCGTGGTTCACCGGATTCGTCTCGGCGCTTTTCGTCGCGGGGGCGCTCTCGACGGTGATCGCCCTCACTTCCAACACCGACGTCGTCTCATCCGTCCTGTGGCAGGCCATCGTCATCCCGGCGGCCTTGTACGCGGTTTCGGTGTTGACCGGCGGGATCGTCTCGGCCTGGCGGAACGGTGACGACGGTGCCGTCGACACGTTCCGGGACGCCCTCGAGCGCCGCGGCGCGGCCGACGCGGTCATCAGCGCGACGGCCCTCGGTGTGGCCGTCACCGTGGCCACACTGATCGGGGTGGGGGCCGTCGTGCTCGCGGGTGCCGTGGCGATGTCGGGTGGCGAGATCGCCGCGCTGTATCAGGCCGGTAACGTCGACATCCTGGGTGCGATCGTCGTCACCCTGGGCCAGGTCGCCTATATCCCGACGCTCATCGTGTGGACCATCTCGTGGATTGCCGGCCCCGGGTTCGCGATCGGCACGGGCAGCACCGTCTCGCCGGTCGGCACAGATCTGGCCGTGGTGCCCTCGATTCCCGTGCTGGGCGCCGTGCCCGACGCGTCCGATGCGTGGCTGCTGCTCGTCGCGCTCATCCCCGTCGCGGCGGGTGCGCTGGGCGGATGGTTCGCCCGCTCCCGCCTGCACGCCGTCGCCGACGGGCCCACGGATGCGATCGCGCCGCGTCTCGTGACAACCCTCGCAATGTCGGTCGTGTCGGCCCTCGCCACGGCCGGAATGGCAATCGCAGCCTCGGGGGCGATCGGGCCCGGGCGCCTCGCAGACGTCGGCCCCCAGGCGGGGCCCCTCGCCTTCGCGATCGGCGTCGAGGTGTTCGTGGGGGCAGCCATCCTGTTGCTGTCACCGCTCTCGCACGAGCGTTCGGCGGACGATTCCCCACCTGGGGGACACGGGGATCAGCCCGTCGCGGCGACGCCGGAAACGCGCGACCGCGCGTTCGTCATCGAGGATGATCAGCCGACCGCCCCCATCGCGCCTCTCGTTCAGGGGTGATCGCCCCGGGCGCGTCGCCCCGGCCCCGGTAGACTTGCCCGGTGCTCACGGTCGCGGTCCTCATCTCGGGCACGGGATCTAACCTTCGCGCGCTGCTGGAGGCCGCGAATGGTGCCGGCTTTCCGGCTCGGATCATCGTCGTCGGTGCCGATCGTGAGGCCGAGGGGTTCGCGCACGCCGACGAGTTCGGCATCCCGACCTTTCTGGTGCCGTGGTCGAGCTTCGATTCGCGTGAGGCGTGGGGCGACGAGCTGTTGCGCCAACTCGATGTGTGGAACCCCGACCTGATCGTGCTGAGCGGGCTGATGCGCCTGCTGCCGCCGGCTGTCGTCGCCGCGTACGCCCCGCGCATCGTCAACACGCATCCGGCCTTCCTGCCCGAGTTTCCGGGCGCACACGGCGTCCGCGACGCGCTCGCTGCGGGTGCGGAACAGACCGGCGCGAGTGTCATCGTCGTCGACGACGGGGTCGACACCGGACCGATCCTTGCCCAGGAGCGGGTGCCCGTCCTGCCGACCGACGACGAGGCGGCCCTGCACGAGCGCATCAAGCCTGTCGAACGCCGCCTGTTGATCGATGTCGTCCGCCGCATCGGAGCCGGTGAGCTCGATCTCGCCGTCGCATCCTCCACCTGATTTCACCCCATCTGTCACCAGGACCACCGTCCCCGCAAAGGAGCACCCCCATGGCCGGACCGAGCCACGACAAGTCCCTCTACCGCGACCGCGATGTCATTCCCGTTCGCCGCGCGCTTGTCTCCGTCAGCGACAAGACCGACCTGCTGGTACTGGCCGCGGCCCTCGCCGATGCGGGCGTCGAGATCGTTTCGACCGGTTCGACCGCGGCAACGATCCGCGACGCTGGCTACGCGGTGACGGATGTCGCGGCAGTGACGGGCTTCCCCGAGTCACTCGACGGGCGGGTCAAGACCCTGCACCCCGGCGTGCACGCGGGCCTGCTCGCCGACCTGCGCCTGGAAGACCACGAGCGTCAGCTCGCCGACCTCGACATCGCGCCGTTCGAGCTCGTCGTGGTGAACCTGTACCCGTTCGTCGAGACCGTTGCCTCGGGGGCCGAGGCCGATGATGTGGTCGAGCAGATCGACATCGGTGGTCCCGCGATGGTCCGCGCCTCGGCCAAGAACCACGCGAACGTCGCAATCGTCGTGTCGCCCTCGTCGTACCCGGCAGTGATCGACGCCGTCGCGTCGGGCGGAACGAGCCTCGGACAGCGCCGTGAGCTCGCCGCGCGCGCGTTCGCGCACACCGCGGCCTACGACTCCGCCGTCGCCACCTGGTTCGCCGAGGGCACCCTCGCCGAGGGGGAGGATCTGCCGGGTCATCTGACGATCCGCGCCGAGCGCCTCGAAACCCTCCGCTATGGCGAGAACTCGCACCAGCGCGCCGCGATCTACACCCGCACGGGCGGCCACGGCATCGCGCAGGCGACGCAGCTGCAGGGCAAGGGCATGAGCTACAACAACTATGTCGACGCAGATGCGGCCCTGCGCGCTGCGTTCGACATGGTCAAGCCCGCCGTCGCGATCATCAAGCACGCCAACCCGTGCGGCATCGCCGTCGGCGCTCCGAACGCGCTTGACCCGATCGCCAGCGCCCACCTGCGTGCGAACGAGTGCGACCCGGTCTCGGCGTTCGGCGGCGTGATCGCCGCGAACCGCCCGGTGACGCTGAAGATGGCCGAGAACCTGCGCGACATCTTCACTGAAGTCATCGTCGCGCCCGGCTTCGAGCCGCAGGCCCTCGAGGTCTTCGCCGAGAAGAAGAACCTGCGGCTGCTGCAGCTTCCGGCCGACTGGAAGCAGGAGCGGATGGATGTCCGCCTCGTCTCCGGCGGACTTCTGCTGCAGGACGCGGACCGGTTCCCCGACGACATCGAGTCGGTCGCTAAGGACTGGGAGCTCGTTTCGGGCACGCAGCCCGAGGGAGATGAGATGACGAACCTCATCTTCGCGTGGAAGGCGTGCCGCGCCGTGAAGTCCAACGCGATCGTGCTGGCGAAGAACTCCGCGACGGTCGGGATCGGGATGGGTCAGGTCAACCGTGTCGATTCGTGCCGCCTCGCGGTCGATCGCGCGGGGGACCGCGCACGCGGTTCCGTCGCCGCATCCGATGCCTTCTTCCCGTTCGCGGACGGCCCGCAGGTGCTGCTCGATGCGGGCATCGCGGCGATCGTTCAGCCCGGTGGATCCGTGCGCGATGACGAGGTCATCCAGGCCGCGCGCGACGCGGGCGTGACCATGTTCTTCACGGGCGAGCGGCACTTCTTCCACTGAGCAGGGCGAGCGTACGCACCCTTCGACAAGCTCAGGGGGCGTACGCTCGCTGAGCCTGTCGAAGCGTGCGCGTCGCACGCTCGCGCAGCCGTGTCCGATTTCCGCGAGCGGGTGGCCCCGGGGCGTGTCAGGCTGGGGGCATGAAGCAGTCCTTGAGTGCTCTGCCGAGGCATCCGTCGATGACCTTCGACGAGCGCTACCGCGCGATCTCGTCGCGCGACACCCGCTTCGACGGGCAGTTCGTGACGGCCGTGCGGACAACCGGAATCTACTGTCGCCCGAGCTGCCCGGCCCGCACCCCGAAGCCCGCGAACGTGTCGTTCTTCGCTACCTCTGCCGCCGCACACGAGGCGGGCTACCGCGCGTGCAAGCGCTGTCTTCCTGAAGCGGCGCCGGGTTCGCCGGAGTGGGATCTTCGCGGGGACGCCACGGGACGCGCGATGCGGCTCATCGCCGACGGGGTCATCGAACGCGAGGGAGTACCGGGACTGGCGTCGCGCCTCGGGTACTCGCCCCGGCATCTGACCCGGATGCTCGCGGCCGAACTCGGCGCCGGGCCCTTGGCCCTCGCCCGGGCGCAGCGTGCCCACGCCGCTCGCATGCTCCTCGTCGGCACCGACCTGACCGCTGCGGACGTCGCGTTCTCGGCTGGATTCTCGAGCGTTCGGCAGTTCAACGACACGGTGCGCGAGGTGTTCGGAATGACCCCGACCGAGCTCCGCGCGCGCGGCACGCGGGCCGGGGTGGCGCCCGAGGCTGGGGGCAACATCCGTCTCGCCCTGCCGTACCGGCTGCCGTTCGATGCCGCGGGGCTGTTCGCGTGGATGTCGGCGCGGGCGGTTCCGGGGGTGGAGGTCTCGTCGTCCGATTCGTTCGCTCGTACCCTGCGATTGCCGGGTGGGCCGGCGTGGTTCCGGGTGCGCGATGCGCCCGCGCAGGGGCGGCTCGTGCTTGAAGCCCGTGTCGCCCGCCCGGCGGACCTCGCCTCTCTCGTGGCCCGGGTGCGGCGGCTCTTCGATCTCGACGCCGACCCGCTCGCGATCGATGCGGCGCTGTCTGCCGACTCGCTGATCGCCGAGCGCGTGCGAGCCGTGCCCGGGCTGCGGGTGCCCGGTGCCGCGGATCCGCACGAAATATTGATCCGGGCGATGGTCGGTCAGCAGATCACCGTGGTCGCCGCGCGGACGGCGCTCACGCGACTGACCCACGAGCTCGGCGAATCGGTTGAGCCCTGGGAAGGAACCGAGCGGCTGTTCCCGACGATGTCCGCGATCGCCGAGCACGGCGCCGAGGTGTTGCGTGGTCCCCGTGCCCGGATCAGCGCCATCACGGCCGTCGCCGCGGCCCTCGCGTCGGGTGAGCTCGATCTCGGGCCGGGGGATGAGCCCGCGGCGCAGCGCGTGACACTGCTTGCGCTGCCCGGAGTAGGGCCCTGGACCGCCGACTATGTGCGGATGCGTGTGACCGGCGACCCCGATGTGTTCCTGTCGGGCGACGTGGCCGTGCGAACGGGCGCTGTTCGCGCCGGTCTGCCTAGCGATCCCCGTGAGTTGACCGCTCGTGTCGCGCCGTTCGCGCCGTGGCGGTCGTACCTGACCGGGCATCTGTGGCGCGCGGCCGCGGACCTTCCCGCGGCCGGTGCGCGGGCCGGGGCGAAAATCTCGAAGGAACCAGGCCCCCGAAACCCCGAATTAGGGCCCGCTTCGGCCCATCTGCCCCCGATATTCCTTCCGGATTTACGCCACACGAAAGGCAAGCCCGCATGACCGACCTCGCAACCGCCCTCATGGAGACGGTCGACACCCCGGACGGCCCCCTCGTCGTCGTTGCTGACGCGCAGCAGCGCGTACTCGGGTCGGGCTGGACGACGGATGCCTCCGCTGTCATCGCTCGCATTCACCCGGCCCTCCGGCCCAGCTCCGTGCGCGAGGCCCAGCTCGACGCTGCTGGCGTGGCGCGCGCGTACTACGGCGGCGCCCTCGGCGCCCTGGACGATGTCGTCGTCCGGCAGCAGGGCACCGAGCTTCAGCTGAAGGGCTGGAGTGCGTTGCGCCGGATCGTGCCGGGGGAGCCGCTCACGTACAGCGCGTTCGCCGCCGCCTTCGGCTCGTCGACGGCCGTTCGGGCCGCTGCGTCGGTGTGTGCGCGAAACGCGCCCGCCCTGTTCGTGCCGTGCCACCGGGTGCTACGCAGCGATGGATCGCTCGGGGGTTTCGCCTGGGGTCTGCCTGTCAAGGCGAGCTTGCTCGCCCGAGAACGAGGAGAGGCTTCGGTCTCGCCCCCGTCGTCCTGATCTCGTCGCAACCGGCGGGCTCGGGCCCGCATCCAGCGCGGGTAGCGGTCTGATGCTTGCCTCGCGCCGCGCGGGCGCATAGCCTGAAAGGCTGCCCGCACCGCGCCTCCGACCGGGATCCGTGCGCTGCAGCTCTTCCGCTCCGTCGCGCCGACTCGGCGATTCTGCACGCCCAAAAGGACCATGACTTCGACAGCTCCGACCCCAACGCCTCAATCGTCGACCGCTCAGCTGTCAACGCCACGCGCACTGGCGCGCCTCGTTCCGTTCGCCCGCCCGGTGGCCGGGCGCCTCGTGCTGGGCGGTGTCAGCGCCCTCATCGCAAGCCTGTTGGCCCTCACGATCCCGCTCGCCCTGGAGGTCATCGTCGCGGGCCCGATCGCGTCGAGGGACACCGGGCAGATCGTGTGGGGCGCCGTCGTCGTGCTCGGCCTCGGACTTCTCGAGGCCGTGATGGTCTGGGCGCGGCGCTGGTTCGTTCTCGGTCCGGCGACGAAGGTCGAGTACGACCTGCGTACCCAGTTCTACGAGCGTCTGCAGCGCCTGCCGGTCGCGTTCCATGACCGGTGGCAGTCCGGGCAGCTGCTCAGTCGCATGATGCAGGACATCAGCCTGATCCGGCGCTGGCTCGCGTTCGGCCTCGTGCTGCTCGTCGTGAACGTCCTGACGATCCTGGTCGGCTCGGTCATCCTCTTCCGTTGGCACTGGGCGCTCGGCACGATCTTCGTGCTCTGCTCGATCCCGCTCTGGATCGCCGGTTTCCGTTTCGAGAAGCGCTATGGCTCCCTCACCCGGCAGAGCCAGGATCAGGCGGGCGACCTCGCGACGGCGGTCGAGGAAAGCGTGCACGGTATCCGCGTTCTGAAGGCGTTCGGCCGGGGCGGTCACGCGTTGAAGAAGTTCGCGAGCCAGGCCGAGGGCCTGCGCGAAACCGAGCTGAACAAGGCCCGCGCGGTGGGTGTGATCTGGTTCTGGCTCGTGCTGCTGCCCGAGATCGCCTTCGCACTCTGCCTGGCCGCGGGCATCGTGCTCGCGCAGCTCGGCCAGTTGAGCGTCGCCGAGCTGTTCGCGTTCTTCGCCATGGCGACCGTGTTGCGGTGGCCGATGGAGTCGATTGGATTCCTGTTCTCGTTCCTGCTCGATGCCCGCACCGCGACGGATCGCCTGTTCGAGGTTTTCGATGAAGAGAACACCATCATCGATCCCGCGCGGCCGCGAGGAGCGGCGGAAGTCCGTGGCGAACTCGCGTTCCGTGACGCGCATTTCCGGTATCAGGATGCCGCGGACGGCGAACGCGACCTGCTCGACGGAATCGACCTGGTGCTGAAGCCGGGCGAGACCATGGCCCTCGTCGGGCTCACCGGCTCGGGCAAGACGACGCTCACGACGCTGCCGACGCGTCTCTACGACGTGACCGCCGGACGGGTGGAACTGGATGGCGTGGATGTTCGCGAGCTCACGCTGCACGAGCTTCGCGGGCACATCGGGATGGCTTTCGAGGACGCGACGCTCTTCTCCGCGACCGTGCGCGAGAACGTCCTGCTCGGGCGTGAAGACCTCGAACCCGGCAGCGCCGAGGCCGAGCGCGTGCTGCGCGAGGCGCTCGATGTCGCGCAGGCGACGTTCGTGGACGAGCTGCCCGACGGTGTCGACACGATCATCGGCGAGGAGGGTCTGAGCCTGTCGGGCGGTCAGCGCCAGCGCCTGGCGCTCGCCCGGGCGGTGGCCGCCAAACCCGCCGTTCTCGTGCTCGATGACCCGCTCTCGGCCCTGGATGTCGACACCGAGGCACTCGTCGAGGCAGCACTTCGTCGTGTGCTCGAGACCACGACGGCGCTGATCGTCGCGCACCGGCCCTCGACCGTCGCGCTCGCCGACCGCGTCGCGCTGCTCGAGGACGGGCGGATCACGGGCGTCGGCACGCACTCCGAACTGCTCCGCACGAGCGAGCATTACCGGCATGTGATCTCGAGTCTCGAATCGGAAGCGAATACGGTCACGGCCGACGGACCGGCCCCGATTTCGGATGCCTCGATCGCCGAGCCCGACCCCCTGGCAGCCGCATCGATCGTCGAACGTCAGGGGCCCGGTGTTGCCGGCCTCGGAGGGGTGAATCCGTGAGTACCGTCACCGGAACCGAGGGCGAAGACCGCTCGGACTACACGCAGGCCGAGAGTCGGCAGATCCGTCGCCGGTCGCTGCGTCTGCTCGGGTCGCTGCTTTCGCCCGTGCGCGCCAACCTGATCCTCGCGGCGACGGTGCTCGTCGTCTCGACCGCGCTGCGGGTCCTCGGCCCCGCCCTGATCGCGTACGGAATCGACACGGCACTGCCCGCGGTGCTCGATCGCGCGGACTGGATGCCGACGATCGGCGTCGTCGCGGTGTTCATCCTCTCGGCGATCGGTGGGGCGGTGCTGATCGGCTGGTATGTCGTCGTGACGGCTCGTCTGACACAGACGATCATGCTGGACCTGCGCATGCGGATCTTCCGCCACACGCAGCTGCTCAGCCTGGAGTTTCACGAGTCGTACACGTCTGGGCGCATCATTTCGCGCCAGACGAGCGACCTCGACTCCATCCGCGAGCTGCTGGACGGTGGTCTGAACGAGCTCGTGTCGGGCTTGCTGTACGGCGGGTTCACGCTCATCGCGCTCGTCCTGCTCGACTGGCAGTCCGGCATCATCCTCGTCGTGATGGGCGTGCCGCTCTGGCTGCTGATGCGCTGGTTCTACCGTCGCTCGCAGCTGGTCTACCGCGAGTCGCGCGTCGTGAGCGCGCAGGTCATCGTGAAGTTCGTCGAGACGATGACGGGCATCCGTGCCGTCAAGGCGTTCCGGCGCGAGAAGCGCGACGACGAGGACTTCGGCGAGCTCGCCAGCCAGTACCGCGACGTCAACATCCGGTCGATCCGTCTGTTCGGAACGTTCGAGCCGGGGCTGATGGCCGTCGCGGCGATGTCGGTCGCGCTCGTGCTGCTCTGGGGCGGACTTCGGGTCGCCGGTATCGCCGGCGGAGCCCTCGACGTCGGTGTCCTGCTAGCCGCGGTGCTGTACGTCCGCAACTTCTTCTCGCCGCTGCAGGAGGTGGCGTTCTTCCTCAACTCGTACCAGTCTGCGACGGCTGCGCTCGAGAAGGTGTCGGGCGTGCTCGAGGAGCAGCCGACGGTGCCCGATCCGACCAAGCCGGTCGACCTCTGGAAGGCCCGCGGTCACGTGCGCTTCGATGGAGTCGAATTCGGCTACGGCGGCGACCGCACGATCCTGCCCGACTTCACGCTCGACATCCCGGCGGGCCAGACGGTTGCGCTCGTCGGCACGACGGGCGCCGGCAAGTCGACGCTGGCCAAGCTCGTCTCGCGCTTCTACGATCCCACCCGGGGTCGCGTCACCCTCGATGACGTGGACCTGCGGGACCTGCACCCGAAGGACCTGCGCCGCGCGATCGTCATGGTCACGCAAGAGGCGTACCTTTTCAGCGGCTCGGTGGCCGACAACATCGCCTTCGGCAAGCCCGAGGCGACGTTCGAAGAGGTTCAGGCGGCCGCGCGGGCGGTTGGGGCGGATGACTTCATCCGGGCACTTCCCGACGGATACGACACCGACGTGAACAAGCGCGGTGGCCGTGTCTCGGCGGGTCAGCGTCAGCTGATCTCGTTCGCGCGGGCGTTCCTCGCCGACCCGGCCGTGCTGATCCTCGACGAGGCGACGGCGTCGCTCGACATGCCCAGCGAACGGTTGATTCAGGATGCCTTGCAGCACCTGTTGGCTGACCGCACCGCGATCATCATCGCGCACCGGCTGTCGACGGTCGCGATCGCCGACCGCGTTCTGGTGATGGAGCACGGCCGTATCGTCGAGGACGACACCCCCGGGGCGCTGATCGCGGGTACGGGGCGGTTCGCGAAGCTGCACGAGGCCTGGCGCGAGACCCTCGTCTAGCTTTCGTGGCGGCGGCCGGACGCGTGGGATGCTGTGTGCCATGAGCGTTCCCTCACCAGTGCTGACCGAGATGACCGATCCGCAGTTCGTGATGTCGGTGGAGGGCTACCGCATCGCGACGTACACGTGGGGCGACGAAGATGCGGTGCCCGTTCTCTGCGTCCACGGTTTCTCCTCGAGCTGCCGGGACAACTGGGTCGACACGGGCTGGGTTCGCGACCTCACCCGGGCGGGCTTCCGCGTGATCGGTGTCGATCAGCGCGGTCACGGGGCAAGCGACAAACCCCACGAGCCGCGGGCCTACACGATGGACGACTTCCTCGCGGACCTCGAGATCGTCCTCGACACGTACCTGGTCGAGGAGGTGCGTTACGTCGGATATTCGCTCGGCGCGCGTGTGGGGTGGCAGTTCGCGGTCGAGGCCTCGCACCGCGTCTCACGTGCGGTGCTGGGCGGCATTCCGGATGGCACACCGCTCGGGCGCCTGAAACTCGATGAAGCGCGGGCGTTCGTCGAGGACGGCGTGGAGATCAGCGACAAGGTCACCCGCAACTACGTCACGCTCTCGGAGCGGGTGGCGGGCAACGACCTGCGCTCGCTCATCGCGCTCGCCGAGGGCATGCGGCTGGGGGACGCGGACCCCGACCCCGCGCATCCGCCGCGCCAGCCGATCCTGTTCGCCACGGGCAGCGACGACGCGATCCTCGAGCGCTCACGCGTTCTGGCGGAAGCCACACCGAACGGTCGATTCGCCGAGATCCCGGGCCGGCACCACTTCAACACCCCGGGCTCACGCGACTTCCGGAATGCCGCGCTGGAGTTCTTGACCGCCCCGTGATGCGTTTCGTCTCGGCCCTGCGGGCCTCGCTCAACGACCGGCGTACCCCCGCTCGTTGAGCGAGCGCAGCGAGTCGAAACGATTGTCTGTCCTGTGACGCTAGATGCGGATCTGGGCGATGACCTCGCCGTACTCCGTCTCGCCCACGGGCGTGAAGCCGACGCGGCGGAAGAACGCCTCGGGCCCGTTTTCGCCGGCCTCGTAGATGACGTTGACGTGGTCGAGACCGCGCGAGCGCGCCTCTTCTACGAGCGACTTCACGGCGAAGCGTCCGACGCCGCGGCCCTGGTCGTCGGCGTCGACGTTGATGCGCCAGAGCACCGAGCGGAAGTAGTCGATCGAGGCATCGTCGTCGAAGTTCGCGCTGACGAAGCCGACGACCTCGTCGCCATCGGCGACAACGCGCTGCCATGACGTGGTCGGGTCGGCGACGGTGGCCGCGACGCCGTAGGACACCGGCGCGAGGAATTGTTCCTGCCCGGGCTTCAGGGACAGGTTGTTCACCGCCACGATCGTGGACGCGGACAGTTCAACCAATCGCAGCTCAGCCATAGCGACAGGCTAACGGCTCATCGTGTGAGTGCCCACAGTTCGATGTTGCGGAATGTGTCTTCGCCATGAACATCCCGCGCTGAACGAGGGTTCACGAGGCCGTTCTCCCGGGCGTCGGCGACGGTCAACTATCTCGACGTCGAGATACATTTCGGGCGCGTGGGATAGGGTGGACAAGACGTGAATGGAGACTTTCTGGTGACCGAATCGACCATCATCTACACCCACACCGATGAGGCCCCGGCCCTCGCAACGGCATCGTTTCTGCCGATCGTGCGTGCCGTCGCGCGTCAGGCGGGCGTGGACGTCGAGACGCGCGATATCTCGCTCGCGGCTCGCGTGCTCGCGGCTTTCCCGCAGAAGCTGACGCCCGAACAGCAGGTCGGCGACGCGCTGGCCGAGCTCGGCGGGCTCGCGACGCTCCCCGAGGCGAACATCATCAAGCTGCCGAACATCTCGGCCTCGATCCCGCAGCTGAAGGCGGCCATCGCCGAACTGCAGGCGCAGGGATACGACATCCCCGACTACCCCGACGAGCCCACGAGCCTCGATGAGAAGGACGTGCGCGCGCGCTACGACCGCATCAAGGGATCGGCCGTCAACCCCGTGCTGCGCGAGGGCAACAGCGACCGTCGCGCGCCCCTGTCGGTGAAGAACTACGCCCGCAAGCACCCGCACACCAACAAGCCGTTCCCCGCCGGGTCGAAGACACGCGTCGCGACCATGGGTCACGACGACTTCAAGAGCAACGAGAAGTCCTGGGTCGCCGCACACGACGATGTCCTGACCATTCGTCACACGGCGACGGATGGTACCGAGACGGTGCTGAAGAGCGATCTCAAGGTGTTGCCGCGCGAAATCATCGACGCGACATTCCTGTCGGGCAAGGCGCTCGACGCTTTCCTGGCCGAGGCGCAGGATGCCGCCAAAGCCGACGACGTGCTGTACTCCGTGCACCTCAAGGCCACGATGATGAAGGTTAGCGACCCGATCATCTTCGGGCACGTCGTACGCTCCTACTTCGCCGATGTCTTCGCGCGCTACGGCGACAAGATCGCGGCGGCCGGCCTCGACCCGAACAACGGGCTCGGCGCGATCCTCGCGGGGCTTGCCAGTGTGGACGGGGGCGACGAGATCATCGCCGCGTTCCACGAGGCCCTCGCGGCCGGGGCACGCGTGTCGTACGTCAACTCCGACAAGGGCATCACGAACCTGCACGTCCCGTCGGACGTCATCGTGGATGCATCCATGCCTGCGCTCGTCCGCAACGGCGGCAAGCTGTGGGGCGCGGATGGTGGCGAAGACGACACGATCGCCGTGATCCCCGACTCGTCCTACGCGGGCGTCTATCAGACCGTCATCGACGATGTGATCGCGAACGGACCGCTCGATCCGGCCAAGATCGGCACCGTTCCGAACGTCGGCCTCATGGCTCAGGCCGCTGAAGAGTACGGCAGCCACGACAAGACGTTCGAGATCGCCGCTGACGGCATCGTCCAGGTCCTCGACAGCTCCGGTGAGGTGCTCATCGAGCACGCCGTCGAAGCCGGCGACATCTGGCGCGCCACGCAGACCAAGCACATCGCCGTCATCGACTGGGTGCGTCTCGCCGTTTCGCGAGCGCGCGCCACGGGTTCGCCCGCCGTGTTCTGGCTCGACGTCAACCGCTCGCACGACGCGCAGCTGATCGCCAAGGTGCACCAGGCTCTCGCGACCCTCGACGTGCACGGTCTGCAGCTGTCGATCCTGTCGCCCGAAGAGGCGACGCGGTACACGCTCTCGCGCATGCGTCACGGACTCGACACCATCTCGGTGACGGGCAACGTGCTGCGCGACTACCTGACCGACCTGTTCCCGATCCTCGAGGTCGGCACGAGCGCCAAGATGCTCTCGATCGTTCCGTTGCTCGCGGGTGGCGGGCTATTCGAGACCGGTGCCGGCGGCTCCGCACCCAAACACGTGCAGCAGCTCGTGGGTGATAACTTCCTGCGTTGGGACTCGCTGGGTGAATTCTTCGCCCTGGCAGCCTCGTTCGAGCACCTCGCCGACCGCACGGGCAACGCCAGCGCCAAAGTCCTCGCCGACACACTGGATGCGGCAACCGGAACGTTCCTCGAGAACGACCGCTCGCCGGGTCGTGCCGTCGGCATGATCGACAACCGCGGCAGCCACTTCTACCTCGCGCTGTACTGGGCGCAGGAGCTGGCGAAGCAAACCAGCGACCCCGAGCTCGCCGCTCGGTTCGCGCCGATCGCCGCCGAGCTGGCCGCGAACGAGCAGGCGATCGTGGCCGAGCTCGCCGCGGCCCAGGGCACGGCCGTCGACATCGGCGGCTACTACCACCCCGACGCGCAGCGGGTCGACGACATCATGCGTCCGTCCTCGACGCTGAACGGCATCATCGACGCCATGTAGGGGTGTGGAACAGAAGAAGAGCGGATGCCTCCGGCATCCGCTCTTCTTTCGTTGCGTTTCGTCTCGCTGCGCTCGCTGAACGACCGGGCACGGCCTCGGTCGTTGAGTGAGGCCCGGAGGGCCGAGTCGAAACGCGGTGTGCTTACGCGTGCACCCAGACGTCGGTTCCGACGTCGGCCCACTGATAGATCTGCTTGGCCAGCGACGTCGGCATACCGACGCAGCCGTGGCTCAGCGGAGTGCCCCAGATGTTGCGCCAGTACACGGCGTGGAACGCCTGGTCGCCGCTGAAGTACATGACCCACTCGACGTCGGGCTGAAGGTAGCCGACCTCGCTGTTACCCATGTCCTGCATCCGCACCTTGGCGTTGACGGTGAAGTTGCCCTGGCGGGTGGCCCAGCCGGGTCCTCCGCTGGAGATCAGCCACGAGTCGACCACGACGTCGTTTTCTTTGACATATAGCCGCTGCTCGGAGAGGTCGACCTCGAGCAGACGAACCACGGACGTGGTCTGCGCGGTGGTCACCTCGACATCGAGCGCGTACGCGGCATCACCGGCGGCGAGCTGCGATGCGAAGCCCGCGGCGATTCCGGTCGTCGCGCCGAGAGCGCGTCCGCCGGCGCCGGCCTGTTCGGTGCGCAGCACCGTGCCGGCCTTGTTGACGACCTGGACGCCGTTGACGGGCGCGCGATCCACGGCGGCGGGCAGCGTGTCCACCATGGTCTGGATCGCCGCGCGGTCGGCCGAGATGCTGATCGTGCCCTGTTCGGGATTCGGCGACAGCGTCAGCCACGAAGCGAGTTCATCAGCGGCGATCGGAACGGTGCGCTCCTCGCCGACGTAGAAGCCCGCCGACGCGACCATGGCGTTCAGCTGCTCCACGCGGGCTGTCGCGGCATCCGTCGTGATGTCTGCCTCGAGCGCGACGAGCTGGCCGTCGAAGGCCGGGGGGAGTGAGGAGTCGAGCCGCCGAGCTTCGTAGGCCTGCTCGATCGCGGCGTGGTCGAGGCCGCGACCCGGCACCGCGGGTGTGACGACATAGGAGCCGGTGGCGGGGTCGAAAGCGACGACCGCGTCTACGGGGTCCACCCAGTCGGCGGCGAACGCGTTGGCGAGGGCGGCCTCGGATTCAGCGGCGTCCACGTCGGGTGCGACCCGTTCGGGGCTCGGGAACCACCCGCCCACCTGCCACATCGGGTGCGTTTCGAGGGCGGCCTGCGCGAGCGCATCCGCATCGATCGACGCGCCCAGATCGGCGCCGCTGATGGTCGCGGTGGTGCCGGCCACGGACACCTCGACTGCCGTGTCCGAGACGGTCTGCGAGACCTTTTCCGTGGCGGCGCCCACCGTGAGGCCGCCCACGGGAACTCCCGCGATGGTCACGCCCGGTGCGATCAGGATGGTGCCGAAGAAGACGCCGATGCCCGCAAGAGCGAGCACGGGGATCCCGATCCACAGCGCGAGCGGCCAGCGACGACGCTTGCGCGGAGGAGCCGGAGTCCACTCCACGCGCGGCGCAGGAGTCAGCGGCGCATCGTCGACAGCGGACGATGGCGTCGAAATGAGGTCAGTCACGGGCCCCCTCACCCGCGGAGGGGTGTGCCTCGATTGTAGGCGAGGCTTGAGAACGAAGGCGCAACGACTCTTTATCGTGCCGGGGACGGGAGTGCAACTTCGCCGCATCCGCGCCGCCAATCGATGTGGCGGATGTCGGAAAGTGGCGCCGACGCGGGGGAGGAGCGGTCTGATCTACTCGAGGCAGAGTTCCTGGAACGCGGTGAAGCTCTCCTGCAGATCGGTGCCGAGGTTCTGCAGCTCGGTGACCTTCGTGGCATCCCCCTCGGAGAGAGCAGTCATCGCTTCTCCGGCAGCCTCGAAGACGGCCTGGATGTCGGGCAGCAGCGCGGCGACCTCGGCATTTCCGATTTCCGAGGTCGCGTCGCCCAGGGCATCCGCGGCGGCCTGGAACGCGGCAGCCGCGTCTTCGGGGTTTTCGGCGGTGACGCCCTCGAAGTCGGCCGAGACGCTTTGGATGGTGCCGTTGATCGAGGCGCATGCCTCTTCCACCGTCTGCGATTCGGGTGCGCCCCCGCTGTTCGAGGACTCAGTGCCCCGGGAGGATCCAGTGCTCTCGGGGGACTCGGACCCACCTCCGGTGCACGCGGTCAGTCCGAACGTTACTGTCGCGGCCAGCGCGAGCGCGATCAGTCGTCGATTCATGACGGTTCCCCCTTGGTGAAGCTCCCAGCCTATGTGCGCTCTCCGGGCAGCGCCGCGAGCGCGTCTCATTACGGTTTTGTAAATGATCCGAACGAACTGTGGACAAACCCTTGCCAAGCGGAGTGTTAGTAAGGTCTACTAACAAATATGTCGACCCCCGAGCAGCCCTCCGGCGCGGTGTCCGAGCCCGCATCCGGACCCGCGCTGCCGATCACCATGCCCCCGGCTACGACGTCCCCTCGAGCCTTCGGTGCGGGTCGCGCCCTGCGGCCCGGCAAGAAGGTTCTCCCGGAGCACGGACGAGGACACAACCGCTCGCTCGTCTTGCAGACGCTCTTCCACCGCGGCCCCCTGAGTCGCGCGGACCTGTCGCGCGAAACCGGGCTCACTCGCGTCACGATCAGTGACCTCGTCGCCGAGCTGATCGCCGATGGTTTTGTGATCGAACAGGGACTGCGCGAGGGCTCGCGACCCGGCAAGCCCGCGATCCTGCTCGATATCGACCGCGCCGCGCACCGGATCGTCGGCATCGACCTCTCGGGGCCAACGGCATTTCTCGGCGCCGTACTCACCCTCGACGGCGAGATCGTCGCCCGCCACGAAGTGCCGCGGCCCGGCGGGGGAGAGGCCGCCGCAACGGCCGTCATCGAACTCGCCCGACACCTGATCGCCGACTCCTTCGCGCCCGTGCTGGGCGTCGGCGTCGGCACGCCCGGCATCGTCGACGACCGCGGCGTCGTCTTGAGCGCGCCGAACCTCGGATGGACGGCCTTCGACCTCGAGACTCGCCTCCGTTCGGCGCTCGAGCTGCCCGTCCTCGTCGCCAACGACGCCAACGCGGCAGCGCTCGCCGAGTACACGTTCGGCGGCGCGGAAGACGACATGATGCTCATCAAGGTGGGCGCGGGTGTCGGCTCGGGTCTGCTCACCGGCGGTCAGCCGACCCGTGGCAGCCGTTTCGCCGCGGGCGAGATCGGACACGTGACGATCGGCACGGACGGCGGTCCGCGCTGTGCCTGCGGCAAAGTCGGGTGCCTCGAGGCCTGGCTGTCGGTGCCGGCCCTGGAAGCCCGCCTGGCCGAGGCATCCGCGGAGACCGACCGGGACGGCATCCTGCGAGACGCGGGCGAGCGACTCGGCATCGCGGTCGCGCCCATCGTCGGCGCACTCGATCTGTCCGAGATCGTTCTCTCGGGTCCGCCCGAACTGCTCGACGGCCCCCTGCTCCAGCAGACCGCCGACACCCTGCGCGCCCGCACGCTCGCCGAGTTCCACGACGGCGTGCGCGTCCGCATGACCCAGCACGGCCAAGACATCGTCCTGCGCGGGGCCGCCGTCATGGTGCTCTCCGGACAGCTCGGTGTCTCGTGATCCGCCCCACCCGATCGATACAGGCCCCACTCCGATCAATACAGGCACGACCCATTCACACACCACTCAACACACGCGAAGGAACACCATGAAGAAGACGCTCGGGGCGATTGCCCTGCTCGGGGCATCCGCCCTCGTCCTCGCCGGCTGCACCGCCGGATCGTCGGAATCAGCCGAGATCCGCGTCTGGCTCGTCGGCACGGACACCCCGCAAGAGGCTCGGGACTACCTCGTCGAGACCTTCGAGGCCGACAACCCCGGCTCGACCCTGGTGATCGAGGAGCAGTCGTGGGACGGGCTCGTCGACAAGCTGACGACGAGTCTGTCGAGCTCCGACAGCCCCGACATCGTCGAGTTCGGCAACACGCAGGCGCCCGCCTTCACATCCGTCGGTGCCCTGCTCGACCTCACGGACGAGTACGAGGCGCTCGGCGGCGACGACCTGCTGCCCGGGTTCGTCGAGGCCGGGTCCTACGACGGCAAGTTCTTCGCACCGCCCCTGTACTCGGGCGCTCGCGTGGTCTTCGCCGACCCCGCCCTCGTGAGCGCCGCCCCCGCGACGCTCGACGAATACGTCACGAGCGCCAAAGCGCTCGCCGCGGCCAACCCGGGGAAGTCGGGTATCTACTTCGCCGGCCAGGACTGGTACAACGCGCTGCCCTTCATCTGGGAGAACGGCGGCGAGATCGCCGTCGCGGATGGCGACAGCTGGGATGCGCAACTGTCATCGGATGCCTCGGTCGCGGGCCTGCTGCAGGTGCAGGACCTCATGATGAACGCCTCCCTCGCACCGAAGGATGGCGACAACGCCGAACCGTGGACCCCGTACTGCGAGAACCAGGCCGTGCAGTTCTCGGCCCCGAACTGGGCGCTGGGTCTGGCGAGCGCTTGCGAGACCGAGGCGCCCCCCGCCGCACCGTTCGTCTACGCCCTGCCCGGCATGGAAGGCGGAGCCGCCCAAGTTTTCGCGGGCGGATCGAACATCGCAATCTCGGCCAAGTCGGCCAACCCCGACTTGGCGAAGAGCGCGCTGGGGATCATCCTGAGCGATGAGTTCCAGACGATCTACGGCGAGAACGGCCTGATTCCGGCAAAGAAGTCGCTCGCCTCGACGCTCGGCGACACCCCCGAGGCGATGGCCTTCACCGCGGCTGCCGGCAACGCCAAGCTCACTCCGGCATCGCCGAACTGGGCCGAGGTCGAGGCATCCCGCGTGCTCGAGGACTTCTTCGTGCAGATCGCGCTCGGCGGTGACGTCGCGGCGCTCGCGACCGAGGTCGACACGCAGATCGAGTCGGTCCTCAACGGCTGATCGGGCGGGCCGGGGGAGCCGCGCGCTCCTCCGGCCCCGCCCATCGGGCCTCGCCCATCCGGCCCACCATCTGGCCCCAGACCATTCGCCTCCCGATCAGGAGATCCCATGTCGAGCGTCCCCCGCGGACTCGCCCCGGCCGTGAGCGCGGTCGAGGGGGAGCGGCTCGTCGCCCCCGAACCGCAGCCCGGAGGACGCCGCCGGCCGCGTCGGCCCGGAGGCTTCACGCCCTACGCGCTCCTGGTGCCCGGATTGCTTGTGCTGGCGGTCATCACCGGCTGGCCTCTCGTGCAGCTGTTCGTGATGTCGTTCCAGGAATTCGGTCGGGCTCAGGTCTTCGGAGCGCCGCCCGAATTCGTCGGGCTGGCGAACTACCTGGCCGTGCTCACCGACGCCGAGTTCTGGCAGGTGCTCGGGCGTTCGGTGTTGTTCGCGGCCGTGTGCGTCGTGCTGACGATGCTGCTCGGCATCCTGGTCGCGCTGCTCATGCGGCGGCTCGGCACGGGCCTGCGCACGCTCGTCTCGGTCGGGCTGCTGCTGGCGTGGGCTATGCCGCCGTTGTCGGCGACGATCGTGTGGGGCTGGATCTTCGACACGCAGTATGGGGTGCTGAACGCGTTCCTCAGTGCCCTCGGTCTGCCGTTCGAGGGCCACTCGTGGCTGATCGATCCGCTCAGCTTCTTCTTCGTCGCGACGATCATCATCGTCTGGGGTGCCGTGCCGTTCGTCGCTTTCACGGTCTATGCCGGGCTCACGCAGGTGCCCGACGAGGTGCTCGAGGCAGCGCAGCTCGACGGGGCGGGAGCGGTCAAGCGCTTCCGGCTCGTGGTCGTGCCCTACATCCGATCGATCCTCATCATCGTGACGATCCTGCAGGTCATCTGGGACCTGCGGGTCTTCACCCAGATCTACGCGCTGCAGTCCATCGGGGGCCTCGCGTCCCAGACCAACACGCTCGGCGTGTACATCTACCGCGTCTCGCTCGGCTCGGGCGACTTCGGCGCGGGCGGCGCGATCTCGGTCATCGTCGTGCTGATGCTCGTCGGGGTCTCGTTGTTCTATGTGCGCCGGAGCCTGCGGGAGGAGAGCGCATGAGCGCCGTGTCGACGCCGCGCAACATTCGGGGGACGGATGCCGAGGCATCCGATCGTCCGCAACGCCCGCCGCGCCCGCCGCGCGCACCGCGCCGCAAGATGTCCGCGCGCCGACGTGTGGGGTCGCTGCTCGCGGGTGCGGCGGCGCTCGTGGTGTTCTTCTTCTCGGTCTTCCCCGTGTACTGGATGGTCAACACGTCGTTCCAGCCGAACGGGCAGGTACGGGGGAGCGAACTGCACCTGTGGCCCGACAACGGCACGCTGGAGAACTACGCGAGCATCATCCTCGGCCAGAGCCGCGCGCCGTTCGTGCCCGCCCTGCTCAATTCGCTGCAGATCGCGCTCATCACCGTGATCGTCGCGCTCGTCTTCGCGTTCCTTGCGGCGCTCGCCGTGACGCGCTTCCGTTTCCGGGCCCGCGGCTCCTTCATCGCGACGATCCTGATCGTGCAGATGATTCCCGCCGAGGCGATGATCATCTCGACCTTCCGGTTGATCGACGGATGGCAGCTGCTCAACACGATCATCGGGCTCTCGGCGGTCTACATCGCGACGGTGCTGCCCTTCACGATCTGGACGCTGCGGGGCTTCGTCAACGGCGTGCCGGTCGAGCTGGAAGAGGCCGCGATGATCGACGGGCTGAGTCGCTCCCAGGCGTTCTGGCGCATCACGTTCCCGCTGCTCGCGCCCGGGTTGGTCGCGACCGGCGTGTTCGGCTTCATCCAGGCGTGGAACGAGTTCGTCTTCGCGCTCGTGCTCAACCCGCGGCCCGAGGCGATGACGCTGCCGGTGTGGCTGCGGACGTTCCTCGACCCGAACGGCGGCACGAACTGGGCCGAGTTGATGGCCGGGTCAACGCTCGTCGCCGTTCCGGTCGTGATCTTCTTCCTGATCGTGCAGGGACGGATGACGAGCGGCCTCGTGTCGGGGGCGGTCAAGGGCTGATGCGTCACAGGCTGAACACCGGCGCCCCCTCGGGAGTCGGGCGATGAGGGTCGGGCTGGACGTCGGCGGCTCGAAGACCGAGGGGGTCGCCGTCGCGCCGGACGGCACGATCGTCGCGCGGGTGCGCCGCGTCACGGGGTGGGGTCCGGATGCCGTGGTCGAGACGATCCTGGGAGCAGTCACCGACCTCGGGGCTCAGCTGGGCGCGGCTCCATCGGGTGCCGCGTCGCGCATCTCGTCTGTCGGCATCGGCATTCCGGGCCAGATCGCGCCCGGAACGCTGCGGGTCGAGCACGCCGTCAACCTGGGCATCGAGGCGCTCGATCTCGGCGATACCGTCGCGTCGGTGCTGGGGGTGGAGGTGCGTGTCGACAACGACGTGCGGGCCGCGGCCCTGGGCGCCGCCGTGCTGCGCGCTGGCTCGGGATCGATCGCCTACCTGAACCTCGGGACGGGCATCGCGGCGGGGATCGTGACGGGGTCAGTGACGGGGCCCGTGACGGGGCCCGGCGCCGGGCGCCAGACGGTGCCGGGCACGGTCTGGCGTGGCGCGCGCGGGGCGGCCGGCGAGGTCGGTCACATCAGCGTGGATCCCGCGGGACCGCTCTGCCGGTGCGGACAGCGCGGGTGCATCGAGGCCCTCGCCGGGGGCGCCGCGCTCGCCGAACGATGGGGGCGACCGGGCGCGCACCCGGTGGGGGATATCTTCGACGCGGCCGCGTCGGGCGATCCGTTCGCGTTGACGCTCCGCGGCCAACTCGCGCGCGGTGTTGCAGCGGCGGTGCGAATACTGGTCCTCACGACGGACGTCGAGACGGTCATTCTCGGTGGCGGACTGACCGCTCTCGGTGCCAGATTGCACGACGACGTGCGGCGCGAACTCGAAGCGGTGGCCGAGGCATCCGTCTTTCTGCGTTCACTCGCGCTCGCCGACCGTGTCGAGCTGCTCCCGCCGGGTTGGCCGGCGGCCGCTCTTGGCGCAGCGCTGGCCGGAGCGCCGGAGGAAGGGGTTCTGATTCATGGCTGAGGTGGTCATCGTTCCGGATGCTTCGACCGGGGGCACGCTCGTCGCCGACGAGATCGTGCGACTCATCGACAGGCGACCCGACGCGGTGCTGGGGCTTGCGACCGGGTCGAGCCCGCTTCCGGTCTACCGTGCGCTGGTGAGCCGGATGCCGAGCGTTGACGTGTCCCGCGTGCGCGCGTTCGCCCTCGACGAATACGTCGGCCTCGACCCCGACGATCCACAGAGCTACCGCAGTGTGATCCGACGCGAGGTCGTCGAACCGCTCGGGCTCGACGCGGAGCGGGTGCGCGTGCCGAACGGGTCGCTCGCGGGCATCGAACACGCGGGCGAGGCGTACGAGGCCGAGCTCGAGGCATCCGGGGGTGTGGATCTGCAGCTGCTCGGGATCGGCACCGACGGGCACATCGGGTTCAACGAGCCCGGGTCGTCGTTTGCCTCCCGCACCCGTGTGAAGACCCTGACGCGGCGTACTCGCGACGACAACGCGCGCTTCTTCGCCTCGGTCGATGACGTTCCGGTGCACTGCATCACGCAGGGCCTGGGCACGATCCTGCGCGCACGGCACCTGGTGCTGCTCGCATTCGGGGCGGGCAAGGCTGCGGCGGTCGCGGGTGCGGTCGAGGGGCCTCTCACCGCGTCGCTGCCCGGCTCGGCGATTCAGCTCCACCCGCACGCGACAGTCGTGGTCGATGAGGCTGCGGCATCCGCCCTGCGCTTCGCGGACTACTACCGCGAGACGTGGGCGCACAAGCCGGCCTGGCAGGGGCTGTAGCCGGGACCCGGCGCTCAGGGCGCGAAGACCTTACCCGGGTTGAGGATGCCGAGCGGATCGAATACCCGCGCGATGTCGCGCTGCAGGGCCCACTGGTCGTCGCCGAGCTCGTCTGCCAGCCACCGCCGCTTGAGCGTGCCGATGCCGTGCTCGCCCGTCAGGGTGCCCCCGAGCGCGAGCGCCGCGCGGAACAGCGCATCCGCCGCCGCCCAGACGTGGTCGGGCACCTCTTCGCCGTCGAACGCGAAGTTCGGGTGGAGGTTGCCGTCGCCCGCGTGGGCGATCGTCGGGATCGTCACGTCGTACTCGCGCTCGATGCGCGCGATCTCGTCGAACATCGTCGCGAGGGCGCTGCGCGGGACGGAGACATCCTCGATCAACGTCGTCTTGCCGAGCGCCTCCATAGCCGGATGCATCGAGCGCCGGATCGTGAGCAGCCGTTCGCCCTCGTCCCGATCACGCGTGACCGTGACGTTGCCGCCGTTCGCCGACAATGTTGCGCCGATCGCGTTCGCCTCGGCCGTCGCTGCCGGGCCGTCGGTCTGCACGATCAGCTGCGCGGCGCCGGGCGTTGGCGGCTGTATGCCGAGATAGGAATGTGCGGATGCGAGGCTCGTCGCATCCATCAGCTCCATGATCGCGGGCTGCACGCCCGAGGCGGTCACGGCGGCCGACGCCCGCGCCGCCGACTGGACGTCGAGGAACGTCGCGGCGATCGTGCACACGTCGCCGGGCACGAGGCGGCGCAGCTTGAGGGTCGCGCCCACGACGACGCCGAGGGTGCCCTCGGATCCGATCATGAGCGACGTGAGGTCCAAGCCCGTCACGCCCTTGACGGTGCGGTGCCCGAGCCGCAGCAGGCGCCCGTCGGCCAGCACCACGTCGAGACCCAGCACCGCGTCGCGGACGACGCCGTACTTGGCGCAGAGGAGCCCTCCGGCGCCCGTCGCGATGTTGCCGCCGACGGTCGAGATCGCGCGGCTCGCGGGGTCGGGGGCCCACCATAGGTCGTGCGCCGCAAGCGCTGCGTTCAGGTCGGCATTGATGATGCCGGGCTCGACCACCGCGAGCAGATCGTCGGGCCGCACCTCCAGGATTCTGTCCATCGATCGCATCGAGAGCACGATCTCGCCCGGTCCGCCCATCGCGGCCCCCGCGAGACCCGTGCCGGCGCCGCGCGTGACGACCGGGGTCCGCGTCGCGGTCGCGATGCGCATCGTGCGTTGCACATCGTCGACCGACGCCGCATGGACGACGGCGAGCGGCCGGCCCGATGAGCGATGACCGGATTTGTCGGCGCGGGCGGCCTCGAGCGAGGCATCCGTCGTGTCGACGACCGTGTCGACGACCGTGTCGACGCGGTGCGAGAGCTCGGCGCGCAGAAGCGCGACGACCTCGTTCTCGGGTGCGGCGTCGGGATGCACGGCGACGTCGAGATCGGATGTCACGCGAATCGCCGTCTGCCGACCACGAGTCCCGTGGCGACCGCCACGACGCCGAACGCCAATCCGATCCACGGTTGGCCGATGCTCCACCACGCGAGCGTCGCACTGACGAAGATCAACAGCTCGATGATGGCGGCGACGAACGGATGCACGGCGATGACTGCCCGAGGCGACAGGAAGAGCGCCCACAGCAGAATCGCGAAGACGGGGGCGCCGATGCCGAAGACGAGATTCCACGGGAAGGCGAACGCGAGGAAGCCCCACAGCGCGAGGGTTCCGAACGCGACGAGTTCGGTCAGGAGCCGCACGACATCGATCACTCCAGGCCGTTCGACCGTGCCGGGCGCTCGTCCCGTACCACCCGCGGGGGTCGCTGCGGTCTGGGGTGCGCCGTCGAGCGCGGACGAATCGGTCATCGTTCCAGTCTACGAGCGGGGGTCAGTTCGTCAGATCCCAGACCAGCGCGGACGAACCCTCGACTTCGATCGGTGATCCGCTCGTCGGGACGTAGCGGACGGTGACCGGCGCGAGCGTGTATTCGAGGAGGGAGAACGGCACGGACAACTCGCCGACGCCGCCCGGGCCGAGCATGACGGTGGAGCGCATGGTCCCGTCGACGTCCACGGAGAGGGTGGCGCCCTCTTCTCCGACGACGGAGATGTTCAGGGTGGCTCCGGCGAGGGTGAACGTGCTCGTGACGGAGAACTCGGTGGGCCCGCCCGGGGGAATTGCGGGCTGGTTGGGGTCGACGGGATCGACGGGGTCAACCGGGTCAACCGGGTCGACGGGATCGACCGGGTCGACGGGATCGACGGGATCGACGGGATCGACCGGGTCGACGGGGTCAACCGGATCGACCGGGTCGACGGGGTCGACCGGGTCGACGGGATCGACGGGATCGACCGGGTCTACCGGATCGAAGGACGTCGGCGGGGGAGCCGGGTCGGTGCTCGGTGCTGGGTTCGATGACGGCGGGCGGGCCTGACGGCTGGGGGGTGAGACCGGGGCCACCGGTTCTACGGCGGGACCGGGCGAACTGTCAACCGGAACCTCCCTGGCCTCCGTGGACGGCAGAGCCGATGGTGAGGGCGCGGACGACGGTGAGGGAGACGCCACGGCCGCGACCGAACCCGGCTCGGCTGTCGTGGGTGCGAAGAAGGACGGCCCCAGCGTGACCCCGAGGACGGATCCGGTAACGACCACGGCGCCCACCGCGATTGCGACCGCGACCCCCGCGGCCGAGAAGATCCCTGCCGCGCCGGCCGTCGCCGTGCCCGCGGCAACGGCTCCTGCCGCCGCACCGGCGCTCGAAGCCGCAGCGCCGCTCGAGGCCGCAGCGCCACCCGAAGCCGCGCCGCCCGCCGTCCCGACAGAGCCGCCGGCAAAGGAGCCCGCGAAAGAGCCCGCACCGCTCGTCGTCACGCCGCTTCCGCCCGCGACGGTGACCGCACCGGGCGTCAGTGTCGACGGCATGGCCGCGAGGGCGACGATCGGGGCGCCTCCGCCCTGCAACGCCGCGAGGTAGCTCGATGCGCCCGCGATGCCGATCGTGAGGGGGAGCAACACGAGGGCGAGGCGGGACGAGACATCCTTCGCCTCCGCAGCGACGATCGCGCACCGTGCGCACTCGTGCAGGTGCTCATCGACGCGACGCGTATCGCGCGGTCCCAGGTTGCCGCGCGCGTAGGAGCCCAATCGTTCGATGGTCCACTGACAGTCCGAGCCGTCGACGACGCTTTGCAGATGCGCTTGCACCCATGCCTCGCGGAGGCCTTCGCGGGCGCGGAACGCCAGCTGTGCCACGGCCGTCGGTTTCAGGCCCAGCAGGGGTGCGATCTCGGCGGGCTTCATGCCCTCGATCTCGGAGTACCAGAGCACCTCCTGCCACCGTGTGGGCAGGCTGCGGAACGCGCGATGCGTCAGTCCGTGATCGAGTGCGTCCGCCGCCGCCTCGGGCGTCGAGGCGGGGTCTGCGACGGCATCGAGCTCGTCGATCGTGGTCTCTTGGCGGGCACGACCCCATCCCGCCGCCGTGTTGCGGATGCTCGTGAAGAGGTAGGCGCGGAACGACCCCGTGGGCCCGCCGCCCTTGCGGATGGACTGGTAAATCCGCGCATAGGCCTCTTGCACCAGGTCGTCGGCGTCGAGAGAACTCGTGATCGATCGTGCGACGGTGATGCCGGACCGGAAGTGACGTCGCCAGAGTTCGGCATAGGCCTCGCCATCGCCCGAGCGCGCACGCAGAACGAGGTCGGCGTCGCCGTCGCCTGTCGGCGTCGTGTCGCCCTCGTCGTTCTCCATGCAGAATCCCCGTAGGTGTCGTGTCGCCCGTTTCCCGCGGCCCGTTTCGCGCGGCCCGCTCCCGGGTGGGCTGAGTTCGCCGAATCGAACAGCCCATCGGATCTGTCGTTCCCGAGAACGTCCCCGCCGCAGAGGACGGGTGCCCGGTATTCGTCTCACTCAGAGAGACGCGATGGCAGCCGTTTTATGACGCAGTTCTCCCCATTGTCCACGTACGGGGACCCGAGCGGGAGGGGCGCCTTCGCGGGTGACTCGAAAAAGATTCCACAACTCGCGTAATGAACTCCCTCGTCAGGCATCTCTTGGGTGAGAGACGCGCTTCGCTCCTTCCGGGGGGATGGTGCGAAGTCGCTGCGGCGCTGGACGTCGCAGCTGCGGGGCGTGGCTTTCGGAAGGTCATCCGGGGGGAGGCCGATCCGGATCCACGCCCCGCCTCATCTCGACGCCGCGGGACTCATGGGGAAGCAGCCGGCGCGAACCCGATCCGAGGCATGGGGATGCTGAAGACGAGGTCAGGACGCGCCGGCCCGCGGCACGGGTTCGCCCGCCCGCCACACGGCGCGGACGGCGAAGTCCCGATCCCACAGGACGAGATCCGCCGGGGCCCCGCCATCCAATGTCCCGAGTTCGGGGTGTCCGACGGCGCGCGCGGGCGTTGCCGTCAGTCCACGTACCGCGTCCGTCAGGGGCACGCCGGATCGGATGGCGACCCGCAACGCGCGATCCGATGTCAGGGTCGATCCGGCGATGGTGTCGCTGCCGCGGAGTCGTGCGATGCCATCCCGTACCTCGACGGCGCGCGACCCGAGAAGCCAGTTCGCGTCGCGGTCGTCGGCGCCCGCCGCGGCCATTGCGTCGGTGATGAGCGCGATGCGTCCGGGCGCCATGCGGAACAGCAGGCGCACGACGGCGGGGTCGAGGTGCACACCGTCGGCGATGACCTCGAGGGTGACCCGTTCGTCGATCGCGGCGGCGGCGACGGGCCCCGGTTCGCGATGGTGCAGGCCCGGCATGGCGTTGAAAGCGTGGGTCACGATCGTGGCTCCCGCGTCGAACGCGGCACGGGCCGTCGCCGCATCCGCGCCCGTGTGCCCGATTGCGGCTGCCGCGCCGGTCGCGACGATCTGGCGAATCGCCTCGATCGCGCCCGGATTCTCCGGCGCGAGCGTCACCTGGCGCACCGTCCCCGCACCCGCGCCGAGCAGCCGCTCGACGTCGGTGGCGTTCGGCGCCCTCAGATCCGCGGGGTCGTGCGCGCCGCGGCGGTCGTGGTCGAGAAAGGGCCCCTCGAGGTGCGAACCGAGTATGCCCGGCTGAGTCTCGCTGAGTCGCGCGATGCGGCGGACGCGCCGCTCGAGGTCGGCCACGGGTGCGGTGACGAGCGAGAGCACCGCGCGCGTTGTGCCGTGCGCGGCGTGCGTCGCGAGGGCGTGGACGATCGCGGCATCCGGGTCGTCCTCGGCCGCACCGCTGGTCGCCTCCCCGCCGTCAGAGGCCCCACGAGCGCTGGCGCGAATGCCGTCGTACGACGCGCCCCCGCCACCGTGAACGTGGATGTCGATGAGGCCCGGTGTGAGCACCGCGCCCGGGCCTGCCGTGGCGGCGGCATCCACGATCCGGTCGTGGTCGTGCGCTGCGGCACGCCAGGCGTGGCCCGTTCCCTGTGCGGTGATGATCCCGCCGTCGACGCGCAGCCAGGCATCCGATTCGTCCCGCACGATGTCGGACGATGCGCCGCCGGCGCGTGTGTTGCCCGCCGCCGTGGCCCCGGTGGGCGCCACCAGCCGGGCCGAGTGCACGATGAAGCTCATTGCGCCCCACCGATTCCCGCGGCCCGCCAGGCGGGGGTGAGGGCATCGACCCGCTCGCGGAAGGACGCCCACGTGCGCGCCGACGACATCGCGGGCGGGGTGGACCACGCGATCTCCGCGGCGGCCGCGATCCGCGGAAAGACGAGGGCGTCTATGTCGGCGAGAGTCTCGACGGTCTCGGTCCAGAGAGCCGCCTCGACCCCCAGGATGTCGTGTTCGGTGAGCCCCTCGACTACCGCGAGCGGCTCCCAGTCGTAGGCGCGGCGGAGGCTCGTGTGCCCGTTCGCCCAGATGAGCCCCAGCGTGCTCTCGGCATCGGGTTTCATGTCGAGGTACACCGCGTCCGCGGGGGACAGGATGACTCCGCCACCGTTTCGTACGAAGGCGCGCGCGAGGTCGTCGTGGCCATCTTGCGGGGCGACGAAGCCCCAGTACTGCCCGATCGTGCCCGCCGGCAGCTCCGGGGCGGCCCCGGCTTCCTGCCAGGTGATCGGGACCTTGCCGACCTCGCGGACGACCTGGGCGGTGCGGCGCACGAACGCGGCGAAGTCGGCGGGCGCGGTGCCGAGGGCCTCATCGCCCCCGATGTGGAGGTATGGCCCGGGCGTCAGCTCGGCGAGTTCGCGGAGCACGTCGTGCACGAACCGATCGACCGTCTCATCGCCGATCCGCAGGGACGAGAACCCCACCGCCCACCCCGTGAACGGCACACCCGTCTCGGGCACGGCCTGACCGAGTTCGGCGACCTGCGCGCGCAACATTTCGGTGATCACCGGGGCTTCGACCAGCTCGGGGTACGCGATGCCGACCGCGTGGGTGTGTCCGGGCATGTCGATCTCGGGCACGACGGTCATGTGCCGGGCGGCGGCGTGCTCGACGATGCGCCGGTAGTCGTCCTTGCTGTAGAAGCCCCCGGACGCGTCGGTCCCGGGCCCGGTCAGCCGGGGCCAGGCGTCGATCTGCAGGCGCCATCCCTGGTCGTCGCTGAGGTGCAGGTGCAGGTGGTTGAGTCTGAGGCTCGCGGCCCGGTCGATGACGGCGCACACGTCCTCGACGGAGAAGAACTGCCGCGCGACATCGAGCATCATGCCGCGATAGGCGAAGCGCGGGGCATCCTCGACCGTCAGGTGGGGGAGGTGCCAGCTCGTGTCGTGGGTGGGGGTCGCGTCATGGGTGGGGGTCGCGTCGTCGGTGGGGGTCGCGTCATGGGTGGGGGTCGCGATCGTCTGGACGAGCGTCTGGGCTCCGTATTGGAGGCCCGCGGTCGTGGCGGCGACGATCTCGGCACCCGAGGCATCCGTCCGCAGCGTGTACGCCTCCGCACCGAGCCCGGTGTCCGGGTCGAGGCGGAGCCGGATCGTCGATGGGCCGGGAGATGTGTCGGCGGCTTCGGACGTCCGTACCGTCGGCGTCAGCCCGGTTCGTACCGTGATGGCCCGCGCCAACTCCTGTGCCTCGTGCGATGCCCTTGCCCCCGCGTGAATCACGAGTGCCGCGTCGAGAAGCAGCGCCCCGTCACCGGGCTCGACATGCGCCGGATAGGGGATCATGTAAGGAAACCTAACAAACCCCGAGCCCGGCCGCTACGCCGCGGTTCTCGCGGCCGTCATCGGGGGACATCGGGAGAGAACGGATGTCGGCGCATCCGCTAGACTCGCGGTGTCGCGACTGGCGTTCGGGTGGGTGACCACCGGGGAGCGACTGACTACGGTATTCGGCCGTTCGCCTGGGCCGATGCGGAATTTCTGCCGATGCCGTCGTTCTGGAGGTTGCAATGACCGATCCGCTCTTCAACGCCCCGCTCTCCGAAGTCGATCCCGAGATCGCACAGGTTCTGCAGCGCGAGCTCGACCGCCAGCGCGGATACCTCGAGATGATCGCATCCGAGAACTTCGTGCCCGTTTCGGTGCTCGAGTCGCAGGGCTCGGTGCTGACGAACAAGTACGCCGAGGGCTACCCCGGACGCCGCTACTACGGCGGATGCGAAGAGGTCGACGTCGCCGAAGAGCTCGCGATCGAGCGGGCCAAGAGCCTGTTCGGTGCGGCTTTCGCCAACGTCCAGCCACACTCGGGCGCAACCGCGAACGCCGCCGTGCTGCACGCGATCGCCCGCCCGGGCGACACGCTGCTCGGCCTCTCGCTCGACCACGGTGGGCACCTCACCCACGGCATGAAGATCAACTTCTCGGGCCGCCTGTTCAACATCGTCGCGTACGGCGTCGACCCCGAGACATCCCTCATCGACATGGACGAGGTGCGCGCGCTCGCCGTCGAACACAAGCCGAAGGTCATCATCGCCGGGTGGTCGGCGTACCCGCGTCAGCTCGACTTCGCCCGCTTCCGCGAGATCGCCGACGAGGTCGGCGCGTACCTGTGGGTCGACATGGCGCACTTCGCGGGGCTCGTCGCCGCGGGGCTGCATCCCTCACCGTTCCCGCACGCGCACGTTGTCTCGTCGACCGTCCACAAGACGATCGGCGGCCCGCGGTCCGGATTCATCCTGACCAACGACGCGGATCTGGCGAAGAAGATCAACACCGCGGTGTTCCCGGGCCAGCAGGGCGGGCCGCTCATGCACGTGATCGCCGCGAAGGCGACCGCGTTCAAGCTCGCGGCGACCCCCGCGTTCCGTGACCGCCAGGAGCGGACGCTCCGCGGCGCGCACATCCTCGCCGAGCGCCTGACGCAGCCGGATGTCTCGGCCGCGGGCATCGGCGTCCGCTCGGGCGGAACCGACGTGCACCTCGTGCTCGTTGACCTTCGCGATGCCCAGATCGATGGGCAACAGGCCGAGGATCTTCTCCACGACATCCACATCACCGTCAACCGCAACTCGGTGCCGAATGACCCGCGTCCGCCGATGGTGACGTCGGGTCTGCGTATCGGCACACCCGCCCTCGCGACACGTGGCTTCGGCGACGCGGAGTTCACCGAGGTCGCCGACATCATCGCGCTCGCGCTGCTGCCGGACTCCGAGGTCGAGGCGCTGCGGGCGCGTGTCGCCGCGCTGACGGCCGCGTTCCCGCTGTACCCCGGGCTCGAGCAGTAGCGCCGGTCGGCTGGCGCCGCGGGGATGGCCTGACCGGGCCATCCGTCGTGGCATCTGTCCGCCGCATCCGTCGTCCGGCGCGCTCACAATTCAGTCTGCTCGTAGGCGCTCCCAGCCGCACCTCGCGTGATTCCGCGAGTCGAGGTGGGACTGCCCCGCCGATGGACTGAATTGTGAACCTATCGGCGGTTGGCCGGCGCCGGTAGAGTAACTATCGACATAGGTATTTGGCCGACCCGTGAGGTGCTCGGTCCGACACAGCGCAGTCCCGCAGCGAAGAGGCGCGGACGACCGACGATGGGAGACACGATGACGGCGAAGAAGCTTGACGGTAAGGCAACGGCTGAGGCGATCAAGGGCGAGCTGACTGAACGCGTGGCAGCGCTGAAGGCCCGCGGCGTCACGCCCGGGATCGCGACCGTGCTGGTGGGCGCCGACCCCGGATCGCAGCTCTACGTGGGCATGAAGCACCGCCAGTCCGAGGCGATCGGGATGAACTCGATCCAGATCGAACTGCCCGCCGACGCGACGCAGCAGGACGTCGAGAAGGTCATCGACGATCTCAACGCCGACCCCGCGTGCCACGGCTACATCGTGCAGCTGCCGCTGCCGAAGCACCTCGACACCGACGCGATCCTCGAGCGGATCGATCCGGACAAGGATGCCGATGGCCTGCACCCGACGAACCTCGGGCGTCTCGTGCTGAACGTCAACAGCGAGATCACGTCGCCCCTCCCATGCACTCCGCGTGCGGTCATCGAGCTGCTGCGCCGCAGCGGTTACGACCTCGCGGGCAAGCACGTCGTCGTCGTCGGCCGCGGTGTCACGATCGGGCGTTCGATCGGCCTGTTGCTGACGCGCCGCGAGGTCAACGCGACCGTGACGCTCACCCACACCGGAACCCCCGACATCCCGTCGTACATCCGTCAGGCGGATGTCGTGGTCGCGGCCGCGGGGGTCAAGCACCTCGTGCGCGCCGAAGATGTCAAGCCGGGTGCCGCGGTGCTCGATGTCGGCGTGACGCGCGGCGAGCCCGACCCCGAGACGGGCAAGTCGGCCGTCTACGGCGACGTGGACCCCGCCGTCGCTGAGGTCGCCGGATGGCTCTCGCCCAACCCCGGCGGCGTCGGACCCATGACCGTCGCCCTGCTCATGACGAACGTCGTCGAGGCCGCCGAGCGCTCCGTCGCCTGACCGAGCGCTCCGTCGCCTGACGCGCCGCGGCCGGCCCCGGGCAGCTGCGGGCGCTGCATCCGCTCTCGGTACCCGCGGGCCGGTCACTGAGCTGGTCGAAGTGACCTGTTGCGGTGCGCGCGCGGCGGGTGGACGTGCGGCTGCGCGAGCCGCCTCAGCCGAGCTCGTCGAGCATGCGGCGCTGCTCGTCGGTGAGGCCGTCCTTCAGCCCGTGGCGATCGGATGCGCCGGCGCCCGGTGTCCCGGAGATCTGTTCCTTGGAAGTCGGCGTCGCCGAGGCATCCGTCGTCCCTTTGACCTTCGTGTGCCGACCCAGCTTTGCGGCCGCCGAGTCGTAGACGAGCCCGGCGCGCGCCTCGACACGGTCATCGATCGCGTCGTAGATCGCCCAGGCGATCAGCAGTGCGACCGGCGGCAGACCCCAGCCCCAGAACCAGCCCTCCACCCGGACCGACGTCAGCAGAACGACGAGAACCCACACGACCACGGCCACGATCAGCACGAGGACGTACTGCGTCAGCTTTTCGCCGATCTTGGTGCGTTGATTCGCCGAGCGTGCGGCCATGCCCCGGAACCACCGGGTGATGAGCGGTTTGATCCACAGTGTCGCGACAGTCAGCACGATCGCAGCCCAGAATGCAGCCCAGCCGACCGACACCGACGCGAGCAGCAGCCCGATCAGCCACAGCACGACGAGGTTGAAGAGGTACAGCGAGACGAACCGCACGATCCATTTGCGCATGGCTCCAGCGTGCCACGCGCCCGCCGGCGGATGCGACCTCGTGCTCAGCCCAGGCGCACCAGCGCTGTGACGTCGTCGTTCGGCAGTTCGTCGACGACCGCGGTGACCTCGAGCGAGTGGAAGTCGACGCCCCCGCGCTGCGTGGTCAAGAACGCGGTGTCGGATGCGTCGCGCCCGGTCGCGATCCGCACCATGGTGCTGCGGGGCGCGAGGGTTGTGGCATCGACGACGTGCCAGGCTCCGTCGACGTAGGCCTCGGCGACGGCGTGGAAGTCCATGGGCGACAGGCCCGGCGCGTATACCGAGACGAGCCGCGCGGGCACATTGCGAGCCCGCAGCAGCGCGACGCAGAGGTGCGCGTAATCGCGGCAGACTCCCTGGCGGGCGAGCAGCGTGCGCACGGCGCCGTCTGTCGGCAGGCTCGAGCCGCTGACGTACCAGAGGCGTGTGCCCACCCACGAGCTGACCGCGTCGAGCAGATCGATGCCCTCGAGGCCCTGGAACTCCGCGGCCGCGGTCGGCGCGAGGGTGTCGGACTCGCAGTAGCGGCTCGGCCGAAGGTAGCGGATCAGGTCGGTCGGGACCAGCTCTTCTTCGGGCATCTGCCCCAGGATGGTCGCGGTGTAGCTCGCCTCGAGTTCGCCCGTGCCGACCTCGACCCGGTGCAGGCGCGTGCCGTGCGAATCGACGAATTCTTCGGCCTCGACGGCCGCGCCGTCCAGGCTCACGAGCAGTCGTTCGGATGCGAAATCCGCACCCGCTGCGACAGCCATCGAGAAGATCAACTCGGCCGGTTGGGTGACCGTGAGTGTCATGCGTGCGCCGACGTCTCGCTTCATCTGTCGATCATGACAGCGCGGTGTGTCATTCGTATGAACGGATGCGGGGGGTTGACGGCCTTTCGAGGGCGCGGTAACGCGGCGGCGCATGCCAGGATGCGTGGAGACATCCGCGCCCGAAAGGACACCCCATGGCATCCCTCCCTCCGATCTCTGCCCTGCGCCGCGTCGGCGGACTCACGGTCGCCGCGGGCGCGTTTCTTGCCGTCGCGGGCTCGGGGGCCTGGTTCGCCGTGACCACGCAGCTGCGCGCCGAGAAGATCACCGTCCCGGGCAACGCGCCGATTCTTGCGGGCAGGCCCGTGCGGGGCCCGGTCACCGCCTATGTCCAGGCCGTCGTGATTAGAGGCAACGCCGAACGCGGGGCGGGTGGACGCACATTCGCCGACATCAGCGACGCGCTCCGCACCGTCGAGAAGGGCAGTGAGGAGGAGGGCAAGCTGCGCGGTCAGAGCGCCGCACTGGCAACCGCGGCGTCGCTCCGCACCTCACTGATGACCTCTGTGCTCGCGTATGGCGTGAGTGCGCTCGTCGCCGGGCTCGGCGCCTTCTTCGTGGTCGTGGGATCGCAGCTGCGCCGCGCGAGCGAGAACTAGGCGACGTCGGCTGCGCTGGCTCCACCTGCGCCGAGGCGGAGTGTCAGCGCGCCCGCACGCTCGTCGCGCTCATCACGGCCGGAATCCCCGGGGCAGCCTGCGGCTCAACTTTCTCGTGACGACCTCGCCGATCACGCCGATCACGACGAATACCCCGATGCCCTGCAGCGCACCCCAGGGGAGGAGTTCGACTCCGCGGAAGACCGTGATCCGCAGCACCACGAGTGTGACGATCGAAGCGACCAGGGCGGCCGCATACATGACCTGGGCTGACGTCATATTGCGCGAGCCCGTGTAGTTCTGCGCATACTCCGGGGCGGGTCCGAACTCGGCCTCGGGTGCGGCGCCACTGGCGGTACTTGCTTCTCTGACCGTCAGGAGAACATCGAGAACCTGCGCTTCGGTGTTCTTGCGTGCCCGCAGGGCACCCGCGAGGTCGGCGTAGTAGGTCATTCGGTTTCTCCTTGTGCGGTCGCGCTCAGCGCGGTGTCGATATCGTCTCGAAATCGGATCCAGTCGTCGCGAAGCACGAGCAGTCGATCCCGACCCGATGCCGTGATCGTCATGACCTTGCGGGCTGGCCCGTTGTCGGGGGCATGCCACGCGGACTCGATCAGGCCGTCTTCCTGCAGTCGGTTGAGGTGTGGGTACACCGTGGCCCCCTTCACCTCGAACCCCTGTGCTCTCAGCGACTCCATCAGGCCGTACCCGTGGTTGGGCCCGGTGGACAGGTGAGTGAGAAGGAGTAGGGGGAGCGCTGACCGAAACCAGTCGCCGATCGATCTATCCGAACTCATAACTAGAACGTATCACGTACTAGTTATGAACTGGAATAGTTCCTGAAACCCTTTCGCTCGGGCGTGACGGAGTCAGCGCACCTGCGCGCTGATCACGCTCATCACGGCCGTGTCGGCGAGCGTCGTGGTGTCCCCGACATCCCGGCCCTCGGCGACATCCCGCAGCAGGCGACGCATGATCTTGCCGGAACGTGTCTTCGGGAGTTCGGCGACGATGTAGACGTCCCGCGGACGCGCGATCGGGCCGATCTGTTCGCCGACCCAGGCGCGCAGGCCCTGCGCGAGGCCGTCGGGGGAGTGCTTGTCGAGGTAGCTCTGTTTGATGATCACGAACGCCACGACCGCCTGGCCGGTGGAACTCGAAAGTGACGAACGAAGCAGCGGCGTCAAGGGTCGTTGCCTATGTGAGTCGACGGGCTGTCGGCGCTGGTCGCTACTCTCAGGGCAATACCAAACCAGGAGGAAGCAAATGGGACTCAGCGCATCTCAGCAAGTCATCGAGGTTCGATTGGACAACGATCTAGCGGGGTCGCTCAAGGACCGTATCGACGCCGCGCTTGCCGAGCAACCGGATCATCGTATTGTGGCGCTGTCCACTGTCGCGAGCGGTGAGTTCCCGATGTATGTGCGCGCCATCATCGTGATCGAGTATGTGTAGCGCACCTACACCACGGCGAGGTTGGCTAGCCTGACGCATTCTGCTCGCAGCTCCTTCAATTGGGGAAGCGCGGCAGGGTTGCCCTGCAGATTGAGCAGCGGCAAGTGCTTCCTGATGAGTTTCAACTCTTCGACCGCGTGAGCTCCGGAGAACTCGACCCAGTTGACGAGGAGGTTCGCATTGATCCAGTCGACGATCGCTTGGTTGTCTGCCGGCGCGAACCTATAGTTCCTCGTGTTGCCCTTCCCGATCAGGCTCCCCGTCGGAGGTCGGTAGCCGAGGAGTGCTCCGATGCTTCGAAAGAAAGTGCCATGCCCTCGTCCTCGAAGCTCCTGGCCAACGAAGCGGCGGCTCAGACTCTGGCTGGCGATACCGATGTAGATCAAATCGTGATCACGACTCTCGCTGAGGATCTTGAACAGCTCAGGCAAGGCGCTCTTGTCGCCCACTCGGATCGCATAGAAGCCAGGACGATCCGGAACCTCAAGGTCGATGTTTCCGGCGGCCTGGAATGAAGTCGGATCGAGAAGAGCTGCGTCAAGTTTCGAGGGGTCGGCGCGCGGTAATGTCCGCACGACGGTGGCACGTGACGCCGCGACTTTGTTGCTCGGCTTCGGCAGGGTCAACTGTGCCAGCGGTGACCCGCCCCATTGGGTTAGGCCGATCGTCCCAGTCGCCTGGGCGAACAGGTGCGAACACTTCCGAGCCCGTGCGCGAACTTGGTCCGGCTGGACAGGCGAACCGTCCCGTTTGTCGTAAAGACCGCGGGTGTTGATATGCTCGGCAATTTCATTGCTCTTCAGCGGTCGCCCCGCTTCGAGCAGGACTTTCTCCATCGCATCATGAAGCATGATGACTCACCCCTTCGGCTGGCCTCAGCGTATCCACCAGCTCCGACATGACGGCGCGTAGGCGACGCGGCGGGCGGCAAATTCGGGGCGCGCTCGATCAGCGCACCTGCGCGCTGATCACGCTCATCACGGCCGTGTCGGCGAGCGTCGTGGTGTCTCCGACATCCCGGCCCTCGGCGACATCCCGCAGCAGGCGACGCATGATCTTGCCGGAACGCGTCTTCGGGAGTTCGGCGACGATGTAGACGTCCCGCGGACGCGCGATCGGGCCGATCTGCTCGCCGACCCACGCCCGCAAGCCCTGCGCGAGGCCGTCGGGGGAGTGCTTGTCGAGGTAGCTCTGCTTGATGATCACGAACGCCACGACGGCCTGACCGGTGGTCTCATCGGATGCCCCGACCACGGCCGCCTCAGCGGTTGCCTCGTGCGCGACCAGCGCCGATTCGATCTCGGCCGTCGAGAGACGGTGCCCCGAGACGTTCATGACGTCGTCGACCCGGCCGAGCAGCCAGATGTCGCCGTCGTCGTCGAGTCGCGCGCCGTCGCCGGCGAAGTAGAAGCCCTTGTCGGCGAACTTCTCCCAGTAGGTCTCGACGTAGCGGTCCGGGTCGCCCCAGATGCCGCGCAGCATGCTCGGCCAGGGCTCGGTCGCGACGAGCAGACCGCCGTTGCCGGTGCCGACGTGCTCGCCCGCGTCGTCGACCACGTCGATCGAGATGCCCGGAATCGGCACCTGAGCGCTGCCGGGCTTCGTTGTCGTGACGGCGGGCAGGGCCGAGATCATGATGGCGCCCGTCTCGGTCTGCCACCAGGTGTCGACGATCGGCGTCTTGTTCGCGCCGATCACTTCGCGGTACCACATCCACGCCTCGGGGTTGATGGGTTCACCGACCGAGCCGAGCACGCGCAGGCTCGACAGGTCGAATTTCTGCGGGATCGCGCGCCCGAGCTTCATGAACGAGCGGATGGCGGTGGGCGCCGTGTAGAAGATGCTCACGCCGTACTTTTCGATGATTTCCCACCATCGACCCGGATGCGGCGTGTCGGGCGTTCCCTCATAAATGACCTGTGTCGCGCCGTTGGCGAGGGGCCCGTACGCGACGTACGAGTGGCCGGTGATCCATCCGACATCCGCCGTGCACCAGTAGACATCCGTCTCGGGGCGCAGGTCGAAGACGTTGCGGTGCGTGAAGGCGGCCTGGGTGAGGTATCCGCCCGACGTGTGCAGAATGCCCTTCGGCTTACCCGTCGTGCCGGAGGTGTAGAGGATGAAGAGCGGGTTCTCGGCGGGGAAGGGCTGCGCCACGTGGTCGACGGATGCCTGGGGCACCGCATCGTGCCACCACACGTCGCGTCCCTCAGTCCAGTCGACGTCGTTCTTGCCGCGCTTGACGACGAGCACATGCTCGACGCTCGCCTGGGGGCCAAGTCCGTTGCGGGCGGCGAGGGCCATGTCGACGGCGGGCTTGAGGGGCGAGACCTTGCCCTTGCGGTAGCCGCCATCCGCCGTGATGACGACCTTCGCGCCCGCGTCGTCGATGCGCGAACGCAGGCTGTCGGCGGAGAACCCGCCGAAGATGACGGAGTGGATGGCGCCCAGGCGCGCGACCGCGAGCATGGATGCGACGGCCTCGGGAATCATCGGCAGATAGATCGCGACGCGGTCGCCCGCCTCGACGCCGAGACCCTCGAGCACGTTGGCGACGCGCTTGACCTCGTCGGTCAGCTCGGCGTACGTGATGCGACGGTCGTCGCCGAGCTCGCCCTCCCAGTACAGCGCGACCCGGTCACCGTTGCCGGCCTCGACGTGGCGGTCGAGGCAGTTGTAGGCGACGTTCAGCTCACCGTCGTCGAACCACTTCGCGAAAGGCGGGTTGGTCCAGTCCAACGTGCGCGTGAACGGCTTGGACCAGTGCAGCAGATCGCGGGCCTGATCGGCCCAGAAGCTTTCGCGGTCTTCGGCCGCGGCTGGGTAGAGCGCCGCGGCGGCCGTTGTATCGGCGAAGCCCTCGGGTGGGGCGAAGTGCCGGGTCTCGTTGTAGAGGTGGTCGATCTGGCTGGACATGGATGCGCGCTCCTTTGCGTGTCACCTCGGCGCTCGGGGACGCCGGGGATCGTCTCTGCGAATGTACCGGCGCTTTCGGACGAGGGACTACCGCCGAAAGTGGGTGTTGCGGGTGCTGTCGGTCATGCTCGGCGGGTCCGATCGCAGGGCCCCTGACATCCTCGCACTGATATACCGCATCATCTGCCCGAATTGGCGGGATGCGTTCGGATTTCATGCGTATGCTCTTTGCGGCCGAACATTCGATTCTGGCATTGCGACGTCCCCTCGTGCGGACGTTGCTGGGCGGCATCCCGTTCCCCCCACGGGATGCCGCCTTCTCTTTTCTGCCGTCCGGCGCGGTCAACGCGGCTCGTGCTCGTCCTCCCCAGCGTGCGAATCAGGGGGCAGGTCCACCAAACGGGGGTGGGCGCGGGGTAGGGGGCGCGCGCTTTCCTAACCTCGCTGCATGCCCCCACCCTTCGTGCCCGCGCCGCCGCCTGACGTCGTCGTGCGTGCGGCGGGGCACGAACGGGTCTCCGTCGATCTCCGACGACATGATTTCGCGCAACATGACGTGGATCGGCGGACCGGTGGATTCGTACCCGCCTTCGAGCACGTCAGCAGATCCACCGGGATGGATTTCGTGCACGATGCGGATACGGAGCGGACGTTCGCGGCTGCGGCGCCCGCGACGGCCGGACCATCCGAGCATCCGTCCCAACTTGCGCCGCTGGTCGCCTACCTGGACGATCCGGATGTGACGGATGTCTTCGTCAACGGTTCGCGCGGGCTCTGGGTCGACCGGGGCGTCGGCGCGATCCGCGACCCGCTGTGGCGTGCCGACGAAGATGCGGTGCGTGAGCTCGCGCTCGGGCTGATCGGGCTCGGCGGACGTCACGTCGATGAGGCCAGTCCGTGTGTGGACGTGCGGTTGGCGTCCGGGATGCGCATTCACGCCGTGCTGCCGCCGATCTCGACGGCGGGCACGACCCTCTCGATCCGCATTCCGCGGGTGGTGCGGCCGACGCTCGACGATCTCGACGTGCGGGGTATGTTTCGCGCTCAGCCGGGTTCTGCCGCCTGGCTTCGCTCGCTCGTCGCCGACCGTGTGAACGTGCTCGTGACCGGCGCCGCGGGCAGCGGGAAGACGACCCTCCTGGCCGCGCTGCTCGCTGCCGCGCCCGCCTCTGAGCGCATCGTGACGATCGAGGACGTCGCCGAACTCACGATCGCTCACCCGCACCACGTTGCATTGGAAGCACGGCAACCGAACCTCGAGGGTGCGGGTGGGATCGGGCTCGCCCGCCTCGTTCGCGAAGCACTGCGGATGCGTCCGGATCGGCTCGTGCTGGGGGAGTGCCGGGGCGATGAGGTACGCGAGCTACTCGCCGCGCTGAACACCGGTCACGACGGGGGTGCGGGAACCGTACACGCGAGCGGATTGCGCGAAGTGCCCGCTCGGCTCGAGGCGCTCGGAGCGCTCGCGGGGCTCGACGATGGCGCCCTGGCCCGGCAGGCCGTGAGCGCGATCGGAGCGGTCGTGCACGTCGGTCGCGCCGCCGACGGCACCCGCACGCTGATGGGCGCGGGGCGCCTCAGCGTGGAGAACGGGCGGCTCGCGATCGTGGAGCAGGCGCCGTGGCTTTCGTGAGGCGGCGCACCCGGGCCGTTCGCGACGCGGGCCCCGCCGAGGTCGCCGAGGTCGCGCGCCGTGCGGCCGTCCTGCTGCAGGCGGGCGTCGCGCCGCACGCCGTCTGGCGGTACCTGGCGGACAGGGATGCTTCGGCCGCTGCCGTGCTCGCCGACCTCGACCGGGGCGTGTCCGTGGCCGCCGCGATCGCGGTTCGGGGTGAGTCGTGGCGCGAACTGGCGGTCGCGTGGGCGGTGGCGTCCGCGGTCGGTGCGGCGCTCGCCGAGGCGTTGCGCTCCTTCGCCCTCGGGTTGCGGGACGCCGCCGAAGCACGCGACGACGTTACTGTCGCCCTCGCCGAGCCGGCTGCGACGGCGCGCCTGATGCTGTGGCTGCCGGGGGTCGGTCTGCTGATGGGTGCGGCTCTCGGGTTCGACACTGTCAGCATCCTGTTCACCGATCCGCGGGGGATCGCGTGCCTCGTAGCGGGACTGACGCTCGTCGTCGGTGCGCGAGTGTGGACCGCACAGCTCATTCGACGCGCACGGCCCGAGCCGGGACTCCCGGGTCTCGACGCCGAGCTGTTCGCGATCGCTCTGAGTGGTGGGGCATCGATCGACGCCGCTGCGGTGCACATCGGCCGTGCGCGTGCGGCCGTGGACCCCGGCCGTGGCGACACGCAGACGGTCATCCCTCCGGCCGTGCAAGAGGTTCTTGACCTCTCGCGCGCGGCGGGTGTCCCGGCGGTCGAGCTGCTCCGCGCCGAATCCGCGAGTGCCCGTCACCGCGCCCGAGTGGATGGCCGACTGAGTGCCTCGAAACTCGGGACCCGCTTGTTGTTGCCCCTCGGGGTCTGCACGCTGCCGTCCTTCCTTCTCCTTGCCGTGGCGCCGCTCGTGCTCTCGATTCTCGGCACCACCGACCTCCCCGCCCTCTGAAGAAAGGACCCACCGCACTGCTCGCCTGGCACTCGTTGTCGCTCGCGGCCACAGGTCGTCGCAACAAGTGCCAGGGGAACCCATCCAGCGTCCCGGACGACGGGGCCATTGTTCGAACTGACCACATATAGAGAGGTACACCATGAAAGATCCCTTCAGCCCTCGCGCCGTTCGAGCCGCCCGGCGCCGCCTCCTCGAGGACGACGCCGGAGCCGCGACCGCCGAATACGCGATCGCCACGATGGCGGCGGTCGCCTTCGCCGGGCTGCTCGTCGTGATCATGCGTAGCGACGAGGTGCGCGGCATCCTGACCGATCTCGTCCGGCGTGCCCTGACGGTGGCCTGACCGTGCGTCGCGGGTCGGGTCACCGGGCCAGTCGCCGCGGGGATCGACGCCACTGGCGGGATGTCCGAGGCCGGGCTCCGCTCGATGACCGCGGCTCCGTCGCGGCCGAGTTCGCCGTGACCCTTCCCGCCGCTCTGCTCGTGATCGTGGTGGGCGTCGGCGCGCTGGCGGCGGGGTCGCAGACGGTGCGCCTGCAGGGAGCAGCGGCGGATGCTGCCCGCCTGATCGCACGCGGAGAGCCACAGCCCGCGGAGGCCCTGGTCGGGCGCCTGGCGGGCGGCGCCGACCTGCGGGTTGACGAGAGCGGTCGACTCCTATGCGTCACGCTGACATCACCGGTCGCGGTGCCCGGCCTCGCCGCGACGGGACTGGATGTCTCGGCTCGGGCCTGCGCCGCGGCGGGCGGCCGCTGATGCCCGGAACACGGCGGGAGGGCTGATGGCCCGAAACGCGGCGGGCGGCCGCTTGATGCTCCGCCAGATGCTCCGCCAGATGCCGGGGCGCTGCTGATGGCGGGCGCAATGCTCGTCGTCGGGTCCATGCTCGTCAGCGCGACCCTCGCAGTCGGGCTCGCGGCGACGGGTGGTGCGGCCGTGGCCGCTCGCCGTGCTGCCGGGGCTGCCGACAACGCCGCGATCGCCGCGGCCGACACCGTGTCGGGAGCGCTGCCGGGTGAGCCGTGCGAACGCGCGGCGGAGGTAGCCGAGGCATCCGGTGCGCGCTTGCTCTCGTGCGGCACCGAGGACCTCGACGCGATCGTGAGCGTCGAGGTGTTGTTCGCGGGTATGGCGGCGGTGGCGCGCGCCCGGGCGGGACCGCCCCGCGACTCCGTCGATTCGGGCTGCCTGTGTAGATCTCCTCAGTCGCGTCGGCCCGAATCCACCGTGTCGCCGAGGCGTCGCCGACTCGCCCCGGACGAGGCGCCGCGCCGCCCCAACCCGGCTCACAGTCTCTGGTGTGTATGGTGTGCATCGGAGAAAGGACCCCCGTGGCCACCAGCAAGAAGCTCGTCATCGTCGAGTCTCCGACGAAGATGAAGTCGATCCAGTCGTACCTCGGAGACGACTACGAAGTGTTGTCGTCTGTCGGACACATCCGTGATCTCGCCGACAAGAAGGACATCCCCGCCGACCTGAAGAAGACCTCGGTCGGCAAGTACTCGATCGACATCGAGAACGACTTCGCCCCCTTCTACGTCGAGAGCGACCGCGGCAAGAAGACCGTCGCCGAGCTCAAGCGCGCCCTCAAGGGCGCCGACGAACTCCTGCTCGCCACAGATGAGGACCGCGAGGGCGAAGCCATCGCGTGGCATCTGCTTGAGGCACTCAAGCCCAAGGTTCCCGTCAAGCGCATGGTTTTCCACGAGATCACCAAGGACGCCATCCAGGCCGCCGTCGAGAAGACGCGCGAGCTCGATCACGACCTCGTGGACGCTCAAGAAACTCGCCGCATCCTCGACCGCCTGTACGGCTGGGATGTCTCGCCCGTGCTCTGGCGCAAGATCGGCTCGGGCAGCAACGGTGCCGCCCTCTCGGCCGGCCGCGTCCAGTCCGCCGCGACGCGTCTCGTCGTCGACCGCGAGCGCGAGCGCATCGCGTTCGTCGGCGCCAACTACTGGGACATCGAGGCGCAGGTCGAGAAGGATGCGTCCGCCTTCGGCGTCAAGCTCGTCCGTATCGACGGCGCCGCCATCGCCCGCGGAACCGACTTCGACGACAAGGGTCAGCTGAAGAAGGCCGTCGTCGTGCTCGACGAGGCCGCGGCCCGCGAACTGGCAACCGACGTGCAGACGGCGGGTGAGGCATCCGTCAGCAAGGTCGAAGCCAAGCCGGGCACGCGCAGCCCGTACGCGCCCTTCACGACCTCGACGATGCAGCAGGAGGCCGGCCGCAAGCTCTCGATGAGCGCCAAGCACGCCATGAGCGTCGCCCAGCGGCTCTACGAAAAGGGTTACATCACCTATATGCGTACCGACTCGGTGTCGCTGGGTACGCAGGCGATCCAGGCGGCGCGCGAGCAGGCCGTGCAGCTGTATGGCGACAAGGCCGTGCCGCTCAACCCCCGCGTCTACAAGAGCAAGAGCAAGAATGCGCAGGAGGCGCACGAGGCGATCCGTCCCTCGGGTGAGCACTTCCGCACGCCGTCTTCGCTGACCGGATCGCTCGATCGCGACGAACAGCGCCTGTACGACCTGATCTGGAAGCGCACCGTCGCGAGCCAGATGGCCGACGCCAAGTACGAGACCACCACTGTGACCCTCGAGGTCGCGGCGGGCGCTCGCCGCGTCGAGTTCACCGCATCCGGCACCGTTTACACCTTCAAGGGCTTCCTCGAGGCCTACGAACAGGGACGCGACGAGAAGCGCGGCGACGCCGACAAGGCCGACGACCAGTCGCTGCCGCAGGTCGCCGTGGGCGACGCACTGACGGTCACCGAGGTCGAGCCCAAGGGCCACGCCACGACCCCGAAGCCGCGTTACACCGAGGCATCCCTCGTCAAGGCGTTGGAAGAGAAGGGCATCGGCCGCCCGTCGACCTTCGCGAGCATCATCGACACGATCCTCGACCGCGGGTACGTGACCAAGCGCGGGCAGGCTCTCGTGCCGAGTTGGATCGCGTTCAGCGTCGTGCGGCTGCTCGAAGAGAACTTCCCCGACCTGATCGACTACGACTTCACGGCCGCCCTCGAGGATGACCTCGATGCGATCGCGCGCGGCGAGCAGGGTCGCGTGTCGTGGCTGCGCGATTTCTACTTCGGCTCTGAGGGCCACGCGGGCCTGCGCAACATCGTGGATAACCTCGGCGAGATCGACGCGCGTGAGCTCAACTCGCGCCCGGTTTCGGATGGTGTGACGCTCCGCATCGGCAAGTACGGCCCGTATCTTGAGGTCGTCGACGCCGAGAACCCGGATGCCGACCCGCGCCGCGTGAACGTGCCCGAAGACCTCGCGCCCGACGAGCTGACGCCCGCGAAGGCGCAGGAGCTCATCGAGGCGCCCGTCGCCGGCGACCGTGTGCTGGGCGAGCACCCCGAGACGCACAAGCTCGTCGTCGTCAAGGACGGCCGCTACGGCCCGTACGTACAAGAGCTCGAGCCCGAAGAGCCCGCGGGCGTGGACGAGTCGACCGGCGAGGTCGTCGACGCACCGGCCCCGAAGAAGCGCGGTGCGAAGAAGGAAGTCGCGCCCAAGCCCCGTACGGCGTCGCTGTTCAAGAGCATGTCGGTCGACACGATCGACCTCGACACGGCCCTCCGCCTGCTCGAGCTGCCCCGCACGGTCGGCACCGATCCCGAGTCGGGCGAGGTCATCACAGCGCAGAACGGCCGCTACGGTCCGTACTTGAAGAAGGGGACGGACTCGCGTTCGCTCGAGAACGAGCAGCGGATCTTCGACATCGACCTGCCCGGCGCGCTCGCCGTGTACGCGCTGCCGAAGTACGGTGCGCGTCGCCCCTCCAGCGCCCTCAAGGAGTTCGAAGCGGACCCGGTCAGCGGCAAGCCGATCCGCATCCGCGACGGACGCTTCGGCGCCTACGTCACGGACGGCGAGACCAACGCGACGATCCCGCGCGGCGAGTCGGTCGACGACATCGACTTCGAGCGCGCCGTGCAGATCCTCGCCGACAAGCGTGCCAAGGGCCCCGCGCCCAAGCGCACCGCGCGCAAGCCGGCGGCTCGCAAGGCGCCCGCGAAGAAGAAGTGATGACGGATGCCGGGGGTGCGGCGGAAACGTCGCGCCCGGCTTCGCGCCCGGGCCTGTGGGTCACGCTCGAGGGCGGCGACGGCGCCGGGAAGACCACCCAGGCGGCTCTGCTGCAGGAATGGCTCGAGGCATCCGGTCGCACCGTCGTCCGTACGCGCGAGCCGGGCGGCACCGAAGTCGGTGTGCTGATCCGTGACATCGTGCTGCATCACCGGGGCGAGGTCGCGCCGCGCGCCGAGGCACTGTTGTACGCGGCCGACCGGGCGCAGCACGTCGAGACGCTGGTGCTTCCCGCGCTCGAGCGGGGTGACGTGGTCGTGCAGGATCGCTACCTCGATTCATCCGTCGCCTATCAGGGGGCCGGGCGTGTGCTCGATGCAACCGAGGTGCGCGACCTGTCGCTCTGGGCGACGGGCGGGGAACTGCCCGATGTGACGATCCTGCTCGACCTGGACCCCGCGGCAGCCCGCGCGCGGCTCGACGCCGACGACAAGCCGTTCGACCGGCTCGAGGCCGAGCGCGAAGACTTCCACACGCGGGTGCGCGCGGCCTTCCTCGACCTCGCGTCGGCTGAGCCCGAGCGTTTTCTCGTGCTGGACGCGACGCTGCCGGCGGCCGAGCTCGCCGATCGGATGCGCGCGCGCATCGAACCCCTGTTGTAGGGCACCAACCCCGTAGATGGAGTCGGTCCCCTCCCGCCGACCGTGTCCCAGTTTCGCTCGGTATGGACCGCGCTGTGCGGGGGAAAGTGGGACACGCCCGTCCGGCTTGTCCCACTTTCCCCCGGAATAGCCGCCGTTTAGCGCAACAAAGCGGGACACGCAGCCGGGGAAGTGGGACATGGTTGCGAGCCCGCCCGCGTCCGGAGCCGCGGCTAGTCTGGAGGAGTGCCCAGCCCCGTTCCCGCAGCCCTTCCCTGGGGCGCCGTCTGGGGTCAGGACGCCGCCGTCGCGTCGCTCTCCGCGGCCGCGCGCGGCGACTCCGAGGGGATGACGCACGCCTGGCTTCTCACGGGCCCGCCAGGATCGGGGCGCTCGACGCTTGCTTACGCCTTTGCCGCCGCGCTCATCGCGAACGACGAACACGACGAGGGCGCGATGCGTCAGGTGTTGGCCGGCACGCATCCCGACCTCACGGCGCTCCGCACCGAACGCGTCATCATCACGATCGACGAGGCACGAAAGCTCGTCGAGCGTGCCGCCTATTCGCCCTCTCTCGGCCGCTACCGCGTGATCGTCGTGGAAGACGCGGACCGAATGACCGAACGCACCTCCAACGTCCTGCTCAAGTCCCTCGAAGAGCCTCCCGAGCGCACCGTGTGGGTCTTGTGCGCGCCGAGCGAGGCCGACCTGCTGCCGACGATCCGCTCGCGCGTCCGTTCGGTTCGCTTGCGTGAGCCCGAGGTCGCGGACGTCGCGCGGCTCGTCGCCGAGCGGACGGGCGCATCGCCCGAGATCGCCGAGCAGGCCGCACGCCACGCGCAACGGCACATCGGCATGGCCCAGCGTCTCGCGTCCGACGAGTCCGCCCGTGCACGTCGAGACGAAACGCTCCGCGCGGTTCTGGCCGTTCGTAACGTCGGTGATGTCGTGGCGGTCGCCGCCCGCATCGTCGAGGTCGCGACCGACGATGCGAAGGCCCTCACTGCCGAGCGCGACGCGACCGAGCGCGCCGAGTTCCTCCGCACGATCGGCGTGACCGAGGGCCAGGCTGTGCCGCCGTCTGTGCGCTCGCAGCTCCACGCGCTCGACGACGACCAGAAGCGCCGGGCTACCCGGAGCCTGCGAGACGGAATCGACCGGGTGCTCACCGACCTGCAGTCGGTGTTCCGCGACATCGTGATGCTGCAGTATGGCCGCGACACCGACCTCGTGAACATCGAACTCGAGCCCGAACTGCGAGCCGCAGCATCCGCGTGGACTCCCCAACGGACGCTCGACGTGCTCGATCAGCTGCAGATGACTCGTCGTAACCTTGAACAGAATGCCGCACCGGCTCTCGCTCTGGAGAGCATGCTCGTGACCGCGGCGACCGGAAGGATCTCGTGACCCGCACCGAACACCTGGGCTTGATGCGTACCGCTGGCCCCGCACGTCACGCTCGCCGCATCATCCGTGCCTCGATTGCTCTCGTGGCCGCGTCCGTGATGTTGAGCGGATGCCTCTACGCGGCTATCCCCGAAGAGCCGACCTCGTCCGCCCCGGCGATCGAGGACCCGAGCGATCTCGACGCGTTCTACGCGCAGCAGCTCTCCTGGACGGATTGCGGCGGCTACGAGTGCACCACCGTGACGGCGCCCCTCGATTGGGAGGATCCGGTGGCGGGAACGATCGGGCTATCCGTCATCCGGTCGACTGCGACGGGGACCGAGCGGATCGGGTCGCTCTTGACCAACCCCGGCGGTCCGGGCGCGAGTGGTGTTGCCCTCGTGCGTGACTCTCTCGATTTCGCGGTCGGCTCGGCATTGCAGGAGTCGTACGACATCATCGGGTTCGACCCGCGCGGGGTGGGGGAGTCCACGGCGGTGGCGTGTTTCGACGCGGCAGACATGGACGCCTACCTGTACGACATCCCCGCCAACCCCCGTGGGTCGGCCGAGTGGGAGGCCGAGCTCACCGACCGCAACACCGCGTTCTCCGAGGCGTGCGAGGCGAACAGTCAGGGCATCCTGCCGTTCATCACGACCACGAACGCCGCGCGCGACATGGACCTGCTCCGGGGTGTGCTGGGCGATGACCAGCTGCACTACCTCGGCTATTCGTACGGCACGTTCCTCGGCGCTACATACGCCGAGCTCTACCCCGAGAACGTGGGACGGATGGTGCTGGATGGCGCGATCGATCCGTCCATCTCGGGTCTCGAGGTCGGCACCGAGCAGGCCGTCGGGTTCGAGAAAGCCCTGCGCGCGTACATGGCCGACTGTCTGACGACCCAGGAATGCCCATTCCGCGGCTCGGTCGATCAGGCCATGGCCGATCTCGGCGCGTTGCTCGCGAGCGTCGACCGCACGCCGCTGCCGGCGAGTGACGGGCGCGAGCTCGGTGCAGACAGCCTGGTCACGGCGATCATCGCCGCCCTATATTCGCAGGCGAACTGGTCGTTTCTGACCCAGGCGCTCAGCGAGACGCTGCAGGGCGACCCCGAGACGGCGTTCTATCTCGCGGACTTCTACAACGGTCGCGAGGGCGGCGCGTACATCGACAACTCGGCCGAGGCATTCCGTGCGTATAACTGCATGGACTACCCGGTAGACGGTTCGCAGGCGGATCAGGATGCATCCGATGCCCGGATCGCCGCCGAAGCCCCGACGATCGCGCCGTACTGGGCGGGCCCGGATCCGTGCGAGGTCTGGCCGTACGAGCCGACCGGAACGCGTGGCCCGATCGCGGCCGCCGGTGCGGCACCGATCCTCGTGGTCGGCACGACCGGTGATCCCGCTACCCCGTACGCCTGGTCGGTCGCGCTGGCCGAGCAGCTCGAGTCCGGAACCCTCGTGACGAACGTGGGCGAGGGGCACACGGGCTACAACAAGGGCAACGCGTGCGTGGATGATGCAGTCGAGGCGTATCTGATCGACGGCATCGTGCCGCCGGACGACCTCTGCGGCTGACGGGGCGTGCCCCGCTGCGGTTCGCGCCGCGCCGCGCCATCCTGTCGCCGAGTGCACCCCTTGTTGTCGCCGAGTGGCCCCCTTGTCGCCGAGTGCACCCCTTGTTTGCTGCGACTACGGGGTGCACTCGGCACCAACCCGCGCACTCGGCGTGTACCAAACCACACGGCCCGGCAGATCGGCAAGGGGTGTCGCGGGCATCGCGGGGGTCGAGCGCCGCGGCCAGTTCACGGGTGGACTCGGCAGCCTGTAAGATCGTTGATTGTGCATCGCGCAAGCGGCGCGCGCCACCTTAGCTCAGACGGCAGAGCGATTCACTCGTAATGAATAGGTCAAGGGTTCGATTCCCTTAGGTGGCTCCACAGAACGAGCTGGCCACACGCAGTTTTGAGCGAAGTTGTTGCCGCCTTGCCGACACGTGAGCGGCCTGTTTCGGCTGTTCCGGTACGTTCGCATGGCTTCCCGAGGTCGGCGGCATCTATACCGGATCGGCCGGGGGCTCTGTCTGGGCGGACCCACCACCGTGGTGAGTCCGCCCGTCCTCAGTGTGCGGTCAGCCGCCCGCGACGTTCGCGCGCGCCTGCTGGGCCTGGTCCTGCACGTCACCGGCCGCGGTGTGGGCCTCATCCTTGACCGCGGCAACAGAGTCTTCTGCGGACTCCTTCACGGATGCAGTCGCGGCCTGCGCCGGCTCTTTCAGATGATCTCGGACGTCCTTGGCCGCGCCGGTGACCTGGTCAACCAGGGGCTGCGCCTGCTCTTCAACAGTCGCTGCCAACTCCTTCTCCTTCGATGAAGCGGGGATCAGCGATGCGAAAAGCAGCCCCGCGCCGAAGGCGATCAGTCCGACGGCGAGCGGATTCCCTTCTGCTTTGGCGACGGCGCGGTCTTTGGCGTCGCCCATGTGGGAGCCCACGTCTGACAGGGACGATCCTGCATCCTCGGCGCTGCCCATCACGCGCTCCCGGATGGAACCGAACGCGCCGCGGACTCTGTCCACCTGCCGGTCAACGATCTTCGAGGGGGACACCTTGTCGGCTAGTGCGTCCACATCACCGCCCAGCTCTAAGCGGGTCCGCTCGATGTTGGCGCGGATCTCATCGGATGAATCGCTCATCGGTTCTCCTCATTTCTCTTCAGTGTTTCCGGTATTTCTTTCAGCGTTTCCATGGTCTGCGGGGCGCCCTGAACGGTCTTGAATTGGCTCCGGCCGACCAGAAACAGGATCAGCGCGATGACCGCCCAGATCACGGCGACCACCACTGCTGACCAACCGCCGCCGATGAGCGTTCCGAGTGCCCACCACAACGCGAGGGACAGGAAAAACACCCCCATCAGTGCGGCATAACCCCCACCTCCGACCAGCCCCGCACCTTTGGCGGATCTGGCGGCGGACTCTGTGAGTTCCGCTTTGGCGAGGGCCACCTCCTGCCGAATGAGTGTCGACATATCCCGCGATACCTCGCCGAAAAGATCCCCGAGCGACGTAGACGCCGCCTTCGCCTCCGAGGGTGTGGGATCGGTCATCACGAATCTCCCGGGACGGACGACTGCGCGGGTGCCGTTTGCGAGTAGATCGGGGTGTCGGAGACCGCTGGCGGTGTCGCCTCGGCCTCCGTTGGCGGTGCCGTGTCAGACGTCGTCAGCGCTGCCGTTGGTGTCGCAGATGCGTCTTTGTCGTCGGACGCACTCGCGGCCAGTGCCCGCGTGAGTCGACCTGCAACTGCTCCAGCGACTACCGCGATCAGGATGAACGTCCCGGGCTTGCGTCGTGCGAAACGCTTGACCTCGGTGAGGACCGCGCCCGGGTCGCGGTCACCCAGCCAGCTTGCGGCAGTAGACAGGCGAGTCGAGACCTGCTGGACGATGTCTCCGGCTAGGCCGTTACCGTCAGAACTCGAAGCCATCGAACCGAGCTCTTCGCTGACGGACCGGAGGCCCTCCGCAACTCGCTGCTGTTGGGTAGCGGCCTGGTCCGACAGCTCGCGCTGGGTCTGTGCGAACAGGTCCTTCGACTGGTACTTCGCCTCTCCGAGGACCGAGGATGCCTCCTCTTTCGCTGATCCAAGGACGTCTTTCGCTTCAGCGGAAGCGGTGTCTTTCAGATGCGCCGCTTCTCGCTTGGCCGCATCCACCTTTCCTGAGGTGTCTGCGGCTTGACCGCCCGAGCCAGCCTCGCTGGCGGTGTCATAACTTTCCGACATGAGTGCTCCTTCTCTCAGTCCGATCGTTCAGATCGGTGGAGCTTGTCTAATATCCTCACGCCACCGGGCCATGGGCCTTGCGCAGGATTCGCGGACCGTGTACATGATTCGCCCGATCGTTCGGGCGTCGCAGCAGAGCATCCCAGGCGGTTTGGGAGGGATGACTCGATGTGAGATCCGATGGAAACTGCTTGCCGAGGTGGCAGTGCGGCGGGGCGACCGTCCGGCGTCGTGTGGCGACTCTCAGAACCCGACAAGATCTCTCCCCATAGTCCGTTTGATCTGAGACGCGGCCGCCCCGCACAACCCCTCGGAGACTCGAGGGTTTCTGCAACGGACGGTATGCGGAGGCGATTCGAACAGAAGAGGGTCTTGACAATGCCGCGCACATCGGGGTTCCCCCCGAGGTGAGAAGTCAGCGGTACCGCCACCGAGGAACCACAAGTCGGGCGCAGGATACGCGCGCCAATCGCAATCGGGTAGCCCCGAGGGAAAAGCAGGGGCCCGGATCTACCGTTCCCGATATGCCGACCAGACGGCGGTGCGACGAAAGAGGGGCCTGACGGTGTTCTTTCACAAGCAGGAGATGCAATTCACGGCCAGTCCTAGCAAGCCTGACGCCATCCTCGCCCGCAGGATGCAGGAGGTGCTGGGAGGCCAGTACGGGGAAATCACGATCGCGACGCAATACGGGTTCCAGGCGTGGAACTCGCACCTTCCGGGTAAATACCGAGACCTGCTCTACGGGATCGGCTCGGAAGAATTCGGTCACGTCGAAATGCTGGCGATCATGATCGCCCAGCTCTTGGAGAAGGCACCGGTCGAGCAAAGCGAGGCAGCCGCCGCAGCGGACCCGGTGCTCGGTGCGGTCATCGGCGGGATGGACGTTCAGTCGGCAATCGTCGCCGGCGCGGGCGCCCGACCCGTCGACAGCAACGGAAACCCCTGGCAGGGCTCTTACATCACGGCGAGTGGGAACCTTCTCGCCGACTTCACCGCGAACGCGAACGGGGAGATGCAGGGCCGTCTGCAAGCCGCGCGCATCTATAACATGACGGACGACCACGGCGTGCGAGACCTCCTATCGTTTCTCATCGCGCGCGACACCATGCACCAGAACCAGTGGATCGCGGCCGCGCAGGAGCTGCGGGATGAAGGTATCGAGGACCTCCCGGTGCCCGTCAACTTCCCGCTTTCACAGGAGCAGCACGACGTCAGCTACCAGTACATCAATTTCTCGGACGGCGAAGCAGCGGCCACCGGGTCGTGGGCGGCAGGCCCCACGCCCGACGGAAAGGGCGAATTCACGTACCTCTCGGAGCCGCAGTCCAGCGTCCCGATGCCGCCTCCCACGCAACCGGACCCCCGGTTCTTCGGGACGGACACGAAGCCGAATCTGATCGACAAGGCGACCGGCGTGATCAAAGACAAGCTCAGCGAGAAGTAGGGCCACCGTCACGCGAAGAGCCGAATGACCGACGCGGGTGCGGATAGGTTTCGATTCGCGCCAGACGCTCGCCGCCGACCTCACGAGTCACGCCGGTTCGTTCGTCAGCTTCAGGTTCAGTGCATCCGCGAGCGTCTGAGCGCCCTCGGGCGGCTCCGGCACGGCGTAGAGCCCGGTCGGCGCGTTCGCCGTGTACGTCAGCGCTTCGACCCACGCCCGGTTTATCTGGGGCTGTCGGCTCCCATAAAACCTGTAAACGAGCGAAACTCCCGGGTGCACCCACACCACGGTGCGTCCGGTGCCGATGCTGGAATCGTCTTTCCACGTGAAGTGGAAAGATTCGCCTCGGCGTAGCTTGGCGCCGATGACCAGCTGAAGATGCGCAAGCAGACGATCTTCGAAATCTACCTTGATCATCGAGTCATAGATGAACTTACCCATGGGGTCCTCTCGGTGCTCGATCAGCGGGCTCCGAGGTCTGGGGGGCTACGACCCGTTCGGGTCGTTTGCCTGGTGGATTCGCTGAATGACGACCCCACCAGGCAACTGATACTCCACTGTCCCACACCCCCACGACGAATATTGGGGGTTGACAGACCATCTCCCTGGATTTGGCACCGTCGGACCTGGCGCGCGACGCTCGTGTTGCCGGAGAATATTGCGCAGGACAGCCCCGGATCGTGCCCTGCTCACCCCGGAACGCTCGGGACGCTTCGGCTCTCTGTCGACGAAGTGAATCCATGACGATCTCAGGAGTCGGAGATGGTTGAACTAACGCGGGACGCGCGCCTGAGTGCCGCCTTCGTGAAGATGGCAGACACGTTGGTGGACGAGTTCGACATCGTCGACCTTCTCGACTCCCTGGTGCATGAGTGCACGCAGCTGGTGGCTGCCGACGCAGGAGGGCTGCTGATCGCCGATAGTCACGGCGTCCTGAAGCTGATCGCTTCGACGAGCGAGGACGCGGAGTTCATGGAGATCAATCAGCTCAACGCGGGCGAAGGTCCGTCCGTGGAATCGTTCCGGACCGGACGCAGCGTGACGCTCGGCGATATCGGCGCGGGGACAGGCCGATGGTCGTCGTTCCGCGCGGCCGCCGCCGCTCTGGGTTTCCGCTCGATGCATGCCATCCCGATGCGGTTGCGCGGTCAGACCATCGGTGCGATGGGCCTGTTCCGCGTGCAAAAGGGCGAGTTGAGCGACGGAGACGCAGCGGTGGCGCGTGCTCTCGCTGATGTGGCCACGATCGGCATCCTTCAGGAGCGCTCTCTGCGAGACAGTGCTCTCCTCGCCGCCCAGTTGCAGCACGCCCTCGACAGCAGGGTAATCATCGAACAGGCAAAGGGAATCATTGCGGCACAGACAGGTCTGGGCATGCACGCAGCGTTTGACCTTCTGCGCACCTACGCGCGTACGCGTCACCTGATGTTGAGTGCTGTCGCGCAGAACGTCGCGGATCGCTCTCTGGTGCTCGAACGCTGAAGCGGACCCCACCTGCACCGAGCTGGCTCGAATCGACGGAGCATGCGACCGACGGCTTCGCAATGGCCGACGGTCAGGCGAATCTGACCCAGTTCGCGCCGCGCCCGGTCTCTGCCTGCTGGAGCAATTCGAGCGCGTCGCCCTCCACCGCGTACAGCGAGATGGTCGTCGAGCGTTCCCCGGCCGCGACGAGCAGCGACCCGTCTGGACTGATCGCGAAACCGCGGGGCTGCGGCTCGGTCTCGTGGAAGATCGTCGGCGAAGAAACGGTGCCGTCCGTGCCCACGGAAGCAGCCGCCAGCGTGCTCTCGGTGCGCTCGGATGTCCAGAGCATCGACTCAGCCCGGCCCCAGTGCAGGTCGGCGCCCCAGATGAAGTGGTTCTCGCGAGGGTCGGCGCCGAACACACTGTGTCCGAGTCCTCGTGCCGGGTCGACCACGGACGTCGCACGGCGGAACGTGAGCGCGCCGGACCCGATGTCGCGGGCGAAGTGCAGCACCTCGCCCGAGAACTCGGTGATGACGTGCACGGCGTCCCCGGCCTCATTCAGCACGAGGTGGCGCGGGCCGCTTCCCTCGGGTGCAGCGACCGTCTCGGGGTCGAGCGGCTCCAGGCCCAGTTCGTCGTCGATGGCGTACTGCGCGACGAGGTCCGCGCCGAGCGAGACGAAATAGGCGAATCGACCGTCTGTGCTGGGGAGCACCGAGTGCAGGTTGGGGAACTCGATCGTGCCGACCGGCTCACCGACCACCCCGTCATCGATGGGGCAACTGATGCCGTAGCCGCCGCTGTAGGACGCACCGAGTAGGAGGGCTCCGTCGCGGCCGAGCGCGAGGTAGTTCATCCCACCGTCGGGCAGGTCGAGCCGGCTCCGCGGGCTGAGGCGCCCGGTGCTGCGGTCGAGTTCGAGGGTCAGGATGCCGGAGGGTTCACCCGGTTTGCTGCCCTTGACCCCGGCGTACACGAGCCCGCGGGCCGAGTCGACGGCGAACGTCGAGCATCCGGTGAGTCCGTCCGTGACGGCGAGGCGTTCGAGCATGGTCCCCGCGAGGCGGAAGACGCTGATCGATCCGTCGCCCGCATTGGCTACCAGGACGAGGGGTGTGTCGGTCATTCTTCGATCGTACGCGCGGGCCCCGGACCACGCCCGCTCGAGCGGTATCGCGCCGCGGCCTAGCGGTTGCGCGCCGCGGCTTTCCGCTGCTGACGCTCGGCCTCGGCCACGGCTGCCTCTTCGGGCGTCGGAGCACTGCCGCCCAGGTGCTTCGGCTGCCACCACTGACCCGAACCCGAGAGGGGATAGGACGCCTGCGCTTCATCGAGCAGTGCCTGCATCCGTCCGCGCAGTTCTTCCGTCGCGCGCACCGGGTCATCGCTTGTCGTCACCGCGAGCGGTTCGCCGACCGCGATGCGGAGGGGCGCCTTGAACGCCTCGCGCAGGCGCGGGCGGTGGTTCTTGGTGCGTAGGAGTTGCCCGCCCCACACGACGACGGGGATGATCGGCGCGCCCGCCTCAGCGGCCATGCGCGCCGACCCCGTCTTGAGTTCTCGCACAGTGAAGGATGTGAATTTGGTCGATCCGTGTCGGCAGTTTGCGTGGGCAACGTGTCGCTCCCGGGCCGGTGGGCTGTTCGGAATCAGCACTGAGGCTCTGCCGACTTCGTATGGCAATGCTGGGTCCTACGCGTGACGATCGGGCTGGCTTGCTTCGGGTTGTACGGTCCAGCTCGGCGCGTGGTCAGTACCGATGGACTCATCGTTTTCCGCGTCGGTGCTCGTTACCTGGACGGTTCCGGCGGCGTGGTGCACCGGTGCGTATACGGTGTACAGGCGTAGCGGTTGATTGCCCGTATTGCGGACGTCGTGCCACGTTCCGGCAGGTACTTGAATTGCCCACCCATCTGAGACGGCCTGTTCGAAGTCGAGTTGGTCCTTGGCGCTGCCCATGACGGCTTGGCCTTGACCGGCGTCCACGCGCAGGAACTGGTCCGTATCCGGGTGGCATTCCAGGCCGACGGACTCGCCAACCGGGATGGTCATCAGCGTGACTTGCAGATATTTCCCGGTCCAGGCGACAGTGCGGTAGTTCTCGTTCGCTTGGGTCGCCGCCTCGATGTCGAAGGCGTGCGGGCGCGGGCCGATGTCTGTTGTATCCATGGTTGTTCTTCCTTTGTCGAGTGCCGAGGTGGAGCGATGGTGACTGATTGAAGGCAGTACATCCCGGTGGTGGCGATATGTGGGGCTTCCGCGATGCGGCTTAGATGAGGCCGGTTGTGCCGAGGAGGGTGCCGACGGCGAAGGTGGCGATCAGGGCCAAGGCCCCGCCGGCGACGACCCTGAGGGTTGCCGTCAGTGGGCGGCTGCCGCCGAGGAGGGCACCGATCGCACCGGTCCCGGCGAGGGCGATGAGTACGACGACGAAGGTCACCGGCACGCGGATGGTGTCGGGGGTCAGCAGGATGGCGAGTAGAGGAAGTATTCCTCCGATGAGGAAGGCTAGGGCCGAAGCGCCCGCTGCGTGCCAGGGGCTGACGACGTCAGCCTCATCGATGTTGAGTTCCATCGACAGGTGCGCTTTGAGGGCGTCCTTGGCCGTGAGCTCGAGGGCGACTTGCTGCGCGGTGTGTGGCGACAGCCCTCGGGCCTCGTAGAGCGCAGAGAGTTCGGCGAGTTCGCCTTCGGGATCGTCCCGCAGTTCGGTCCTTTCCTTCTCGATCAGGGCACGTTGGCTGTCGCTTTGGCTACTCACGGAGACGTACTCGCCTAGCGCCATCGAGATCGCACCGCCGACGAGAGCGGCAGACCCGGCGGCGACTATCGCGGCGGTGGAGGAACCTGCGCCGGCAACACCGACCACGATGGCGGCAACGGAAACGATTCCGTCGTTCGCGCCGAGCACCCCGGCGCGCAGCCAGTTCAGCCGGCCGGCCAGGCTTCCCGAGTGCGGCTCATCGCGCGGGACTGCGGACTCTGTCGGTGCGTGTGTCATCAGTTTTCCATGTCCCCTGACCACACGGCTGTCGCGCCGCTGTGGCCGATCAGGATGGCTTGCACTGTCGTGCCGCCGGATACCACAAGGGCGAGCACCAGGAGGGTCGCGGGGATCCATCGCATTCTTCCCTTCACCTCCGGTCGCGGCGCGACTGCGGAATCTGGCGCACGAACCGCGGCGGCCTGGGCACGCTTTTCACGGATGTTCCACCAGAGGAGTGCCGCGGCGATGAGCACGAGACCACCGACCCAGGGCAAGAGACCGTCGGCCAGTTCGGCGTGAGTTTCGATCAGCGCGTTCTCCCCGACGCGCGCTTCCAACTTTTCACCGGATTGGGTGGATAGCGGCACGAGGGCAAGTGCGAGGAGGCAGATACCCAGCGTGAGATAGCCGGCCCATCGGCGAAAACGCGGCCACGCAGCGGTGAGAATGACGAGCACGGCTGCCAGCGGGACGATGACTTCCGTGGCGTGTACGACGAGGGGATGCAGCGGGAGGCCGAAGAACGTGTCAAACATTTTGCTCCTAGGGAGGGTGGGCGACGGTTCGCTGTCCTCGCGGGTAACGCTAACCCGCGAACCCTCGAGCCACCACGGAGGGTAGCCTGCGCTTTGGTGGGAATGGCGGCCGGATCTACCAACGTCCGGAGACCTCCTTTCCCCGCAGATGGCCAAGACTTTCGGTTTGGGTAGTTGAGGTTTCCCCGAACGGTGGTTGCCGGCGATGGCGCTTGTTCGCCGCACGAACGACGGGTCTTGCGTGTTAGGTCACGGCTGACAGAATCGCCGCAGACGCTGTTGACCTCAGTTCACCCTGCGGATGTGGCCGCCGCTAGGGGCGAAGGTCCCGCGCGAACCAGGCGCACAGTCATGGCGATCGTTGTCGCACCGCTTTCTGGTGCAGCACCGGTCATGCACGGGTGGGCTGGGCCCGCTCGAGGCACTGGCGCTTCCTCGGAAATCAAAGGCGAGTCCTATGAAGTTGCTGTGGGCGGACCATTCTTAGAGCTGTCTCAGCGGCCGGGTCGGACGATTCAGATATGACCAGCCTTGCCACTAGACCCACCCGCTCGACGCCTCGCGTCGCGTCGCACGCAACACGGCCCGTGCTGTGGCGGATGGGCGCGACCACTGTCATCTGGTTGACGAGTCTGTTCGTCGTGGCGTTGTGGGTCGCGGGCGGTGGTGTAACGAGTGTCTTCGCCGTTAGCGGAGAGACATTGACGACGCTGGGCCGGCTGGCCGGCCTGGTTTCTGCAAACCTGCTGCTGTACCAGGTGCTACTGATGGCGCGGGTCCCCATTTTTGAGCGCGGTTTCGGACGTGAGGCGATCACGCGGATGCACCGGTTCGTCGGCTTTTGGTCGTTCTGGCTCCTCGCCGCACACATCGTGCTGCTTGTGGCCGGGTACTCGGTTGCCGCGAATGTGAATCCCCTCGCCCAGTTGTGGGACTTCGTGTGGAACTACCCGGGGATGTTGCTGGCAACGGCAGGCACGCTGGCGATCCTCATGGTGGTGGTGACCTCGATTCGACGCGCCCGCCGCCGCCTCCGCTACGAGTCCTGGCACCTGCTCCACCTGTACGCGTACCTCGGTGTCGGCCTGGCACTTCCGCACCAGCTGTGGACGGGGGCAGACTTTCTCTCCACGCCGGTGGCGACCGCGTACTGGTGGGCGCTGTGGGCGGCAGCTGCAGCATCTGTCCTGGTGTATCGGGTCGGCGTACCGCTGTTTCGATCGTGGCGGCACGGGATCCGTGTCAGCGGTGTCGACCTTGACGGTGCACGCGGAGTGACCGTACGCATGTCCGGCCGGGCGATGAACCGGCTGGGTGCGCGTGCCGGGCAGTTCTTCATCTGGCGCTTCCTCGACGGCCCCGGGTGGACACGCGGTCACCCGTTCTCACTCTCCAGCGCGCCGACCGGGGACCGGCTGTCGATTTCGGCGCGGTTCGCGGGGGATGGCACCCACCGACTGGCCACACTGCACCCCGGAACGCGTGTCCTCATCGAAGGACCCTACGGTCATATGACCGGTGCGTTGCGGACCGGATCGAAGCTGCTGTTGTTCGGTGCGGGAGCCGGTGTCGCCCCACTCGTCTCTCTCCTGGAGGCGGAAACGTTCCAGCCCGGCGACGCGACTCTCATCACTCGGGACTCGGATCCGGCCGACGGTCTCCGGCAGTCCGTTATCAGAGACCTGGTCGCTCACCGCGGGCTTCGACACGTCCCGTTGCCCGGGCCGCGCTCCACAGGCAGCTCACCCTGGATGCCCGCAACCCACTCTGCATGGCAGGGACCGGACCTCATCCGGCACCTGGCCCCCGACATCACGTCGTACGACGCGTACCTCTGCGGGCCCATTCCCTGGATGGCCGACCTTGAACGCGACCTCCGGCACGCCGGGCTCGCGCCCGAACGCATCCACTCCGAAGCGTTCACGATCTGACACGGAGGACCCCATGAAGAAGATCATCTACGCGCTCCTCACCACGCTCACCGGGCTGGTGCTGCTCTTCAGCTACCGGACATCTCTGGACGCCATCCCACCGACCGCGACTGAACCCGCCGTCAGCGGATCCACGACTACCGGGACCACCGCCAGCGGTGGAACTACCGGGGGCGATGCCAATCTCAACGGCAGTGCTTCCTCACCCCCGAGCCCGTCTCCGACGGCCGCGTCGTCGCTCGCTGATGGCACGTACACGGGCGATTCAACGGGCACGCGATACGGGCCCGTGCAGGTGCAGGTCACCGTCGCGGGGGGTCAGATTAGTGATGTGCAGGTGGTGGACTACCCGGACGGCAACGGTCGTGACCGTCAGATAAATCAGAACGCGATCCCGCAGCTTGTCAGCGAAACGGTGCGAGCGCAGAGCGCGCAGATCGACATGGTGTCAGGTGCGACGTACACCAGTCGCGGCTACGTGACCTCTCTGCAAAGCGCGCTCGACCAGGCGCAGAGCTGATGCGCGCCATCATCCCTCCCCGCCACGTGTGGGTCGAAGAGATCATGGGGATACCGATCAGCGTCCACGTCCGCTCCCGCGGCCCGCAACCGGCCACCGGCACCCGGCGTGCCGTGGACGCGTGCTTCAGCGAGCTCCGCGACATCGACCGTGTCTTCTCCACCTATCGGGACGACTCCGATATCAATCGGATCCGCAGGGGCGAGCTGACCATCAAGGACGCGGACCCCAGGGTTTCGCGAGTCGCCGAGCTGTGCTGTGAGGCCGAGCGCGAGACGAATGGGTTGTTCTCGGCCGACTGGCAGGGCTGGTTCGACCCGACCGGCCTAGTCAAAGGGTGGGCGGTGGAAATAGTTGCGCGCACACATCTCGCGTCGTTGGTCCCGCAGGACATCGCTGTTGGCATCAACGCGGGCGGCGACATGCAATTGTTCACCGCCCCCGACACCGACTGGCGCTGGAATGTCGCGATCGCGGACCCGTGCCACCCGGGTGAGGTAGCGGCGACCATCACTATTGAGAACGGGGCTGTCGCCACCTCAGGAGTCGCGGAACGCGGTCGGCACATCGTCGACCCGCGAACAGGCAATCCCGCAGTCACGGTAGCAAGCGCAACCGTTGTAGCCGATGGTCTCGCCCAGGCGGATCTCTGGGCGACGGCGGCGGTGGTCGCCGGCTACGCGGACCGGTCGTGGATTTCCCGCGCAGAGACTCGCACAGGCCTCATCATCGCGGCGGACGGGCGAACCTCACGTTGGCTCGGGAGAACGTGCGTTGACACGGTTGCCGTGTGATCAGGCCGCAGGCAATCGCACCAAGAAGGTCGTCCCTCTATCGGAAGTTGCTTCCACCTCGATGGACCCGCCCGCCCTGACGGCGATGTCGCGCACGAGGGAAAGGCCGAGCCCGAACCCACGCCTGCGGCCGCTGTCCGCCGAGCGGGCGAAACGGTCGAACACCCGGTCGACTGCGATCCCGGAAATGCCGCCACCTTCGTCGGCGACCCGGATGAGCGCGAACGACTCCGCGCTTCTGACGGTGATGCGAACGATTCCATCCTCGGGGGAGTGTTGGACGGCGTTGTCGACGAGAGCGACTATCGCCCTCATCAGCGTGACCGGCGGCACCCGCACCGCCACATCCTGGTCGGCATCGACGATCAGGGTCACGGATGCCTGATCGGCAAGCGCCTGCAGGGATGCGGCGGCAGCCTCCGCGGCGACAGACACGAGCGCCGGACCTGCTGCGGCGGGTGTGTTCTGCTCTGCCGATATCAAGAGGTCGTTGAGCACGTCGTTCATCATGGTCGCATCCCGACGCAAAGCCGCGAGGTTGTCCTCGATCGGCTCACCTCGCGCATGTCGACGCTGCAGGACCTGTATTCGGCTGGTCAGGGTGGTGAGTGGGGTGCGCAGCTCATGGCTGGCGTCTGCAACGAAATCTTGCTGAAGGCGGAGGGCATCACTGAGAGGTTGCACAGATCGCCGCGCTGCGAGCCACGCGACGACCGCTAAGAGCAGCACACCGACGACCCCGAGGAGGATCACAGCCGGCAATACCTTATCGATGTCGACGACGAAGTCGTCGCCAGAATGATCACCGCCTACCCCCGGGCCGTGTTCTGCCCCCTCCCGGCGAGAGGTGAGCAGGATCACCAGAACGAGGAGGCCCACACCTGCGGCGATGATGAGTGCCGACGCGACTCCTACGTACAGGCCCACGGCGCGGGACGCGCGGCGAACATAGAGGAAGTCGTTGCTCATGACGGACTCCCGGCCCGGTATCCGCGGGAACGAACGGTCTCGATCATGTCGGGAGTGGACTTACGCCGCACGTAGTGCACGTAGGTGTCGACTGAGCTCGTTGTCTCGCCATCAGGAAAGACCGCGCGGACGATCTCTTCACGACTGAACACGTGGTCGGGACTGCTGGTGAGGAGTGCGAGCAGAGCAGATTCAGTCGCCGTGAGCGAGATCCGGAAGCCGGACGGGTCGTAGAGCGCCTGCGACTCCGGGGTGAAAACCCAGTCCCCGATGCCACGCCGTTCGCCGTCTGCGCGGAATGCGCGGCGCAGGGCACGTAGCCGCGCGAGCAACTCGCCATAGTCGAACGGCTTCACCAAGTAGTCATTGGCGCCGCCATCCAACCCGGATACTCGATCGTCGATTGTTCCGAGCGCGGTCAGCATGAGAATCGGAGTTGTGATCCGGGCAGCACGGACTGACCGGATGAATTCCACGCCGTCCATCCCCGGCAGTCGACGATCCACCACCATCACGTCGTATGGACGGCCGAGCGCCTTTCGAACACCCGACTCCCCGTCCGTCGCGAGATCGACGGTATACGCGTCGGACAGCATCTCCACGGTAAGAGCGGCGATCTCTGCGTCGTCCTCGACGTAGAGAAGTGAACCCCTCTCGGTGCCCGGAGTGCGGTCCATGCGCCCCCTCCCCGAAGTGATTCTCCAGCTTAGGCGCCAGGGCATGTATCGCGACTTGTGCGGCGGCCGAAGGCTCCCACCCGCGTACCCGCATCACGCACGAGGGTCTCAGTTAAGTACAGCTTTTCAAGACATCGGCCCCCACCTTTCGCCCCGGTCGGCGTCAGCGTGATTCCGCGGCGCGAGTCGTCTCGGAAAGTTGTCTTGCCGTGATCTGTCTTACCCCGCTGCGTTGCTGGGTTTATTGAGGCACACTGGCGGTATGAGGCGTTTGGGATACACGCGAGTGAGCACGTCCAGTCAGGATGCGCAGCTGCAGCTCGACGCGCTCGTCTTAGCCGGCGTGCAAAAGCGCGACGTGTTCGCGGACGTCACGTCGGGAAGTCGGGCGGCGATCGAACGCCCCGGGATGAAGAAGCTTCTCGAGCATGCTGCCGAGGGCGACACGGTGGTCGTCTGGCGGGTTGACCGTCTCGGCCGTTCTCTGATCGACGTGCTGAACACGGTGAACCTGTTGCGCGGGCGGGGCGTGCACGTCCGATCCATCTCGGACGGGATCGACCCTGCGACATCGACCGGGCGGTTGATGTTGAACATGCTGGCCACCCTCGCGGAGTACGAGCGCGAACTGATCGTCGAGCGAGTCACCGCCGGGATAGCGGCCGCCCGACAAAACGGGACACGGTTCGGCCGCCCCGTGTCCGACCCCGCGGTGATTGCGGACAAACTTCAGCTGGCAAGGGAGGCGCGGGCGAAGGGACGCACCGCTGAGGACGCTGCCCGCCTGGTCGGGTGGAGCCGCGCCACTCTCTACCGTCACCAGCAAGCGGACGCTGCGCGCGGAAGCGCCGCGATGTAGGTGAGGCGTGGACGCCGAGGAGCGGTGGCGGGTGCTTCGACTTCATGTCGAAGACCAGGTTCCACTCGCGGCCCTCGCCCGCGACACCGGAATCAGCGCCCGCACACTGCAACGCTGGCACCGCCGCTACCTGGACGGCGGGATCTCCGGACTGGACCTGCAGCCCCGCATCGACGCAGGAACCCGGCGCACAGCTCCCGAGACCGTCGCGTTCATCGAACGGCTCGCGCTGACCAGACCACGGCCGAGCCTCGCGACGCTTCATCGGCTGACCGTTGCGGAAGCGACCCGGGAAGGTAGGCCGGTCCCCAGTTACGCGACGGTGCGAGAAGTCGTGCGCGGGCTTGATCCTGCGCTTGTGACGCTGGCGCTGGAGGGGCCGGCGTCGTACCGCGACCGGCACGAACTTGTCCTTCGCCGTCGTGCTGACCGGCCGAACCAAACCTGGCAGTCCGATCACACCGAGCTAGACATCCTCATCGTCGGCTCCGACGGGAAGCCGGATCGACCATGGCTGACGACGGTAATGGACGACTACTCTCGTGCGATCTGCGGATACACCGTCTTCACCGGGGCACCCTCGGCGCTGAACACGGCACTCGCGCTCCGTCAAGCGATCTGGCGAAAGACCGACCCGGCATGGGCCATGTGCGGTCTCCCCGACATCCTGCACGTCGACCACGGCTCTGACTTCACCAGCCACCATCTTGAGCGCACCGCGATCGCGTTGCACATCCGCATCATTCACTCGATCGTTGGCCGCCCTCAGGGTCGAGGCAAGATCGAACGATTCTTCGGCACGATCAACACCGAACTCCTCGCCACACTCCCCGGCCACCTCGGACCAGGCAGCCGCACCCCTACACCGTCGATGGATCTACCCGCGTTGGATCAAGCGATTGGGGCGTTCATCACCGTCTACAACGACCGACCGCACTCCGAGCTTGGAGTTTCGCCGAGGGACGCATGGGTCGCCGACGGCTGGCTTCCGCGGATGCCCGACAGTCTCGAGTACCTCGACACACTCCTCCTTACTGTGCCGAAGAACCGGATCGTGCAAAGAGACGGGATCCACTTCCAAGGCCAGCGCTACCTCGCTCCCACCCTCGCCCCGTTCGTGGGACACCCGATCACGATCCGGTACGACCCGCGCGACATCTCCGAGATCCGCGTCTACGACCACGACACCTTCATCTGCGTCGCCATCGACGAAGCCCACCCGAACCTCAGACTGAGTCTCCGCGACGTCGAAACCGCCCGACGAGCACGCCGACGCGAACTGCGCAAGATCATCAACGAGCGCATCCCGACTACCGCCGCCCGACCTGAACTCCGCCGCGCACCTCAGCCGGCGCGGCGGAACAGGCTGCGCACCTATGAAGAGGACGAGTGATGGGCCAGGCATTCATCGTGACCAAGGAGCACCGACGCTTCATCGAGTTCGCGAATGCCGTCCGGAAAGAGCGAACCATCGGCATCTGCCACGGCGACGCTGGCGTGGGAAAGACCCAATCCGCCCGTAGATACGCCAACTGGGACACTCTCGAGCCGTACATCGATGAGTGGGGACCGCGCAGCGATGCGGACGATGCGTTTTACGCTCTGGCCAACCGGTCCCGCACTGTCTTCTACACGCCAGAAGTTCTGCCTCGACCAAAGGAACTCGTCCGCGAGATCGGTCATTGGCAGATCAAGGTGGACATCTGCGTGGAGGAACACCAACGCACGATCGGTAACGTCACCGGCCAGCGCTCACACAAGAATTCCTTCGTCGAGCTGCTCATCATCGACGAAGCCGAACGGCTCACCCCGATGGCCCTTGAACTGCTCCGGGACCAGCACGACCGCACCCACCTCGCCATCATCCTGGTCGGCATGCCCGGCATCGACCAACGCTTCAGGCACTACCCGCAGCTGTACAGCCGGCTCGGGTTCTCCCACCACTATCGAGCGCTGGGACGCGACGAACTGCTCTTCGTCCTCGACAGACACTGGAAACGAATCGGACGCACCCTCGACCCTGAAGACTTCACCGACGCCCAGGCCATCGCCGCCATCGAACGAATCACGCGTGGCAACTTCCGGCTTCTCGAGCGCCTCTTCCCCCAGATCGCCCGGATACTCAAGATCAATCAACTCGAAGCCATCACCGACGACGTCGTCGAAGCCGCCGCAAGCATCCTCGTCATCGGCGACTAGACGACACCGAGCAATCAAAATCCGCCGCCACCAAGACCTGAACTCCACAGTGAAGGACGCACTGACCCCGGCCTCGGGAAAGACCCCCAGCAACTCGCCCCGGCGCAGGGCATCCACGGCGAGTTCGTACGCGGCGCTCCCCGCGGCCTTGTCGACCGAGATGTGGCGCATCGCTCGCAGCAGCCAGCCGACCACGGGTTTGTCGAAAGCGCCCTTCATCGCGAGAAAGCGCACGTGCCGCCGATTGTGCAGCCACGTGACCCACTCGACGAGCGCGAAATCGGCGTATCCGAAGTGCGTGATCGCGAGAACACCGGATCCGGATGCCGGGATCCGGTCGATTCCGCTGACCACCGGTTTGAGTCGCAGGATGCCGCCGAAGAGCACGCGTCCCAACCCGACAGCGAGGGAGTACACGGGTTCGCGGCCCGCTCGGCCGCTCTGCTGCGTCGTCATGGATCAACCCTGCCACCGGTTTCTGTCTGAAGCGGTGGTTGCCGCGGGATATATCGGTCACATGGTCGATGCCGTTTGTGCGTTCAGGCGTGCCCGTTGTTCGGCGATGAGCGTGAGCATCGCCGAGTTGCTCGCCGGGTCGGTGGTGTTCCCGCGAATCTGCGCGTCCAGGGCTTCGAGCTGGGCGACGAGCGCGGCATCGACCTCAGGGCTGGCGCACACGAGCGAAAGCTCGGACACGGCCTGCACGAAGCGCTTCACGACGGCGGGATGCTCGGCACCGTAGTGACGAAGAGGGGTCAGTGAGGCATCCACATCGTCCGCCGGGCGTCGGGGTATCGTGACGAGGCAGAGCTGGCCGTCGGGTCCCGCGAGCCCGGCCGGCAGTCGCGACATGGCGACGAGACGCGCGGTGATCGCGCTGAGGTGACCGATCGCGTGCACCGCGGTGGTCGGATCGTTCACGCCAGGCGATAGCGCGCGGAGGGCGATATCGAGGGTCTGCTGCACACCGAAGTCGACGTCTTGCGCCGAGGTTCGTTCGTATCCGATGGGGAATGCTTTCCGGATGGTCCGCTCGATGTCTTCTCGATCGGGATCTTCTCGACCGCCCTTTTCTCGGTCGCCCTCTTCTCGTTCGGTCCGATCGTCCCTGGACGGCCACCACCGTGCCAGTGGTGTTCCCGTCACGACGTTCTCGCCGACACGGCGGAGCTCCTGGATCACGATTCGGTGCTCGGCGGCGTACCGGACGAGCAGATCGTGGTCGTGACGCGTGATGAATCCGCTCGCATCCGCGACCGCCGTGTCGTGCGCCGGTGGGAGGGCGATCTCGCCGTCGTAGCTCGGGGTCGTGGCGTTGCGCCCATCGATCAGATCGATCGTGGCATCCGTCTCGGCATGAATCTCTTTCAGCATGGTTTCGACCCGCAGTTGCGCCGCGAGATGCGCCAGGAAGAAGACGAGCATGATGACGCTCGCGAGCGTCGATACGAATCCGAGCGTCACGGAAAGGCGTGGTACGAACTCGGCGATGTCGTCGTCTTCCGATCGCACCGTCCTCAAGACCGTGAGGGAGTAGGCGAAGGTTCCGAGGAATGCGGCGAGGGTCCAGTGCACCTGACGATCGCGCGCGAACAGCCGAAGGACGCGCGGCGATGCTTGGCTGCTCGCCAGCTGGAGCGCGACGACCGTGAGCGAGAAGGTGAGCGACGTCGCGGTGATCAGCGAACCGGCGATGGATGACAGCACGGTGCGGGCGGTCTCGGCGCCCCCATTGAACACGACGGAGTCAACCGCGGTCGGCAGTTGCGGGTCGACGATGAGGTCCAAGCGGGGGAGCACGATGCCGACGATCACCGCGGCGACGACCGTCCCGACGGGGACGGGCCAGAGTCGCGAATCGATCGCTTCCGACAGGGTTGCCCACCACCCGCGCCACGCGCTGGGGCCGGTGTCTCTCCGTGGTGCTTGAGGCATCCGCACATCCCATCGGTCGCGTTGTTCGCTGTCGCCCGACGTCGCATCCTCGCAACGACGGTCCTCACAACCTTCGCACGACGACGATCAACTCAGGTGATTCGCCGGAGTGCTTCGGCCACCCAGCGGGCGTAGGACCGCCAGGGGTCCGGGTACGTGAGAGCCGCTGCCGGGGGCGAGTGGAGGTGCCGATCTTGATGCGGTCGGCGTATCGCAGGTAGTAGACGACCTCGACCCGAGGCCGTTCCAGGTCGGAGTCGATGACGTCGCCGACGCGCCAACTGCAGAGCGCACAGCTCAGCCATCCGTCCTGGCGCTCGCCCTCCGCGCCCCCGCAGAGCGCACACGGGTCAGCGAGGGGGACGACGGCTGGCACCCGAGAACGCTACGACGAACCAGGGACACCCCGGCTCGCGCGACGAGGATCGGCAAAAACGACAAGCCGCGGACGAAAAAGCAACCCCCTTTCGCACCGGGCCTTGGTGCTGCATGATCTGAGCTGCTCAATTACTGCTCGAAAGGCAATACACACATGCTCGGACTCATTATCAGCATCATCGTCATCGGACTGATCGCGGGTGCGCTCGCGCGCCTGATCGTGCCCGGCAAGCAGAGCATGGGCATCGGTATGACCATCCTCCTCGGCATCATCGGCTCGTTCGTCGGCGGATTCCTCGGGTTCTTGCTGTTCGGTGCCGACGCCCAGGACGGCTTCTTCCAGCCCGCCGGCATCATCGGTGCGCTCATCGGCTCGATCATCGTTCTGCTGCTGTGGGGCGCCTTCTCCGGTCGTCGGTCGCGCCGCAGCTGAGCGCGCGTATGACGGGGGATATCGCATCCGACCCGGGACTGGCCAGTGATGGCCGTCGCGGTGGGGCGGATGCTCCACGGGCACACGCCGGCCTGCGGGGGAACACCCTGCAGGTCGGTGACGTGCTCGCGGAGAGGTATCGAATCGACGAGTTCGTGGGCGCAGGCGGGATGGCGTCCGTCTTCCGTGCCACCGATCAAGCGCTCGGTCGCACGGTCGCGATCAAGTTGTTCACTCCGGGCACGGCGGGCCGCGGAGACGAGGCGCGGCAGGTATCCGAAACGCGGCTGCTTGCATCGCTGAGCCATCACGCGCTGGTCACCCTCTTCGAGGCGCATCTCCCGGAGCGCGGCGACGCGTTCCTCGTGATGGAGTACATCGATGGAGGAACGCTCGACTCGCGCCTTCTCGGCGGGGCGATCAGCGACGAGGATGCCGCCTCTCTCGCGCGCGAACTGGGTGAGGCTCTGCACGTCGTGCACGGTGCCGGGATCATCCATCGAGACGTCAAACCGTCGAATATTCTGCTGCGCCCGTCGTTGACTCCGAAAAGCACCCTCCGCCCGACCCTCGCCGATTTCGGCATCGCCTACCTCGTCGATACGACCCGCCTCACCGCGCCCGGGACCGCCATCGGCACGGCCGCGTACCTCGCGCCCGAGCAGGTGCGGGGCGCCGCGCCGACGACGGCGTCGGACATCTATTCGCTGGGCCTGGTTCTGATCGAGGCGCTGACCGGCCGCCGCGCGTTCGCGCAGCAGACCCCGGTGGAGGCCATCGCCGCGCGGCTCTCGATGCAGCCCGAGATTCCCGTCTCCCTCGGTCCTGCTTGGTGTGCGTTGCTGACCGGCATGACTGCACGCGACCCCGAACAGCGCCCCACCGCGCTCGAGGTGGCAACGCGGGCGCGCTCGCTCGATACCGCGCCGAGTGATCCGGCCGTGACCGCCCTTGCCGTCGACGAGGGCGGCGGGGGTGACGCGGCCGAGGCATCCGTCGCGCCTGCCTCGTCGATGGGCTTGGTGCCGCCCGCACCGACCGCGATGCTCCCGACCGAAGCGCTGACAGATGTCTCGGCACCACCGCACGAGCCCGCACCCGTCGACACCCGTGGGAACGCGGGACGGAACAGCTCGCCCGCACGTTCGCGCCGTGTGCGTCTGGGGCTGCTCGCGCTCGTGGCGTTGCTGGTTGCGGGCGTGCTCGCCGCCGTGCTCTGGACCGCGAACCTGCCGTCCGAGCCAGCGCAGCCGGATCTGCCGCAGGTGGGCGAGCCCCTCGACACGCATCTGCAGGATCTTCTCGACGGGGTGACACCATGAGGCGCCGGGCGGGATTGCTCGCCCCGGCGCTCGCTTGCATGCTCGTGTTCAGCGGGTGCGCGCAGTCGGACAGCGACCTGACCGCGGAGTCCGCCGCACAGCTCCAGTCGCTCGTGGTATCGGTGGCGGAGACCGCCGCGACGGGCGCCTATGCCGCGGCGACGGCCGAACTCGATGCACTTCAGGCGGCGCTTGACGCCGCGCGGGGCCAGGGTGACGTGACCGACGAGCGGGCCGCGACGATCCAGGCGGCGATCGATGCGGTGCGCGCCGACCTCGTGCAAGCGGCAGAATCTGCAACGCCGAGCGCGCCCGCCGAGGAGCCCGTCGAGGCGCCGGCTCCGGTGGCGCCGGAGGCGCCGGACGTTCCTGATTCGGATGATGGCGACGGTGACGAGGGCAACCGGGGCAATGGGAACGACGGCAACAACGGCAACGGCAGGGACGGCAACGGCACGGACGGGAACAGCGGGAATGGGAACCGAAACGGCGGAGGCCGGGGCAACGGCTAGCTCCCGCGGCGTCACGGCGTGAAGATGGGAGATTTCTCATCTTCGCTGGCCTAATTCCGGCCGTTTTTGGCTGCTTTTCGGGGCGTGGATGTCGGTGGTCATCCGTAGAGTTTCGAACATGCATTCGATGGTTCGTGGGGTTGACGCCAAGGCTCGGGACTTCGCAGACCGGTGCGCTGAGGCGATGCGTGTGGCCGAGCAAGGACAGGCCGCACTGGCCCGCATTTTCGCGGAGGCAGCCGCGGAGGGGATGCACCGGGTCGCGGAACTCGCCTCGCCCTCGTCGCGTGAGGCGGAACTGCCTTTTCGTTCATTGGCGGCGGAACTGGGGGCCGCGACGAACATGTCCGACCGGACGGTGCAACGCCGCATGAACGATGCCGCGGTGCTGGAGGAGTCGTTCCCAGCCACGTTCGACGCGTGGGATGAAGGACGGGTCAGCGGCGGGCATGTCGCGGTGATCATGGAACACGGCCTACCACTCACGGATCCTGACGCGCGGGCCGTGTTCGAACGTGAAGCGCTGGTCCGGGCTGAAGGGACAACGCCGGGACGCCTCGGGGCGTCGCTCGCGCGGCTTGCGGAGTCCCTGCAGCCGCGCCCGCTCGCGGAACGGCACCAAGAGGCGCGCGCGTCGCGAGGTGCGTGTGTTCGGGACATCGGGGATGGGATGGCGGAGTTCAGCACCATCCAACCCGCCGTCCTCGCGCACGCGATGCACGACCGGATCACGCAGCAGGCCCAGGCGATCAAGAACGCCGACCCCACGGATGTGCGGACCCTGGATCAGATCCGCGCCGACCTCGTCGCTGACATGCTCCTCACCACCACACCCGACGCGCAGACCGGTGCGGGAATGTCGGACGGGTTCGGTGGACTCGGGTCGATCCAAGCGATCGTGAACGTCACCATCCCCGCCCTCGCGTTGGCGGGCGTCACGGATGAGCCCGCCGACCTGGTCGGGCGGTGCCCGATCGACCCGGCTACGGCCCGCCAGCTCGCAGGGCACGCGGCCGGGTGGGATCGGGTCCTCGCCGACCCGATCACGGGATGTGTTCTCGCGGTGGACCGATATACCCCGTCGGCGGATATGAAACGGTTCCTGCGGGCGAGGGATCAGCACTGCCGGTTCCCCGGATGCCGACAACCCGCCCACCGGTGCGATCGGGACCACACCCTCGACTACGCCCTCGGTGGAGAAACCGACGTCTGCAACCTCGCCTGTCTCTGCAAACGCCACCACACCCTCAAAGGCGAAACCGCGTGGACCGTCCGACAACTCGGCGGCGGAATCCTGGAATGGACCTCACCCGGTGGCCACGTTTACATCGACAAACCACCGCCCGCGCTGGTCATCTTCACGCCCTCTTCAGACCCACCGCCGTTCTGAGGCACCCCGGTCCCTGAGTCCCCGGCCACTGAGACGCCGGTCACTGAGATCCCGGTCACTGAGATCCCGGTCACTGAGCCTGTCGAAGTGACCCGCTGTGCCTTGCCCTCCCGCCACGGGTCGCTCCTGTGCGCCCTTCGACATGCTCAGGGAGCGCTGCCCCTCCGGTCACTGAGCCTGTCGAAGTGACCCGCTGCGCCCGGCCCTCCCGCCGTGCGCGGTTCCGGCGCTCCCTTCGACGGGCTCAGGGAGCGCGCGACCGTGGACCGCGCCCTACTCGGCCGGGCGCGTCGACTGGCGCAGCACGAGCCGCGTCGGCAGCGGAGTGTCTTCGGTGACGCTCCCGGGTTCCTCAACGGCGATGAGCACCTTCTGCATCATCAGCTCGCCCAGGCTTGCGAAGTCCTGACGCACCGTCGTCAGCGGGGGATACAGGTACCCGGCCTCGGGAACATCGTCGAATCCGATGATGCTCACGTCCTCCGGAATCCGGATGCCCCGCTCGCGCATCGCCGACATCAGGCCGATCGCCATCTGATCGTTGCCCGCGAAGATCGCCGAACCCGGCTCGAGATCGAGGCGCGTTCCAATGTCGTAGCCGCCCGCGGCCGTCCAATCGCCGATCGCATGGTCGATGACCTCGAGTCGCCGAGCACCGAGTTCGTCGCGCCATCCGCGAATCCGCTCCAGGGCATCCGGCGCGCGCAACGGACCCGACACGTGCAAGATCGTGCTGTGGCCCAGCTCTGCCAGGTGCCGCACCGCCGACCGGGCACCGCGGTACTGGTCGATCGACACGATGAGCGGACTGCGCCGAGGGCTCGCCGCCGCCGCCACGATCGGCACGCCCAGCTCGAGCCCGCGCACCATCTCGAGCACTCCGACGTCGACGACGATCAGCACGATCGCATCCACGCGCTGCCGCAACAGCCCTTCGACTGCGGATCGAGCGACGGCGGGGTCCTCTTCGACCGCGCTCACCGTCTCGACGCTGTATCGGGCGTTGCGCGCGGCAAACGTGAAATGCATCGCGATCGAGGCGGGGCCATAGTCGGTGATGCCGGGCGCGACGAGGCCGATGGTCCGGGTGCGCCGCGTCACGAGCGCCCGCGCCGCGGGAGATGGGCTGTATCGCAACTGCGCGATCGCCTGCTGCACCCGCGCGCGGGTGGCGGGCCGGACGTTCGGCAGATCGTTGATGACACGCGACACGGTCTGGTGCGACACCCCCGCGAGACGGGCGACATCGAAGATATTCGCGGTCTTTGCGGCGCCGTTCTCCGGAGCCGTACCATTCTCCGACCCGGTCGGCACGCCCCTCTCAGACATCGTCACCGCCCGGTTGGGCGACGAGAGCGAGCAGCGCATCCATCGTCAGGTTCTCGCCGGGAAGCACATCGACCACAACCCCGTCGCGCAGCACGGCGACACGGTGTGCGACGCGCACGACCTCTTCGAGTTCGGCCGAGATGAACATCACCGACAAGCCGTTCGCGGCCATCTCAACGACGAGGTTCTGGATCTCGACCTTCGCGCCGACGTCGATCCCACGCGTCGGCTCGTCGAGCAGCAACACCTGCGGCGACAGTGCCAGCAGCCGCGCCAGCAGCACTTTCTGTTGGTTGCCGCCCGACAGGGTGCCCGCGGGGCGATCGAGATCGGGCGGACGGATGTCGAGGGCCTCGACCCAACTCGCCGCGAGCTCGCGCCGCCGTGCCGTCGGGATGCGGCGCAGGATGCCTCGATCCGCCTGCAGGGCCAGTGTGATGTTCTCGAGCACGCTGAGATCGCCGATGATTCCTTCCCGACGACGATCCTCCGACGAATAGAAAACCCCGAGCGCCATCGCGGCGCGCGGGCCGCCACCCGAGACATCCTTTCCCGCGATGCGGACGATGCCACCGTCCGGTCGATCGACGCCGCTGATCGCGCGAGCCAGCTCACTCCGCCCCGAGCCGAGCAGCCCCGCGACGCCGAGCACCTCACCCGCAAACAGATCGAGGTCGGCCTCGTGCACGCGTCGACCCACCGACACGCCACGTGCCGACACTGTGGGTTCCGGCTCATCCTCGGGCGAGAGCTCGGGCACGGCCCGGCGCGTCGTGAGGGCCGCGGCGCTGCGTCCGAGCATCGCCTCGACCAGGTCGATCCGCAACAATTCCTCGGTCAGGTACTCGCCGACGAATTTGCCGTCGCGCAGCACGGTCAGCCGGTCGCACAGCTCGTAGACCTGATCGAGGAAGTGCGAGACGAACAGAACGGCCACACCACGCTGGGTCAACTCGCGGATGACACGGAAGAGCTCGGCGACCTCGTCGAGATCCAGGCTCGATGTCGGCTCGTCGAGCACGAGCACCTTCACGTCGGTCGAAATGGCGCGGGCGATCGCGACGAGCTGCTGCACCGCCACGGAGTGGGTGCCGAGGAGAGACGCAGGATCGATGTCGACTCCGAGATCGGAGAGGATGTCGTGGGCTTCGCGCCGCATCGTCTTCCAGTCGATCCCGCCGAGCTTGCGGGGCTCACGCCCGAGCGCGATGTTCTCGGCGACCGAGACATTCGGCAGCAGATCGATCTCTTGATAGACGGTGCTGATGCCCGCGCGCTGCGCATCATGTGGGGACCCGAACTTCACCGGAGCGCCGTCCAGCTCCAGCCGCCCGGCATCGAGTTGGTAGACGCCGGTGATGGCCTTGATGACCGTCGACTTGCCCGCACCGTTCTCGCCCATCAGCGAGTGCACCTCGCCCGGGAAGAGCCGGAGCCCCACGCCGTCGATCACCGCGTCCGCGCCGAACCGGACCGTGGCGCCGGTCAGCTCGAGGATCGGCGTGGCCGGTTGCATCTGGCCATTATCGCGGTCGCGGGAGCGCAGGCCTCCGACCGACATCGGGCGCGCCGCCTACGTTCGCCTCTGTGAGCGCGTGACGATCACCCGTTGCACCACGATGAACACCAAAAGCAGGAACCCGATGATGATCTGCGTCCACGATTGCTCGGCGCCCATGAACGAGATGAGCTTCTTGATCGTGCCGTAGACGAGCACGCCGACGAGTGAACCCAGTACGTAGCCGGTCCCGCCGGCGAGCAGCGTGCCGCCGATGACCACCGCGGCGATCGCGTCCAGCTCGGTTCCGATGCCGTTGCGCGGATACCCGGCGCCCGAGTACGCGGTGAGCAGCAGACCGGCGACGCCGCCGCAGACGCCGCTGATGACGTAGACGAGGATCTTGGTGCGGGCGACCTTCAAACCCATGAGACGCGCGGATTGCTCGCTGCCACCGATCGCATACACGGTGCGGCCGAAACGGGTCCAGTGCAGCACGTAGAACGCGATCCCGACGGTCGCGAGGGCGATCAGCCCGGTTGGGGTGATGTACCACCCGCCGAACGCGAAGCGGGTGCGCTGCAGCCACAGCACCGCCGGGTCTTCGACACGGATCGACGACAGGCTCACGACGAACGCGAGGCCGCGGGCGAGGAAGAGTCCCGCGAGCGACGCGATGAACGGCTGCACGTTGAAGTACTGCACGAGCACGCCGATCATCAGCCCGATCGCGGCGCCGCCGAGCAGCATCACCGGGATCACGATGATGGCGGGCAGTTGCTGCGACAGCAGGCTCGCGCTCAGGATGCCGGTAAAGGCCATGACCGACCCCACCGACAGGTCGATGCCGCCCGTCAGGATGACGAACGTCATGCCGACCGCCAGCACCACGAGATAGGCGTTATCGAGCAGGAGCGCCGACAGGTTGCCCGGCGTCAGGAAACGATCGAATCTGACCTGTGCCGCCACGAGCAGGATGACGAGAATCGCCACCGCGGCGAGGGTCGGCATGAGCGATGACCGCCGGCTCATGAAGGTGTTGTAGCGCGCCACGAAACCCCGATCCGAGCGGGGCGCTTTCGGCCGAGTTTGCAGGTCCGTGGTCATGACGCGACCTCCGCCTTGTTCTGGTTGACGATCGAGGTGCCGGTTGTGGGGGTGCCGGGGGCGGTGGGGCCGCCGGGCGTGGGGGAAGGGCGTTTGCGGGTCAGGTCGCGTATCCACTTGTGCAGCCGTGGGGATTGCAGGATCACGACCACGATCACGACGACCGCGAAGAACACGGGGCTCTGCGCCGGGGGCACGCCGAGGAAGAGGATCGTCTTGTCGAGGGTCTGGATGATCAGCACGCCGACGACCGTGCCCGCGATCGTGAACTTGCCGCCCATCAGCGAGGTGCCGCCGAGCACGACCGCGAGGATCGCGTACAGCTCGATGAACAGCCCCGCGGCGTTTGCGTCCGCGGCGCGGATATTCGCGCTGTAGATGATGCCGGCGATGCCCGCGAGCAGGCCGCTCGCCAGGTATGCACCGAAGACGATGCCGCGCGAGCGGACGCCGGCCAGGCGGCTCGCCTGCGGGTTGATGCCCACGGCCTCGGTCAGCACGCCGAGCGCCGTGCGACGTTCGGCGAGGGCGACCACGATGATCGCGCCGAGAGCGATCAGGAAAGCGACGGGCAGGAACACCAGGTATCCGGTCGCGATGAATGAGTACGGTGCGCTGTTCACGGTGGTGATGAAGCCATCCGTGATGAGCAGTGCGACGCCGCGCCCCGCGAGCATCAGCACCAGGGTCGCGATGATCGGTTGAATGCCGGCAACCGAGACGAGCAGGCCGTTCCACGCGCCGAGGATCAGCGACACGCCGAGCGCGACGACCAGCGCCAACATGACAGTGCCGATGCTGCCCGGATCGCTCGAGGCGTCGATGATCGTCAGCGCCACGGCGCCCGATACAGCCATGATCGCGCCGACCGACAGGTCGATACCGCGTGTTGCGATGACCATCGTCATGCCGAGCGCCACCAACATCAAGGGCGCACTCGTGCGCAGGATGTCGATCAGCACGCCGTACAACTGCCCATCGCGCACGGTCACGACGATGAACTGCGGCCTCACGATCGTGTTGACCAAGATCAGGGTGACGAGCGCCGCGATCGGCCAGAACAGCCTGTGACGAAAGACTTTCTTCATGCTGCGTTCCCTTCGCCGCCGTCGGCGATGTAGTCGATGAGGTCGTCCAGGTCGGTGCGGCTCGAGTCCAGTTCTCCGATGCGGCGACGATCCCGCATCACGACGACGCGCTGGGCAAGGCGCAGGACCTCTTCCAGTTCGGACGAGATGAACACGACCGCGAGGCCCTGGGCGCTGAGCTCGGCGACCTTTCGCTGGATGTCGGCTTTGGCCCCGACATCGATGCCGCGGGTGGGTTCGTCGAGGATGATCAGTTCGGGGGCGGTGGCGAGCCATCGCCCGAGCAGCACCTTCTGCTGGTTGCCGCCGGAGAGGTTGCCGGCGAGCTGGTTCGGGTCCGCGGGCCGAACGCCGAGGGCCGTGATGTACTCGCTCACGATCGCATCCTGCTCCCCACGGGGGATCTTGTGCAGTGCGCCTCGCCGGGCTTGGATGCCGAGGACGATGTTCTCGCCGACGGTCAGGTCGGCGATGATGCCCTCTTCCCGCCGATTCTCGGACGAGAACGCAATGCGGTTCTCGATCGCGTGGCGCGGGTTGGTGACCTTGACCGGGTCGCCTTTGACCTCGATCTGGCCCGTGTCGGCGCGGTCTGCCCCGTACAACAGCCGGACGAGCTCGGTTCGACCCGATCCGAGCAGACCGGCGAGTCCGACGACCTCGCCCGGGTAGACGTCCAGATCCGCGGCTTCGATAACGCCCCGGCGCCCGATGCCGGTCGCTTTCAAGACGGGCGTGCCGCTGCGGTCGATGACACGCTCCGAAACGGTGGCGAGGGCGGCGAGTTCGTTGAGCTCGCGCCCGATCATCTTCGTCACGAGCTGACCGCGCGGAAGGTCGCGCGCCAGGTACTCACCGACCAGGTGGCCGTTGCGCAGCACGGTGATGCGGTCCGAGATCTCGTAGACCTGATCGAGGAAGTGGCTGACGAACAGGATGGCGACGCCGCGGTCGCGAAGCGTGCGGATGACGGCGAAGAGCTGCTCGACCTCGTGGCGGTCCAGACTCGAGGTCGGTTCGTCGAGGATCAGCACTTTCGCGTCGAGCACCATCGCCCGGCTGATGGCGACCAATTGCTGCACCGCGATCGAGTGGCTCGAAAGGATCGATCGGGTGTCGAGGCTCTGTCCGAGGTTGTGGAGTTGCTCGGCGGCCGCGCGATGAACGGCCTTCCAGCCGATCGTGCCGCCACGCCGGATCTCCTGCCCGAGCATGACGTTCTCGCCGACGGACAGGTTGGGGGCCAGGTTCACCTCTTGGTAAACGGTGGAGATGCCGGCGGCCTGAGCATCCGCCGTCGTCTCGAACACCCGCTCGGCTCCCGCGACGCGGATCGTGCCGGCATCGATCGTATAGACGCCGGTGAGCGCCTTGATCAGGGTGGACTTTCCGGCGCCGTTCTCGCCCATGAGCGAGTGCACCTCGCCCGGGCGCAGCGTCAGGGCGACGTCATCGAGGGCGAGGACTCCGGGAAAGCGGATGGTGATGCCGGTCATCTCGATCACCGGGGGGACTTCGGTGTCCGCGGGCATGGCTACTTGGCCTTTCGTTACTTCGGTGACCGAAGCCGCCGGGAACTGAGTCCCCGGCGGCTTCGGATCTGTGGTCCGAGCTGATTATTCGTTCAGAGCGGATCAGTACAGACGGTCGTCGATGACCTTCGCGGCCTCTTCCGGTGTGAAGCTGAGGTCGGTGACGTAGTACTCCTTGTCGACCTCGTTGCCCGCAAGGACGTCCGTCACAATGCCGGCCGCCAGCTCACCCAGCAGCGGGTTGCACTCCACGATGAAGTTGATCTTGCCGTCGATCAGGGCGAGCATGCCATCCTTCACCGCGTCGATCGACACGATCTTGATGTCTTCGCCCGGAACCGCCCCAGCGGCCTCGATCGCCTCGATGGCGCCGAGCGCCATGTCGTCGTTGTGTGCGTACACCAAGTCGATGCCGTCCACGCCGTACTTCTGCAGGAACCCTTCCATGACCTTCTTGCCGCCGTCGCGGGTGAAGTCGCCCGTCTGCGAGTCGATCTTCTCGATCGCGGTGCCCTCGATGGCCTCGTCGAAACCGGCCGCACGTTCGTTGGCGGGCGCCGAACCCGTCGTGCCCTCGAGCACGACCATGTTGGTTGCGGTATCGCCGAACTCTTCGGCGGCCCATTCGCCGGCCATCACGCCCTCCTTGCGGAAGTCGAGACCGACCCAGCTGGCGTACAGGTCGTCGGGGGCCGTCACCGTGCGGTCTTCGAGGACGACGGGGATTCCGGCGTCAGCTGCTTCTTGCAGCACGTCGTCCCAGCCGTCTTCGACGATCGGGGCGATGACGATCGCGTCGACGCCCTGGTTGATGAAGTCGCGCACGGCCGCGATCTGCGCCGCGGGGTCGTTGTCGGCCGCGTTGAAGATCAGGTCGAACCCGTTCTCTTTCGAGAACGCGGTCTTCATCGACTCGGTGTTGGCCGAGCGCCAGCCCGACTCCGAACCTGTCTGCGCGAAGCCGACCGTGACGAGTTCGTCTCCGCCGCCATCACCGCTTCCACCCGCGTCGCTCGAGCTCGAGCATCCCGCTGCCGTGAGAGCGATGGCTCCCGCGAGCGCGAATCCGGCGAAAAGCTTGCCTTTTCTCATCATTCCAAAACCTCCTCGTTCTGGGACCGGCAACTGTGCCGGTGTCGTGGGTTCGCGAACGCTTTCGAGTGCGCGTCGCAGCTGAATGTTAGCCCTAACATTTCCGTTCACAACAGAGCGGACTTGGTAACGATTACGTCACGGAGCCCACATGATCCCGCGATTCCGCGGCACGGGACCGGATTGGCGGCGAAAAGTGAGGCATCACATGTGAGCGCTCGCCGCCATGCCGAGCGTGGGGCGCCGCGCGGGTCGCGCCACCCGCGGGGAGCGCTCCCATGCATCTCGCACATCCCAGACACCCCCGCCGCGGCGAGGCACCCCTCGACGCGGGGTGTCTCGCCGCGCGAGGGGTGGTTCACCGTCGGGTCAGGCGTCGCGGGCGACGAACGAGCGGGCCGGGATGGGGAGGTTCAGCGTGCCGGCGGGATGGGTAACGCGGATGTGGCGCTCCCCGGCCGCCGAACGTACCGGATCCCTCACCGTCGACCTCGTCGGCACGATCGAATGGCTCTGGAAACAGTTCACCGACCGGGTCGCCGAATGAGCAAGGCGAGCTGCCGGTAGCCTGAACGGATGGCTGACGTGGTAGGACTCATCGCTGAGGTCTTCACGTGGATCGGCATGCTCGGGGCGATCGGCCTGGCTTTTCTCGCCCTCGTCGCACGCATCGCGGACGGGAGCTGGGCGCCCACCCGCGCCGTCGTGGAACACACCGACGAGGGTGCGCTCGTGCGGTGGTTCGACGATCAGGGCGTCGTCAACGAGGCCGCGCTGACCGCACACGACCTGGAAAGCATCGGCCAGAGGGACATGGCCGACATCGAGTACCGCGTGGGATGGCACAACCGCATGCGGCTGTCGAAGGGGTCCCCCCTGGTCCGTGCGCTCGTGCGCCTGACGTTGCTGATGGTCGGTGTGGCGGTGCTCGCCTTCGCGGCGGGCTGGATTGCCCTGATCGTCGAGGGATGAGGGGTGGCGCGTGCCAAGCTGGAGGGGTGAAGACCATCCAGTTGCGCACGTACACGATCGTCGACGGGGAGTTCGACGCCTTCCTCGAATGGTGGAAGGAGTGGATGCCGCGGGTGCGGTCGGCCGCAGGGTTCGCGATCGAGTTCGCCTACGCGGTGCGCGAGTCGAACCAGTTCGTGTGGGCCGTCAGCGCAGAGGGCGATGAGGCGGCCTTCCTCGAGCTCGAGAGCACCTACATGGCGTCCGAGGGCCGTGCCGAGGCATTCGCGGGAGTGCCTCAGCGTGTCGCCGTCAGCAAGGTGAGCCTCGTGGAGGCCCTCGCCTGACCCGCACCGGGGGAGGGCGCGGCGCTACGCTCAGGGGATGACCAAGGCGCTGTTCATCGTCGATGTCCAGAACGACTTCACAGAGGGGGGAGCGCTCGCCGTGGACGGGGGCGATGCTGTCGCCGCGAAGATCACGGAGTATCTCGACGAGCATGGCGACGACTACGACGTGATCGTCGCCTCGCGGGACTGGCATGATCCCCGCGGCGACAACGGCGGGCACTTCCACCCCGAACCCGACTACATCGACACCTGGCCGGTCCACTGCGTCTCGGGCACCGAGGGTGCCGAATACGACCCCGAGTTCGACACCGCCCGCGTCACTCATCACGTCAAGAAGGGCCAGGGCATCCCGGCCTATTCGCTCTACGAGGGCACGGCCGACGATGGCGCCCGAGTCGCCGAACTCATCGAATCCCACCGGGTGACCGAGGTGGACGTCGCGGGACTCGCCACCGACTACTGCGTGCGCGCCTCGGCTCTCGACGCGATCGCGCATGGGCGACGCGTCCGGATTCTGACCGACCTGGTCGCCGGCGTCGCCGCAGAAACGAGCGCGGCGGCACTTGCCGAGCTGGAACGCGCCGGAGCCGAGCTGGCGTGAGGCGACTCCGTCAGGGCCCATGGGACACTGTGACCGTGACGGATCAGGGGGCGGGCGCGGGCGACGCATCCGCATCGACATCCGCGCGTCGCCGCCTGCGTGCGATCTGGGTCGTCGCCCTCGTTGCGATGATCGCGCTCGTTTACGGCCTCGTGATCTCCCTGTATGCCAGCAGCGGCACTGTCTCCGACGCCGTAAGCGACGATTTCGACACGGGCGAAGGCGCGTTGTTCAGGATCGAACCTCAGGCGGTGGAGGCGACGGCGGGCCGCATCACGGTCAACCTGGACCTCGAAGAGGCCGCCGGGTTCGCGGCGGAGGATGGCATCAGCGTTGAGCGGACGTTGTACCTCCTCGTCAGCGGGGCCGCCGGTTCGCGCACGATCGAATTCGCCGCGGGGAGCGTGCCGTCGGCCGTGAGCGTGGACCTGATCGCCGACGGTGTAATCGAGCGATGGCCGTTCGACGTGCACACCGCCGAAACCATTTTCCTTGCCTACTACGACGACGAGGGCGAGCGGACACCGCTCGAGACCTACATCGTCGCGACGGGGCGGGTTCCCGGTTGGAACATATCGATCGCAGAGGTCGCCACCGGGGGCGTCGTGGAATTCGACGGGCAGCCCGAGCCGGTGTTCGCCGTCGAGCTCACGGCTACCCGCTCGGGCAGCACGATCGCGTTCGGTGCGGTGCTGCTCGGCCTCATGATCGTCATGCCGGTGCTCGTGCTGAGTGTCGCGATCGCCGTCTATCGCGGGCGACGCCGCGTCGAAGCATCCTTCATGAGCTGGATGGGCGCGATGCTGTTCGCGACCATTCCGCTGCGCACCTTCCTGCCCGGTTCGCCACCGATCGGATCATGGATCGACTTCCTGATCGTGCTCTGGGTGATCGTCGGACTCATCGGAGGGCTCGCGATCTACGTCGCGGCGTGGTTCCGTTGGTCGCCGCGCCAGGACAACCCCGCAGCAGCGTCAGTCGGCGTGACGCTCGAGGAACGAGTAGACCTCGGAGTCGTCCACGCCGGGGAAGGCGCCGCGGGGGAGCGGTGAGAACATCTGCATGTGCACGCGCGCCGAGGGCCATGACTTGCCCTCCCAGCGGCTCGCGGTCTCGGGAGCGGGGCGTCGGCAGCACGCCTCGTCGGGGCACGTCGAGACGGCGCGGCTCGCCGTTTCGCGGCCGCGGAACCAACGCGCGTCGTCGAAGGGCACCCCGACCGTGATCGAGAACTCACCGTCGGTCGTGTTGCCCGTCTGCGTCGAACACCAGAATGTGCCAGCTGGTGTGTCCGTGTACTGGTAGTGCTCGGTTGCGCGGTTCTGCTGGTCGAACGCACCGCGCGCCGAGAACTTGCGGCACACGATCTGGCCTTCGACAGAGCCCGTCACGTCCATCGGCAGGGGAAGACCGTCGTTCTCGTACACACGCTGCAGCGAACCGGTGTGACCGACCCGCAAGAAGTGGAGCGAAATGCCGAGGTGCTTGGTGACGAGGTTCGTCAGGCGCATCCCGGCGGCCTCGTGCGTCACGCCGAACGCGTCACGGAAGTCCTCGACGGCCAGGTTCCGGTCTTTCTTCGCCTGCTGCAGGAAGGCGACCGCGGCCGTTTCCGGCATGAGGCAGCATGCCGCGAAGTAGTTGATCTCGAGGCGTTGCTGCAGGAAGTCCGCGTAGTCGGTCGGGCGGGTGTGACCCAGCAGGCGGTGGGCCATGGCCTGCAGTGCCATCGAGCGCAGGCCGTGGCCGCCGGGAATCGACGCGGGAGGAAGGTAGATCCGGCCGTGCTCGAGATCGGTGATCGATCGGGTCGAGCTGGGTAGGTCGTTGACGTAGATCAGCTCGAAGCCGAGCCGCTCGGCCATGATGCTGACCGTCCGGTGCGTGAGGGCGCCCGAGACATGCCCCGCCGCCTTGAGCTGTTTCTCGGCGAGGCGTTCGATGTCGGGCAGGTAGTTGTCCAGCTCCCGCAGCCGCAGGCGCAGCTCGGTGTTGGCCCGGCGCGCCTCTTCGGGCGTTGCGATGGCCTCGCGCTCGCGCCGCTGCAGTTCGCGATGAAGACCCAACAGCGACTCGATCGTCTCATCCGACATCGTCTTCGTGACGCGCACCGGAGCAACCCCGAGACGACGGAACGCCGGGCTCGCCTGCGCGCGTTCGAGTTCGATCTCGAGAGCCGCCCGTCGGTTGGGGGGCTCGCCCGAGATCAGGTCGGACACTTCCGTGTCGGTCGCCGCGGCGACTGCCTGCAGAAGCGAGAGCTTTGGTTCGCGCTTGCCGTTCTCCACGAGGCTCAGCTGGCTGCCGGCGACCCCCACGAGGGCGCCGAGTTCGTCGAGTGTCAGTCCTTTTTGCAGCCGGTGATGCCGGATGCGGTGACCGAGGGTGGTGAGTTCGAGAGCGGAGCCGACCATTCCTTGAGTATAGGGAAAGAATCGCGTTTCTTTCCGATGCAAACTTCGGCAAATCACCGAGGGATCGCGGTGAAATGGAGAAGAGCCGAGAAAGTAGGAGCGCATCGTGGCACTTGCCGAATCCCTGAGCACCCGTATCGCCGTCCCCCGTCGCGTCACCGACTTCGGACAACGCCCCGCCGACGAGGCCGGCCTCACCGAGCTGCTCGCCTGGGTCGATGAGGTCGCGGCGCTCACGCAACCGGCTCGCGTGCACTGGGTCGATGGATCGCGTGCCGAGAACGAGGCGCTGCTGCGGCAGATGGTCGACGACGGCACGCTCATCCGGCTCAACCCCGAGTGGCGTCCGGGCTCGTACCTGGCCCGCTCGCACCCGAAGGATGTCGCGCGCACCGAGGGTCGCACATTCATCGCATCCGAGCGCGAAGAAGACGCCGGCCCCACCAACAACTGGGCTGACCCGACCGGGATGCGCGGCACGATGTCGCAGATCTTCGCCGGCAGCATGCGCGGTCGCACGATGTACGTCGTCCCGTTCTCGATGGGCGCCGTCGGCGGGCCGCTCTCGCATATCGGTGTGCAGCTCACCGACAGCCCGTACGCCGTCACGAGCATCGGCCTGATGACCCGCGTCGGTGCCGATGTCACCGATCAGATCGCGCAGGGCGCCTCGTGGGTGCGCACCGTCCACTCGGTCGGTGCGCCGCTCGCGCCGGGCGAGAAGGATGTCGCGTGGCCCTGCAACGACGACAAGTACATCGTGCACTTTCCCGACACGCTCGAGGTCTGGTCGTACGGTTCCGGCTACGGCGGTAACGCGATCCTCGCCAAGAAGTGCTTCGCGCTGCGCATCGCGTCGGTCATCGGACGCGATGAGGGATGGCTCGCCGAGCACATGTTGCTGATCCGGGTGATCAGCCCGGAGGGTCGTAAGTACCACATCGCCGCCGCGTTCCCTTCGGCTTGTGGCAAGACGAACCTCGCGATGCTGCGTCCCACGATCCCCGGCTGGCGCGTCGAGACCCTCGGCGATGACATCGCCTGGATCCGACCGGGCGAGGATGGTCGCCTGTGGGCGATCAATCCCGAGGCCGGCTTCTTCGGCGTGGCGCCGGGCACGGGCGAGTCGACCAACGTCACGGCCGTCGAGACGCTCTGGGGCAACACGATCTTCACGAACGTCGCGCTCCGCCCCGACGGTGATGTCTGGTGGGAGGGCCTGACCGATGAGGCGCCGCCCCACCTGACCGACTGGGAGGGAAACCCCTGGACCCCGACATCCGGTCGTCCCGCCGCGCACCCGAACTCGCGCTTCACCGTGAGCGCGGGGCAGTGCCCGCAGATCGCGCCGGATTGGGATGCTGCGGAGGGCGTGCCGCTCGACGCGATCCTGTTCGGCGGACGCCGTGCCACGAACGTCCCCCTCGTCCTCGAAGCGACCGACTGGACGCACGGCGTCTTCATCGGCTCGAACATGTCCTCCGAGCGCACCGCCGCCGCGGAGGGCACGCTCGGTGAGCTCCGCCGGGACCCGTTCGCCATGTTGCCGTTCTGCGGTTACAACATGGCGGACTACTTCGGCCACTGGCTGAAGGTCGGCCAGAAGCTGCGGTTCGACCGCGCCCCGCGCATCTTCCAGGTCAACTGGTTCCGCCGCGGCGCGGACGGACGGTTCCTGTGGCCCGGCTTCGGCGACAACTCGCGCGTCATCGAGTGGATCGTTCGCCGCATCGAGGGCGAGGTCGGCGCCGTCGACAGCCCGATCGGCCGCCTGCCGCGCACGGAGGACCTCAACCTCGACGGCATCGACGTGCCCGAGGCCGATCTCGAAGAATTGTTCGCAGTGGATCCCTTGACGTGGCAGGCCGAGGCCGACCTGACCGAGGAGTTCTACGCGACGTTCGACGGCCGCGTGCCGGCCGCGCTCAAATCCGAGCTGTCCGCTCTGCGCTACCGCCTGCGCACGTAGCTCATCCTCCTCCCGCCCACCGGCTAGCCCTAGTCCGCCTCCCGCCCGCTGACTTGGGGCGCGGAGATCACGTTGGGGCGCGGAGTGCCGCGCCCCAACGTTCGTCCGACGCCCCAAGTCGTTGGCCCGACGCCCCAAGTCCGGGCGGCGAGCTGCAGCAAGAGCGGGGCCGGGGGACTACACCAGCAGCTGGTGCTTTGCGAGGTCGCGATACAGCGGGGTCGACACCACGAGCTCGGAGTGGGTGCCTTGACCGACGACGCGACCCTTGTCGAGCACGACGATCAGGTCGCTGTCGACGACGGTCGAGAGGCGGTGCGCGATCACGAGCAGGGTTCGGCCCGTCGCGACCGCGTCGATCGCATCGCGCATGCGCTGTTCGTTGACGCCGTCGAGGGATGACGTCGACTCGTCGAGCAGCAGGATCGGGGGAGCGGACAGCAGGGCTCGCGCGATCGCCAGCCGTTGACGCTCACCGCCCGAGAGCATGACGCCGTCCTCGCCCACGGGGGCCTGAAGTCCGAGCGGGCTGCGCTCGAGCACATCGCCGAGGTTCACGGCACGCAACACCGCCTCGCACTCGGCGTCGCTCGCCTCGGGCGAAGCGAGCCGCAGGTTGTCGGCGATCGTGCCGGCGAGGGTCGGGGCATCCTGTTCGACGTATCCGAACCGAGCGCGCAGCTCGTCACGTGGAAGGGTGCGGATGTCTGCGCCGTCGAGCTCGATCGCCCCAGCAGTGGGGTCGTAGAACCGCTCGAGCAGAGAAAGGACGGTGCTCTTTCCGGCGCCACTCGGCCCGACGAGGGCGACGCGGGCGCCATGAGGCACGTCGAAGGAGACGCCTCGGAGCACCTCGCGCGCGGCCTCCTGCTCTGCCTCGTGCTCGGCCGCGCTCCCGAACGCGGCGCTCTCCTGTGCGGGCTTTTCGAGGTGGACCTCTTCGAGCAGGCTCCGCGCTGCCGCTGCGGCGGCGGCACGGGCCGCGACCACGTCGTCGGGGTAGCGGAAGTGCACGTCGCGGAATGCCAGTGCGGGGGCTGTAGCCGAGCGGGGGGACGCGGAGGACGCGGATGCCGAGACATCCGCAGACCGCACGCGCGCGGCGACCGCGCCAGCGAGAGCGGCGTCTTCCTGGTCCTCCGTCGGCAGGTCGAGCACCTCCTGGATGCGGCCGAGTGCCCCGAGCGCCTGGTTGACGCTCGTGATGGCGCCGAACGTCGACCCCAGGGGGCCGATCAGCATGAAGAGGAAGATGATGAACGTCACGAGGCTGGCGATGCCGATCGCCCCGGATGCGACGCGGAAGCCGCCGACGCCGAGCACGACGAGCAGCGAAACCTGCAGCGCGATGCCGGCGATCGGAACGACGAGGGCCGAGACCTTGGCGATCCGCACCCCCACGCCGTAGGCCTCGGTGGCGAGCGACGATACCTGCACGACCTCGCGCTCGGTCGCGCCCGAGGCGCGCACGGTACGGATGGAGCCGACGGCGCGCTCGACACCCGATGCGAGTTCGCCCACCTTCACTTGCTGCTCGGTGGAGGCGGTGCGGATGCGTCCGCTCAGCAACACCACGACGGTGACGGACACGCCGATCACGACGACGATCAGTGCGAGCAGAAGCGGATCGATGATCGCCATCGCGATCAGGGCCCCCACGAAGATCAGCGCGCTACCGATCGCATCCGCGAGGCCCTGTGTCAGGACGGCGTAGAGCAGGGTCGTATCGGTGCCCACGCGCGAGACCAGGTCACCGGTGCGGCGGGCGTCGAACTCGCTGATCGGCAGGTGCAGGATGCGTGAGATGAGTTTGCGGCGGCTCGAGTAGACCACGGCCGTTCCTGTGCGTTGCAGCAAGTAGTGCTGGTAGCCCGAGATGATCGACGAGACGATGACGAATCCGACCAGCAGCCAGACGAGCGCGCCGAGCGACACGTCGGTCTGCACCCGCTCGATGATCTGGCCCACGAGGAGCGGCTGGACCAGGGTCGCGCCCGCGCCGAGCACGCTCAGGATCGCGACGACGATCAATACCTTCTTGTGCTCGAACAGGAAGGGGAGCAGCTGGCGCATCGTCGCGCGCGGGCCTTCGGGCTCGGAGCGGCGTCCGCGGCCACGGCCACGGGTGCGGGTGGTGTCGGCCATGATCTACCTCGGGGTGGGACGGATGCGCAATCGCGCTACCTTCGACCGTACTTCGTACTCAGCCCCCACCGCCCAGCAGCGCGAGACTTCGCGTGTGTCACGTTCTTGCGCCTGTTCGAGGACACAAGCGAAGTCTCGCGCAGACGGAAGGGAGGATTGGCGCGAATGTCGGCGCCAATATCGGTCGTACGATACTCTCGAGGCAGCATGGCGACAGGGTCGTCGCCTACGACGGACAGGAGGGGTCGTGGTTTCTGTTGCACCCGCGGTCGAGCCCGAGCCGGGTGGTCGCCCCGATCTCACTCAGCAGATCCGCGAGGCCATTCTGGGCGGTGAGTTCGCCCCCCATCAGCGTCTGATCGAGGCCGATATCAGCGAGCGATTCGTGGCAACGCGCGCGGCCGTTCGCACCGCCCTGCTCAACCTCACGGGTGAGGGGCTCGTCGAGCGTCTCCCGAACCGCGGGGCACGCGTCCGCGCCATCAGCGTCGACGAGGCCGTCGAGATCGTCGAGGTTCGGATGGGCCTCGAGGCGCTGTGCGCGCGAAAAGCAGCGGAGCGGCTGACGGACGAAGACGCCGTGCAGCTCACAGCTCTTCGCGAGCGCATCCGCGCCGCTGTGGCCGGCGGAGATCTCGTCGAGTACGCACGCCTGAATCAGGAGATGGATCGGCGCATCCGGGACATCAGCGGACACGACACCGCCCGCCAACTGTTGGAGCGCCTGCGCGCGCAGTCGGCGCGGCACCAGTTCCGGCTGGCGTTCCACCCCGGCAGGGCGGCCGAGTCCGCACCCGAGCACGTTGCAATCATCGACGCGGTACTCGCGCGCGACGCGGATGCCGCCGAGGCCGCCACCAGGGCGCACCTCGAGGGCATCGTGGGCGTGCTGCGCCGCCTCGATTGACAGCAACAGCACGCGAGAACGGCCCGGTCGATTTCCCGACCGGGCCGTTCTGCTTGCCGTAGCGGAGGTGTTATCCGAAGGTCTCGGCCGTCGCGTATCCCGCGCCGTTGTACTTCTGGACCGTCACGCCGGAGATGGCGGGCTGGCCATCCTGCGTCGTGTCGATGGATGCACCCTCGAGCATCAGCGGGGCCGTGAAGTCGCTGATCGTGCGCAGCTGCTCCATGAAGTCGGCCCGCGTCGGCTCGGTCATCTTGGCGAAGACCTGTTCGAGCGTCGCGCCGATCTGGTAGCTCCACACGCAGTGCGGGAACTGCGGGACATCCGGGAAGTCCGCGTACTCGGCGAGGTTCGACAGGAACGCCGCGCCCTCTTCGCTCTCGGCGAAGGTCGGTGCGGACGCCGACTGCGCGAACGCGACGGTATAGACACCGGGGAACGCCACGGCGTTGCCCGGGGTCAGGATGGCGCCGGGGCTCGAGGTATTCGAGGGCAGGAACCAGCTGGGCAGCCAGCCGAGCTCCTGCGACTTGAGCAGCGACGAGATGACGAGCGGTGTGATGGACATCGCGTTGAAGAAGACGTCCGCGTCGGTCGCGGCGAGCTCGGTGAGCTGCGCGTTCACGTCGGTGTCGGTCGCCTCGTAGGTCAGCTCATCGACGATCTCGATGTTGTCGGCGCCCTCGATGGCCTCCTTGAAGCCCTCGACGTACCCCTCGCCGTAGTCGTCGTTCTGAGACAAGATGGCGACCTTGTGGTCTTCGCTGGAGCTCGCGAGCAGCTCGCCGAACGCGGCGCCCTCGTTCTGGTAGATCGGTACGAATCCGAGCTGCCACGGGCTCTCTTCGGTGTTGCTGAAGATCGGGTCACCGGTCTGGATCAGCACCTGGGGAACCTCGTCCGCGATCGCCGCTTCGCGGTACGCACGGTTGGTCGGCGTGCCGAGTCCCGACGTCATCAGGAAGGCACTGCTTTCGAGCTGCTGGAAGTTGGCGAGCGCCTTCTGCGGGTCGTAGGCGTCATCGAGCGCGTCGATCTCGACCGTGCGGGTCTTGCCGTCGCCGAACTCGACGCCGCCCTCGGCGTTCTTCGCGCCGAACCAGGCCGTGATCCCGGCGACCGTGCAGGTACCGGGGCCGGCGGTGGCGCCGCTCAGAGGGGTGGTGATGCCGAGCGTGATGCTGGTGTCGGTGATTCCGGGGCTGGCTTCGGCGGGTCCATCGCTGGATCCGCCGCCGTCGCCTCCGCGGGAACACCCGGCGGCCAGGACGGCGACGATGCCGATTCCTGCCACAACCGTGGTGATCCGCGCCTTTTTACGAAGCGTGCTCATGTCACGTTCCTCTTTTCTTCTGACTGTGATTGTTGCGGTGCGGGGGAGGTGGATTCGGTGCCCTGGGCAGCCGTATCGCCCGGGCGGTTGCCGCCGCGGCGGCGACGCCATAGACGGGGGAGGGACACGAGGCCGCCGGGGAGGATGAAGAGGATCAGCAGCAGGAGGGCGCCCTGGAGGGCGGCGGTCAGGTTCGGATCGATCAGGTTCGTCAGCTGCGGTCCGAGCACGTAGTACGCGCCGCCCAGAATCGACCCGATGATGCTTCCCGCTCCACCGATGACCATCGCGGCCAGCAGTGTGATGGAGTGTCCGAAGCTCATCGTCTCGGGGGACGTGTACTGCACCACGACCATGTAGAGAAAGCCGGCGACTCCGCCGATCAGCGACGCGATCGTGAACGCAAGCACCTTGTACCGGTAGGGCGAGATGCCCATCGACGATGCCACCGCTTCGTTGCTCTTCACGATTCCGAAGGCGCGGCCGAACTTGCCGCGCACAAGGTTGCGGGTCAGCAGGAACGTGGCCACACCGATCACGATGACGATGTAGAGCTGCCACTGGTCATCGAACAGACCGGTCCATTCCGGAGCATCCGAGAATCTCGCCGACGTGCCCTGCGATCCGCCCGTGAATTCCGACAGGCGCTTGGCGAGCGGCACGCCGACGATCGGGAGGGCGATCGTGACCATCGCGATGGCCAGCCCACCGAGCCGCGCCGCCGCGAGGGCGACGAAGAGGCCGAGGATGCCGGGGATGAGGATCGCGAGCACGAAGACCAGGACGATGTTCCAGTCGTTGTTCACGCCGTAGGCCGTGACGTACGCGCCCACGCCGACGAAGAAGATCTGGCCGAGCGACACCTGGCCCGTGTAGCCCATCACGACGTTCAGCCCGAGTACCGCGACCGCAAAGACGCCGATGCGGGCGACCGTTTGGTTGGCGAACTCCGGCAGAATCAGCGGAGCCACCGCGAGGATGACGACGACGAGCAGGATGCCGCCCCACTTCACCCACGTTTTGTTCTTCAGACTTGCTGCCTGCGCCATCACACTCGCACCACGTCTTTCCGTCCGAAGAGGCCCTGGGGGCGGAGGATCAAGACCACGAAGATCAGAATGAACGGCACCGCGATCTTCAGGTCGTATCCGATGATCGGCACGTAGACGGCCGCGAGGTTCTCGAGGATGCCGATCGCCCAGGCGGCGATCACCACACCGATCGGGCTCGACAGACCGCCGAGGATGACGGCCGCGAGCGCGTAGACGAGAGCTGTGTCCATCATGCCGGGGGTGAGGGTCAGCTGCGGTGCGATGAGCGCCCCGGCGACCGCGCCGAGCACGGCCGCGAGACCCCAACCGGTCATCAGGAGGCGACCGACCGGCAGGCCGGAGAACGACGCCGACTGCGGGTTGCTCGCGACGGCGCGCAATGCGAGCCCCAGCTTGGTACGCAGGAACAGCAGCTGCAGCAGGACCATGATGCCGACGATCACGAGCGTCGTCCCGATCGAGCGGACGCTCACGACGGCGCCGAGGATGTTTACGCTGTCGAGCGGGAACAGCGAGGGGAACTGCAGGTTGTTGTAGCTCCAGATCCAGCCGCAGATTCCAGTGATCAGCGTGAGCAGACCGACCGTGACCACGATCGCCGTGTCGGGCTCGCCACCCTCGAAGCGGCGCATGACGAATCGCTCGATGATCGCCCCGAGGACGAACGACAGGATGATCGACGCGATGATCGCGAGGATGAGCGGCAGGCCGATCTGCAGGAACGCGTAGGCGATGTAGGCCGACAGGACGGCCATCCCGCCTTGCGCGAAGTTGATCAGGCCTGTCGCTTGGTTGACCAGGACGATCGCGAGCGCGAGCGCCGCGTAGATCGACCCGGCCGACAGGCCGTCGATGACGAGTTGGACGAAGGTACCCATCCGTCAGCCTCCCAGGTAGGCGCGGCGGATCTCGTCCATGCCCTTGAGCTCGGACGAAGTTCCGGTGATGACGTTTTTGCCGGTCTCCAGCACGGTGGCCGATTCGACAAGACTGAATGCGAGGTTGGCGTTCTGCTCGACTACGAGCATCGCGATGCCGGACTCGCGGCGCAGGCGCCCGATGGCGTCGTAGACGTTTCGCGCCGTGCTCGGGGCGAGACCGAGGGATGCCTCATCGAGCAGCAGCAGGCGGGGGCGGGCCATGAAGGCACGACCGACCGCCAGCATCTGCTGCTCGCCACCCGAGAGAGCCGCTGCGTGCGAGCCGATCCGGTCCTTGAGCTGCGGGAAGAGATCGAGGCAGTAGTCGATGTCTTCTGCGATGCCCTTGCGGTCCTTGCGCAGGTACGACCCGACGCGCAGGTTGTCGCGGACGGACAGCTGGCCGAGCGTGCCACGCCCCTCCGGGACGTGGGCGATGCCGAGGGCCGCGACATTTTCGGGCCGCATGCCGCTGATCTCGCGGCCGTCGAACTTCACGCTGCCGCCCGTGCGGACGACACCGGTGATGGCGCGGAGCGTCGTGGTCTTGCCCGCGCCGTTCGCGCCGAGGATGCCCACCGCGCCGCCCTCGGGTACGCTCAGCGACACTCCCTCAAGCACCTGCACGGAGCCGTAGAAGGCCGTGACGTCGACCAGCTCAAGCAGCGTCATCCGCGGGCTCCTTTCCGATGTAAGCCTCGATCACGCCGGGGTCGGACTGGGCTTCGGCCGCCGTGCCCTCCATGAGCTTTCGACCGTGGTCGAGCACCACGACGCGGTCGGTGAGTGCCGAGATCAGGCCCATGTGGTGTTCGACGATGATGACGGTGATGTCCTCTTCGTCGCGCAAGCGCCGGATCGTGGCGATGAACTGCTCGACCTCGCCGTGCGAGAGGCCGGCGGCCGGCTCGTCGAGCAGAAGCAAGCGGGGCCGGCAGATCAGGGCGCGGCAGAGCTCGACGCCCTTGTGCAGTCCGTGCGACAGCTCGTCGGCGGGAAGGTCTGCCGCCCAGCCGAGTCCGTTCCGCTCGAGCAGCGCCCGCGCCTCGGTGCGGAGGTCCCGCTCGGCGCGGGGAGTGGGGGGAAGGCGCAGAGACCACGAGATGGGCCCGCGGGGGAGGCGGGAGTGCCCACCGAGCAGGACGTTCTCGAGCACGCTCGAGTGCAGTTGGAGCGCGGGGTGCTGAAACGTGCGGGCCAACCCGAGAGAGGCGAGGCTCGACGGACGGGTGCCGAGGATCTCGGTGTCATCGATCTTGATCGAGCCGGACGTCGGCCGGTAGTGCCCGCTGATGCAGTTGAAGAGCGAGGTCTTGCCCGCGCCGTTCGGACCGACGAGACCGAAGATCTGGCCGGGTTCGACGGTGAAGCCGACATCTTCGAGGACGCGGACGCCGCCGAAGCGCAGATTCACCTCGTTCAAGGTCAGCTGAGCCGCCATCGCTACCGTCCTTGTCGTCGCACCATTGCACTCTGCGGGTCGAGCCCCGCCTGAGGGACGTTACGGACCGACACCCGCATTGTCAACGATTTTGGTGTGAGTCTGTGGGGTTGTGTCGAGATTGTGATTCCACCATCGCGATGAAGCTCTTGACAGCCGCGATTCTTTTCAACGGAAATCTCTGACCGATCGTATGTGGCTCCTGCCTACGATGAGGTTCCCTCCACAGGAAGGTCGAAGATGACATCCGAATCCCTCGCCCAGGCGATCACCCGTGTCGGCGGAGCCGTCGAGTTGCTGCGCAACCAGAACTGGCCCGCTTTCACGTTTCCCGTCGCTCCCGAATTCACCAACTGGCGCGATGAGCAGCGTGCGTGGAACACCACGGTTGCGCTCATGGACCAGTCGCACCACATGACGCAGCTCTTCCTGGGCGGCGACGACCTGATCCCGCTGCTCGAGTCGATCTCGCCGAACACGTTCGCGACGTTCCGTCCGGGCATCGCCAAGCAGCTGATCTCGGTGAACCAGGACGGCTACCTGATCGGTGACGGCATCCTGTTCTACAACTCCACCGAACGCGAGGGACTCGTCCTCATCGGTCACCACCTGCTCATCGACTGGGTTCGATTCAACGTGGAGAAAGCCGAAGCAGCGGGCAAGGACGTCCACCACCGTCTCGAGGCCAACTCGCACATGCGCCAGGGCCCGCCGACGTTCTACCGGTACGAGCTGCAGGGTCCCGCGGCCAACGAGGTCATGGAGAAGCTGTTCGGCGGCCCCGTGCCCGAGGTCAAGTTCTTCCACATCGGCGACTTCACAATCGCGGGTCGCGCGGTCAAGGGTCTGCGCCATGGCATGGCCGGCCAGCCGGGGTTCGAATTCTTCGGACCCTGGGAAGACAACCAGGTCGTGCTCGACGCGATCCTCGAGGCGGGCGAGGAATTCGGCATCCGCCGTGTCGGAGCGAAGGCCTACTCGGCGACGCCGCTCGAGGCGGGCTGGGTTCCGACGCCGTTCCCGGCGATCTTCGACGACGACCTCGCCGAGTACCGCGAGTGGCTTCCGGCGAATCGGGCCGGCTCGATCGCGGGATCGCTCCTCTCGGACGACATCCACGACTACTACATGACCCCCTACGACCTCGGGCTGGGTCGGTCGGTGCGATTCGACCACGACTTCCACGGGCGCGAGGCGCTCGAGCGTCACAAAGAGAACCAGAAGCGGCACAAGGTCACGCTGCTCTGGAACGCCGACGACGTGGCGGATGTCGTGAAGTCGCAGGTCGAACCCGGCGTGCCGGCCAAGTTCCTCGACTTCCCGAAGGCGCGCTACGGCTTCTACCAGATGGACGAGGTGCTGCACGACGGCAAGCCGGTCGGCATCTCGACCGACGCCGGCTATGTCGCCTTCGATCAGCTGTACATGTCGCTCGCGACGCTCGACGTCGACATCGCCGACGGGTCGGTCGTCGAGGTGGTGTGGGGCGAGGCCCCGATCTCGCAGAAGCACTCGGTCGACGCCAAGCACCGTCAGGTTCGGATTCGCGCGACCGTGGCTCCGGCTCCCTTCCATGACTGGGCCCGGACGGTCTACCGCGTGAACGACTGACGCTCGAGCTCACGCCGCGCGATCCGTGGGCTAACATGGCGCCCGGCATCCCACGGGATGCGTCGAGGAGGAAGCCATGGCTCGCGGATCCGCGGGGGAGTCGGTGCTGCATAAGCACCTGCGCATCCTGGAGTCGTTTGACGCGTGGCATCCGTTTCTCACACTCACCGAGATCTCGGACGCCACGGGCCTCGCGCCCTCGAGTGTGCACCGGCTCATCGCCGAGCTCGAACGCGAGGGGCTGCTGGAGAGGCAGCCCGATCGCACCTACCGCCTCGGCGTGCGGCTCTGGGAGTTCGCGAGTCGCACGCCGGGCGCGGTCGGCCTGCGTGAAATCGCGCGCCCGTGGCTGGGGGCGGTGCACGAGCGCGTTCGCCAGCACGTTCAGCTCGGTGTGCGCGCCGGTCGCGACGTGCTCTTCATCGAACGGATGTCGGCGCAGGACGCCGTGCTCAACGCGACGCTGATCGGCGGACGCATCCCCCTGTTCGCGTCGTCGAGCGGACTCGTCCTTGCCGCCTACGGTGATCCGTCCATCGTTGAGGACGTCATCGCCGAGGGGCTGCGCGCGTACACGGCTCGGACGATCGTCGATCCGGACGAGCTCCGCCGCGAGGTTCGTCGTGTGCGAGCGGATGGCTACGCGGTCAGCGCGGGGCACATTCACGGAGAGTCGACGGGGATCGCCGTGCCCGTGACGGGTCCGGACGGCTCGGTGTATGCGGCGCTCGGTGTGGTCGTGCCGAACGACGGGGCGTCGCCGCAGCCGCTGATCGACCTGCTGCGCCGCGCCGCGGTCGGCGTCTCGCACGATCTGGCCCGAGCGTACCTGCCGGACGCGGGCGAGGGCTCTCGGAGTATCCGCTCGCTCGTGGGGTCATCGCGGCGCTCGATCGAGTACCTGGAGCGGCTCGCGCACGACCCGCACGATCCGCCCACCCCGCCGCGGGTGTCATGACGCCGCCGGTATCGTGACGAGTGTCATGACGAGAATCGCGATCATCGGCCTGGGCGAAGCGGGCCGCCTCTATGCGGCGGGGCTTGCGGGGGCGCACGCTGAGGTGCGGGGATTCGACCCCTACCAGGACACGCGCACGACGCCCGGCACCGTTGTCGACCAGCGCGACTCTCTGGCCGATGCCATCGACGGCGCGGATGTCGTCCTGAGCCTGGTTGGGGCGTCGGCTGCCATCGAGGTCGCGACCGGGACGATCCCGCTCCTCGGCGCGCAGACGATCTATGCCGACCTCAACACCACCGCACCGGAGGTCAAGCAACAGATCGCGCAGCGGGCGGAGCGCGCCGGGGTGCGGATGGCGGATGTGGCCGTTCTCGCGCCGGTTCCGCGCGACGGCCACCTGACCGACCTTCTCGCGAGCGGCGAGGGCGCCGAAGGATTCGTGGCGCTCATGGCGCCCTTCGGGATGCCGCTCACGGTGGTGCCGGGCGCGGCGGGCGAGGCGGCTCGCATGAAGCTCCTGCGGAGCATCTTCATGAAAGGCCTCGCGGCGCTCGTCATCGAGAGTCTGGGTGCCGCTCGGGTGTCCGGTTCGGAGGGCTGGCTGCGCGACCGCATTGCGCAAGAGCTCGGCGAAGGAGGTGCAGCGCTCGTTGAGCGGCTCATCTCGGGCTCGTACGAGCACGCGCCGCGTCGTGAACAAGAGGTGCGAGCATCACTCGCCGAGCTCGAGGCATCCGGTCAGCCCGCGGATATGACGCGCGCGACTCTCGCCTGGTTCGAGCGGATCCTGGCCGAGCGGGACTGAGCCCGCTCTTCGCCCGCCGGTGAGCTCAGCGGCCACGCTCTCCTTCAGTCGAAGCATGTCGACCTTGCCGTGCGGTGTGCGCTCGAGGCTCTCGCGGACGAACACGTTGCGCGGCTTCTTGTAGCCGGCCAGGCGCGTGCCGACGTGGTCGCGCAGCTGCTCAATGTCGACCGTCGCGCCCGGCGCGGGCACGGCCACGGCGGTCACGACCTCGCCGAATCGGGCATCGGGCATGCCGAAGACCACGGCATCAGCGACGGACGGGTGGGTCAACAGCGCTTCTTCCACCTCGACCGGGTAGACCTTCTCGCCGCCCGTGTTGACGACGGCGCTGCCGCGGCCGAGAAGCTCCACGCCGCCGTCCGGCAGCACCCGGACCCAGTCGCCGGGCACGACGTGCCGGACTCCGCGGAGTTCGGGGAAGGTCGCACGTGTCTTTTCTTCATCGCCCAGATAGCCACGCGGCAGGGTTCCCCGAAACGCGAGGATGCCGCGGGCGCCGACGCTTTGCTGCACCTCTTCCTGCTGCTCGTCCAGCACGACGGCGCCCGGCATGAGCCGAAATATGCCCGGCACATCGTCGACCGACGTCGTGACATTGACGGCGAAGGGGCCGCCCTCGGTCGAGGCCAGCAGGTCGATGATCGACGTGAGCCCGAGATCGTGCAGGCGACGTTTGGCTACGTCTCCGAAGCGCATCCCCGAGCTGATCGCCGACGAGACGCGCCCGAGCCGGGTGATGCCGGCCTGTTCGGCGGCGATGGCGAGGGGGAGAGCGATGGCGTCGCCCGCGACGATCAGCCGCGTCACACCCTCCTCGATGCTCAGGTGCACCGCATCGTCGGCGTCGAGGCGGGGGGAGGAGGTGACGACGACAGTGCCGCCCAGGATCAGGGTGTTGATGGAGGTGAAGAGCGCCGTGCCGTGCATGAACGGGGCGAGTGGCAGGCTGACGACGCGGGGCGTCTCGGGGGCGAGGGCGATGTTGACGGCCCGCGTCATGTCGGTCGGGGGGCGTACGCCGACCGAGTCGTAGATCGAGTACAGCTGGACGTCCAGGATGTCCTCCGCGCCCCAGAGCACGGCCTTCGGGCGGCCCGTGGTGCCGCCCGTATAGAGGCGCAGCTCGCCGCCGGGCGGGGGAGTCTCGGGCAACCACCCGGGGGTCGCGATGACATCGGCGTAGCTGGTTGCCCTGGCGAGCACGGGCCCTGTGCCGCGGCCCACGTCATCGATCTCGATGAGTGCGGGGCGAACGGCGCACAGCAGCACGGCCTCCTCGACGACCTCGGCCAGCGAGGCCGGGTAGAGAAGAGCGCCCGCGCCGCTGTCGTTGAGAAGCGCGGCGACCTCGGCGGGACGGAACCGATAGTTGATGGGCGTCGGAGCGATCCCCGTCGCGAAGCCGGTGTAGAACGCTACGAGATACTCCGGCCGGTTGTACAGCAGAATCCCGAGGCCGTCACCCGGGCCGAGACCCTGCTCGGTCAGATGGTGCGCGAGCGACCCCGCTGCATCCGTGAACCGTCGGTAACTGATGCGCTCGTCGGGGGCGACGATTGCGGTGCGGTCCGGCATGGCGCGTCCGAGCGCCTGCCAGACGTCACTGTAGTACCCCTTCATCGCCATGCCCTTCAAGGGAGATCTGGCGGACCGGATGTCTGGGCCATCGCGGACAGATCGTCTCGCCATGCCTCGTCGATCCCCTCGGCGCTCCAGCCGCCGTCGTGGTCGAGGGTGCGCAGAGCGGCTGAGTGTGAATAGAGGGTCAGCCGGTCGCCGCCGATCCCGATCGCCTGGCCCGTGACGTGTGCCGAGCGCTCGGAGGCGAGCCAGACCAGCAGCGGCGCGACGTCCTCCGGTGTTCCCAGAGCGTGGCCGCTTCGGAATTCGCGCGGTATCTCACCGGTCGCGAGGAAGTCCTCATAGACCTGCGTGTACGCGGGGATCGTTGCCGTCATCGGCGACAGGGCCGTGGGAATCACGGCGTTCGCGGTGATGCCGGCGCGCGCGAGTTCGAGCGACCAGGTGCGTGCCATCGCGACGAGACCCGCTTTCACCGCGGCATAGTTCGTTTGTCCGAAGCTGCCGAACTGGCCCGCAGGTGACCCGATCACGACGATCCGCCCGCCGTCCCCTTGCTCGCGCATGGCGATCGCGGCCGCGCGGCCGCACGTGAAGGTGCCGCGCAGGTGCGTATCGACGACGGCGTCGAAGTCCGCGTCCTCCATCTTCCACAGCACGCGGTCGCGCAGTACCCCGGCGTTGGCGATCAGGACGTCCAGGCGCCCGAATTGCGTGAGCGCCGCATCAACGAGCGCTTCTGCTGTGCTCGTGGGGCCGACGGGCGCGACGACGGCGACCGCTCGCGCGCCTGTGCTGGTGACGGCGGCCACCGTCTCGGCCGCCGTCACGGGGTCCACATCGTTGACGACGACTGCTGCACCCGCGTCTGCGAGCGCGAGGGCATAGGCGCGTCCGAGGCTTCGACCGCTGCCGGTGACGATCGCGACACGTCCATCTAGGCGGACGGTCTCGTTGGTCGGCGTCATGGCTTCTCCTTTGAGCATGAGCATGAGCATGAACCCGCGCGACTTCGCGCCAATTCATATTCAGGATAGCTGAAACTCAAGATCGGGAGGAAGTGACCGAACGCGCTACCCTGAACCGCGGCGAGAGGAGGAGCACGTGGAGAGCAGTCGTGGACTCGTCTACATCATCAAACAGCTCGACCTGGCTCTGCGTCCACGGTTGTTCGAGGCCTGCGCGGCGGCCGGGATGACCGCGGCCCAGTACACGGCGATGACGGTGCTCGCCCGGCGACCCGGCATCACGAGCTCGGAACTCGCGCGGCGCTCGTTCGTTCGCGCGCAGACCATGGCCGCGACGATGGATCCGCTGCTAGAAGCCGGGTTCGTCCGACGCGAAAGCGATCCGCTTCACCGTCGCCGCATCCTGCTCTTCTTGACGGAGAGCGGCGCGGAGGCCGTTGCGGATCTGACACCGCAGGTCGAGGCGCTCGAGGATCTTCTGGTGTCAGATCTATCCGAGAACGAGCGCGAGCAGTTCGGCGACTATCTGCGGCGGGCGCGGAACGCACTCGATCGGGCAGGGCATCGTGTGCCCGTCGCCGAGGCTCTGGAGGAAGAGGCCCCCGCGAGCTGACGGGCGCGCGCACCCGAAGGTCCGCGCGCCCGTCAGCCGACGCTGAGGCTCAGCCCAGTTCGTCGACGATCGTGAAGCCCGCTCCGTTGTATGTCTGGACGACGAGGTTGCTCATCGCCGGTCGGTCATCAGATGTCGTGTCGATGACACCCCCGTCGAGCAGGAACGGTGCCGGGTAGTCGGTGATCGAACGCAGCGCTTCCATGAAGCTGTCGCGCGTCGGCTCCTCCATCTTCATGAACGCTTGCTCGAGGATCGACGCACCGATCCAGCTCCACAGGCACTGCGGAAAGCTCGGGATGCCGCTCTGGGCCGTGTACTCCGCGAGTGCGTCGAGGAAGACCGTGCTCTCGGGGTCCTCCGTGAACAACGGCGAACCTGCGGTCATCGATGACGCGGTCGTGTAGATGCCCGGGAAGGTGTCGGCGACGCCTGACGGAACCAGGAACGCTGCGGGACTTGCCGAGACGGAGGGGAGGAACCAGCTGGGGTGCCAGCCGATCGTGTCGGCCTGCTGCAGTGAACCGATGACGAGAGGCGCGAGCGACGACATGGCGTTGAAGAAGATGTCAGCGTCGGTCGACGCGAGGTCGGTAATCTGCGCGTTCACATCGGTGGAGGTGGCTTCGTAGCCGAGCTCCTTGACGATCTCGACGTTGTCGGCGCCTTCGATGGCGGCCTTGAAGCCTTCGACGTAGCCCTGGCCGAAGTCATCGTTCTGGAACAGAATCGCGACCTTGTGATCTTCGGGAGAGTTCGCGAGCAGTTCGCCGAACGCCTCGCCTTCCTGCTGGTAGACGGGGAGTAATCCCAACTGCCATGGGCTCTCTTCGCGGTTGCTGAAGAGGGGATCGCCCGTCTGCAGCAGAACCTGCGGGAACTCGGCGTCGATCGCGGCCTCGCGCCAGGCGCGATTCGTGGGCGTCCCGAGACTCAGCGCGGCGCCAAAGGCGCCGTCTGCCTGCATCTGCTGGAAGTTTGCGAGGGCACGCTGCGGGTCGTAGCCGTCGTCGTAGGCCTTGAACTCGACGGTGCGCGTCTTGCCGTCGCCGAACTCAATACCACCCTCGGCGTTCTTTGCGCCGAAGTAGGCGACTCCGCCGTCGACCGCGCAGTTTCCGACTCCCGCGGCGTTGCCCGTGAGCGGCGCGGTGGTGCCGATCGTGATGGACGTGTCGGTGATGCCCGGGCTCGCTTCGACCGAGCCCCCGCTCGCGTCGCCCGAACCTCCACCGCCTCTGGCGCATCCGGTCACTGCGAGAGCAATGACTCCGACAGTGGCGAGCGTCGCGTATGCGCGACGCGAGGAACCTGAGATCTTCATCGAGCTGTGCCTCCCGTGGTAGTGACGCGCATCCCGTCGGCGGTCGTCACTGAACGCGGCGGTTGGCGATGGCGTCGCGGCCGCGTCCTCGCGGGGAGCGACCGGGATGTGGATCCGCGTCCATCCTGTTCTTTGAGAGCTTCGCCGGTCAAACAGAACAATACGAGGAAGAAGCACGGTTTTGATGAGCTATAGGGTGGGCGCATGGTCACCGTCGATCCCACCCTCGAGGGTCAGCTCACCCGAGGCGAACTCACGTTTCGTCAGCTCACGCACTTCGTCGCCGCGGCCGACGCCGGCACGATTAGCGGCGCGGCGAAAGCTCTGCGCTTCTCGCCCTCCGCAATTTCGGCCTCCATTACCGAACTGGAACGCGCGCTGGGTGCAGAGCTCTGTGTTCGTCGTCGTGCGCAGGGAGTCACCCTCACTTCGACGGGAATGCTGGTCCGCGACAAGGCCCGCCGGTTGCTCGACGATGTGGCGGAGCTGAACTACGCTGTACAAGGGGGAGGGACGCAACTCGTCGGACCGGTGGTACTCGGATGCTTCGCGACGCTCGCTCCGGCGGTGCTGCCGCGGATACTCGAAGAATACGAGGCGCTGCATCCCCAGGTATCCATCGACTTCGTGGTGGGAGCGCAGGACGAGCTCAGTGCGGCCCTCCGTTCGGGTGCGATCGACGTCGCCATAATGTACGACATGGGCGGGTTCGAGGCCCTCGAGACGTTCGAGCTGTACGTGGCGCGCGGCTACGCCCTGTTCGGGGCGGGCAACCCTCTTGCGAGCAGGAAGGCTGTCACGATGGAGGAGCTCGCTGACCTGCCCTTCGTGCTCTTCGACCAGACCCCCAGCACCCGCTACGCGATGTCGATGTTCGAGGCGCGCGGACTCGTTCCGCGGGTGCGGCACCGCACCCACGCGTTCGAACTCACCCGGTCGATCGTCGCGCGCTCAGACTCGGCCTACGCGGTGCTCGTGCAGCGACCAGCGAACAAGCTCAGCTATGAGGGTCTCCCTCTCATCGAGTGCGAGATCGTCCCGCCGCCCCCGTCGGTGCCGGTCGTGTTCGCCTGGGCGCGTGGGGTGGAGCTTTCGGCCCGTGCGCGGGCACTCGCCGAGCTGGTGCGCCGACAGTATGGCGCGGAGGGTCCGTGAGACTCTTCGGCGAGTTAGAGCCACACTCAGTTGAACGGATTTGCTGAGCTTTATCGTCGAATTGTTCTGTTTGACCGCATAAGCGCGCACTGGTGAGGATGGGGGGACTACTCACCAAACAGCGCGGCACCGACGCCGCGCGAGAGGCGGTTCCCATGTCCTCCACATTCGCACCCACGTCGGCGCGGGTCGCCCCTTCGTCCACTCTGACGGCGGATGATGTCGTCGCCTCGGCGGAGGCTCTGATCCCCGTCCTGCGCGAGCGCGCCGCAGACGTCGACCGAGACCGTCGCGTCCCCGACGACACGTACCGCCGTCTGGGCGACGCGGGTCTGCTGCACGTCCTCAAACCGAAGAAGTACGGCGGACTGGAACTCAGCGAGCACGAGCACGCACGGATCGCGATGAACCTCGCCCGCGGCTGTGCGTCGACCGCATGGGTGTTCTCGATCCTGAGCTCCGACAATATGGCGATCCTGGCGTACCCCGAAGAGGTGCAGGACGAGATCTGGGGCACGGACACCTACGCGACGCTCGCGGGCAACACCAACCTCAACCCGAAGGCCGTCGTGAAGAGGGTCCCGGGCGGCTATCGCCTGACCGGCACGTGGGGTTTCTGCAGTGGCTCCGACTTCTCCGAGTGGCTCATCTTCAACGCGCCCGTCGGCGAGAACGGCGAGGGCCACATGTTCCTCGTGCCGCGCGAGGATGCCGAGACGATCGATGACTGGCATCCGACCGGCATGCGTGGCACGGGCAGCCGCTCACAGTCCGTGACCGACGTTTTCGTGCCGGAGCACCGCGTGCAGCGGACGCAGGACACCGTGCGAAAGCTGAAGGAGCGCCGGTCGATGCATCCCACGTTCGACACGATGTATGCGACCTGGCCCTCGCACGGCCGATTCCCCTTCGCTTCGTGCGCGGTCGGGGCCGCTTGGGGCGCGGCGGAGCACTTCGCCGAGACCGTCGGGTCGTCGACCCGCGTGGCCAACGCGCTGGGGGGTTCCGTCAGCCTCGCCGATCAGGAGTACGTAGCCAGCGAATTCGCACAGGCTCAGGGCGACATCCAAATGGCTCGACTGCTGATCGAGAAGCGCAGTTTCGAGGCGTCCGAGCGGGCACGTCGCCGTGAGGAGTCCAGCGAGGCCGACACCGCACGCGAGGCACGTGACAATGCTCTCGTCACACGCACGGCGCTGCGGTCGGTGCAGCAGATCTTCTCGCTCGTGGGTGCCCGCGCAGGCAACGCCGAGCACCCGATCTCGCGCGCCAAGCGCGACGTCGAGATGATCTCGCACCACGTGACCCTCAACTGGCGGCAGGGAGCCATCCGCTACTTGGCCTCGGTCGCATGATGACCTCGCCGGACGAATTCAAGGCCGCGTTTCGCTCGCATCCCGCGGGTGTGGCACTCATCACCGCCGACGCCTCGGGTGTGCCCATCGCGCTCACGGCATCGTCTGTATCTGCGGTCAGCGCCGACCCGCCGTTGTTGATGTTCTCGGTCTCGGTGCACAGCTCGAGCGCCGTCGTGCTACGCCTGGCAGACACCGTCGTGGTGCACCTGCTGTCGGCCGAGAACCTCGACCTCGCGATCCTCGGCGCGACCAGCGGCATCGATCGGTTCGCCGATGAGACGCGGTGGCGCCGGCTCGAGACGGGGGAGCCGGTCTTCGACGACGCGCACACGTGGCTGCGCGCGCGCATCCTGCACCGGATCGACGCCGGAGGGTCGACGGTCTTCGTCGGCACGGCGATCGAGTCGCGCCTGGCTGACGGCCCGGGGCTGCCGGATGGCCTCGTGTACCAGAACCGCACGTGGCACCGGCTCAATGCCGAATCCGTTGCCGATCCCGCACAGCTCACGGCGTTCGCGCGGCGCTGACGGAGCCGCTCCCCGAACGACGAAGGCCCGCAGCCGCCGAGGGATGCGGGCCTTCATCATTGCGGGATCAGATCAGAGCTGACCGGTCGAGCGCCATCCGCCCTGGTATTCCTGGCGGGCGGTGACCGCGTAGGGAACCGGGCTGACGATCGCGCGTACCTCGATCTGGTCGTGCGGCTGGACCGTGGTCTTGCCGGATCCGCCGTTCGGCTCGCCCCAGACGACCTTCAGCTCGGTACCGATCGGCACGTCGCGGTCGACGGTCGCGAGCGACAGGCCGCGCTTCTCGTTCGCCGTCACGCCCGTGAAGAGCGACAGGCCGACCGTGTTGCCGTCGGCGTCGATCACGGCGTCGTAGTTCGACGAGCCGTAGTTGGCGTTCGGCAGGTCGAAGAACTGGTAGCCGACGCCCTCGCGGTCGATGACGCTCGTGAGGATTTTCTTCAGGTCCTCGTCGTTCCAGGCGAGCGTAACCTTCTTGCGCTGCGTCTCGGGGTCGATCGCTTCGAGGGCGTCGCGGCCGATGAAGTCGTGGTCGAACTTCACGAACGAGCCGTAGCCGAGCTCCCACGGGCTGAGGTAGTAGTCCTCGATGTTGTCGGAGACGAACGAGCCGGCGAGGGCGTTGATCGCCTCGTAGCTGTTCGCGGGCAGCCACTCGCGGTAGCCGCGCTCCGCCTCGCTCGAGTAGATGGCGGGCAGCGGCGAGGGGATCCAGCCCGACTCCAGCGTGTTGGAGGAGTAGGCGCGCGAGCCACAGGGCTCGATGCCGAACTCGGCTCCGGCCTCGAGGATCGCCTGGCGGATCTTGCCGTGCTGCTCGTACGGGCCCCACAGCTCGAGGCCGGGCGCACCGGCCATGCCGTGACGCAGGGTGTGGACCTTCTCGCCCGCGATCGTGAGCTCGCCCATGTGGAAGAACTTGACCTTCTCGAGCTCGCCGCCGTTGAGCTTCTCGATGATCGGCCAGGCGTTCGGGCCCTGGATCTGGAAGCGGTAGTACTTGCGAGACACAGCCTCGCCGTACGGGCGCGAGTTGGAGCGGTCGTCGTAGGTCACGTCGACCTTGTATCCGCCGGTTTCGGCGTGGTACTGCAGCCAGTTGGCGCCCGGCGCCCGGCCGACGTAGACGTAGTCGTTCTCGCCCTCACGGAAGAGGATGCCGTCACCGATCACGCCGCCGTTGGAGGCGGTGGGGACGAACTGCTTGGCGGTGTTGACCGGGAAGTTCGTGAAGCTGTTGATGCCGGTCTCGGCGAGGAGCTTCAGGGCGTCGGGTCCCGAGACGAACAGGTTCACCATGTGGTGGGTCTGATCGAACAGCACGGCCGCATCGCGCCAGGCGATCTGCTCGCGGCGCCAGTTCGAGAACTCGGCCGGAACGACCGGGTAGATGTAGGTGCCGAGCTTCGAGTTGCGCAGCATCTCGACGGTGTTGCCCGCCTCGTCGAGTACCTGCTGCAGATTGCTGGCCATGGTGGTTCCTTTCAACATCTTTGTCGGTAGTCCTGATGGTACGGAGGGCAAATCACTATGTCCAGAGTGATTTGAGCGTCGCCAGAATTGTAACCAAAATCTTGACCATCGCGCTAGGGGTGTGATTCGCTGTCCCTACACGTCAGGAGTTCCCCCATGGCAGAAACCAGTCCTTCGCTTCTCGTCGTCAGCGCTCACGCCGGCGACTTCGTCTGGCGCGCCGGCGGTGCGATCGCCGCCGCGACGATGCGCGGCGAGCGGGCCACCGTCGTGTGCCTCTCTTACGGGGAGCGCGGCGAATCGGCGAGCCAGTGGATCGCGGGCAAACCGCTCGACGAGATCAAGGCGATTCGCCGCGAGGAGGCAACGGCCGCAGCGACGGCGCTGGGCGCCGACATCGAGTTCCTCGACCTCGGCGACTACCCCCTGATCGAGTCTCCCGAGGCGGTGCAAAAACTGGTGGACGTCTTCCGTCGCACGCAGCCGACGGTCGTGCTGACGCATCCGCTTGCCGATCCTTATAACGGTGACCACCCCGCGGCGGCGCGGATGGCGCTGCAAGCGCGCGTGCTCGCTCAGGCGATCGGCGTGGCGAATTCGGATGGCTCCTACCCGGGCACAGACGACATCATCGGCGCGCCGCCCGTGTTCTTCTTCGAGCCGCACCAGCCCGAACAGTCGGACTTCAAGCCGAACGTGCTGCTCGATATCACGGCCGCGTTCCCTCTCAAGCAGAAGGCCATGGAGTGCCTACCCGCGCAGAAGCACATGTGGGAGTACTACACCTCGCTCGCCGTGCGCCGTGGCGTGCAGGTCAAGCGCAACGCCGGCCCCAACCTCGGCCTGCCCGCCGCAACTGACGGGGCCACCACCATGGGTGAGGCCTACATGCGGTACTACCCGCAGGTCACGGACGTGCTGGTATGACGGGCACGCAGCAGACCGGCGTGGTCGTCACGGATGTCGCGCGCGCGGATTCCGCGACGATCGATGCCCTCGGTGTGCACGGCGTGGCGACGGTGCACGAGGCGATGGGGCGGATCGGCCTGGTCGGGGCGGACATCCGTCCGATTCAGGATGGCTCGCGCATCGCCGGTTCCGCGGTGACCGTGCTGTCGTGGCCCGGCGACAACCTGATGATCCACGTCGCGATCGAGCAGTGCCAACCGGGCGACATCCTCGTGGTCTCAACGACCTCGCCCTCCGTCGACGGGGCGTTCGGCGAGCTGTTCGCGACGGCGCTCGCGCAGCGCGGGGTGCGCGGACTCGTCACCACGACGGGTGTTCGCGATGTCGTCGACCTGCGGGAGATGGGCTTTCCGGTCTGGTCGAGCGCGATCAACGCGCAGGGCACGGTCAAGGCCACGGCGGGCTCGGTCAACGTCCCGGTTGTCGTGGGGGGAGTCGTCGTTCGGGCGGGCGACGTGGTGATCGCCGACGACGACGGTGTCATGTGCGTGCCGCGGGCCGACGCCGAGAGCGTGCTCGCCGCATCCGACACCCGCGTCGAAAAAGAGGCGGCCGATCGCGCCGCCTATCAGAGCGGTGACCTCAGCCTCGATCGCAAGGGCCTGCGCGACGTCTTCCGCGACCTCGGTGGTCGTTATATGAGCGAAGCGGAGTTCGAGGCGGAGCATGGCGGGCGCTGACGGAATCCGCTGCATGCTCATGCGGGGCGGCACGTCAAAGGGGGCGTACTTCCTCGCGGAGGACGTGCCCTCCGACCCCGCCGAACGCGACGAGCTCATGCTGCGTGTCATGGGCAGTCCTGATCCGGCGCAGATCGACGGACTCGGGGGAGCGCACCCGCTCACCAGCAAGGTCGCGATCGTCTCGCGGTCGAGCGAACCCGGCATCGACGTCGACTATCTGTTCCTGCAGGTCGTGGTGGACAAGCCCGTCGTCAGTGACGCGCAGACCTGCGGCAACCTGCTGGCGGGCGTCGGCCCGTTCGCGATCGAGCGCGGTCTGATCGATGCGCAGGACGGCGAGACCCCGGTGCGGATCCGCATGCTGAACACGGGGGATGTCGCGAGCACACGCATCCGCACGCCCGGTGGGGTCGTCGCCTACGACGGAGATTTCGCGATCGACGGTGTGCCGGGGATTGCGTGCGCGATCGAGCTCGAGGTCGGGGGAGACTCGCCGCTGCTCCCGACCGGCAACGTCGTCGACGAGATCTATGGACACCGCGTCACGTTGATCGACAACGGAATGCCCGTGGTGCTGCTCCGTGCCGACGAGTTCGGCGTCGATGGGTCGGAGAGCCCCGAAGAGCTCGAGGCGCGGTCCGAGCTGGTCGCCGAGATCGAGAGGATCCGCTTGCAGGCGGGTCCGCTGATGGGATTCGGGGATGTCTCGGCGCAGACGGTGCCGAAGATGTTCCTGCTTTCGCCGCCCCGCGCCGGGGGCGCCATCTCCACGAGGGCATTCATTCCCTCCCGCGTACACACCTCGATCGGTGTACTCATGGCGGCATCGGTTGCCGCGGGCATCCGGATTCCCGGGGCCGTCGGCTCCGACATCGCGGTCGACGCGGCCGCCGATCCCAGCCTGATCGAGCACCCGACCGGCGCGTTCCCCGCGCGGGTCGCGGTCGAGCGCCGCGCGGACGACGCCTGGTACGGCACATCCGTCTCCGAGCGCACCGCGCGCAAGATCTTCGACGGCACGGTTTTTCCGCGTCCGCGACTGTAGTCCCGAGTACCAAACGTCAGAGAGGACACCCCATGGCCCGCACCGAGAACTTCGATATCGCCCATCTGGGCGCCGTCGAGTTGTTCACCCCGAAGTTCGAAGAGAGCCTGCACTTCTTCCGCGACCTGCTCGCGATGCGCGAGGTCGCCCGCATCGGCGACTCGGCATACCTGCGTTGCTGGGACGAGTACCAGCTCTACACGATCAAGCTCACGGCCTCCGATACCAACGGCGTCGGGCGTTCGCTGTACCGCGCGTCGAGCGAAGAGGCACTCGAGCGTCGCGTCGCCGCGATCGAGGCCGCCGGACTCGGGCACGGATGGCGCGAGCCCGAGGTGGGCGTCGGCCGCTCGTACGAGTTCGAAGACCCGGATGGCCACCTCATGGCGATCTACTACGACACCGAGCACTACGTGCCGGACGAGCAGGACACCCCGGCGCTGAAGAACCAGGCATCGGCCTTCCCGGGCCGTGGCGTGAACGTCCGCCGCATGGACCACATCAACTACCTCGCCGCCGATGTCACCAAATCGGGCGAGTTCTGGCGCGACGTGATGGGCGCGCGCGAGTCCGAGCGCGTCGTGAAGGACGAGGGCGGGTACGCCGCGTGGTGGTTCCGCTTCGCGCAGAAGTCGTACGACGTCGTGTACTCGGAGGACTGGACGGGCACGCGCGGACGTTTCCACCACTTCGCGCTCGCACCCGACACCCGCGAAGACATCCTCAAGGCCGCCGACATCTTCCTCGAGAACAAGATCTACATCGAGTACGGCCCCTACAAGCACGCCATCAACCAGACGTTCTTCCTCTACGTGTGGGAGCCCGGCGGCAATCGCATCGAATTCGCCAACGCCGGTGCACGTCTGATCCTCGACCCCGACTGGCCGGTCGTGGAGTGGACCGCGGCCGAACGTGCGAAGGGCCAGGCGTGGGGCATGAAGACCGTCGCGACCTTCCACACACACGGCACCCCGTACGTCGAGAATCAGGAAGAGATCGACCGCGCAGCCCTCGAGGGCCGCAAGCACTGAGGGGCTGCGGAGAAGCGTTCCGAGGTGGGTTAGATCTACCGATAGTGTCGGAAACGTGCCCCCCCACCGAGGTTTCTCGTCCCCCGTACCGCAACGATCGATCCGGTCACGGATCGCACTGCTTCTGACCAGCATTCTCGCGGCCGCGATCGTGCTGGTGGGAGTCGCTGCGCCTGCAGCAGCGGCCGAGATGCCGACACTCGACGACACGATCCTCCTCAGCCAGTACCCGCGCTCGGTCGTGGCCTCGGCCACGGGTGAAGTCGTCTATGTGTCGGTCGACAACAGCTTTGCCGTCCGGGTCATCGACACGGATACCAACACGGTTGTGCGCAGCATCGACCTCGGCACGATGCGGCCGGGCCTGATGATCGGCTCGCCGGATGGTTCGCAGCTATTCGCCTTCGGGGCGACGACCATGGCGATCATCGACACCTCGACCGAGACGGTTCGCCCTATCACCCTTCCCGGATCAGTTCAGTCGGCAAAGCTCTCGCCCGACGGCGCGCGCCTGTACGTGACGACCACGAACGCCGCTCTGGCCATAGTGGTGATCGACACGGCGACGGCGACCATCGACGAGACCGTCACGGTGCCGAGCACCGCAACCGCACTAGCCGTCTCGCCGGGCGGCGACTATCTGTACTATAGCCAGAGCAACGGCCTCTTCGTGATGAACACCTCGCCGACGCAACGCACCTCGCTGGCGTCGATCTCGAATGTGACGAAGGCGTCGTTGTCTGCGGATGGCACCAAGCTCTACGTCGTTGACGGCAGCAGCACGATCTCTGTCGTCGACACGGGGACGGGAACGGTGCTCGACACCGTCTCATCTTCGACGCAGGTCGTTTCCATCACGCTCTCGACGGATGGCACGGAGCTCTACAGCGTCAACACGGCGTACTCGATGGATCCGATGACCTTCATGCAGATTCAGACGTCGACCCTGAGGATCATCGACACGAGCACGGGCGATGTCTCGTCTACCGCGCCACTGCCCTGGTCGTCGTACCAGCCGATCGTCGACCCCGACGATGGGTTGGTCTGGGTGACGGGATCGAAAGGCGTCGCGGTGGTCGACCCCGCCACGGCGACGACACAATCGATCGACCTCGTGTTCGCAATCGTCAGCGTCGCATTCCTGCCGAACACCGACCGTGCCTACGCGGTTTCTGACGGGGGCGGGCGTGCCTTCGCGCTGTCGCTCGCGCCCGTACCTGCCGCGCTGTCGCCCATATCCCGCACGATCTCGGCGACGTTCAATGAGCCGATCGTGCCGACGGGTGCTTGGTCTGGAACCGGCTTCGTGGGTGCTGTCACGTACACGGTTTCGCCCGCACTGCCCGCGGGACTCGTGCTCGACCCGGCCTCGGGGTCGGTCAGCGGCACGCCGACCGGACCGGTTCAGGGTGCGACGGATTACACGGTGACGGGGACGGGCGCGACCTCTGGGGTCGCAACCGCGACCGTGACGATCGGGGTCGCCGCGACCGCACCCTCCGCGCCAGGCGCGGCGTCGGCCAGCGCGGGCGCGGGGCAGGCTTTCGTCACGTGGTCCGCGCCGTCATCGAACGGCGGTGCTGCGGTGTCTTCGTACACGGTGACCGCGTCACCAGGCGGTGCAACATGCACGACGACGGCGTTGTGGTGCGTTGTGCCAGGTCTGACCGCGGGCACGAGCTACACGTTCGCAGTAACGGCGACGAACAGCACGGGGACGTCGTTGGCATCGACGCCGTCGAGCCCCGTGTCTGTTGTCGTATCCGTTGCTCCGTCGACCCCGCCGACGTCCACCCCGGGCACGACGGTGCGGCTGCTGGCCGCCGATGGCAGCGTCGTGACAAACATCGTCGCCGGCCAGCAGTTCTTCGTCGAGGTGACGGGTTTTGCTCCCACGTCTTCGGTCGAGGCGACGTTGTATTCGACGCCGGTTCGGGTCGGAATCGGCACGACGGATGGCGCGGGCGCTGCGCGGTTCAGCGTCACCATCCCGTCGACCCTCGCTCCGGGCTCGCACACGCTCGTTGTGTCGGGGTTCGGGACGTCGGGTCAGACGGCGTTCGCCGCCGTCGGCGTCACGACGCCCGCGGCAGCAGTCCCCGCGAGAGCGAGGCTTGCGAACTCCGGCGGACAGTCGGACGGATCCCTGTCGAACGTCGCGCTCGCCCTCCTGTCCCTCGGCGGAGCGATGGTGATCGTCGCGCGCCGCGCCCGGGTGCCCGCGCGGTAACGCCGCTTTTCGGCGGCTGAGCCGGCGGCTGAGCCGGCGGCTGAGTGGGTGCGGTCGGCGATGTCAGCGCCCGCGGTTAGGGTAGTCCGGTGCCAGAAGCCGTCATCTCCGCCGAGTCCCTCGTCAAGACGTATCGCGTCAAGGGCAAGCCCGATTTCGTCGCCGTCGATGGTCTGAGTTTCGAGGTCGCGCCGGGGGAGTCCTTCGGGCTGCTCGGCCCGAACGGGGCTGGCAAGTCCACGACGATGAAGATGATCGGCGCGGTTTCGACGCGCACGAGCGGCGACCTCTCGATCCTCGGTCTCGACCCGGACCGGCACGGTCCCGACATTCGTTCGCGCCTGGGCGTGGTGCCGCAGCAAGACAACCTCGATGGCGAGCTCAACGCGCGCGAGAACCTGTTCATCTACGGTCGGTATTTCGGTCTGCCCGCGAGCGTCTGCCGCCAGAAGGCGGACGAACTGCTCGCCTTCGCCCAGCTCGAAGACAAGGCGACCAGCAAGGTCGACCAGCTCTCCGGCGGTATGAAGCGCCGGCTCACGATCGCTCGCGGGCTCGTCAACGACCCCCGCATCCTGCTGCTCGACGAACCGACTACGGGCCTTGACCCGCAAGCCCGGCACGTCCTCTGGGACCGGCTGTTCCGGCTCAAAGAGACCGGCACGACGCTCGTTCTGACGACCCACTACATGGACGAGGCCGAGCAGCTCTGCGACCGCCTGATCGTGGTCGATAAGGGCCGCATCATGGCCGAGGGCACCCCCGCATCCCTCATCCGCGCCCACTCGACGCGCGAAGTGCTCGAAGTGCGCTTCGGCTCAGACCGCAACGCCGAGGTCGCGCCGCAACTCGAGGGAATCGGCGAGCGGGTCGAAGTGCTGCCCGACCGCGTGCTGATCTACACCGACAACGGAGAGCATGCGCTCGAGCGCATCACCCAGCTCGGGCTCGAGCCGATCACCTCGCTCGTGCGGCGATCGAGCCTCGAGGATGTCTTCCTGCGCCTCACCGGACGGTCGCTGATCGAATGAGCGGCCAGATCACCGCGCCCACGCCGTCGCCCACCCCGACCCTCGACGAACTGCGGCAAGAGGCGCTCGCCTGGGGTAAGCGTCCGCGCACCCGGGGCGCCTGGTACGTCACCGAGCACATGGTGCGCACGATGCGTGCGTACGGCTGGACGATCGTCGTCGGTGCGCTCGGGCAGCCCATCCTGTATCTGTTGGGGTTGGCCGTCGGCCTGGCTGCCCTGATCGAGGTCCCGATCGTGGACGGCGGGCAGCAGGTTTCGTACCTCGTCTTTGTCGCACCCGCTCTGCTCATGACCGCCACGATCTCGGTGGCGAGCGAAGAGTTCACCTATCCGGTTCTGGGCGGGTTCAAGTGGCGCCGCTACTTCTATGGATTCAATGCCTCGCCGTTGTCGAGCTCGCAGATCGCGACCGGCGTCGTGTTCGGGGCAACGGCACGGATGGTGGTCGTCGCGGTCGCCTATTTCGCGTTCCTCTGCCTGTTCGGGGCGGTACCCAACCTGGCGGCCGGCTCGTTCGCGGTGCTGGTAGCACTGGTCGGGGGACTCGCGTTCGGCGCACCGCTGCTGGCCTACGCGGCGTCGATCCAGGATGACCGGGGTCAGTTCGCCCTCGTGCAGCGCTTCGTCTTCATGCCCATGTTCCTGTTCTCGGGGACTTTCTATCCGCTTGCCACGCTCCCCGTGTGGTTGCAGTGGATCGGGTGGGTCTCGCCGCTCTGGCACGCCACCGAACTCGGACGCGCGCTCACCTACGGTCGCGACGAGTCCGTCCTGATGGTCGCCGTGCACATCGCCTATCTGACGGTGCTGGCGGTCGGCGGGTACCTGCTGTCTCGCCGGATCTTCACCAGGAGGCTGGCGCGATGACGGCGCAGACGATGACGACGGCCCCGTCCCGTGGCGGGGGAGTGCGGGCGCTCTGGGCGGGCAACCCCGGCGCCGTCGTGCAGCGCGGACTCCTCGCGGCTCGCTCGTCGAACTGGCTGGTCGTGCTCTCAGGATTCTTCGAGCCCGTGTTCTATCTCGCCTCGATGGGCATAGGTCTCGGCGCGCTGATCGGAACCGTCGAGACATCCGCCGGCCTCGTCGTCTCGTACGCGGCCTTCATCGCGCCCGCCCTGCTGGCTGTGTCGGCGATGAACGGGGCGATCTACGACTCGACGTGGAACGTCTTCTTCAAGCTCAACTACGGCAAGCTCTACGAGGGCATGCTCGCGACCTCGCTGGGGCCGCTGGATGTCGCGCTCGGTGAGATCCTCTATGCGCTGCTGCGCGGCCTGGTCTACGCATCCGGGTTTCTGATCATCATGCAGTTCGCCGGGCTGAACCTCTCGTGGACGGCGCTCCTGGCCTTGCCCGCCGTGATGCTGATCGCCTTCGGTTTCGCGAGCCTCGGGATGGCGGTGACGAGCTACATGAAGGCATTCCAGCACATGGACTGGATCAACTTCGTGATGCTGCCGATGTTCCTGTTCTCGGCGACCTTCTACCCGATCACCGTCTACCCCGAATGGGTGCAGGCGATCGTGCGAGCGCTGCCGCTCTGGCACGGCGTCGAGCTCGTCCGGGGGCTGACGACGGGTTCGCTACACCCGGGGATGCTGTGGCACGTGCTCTACTACGTGGTGATGATCGCGATCGGACTCGTCTTCACGACCAAGCGCCTGCGGGCACTGTTCTTGGACTGACGGGGTGGGCGTTTCGTCTCGCTGCGCTCGCTCAACGACCGGCGAGATCCTCGGCCGTTGAGTGAGGAGCGCAGCGACGAGTCGAAACGCGTCAGCGCCAGATGACGGCGATACCCGCGTTGAGCAGCGTGAGCGCGCCGATCGACCAGAACAGGGGAGCGGGAACAGCACCGGTTCGACGACCGCGCGCCTGACCGATGCCCATCAGCGCGCCGATGATCAACAGCACGACGAGCTTGACGCCGATCTTGACGTAGTTCAGGTCGTACTCGATGCCCCAGGGCGCGGCGAGGGCGAGGCCCGCGACGGCCGCGATCGCGAGGCCGACGTTCATCAGCCCGGTGATCTGCCGCTTGCCGCCCCACGCCTGCGCGGCCCAGGCGCCAAACAGCACGGCGAAGCCGGTGATGTGCACGAACACGACGATGTGACGCAGGATCTCCATGCTGCTCACAGTAGGGGCACGGCGGAGAGTAGCGCCAGCAAGGGGGACCTCATCTAGCGCGAGGCGCTTGGCGTCAGCCGCGCAGCGCGCGCAGCACGAGGGCGGTGCGGATGGCGGCATCCGCGGCCTCGTATCCCTTGTCCTCGCGCGAGCCGGGCAGGCCGGCGCGGTCGATGCCCTGCTGCTCGTCGTCGAGGGTGAGTACGCCGAAGCCGACCGGCTTGCCCGTGTCGAGCGCCACACGCGTGAGGCCGTCGGTCGCCGCCGACGAGACGAATTCGAAGTGCGGGGTGCCGCCGCGGATGATGACGCCGAGGGCGACCGCGGCATCGGCTCCGGCCTCGAGGGCCACCTTGCACGCCACGGGCAGCTCGAACGAGCCCGGCACGCGGACGAGCGAGTAGTCCGCGCCGAACTCGTCGAGGGCGCGCGTCGCCCCCGCGATCATGCCGTCGCTGATCTGCTCGTGCCACTCGCCAGCGACGATCACGACGCGCAGGCCCGAGGCGTCCGGCTTGTCTTCTGCCCGCAGGACGGGCGCTCCCTTACCGCTCATACGTCGTTTCCCGTCTTCATATCGGCGAATGCATCGGCGAGTTCCTGCTCGGCGATGAGATGACCCATCCGGTCACGCTTCGTCTCGAGGTACTGGTGATTGTTCGGGCCGACGCCGACCAACAGGGGAACCTGCTCGACGATGTCGAGGCCGAACTCGCGCAGCTGATCGACCTTGTCGGGGTTGTTCGTCATGAGCCGCACGCGCTCGATGCCGAGATCGGCGAGGATACCGGCTGCCGCGGCATAGTCGCGGGCGTCGGCGGGCAGCCCGAGGGCGAGGTTCGCGTCGACCGTGTCGAGGCCCGCCTCTTGCAGGCTGTAGGCACGCAGCTTGTTGATCAGTCCGATGCCGCGGCCCTCGTGGCCGCGCATGTAGACGACGACTCCGCCCTTTTCGGCAATAGTGTCGAGAGCGGCGTCGAGCTGGGGCCCGCATTCGCACTTGAGTGACCCGAATGCCTCGCCGGTCAGACACTCCGAGTGGACGCGCACAAGCGGCGCATCCGGGATCTCGCCCGATATGACGGCGAGGTGGTCGGTGCCCGTGACCCGATCCTTGTAAGCCAGAAAACGGAACGTGCCGTGCGTCGTCGGCACGATCGACTCGGCGCGCAGGCTCACGCGACGGCGGTGAACACCCTGCGGCTCGGCCTCGCGCGGCTCGTGTTCTTCGAGGTACGCGATCAGTTGTTCGATCGTGATCACGGGCACTCCGTCGCGTTCGCCGAGTTCCATGAGCCCGGGGAGGCGCATCATGCTGCCGTCCTCGGCCACGATCTCGGCGATCGCCCCCACCGGTCGCAGGCCCGCGAGGCGCATCAGCTCGACCGCCGCCTCGGTGTGTCCGCTGCGCTCACGCACGCCGCCGTCGACGGCGCGAAGGGGAAGGACGTGCCCGGGTCGGATGACGCTCGCCGCCGTCGACTCAGGGTTCGCCAGAACGTTGAGGGTGTGTGCGCGATCCGCGGCGCTGATGCCCGTCGAGATGCGGTCGGCAGCGTCCACGCTGACCGTGTACGCCGTGCCCCGAGCATCCTCGTTGTGCACCACCATGGGCGGCAGGTCGAGGGTATCCGCGACCTCGGAGGGCATCGGGGCGCAAATGAAGCCCGACGACCAGCGCACCGTCCACGCAACCCATTCGGGCGTCGCGAGTTCGGCTGAAAGCACGACATCGCCCTCGTTCTCGCGGTTCTCGTCGTCGGCGACGATCACGGGCCGCCCGGCGCGAAGCGCGTCCAGGGCGACGGAAATCGGGGAAAGGCTCATCGTGAGCCTCCTTCACTCGAGGGTGTTTGGGTGGGTGTCGCGGTAAATGCGAGCATGCGCTGCACGTGACGGGCAAGGATGTCTGTTTCGAGGTTGACGGGATCGCCCACGACCCGCTCGGCGAGCGTGGTCGCCTCGAGCGTCTCGGGAATGAGGGATACCTCGAGCCACGGTTCTGCCGCGCCCGGGTCGCTCACGGCGCTGATCGTGAGTGAGACGCCGTCGATCGCGATCGACCCCTTGTCGACGACCAGGGGCGCGAGGGACTCGGGAACGCCGACGCGCACGACCCGCCAGCGCTCGCCGGGCCGGACTTCGAGGATCACGCCCGTTCCGTCGACGTGCCCCTGAACGACGTGTCCGCCGAGACGGGTGCCGACGGCCGTCGCACGCTCGATGTTCACGGGGCGCCCGGGGGCGAAGTCCGCGAGCGTCGACATGTCGAGCGTCTGGCGCATCACATCGGCGGTGAACGACGACTCATCGCTGGCGACGACGGTGAGACAGACCCCGTTGACCGAGATCGAATCGCCGTGCGAGGCATCCGATATCGCCAGGGGAGCGCGGACGCTGAGCCGCACCCCATCGCCCGACGGCTCGATCGCCGTGATGGCGCCGATCTCTTCGATGATTCCGGTGAACACGTCAGTCGGTCCTTTCGTCGGCGGAGGTGCGCGCGGGTTCGGCGATGAGCAAGACGTCATCGCCGAGTCGCTCGATGCCGGTGAGGGTCAGGCGGCGGGCCTCCGCCATCGTTGAGACGCCGATGTCGCCGATCGCCGTCTTCTCGCCACCGAGCAGAACCGGGGCGATGTAGGTCAGCACGCGGTCGGCGAGACCCGAGCGCACGAATGCGCTCGCGAGGGTCGGTCCGCCCTCGACAAAGACGCTCTGCACACCGCGTTCGCGCAGGTCATCGAGTACCTGATGCAGGTCCTGCGTCCCGGCCTCGAGCACACCGCGCGGATGCCGCCGCAGCGCCGCATCCGGCGGCACGGCACGGTTGCCGATGACGACGGGCAGGGGCTGCGATTCGGCCAGTCCGCCGTCGGCGAGCCGGGCGGTCAGGGCGGGATCGTCGGCCAGGACCGTTCCCGTCCCGACGACGATCGCATCCGCGGAGGCACGCCGCCGGTGCACGTCGGCCCGCGCGTCCGGCCCGGTGATCCACTTGCTCGTGCCGTCGTCCGCGGCGGCGCGGCCGTCGAGGCTCTGCGCCCACTTCACGGTCACGAAAGGACGGCCGAGACGAACGACGGTCAGCCACGAGTCCAGCATCTCGGTGACCTCGTCGGCGCGCACCCCCGCCTCCACGTCCACACCGTGCGAACGAAGCCGTTCGGCGCCGCCCGACGACGGCTCGGCGGGGTCGGCAACGGCGTACACGACGCGCGAGATGCCCGCGTCGAGCAGCGCCACGGCGCAAGGGCCGGTGCGCCCCGTGTGGTTGCAGGGCTCCAGCGTGACGACAATCGTGGCACCACGGGCATCCTCTGGCGACAGACGCGACAGTGCCTCGATCTCGGCGTGCGGGTTGCCCGCGCCGCGATGCCATCCCTCGGCGAGGCTCTCGCCGGTCGGGCTCAAGACCACGGCACCGACCTGGGGGTTGATGCCCCGCGGACCGAGGAGCGCTAGCTCTGTGGCGCGGCCCATGGCCTGCCACTCGGTGTCGTTGTATGTCATCCCGGATCCTTCGATTCATCCGGGGTGCTCGCAACGAATTGCGCATCGGCAACCGTCATGATGGTCGCCGCGTGCTGCCTCTCATCCGGACTCGCGTGGTTTCCCACGCATCACCGTCGGTTCCGGAATTCCACCGGATCAGCCATGGCGCAAAGCGCCGCAGCTCGCGGACTGTCACCGCCGGTTCGGATTCTCACCGACCCCGGAGCACGTTGTTACTTATCTGATCCTATCCAACGCGGTCATGCGCGATTCATTCCCGCCAGGTGGCACGCGGGCCGTCTTATCGTGCGTTACTTGAGCAGCCGCGAGAGGCGACGGTCGGCGAGCACCTTGCCGCCGGTTTGGCACGTCGCGCAGTACTCGAGCGAGTTGTCGGCGAAGAAGACACTTCGAACGGTGTCGCCGCAGACGGGGCAGGCTTCACCACGTCGACCGTGCACGCGCATACCGCGACGCTTGGCGTCTTTCAGATCGGCGGGTGGTTTGCCGGATGCCGTGGCCACCGCATCCTGAAGCGTTGCGTGCATCGCGTCGTACAGGCCCTGCACGTCCTCGGCTGTCAGTGATGCCGCCAGCGCGTAGGGCGACATCCGTGCGACGTGCAGTACCTCGTCGGAGTAGGCGTTGCCGATGCCCGCGATGATCGACTGATCGCGCAGCACGCCCTTGATCTGCGTCCGTCGGCCCTCCAGGAGTCCCGCGAGAGTTTCGACCGTGAACGCCGGGTCGAGGGGGTCGGGCCCCAGCCGTGCGATGCCCGGCACGTCGGCCGGGTCCCGCACGACATAGACCGCGAGCGACTTCTTCGTGCCCGCTTCCGTCAGGTCGAACCCCGACCCGTCGCTGAGCGAAACGCGGATGGCGATGGGAGAGCGTCCGGGCTTGACGAGGGTTGTCGGCACACTGTCGTACCAGCGGAGCCACCCCGCCTTGGCCAGATGGAACACGAGGTGCAGGGGTTCGTCCGCGGGCCCGCGGCATCCGATGTCCACGAACTTGCCGGCCCGATCGACCGAGACGATGGATGCCTCGTGCAGCGCGGTGATCTGCGGATCGAAGGTCTTCAGTGCGGCGATCTGTGCCACGGAAGCTTTGGCGATCTGCAGGCCGACGATGCGTCCGCGCAGGAACTCGACGAGTCCCTGGACCTCGGGCATCTCCGGCATGGGGCCCATCCTGCCACGGGGAACGGGGGTTGTCGCCGGTCCTGAACTCGTCTCGGTCTCGGTCTCGGTCTCTGTCTCGGTCCCTGAGCCCGCCCCGGTCCCGGTCCTCGACCTCTGAGCCTGTCGGAGCAGACGAACGTCTCAGTCCAGCACGCCGGGCCAGGGCTGCGGCGCGCGGTCGTCGGTCGCGAGCAGCCCGGCCACCCAGCCGTCGTACCGACCCCGCGGATCTGCCAGACCCTGGCGCGTGATGCCCTCGTACCGGAAGCCGAGGGCGCGAGCGGGGCGGGCCGAGCCGATATTGCCCACGATGGCGCGCCACTGGATGCGCGCGAGCGAGAGTGGCTCGGCGAACGCGAAGTCGATCACGCGGGCGGCCGCCTCGGTCAGGTACCCGTTGCCGCGGGCGTCCTTCGCCAGCCAGAACCCGATCTCGGCGTCGCCGCCGGGCCTCGTGGCGTGCAACCCGATCATCCCGATCCAGGACCCGTCGATGCGGATGCCCCAGGTCAACTCGCTCGTCGACTCCCACCAGCTCGCGGCTTTTGCGACGAACTCTTCGGCGTCGGCTCGTGTATACGGCGAGGGCAGCGTCGTCCAGCGCGGCACCTCCGGATCCTGCGCGGCCGCCGTGATCGCGTCCATATCGGCGAGCGTCGGGATGGACAACTCGAGGCGCTCGGTGTGCAGGACGATGGGTTCCACCCCGCGACCCTACCGTTCGCGCCGCCGGCGCTCAGCCGCGGGCCATGCCGTGTCATGACCGTGCCGTGCGGTTCGCTATTCAGTCTCTGCGGACTGGGCCCAGGGCTCTGTCCGCTCCATTCCGCGGCGGTGCGCCTCGGCCAGACCACGCGGGACTGAATTCCGAACCGCGCGCAGCCCCCTCGATCTCTTGGCCCCGTGGAACGTGCGGCCGCTTGCCCGATCCGGCCGCGCTGCCCTTCGCCTCGCTTTGGTGTTCGCAATTCAGTCTCCCCCGGTCAGGCGACCTGGACAGGCCCCACTGTTTCGCGCCAGCCAGGCCGCAGCAGACTGCTCGGGACTGAATTGTGAACCGCACCGACCCCGCACTCGGCGCCGAGGTTCCTTCATCAGGTCCTCCACACCCGTCCCCTCGGGTCACTGTCCACGGTTCGGCCAGAAAAGCGCGGCGTGTCCCCGCTCTGCCAGCAGCCTCGAGAGATGTGGGATGTGTGGAAGCGCGCTGAGTTGCGCACGAACGGAATGACATCGCGAGCGATCACCAGAGCGGTGCGGGCAGGGCGCCTCATCCGGGCGAGACGCGACAGATACCTCTCGTCCGATGCGCCGACGCAACTCGTGCAGGCCGTGCGGGTCGGAGGACGGCTCGGGTGCCTCTCACTGCTGAGCGTGCTTGACGTATTCGTCTTCGATTCTTCAGCGCTCCACGTTCATATGGAGCGCGGCGACAGCCGCATGCGCGCACCGAACGCGCGCGAGCATCCGCTGCCACGCACTCGCGACGGGGTAGTTCTGCATTGGCATCGTTTCGTGGTCGCTCCGATGCGTGGCGCGGTCGACATCGTCGATGCGCTCGTGCACGCCATTCGGTGCCAGCAACCGAAGTACGCGATCGCGACACTCGACAGCGCGCTCCACAAGGGATTGGTCACGCCGGATGATCTGGCCGACGTCTTCGCCGCTTTGCCGAGCCGGTTTGGCGTGTTGCGGCGGTTTCTCGATTCGCGTTCCGAGTCGGGCACCGAGTCGCTGGTGCGTCTGCTTCTGATGCGGCTGGGCTGCGCCGTTGACCTGCAGGTGTCGTTCTCGGGTGTGGGATTCGTCGACTTGGTGGTGGATGGCTGGCTGGTCATCGAATGTGACAGCAAGGCCCACCACGGAAGTTGGGAGCAGCAGCTCAAGGATTATCGTCGCGACCTCAAACTCGCGCAGCAGGGCTATTGCGTGCTGCGGCTCCCTGCCGAAGACATCCTGTACCGAGAAGATGAGGTCTTCGCGGCACTCAAGGGGCTACTTCGTCGGGGCCCGGTACGCTGACCGCGTTCACAACTCAGTCTGCGCGCACACCGTCACCCTCCGGACCAGCGGGATCATGCGGGTCCGGACGAGAGCGCACGCGCACAGACTGAATTGTGAACGGCTCGGGAGGTTTCAGTCGCGCGCCTGGCTGAGGCGCAGGGACGGTGATCAGCGGCGGCGAAGGAGGCCGACGCGCTCGTAGACCGTGTCGAGCGTGGAGCTCGCGACGGTGTCCGCGCGGTCGGCGTTGGCCGCGAGCACACGATCGAGCTCCGCCGGGTCGTCGAGCAGCTCCAGTGCGCGCGCGCGGACGGGCTCGAACTCCGACACCACGACGTCGGCGAGGCCCTTCTTGAAGTCGCCGTAGCCGCGCCCCGCGTACTCGTCCTCGATCGAGGGGATCTGACGACCGGTGAGGGCCGCATAGATCACCAGCAGATTCGAGACGCCCGGCTTGTTCTCGCGGTCGTACCGCACGGTGCCGTCGCTGTCGGTCACGGCACGCATGACCTTCTTCGCGGTGGCGGACGGGTCATCGAGCAGCCAGAGCACACCCGCATCCGACTCCGCCGACTTCGACATCTTGGCGGTCGGGTTCTGCAGGTCGTAGATGCGCGCAGACTCCTGCTGGATCATCGGCATCGGCACCCGGAAAGTCTCGCCGTAGCGAGCGTTGAAGCGCTCCGCCAGGTCGCGCGTCAGCTCGATGTGCTGCTTCTGATCGTCGCCGACAGGCACGACCGCTGTCTGGTAGAGCAGGATGTCGGCCGCCATCAGCACCGGATAGGTGAAGAGACCGACGGATGTTGCATCCTGGCCGTAGCGGCTGGACTTGTCCTTGAACTGGGTCATGCGACCGGCCTCGCCGAAGCCTGTCAGCGTGCCGAGGATCCACGCCAGCTCGGCATGCGCGGGTACGTGCGACTGCACGTACAGCGTCGACTTGGCGGGCTCGATGCCGGCGGCGATGTACTGCGCGGCCGTGCGGCGGGTCTTCTCACGCAGCTCGGCCGGGTCGTTCGGTTGGGTCAGTGCGTGCAGATCGACGACGGAGAAGAACGCGTCGTACGACTCCTGCAGGTCGCGCCACTGCAGCAGCGCACCGATGTAGTTGCCGATCTGGAGGGAATCCGCCGAAGGCTGCATTCCGGAGTACAGGCGCGCTTTGCTCACCGGTCAATCCTAGATCGCGGGACGGGTGCTCCCTTCGACAAGCTCAGGGAGCGGGGCACGGGCGCGGGCTCCGCGAGCGGCGCGGGGCGCGGGCTCAGCGAGCGGGTTGGCCGCCGGTCACTGAGCTTGTCGAAGTGACCCGTCCGGTCAGCCGCCGAGCGAGTAGTCCACAATGACCGGCGCGTGATCGCTCCAGCGCTCGGAATATGCCGCCGCTCGCGCGACCCGGTAGTCGGTGACCCGGTCCGCGAGGGCGGGGGCCGCCAGCTGGTAGTCGATGCGCCAGCCGGTGTCGTTGTCGAAGGCCTGACCACGATTCGACCACCACGTGTACGGGCCGTCCACCTCGCCGTGGAAACGGCGCCCCACGTCGACCCATCCGAGCCCCGTCCCGACCGAACCGTCGACACCCGTCACGGGCTCGCCCGCTTCGCTGAGGAACCGGTCGAAGTACGCCCGCTCGCGCGGGAGGAACCCGGCCTTCTTGACGTTGCCCTTCCAGTTCTTGATGTCGAGCGTGCGGTGCCCGACGTTCAGGTCGCCCATGATCACGGCGAGCGAGCCGTCGGCGGCGAGCTCGGGCATCCGGCGCTCCATCGCGTCGAGAAATCCGTACTTCGCGTCCTGACGCGGGGTGCCGTCCTCGCCCGAGTGGACGTAGGCGCTGACGACGGTCAGAGGCTCTCCGTCGACGTCGAGGTCGGCCTCGATCCACCGGCCGCGCGAGTCGACCGTCTCGTCGCCCAGCTCGATGCGCGAGGCGGCAATGGGCAGTCGGCTGGCCACCGCGACCCCCGACCGGCCCTTGGTGAGCGATTCGTCGTGGACGAGGTTCCACCCGGGCAGAGCACTCTCGACGTGCGAAAGCTCGGCGCGCACCTCTTGTAGCGCGAGGATGTCGACATCGGCCCGGTCGAGCCATCCGGCCATCCCGTTGCGCACCGCCGCCCGGATGCCGTTGACGTTGACAGAGGCGATGCGGATGGGTCGAGGCACGCGTTCTACTGTATCGACGGCCTCCGACATGCTCGGCGCCCCGTAGCTCAGTCGAGCAGAAAGCCGCGCGGTTGCGGCTCCGGCGGGGGAGAGTCTCGGAGGCGTTCGAGCTCATCCTCGGCCAGACGTACGTCGCGGCCCGCGCGCCAGGAGCGATACCAGGGCGCGGTGTCACGAGTGATGCGCGCCTCGCGCAGACGAACATCCGCGGCCACGAGCAACGCCCGGTACTCGTCGCGCCGCGCTTCCTCTTCCGTGCGTTCCGTCAGCGCCAGGTTCCGATCGGCCGCACCGACCGCGATCCACGCCCCCGCGACCAGGATGACGATGCCGTTCAGGCGGAACCACAGGAGAAACCCGATCAGCACCGCGAACGTCGCCAGAAGGGGGTTCGAGGGCGTGTAGATCAGCAGCACACCGGCGCCCACCTGCAGCACGGTGATGGCGGCGCCGCCGAGCAAAGCGCCCGGCCAGATCCGGTGCCAGGCGAGCGCCGCCCCCGTCAGGAACCGGAACAGCGCGGCCAGCGCGGCGCCGTTGATCGCGAACGAGACCAGGAGGGAAACGGCTCGCGCCGTCACGTTCGACAACACGCTCAGGTCGCCGATCCCGAAGACGGTGAACAGCAGTGTCAGGGCCCAGGTGGCGATGCCGCTGATGGCGAAGCCGACGAGCAGCGCGACGGCGAGGATCACCGCGGCGAGCAAGTCGCGGGCCTTCAACAAGAGGTACGAGCGCGTATCGAAGGGTAGGCCGAAGATGTCCCGCACTGCGCGGCGGGCGTAGGTGATGAATCCGATGGCCGTCCACACGACGATGACGAGCGCGACGGCTCCCGTAATGCCGAGGGTCGTCGCCGTGGCGGTGGTGACGGACTCGACCTGCTCGGGGGTGACCAGCCCGTTCTCGCTGATCAGGTTCGGGATGTACTCGTTGATGATGTCGATCATCCGAGCGATCGCCGCGGGACTCGCGCCGATCCACAGGCCGACCACCGCGAACGCCAGGTAGATCACACCGAAGATCGCGAACAGCGACTGGTAGCTCACTCCCGCCGCGAGCAAGAACCCGTTGTGGCGAAGGAAGTGCCGCCACACCCGGACCGGAAACCAGGCCAGTGTGCGTCGCGTCAGTTGCGTCGCCCGTTGCACCGGCTCTTCGAGGTGGCGTCGGAGCGTCTCCTGTGCGGATTCCCACCGCCCGGCGTCGTCGTCGCTGCGACCGGCCGCGCTCTCCTCGTCGGAGCCGTCGGGAGCCACCGCGGGGTCGGACGGTCGGCGGTAGCTCACGCCCCCAGGCTAGCGACTCGGATCGGCACCGTCCGCGAATACGGACGTGCCGACGGATGGCTCGCTTGCCGCAACCGCCCGACCGAAACGCCGGGCGAGGAACAGGATCGACACGAGCAGCAGGGCGGGTAGCAGGAAGGCGATGCCGAGTCCGGGCGCGTCGGCGAGAAGTCCCAGCAGAACCGCCCCGAGGACCGCGCCGGCGTAGTTGAACAGGTTGACGCGGGCGATCACCTCATCGCCGCGGGTCGGCGCCAGCGCTCCCGCGGACGTGAAAGACAGGGGCACGAGCGCCCCGACGGCGACGCCCGCAAGCGCGAAGCCGACGATCGCCGCAATCGTCCAGGGGAGTGCCGCAACGAGCACCAGCCCCACGATCGAGACCGATGTCGCCGTGACGACGACCACGGTGCGCCCCCACCGTCCGGTTGCGCGGTCCGTGGTGAGACGCGTCACCAGGATCGCGACCTGGTAGGCGGCATAACCGAGCGGTGCGATCGCCGCACCGGAGGCAAGGTCGTCGTTGAGATAGATCGTGCTCCAGGTGCTGACACCGGAGTCGAGGGTGAACGCGGCCAGGATGACGAAGCCGAACAGCCAGATTCCGCGGCGGGGGAGCGGGATACGGGGCCGCTCACCAACCGGTGCGGCGGCGCGAGCGCGGTCGAATGCGCGCGTGCCGTTCGCGGCGACCGCGACGGCGACGACAGCCGCGGCACCGAGCGCCAAAGCGGGGCCCATCGCGACGCCACCGCTGAAGACGGCATCGCCCAGAGCGGCCGCCGAGCCGGCCACCAGCAACGCCCCACCGATCGCGGCAGCGGTGTACGCGGCGAAGAAAGCGCCCATGATGTCGCGGCCGTAGCGCCGCTGGACGAGCACACCCTGCATCGCGGCGGACGCATCGACCGCACCGAGACCGAGCCCGTAAACGCCGAATGCCGCGACAAAAATCGGCAACGGCGGGGCGACTGCGATCCCGACGAACGCCGCGGCCTGGACGATCAAGCCCGCGGCGAGGGCCGCCCGACTACCTCGCCAGCGCGCGAGCAGATCGGCCACGACGGAGCCCCCGGCTGCGGTGACACACACCAGCAGCACGATGAGCGATACCGCGACGTCGTCGATGCCGAGACGCCCCGTGAAGGACGGCAGCGACGTGACGACAACGGCATAGCCGAGGCCCTGCGCCGCATACGCGGCTGTCACGGCCACACGTGACCGGCGGATCTCGAGAAGAGGCGCGCCGGTCACGAGGTGGCTACTTGCCGCGGAGGATGGCCTGCTTGACCTCGGCGATCGCCTGGGTCACCTGGATGCCGCGGGGGCACGCATCCGTGCAGTTGAAGGTCGTGCGGCAGCGCCACACGCCCTCTTTGTCGTTCAGGATGTCGAGCCGCACATCGCCCGCGTCGTCGCGCGAGTCGAAGATGAAGCGGTGCGCGTTGACGATCGCGGCCGGACCGAAGTACTGTCCGTCGGTCCAGAAGACCGGGCACGAGGACGTGCACGCGGCGCAGAGAATGCACTTGGTGGTGTCGTCGAAGATCTCGCGGTTGACGATCGACTGAACGCGCTCTTTGCCGGGCTCGGGCGCCGTGTTCGAGATGAGGAACGGCTTGACCTCGCGGAACGAGGCGAAGAACGGCTCCATGTCGACGATCAGGTCCTTCTCGAGCGGCAGTCCCTTGATCGCCTCGACGTAGATCGGCTTCGAGATGTCGAGGTCCTTGATCAGGGTCTTGCACGCGAGCCGGTTGCGTCCGTTGATGCGCATCGCGTCAGAACCGCAGATGCCGTGGGCACACGAGCGGCGGAACGACAGTGATCCGTCGACCTCCCACTTGATCTTGTGCAGGGCGTCGAGCACGCGGTCGGTCGAGTAGAGCTCGACGTCGTAGTCCACCCAGCGGGGTTCGTCGTCCACCTCGGGGTTGAACCGGCGCACGATGAACGTCACCAGGAACGACTGGATGCCCGAGTCAGCTGCGGGGGAGAGGTCTGCGTCCGCCGGAGCATCCGTTGTTTCAACGAGAGTCGACACCATCTCAGTACTTCCTCTCCATCGGCTGGTAGCGCGTGATGACGACGGGTTTCCAATCGAGCGAGATGTGGTCGTCCGCCTTCGAGGAGTGCGGATCACCGGTGAGATAGGCCATCGTGTGCTTCATGTAGACCTCATCGTCACGCTTCGGGAAGTCATCGCGCATGTGCCCGCCGCGGCTTTCCTTGCGGTTGCGGGCCGTGACGACGACGACCTCGGCGATGTCGAGGAGGAAGCCGAGTTCGACGGCCTCGAGCAGGTCGGTGTTGTAGCGCTTGCCCTTGTCGTCGACGTGGATGTTCAAGAAGCGCTCGCGCAGCTCCTCGATGACGCCGAGCACATGGGTGAGGGACTCCTCGGTGCGGAACACCTGGGCGTTCTTGTCCATCTCTTCCTGCAGCGTCTTGCGCAGAACAGAGATGCGCTCGGTGCCCGTTCCGGCGCGCAGACCTTCGATCAGGTCACGAACGGCGCCCGCGGGGTTTTCCGGGAGCGGCACGAAGTCGGCGGTCTTGACGTACTCGACCGCGTTCTTGCCGGCGCGCTTGCCGAAGACGTTGATGTCGAGCAGGGAGTTCGTGCCGAGCCGGTTCGAGCCGTGGACCGAAACGCACGCGCACTCGCCGGCGGCGTAGAGCCCCGGAACGACGGTGTTGTTATCGGCGAGCACTTCGGCTGCGACGTTTGTCGGGATGCCGCCCATCGCGTAGTGCGCGGTCGGCATGACGGGAACCGGCTCGACGACCGGGTCGACGCCGAGGTACGTGCGCGCGAACTCGGTGATGTCGGGGAGTTTCGTCTCGAGAACCTCAGCGCCCAGGTGCGTGCAGTCGAGCAGGACGTAGTCCTTGTGCGGGCCCGCGCCACGACCTTCGGCGACCTCCTGCTGCATACAACGGCTGACGATGTCTCGCGGGGCGAGGTCCTTGATGGTCGGCGCGTAGCGTTCCATGAAGCGCTCGCCGCTCGCATTTCGGAGGATCGCACCCTCGCCTCGAGCGCCCTCCGTCAGAAGGATGCCGAGGCCGGCGAGCCCTGTCGGGTGGAACTGGAAGAACTCCATGTCCTCGAGGGGCAGGCCCTTGCGCCAGACGATCCCGACGCCGTCGCCCGTGAGGGTGTGCGCGTTGGAGGTCGTCTTATAGATCTTGCCGAAGCCGCCGGTCGCGAAGATGACCGCCTTGGCGTGGAAGATGTGCAGGTCGCCGGTGGAGAGCTCGTAAGCGACGACACCGGATGTCTGGGTCTTGCCGTCGGCGTCTTTCGATGTCAGCAGGTCGAGCACGTAGAACTCGTTGAAGAAGTTGATGCCGAGCTTGACGCAGTTCTGGAACAGCGTCTGCAGGATCATGTGGCCCGTGCGGTCGGCGGCATAGCAGGCGCGGCGGACCGGCGTCTTGCCGTGGTCGGCAGTGTGGCCGCCGAAGCGACGCTGGTCGATCTTGCCCTCGGGCGTGCGGTTGAAGGGCAGGCCCATGTTCTCGAGGTCGATGACCGCGTCGATCGCCTCCTTCGCGAGGATCTCGGCCGCGTCCTGGTCGACGAGGTAGTCGCCGCCCTTGACGGTGTCGAAGGTGTGCCACTCCCACGAGTCCTCTTCGACGTTCGCCAGCGCGGCGGCCATTCCGCCCTGCGCGGCGCCCGTGTGGGAGCGCGTGGGGTAGAGCTTCGAGATCACCGCGGTCTTCGCGTGCGGCCCTGCCTCGATCGCCGCGCGCATGCCGGCACCGCCGGCGCCGACGATGACGATGTCGAACTGATGGTGGTGCACGTCGGTCTTGCGGTCGGTGCCGGTCACGGTCGTCGTCACAGGGGGTGCCTTACTGAGAGGGGTCGTTGGAGATCCTGAGAGGGGTCGTTGGGGATCGTGCGTCAGGCCGCGGCCCGGCACGTCTCCCAGAGGGTGCTCGATTCGGTGACCCCGATGCAGGGGTCGAACGTGAAGACAACGAGGGTGCCGAGGATGATGAGGAATCCGGCCGACAGTCCGATCGCCCACACCAGCACGCGGCGTACGGTCCGGTGCGTCACGTAGTCGTTGACGATGGTGCGCATCCCGTTGCCGCCGTGGATCAACGCGAGCCAGAGCATCGCGACGTCCCACCACTGCCACAGCGGGTTTGCGAGCTTGCCCGCAACGAATCCGAAGTCGATCCCGCGGATGCCGTCGCCCACCATCAGATTGGCGAACAGGTGCCCGAAGATCAGGACGACCAGGATCGCGCCGGAGACACGCATGTAGACCCAACCCCACTTCTCGAGGTTGATGCCGCGGCGCTTGGGCCGTGCGTAGGGCGAACGGGGAGCGGCCAGGGTGTCGCTGGACATCACTCACCACCTCCCGCGAAGACGTTGATGAGATGTCGGGGTGCGAAGCCGGCCATCGTGACGACCCAGACCCCGATCACGATCCAGAACATCTGGCGCTGGTACTTCGCGCCCTTCGACCAGAAGTCGATCGCGATGATCCGTAGGCCGTTGAACGCGTGGTATGCGATTGCCGCGACGAGGAAGACTTCGCCGATGCCCATGATCGGGTTCTTGTAGGTACCGATGACCGCGTCGTACGCCTCGGGAGAGACACGGATGAGCGCGGTGTCGAGCACATGCACCAGGAGGAAGAAGAAGATGGCGACGCCGGTGATGCGGTGCAGAACCCAGGACCACATGCCTTCGCGGCCGCGATAGAGCGTGCCGGCGGGGCGCTTGGAGGTGGTCTCTGAGATCGACAGTGCCTGGCGGGTGTCTGCGGACACGGTCGTCCTCCCTGATCGGTGCGAGGTACGGATGCGCCGGGCCGACGCGGCTCGAGCGCTACGAACATCCTATTCCCGCTCCGTGCGGGCGCGGCGATTAGGGCACCCTAACTATCTCGATATCGAGATACTTCGCGCGGGTTCGATGGTGGGAGAGCGCCGCGGCTACCCTGACTGCATGGCACAACCGATAGAAGGCTTCTACGCCGTCATTCCGGCCGGCGGCGTGGGCAGCAGGCTCTGGCCGCTCTCGCGCGCCGACGCCCCGAAATTTTTGCACGACCTGACGGGGTCGGGACAGACGCTTCTGCGTGATACCTGGGATCGGCTCGCTCCGTTGTCGGGCGAGGGGCGCATTGCTGTCGTCACCGGTCGCGCCCACCGTGCGGCCGTCGAGGCCGAGCTCGCCGGCATCTCCGACGCGAACGTCCTGCTCGAATCGGAACCGCGCGACTCGGCGGCCGCGATCGGCCTCGCCGCCGCGGTGCTCTCGCGCCGCGAACCCGACGTGATCATCGGATCGTTCGCGGCCGACCACGTGATCCGCGGCATGCGGACTTTCGAGTTCGCGGTGCAGCAGGCCGTCGCCGTCGCGCGTGACGGTTATATCTGCACGATCGGAATCCAGCCATCCGAGGCATCCGTCGGCTTCGGCTACATCAAGAAGGGCGACGAACTCGTCGTCGAGGGGGCGCCCGAGGCAGCCGCGGTCGAACGCTTCGTCGAGAAGCCGGACCTCGACACCGCCAAGGAGTACTTCGCCGACCGTTCGTACCTCTGGAACGCGGGCATGTTCATTTCGCGTGCCGATGTGTTGCTGGCCGAGCTCGAGCGCAACGAGCCCGAGCTGCACGCGGGGCTCATGGAGCTCGCCGAGGCGTGGGACGACCGTGACCGTCGCGGTCCCGCCGTGGACCGCATCTGGCCCACGCTGAAGAAGATCGCGATCGATTACGCCGTCGCCGAGCCAGCGGCTGAACGTGGCCGGCTGGCCGTCATCCCGGGGCACTTCGACTGGGACGATGTCGGGGATTTCGCGAGCCTCGCCAAACTGAACTCCCGTGGCCGGGGCGAGCTCGCCATCCTCGGCGGAAACGCCCGTGTGCTGGCGGATGCCTCGAGCGGCATCGTCGTCTCGCAGACCAAACGCGTGATCAGCGTCATCGGGGTGCAGGACATCGTCATCGTCGACACGGAAGACGCTCTCCTCGTCACGACCAGTGAGCACGCCCAGCGCGTGAAGGGTGTCGTGGACGCTCTGAAACTCAGCGGACAGGGCGAGGTGCTCTGACCTGGTCACCGGTGCCGGGACTGCGTTCCGCCCTGCGCGGGATCGCGTCTTTATAACCTTTGGGTTTCGCGGCGCCCACACGGTCTAGCGCTTGGGCTCGCAGGAGGTAACGTTTCGTCCGCGGATCCCGGATCGGTCGGGCTCGCGCGAGTCTTTGGAGGACACAGTGAGGATCACTCAGAAGGCCGCTTTCAGCGGCTTGGCCCTGCTTTCGGCGGCCGCCCTGCTCGCGGGCTGCGGCGCGGCGCCGGAAGACACCGATGGTGGCGACGGCGGCGGCGAAGCGCTCGACTACCTGCCCTGCATGGTGTCGGACTTCGGCGGCTTCGACGACAAGTCCTTCAACCAGCTCGGCTTCGAGGGCCTGGTCGCGGCGGCCGACGAGCTCGGTGTGGAGTACACCGAGGTCGAGTCGCAGGCCGAGACCGACTACAACGCCAACCTGCAGAACCTGGTCGACCAGGGCTGCAACACGATCGTCACGGTCGGTTTCGCCCTCGCACCGGCCGCGCTCGAGTCCGCCACCGCCAACCCCGACATCGAGTACGTCTCGATCGACGACACGGTCGACCAGGACTTCGACGGCACGACCGACGCCGAGAACATCAAGCCCCTCATCTTCGACACCGCTCAGGCCGCGTTCCTCGCGGGCTACCTGTCCGCAGGTGTCTCCCAGACGGGTGTCGTCGGCACCTTCGGTGGCCAGAACTTCCCGACCGTCTCGGTCTTCATGGACGGCTTCGCGCAGGGCGTCGAGTACTACAACGAGGAGATGGGCGCGGACGTCCAGGTCATCGGCTGGGACCGCGCCGCGCAGGACGGCTCGTTCACCGGTGGATTCGAGGCCAACGACACCGCGCGTCAGATCGCGCAGGGCCTGATCGACCAGAACGCCGACATCATCCTCCCCGTGGGCGGCCCGATCTACCAGTCGGCCGCTGCCGCCATTCGCGACTCCGGTCGCGAGATCGCCCTCATCGGTGTGGACGCGGACGTGTACGAGACCGACCCCTCGGTGGGTGACCTGCTGCTCACCTCGGTTCTGAAGGGCATCGACGTCGCGGTGAACGAGGCGATCGTCGAGGCCGGCAACGGCGACTTCGACCCGACCCCGTTCATCGGAACGCTCGAGAACGAGGGCGTCGGAATCGCGGCGTTCCACGACTGGGCCGACCGCGTCCCCGCCGAGCTGTCCGCCAAGATCGAGGAACTGCAGGCGGCGATCATCGCCGGTGACATCGCCGTCGAGTCGTACCTGGCCGAGTAAGCACGGCACCTTCGGGGGGAGGTCGGCGCGAGCCGGCCTCCCCTCTTTCTTCGTTCGGATCCCTCGCGGCATCCGACTCACCCCCAACTAGGATCGGGAGCATGAAGCTCGAACTTCGCGGTATCACGAAGACGTTCGGGTCTCTGGTGGCGAACGACCACATCGACCTCATCGTCGAGGCCGGTGAGATCCACTGCCTGCTCGGCGAGAACGGGGCGGGCAAGTCGACCCTGATGAATGTCCTGTACGGGCTTTATCAGGCGGACGCCGGAGAGATCCTCCTCGACGACACGGTGCAGCACTTCGCCGGACCCGGTGACGCCATGCGGGCAGGCATCGGCATGGTGCATCAGCACTTCATGCTGATCCCCGTCTTCACGGTCGCCGAGAACGTCATGCTCGGACACGAAGAGACGCGATTCGGTGGCCGACTCGACCTGCCGGCGGCTCGTGCCCGGGTGCGCGAAATCTCTGACCGTTTCGGGTTCGACGTCGATTCCGACGCGCTCGTGCAAGACCTGCCGGTCGGTGTGCAGCAGCGCGTGGAGATCATCAAGGCGCTGTCGCGCGATGCCAAGGTGCTGGTCTTCGACGAGCCGACCGCCGTGCTGACCCCGCAAGAGACCGACGAACTGATGGCGATCATGCGGCAGCTGCGGGATGCCGGCACGTCGATCGTCTTCATCACCCACAAGCTTCGCGAGGTTCGTGAGGTCGCCGATCGGATCACGGTCATCCGCCTCGGCAGGGTCGTGGGCGAGGCATCGCCGACCGCATCGAACGCCGACCTCGCGTCACTCATGGTCGGGCGCGCGGTCGAACTCACGGTGGAAAAGGCGCCACCGAAGCTCGGGGCATCCGCTCTCGTCGTCGACGACCTCGCGGTCATCGACCCGCGGGGGCAGGTCGTGGTCAATCACGTCAGCTTCGACGTGCGTGCGGGCGAGATCCTCGCGATCGCCGGTGTGCAGGGTAACGGCCAGACCGAGCTGTCCGAGGCGCTGATGGGGTTGCAGCCGCACGTTCGGGGCTCCATCGTGCTCGATGGTCAGGAGCTGCTGGGCCGGTCGGTTCGCGACGTGCTCGACGCCGGCGTCGGATTCGTCCCCGAGGACCGCAAGGAGGACGGCCTGGTGGGTGAGTTCACCATCACCGAGAACCTCATGCTCGATCGGGCCCACGGGGCGCCGTTCGTCCGCGCGGGCAATGTACAACGCGCCCGGCTCGAGGAGTTCGCGACCGAGAAGGTCGCCGAGTTCGATGTGCGCACGCCGTCGATCGAGACGAAGGTTGGGCGCCTGTCGGGCGGCAACCAGCAGAAGGTCGTGCTCGCGCGCGAGCTCAGCCGCGAGTTGCGGCTGCTCGTCGCTGCGCAACCCACCCGCGGCGTCGACGTGGGATCGATCGAGTTCATTCACAAACGCATCGTCGAGACGCGGGATGCCGGTGTGCCCGTCGTCGTCGTCTCGACCGAGCTCGACGAGGTCACCGCGCTCGCGGATCGCATCATGGTGATGTATCGCGGCCGGATCGTCGGCATCGTCCCGGGTGACACCGCGCGCGACGTGCTCGGTCTGATGATGGCCGGTGAGACGCCGGATCTCGAGGGGGCCGCCGCGTGAGCGAGACCATGACCACAACCGCACCCTCGACCTCGACTCCCGAGCCGAGTCGCTGGCAACGGGCCCTGCGCGAGATCGCGACAGGCAACGCCATCATCTCGGTGCTGGCTGTCGTGATGGCCCTTCTCGTCGGCGCGATCATGATCGCGTTCACCGATGAGAACGTGCAGGAATCCGCCGGCTACTTCTTCGCCCGCCCCACCGACCTGCTGGTCGCCATCTGGGAGTCGGTCGCGGGCGCGTACTCCGCGTTCTTCCAGGGCGCCGTCTACAACTTCCGCCGGCCGGACTTCGCCACCGGCATCCGTCCCCTCACAGAGACTCTGACGTTCGCCACGCCGCTGATCGCCGCAGGTCTGGGTGTCGCCCTCGCATTCCGCACGGGCATGTTCAACATCGGTGGTCGCGGGCAGATGCTGATGGCCGCCGCTGCCGCCGGCTACGTCGGCTTCGCGATCGACCTGCCCTTCGGCATCCACATGGTCGTCGCCCTCCTCGCCGGACTCGCGGCGGGCGCCGTATGGGCCGGCATCGCGGGGCTGTTGAAGGCGCGCACGGGGGCGCACGAGGTGATCGTCACGATCATGCTCAACTACGTCGCGCTGTACCTGATCACGTGGATGCTCCGCACTCCCGGCCTGTTGCAGGCACCGGGCACGAACAACCCCACGACCCCGGGGATGCGCGATACCGCGGTCTTCCCCGAACTGCTCGGGCCGCAGTACAACCTGCACTTCGGGTTCGTGCTCTCGATCGCCTCCGTCGTACTGGTCTGGTGGATCCTGAACCGCTCGGCCCTCGGGTTCCAGTTCCGTGCCGTGGGAGAGAACCCGAACGCGGCGAAGGTCGCCGGCATCAACGTCAAGGCGATGTACGTGTACGCGATGCTCATCTCGGGCGCGCTCGTCGGACTCGCGGGGACAAGCCAGGTGCTCGGGACCGTGACCACCGGCTTCTCGAGCGGCATCGACGCGGGCATCGGCTTCGACGCCATTACCGTGGCCCTGCTCGGCCGGTCGACCCCGTGGGGCGTTCTCGCCGCGGGTGTGCTGTTCGGTGCCTTCAAGGCCGGCGGATTCTCGATGCAGGCCGCGGAGGGGGTACCGATCGACATCGTGCTCGTGGTGCAGTCGCTCATCGTGCTCTTCATCGCCGCGCCGCCACTCGTTCGGGCAATCTTCCGGCTCCCCGCCCCCGGAAGCTCGCCGAAGCGCCGTCGCCCGATCGTCAACACGGAGGGACTGGCCAAATGACCACGCTCGCCCCGCGCACCGACGGTGCCGACGCTCCGATCCACCTCGAGCGGACGGTGGTCGTGAGTTGGAAGGCGCCCATCGCGTTCGCATCCGTCACGGTCCTGGCGACGCTGCTGTTCCTCCTCGCCCCGCACGGCGGCGATGCGATCTTCCGCATCTCGGCGGCAGGCGACGCGTTGCAGCTCCCCGAGGTCACGCTGGGGGCTACCCTCACGACGACCGTCTGCCTCATCGTGATGGTGCTCATCACCGGGGCCGCGGGGATATTCGTGCGGCGTCGTCGCCGCGTTCCGCTTGTGTTCTCGATCGTGTTCGCCCTCGTGTTCCTGACCGGGTTCCTCACCTGGGCCGCGGCCGGCGCATCCATTCACGTCATTCCACTCGCGGGACTTTTCGCCGGGGCCCTGAGCCTGTCCGTTCCCTTGATCTTCGGGGCGCTGTGCGGTGTCATCAGCGAACGGGTCGGGGTCGTGAACATCGCGATCGAGGGGCAGCTGCTCGCGGGTGCGTTCACCTCGGCCGTCGTGGCGACCGCGACCGGTCAGCCCCTGCTGGGACTCGCCGCCGCCGCCGTCGCGGGCGTCCTGGTGTCGTTCGTGCTCGCCGCGTTCTCGATCGTGTACTACGTCGACCAGGTCATCGTGGGTGTCGTCCTCAACGTTCTGGTGGTCGGGGTGACCAGCTTCCTCTTCTCGCAGGTGCTCGCGCCCAACGCCGCCCAACTCAATTCGCCGCCCCGGTTCGAGCGCATCGACATCCCGATCCTCGCCGACATCCCGCTGATCGGTCCGACCTTCTTCCGGCAGACGATCATCGTCTACCTGATGTACGTCGCGATCGTCCTCGTGTACATCGGGCTGTTCCACACGCGCTGGGGTCTGCGGTTGCGTTCCGTCGGCGAACACCCGCAGGCAGCCGACACGGTCGGCATCAACGTCGCCCGCACGCGGTTCTGGAATGTCTCGCTCGCCGGCGCCATCGCGGGTGCCGGTGGAGCCTTCTTCACACTCGGCTCGGTCGGAGCCTTCAACAAGGAGATGACGGCGGGTGCGGGCTTCATCGCCCTGGCCGCGGTGATCTTCGGCCAGTGGGATCCGATCAAGGCGACGCTCGCGGCATTGTTGTTCGGCTTCGCCTCGAACCTGCAGAACACCCTCGGTGTCATCGGCTCGCCCGTACCGAGCGAATTCATGCTCATGCTCCCGTATGTCGTCACCATTCTCGCCGTGGCGGGCTTCGCGGGACAGATCCGGGGACCGGCAGCCGCCGGCAAACCATACATAAAGGGGTGACGTGACCGACATCGATTGGGACGAGCTGCGCGCGGTTGCGACCGAGGCCATGCAGCGGGCCTACGCGCCGTACTCGCGCTATCGCGTGGGCGCGGCCGCGCTCGTGAGCGACGGTCGTATCGTGTCGGGCTGCAACGTCGAGAATGCCTCCTACGGGGTCGGCCTCTGCGCGGAGTGCGCGCTGGTCGGCGACCTGCACATGTCGGGCGGCGGACAGCTCGTCGCGTTCGTCTGCGTCAATAACGCGGGCGAGACGATCATGCCGTGCGGGCGCTGCCGGCAACTGTTGAACGAGTTCGCCCTGCCGGGCATGCTGCTCGAAACCGTGTCGGGCATCCGCACGATCGACGAGGTACTGCCGGATGCGTTCGGTCCCCGCGACCTCGAAGAGGCTGCGCGGTGACGGCTGCGAGCAGCGAGGCATCCGGTTCCATCGAGGCCTACGACGCGGTCGACGTCATCCGCGCCAAGCGTGACGGGGGAGCTGTGCCCGAGCCGGCGCTTCGCTGGATGATCGACGCGTACACCCGCGGCTACGTTTCGGCCGCGCAGATGTCGTCCTTCGCGATGGCGGTGCTGCTGAACGGCATGGAGCGCGACGAGATCCGTGTCCTGACCGAGGCGATGATCGCGTCCGGCGAGCGAATGAGCTTCACGGGACTCGGCAAGACGACCGTCGACAAGCACTCCACGGGCGGCGTGGGAGACAAGATCACCCTGCCGTTGGCGCCACTCGTGGCATCCTTCGGCGTCGCCGTCCCGCAGCTGTCGGGGCGGGGCCTCGGGCACACGGGCGGAACCCTCGACAAGCTCGAATCGATTCCCGGATGGCGTGCGGCGCTGTCGAACGACGAGATGTTCGCCCAACTGCGCGACGTCGGCGCGGTGATCTGCGCGGCCGGCTCGGGTCTCGCTCCCGCCGACAAGAAGCTTTACGCCCTGCGCGACGTGACCGGCACCGTCGAGGCGATCCCGCTCATCGCGTCGAGCATCATGTCGAAGAAGATCGCCGAGGGCACCGATGCGCTCGTGCTCGACGTCAAGTTCGGCTCGGGCGCCTTCATGCAGGACATCGACCGTGCACGCGAACTCGCCCGCACCATGGTCGCACTCGGCACCGATTCGGGCGTCGCGACGACCGCACTGTTGACCGACATGAACACCCCGCTCGGCCTCGCAATCGGCAACGCCAACGAGGTGCGCGAGTCGGTCGAGGTGCTCACGGGTGGTGGACCCGCCGATGTCGTCGAGCTGACGGTCGCGCTCGCGCGGGAGATGCTCGCGCTCGCGGGGCAGCCCGACGCCGACGTCGAGGGTGCACTCGCCGATGGACGGGCCATGGATGCGTGGCGCGCGCTCATCCGCGCACAGGACGGCGATCCGGATGCTCCGCTCCCGGCGCCGCGCGAGACCCACACCATCAGGGCCGGGCGTGCGGGCACCGTGTCCCGGATGGAGGCCCTGCCGTTCGGCATCGCCGCGTGGCGGCTGGGCGCCGGACGCGCCCGAGCCGAGGATGCGGTCGTGCACGCCGCGGGGATCGACCTGCATGTGAAGCCCGGTGACACCGTGTCCGAGGGTCAGCCCGTTTTCACTCTGCTCGCGGACGACTCGGCACGCTTCGACCGCGCACTGGCGGCGCTCGATGGCGCGTGGTCAGTCGGTGACCCGACAGAGGCGCCCGAGCGAGCGCCGCTCGTCCGCGAACGCATCACGGCATGACGTACGACCCACTCGAGAGGAAGGCGATCGTATGACGATCGACGCGAACGGCGACTTCAGAGTGCAGGGGGTTTCGGTGCGCTCGCTGCCGAAGGTCAGCCTGCACGATCACCTCGACGGCGCCGTGCGCATCGAGACCGTCGTCGAACTCGCCGAAGCGGCCGGGATCGATCTTCCCGCCGACGGCGTCGCGGGTCTCGGCGACTGGGTCACGGAGCGCACCGACTCGGGTTCGCTCGTCGAATACCTCTCGGCGTTCGGTGTGGTGACGGACGTCATGCAGACACGCGAGGGGCTCACCCGGGTCGCCCGGGAGTTCGTCGAGGATCTCGCCGAGGACGGCGTGATCTACGGGGAGGTGCGTTGGGCGCCGGAGTTGCACGTCGCCGGGGGTCTGAGCCTCGACGAAGCCGTGGAGGCCGTGCAGGCCGGGATCGAAGAGGGCGAGGATGCCGCGGACCGTTCGGGCCGGAGCATCCGCGTCGGCCAGATCCTCAGCGCGATGCGTCAGACGGAGCGCTCTCTCGAGATCGCAGAGCTCGCCGTGCGTCACCGCGAGCGCGGCGCGGTCGGGTTCGATATCGCCGGCCCCGAGGACGGCTTCCCGCCCTCACGCCTGCGCCCGACCTTCGCCTATCTCGCCTCGGAGTTCTTCCCCGTGACGGTGCACGCGGGTGAGGCGGCGGGCATCGACTCGATCCGGTCCGCGCTGATCGATGGTCGGGCGCTCCGCCTCGGTCACGGGGTGCGGCTGGTATCCGATCTGAACGTCGTCTCGCGCGCGGGCGATGAGGTCGTCGTCACATTCGGGCCGGTGGCGCGCTGGGTGCGTGATCGTGAGATTCCGCTGGAGCTCTCGCCGTCGTCGAACCTGCAGACCGGGGCGATCGAGGCGTGGGGCACGGAGCTGGCGGACCACCCGTTCGATCTGCTGTACCAGCTGGGTTTCTCGGTGACGGTGAACGTCGACAACCGCACGATGAGCCGCACGTCACTGACGCGTGAGCTCGCGCTGCTCGCGCGCGCGTTCGACTACGACCTCGATGATCTGCAGGCGTTCCAGTTGAACGCCGCGGCTGCCGCCTTCCTCTCGGTCGAGGAGCGCGAAGAGCTGATCGAGCTGATCGCCGAGGGTTTCGCGGCCTGACCCGCGTTACTTCCCACGCCGAAACACCCCTCCTGCGGCCAGACACCCCTCGTCGTTGGGTGTTTGGTCGCCCGAGGGGTGTCTCGGCGTCGGGGTCGGGGCGGGTCAGCTGTGGTGGCGGCCGCGGGGGAGCACGAGGGGGGCGCCCGAGACCGGGTCCGCGATCACCTGGCAGTCGAGGCCGAACACCTCGCCGACGATCGTGGGGGTGATGACCGCGGCCGGGGCACCCGAGGCATGAATGCGGCCCTCGCACACCGCGACGAGGCGATCGGCGTATCGCGCGGCGAGATTGAGGTCGTGCAGCACCATGACGATGGTTGTGCCGCGCGTGCGGTTGAGGTCGGTGAGCAGGTCGAGCACCTCGATCTGGTGCGTCACGTCGAGGAACGTCGTCGGTTCATCCAGCAACAGGATGTCGGTCTGCTGGGCGAGCGCCATCGCGATCCACACCCGCTGGCGCTGCCCGCCCGACAGCTCATCGACGGCACGTTCGGCGAGGTCGGCGATGCCCGTCGCGTCGAGGGCATCGGCGACGGCCGCGTAGTCCTCCGCGCTCCAGCGCGCAAGAAATCGCTGATGCGGATGCCGACCCCGGCCGATCAGGTCGGCTACCACGATCCCCTCGGGTGCTGTCGGACTCTGGGGCAGGAGCCCCAGGCGTCGGGCGACCTCGCGCGAGGGCAGGTGATGGATCTCTTCGCCGTCGAGCAGCACCGAGCCGCTGCGGGGCTTCAGCAGTCGCGCGAGCGCACGCAAGACGGTCGACTTGCCGCATCCGTTGGCCCCCACGATCGCGGTGATCTGACCCGCGGGGATCGCCAGATCGAGGTCGTGCACGACCTCGCGATCGCCGTACGAGAGAGTGAGATTGTCGGCCACGAGCCGATCGACACCGGTCACAGGGGTCCTCCCGCACGATTGGTCCGGATGAGCAGATAGATCAGGTACGGCGCGCCCAGCACGCCCGTGATGACCCCGACGGGGTAGCGCGTGCCGAAGGCGAACTGGGCGATGAGGTCGGCAACGAGCACGAGCAGAGCACCGACGAGCGCCGAGGGGAACAACAGCGAGCCTCCCGGGCCGACCACGCGCGCGGCGATCGGTCCGGCCATGAACGCCACGAACGCGATGGGTCCGCTCGCCGCGGTAGCAAAGGCCAGCAGGGCGACAGCGGCCAGGATCATGAGCACGCGGGTGCGATTCGTGCGCACGCCGAGTGCGGCAGCGGTGTCGTCGCCGAGGCTCAGCGCCGCGAAGGACCTCGCCGAGCTCATCAGCAGCGGTCCGAAAACGGCCACGACCACCAACAGCGGCAGCACGCGCTCCCACGAGGCCCCGTTGAGGCTTCCGGTCAGCCACTGCATCGCGACCTGCAGGTCCCAGGCCGAGGCCCGCGACAGCAGGTAGGTGATGAGGCTGTCGAGCATCGCGCCGACACCGATACCGATCAGGATGAGTCGGATCCCCGAGAACCCGGCCTTGTACGACAGGAGGTAGATGGCACCGGCCGTCGCGAGTGCCCCGATGAGGGCGAAGGCCGACACCTCGCGGTCGCCGAGTCCGAGAGTCACTCCCGCGAATACGGCGGCCACGCTCGCGCCCGCGCTGATCCCGATGACATCCGGTGAGGCGAGCGGGTTGCGCAGCAGTGTCTGGAAGGTCACCCCCGCGAGCCCGAAGGCGGCGCCCGAGAGCAGGGCGAGGGTCGCCCGCGGCAGGCGCAAAGTGCCGACCGTGAAGGATGCACCGGGTACGTCCTGACCGAGAATGACCCCGATCACTTCGGCCGGCGAGTAGAAAGTCTGACCGATCATGAGAGTCACCGCGTAGGCGACGACGACCAGCGCGAGCAGGATCGAAGTGGTCCGAGCGCGGCGGCGAGTGCGCGCGCGACGGCCAGCGATGACGGCATCCAGCGTCATAGCTCGCGCACCTTCTGTCGGCGAACGATCCAGATGAAGACAGGAGCGCCGATGAATGCCGTCACGATGCCGACATCGATCTCTTCCGGGCGGGTGATGACGCGCCCGACGACATCGGCGAGGGTCAACAGGGCCGCACCGGCAAGCGCCGAGAAGGGCAGCAGCCAGCGGTGGTCGGTGCCGACCAGGAGGCGGCAGAGATGCGGCACGATGAGGCCGACGAAGCCGATCGGCCCGGCGATCGCGGTCGCCGCACCGGCGAGGATGACCGCCCCGGTCGCGCCGAGGAGGCGTGTCCGACCGACGCGCACGCCGAGCCCCGCCGCCATGTCGTCGCCGAGAGCGAGCGAGTTCATGCCGCGCGCGCTGACGAAGCAGATCAGGACGCCGAGGGCCAGGAAGGGCCCGACGACGAGGATGCGGTCCCAGCTGGCGCCGCCCACGCCTCCGATCTGCCAGAACCGGAAGGTCTCGAGGATGTCGACGCGCGGCAGCAGGATCGCGCTCACGAGTGACGAGAATGCTGCCGCCGACGCCGCGCCGGCGAGCGCGAGCTTGAGTGGTGTGGCGCCGCCGCGTCCGATCGAGCCGACGAAGTACACGAAAACGGATGCCGCTGCCGCGCCGAGAGTTGCGACACCGATGTAGGAGTACGGATTGGTGAGCCCGAAGAAGGCGATCCCGACGACAACCGCGAGAGCCGCGCCGCCGCTGATGCCGAGGATGCCCGGGTCGGCGAGCGGATTGCGGGTGATGGCCTGCATGGCACAGCCCGAGAGGGCGAGGGCTGCGCCGACCAGCATGGCGAGCACCGTTCGCGGCATCCGGAGCGTGACCGCCGCCTCGCCGACGCTGCCGGTGTCGCCACCGAGGCCCGCGACGATCTCGGCGAGCGAGACGTCACGCGCGCCGAAGGCGAGGGATGCCGCGGCCAGCGCGACGAGCAGCGCGACGGTGGCGACCAGCCACGCCAGGCGGACGCCGACGGGTCGCCGCAGGGCTGCGGTCGCTGTCGGTCGCCCACCTGGCGTGAGGGTGGTACTCAAGGGTCGTTACTCAGCCGTTCTGAGTGAGCGCTCCGGCCAGCACGCCGAAGTAGTCATCGATGCCCCACCCGATCGACAGCGGCGAGGGGTTCGCCGATGAGGCGAGCGGCGTCGAGTTCTCGAGGACGGCGATCTGGCCGTTGGCAATCGCCGGGATCTGCGACAGTAGCGGGTCGGCCATGATGGCGTCGACGAGGGCGCCCTCGGCGTCGCCGTAGGTCACCCAGATGTCGACGTCCGAGAAGCGGTCGGCCGCTTCCGCGCTGATCTCGACGTAGAACCCATCGGTGCCGGCCGACTCTTCGGCAACGATCTCCGGTGTAGGCAGGCCGAGAGACTCGAGGAATCCGGGACGCGTGTCGTGGCTCGTGTAGAAACCGATCTGGCTCAGGTCGGTCGCGTCGTGGAACGCGAAGATCAGCTTCTTGTCCTCGAGCTCGGGGTACGCGGCGAGCGCGTCGGCGACCTGGCCATCCAGGTCGGCGACCAGTGCTTCGCCCTCTTCGGCGAGGCCGATCGCCTCGGAGTTGATGAGCGTCATGTCCTGCCAGGACGTGCCCCATGCGACCTCGGGGTAGGCGACGACGGGGGCGATCTGCGACAGGGTGTCGTAATCCTCCTGCGTGAGACCCGAGTAGGCCGCGAGGATGATGTCGGGGTCGGTGTCGGCGACGGCTTCGAAGTCGATGCCGTCGGTCTCGTCGAAGAGCACGGGGGTTTCGGCGCCGAGCTTTTCCAGTTGGTCCTCGACCCAGGGCAGTACGCCGTCGCCGTCGTCATCGCCCCACGTTGCCTTGCTCATGCCGACCGGCACGACGCCGAGGGCGAGAGGCACTTCGTGATTGGCCCACGCGACCGTCGCGATGCGCTCGGGCTTCTCGTCGATGACGGTCTCGCCGAAGGCGTGCTCGATCGTGACGGGGAAGCCGTCCGCGGTGGGCTCGGTGGCGGAGCCGCCATCGGCTGCGGGGGAAGCGCATGAGACGAGGGCTGTGGATGTGAGGGCTGCTGCGACGAGCAGACCCATGCTGCGGGGCACTCTCATGGGAGGTCCTTTCGGGAGGATGGCGCGAGGATTCTCGCTAAGGTAAGCCTAGCCTAACGATGCTCAGGCTTCGAATCGGTTTGGTGTCGTTCGCGTCACATCTCGGCGCGACCGCGCCGCCAGTAACCCATGAATGCGACGGCCTTCCGGTCGACGCCGCGCTCCGAGACGAGGTGGCGGCGAAGTTCCTTGATGGGCTGCGCCTCACCGGCGAGCCACGCGTAGAAGGGTGCCTTCGCGAGCAGCGGATCGCCCTGTGCGTTGGTCGGGACCTCCCAGAGGAGCCCCGCATCGATGTCGACGTCTTCGAGGTCGGTGGGGGACAGCGCCGGAGCATCCAGCAGTTCAGCGGCGGCCGCACGCACGGCCGGGATGAGCGCTGTGCCCACGGCTGCATCGCCTCGCACGACGATTCGCAGGTCCACGCCCTGCGGCGGAAGACTGAGCGCCGCTGCGTCTCGGGCTTCGGGTACCTCGACGACGGCGGTACCCCGCGTGCTCGCGGAAAGCCGCTCCAAGATGCCGGAGATCGCGGGCAGAGCGGTCTCGTCGCCCGCGATCAGCACGCGTTCGACCTGGGCGGGCGGACGCCAGTCCACGCCGCCATGTAACCCGCCGGTGTATCCCGTGTGCGGCACGCACACGATGACGCGGTCTCCGACGCTCGCATCGAGGGCCCACGCCGAGGCGGGTCCCAGCCGGCCGTGCAGTGCAATGTCGACGTCGAACTCGGATGCCTCGGGCCGGACCACTCGAACCGTGTAGGTGCGCATGGGCGGGCGGACCGCGTTGTCGAGTTCGCGCCAGGCTCCGTACCAGTCGTCAGTGTTGACCAACTCATCCAGTGCCGCCGCTGCGTTATCTTCCCCGGACGCGGGGAACAGGATCTTGAACCGTTGGTCGAACCGGTTGTCGGCGACCGTGTGCAGTTCGGGGCCGGTGAGGGTGAAGCGACGGAACGTCGGGCTCACGACCTCGATGCGTGCGACCTCGGCCAGCATGGGCACGAAGGCGACGTCGGGGGAGCGCTTCGGCAGTGTTCGCGTCTGAATGTTCACTTAGGTAAGGCTAAGCGAAGGCGCCGAGCCTCGCAAAGCGGCTCGGGGCTCCGCGTGGCGCTCGGTACCTGTCAGGCCAATTCGGCCTGTCGAGCCGCGACGACCGCCTCGACCCGCGCGAAGAGCGGATGCTCCCGGTCCAGGCCAGTGACGGTCGCGGTGAACTCGGCCGCATCCAGCTCCCGCAGCATCCGCTGTACGTCCGCCGACTGCGGGTCTTCCGCATCCTCGAAAGCGAGGGCGGCGCCCATCGCCGCGACGAGAGCCGAGGTCGCCAGCCCGCGCTCCGCCGCTTCCGCGGCCGGGCCGATGAAGCGCTCGTGGCGCGAAAGCTTACGAAGAGGCTGTCGACCCACCCGCCACACCGTGTCGGGCAGCGCGGGATTGCGGAACCGTTCGAGGATCCGCTCGCGGTACTCGGCGAGCCCCCGCGGGTCGAGTTCGTGCTTCGCGACGAGCAGCGCGGATGTCTCTTCCAGCGTCGCGCTCACGCGCTCCGCGATCTCGGGCACGGCGAGGGCGTCCGAAATGCGCTCGACGCCCGTCCGTGCGCCGTAGTAGGCCGTGGTGGCGTGGCCGGTGTTCACGGTGAAGAGCTTCCGCTCGATATACGGGGTGAGATCCTGCACGAAATGTGCGCCGGAGATCCGTGGCGGGTCATCCCCGAACGGCGGACGCTCGACCGCCCACTCGTAGAAGGGCTCGACCGTCACGTCGACACCGGGGTTGTCTTGCGGGGCCGGGACGATGCGGTCGACGGCGGTGTTGGCGAACACCGCGCGACTTGCGACGGCATCCCAGGCTTCGCCGGCCTCATCGCGGATGTGATCCCGGAGCACGTCCGTGGCGTTGATCGCGTTCTCGCACGCCATGATCTGCAACGGGGGAGCGGACGGATCGCGCAGCGCGAGGCCCGCCAGGATGACCGGGGCCAGAAACTTCAGCACCGTTGGCCCGACCGCCGTGGTCACGACGTTCGCCCCGGCGATCTCGTCGATCACCTCTTGCGGGTTTTCGGCGCTGTTGATCGCCCGGAACCCGGTCACGACCTTGTCGACACCGCCGACTCCGACCTCGTGCACCGTGTATGACTTCTCGGCGTTGATCGCGTCGACGAGCGCCGCCGAGACATCCGAGAAAACGAGTTCGTACCCCGCTTCGTGCAGCAGCAGCCCGACGAAGCCGCGCCCGATATTTCCGGCGCCGAAGTGAACGGCCTTCACGACTCGTTCACCGCGCTGAGGACGGCGAACAGCTCTTCGGGGGTGGAGACGTTCTTCAGAACGGCGACCTCGTCTTCGTCGGAGAAGACGAGCGCGATCTGCGACAGGATCTCGAGGTGCTCATCGCCCTTGCCGGCGATGCCGATGACGAACGTGACGGGCTCCCCACCCCAATCCACGCCGCCGTCGTAGCGAACGACCGAGAGTGCGGACCCGAGGATCGCATCCTTCGTCTCATTGGTGCCGTGCGGGATCGCGAGCTCGTTGCCCATGTACGTCGAGACGGTCATCTCGCGCTGCTGCATCGCGTCGAAATACTGGGACGTCACTGCGCCCGCGGCTTCGAGGATGTCGGCGGCTTCTTTCATGGCCTCCTCCCGCGTCGCGGAGCCGGAGTGGATGCGGACCTGCCCGAGGGTGAGGACGTCGCGTGCCATGGTGATGCCTTTCTGTTGACTGCCTCTAGCGTGTCCCACTTTCGCTCGCTCCGGGAGGCCTATAGCGAACGAAAAGGGGACACGGTCGTACAGGGAGAGCGTTGCGGGGTCGGTGGCGCAGCGCCGACCGACCCCGCAACGGATCAGACCCTACGCACCATCCTGGTGCTGGTCGCGCACGAGTTCCACGACCTCGTCGTACTTCGGCGAGTTCATGAAGTTGTCGACCGAGACGTGGATCGCCTCGGGCGTCTTCTGGCGAGCCCGGTCGGTGAGCTGGTTCTGCGTGATGATCAGGTCGGCCGATCCGTCGAGGTTCGCGATCGCCTTGTTGGTGACCGTGACATCGTCGATGCCCGCCTTCTTGATCTTGTTGCGCAGGACGCTCGCGCCCATGGCAGACGAACCCATACCCGCGTCGCACGCGAAGACGATCGTCTTGACCTGCTTCGTGGTAAGCAGCCCGCCGTCGGCGCGGCCGCCGGTTTCGCGCTCCGTCTCGAGCTTGTCGAGCGCTGCATCCGCGTCACGGTCGGCGGCACGGTCCGAACCCGACGAGACGCGAAGTGCGTCCATCGCGGCCGAGGACTTGCCCTTGTTGGCTTCGGTCTGAGCGATCGCGGCGCCGAACGTGTCGGCTTCGGCGAGCAGGTCCCGCTTGCGCGAAGCCCGCAGGATGACCGCGGTGATCAGGAACGTCACCGTCGCGGCGAGAAGCACCGACAAGTACACGACCAGCAGGTTCGTGATTCCACCAGCAGCCGGACTGGAAGCCGCGGCGGTCACCGCGATGATGCTTCCGGGCGCCGCCGGGAAGGCGAGGCCGCCACCGAGGATCATGTTCGTCGTGACACCGGTCGCGCCACCCGCGATGAGGGCGAGGATCGTCATCGGCTTCGACAGTGCGTACGGGAAGTAGATCTCGTGGATACCGCCGAGGAACTGGATGACCGCCGCACCCGGTGCCGAGGCCTTCGCCGCGCCGACACCGAAGAACGAGAACGCCAGCAGCAGGCCGAGGCCCGGGCCGGGGTTGGCCTCGATGAGGAACAGGATCGACTTGCCGGTCTCGGTCGCCTGCTCGATGCCGAGCGGGGTGAAGACACCGTGGTTGATCGCGTTGTTGAGGAACAGCACCTTCGCCGGCTCGACGATGATCGAGACGAAGGGCAGCAAGCTCAGGCTCACGAGCCACGCGACCGCGGCACCCAGGATGTCGCTGAACCACAGGATCGCCGGTCCGAAGATGAAGAAGCCGAGGATCGCCAGCAGCATGCCGAGGATGCCCGCCGAGAAGTTGTTCACGAGCATCTCGAACCCGGGCTTGATCTTGCCGTCCCAGATCTTGTCCATCCACTTGGTGACATAGGCCGCGAACGGTCCCATGATCATCGCGCCGAGGAACATCGGGATGTTCGTGCCCACGATGACACCCATGACGGCGATCGTGGCGACGACGCCACCGCGCTCGCCGTAGACCATGCGGCCCGCGGTGTTGGCGATGAGGAGGGGCAGCAGGTACGTGATCATCGGGCCGACGAGGCCGACGAACTGCGGGAACGTGTTGCCGTCGTCATCGACCGCCAGCGCCGTCATGGCGCCCGGCCAGTTGATCAGGTCCGCGTTGCCGAAGCCGCCGAGGAGCGGTGCGACCGGGGTCCATCCGCCGAGCCAACCCACCGCGATGAAGAGCATCGTGATGAAGCCCCAGGCGATGAACGCCGCGATATTGGGCATGATCATGCCCGAGAGGAACGTGCCGAAGCGTTGGACTCCGACTCGCGCCTTGTTGACCCCGCTCTTCGCAGGGGTTGACGTCGTCGTCATGACTGTGTCTCTTTCTCTCGTGTGTCGGTCGGCGAGGATGCCGGGGTGGATGCGGCTGTGGCTGCTGCCAAGGCCGCGGATCGTGCGGATGCCGCGTCGTTCGCGGCGAGGGCGGCCTCGGCGATGCGGCGTGCATCCCCGAGCGAGTGGTCGAGCAGGATGGCGCGAACATCCGCGATCGCTGTGGGCGCCATCGAGAGGGTCGTGGCGCCGAGACCCACGAGCACCACGGCCAGGAGCGGGTCTGCCGCCGCCTCGCCGCAGATGCCGACAGGCTTGCCCGTTTCGCGGCCGGCGTCGCCGACCTCACGGATCAGCCGGAGTACGGCGGGGTGCCACGGGTCCTGGAACGACGAAACAGAACCGAGCAGACGATCCGCCGCCAGCGTGTACTGCGTCAGATCGTTCGTGCCGATGGATGCAAAGTCGGCGTGCGCGAGAACACGGTCGGCCAGAAGGGCGCTGGAGGGCACCTCGATCATCACGCCGGCTGTCTTGATCCCGTACTCGCGGGCGATCGTGACGAAGTACTCGGTCTCTTCGACGGTCGCGACCATCGGCGCCATGACCCAGAGGTCGGCCGAGGTTCGCGCATCCGCCTCTGCCAACGCGGTCAGCTGCTCGCGCAGGATGTCTTCGCTCGCCCGCAGCGCGCGCAGGCCCCGGAGCCCGAGCGCCGGGTTCTCTTCGTGCGCGTCGTTGAGGAACGGCAGGGGCTTGTCGGCTCCGGCATCCAGCACCCGCACGACGACCTTCTTGCCCGGGAACGCCTCGAGCAGCTGGGTGTACGAGTCCCGCTGCTGGGCGACCGTCGGCGCCTGACTGGCGCTCAGGAACAGGAACTCGGTGCGGAACAGCCCGACGCCCTCGGCGCCGAGTTCGATGGCCTCGGCTGCGCCCTTCGGCGACCCGAGATTCGCGAGCAGCGGCACCGGGGTCGCGTCGGCGAGGGCTCCCGGGGTGATGGGGGCTGACGCCGCGTCACGTCGCGCGTCCGCCCGGTTCTGCGCCCGGGCGAGCTCCTCGGCGGTCGGGTCGGTGACGACGACGTGCGCCGCGGCATCCACGATCACCGCGTCGCCGTCGGCGAGTTCTTTCGCGGCCGCGACGCCGATGACGGCGACGATGGACTTCTCGCGGGCGAGGATCGCCGTGTGGGACGTCGGCCCGCCCTCGGTCGTGACCAGCGCCAGCACCATGTCGAGGTCCAGCAGCGCGGTGTCGGCCGGCGCCAGATCTTTCGCCACGAGGACGAACGGATGCCCGGGGTCGGGCACGCCCGGGGCCGGCACACCGCGTAGGTTCGCGATGACGCGCTGCGCCACGTCGTCGAGATCCGCGGCGCGTTCGCCGAGGTATCCGCCGACCGCCTCGAGCTGCGCGCGGAACGATTGGAAGGCGTCGAAGACCGCGAACTCGGCGGTCCTGCCGGCCTGGATGCGCGTGTCGAGTTCTTCTTCGAGGGTCGGGTCTTCGGCCATCATGGCCTGGGCCTCGAGCACCTCCTGTGCCATGCCGCCCGCCGTGACGGCGCGGGATTCGAGCTCACGCGCAACCTCGGCGACCGCGGCGCGGGCGCGTGAGGTCTCTTCTTCCGGAGTCAGTTCGCTCGCCACGTCGGCGGGCGCCGGAAGCGGTTCGGCCATGCGCGCGACCGGGCCCTGGGCGACACCCAGGCCGATGCCGACGCCCCGCAGCTCTGCCACGCTCACGCCGCGTCGTGGTCGGTGGTGAGCAGTTCGGCGAGCTTGTCGAGTGTCGCCTCGCCCGCGTCCGCGTCATCCGTGTCGACCGCGAGTGTGACGTAGTCGCCGTGCTCGACACCGAGCGAGATGACCCCGAGGATGCTCGCCGCGTTGATCGGCTTGCCCGAGTCCTTCGCGACGGTGACGGGGAACCCAGCCTCCTTCGCTGCCTGCGCGAACATCTTCGCCGGGCGGGCGTGCAGTCCGTGTGAAGATCCGATACGCACGGTGCGAGTGATCTCAGCCATGGGGTGTCCTTTCAATGGGGGAGTCAATGGTCGGTGGGGGTCAGGGGCAAATCGGTGCTGAGTGCCGGCAGAACGGCTCGCAGCGTGCGCGTGCCATCCATGTCGGCGAAGACGTCGTCGGGGAGCAGGATGACTCGAACGCTCCGCTGCGCGGCGAACTGCTCGAGATCGGGCAGTTCGCGGGCGAGGTGCGGCGCGACGAGAAGGATGTCGGTGGAGTCGAGGTCGACCGCGAGCGACTCGACGGTGCCGGCGAGGGCCTGCACGGAGAGACCGGCGCTCTGCGCGGCATGACGCAGTCGCATCGCCACAAAGGTGCTGGACGCACCCGCGCCACAGATCACGAGGATCCTCATCGATCCGTACCTCCTTCTGTTCCATTGTTGTGAGATCGCTGTGAGCCGACAATGCACTCTCCTTTCCGCCCCCGCGGAAACCTCTGCCGGGTTCCCCGCGTCGAATACGAACGACGTGATTGACTGAGCGGGACGCGCGATATCGCCGCGCGTCAGGCAAGGAAGGCGGCAGCGCGTGACGAGGGCGCGACAGGACCGGGTGATCGCGCTGCTGGCGCGCGATGGCGAGTGGGTCACAGCGGCGACGCTCGCGGATGCACTCGGTGTCACCCCGCGAAGCATCCGAAGCTACGTGACGTCGATCAACGCACGTCTCACGGACGCCGACCCGATCGAGTCCGGCCCGTTCGGGTACCGCATCGACCCGGCCACGGTCGCTTCGCTTCGCAACGTCGCTCCCGATGCCTCGACACCGCGCGATCGCCTGCACGCCCTCGTCCGAGCCCTGCTCGATGCCGACGACGGCATAGATGTGTATGCCACGGCGGCGACGCTCTTCGTCAGTGAGGCGACCCTCGAGGGCGACCTGGCTCGAGTGCGCGCGCTCCTCGCGAGCGCCGGGCTGTCGCTCGAACGCGCGGGCAGCATCCTGCGGCTCCGGGGGCCGGAAGAAGCTCAGCGGCGTCTTCTCAGCCGGCTCGTCCACGACGAGATGGATGCCGGGGCCCTCGAAACACCTCTCCTGCGCCGCTCCCTGGCCGCCGAGTATGTCGACCCGGACGCCCTCGCCCGCTTCAAGGACGATCTCGTGGCCGAGCTCGCAGCGCACGGCTTCTACATCAACGAGTACGCGATTACCGACGTGCTGCTCCACGTGGCGATCGCGGTGGACCGCACGCGCCGCCGCCGCGTGATCGCCGACGCTGCCGACTCGAGCGCCGACTCGGGTGTCGCGGCGATCGTCGGGAGGCTCGCGGAGGACCGCTTCGGTGTGGATCTCGGCCTCGCCGATCGTCGGCACCTCGCCACACTGTTGCAGACGCGTGTGGTCGCGCCCGCCGACGAAGGCGGTGACCAGCGCGAGCTCCTCGAACCCGATGTCGAAGAGGCCGTGCGCGATGCCGTCGGTCGCGCCGTCGATGAATTCGGCGTCGACCTCGGGCACGAGGACTTCGTGCTGCGCCTGGCGCTGCATGTGCAGAACCTGCGGCACCGCTCCCGCGTGGGCGCGTGGTCGCGCAACCCGCTGACGCGGTCGATCAAGTCGAGCTATCCGATGATCTTCGAGGTCGCCGTGTTCCTCGCACTGCAGCTGCAGGAGCGCCTCGGGCTCGAACTTCACGACGACGAACTCGCCTACATCGCGATGCACGTCGGGGGCCGGCTCGAGCGCAGCAGGCGCGCGGATGCGATTGTCACGGCCACGATCGTCTGCCCCGGCTACTACGAGCTGCACGAGCTGTTGCGATCGAGTGTCGATCGGTCGCTCGGCCGCTCGATCGAGGTCGTGACCGTTGAGACACGTGCCGACCCGGATTGGGCAGCGATCTCGACCGACCTGGTGTTGACGACGATCGCGCCGCCCGAGGCATCCGATCGCATCGTCCGCGTACAACCGTTCTTGACCGAGGGGGATGTCGAGCGGGTCGGCGCGGCCGCGGCGCGCGTGCGGCGTGGACGGCGCCTGGCCCGTTTGCGAGGCGAGCTCGAGCAATACTTCGATGCCGCCGCCTTCGTCCGGGGCCTCGATCCTGCGGATTCGGATGAGGCGATCATCCGGCGCCTCGGTGCGCCGCTGATAGCCGCGGGCGTGATCGACGACGACTACATCGAGCGCACGATCGAGCGCGAACGCCTGTCATCCACCGCGTTCACGGACGCGCTCGCCGTGCCGCACGCGCTCACGATGACGGCGACGCGCACGGCGATCTCGATCGCGGTGTCGGAGCAGTCCGTTCCCTGGGGCGACTCACGGGTGCAGGTCGTGGCGCTCGTCGCGTTCAGTGAAGGCGATCGCGCCGCGTTCCAGACGGTGTTCGAGCAACTCGTCGAAGTTTTCTCGGAGCGCGAGAGCGTGCAGAGGATCCTCCGCCGTGGCACCGATTTTCCGGCTTTCCTGGACGAACTCGTGGCGGTCATCGACGGCTGAGCGACCCCTCCCGTACAGTGGGGCGCACGTGCCCAACGGGGCTCATCGATGGCGAAGGCGCGGGGGTGTCATGGTCGAACGCGTCATAACAGTGACGGCCGCGGCGGGTCTGCACGCCCGTCCCGCTGCCGAGTTCGTGCGCCTCGCAAGCGCTTACCCGGGCGCCGTCGAGGTGCGCGCCGAGGGCCGCGCGCCGATCGACGGCGCGAGCATTTTGGGCATCATGACGCTCGGGGTCGACCGGGGTGAGTCGATCGTCGTGACGGTCGAGGGGCACGACGCGGAGGCACTGCTCGATCGCCTCGAGGCCATCCTCGACCCGGCGCGCTGAGCCCCGGGTCGTTGAGCGAGCGCTGTCCCCGCCAGTCGCCGCCTCCGCCTCCGCTGCCATGTCGCTTGGGGCGCTGAATTCCCGTTGGGGCGTCGGAGCTCGCGCCCCAACGCGAATACGACGCCCCGGGTCGGGTGCACGGCATGCTCGCGCTGCCCATGCGGATGCTTGGGGCGTTGAGCTCCCGTTGGGGTGTGGGGGCGCGCGCCCCAACGGGATTCTGTCGCCCCGGGTCGGATGTCGGGCACGCTGTGCGTCGCCCAGCGGGATGTGTGGGGCTTTGGATTTTTCTCTGGCGCTGGAGTTCCCGCTGGGCGTGGGAGCGCGCGCCCCAACGGGGGCTTCAACGCCCCGGGTGGGTGGAGTGCATTGCCCGTGCGATCACGCTGATGTTCGGCCGAAAGGCGGTCGAACATTGAATGCGCTCAGGTGACGCAGAAACACTCTGGCCGACGCCAGATTTCGCATCGTCCATCGGACCATAGCCCACCCGGTGGTGCCACGGATCCAGTCCTCGCGGGCCTTCTCGTCCCGCAGTGCTTCCTCTGGCGTGCGCCCCGCGAGAAACACCGGGTCGTGGTACTTCGAATCCCCGTCGAACTCGCCGAAGGTGCGCAGCTCGTCGAAGCCGAAGTCCACGAAGTATCGCGAGCCGTTCGGTCCCGGGACCTCGATCTGGAGCCGTGGGACGGGGAACCCGAGGTAGTGCAGGTAGAGCCGGCTGATGCTCTCGCCCGGTCTGTCCGCACGTGGATCTGCGAAGCGAATGGTGCGGGATGAAGCTGCAGAACCGGGCGCGCGTCGTGGCAGGAAGTCGAGCGCGAGTTCGCGGAAGTCGGCGATGGACGCGGCGTCGTGGTGCTTTGAGATAGTTCGCAACGCGGCGTCCGCAGCCGTGATGGATGCCTCGGCGGTGTCGAATCGGCCGAGGTCGGCGATCGTTCGGGGGAGTGTGGTCACTCGCAGCCCACCGATCTCGGTCACACCCGAGTCGACGGTGCCGCGGTGGCGACTGATGTCCTCGGCGAGATGATTTCGCGGCAGCGGCACCACCACGTGGGTCCGCTCGTCCCGTGCTCGAAAGACCGGCAAACCGTGGATCGCGGCAGCCGTCGCGTGAGAAAAGACCGGAGTGGACTCGGATGCTTCGGCCCAGCCCCGCGCCCTGACGACCCTCTTCCCTTCCGGGCGCAGCTGCGACCACTCGGAACCCTCGACATACACGCCGCGTCTCAGCCGGACGAGGTCGCCCGAGTCGAGATGGCGCTCTTTCTGTCGTGACGTCATCCCCTCGCGGGTCAGGCTGCGTGAGGTGAGAAGCGGGAGCGTAAACGGATCGGTCATGCGCTGAGCTTGGCCGCACGGCGCCAGGGGCCCGACGGATCCCCGGGGCATCCGTGGATGAACTGCACCCCCGGTGGCTGTGGAGGGATGAATGGCGGCCGCGATCCCGTCCGGGGCGCTGCAACCGCGTTGGGGCGTGGCCTCCCACGCCCCAACGCGACGAGCACGCCCCAACTTCTCAGCGACGATCCGCCGCGGGCGAAGCACGCCGACCCGCGGCGGGCGGGCTTCTGCCTGCTAGGCGAGTGAGGGTCTCAGCCGCCCTGCAGCACCGCGATGAGCGCCCGCGACGCATCCTCCAACACGGCCGTGCGAGCCCCGGCATCCTCTGCCGAATCGCCGCGCACGTCGATGTACACCTTCAGCTTCGGCTCGGTGCCGCTCGGGCGCACGATCAGCCGTGACCCGTCGTCGAGCCACAGGCGCACCACGTCGCCGGGAGGCAGCGCCCCCGAACCCTCGAGCAGGTCGTCAACACGTGAGACATGGATGCCCCCGATGTCGGTCGGATGGTCTGCCCGCAGCCGCGCCATGATCTGCCCGATCACGGTGAGATCGTCCACCCGCATCGACACCTGCGCGCTGGCGAAATGCCCGAACTGCGTCGCCATGTCCGCGAGCATGCCGCCCAGCGTCGAGCCGGACGCCCGCGCCTGGGCTGCCAGCTCGAGCAGTGCGACCGCGGCGGAGAGCCCATCCTTGTCGCGAACGACGTGCGGGTCGACGAGGTATCCGAGCGCCTCTTCGAACCCGAACACCATTCCGGGCGTGCGCGAAATCCATTTGAATCCCGTCAGCGTCTCGTGAAAGTCGAGGCCGTAGTGCCCCGCGATTGCCGCGAGCCCGGGCGACGACACGAGGGAGCACGCCAGGGACGAACCCTCGGGCGCCCCCGCGGCGCGAGCCTGCCGGGCTGCCCGCCAACCGAGCAGCAGCCCCACCTCGTTGCCGCTGAGGCGCCGCCATCCGCCCGCGCCGTCCGGGATCGCGACGGCGAGCCGGTCAGCATCGGGATCGTTCGCCAGAATCAGCTCGGCATCCGCCGCGACGGCCGCCTCGATCGCGAGGTCCATGGCGCCCGGCTCTTCCGGGTTCGGGAATGCGACGGTCGGAAAGTCCGGATCGGGCTCGATCTGCGCGTCGACCGTGATGGGCGCGGGATATCCGGCGGCGGACAGTAGACGGTCGAGCGTCTCGTGCCCGACACCGTGCATCGCGGTATACACCCAGCGCACGTCTCGGGCGCCTTCGGGAGCGGGCGCGGTGGCCGCGGTCTGGGCGACGTACGCGTCGAGGATGTCCTCACCTGCGATCTCGAACCCGAGCGATCGCGGGATGCGCGACACCGGGATGCCCGCGGCGACCTCGTCGATCCGCGCCGCGATCTCGCCATCCGCGGGGGAGACGATCTGCGCCCCGTCGTCTTCGCCGCCGAGATAGACCTTGTACCCGTTGTCGCGCGGCGGATTGTGGCTGGCGGTGACCATCACGCCGGCGTCTGCCCCGAGGTGCCGCACCGCGAACGCCAGCACCGGTGTGGGCAGCATGCGGGGGAGCAGGATGGCGCGCAGCCCAGCACCCGCGAAGATCTCGGCCGAGTCGCGCGCGAACACCGCGGAGTTCTTGCGTCCGTCGTACCCGATCACGATCGAGGCGCGCGTCTCCGGGGCGGAGTCCGGCACCCGGCCGCGCACGAAGGCCGCGAGTCCGGCCGCGCTCTGGGTGACCAGCACACGATTCATCCGGTTGCTGCCCGCTCCGAGCTCGCCGCGTAGACCCGCCGTCCCGAACGCCAGGCGGGTGTCGAAGCGGTCGTGCAGAGAAGCGGATGCCTCGGCATCTCCGCCCTCGGCGCGTTCGATGAGCCCGGCCAGCTCGTCCCGGGTCTCGGGGTCAGGGTCTTCGGCGAGCCAGGCGCGCGCGGCCTCGAGTGCGGAATCGTCGGATGGCGCAGCATCCGGTCCTCGCGAGATCGTCTCGGTCATAGCTGGCCGATGACGCGGGCGAGCAGCGATGAGATCACCGGCTCGGCCTCGCGACCGGCCTCGATGACCTCTTCGTGGCTGAGCGGGGTCTTCTGAATGCCGGCAGCCAGGTTGGTGATGAGTGAAAAGCCGAGCACCTCCATCCCGGCCTGTCGCGCGGCGATCGCTTCGAGCGCCGTCGACATGCCGACGATGTGCCCGCCGATGGCCTTCGCCATCTGCACCTCGGCGGGGGTCTCGTAGTGAGGGCCGCGGAACTGGCAGTACACGCCCTCATCGAGACTCGGGTCGACGGTTCGTGCGATGTCGCGCAGGCGCGATGAATACAGGTCCGTCAGGTCGATGAACGTCGCACCCTCGAGAGGGGAGTCCGCGGTGAGGTTGATGTGGTCGCTGATCAGCACCGGCCGGCCGGGTGCCCACGTCTCGCGGATGCCTCCCGCACCGTTGGTGAGCACCATGATCTGCGCCCCCGCCGCCGCGGCGGTGCGCACGCTGTGGACGACACGTCGTACCCCGTGGCCCTCGTAGTAGTGGGTGCGCGCGCCGATCACCAGAACGTGCTTGCCGCCGGGCGTGCGAACGCTCCGGAGCGTTCCGACGTGCCCCTCGAGGGCCGGCTTACTGAAGCCCGTGACCTCTGTTGCGGGGATGGTTGCGACGGTGTCTCCGATGAGCTCCGCAGCGCGACCCCAGCCCGATCCGAGCGTCAGGGCCATGTCGTGTTTCTCGACGCCGGTCAGCCGCGCGATGTCGGCCGCCGCCTCGGCTGCGATCGCGAACGGGTCCGCAGCGGGGTCGTCGAGGGGGTGGGGGGTATGCGTTGACATCCCCCCACTCTAGGAAGCGCGGACCGTGTCGGCCACACGCGACGCGGTGGATGCGAGCGGAACGAGCGAAGAGCGCACCGACAGGGAGGACCGCGTCGTCAGGCCGCGTCGCCGCGGATGACACAATGGGGATCATGTCGGGTGAGTTCGAACGCACACAGAGAATCGCAATCATCGGTGGCGGGCCCGGTGGCTACGAGGCGGCGCTGTCCGGCGTCCAACTCGGCGCCGAGGTCACTCTCGTCGAACGAGCGGGTGTCGGTGGGTCCGCGGTCATCACGGATGTCGTGCCGTCGAAGACCCTGATCGCCACAGCGGACGCGGCAAAGGCGATCTCCGAGGCATCCGACCTCGGGGTCCAGTTCTTTGCACGCAACTCGGACGGCAAGCCCAGTCGACCGGAGGTGGCGATCAACCTCGCCGCCGTCAACAAGCGTCTGCTCTCGCTCGCTCGCCAGCAGTCCGAGGACATGCGTCAGACGCTCCTCGATGCGGGCGTCCGCATCATTTCGGGCCATGGTCGTCTCGAGGGCCCGGGTGCGGTGGTCGTCTCGACCGGACCCGGCGGCACGGACTTCGACCGTGTCGAAGCGGACACCCTCGTCATCTCGGTGGGCGCGTCGCCGCGCGAGCTGCCGACCGCCCAGCCCGACGGTGAACGCATCCTGACCTGGACCCAGCTCTACGACATGCCGACGCTCCCCGAGCACCTGATCGTCGTCGGTTCCGGTGTCACGGGGGCCGAGTTTGCCTCCGCTTACATGAACCTCGGCGCGCGCGTCACGCTCGTCTCCAGCCGCGACCAGGTTCTGCCGGGTGAAGACGCGGATGCCGCGGCCGTGCTCGAGAAGGTCTTCCGCCGTGGCGGCATGACCCTCCTCTCGAAGGCCCGCGCCGACTCGGTCGTCCGCGAGGGCGACGGCGTCGTCGTGACGCTCTCGGATGGGCGTCGCATCGAGGGCAGCCACTGCCTGATGGCGGTCGGCTCGATCCCGAACACCGCGGGGCTCGGTCTCGAAGAGGCCGGCGTGCAGATGACCTCGTCCGGCAACATCCGCGTGAATCGCGTCTCGCGCACCTCCGTCCCGAACATCTACGCGGCCGGCGACTGCACGACCTTCGTGCCGCTCGCGTCGGTCGCCTCCATGCAGGGCCGCACGGCCGTCTTCCATGCGCTCGGCGACATCGTGATCCCGATCGAGCGCCGCCGGATCGCCGCGAACATCTTCACCGCGCCCGAGATCGCGACTGTCGGATGGTCGGAGCAGGACATCGTCGACGGCAAGATCGAAGGCGTCGTGCACAAGCTGCCGCTCGCGGCCAACCCCCGGGCGAAGATGATGGGCATCACGGACGGTTTCGTGAAGCTCATGGCCCGACGCGGATCGGGCACGGTCCTCGGCGGCGTGATCGTCGGGCCCAAGGCATCCGAACTCATCTACCCGATCGCGGTGGCGGTGGATCGTCGGCTCAGTGTCGACCAGCTCTCGCGCGCGTTTGCGGTCTACCCTTCGCTCGCGAGCAGCATCACCGATCTAGCGCGTTCGATGCACGTCGTCGACCGCGGACCGGATCTCGACGAGGGCTGAGCCCCGCCGCTCAGCTGATCGTCAGCAGCTGGTGGCCGGCCGAGACGGTGGTTCCGAGGTTCGCATCGATCCCGCCGACCACGCCGTCCTTGTGCGCCTGAATGGGCTGCTCCATCTTCATCGCCTCGAGCACAACGACGAGGTCCCCCTTGACGACCTGCTGGCCGTCCTCGACGGCGAGCTTCACGATCGTCGCCTGCATCGGCGCCTTGACGGCGTCACCGGATGCTCCGGACAGCACGGTCTTCGCGTGATCGCGGCGTGACGGCGGCACGACGGCGGGACGACCGACCGCGGTGGCGGATGACACGATCCGGTCGGGCAGGCTGACCTCGAGTCGCTTGCCCGCGACCTCGACGACGACCGTGTGTCGCGCCTCGGCGGGAGTGGGGTCGCTGAGTTCGCCATCCCACGGCGGGATGTCGTTCGTGAACTCGGTCTCGATCCAGCGTGTGAAGACGCCGAACACGCCGTCATCGGCGGTGAAGGCGGGGTCGCGTACGACCTTCCGGTGGAAGGGCAGCACGGTCGGCAGGCCCGCGACCTCGAACTCGTCGAGCGCACGCCGGGCGCGGCTGAGCGCCTCGGCCCGGTCACGGCCGGTGACGATGATCTTCGCCAGCAGCGAGTCGAACGCGCCGCTCACGGTGTCGCCCGCGGTGACTCCGGAGTCGAGACGGATGCCGGGGCCGCCGAACGTCTTGAACACATGGATCGGGCCCGGCTGCGGGAGGAAGCCGCGACCCGGGTCCTCGCCGTTGATGCGGAATTCGATCGAGTGGCCGGTGACCTCGGGGTCGCCGTAGTCCAGGAGTCCACCCGCGGCGATGCGGAACTGCTCGCGAACGAGGTCGATGCCCGTCACTTCTTCCGAGACCGTGTGCTCGACCTGCAGGCGCGTGTTGACCTCGAGGAACGAGATCGTGCCGTCCGCGCCGATCAAGAACTCGCAGGTTCCCGCGCCGACGTAGCCGACTTCGCGCAGGATCGCCTTGGACGATTCGTAGAGGATGCGGGTCTGCTCTGGCGTGAGGAAGGGGGCGGGTGCCTCTTCGACGAGTTTCTGGTGGCGCCGCTGAAGCGAGCAGTCGCGCGTCGAGACGACGACGACGTTGCCCGCGGCATCCGCGAGGCACTGGGTCTCGACGTGGCGCGGCTTGTCGAGGTACTTCTCGACGAAGCACTCACCGCGCCCGAAGGCCGTGACGGCCTCGCGGGTCGCGGAGTCGAAGAGTTCGGCGATCTCGTCGAATTCGCGCGCGACCTTCAGGCCGCGGCCGCCGCCGCCGTAGGCGGCCTTGATCGCGACGGGGAGGCCCACCTCGCGCGCGAACGCGATGACCTCGTCCGCGTTCGAGACGGGGCCGGGGGTTCCGGGGGCGAGGGGCGCTCCGACCCGCTCCGCGACGTGGCGGGCGGTGACTTTGTCGCCGAGCGCGTCGATCGACTCGGGCGGCGGGCCGATCCAGACCAGGCCAGCGTCGATCACGGCGCGCGCGAAGCCCGCGTTCTCGGCGAGGAAACCGTAGCCCGGATGCACCGCGTCGGCTCCGGAGCGGCGCGCGACCGAGAGGATCTTCTCGATGGAGAGGTAGGTGTCGGCGCTCGTCGAGCCTTCGAGCGCGTACGACTCGTCGGCCAGGCGCGAGTGGAGAGCGTCGCGATCCTGATCGGCGTACACGGCGACGGACCCGAGCCCGCTATCGCGGGTAGCGCGGATGATACGGACAGCGATTTCGCCACGATTGGCGATGAGGACTTTGCCAAATTCGGGCATGGTCGCCAGCCTACCGACGCTCCGGCCCCGTGTTTTGACAGGTCCCGACAAGAAGCCGCGCAGAACGTGGGGGAACGTCTACAACGCCCGCCACAGGCTCGTCCATTCAACGTCCAGCTCGCGGGCCAGACGCCGAAGGGTCGGAAGCGACATCCCGACGACGGTCGACGGGTCTCCCTCGACTCGCACGATGAACGGGGCGCCGAGGCTGTCGATCGTGAAGGCCCCCGCGACGTACAGGGGTTCACCGGTTGCGACGTACGCGGCGATCTCGGCGTCATCGATGTCGTCGGCAAAGGTCACGGAGGCGTGGGCGACCGCCTGCGCCTCGCGCGGCTCGTGCCCGGGACCGACACGGAAGACGCTGTGCCCCGAGTGCAGTACGCCCGTCTTGCCGCGCATGGCGTACCAGCGCGCCGTGGCGTTCGCGGGGGTGTGGGGCTTGCCGAGGATCTCGCCGTCGAGCTCGAACATCGAGTCGCCGCCGATCACGAGCCCGTCGAATGCCGGGTCCTCCGAGACGAGACGCGCCGCGACATCCGCCGCCTTCCGCCGCGCCAAGAGCAGGACGTGCTCGTCGGGGGCAAGGGTGCGGGCCTCTGCTGCCTCGACCGCTCGGATCACCTCGTCCTCGTCGACGTCAGGCGCGAGGGTCAGGGGTTCGATACCGGCGTGGCGCAGCAGCATGAGGCGGGCGGGAGACGTTGAGGCGAGGCAGACGCGCATGCCTCCACGGTAGCGAGCGGGGCCCGCGGGCCTCGAACGGACGCGACACGCCGCGACCTGCGAGTACACGCGGCGTGTCGCGACCGCTCACCGAGGGCAGGCGAGCTGCTACCGGCTCGAGCTGACTGTGAAATGCTCGAGGCGTGGATACCGCCGAAACGATCGAGCTCGAGATCACCGGCGTCGCGCACGGCGGCATCTTCGTGGCCCGTCACGAAGGCCGCGTGATCTTCGTTCCCGACGCGATCCCGGGCGAACGTGTCCGCGCACGGATCACGGATGCCTCGCGCCCCGCGTTCTGGCGTGCCGAGGCCGTCGAGGTGCTCGAGGCATCCGAGAGTCGTCGCCCGCACATCTGGCCCGAGGCGGACATCGCCCGGGCGCCGCACGACCGCGCGGGCGGCGCGGACTTCGGGCACATCCGTCTCGATGCGCAGCGTGAGCTCAAGGCGCGAGTGATCCGCGAGGCGTTCGATCGCTTCGCACACCGCCCTGTCGACGTGGTCGTCGAGCCCGCGGGAACCGACGAGACTCCGGATGGCACGGGATGGCGCACGCGCTTGAGCCTGCACGTCGGACCGGATGGCGCGGTCGGACCCTACGCGGCACGGTCGCACCACATCGTGCCCGTCACATCGCTCCCTCTGGCCGCTCCGGCGCTCGCCGAGGCGGCTCTTCAGCTCGGCACGCGCCGGGGCGACCGCGTCGATCTCGTTCTGCCGTCGGACGGGCAGGTCCGCGTCATCGAGCGGACGGATGCTCCGGACCCGCGCCGCGGCTCACGGAGCGGACCGCGGCGCGGCGCCGATAGTGCGGGTCACGAGGTCGTCGTCGAAACGGCGCGCGGCCGACCTTTCCGTGTAGACGCGAGCGGTTTCTGGCAAGTGCACCGCCTCGCAGCCCAGACGCTGGCCGACGCGGTCGCGAAAGCTCTCGCGAGCACGGGTTTCGATCCGGCCGCGCCGAACCTCGACCTCTACGGCGGGGTCGGACTGTTCGCCGCCGTGATGGGTGAGGTCGGAGGTTCCTCGACCCGCGTCGCGACGGTCGAGTCGGCTGCCCGCGCGACCCATCATGCGGCGCGAAACCTGCGCGACTGGGGCAACGCCGAGGCCATCACGGCGCGCGTCGACCGGTTCCTCGCGTCCGAGGTGGCCGAGGTATCCGAAGCGTCCGGATCGTCCGGATCGTCCGCAGACCCGTACCACGAAGCGACCGTCCTCCTCGATCCGCCCCGTGCGGGCGCCGGGGCCGGAGTCGTGCAAGCGATCGCGGCTCTCGCACCCCGCACCGTCATCTATGTCGCCTGTGATCCGGTGGCGCTCGCGCGAGACACCGCGACGTTCGAGGCCGAGGGGTATGAGCTGCGGGACCTCCGCGCGCTGGATCTGTTCCCCAACTCGCACCATGTCGAGGCCATCGCCGTCTTCGACAGAGCCGCAGCACGCGCCGCCACAGGTTCCGTCGCCTCCCCCCGCTAGGCTGTCCCCATGACGCGGGTTGCCCTGATCGACGATCACGAATCCGTACGCCTCGGCCTCGAAGCAGCGCTCGCCCGATCGGGCAAGGATCTGGTCTTCTCGGGCGCCACCGTCGCCCAATACCTGGGGTGGCGCACCGGCTCGCGTTCCGCCCCCGCCGATGTCGTCGTCTTGGATCTGACGCTCGGAGACGGCACCACGGCGACCGGCAACGTGAGCCGCCTCGTTTCCGACGGATCGAGCGTGATCATCCACTCCGTCGCCGATCGTCCGGCTGCCGTTCGCGAGGCGCTCATGGCGGGTGCGGCCGGCGTCGTCAGCAAGAGTTCCCCGATCGGTGATGTGATGGCGGCGATTCACACCGTCGCGGCGGGGGAGCATCTCGACAATGTCGAGTGGGCGAGTGCCGTCGACGGTGACCGCGCCTTCGCCGACGCCCAACTCTCGGCCCGCGAGCGCGAGGTTCTGCGGCTCTACGCCGCGGGGTTGCCGCTCAAGGTCGTCGCCGATCGGCTGGGTGTCGCGTACTCCACCGCGAAAGAGAACATCACCCGGGTGCGCGTCAAGTACGTCGAAGTGGGCCGGCCCGCGCCGACGAAGGTGGACCTGCTGCGCCGCGCGATGGAGGACGGGATCGTCGAGCAGCCGTCGGAGGATCCATCCGGTGGCGCCTGACATCGATGCCGCGCATGCCGCGACAGAGACGACGCTCGCGTGGGATCGCGCGTGGGGGCAAATCCCCCAGGGAAAGCTGGCGTCCGCCTGGCAGGGCACGTTCACGCGTCGTCGCATCGAGCGGATCGCGGCGATCGCTGCGGCAGTCGGATGCTTCGTCCTTGGCCTCCAGGCGTTCTTCATCGCTCTCGGCAATAATGCGGGGCTGCGTCCCGGCTGGACCATTCCGCTTCTGACGATCGTCTTCGGATCGCTCATCATCATGTGCGGCGCGTGTTTCTTCCGCGCAACCGCTCGTGTGGCAACCGGTGCGTTCGCCGTCATCTACATCGTCATGCTGGCGATCTGGCCGCTCGCCACGGCGGGATCCGTACCCGCGGTAACGCCCGAGCCCTGGTCGTGGTACCTGATCAATGTCGCGACGATCGCCGCGGTCATCGCTTTCCGCTTTCCCCTCCAACTCGCGTGGACCATCGCCACGCCGCTGCTCTACGGTGTCGTGCGGATCTGGCAGGGGGGCTTTGATACCGATTTCCTGCTGGCGGCCGTCTTCGAGGTGCCGTACTCGCTCATCCTCGGCGGCCTGCTGATGACGCTCGTGACGATCTTCCGTCGGATGGCCTCGGGCGTCGACCGCGAACGCGCGCAGACGGTCGCCGCCTACGCCCAGGCCGCAGAGGCGCAGGCCGCGCAAGAGGAGCGGGTCGCCGTCTCGGCACTCATGCACGACAGCGTGCTTGCGGCCCTGATCGCCGCCGAGCGCGCGGATGGCCCCCGAGCTCGATCGCTTGCGATGTCGATGGCGCGCGAAGCGCTGGAGGGTCTCGCGGACACGGGCACTCCGAGCGGGGGGATCGATCCCCAGCCGGCAACGATGAAGGCTCTCGCTCGCGGCATCCAGGCGTCCCTCGCAGACCTGGGGCTGCGGCTGCAGGTGCGTGTCGAGGCAGCGGAAGACGAGCCCCAGGTGCCGCCGGCCGTCGCTGCCGCGATGATCAGGGCTGCCACGCAGGCGGCGGCCAACGCGATCCAGCACGCCGACGGTGTCGGGCTCGAAGCGATCGTCCGTCGTCCCGCTGATCCTGAGGTCAATTCGGTCGCGACTCGTGTCGGTTCGGTCGGGACTGCTGTCGATGCGGATCATGTCGAGGGTGCGGTGCGCAGTGTTCCCGAGAGCGACGAGCGACTGGCCGCCGTCGAAGTCGTCGTCTCGGACAAGGGTCCCGGTTTCGACGTCGATGCGGTGCCCGACGATCGTCTCGGAATCAGTGCCTCGATCCTCGCGCGCATCGCTGCTATCGACGGTGAGGCCGTGATCGATTCCGGCCCTCACGGCACGGTCGTGACCCTGCGCTGGCGAGAGGTGCGACGATGAACGTCCGTACCGTGCTCGCCGCGCTCGCACTGGCCTTTGCGGTGTATCAGGCCGCGCGAGGAGTGCTCTGGACGACTGGTCAGCCTGAGCGTCCGGGATTCCTGTTTGTCGGCCTCATCCTCTACCTCGCGGCGACGGTCGTGACGATCTTCGCCGTCCCACGTCCCGTGGCCGGGGCAGATTCGCCCCGAGAGCCGATGCCGCTCTGGGCGGCTGTCGTCGCGCTCATCACGGTCGCGGTCGTTCCCTCGATGACAGGTTTTGCGGTTGCCGACTCCGAGGGCGTTGCGCGGACCGCCACCTACGGCACCTGGTACGTCGGGGGCGGCGGCGCCCTGATGGTCGTGCTGATGGTGCGACGCAGAACCTGGATCGCGTGGGCCGGCACCGTCGTGCTCTCGATCGGCTCGATGATCTGGATGGGGCCGATCCAGGCGCTCAGCCAGGGGCTCGTCGGCTCGATCGTCTGGGTCGGCGTGGCGCACCTCCTGGTCTTCCTGATCGATCGCGCCGAGCGTGACGCCGAGCAGCTCGCCGAGCTGCAGACCGTCACCTCCGCGTGGGAAGCCGCGCAGGAGGGACGCGAGCGCGAACGCCGGGTGCAACTCCAGCGTGCCCTCGCGGTCGGCGGCCCAGTCCTCGCACGTGTCATCGCCATGCACGGGCTGCTGAGCGAGTCGGAGCGCCGTGAAGCGGGGATGGCCGAGGCGCGGCTCCGCGACGAATTACGTGGACCGCGCCTGCTCGATGACGGTGTGCGTGCCGAGATCGACGCCGCGCGACGCCGGGGCGCGCAGGTGAGTGTCTTCGACGAGGGTGGACTCGAGGGTGTGCTCGACGAAGATCTGAGTCAGATTCGCGCGGAACTCGCCGAGGCGCTGCGCGATTCGCAATCGAACAGGATCATCATCCGCACGTCCCCCGACGATGATGTCGCGGTGACGGTCGTGGGACGCCTCGTGGTGGAGCAGACCGACGAGGATTCGGTAGACCTCTGGCGTGAGATCCGGCACCCGGGACGCTGACGTCTCAGACTCGTGCACCCCGCAGCTGACCTCGACGCGAGCGGAGAGGGGCGGCGAAGTCGCCGGCCCCTCTCCGTTGCGGAACGATTACCCGAAAATCGTCCGCGGGAGCCGCTGTCCCGAGAATCGGGGGTCACGGCCATACGCATGAGCGTGTCACGCCCAACCAGTATGCGGCGGCGCGGAAATCAGTGTCTGTAGGTACTTTGGGGGACATTTTTCCCGGTTTTCCAGGGTTTTCGATGAGCCGGGCGCGAGCGGCACGGTCAGCTCGATCGTCCCCAGGGCAGTCCGCGCTCGAGGGGACGACGGAGTCCCCTCGCGCTCCGGGCCCAGGCCGACGATCCGGTGTCGTCCTCCGCGACGACCGCGTCCGCTTCGCGGGTGTACGCCTCGGTCACGACGGCAAGGAGAGCTGCGAGTTCTTGTTCGTCGGGCGAGCCGCGGAGGACTTCGACCGACACGTCTTCCGGCAAGCTCACAGCGGGATGTTCCCGTGCTTCTTGGGCGGCAGCGTGGCGCGCTTCGTGCGCAGGGACCGCAGCGCCTTGGCGACCATCACGCGGGTCGAGGCCGGCTCGATGATGCTGTCGAGTTCGCCGCGTTCGGCCGCCAGGAACGGTGAAGCCACGTTGTACGTGTACTCGTTGGCGAGGCGCGTGCGGACGGCCGCGACATCCTCGCCCGCCTCTTCGGCGCGCTTGATCTCGCCGCGATACAGGATGTTGACCGCGCCCTGGCCGCCCATGACGGCGATCTCGGCGCTCGGCCACGCGAAGTTCATGTCGGCACCGAGCTGCTTCGAACCCATCACGATGTACGCGCCGCCGTAGGCCTTTCGGAGGATCACGGTGACGAGCGGAACGGTGGCCTCGGCGTAGGCGTAGAGCAGCTTCGCGCCGCGACGGATGACTCCGGTCCACTCCTGGTCGGTGCCGGGCAGGTATCCGGGCACGTCCACCAGGGTCAGGATCGGGATCGAGAACGCATCGCAGAAGCGGACGAATCGGCTGGCCTTCTCACCCGCGTCGATGTTGAGCGTGCCCGCCATCTGCGACGGCTGGTTCGCGATGATGCCCACGGAGCGACCCTCGACCCGCCCGAACCCGATGACGATGTTCGGAGCGAATAGGGGCTGTACCTCGAGGAAATCACCGGCGCCCGACCCTGAGGGCGCGTCCACGAGCTTCGAGATCACCTGGTGGATGTCGTACGGCTGGTTCGGGGAGTCCGGGATGACCGTGTTCAGCGTGCGATCGGCATCCGTCGTCTCCCACTCGAAGCCGGACTCGTAGGTCGGGACGTCCGTCATGTTGTTGTCCGGTAGGAACCCGAGGAGGGTGCGCGCGTAGTCGATCGCGTCGTCCTCGTCCTCGGCGAGATAGTGGGCGACGCCGCTTCGGGTGTTGTGCGTGTACGCGCCACCCAATTCGTCCATGCCCACGTCTTCGCCCGTGACGGTCTTGATCACATCGGGACCGGTCACGAACATCTGGCTGGTCTTGTCGACCATGATGACGAAGTCCGTGAGGGCGGGGGAGTAGACGGCCCCACCGGCCGCCGGACCCATGATGAGCGAGATCTGCGGGATGACGCCCGAGGCCGCCGTGTTGAGGCGGAAGATCTCGCCGTACTTTCCGAGGGCGACGACGCCTTCCTGGATGCGAGCGCCACCGGAGTCGAGGATGCCGATGATCGGCATCCCGCCGCGCAGGGCGAGCTGCATCACCTTGATGATCTTGTCACCGGCGACCTCGCCGAGCGATCCGCCGAATGTGGAGAAATCCTGGGCGTACACGGCAACGGTGCGACCGTGGATCGTGCCCGTGCCGGTCACGACCGAGTCGCCGAAGGGGCGGGACCGGTCCATCCCGAAGGCGGTCGTGCGGTGTCGCACGTACTCGTCGATCTCGACGAAGCTGCCCTTGTCGACGAGCAGCTCGATGCGCTCGCGGGCGGTCAGCTTGCCCTTCGCGTGCTGCTTCTCGCGCGCAACGAGCTCAGCGGAAACGACCGCTTCGTCGTAGCGGGCGCGCAGATCAGCGATCTTTCCGGCGGTGGACAGGTCGGGCTCATGACTCACGCGATTCACTCTATCCGGGCCCCCCACGCTCGAACGGTTGACGTCCCCGCACAACGACCTGTGTCATCCGTTGTGCAATCCCTCCGCCCTCCTCTCTTGCCCGCCTCTCGGAAACCTCGTTCGCGGCCCCGCGCTGCGCCGCGGGAGGACTTCGGCCCGACACGAGGAGAGTCGGACCCGAAACCTCCTTTCCTCGCGCCGAAGTCCTCAAGCGAGGTGCAAGTTCTGCGCGACCGCCGAGAGGATCTGACGCTCAACCAGAGGCCAGCGCTCCATGACCTCGACGTAGTCGAAGCGCAGCACGGTGTACCCCGCGAGGCGCAGACGCCGGTCGTGCGCGATGTCGGCGCGGCGCTGCGCCGCCTGGTGGTACGCGAATCCGTCCAGCTGAATGACCAGTCGCCGCCCGACGAGGAGGTCGACGTCGTGACCCAGCAGTGGGACCTGTTGCAGCGCCGGGATGCCGAGCCTCGCGAGCCGCTGAACGACCAGTGTCTCGAGCCCCGAGTCGGAGTCGCCGCCGGCTTCGAATGCGAGTGTTCGCGCGGCGTGAGTCGTCCATCCGACCGCCTGCAGGTGCGCGGAGGTCGCGAGGCCCTTATTGATCGCAGACTCCCAGATTGCCAGCGCCTCGAGGTGTGGCTGGCAGGTCGCCACGCGGGCGAGGACGTTCTCGATGGCGTCCAGCGGCGACCGTGGGAGAGGCCGGACGGGCCCGAGATTGCGGTGGGCCACGAAGCGGGACAGATCCCGCCCGGCGTGGGGATGGACGGCGAGGTGCAGACGGTCGGGCAGACGAGGAACCCAGAGTCCCAGCATCCGTGCCGCGGACACGCATGTCACTCGCGCGCTCGCGCTCATCGCCGCCCGCAGATCGTCGTCGATGTCCGGAAGATGCAGCCACTGTCTCGCCGTCACCAGGATGAGCGCCGAGCGAAGCGCCTGCTCGAGGCGGTAACGCGTCCACCCCGCCTCGATCGCATCCGAGCGGTGTGCCCATCCTCCGCGCGCCCTGAGCCATGACTGAAGTTCCATGCCCCACATCGTTGTGTCCGCCCTGGGCTGTGAACGTTCGTCGGGTGCAAACGGGGGATGGTGCGCGTCCCGTGGCACGGGGGAGGGAGCGTGGGGAACAGCTCGCGGCAGCGTGGGAGGAGGATTTCGGAGTGTGGGGAGGACTTTCGCGTCAGGATGCTCCTCTTGCCGCGCCGATGTCCTCGCGCCGTGCTGTGCTGTGCGGTGCCGTGCTGTGCTGTGCTGTGCTGTGCTGTGCGGTGCTGCGCCTAGCCTGGGGCTATGACTCTGCATGTCACGGACTTCCCCTCCGCCTCGACCGTCGCGACGCGGGTCGAGGTCGTCGAGAGAACGGGATCGACGAATGCCGACCTGGTCAGGTCGCGCACGCTCGATCCCGGCGCATGGCCGAACCTGTCGGTGCTGGTCACCGACGACCAGACGGATGGCCGGGGTCGACGCGGGCGGACCTGGCAAGCGCCCGCGGGCAGCGCACTGGCGATCTCGGTCGTTCTCGATGTTTCGGGCCTCCAGTCGGTGGAGCGCGGCTGGATACCCCTTCTCGCGGGGGCTGCCCTCACGCGCGCCATCGCGGCGCACCTCTCCGCGCAGGTCGGTGACACCCATACCGTCCGGATGAAATGGCCGAACGATGTATTGGTCGATGGTCGTAAGGTCAGCGGCATCCTCGCCGAGGTCGTGCCGGGTGCGCAGGACTCGATCGTGGTGGGCGCGGGCGTCAACACGGCGATGACCGCAGAACAGTTGCCGGTTCCCACCGCGACATCACTCGCGGTGCTCGGTACGGACGTCACCCCGCCGCTGCTCGACACGCTGCTCGCCGACTACCTCGCCGCACTGGGCGAGCTCGTCGGGGCTCTCCTCCTGGAAGATGGCGACGCGTCGCGCTCGGGAGTGCATGACGAGGTCGAGGCGCTCTGCGGGACGATCGGCAACACGGTGCGCGTCCACTTGCCGGACGAGAGCGAACTCGTCGGCGAGGCGGTACGGATCGGGCCGCACGGCGAACTGGTCATCCGCAGCGGGGTCGACGAGACATCCGTCGTCGCCGGCGACGTCGTGCACGTTCGCTGACGAACCGCGACGTCGTGCACGTTCGCTGACGAACCAGCCGCGTGGGATGCGTCATCCCGCGCCGACGACCGGCAGAATGAGCGCATGACCCAGCCGACGACGTACGGCAATCGCCTGCCGGCGCCGCCGCCCGGTTCGGCCACGCCCGAGCGGCTGGTCGCGCGGACGCGGGGGAGTGCTCGCCGCTTGGGCTGGTCGGCGCTGGTCGTCGTGGCTGTTGCCGGCGCTTCGGGGTGGTTCTACGACAACCTTCCTGCGCCTTTTGAGAATTGGATGCTGCTCGCCGCCGCGGGTGCGGTCGTGCTGCTCCTCGTCGTGCTGCCGTGGATCATCTGGGTCAGTCGCACGTACACGATCACGACCCGCCGCGTCATCGCTCGTCGTGGTGTGCTGTCCCGTCGTGCACAGGAGCTGACGCACGCGCGGGGGTACACGATCAGCCTGCGTCGCGGTCCGATCCAGCGGATGTGGCGGGCCGGAACGATCATCTTGAGCAACGGGGTCGACGAGCCGCTGCGCCTGGTCAACGTTCCCGACGTCGTCCTCCTCCAAGAGGTGCTCGCCGATCAGATCGAAGTCGGTCAGATCCTGGCGCACCGCAACGCACAGGGAATGGCGAGCGACGAATCCGTGGCCGCCCCGCCGCGTCCCCCGCTCCCCGCCTGAGCCGACAGCGCCGATCGCCCCCCGAAACAGGAGGCCGACGATCCATGCGCTCCGGTGAAAGGATGGAGGCGCACGTCCAATCACCTGCGAGGGGAAGACCATGACATACCGCGTCGGAGTCGTCGGCGGCGGCCAGCTGGCCCGCATGATGATCGCCCCGGCCGTCGAGCTGGGCATCGAGATCCGGGTGCTGGCTGAGGCGGAGGGGATGTCGGCGGCCCTCGCCGCGAGCCAGGTGGGCGACTACCGCGACGCCGACACGGTTCTCGCGTTCGCCCGCGACGTCGATGTCATCACCTTCGACCACGAGCACGTTCCGCAGCCCGTGCTGCACGCGTTGCTCGAGGCGGGTGTCGCGGTGCATCCCGGACCCGCGGCCTTGGAATTCGCCCAGGACAAGATCCGGATGCGTACGCGTCTCGCCGAGCTCGGGGTGCCGCAGCCCGACTGGGCCGCAGTTTCGGACGCGGATAGCCTGCAGCGATTCATCGACGAGCACGGCGGCCGTGCTGTCGTGAAGACCCCCCGCGGCGGCTACGACGGGAAGGGGGTTCGCGTTATCGAACATGGCACGGAGGCCGCGGATTGGTTCGCGGCGCTCGCCGAGGACGCGCGGGGCGGCGAGCTGCTGGTGGAAGAACTGGTGGACTTCCGGCGCGAACTCGCGCAGCAGATCGCTCGGAGCCCCGCCGGCGAGACTGCGACGTATCCCGTCGTCGAAACGGTCCAGCGCGATGGCGTCTGTGCCGAGGTCGTTGCACCCGCTCCGGGAGCCGGTGCGCGCCTCGTGGACGTCGCGGCCGCGATGGCGGGTGACATCGCGAATGGGCTCGGCGTGACGGGCATGCTCGCGGTGGAACTCTTCGAGACGACCGACGATCGCCTGCTCGTGAACGAACTCGCCATGCGCCCCCACAACAGCGGCCACTGGACTCAGGATGGCGCGCTCACGAGCCAGTTCGAACAGCACCTGCGTGCGGTCCTCGATCTGCCGCTGGGCTTGACGTTCCCGCACGCTCCCTGGACGGTCATGGTGAACGTCCTCGGCGGACCCGCTGAGGGCGGACTCGCGGAACGCGTGCCCGCGGCGATGTCGGCGCATCCGGGCGCGAAGATCCACCTGTACGGCAAAGACCCTCGGCCGGGGCGGAAGGTCGGACACGTCAACGCCGCAGGTGATGAATTGGATGAGGTCGCCTACGAAGCACGCGCCGCTGCGGCCCACTTCGACTGAGTGCGCGGCGCAGTTGGGCTGAGTGTGTGGCGCACTTCACGTGAGTGCGCGGCGGAACGGCATTCTTGCAGGAGGGGGGCCTAGCCTGATCGGGTGACCCGGCCGCTGCATTCCTCCGACGCGCCCATCGTCGGCGTCGTCATGGGCTCCGACTCCGACTGGCGCGTCATGAGTGACGCATCCCAGATCCTGACGGACCTGCTCGTTCCGCACGAGGTCGAGGTCGTTTCCGCCCACCGCACGCCCGACAAGCTGATGTCCTACGGCCGCGAAGCGCGGGCCCGAGGCATCCGTGTCATCATCGCGGGCGCCGGCGGCGCCGCTCATCTGCCCGGCATGCTCGCGTCTGTCACCTCGCTTCCGGTCATCGGCGTGCCCGTGCCGCTCGCGACGCTCGATGGGCTCGACTCCCTGCTCAGCATCGTGCAGATGCCCGGCGGGATCCCCGTGGCGACCGTGTCGATCGGGGGCGCGAAGAACGCGGGCCTCCTGGCCGCACGCATTCTGGGCGCATCCGATGCGGCCCTCGCGACTTCGCTCGACGACTATGCCCGCCGGCTCGAGGCCGAGGTCGAGGAGAAGAACCGGCGGCTGAAGGACGCGCTGTGAGCATCGCAGCTCCCACCCGGCTGCCGCGCGTCGCGCCGTCCCTGCCGCCGATCGTCAACCAGCTGCCGCTCCGGTACCCCGACTCGGGGTCGGCCGACTACATGCGTAGGCGCGCGTGGTGGCTCGTGATCTTCAACGTGCTGGTCCCCGGGTCGGCCCAGGTGCTGGCAGGCAGCAAGCGGCTCGGACGATTCGCGCTCGGCGCCACGCTGTTCCTATGGACCGTGCTCATCCTCACCGCCGTGGCTGCCATGCTGTGGCCGTTCTTCGTCTACTGGATCGCCACGAACGGCATCGCGTTGCTGCTGCTCCAGGGGTTGCTCATCGCCTACGGTGCACTCTGGGTCGTGCTGGCGATCGACACGTTCCGCCTGGTGCGGCTGGTCAAGCTCCGTCCCGTGGCACGGGTCGGAGTATCGGCCGTCCTCGCGGGGCTTCTTGTTCTCACGTCCGGCGGGGCGCTGTACGCCGCGGATCTCGTGGGCACGACGCGCGGCACGCTGGGCTCGATCTTCGGCCTCGGCGGGCCGGCCGTGCCGCCCTCGGACGGCTACTACAACATCCTGCTCCTCGGCGCGGACAGCGGCGAAGGGCGCGACTCGATGCGCTACGACAGCATCTCGGTCGTCTCCGTGAACGCCGACACGGGCGCGGCAACCATAACGGGCATTCCGCGCGATATGCCCGGGTTCCCGTTCGCCCCGGGCCCGATGCTGGACCTGTACCCCGACGGGCACACCAATTACGCGAACGCCAACTGCGGCTGGGGACCGGGCATCAACCAGCTGCGCACCGAGGTCGAGGTGTGCCGCGACGGTGACGCCCTGTATCCCGATGCGCGTGCTTCCGGCTCCACCCCCGCGATCGAGGCGACGAAGGATGCCGCGGAAGGCATCCTGGGTATCGAAATCCCGTACTACGTCTTCATCGACATGCACGGCTTCGCGGCGCTCGTGGATGCGCTCGGCGGCGTCGACATCACGGTCGTCGAGCGTCTGCCCAAGGGCGGCGGCCCGGCCTACCCGGGCCAGTCGGCCGAGGACTGGGCGATCGGCTGGATCGAGGCGGGCCCGCAGCGCATGGACGGCGACACGGCCCAGTGGTACGCGCGGTCGCGGTACACGACGAATGATTGGGACCGGATGCGTCGCCAGCGCGAACTGCAGACCGCGATTCTCGCGCAGTTCACGCCCGGCAATGTGCTCACGCGCTTCAAGGATGTGGCGGTAGCGGGTACGGCGCTCGTCGAGACCGACCTGCCGGAATCGATGCTGCCCTACTTCGCAGAGCTCGCCATGAAGACGAAGGAGCTCCCGGTCACGACGATCGAGTTGACGCCCGAGGGCGGCATCGACGCCGAGGAACCGGACTACGCCTACGTGCGCGAGATCGTCCAGGCTGCGCTGCACCCGCCGACCCCGACGCCCACACCGTAGTTCGGCCGGGCTACAGCTCGCCCGGTTGCATCGCCTGCTCGTCGATCTTCTGCGCCAGAACCCGCCTGCGCGAGGGGGCGCCCTCCCGCTGGGGGGCGTAGACGACGAGCGAGTGGAAGGCGAAGCGCGCCACGAAAGCCACGGCGAGCGTGATGGCGGCGGCCAGGACACTGGAGATGTGCCAGGTCTCGACCAGCAGGGCGAGCACGGGGATGCGGATGAGAGCTTCGGCATTGTTGAAGCTGAACGACTTCGCGAAGCGCAGCCAGCGAGCCGAGGCATTCCCGAGCATCTCGCGGAAAACGAACCGTTCCTGCAGCAGGAAGTTGCCGACGATCGTCACCTCGGCCGCGATGATCGCCGCCCAGATGTAGCTCATCCCGAGATGGGTGAGGCCGGCCATGATCCCGATGTTCGCCACCGCGCCGATCGCGCCGATGAGGGCGAACCCCGACATCTTCCCGAACTTCAGCACCGAGAGCTGGGCGAGGAAACGCATCCCCTGGCGCATGGATGCCTTCGACGCGCCGGCCGATCGTTCCGCGAAATCGAAGGGGACTTCTGCGACAGCGATGTCATTCCTCGCCAGAATCTCGAGCAGGATCTTGAAACCTCGTGGGCGGAGCCGGTCGAGGTCGAGCTGCGTCCGGTCGAGGAGGAAGTAGCCGGTCATCGGGTCCGTCGAGTCGCGCAGGCGCAGGGGGAACATGGCCTTGGTCAGGAGCGTCGCGCCGCGGGAAACCGCTGTGCGCACCGCATCCGCCAACCCGGTCGCCGCGCCGTCGCCCGTGTACCGCGACGCCGCGACGATCCCGGCGCCCGTGCGCTGGTGCGCGCGCAGCATCTCGGGGATCACTTCGGGAGGATGCTGAAGGTCGCCGTCCATCACGATGCAGATGTCTGCTTCAGCCAGGCGAATGCCCTGCAGCACGGCCCCGCCGAGTCCGGCAGTCGGGGTGTCTCGGTGGATGAGCCTGACCGACACGGCCGTGCCGGTCGCCACGCGTTCGACCTCGGCGGGGGTGTCGTCTGTGGAGTCGTCGACGAAGAGGATCTCGCGGTCGAGGCCTTCCGTCGCAGCCGTTATCCGCCGCACGAGTTCGGCGACGTTCGGTGCTTCGTTGAAGGTCGGCACGACGATCGAGAGGTCCACGGCGCACCCCTCGTTCATTCAGCGTTCCCCGGACGGGGCCGTCATCGACGACGCCCAGAATATCCCGACATGGGGATACGAAACTGCGTCTCTCCCTAGCGTCTTTTGTCGGAACACATAGCCTTCGGGTCGGCGGGCGAAGCTCAGGTGCGCCGGCGGGCCGCAATCAACAGTGTTGCGGTGACGGTCGTCGCGACGAGGGCGATCGCCGCGAGAAGCGCGATGGTCCAGGGGAGGTAGTCCAGGTCCGGCCATTCCGGCGCGTCCGGACGGGTGCTGGGGATCTGCACTCGTCCCTCGCGATCGGGAGAACCGGTCCACTTGTCAGGCACGCCCGGGGGATCGAGCGTCGTGCCGGTGCCGGTGCCGGTGCCGGTGCCGGTGCCGGGGACTTCCGCGCCCGGCGCTGCTACGCCGAGGTCGGGGCCCGGGGGAGCGAGCGGGCCTGCTTCGTGATGCGTTCCATTCGCACTCGTGACGGTGACGATGGCGACATAGTCGCGAGACGCCGAAAAGGTGATCGCGTATCGCCCGTAACCGTGTTCGGGTGCGTGGAAAACGGCCGTCAGGCCGCCATCGACGCGACTGACGAGGGTCGCCGTACCACCGGCGCCGAGCACGAGGGCTGCCCGCGAACGGGCACCGGAGACATCCGTCGCCACGCGTTCCCCGGTTTCGAAGAACCCCGCGGAGAACTCGATCGTCGACCTGCCGCCGGGCTCGATAACGGCTGGTGTCACGGACACCCCCGCGGGGGCGACGTAGGAGTCGTCGGCGATCGCCGCGGCCGCTGCCGGCCCGGCCCACATCATGGCGATGACGGCCAGGGCGACAGCAACGATGCGCGTGATCATCTTGCTCCCCGGGTGGGTCGACGATGACCGGTTGGTGCGGCTCTCATGGCAGGCGAAGACACGCCTCACGGCGCCGCCGCGGGTTGCGAGCGGCGCCGTGAGGGACGTATCTGCGGGCTTAGGCCTGGCGACGGCGCAGGACAGTGACGGTGATCAGGGCCGAGCCCGCGACCAGCAGTCCGCCACCGATGCCGTAGACCCACGGCGAGGTGCCGCCACCCGTGAGCGCGAGAGCCTGGTCGACCTGCGGGTCGCCCTCGCAGTTCGCGACCGGCGTGACCGTGATCGGGGCCGTGTAGCTCTGCGTCGCGCTCGTGAAGGTGATGTCGTACACGCCCTCGCCGTCGGCCGGGGGCTGGAAGGTCGCCGAAAGGCTTCCGTCCGCGCCCGCGTTGACGCTCGGCGTGAAGCTCGCGCCCGCGACTCGTGCGCCGCTAGCCGAGACGGCGACGTTCTCGCCCGCGATCCAGTAGTTGGCGCCGAACACGATCGTCGACGACTCGCACGGCGTGATGACAGCATCTTCGATCGAGACGGATGCAGGCAGGACGTACGGGTCCTCGACGGCGGATGCCGCCGCGGGCGCGCCGAACGCCACGATTCCGAGTGCGATTCCGAGCACCACGATGTTCTTCTTCAGCATGAGATTTCCCCAGTGTTCACGCGAAGTATGCGTACACCGCTGCTCCCCAGCATTCGATGCACGTATCGCGGACGACCCGAAGGTGTCCTGCGAAGACTTCCCCAATTGATGTCAACTACCCCAGCTGACGTTTCACACCCTACATCAATCGGTGCACTTCGCGTGCGCGATTTCTACCTCGTTCGCATGCACGAGCGGAGTCGATACGACCTTTATCGGGAGGTCTTCGAGAGTCGTGCCCTCGGGCGCGGTGAACTTGACGACGATGCGGTGTGAACCGCCGGGTGTAGTGACGAACTCGTGCTGCAGCACGGTGCGATTGCCGTACTGCGCTGCCTGGACGCCCCCTTGCTCGCCGTCAATCGAATAGTCCGTCGCGAGCCAGTCATCCGGCCCTGCCACCGCTATGCGGGTGAGGGTATCTCCGAACGTCGGAACCATCAGTTCGGGGCCGAGGACGTACTTCGGGAGGGTCGAAGCGGCGTCCGCGGGGATGGTGTTCGTCCAGTCGACCGTGACGGTCACGCGGGGGGCGTCGGTGCATGAGTCCAGTTCGACAAGGGTAGAGGGCGTTGCGTAGTAGTCGAGTTTCGCGCCCGTGACGTCGTTGGCGAAGATTCCGATGCGCGTCGTATCCGAATCCGGCGGAAGCATCGTCGCCAGGGGGGTGCCATCGATGCGAGCCTGTTCCTCGGCATGGGAACTCCAGACGTGCAGACGTTGCTCGTCCATTGACCGTCCGAGAGCTCCCAGCAGGATGCTCGGGTCGGCTTCACCGGCCGCGAGAGCCTCAAAGACCGCCCGTGCAACCAGTGCGAACGCCTCGTCCTGCATGGTCGTGTCGAGAATCTGCGCGTACGCGGTCGACAGCAGGGTATCGACCGCGTTGGCGGCGCTCAGCGAAAACGGTCCCGCCTGCACCGGGCCCGTCGCCTTAAGAAGGTACGAGATGCTGACGGCATCGATCGCTATGACGCCATCGACCCGCTGCCCGCTGGTGTGCTCCCACAGGGCGGCGGCGGCCGACGCGGTCTCGGTGAAGTCGAGCGAGCTCGCGGTGTTCTGGATGAAGCGGCCCGGAAGGTCCTCGAAGAGGGAAATCGTGCCGGGCGACAGATCGATGACGGGCTCTTCGGCGCGTTCGAAATCGCGTGACGAGAACTGCCGCTCGATCGTGATGCGCCCGTCGTCGAACCGCAGGACTGCCCCGGCACCGGCGATCCCGCCGAGGGACCGCGCTTCAGCATTGTTGAGCACGAGCAGCAGGTAGGTGCGCGGACCGTCCGTTCCGATCATCGCCGGGAGTACCGCAGCGGCGCGGTCCAGCCCGTCGATAACCGCTGCCGCCTCGGCCGTGGCATCCTGTAGCCGCTCGAGGGCACCCGCAACGATTGGGAGCGTCGGCTCGGGTAACGCGTTGACGCGCTCCACGGCATGCTGCAGGGCGGTGTTGGCGGCGGCCAGATCCGGCGATGCTCCGGCGAGCGGAGCCACATCGATGCGCCCATCCGCGAAGCCGAGAGATGAGATGTCGATTCTGCCGAGAGTCTCGGCGAGGGGAAGAACAGCGGCGGACGCGAGATCGGCGGCGACTTCGCTCATGCCGCGGACGGCGGTCAGGTCCGATCCGAGCCAGGGCAGCCATTCGGCGACCCGCCACACGGGATCGGATGTCGCGGCCCGGGCGGCGTCGGCATCCGTCTCGAAGTCCCGTGCCGCTGAGACGGCTCCGGCCGCGTCCCCGCTCTGCACCAGATCGGGGATCGTCGAGGCGGTTTCGGCCGCGGACTCGAGGCCGTCGCGGGCGACAAGGACGCGCGTGCCGAGCCAGAGGGCGGCCGCCAGTAGCACGAAAAGCGCGATACCGAGTGAGATCAGCCAGACTCGGCGGCGTCCCTGGCGGTTGTGGTGGTGGGTTTCAGGCACGGGCCTCATTCAAGCATTCCGACGCAGGGAATTTGTTCACGGTTGTATCGGGCTGTGGAGTCGGGCATGCGCGACCGCGCCGGAGGCGAGCAGCGCGAGCGTGTCACAGGTGGACGCCAGGTCACGCGGGTAGGGTCAAAAGAGTGACAGCGAGGCTCCGAGTAGTGCTCGACCAGGCGATCGCGCCGACGTCGAGCGACCTCGGCTCCGCATCCACGAGTCTCTTAGCCGCGCTTACCGAGACCGCGCCTGCCGGGTGCGACGTAGCGGGCATCCTCCCGGCGAACGGCCCCGATCAAGGACAGTACGCAGCGCTGGACGGCCTTGCCGGGGTGTGGAGTGCGACCGTCCGTCGCCGTCAGCTCGCTGCTGCTTGGGCTGCGGGTGTCTCGCTCGGCGCAGCGGGCGGAATGATCCACTCGCCGACGCTAATGGCGCCTCTGGTTCGCCACGATCGTGCCCACGATCACGATCAAACGGTGGTCACTGTGTGGAGCCTCGAGCCGTGGACCGCGCCGGAGCGCCTCGATCGCGGCTCGGTCGCGTGGCACCGAGCGATGCTCCGTCGCGCAGCGAGGTTCGCCGATGCTGTCGTCGTTCCCACGCACGCGATGGCCGCCGAACTCGGGGAGATCGCCTCGCTCCGCGGCCGAGTCCGTGTGATCGCCGGTGCTGCACCCGACGCCTTCGCGACGCCGACGGATGCGCCAGGTCGTGTGCGAACCTTGGGGCTGCCCGACCGGTACGTGGTAGCTCTCGGACGCACGACGGATCCCGCGGGGCTGACGCCCGCTCTGCGCGCTGCCGCGGATCTCGCGCTCGACGTGGTGTTTATCGGCGACGAGCACGACGATGTGACCCGGATCGGAGATCTCGCGCAGGCGAGCGGTATTCCCGAACGGCGAGTTCACGTCCTCAGTAGGGTCGATGCATCCGATCGCGCCGCTGTTTTGTCTGGCGCTCTCGCGGTGGTCTCGGCTTCGACGGCTTTTGTGTTTCCCTGGCGGGTGATCGAGGGACTCGCTGTCGGAGCCCCAATTATTACCGCGAAGACCCCGCAGAACGAGGAGCTGCTGGCCGATGGTGCATACTTCACGGCCATTGACGATGCGGATGGGATCGCCGAGGCTCTGCGGCGCCTGATTGACGATGCCGGCTTTGCGAAACGGCTGCGCGTCCTCTCGGCTGATCGGTCGCGGGCTTTCTCGTGGCGCGATACGGCCGAACGGGTGTGGCAACTCCACGCCGAGTTGTGATCGTGACGCGTTAGGCCCGCATCAGCGCAACAGCTTCCGTGCTCGGCCCATCGAAAGCGACTCCACCATCACGCAGGAGGACGCCCCGCTCACACAGTTTCGACACCATGCCGAGATCGTGACTCACGACGACCAGGGTCTTGCCTTGCGCGTGCAGCTCCCGGATCCGGGCTAGGCACTTCTTCTGGAAGGGCTCATCGCCCACGGAGAGGATTTCGTCGATCAGCAGCACATCTACTTCCGTGTGGATGGCGACAGAAAACGCGAGCCGAAGAAACATCCCGGACGAGTAGTGCTTGACCTCTGTGTCGATGAACTGCTCGATCTCGCTGAAGGCGACGATCTCGTCGTAGCGTCTCTCGATCTCCTTACGCTCCATCCCGAGAATAGCGGCGTTGAGGAAGATGTTTTCTCTGCCGGAGAGGTCGGGATGGAAGCCCGCGCCGACCTCGATGAGTCCTGCCACTCGCCCGCGGGTCAGGACCTTGCCGGAGTCTGGTGTCAGAACTCCCGAGATCAACTTGAGCATGGTGGACTTGCCGGAGCCGTTAAAGCCGAGGAGAGCGACAGCCTCGCCCTCACCGATTGAGAAAGACACTCCGTCAAGGGCGTGGAATTCCGTTGTGATCGGTTTCCGTCTGATCGCCGCGAGGAACGTCTCCTTCATCGAGTGGGTGTGCCGGAGCTTGAAGTCCTTATGTACGTCATCCACCACGATGCGCGGCAGCTTTGAAGGGTCAGAGGTCTTGTGCAAAACGACCCTCCAAGCGACGGAAGACGAGTTGGCCGATCATGATGAGCGCGAGACCAATCAGTAGCGCGGAGCCTGAATAAGTCCACAACCCGGGAAGAAGCGCCGCGTTTCGTGGCTCGAGCGGAAACCAGATCCCGTAGTGCATGAGCTCAACGGCTGGCGTGAGCGGGTTGAGGCGATAGAGGACAAACAACCACTCGGGTACTTTCTCCTGCACCATCTGCCACTGATACATCACCGGCGAGGCCCAGACGGCGAACATGACGATGATGTCGACGAGGGCCTGAGCGTCGCGAAACGAGACGTTCACAGCGCCGAAAAGTAGACCGAGGCCGCTTGCAAGCAGGGCGACAATGACGAGCGCCAGGAGGATCGCGCCGATATGAGCGGCAGATGGTGCCCAGCCAAAGAACAGGGAGATGACGATGACCACCACAATCTGCGGCAACGTATTGACCGCAGCGATCAGCATGCTGGATATCGGAAACATCTCGCGGGGTAGGTAGATCTTTTTGATCAGGGCTGCATTGTCAACCAGCGACCTGGTGCCGTTCGCGAACGCTTCACTAAAGAAGGTGACGATCGTGATTCCAGCCAGTAAGTAGATCGGGAAGAACTCGACGTTGTCGTTCATCCCGAGGAAGACACCGATCGCCACATAGAAGACGACGAACTGGACGAGCGGTTTGACGTAGGACCAGACCCAACCCAAGATCGAGCCGCGGTAGCGGATCTGGACTTCCTTGCTGACGATCAGCGACAACAGGTAGCGGCGGCGAAATACGTCAACCAGACCGAGATTCCGACCAGGTTCCTCGAGGGAGGGCGTCGCGGGCGTCGAAAGGGGCATCGACTTCCTTATTTGCGTGGGAGGGCGCCCGAGGCGCGGGCTGAACCATCCTATCTTTGCCGCGGCTGTGGAGCCGGTGGGCCGACGGTTCAGTCGCTCAAGGTATGCCACAGGGACGCTGATAGACTCCTGGAGCTTCCGCACCGCGTGAACCCACGCCATCTTTTCGAAGGATTCTGCCTCCATCGTGACCCCTGACGTCGTGCTCGGCCAGCCTGCTCTTTTCGAAATAGTTGAAGCCGACGATTCTTTGCGAGGTCTGTCGAGTCGTGAGCGTCGACTGCTGGTTGGTGCACTGAATTTTCACGCGCTGATGGCGCCGGGAGCACGATTTGAGGTGCATTTGTACGATGGCGATCACTCGTCTCTGCCGCGCACAACCGACGACACAACCTTTTCCGGGTACAACCGAGCGTTCCGCTCCCGCATACATTCGTTCGCCGTCCGAAGCCACGTGTCGGCAGAGGAGCGCACCCCGATACAAGCGGAGGCGCGCTCGGGCGTGTTGACCAGCTCTCCGCGTCGGCACCTACGAATCTCGCGCGACGAGGTGCTTTCCTTCGACCCGCCGCGTGGCGTGCCGCGAGACCTTTTGCGTCGGTTCGCCCGCCAGGTTCGAACCCGCGCACCACTCGTCTACGACGAGATCAGAGACCTCGAGCTGCTCCGCCACCGCCGCCCCACAGTTTCGGCTGCTCCCAGACGGGAGTACCAGATCGAGTTCCTTCCGGGAGGCTCCCACTCCGACAGTGAAATCGTGCTCGCCCCGCGGGCGGTTGACGGCGCGCCCAGAGCTGTGCTCTTCGGGCTTCATTGGCTGGAGCTGGGCGGCGCCGAACGTTGGGCCCTCGAGAGTGTTCGTATCGCGCGCGATGCCGGGTTCCTGCCTATCGTTCTCACCAACCGTGACTCGCATCAGGCATGGGCGGCACGGGACGAGTTAGAGGGTTGTCTGCTCATTCCCTTCTCGGAACCCACTGTGACATCGCAGACTCCGGGCGTGGAAGAACTTCTGCGCGCGATATTGCGGTCCTTTGACATACGCGGAGTGGTGGTGCATCACAATCAGTGGCTGTACGACCGTCTGCATTGGATCACGGAATCGCGCCCCGGCATTCCGGTGGTCGATTCCACCCACATCGTCGAGCGCCGTGGTGGTGGCTATCCCGTCAGTAGTGCGCTGGTCGAAACTGCGATTACTACTCATCACGTCATCTCGCCCTCGCTCGAGAAGTGGATGGTCGCGACACAGGGGATTGATGCAAGAAAAGTGGTTATGGCCCCTCTTGCCGGGCTCACCGTAGATCTAGCGGATTCTTCCTTACGCCCGCGGCCAGCGGGTGAACCGCTGACAGTCGCGTTTATCGGCCGTATGACACGACAGAAGGCTCCGGAGGTTTTTGCCGCAATGGCACAGCGGGTCCGGCGTCGCGAGAGCGGAGTGAAGTTCATCATGCACGGCGATGGAGACCTCTCCGGTTGGGTCGATGATCTCATCAAGTCCTACGGGCTGTCCGACGTAGTCGTGCGCCGCGACTCGACGGTACCCGTCGGGCGAACTCTCGACGAGTCCCATTTGCTTGTGGTCACTTCACACAATGAGGGTCTGACTCTGACGACCCTCGAGGCCATCGCACACGGTGTGCCCGTTATCTCGACCGATGTCGGTGCGCAATCGGATCTCCTGCCGCATCACGCTCTCGTTTCGTCCAACGTGCACCGTGCCGTCATCGAGTCGGCCGACAAGGTACTCGAGCTCGCGGAGAACGAAAAGCTGCGAGCGGACCTTTGGCTGGTCGAACGCGCTGCTGAGCGAGAACTGCTGGCACACGAGTCCGCGAGTTCATGGTTTGAACGGGAGGTCAGCTCATGGTGACAGTGGCAGCGGTGGTCGTCACCTTCAATCGACTTGAGAAGTTAAAGAAGGTCGTCGAGTCCATCGAAGCGCAGACTCATGTCGTATCGACTCTCCTTGTGATCGACAATGCTTCGACCGACGGCACAGCGCAGTACCTCGCCGATCTCAACACAGTGGTGCCGCTTGAGATCGTGACGATGTCCGAGAACACGGGTGGTGCGGGCGGCTTCTCCGCGGGGATGTCGCGCGGCTACGCAACCGGCGCCGATTTTGTCTGGATCATGGACGACGACTGCTATCCCCGGGCCGGCGCTTTGGCAGCACTCGTGCGCGGCTTCGGAGAGGCGGTGGACGAGCTAGGTGGGGATGTTCCCTTCGCATGTTCCGTGGTCGAGTTCACGGACGGAGCTATCTGTGAAATGAATAATCCGGTTCCGACCTGGGATTGGGGGCGATTGCTGGTCAAGCAACAGCAAAACGTCATGGTGACCGCCTGCTCATTTGTATCCGTCCTCATTCCTCGATGGGTGTTGGCCGAGTACGGTCTTCCTTACGCGGAGTACTTCATCTGGTTTGATGACCGCGAGTACACCCTTCGATTGACTCAGCGCTGCCCCGGAGTTCAGGTACTCGATAGCGTTGTCGTGCACGATATGGGCGACAACCGCGGTGTCAACTTCGCGATGGTCGACGCCAAGAGCCTGTGGAAATTCAAGTACGGAGTCCGCAACGAGTCCTCGTTCCTGCTCCACCACAAGGGTCTCGTCTACTTCCTCGAGTTTGGTGCGCGTTTGTTCGTCAGTCTGCACCGCGGTCGTGTCCCCTGGCGGCTGCGCCTGTCGCTGATGCGCAAGTGGATGGGTGGCGTGGCTTTCAATCCTCCGCTGAGGTACCCAGAGTCCGCGTCGGCCTGACAGCACCGCGGTAGAGGGGGACGCCGTGCCTGATGAGCCCAATGCCCGCATTCGGCCGGTGATTGAGTCACAATAGGCACATGCGTAACAGGCTCACCTTCATTGACGACCGTTCCCGTTCGCGGGCGTCCAAGGTTTGGGTAGCCGCAATCGTGGCAGCGTTGGTCCTCGTGCCGGGCGTTGCCCAAGCTTCGGAGCAGTCCGGTCGCGCTGTTTCGGAGGATCGGTCTTCGACGATTGTTAACAGCGTCTCGAGCCTGCCCGACAGTCAGGTCCGCACAGCCAACTTGGCGGAGTTTTCCCCATCGGACATCATCAGCGATGCACTTTTTTACGATTCGGCTGCAATGACCACCGCCGAAATCCAAGCATTTCTGGACCGCCTAATCGGCGCGTGTAGTAACGGCAAGTGCTTGAACGTGATTTCGGCAGGGTTCACGTCGCGCGGCGCAGTGGTATCGGCACGCACGGGCAACACCGTGTGTGCGCCGATCACCGGCGGGACGATGCGTGTGGCTGAGGTGATTTACCGAGCCCAGGTAGCGTGTGGGATATCAGCGAAGGTCATCCTCGTCACGCTTCAGAAGGAGCAAGGACTCGTAACGAGCAGAGCACCTTCTGACTGGAACTTGCGGGCAGCGATGGGTGCGTTCTGCCCCGACACGTCGCCCTGCGACCCTGCGTATGCAGGCGTGGGCCCACAGATTATCGCGGGCACGACCCAGCTCAAGACATACAAAGCAGGTGCATTCTCGCGTCAGCCCGGGACGCACTTCATCGGTTATCACCCGAACACTGCGTGTGGCGGGACGAACGTGCTCGTGAGCAACTACGCGACGGCGGCACTCTACAATTACACGCCCTATCAGCCGAACCCCGCGGCGCTTCGCGCCGGCTACGGAACCGGTGACGGATGCTCGTCCTACGGAAACCGCAATTTTTACCAGTACTACGTTGACTGGTTCGGGAATACGCGGCTCAATGTCAGCGGGCGGATCGCTGACATCTGGAATACACAGGGCGGTAGTGCCGGCTGGATGGGCATGCCGACGAGCGACATGGTGTACACCGGAGCCTCGGGCAGCGGCTGGTACCAGCAGTTCCGCAACGGCGTAATCTTCGTTCCGCGAACGGGTGCGTACATCATCTTGAGGTCAGGCAGTCTAATCACGCAGGTCTACCTGTCATCCGGAGGTCCGGCGCACGCTCTCGGCTGGCCGGTCGGGGGAGAAGACTGTGGCGCGTATGGATGCCGTACTGCCTTCCAAGGAGGAAGTATGGCGTGGAGTAACGAGACCGGTAGCGTCTACCCGCTATATGGTGCGATCAACTCGGCTTGGCTTGCGGGCGGCGGTGTCAACAATCCGATCGGTGCCCCGACGACCTCGATGTCCACGGTCAACACCTCAAGCCCTGGGTGGCACCAAACTTTCGTTCGCGCGAAGATATTCGTGAAGAGCGCCGGTCCTACGGTGACACTTCGCGCCAATAGCGGGATCACTCAGCGGTACAACTCGCTCGGCGGTCCTACAAGTGCGCTCGGGTGGCCCGTGGCCAGCGAAGAGTGTACGGCTGACGGGTGCGCCACCACCTTCGACGCTGGAATCTCCGTGTGGGCGTCCAAACTCGGGATCGTGGATCTCACGCAATCGGTGGCGACTGCGTGGACCGCGTCCGGCGGGATGCGCGGGCTCGGTGTCCCCACCGCCTCGCCGGTGCAGACCTCCACTGCGGGGGGAGGAACCGTGCAGTCCTTCAGCGGCGGTTCGATGTACGTGTCGACCGCAGGAAAAGTCGCGGCGCTTCGAACCTCAAGCAGCATCACGCAGCGGTTCATCCAGTCAGGTGGCCTGGCGGGGCCATTCGGATGGCCGGAAAGTACAGAGACGTGTGGTGCAGCCGGCTGCTGGACAGTTTTTGCGGGCGGTGCGATCGCCTGGGAGAAGAGCTCGTCATTGGTTAGAGACGTCAGCGGCGCGATCGCGCAACTGTGGCTCACCGCTGGCGGGGTGAATTCCTGGCATGGCGCGCCCATCGCCGCCATGGTGGCGACCGCCGACAACGGAGGAGGGTGGACCCAGCGTTTCCGTAATGGCCAGGTTTACGTCAAGGCGGGTGGACCTGTCGCTTCCCTTCGTACCAACAGCGGCCTGTGGTCGACCTATGTCGGCATGGGTGGGACAGGTAGCGTTCTCGGGTGGCCGACCGGCGGCGAAGCATGCGTGGTCGGAGGCTGTTCGATCAGCTTCGAGCGCGGCAGCTTGGTCTGGGACCAGCCCACAGGCGCTATTACCCAGCGTTGAAGAGGGCCGCGGTTCGCTCGGGGGCGAATACCCGGAGCGAACCGCGGCGTTCTACTGACCTTTCGAGGCGTAGAACGACTCGACGCCGTCTTTTGTCGCAGCCCACCACGCCTCATTCGCGCGATACCAGTCAATGGTGGCGGCAAGACCTGCCGTGAAGTCGGCAAAACGTGGTGCCCACCCGAGCTCATCGCGCAGTTTCGCAGAGTCGATCGCGTACCGCATGTCGTGACCCGCACGATCCGTCACATGGTCGAACGCGTCTGCTGGCTGGCCCATCATCTCGAGGATCAGTCTCACGACGGATCGATTGTCCATCTCGCCGTCAGCGCCGATGAGGTATGTCTCGCCGATCTCGCCACCATCGAGAATGCGGAGGACGGCTGAGGAATGGTCATCGGCGTGGATCCAGTCACGCACGTTCTCGCCGGCGCCGTAAAGTTTCGGCCTGATTCCGCGAATGACGTTCGTGATCTGACGCGGGATGAACTTTTCCACGTGCTGGTAGGGGCCGTAGTTATTGCTGCAGTTCGAGATAGTCGCTCGCACCCCGAACGAGCGCACCCACGCGCGCACGAGGAGGTCGCTGCCAGCCTTGGTTGAAGAATATGGGCTGGAGGGATTGTAGGGAGTCGCTTCGGTGAAGCGTTGTGGGTCGTCGAGCTCGAGATCGCCATAGACCTCGTCGGTCGAAATATGGTGGAAGCGGCGGTCATGGCGACGTGCCGCCTCGAGGAGCGTGTACGTCCCGACGATGTTCGTGTCGAGAAATGGGCGGGGGTCGTTCAGCGAATTGTCGTTGTGGGATTCGGCCGCGTAATGCACGACCGAGTCGACCTGGGCAAACAGCTTGTCAACGAGAGCCGCGTCTGCGATGTCGCCCTGGACGAAGGTCAGCCGACGCTCCGGTAGCCCGGTGAGCGAGGCGAGGTTTCCTGCATAGGTGAGTTTGTCCAGAACAGTCACGTGGTCATCTGTGTGCTCCATGACATAGTGCACGAAGTTCGAACCGATGAATCCTGCACCACCGGTGACGAGGAGCCGTCGCATATCAGCGTCCCTGCTCGAGAAGAGTTGTGAAGTACTGTCCGTAGCCGGACTTTCGAAGGGTCTCGGCGTGCGAACGCAACTGATCGTCTGTCAGGAAGCCTCGACGCCAGGCGACTTCTTCAGGAGACCCGATCTTCTGCCCTGTGCGCCGCTCCATGGTGCGCACGAATTCCGCGGCGTCTGTCATCGAATCGAAGGTCCCTGTGTCCAGCCAAGCGGTGCCACGCGGGAGCACTTCGACCCGCAGCGAGCCTCGCCGCAGATACTCGAGATTGATGTCCGTAATCTCTAGCTCACCCCGCGGCGAGGGGGCGAGATCCCGCGCGATGCTGATGACCTCGTTGTCGTAGAAGTAGAGGCCGGGCACCGCGTAGTTGCTGCGAGGGACGGCGGGCTTTTCCTCCATCGACACTGCGTTGCCTTCAGAATCGAACTCCACGACCCCATAGGCAGTCGGATCGGCGACCCAGTAGGCGAATATCGCGCCTCCGGTCAGGTCCTTGAATCGCCGCAACTGCTGACCGAGTCCGGGTCCATAAAGGATGTTGTCTCCGAGGGCAAGCGCGACGGTGTCTTGCCCGATAAAGTCTGCGCCCAGGATGAACGCTTGAGCCAAACCGTCTGGGCTCGGCTGAACCGCATAGCTCAAGTTGATGCCGAACTGGGATCCGTCTCCGAGCAGTCGTCGAAATTGGTCGGTGTCCTGAGGAGTCGTGATGATGAGGATGTCCGAGATGCCGGCGTTGATCAACGTTGACAGCGGGTAGTAGATCATCGGCTTGTCGTACACCGGAACGAGTTGTTTAGAAACGCCCAGAGTGATGGGATGCAGTCTCGTGCCGGATCCTCCGGCCAGGATGATGCCCTTCATGGCGCCTTCCTCTCTTGTTGGATCACTACGGAGGGGGGCTTCAACGGAAGTAGCCGCGAGAATCTTCCCAGGTAGGCAACTTTCCAGCGTCCTGAAGCTCTTGGAGCGATGGCGCGATGATGTCCTTGTCGGAGAGTATCGGCTGGCCCAGTTCGCTGGGGAATGTCAGGCCGATCGTCGTGTCCTGAGGTTGGATGGCGCCTTCGGTCGCCGCGTCATACACATTCGAGCAGAGATACGTCACGATCGAGTTCTCCTCGAGCGAGACATAGGCATGACCGAGCCCTTCGGCAATGTAGATTGCTCGCCGATCCTTGTCGTCCAGCAGCACGGTGTCCCATTGCCCGAAGGTCGGAGAGCCGACCCGAATGTCTACGACGAAGTCCAGCACCGCTCCGTACGCGCACGTGACGTACTTGCCCTGTCCGGGGAGGTCAACGTAGTGGATGCCGCGCAGGACGCCCTTGGCTGAACGCGAGATATTGGCTTGCCGGAGATCGAGCTTGTGGCCGACGGCCTCTTCGACAGGCTCGAACCGATACCACTCGGCGAACGAGCCGCGATTGTCATCAAACTGTCGGGGGGTGAACTCGAAGCTGCCGGGGATTGCAAGAGGGCGTACACGCATGGATTCGAGCCTATCAGCGGGTGCGATAGGACGAGAGAACCGCAGTGCGAACGCTCCGCGTCACGCGTTGGGGCGCGACATCGCTTCGCCGAGCGAGCGGAACACGGCGGCGATGCCAGCCGGGAGCGGAGTCTGAACGAGGCCCTGGAGATCTGGCCAGACCTCGCTTCGGACGCGCAGATCCGGCGCCTGACCGACCGCATTACCACCGCCGAAGGCAACGAGTGGGCGGCGCCGGCGGACGCGAGTAATGGTGCCGATGAGATCTCCGATCGACACGGCCTGGCCTGAGCCGATGATCTTTACCGCGCATTCACCCGGCGCCAGAGCCGTCGCCCTGTCCGTTCCCGCAAGCACCACCGCGGCGCAGTCATCTTCGTAGATGTAGTCACGTAGCGTGTCCAGAGACACGTACACGGTCGCAGGCTCGTGGTTGAAGTACGTCTCGCACATCACCGAAATAAGTCCCTGCTTCTTGCCGACCTTCTGGCCGGGCCCGTAGAGGTTCGTGATCCGCCCGATGAACCCGCGCAATCCAAACTGCTCTGCTGCGGCTTTGAGGGATTGCTCCATCGCGAGCTTGGTGTCCCCGTATGGTGAGGCGCTCGCGGTAGGTGACGATTCCGAGTAGGGCGGCAAGCCGACTCCGGCGTACGCGCCACCGACGGAAGAAGCAAGGAAGAAGGTGGTGCGTCGGGCCGCAGATTGCGGGATAGATGCGAACTCCGCTAGGAATTCTGCAAATAGGGCGCTCTCGCGTGCCAGCACCGCTGCAGGGGTGGCGGTCACTCCGCTTCCTGCGCACCAGAAGATGCGGTACTGGTCGGCGTCGACTTCGTAGAGCGAGCGGAGGCCGGATGTCAGATCCTTGAGCGCAGCTTCGTCGTCGTCCCAGCGGACCGAGCGAGAGAGTGGCTCGCTCCGCATCTGTCGCGCGACCGCGCTGCCCAGCAGCCCACGTCCGACGACCCAGTCAGCGATCATCGGTCCGCGGCTGAGTGTTGCTGGGGCGAGCTGCGAGGGGCGACAGCGCCGGGTCCCGCACGATGAGGTACGGCGGCTTACCCATTGCCATGTTCACGGCAACGCCCACATACTCCGCGACGATCCCGAGTGCAACAAGGATCGCTCCCACGCCGAGCGATGTGAGCACCATCTGCGAGGTCCAGCCCTCGGGCACGTTCCCGGATACAAAACGGACAACGATGAGATAGACCGCGAAGAGCACCCCGGCCGCCGCAAACAGCCCTCCCAGAACTGTCACGAGGCGCAAGCCTTTGGTGCCGGTGGACAGAACCATCCGCCAGAAGTGGCCGAGCAGCCGCGCATAGGAATAGCCAGATGGGCGGTCCCCTTCCTCGCGCAGTACCACCGGCGCGGTCACCTGGCGGTTCGCCACCCATGTAAGCGCCACATCTAGGTATACGCCGGTACCGGTGTAGGCCGCCACGCTCCGTCCTACCTCGCCGAGGATCAGCCGGAAGCTGTTGAACTCCGCAGCGTTGCCGCTGCCGAAAACGCTCTGCAAGACCCGTTTCGCCAGTCGGGAAGCGTTGTTTCGCACCGCACCGTGCGGCGGCTTGTTCGTGGGCCTGGCGTAGACGACCTCCGCCTGCTCGGCGATCGCTGTGTCGAGCAGAAGACCGATGAATGCGGGATCCTGCTGCCCGTCCTCGTCCATCGTGAGGATCCAGTCGCCACCGGAGGATGAGATGCCGGCCATGGTCGCTGCATGCTGTCCGAAGTTGCGGCTCAGCCACACCACTTTCACGAAGCTGTGCTCACTCGACAGGTGCCGCATGACCTCGTCTGATCGATCGGGGCCACGGTCGTACGCAAGAATGACTTCTTCGATCCGGGCGCGGTGGCCGGCAGCGGTGTGGAAACCCTGTACGTAGGGGAGAAGCTCATCGATGACGGCCGGTAGCGTTCTTTCCCCTCGGTAAACGGGGATGACGATAGAGATGCGGTGTTCGAAGGCATCCAGCTCGGTCATGACATCCTCCTCTGCAATATCCGGTAAGTGAGCTTTCGCCGCTGTGCCATCAGCCACGCGTTTCGGTTGCCAACCCGCACATCGCTTCGCGTGAGGAGTCCGGGGTTCGCTTCGCTCAGCGCGCGGTGGAACGATGAGACTTGCTCGTACTGGTAGTCGGTGAGCGCGACGCTCCACTGGCCGTTGTTCAGACGGAAAACAGCTCCGGGCTCCTGATCAGGGATGAAGTCTCCTTTCAACAGGAGGTTCACGTAGGTAGCTTGATCGACCAGGAATGGGTGACTGAAGTCCCACAGTCCTGAACTCTCCAGAGCTTCACGTCTCATGAGCACTGCGCCGGGCTCTCCGAAGATGTTGGAACCGGCGCGAACGGTTCGTCGGATCGCGTCGCTTCCGGAGAGACGTCGCTTCACGCCCTTCAGCCCATGGGCGCGGATCACCGTTCCGCCCCGTGCATCGACGATAGTGCGGCGGGATGCCGTCAGTACTGCCGCATCATCTTCGTCCAGCGCTCGGGCCTGTCGTGCGAGTGCCCCCGGCAAGAGGTAGTCGTCCCCGGGAAGAAGCTTGATGTAGTCGCCGCGCGCTTCCGCGGAGACACGGTTGAAGTTGGCTTCGGCGCCGCCGCCCGCAGGCGTCGACAGCAGCCGCACGCGCGGATCCCCGGCGAACTCGCTCATTGCGTCCCAGGTTCCGTCCTGCGAGCTGTGGTCAGCAACGACGAGTTCGAGATCGACCCCGTCCTGGTCAAGGACGGACCGCATCGTCTGTCGGATGAATGATTCGTTGTTGAAGGCGGGAACGACCACCGAAACCTTGGGGACTGTCATGACGCACCGTGCTTCCTGCGAAAAGAAAAGTAGTTGTGTCCCACGTAGCTCACGATCGTCGTCACGAAGACGATAGCCACCTGAGCGACCAAAGGATGAAAGCCCACGATCTCGACCAAGATCGGTAGGGCGACGATATTGATGGCGAACGACACTGCGTAGACCGACGAGAAGGCCATCAGATCGCGCCAGACGTGGCCGCGCACGCGGAAGACGAAGCGCCTGTACAGCACGAAGGCGCACAGGACGCTAGTGATCTGGGCGGCAACGAGAGCAATTATGTAGCCCACTGGCAGAGCTCCGAGCAGCCAGAGGAAGAGGGTGTACCAGAGGAATCCGATGGCGGTGTTGGCGACCCCCACGATGAGGAAAGCGATCCGCTTGTCCTTAATGAGGCGCAAAAGAGGTCCAGGCGGCGCCTGCGGCTCCTCGAACTCACTCATCTGGATGCATCCCGCGCCGAGGCACGAGGCATGACCTCGTTGACGAGAACTCGGCGGCGCTCTCGGGCAGAGACTCTGACAGCTTCCATGACGCGCGCATGACGCTCCCTGGCATCCAGCTCTCGAGCAACGGCCGGCCCGCCCGCGACCGCGAGGTCACGGAAATACTCGACCTGAAGGCGGAACTGGTCTGCCGCCGCCAGCTCTATGTCCTCCCGTACCGTGTTGCGGGTGACCGAGACGGCAGGTGGGCGGTCAGGCGGGATCGAGAAGCATCTGTCAACCTCGAGTTGACCAGAAGCACCCCAGAATCTTGCCTCGTTTCGATAGTCATAGCCGAATCCGAACGACACGGAGACGGTCAGCTCGTCGTCGTACTCGAGGAAAGCGCTACCGACGACATCGACGCCGTGCGGGCCAGCTGCGAGTCGCGCCGTGACAGCTTCCGGAGCCCTGCCGCTGTAGTACGTCGCCATATCGAGGCAGTATGCCCCGGCGTCGTTCAATGCCCCCCCGCCCAGCCGGGCAGAATTGCGAAGGTCATCCGGCGGGAAAGCGGGGAACCCGAAGGACAGCGTCGCGTGATGAAGTTCTCCAATAATCCCCGACGCAAGTCCCTCACGGATGAAGGTGTTCTGCGGGTGGCGTTCGCACATGAAGTTCTCTACGATCACAACACCTGCGGCACGCGCGGCATCGATGACCTCCAGACAGTCGGCGAGGGTGCCGGCAAGAGACTTCTCCACCAGGACATCCTTGCCTGCAGCAATTGCGGCAAGCGCCCACCGGGCGTGCAGCCCCACAGGAAGTGGCACATAGACCGCGTCCACCGCTGGGTCGTCGATGATCTCCTGGTAGCTATCGAAGACCGGGATGTCGTGCTTGGTGGCGAACGCCTGGGCTCGGGCGCTATCCCGAGCAGCCACTCCGGCGACGGACACCCCCTCAGTGGCGAGCATGGCGGGGACCGTGGACTTGTCCGCGATCTTCGCCGCGCCCAGGACACCGACGTTCAGAGGTGGCACAAGATGCCTCTCACATGCGGGTTGATGTAGTTGTCTTCCTGCAGGAGGCGCTTGATCTGGGAGAGGGTGAACCAGCGGTACTCGTCAGGGAAATCCGGAACGTCCTCGGCGGCCACCTCGACCAGCATGTTCAGGTTCGACTTGAGGTAGAACCGTCCACCGTCCTCCGCAAGCCACTGTCGGTACACAACGGTACGTGGAGCGGCACCTTCTTCGAGAAAAAACTCGCTGAAACGGGGAACCCGCCCCCCGTGCGCTGTTTTGAGATTCGAGTAAGTCGCCTGCAGCGTCGGGGAGATCTGGTACAGAAGCGTGTTGCCCGGCTCTGCCTTCGCATGCAGGAGGTAATGCCAGACACCATCGAAGCGAGCACGGAGAATACCGAGTATCCCGGCCTCTTTTTGGAAGATGAACGGCTGGTCCCAGCCGCTCACCTCGCGCGCCGAGTTCGAGATGCCCACACCGATCACTCGGAAAAACTCGCCGGATACGTGTGAGATCTCCCCGGTGTCTGGATCGACGTGCCAATCGCGTAGTTCGGGGATCCGCTTGCGTTCAAGGTGGATCGGCGAGGCCTCGCGGATGGTGTCGATCCATTGGCGTAGCTCATCCAGCGAGTGGAACCGGTTGTCGTCGCCCAGGACAAGGTCGATATATTCGATCAGCTTCTGAGATTCGCCCGGGTCGGGAGTAGAAGCGGCCAAGGCGATCAGGTCATCGCGAAGTGTCATGGACTCTCTCGTATCTGTTGTTGACGCGCCATTATCTCCTCGATCCGAGTCGAGTCGCCCCACAAGCCGGGCGAATCGAAGGGCCGGTCGGGGAACGCCCCGTAGGCAAGACGGATGGGCAATTCTCTTTCACGGATGAAGCCCTCGACCGCGTCGGCGAGTGTCCGCGGACGACCCGTGCTGCACTCGACGACGCCAGTGGTCTCGCTGTCAATCGCCGCCGCGGCGATCTGACGTGCGAGCACGTCGATGTCGATGAAGTCGTAGAGGTTCTTCCCCGATGTGAAGGGAAACTCTCGCTCATTTCTGTCGACGGCATCCAGCATCTTCTTGAAGATGGACTGGCTGCGCGCGTCGTCTCCGATGATGTAGTAGCAGCGCAGCCACGCGAGGGCGGTCGTGTCCGGCAGCGATGCCGTCAATAGTTCCCGCAGGCTGTTCTTGGCTATGCCGTAGGGGGTCGTCGCATTGCTCGGTGTTTCCGCGTCGACAGGCCCTTCCCAGTATCCGATCTCGTGCATCGTCCCGATGGGTGCGATGCGCTTCACGCCCCGGTCGGCGGCATCCATCAGGAAGCTGTAGTGCGAGGACAGGTCCTCGCCATGCGCTCGGGAGCGGAGCACGAAACCGTCACGCCAGGCGAGATGCACCAAAGCGTCGGCATCCGCGAGCACATCCCAGTCCTGGGTCGTGAGGTCGAAGGCTGAGCGGTTGATTACCCGATCTTCGCCGACTCGTTCGACCAACCACGGATCGGCTGAGCGGCTAACCGTGACGACCTCATCACCTCGCGCGAGCAGCGCCTCAACGACATGACGCCCCAGATAGCCGTTCGCTCCCGTGACCACGACGCGTGAACCCATGACACTCCTCCTGGGGCGCCGTTTGCGCCTGCAACAGCCTACTCGGGCGCGGCTGTGGCACCGAGCTGCGACGTCGCCGACGGTACCCTCGAGGTGTGACGACCCCCACTTCAGCGCCACTCGCACCCCCGAATCCTGGCGGCGCGAGACGCAAGATCAAGCCGCGCGTTCCGCTGTCTTCCCGCGCCGAAGTCTGGCTGGCCCTTGCGGTTGCGGCGACCCTGGTGAACGTCGTAGCGAGGGTCATCCGCACCCCTTGGTACTTCTTCTGGGACGACACGCAGCTCGGCGCCTACGGCCAGTGGTACGAGTTAGGGGATCGCCTCCTCTCGGGGTCGTGGACGATCCTCGACCCGGGAGCGTGGCAGGGCGGGAATCTCCTGGCTGAGGGGCAGTGGGGTTTGTGGAGTCCCCTTGCCTGGCTGATTGGTCTCGGCGCGCATGCGGTGCCGAGCGCCGCCGTCTACGCCACCCTGGTCAAGACGCTCCTGCTGGTGCTGCTGTGTGTTGGCGCATTCTTGCTCGCACGCAGTTTCGGAGCGTCTCCGGCTTGGTCAGCTGTCGCGGCGTTCGCGGCGACAGCTGGAGGTCAGACGATGTACCTCGATGCGCCGTCGTGGGTGACGGGATTGCAGAGCGTGGCCCTGTTCGCTTTCGCGTGGTGGGCACTTCGCCGGCATCTCGTCTATGGAAAGGGCCCTGCGGCCTTCTTGGTCTCCGCTTACTTGTTGATCACTGTCGGATACGTCTTCGGCGTCATCGAACTCGTCATCCTGTTTGCCTTCACGCTTGTGGAGGGTGCCCTTCGATCGCCACGACAAGTGGTCCGACCACTCGTGCTGGGGCTGTATGCGGCGCTTCTCACCGTGTTCGTCTATCTCCCAGGCATCCTGACCGCGCCCGTGACTGTCCGCTCTGAGACCGGGATTGCCAATGATCTCTTTCTGAGCATGGACCTCAGCGACCTCGCGACGTCCCCCATCGCGACTGCAGTAACGACGATTCGCGGTTACTGGGGCGACGCGGCGCCCGTCCCGATGCAATACATCACCTGGCTTGTCCCGATCCTCGTTGTCCTCGGAGCGGCAGCGATACGCGCCTGGCGTCCCCTGATAACCGTGTACGGGGTGCTGGGGTGCACGATCGCCCTCGTGATCGGCCCGAGTGTACTCGGGCCGCTACGCTACCCAGCGCGCATGATGCCCTACGCGGTGCTGGCAATCGCCATACTCGTGGCCGTGATTGCGAGCACGGCTTGGCCGAAGATTGCGGCACGGCGGCACCGGGTGGGCATCACCCTCGTGACAGCTGGCGCGGCATGGATGGCGTGGGCCGCGCAACCCGATTCTTGGCTGTGGGTGGCGATCGCGTTCAGTGTCCAGATGGCCGGTTGGATCGCCATCGATTTTTCACTTCGCCGCGGTGCAGATGGCCGCAGAGGGTGGGTAGTGCCTGGCATTGCCCTCATCGCGTCCGTCGTTGTGCTGATGCCTCAGATCGCCAAGTACCCGAACAGTCCGATGGGTAATTTCCAAGTGCCGTCCTCGGTCGAGCAGATGCGCGATGTCGGAGTCGATCTCGAGAACGGCATCATGACTGTCGGCGACGTTTACTCGCTCCAGAACAATCCCGGCGCCTATAGCGAGTCCCTGATCGCGAATCTCTGGTATCTCGCCGACCGCGATGTCGTTGGTGTCTACACGGTGTTGCCGTTCAAGGCGTTTGCAGAGGAGCTGTGCATCGATATCCGTGGGTACACCTGCCCCGAAGCGCTCGCTGCTTTGTTCGACACCACCGCCGAGGAGCCGGTTCCGCTCGCCGACGACATGCGCCTCAATCAGATCATCGTGATCAAGGGGGTCGGGCTCGAGGACGAACCCGTGCCACCACCGGGATGGACACTGCGTGAAAGCGAGTACACCTGGACCCTGGGCCGCGCGGATCCGTTGGATGCAGCGGGTGGCGTCGCTCGCACGTCGCCAGGACTGGATGTCACGATCCTTGAGCAGAGCGACACATCGGTGAGCGTGCGGATCGAAGACGTTACCGAAGACCAAGGCGAGATCGTGTTTAGCCGCCTCGCGTGGCCCGGCTACACGAGCAGCGGCGGGGAACTTCTCGCTCCAGAGCGGGGCTATCTCCTCACGCTGGGAGTCACACCCGCAGATGTGGGCGAGGAGCTGACCATCGTCTTCCGTCCGCCCGGGTGGCACTTGGAGCTGGGGGCGGGGATCGTTGCCGCCGTGCTCGCTGTGCTGCTTATCGCGTTCTCCCGGAGTTCGCGTCGCGGTGACCGCAAGGAGGGAGAACCGACGAAGGGCGCCTAGACTGGACCGTCGCGCCGCTCCGACCGTACGGATCGACGTCACCTCTAGATGAGGCCCGCCCTTCATCCCGATCGTCAGGAATTGCCATGGACCTTCTCATCGTCGGCTCTGGATTCTTCGGCCTTACTGTTGCAGAGCGTGCCGCGGCGGCCGGCCGCAAGGTGACGGTGATCGATCGCCGTCACCATATCGGCGGGAACGCGTACAGCGAAGACGAGCCCACAACCGGCATCGAGGTGCACCGGTACGGTGCGCATCTTTTCCATACCTCCAACCCGACAGTGTGGGAGTACGTCAACCGGTTCACGTCATTCACTAACTACGTTCACCGTGTCCACACCACTCACAACGGCATCGTCTATCCCCTTCCGATAAACCTCGGCACCATCAACCAGTTCTTCCGATCTGCGTACACGCCGGACGAGGCGAGAGCGCTGGTTCAGGAGCTCGCGGGGGAGTTCGATGCGAAGCAAGCACGGAACCTAGAAGAACGCGCCATCGGGTTGATCGGGCGACCTCTATACGAGGCGTTCATCCGCGACTACACCGCGAAGCAATGGCAAACCGATCCCAAGGATCTACCCGCCGAGGTCATCAGTCGGCTCCCCGTCCGCTACAACTACGACAGCCGCTACTTCAACGACACGTGGGAGGGCCTGCCCATTGATGGGTACACCGCCTGGATCGAGCGAATGGCCGATCACCCCAACATCGACGTCCAGCCGTCGACGGATTTCTTCGATGCAGCACAGCCTCTGAACAAGACTGCCACCGTCGGACAGCTTCCGATCGTCTACACAGGGCCTATAGATCGGTACTTCGACTACGCCGAAGGGGAACTGGGCTGGCGGACGCTCGACTTCGAAGAGGAGGTGCTGGAAGTCGGAGACTTCCAAGGCACACCCGTCATGAACTACGCGGACGCCAACATTCCCTATACACGCATCCACGAGTTCAAGCACTTCCACCCGGAGCGCGCAGAGCGTTACCCCCGCAACAAGACCGTGATCATGCGGGAGTTCTCGCGATTCGCCGGTGGCGAGGACGAGCCCTACTACCCGGTCAACACCCCGGATGACCGAGCCCGCCTGCTTGCCTACCGCGATCTTCAGGCGGGTGAGCAGAGCGTGTACTTCGGCGGCCGGCTGGGTACATATCAGTACCTCGACATGCATATGGCCATCGGCTCGGCGTTGTCGATGTGGAACAACAACCTGGCCTGAAGCGAGTCTGTGTAGGTGGACGGGCTCATGCGCCGGGCGATATCCACGGAGACAGGCGTTCGGCGAGGGGTCCTACCAAACTGCGAGCGAACGAGCGCGTCAGGTGGTTGTCGTCTGAGTAGACGACCAGTCCGCCGATCTGGGGAAGGCAGACCTGGTCGGTGCAGAAAAGGTCATCGATGTCGATTAGCCCTGCCCCGGATGCCTTGGCTGCCTCGGACATCGGATCGGGAAATTCAGATTGTGGCCGAGGCAGTCCGCACTCCACCGGGGATGTTGCGCTGGCTAGACAATCAACGGCGCTGCCGCCGTTGCGGGGTGGAACGGCGCTCATCTCTGGGGGATCCGCAATCACCACAACTCGCTTGCCGACGGCAGTGAAATTCTCGATGGTGCGGTTCACCATTGCCGCTGTCAGCGGGCGAAGCGAATCGTCCGGAGATACGTAGAGTCGCGTCCGGTTGTTAAGAATCACAGTGTCGATCGTTGGATCGGCTGCTACCGCTTCGTGGATCCGCTCCGCCACGTTTCTGCATTGTTCCGCGTAAGGCGTCTCGTATCCCCACGCCGAACCCGTCAGCTCGTTTGACATCATGGAGCAACCCGAAACGAGGAATGTGCTGAGCGTTCCGTTCTGCGCGAGGATGGTCTCGCGCAGCGGCTCCACGAGTCGGGTGGCGTGCGAGTCGCCAATAAGGGCGACTCGCGGTCCGGAGGACTGCTCGTCTCCGAAATCGCATCGGACGTAATCTTCGGCGGTTGTCGGGCGCTCGCAGGCGAGGATGTCGTCAGGCGGAAGGTCGACAGAGAATGAGCTCAGTGCGGCGGTGAGCGCGACATCCTGGGCAGGCCCGCAGGTGGTGTCGAGCATGGCCTCTGCGCCGTAACAGTCCGCTTGCTGTCCCACCGCAGGAATCGACGGCGCGGTAATGCGGAAGGTCGCCATCGGAAGCGCTGCGGCCGTCACACCGAGCATCGCGACCAGAGTCACCGCAAAAGTCCAACGTGGTTTGGAGTCCGCGACTATACGACGAGCGCGTATGGGGTCCTCGACAAACTTTTTCGAGGCCCAGCCGAGACCGATCGACGCGAACAGTACGATCACCGAGGCGACGGTGCCCAGAGGCGTGCCCAGAGCGTACGGAAGCAGCACAATCAGCGGCCAGTGCCAAAGGTATGTCCCATACGAAACATCACCGACGAATTGGATGGGACGGAGCGCCATGAGGCGCGCAGGCGAGATGGGCGAGACGGGTGTGCCTGCACCGATCACGAGCAGTGTTCCGATGACCGGCAGTAGTGCCGTGAATGACGGGAATGGTGTCGAGCCCGTAAATACCACCATTGCGGTGACGATCATCACTGCGCCAGCCCAGGATGCCGCTGCCGCTCGGGAGCCGCCCCCGAATGGCACAGGGTGGCGGCGGAGGATGAAGACGAGTAGTGCTCCCGCTCCGAACTCCCACGCTCGCGTGAGAGTTGAGAAGTACGCCACCGAGGGGTCGATCGCGGTTGAAACTGTCGAGTGAACGAGGCTCGCCGCGGATACAACGCCGACTACGAGAGCGAGCGTGACCATCGAACGTCGCCGCAGCACTCGTGCGAGTGCCAGCGAGGCCACCATCAGCAGCGGCCAGAGGAGGTAGAACTGCTCCTCGACTCCCAGCGTCCAGAAGTGCTGCACCGGCGATTTGACGTTGGACAGCGCCATATAGTCCACGGATTGCGCTGCGAGTGCCCAATTCTCGACGTAGAAGGCGCTCGCGATTATTTCTGTCCCAAACTGGCCCCATCGGACGTCGGGAACGAATAGCCGAACCCCCACCACGGTGGCAAGAAGGACGAGGAGCGAAGCCGGGATGAGGCGGCGCGCCCGACGGGCCCAGAACGTCGTGAGTGAGACCCTCCCGCGGGTGAGCCACTCGCGGATGAGATGGTCGGTGATCAGGAAACCCGAGACCACAAAAAAGACATCGACGCCGACGAATCCTCCTGGGAGGCGATTCGGCCAAAGATGGAACAACAGCACACCCAAGACCGCAAGCGCTCGCAACGCCTGGATCTCGGGTCGGACAACGGCAACGTGGGGACGCACTTTGCGCGATGAGGAAACGGTTTGTGTGGATGTCACTTGGGCGGGTCCTGGGTTGAAGGTCGTGACTCAGCGTACCCAGCGATTCCTGCGAGACTGCCTCGGTGCGAGCTCATCCCATGAGAGCGCACACCAGAACGTGGTCGTTCTCGAAGACGGTCGTGCAATAGCTGTTCAGTTCCGCAGACACCTCAGTCGCTCCTAATGTCGCGACGAGGTAGTCGACGCCGAGACTGCGCGCCTCCGCTGTCGAATCGGCGGTCGGACCCGTGAAGAGAGACTGGTTGAACTCCAGCAGGGTGAGGTCAAACGCCGGTCGGATGATGGTGTCGGGCGCGAGGTCTGCCGACTCCGGGATGTACGACCATGATTCCAAGAGCACGCGCCGCCCTGCGAGCCCCGACGCCCAGTAGACCCGTGAATCGCAGACTGGTGCTTCTTCGCCGGCGCAGTGGTCGTTCACCGCCAGTACCGCATCCGCGTCCGTGTTCTCTGCGATCCAGAGAGCGGCCTCACTCTCAGAGAGCTGTCGCGCGTCTTCGGACAGGGGGGCAGAGGGCGGGAGCAGGGCGGCCGCGGGGAGCGAGCCGAGCATTGCGCCCATCAGGCCTGCCAGGACGATGACTGTGCCGGGTCCGCTCATCCTGTGGCCGGTGCGCCTCCAAGCTATGGCGGTAATGCATGCCGCGATGGCCATAGCGAGCCCGATGACCCCGATCCAGGCAAGGATGCGGAGGATCAGTTCGGGCGCCCAATCCGCTGCGTTGCGGGTCGCGAACGCCGCAGCCCAGGCGAGGGACGCCGCGAGGATAGCGGAGACGATAGCGAGCCGAGCCGCCCATACCCGGTCACCGATGGCAGATACGAGCCACCACGCGCCGACGATAGCTCCGACAGGAACGGCGGTGTGCGCGAAATACAGCTGGCTGTAGGTCGGATGGGCCAGAAGGAGGAAACCTGCGGCGCCCGCGCCAGCCATTCCCGCAAGCCACCACGCAGTGGCATTGAGCCTGAGCTCGCGATTGAACAGCGGTGCTGCGCCGAGCAGCGGCCGGACGGCGGAGATCGCCGCCAGGGCTCCCACTGCGAGCCCGCCAGACGGGCGGGTGAACATGCCGGGCAACAGGAAACTCGCACTGGACGAGGCGGATGGTTCCAGAAGCGTTCTTACGAACCCGAAGAGGGTGAGGCCGGAGAAGAGCGTTATCGCCATCCCATCGTTTCCGCCCGAGATCACCGCGGAGGAGACGACCTGCAATGCGCAGGCTACGCCGAGGACCGCAGCGAACGCGCCCCAGCGACCGCGCATGATCGCGGCCGCCGCAGTCCCGACAACGCTCCCCGCGATGACCATGGGGAGCACTGTCGGCTTCGACCCTGCCGCGACACAGAGCGCCGCAATGATGAGAATGAGCGCGCCGACGTGGACACGGCGAGAAGTTGCAAGCGTGATTCCCGCGGAGAGGATGAGGAGGAGAGGTATGAACGCGTAGAGCTGGGACGGCGAGATGGGACGAAAGACATCCTGAACATCGAGAACGGGCCAGAGCGGCACGAGGAAGGTGGTCATCGCAGTCACGAGCGCCGCCACAGCCCCCACCGATGCGCGGCCGCTGATCTGTCGGCCCACGACCGCGACCAGGACGATGATCAGCGGCACAAGGAACGCGGGCCATAGCCGCAGCAGCAGGACCGGCACATCCAGGCCACTGATGAGTGCCGCCAGCGCGATGTCAGCATTCGCGAACCAGTGATACTTGATCGGCGCAGCGAAGAGCGATTGCGGGCTCATCAGCGGAAAGCTGCGCATTGCCTCGTTTGCAAGGCTCATGTGCCAGAGAAGGTCGCTGTAATAGGGGCGCGCGGTGGGGGGAAGATCCCACGCCGTGAAATAGGTGCGCTGTAATTGGAAGAGAGCCGCCAGTGCGGCGACTGCAACTGCTGCGGCCGGTAGCGCGGCGGTGTATTCCGTTGGACGCGTGGCTGCCCTGCGGCGAGCGCGTCGGCTCAGGAGCGGGAGTGCTGCGAGGACTGGCCATGTCCACAGCCAATGTTGAAGCCCCGCTGCGCTGTACATTACCCATGCGATCAAGCCCGCCGCGATCCCCGTCGCCGCACCGAGGCTGATATCCGCGCCCCAGGTCGTCTGAGCACCGCGCAGAGTGCGGTGTAGCACGAGCCCGGGCGCCACCACCCAAAAAACGATGTATGCGACGTACTGCACGAGGGCGTCCAAAGGTAGTCCGGAAGCGAGGAGCATCGCCACGACGGCCAACACAACAGCGATGAAGCAGACAAGCGCGGGCAGGATCGTCGGTGCACGACGCGTAGAGATGAGCGCCGTTCCTGCCCCTGGTTGGGTCATCCCACGTCCTTTCGCCCACGAGATGCTCATCGTACCGACGCGCTGCGGCGCTCCTTCCTTCCGCGGAGTTAGATTGGCCGTCGTCCGATGACGGCTAGCCCCCACCGCGCGTACGGACGGTTCGTGGCAGTAGTAATAGGGTGGGTGGACCATGGGGACTTCGCTGGATTCGATCACTGACACGCGCGCTATGGAGTTGCGTTTCTATGAGAACCTTCGAGATCTCGCGCTGAGCTTCTCTCGCACCGGGCAAGTCACCTCGGTCGCCGTTGTCGGCAACCAACCGCTGGACCCGTCAACCGACCGGGCTGCGATCATCGACGGCGCGGACATCGTGTTCCGAGTAAATGGGTTCGCGCTGGACCCACCCGGCAGCCCCGCGACTGTAGGCACGCGCGCCGATGTCGTCGTATTCAACCGAGGGGTAAGACCCTCTCCCTGGTTCTTCGAGTCTTACGCAGAACGGCTCTATCTGCTTGTCGAGCCAGGGATGCTGCTCGATGAGAACCCGAAGATCCCCGATTTCTGGCCGGAAGACCTCGGGGCGCTGACCGTTCCCAATCGGGAAGTAGTGCTCCCACTGGGGTCTGCCATCGGGATCGATCCTCGCGCGGAGGGGCAGTGGGCTACGACCGGCACGATCATGTTGTGGATCGCCCTCAACCTTTTTCCTGAGCTGCGGATCGATGCGGCCGGGTTCTCTTTCGTGGACGAGCCGTCTCAGAGCGAATGGCGTCACGCATACGGCGACTCATCACCCGTCGGTACGGAGCATCGAATCGCAGCGGAAGCTGCCTTGATCCGTTCCCTGATCGGCTCGGGCCGCGTGGCCCTTCATCGTTAGCAGGAACTCACAAGGGAGTTGAGGAACATGCTCAAGCGGTTTCGCACGAGGTTGGACGCAGCGGTAGCGAGGCGCGTCGACAGGGCGCTGAAGCAGCTCCGCGACGAGATCGACGTCGAGCGGGAGAACCTGCGTGGCGAACGTGAGGAGTATGAAGCGCGGTTGAGGGGAAACCAGGCTGACTTCTCGTTTCTCCGATCCGAGTTCGACCGTCTCGCGCCCCAACTCGCTTCGCTCGAGGTGCGCTTCGAGCGGCTCCGCAACGAACTGGACCTTCCGCCCCTCAACCCAGACACCGAGTTGCAGCGGGCCCGAGCCGAACACGAGCGTGCCCGCCTCCGGCTGCAGGCCGTGTCACGGTTCGAGGAGCGTCTGCGTCGCCTGGAGCACGATCGGGCGGATTGACCCGATCAGATCCGTTTCTGCTCGATGTGGGAGTTGATCGCGGCAAGTTCCGGGTCAGCTATGAGGAGTTCGATAATCTGCTCGGCCGACAGGCTCTCTGCGTGGTGTTCGTCGATCAGGCGCGTCAGGAGTCGCAGGTCGTCCGTCGTGTCAAGTGTGACGCGGAAAGCGGACGCATCGGCGGGGCGTCGGATGGAATGGAGGCTCGAGAGCCCGCTGCCATTCCGGTAGAGATACGGAGTGACGTGCTCGCGATCGGAGAGACTGGTCGCGTGACCATCCGCGTGCAAGAGCGCTGACGCTGAGAACACTTCGAAATCGAAGCCTCGAGGATACGTCCTTTCCAGGACGTTCGAGACGTGCGCGCCGTCGTCGCTGAGATCGACGAAGCGTTCGATTCCGGTGAGAATGACGTCTGCGTCGATGAGCGGGCAGTCCGCGGTCACCCTGACAACGACGTCGAGACGATGCTGTCTGGCCGCTCCGGCAAACCTGCCGAGGACATCTTCTTCGCTTCCGCGGAATACGTGCGCTCCGTATGCGCGCGCCTCGCCGACGACAGCGTCATCGATCTCGTTGACGGATGTCGCGACGATGACTGGCAGGTGGGATGCGTTCAGCCGAGTGATGTGATGGGCCAGCATCGACTCTCCGCCGGCGCGAAGCAGCACTTTTCCCGGCAGCCGACTACTCGACATCCGAGCCTGCGTGACGATGCCGATCCGGGTCAACGGAGAGCCTCGATGAGCGTCTCGGCCACACGATCGACTTCTTCGTCGGTGATGCCGGGGAAGATCGGCAGCGACAGTTCTTCGCGGTAGAACTTCTCCGCGTTAGGACACATTCCTCGTCGGTAGCCGGCCCGAGCGTAAACAGGATGCCAGTACACGGGCATGTAGTTGACCTGCACGCCGATCCCAGCAGCGCGCATCCTGTCGTAGACAACACGGCGACGTCCATCGAGGACCCGCAGCGGATACAGGTGCCAGACGGGATCGACGTCGTTTCGCTGTGCCGGGGTGCGTACCCCGGCCACGTCGTCAAGGGCGGCGTTGTAGCGTGCCGTCACCGCCGCGCGACGTTCTTTGAAGGCATCCAGTCTCCTCATCTGAGCCATCCCCAACGCGCACGCGATATCGGTCAGCCGATAGTTCACCCCGAACTCGTGGACCTCCTGGTGCCAAGAACCTTCTGTGACGATCTCGAACCGATCGGGATCCCGTACCAGCCCGATGAAATGGAACTCGTGAGCCCTCTGGGCGATATCGGGATCCTTTGCGACTACCGCACCGCCCTCTCCGGTCGTCATGTTCTTCGTCGGAAAGAACGAAAAAGTCGTGATGTCCGCGAGGTCACCCACAGGTCTACCTCGATATGTTCCGCCGATCGAGTGGGCTGCGTCGTCGAGCGTGAGCGCACCGACGGCGTCGGCGATCGGCTGGAGTGCGTCGTAGTCTGCGGGATGCCCGGCATAGTCAACTGCCGCGATGACGCGCGTCGCATCCGTGACCAGCGACGCGACAGCGGATGGGTCGATGAGTGCGGTATCTTCTTCGACGTCCGCGAACACGATATGAGCTCCGAGCAGCGAAGCCATCGCAGTCGTGGCCACAAAAGTCATGGGTGTCGAGATCACTTCACTCTGCGGTCCGACACCGGCCGCCGCATATGCCATGTGGAGCGCGGCAGTTCCCGAGGTTGAGGTGACCGCGCGATGACCGCCCGCGAGAGACGAGATCTGCCGCTCGAACTCATCGACAGCGGGGCCGGTCGTCAGCCAATCGCCGCGTAGCACCGCCGTGACCGCCGCAATGTCTTCCTCAGAGATCGACTGACGACCGTAGGGAAGCATCATCGCTACACGCCCGTCTCGATGATGTCGGCGATTTCGCGTTGGCTGTACCACTGTTCGTTGCTGTCTGAGCGATAGGCGAATCCCGGCGGCACCGGTATGGCGCCATCGGGTGCGGTGTACCCCCAGGATGCAAGATCGGGTTGGATCACGAAATATCGACCGTCTCGGATGGAGACCGTCCGGCGACCCTCCTCCGGACTGATCATCTCCTCGTGGAGCTTCTCGCCCGGACGGAGCCCCACATCCACGAGCTCCGCATCAGGAACGATGGCGTGCGCGAGGTCCACCACACGCATCGAGGGGATCCGGGGTACCAGCAGCTCGCCACCTTGCATGAGGTCGAAAGTGTCGACGACCATCTCCACAGCCTGAGGAAGCGTGATGAAGAATCGGGTGCATCGCATATCCGTGATCGGCAGAGGGCTGCCCTCTTCCCCGAGCTTGCGGAAATAGGGGATCACCGACCCGCGGGAACCCATGACGTTGCCGTATCTGACGACTGCGAAACGCGTGACATATGACGCCGCATAGTGGTTGCCGGTGACGAAGAGCTTGTCCGCGGTGAGCTTGGTCGCGCCGTAAAGATTGATGGGGCTGGAGGCTTTATCTGTCGACAACGCGACGACCTTCTTGACGCCCGCGTCGATCGAGGCCTCGATCACGTTCTGGCTTCCGAGAATGTTGGTTTTCACGAACTCGAAGGGGTTGTATTCAGCCGTGTCGACCTGTTTCAGCGCAGCCGCGTGGACAACATAATCGACATCGCGGAGAGCTCGGACAAGACGCCGCTCGTCGCGGATGTCTCCGATGAACCAGCGGAGCCGGGGGTCATCGGAGAATTGTTGACGGACTTCGTACTGCTTCAACTCGTCTCGCGAGTAGATGACGAGCCGTCTGGGGTCGAGGTTGTCCAGCGCATAGCGGATAAACGCTTTGCCGAAGGATCCGGTGCCTCCGGTGATCAGGATGTTCGATCCCGCGAGAATGGACAAAGGAACCCCTTGAATCTGGCCGGCCTGCGTGCGGGGCGGCCCTCCACCAGCAAGAAGAACGATCCCACCAATAGTCTAGGCGGAGGATGCCGTGCACTCTCAGGCGGCGCAACGTGCTCTCTCGAGGGTTTCTGTGGGAGGACTGCAGGTGAATCAGCGACACGTCTTCCTCTACTGCAATGCTGGCGGCGCGTACGGGATGGGTCATCTTCTCCGGTGTATCGCGCTCGCGCAGGAGGCATCGAGTAGGGGATGGCGAGCAGTCATCGGCGGCGAGATCAGCGATGAAGCTGCGGCTCGCGGCCGAGCCATCGACCCCGATATAGACATCGCGACTTTTCCACCGGGGCAGTCGCACGAATGGATAAACCACATTCAACGAGGCGGCTCGCCGGACGTTGTCCACATCGACTCGTACGGGGATGTCCCACAGGCCCTGCTTGGAGCTGATGCAGTCATCAGCAACATGCAGGACGGCCGTTTCGGCATCCGGCGCGCTGATCTAGCCATCGACCCGAATCTCGGGGCAGAAAGGCGGTTCGAGCGACCAGATCTGAGTACCTATCGACTCATCGGCGCGGACGCTGCCGTCGTTCGAGCGCAGGTGCGGGAACATCGCGGAGCAGCCCCGGAGGTTCATGATCGATTCCGTGTGCTCGTTGTGATCGGCGGGACCGATCCGGAGCAACTTACCGGTACCGTGGTGCGCGGCCTGAATGGGATCGAAGAGCCCCTGGACGTAGTCGTCGTCGCGAATGGGCCGCAGAAGGGCGACATCGAGCGATCGGCTCTCGGGAGCCAACACCGGGTGGTCGTCGAGCCGTTCCTGTCCGATCTTCCCGGCGTGGCTGCTGATCAGGATCTTGTGATTAGTGCAGCCGGCACCTCGGTATGGGATTTCGCCTGCATGGGTGTGCCAATGGCCCTCGTGTGCGCCGTGGAGAATCAGCGATCCGGCTATCGCGCAGCCGTTCAATCTCGACTCGCGATCGCCCTCGGTGAGCCCCCGCACGCCGACCTTGTGAAAAATGTTGCAGGTATCAGTCCGGCGGCGCTGAACGCTCAGCGCGAAGCGCAGAGCGTCCACCTTCGTTCCGTGGTTGATGGACTGGGGGCGTGGCGAATCGTGTCCGCGTGGGAACAGATTTCCGCACCGAGCCGGGCTGCGCGGGCGGAGCTGGATGCACAGGCTCGTCGTGCTGGTCCGGGCGACGCGACTGTGCTGTTTGAGTGGCGGAACGATCCCGTCACACGGGCGAGCTCGCGTACGACAGGCGTCCTGAACTGGACAGATCATGTCCTCTGGTTCAGCAATGCGATGGCAGCGGAGGACGTGCAGCTCTACGTCGTCGAGGTCGGTGACGAAAAGATCGGAACGGTCCGGTGGGATCACCGCGGTGGGACCGATTGGGAGATATCCATGACGATCGCACCGGCCGCGCGTGGCAAAGGGTGGGGGCGCGCTGTGCTTGCAGCGGGCGAGAGAGCATTCGCGGCAACGCGCCCCGCGCGACTCACTGCGGCGATCAACGCTTCGAACGTCGCATCCCTGCGACTGTTCAGTAGGGCCGGTTATCTGCCGCTGCTGCCAGCGGGGTCAGACGGGTTCGAAAAACGGGTCAAATGGCTCCTGTAGCGTCATACGTGGTCCCAGGACAACGGAGTCCCGCGCGCTACATCCGTTCGGAAGACCCGACCTGCTACCTGCCCGAACTGCTCCGCATCAAGTCCGCCGGCGGGACGGATGGAACGGACGTTGCTCACACTGACCATGTCGCCCGCCCGCACATCTTGGACAACGAAGAGCGATCGGCGTAGGGCACGTACGGCCCGTTCCTCCTCGGTCGGCCCGAAGGCAGTGCCGCTCAGAACTCCACGACGTGCTTGGTCCGTCGCAGCGACCAAGTCACCGAATTCAGCCGGGGTCAACGAAAAGTCCGCGTCGACCCCGCCCTGAGATCTCGACAACGCAACGTGCTTCTCGATCACGACTGCTCCGAGCGCAGCCGCCGCGACAGCGACGCCTATGCCGAGTGTGTGATCGGAGAGCCCGACGGGTAGATCAAAGGCCTCCCGGAGAACGCCTATGTTCCCGAGGCGCGCTTCCTCGGGGCGAGCCGGGTACGCCGCCGTGCATGCGAGGAGGACGAGGGGAGGGTTTCCGGAGGTTCGGATCGTGTCGACCGCGGCGTCGATCTCGGCGAGTGTCGCCATCCCCGTGGACACGATCATTGGCTTGCCCGTGCGAGCGACCTCGCGGAGGAGTGGCAGATCGACGATCTCCGCCGACGCGGTCTTGTACAGCTCGACTCCGTGCTCCTCGAGAAACTCGACCGCACTGGGATCGAAAGGAGTCGAAAAAGCTATCAAGCCGTGTGAACGCGCCCGCTCGAAGATGGCGGAGTGCCATTCCCAGGGCGTGTGGGCCTCCTGGTACAGCGAGTAAAGAGTCCGGCCGCCCCACAGCCCGTGTTCGCCTGCGACTCGGAACGCCGGCGCATCGGAATCGATCGTGAGGGTGTCCGCGGTGTACGTCTGGATCTTCAGGGCGCTCGCGCCAGACTCCGCGACCGCATCGACGATCGCGAGCGCGCGGTCAAGATCGCCGTTATGGTTTCCGGACATCTCTGCGATGGTGAAGACGGGTGCTGCCGCGCCGATCTCCCGGCTCGAGAGAGAAATAGCATCGGACGCGCTCATCACACGAGCTTATCCGCGGTCCTCGCACCGGCGCCCCGTCGACTTTCGTCGGGCTCATGGTCTTTCGGCCGCGCCTCGTGTGGCTCGCCGCTCATGTCGAAGACCGGAGTTAGGCTCCATGCGTGCCTGCATACCGTTCTTCTTCCGTCGCCGCCGTCCTCGCGATGAGCATCGTGGTCGTGGGCTGCGCGGCGGAGCCGCAGGCAGGCGCGAGCGCGACTGCTCAGCAGACCGTGTCGCCTTCGGCGCAACCCACGGCATCACACGAACCGTACGCCTCGGGCCCCCCCACACCTACCGTCGAGCCCATTCCCTCACCCACCTCGCCCGCGCAGCACGAGTTGGTGAACATCGCGGATCGATTGGGACTCGCCAACTTCACTCTGCGGGGTACCGCGGACTACATCTCGCAATGGGGCGTGGGCACCCTCGACGGCAGTGAGGTCAGAATCTACGAGTTCGCTTCGGAAGACGAATACCTGACATACCTTGATTCCGTTGCGCCCTTCGGCATAACGGCGGATGACTTCGTGAAGCAGGGGCTGTACGCCGTCGCGCCGACCGACCGCGGAAAGCTCGAACAGATACGCGCGGCCTTCTAGACCCAGAAGCCCGTGTGCGCCTGGGCCGCCTCGTCCTCGAGCATGGGCCCCACGACCTGAACGGTGCGCTGACCCCGGGCGAATACCTCGCGGCACGGGAGGTCGAGTGTCGGGTTCTCCTCGTGCGCACCCGTGAGTGAAAGCAGACGCCTCTCAGAGAGCGCATAAACGACGCGGTCGATGCCTGTCCAGTAGGCAGCGCCCGCGCACATCGCGCACGGTTCGGCGCTTGTGAAGAGGGTCGATCCGCGCATCCCGTCCGGGCCGAGAAGTCGCGCGGCAGCGGCGACCGCACGCATCTCTGCGTGCTGCGTGGGGTCTCCGTGGGGCGGCAAAGAGTTGTTGCCGTAGGACGACACGATTCGGCCGCGGACGTCGACGACCAAGGACCCGAACGGATGCGACCCTTCGGCGCGCGACTGCTCGGCGACGCGGATGCTCTCGCGCAAGTGGCCGAGATCCTCATCGCTCAGAGATGCGGGCATGAAACTCCTAGTTGTGAACAAGTGTGACGTTGCGTGTCGGTGTCTGACGCGCAGGTTTTCATCGTATGCCGCGAAAACGCAGAATCGTGACCGCCGGTTACGACGGTGTTACGACCTTCGAACGTCTTTCTCTTAACTTGTGAACAAGCTGTCTCGCCCGGTTACCGTTCTGGGGTGACCCACCCCGCCGCCGCTTCTCATACCCCCCGACCCGAGGAACCGATGTCCACCTCAACGCCCGGATCCGCGTCGACCGCGGTGCGCGCTCGCGTGGACGAAGAGCAGATCCGGTCGCTGCCCAAGGCCGAGGTGCACATCCATCTCGAGGGCACGTTCGCGCTGATCGATCTGCTCACCCTCGCTAAAGAGAACGGCGCCTCGCTGCCCGGGCCCGCCGCGACGCTATTCGATGTCGCAACGCATCATGCGTTCGAAGTCCCCGACGTCACGACCGGGGGAGCCGAAGCCGGAGCCGGCGCGGGTGGTCTGAGCGGATTCCTGCGCTTCCTCGACTGGCAGTGCGGTCTCGTGCAGACGCCCGCGCAGGCCGCGCGGGTGGCCTACGCATTCGCCGCGCGGCAGAGTGCCTCCGGCATCCGATACAGCGACGTGATCGTCAACCCGACCCACTGGAGCACCTGGCGCGGGCGCGAACTCGACCTGCTCGACGCGCTCGGCGCGGGCTTCGACGAGGCCGAGACCGACGGTCTCTGCGAGGTCGGAGTCGCGTACTCGCTCCTGCGCGGTCAGGGTGCCGCCGAGGCCGAGGATCTGGTTCGCGATCTCGTCGCCCGCAGGCCGAAGCGCGTCGTTGCGTTGTCGGTCGACGGTGACGAGAAAGCGTCGGGACGTACGGGCGAGAAGTTCCGAGATGCTTTCGCGCTTGCCGGGTCCGGCGGTCTGCGTCGCACGGTCCACGCGGGGGAGTCCAGCGGTCCCGAGGGCGTCTGGGACGCGCTCGACCTGCTGCACGCGGAACGCATCGATCACGGGGTGCGCTCGATCGAAGACCCGGCGTTGGTCGAGCGACTCGTCGTCGACAGCATCAGCCTTGGGGTGTGCCCCCGCTCCAATGTCGCTCTCGGTATCGCGCCGTCGTGGTCCGAGCATCCGCTTCCTCGACTGCTCGAGGCGGGCGTGCTGGTAACCCTGAACACGGATGACCCGGCACCGCTCGGCACGACGCTCGAGGCCGACTGGGCCGTCGCCGCCGAACAGTTCGGGTTCGACCTGACCGACCTGGCGGGCTTTGCCGGACGCTCGATCAACGCGAGCTTCGCGAACGACGACACGAAGCGGACGCTGCGTGCCGAGCTCGCCCGCGTCGCACCGGAGGCGGTGTACTGATGCGTCGTGCCCGCGCGAGGAAGGCGACGGTGGCGGCAGCCGCCCTCGCCCTCCTCGTCGTGGGCGCGAGTGCAGCGGGCGCTGGCATCGCGAACGCCAGCGGCAACGTCGACGTGGAACCCGTGGGTGCTGCCGTCGCCCGTGAGGTCGGCCTGGCGTCGATCGTCGCCGAATGGCCCGATTCGTACTCGGTCGTGGGCGGCAAGTCCGAACCTCTCTACACCGAGCGCATCACCTTCTCGCGTGACGACGACCTGTTCGCGCTCCGGATCGAGGTCATCGCGCAGGGTGACACGGCGCTCGGAACGCAGCGGGGTGCTGTGCGGGTGGCGGCGGACGGCACGATCACCTGGGTAGCGGGGTGCACGAAGGATGCGGCAGCCTGCGTCGATGATCCTGCGCTCCGCGGCTTCCTGACCACGGCGGCACTGATCGGTCTCGAGCGCACGGGGCGCCTGCCCGAGACAGGCACGGCTCGGGCGTTGCACGGGACCCCGGTGGTGTGCGTGGACGACGACGCCGTGCACCCCGACTCCGCGCCATCGATCGCGGGGCTCGATCCCTGCTTCTCCGTTGCGACCGGAGCGCTGCTCGGTCATTGGTCCGCCGCGAGCGCCGCGTTCGTCGGACCGACCCTGGCCGCGGGTTTCGCCGAGACGGGCGAGCGCGACGACGCGCTCTTCGCCGAGGTGCTCGGCGAGGTGTTCCCGTGACGACCCCGTCCCCGCCTCGGACCCCGACCTCGACCCCGCCTGTTCCGCTCCGCCCGCCCCTCACCCGCAACCCAGCACTCACTCACCCCGAAAGGACCCACCCATGAGCACCAAACGCCGCACCCTGCTCTCGGCCGCCGCCCTGGTCGCCGGATCAGCTCTCCTTCTGGCCGGATGCTCCGGCTCGGCCGAAGAATCCTCCAGCGCCTCCGGTGATGCCGGCTCCGACGTCATCCGCGTCGGTGCGCTCACCCCCGGCAACGCAAACGACGGCGCATTCAACCAGGCCCTCGCGGACGCGCTCGCTCAGTTGGAGGACGAGGGCTTGATCGAATACGAATTGCGCGAGCAGATGGCCGACCCGGCGACGAGCGAGCCCGTGGTGGCCGACTTCGCCAGCCAGGGGTTCGATTTGATCATCGGACACGGCATCGAACTCGGTGACGCGATCTTCTCCGTGGCGGAGGACTTCCCGGACCTGGCATTCACGGCATCCGGCGGCCCCGACATCCTCGAGAAGTACACAGACAACGTCGAAACCTGGACCTACGACACCCCGCAGGTCGGATACCTCTCGGGCTACATCGCCGGCGCGACCGGGGCGACCCCGATCGGCCGTGTGGAGAGCCTCGAGCTCGACTTCGTTGTAGCGACCGACGCGTTCTTCCAGCAGGGCGTCGCGGCCGCGAACCCGGCAGCCGAGCTGCTGCCCGTCGTCTACGCGGGAAGCTTCGATGACGCCGAGGCTGCGGCATCCGCGACCACCGGTCTGATCGGTCAGGGTGCACGACTCGTCTACACGACCGGCGATGGAATCGCCGCGGGAGTGGGAGCTGCAGCGTCCGAGGCCGGCGTGTTGACCGTGGGCGTCTCGTCCGCGGCCGGTGCGGATGCGCTCGCGACCAACGTCTCGACGGTGGACCTCGACATGTATCCGATCGTCAAGGCCTGGGTCGAAGAGGTGGCTGCGGGCGACTTCGGCGGCAAGGGTGTGACATCCACGCTCGAGAACGGTGGCATCGTCTACGATCCCATCAACGATGTGGATGGCGCCGTCCCCGCCGATGTTGCATCGAAGGTCGAGGACGTCATCGCCGGTCTGATCGACGGAAGCATCACCATCTCCTAACCTCGGGCTTTCACGCTTGTGGTCCGGCGACCGTGCGTGTTGGATAGGGAAAGTGCTCCTGACCTGGGAGAATAAGGCTTGTCGAGAGTCGTATTGATCCGCAAGAAGGAGCACCTTCAGGGTGAAGAATACCGGAGCGTATCCCCGCGTGAATGTTGACACCGCGAGGGTGTCCGCGATCGGTCAAGCGGGCGGTGTGCTGCTGACCGAAACCGCACGCGCCACTGGTCTTGACCGGGCGCTGTCCGAGGCTCTCGGGCCGTGGCGGAAGCCGTTTGCGATCCATGATCCCGGGAAAGTTGTCGTGGATCTTGCGATCGCGCTCACGTTGGGTGGTGACGCTCTCGCTGACATCGGGGTGCTCCGCGGCGAGCCAGGGGTGTTCGGGCCGGTCGCATCAGACCCGACGGTGTCCCGCACGATCGCGGCCCTCGCTGCTGACCCGGACCGCGCGATCGCTGCGATCAACACCGCGAGAGCCACTGCTCGGGAGCGGGCGTGGTCGCTGGCCGGTGAGCACGCGCCCGGTCACGCCGCGACGGTGAAGGACCCGCTGATCATCGATCTGGATGCGACGTTGATCACCGCGCACTCCGAGAAAGAACACGCCGCACCGACATACAAGCGCGGCTTCGGCTTTCATCCGTTGTGCGCGTTTCTCGACCACGGGAAACCCGGGGCGGGTGAGGCGCTCGCGATCAAGCTCCGCCCGGGCAACGCCGGCTCGAACACCGCCGCGGACCACATCGACGTCGTGAAACAAGCGCTCGCGCAGTTGCCCGGAGGTTCGGCCCGGCCGGGGAAGAGCGTGCTGATCCGCGCCGACGGTGCCGGTGGAACGCACGAGTTCGTGAAGTGGCTCAGCGGGCGCCGGTTGGCGTATTCGGTGGGGTTCACGCTCCCTCAGTTCACCCCGGAGCTGTATCGGAAGATCCCCGAGAAGGTGTGGGCACCGGCCTACAACGCGGCCGAAGAAGGCCGCCCGGGTGCGGATGTCGCCGAGTTCACCGGGATCCTCGACCTCACGAAATGGCCGCCAGGGATGCGTGTCATCGTGCGCCGCGAACGACCACACCCCGGCGCGCAACTGCGGTTCGATGACGTCGACGGTTACCGCCTGACCGCGTTCGCCACGAACACGGCCCGCGGGCAACTCGCCGCCCTCGAGCTGCGGCACCGTCGGCGGGCGCGCTGCGAGGACCGCATCCGTATCGCGAAAGACACCGGACTGCGCAACCTGCCCCTGAAAGCGTTCGATCAGAACCGCATTTGGTGCCACCTCGTGGCCCTCGCGTCCGAACTGATGGCCTGGATGGGAATGCTCGCGCACCCCACCGATGCCGCCCGCCGGTGGGAACCGAAACGGTTACGGCTGCGGCTGTTCTCCATCCCGGCAGCGATCGCGCGGCACGGCCGGCGCACGACCCTGCACCTCTCCGACCGGGCAACCTGGGTCGCCACGGCCCTCGCGGCGATCACCGGGCTGCGCGCTCACGCGCGGGCGCCCGGCTGACGCCGGCAGCCTTCAGTCCACCCACGACAGCACCGCCCCGGACCGGAACCCCGCCCACGCAGCGACACGCGACTCATTGTCGTACCCAGGCGACAGAATCAGGTTCAAGCGAGCGCACCCACGCTCATTCGACCCCGCTCACAACGACCATGAAAGGTCGAGGCTAATGAGTAATCCCTCCACCGAGTCGGACCGCGTCCACCGGACGCGGTCCGACTCAGCGAGCACCTCGGGCCGCGCCCTCGTGGCGCGGTCCGTCTCGAAGAGCTTCGGCGCCGTGCGGGCGCTCGATGACGCCGCCATCGCGGTGCATCCCGGCCGAGTGCATGCCCTCGTCGGAGAGAACGGCGCGGGCAAGTCGACGCTCGCGAAGATCCTCGCGGGTATCGAGCGTCCTGATGCCGCCGTCATGACGATCGCGGATTCTTCGTACGCGCCGCACGACCGTGCCGACGCCAAGCGGCTCGGCATCGACATGGTGCCGCAGCAGCTCAGCCTCGTCGGCGAGCTCACGCTCGTCGAGAACTTTCTGTTGACGGGTCGCAGCCCGCTCGCCCGGCGTTCGCGTGCACGCGCGGTGCTCGCCGCGACCCTGGAACGCGCGGGTGTTCAGGTGGATCTGGATGTGCCGACCTCCGCTCTCAGCCAGGCCCACCGACAGCTGGGTGAGATCGTCGTCGCGCTGGCCGAGGGGGCGACGACGCTTATTCTCGACGAGCCCACCGCAAGCCTCGGCCCCCTGGAGGTCGGTGGTCTCTTCGACCACCTGCGCGCACTATGCGAACTCGGCACGGCCATCCTGCTGATCACGCACCGCCTCGATGAGGTGCGCCAGGTCGCCGACGAGGTCACGGTGCTCTCACATGGGCGGGTCGTGCATCACGGACCTGCGGCGGGCCTCGAACCCGCGCGCATCGCCGAACTCATGGTCGGGGACCTGCCGCAACCCGCTGCTCGCACCCGACGCGTGCCGGGACCCACGACGCTTTTCGCCCGCGGATTGACAGCTGCCTCGCGCCGCGATGCCTCGCTGGTCAATGTCTCTCTCGATGTCCGCGCCGGTGAGATCGTCGGAGTCGCGGGAGTCGCGGGAAGCGGCCAGAACCTGCTGATGGACGTCCTCGCCGGATTCGAGAGGCCGCAGGCGGGCGAGGTGCGGGTCGCCGACGAGCTGGTCACGGATGCACGGGGGATGCTGCGCGCCGGCGTCGCCTGGATCCCCGAGGAGCGCAACGAGGCCATCGTGCCGACCCTCACGCTCCGCGAGAACCTCGACGTCTACGCCAGCGCGACAGGTCGGCGGACGGGCTCGCGGGCGCGTCGCACGACACACGCCGAGATCCTCCGCTCCTTCGACGTTCGCCCGGCGGAGCCCGCGCTCGCCGCGGGTGGACTCTCGGGCGGCAATCAGCAGAAGCTGCTCGTGGCGCGCGAGCTCGGCACTGTGTGGGGCGAGGGCGAGGCGCCGCGCGTTGTGCTCTCCTACGGCCCGACGCAGGGCCTCGACCTGCGGGCGGCTCAGGCCGTGCGCGAGCGGCTCGTCGCAGCATCCGAGGCAGGGGCCGCCGTGCTGGTTGCCTCGCACGACCTCGATGAGATCCTCGCGCTGGCCGACCGCGTGCTGGTCATGTTCGGCGGACGCATCGTCGCCGACCTGCCGGTGGCGGAGGCCACGACATCGCGCCTGGGCGCGGCGATGGCCGGGCTCACGGAGCCGGGTCCCGCACATTCACAGACGGAGAAGCAATGACCGACAAGAGCGACCTCTATCCCACAGCGGACGAACTCGGCCGCCTTCGCGCCGTGGCGACCGGCCGTGAGTTGGCGGACCTCATCGTCCGCGGGGGGCTCGTGCAGTCACCCGGCACCGAGGAATGGCTCGAGCGCGACGTCGTGATCGCGGGACGCCACATCGCGACTCTGACCCCGTGGGGGCATTTCCGCGACGCCCTCGCCGAAATCGATGCATCCGGAAGTCACGTCGTGCCCGGATTCATCGACGCCCACCTGCACATCGAGTACACCAATCTGACACCGGGCGAGCTCGCCCGTCTGAGCGTGGCGCGTGGCACGACGACCGTGTTGACCGACCCGAACGGTTCCGCGAACGTCTGGGGCACGCGGGGGATGGACTTCGCGCTCACCACCGGCACGCCCCTGCACATCTTTCAGCAGGTTTCGCCGACGACGCCGGCATCCACGACACTCGAGCGGGGCGGCGCAGTCATCGCCGAAGAGGTCGTGCGCGGGCGCCTGCACGGCGACGTCACGGTGACCCTCGGCGAGGGCAACCCGTTCGACTACGGCGACACATCGACCGGCCGTTTTCGCGAGGCGCTGGCTTCCGGCCGCCGCATCACGGGCCACACGGCCGCCCAGACCGAAGAGTCGCTGTGGGGCTATCTCGCCGCGGGTGTCGGTGACGACCACAACTCTGCGACGGTCGACGAGGTGCTGGAGCGCACGCGGCTCGGCGCCATGATCACGATCATGGGCTCGTCGCTCACCGACAACACGGTGCCGATCTTCGCCGATCTGGAGGCTATCGCGCACGCTCTGCGGAGCCTGTGTTTCTGCGCCGACGACAAGCACGTCCTCGACCTCATGACCGAGGGACACATCGACCATCATGTTCGTCAGGCGATCCGCTTCGGCGTTGACCCGCAGCTGGCGTACCGGATGGCGACGACCCATGCTGCGCACTACTACCGGCTCGATCAGGTCCTGGGGGTGCTCGCCCCGTCGCGCCTCGCCGACCTTCAGATCGTGCCCGATCTGGCGGACGTGCGTCCCTCGAGCGTCATCGTCGCGGGTGAGATCGTCGCGGCCGGGGGAGTGGCGCTGTTCGCGAACGAGGACCCGGTGCCCGATTGGGTGCTCGACACGGTACGGCTGCCCGCGACGCTCGACCCCCGCATGTTCGAGCTCGCCGCCCCCGCGGAAGCCGCGACCGTGGGTGTGCGTGCCATGGAGATGTACAAGGGCTATTTCAAGCGTGCCTTCGACGCGAAACTGCCGGTGGTCGGGGGACAGGTCATAGCCGACCCGGCGCAGGACGTGCTGAAGATCGCGATCGTCGACCGGCACCACCGCGACGGCAGCGTCGGGCTCGGATTCGTGCGTGGGTTCGGCCTGCGCCGTGGCGCCATCGCCATCACGATGAACTGCCCCAACATGAACATCGCCGTGGTCGGTGCGGACGACGCATCCATGCTCCAAGCGGTCGAAGAACTGCGCGCCATGCAGGGCGGCTACGTCACTGTCGCCGATGGTGAGGTGCTGGCTCGCGTCGCCCTGCCCGTCGGGGGCATGATGAGCGCCGCGCCGTTCGAAGAGACTGCTGAGGCGCTGCGGGTCGCGCACGCTGCGACGGCGGAACTCGGATGCCCCATCCCGTCCCCCTTCATCATCCTGTCCTTCGTCGGGCTCTACGTGGTGCCCGATCTGGGTGTGACGGAGCGCGGCCTCATCGACGCTTTCACGCAAGAGTTCGTCGACGTCTTGCTGCCCGGGCCCATCGACTCGTGCGGGCACGGCTCAGAGGGTTCGGCCGGGCATGGATCGGAGGGCCCCTCGTGAGGTCGTTCGACACCCGGCAGTGGGTCACCACGGTCGGGGTGCTGGTCGGGGTCGTGCTGATCTCGGCGGCGCTCATCGTGTTCGCGGGCGCGGATCCCCTCGTGGGCCTTCGCGGCCTCGTCGAGGGCGTGTCGAGCTCGCCGTACCGTGTCGGCGAGGTGCTCGTCGGCGCCGTGCCGATCGCGATCATCGCACTGACCCTGATTCCCGCTTTGCGTGCCGGCGTGTTCTCGGTCGGGGCCGAGGGGCAGGTCACAATCGGTGCGATCCTCGCCACGGGCACAATCCTCGCGACGCGTGACGTGCTGGGCGACGGCGCACCCGCACCTGTCTTCTGGCTCGTCGGTGCCGTCGCGGGCGCCCTCGGCGGAGGTCTCTGGGCTCTTCTCCCGGCGCTCCTCGCTGTGCGGTGGCGGGTGAACGAGATCCTCTCGACCCTGCTGCTCAACTACGTCGCAGTCGGGGTGCTCGGACTGACCCTGCGGACCTGGCTGGCCTCGCCCGAAGACACCGCCACCCCGCAGAGTGAGCGACTCCCCGAGGCCGCGGCGCTCCCGACGCTCATCCCGGGCACTCGCGCCCACGCGGGCATCCTGCTGGTGATCGTGGTGGCCGCCGTCTTCATCTGGTGGCGTCGCACGCCCGGCAGCACGCGGCTCGGAGTTTTCGCGTCCCGTCCGAAGCTCGCCCTGCGCCTGGGCGCGACCCGGCGTCGCACGATCTACTCGACCATGGTCTTGTCCGGGATCGGCGCGGGGGTCGTGGGATGGATCCAGGTCGCCGGGGTCAATGAGCGACTTCTCGGCTCCGTCTCGGGGGGCGTCGGCTTCTCGGGTCTCGCGGTCGCACTGCTCGGTGCCCTCGTCCCGACCGGCGTCGTCCTCGCGGCGCTGTTCTTCTCGGCACTGACGGCGGGCGCGGTCGGGATGCAGTCGGCCACGGGCACGATTCCGTCCTCGATCGCCGAGGTCATCAAGGGCGTGCTGCTGCTCGGCGTCGCCTGCATCGCCGCCGTTCAGCGTTCACCGGCGGCCGCGGTTGCGCCGTCGGGCACCCCCGCGGCCGCGGATGACGACGCCGTGCCCGGCCCGGGCACGGGAGCCGCCATCGAGGCGGAGGCCGGCACATCCGCCGAGGCCGAACGATCGGAGGGAATCCGGTGAGCCTCGAACTCTGGGTCTCGATCTTGGCCGGCGCTCTCGCGCTTTCCGCGCCGCTGATCCTCGCGGGCATCGGCGAGGGATTCGTCGAGCGGGCGGGCCGCATCAACCTCGGCATCGAGGGAATGATGATCATGGGTGCGTTCGTCGGCGTATTCGTCGCGAGCATGGCGGGTGCCGTTGCCGGGCTCGCTGCGGGTGCTGCAACAGGCATCCTGCTCGCTCTCCTGATGAACACCGCCGTGTACCGGCTGCACGCCAACGAGATCGTCGTCGGACTCGCGATCACGATGCTGGGCCTCGGCCTCAGCACCTATCTGTTCCAGCTCTGGGTCCCGTCCGGGCAGACGAACGTGAGCGTGACCACGATCCCGAAGCTGCCTCTCGGGCCCCTGGCCGATATTCCCGTTCTCGGTCCCGTGCTGTTCACCCAGAGCCCCGTGGTCTACGCGACCGTTGCTCTGCTTGTCGTGGCCTGGGCCGTGATGCGTTTCACACGCTTCGGGTTGCAGGTGCGGGCAGTGGGGTCCGACACGGCTTCTGCCCAGCTGCGGGGCGTGCGAGCTCAGCGCGTGGGGGCGAATACCCTGCTCATCGGTGGCGCTCTGGCGGGTATCGCCGGCGCGGTGATCACGGTGGGAACGATCGGATCGTTCGCCCCGGGAATCACGGCGGGCCGCGGCTACATCGTGCTCGCGGTCGTGATCATGGGACGGATGTCCCCGGTCGGGATCGCTCTCGGTGCCCTCCTGTTCGCCTTCCTGCAGAGCTTCTCGTTGCTCGCGCAGTCCACCGGGCTGCAGGTGCCGAGCGAGGTGTATCAGACTCTTCCGTATGTCGTCACGCTCATCGTCCTCGTCTTCACCTCGCGTGCGCAGTTGCGTCGCCTGACCCCCCGGATGCGGATCTCATGAGCGATGCTGTTGCCCGCGACGCGACTGCCCGCGATTCGTCGTCCCGGCAGGAGAGCCGCCGCGTGCTCGCTGCTGTCCTCAAGTTCGTCCGCGACGCGGCCGAGGCGGGGTCGAACCTGCCCGGAGAGGTCGAGCTCGCGGAGCGGGTCGGTTGCAGCCGCAAGCAGGTGCGGGACGTGCTGGCGTCGCTTGAACAGCAGGGCATCGTGCTGCGTAGACAGGGAGCGGCGACCGAGGTCGACCCGGTCGCGATGCGCATGAGCGTGCGATTCGAGGACCAGCTCGAGCACGAGGTGCTGTTGCAGCAGTTGGGGTACGAGAGCTCGGTCGAGGTCATCGAGACGAGCGAAATCGTCATGCCGCCCGACGTGGCCGGTCTGCTCATGATCGAGGCAGGTGTCCGCGCTGCGCGTGTCGTCAAACGGTGGCGCGCCGACGGCGCCGTCGCGATGCTCGCCTTCGACCTCGTGCCCCTGCCTCCCGGTGTCGACTCGGCAGAACTGGGTGACTCGATCTATTCGGCCGCGACCCGGCTGTGGGGCGAGGCCGTGGCGTGGGAGGTCGCGACACCGTCGGCCGAGATCCTCGGCGATGAGGATGCGGTGTTGTTCGAAAGGGCGCCTGGCATCCCCGTCCTGACCCTCGACATCGTCGGGATCGGGCTGAGCGGCCGCCGCCTCTTCCACGCGCGTGAGCTGCATGATCCCGCCACCGTTTCGTATTCGATGATGCGGACCGTCCGGCCCCCGCAGGTCTTCAGTACCGCCCGGTACCAGTTCTAATCGCCCGTTCTCACCCGAGGAGTCCCCATGCTCACCCGCCCGTCGCCCGTCGTCGTTCCCGAGTCCGAGCGCGGCTGGATCGATACCGTCATCGGGCTCGCCGATGGTTTCGCGCAGACGGTCGCCGCGGACGACGTGTCGGCACGACTGCCGATCGAACATCTCGAAGCGCTCGCCGCCAGCGGTCTGGACGCCGCTTTCCTGCCCGTCGAGCACGGGGGCTCGGCCCTGTCGTACGCGACGCTCGGGCAGGTCGTCCGGGTCCTGGCGTCGCAGCACCCTGCGGTTGCCGCGGTCTGGCTCATGCACATCGGGGCCGCGCACGCGCTCGTGACGATGTCGGCACCCGACCAGGCGGCGTTCTTCGCCGGTGAGCTGCGGGCGGGTCGTCGATTCGCGAATGCCCTATCGGAGCCGGCGGGTGGCAACTTCTTCCTCGACTCCCAGCAGGACGCGACCCCCGCGGGGGAGGACTGGACTCTCACCGGCCGCAAACTCTTCGTCTCGGGCTCCGAGGCGGCGCAGCACATGTTCCTCAACGCCCGCATCGACGGCGCGCCCGCGTTCTTCGGCGTCAGCGTCGACGACACACTCTCGTTCCCCCCGATCGACGAGACGATGGGCATGCGGGCGACCCGCAGCCGCAGCATCCTGTTCCAGGACACCCCGCTACGGCGTTCGCGACTGTGCGGTCCGCCGCCCGCCGACTACGCCAACCTCATCACCGTCGGTTTCGCGTTCCTCTCCATCGGGATCGCCGAGTCCGCGCTCGATGCGCTGGCGGACTACGCTCGTGGCCGCCGTGCACCGGGTTCTGAGACGACCCTCGCCGAGGCATCCTGGGTGCGATCCGAAACGGCGATGGCGTGGGCCGAGACGCGCGCTGCGCGGCTGATGGCCGAGCAGGTGACGTGGCTCGCGGACGCGCGGTCGCCCGAGGCCATGCCCACCGCGACCGAGACGAAGATGCTCGCCAACGAGGTCGCCAAGCGTGCGGCGGCGCTCGCCGTAAAGGTCGGGGGAGGGAGCGGATACCTGGTGTCATCGCCGATCCAGCGCATCTTCCGCGACGCCCAGGCTGGCGCGATCATGGCTTATTCGGTGCCGTTCAGCGCGGAGGTCGTCGGTGGGTGGGTGCTCGACGCGGGCTGACGCGGACGCGCATAGACTCGCATGCGTGACCACCGCCGCCGTCGGTAGCCCCGGCTCCGCCCGGCGATACCTGCACTCCCTCTGGCTGCTCTCGGCCCGCGACCTGCGCGTTCGCTATGCCACGAGCGCCCTCGGATACCTGTGGTCGATCCTCGATCCGCTCGTGATGAGCGCGATCTATTGGTTCGTCTTCACGCAGATCTTCCAGCGCACGGTCGGACACGAGCCCTACATCGTGTTCCTGATCACGGCGCTGCTGCCGTGGGTGTGGTTCAACTCGGCCGTCTCCGACTTCACACGCGCGTTCAATAAAGACGCACGGCTCGTCCGGTCGACCGCGATTCCCCGATCGATCTGGGTGAACCGCATCGTCCTGAGCAAGGGCGTCGAGTTTCTCTGCTCGCTGCCCGTGCTCGTCGGCTTCGCGATCATCGCCGGCGCTCCGGTCGGGTGGGGTCTGCTCTGGTTCCCGGTGGCGATCATCCTGCAGACGGCTCTGCTCGTCGGCCTCGGTCTGCTCGTGGCCCCCTTGTGTGTTCTCTACACAGACCTCGAGCGCACCACCAAGCTGATCCTGCGCGTGCTGTTCTACGCCTCGCCGATCATCTACAGCGTGGGCGATCTGCCCGGCTTCTTTCCGCAGCTAGCGGCGTTCAACCCGCTGTCCGGCATCTTCACGCTGTATCGCGTCGGGTTCTTCCCCGAGGTCTGGGACACCCTGAGTGTGGTGGTCGGTGCCGTGATGTGCCTCGCATTCCTCGGGCTCGGGATCCTGGTGTTCCGCAAGCTCGAACGACCCGTCCTGAAGGAGCTCTGATGAGCGGCGCAGCCATCGAGGTGCGCGACCTCGGCATCCGGTTCCGGCGCAATCGGCGCGGACGCCGCAGCTTCAAGGACCTGTTCGCCGGGTCATCTCGTCGCGTCCGTCCCAACGAATTCTGGGCGCTGCGAAACGTCTCGTTCGACGTTCAGCCCGGTGAGTCCATCGGGGTCGTCGGCCGCAACGGTCAGGGCAAGTCCACGCTTCTGAAGCTCGTCGCACGGGTGCTGCTCGCCGACGAGGGTACCGTGCAGGTCAACGGGGGCGTCGCTCCGCTGATCGAGATCACCGGAGGGTTCGTCGGCGACCTGACGGTGCGCGAGAACGTCCGCCTGACGGCGGGACTGCACGGGATGTCTCGCGCAGAGGTCGCGCGCAGGTTCGACGGCATCATCGATTTCGCCGAACTGCACGACTCCGTCGACACGCCTTACAAGCACCTGTCGAGCGGCATGAAGGTGCGCCTGGCGTTCGCGGTCGTCTCGCAGCTCGAGGAGCCGATCCTGCTCGTCGACGAGGTGCTCGCCGTGGGCGACAAGGCGTTCAAAGAGAAGTGCTACAAGCGGATCGACGAGCTGCTGGCCGAGGGACGGACGCTCTTCTTCGTCTCGCACAACGAGCGCGACCTGCGCCGGTTCTGCACCCGCGGCCTGTACCTCGACAAGCACCGGCTCGTGCTGGACGGCCCGATCGATGAGGTCCTCGACCGGTACAACGCCGACCACAACAGCCCCCAGGCATAGTCGGTCAGCGCGGCAGAGTCTCCAGCGGCGGCATCGGCTGCCAGGAAGCATCCCGCGCGATCTTGCCGCCGTCGCGGAGTCCGCGCCAGAGGTTACTCGTGCCGCGCACCGTGCGCTCGACGGCGAACAGGCGGATGAGCTCTTTCAAGAACGTCAGCGTGGTACCCACGCCGAAGAGAATGGGTCGATGGACGCCGAGCGCGCGGTAGTAGTTCTTCATGTGTCCGCGATTGCGCATGATGTAGTACCGATATGCGTTGCTCGAGGCATTCATGTGGCGGATGCCCATGTCCCACTGCTTGATCTCGCGGGTGCGTCGCAACACGAACTCGTTCACGATCACGGATGTCGTCTTGCGTGAGGCAAGCCACCCGTACATCTGGTCGTCCCAGTAAATGAAGAAACGGGGGTCGGGTAGCCCGATCTGCTGGACGATGTCGCGGTGGATGAACATGCCCTCGAAGCATCCGGAGTTCATCTGCTTGAAGCCCGATTCGTCGAAGCCCGCCGGAGCGAAGGGGATCGGGATGCCCAGTGGCTCGGCGACTCGGTACTGCCAGTAGAACTCGCTGCCGTCGTAGTCGTAGCGGCGGCCCTGAATGCTCTTGAACCGGGGCGCCCAGTCGCCCATGCGCGCGAGTCCGTCGGGTAGGACCTCTACATCGTCGTCCATCAGCCACATCCATGTCGAGCCCAGCTCGTAGGCGACCCGCATGCCCTCGCTGAACCCGCCCGAGCCGCCCGTGTTCGTCTCGAGGCGGCGATACACGATCTTCGCCGGGATCTGATCCCGGAAGGATTCGACGACCTCGGCGGTGTCATCGACGGACGCGTTGTCGATGATGACCACGTGACCCGGGTGGGGGTCCATCCGCACGATCGAGGCGAGTAGCTTCGACAGCAGCGCCGAACGGTTGTAGGTGACTATCGCGATGGTTGCCGATGCGGGGTCGAACACGGTCTCGGTCGACGAGGCTTCCGTCGCATCTGGGCTCTGTGGCATGGCGATCTCATCCTACCGGCACGGCAGCTTGTGCCCTTTCGATGCCTGCGGACCTGGATCTATCGGTCGCCACTTGCGGGGAGCGGCAGATCCGGCACCGCGGGCACGATGCCCTCCCGCCACGACCTGCTCAGCCCGGCGCGTACGACGCACACCACGAGCAGGAGCCACCCGAATCCACCCAGCGTGAAGCTCTCGAACATCGAATCGACGAGCAGGGTGATCAAGATGAGAGGAGTCCAGGCGTAGAGGACAGAGCGGCGCTTGCTCGCCACGAGCCATGAGCGGACGAGGGCGAGGGCGCACATCCCGACGAACAGCAGGAGCCCGACCCATCCGGTCTGCAAGAGCACGTCGAAGTACGCGTTCAGGGCGGTCGCATGAGTCTCATCCGTGATGATGTTGATCGACGTATAGGGGAACTCGTCCGTCGGCCACCCGCCGACCCATCCCCACCCCTGGATCGGGCGGTATCGCACGTAGATGTTCAGGATTGTGTCCCAGAGCTCGGCTCTGGTGGCGAAGTCGGAGCCCGCGTTCAGGATCGCGATGATCGCGCGACGGAAGAAATACGCGAACACACCGCCCACGACGACGAGCGCCAGCAGTGAGATCTGCAGGCTTCGTCGTTGCTCGGGGGGCGCGTGCCGCACGAGCGCCAGCGCGCCCGTCGCGGTGGCGACCGCGAGCGCGAGGACGAAGACCGTTGGCGATGCGGAAAGCAGTGCGAGCAATCCGCCGAGGACGAGGGAGAAGATCGCGAGACCGCGGGGGATCGACCGGGTACGCCACTCGATGACGAACGTGATGAGCGCGATCACCGCGACGAAGCCGAGCATGTTGCGTGTGCCGAAGATGCCCTGGATCGGACCCCCGAGGACGATGTTCCCCTGGATCCCCAGGAATCTGATCGGCAGGTCGAGGAGGATGCCCGAGAGGATCTCGAGCGCCAGCGAGAGGGCGAGCAGAGCGCGCAGCGTGTCGCCGAGGGCTCGCACCGTCTGCAGGGTGTCGCGGACGTGTCCGATCACGATGGCGAGGAACGCGGGTCCCGCGAGCACGAGCCAGCCGACGAGCGTTCGGGGTGGTTCTGTGCTCCACACGGCGGTCACCAGAAGCCACGCGAGGAACAACACGAGCGTCGTCGGCACGAGGCGCACGAGGGCGAGTTCGTGTCGACGGCGCACCAGCACAGCGATACCCACCCCGCACAGTCCCGCGATGATCGTGGCGTACGTTACGACGCCCGCGGTCCGGTGGATCGCGGACGACAGGGCCACCGTGCCGAAGACGGCGAGTGTGAAGGCCCGTGCGAAGGCCGCGGAATCGAGCGCATCCCAGGTCCAATCGAGCAGCGGATGCCGCGGCATGCGCGCGGGGTTCGTCACCTCATCGTCCGCTCGACCTGCTCGCCGCGCTCCATCGCGAGTCGGCGTTCGGCCGGGCCCTCGCCGACGAGCGGGGACTGCCCGATCTTGTGCGACAGCATGACGACGAACAGCCAGCCCCACTCCGAGAGGGGGCGGGATTCCGCCAGGCCCTGGACTAGCAGGACGGTCATGACGAGCGTCGGCAACAGAGTGAGTGCTTGGTAGGGTCTGTCGGCCGTCAGATCCCAGCGGGGGCGATCGATCGCGAAGAACCAGGCACGCCAGATCAGCGCCACATACGTCAGGATCAGCAGACCGAGACCGATGGCCCCGACCTGGAAGAGGGCGTCGAGCCACATGTTGTGAGCGTGGAACACGGTCAGATCGTTTACCACGATCCATCCGTCGATCTCGGGCACCCAGGGCAGCCACGGGGTGGAGAAGCCCCACCCCAAGACCGGATGCTCGACGACGCGGGCCCACACGGCTTCCCAGATTCCCGTGCGGCCTGTGAGGTCGCCTCCCCGGCCGAGCAGCTCCAGGATCGCATCGCGCCCGAACCAGGCCGCGAGCGCCCCACCCAGCCCGACGGCGGCGTACGCAATGTAGAACTTGGTGCGCTCGCCTGGTCTGCGGGTCGTTCGCATGAGGAGTGCCGTCACGAGAACAACCGCCACCGCGACGACGGCGAGCCAGACACTTGCCGAGCTCGAACGCCAGAGGAGGAACGCCGACAGGGCGATCCATCCATACAACAGGGCTGTGCGTGGCGCGCCCGAGGCGATCCGGATCGCGAAGACGATGATCGCCAGCAGCGCGGCGATCGCGAGCAGGTGTGCGTTGCCGACGATGCCCTGGATGCGGCCGCCATCGAAGAGGTTGTTGCGGGACCAGTCCAGTTCGGTGACGATGTCGCCGCTCCAGAGCAGGAAGTTCGGCAGGATCGGATGCTGCACGATGAGCGAGACCCACAGCTCGAACAGGATCGACAGGGCCATGACCCACTTGAGCGCGGAGGCGATCGCGCGCACGAGTTCGCGCCAGGTCAGCACGCTCGCGATGAAGAGGCCCTGGACGGTGGTCGCGGCCAGCAGCACCCACGTGAGGACGGTCGCGTCGCGCCAGGTCGACCAGATCACGGATGCTGCGGCCCAGGCGACGTAGGCGAGCGGCAGCCATGGCAGCTGACGCCACGCGATCACGGGGCGGAGCACGGCCCACAAGATTGCGCTCACGAGCGTCGTGGCGCAGACGAGAATCACGAGCCCGACGGCGCCGAGCAGGTTGAACCAGAATGTCGTCGCGAGCGCGACGAAGAGGACGAAGATCGTGTAGCCGCGCAACAGCAGGTGCCCCGTGGATTCGCGGATGGGCGCCGCGGGAGGGGCGCCAACGGGGTGTCGCGTGTGGACGGCCATGGTGCAATCAGGTTACCGGCATCGGGTGGCCCTTCCCGGGTGTCGCGAGGTAGGTGCGGGCGGGTCTGCATCGTGCGCGCGGGTTGAGGAGTTCGGCGTGAGGAGAGGACTCCGGGGCTCGGGGCATCCTCTTCTCGCGCTGAAGTCCTCTCGCGGAGCCGAAGCGGCGACGGAGGCACGCGCGATTTAGGCTGTTTCCATGCTCGTGCCCCTCTCAAATGTCCCGCGCAGCTATGACTGGGGCTCTCGCGACGCCATCGCGCGCCTTCAGGGGCGTCCGGCGTCCACGACGCCAGAAGCGGAGGTGTGGTTCGGCGATCACCCGGGCGCTCCCGCGATCGTCGAAGACGGCTCGGGTCGGACCCTCGACGCATGGATCGCGGACGCAGGAAAAGAGCGGGGCATCGCCGGGCCGCTCCCGTTCCTCCTCAAACTGCTGGCCGCGGACGCACCCCTGTCGATTCAGGCGCATCCCACACTCGACCAGGCGCGCGTCGGTTTCGAGAGAGAAGAGGCGTTGTCCGTGCCGCGGGATGCCCCGCACCGCAACTATCGGGACGCCAACCACAAGCCCGAGGTCATCGTCGCCATCGACGGGGACTTCGAAGCGCTCGCCGGGTTCCGGCCCGCGGAAGAACTCGTCGAACTCCTGGATGCCCTGGGCGTCGACGATCCGGATATCGCGCGGTTGCGCGCCGGCCTCCTCGGCGGCGACGCGGGCTCCGCGATCGCGTCGTTCGTCGGCGCGCTATTGGCGGGCGACGTCGGGGGAGCAGCCGCGTTGATCGCGGCGGCGCAGACTCGGGGCGTCCCGCGGTTCGCGGACGATCTCGCCGCGCTGCAACGGATAGAAGGGGCGTATCCGGGGGATCCGGGTGTCGTCGTCGCGCTGCTGATGAACCGCATCGTGCTCGCCGAGGGTGATGCGCTGTTCGTGCCGGCGGGAATGCCGCACGCCTACCTCCGTGGCCTCGGCGTCGAGATCATGGCCGCAAGCGACAACGTGTTGCGCGGCGGGCTGACGCCCAAACATGTCGATGTTCCGGAGCTGCTCCGCGTGCTGGACACGCATCCCGGCCGTGTCGCACTGCTCGCTCCGGAACTGGAGGCGCCCGGTGTCGAGCTCTTCGCGCCGCCCGTGCCGGACTTCTCGCTCGCCCGGGTGGTGCGAGAAGCCGCCACAGAACCGGAAACATCCGTTCAGCTCGTCGGTCCGGCAATCGCCGTCGCAACACGCGGGCGCCCCATGCTGCACGGCGGTGGAGGCTCACTCGTGCTGACGCCGGGCGCCGCCTGCCTCATCACTCCCGACGAAGGTTCGGTCCGCGTGGGAGGGACGGGCGACGTCTTTTTCGCTCAGCCCGGCCGCTGAGCAGTTCTTTGGGACAACCTGAGGAGCATGCGGCGCGTCGTGAAGCTTCATCTCCGGATTGAGGGTTTACGATGCCGCGCTTGACCTGGAGCGAATGACAACGGTGTAATTAGTCCTACGCGATTGCGTGTGTGGGGGGACTAGAGGTGGGAGACGAAATGGCGGGTACGGAATATCGTTCCGGCGTTCCCGACAACTGGTTCGTCGACCCGGTTAATGTGGGGGTTCCGGGAGTTCGACGGCCTGTCGAGGACGAAGATCCCTTGTCGTGGCAGACCGATGCGCTGTGCTCGCAGACGGATCCGGAGGCCTTCTTTCCGGAGAAGGGCGGATCCACGCGGGACGCCAAGCGCGTCTGCACGACATGCGAGGTGCGGGGGCAGTGCCTCGACTACGCACTCGCGAACGACGAGCGCTTCGGCATCTGGGGAGGGCTTTCCGAGCGCGAGCGCCGCAAGCTGAAGCGTCGGGCGGTCTGACGCGCGCGGCGCGTTCACCCGGTGGGTGTGGCAGAGCACGCCTAGGCTGACGTAGTCATGCCAGCCCGTGTTCATGCTCTTCTGGTCGTGCGCGTCGACGGCGCGGACGACCAGGCCCTTCGCCACCTCGAACGGACCCTCGAGGCGTTGCGAGGGGGCTCTCGCCGCCCTGATGCGCTGACGTTGGTCGTTTGCGGTCGTGTACCCCCGCGCCTGACCGAACTTGCGACATCCGCTGGGGCTGAAGCCGTCATCGAGGCCCCTCGCAACACCGGATATGCGGGCGCCGTCCGGATGGCGAGCGTGCGGCTCGGCGATTCTGACGCCGTCTGGCTGCTCGCCCAGGACACGGCCCCCGATTCCGACGCCCTGCGTCTGCTCGCGGGGTCGCTCGAAGTCCAGCCGTCGGTGGCCGCGGCCGCGCCGAAGCTCGTCGCCTGGGACGCCCCGGATGCGATCGTCTCGCTCGGCGTTTCGATGACCCGCTACGGGCGCAGCGTCGGCCTCGTCGACGGGCGACTCGACCAGGGGCAGCACGATGGGGCAGAGGATGCGCTCGGCGCTGACGTGCGCGGTCTGCTCGTGCGCCGCGCGGTCTGGGACTTGCTCGGTGGCATCGACCCCGGCCTAGAAGGGGCCGACGAAGGTCTCGATCTCGGCATCCGGAGTCGCTTCATCGGCGGTCGGATCGCTCTCGTCCCGGCCGCGCGCGTCACCGTCGCGGGTGACGGCGTCGCGGGCTTGCCCACTCCGCGCGATGGCCGGCGCACCCGCCAGAGAGAGTTCATGGCGCGGACGGCCCAGCTGCACCGCCGGCTCGTCTACGCGCTGCCAGGACTCGTGCCGTTGATCTGGCTGAGCATCCTGCCGCTCGCCGCGGCGCGGACGGTTCTGCATCTGATCCGCAAGTCGCCCGGCTCTGTTCTCGGCGAGTGGCGCGCGAGCGCCCTGGCCTGGGCTCGCGTAGGCGCCGTAGCGCGGGCGCGGGGAGGGATTCGAGCTGCGGCACGGGCCACCGGCATCCGCGTGCCCTGGTCGCGACTCGCGCCGCTGCGCGTGACGCGATCAGAACTGGCGCGGCGCTTCGATGATCCGGATGACATGGCCACCGAAGCCGATGTCCGCACCGAACTCCGGTTTTTCACCGGCGGTGGCGCCTGGACGGTGCTGGCGGCCCTCGTGGTCGGTGCGATCGCCTTCTTCCCGCTGCTCGCCTGGACCAGCGTGGAGGGCGGGGGATTGCTTCCCCTCTCGTCGACGCTCCCGGGGCTCTGGAGTGATGCTGCGTACGGTCGCCGTGAGTTGGGCCTCGGCGTCGTCGGACCCGCAGATCCCTTCGCGGCGGTCGTGGCGATTCTGGGCAGCCTCACCCCCTGGAACCCGTCCATGGCCCTCGTCGTGCTCTGGATACTGGCCCTCCCCCTGGCGGCGCTCGGCGGATGGTTCGCCGCGACGCGATTGACCGAGCGTTCGGGGCTCCGCATCGCCGCCGCCACCCTGTGGGCTCTCGCACCGACCTTCCTGACGGCCCTGACGCAGGGGCGTCCCGCCGCCGTGGCGGTCCACCTTCTTCTTCCTTGGCTCTTCTATGCGGGCGCGATGGCCCGTCGCTCGTGGGGCTCGGCGGGCGTCGCCTCATTGCTGCTGGCCGCCGTCGTTGCCTGTGCGCCCTCGCTCGCCCCCGCCCTTGTCGTTCTCTGGCTCGCCGCGCTGGTCACAGCGGGACGGGGCGCGGCACGCGTTGCCTTGTTGCCGATACCGGCGCTTGCGATGTTCGCCCCGCTGATCTGGTTCCGGGGCATCCGCAACGGCGACCTCTGGGGCCTCTTCGCGGACCCGGGGGTGGTGTGGGCAGCGCCTCAGGCTGCGGCGGATGTCGCCGGGCGGGCCTTGCTCGCCAGTGGATTTCCGACACCGGACCTCGCCGGCTGGACGACGTGGTTGACGGGCGCCAGTGCGGGCGATGTTGGTGACGCCTGGTGGCTCGCGCTTCCCCTGGTGCCGCTCGCCGTGCTCGCCCTGCTATCGCTCAGCACTCCGCGCTGGCCCGTCGGGGGAGCCCTGGTGGGTGTCGCGGTGCTGGGACTTGCATCCGCCTTCTTCGCCGCCGGTTTCGTGGTGCAGTTCGCGGTGGGTACGCCCGTGGCGCTCTGGCCGGGAAGCGCCCTGAGCCTGGCCTGGCTTGGCGTCGTGGGGGCGGCGGTCGTCACGGCGGACACCCCGCTCGCGCGTCCCGTCGGGGCCCTTCGACCCTGGGCGGTCGTCGTCGTCGTCGCGGGAGTCGTGGTGCTGTCGCTGCCCGGACTGTCCGCGACGATTCAGGATCGTGCCGCGCTGCAGAACGGTCGCTCGTCCACGCTGCCCGCGTTCGTGGCCGCGGTCGGCCGGGACGACCCCGATCTCGGCACCCTTATCCTTACCCCCCTAGCCGATGGAGCCGTTTCGGCTCGCGTCGTCTGGGGCGCGAGTGAGACCCTCGGCGGTCAGACGACACAGCTGAGCACCGCGACAGAGCCCACGGCGTCGGCGGAAGCCCTCGCCGCGCTGTCTGCCGAGGTGGTGTCACCGAGTGTCGTCGATGTGGCGGGCGATCTCGCCGCCGAGGGCATCGGTTTCGTTCTTCTCGGCGACGGCGCGGGGACCGAGGCATCCGATGCTCTATCGCTTCAGGCGGTCGCTTCCCTGGACTCGCGCGCAGGGCTCGAATCCGTCGGTGACACCGTGCGGGGCAAGCTCTGGCGGGTCACGGATGACATCGACATCGCGCCGCGTGCGCCGCTCAGTCGGGCGGACGTCGCCATCCAGCAAACGATCGCCGGCGGTCAGGCGATCATCGTCCTCATAGCCCTGCTCCTCGCGTTCCCGACCGCCGCGTCGCGCCGGGCCGCCCGGTCTCGTTCGCGCCTGGTGGGAATGTCGGTCGTGCGTCCGGCGCGTCCGCCCCGGACCCGCCCGAAACAGACGCCAGACCCGGTGCGCACGCAGCCCGAGATCGTGCCCGCTGAGACCGAAGAGCTCGAGTCCGAGCCCGAGCATGCCGAGGCCGAGCATGCCGAGGCCGGTCACGCCGAAGCCTCGCAGTACGAGGCCGCGCAGCTCGAGCCGGCGCAGTCCGAGCCGGAGCAGTTTGATCGAGATGCCGGGCGGCAGAACGATCAGCCCGGGCAGGATGAAGCGCCGCACGACGACTCGGCGCGTGCCTCGAACGAGGAGGGCCGAGCATGAGGGCGACGGGATGGCTCAGAGCGTTGACGACGGGAACGCGGGTGCTCGTCGGTGCGTTGCTCGCGGTGCTGGTCGTCGCCCTCGTCATCGCGGCGGTCGGGGCCTCCGTGCCCGGCGTTTCGCGGGAAGCACTTCGTATCGTCGATCGGCCCACGCCGTCGCAGACCGTGGCCGTGTGCCCGGGGCCGCTGCTCGCGTCCGGTCGGACGGTCGGTGCCGCGGGTGATGTCACTATCGCCGGCGGCGCATCCGTCGTGTCCGGCTCGCCGGACGGGACGCCGCGGGAGGACGTGTTGACCGCCCCCGTGGGCGAGGGGCCGCGCGTGTTGCGGCTCGACCCCACCGGCGACATGCCGGCGGCGGTGGCTGCAGCGCAATCCGCGTCCGTCGCGGACGAGGACTTGCTCGGATTCGCCGCCGCCGCGTGCACCGCACCGCAGTTCGATTCGTGGCTCGTCGGCGGCGCGACGAGGACGGGGTCCGCGGACCTCGTCGTCCTGTCGAACCCCGGCGACGTGCCGGCGACCGTGCAGCTCACCGTCTACGCCTCAGGCGGGGCGCTCACCCCTCCGGGTGGGCGAGACATCGTGATCGGGGCCGGCTCGCAAGCCGTGGTGCCCCTTGCGGGCCTGGTTCTCGGAGAGCTCGCGCCGGTTGTCCGGGTGCAGGCGGAGGGAGCTGCCGTCGCCGCAAGCCTTCAGTCGAGTCGGACGCAGACGCTTCAGCCGGTCGGACTGGATGTCACCGGGCCTACCTCCGCGCCCGCCGAACGCCAGGTCATCGTCGGTCTGGTCACGTCGACACCCGGCGAGGGGGCCGCGAGGAACGTCGCGACCGCTTCGGTGCGTGTGCTCGCGCCAACCCAGGACGTCACCGCGACGGTCCGTGTTTACGCCGTGGGCGCGGCGCAGCCCGCCAGCACGCCGGTCGATGTTCCCTTGAGCGCGGGGGTACCGCTCGAGCTCGACCTGCCCGGACTGACGGCCGGCACCTACACGGTCGAGGTCGAAGCTTCAGCTCCCGTCGTCGCGGCGGGCTGGAGCTCGACTGCCGCGGACGGTGTGCGTGACAACGCCTGGATCGCCGCATCTCCGGCACTGGACGAACCCTCTCACGTGGCCGTCGCGCAGGCGCCTGCGGACGCGTCGCCCACGTTCCGCGTTGCGGCCGACGCCGAATCCGTACAGGTCACGCTCACCCCGCTGAGTGGCGGCACGCCGGTCGAGCTGGCACTTCCGGCAGGTGTCTCGCAGACGGTGAACGTCACGGCGGGCGTCTGGCGAATCGAAGCATCCGGAACCGTCTTCGCCTCCGTTGGATATGCAGGTGCGACTGCTTTGGCGGGTTATCCCGTGGCCGCGTCTGCGCAGGCGTCGGCGGCGGTCGTCATCGTTCCCTGAGAGTGAGCGCGCGGCGATGCGGCGCGTACGTCCGGCGCGTCAGAAGTAGCGGAAACGTTCGGGGCCGAGGTCCCACGGATCGCGATCGAGATACTCGGCGGCGGCTCGAAAGACGTTGCCCTCGATCATCATGCGACGGTGGAGCTCATCGTCCCGATGGGTTCGTGCCAGGCGCTCTATGGGAATGCGGAAAAGTATGATCCGCCGCGCTTCGCGATCGATGTGCCAGCGCGGGATACCGTCTTCGTGCGGCTCGGCGGGCATATGACCGATGTGGAATTCGACGTCGCGCAGTTCGGGCCACGCGGAGCGGAGAAAATCGGATGCCGCACCGACCGCGATGTCGAAACGCTCGAATCTGGTGTCGAGCGGTCCGATCGGTGGCCGTACGACGGGGCTCCGGCCCTGCCGGCCGTGCCGCCCGTGGCGATCCGGGCGCGGCCCGGGATCGCCGCCGCGCGCAGACTTTCCTCGCCGAGCGATCATGCCTCGATCTTAGGCCGATGCCCGGGGTGCATCCGCGTCGGCCCGAGACCAGGCATCCGGACCACGCGTCGCGCCGCTCGTCTGCACGGGCTCCGCGCGCCGCGGCCGGGGTGGCCAACCACCCGACTACGCTGACGTCGATGCATGGAAGACTCTGCTCGAAAGTGGGCTGCGCCCGCGAGGCCATCTCGACGCTGACCTACGACTACGGCGACCAGATGGCTGCTCTGGGACCCCTCGGTGCCGCCGATGATCCTCACGCGCATGACCTGTGCGCCATTCACACCGAGCGGATGTCGGTACCCAAGGGCTGGGTCGTCGTGCGTCACGAAACACTCCGCGCCTGAGCGCGGCGGGTATCTTTCGCGCGCTTGCTGTGCCGGCCTGCGCTGCGCGTGGGTTCGGTGCGTCAGCGGCGGGGAAAGCCGGGGGGAACGCGCTCGAGGATGGGCGCGAGCTCAACCCTGCGGTCATCCTGAGCTTTCAGGGCGCGCAGCTCCCGGTTGCGCCGCGCCGCCGCGATTCCGAAGAGGGCCGTGAGGGGGTCGGCGTTCGGCATCGGGTGGACGAAAGCGGAAACCTCATCACGCAGTTCTTCCGCGATACGGTGACGCGCCGCGGGGGCCATTCTGGGTGCCTGCAGCAGAAATTGTGCGAGCCGCCGCGAGAGCCGATCCGGGAGGCGCGCGACGTCCACGACGGATGCCCACTGATCGAGCGTCGGGGGTACCGGCGGAAGCGGGGGCGGCAGGGGAGCCACACGGGTTCTCTGCGAATACGTTCCCGCGAGCAGATCGCCCAGGCGCTGCGATCGCGGAGTGAACGCGCCGGCGAGGACCGCCACGACGCCGAGGGTGAAGTAGATCTCCAGCACGCCGACGAGGGCTCGGATCAGGGCCTGACGGAATCCAGAGGCCCCGCCATCCGATCTCACGATGCGTGTTCCCACAGCCAGGCGCCCGAGGCTCCGTCCGCGCGTCGTTGCCTCGACGGCGGTCGGAAGCACGACGAGCAGGAGAACGAGCGTGACGATCAGCGTCATCTGCTGAGCACCCTCGGGCAGCAACGGCGCGAGCGGGCCCGTGATGATCAGCAGTGCCGCGACCATCAGCACGGTCGCCAAGAGGATGTCGATCACGGCGCCGACCGCCCGAAGCAGTACGCCGGTCGGCTGGACGTCGAGGGCGACGGCCTCACCGGTGAGCACTTCGTCCTCGGCCAGATGGGTGGCCATGTGGATGGCCTCCGGAGAGGGGCGAGGCGTCATGCGGGTAGTTTAGGCGCGTGGACCTCGACGCGTTGGCGGCCGCACGGGCAGCCGAATGGCAACGGCTCGGCGAGCTCTCGGCACGGCGTCGCTTGACCGGCGCGGAAGCCGATGAGCTCGTCGCACGCTACCAATCCGCTTCGGCCGATCTCGCCGAGATCAAATCCACCGCGGGGCGCGCACCCCAGGGTGACGTCGTCTCGACCCTGCTCGCCGCGGCCCGGCTGCGCCTGACGCGGGCGAGCGCGAACCCCTTGCGAGCGCTGCCACGATTCTTCGCCCTTCAGCTACCCGCGGCTCTGTATCGGGTGCGCTGGACGACACTCGTCATCGCCGCCCTCTTCGTCGCGGTGGTGGCGATCGTCGCCGCATGGGTGGCCGGCGATCCCGCCCTTGTCGCGGCTCTCGGTGACCGGGCGGGGCTGCAGTACTACGCGGAAGAAGAGTTCACGAGCTACTACTCCGAGAATCCCGCGGCGGTATTTGCGGGGACGGTCTGGACGAACAACGCGTGGATCGCCGCGCAGAGCGTCCTGTTCGGGGTCACCGGGTTCTGGCCCGTCATGGTGCTGATCCAGAACGCGGTGGGGGTGGGAACGGCCGCCGCCGTGATGTTCGCATTCGAGCGCGGCGATGTGTTCGTGCTGTTCATCCTCCCGCACGGGCTGCTCGAATTGACGTGCATCTTCGTTGCGGGAGCCGCGGGGCTGCACATCTTCTGGGCCTGGATCGCGCCCGGGCCGAGGACGCGCCTCGAGGCGCTCGCGTCCGCCGGCAGATCGTTGGCCACCGTCGCGATCGGGCTGTTGTTGGCCCTACTGGTGTCGGGGATCATCGAGGGCTTCGTCACGGCGCAGCCGTGGCCGTGGGTCGTGAAGATCGGTATCGGGGCCCTGGCGCTGGGTGCGTTCGTCTTCTACATGGTCTTCGTCGGGGGCCGCGCGGCGCGCGCCGGCGAGACCGGCGACCTGTCGGAGTCCGAAGCGGGCGCAACGGTACTCGTGTCGGCGTGAGAGGCATTCGTTCACCTGATCTTCATCGGCCGCTTTTTTGAGCGAATCAAAACTGGACGCTAGACTGGGGGGATGAGTTCAACCGCCCTTCTCCCGAACGGGATGGCAGCTGCAGAGCTCATCCGGCGCGCCGGACTCCGGGTGACGGATCCGCGGAGAGCGGTCGTGGAAGCCCTGCGGGTCAGCCCGCACGCGAGCGCGGACGCCGTCTTCCAGATCGTCACCCTGTCTGTGCCGCAGACGAGCTTGCAGTCGGTCTACAACGCCCTCGGCGACTTCGTGGACGCGGGTCTGGTTCGTCGCATCGAGCCCGCCGGGCGGCCGGGGCTGTTCGAGCTGCGCGTGGATGACAACCATCATCACGTGATCTGCACGGAGTGCGGAGCGGTCGCTGACGTCGACTGTGCCGTCGGTGAAGCTCCCTGCCTCACGCCGTCCGACACCCATGGTTTCGCCGTGCACGCCGCCGAGGTGACGTACTGGGGCGTCTGTCCCGACTGCGCAGCCGGTGCCGGTGGAGTCGCCACGGTGCCCGTCGCATCCGAAAATTCCTGAATCCCGCAGCCCCCTGAATCCCACAAGCTTCGCAAAGCCCGCAACGAATCCCTGAGGAAGGAAAGAACATGAGCGACACCGACGACACCACCACGGGTATCGGAAACGACCCGACCGGCACCGACCAGTCCGTCACCGACATCGACACGCCCGTAGACGAGCGCGAGGATGGCGAGACGCGCCCGAGCCCGAACCCGGACGACGCCAGCTGCCCCGTGATTCACGGAGGGCAGCAGTCGCAGCCTCACCCGACGACGGGGTCTGCCAACCGCGTGTGGTGGCCGAACCAGTTGAACCTCAAGATCCTCGCGAAGCACTCGTCGATGCGCGACCCGCTGGGCGCCGACTTCGACTACCGCACGGCGTTCGCCTCACTCGACCTCGCCGCGGTCAAAGCCGACATCGCCGAGACGCTGACGAACAGCCAGCCGTGGTGGCCCGCCGACTTCGGCAACTACGGACCCCTGATGATCCGCATGGCGTGGCACTCGGCCGGCACGTACCGCGCGACCGACGGTCGCGGCGGCGGCGGCACGGGACAGCAGCGTTTTGCGCCCCTGAACAGCTGGCCCGACAACGTCAGCCTCGACAAGGCTCGGCGCCTGCTGTGGCCCGTGAAGAAGAAGTACGGGCAGAGCCTCTCGTGGGGCGACCTGATGATCCTCGCCGGTAACGTCGCGCTCGAGACCATGGGCTTCGAAACCTTCGGTTTCGGCGGCGGGCGTACCGACGTGTGGGAGCCGGACGACGACGTGTACTGGGGTCCCGAGACCACGTGGCTCGCCGACGAGCGCTACGAGGGTGACCGCGAGCTCGAGAAGCCGCTCGCGGCCGTGCAGATGGGGTTGATCTACGTCAACCCGGAGGGTCCCAACGGCAATCCGGACCCGCTCGCCTCGGCCCGCGACATCCGCGAGACCTTCGGGCGCATGGGAATGAACGACGAAGAGACCGTCGCGCTCATCGCCGGCGGACACACGTTCGGCAAGACGCACGGCGCGGCCCCCGACACGAACGTCGAGGACAACCCCGAGGCCGCGGGCCTCGAGAACCAGGGCCTCGGCTGGAAGAACACCTTCGGCACGGGCAAGGGCGACGACACGATCACGTCGGGCCTCGAGGTGACGTGGACGTACCACCCGACTCGCTGGGACAACGAGTTCTTCCACATCCTGTTCGCGTACGACTGGGAGCTCATGAAGAGCCCCGGTGGCGGACACCAGTGGCGTCCGATCAACGGCGGCGGGGCCGACATGGTTCCCCTCGCCCACGATTCGTCGAAGCGCCGCGAACCGCGCATGCTGACGAGCGACCTCGCCCTGCGGATGGACCCGGAGTACGGACCGATCTCGCGCCGCTTCCTCGAAGACCCGGAGGCCTTCGGCGATGCCTTCGCGCGCGCCTGGTTCAAGCTCACGCACCGCGACATGGGGCCGATCGCCCGCTACCTCGGACCCGAGGTTCCGGCCGAAGAGCTCATCTGGCAGGACCCCGTGCCCGCGGTCGACCACGTGCTGATCGGTGCCGCGGACGCTGCTGCACTCAAGGCACAGATCCTCGAGTCGGGCCTCACGGTTGCAGAACTCGTCGCGACCACCTGGGCCGCGGCATCCACCTTCCGCGGCAGTGACAAGCGCGGCGGCGTCAACGGCGCCCGCGTGCGTCTCGCACCGCAGAAGGACTGGGGCGTCAACAAGCCGGAGCAGCTGGCACGTGTGCTCGGGGTGCTCGAGGGTGTCCAGGCATCCTTCAACGATGGCCGTGCCGACGGCAAGAAGGTTTCGCTCGCGGACCTGATCGTGCTCGCGGGCAACGCGGGTGTTGAGAAGGCGGCGAAGGATGCTGGCGTCGACGCCGAGGTCACGTTCCACCCGGGGCGCACCGACGCGACGCAGGAGCAGACGGATGCCGAATCGTTCGCCTATCTCGAGCCCGCGGCGGACGGATTCCGGAACTATCAGGGACCGCTCGCGCCGATGCCGGCCGAGTACCACCTGATCGACCGCGCCAACCTGCTCACGCTGACGGCTCCCGAGATGACCGTGCTGGTCGGTGGGCTGCGCGTCCTTGGCGCGAACTGGGACGACTCCGCCTACGGTGTCTTTACGGAGCGGCCAGGTGTCCTGACGAACGACTTCTTCGCCAACCTGCTCGACCTCGGCAAGACGTGGAAGCCGCTCGACCCGGGCTCGCACGCGTTCGAGGGGCGCATCGACGGAACGGACGAGGTCTTCGGCCGCGGCACCCGCGTCGACCTGCTGTTCGGATCGAACTCCGAGCTGCGTGCCCTGGCCGAGGTCTATGCCTCGGACGACGCGCACGAGAAGTTCGTCCGCGACTTCGTCGCCGCGTGGGGCAAGGTCACCGAGCTCGACCGGTTCGACCTGGTCTGATCCGTTGGGAACGACTGCGGCCCGCCCCTTTCGGGGCGGGCCGCAGTGCTCGGCGACGGTGTCCGCCGACCGACATCAGACATCCGACATCCTGATGTCCCGATTTTCGGGGGCTGTGTCCCACTTGCTCCCGCAATAGCGTGATCATTCCGAGGCCAAAGTGGGACACGCGTCTGAGGCGTCTCCCACTTTGGCTGCGTTCGAGTCAACGGGTGGGCGATGACGGGCACCCGTTTCGAACTCGGCGCGTACTACCGCGTGCGGGCCTCTGCCTGCGCCGGGAAGGCGGGCTTCGGCTCGAACAGCGCCCGGTGGGCGAACCCGGCGATCAAGCCACCCACGAGCGGGAACACGATGAAGACCCACAGCTGCGCGAGGGCATCGCCGCCCCCGTAGATCGCCGTGGCGATCGAGCGGGCCGGGTTGACCGAGGTGTTGTCGATGGGGATGGATGCGAGGTGGACGAAGGTGAGCGTCAGGCCGATCGAGAGACCAGCCATGGCCGGACCCGTACCGCGCGAGGCGTGCGTGACCCCGAGGATGACCATCACGAAGATCGCCGTGAAGAGAACCTCGGCGATGATTGCCGCGCCGATTCCGAAGCCACCCGGTGAATTCTCGGCGAAGCCGTTGCTGGCGAACCCTCCGTCCTGGGCGCCCTGCAGCCACCCGTCCGGCCCGAACAGTCCGATCAGGACGATCAGCGTCGTGCCGACGGCCCCGCCGACGAGCTGAGCGATGATGTAGCCGGGTGCGTTCTTCCACTCGAATCGACCGGATGCGGCGAGTCCGAGCGTCACGGCCGGGTTGAAATGACCGCCCGAGATCGGGCCCCAGGCATAGATGCCGGCCATGAGGGTCAGGCCGAAGGCGAGCGAGACGCCGATGAAACCGACGCCGAGGGGTGTTCCGTTATCGCTGATTCCGAAGTTGGCGGCGAATAGGGCCGTGCCGATCGATCCGAACACGAGCAGGAACGTTCCGAGCGCTTCTGCGGCGAGTTTTGTCGCGGTGGAGGGGGTGTTTGCGGGTTCCGTCATGGCGGACTCCTCTCTTCTCGTGCCGAGCGTAGCGGCGCGGGTTCGCCCGGCGCGAGAGCCGCGCGCGCAAACGTCGCCGCCCCGAACGGTCGCGACACGCCGCGTCGTGGGGCGAGCGCGCGGCGGGTCCCGTCCGTTCGCGGGGGAGGAACGGATGCCTAGAGTCGGCCGGCCGCCTTGAGTGCGAGGTATCGGTCCGCGATCTGCGGGGGCAGCTCGTCCGGTCCGCGCAGGATCGCCTCTGCTCCCAGCCGCGTCAACGCATCGCTGAGACGGCGTGTCTCGAGCAGAGTGCGTTCGGCCGCCGCGGCGATCCAGAGGTCATCGCTTCGTTCACGTTTCGCCGCGGTCTGTTCGATCATCACGTCCGTCACCGCGCCGACCAGAACGCGGCCCCGCGCCGTCACGGCCGGGAGCCGCGCGAGCAGGGTGCGGCTCGCGCTGGCCGCATCGAGGGCGGTGAGCAGCACGACGAGCGACGCGTGCGACGTCAGTCGCGAGGCCCCGGCAAGAGCCGCATCCCAGTCCGTATCGATCAGCTGCGGTTCGACGCCGGCCATGGCATCCACGAGCGCCGGTAAGAGTCGGGTGCCACGGACGCCGGTCACCCGGGCGCGGACGACCCGGTCGAACATGAGCAGGTGCACGTGGTCGCCCGCCCGGTCGGCGAGGGCGGCCAGCAGCAGGGCCGACTCCATCGCGGCATCCAGCCGCGTGCCATCACCCACGCGGGCGGCGGACGTGCGCCCCGTGTCGATCACGATGACAACGTGCCGGTCGCGTTCGGGTCGCCACGTGCGCAGCATGGTCGTTTTCGCCCGAGCGGTGGCGCGCCAGTCGATGGAGCGGACATCGTCGCCCCAGACGTACTCGCGCAGGGAGTCGAACTCGGTGCCCTGGCCGCGGACCTGAACACTCGTGCTTCCGTCGAGCTCACGCAGGCGCGCGAGCCGAGAGGGCAGGTGCCGGCTCGCGTGGAAAGAGGGCAGGATGCGCAGCGATGCCGGCGCGGGGGTGACGGCCTGCCGGCCCGCGAGGCCGAGAGGACCGAGACTGCGCACCGCGACGAACGCCGTGCGTCGCTCGCCGCGTCGCCTCGGGAGGAACGTCACCGGCAGCGTGCGGCTCTCGCCCGGCGGGATGTCGAGGCGGTGACGCGCGGGTTCAGCGCCCGCCGTCGGCTCCCACCCGTCGCGCAGCAGACCGCGCAGGCGTCGTCGTCCCGTGGCCGCAACGGTGACCGACGCCCGCACCGGGATGCCGAGACGGGCGCGACCCGGCGTATCGCGCTCGACGCGAACGGCACGCGGGTCGGCCGCGGCCGAAGCATCCGCGATCGCCGCGACGACGCACAGCAGGAGCCAGCCGGCGACCGCTGCCCAGGCGACGGCACCCGCATTGCCGGCGTTCGCGGCGAGCGAGAGCAGGATGACGGGCACCACGCCGAGGCCGACGAGAACCGCGAGACGTCCGGTGACGAACACGGCGAACCCTAGAGCGGTACGGGGGTCTGCTGCACGACCTGGCGAAGGATCGCGTCGGCCGTCACCCCCTCGATCTCGGCCTCGGTCCGCAGCCGCACGCGGTGCCGCCACACGGGAACGAGCATCGTCTGCACGTGGTCGGGCGTGATCGCCGGGTAGCCGCCGAGCCACGCCCAAGCCTTCGCCGCCGCGAGCAGAGCCGTGGACGCTCGCGGGCTTGCTCCGAGCTCCACCGACGGGCTCGACCGCGTGGCGCGGGCGAGGTCGACCACGTACGCCAGCATCTCGTCGGTCGCGGCGACGGCGGCCGCGGCCCTCTGAGCGGCGTGCACATCGGCGATCGTCACCGTGGGCTCGACCCCCGCGGCCTCGAGATCACGCGGCGAGAATCCCGCCGCGTGGCGACGGAGGACCGACACCTCGGCATCGCGGTCGGGCGCCTCGATCACGAGCTTCAGCAGGAAGCGGTCGAGCTGTGCCTCGGGGAGTGTGTAGGTGCCGTCGTGCTCGACGGGGTTCTGCGTCGCCGCGACCAGGAACGGGTCGGGCAGGGGGCGCGTGACGCCATCTGCCGACACTTGACGTTCTTCCATCGCCTCGAGAAGAGCCGATTGCGTCTTCGGGGGTGTGCGGTTGATCTCGTCGGCGAGCAGCACATGCGTGAACACCGGGCCCTCACGGAATTCGAACTCACCGGCGCGGGCGTCGTAGACGAGCGACCCCGAGACATCGCCCGGCATCAGGTCGGGCGTGAACTGGATGCGCGTGGTTTCCAGCCCGAGCGCTCGGCTGAACGAGCGCACGAGCAGTGTCTTGGCGACACCGGGAACCCCCTCGAGCAGCACGTGGCCGCGGGCGAGCAGCGCGATGAGCAGGCCGGTGACGGCTCCGTCCTGACCGACGACCGCCTTGCCTACTTCTTCGCGTACGCGGTTCATCGACTCCCGCAGGGCGTCGTCGCTCATCCGTTCTCCCTCATTCATGGTCATTTATTTGTCTGCTCCGGTCGGGTTTCGCCCGCGCCCCGGATTCGGTGGGCGACGGATGCTTCGAGCGCCCGCAAGCCGTCACTCAGCGCGATCAGCTCGCGTTCGCCACGCGGTTCGTCCTCGATCAGCAGGCGTCTGGCGTCCTGGTGGGGGAGAGCGGTGAGGCGGGCGGATGCATCGGCGATATCGGTTGCGCTCGCCGCGGGCGGCAACGCGAGGGCCCGCCGGAGACGCTCCAGCGTGCCGAGTCGCAGAGAGTCCGCGGCGTGCAGGGCGTCCCGGCTCGATTCGTAGAGACGACCGCGACCCTCCATCGTTTCGCTCGCCCGGGCCGTCACGGGTAGGCGTTCGAGGACGAGCGGCCCGAACCGACGGCCGCGCCACAGCGCGGCGGCAAGCACGCTCGCCCCGAGCAGCACGATGGCCGGGGTGACCCATCCGGGGGTCAGCTCGCCGAGGGTGGGCTCGGTAGCGACGTCGCTGTCGGTGAGGGATGGCACGTACCAGACGAGGTTCGGTAACCGCCCCATCAGGTTGAGGGCGAGAGCGGCGTTCCCGTCCGCGGCAAGGTTTTCATTGGTGATCAGGTCGAGACCGTCGAATGCTGCGGCGCGACTTTCCCCGTCCGCGCTCGTGAGAAGGCCGAAACCGTCGCCCGCTGGGTAACACGCGACGGCATCGGATGTCCCCGGCTCGAGCAGCCGCCCGGGCATCACGGAGCCCGCACGGACTGCGGCATCCGTTTGACAATCCGGCTCGACGGTCAGGGCGGGCGCGAAGCCGCTGGCGGTTGCTCCGGGAAAGAGCATCTCTACGCCGCGCGTTCGAGGATCGATCAGGACGACGTCGTTCGCCGCGTCGAAGATCGCCCGCAGCGCGTCGTCGCTGAGGATCGGCGAGTCCGCCATGACCAGGGTGGCAGGCGCCTCATCGAGGGCGCGCATCGTCTCGTCGCGGTCACGCGTGACAGTGACGTCGACGCCCCGCTCCCGCAGGATCTCCACGAGCGCGGCGGTACCGCCGGGGCCGACGCTCTCGGGGTCGAGGCGGTCGCGCTCGGTCCACGTTCCGATTCCCGACAGCAGAGCCGCGGCGATACCCACCAGGATCAGGAACGCGGCAATCACGGCCCAGGCGGGCGCGCGGCGCCGTCTCGCGCCGGGAGGGCCGGACGGCAGCCGCTCTTCTGTCGCGTCCGGTCCCGCCAGAGACGCGGGACCGAAGGTGCGTGTATCTGGCATCATCCGCGCTGTCCCGCCGCAACTGTGAGCTCGTCACGTCGTGGTCGGGCCGCTTCGACCGCGGCAGCGGTCGCCGCGACGCGGTCGTAGTCGTGTGAGGAACCGGGGCGCCGCAGGTAACGCACGTCATCGAAGACGGATGCCGCATCGACCAGCGCGCCGCCGAGCTCCGGGAAGGCGCGGGCCGCGGAGCGGGCGAACGACTGCGCCGTCGCGCCCGGCCGCGCAGGAACGATGCCTCGGTCGATGATCGAGCGGGCCAGGGCACGGAAGAGCAGCACGATGGCCGCATCCCAATCCTCGGCGGCGGCACGCGCGGATGCTTCTCGCCGCAGATCCGCGCTCGAGCGCGCATCGTCCTCGCCGAACAGAGGGGCGGCCGCCGACGTCTGCCGCGAGAGCCGGGGGCGGCCCCAGATCACGAAGGCGACGACGATCAGGGCTATCGCGAGGAGGGCGAGCCCGACGAGCACGGCGGGACCGAGACCCGCCGGCCCCCCCGCGCCGAACAGTGATTCGAGAAACTCGCCGACGGCCTGGGCGAGTCGATCGAGCGGCGTCGGCTCGGCCGCGGCGTAGCGCGGATCGGCGAGTTCACGCTCCGCCCACTCTCGCCCCTCGGCGCCGTCAGGAATGAGAGGGAAATCCAGCGCCCTCACGACGGCGGTCGCGGGTCGGAGTCCCCGTCGCCCGCGATCGGCGGGGCCCAGGTGCGGGCATCTCGAGGCGCGGGCGGCGCGGGCGGGGGCTGCTGTGGTGCGGCGTAGGGAGGCTGAGCCGGATACGGCTGCGGGGGAGCGGACGGCGGGGCGGGGTAGGGCTGCCGCCCACCGTACGGCGGTTGCCCCGGATACGGCGGTTGCCCCGGATACGGAGGCTGGGCGGGATACGGCTGCGGCGCTCCGTACGCAGGCGGGCCCCATGCGGACCCAGCCGGGGGCGCGGAGGGTGGTCCACCCGCGCGCGGACGCCATGGGTCGGGCAGCGAGTCATCGCCGGCATCGCGGCGGTCGACGTAGCGCATGAGCTCGATGTCGAGACCCTCGCGCCGCATCCGACAGTCGATGTAGATCAGCACGCTCGCCGTGGACTGCACCACGAGACCCACGGCCTGGATGGCGAGGGTGATGACGTAGGTCAGCACGACCGTGACGACGATCGCGATGACCGCCCCGGCGTTGGGCTCGCCCGTCGGCGCGAAGATCGTCGTGAGCCCAGAGCTGAGGAACGACAGGGGCAGGCTGACGAACTGCGAGATCGTGCCGAACAGCAAAGAGATGATGACGATCACGCCGAGCGCGGCCCAGAAGCGCCCCCGCACGAGCACCCACGATCGGGCGACGGCCGCCCGGATCGTCATTCGCTCGAGGATCAGGATGCTCGGCACGAGCAGCAGCTTGGTATTCAGCCACAGCGTCAGGGGAATCGCGCCCAGGATCACAAGCACGGTCAGCGCGATCGCGACGGCCGGATGAACGACGACGCCGACGGCGATGATCGCCGCCGTGACAGCCGCCACGAGAACGCCGATCGCGACGAGGAGCAGCGCGGCGTATCCGAGGAGCCGGCCGAGGCTCGGGCGTACGTGACGCCAGAGCGCCCTGAGCCGCAGCTTCTCGGCGACGACGGCGTGCGATACCTCGCCGACGACGACGGCCTGGACGATCACCTGCAGTGCGGTCGCGAGCAGGCCGAGGACGAATGCGGCCAGACCCGTGATCAGGGCCGAACCAGCGAGTACCGCGTCGAACTCCTCCGTGCCTTCACGCAGCGTGTCGAGGCGCGAGAAGGTGAGCCATCCGATACCGCCGACACCGACGAGCAGGATGATGAAGGCGATCGACTGCACACCGAGCGCGAAGCCGAACAATACCGCGGGGTTGTGCCGGAGGGCCGCGAAGGACCGCCCGAGGATCGTGCCGAACCCGAGCGGATGCAGCGGAATGATCCCGGGTCGCGGCGCGGGCGTCCACGCTTGCTGGGCGCTCATCTGAGTCCTCCGTAGGCGCTCGGCGGCGCGGATGTCAGACCCGGCGCCGGTGGTGGCACCATCCATCGTGTCACACGCTCCCGGCGACGTATCGGCGGGCGTGCAGGCGGTGTGCAGTCCACGTCCGGGCACTGTCGACTACTCTGTGGGTACCGGCCGCGCTCGGGCCGCGCACGACACTCCGTCGCAGAAGGACGAAACCCCGTTCCATGAGTTCACGCATCCTGGTCGTCGACGATGACACCGCCCTCGCCGAGATGATCGGGATCGTCCTGCGCACAGAGGGCTTCGACCCCGTGTTCTGCTCCGACGGTTCCGAGGCGCTGGAGGCGTTCCGCACCGAGAATCCCGACCTCGTCCTGCTCGATCTGATGCTGCCCGGGATGGACGGGATCGAGGTGTGCGCGCTCGTTCGTGCCGAATCCGGTGTGCCGATCATCATGCTCACGGCTCGCACCGACACCGCTGACGTCGTGAAGGGTCTCGAATCGGGCGCCGACGACTACATCGTCAAGCCGTTCAACCCCAAAGAACTTGTCGCGCGCATCCGTACGCGTCTGCGCCCGACACCCGAGAACACGGGGGCGCCGCTGCGCATCGGCGATCTGACGATCGATGTCGCCGCCCACGAGGTGCGCCGTGCGGACGAGATCATAGCTCTCACCCCGCTCGAGTTCGAGCTGCTCGTCGCGCTGTCGGCCAAGCCGCATCAGGTCTTCTCGCGCGAGATGCTGCTCGAGCAGGTCTGGGGCTACCACTACAAGGCCGACACCCGTCTGGTGAATGTCCACGTGCAGAGACTGCGTGCCAAGGTCGAGCTCGACGCCGACAACCCCAAGATCGTCACCACGGTGCGCGGCGTGGGCTACCGCGCCGGCGCTGTCGTCTGAGGATCCCGTGACGCCGTCATCGACCGCGTCCAACGCGACCGCAGCGAGGAACGCGGCGGGGACGAACAAGACGGCGACGAACACGGCAGCGACGAACAACTCAGCGACGAACACGGCAGCGACGGGCACCGTGCCGCAGGCCACGCGGACGTTCGTGTCGTTTGCGTGGCGGCATCCGTCGACGTGGGTCGAGGGGACCTCCCGCCTCTGGCGACGCTCGCTCCGCTTTCGCACGGTGCTCATCACGATTGCGCTGACGGCGCTGGCGATCCTCATCGCGTGCGTCTGGATGGCGTTGGCGATTCAGAACGACCTGTTCCAGTCACGACGCAATGAAGTGCTCGACGACTCCCGTCGTGCGACCGTGACCGCTCAGACGACCCTGGACTCGGGCGAGGTCCAGAGTGACCGCGTGCGCCTGCAGAACCTCATGCGCAATGTGGGTGACGACATCGCGCGCCAGTCCTCGAGCGACCGGATCGCGGTCTTCCGAGTCGACTCGGCTCCGTCATCCATCGCGCCGCAGGATTTCACCGCGGGCGGTTTCGACGAAGAGATCGTTTCGGAGGGCCTCCGCGAGCGCGTGCAGGCGCAGCCCACAACGCAGTGGTGGCAGTCGGTATCGCTCGAGGATGCGTCGGGACGGACGGTCCCGGGAATCGTCGTCGGTCAGCAGCTGCTCGTGCCCGAGGTCGGCGCGTACGAGCTGTATCTCGCGTACGACCTCTCGGCAGCTTCTCAGACCCTCGGGTTCGTCCAGAGCACACTGTGGATCGTCGGGATCACGCTGATTCTGCTGATCGGCGGGATCTCGTGGTTCGTGCTGCGCGCGGTCGCCACGCCGATCGCCGAGGCCGCCGAGACGAGTGAGCGACTGGCTGCGGGTGAGCTGCAGGTGCGTCTGCCCGTGCGCGGCGAGGACGAACTGGCAACGCTGGGCCGGTCGTTCAACGCGATGGCCGACAGCATTCAGTCCCAGATCCTCGAGCTCGCGGACCTCTCACTCGTGCAACAGAGGTTCGTCTCGGATGTCTCGCACGAGCTGCGTACGCCGTTGACGACGATCCGACTGGCCGCGGACATCCTCAACGATCGTCGTGAGACCTTCGATCCCGCGGCGTCTCGCGCGGCCGAGTTGCTGCACGCGCAGGTGCAGCGGTTCGAGACGATGCTCGGTGACCTGCTCGAGATCAGCCGATACGACGCGGGATCGGTTCAACTCGAGTGGGAGGCGACGAGCTTGGCTCACCTCGCCGAGGACATCATCGCCGAGATGGCGCAGTTGGCGGAGCAACACGGCTCGGATGTTCGGCTCGTCGCACCCGGGGGATATTCCCCGGTCGACATGGATGCCCGTCGCGTGCGTCGCGTCGTTCGCAATCTGCTCGGCAACGCGATCGAGCACGGCGAGGGGCGGCCGATCGTGGTCACCGTCGACAGCAATTCCACCGCCGTCGCGATCGGCGTTCGCGACTTCGGGATGGGCATGAAGCCGGCGGATGCCGAGCGGGTGTTCGATCGCTTCTGGCGGGCGGATCCGTCGCGCAAGCGCTCGATCGGCGGCACGGGCCTCGGGCTCTCGATCGCCCTCGGGGACGCGCGCCTGCACGGCGGCACGCTCGCGGTCTGGAGCGAGCCCGGTGGTGGCTCGAATTTCGTGCTGACCTTGCCGCGGCAGCCCGGCGGGACGATCGAGGCACCGCCCCTGCGCACCGAGCCCGACGCCGAGACGGATGCGCTCGATGCCCTGGGTCTGACGCAGCCGATCGGAGTGCTCGGTGACGCGGCCGCGTTGTCCGCGGAGATCGCGGCCGACGTATCGGCTGACTCGGCGCGGTCAGGGGGAGCGTCATGAGGACGCGGATCGTCGCCGTATTGGCGGCATTGATGCTGGTTCTGGCGGGGTGCGCGGGTCTGCCGACGGCGGGGTCCGTCAATCCCGGACTCGCGCTCGGCGAAGCTCCGGATGTCCCCGATTTCTCGTTCCTCCCCAACCGACCGCAGCCTGGGGCGACCCCCGAGCAGATCGTCGAAGGCTTTGTGGCGGCGGCGACGAGTCCCGCGGGCAACTGGGAGATCGCGCAACTCTTCCTCGCCCCCGACTTCAGTGCCGAGTGGCGGCCCGAGACGGGTGTCACGATCGACCGCCCCGGTTCCCGCACCATCACGGTGGTCGACGCCGACACGGTGCAGATGACCGTCAGCCAGACGGGTGACGTGGACGAGACCGGGGCGTTCCACGCCTCCGAGGCGGGTACGTCGACCCTCGACTACGAGCTCGAGCAGCAGCAGGACGGTGAGTGGCGCATCAGCGCGGCACCCGACGGGGTCGTCCTCAACGAGCAGGACTTCCGAGTGGTGTTCGACGCGTACGGCGTGATGTTCTTCGATCCCCGGTGGCAGTTCCTGGTGCCGGACATGCGCTGGTTCCCGACGCGGCAGAACGTCGCGACACGCATCACGCAGGCGATCATCGGTGGCACGCCGAGTCCGTGGCTCTCGAGGGCCGTCGTTTCGGCCGTCGTAGAGGGTGTCGATCTGCGCGATTCTGTGCCTATCGTGCAGGGTATCGCCCAGGTCGAGCTGGGGGCCGCGGCGCTCGAAGCAGACCCGGTCACGCTCGGCCGTTTGCTGCGCCAGTTGCAGGCGAGCCTGCAGGGCACCGGGGTGGCGGGTGTCGAACTGCTCGTGGACGGCACCGAGCTCGCGGTCCAGCCGGCGCAGACGCTCAGTACGGCAGTGGACGCGCGTCCGCTCGTCCAGACGGCCGAGGACTTCGGATTCCTCGGCGAGGACGCGCTGACGACCCTGCCCGGTCTGAGCCGGCGTATCTCGGAAATCGACGCCGACTCGATCGCGGTGGGGCGCGGTGGCCGGGTGGCGGCGGTCCTGCTCGCCGCGGGAGGCGTCGTGCGGGTGGAAGCGAACGAGCCCACGATTGCTGATGACCGACGGGGCCTGATCGATCCGGCGATCGATCCGGACGACAGGATCTGGACCGTTCCCGAGTCGCAGCCCGCCGCCCTGACCGTATCGAACGCCGAGAGTGAGCCCGCCCCGATCGCGAACGCGTGGCCGGGCGCGACCGAGATCGCCGCGATGCAGGTTTCGCGCGACGGGACGCGGATCGCCGCCATCGTGACCGAAGGTGGCCGCGACTGGGTGTCAGTGGCGGGCGTCGAGCGGAATGGGGATGGGGTGCCGGTCGCGCTGGGCACGCCCGAACGCCTCCTGCATCCGGACGGGGTCGGAGTCGACATCGCCTGGCTCGACGACCGGACCCTCGGGATCATCTGGGAGGGAACCGACGGCATGATCGTGACAGAGCAGGTGGTCGGTGGGGTGAGCACCTCGGGTGACGGTCCGACGGGTTCGGCCGTGTCGCTCGCGGCAGGCCCGACCGCCTCGTCCGCACGACTACTCACCGCGGAGGGCGCCCTGTACGTGCGTCGTGGCACCACATGGCAGCGCGCGGCGGAAGACGTGCTGGTGCTGGCATCGCAACTCGGCGCGAACTGATCCTCCCCAGCTTCTCTGCGATCCAGCTTCTGCGTGGATCCCGCCGTCCCGCCGTGGGTCCACCGCTGCCGCACCGAGGCTGGACCAATGGGGTCAACCGTTGCGGAGGCGTGGCGGCTGGCCCGGCGCGCGACCGCCGACGCCGCAGCGATCGTGCTTCCGGAACTCTGCGCCGGATGCCTCGAGCCGGGCGCTCTCCTCTGCGCCGCGTGCCTGCGGGCGTTGGCACCGAACCCTGTGCGCATTGCGATTCCCGGTGACGCTCTCGAGGTCTGGGCAGGCCTGCCGTTCGCGGGCCCGGCAGCATCCGTCCTGCGGGCGGTGAAACGCGATGCCCGACCGCGTCTCGCGCGGCACCTCGCACCTGCGCTGGCGTCGGCGCTGCGGGAACTTGCACGCTCGACGGGTGCGGCGCCCGCCTCGCTCGTCGCGGTGCCGATCCCGTCCAGCGCGAAGAGTCTGCGCGCCCGCGGATTCCGTGTCGTCGATCTTGTGACTCGTCGCGCCGGAGTCAGACCGCATCGGCTGCTCAGCCTGCAGCGTACGGCGGCTGACCAGCGCGGGCTCGGCCGGATCGAGCGTCTCGAGAACCTGCGCGGAGGGATGTACGCACACGGTACCGGCGGATTACAAGCGGACGGGCTCGGCGTCGTGATCGTCGATGACGTCGTGACGACGGGCGCGACCCTCATCGAGGCGTCCCGGGCCCTCCGCGCAGCGGGCGCCGTCGTCGTGGGCGCCGCCACGATCGCGGCGACGCCGCTCCGAGGACAAGGCCTCCGCGAGACAGGGTTGATGCATCCGAAACTCGCAGGTGACACCCCCGGCTCACAGGGCTAGCGTGGGAGGGACCAAGGCGAGCGCACGATCCGCTCTTGTACGGGCGGATCGTCCCGAGCAAGGAGGTCAGAGATGGAAACAGGCATCGTCGGCGTGGGAGTCAGCGTCACGGATCGCTTCCGATCAGTGGTCGAGGAGAAAGCGACCCGCATCGAACACCTCGTCCCTCGAGCGCAGCGGCTCGAGGTGAAGGTCACGCACCGCTCCTACAAGAGTGGACGCATGGAAGACGACACGGTCGAGCTGACCCTGATCGGCAAGGGGCCGATTGTCCGTGCCGAGGCCACGGATGCGGACAAGTTCGCCGCCCTCGACCTCGCGGTCGACAAGATGTGCGAGCAGCTGCGTCGAGCGAAGGGCAAGCGCGTCGACGCGCGGAAGCACCCGCACGGTGCGCACTTCGAGAAGGGCAGCGGTGAGATCACCGGTATCGATGTGCAGCCGGCGTCCGCCGACATGATCCACGCCGTCGCGACCGGCGAGATCCCGCTCATCACGGGAAACGAGGATGAGCCCGACTACACACCCGTCGTCATTCGTGTGAAGAGCTTCGACGCCGAATGGATGGCGGTGGAAGAGGCCGTCGATCGCATGGAGCTCGTCGGGCACGACTTCTTCCTGTTCATCGATGCCCGCACCGACAAGCCGAGCGTCGTCTATCGCCGCAAGGGCTGGGATTACGGCGTGATCTCGCTCGGCACGCAGTCGGCGCCGCCGGCGGAGGCGCTCGCCTCGTAGCATCCGGGCCCGCGTCACTCATCGAACGGACGCGACACGCTGTCATCCTTCGGGGCACGTGGCGTGTCGCGTCCGTTCGTTGGCGACAGCGAGGTGCCCCGCGAGGCGAGGCGTCTGGGTCCTGGGGCCGGCCTCAGTCGAACATACCGCCGAGCAGGCTGCCGATGACGAGGCCGCCGAGCATGCCGCCCATGCCGCTGTCGCCACCGCCCCGATGCCCGCCGCCGCCCCAGCCGCCGTCCTGCGGGGGGCGCGACGAGTCGATGTCGCGCTGGGCGAGCTGGAGGGCCTCGCTCGCGAGCTGGGCCGCGCGCCGCGCGAGCTGGAAGGCTTCCTCGAGCGAGTCGTCGTCGCCGGGAAGCGCGGCCATGTCGGCCCGTGAGCGCTCGGCTTCGGCCAGCCGGGTCCGCGCATCGGCGCCGATCCATCCGCGGTGTCCGGCGATCACGTTGCGCGCGACGGCGATCTGACGGTCGGCGTCATCCGTGGCATGCCGGATCTGCGCCGGGGTCGGCAGGGGTTTCGCCGCGCGCTCGCGTGCCTTGTCAACCGCGACATCCAGCGCCGTGTTCGCCTCGCGCAGGTGCGAGAGCTGCGTAAACGGATCGGCTTTCTCGCTGGCCGCGGGAAGCGCCGAGAGGGCGGACTGCAGGGCGGTGAGTGCCGCTGTCACCTGGGGTGTCGCGGGAGCATCGCGCGCCGCGATCACATCACCTCGCGAATCGGCGATGACGTCAGCGAGTGTCGATTCGGCGCGCAGCGCCTCGATCTCGAAGTCGTCGATGCCGTCGAGGAGCGTGCCGGCGCGACGGACGGCCTCGGTCGCCGTCTCGAGCGCGAGCATGGACTCCTCGCGGCGGGATGCTTCGCGCCGTCGCTCCGAGATGTCCGCGCTGTGCAGAGCGAACGAGAGTAGCTGCTCGGCTTCGTCGGGAGCGCGGTCGATCTGCTGAAGTGCGGAGGGCGCGTACCGGTCCGCGAGTCGCGCGACCGTCGTCCGCGCTTGGGGTAGTCGCTCGCGCAGGCGCTCCGCGTCGGAGCGGACTTGAGCGAGGATCTGCGGCGCTCGGCGAACTTTGGCGATTTTCTCTGCCAGCGTCTGCGTCTTCTCGTCGAGCAGATTTTCCGCCCACTCGCACAGCTGGGCGATGCGGGCGTTTCGCTCGCGGAGTTCCTGCGGGGTGTCCGGGATCTCGTCGTGGTTCAGCTGGTTGAGGTGAAACGCCTCCGCAAGGTGCGTGCGCACGGCTTCGAGCGCGGCGCGCAGGTCTTTCGTCGAGCCTTCGCCGAGTTCGGCGCTGGCGAAGTCCAGCTCATCTGCCGTGACCCGGATGCGCTCATCGGCCTCGACGAGTGCGCGCCCGGCGCGACGTGCCAGCTCGGCATCCTGCGCATCGATCGCGGACTGCTCTTCACGCTTGCGCTTGCCCCAGAATCCGGCCATGTTTCGATCCTAGGCCGGGTTCGGTGTGCGTCTTCCGTGGTTCAGGCGATCGGAGTGCGCCGTGCGAGAACAGGGGCGCGCCGCGACGTCGCACCGTTGACCAGCGCCACGATCAGGGGGAGACCGAGTGCAATCCCGGCGATCGGCCACCAGGGGATGTCCTCGGGGCGTAGCGAATAGAGGGCCGAGCCCGACAGCGCCGTGATTGCTCCGGCGGGAAGCAGCCCGGCGAGTGTTCCGCTCGCTGCCCCCACTCCCGCGATGACGAGACCTTGCCAGAACGATATTCGTCGCCTCAGGCCACGCGGTGCACCCACAGCGGCGAGTGTCGCGTCATCGGCGCGCCCGTCGATGCGTGCAAGTCCGAGGGCCACAGCACTCGCGCCGAGCATCAGCACGCCCGTCGCGGCGAGGATCAACCAGATCGCGAGCCACGGTGACGCGGGACCGTTAACCGGGCTGGCCGAAAAGCCTGTGTTGTCGAGTCCGATCGCACGCGCGTTGATGGCCTCCGCTTCCGCGACACTCGCCGCAGAGTCGTAGTTGGCGACGAGCATCGACAGTCGTTCGGTCATGCGAAGTTCCGCGGCTGTCTCATGAGACACGAGAACCGGGTATAGGTACCGCTGTGTGGTCTCCTGGACAACAGCGTGGACGCTCGTGACGGCACCGGCCGTGAGCTTGTCGCCTTCCAGGAACGGAGGATTCTTGCCGTCGGACAGTTCCTGCGCGGTCCACGTGCCGATCCGCACCTCGCCTCCGTGGTCGTAGGCGCTGTCTGTCACGATCGCGCCGCCCGACGCGAATACCTTGAGCGCGCTGGCTGACGGTGTGAAGCCGAGCAGCGCCGGCAGGTCTTCCACATCGGTGGCGAACAGTGTGAGCGAAGGGTTTCCGTTTGCGGGACTGCAACTTACCGAGTCGACGACGATGCGATCCGGAGAATCTGCGTCGAAGGGACACAACTCCGAGGTGCGGCGAACAGCGACGGGGACGGTGGAGTCCCCGCGCCCTGACTCGGCCAGTGTCCAGTATTCGGAGCTCGCCCACACGGTGCCCGTGGCCGTCGGATCGGTCGCGCCGACAGCATCATTCACGCTCCGCTCGACGGTTCTGGTCGCCTCATCCGTGTCTTCTCCGAAGACCTGGACGGCGAGGCTTCCTTCCGGCGCCAAGTAGACGTACTGGCGTGCCTGTGCGCCGACGTTGGTGCCGACCATGGCAACGGCGAAAACGGCCAGCAACACTGCCGCGGCAATGGACGCCAACGCGGGCACCGACCGTGAGGCGTTTGCCGCCGCGTCGCGAGATGCGATTCGCGCGGCGAGTCCGAGCTTCGACAACGGCCGTGAGAGCCACGCGAGGATCCAATGACCCGCCGTGATGATGCCGATCTGGGCGAAGACAGGTCCGACGACGAGCCCGATCTGCGGTAGCCAGCGCAACGCGCTGTCGTACGGCAGGGTGGGTGTCGCCTGGACGGCGAGGATCGCCGGTACACACGCGACGGTGATGCCGATTCCCGCCAGCAGCAGAATGCTTCCCCAGATCGGACGGGATGCGCGGGGCACCTGCGGGCGCCGCGCCCCGCGCAGAGCCCGCAACACGTCGGTCTTGCCGGCGGCGCGCGCGGGCAAGAGGGCCGACCCGATGCCCATGACGATCGCGAACACGACGATCGCCGCGGTGATCCACGGGTTGACGACGAACGACCAGAAGGTCGTCCGATTACCATCGTCGAGCACACGTAGCGTGATCGCTGCTCCCGCGATCCCCAGTCCCCTTCCCACCAGGGCACCGATGGTTCCGAGTACGAGTCCCTGCAGCACGACGATCCGCCGCAGGTCGCGCGGGGTCGCTCCGACGCTCGCGATGGTCGCGAGCGCGCGCTGCTGTCTGCGCGCCCCGACCGCGAATGCGGCGCCCGCGAGCAGGACGACTTGGTACCCCAGGAACGCGGCTGCGATGCCGCCGATGATGAGCATCGCGCCGAGCGTGCTCCAGATGTTCACGAGGGGTTGGTCGAGGTTAGTGCCGGTGATGGGTGGGTCGAGCGCGACCGTTCGAGACAGCGCGACGATCCCCTCGGGGTTCAGCCGCTGGATCTGCGGCCATGTCAGGGCGAGATCGGGCAGATACCAGGCTGTGGTGCCCTGCATCTCGTCGGGTTCGACCGCCTCGGCGGGGAGTGCGAGGGTCGTGACGCGGTCGGCTTGGTCGACGACGTCGAGCAAGCCCGTGACGCGTAGCGTCCGGGTGGGCTCGACGAGGTGAAGCTCATCGCCGAGTTCGATCCCGAGTCGGTCGAGCGCGCCTGCGGTCGCCATCGCTTCGGTCGGGCCCGTTGCGGCGCGGCCGGCGACGACGTCATAGCGTCCGGCAAAGGCGGCATCGCCGACCGGTCCGACGATCGCAGATATGGGCGCGACACCGGCGGACGTCCGCGCGGCGACGGTTGCTTGGTCGATGCGTATCACGGTCGTTCCGGAGGGAAGGAAGGATGCCGGGTCGGTGATCGGATCCTTGGCGGGATATGTTGGTTCCCCGCCCATCTCGTCCTGGTCTATCTCCCACCAATCCGGCTGGGTCGGCGATTGGCGGAGGGAAGGATCGGGCCCGTACGCGATCGTGAGCCGTGCCTCGTTCTGCCCCAAGCGAGAATCCAGGAGCTGCTCACCTGTCGGAATGGTGCTCGTGAACACCGCCGCGGCGCCGACGAGTCCCGCGACCGGGAGCGCGATGAGGGACGCGATCAGGATGCTCGAGCCCAACGATCGTCGTGTCTGACGGCGTGCCAGCCGGGCCCCGACTCGCCACCGTGCTCGCGCCGCTCGCAGCGTCATGGGCGCGCCCCGAACAGCAGGTCTTCGGGACGCGCGCGCGCGGCCTCATCGACCACGCGGCCGTCGCGCAGGAACACGATGCGGTCGGCCCACGACGCGTGGCGCGGCTCGTGGGTCACGAGAATCGCCGCGGCCCCGGCATCCACGCGCTCTCGGATGACCCGCATCACCATCTCGCCCGTCTCGGAGTCGAGCGCGCCCGTCGGTTCGTCGGCGAGGATCAGGCGGCGGGCCCCCACGATCGCGCGGGCGATCGCCACACGCTGCTGTTGGCCACCCGAGAGATCGTCGGGGTACGCGCCGATGCGATCGCCCAGCCCGACGCTTTCGAGCGCGGTGTGCCCGGCGCGGTGTGCGGGGCGGCGAGGGATGCCGTCGAGTTCCAGAGGCAGGATGACGTTCTCCAGCGCCGTCAACGTCGGCACCAGATTGAAGTCCTGGAAGACGAAGCCCAACGCGCGTCGCCGGAGCGCCGCGATGCCCTTCTCGCCGAGCGTGGACAGGTAGGTACCCTCGATCACGACCTCGCCGGAGGTGGGGGTCGCAAGTCCGCCGGCGATGGTCAGCAGGGTGGATTTACCGGATCCGGAGGGTCCCATCACGGCGACGAGTTCGCCGGAGCGCACGGTCAAGTCGATGCCCGAGAGAGCGCTTACCGCGGCTTCGCCGTGGCCGTAGTGCTGAGAGATGCCGACCAGTCGCACGACGTCTCCGTCTCCGTCGGACACCCCGCTCCGCGCCGCGTCACCGGGCATCGCGACGCTCGGAGCAGAGCGTCGGTAGTCGCTGCGCTTCACGGTGCGGTCTTCGTGGTCGAGGCGGCGGATCCACCCGTGGCAGCGTTCGCCCGCGGCGGGCGTCCGCGCCGGGGTCGCTCGGCACTCAGCGCGAGCGCGATCTCCATCGGACGGTGACGCGCGAGGCGCCCCTCGACGTGGTCGAGCCAGCGAACTTCAGCTTCTGCCTGGAAGAGCAGCGCATCGGCGACGAGTTGCCATGCCAGCTCTTCGCCATCGGGCGCCTCGGATCGTTCGCTCTGGCGCTGTGCGTGCCGCAGGTCCTGGAGTGCCGCGAGGGATGCGCGTCGCTGTGTCTGCACGATCGCGGCGATATCCACGCCCGGCAGCGTCGCCGCGAGGGCGAGCTTGAGCGGCAGTTCGTCGCGGGTTCCGCTTGCCCGGGCCACGGGGGAGGCGAGCCAGTCTCGCGCCTCGGCGCGTCCGGCATCCGTGATCTCGTAATAGACGTGCCCTTGTTCGTCGGTGTCGCCCTTGGCTACGAGCCCGTCACGCTCGAGCCGGTCGAGAGTCGTGTAGATCTGCCCGACGTTGACCGGCCAGCTCGATCCCGTGCGGCGGTCGAACTCCGAGCGCAGCTGGTATCCGTAGCACGGTCCCTGATCGAGGATCGCAAGCAAGCTCTGACGGACCGACATAAGACCTCCGGATAAAAAACATTCTCAGTATGTATGCGCTGAGTATATGTATATCGAGAATCTCTTTATGACGCAATCCAGGCCGTCATTCGGCCCGGCGGGATACTCTCGGCAGACGTCGTGACAGCAGAAGGGGGTCGCCATCGAGTTCTCGCACACCGCGCCGCCGCTTCCCGGCGCGATGGTCGCCGCGCAGCAATGGCGGAACGTCGCCTTCGTCCACTGGCGGGTCGATCCCGCGGTCGTCGCCCCGCTCCTGCCGCCCGGAATCGCTCCGGATGTCGAGGGTGGTTCGTCCTGGGTCGGATTGATCGCGTTCGAGCTCGGCGACGCGCGTATCGGTCCTTTTCCGCCCTTGCACCGTTGGGGCTCTTTCACCGAGGTCAATGTTCGCCTGTACGGCGTCGACCGCGATGGCCGCCGCGGGGTGGTCTTCCGCTCGCTCGAAGCGTCGAGCCTGCCCGCGGTGCTCGCGGCGCGGGCGTTGTTCTCTCTGCCGTACGTGTGGGCGCGCACGGCCCACCGGCCACGCGTAGACGGCTGGGAGTATGCGTCACGCCGTGTCGCCGTTCCGTCCGCCTCGGGCGCCCGGTTCAGGCTTGCGGTCGAGGTGGACAGTGCCAGCACCGTCGATGACGAGCTTTCACGATTTCTGACCGCCCGATGGGGGCTCTACCAAAGCCGATTCGGTCGAACCCGGTGGTTGCCGAACACGCACGAGGCCTGGATTCTGCATCCCGCGCGCGTCACCGGGCTGTACGACGAACTGTGCACGGCGGCGGGCCTGCCCGGTGTGAGCAATCGTCCGCCGGAGTCGGTGCTGTTCAGCCCCGGAGTGACGGCGAGCTTCGCACGCGGTGGGATCGTTCCCCGTTTCTAAACAGCCGTGGCGGCATCCGGTTCATCCGGAATCCACGTCACAAACAGCCATCGTTCACCGTTTCGCACCCAGCTATTTGAAACATCCCGGTAACATTTCGAGGGTGATCACCGCAAACGGCGTGCGCATCGCCGAATACTCCCGTCCGAGTCATCAACTGCTGCACCTCAGTGATACGCATCTGAGGGCCGGGGATGACCCCCTGTACGGTTCCATCGACGCCTCCGCCCGCCTGGGTCGGGCGCTCGCGCAGATCGCCGAATCCGGTACGAGACCGGACGCGATCATCTTCACGGGGGATCTCGCCGACCACGGTGAGCCCGAGGCGTACGAGACGTTGCGCGCACTGGTCGATCCCTGGGCCCAGCGCCTGGGTGCGCCGGTGATCTGGGTGATGGGCAACCATGACGACCGCGCGTCGTTCCGAGTGGGCCTGCTCGCCGACAACGCTCCGGATGCCTCGGCCCCGGTCGACTCCGCCTACGACATCGATGGGCTTCGCGTCATCAGTCTGGACACGTCGGTGCCCGGGCACCACCACGGCGAGATCACCGACGCCCAGCTCGAGTGGCTCGAGGTAGAACTCGCGATCCCGGCCGCACACGGCACGATCCTCGCCATGCATCACCCGCCCGTACCGAGCGTGCTCGACCTGGCCGTCACGGTCGAGCTGCGCGACCAGTCACGACTCGCGTCCGTCCTGCGCGGGAGTGACGTTCGCACGATCCTCGCCGGGCACCTGCACTACTCCACGGCCGCCACGTTCGCCGGCATCCCCGTCTCGGTCGCGTCAGCGACCTGCTACACACAGGATCTCGGGGTGATGGTCGGCGGCACGCGCCCTCAGGATGCCGCTCAGGCCTACAACTTGGTGCATGTCTTCGACGAAACCGTCGTGCACTCGGTCGTCTCGGTCGGAGACACCGTCGCCCTCGGCTACGTCGATCCCGCTGAGAGCGCCCGACGGATCGCCGCGGCAGGCATCGTCATCCCGGACTCCGCGACGCGTGCACTCCGCGCCGAACGTCGGGACGACTCCGGTCGAGTCGTTACGAACCAACCGCCGACGGCGCCTCTGTGGATCGTTCGCTGAGAGTTTCTCCCACCGCGCTGTTCTCAGACACGGTGACCTCCCACGGAGCTCGGACCGGGAAGTATCCCTCGAGAGTGTCCCGCAAGACACGCTCCCGCAGAGCCTCGGGCACCTCGGGTCGGCTTCCATCGTTCAGACAGAACATGTCGACATCGCGCCGCGCGAGCAGCCGTTCCATTTGACGGATGCCGGGCTGGAGCGTCGTCTGGATGTAGCGCGTACGGGGTTCCCGGGTCGTCACCGCTCGGCCGGTCATGAGCGCGTAGTAGTGGTACAGCGAGTTCGTGACCGAGATGTCGCTCGCCGATCGGAACGTCGCGGCGGCGGTCCGCGCGAAGTCGTCGGGAAAGGCTTCTTCCAGTTCGTACATGACGCTGCGGCGGAGAGGCGCCGCGCAGTGCTCGAGGTCCCGCGCGATGACTCGACCGAAACGCTCTTCGAGCAGGGCGCGGTTGATGCGGGCGGCATTATCGTGGCCGCTGCGTTCGGGATCGGTCGAGCCGATCCCGATGCGCACCTGGGATTCGACGAAGCGTGAGATCCCGGCGGCGGTGAAGAACAGCTCGGGGCGCACGGCACGGCCGAAGAACATATCGTCGTTGGCGTAGACGAAGTGCTCGGCGAGACCCTCGATGCGGTGCAGCTGCGCTTCGACCGCGTGCGAGTTGTGGGTGGGGAGCGAAGCCGGGTCGGCGAAGAACTCCTCACTGCGGACGATCGTCACCTTCGGATGCTCGGTGAGCCACCACGGCGCCGGGCTATCGGTCGCGATGAAGATGCGCCGGATCCACGGGGCGTACTGGTTCACGGAACGCAGCGCGTAGCGAATCTCGTCGACATGACGGAAGCGAGCCGAGTGCTCATCGCCATCCCCGACGACATAGCGACTCATCCGTCGTGCGCGCTCGCGCTGGAAGTCGCTCGAGGATCCGTCGACCCATGAAAAGACGATGTCGACGTCGTGGGTGAACTCGGAGGGACCGGGGGAGAACATGCCGTCGAGCGTCCGCCACTGCCGTCCATGCAGGTTCATGCTCGTGAATGTCAGGTCGTCCGCGGCGATCACGCGGCGCGTCAGGGCGTTCGCGTGAGGTGCCGTGACGACGTCTGCCTCCCAACGCCAGAACTCCAGACGGATGCCGTGGCTGGCGCCGAGGCGCAGGGTGCCGCTCGGGCTCACCCGGGGGCGGTAGACGGTCGCGCTCTCGTCCCGACCGAACGGGTTGTTCGAACCCGCACCGAAGACGCGAGCGCGACCCGCCCGGCCGACGATCCAGGGCTCGGATGCGGCGTCGGCCCGGAGTGCCGCGATCGCCCGCTTACGTGCTCGGGCGTCGACGGCCAGGGCTGGCCGTCCGCTGGCACGGCGCAGGAGGATCGGTTCAGCATCTGCGGCCTCGAGGAGCGCGGCGAGCCGGAGCAGATCGTCGGTCTCAGCCTGTTGCGGCGTGACCTCCGCCACCAGGTGAGGAAAACCGCCCATGAGCACCACGTCGTCTCGTTCCAGAACCGGAGCCCAGCCCGTGGTGGGCTCGTCAGCGGTGCGGCGTTCCGGAGAGGACTCCCTCGTGTGGGCCTGGCCGGCGAGGGCGCTTCGCCCCGAGGCGCCACGTCGTGTGGGAGGGGTCCCGCGTTCTGGAACGACACGTCGCGTCATCGATCACCTGTTTCTCCGTCATGCGCCCCGCGGGCGTCCTCGCCGCGGTCGATCGCTGCCCTTATCGTCGTCGGGGCGATCGCCGAATCCGGCGATGCGAGCCCCTCTCCGCAGTGTAAGTCAGCAATTGTGTCCGGCGTGTTGCGGGGTGTACCCCTTGACAGTTCCTGGATTCGTGGTGGCTGGATCAGGTGAACGGCCGCCCGGGGGATTCCAGGTCACGGACCGGTAACATGAGTCTGTATGCCTGTCGCGTGGCATCCGACCGCGCGGCATCCGATCGGATGGAGATCCTGCCGTGGCAAACCCCCTCGAGAAACTGCTCCGCGCTGGCGAGGGCCGTATCCTCAAGCGTCTGCAGCAGGTCGTCAAGGCCGTCAACGCTTTGGAAGAGGACTACTCGCAGCTCAGCGATGACGAGCTTCGCGGTGAGACGGCCGAACTCCGCACGCGTTACGCCGCGGGCGAGACGCTCGACCAATTGCTCCCCGAGGCCTTCGCGGCGGTCCGCGAGGCTGCCAAGCGCACGCTCGGCCAGCGTCCGTACGACGTTCAGCTGATGGGCGGCGCCGCCCTCCATTTCGGGAACATCGCCGAGATGCGCACCGGTGAGGGCAAGACGCTCGTCGCGACGCTTCCGGCCTATCTCAACGCGATCGCGGGCGAGGGCGTCCACGTCGTCACCGTCAACGACTTCCTCGCGACCTACCAGTCCGAGCTCATGGGTCGCGTCTTCCGCGCCCTCGGCATGACCACCGGCGTCATCGTCTCGGGTCAGACGCCCGCGCAGCGCCGCGAGCAGTACCTGTGCGACATCACCTACGGCACGAACAACGAGTTCGGGTTCGACTACCTGCGCGACAACATGGCCTGGCGTCAAGAGGATCTCGTGCAGCGCGGACACTTCTTCGCCGTGGTCGACGAGGTCGACTCGATCCTCATCGACGAGGCCCGTACGCCGCTGATCATCTCGGGTCCGTCGTCCGGCGAGGCGAACCGTTGGTTCACCGAGTTCGCGAAGATCGCCCGCACCCTCGAGCTCGACGTCGACTACGAGGTCGACGAGAAGAAGCGCACGATCGGTGTGCTCGAGCCCGGTATCGAAAAGGTCGAGGACTACCTCGGCATCGACAACCTGTACGAGTCGGCCAACACGCCGCTGATCTCGTTCCTGAACAACTCGATCAAGGCGATGGCGCTGTTCAAGCGTGACACCGACTACGTCGTCATCAACGACGAGGTCATGATCGTCGACGAGCACACCGGACGCATCCTGGCCGGACGTCGGTACAACGAGGGCATCCACCAGGCGATCGAGGCGAAAGAGGGCGTGCCGGTCAAAGCCGAGAACCAGACGCTCGCGACGGTCACGCTGCAGAACTACTTCCGCCTGTACGACAAGCTCGCCGGCATGACCGGTACCGCCGAGACCGAGGCGGCCGAGTTCATGTCGACCTACAAGCTCGGCGTCGTCCCGATCCCGACGAACAAGCCGATGGTCCGCAAAGACCAGTCCGATCTCGTGTACAAGAACGAGCAGGCCAAGTTCGCGCAGGTCGTCGAAGACATCGCGCGGCGGAACGAAACGGGGCAGCCCGTTCTCGTCGGAACCGTCAGCGTCGAGAAGAGCGAATACCTTTCGCGCCTGCTGGCCAAGAAGGGCATCAAGCACGAGGTCCTCAACGCCAAGAACCACGCGCGCGAGGCCGAGATCGTCGCTCGAGCGGGGCTCCCGGGAGCCGTCACGGTCGCTACGAACATGGCCGGCCGCGGCACGGACATCATGCTGGGCGGAAACGCCGAGTTCCTCGCCGTGCAAGAGATGAAGGCCAAGGGGCTCGACCCGGTCGAGACTCCCGAGGAGTACGAGGCCGAGTGGGAGGGTGTGTACGACGCCGTCCGCGCTCGCGTCAACGACGAGGCCGAAAAGGTCGTCAGCGTCGGTGGGTTGTACGTGCTCGGCACGGAGCGCCACGAGTCTCGCCGCATCGACAACCAGCTGCGCGGACGCTCCGGCCGCCAGGGCGACCCCGGCGAGAGCCGTTTCTACCTCTCGCTGACGGATGATCTGATGCGTCTGTTCCAGTCGGGCGCCGCCGAGGCGATCCTCAGCCGCGCCAACTTCCCGGACGACGTCGCGATCGAGTCGTCGATGGTGAGCCGCGCGATCAAGAGCGCGCAGTCGCAGGTCGAGTCCCGCAACGCCGAGACTCGCAAGAACGTCCTGAAGTACGACGATGTCCTCAACCGTCAGCGCGAGGCGATCTACGCCGACCGGCGACACATCCTCGAGGGCGATGACATCGCCGGCCGTGTCCGGCACTTCATCGAGGACGCCATCGCCGCGGTCATCGACGAGCACACGGGCAGCGGACACAGCGAGGGCTGGGACTTCGACGCCCTCTGGACCGAGCTGAAGACCCTGTACCCCGTTGGCGTGACGATCGACGAGGTCGTCGCCGAGGCCGGCACGAAGGGGCGGATCACGCCCGAGGTTCTCAAGCGCGAGATGCTCTCAGATGCACTCATCGCGTACCAGAACCGGGAAGACAAACTCGGTTCGGAGGCGATGCGCGAACTCGAGCGTCGCGTCGTGCTGCAGGTGCTCGACCGCCGCTGGCGCGACCACCTGTACGAGATGGACTACCTCAAGGACGGCATCGGCCTACGTGCGATGGCCCAGCGTGACCCGCTGATCGAATACCAGCGCGAGGGCTTCCAGATGTTCCAGGCGATGATGGGGCAGATCAAGGAAGAGACCGTCGGGTACCTCTACAACCTCGAGGTCGAGGTCCGTAGCGCGGGCGAGGGCCCCGAGGCTCACGCGGAGGTCGCGGCCAAGGGTCTCGATGCACCGCCCGAGCAGAAGCTCGAATACTCGGCCCCGAACGACGCGGGCGAGGTCGAGGTCCGCAACGACCGCGGCCAGGTCCAGCAGGCCGCAACAGCGAAGCTGCAGCGCGAGACGGCGCAGCGGGTCGCTCAGAGTGCCCGCCCGGAGCCGGAGGCGGCAGCCGCCGCGCGCGGGGCGTTCGGACAGCGGGCGGATGCTCCGGCCGCGGGCCCCACGCAGGCTCCGGTCAACCGCGCCGACCGCCGCGCAGCCTCCAAGCGCAAGTAGGTTCACCCCACACGGGCGCGACACGGTCTGAGACCGCGAACGAACGCAACACGCCGCACGTTCTCGAGCGGCACGGCGTGTTGGGTCCGTTCGTGCGCGGGTCTCGCGCCGGCGATAGGGCCACGGGATGGCCGGTGGCACGCTCGGCGCGGGGATATCCTGAGCCGATGAGCACCCTCCGCCCCCTTGATCAGTCCTCGAAGCTGAAGAACGTCCTCTACGAGATCCGCGGCAACGCCCTCGTCGAGGCCGCCCGGCTCGAGGCCGAGGGCCAGACCGTGCTCAAGTTGAACACCGGCAACCCGGCCACGTTCGGTTTCGAGGCGCCGTACCAGATCGTCCGCGACATGATCGCGGCAATGCCGACGGCACACGGATACAGCGAGAGCCGAGGCATCCTGTCCGCCCGTCAGGCGGTCGTGTATCGCTACGAAGAGGAGCCGGGGTTTCCGCGCATCGACCCCGATGACGTGTTCCTCGGCAACGGGGTCTCCGAACTCATCACCATGACGATGCAGGCGCTACTCGATGAGGGCGACGAGGTGCTGATCCCGGCGCCCGACTACCCGCTCTGGACGGCGATGACGAGCCTGTCGGGAGGCACGCCCGTTCACTACCTCTGCGATGAGAACGCCGAATGGCAGCCGGACCTCGAAGACATCCGCTCGAAGATCACACCCCAGACCAAAGCGATCGTCGTGATCAACCCGAACAACCCCACGGGCGCTGTGTACAGCCGCGAGGTTCTGGAGGGCATCGCCGAGATCGCCCGCGAGCGCTCGCTGCTGTTGCTGGCGGATGAGATCTACGACCGCATCCTCTTCGATGATGCGAAGCACATCCCGATGGCGTCGATCGCGCCCGACCTGCTCTGCCTGACCTTCAACGGCTTGTCCAAGACATACCGGGTCGCGGGCTACCGCTCGGGTTGGATGGTCATCACCGGGCCGAAGGCGCACGCCGCGGGATTCCTCGAGGGGATCAACCTGCTCGCCTCGACCCGTCTGTGCCCGAACGTGCCCGCGCAGCATGCGGTGCAGGCGGCGTTGTCGGGTGTGCAGTCCATCGACGCGCTCATCGCTCCCTCCGGCAGGCTGCACGAGCAGCGGGATGTCGCGTGGGAGGGACTCGAGTCCATCCCCGGAGTGTCGTGCGTGCGGCCTCGGGGTGCGCTCTATGCCTTCCCGCGACTCGACCCCGAGGTCCACGAGATCCGCGACGACGCGAAGTTCGTTTACGACTTCCTGGTGGCAGAGCGTGTCCTGCTCGTGCAGGGCACGGGCTTCAACTGGCCGACGCCCGACCACCTGCGCGTCGTGACCCTGCCCGAATCGCGCATCCTCGCGGACGCCATCGAGCGCCTGGGCAACTTCCTGTCCTCGTATCGGCAGTAGGACTAGCACGCAGAACGGATTCGTCAAGGTCCTGTGCGTCGCACGAGGCCCGTCCTAGCGTGCACGGCATGGCTATCGAATTGAACCAACCGGCGCTTCGACAGGCGCGTTCGCTCGTCCGCGAGGGCAAGGTCGTTTGGGACGAACGCGACGATTGGTCGGAGGCGGCGCCGAACGCGGAAGACGAGAATGCGTTCATCGAGCGTGAGGGATGGACGGCGTTCTCGCATTGGCACCTCGGCATCGACAAGAGCGCGAACCCCGAAACGAAGCAGGCGTACAGCTTTCCCTACGGAGACTTCCGCCGCGTGCATCGATCGGGCGTCATCTCGGGCGAGTCACGCGCCGGCCAGTACGACCACACCGAAATCGAGAACGAGCTGAAGAAACTGCTCGACCTGATCGACTCTTCGGAGGACTAGCGAGTCCCCGTCGTCGACTACAGCAGCGCCAGGGATGTCGCGCGCCAGCGCCCGTCCGTTCCCTCGAGCCGCAGGGCGATGGCGCGCGTGCGGTGCGGCCCCGCGAGGATGACGACGGATTCGACAACGCCATCCGCGGGGGACATGTGTCGGACGCTCAGGATCTCGAAGACCGGCCGACTCGCACGCACGCCGCGTGCGTTGCGCGCACGGGCCGCGAGATTGCTGCGCGTGAGGAGTCGCCGATACGCGTCTTCGGCGAACCAGCGCGTGAGTTGGTCGACCTCTCGGACGCCGGCGAAAACTTCCATGACACCGCGAGCGAGGTTGGTGATCAGCGGCTCGGGATCGGGCAGTGCGGAGGAGGAGGTGCGCTGCGGTGAGAAGAACTCATCCGCATCCACCGACCGCACACGACGCGAAGCCACGCCTTCTCGGGCATCGCCTTTTCGGGCCACGCCTTCTCGGGCATTGCCGGCTGGTGTGCTCATGGAGACCCCCATCTCTCGCTGACCGGGCTGAGATTGCAGTAGACCACAGCAAAGCCCAGCCCAAGCTGGGGGTTTGCCGTCTGTGGATAACTCGTGATCAATCCGAAACTATTCGCCTATTGTCCTGGTGTGCGCTGGGAGCGGCTATTCGAAGACCTCGAGGGGCAGCTCGCCGCTGAGTGGGAAAGCGAGCGCGCCGCACTCGACAGCGAGGGCGAACGCCTCCGGCTCTCGCGCGTCCGTCTGCATGACCGCTTGGTCGCTTTCGCTGGCGCGGGTGTAAAGGAAATGGTCTCCCTTGCGCTCGCCGACAGCTCCGTTCTGCGCGGCACGATCGACGCGGTCGGTGCGGACTTCGCGGCGCTCCGCCTGGAGACGCCCGCGGGCGGGCTCGCACTGGTGCGCACGGCCGCGGTTGCGTCGCTCACAACGTCTGAGGTCGCGCTCATGCGCGCCGCCCGTCCGGACGCGCAGGGGGTGAATGCGGGTCTCGCTGAGCGACTGACGCTCGGGTTCGTGTTGCGCGACCTCGCGCGACGTCGTGTGCCGGTTCGGGCGCACGGGCTGCGGGGCGGAGCGGAGTTCGGCACGATCGATCGAGTGGGTCTGGATCATTTCGACCTCGCCGTGCACGACGCGGGTGCCGTCCGTCGAACGGGCGAGGTGCACGCGTTCCGGCTCGTACCGTTCGACGCCATCGCGTGGCTCTTGCTCGAACGAGGCGAGACGCCGGCATTGTTGTGAGAAGACACCGGCATTGTTGTGAGAAGACACCGGCATTGTTGTGAGAAGACACCGGCATTGTCGTGAGCGGGCCGGGAAGTGGTCTACTCGGGTCGGCTCGCGTTCCCCGAACCCCATACTTCGGGGAAGCTCGCCGCCTGCGACTGCTGCCACAGATGCATCTGGCGGGCTTCTTCCACCTGATCGTCGATGTAGCCGCGCAGGCTCTGTTCCTCGATACGCCACTTCGCGGGGGAGCCGAGACGGGCTCCGCGAAGGCGACCCTCGTGCACGAGATCCATGACTTCGTCGACGGAGATGCTCAACAGCTCCGCCACCTGCGACGGAGCCAGGTAGCGAGGGCTGGGGGAGCTCTCGGACATGACCCCATTATGGACCCCTCGACGGGGCGTCGGGCGCGGTGTCCTGTGGATAACGAAGGGGGCCTGCGAGCAGGATCCGCGACTATGGTGTGGACCGCCGATCGGCGTCCAGTAATCGACGCGTAGCCACAGACCGCGGCGGTGCGCAGTCACACGCATTCACACGCATCCAGACCATGGGGGATCGATATGACCGCTCTCGACAGCCCGGCGCGGCGGCCGCGCGCATTCTGGAACGACGTGCGATTCTTCGTCGGCCTGGGGCTCATCGTCGCCTCGGTCGCCGGTGTGTGGGCCACCGTGACCGCCGCTCGACAGACGGTTCCCGTTTTCGCGGCGGCGCGCACGATCGTGCCGGGCGACGAGGTGACGGCCGACGACCTGAGGCTCGTCGAAGCCTCACTCGGGGCTGCCGAGGGTGTCTATCTGAGTCCCGATGCCCTGAACCCCGGATCCATCGCAACACGTACGGTCACCGAAGGTGAGCTGGTGCCCGTCAATGCGCTCGAGGACGGCGTGCGGGCGCGGGTGACGACGGTCGTGGTCCAGACGACGACGGCGGTGCCGTCGGACGTGGTCGCCGGAAGTGTCGTTGAACTCTGGGCGTCGCCGGTTCTGGAACAGGGTGTGTTCGGCACCCCCGCCATCCTCGTCGCGGATGCGACGGTTGGCGCGGTCGATGAGGCCGACAGCCTGTTGGGCGCCCGTGGCTCGACGCTTGAACTCGTCGTGCCGCGATCCGATGTTGCTGCGGTGCTGCAGGCGGTCGCGGCTTCGTCCGCGCTGTCGATCGTGCCGGGCGCGGGTGGCGCGTGAGTACGCGCGTGTTGCTGGCCGTCGCGGGTCAGCGCGGCGAGCGACTGGCGGCCGAACTCGAGCGAGCGGGTGTTCGCATCACAACGGTGATCGATCCCGTGGTGCTCGAGGACGCGAATCTCGCGAGCGCGCTCGAGGTGTTCGAGGAGGTCGATGTTCTCGTGCTGGCGGCCGATCGTCGGACGCTCGGGTCGCATCTGGTGTCGGTGTGCGATCGGCGGGGGATTCGGATCGTGACGCTCGCGGGCGACGCGGACGGTGAGCGGGTTGCTGCGGCGTTCGGTTTGGCCGCCTCCCTCGTTGCGCCGCGGGCGGAAGAGATCGCGGCAGCGGTTCGGGGTGCGGCTCTCGGGGATGACCTCGTCCCGGATACAACGGCGGGGAGCGTCGTGGTCGTTTGGGGCCCCGAGGGGGCGCCGGGCCGGTCGACGGTCGCGAGTATGCTCGCCTTCGAGCTGGCCCGTGGCGGCGCGCGCGCCGCGCTGATCGATGCAGACTCGCACGCACCGTCGCTCGCGTTGGCCCTGGGCCTCGCCGACGAGGGCCCCGGGTTTCCGTCGGCCTGTCGTCAGGCGGGCTTGGGCACGCTCGATGAGCGAGAGCTCGCTCGCATCAGCACACCGGTGCGGGTGGCGGGAGTCGGCGTCGACGTGCTGTGCGGGATCAACCGCCGGGGCCGTTGGCCGGAACTGGCGGCAGACCGCGTCACGATCGCGCTCGAGGCCTCGCGACGTTGGGCGTCGTACACGATCGTCGATGTCGCGTCGCCGGTAGAACAGGACGAAGAGCTCATGCACGATCTCGAGGGTCCGCGCCGCAACGCCGCGACGATCTCGGCACTGCGCTCCGCCGACGTGATCGTGGCGGTCTGCACGGCCGACCCCGTCGGGATCGCCCGCTTTGTGCGAGGCTACGCCGAGGTGCGCGCGATCGCTGGGGCGACCCCGGTGCTCGTCGTCGCCAACCGCCTGCGACCAGGCGGGCTAGGGCTCGATGCCCGTGGTCAGATCCGGCGGACGCTCGATCGGTTCGCGGGCATCCGCGACGTGGCGTTTCTGCCGGAGGATCAGCGCGCGGCGGACGCCGCCGTGCTACAGGCACAGCCGATCGTGGCCGTCGCACCCCGATCCGCGCTGGTGGGCGCAATGCGCCGGTTCACAGGCGACACATTGCTGCCGGTGCTGGGGCGCGATCATCGCGACGGCGCGGCGCACAGTGCGGCCGCCGGCGGCGGGATCTCCGGACGCGCGCCACGACGGTCGTCTGTGTTCCGGCGCGTCTCCCCTCGTGGCGACGAGGGACGGGATAACAGGCTCACGGCATAGGCTGGATCGGTGCCGACCCTCAGTGAACTCGTCTCCGCCCAGGGCCGTTCGAGCGCGGATGACATCGAGTGGCTGCATCGCCTCGCGGGTGATGGACAGCTGCTCGCGGACCTCGCCTTCGCCGACATCGTGTTCTGGGTGCCGACGAGCGATGACTCCTTTATCGCCGTCGCTCACACCCGCCCTTCGGGGGCGGCGACGCTCTTCTACCGCGATATCGTCGGCGACCAGGTGCGGCCGCAGTGGCGAACCCAGGTACAGGATGCGGCACAGGGTGCCCGCATCATCGATTCGGCCTCGCCCGACTGGTTCGAAGAGACGCCGACCCGGGTTCGGGCGGTGCCGATCGTTCGCGGCCCGCTCCGCGAGGGCCACCCGCCAGTGGTCCTCGGGGTTCTTACACGCCATACGAACCTCGGTGAAGCCCGCACGCCCAGCCGGCAGCAGATCACCTTCAACGACTGCGCCGACGATCTGTTCGGCATGATCGCGCGCGGGGACTTCCCCGACCTCTCGGCCCCGACCGGACCCCGGCGCGGTGCGCCTCGCGCATCCGACGGACTCATTCGCCTGGACGTCGACGGCACCACGACGTTCGCGAGCCCCAATGCCCTCTCTGCGTGGGGGCGCCTCGGCTTCGACGATGAGCTCGAGGGCGAGTCGCTCAGCGAGGTGACCACCCGCATCCTCCCCGCGAAAGAGACGATCGACGAATCCCTGCCGCTCGTCGTGACCGGTCGTGCGCCCTGGCGCGCGGACATCGAGGCGCGCGGGGTGACCGTCTCGCTCCGCGCCATCCCTCTCCGCGAGAACGGGGAGCGCTCGGGAGCCATCGTCCTCTGCCGCGATGTCACGGAGTTGCGTCACCAGGAGCAAGAACTCATCACCAAGGACGCGACGATCCGCGAGATCCATCACCGGGTGAAGAACAACCTGCAGACCGTCGCTTCCCTCTTGCGCATCCAGTCCCGCCGCACCCACTCCGAAGAAGCGCGCGAGGCTCTCACCCAGGCGATGCGTCGCGTCTCGGCGATTGCCGTCGTGCACGACACGCTCTCCGAGGGCTTGACGCAGACCGTCGACTTCGACGAGGTGTTCGACCGGGTGCTCAAACTCGTCGCCGAGGTCGCCGCGGGAGCGGGAACGCGGGCACAGACACGCTCCACCGGGACGTTCGGCAAGCTGCCGAGCGCCTATGCCACGCCCCTCGCGCTCGCCCTGACCGAGCTCGTCACGAACGCCGTCGAGCACGGTCTGGCCGGCCGCGAGGGCAAGGTCGAGATCGAGGCGAAGCGGTCGTCGTCGCGACTCAAGGTGGGCGTGCGAGACACCGGCGTCGGCCTGGCCGAGGGTCAGGTCGGGCGCGGGCTCGGCACGCAGATCGTTCGCACCCTGATCCAGGGTGAACTGGGCGGAACGATCGACTGGCACACGATCATGGGCAGCGGAACGGAAGTCACAATCGATATTCCGCTGCGGTGGATCGACAGGCCGCGGGCCTGAGCCGGGTTACGAGGCGCGTCGGGCGCGCGCAGCGCGACGCTTGAGGGCGCGGCGCTCGTCTTCCGAGAGGCCGCCCCAGACGCCGGAGTCCTGACCGGACTCCAGGGCGTACTGCAGACAGATTTCCGTTACGGTACAGCGGGCGCAAACGGCCTTCGCCTTCTCGATCTGGTCGACCGCCGGCCCGGTGTTGCCAACCGGGAAAAACAGTTCGGGATCGACCGTGAGGCATGCGGCCTTGTCGCGCCAGTCCATGCAGATGCTCCTTGTTGCGTGGTGGGGTGTGAGCGAGTGCTCAGAGATCGGTTTCGGGTCCGGTACCCTGGTAGGTGCGAGCAGAATGCTCGCCCCACGGCGCTGTGGGAGCACATGGCTTTCACCATCGTCCCACACGGCATCGGTCCGATCAAGGGTCGAGTGCGTGAATTTTGCGCAGAAGGCTGAGCATCGGCCACTGGCATGGTGGTTCTGCATAACAGAGCGGGCGCACAGGGCGAGGTGAGGTAGAGGAAATGCAACCAGAAACCACCACACCGCGGCCGATCGAAGCGAATGCCACAACGTGGACCGCGGCGATCTTGGTCGGGCTCGAAGGAGTCGCTGTCGCCGCCCTCACAGGATGGATGATGCCGTCATTGATCGCCGGAGAAACGACGGACCTCGGCACCGCCTGGGCGCTGATCCTCATGACCGTCATCGCCGCGGTTGCCCTCTTCGCCTTCGCGCTCGCGATACTGCGTGGCCATGGCTGGGGGCGCTCCGGCGCGATCGTCGCGCAGCTGCTGATCCTCGCGGTCGCTCTCGGAGCCGCCACCGGCGCCTACGCGCGCCCGCTCGTGGCGTTGGCACTCGCCGTTCCCGCGGTGATCGCACTGGTGCTGGTTATCGCGGCCGCACGGGCGGCGGGTCGACGTGACGACCCACCCGCCGCGTCGTAAACCCCTCGTTCCAGAACGTCCCGTCGTGCAACACCCGACGCAATGCGCCGGCGTTCCGCTCAGGCGTCGATGCCGACGAGCTTGCGGATGCGGGCGACGTGCCCCGTCGCCTTGACGTTGTAGAGGGCCTGGTCGACCTGTGCGTCCTCGTCCAGGATGAAGGTCGAGCGGATGACGCCCTCGATCGTCTTTCCGTAGTTCTGCTTCTCGCCCCAGGCGCCGTAGGCGTCGTGGACCGAGTGATCTGGGTCACTCAGCAGGTCGTACGTGAGGCCGTCGCGCTCCCGGAATTCGCGCAGGGTCGCGGGCTCGTCACGAGAGATCCCGAGGATGACGTAGTTCGCCGCCTGTAGCGGGGCGAGGCTGTCGCGGAAGTCGCAGGCCTCGGTCGTGCAGCCGGGGGTCATGGCACGCGGATAGAAGAACAGCACGACGCGCTTGCCGCGGAGCGAGGCGAGCGAGACGGGGGTGCCATCCTGATCGGGCAGGGTGAATTCGGGGGCGGGGGAACCGGGCTCGAGGCGTACTGTGCTCATTCGTCCAGCGTAGGGTGCCGCTCGCGTCCCGCGACCTTTCCGAACGTCAGCAGCAGGCGTTGCAGCGAGTCGAAGCGCGCGGCGCCGTTCGGGCCGAGCCGCCCATCGGCGACGGCCTCGGCGATAGCGCAGTCCGGCGCATCCGGCAGATGCGTGCACCCGCGGGGGCAGTTCTTCGCGATCTCGTCGAGGTCGGTGAACGAGCGCAGGATGTTGGCAGGATCGACGTGGCCGAGGCCGAACGAGCGGACGCCGGGGGTATCGATGACCCATCCGCGCCCCTCGTCGCCCACGTATCGCAGGGACACGGTGGACGATGAGGTGTGCCGCCCGCGACCCGTGACCTCGTTGACATGCCCCGTGGCGCGCTGGGCGCTCGGAACCAGCGCGTTGATGAGCGTGGATTTGCCCACGCCCGAGTGGCCGACGAAGACCGTGGAGTGTCCGACGAGTGCTGCACCGATCCGCTCGATCGGCACCTCACCCTGGGCGCTCGTGAAAACTCGTACATCGAGACCGTCGAAGTGGCTGAGGAATTCTGCGGGATCGGCGAGGTCGGTTTTCGTGACGACGAGCATGGGACGGACGCCCGCGTCGAAGGCCGCGACCAGGTAGCGATCGACGAGGCGCGTGCGGGGTTCGGGATCCGCCGCCGCGACCACGATCAGCATCTGATCGGCGTTCGCGACGATGATGCGCTCGACCTGGTCGGTGTCATCCGCCGACCGGCGCAGCAGGGTCGTCCGCTCCTCGAGGCCGACGATGCGGCCGAGGGTCCCTTCATCACCGGAAGTGTCGCCGACGACCCGAGCCCGATCGCCCGTGACGATCGGCTGCTTGCGCAGCTCGCGGGCCCGAACGGCGGACACCTCGTGTTCGTCCGGGGCGTCTTCGCGCATCAGAACCGAGTAGCGGCCGCGGTCTACGCCGATCACGCGGCCGATCTCGGCGTCGGCGTGAGCGGGGCGGCGCTTGCTGCGCGGCCGATTCGCCTGGGGATTCGGACGCATCCGGATGTCGGACTCGTCGAGCTCGTCCACCCCATCCGTCTCGGCGTCGTCGTAATCCCACCAGTTCGGATCCGAGCCGCTCATCGTCTGCGCATCGTCTACTCGGATGCGTCGGGCGTCGCGGACGAGCCGGCCAGCATGCTGTTCCACAGCTGTTCGAACTGCGGCAAGGTCTTGGCGGTCACGCTGAGGTCGTCGACCTCAACGCCGGGAACGCTCAGGCCGAGCAGGGCACCTGTTGTCGCCATCCGGTGGTCGTGGTGCGATCTCCACAGGCCGCCGTGGAGCGGACGCGGCACGACGCGGATGCCGTCGGGCAACTCGCTCGCCTCACCGCCGAGCTCATTCAGCCCGTCGACGAGAGCACGGATCCGGTCGGTTTCGTGCAGACGGATGTGGCCGATGCCGGTGATGTTCGAGGGGCCGTCGGCGAGAGCCGCGAGTCCGACGATCGTGGGGGCGAGCTCTCCCGCCGCGGACAGGTCGACGTCGAAACCGCGAAGCGGAGCCGTGCGGGTCACGGTGAACGCACCGCCGCGGCGGGCGACCCGAGCCCCCGCGCGGTGCAGCAGATCGCCGAGCAGGGCGCCCGGTTGGGTGGAGTGGGCCGGCCAACCCGCGATCGTGACCGACCCGCCCGCGATCATCGCGGCAGCAAGGAAGGGCGCTGCGTTCGAGAGATCCGGCTCGATCGTGACGTCTTTCGCCCGGACGGCGCCCGGGGCAACGATCCATTCATTGGGCGCGGGACGCTCGACGTGGACGCCGCGGTGAGCGAGCGCCTCGATCGTCATCTCGATATGGGGGAGACTCGGCAAGCGCTCGCCGGTGTGGATGAGGTGCAGTCCGACATCGAACCGCGGGGCCGCGAGCAGCAGGCCCGACACGAACTGGCTCGAGCGGGACGCATCCATGTGCACCTCGCCGCCCCGCACATGGCCGTGACCGCGGACGATGAAGGGCAGTGACCAGTGACCGCCATCGTCGATGTCGAGTCCGATGTCCCGGAGGGCGCGGATCAGCTCGCCCATCGGGCGGTGGAGGGCTGTCTCGTGCGCCGTCAACCGAACGTCTCCGTGCGCGAAACCGGCGAGGGGGGCGACGAAGCGCATCACCGTGCCGGCCTGGCCGCAGTCGATTTCGCTGCTTCCCACGAACGGGGCGGGAGGCGTCATAATCCAGTCGTCGCCGAACGGGCCTTCGCCGGGCGCCGGTTCGACCAGTGCGCCGAGGGCCCGCAGCGCCCCGACCATCCGCTCGGAGTCCTGTGAGTGCAAGGGAGAGAGCACGCGGCTCGGTCCGTCGGCCAGCGCGGCGAGGACCAATTCGCGGCTCGTGAGAGATTTCGAGCCAGGAATCGACAGGCGGGCGTCGAGGGGTGATACGGCCACAGGCGCTCGCCAGGCAGAGGGCTGGGGGGCATCGGAAGATGTCTCGTCGGCGCGAGGGGAATAGCCGTGCGGTGTCATCGGGTTCTACTCTATCGAGCCCCGAGAGGACCGGATGATTCAGACGATGGAACGCACGCCTTCGGCGGTTGTTCTCGCGCGCCTAGACTGGGAGGCGATGGACGAGCAGCCCGAGGACGAGGTCGACGTCGCGCCGGCGCAGATCGCACGCGCCCAATTCGAGGATCAGGCGCTTCCCTTCATGGACCAGCTGTACGGCGCGGCCATGCGGATGACCCGCAATCCCGCGGATGCCGCGGACCTGGTGCAAGAGACGTTCGTCAAGGCTTTCGCCTCATGGGCCACGTTCCACCAGGGCACCAACCTGAAGGCGTGGCTCTACCGCATCCTCACCAACACCTACATCAATACATATCGCAAGAAGCAGCGCGAGCCGTACCAGGGCACGATCGATGACCTGGAGGACTGGCAGCTCGGGGGAGCGGAGTCGACGACCGCGTCGACCAACCGTTCTGCCGAGGCGGAAGCGATCGATCACATGCCCGCGTCCGTCGTGAAAGACGCCCTGCAGGCTATCCCGGAGGACTTCCGGTTGGCGGTGTACCTCGCAGATGTCGAGGGCTTCGCCTACCAGGAGATCGCCGACATCATGAAGACACCGATCGGCACCGTCATGAGCCGCCTTCACCGTGGAAGGCGATTGCTTCGCGACATGCTGGCCGAATACGCACGAGAGCGGGGCATCGTCTCCGCCGGTCCGGGAGCGAAGAAATGACCGATTGCGGTTGTGACCAGGCGAGGCGAGACCTCGAGGAGTACCTGCGAAACGAAGTGTGCAAGACGCAGCACGCCGATATTCGCGAGCATTTGGAGAACTGCCCCGGATGCCGCGATGAGGCACTCGTCGCGAAGACCCTGACAGATGTCTTGGCGCGCGCCTGCCGCGAGAGTGCGCCCGAGGACCTCCGTGATCAGGTCCTCGCGAAGCTGCGGACCGTCCAAGCGGCGCACCACTAGGCATCCGGCGTCGATCTGTCGCTCATTGATCGACCTGTCACGAACTGCTCGATCTGAGCGAATTATCGCGCGTTCTGTGACGACTCGAGGGGGCTGGCGGCGGCGGGTAGCCTCGAAGGATGGCACGCACAGACGCCCGCACCATTCCCCTTGACGAAACGTCCGCGGCTGCACTCGCGCAGCGCGCACTGTCGTACCGCCTGGTCGACCCGGAAGATCCCGAAGCGCTGCGCGCGTACTCCACCGCGGAGGCGCGCGGATTTCTCGGCGAAGAGCCGACGGATGACGAAGCACGCGAATTCGCGGAGTCGATCGGGTACCGTCGCCGCATCGGTGTCTACGACGACGCCGGGCTCGATGGGGACGTTCCCGTTGCGACGGTGAACTCGTGGGTCGGGGAGTTGTCCGTGCCCGGTGATCGGGTGACGCCGTTCTGGGCGATCAGTGGCGTGACGGTATCGCCGACCCGACGCCGCCGCGGCATCGCGCGCGCGATGCTCGAGGGCGAACTGCGTACCGCCCGCGACGCAGGGATGGCCGTCGCGGGTTTGACCGTCTCCGAGGCCACGATCTACGGCCGCTTCGGGTTCGCCCCCGCGGTCGAGGCGACGACGTGGGACATCGACACGCGCCGGGCCGGATGGCGGGGCGGCGATGTGCCCGGATCGTTCGACTACGTCCGCCGGGAAGAGGCCGTGGCGCTGCTGGAAGACCTGCACGAGCGCGTTCGCGTGACGCGACCGGGTGATGTGGATGGCTGGACCGGCCGGTGGCGACAGTTCGCGATGATCGCGGGGGGCTCCAAAGAACCCGGCCGCACCCGCGTCGTGCGCTACGCCGATCCCGAGGGCGTCGTGCGCGGTGTCGTTGTCTACCGCCTGACCGAGGACCCCGCCGACATGGCGCGGCACACCCTCGACATCACCTACCTCCTGGCCGATGGCGACGAGGCGTACCGCGCACTCTGGGGTTTCGTCCTCCGCCACGATCTCGTGTCGCGCGTTCGAGCACCGCTGCGGTCGGTCGATGAGCCGCTCGCGTGGTTGCTCGCGGATCGGCGCGGTGCCACGGCATCCGTCCATGATCACGAATGGTTGCGCATCCTCGACGTTCCCGCGGCCCTCGAGGCGCGCGGGTACACCGCGGCGGGAACCCATGTCATTGCGGTGAGTGATCCGCTCGGCTTCGCCGAAGGGACATGGATGCTCGAGGTCGGGGCCGACGGCGCGGCCCGTGTCACGCCCACAGCCGCTCCGCCACAGGTATCGATGCCCGTCGCATCGCTTGCAGCGCTCTACCTCGGGGGAGTGCGCGCGGTGACGCTGCGCGCGGCCGGTCAGCTCACGGGCGAGGATGCCGCGGTTCGTGGGTTGGACCGGGCTTTCTCGGGCGACACGGCGCCGACTCTCGGCATCTGGTACTGAGGGGCGATTCGAGCCCGCCCGCCTCGCTCACCGACCGGGTAGCCCCCGGTCGGTGAGCGAGGCGAAGCGTCAGGCGAGAGGCGCCAGGGCCTTCTTCATCAGCTCGGCGTGCTCGATCGCGTGGACCTTCGGCGAACCCGTCGCGGGCGAGGCGGCGGCGCTGCGCGAAACGACGCTCATCGTGCGGCCCGTGAGGTGCTTGACGACCTCGAGCGCGATGAACGGCCACGCGCCCTGGTTCTCCGGCTCGTCTTGCACCCACACCAGCTCGGCACCCGGGTACTCGGCGATGACGGCGTTCAGCTCGTCGATCGGCGCCGGGTAGAACTGCTCCAGGCGCACGAGTGCTATTGACGGATCGGGGTTCTTATCGAGCTCGCCCCGCAGGTCCCAGTGCGTCTTGCCGGCGTGCAACAGGACCTTCTTGACCTGTGACTTGTCGATGCCGCGGTCATCATCGAGTACCGGTTCGAAACGGCCGCTCGTGAAGGCTTCTACCGGGCTCGTCGCGCCACGCAGACGCAACATGGCCTTCGGGGTGAAGACGATGAGCGGGCGGCGGGGACGCGCATAGGCCTGACGGCGAAGCAGGTGGAAGTACGAAGCGGGGGTCGATGGCCGGGCGACGGTCATGTTGTCCTGCGCGCACATCTGCAAGAAGCGCTCGATGCGGGCCGACGAGTGGTCGGGGCCTGCACCCTCGTACCCGTGCGGCAGCAGCAGCACGACGCTCGACTGCTGGCCCCACTTCTGATCGGCCGACGTGATGAACTCGTCGATCACGGACTGGGCGCCGTTGGCGAAGTCGCCGAACTGTCCCTCCCACAGCACGAGCGCATCGGGCCGCTCGACCGAATAGCCGTATTCGAAGCCCATCGTCGCGTACTCGCTGAGGAACGAGTCGTACACCCAGAAGCGCCCCTGGCGGTCGCTCAGGTTCGTCAGCGGGATCCATTCCTGACCGTTTGCGCGGTCGTGCAGCACGGCGTGCCGCGACACGAAGGTGCCGCGGCGGGAGTCCTGACCGGCGAGGCGCACGTTCGTGCCCTCGAGTAGCAGCGAACCGAAGGCGAGCAACTCCGAGAAGCCCCAGTCGATCGTGCCGTTGCGGCTCATGTCGTAGCGCTTGTCGAGCAGCTGCTGCAGCTTCGAGTGCACCGTGAAGCCCTCGGGCTTGTTCACGAACGCATCGCCGATCAGGTGCACGACGTCGGTCGCGACCCCGGTCGTCTCGATGTCGCCCCAGGTCAGTTCCTCGACCTCGGCGTCGGCATCCGTGATGACACCGTGCGAACCGGTCTCGGCGGCGTGCGTCTCGGCAAAGGCGATCTCGAGGCGATCCTGGAAGTCGCGCTTGGCTTCTTCGTACTCTTCCTCGGTGATGTCACCACGACCGACGAGAGACTCGGTGTACAGGCGGCGGACCGAACGCTTGGCCTCGATCAGGTTCGTCATGAGCGGCTGCGTCATCGACGGGTCATCGCCCTCGTTGTGACCGCGTCGCCGGTAGCAGACCAGGTCGATCACGACGTCGCGGTGGAACTCTTCGCGGTACTCGAACGCCAGCTGCGCGACGCGCGTCACGGCCTCCGGGTCATCGCCGTTGACGTGGAAGATCGGCGCCTGGATGGTCTTCGCGACATCCGTGGCGTACACCGACGAGCGCCCGTCCTGCGGGAGCGTGGTGAAGCCGACCTGGTTGTTGACGACGACGTGGATCGTTCCACCCGTGCGGTAGCCCCGCAACTGCGACATCTGGAGCGTCTCGACGACGACGCCCTGGCCTGCGAAGGCCGCGTCGCCGTGCACGAGGATCGACAGCCACGAGTACGTGCCGATCGCCTTCCTGTCCTGCTTGGCGCGGACGATGCCCTCGAGCACACCGTCGACCGTCTCGAGGTGTGACGGGTTCGCTGCGAGATAGATGGGGAGTTCGACCCCGTGGTCGTCGACGAACGTGCCCTCGGTGCCGAGGTGGTACTTCACGTCGCCCGAGCCGCGCTTGTTACCGAGCGCGACGCTGCCTTCGAACTCGCGGAAGACCTGACCGTAGGTCTTGCCCGCGATGTTGGTGAGCACGTTCAGGCGGCCGCGGTGAGCCATCCCGATTGCCGCTCCGTCGAGTCCCGCGCCGGCGGCACCCTGCAGGATCTCGTCGAGCAAAGGGATGAGGGACTCGCCGCCCTCCAGGCTGAAGCGCTTCTGGCCGACGTACTTGGTCTGCAGGAAGGTCTCGAAAGCCTCGGCCTCGTTGAGCTTCGACAGGATGCGCAGCTGCTCGTCGTGGTTCGGCTTGGTGTACTTGACCTCGACCTTCTGCTGGAACCAGCGCCGCTGGCCCGGGTCCTGGATGTGCATGTACTCCAGGCCGATCGTGCGGCAGTACGAGTCACGCAGGACACCGAGGATGTCTCGGAGCTTCGCCATCCGCTTGCCACCGAAACCGCCCGTGACGAACTCGCGGTCGAGGTCCCAGAACGTCAGCCCGTGCTCTTCGATCTCGAGGTCGGGGTGCGTGCGCTGCTCGTACTGCAGCGGGTCGATGTCGGCCATCAGGTGCCCGCGTACGCGGAACGAGTTGATCAGCTCCTGCACGCGGGCCTGCTTGTCGATCCGCTCGGCGATGTCGACATTGATGTCCGCCGCCCAGTGAATGGGTGCGTACGGGATGCGGAGGGCCGCGAAGATGTCGTCGTAGAAGTGGTGTTGGCCGGTGAGGCGCTCGTGCACCTTCTTCAGGAACTCGCCCGACCCGGCGCCCTGGATGACGCGGTGGTCGTAGGTACTCGTCAGCGTGATCGTCTTGCCGATCGCGAGCTCGTTGAGTGTCTTCTCGCTCGCACCCTGGAACTCGGCCGGGTATTCGAGCGCGCCCGCACCGACGATGCACCCCTGCCCGCGCATGAGCCGCGGAACCGAGTGCACGGTGCCGATGCCGCCGGGGTTCGTCAGCGACAGGGTCGTGCCCTGGAAGTCGGCGGCCGTGAGCTTGTTGCCGCGTGCTCGCGACACGATCTCTTCATAGGCGGAAAGGTACTCGTTGAACGACATCGACTCGGCGCGCTTGATACTCGGGACGAGCAGCGCCCGGGTGCCGTCGGGCTTCGGGATGTCGATCGCGATGCCCAGGTTGATGTGGGCGGGTGCCACGACCGACGGCTTGCCGTCGACCTCCGCGTAGAACACGTTCTGGCTCGGGAAGTCCTTCAACGCCTGGATGATCGCCCAGCCGATGAGGTGCGTGAAGCTGACCTTGCCGCCGCGGGTGCGGGACATGTGGTTGTTGATGACGATGCGGTTGTCGATCATCAGCTTCGCCGGGATCGTGCGGACGCTCGTGGCGGTCGGGACGGTCAGGGACTCGTCCATGTTCGCCGCGAGGGTCTTCGGCATGCCGCGGAGCGGCGTGATCGTGTCTTCCTCGAGAGGCTCGGGGGCCGGAGCCGCCTTGGGCTTCTCGGGCGCCTGCGCGGGGATCGGCTGCGGCGATGCCGGACGCGTCGTCGTGCGCGCAACCGGCTGCGCGCCGATAACAGGTATCGGTGCCGTCATGGGTCTCGGCTCGCTTTTCGGCTCGGATGCCGCGGGTTTTGCCGACTCCGCGGACGGGTTGTGCGGAGCGGCGCTCGATGCTGACGGGGCGGTGCTCGGCGCCGCGGGAGCGGTGGAGACATCCGGCGCGTCGTCGACATCGACCGGGTGGTACGCCTCCAGAGTCGGCCACCACGCCTTGTCGACGGAGTTCTTATCGACCTTGAACTGTTCGTAGAGCTCGTCGACGAGCCATTCGTTGGCCCCGAACTCTCCCTCGTTCGAAGTCCCGACGCCTGTGACCTGGCTCGACACGCTGGATCGCCCTCTTCCGTCAATGAAGGTAGCCGCGCAGCGCCTCTTCGTGGCCCACGCGCACGAACATCTAGGCTATCCCAGATCCGTTCAGCCCGTCGCGGAACAGGCCGTCGCACGAGCCACTCAGTGGGGGCGAGTGGCTAGCGTAGAGCTATGGAATTCTCGGGTGAGCGGCCAATGGTGGATCTGACCTATTCGGATGTCTTCCTGGTGCCACGGCACTCGGCCGTCACCAGTCGCCTGCAGGTCGAGCTGGCGCCGCACGATGGCACCCCGGCGACGATCCCGATCGTCTCGTCGAACATGAACTCGGTGACGGGCGCTCGCCTTGCCGCGACGCTCGCGCGCCGAGGCGGTCTGGGCGTGCTGCCCCAGGACATTCCGCTGCAGGAATTGGATGCCGCGATCCGCTGGGTCAAGCGTCAGCCGGTGCTGTGGGACACCGCGCTCGTGCTGCCGCCGGAAGCGACCGTCGCGTCGGCGCTGCGCATTCTGCCCGCAACGCCCGGCCACGGGATCGTGGTCGCTGACGGTGGCGAGAATGTGTCGGTAGCGGATATCGGAGGAATCGTTCCCGCGTCGCGGCTGGCCACCGCTCTACCGGACGCTCGGCTCGGAGACCTCGCGCGGGGAGACACGCCCTCGCTCGAGGCGGAGGACGTCGAGGATGCCCGCGCGGCTTTCGACACAATTGTCGCCGCGGGTGTCGAAGTGGTCTGCGTTCTCCGGCACGGTCGCCTGGTAGGCACTCTGAGCCGCCGGAGCGCCCTGCGCTCGACCCTCTATCGGCCGGCTGTCGACACATCGGGCCGTCTGGCTGTCGCGGCGGCCGTGGGCATCAACGGCGACGTCGCGGCCAAGGCGAAGGCGCTCGCGGCCGCCGGAGTCGACGTGCTCGTCGTGGACACGGCGCACGGACATCAGGACGGAATGCTCGCGGCCCTCCGGACGGTGGCCGAGCTCGGCCTCGACATCCCGATCGCGGCCGGCAACGTCGTCACGGCCGAGGGTGTGCACGACCTCGTGACAGCCGGCGCGTCGATTCTGAAAGTAGGTGTCGGGCCCGGTGCAATGTGCACCACGCGCATGATGACGGCGGTTGGGCGTCCGCAGTTCTCGGCTGTGCTCGAGACCGCCGAGGCCGCTCGCATCATGGGGGCGCACGTGTGGGCGGACGGGGGAGTGCGTTACCCGCGGGACGTTGCGCTCGCACTGGCGGCGGGGGCTGCATCCGTCATGATCGGCTCGTGGTTCGCCGGCACGATCGAGGCGCCGGGCGAGTTGCTCACGGATGCCGATGGGCGCGTCTTCAAGGAGTCGTGGGGGATGGCGTCGACGAAGGCCGTACACGACCGGTTCGGACGCCTCGACCCGTACGAGCTCGCGCGTAAGGAGCTCTTCGCGGAAGGCATCTCGTCGTCGAAGATCTACCTGGACCCGCTCCGTCCCGGACTCGAAGACCTGCTCGACATGATCACGTCGGGTGTGCGGTCGTCCTTCACCTACGCCGGCGCTGCGACGATCGCGGAGTTCCACGCCCGGGCCCTCGTCGGTCTGCAGTCCGCCGCGGGCTACGAAGAGGGCAAGGCACTCCCCGTCAGCTGGTGAGCTCGGACTTCCGCCCGTTCGTCGTGACGGGTCGCGCCTGTTCAACGCATCCGGTCACGCGATGGCGCCTGTTCGCGGCATCCGCGCCACCGATCAACGCAGCGGATGTCGCGAACTGTAGCCGTCGTGGTGTGAAACTCGTCGGGCCGGGGATACCCCTCACGGACGAGGCAGAGAACTGGGCAGTCCGTCCGTGGTCAAGATGTCGTACAGGCGTCGCGGGTGGTCGGCGTCGAAGGGCTCCCAGCGGCTGAACCCGCGCACCTCGCGGCGAATCTCGTTCTCGCGATTCTTCTCGTCGATCACGATCTCAGCGGGGTCGCGGTCCGCGCCGAAGTCCGGGCTGCGGTACTTGCCGCGCCCATCGAGCTCGGCCCAGTGGTCGTGGTTCGGAAAGTAAAAATCACCGAACACCAGACGCCCCGAGCGCAACACCCGCCGCTCCTGCAGCCGCGGTGTGGGGAACCCGAGCCGGGCGAGCAGGACGCGGCTCTGCGATTCCCTGACGTTCGCGGCCAGAGGACTGGCGAACGAGATCGCGCGGTAGGCGCGGGGGTTTCCCCGGTGCCGATGCCCCGCATCCCACAGCAGTTCGATCTCGGCGCGCGTGGTGAGTGCGCCGCCCTGGCGGTGCTGACGGATCGCCTGGTCAACGACCGCGACGCCGTCCACGAACGGAAGGATCCGCGTGAGATCGAGCGCGGTCTGTCGTGGGGACGTGATGCGATGCTGACCCCAGGCGACCGTTTCGGGTTCGGTCTCGCCGGGAGCGCGTGTGCGCCGACGGATGTTCCCGCTCGAGCGTCCGCCGGTGGTGCGCGGCACGGTCACGTCGATCAGATGCGGCCACGACCCGAGGACATCGATGCCGTGCAGCGCTGCGGCCGCGAAGTGCGAGAGGACGGCGGGTCCACGCATCCGCCGCGCGACCTCGTGCACTCGCGCGCGGTGCCGCACGAGCGGGGTCTGCGCGCGCCACTCAGATGTGCGCACGAAAGCACCCGGTGCCACTCGGGTCCATGCCCCGGCGGCGACGAGCTTTCGAAGCGTGCGGTCATCGAGTGGCTCGTCACGGTCTGCGCGTCGGATGATGTCCAAGGGGAGCGGTTGGGTATCTGTCACGACGCTGATCGTGCCGCTGCGAGGTACTCTCGGGCGACTCTTGCCCCGTTTCGGGGAGTGTTCCCGCGGGGCCCGATCGGGGGAGGAGCCGTCGCCCGTGTTGGCGCCCCGGCCGCGGATTCACCCGGATCCGTCCGGAGCCACACGATGGCGCCAGTTTGCGGCATCCGCTAAGTCGATCGGTGGCGCGGATGTCGGGAACTGGCGCCGTCGTGGGGTTCGGATGTCGCGGGCTGGCGCTGCCGTGGGCCGAAGTGAGCCGCTGTGGGCCGCCGTGACTCGAAGGGAGCCGAAGTGAGCCGAAGCCACCCGAAGCGACCGAAGCCGTCGGAAGGCCGTGGACTCAGCGAGAGCGAGTCCGCGGTCCTCGGGTAAACTCGACCCCACGATGGACGACCCCCCCAGTTGTAGACGCTCGCCCCACCGCCCGATCGAACCCGCGAGGGTCGACGCGTGACGTACGAGTTGGTCATGCTGGGGGTGGGGCTTCTGCTCATCGTGGGCACCGGCCTTTTCGTGGCCAGCGAGTTCGCCCTCGTCAATCTGGATCGCGCTGATCTCGAAGCGCGCCGCGAGCGCGGTGAGACCCGCCTGTCGTTGACGATCGGCGCCCTGAAGATCACGTCGACTCATCTATCGAGCGCGCAGTTGGGCATCACGCTCACGACGCTCCTCACGGGTTACACCATGGAGCCCGCGCTTTCGAGTCTGTTGCGCCCCGTGCTCACGGGATGGGGACTGCCCGAAGCGGCGGTCTCGCCGATCGCGGTCATCGTCGCCATCTCGGTCGCGACGATCTTCTCGATGATCCTCGGCGAGCTCGTGCCCAAGAACTTCGCTCTGGCCCTTCCGCGGCAGACCGCGAAGCTCGTGTTGCCGTTTCAGGTGGCATTCACCATGGTGTTCCGTCCCGCGATCGTGCTGCTGAACGGCTCGGCCAACGGCGTTCTGCGTGCCATCGGCATCGAACCCAAAGAAGAGTTATCCGGCGCCCGGACCGCTGAGGAACTCTCCTCGCTCGTCCGTCGTTCGGCGAGCGCCGGCCTCCTCGAGCAGGACACCGCGTCGCTCCTGAACCGCACCCTCCTCTTCGCGCGACTCACGGCCGACGACGTCATGACCCCTCGCCCGAGCATGCACGTCGTTGCGCGTGACGACTCCGCCGACGACGTCATCCAGCTCGCGCGTCGCACGGGCCACAGCCGCTTCCCCGTCATCGGCGACTCGCTGGACGACATCCTGGGCGTCGTGCATCTGAAGGCGGCCGTCAGCGTCCCGCGCGAGAAACGAGCGGATGTCCCGGCCGCTGCCCTCGCGACGGAACCCCTGCGCGTCCCCGAAACCGTCCACCTCGACGTTCTGATCGCCGAGCTTCGTGCCCGCGGCTACCAGCTCGCGATCGTCGTCGACGAGTACGGCGGAACAGCCGGTGTCGTTACCCTCGAGGACCTCGTCGAAGAGATCGTCGGCGAGGTGTCGGATGAGCACGACCGCAGCCGCGCGGGACTTGTCCGCGGCAAAGATTCGGTGACGTTCCCCGGCAACTGGCGACCGGACGAGCTGCAGGACCGCACGGGCATCCGCGTGCCCGAGGGTGAGGTCTACGACACGATCGGGGGATTCATCATGAGCCGCCTCGAGCGCATTCCCTCGACGGGTGACACGGTCGAGACGGATGCCGGTGTGCTCAGCGTTCAGCGGATGGACGGGCGACGCGTCGACCGCATCCGCTACACACCTCGCCCCAACGAGGCCGATGGTCTCGACAACGAGCCGTCGCAACTCACGGGAGCCGAGCGCATTTTGCGGGGCCGCGGGACTGAACCGAATCGTCGCGGCGCCGCGACGAGGAACGGGGGTGCCTCGTGAGCGATTGGGTAGGAATCGTCTGGTTGGTCGTCCTTCTGGCGTTCAACGCGTTCTTCGTCGGCGCCGAGTTCGCCGTCATCTCGGCTCGACGCTCGCAGATCGAGCCGCTCGCCGAGAAGGGTTCCCGCGCCGCGAAGACCGCGCTGTACGCGATGGAGCACGCGACGCTCATGCTCGCCACTTCGCAGCTCGGCATCACGATTTGTTCGCTGCTCATCCTGAACGTCTCGGAACCGGCGATCCACCACCTGCTCGCGGTGCCGTTCGGGCTGACCGGGCTGTCGGAAGCCGTCGTCGACGTCGTCGCATTCGTCGTCGCGCTGCTGATCGTGTCGTACTTGCACGTGGTTTTCGGGGAGATGATCCCCAAGAACCTCGCGTTCTCGATCCCCGACCGCGCCGTGCTCATCCTCGCCACGCCGCTCGTCTGGGTCTCCAAGGTGTTTCACCCCGTCATCGCAACCCTCAACTGGATCGCGAACGCGGTGCTGCGCCTGTTCCGCGTCGAGCCGAAGAACGAGGCCGCATCGACCTTCACCCTCGACGAGGTCGCGACGATCGTGAGTCAGTCGACCAGCGAGGGTGTTCTGGATGACTCGTCGGGTGCGCTCGCCGCGGCGATGGAGTTCACCGACAAGAAGGCGCGCGACATCGCGGTGCGCTTGGATCAGCTCGTAACCCTGCCCGAGACGACGACGCCGGCGCAGATCGAGCGTGCCGTCGCGGTGCACGGGTTCTCGCGCTACGTGATCGTTGATGCCGCGGGCGAGCCGGTGGGCTACGTGCATCTGAAAGACGTCCTGCGGTCGGCGGATGTCCCGGATGAGCGACTCGATAAACCCGTGCCCGCCAAGCGGATCCACCACATGGTTCCGGTGCAAGAGACGACGGACCTCGAGGACGCACTCGCGACCATGCGTCGCACGGGTCGCCACCTCGCGCGGGTGCGCGACCAGAGGGGCGAAACGACCGGTGTGCTGTTCCTCGAGGACATCATCGAAGAGCTCGTCGGAGAGGTGCGGGACGCGACACGTCGGCGTTGAGCGGCCCTCGTGGGTGCGCCGTTCGCGGTGGTACGAGTCGAGTCGGTGGCGGGGTCTAGCGTGGGCCGCATGACCCCGTTCCGTATTGACATCCCGCAGACCGTCCTGGATGACCTCGCCGATCGTCTGGCGCGCACCCGATGGCCGGATTCGGTCGCCGATGATGACTGGTCGTGGGGAACGGACCCGACGGCGTTGCGGACGCTCGTCGGTCGGTGGACGAACGGCTACGACTGGCGCGCAACCGAGGCGCGGTTGAACGCTCTCGAACACGTGCGGGTCGGAAGCCCCGCGGTGCACGCGATCCGTGCGGGAACGCCGGGAATGACCCCGCTTCTGCTCGTGCACGGGTGGCCCGACTCGTTCGTGCGGTTCGAAAAGGCGCTGCCGCTGCTCGCCGACAGGTTCGACATCGTCGTGCCGAGCATTCCCGGCTTCGGGTTCTCGGACCGACCGACGGAGCCGGGCTCGGGCGCCGCTCGCGTCGCGGACCTGCTGGCCGCCACGATGTCGGAGCTCGGCTTCGACCGCTACGTCGTGCACGGCGGTGACGTCGGCAGCACGATCGCGGAGACGATCGCGCACCGTCATGCGGATCATGTGATTGGAGTGCATCTCGGCGATGTGCCTTTCTGGCACCGATACACCCTCGATCCGGCATCTCTCGATGACGACGAGACGGCGTGGGCCGACTCGATGGCCGAGTGGAGCCAGAGAGAAGGTGCCTACGCGCTCTTGCAGCGCACAAAACCACAGACGCTCGCGTACGCCCTCACCGACTCACCGATCGCTCTCGCGGCGTGGTACCTCGAAAAGTTCCGTGCCTGGAGCGACAACGGCGGTGACGTTTTCAGCGTGTTCACCCCCGACGAGCTGTTGGATGACATCACTCTGTACTGGGTGACAGCTACCGCCGCCTCGGCGGCACGCTACTATCGCGACTCGGCGCTGCACCCGACGGGTACAACCGGTGCGGCGCCCGTTCCTGCCGGATTCGCGATCTTCCCGAAAGACATCAATCCGGCACCGCGTGTTTATGCCGAGAGATTCTTCGACGTGCGTCGGTGGACGAGGATGCCGCGCGGGGGCCATTTCGGACCGTGGGAGCAACCCGAGCTGTTCGCCCGCGAGCTGCGCGCGTTCGTCGACGACCTGGGGTGAACTCCGTTCGGGCTGGCCCGCCGGTCTGGCCTGGGGTCAGGCCGATCGCGCCGGGATGAGCGCCGCCCGGGCGTACTGCGCAGGCCAGAGGTCGACGCTCTCGCCGAGTTCGACCGCGGCGCGCAGTCCGAAGTGCGGGTCGCGAAGCCATTCCCGGGCCGCGAAGATCGCATCTGCGTCGCCCTGCTGCAGGATCTCTTCCGCCTGCGAACCCTCGGTGATCGAGCCGACTGCGCTCACGAGCAACCCGGTTTCGCGACGCACGTGCGCCGCGAGAGGAACCTGGTACCCGGGCCCCGTCACGATCTGCTGGTGCGCGACCAGTCCGCCGCTCGAGATGTCGAACAAGTCGGCGCCCGCCTCGGCGGCCCACACCGATACGGTCGCTGTTTCTTCGACGCCCCAGCCACCCTCGGTCGCATCCGTGCCCGAGAACCTCACGAACAGGGGCACCGCGTCGCCGACCTCAGCACGTACGGCGGCGACGATGCGGAGCAACAGGCGGGACCGATTCTCAAGGCTTCCGCCGTACTCGTCCGTGCGCTGGTTGCTGAGCGGCGAGAGGAACTCGTGCAGGAGGTACCCGTGAGCGGCGTGAATCTCGAGGATGTCGAACCCGGCCTCGATCGAACGACGCGCCGCCGAAACGAACCCGTCGACGATGGCTTCGATGCCGGCCGCATCCAGTTCGCGGGGTTCGGCGTATCCGCGGTAAGCGATGGCCGAGGGAGCGAAAGTCGTCCAGCCGCCCTCGTCGAGACCCACGCTGCCGTGCCCTCGGCCGGCGAACGGCCACCAGGTCGATGCCTTGCGGCCGGCGTGGGCGAGCTGAATACCCGCCACCGCCCCGCGGCCGTGGATCGACGCGACGATCGGGGCCCATGCATCCCGCTGCTCGTCCGTCCAGATGCCCGTGTCACGCGGCGAGATGCGACCCTCGGCCATGACGGCGGTCGCCTCCGCGACGATCAGGCCTGCGCCGCCGGACGCGAACTGAGCGAGATGAACGTGGTGCCAGTCGTTCGGCACGCCCTCTTCCGCGCTGTACATGCACATGGGGGCGACCCACAGCCGGTTCGCGATCTCGGTCGCGCGGATGGTCATGGGCTGGAACAGCAGGCTCACAGGGGCTCCTCGGAGAGATGGCGCGGCGGTAACGTGTGGGGATGTCGTATCCGTCGCCGTGGACTGCAGCCGAGACGGCCGCGCACCTGCAGAGGCCAACGGACAACGACGACAAGTATTCCCGCGGCGTCGTCGGAATGCGAACGGGCTCGGCCCGGTACCCGGGCGCGGCGGTGCTCGGGGTCGAGGCCGCATGGCGTGCGGGCGCCGGGATGGTGCGCTACATCGGACCGGACGCTGCGGCATCCATGGTCCTGGCGCGTCGTCCCGAGACCGTGCGTGGGTCGGGACGTGTTCAAGCGTGGGTGATCGGTTCGGGAATGCCGGTCGGCGACGCCGACGGTGACGCGGACGATGACGCCGACACGGAGGAGGGCGCGGGGTTCGCTGACATTCTGCACGGTGCGGAACCGGTCGTCGTCGACGCGGGGGCGCTCGGCTTCGCGGGCGCGACGGCGCCGCGCGTGCTGACCCCGCATCGGGGAGAACTCGCCCGCCTGCGGCGGAACCTCGGGCTCTCTCGCGAGTGGTCGGATGACGCATCCGCCGCGCGCGACACCGCGGCCGAGACAGGGGCAACGGTGCTGCTCAAGGGTGCGCGCACGTGGGTTGCGACACCGGGCGGATGGCTGGGGTTGGTCGAATCCGGGGCGCCCTGGCTGTCGACCGCGGGTACGGGCGACGTGCTGGCCGGTGTTGTGGGCGCACTCGTCGCGGCGCGCAGCTCGGCGGTGATCGCCGACCCCGAGATCCTCGGGCCGCTCGCAGCCTCCGCGGCGTGGCTGCATGGAGCTGCGGGCCGGATCGCCTCGGGGATGGGGCCCAGCGGCCGCGACCCGGAGCGCGACTCCGATCGCGACTCCGATCTCGACTCCGATCTCGATGGCAGGGCCGGGCGGGGACATCCGCTCGTCGCCCTGGAGGTGGCAGAGGCGATCCCGACGGTATGGGCACGACTCACGGCGTAACGCTTCGCGCATCCTCCAGGGGCGGGGCGGGAGAGCTCGGAACGCGCGCTTAGGATGAGCGGGTGTCGGGTGGGCTGTGGCGGGAGTGGATGAAGCACCGCACTGTCTTGTGGGTCGCCTTCGCCGTTGTGCATCTGAGTGTCGCGGTCCTCGGATGGGTGCTCCCGAACCAGCCCATGGGCGATGTCTACCTCGTGTACGAACCGTGGGCCGACGCCGCGGTCGATGGACGCGAGATCGTTGGTATCACGACTCCGTTCGTGTATCCGCAGCTCGCACTCGTGCCCATGATCCTCGCGCGTGCCCTGGCGTGGCTCGGCGGCTACATCATCGCGTGGTCGATCCTCGTGACGGCACTGAACGCGATCGCCTTCGCCCTGCTCATCGGACGCGCCCGGTCTCGCGCCCGCGTCTCTGCCGCCTGGTTCTGGCTGGCGTATGCGCTGCTGCTCGGCCCGATCGGGATGTATCGGATCGATGCCGTCACCGTGCCGTTGGCCGTTGCGGGTCTGCAGTGGCTCGCGGCCCGTCCGGCCGTGGCGACGGCGCTGCTGGCGGTCGGGACGTGGATCAAGATCTGGCCGGCCGCGCTCATCGCCGCGGCGGTCGTCGTCCTTCGTCGCCGGCTGACGGTGATCGGTTCCGCCGCGCTCGTCACCGCTCTCGTGCTCGTTGGGATCATCGTGCTCGGCGGATGGGCCCACGCCCTCGACTTCATCGACGAGCAGACCGGGCGTGGCTTGCAGCTCGAGGCGCCCGTCAGCACCTTCTACCTCTGGCAGGCCGTCGCGGGGGTTGCGGGCTCGTTCGCCTTCTATGACACCGACGTCCTGACCTACCAGGTGACGGGTCCCAGCGTCGATATCGTGATCGCCGTGATGACACCCCTGCTGGCGGTTGCGGTGGCGGGCATCGCCGGGCTGGGCGCATACAAGGTGTGGTGCGGCGCGTCATACGTGCGTCTGCTGCCGCCCCTTGCGCTCGCCTTGGTTCTCGTGTTGATCGTGTTCAACAAGGTCGGCTCGCCCCAGTTCCAGACCTGGCTGATCGCACCGCTCGTATTCTGGATCGTCTGGGATCGAACGCGCGCGACCACGGTGGCCGCGTTGTCGCTGGTCAGCGCCGCGTTGACGCAGGTCGTCTACCCGATCGTCTACGGCGGGGTGCTGAACACGCAGCCCGTGCCCGTCGCTCTGCTCACCGCCCGGAACATCATCACGATCGTTCTGCTTGTCATCATCGTTGCGGCGCTCGTTCGGGTGCCGACCCGCTCCGCGGCGACGATCAGCGCGCGCAAGCGCGACCCTCGCCGTTTCACGTCCGCTCGCTGATCCTCGGGAGAATCATGCTCATCGCCTTCTCGGTAGCCCCCAGCGGCGCCCCCAGTGGCCCGACGGACTCCGGCGCCGCCGCGGATGGTTCGGTCCACGACGCGGTCGCCGCGGCGGTGCGCGTGGTGCGCGAGTCCGGTCTGCGCCATCGCACGAGCTCGATGTTCACCGAGATCGAGGGGGAGTGGGATGAGGTCTTCGATGTGGTGCGTCGGGCGACCGAGGCTGTGATGCCGTTCGGCTCACGGGTGTCGCTGGTGCTCAAGGCCGACATCCGCCCGGGTTACTCCGGCGAGATCGACGGCAAGATCGAGCGGCTGGAGCGGGCGCTCGACGAATCGGCCGGCGCCTAGCCGAGGCATCCGTTTCGCGGGTTCTTTTGCGCAGGGGGCTCGTCCGAATCGTTTCGAATGGCGGGGTAGTATCGCTCGGTGACATCCGCAGCGCCTTCCGATATCGGTCGCTCACGCGTCCCGACCCGACGGGTTGCGACCTGGGCTCTCATCTCGCTCGCGGTCGGCAGCTTCGGCATCGGTATGACCGAGTTCGTCATCATGGGTCTGCTTCCCGAGATCGCACATGATCTGCTCCCGACGGTCTGGGCGAGTTCGCCCGACGACGCGATCGCCCAAGCCGGATGGCTGATCTCGCTCTATGCGCTGGGTGTTGTCGTCGGGGCACCCACGATCTCCGGAATTGTCGCCCGTTTTCCGCGCAACCGCGTGATCGTGGCTCTGGCCGCCGCCCTCACCCTGTTCACCGTCCTCACGGTCATCGCCCCGACCTTTGAGCTCGTCGCTCTGTCACGCTTCGGCGCGGGTCTGCCACACGGCGCGTTCTTCGGCATGGGTGCTCTCATCGCCGCCGACGTGCTGGGACCCGGCAAGCGTGCGAAGGGCGTCGCGATCGTCCTGATGGGCCTGACGGTCGCCAACGTCGTCGGGGTGCCGGTCGGCACGTTCCTCGGTCAGGCGAGCGGCTGGCGGCTGGCCTTCCTCGTCGTGGCTGCGATCTTCGCGGCAGCCACCGTCATGGTCTGGGTGTTCGTGCCCGCTCACGCGGGGGATGCGGGACGCACTTTCCGCGCCGAGCTGGGTGTGTTCCGAATCGGCCAGGTATGGGTGACGCTGGCGATCGGTGCCATCGGATTCGGCGGCTTCTTCGCGGTCTACAGCTACATCTCGCCCTTGGTCACCGAGATCTCGGGCAGTCCGCTCTGGGTGGTACCGATCGTGCTCGTCGTGATGGGGATCGGGATGACTGTCGGCAACCTCCTCGGCGGGGTGCTGGCCGACAAGAACCTCCGCGCAACCCTCATCGGGGGTCTTGCCGTGCTCGTGGTGGTTCAGGCGCTCCTGGCAGCGACCGCCGCGTACATCGTGCCGCTCATCGTCTTCATCTTCCTCATCGGGGTCGCATCCGCGGTCACCAGCCCGGCGATTCAAACGCGACTCATGGATGTCGCGGGCGACAACCAGGCGATCGCCGCTGCACTCAATCACTCGGCCCTCAACATCGGCAACAGCCTCGGCGCGGCGCTCGGTGGTGTTGTGATCGCGCTCGGGTGGGGCTTCGTCATGCCGTCATGGGTGGGTGCTGCACTCGCGGCACTCGGTGTCGGTATCGCCGTTGTCGCGTTCGCGCTCGAGTCCCGATCCGCTCCGAGCGCCCGCCGAACACTTCCGGAACCCGCAACGAGGAGTACAGTTCTGCGGTGAGGAAGAGGACGCCCGCCGCGGCGGCAGCGCGCGGTCGGACAGCGGGGCGGGACCGGCAAAAGGGAATATCACGCCATCACCTGCAACCCGCCCAGGCCGTCGTGCTCGGGTTCGCCGCGGCAATCGCCGCAGGCACAGCTCTGCTCATGCTCCCGATCGCCAAGGTCGGGCCGGGCGGGGCGAGCTTCGTCGAGGCGCTCTTCACCGCGACGAGCGCCGTGTGCGTCACCGGGCTGGTCGTCGTCGACACCCCGGTGTTCTGGACGGGCTTCGGGCAGGTCGTCATTCTGGCGCTGATCCAACTCGGCGGGCTGGGCATCATGATCTTCGCGGCCCTGATCGGCGTCGTACTGGCCCGCAAAATGTCGGTGCGGTCGCGGCTGAACACCGCAGCCGAGGCGAAATCCCTCGGTTTGGACGACGTCCGCGGGCTCGTTCGCCGCATCGTGCTGATCTCGGTGATCATCGAGGCCTGCGCGTTCGTCCTCCTGTTTCTGCGCTTTCTGCTCGGCTACGGCTATACCGTGGGCGAAGCCGCCTGGTTCGCCCTGTTCCACGCGATCTCGGCGTTCAACAATGCCGGGTTCGCGCTGTACAGCGACAGCCTCATGGGCTTCGTGAGCGATCCGTTCATCTGCCTGCCGATCGGTGCCGCGATCATCCTGGGTGGGCTCGGGTTCCCCGTGATCATGCAGCTCCGCCGCGAGTTCCGGCGCCCGCTGCACTGGTCGATGAACACCAACCTCGTACTGGCGGTGACTGCCGTCCTGCTCGTGGCGGGAACGGTATACATCACCGCGATCGAGTGGAGCAATCCGGCGACCCTCGGCCGGCTCGACCCGTGGTCGCGGGTTCTCGCCGGCTTCTTCCAGTCCGTGCAGACCAGGACCGCGGGCTTCAACTCGGTCGACGTGGGCGCCATGCGCGACGAGACCTGGCTGGGCATCGACGTCTTGATGTTCATCGGCGGCGGCCCCGCGGGAACCGCGGGCGGCATCAAGGTGACGACGTTCGCCGTGCTGTTCTTCATCCTCGTGACAGAGCTGCGTGGTGAGGGCGCGGTCAACATCTTCGGCAAGCGTCTGTCGCGCGCGGTCCACCGCCAGGCGATCACAGTCGTGCTCATGGCCGTCGGCGCCGTGATCGCGGGCACCGCGCTCATCATGTTCCTGAGCGGCGAGAATCTCGACAAGTCGCTCTTCGAGACGATCTCGGCCTTCGCGACCGTCGGGATGTCGACGGGCATCACCGCTGCGCTTCCCGAGAGCGCCCAGATAGTCCTGGTCATCCTGATGTTCCTCGGACGCATCGGCCCACTCACCCTCGGTTCGGCCCTCGCGCTCCGCGAGCGACGGATCCTGTACGAACTTCCGAAAGAAAGGCCGGCCATTGGCTAAGTTCCCGCAGTTCGGCGCCAGCGAACGATCGCGGCGCATCGCCGAGGCTGACTCGGTGGCCGTGATCGGGCTCGGCAGGTTCGGGCGATCGCTCGCGCTCGAGCTCATGGCATCCGGAACCGAGGTGCTCGGCATCGACCTCGACGAAGACATCGTCCAGTCCCTCAACGGCGAGCTCACGCAGGTCGTCCGCGCCGACTCGACCAAGCGTGAGGTGCTACATCAGCTCGCGATCGACGAGTTCGACCGCGTCGTCGTGTCGATCGGCGGCAACATTTCGGCATCCATCCTGACCTGTTCCGTGCTGCTCAACATGAACATCCCGGTGATCTGGGCCAAGGCCGTCAACGATGAGCACGGGCTGATCCTGGAGCAGCTCGGGGTGCACAAGGTGATCTATCCCGAGAAAGACATGGGGCGTCGCGTGGCGCACCTCGTCCGCGGAGCGGCGCTCGATTTCATCGAGATCGCGCCGGGCTACGCGATGGTCAAGGCTCCCGTGCCGGCCTCGATTCAGGATGTTCCGCTCGGCTCGACGGGCCTCCGCAAGTCGCACGGCGTGACAATTGCCGCCTACCAACACGACGATGTGTGGGACAACGCCGACAACCAGACGGTTCTGCGCGCGGGAGACACGATTCTCGTGGTGGGCAAGACGCGTTCCGCGGAAGGTTTCGCTCAGCTTCGGTAGGCGCGCCGCTGCCTGCGCCGCTAATCCTCGAGCAGGCGCCGGAGGTGCGTACCGACGACGTGGGTTTCGATGAGGAAGCCGTCGTGCCCGTAGTCGCTCGTGATGACGGTAGGGGAGTTGCCGTCGAGCGTGTTCGGGATGGCCCGGGCGATCCGCTCCTGTCCCTCGACGGGGAACAGCCGGTCGCTGTCGATACCCAGCACGAGCGTGCGCGCCGTGACCTGTGCCAACGCCTGTTCGACGCCACCGCGATCGCGACCCACGTCGTGGGAGTTCATCGCCTCGACGAGGCGGATGTAGCTGTTCGCGTCGAAGCGCCGCGTGAAACGGTTGCCGTGGAAGTCGAGGTAGGACTCCACGGCGAAGCGGCCGCCGTGACCGAGCGGGCTCACGCCCGACTGCCACGACCGCTGGAAGCGCTGGTTGAGCTCGGTGGGGCTGCGGTAGTTCAGCAGCGCCATGCGTCGAGCGAGGGCGAGTCCGCGGTGAGGACCGTCCCCGTCGCCCGCGTCGTAATATTCCCCGCGCTGGAATCGCGGGTCGATCGCGATCGCGTCGAGCTGTACCGAGTTGAGCGCGATCTGATCGGCCGTGGTGAGCGGGGGAGCCGCGATGATCGCCGCGCGCGCGACGCGATCCGGATGCCCCGCCGCCCATTCGAGCGCGTGCATCCCGCCCATCGAGCCTCCGACAACGCCGGCCCAGGCTTCGATGCCGAGCTCGTCGGCGAGCTGCGCCTGCGCGGCGACCTGGTCGCGGATCGTGACGTAGGGGAATCGCTCCGCCCACTCGTACCCGTCGGGTGCGATGCTCGCGGGTCCGGTCGAGCCCTGGCATCCGCCCAGCATGTTGGGTGCGACGACGAACCAGCGGTCGGTGTCGATCGCGGCACCGGGGCCGACGATGTCGGACCACCAGCCGTCGGTCGGATGGCCGGGCCCCGCGGGTCCTCGGACGTGGCTGTCGCCGGTCAGGGCGTGCAGGATCAGCACGGCATTGTCGCGCGCTGCGTTCAGCTCACCCCAACTCTCGAAGGCGAGGCGGAAGCTGGGCAGCTCTGCTCCGCCCTCGGTGCGGAAGGGCCCGAACGCGGCGAAACGACGGTCGCCGACGGGGTCGCCGTCGCGCCAAGCGCCGGTGGCGGGCGGTCGGCCTAGCAGCATCCGCGCGTCGGCCTCCGTCACCGGCATCGCCGGATAGGTGTCCTCAGAGCTCTGCCAGTCCATCAGGCCATTCTTGCGTGCCCGGCTATGGGTGGGCCGTCACGTTACGCCCGAAAGCCCCGTCCCGCCCACTCCCGCGGTCGACTTGGGGCGCCGGAAATCCGTTGGGGCGCGGGCACCCGCGCCCCAACGCGAACCCGACGCCCCAAGCCGTGGCGGATCGCGATGAAGGAGTAGGAGTTGAGCAAGCGCCCAAGGCGTTTGCTCAACATTTCATCAAGGAGCCCGGATGTCCGTCATCTTTACCGCCATCGCGTGTTTGCTCGTCGCGCTTGCCTTCACACTGACGCCGATGGCGCCAGGTGGGCAGGTCGACACCCGCGATTTCTCGGAACTGCCGCGCTGGCAATTCAACCTGTTCAACGTGTTCTTGATCAGCCTCGGGGTCGCGAGCCTCGCAACCGCAGGATTTGCGATCGCCGAGGTCGGCGGCAGCCTGGTCGTCGCACTCGTCATCGGCTTCCTGTACACCGCGGTTTTCGCGCTCGACCTCGGGCGCGTGTTTCCGGTCGTGAAGGATGCTCTGCCGTCGCAGCTGCTCGTGCTCGAGGTCGCAAGCCTCGCACTCGCGGGCGTCGTCATGACCCTCGCGATCAAGGGCCTCGTGTCGTGAGTCCGGATGCGCCGATGGTGCGCCTGCTGGATGCGACCGAAGCCGTCATCGCCGACGAGGGATGGTCGGCCGCGACGACACGCCGCGTCGCGGATCGTGCGGGTCTCGCGCAGGGACTGGTGCACTATCACGCGGGCAGCATAGATAACTTGCGACGCGAAGCGACCATACGGGCGATCCGGCGATTTTTCGATCAGCCGATGGCTGCGTTCGACCCGACGCCCGCCGGTGTGGTCGCGTGGGTGACAGAACTCGTCAGTCCCGGGCCGGGCGGAGCGTCCGCGAGCCGCGAGTTGCGCCTGCTGCACGAGTCGCTTCCGGCGGCTGGTCGGGACGAGGCGCTGCGCGTCGAGATCGCCACCTTGCTCGACGTATACCGTGGGCGAATCGCGTCGACGCTCGAGTCCGCGGGCGTCGCTCCGGCCGCAGCATCGGCGCTCGCCGCGACGATCACTGCCTCTGTGGACGGCGCGGTGCTGCAGCGATCGCTCGATCCCGGGTTCAACGTCACACCCATCGCCGAGGTTCTCGCCGCGGCTGTCCTGGCCGAGGGGCCCGCCTAGCCGCGGCCTCGCGCGTCATCGAACGGTCGCGACTCGCCGTGCAGGTGTGAGCGCGCACGGCGAGTCGCGACCGTTCGATGCATGGTCCGCCGCCGCCGCGAGAGAACGCGCCGCAGCGGAGAACACGGATGCCCCGCGCACATCTCCTCGAGGGGGATGAGCGCGGGGCATCCGGTGACGCGAAACTACGCGCGCGCGGCCTCCGAGACCTTGCGGGCGGCGGCGAGCGCCTGCTCGAGGTCGGCCTTGAGGTCCGCGATGTTCTCGATACCGACCGACAGGCGCACGAGGCCCGGCGTCACGCCGGACGTGAGCTGCTGCTCGGGCGTCAGTTGCGAGTGCGTCGTCGACGCCGGGTGGATGACGAGCGAGCGGACGTCGCCGATGTTGGCGAGGTGGCTGAACAGCTCGAGCGAGTTCACGAACTCGCGACCCGCTTCGACACCGCCCTTGAGCTCGAACGACAGCACCGCACCGACGCCCTTCGGGGCATACGTGTTCGCGGCGGCGTACCAGGGCGACGACGGCAGGCCCGAGTAGTTGACCGACGCGACATCTTCGTGGTCTTCCAACCACTCGGCGATCTCCTGCGCGTTCTGCACGTGACGCTCGATGCGCAGTGACAGGGTCTCGATGCCCTGGATGAGCAGCCAGGCGCTCTGCGGCGCGATCGAGGCACCGAGGTCACGCAGGAGCGTGACGCGGGCCTTGATGACATAGGCGAGCGCGTCGCCGACGGCCGTGGTGTAGCTGGCGCCGTGGTACGACGGGTCGGGCTCGGTGAGGCCGGGGAACTTCTCGACGTTCTGCGACCAGGCGAACTTGCCGCCGTCGACGATGACTCCACCGATGACCGTGCCGTGACCGCCGAGGAACTTCGTGGCCGAGTGCACGACGATGTCGGCGCCGTGCTCGAGCGGACGGATGAGGTACGGGGTCGCGATCGTGTTGTCGACGATCAGCGGAACACCGAGCTCGTGCGCGACGCCCGCAACCTTCGCGATGTCGAGGATGTTGATCTTCGGGTTGCCGATCGTCTCACCGAAGAACAGCTTCGTGTTCGGGCGGACAGCAGCGCGCCACTCGTCCGCATCGTCCTGGTTTTCAACGAACGTCGTCTCGATACCGAGCTTGGCGAGCGTGTACTTGAACAGGTTGTAGGTTCCGCCGTAAATCGATGACGACGAGACGATGTGGTCGCCGGCCTGCGCGATGTTGAGCACCGCGTACGTCTCGGCTGCCTGGCCGCTTGCGACGAGGAGGGCACCGGTGCCGCCCTCGAGCGCGGCGAGGCGCTGCTCGACGACATCCTGCGTCGGGTTCATGATGCGCGTGTAAATGTTGCCGAACTCGGCCAGCGAGAAGAGGTTCGCGGCGTGCTCGGTGTTGTCGAAGACGTACGACGTCGTCTGATAGATCGGCGTCGCGCGTGCCTTGGTGGTCGGGTCGGGCTGAGCGCCCGAGTGGACCTGCTTGGTTTCGAAGCGCCAGTTTTCCGGTGCGGACATGGTGGGTACTCCTGTGGTTTGTGGGCGCGGCGGCTGTCGCGTCTGTAGCGAGGCTACGGATCGACGGATGTCCCGACAATGGTCCGGAAATGTTACGTAACACTTGTCGTGGCTCCGTTGGTGTCTCCGTTGGTGTCTCCGTTCGCAGGCCCGGGCGGGGTCGCCGAGTTCGTTCACCCCGTCGGGGCGGACTAGCGTGGGTCCGTGGCAAATAGGCGTGCGGTTGTGACCGGTGCGAGTTCGGGAATCGGTTGGGCGACCGTGGTGGCCCTCCGCAAAGCAGGCTGGGATGTGGTCGGTGTGGCCCGCCGGGCCGAACGTCTCGCAGAGCTTGCACACGAGACCGGCGCCGAGGTGTTCGCCGCCGACCTGACCAACCAGGCAGACGTCGATGCCCTCGCCGACTGGCTCGAGAGCACGGGGCCCGTGAACGCGTTCGTGCAGATCGCGGGCGGCGCTCGCGGTACGCAGCGCGTCGAGGACGGCGACCCGTCCGACTGGACGTGGATGTACGAGGTCAATGTGCTCTCCACGCAGCGTCTCGTCGTCGCTTTGCTGCCCCTCATGCGCGCGGCGGCGGCAGATGGCGGCCATGCCGATGCTGTTTTCGTGACGTCGACGGCCGCGCAGGTCGCCTACCCCGGCGGCGCCGGCTACAACGCGGCCAAGGCGGCTGAGGCGATGCTCGTGCACGCCCTGCGCCTCGAGCTCAATGGCGAACCGATCCGCGTGGTCGAGGTCGCGCCGGGCATGGTCTATACGCCCGAGTTCACCCTCAACCGGCTGGGTGGAGATACGGCGGCGGCGGATCGCGTGTATGACGGTGTCGAAGCACCCCTCGTCGCGTCGGATGTCGCGGACGTCATCGTCTACGCGATGAACGCTCCGGCTCACGTCAACCTGGATCTCGTGACGATGCGCCCCGTGGCGCAGTCCGCGCAACACCTCCTGGCTCGTGGACCGCTGCGAGTTCGCCCGGAGCACGAGTGATTCTGCGGCAGCGCAGGGCTCAACTGAGATGCACGACGACGGCGTGAGCCGGGAAGGAGTCGCCCCGCATGGGTGAATACACGGGGGAGCGCGAGCACCTGACCTGGGACGGTTTCGGGGAGGCATGTCGCGATCTTGCCCGGACGATCGTCGCCGACGGTTTCGTTCCCGAGGTCGTCGTTGCGATCGCGCGCGGGGGTCTGTTGCCCGGCGGCGCGATGGCTTACGCCCTCGGCGCGAAGAACTGCGGTGCCCTGAACGTGGAGTTCTACACCGGCATCGGCACGGTCCTGGATGCTCCCGAACTCCTCCGCCCCGAACTCGACATGGAGTACCTCGACGGGCGTCGCGTGTTGCTCGTGGATGACGTGGCCGACAGCGGTCGGACTCTCGCGCTCGCCGTGCGCCTGCTGAGCGAACGCGGCGCGGACGTCCGCTCGGCCACGATCTACACCAAGCCCGGTTCGATCGCGATGCCGGACTACTCCTGGCGCGAGACGGCATTGTGGATCGACTTCCCCTGGTCGTGGAAGGGTTCGGTCATCGAAGAGGATGCCTCCTGATCCCGTGGCTCGCTCGCTCGCGCAACTCGCCGACGACGGCCTGATCGATGCGGGCTGGGCCCGCGCTCTCGAGCCCGTCGCTCCCGACATCGCTGCGCTCGGCGAGCGCCTGCGTGCGGAGGCCGCGGCAGGGCGGGGCTATTTGCCCGCGGGTGATCGCGTGTTGCGCGCATTCCAGCGTCCCCTCGACGAGGTCAAGGTGTTGATCGTCGGGCAGGACCCGTACCCGACGCCGGGACATCCGATCGGGCTCTCCTTCGCCGTGGAGCGGGATGTCCGCCCCCTTCCGCGGAGCCTCGCGAACATCTACAAAGAGCTGGGCAGCGATCTCGGCATCGCGCCGGCACCACACGGTGATCTGTCCGCGTGGGCCGACCAGGGCATCATGCTGCTGAACCGTGTGCTGACAGTCACGCCCGGCGTATCCGGGTCACATCGCGGCTGGGGATGGGAGAAGGTCACGGAACTCGCGATCCGCACGCTCGCCGCGCGTGATCGTCCGCTCGTCGCGATCCTGTGGGGGAGGGATGCCGCGAACCTGCGACCGCTGCTCGGCGCAACGCCGATCATCGAATCCGCGCATCCGTCACCCTTGTCCGCTTCGCGTGGATTCTTCGGATCGAAGCCGTTCTCACGGGCCAACGAGATGCTCGAAAAGGCCGGATCGACCGCCGTCGACTGGGGTCTGCCCGCGTAGGCTGGACTGATGCTGGAGGAGGAATACGACAAGCAGAAGCGGCGCCCTCCTCGTCACCTGCGCAAGTTGCCCGAGCCCGAGCGGCCGTTTTCGTACGAGATCCGCCCGGCCACTCCGGCGGACATCCCGGACATCCGTGAGATCTACAACTACTACGTCACCAACTCCGTTGTGACATTCGATGAGAAGCGCTGGACGCTCCGACAGTGGCGTGAGAAGTTCGAGCATCTCGCCAAGCTGGAGCTTCCGTTCCTCGTCGCGGAATCTCCGAGTGGCCAGATCCTCGGCTACGCGCTCGTGCAGCCCTGGGCGGGCAAGTCCGCCTTCCGCTACACGGTCGAGAACTCGATCTATCTCGGTCACGCGGCTGCGGGCAAGGGCCTCGGTCGGGCCCTCCTCGAGGCGCTGATCGAGGCCTGCGAAGAGAAGGGCATCCGCGAGATCGTCGCCGTGATCAGCGACAAGGGAGCGGATGCCTCGATCGCCCTGCACGAGAAGCTCGGTTTCGCCGAGGTCGGGCGGATGGGGCGCGTGGGCTTCAAATTCGGCCGCTGGCTCGGCACGGTCTACCTGCAGAAATCGCTGTCGCCGAAGAAAAAGAAGAAGCGCGGTCTGTTCAGCCGCTGACTCCTCGACCCGCTCGTTAAGCGAGGGGCGTTTCGTCTCGCTGCGCTCGCTCAACGACCGGTGGGCCTTGCTCGCTCGGCATGCGCGTTTCGACTCGCTTTGCTTGCTCAAACCGGTGGCCCGGGTGCGTTCGTTGAGCGAGGAGCGTAGCGACGAGTCGAAACGCTGGTGCGTGATCACACGAGGGCTACAGCATTCGTCATCCGCGCCATCGATCGACGTAGCGAATGTCGCGAACTGTAGCCGTCGTGCGCTGTGCCGGGTGCGTCGACGGTGGCCCGCCCGACTCACGCGTGGTCACGCGCGAAGGAGTCGATGAAGTCCGCGCGGGACTCCCCGCGAGCGCCGAAGTTGTCGCGCAGGCACGCGCCGAGGTCTTCGAGCGCGTCCTCGAGCACCGTGCCTGCCATGGAGAGGTCCGTATTCGGTGAGGTGCGTGCCGCGGCGGCAAGTGCGACGGCGACGGGGAGCGCGCGGCCCAGGGAGGTCGGGGCTTGGCCTTCGCGAAAGTAGTACGACTCCGGGCTCTGGCTGAGGTCGACGCGGACCGCGGCGATCTGTTGCGCGACACCGCGCACGACCGTCGCGGCGGACGCTGCATCCATCTCGTGCAGTCGGTCCGCGTATCCCGCTCTGCCGAGCATCGTCAGCGACAGTGCGGTCGACCGACGGCGCCCGAGCGTGGGGAAGAGCTGCAGCAGCCAGGTCGCCGATGCGGTCAGGAGCGCGAATCCGATCACTGCCTGGACAGGGGCGAGGATTCGGATGATCGGTTCGATCGGCACGACCTCGCCGAACCCGACGGTCGACAGCGACACCAGCGAGACGTACAGGGCTTCGAAGAAGTCGACGTAGCGATCGGGGTCTATACCCTCGTTGTACAGGAAGCCCTCCGGCACATGGGGCAGATAGACGAGTGCCCATCCGACCGCTTGGGCGGTCGCCCACGCGAGCACGACGGCGAGTGTTGCGATCGGTCCGGATGCCGCCCGTGCCCGTGGGCCGAGCCCCGAAGTCAGATGCCAGACCCCGGAGACGATGCCGCGGGTCATCCGTCCGCGCGCGTGCGGGTGCAACAAGGTGAGGAAGATGTCGGTCAGCCCGTACGCGATGATGGCCGCACCCAGCACGGTACTGCCGACGCTCCAGATCACGTGCCCACGCTACCCCGAGCGTGCCGTGGGAGAACTCACCCCTCGGCAGCGCGAGGTGCTCGCACTTGTGGCCGAGGGGCGCAGCAATGCCAACTTCGCGGCGACGCTCTTTCTCACGGAGAAGGCCGTCGTGCAGCACGTCTCGCATATCTACGTCGCGCTCGGGCTGCCCTCGGCGAGCGACAGCCATCGGCGCGTTCAGGCGGTCATCCGCTATCTGAACGCGTCGTGAGGCCTGGCCAAACGGAGCGCTAGATGAGTGAGTCCGTTTGGCTGGGTCGGCGTGGATGCTGTTAATCGCAGGCGGAGGGTGTTAACCCCGGTGTGTGAAAACTGAACTCAACACCCTCCTGATCACACTCTACGTCCACCTCGATGACCGGATCCTGCCCGCGATCGGCTTCACCCGCGATCACCACCCGGGCCGCAAACCCGCCCTCAACGACGCGGAATTGCTCTGCCTGCTGGTCGCGCAACACCTGCTCGGGATCGCGTCGGATCGGAAATGGATCCGATACGCGCACGCTCACCTGAAGGGCATGTTCCCGAACCTGCCCGGCCAGTCCGGGTGGGGCAAACGCGTCCGCCAATCCACCGGGCTTCTCTCTGCGGTGATCACCGAGCTGGCCCGTGACACCCCGTCCTGGGGTGAGATCACCCGGCTGGTGGACTCGACCCCGTTACCGTGCGGGAAATCGCGGGAGACCGTGAAACGCTCAGACCTTGCCGGGCACGCCGACTACGGATACTGCGCATCCCACTCCCGATACTTCTGGGGCTTCCGGCTCTATCTGATCTGCACTCCCGACGGAATGCCCGTGATCTGGGGACTCGCGAGCCCGAAGATCGGTGAACGCGAAGCCACCCAAGCGATGCTCGACCACGACAGACACCTCATCCAGCCTGGACAGGTCATCGTTGGCGACAAAGGCTTCGCTGGGAAGCAGTTCGAGGACTTCGTCACCAACGAACTCGGCGCGCACCTGATCCGCCCCGACCGCAAAGACGAGACCCCCAGGTTCGGGAAACTCGGCAGCATCCGACAATGGGTCGAGTCCGTGTTCGACACCCTCAAAGGCCAACTCACCCTCGAAGACCACGGCGGCAGAACCCCCGCAGGCGTCTACTCCCGCGTCGCCGCAAGACTCCTCGCCCTCGCCGCCGGCATCTGGCACAACTGGCTCACCAACGCCCCCGCCAAACGCTCCCTCATCGCCTACGACCACTGAACCAAACGGACTCACTCATCTAGGGGGTGATGGTCGGGATGGAGTCGAGCAGGCGCCGGGTGTAGGCGACCTGCGGCTCGAGCAGAACCCGTTCGGTCGGGCCCTCTTCCACGATGCGGCCATCCTTCATGACGATGACCGTGTCGCACACGTTCTGGACGACCCCGATGTCGTGCGAGACCAACAGGAGCGCCATACCCTGCTCGACGCGGAGCTTCTTCAGCAGAGCAAGGATCTGCGCGCGCACCGTGACGTCGAGGGCCGAGAGCGGTTCGTCGCCGACGAGCAGGCGCGGTCGGTGCGCGATGGCGCGGGCGAGCGCGATGCGCTGCCGCTGGCCACCCGAGAACTCGTGCGGGAAGCGCTCGGCCATCGCGGGATCGAGTCCGACGAGATCGAGCACCTCGCGAACTCGCGCGCGACGGTCGCCCTCGATACCGAGCGCCCAGAGCGGCTCGCCGACGATCCGGCCGACGCTCATCCGCGGGTCGAGCGAAGAGTACGGATCCTGGAACACGATGCCGGTGCCCCGCCGCAGCCAGTGCAGGTCGCGGGCGGAGGCCGAGGCATCCACGTCCCTGTCCTCGAACGACACGGTTCCGGATGTCGGGGCATCGAGCGCGAGCAGCAGCCGCACGAGGGTCGACTTGCCCGATCCGGACTCGCCGATGATCCCGACGGACTCGCCCGCGCGCACGTCGATGTCGGCGTCTTCGAGCGCTGTCGTGACGCGGCGCGGCTCGAAGAGGGTCCGCCGCGGCAGGGTGTGGCGTCGGTTCAGGCCGCGTCCGGTGAGCAGCATGTCGCGGTTCATGATGCATCCTCCGCGCCGCGGGCTTCCGCCTCGAGTTGGTCGGCCGAGCGCCAGAGCGTCGCGGTGGCATCGCGCAGCAGGCCCTGCGTAACGGGGGAGCGCGGTGCGGTGAGGAGCTCGCGGACGGGCGCGGACTCGACGACCCGGCCGTGCTCGAGCACGATGCCGTGCGTGGCGATCTGTGACAGCACGGCGAGGTCGTGCGTGATGAAGACGAGCGACATCCCGTCCTCGTCGACGAGCGTATGCAGGAGCCGCAGGATCTCGGCCTGGATCGTGACGTCGAGCGCGGTCGTCGGCTCGTCGGCGATCAGCAGTCGCGGCCGGCACGCGAGCGCCATCGCGATCGCGACGCGCTGCAACTGACCGCCCGAGAGCTGGTGGGGGTAGCGCGTCAGGAGCTGCGGGGGATCGGGCAACCGTACGCGTTCGGCCTCACCCAGCGCCCGCTGCCACGCGTCGCGCTTCGACGCGCGCTCGTGGATGCGGATCGATTCCGCGATCTGGCGCCCGACGGTGCGGATGGGGTTCAGCGCCGCCCGGGGTTCTTGGAAGACGATGCCGATGTCATCGCCGCGCAGAGCGGCGAGTTCGCGATCCGACATCCCCATCAGCTCCCGGCCGTCCCAGACGATACTGCCGGATGCCTCGGCCCCCTCGGGAAGCAGCCCCAGGATCGCGAGCGCGGTCAGCGACTTACCCGAACCGGATTCGCCGATGAGCCCGAGGCGTGTGCCATCCGGAACATCGAACGACACACCATCGACGACACGGTTACCGTCGATCTCGATCACGAGGTCGCGCACGACGAGGCTCACGAGACGACCTCCGGTACATGGGTACGAGCGGCACGTGCCGAGCCGCCGGACTGGCGGAGCGTCGGATCAGTCGCCTCTCGAATCGCATCGCCGAGCAGGTTGAGCGCGAGAACTGTGAAGGTGATGACGAGTCCCGGCCACAGCACCGACAACGGGTAGACGGTCAGATACCCCTGAAGGTCGGCGAGAAGACGACCCCACGACGGCTCGGTGACCGATGCCCCGAAGCCGAGGTACGAGAGACCCGCCTCGGCCAGAACCGCGACCGCCATCGACCACGACAACTGCACGATGAAAACCGGCGCGACGTTCGGTAGCAGGTGACGTGCAAGGTTTTGTACGGGGGTGAGACCTGCTGCTTTCCCGGCCATCACGAAGTCGCTGTGCAGCACCCGCCGCAGCTCGGGCCTCATCACACGGGCGATGTTGACGCCGAATCCGATGCCGACCGACCACACCACGACCCAGAGCGATCCCCCCCAGACGGCCGAGATCATCATCGCGATCAGCAAGACGGGGAAGGCGATCAGGATGTCGACCAGCACCGCGATCGACTCACGCAGCCAGCGGGCCGTGAGCGCTCCGAGCGCCGCGAGCAAGACGCCGAAGACGGTCGCGACGATGCCCGCGCCGTCGGCGACGAACACCGTCGTGCGGGCACCCGCCATGAGGATGCTGAGGATGTCGCGGCCGGTGTTGTCGGTGCCGAGCAGGTGAGGCCATCCGGGCGGTGCCCACCGATCGGCGATGTCGATGCTCTGCGGGTTGAAAGGGGTCCACACGAGTGACACCGCGGCGGCGAGAACGACCAGGCCGACGATGATCAGCCCGAACCTGCCGGTCCACTGGCGCCAGACCCGGCCGAGGGTGCTCCCGCGACGACGCGTACTCACTACGCCTCCCGCTGTCGGGGGTCAAGAGCGCGGTGGACGAGGTCGACCACGAAGCCGAGAACCAGCACGAAACCGGTCAGCACGAGCAGCTCGCCCTGCACCTTCGGAAGATCGCGATTTTGGACATCCTCCACCAGCATGCGCCCGATTCCGGGCAGGCCAAAGAGTTGCTCGATGATGACCGAGCCGACGATGATGCCGGCGACCTGCAGCGCCAGCACCGTGATGACCGAGAGGCCGACGCTCGGCAGGCCGTGGCGCAGCAGTGCCTGCGTGCGGGTGAGCCCCTTCGCTGCGGCGGTGCGCACGAAGTCCTGTCCGGCCGCCTGCAGTGTCGCGCTCCGAACGAACCGCAAAAGTAGTGCCCCCTCGACGATGCCGATCGTCAGTGCGGGCAGCAGCAGCGATCTGAGGGCGGCCGCGGGATCGCTCCATCCCGCGCGCGGGAATCCCTGGGCGGGGAGCCATCCGAGCCATACCGAGAACACGACGACCAGCATCATGCCCGCCCAGACGACCGGCACGGCGGCGAGGGCCTGTGAGCCGACGTTGATGGCTGTGCCGCCCGCCCTCCCGCGCCGCACGGCCGAGAGCACCCCGAGCGGCAGGCTGAACAGCAGAGCGATGAGCAGCGACATGAGCCCGAGCGGGACGGTGACCTCGGCCTTCTGCACGAGCTCTGAGACGACCGTCGATCCGTTGATCAGCGAGGTGCCGAGGTCACCCCGCAGCAGCCCGCCGACCCACTCGACGTACTGCGCCACAACGGACTGATCGAGATCGAGCCGCTCGCGAATTGCCGCGACCTGCTCGGGCCTCCCCTGTGCGCCCGCGATCAGCTGCGCCACGTCGCCGGGCAGTACCCGGAGCGTGGCGAAGATGAGCACGCTGGCAACCAGCAGTCCCGCGAGCAGCAGGAGCAGCCGTGTCAGCGCGTATCGGATCAATCGGCGCTCTTACCCAGCTCCGCGACGTTGAGGCGCTCGTTGACGTTGGTCGACGGCATCCCCGACACGTTCGTGCCGACCGCAAGAACGGACTCGCCGTTGTACAGCCAGTCGGCCGCCATGTCTTCCGAGACCAAGCGCGCGGCCTGGCGCAGCAGGTCGGCCGCGGTCTCTTCGTCCAGCGAGGCGACGGATGCCGCGTACAGGCGCTGCACCTCGGGGTTGTCGTAGGTGAAGTAGTAGTCCGGGTTGGCCCAGTTCTCGAAGTCGCGCGCCTCGGTGTGGAGCACGAAGCTCAGGTCGTAGTCCTGGTTGACGTAGACGTCCTGTAGCCAGGTTGCGAAATCGACCGAGTTGACCGTGAGCGTGATGCCGACATCCGCGAGCTGCGAGACGAGAACCTGCGCGATCGTGGTCGGGTAGAAGGAGGGGATCGTGAGCGTAAGGTCGAGGTCTTCCTCGCCGGCTTCGGCCAGCAGTTCGCGCGCGGCTTCCGGGTCGAACGGGGCGACGTCCGACAGGTCTTCGTAGCCCGGGTCGAGCTCGGGGATCGGACCGTACAGGGTCTGCCCGGCACCGAGTGCCTCGATGATCGCGTCGTGATCGATCGCGCGGCGGATGGCCTCGCGCACCCGAATGTCGTCGAGCGGCTCGGCGCGCGAGTTGAACGCGAGGGTGCCCTTGTCGGTCGAAGGACCCGTGACCAGGGCAAAGTCACCGTTCGCCTCGATCTGATCCTCGAAGTTGGCGTCGAAGCCGGTCAGCACATCGACCTCGCCCGAAAGCGCGGCGTTCAGGGCGGCCGTGTTGTCGGGGATGTAGTCGAAGACGACCTCGGCGGCCGCGGCGGGCTCCCCCCAGTAGCCGTCGTAGCGCGCGAGTGTGATGCTGTCGCCCTGGCGCCAGTTGGCGAGAGTGAACGGACCCGTGCCGTTCTCGGCGGTGTTGAGGACGGTGGTGTCGCCCTCCTTGAACACCAGTCCGGCGCGACCGGTGAGTGTCCAGAGCAGCGTCGAGTCGGGTGTGGCGAGGGTGAGGACGACGTTCTGGCCCTCGGCGGTGATCGAGGTGATGCCGGCCAGGCGTCCCGAGTCCACAAACGCGGGGTTGTCACGTGCCGTGGTCAGCGAGCTGACGACATCCTGCGGTGTGAGGGGCTCGCCGTTGTGGAAGGTAACGCCCTCCCGCACCGTGAACGTATAGGTGAGGCCATCGTCCGACACGTCGTACTCCGTTGCGAGAGTCGGCACGATGTCCTGCTCGGGTGTGCGCGAGATCAGGCCCTGATAGACATTGTCGACGAGTACCTGGTCGAGGGCGGCGCCGGACGTCTCCCGGATGTTGAGGTTGCTCGGCTCGAGCACCAAGCGCACCGTGACGGTGGCGCTGGGGTCGACTTCCGCAGAGGGCGTCGAGGGGTCGGGCTCGGTGCTGCCCGAGCAGGCGGAGAGGACGAGAGCTGCGGCCGCGAGCGTTGCGGCGGCGAGCAGTGCGGGACGGCGGAACATGTGGGAGGTCCTTTCGCAGGTACCGCGGCGTCGGATTGCTGTGCGATCGCCGCGGCTGGAAAATTCTCGGGGTGCGTCATTGCTGCGATCACCCAGCCTAGAGCGCTGAGCCGGGTGTATCGGACCTGACGGTGTTGTATAACGACACAAGGTTGTATAACGACACAAGGTTGTATAACGACACAAGCGCGCCATACGTTCCCCGCATGCCGAATCGGCTCAGTCGGCGATCCGCTCGCGCACGAGGTTTGCCAGCTCCACGGGGATGTTTTCCTGGACGTTGTGGCTCGCTTCCACCTCGACCACGGATGCGTCGGGCAGGCGCCGTTCGAACTCCTCGAGGTTCGCCGGGGTTACGTAACCCTGCGTCCCGCGGATGAGCATCAGCGGTGCGCGCACGGCTGCGAGGTCGTCCCAGCCGTGCGCGCCGAGAACCGGCTCCCGCGGGGGCTCGCCGGAGCCGGGCGCGGAAGCTTCGGGTAACGCGGGCGCGAGCGCCGTCGCGACCAGGCGCGCCATGTGGTGCTTCCACTCGACGCGGCCGTCCGGGCGCACGCGGGTGTTCAGGTAGACGCCGCGCTCGGTGGCGCGACGATCGCCGCCGAGGCCGAAGGCCATGGCCCGGTCGACGAGCTCATCACGCGTGGCATAGTCGGTCGGCCCGGAGAAGAACTCACGAAGTACCTCGGGACCCTCGCCGGGGTCGATCCCGGGGGTGACGTCGACGATGATGAGCGACTGGACGAACTCCGGATGCGCCGCAGCCACGGCCGCCGAGACGATACCGCCGAGGGACTGGCCGACGAGCACTTGAGGGGCATCCGTCCAGGCTTTCAGAGCGGCAGCGATGTCCGGCGCGATCGTCCGTGGGTGATAGTCGGCGTCGTCGCGCCAGGATGAGTCGCCGTGCCCGGGTAGGTCGATCGCGAGCGCCGGGATGCCGAGGGCGAGGATGGTGGTGTCCCAGGTGTGTGCGTTGAGCCCGGCGCCGTGCAGGAACGTCACCCGCGGGCGCTCGGCCCCCCAGCGCAGGGCGCTCAGGCTCCGTCCGTCCTCGAGCGGGATCGTGAGGCGCTCGTGTGCCGTCTCCGGTGTTGCGATTCCCGCGGCCTCGGCCTGCTCGGCGACGAAAGAGAACTCGTCGAAAGTGTCACTCATCAGGGAGGGTCCTCTACGGCTCAGAAGCGCGGTCGTGCCCATTCTGCCGTCGTTCGCGAGTCGCGGCGAATTCGAGTGACAGAGGCTCGCGGGGTGCCGCGCGGATAGAATGGGCGCATGACTCAGCCGCGGGTGCACCTCTCCCGCGCGGAGCCCACCGCCTTCCGCACACTCGATGCGTTCTCGAAGGCCGTCGGCGCCATTGCTCGTGAGAACGGCATCGAGGAGCGTCTGCGCGAGATCGTGCTGCTGCACATCTCGCAACTGAACGGATGCGCCTACTGTGCCCGCATCCACGTGTCGCGTTTGATCGAGGCCGGTGGGACGGCGGACCTTGTCGCTCAGTTGCCCACGTGGGAAGAGTCGGGGGTGTTCTCGGAGCGCGAGCGAGCGGCGCTCGAACTCGCGGAGGCCTTCACGTTCATTCACGAGGGCGGCATCTCGGACGAGGTCTACGACCGCGTCGGAGGCATCCTCTCGGAGAAGGAGTACACCGCCATCAGCTGGTTGAGCGTCTCCATCAACGCGTTCAACCGTGTCGCGATCGCGGGGCGGTACCCCGTGCCGCCGCTCGAGCCAGTGCTCGGGACGGATGCCGGCACGCCGGCGGGCCCGGCGTGAGCGATGAATCCCTCGTCCCCGGAGTACTGAACTTTCGGGACACCGGTGGTCTGCCCGCCGCAGGTGGAGTGACGCGGCACGGCGTCCTGTTCCGCTCCGGAAACCTCGCCGCCGTCGCCGATTCGGGGCGTACCGCTCTCGGCACCCTCGGGCTGCGCCGTGTGGTCGATCTGCGTGCAGACGACGAGGTCGAGCGCTCGCCGAGTATCGGCACCGAGTCGGTCCAAACCGTCCGTGTGCCCCTGTTTCACGGTTCGGTCGGGTCTTTCTTCGCGCAGGACATGGATCTGGATGCGATGTACGGGCAGATGATCGATGCCTCGGCCGCGCGCGTCGTCGAGGTCGTGCGCGCCATCGTCGAAGATCAGCCCGTGTTGGTGCACTGCACGGTCGGCAAAGACCGGACCGGCGTGACCGTCGCACTCACCCTGCTCGCGGCGGGCGTCGACCGCGACGCCGTCATCGCCGACTATGCGCGCACCGAGATGCTGCTTCCCGAGAAGCGCAATCGTGAGGTCGTCGAGCGTATTCGAGCGGTGCACCCCGAGGCCGTCAACATCGAGCAGCTCGCGACGCGTTCGCCGGCACCGGTCATGAGGCGACTTCTCGACCGGCTGGGTGAGCGGTACGGGTCGCCGGTCGGGTTTCTCGCGGCGCACGGACTCGCGGATGACGAGATCGTCGAGTTGCGCCGCGTGCTGGTCGCCTCGTCCTGACCGCCATTTCGCTCGTTGAGCGAGGAGGGCAGCGACGAGTCGAAACGGTGGTTGTCGGCGGTGTCGTTTCGTCTCGCTGTGCGCGCTCAACGAGCAGGGTTTGTTCGCGGGTGAGGGTCAGAACGGCGCGGGTGATGGTCAGAACGGGATGAGCTCGAGCGGGTCGAACTGGAGCTCGTCGAAGTCGATGTCGTCGGGGTCGAGTTCCTCGGGCACCCGCGTCGTCGAGGCGGGGATGGGGTCGTTGGGTATCTCGTGTTCGGGGTCGGGTGCGAATTCGATGGTGCTGACCGGTGTGTCGATGTAGATGCGGCCGGTGGGGCTGGTCCATTCGAGGATTCCGCCGGGGAGTTGTCGGACGGTCCAGGCGGTGTTGTGTTTGAGCGTGTGATGTCTCTCGCAGAGGCAGGCGAGGTTGCAGACGTCTGTTTGGCCGCCGTGGGCGTGGTCGATGGTGTGGTCGACATCGCAGCGTTTGGCGGGCATGCGGCATCCGGGGAATCGACAGTGTTGGTCTCGGACGGTGAGGTGTCTTCGTTGCTGCTCGCTCGGTCTATATCTGTCGACGGCGAGCACCTGGCCGGAGATCGGATGTGTGAGGATCCGGTCCCAGCCCGGTGCCTGCGCGGTGAGCATGCAGGCCGTTTCGGGATCGACGGGGGAGTGTCCGACGAGGAATGCGCTCTCGTAGGGGTCGGTGATGCGCTTCTCGATGAGCGACATGACCGGGACGGTGATCTGGACGGTGGCGCGGATCGCTCCGAGGTCGGTGTGGCCGGTGGGTGCGGCGGTGAGGAGCAGGTCGCCGAGGATGTCGGCTCGGATCTGGTCCGTCGTGCGGACATCAGGTGAGTCCGTGGGCCCGTCGTCCCCGCATCCGCCTGCGTCGGTAGTCGTGCCCGCGGACCCGTCGCCCGCGCCAGTTTCGACGCGGCGTGCATCAATGACGGTGCGTGCCATTTCGCTGAGGCGGTCGTGGACGCCGTGAGCGATGACGGCGGGGAGGATCGCGCGAAGCTCGGCCATGCCGTCGTCGAGGTCGGTGACCCAGACGGTGCGGTCTTCGGCGGCGCGGCGGTGGCGTTGCTCGAATGTGGTGTCGGCGTACCATTCCGCGCGGCGCTTCGCCAACGGCGTCAAACGCGTCGCGGACTCCGCCGCTGCGATCTGCAGCACGTCCTGTTCGAACTCGCCCCGCATCTCCGGCGTCTCGATGATGGCCCCGGCCGTGACGATCGCCCGCACATGCGCGACCGAGATCACCCCGGCATCCAGTGCTTCCAATGTCCCGGTGTAGTCGTGCACGAGGGTTGCGGCTTCACCCATTTGTCGTTGCACGGTGCGGTCGCTGACCCGCAACGCCGCACCGATCTCGGCCGCGATCGACCGGTACGGGAAACCGGCATCCGACCCGACCCGACCGGTGTCGGATTCTTCGGTCCAGTCCGCCGCGATCGTCTGTGCCTCCGCCAGCGCGCGGGCTTCCTCAGCATCGAGCCGGGCTTTCGCGGCACGGATCTCGATCAGTTTCGGCAACAACACGTCCATCCGCGCGTCAGCCCGAAGACGGGCATTCACTGCGGATTCGGTCATGACTACATCATCCGACCAACCACCGACACTCGACCCCCGAAACAACCCCGATCAGGCCTTCGCACATGAGAAGAACATGAGAAAAATTGCCCGTACCTGCCGTGTTCGAACCGGGGTCGAAAGCCCGCAGGTTATTCACGGCCACAAAGGTTAGGCATGCCTTCCTCGCGGGTATAGTGGAAGGCATCATGTCGATCGATTCCCTCCCCACTGCTGTGCCGCGCACCACGACGCGTCGTGCGTCGCGCGCGAGCCGCGCGCAGCACCTGGTGACCGCCGACGAGACCTCGCTCACCGAGCTCGAGGCGCTGCTCGTGACGCTGCCGCTCTGCTCGACAGGCCGCATCTTCGTCGAGGTGCCGGATGCGTCGTACATCACCGACCTCGAGGTGCCCCAGCGCATGACGCTCACGTGGCTCGACCGGTCGCGTCGCTCGGGTGAGCCGGGAACCAGCCGCGCCTGTGCACCCGGCGCCGCTCTGACCCGCGCCGTCACCGCCTGGGCAGACGAGATGATCTGCGACGAGAGCGATGACACTCGCGTGGCGTTGCTGGGCGGATTCCTCGGCACCGCCGACATCCTCGAGCACCTGACCGACCGCCGCGGCGTCTCGCCCGAGGCCATCACGACGCCGCAGCGTTACGGCTTGCTCGCCCGCTGACGCGGAACGTACCGCCCGTCCTCCAGGCCCGCCTCGATCTCGAAGCGGTTGCGGAGCGGGTCTCGCCCGGCGATCGCGTACATCAGCGGCATCAGCATCCCGTATCGCTGCCACTGCCGACGGTGGATTGCCTCATGGCGGAGAACGGATGCCGGCACGGTGTCGTCACCGGTCAGAAAGCACGCTCCTGTGCACACGCCCCCGCGCGCGAACGCCCACGCGGGGAGCCCGCGGAACACCCACAGGCCGTTCTTGCGTTCGATGCGCCCGGTGCTGAGCAGCCCGCCCCATACCCAGGCGACGCCCGTGGCGTAGAGGTAGCCGGCGCGGCTGACGGGGGAGTCGAGCAGGAACGCGGGGATGAATCGGTCCAGTTGTTGTCCGCGGCGCACCGCTCGATCGGCGCGTTCACGCCATCCGTCGGGGGGAGTCGCCGGGCTCATACAAGCGCACCGACGACGCGCAGGATCGTGCCCAGATCGTTGACGGCATCGTCCGGCGACGACGGCGAGAACTCGGTGATCGCCGCGCCCACGAGCGGGAAGCGCGCCCGCAGCGCTTTGATCGTCGCGATCAGGTCGGCGGGCTGAGCTCCGAAGGGTACGGGGAACGCGAGCCCTGCGAGTGCGGCCGGATCGAGCACGTCGACGTCGATGTGCAGGAACACCCGGCTCGCCCCGGTCTCGGCCACCGCGGCCACGACGGACGCGGGGTCGGCGAGACTCTCGACCGGAAGCATCCGCATGCCCGTCTCGGCGATGTACTCCTCTTCGGGCGCCGCGAGATCGCGTGTCCCGACGAGAACGACACGATCGGGCGTGATCACGCCGACGGGCAGCGTCATCCCATCGACACCTTCGCCGAGGATGGCGCGCAGCACCATGCCGTGAAAGGCCCCGGACACGACCGTCTCGGGAGTGTGCAGATCGGCGTGCGCGTCGAGCCACACGACCGCCACATCGCCTGCGGTCCCGTTCTCTCTGACGGCACCTGCGACGGCTCCCACCGACACTCCGCAATCGCCCCCGATGACAATCGCGGGGCCGTCACCGCCCGCGACGGCATCCTGCACCAACTCACGCACACGACGCAGAGTCGACAGGCGTCGCACATTCGTCTCGAGGCTCTCACCGGCCTCGGCGGGTACCTCGACGAGCGTGCACGCCGACCGCGGCAGATCACCCGCGATCGCGGTCGCCCCGTCGACGAGCTGCATCGCGCGACTGGACGACGAACCTTGCCACTGCGGGACGATCACGAAGCGCGCCATCTGCCCATCTTTCCGCACGTGCCGCGCCGCGGCATCCGCGTCCTTCTCGGAATCACGGATGCCGCGGCGCGGCCCTGCTCGACGACCGTGGTGTGAATCAGAGGTCGGGACTCGGCGCGTCGATCGCGGCGCGCTGCGGGCCACCGGACTTAAGCTCGGCCAGGCGTGCCTCGACCTCGGTCAGCTGGCCCAGGTCTTCGAGGCTCTCGAACTGCGCATCGATGCTCGACGCGGCAAGCTCCGCCTTGCCGGCGGCGAGGGCTTCCTGGCGACGGATCTTGTCCTCGAAACGTCCGAGCTCGCTCGTCGGGTCCATGACGTCGATCGACTTGACCGCGTCGTGCACGCGGTTCTGAGCTTCGGCGGTCTTCGCCCGCGCGAGCAGTTCGCTGCGCTTCGCGCGCAACTGCTCGAGCTTCTGCTTCATGCCGTTCAGGCCATCCTTGAGCTTGTCGACGACCTCGGTCTGCGACGCGATCTGCGGTTCGGCGGCACGCGCCTCGCTCTCGGCGGCGATCTGGCGCTGCAGCGCGATCTTGGCGAGGTTGTCGAACTTATCGGCGTCGGTCGGGTCGCCCGCCGCACGCAGCTGGTCGGCCTTGCGGCTCGCCGCGAGCGCCTTGCCGCCCCACTCCTTGGAAGCCTGGATGTCTTCCTGGTGGTCGCGCTCGAGCAGGCGCAGGCTGCCGATGGTCTCGGCGATCGCTGTCTCTGCGTCGGCGATGTTGTTGGTGAAGTCGCGGACGAGCTGGTCGAGCATCTTCTGCGGGTCTTCGGCCTGGTCGATCATGGCGTTGACGTTCGCCCGCACGAGGGTTGAGATGCGGCCGAAAATGGACTGCTTGGCCATTACGGTTTCCTTCCTTGTTGGCTGTTCACATGGTTGTGGTCTGTGGTCTGAATGACGGATGCATGGGGCTCGGCTCGGCTGTCACGCCGCACCCCGGGTCAGAACCGGCCTCCGCCGCGTCGTCCTCGGGTGCCGCCGCCACCGAAACTAGCCGGGCGGGCGCGGCCGCCCCCGAAGCTGCCGCCGCGTGAGCCGCCCCCGCGGGAACTGCCGCCGAAACCGCCCAGACCGCCGAGGCCCCCGAAGCCGCCCGACGATCGCGAGCCGCCGCCGCCGAGGAGAGAGTTGAGCACAACGCCGCCGAGCACGGCCCCGAGCATCCCGGATCCGCTGTTCGAGCCTGATCCGCCACCGAAGCCCGAACCGCCGAAACCACCGCCATCGAACGCACCGACGTCGCTTTGGGCGGCGCTGGTGGCCTCGGCCGCGAGCTGGGCCGCTCGACCGGCTTGCCCGAGCGCAGCGGCCGCATCGGTGGCTTGGAGCTGCTGCGCCCCGGCGAGCGAAGCACGCGCCTCGGCCAGTCGCGTGCGGGCCGGTGCCCCCACCGCGCCGCGGCGTGAGGTGATGTAGTCGTCGGCGGCCGAGATCTGCGCCTGGGCCTGCAACATCGCCTGCGCGAGTTGTTGGCGGGCGCGCTCGTCGCGGGCCTGCGCGTCGCGTACCCCCGCGATCACGGCATCGATCTGGTCATTCGCAGAGCGCAGTGCCTCCAGCGCGGCGAGGGGCCTGCTCGGCGGGACGAGCAACTTCCGTGCTTCGTCGATACTGCGCCGGGTCGCGAGCGTTGTCGCAGCGATGCGGCCATCCGGGTCGGGGAGCGACGCGGCCGTCGCAAGGTCCGTCTCGAGTTCGCCGACGAGTGCGGACGCCTGGCGCTCACCCTCGGCGAGGTTCGTCGCGAGGTCGTCGATCGCTTTCTCGAGGAGCCGCGCCTGATCGACCGCGTCTTCGGCGGCACGAATGCCGACAGCAGCCTCGCCGCCGCGACCCGCGCCGACGTCGCGCTGGGCTTCGGCGAGTTGCTCGGCGGCGAACTCCAAGCGAGCGCGGGCCTGATCGGTGTTGTCCGCGACCGTCGCGAAGGCCTCCGGCGCGAATCGAGTCCCGAGGGTGACCAAAGCGGCATCGGCGGCTTCGATCGCAGCCGCGGCCTGTGCCCTCTCGTCCTCGACGCGCACCAGCGCCTCGGGAGCGTTCTGCTCGAGCTGGCGCAGTTCGTCGAAGGCCGCGGCCTTGGCATCGAGGTCGGCGTTCGCCGCCGCGCAGAGTTCGAGGATGCGCGAATAGGCCGCGCGGGCCGAGGCATCCGTGTCGGGCTTCTCGTCATCGAGGGACTGCTGAAGCGCGAACGCTTCGGTCATCGCCGCACGGGCACGAGCGAGGGCATCCTCGAACTCCGCCGTGGCTTCGTCGCCGAACTGTGCCCGGGCGAAACCGAGTTCTTGCGTGCTCGTCGTGATCGCGTCATCGGCGGCGACGAGGGCAGCGGATGCCTGTTGCTCGAGCTCTTCGGTCGACACGACGGGTGCCTCGACGCCGGCACCGGTGGGCCGCTTGCGCTTGCGCAGCAGCACCCAGCCGACCAGCACGAAACCGGCAACGACGACCGCGCCGACGGCGAGGAGGGGAAGGACGCCGGAGGAGCCGCCCGAGCCGCCCGATGTAGCGGGCCCGCCGCCATCCGTACTGCCGCCATCCGTTCCGCTGCCGCCATCCGTACTGCCGCCATCCGTACTGCCGCCGGTCGTGATGCCGATGGCGTCGCCGAGTCCCGCGGCCGTCGCGTCGATGGCGCCGAGCCAGTCGTTGTCGCGGAGCGCGGGCTGTGTGTCGTTCTGCTCGATCGCAGCGAGCTGATCGTCCGTCACGGGGCCTGCGCTGTCGCCCGAGAGATACAACTGTCGGGATTCGGTGGCCACCGCGAGCAGATATTGCGTCGGGCCGAGACCGTTGTCGAGTGCGGTCTGGTTCGCCCAGTCCGCAGATGACGACGGATCGGTGAACTCGTCGACGAAAATCACCCAGAGGTCAAGGCCGGACTGATCGCGGAACTCGGTGAGGTTGGCTTCCGCGGACGAGATCTCGTCCGTCGTCAGGATGCCCACGTCGTCGAGCACGTAGCCGGTGCCGAGGGTGACCGGCGGGGTTGCGCTCACTGCTGCGGCAGGGCCCAGCACGAGCGCCGTGACAACCAGGCCGAGGGCAGCCGCACGCGCGTTCAGAGACCAGCGCGCGCGCATCGCGACCCCCTTCGAGGGCCGAGGAACAGCCCACCCGACGAGTCTATGCGTCGTCCGGCATGCCCGATAGCGGGCGCCCAGCGCGCGCAAGGCGATCGAGCACCCTTGCGGCGAGCCCACGCGATCGGGCTTCGGAGGCGAGGTAGCGTTTCGCGGCGGGTGAAGGATGCTTCGGGCGTCGGTTGACCCGCCCGCTCGACCCGCGAGACCCCCGGAAGGCGACATGGACGACAGGTACGGAACGGACGTGCTCGCCGCGGGATGGCGCGACAAAAACGCAAAACGCGTGCCTCGCGTCGCGGCAGAACACGACATGGTGGTCGAGGTCGCCACGGACGGATGGTGCGGGGCCGTGACCAGTGTGAAGTCCGGCCACGTCGAGCTCGAAGACCGGCATGGGCGTCGTCGCCTGTTCCCTCTGGGCCCCGGATTCATGGTGGATGGTCAGCTTGTCGAGCTCGGACCGCCGGCGCCCTCCGCGCCCTCCACCCGGCCGGCGACCGCCCGCACGGCTTCGGGTTCTTTCGCGGTTGCCGATGCGCGAGCGCGCGTCGCGCTGCCGAGCCGGATCCTCGTCGAGGGCCGGCACGACGCCGAACTGGTGGAGAAGGTGTGGGGCGATGACCTCCGCATCGAGGGTGTCGTCGTCGAGTACCTCGAAGGTGTGGACTTGCTCGACGCGATGCTCGCCGCCGAGCCGCCCTCGGCGAAGCGCCGCTACGGCGTGCTCGTCGACCATCTCGTGCCGGGCTCGAAAGAGGCGCGAATCGCTGACGCCGTGGCGCGCGGCCCGCACGGTGCGCACACGCTGATCGTGGGACATCCGTTCATCGACGTGTGGCAGTGCGTGACGCCGCAGGCCCTGGGCATCCGGGCGTGGCCCGAGGTTCCGCGCGGGACCGACTGGAAGACGGGCGTCTGCCGCGGCCTGGGATGGCCGTCCGAGACCCCCGCCGATCTCGCCCGCGCGTGGCGGCGAGTGCTGGGTGCGGTGTCGTCGTATCGCGACCTCGAGCCGGCGCTCCTCGGCCGGGTCGAAGAGTTGATCGACTTCGTCACGTCCTGAGGCCCGCGTCGGCATGATCGCCCGTCTTGATACTCCGCGCGCTGAGCCTGTCGAAGCGCACCCCGCGCAGGACCGTTCACTCGTCACAAATGGCGGGGGCATGGAGTCAACACCCGCCATTCGCGACGACTGACTTTCCGGTGCACATGTTCACTCGCCGCAGATGGTGGGCCGGAGGGCCGTGCTCCCGCCGTTCGCGACGAGTGAGGCGCGGACGCGGCCCGCGGCGGGGACGGATGCCGGCGCTCGGTAGCCTGGAGAGTGTGACCGAACCCGACGAACCCACCTTCCGCGACAAGCCGGTCTCGTTCGTCCGGCGGGGCGGCCGGATGTCGGACGGTCAGGAGCGTGCCTGGGTCGACCTTGCCCCCGCCTACCTGATCGACGTCGAGCGCGGCAACGCCGAGACATCCGTCCATCGCGATGCTCGCCTGCAGCCCGCCGAGGTGTACGGTCGCGAAGCTCCGCTGATCGTCGAGGTCGGGTCGGGGCAGGGACATGCGATCATCGCCGCCGCCCTCGCGCGTCCCGAGAACGACTTTCTCGCGGTGGAGGTCTTCCGCGCGGGGCTTGCCCGCACGATGCTCGACGCCGAGCGCGAGGGGGCGCGCAATATCCGCGTGATCGAGGCGAACGCGCCCGAGGTGCTGACGACGCTCGTGCCCGAGGCATCCGTCGCCGAACTGTGGGTCTTCTTCCCCGACCCGTGGCACAAGAACAAGCACACCAAGCGTCGGCTCGTGACAGAAGAATTCGCGGACGCCGCCGCCCGCGCCCTCGCACCCGGAAGCCTGCTGCGGTTGGCGACCGACTGGGAGGACTACGCGCGAGGGATGCGCGTCGCGCTGGATGCCTCACCGCACTTCGAGCGCGCGTTCGACGGCGACTGGGCCGAGAGGTTCGACGGACGCGTGATGACGGCGTTCGAGCGCAAAGGAATCCGGGCGGGTCGAGCCATCCGGGATCTCGCGTACCGTCGCGTCGGCTGATCTCGCGGGGGCGCCAGTGGCCGCTGTCTGCGAGACTGAAGGGGATGCCTGCGCTCACCGATAAGAACGCTCCCGTCCGTCCGACCGTCTGGATCGGGCTGCTTCCGGCGCTCGTGGTGTGCCTCGCGGCTCCCGCCTTCTTCGTGCTGCGGATCACCTGGCTCGGCTGGGGGCTGCTGGCGCTCGGGATGCTGCTGGCCTGGTTGCTGCGCAGGCAGCTGGATGGTCGGGGTTCCGCTGAGGCATCCGGTCCTCTCTCGGACCCGCACGGCGCCGGAGATGTCGCCCGCCCGCCGAGTCTCGTGCGCGACCTGTCGCTGATCGCGATCGGGATGCTGATCGTCAGCGTGATCCCCCTGAAGGCCGAGCTCGACAACTGGGCCATGGTGCGGTTCACCCTCGCGCTCGGCGGCGCGGTCGTCGTGCCCTATGTGATCTCGCGGTTCGTCTACCGGGACTACGCGATCCGGTTCCCGTGGCGCGGGGGCGGAAAATGGACGACGTTCCAGTGGACGTGGCTGGTGGTCGTCCTGATCCTCGGCTGGCTCATCCTGCCGTTCTACTTCATCACCTCGGGCGTCTACACGAACTGGCCCGTCGTGAACACACCCGAGCTGATCGCGCGGCTGTTCGCCGGGGTCGGGGCGGTCGGCATCTGGGACGAGCTGTTCTTCATCTGCACGGTCTTCGTTCTGCTGCGTCGGCACTTCCCGATGTGGGTTGCGAACGGGCTACAGGCGATCGTGTTCGTGTCGTTCCTGTGGGAGCTCGGGTACCAGGCGTGGGGTCCGTTCCTGACGATCCCGTTCGCGCTGCTGCAGGGCTTCATCTTCCTGAAGACCCGGTCGCTGGCGTACGTCGTCACGGTGCACCTGTTGTTCGATGCGGTCGTCTTCTTGGTGCTTGTGCACGCGCACAACCCCGGGGCGCTCGACGGTCTGTTCCTCGTCTGACGATTTGGCGCGCGGATTCTCGGCACCGTGAACCTTTTCGTCCTGTCCGGACATAACCGGGTATGAGCGACGAAGACCGGGATGACTGGGCCGGTGTCTGCGCGGACGACGAGGCCGCGTTGGCCCGCCTGTTCGATCGGCACGGTGACCGGCTCTTCCGACATGCCTCACGGCTTCTGAGCGTGCGCGAGGACGCGAAGGATGCCGTGGTCATCGCGTTCTCGGAGCTGTGGCGCAAGCGTCGCTCGGTGCGCCTGGTCGATGGTTCGCCGCTGCCCTGGTTGCTGAATAGGGTCAGCAACGCGGCGCGGAACCTCGAACGGTCTGCCCGTCGATACCGGAACCTGCTGGCCCGGACGCCGAGAGCGGATGACGTGCCTGCTCCCGTTGTTGCCGACGAATCCGGCCTGCTGAGCGCGTTGCGCGAGTTGCCGACGCGCGAACGCGAGGTCGTCGTGTTGTCGATCCTCGAGGGGTACCCGGAGAAAGACACCGCTGCCGCGCTGGGCATCCCGGTCGGCACGGTGAAGTCGCGGTTGGCGCGGGCAAAAGCCCGGCTGCGCGACGACATCATCCCGACGTGGGAGAGCTGACATGGACGATCGAACAGTATTGGGCTCGGACGAGAAGTCCGAGATGCGCGGGTTGGTGCTGGCGGGAGCGGCGCGGGCCGACAGCATCCGTCGGAGCCGGGCGCGCCTCGCGGTGAGTGTGTCCGCCGTCGTCGTGGTGACGGGGATCGCGGTCGGTGCCGTCACGGCATCGATGTACGCCCGTTCGGGTGATGTCGTTGCCATACCTGCGCCCGCGCCCGCGGACTCTGCTACGTCGGGTGGCGGCGAACCCCCGTCGGGAATCGCAGCGTTTGCGCGCGCCGCAACGGACGCGGATGAGCTCCCTGAAGGCATGTCGGGGGACATGCGACAGAGTCTGCGCGCGGAGACGTCCCGCTACGTTGGCGAGTACGAAAAAGTCGCCTACTGGGTAGCCGAGGGCCAGGATCCCGCCTCGATCTGCATTGTCACCTGGGCCATCGAACGCGAGGACCGGCGAGGCGTCGCGTGCGGAGGAGGGGAGCTAACCTCGACCCAGCCCGGCTTCAGCGAGGCGCATCTGGGACCGGCGGGCACGGCGCCGGAGGGGTGGATCTCGCTCGACGAGAACCTCAGCGTGAACCCGAATCCGTGACGACCGTTCGGTAGCCTTCGAAGGCCACACGACTCGGAGGAAACCAACGAATGGCCTCGAGGTATGCCTTTGCGAGCAAGCGCTATGCCCTCGCCGTGGTCGGCGCACTCGCGGTGATCGCCGCAACTTTGGCATCCTGCGCCTCGTCGCCCGCTGTCGTGACAGGAACACCCTCGTCGAGCGCGACGTCGGCCACGGCACCAGAAGCCTCGCCGACGCCGACGCCGACGTGCGCCGTGCCCGAGCAGCCGGGTGTCGAATCGCCCGAAGGATGCGTCGTTTACGACGGCGAGGCGAACATGGAGCTCAATGAGCTCTACCGCGAGCGGATGGAGATGACCGACGCGGCCCGAGCTGTGGGCGAGGAGTATGTCGGGCCCCTGACATCCGCGCTGACCGCATGGCGTGATTCCGGCGCCGTGCTCACGGAAGACGGCGCTCGCGACGTGTTCGCCGAGGCCGGGTTCGACGTCGAGGTGGTGCAGGTGCGCGAGTCCCACGGAGAGGTGCTGTTCGGCGTCGGGATCGACGGGGGATGCGTGTTCGGGGCTGTCACGCCCGATGCGGTAGCGGTCGACGTTGGCGGGTACATCATGGACGGCGGGTGTCTGGCCGCCGTCGGGCATTAGGCGGGGTTGGTTTCATGGTGATCGTTCGCGTTTCCGAGGCCCTCGTTCGCCCGGGCATGGTCGACGACTTTCTCGCCGTCCTGATCGACCTGGTCGCAACATTTCCCGCGCGATACGCCGGGCTGCTCGATCACGAGGTGCTCGTCGATCGCGCCGACCGCACGCGGGTGCGGTACGTCAGTCGGTGGGCGGATGAGGCATCCCTCGTCGCGTATGCCGGCGAGGACTGGGCGACGACCCCGGTGACGTTCCCGGATGAGGACCGCTACCTGACCGGCCCGCTCGCGTTGACCCACTTCAACGCCGCGAAACTGAACGACCCGGGACTCGACGCCGAAGCAATCCTCAGCGACTGACCAGGGGCTCCGTCGCCGCGAGCGCGGGTTCGTCGGGGCACGAGGCGAGAACCCGCGCAATCGCGTCGTGCTCCGCGGACGTGACCCACAGTCCGTACGCCGCCTTGACCGACACCTGCCGGGCGACGTATGCGCAGCGGAAGGTACGGTTCGGAGGGAGCCACGTCGCGGCATCCCCATCGCCCTTCTGCGAATTCGCCTGACCGTCGACCGCGAGCAGATTCAGAGGATCGTTGGCGAACAGCACGCGCACGTCGGGGGAGAGCTGACTCGCACCCTTTTGCCACGCATCGCTGAGGGCGACGACGTGGTCGATCTGCACGAGCTCGGACGTTCCCTGCCCGCGCACGAAGCTGATTGTGTCGGCGGTATAGGGATCGGCGAGGGTTCCGGTGAGCACCCGGCATGTCCCCGAGCCGGTGATCGCCGTCAGGTCGCGAGCGAGGATGTCGTTGCGGGTGTCGCATCCGTTGCGATCGACGTCGAGCCAAGCGGAGCCGAACTCGTCTCGCGAGTAACCGGTCTTCGGCGCGCGGCCCTTCACCTCGAGGGTCTCGAGCACAGCGAGGGCCGACCCCGCCGCGCCCGTCGGGACCGTGATGGGCGACGCGGGTGCTGGGGAAGCATCCTGTTCGCTCGAAAAGACGGCGAAGATCACGCCCACGACGAGCACCAGGATCGCCGAAACTGACGCGGTGGCGACGCCGCGGCCGCGCCTCACTCGAACAATCCCGGACCGGGATCTCTCACTGTGCCCCCGACTGGAATCGAACCAGCGACCTTTGGTACCGGAAACCAACGCTCTATCCCCTGAGCTACGGAGGCGTACCGGTCGAGGTTATCACCCGAAACGCCGACGTCCCGTGCGCGCGTGCGGGACGAAGGTGCGTCAGCCCTCGGTCGGTGCCGGCGTCTCGGCGACGGCCTCGACGACAGCCATCCGTTCGGCCAGTGCCTGCGCCAACCGCTCCGCGAGATACGCGTGACCCGCGGTGGACGGATGGTTTCTGCCGACGCCCGTGTCGATGACGTCGAAGTAGTTCGACGCGACGATCCACGTGTCGTGGATGGGGGAGATGTACCACCAGCCGCGTTCGGCGGCCAGGCGCGAGAGCTCCGAGTCGATGAGCGCGGTGCCACTCTCGACCGGAAGCACCTGAGGCGCGGGACCCAGGACGACGATCGAGGCATCCGGATACAGCCCGGTGAGTGCGTCCCAAGCCGCGTTCACGGCCCCGGCGTAGTCGTTCTTGGCGGCGAGCAGTCGGTCGTTGATAGAGCCCTGCACGATGATCAGGTCGGGGTCGAGCTCGGGGTCGAGCGCCGCGATGCGCTCGCCGAAGGATGGCCCATCGATGCCCGGCTTCAGGTATCCGCTCCCGCGGACGCCGTCGACGATGGTCGTCCATCCCGTCAGGCGTCCGAGTTCATACGCGTACCCGAGAGTGGGGGCGCTCGCCGCGGAACCATACGTCCACGAATCACCGAAGACGAGCACCGTCGCATCGGGCGGAATGGTCAAGGCGGCCGGGGCCGAGGCATCCGTCCCGGCGTTCTGGAGTCCGGCGCCGCCCGCGACATCGGATGCGGGCGTCGGACGCTGCCACGGTTGCCAGGCGCCGATCACGGCGGCCGCGACGACCGCGGCCGCCATCGCCCAGACCACACCGACGCGCACGCGGGGACGGCGGGCGGCATCGGGCATGAATAGAGGGTAGGTCACAGAATTATGTGCGGATGCCACGGCAGTCATCTGCTCTTGGAGGAGCGTCGTTCTGGCGGCGTGCGGAGGCGTCACACGGGCATGCGAGGATGTCTCGGTGCAGCGCATCGTCACCGCAGAACTCGACCTCGATCTGGCCGGCCCCGCCGACCTGATCTTCTCGTTGACGACCGCTCGCCAGGTGCCCCTCGCGAGCGAGATCTTGACGTTCACGCGCGACGATCTGGTGTACACCCCGACCGAGATCATCGACCAGGACGGCACCCGTCTGCACCGCCTGACGGGCGAGCCCGGGCCCCTGCGCGTGCGGTACGAAGCGGTGGTCGAGGGTCAGACGGGGCCCGCCCGCACGAGCGAGCTCGACAGCATCATCTACCTGCGCCCCAGCCGCTACTGCCAGTCGGACGAGGTGTTCTCGCAGGCGCGCCACCAGTTCGCAGGGCTCGCCGGTGCTGAGCTGATCGCCGCCGTGACCCGCTTCGTCGAGCAGTCGGTGACCTACACACCGGGGCTGAGCCTCGGCACCGACAGTGCGGTCACGACGCTCATGACCGGCCAGGGCGTGTGCCGCGACTACGCGCACGTCGTCATCGCGCTGCTTCGGGCGATGGACGTGCCCGCCCGATACGCCGCGTGCTACGCCCCGGGGCTGGACCCGATGGACTTCCACGCGGTCGCCGAGGCCTACCTCGACGGCGCCTGGTATGTCATCGACGCGACGCGCCTGGCCGACCGGCGCTCCCTCGTACGCATCGCGACCGGGCGGGACGCGGCGGACTGCGCGTTCCTCAGCTTCCACGGCGCGCAGGTCGGGCTCGATCGGCTGCACGTCGACGCCTGGGTGGTGCCGGATGTCGCGGGCCCGGCGGACGCGGATGACCTGTCCGCGGACCCGTTCGCCGAGGCATCCGTCCCCGACGACTACCGGGAGCTCGTGCAGCTCGGCTGACAGCGAGGGTGCTTGTTCTCACGCGCGAGGGTGCCTGTTCTGCCCGCGAGAGTGCCCGTTCTGTCGCGCGCGGTGTCCCGGAGCACTCTCGGATCGGAAACGGGCACTCTCGCGCCCAGGAACGGGCACGCTCGCGCCGGGAACGGGCGCCCTCGCGTGTGCGGGGCGCGGGGCCGGAGCCCACGCGGGTGCCGAACTAGACTGGGCCAGCTATGAATCCCGAGGATCTTTCCGCCGCCCTGCTCGCCGTCGTCCGCCCGCTTGCCGAGGCGCGACGGCCCGGATCGACCGACGGCCTCACCGCGGCAGACCTGCCGGTGGAGCGTCCGAAGAACCGTGACCACGGCGACTGGGCCTCGAACGCCGCCCTCAAGCTCGCAAAGCTCGTTGGCGCGAATCCGCGCGAACTCGCGACGGAGATCGCCGAGGCCCTCGCACAGTCCGAGGGCATCGAGAGCGTGGATGTCGCAGGCCCGGGCTTCATCAACATCACCCTCGACGCCGCCACGGCCGGATCGCTCGCCCGCACCATCGTCGAGGCCGGTGCCGCTTACGGCACGAACGAGTCGCAGCGCGGCAACACGATCAACCTCGAGTTCGTCAGCGCCAACCCCACGGGTCCCATGCACATCGGGCACACCCGCTGGGCGGCGCTCGGCGATGCCATGGGCCGTGTGCTCGCGGCCAGCGGCGCGACGATCGTCCGCGAGTTCTATATCAACGACGCGGGCGTGCAGATGGACCGCTTCGGTCGGTCGGTTCTCGCCGCGGCGAAGGGTGAGCCCACCCCCGAGGACGGCTACCCCGGCTCGTACGTCGAGGACCTCGCGGGGCGCGTGCTCGCCGAAGAGCCCGGACTGCTCGACCTGCCAGCCGACGAACAGCTCGCCGTCGCGCGTGAGCGCGCCTACGCTCTCCAGCTCGGCGACCTGCAGAGTTCGCTCGTCAAGTTCAACGTCCACTTCGATGTGTTCTTCAGCGAGCGCACCCTCCACGCGAAGCCCGCGGATGGCGGACCGAGCCTCGTCGACGAGGCCGTGGAGCGGCTGCGTGCCCAGGGTCATGTCTTCGACGCCGACGGCGCCGTGTGGGTTCGGACGACCGATTTCGGCGACGACAAAGACCGGGTGATCCGCAAGTCCGACGGCGAGTACACCTACTTCGCCGCGGACGCCGCGTACTACCTCAACAAGGGAGACCGCGGCTACGCGCACAAGATCTACCTTCTCGGCGCCGACCACCACGGCTATGTCCACCGGCTGAAGGCCCTGGCGGGCGCGGCGGGGGATGACCCCAACAAGGACATCGAGGTGCTGATCGGGCAGCTCGTGTCGATCAACGGCGCGCGCCTGAGCAAGCGCGCCGGCAACATCATCGAGCTCGACGACCTGCGCGACTGGCTCGGAACGGATGCCTTGCGTTACTCGTTGGCGCGATACCCGGCCGACTCGCCGCTGACTCTCGACCCCGAGATCCTCCGGAAGCGCACGAACGACAACCCGGTCTTCTACGTTCAGTACGCCCACGCGCGCACACACAACGTCGCGCGGAACGCCCAGGACTCGGGCGTTGACCGGAGCGAGTTCGCCCCCGAGCTGCTCACACACGAGACCGAATCGGCGCTTCTCGGAGCCCTGCAAGAATTCCCGCGCATCGTGGGCTTTGCCGCCGAGGTGCGCGAACCGCATCGTGTCGCGCGGTGTCTCGAAGAACTCGCGAGCCTCTATCACCGCTGGTACGACAACTGCCGCGTCATCCCGCTGGGCGACGCCCCCGTCGAGCCCGTTCACCGCACCCGCCTCTGGCTGAACGATGCCACCGGTCAGGTTCTGCGCAACGGACTCGACCTGCTTGGCGTCTCGGCGCCCGAACGGATGTAGCGATGACCATGCCGCCGCAGGACGCGCCGACCCTCTATTGGGACGATGCGCCCCCTCCGCGGCGGAAGCGGCGCCTGTGGCCCTGGATCGTCTCGCTCGTCGTCGTGATCGTGCTGTTCGGCGGTGCTGCGTTCGCGGGCGAGTGGCTCGCGCGCGATCTCGTCGAGCGCGGTGTGCGCGGAGCCCTCGCGAGCGAACTCGGTGTCCCGGCCGACCAGGCCGAGGTTCAGGTGGAGGGGCTCGTCATCCCGCAGCTCATCGCGGGTCGGTTCGATGAGGTCCAGATCGAAGCTCAGGATGTCTCGCTGCAAGGTTTCACGGGCGATGTGAGTGTCACGGCGCGCGGCGTGCCGCTCACGGCCGACGGTCCGCTCGATTCGGCCGAGGCATCCGTGACTCTCGATCAGGAACAGCTGCGCACGCTGCTCGCGGGGGTCGAGGGGTTCCCGGAAGAATCCCTCGGGGTGTCGGGATCGGATGTCACGATCACGGTCGAGCTGAGTCTGTTCGGTGCGGCGATTCCGATCGGGGTGGGGCTCACGCCGTCCGCGGCGGGCGGGGCGCTCGTCCTCACTCCTGCATCATTCACGGTGGCCGACGCGACCGCCGATGCGCAGGGCCTACGCGATCAGTTCGGCGCGTTCGCCGATGCTGTTCTGCAGCCGTGGCAGGTGTGTATCGCGTCGTCCCTTCCCGCCGGGCTCACGCTGACAGATGTCGCCGTGGTTGATCAGCAGGTCGTCGCGCAGTTCGACATCGCCAGCGGCATCCTCGTGGATTCGACCCTGCGCGAGCCGGGCGTCTGCGGCTGAGTCGCGCCCGTGCCCTAGACTTTCAGCAACCGCCGGGGTGGTGTGTGTGAACCGCCGCCCGCGGATTTGCGTCGGCCCGCGCGTCGATGAACGTCCCGAATCCACCGATTGGTCTGCCGTGTCCGTCGCCTCGCCGCTCGCCCCCGGATGGCTCGTGCCGCCCGCCGATGCGAACGCTCTGGCCCCACATGTGTGGCCTGTTGCTGCGCATCGACGGGAAGACGGCCAGCTCGAACTCGGCGGCGTCGCCGTGCGCGACCTGGTCGCGCAGTACGGCACCCCGGTTCTCGTGCTCGACGAGGGTGAGGTGCGCGCTCGCGCTCGCCGCACGCGCGAGGCTTTCGAGGATGCCGCGGCTCGTCATGGCACCACCGCGCGGGTGTACTACGCGGGAAAGGCCTTCCTCTCGAGCGAGGTTGCGCGCTGGGTGATGGAAGAGGGGCTGCGCGTCGACGTCTGCACGCGCGGCGAACTCGAGGTCGCGCTCGCCGCCGGTGTGCCCGCGGCCCAACTCGGCTTTCACGGCAACAACAAGTCGGTCAGCGAGCTCGAGCGTGCGGTCGAGGTCGGCATCGGATCGATCGTGATCGACAGTGTCTGGGAGCTGGAGCGCCTCGCGGCGATCATCTCCCGCAAGGGCAGCGAAAGTGCCCCGCAGGACGTCCTGCTGCGCGTCAACACGGGCGTCCATGCCGAGACCCACCACTTCCTCGCTACCTCCCACGAGGACCAGAAGTTCGGCTTCGGCCTCGAACTCGCCCCCGAGCTCGTCGCCCGCGTGCGTGCGACCCCCGGCCTCAACCTCGTCGGCCTGCACTGCCACATCGGCTCGCAGATCTTCGGCACAGACGGCTTCCGCGCGTCGGCCGCACGGCTGCTCGGTGTGCTCGCTGACTTGCCCGGTGAACCGCTTCCGGTTCTGAATCTCGGTGGCGGCTTCGGTATCGCCTACACCTCGGCCGATGAGCCGACCCCGATCGGCGAGCTTGCCGACGGCATCGTCTCGGTCGTCGCGAGCGAGGCTCACAAGCTCGGCGTGCCGATCCCGGCCCTCGCATTCGAGCCGGGACGGAGCATCGTCGGCACCGCCGGCGTCACGCTGTACGAGATCGGGACGACGAAGGATGTCTCGGTCGAGACATCCGAATCCGGCGCCGACACCACCGGCCCCACACCACACGCCACGCGTCGCTACGTGAGTGTCGACGGCGGCATGAGCGACAACCCGCGCCCCGCGCTCTACGACGCGCAGTTCTCGGCTCGCATCGCCGACCGCACGAGCACCGCCGAACCCGCCCTCGTGCGCGTCGTCGGCAAGCACTGCGAATCGGGCGACATCGTTGTCGACGCCGAATACCTGCCCGCGGATGTCGCACCCGGCGACCTGCTGGCGGTGCCCGCGACCGGGGCGTACTGCTACGCCCTCTCGAGCAACTACAACCATGTTCCGAGGCCGCCGATCGTGGCCGTTCGGGACGGAGCGTCGCGCGTGATCGTGCGCGGCGAGACGATCGACGACCTGCTTGCGCGCGACGCGGGCGTTTCAGGTCTGAGAGGAAACGAATGACCGACTACCGCACCCTGCGCGTCGCACTGCTCGGCGCCGGAGCCGTGGGCTCACAGGTCGCAGGTCTCCTGCTGCGCCACGGCGACGAACTGGCCGACCGTGCCGGAGCTCGACTCGAACTGGCGGGGATCGCCGTGCGCGAGGTCGACGCGCAGCGCGACGTCGACCTGCCGCGTGAGCTGTTCACGACGGACGCCGATTCGCTGATCGTCGGCTCCGACATCGTCATCGAGCTGATGGGCGGCATCGAGCCCGCGCGCACGTCGATCCTGCACGCGATTTCGTCCGGTGCGGATGTCGTGACGGCCAACAAGGCGCTGCTCGCGACCCACGGCACCGAGATCTTCGACGCGGCCGACCAGGTCGGAGCATCCGTCTATTACGAGGCTGCCGCGGCCGGGGCGATCCCGATCATCCGTCCGCTCCGTGACTCCCTCGCGGGTGACCGCGTGCGACGCATCATGGGCATCGTGAACGGCACCACGAACTACATCCTCGACCGCATGGACACCGAGGGCGCCGACTTCGCCGAGGTGCTCGCCGACGCCCAGCGCCTGGGCTATGCCGAGGCCGATCCGACGGCGGATGTCGAGGGATACGACGCCGCGCAGAAGGCCGCGATCCTCGCGAGCCTCGCGTTCCACACGAGCGTTCCGCTCGACACGGTGCACCGCGAGGGCATCACCACGGTCGACGCGTCCCTGATCGAGTCGGCGCGGCACGCTGGCTATGTCGTCAAGCTCCTCGCCGTCTGCGAGCGCATCGAGGATGCCTCGGGCACCGGCACCGGCACCGGCACCGGCACGGGCGCCGGCACCGGCGACGCGATCTCGGTGCGCGTCTACCCGGCACTCGTGCCCCGCACGCATCCGCTCGCGAGCGTCCACGGCGCCAACAACGCGGTATTCGTCGAGGCGGAAGCCGCCGGAAGCCTCATGTTCTACGGCGCGGGCGCCGGGGGAGTGCAGACCGCCTCCGCCGTGCTCGGCGACGTCGTCTCGGCCGCACGCCACCACATCGCGGGTGGCGTCGGCGTGGGAGAGTCCACCCGCGCGAACTTGCCCATCCTGCCGATCGGCCGCGTCACGACGCGGTACCAGATCACGCTCGAGGTCAGCGACGAGACGGGCGTGCTCGCCACCGTCGCTGGCATCCTCAGCGAGGGACGGGTGTCCATCGCGACCGTCGAGCAGACGGTCGTGGCAGACCCGGATGGCGGCCCCGGCATCGCACGCATCGTGATCGGCACACACAAGGCACTCGAGCAGGACCTCAGCGACACCGTTACCCGACTCGCCGCGAGCGGCGTCGTCGAGCGGGTCGTCTCGGTTCTGCGGGTAGAAGGAGACTGACATGGCACACCTCTGGCGCGGAGTACTCCGCGAATACGCCGATCGGCTCGGCGTCACCGACGCCTCGACCGTCGTGACCCTCGGCGAGGGCGGTACGCCGCTTCTGCCCGCCCCGGCGCTGTCGCGGATGACGGGAACGGATGTCTGGGTCAAGTTCGAGGGCATGAACCCGACCGGGTCCTTCAAGGACCGCGGTATGACCGTCGCCCTGTCGCGCGCTGTGGAGCACGGCGCCAAGGCCGTCATCTGCGCCTCGACCGGAAACACCTCGGCCTCGGCCGCGGCCTACGCCGCGCACGCCGGCATCACCGCCGCCGTGCTCGTGCCCGAGGGCAAGATCGCCATGGGCAAGCTCAGCCAGGCCGTGGCGCACAACGGCAAGCTCATCCAGATCCGCGGCAACTTCGACGACTGCCTCGAGATCGCGCGCGAGCTGGCCGACAACTACCCCGTGCACCTCGTCAACTCGGTCAACCCCGACCGCATCGAGGGTCAGAAGACGGCCGCGTACGAGGTCGTCGAGCAGCTCGGCGACGCCCCCGACTTCCACCTCATCCCGGTCGGCAACGCCGGCAACTACACCGCCTACTCGCGCGGTTACCGCGAAGAGCTCGAGCGCGGTGTTTCGACCCGGCTGCCGCGCATGTTCGGCTTCCAGGCCGCGGGTAGCGCGCCGCTCGTTCGGGGCGAGATCGTCCGTCACCCCGAGACGATCGCCAGCGCGATCCGCATCGGCAACCCCGCTTCGTGGGAGCTGGCACTCGAGGCACGCGACGCGACCGACGGATGGTTCGGCGCGATCGACGACGACCGGATCCTCGCCGCCCAGAAGCTGCTCTCGGGCGAGGTCGGCATTTTCGTCGAGCCCGCCTCCGCGATCAGCGTCGCGGGTCTGCTCGACCGGGTCGAGGCCGGCATCATCCCGAAGGGCGCCCGCGTCGTGCTCACGGTCACGGGCCACGGACTGAAGGACCCGCAGTGGGCCCTTCGTCGCGAAGACGGCTCCCAGGTGGAGCCGATCGTGGTCGATGCCGCGACATCCGAAGTCGCGTCCGTCCTCGACCTCGTCGCCGAGCCCGTCGCGTGAGCGGGGCATCCGCGTGAACACAGCCCCTCGGGCTACCGACGCAGCCCCGTCGGCCGAAAAGCCAGGCCCGCGGCCCTTCGTGGTCCGTGTTCCCGCGACGAGCGCGAACCTCGGGCCTGGATTCGACACGCTCGGGCTGGCGCTGAGCGTCTACGACGAGATCGTGGTGACCGAACTGCCCGAACCGGGCCTCGAGGTGTTCGTCGAGGGTGAGGGCGCGGAGGACGTCGCGCGGGATGCATCGAACCTGGTGGTCCGCTCGATCCAGTACGCGTTCGACGCGTTCGGACAGGAGATGCCGGGCCTGCGGCTCGAAGCACACAACAGGATTCCGCACGGGCGCGGCATGGGTTCATCCGGCGCCGCCGTCGTGTCGGGGCTCGTCATCGCCCGCTCGCTGCTGGAAGGGCGGGTCGACGTTTCTGACGACGATCTGCTGCGTCTGGCCACCGAGCTGGAGGGGCACCCCGACAACGTCGCGCCCGCGCTCTTCGGCGGCCTGACGATCGCGTGGATCACGCCCGATGGCCCGCAGCACAAGAAGCTGCTCGTGCATCGCGGTGTCGCGCCTCTGGTGTTCGTGCCGGGTTTCACGATGTCGACGTCGCTTGCCCGCAGCCTGCAGCCGCTGAACGTGCCGCGCGAGGATGCGGTCTTCAACGTCTCGCGGTCGGCTCTGCTGATCGCCGCGCTGACTCAAAGCCCCGAGCTGCTGCTCGCCGCGACCGAGGATCGCCTGCACCAGGACTACCGAGCCGAAGCGATGCCCGAGACACTGCGGATCGTGCGGGCCCTGCGCCTCGCCGGGTTCGCGGCGGTCGTCTCGGGGGCGGGTCCGAGCATCCTCGTCCTCGCCGATGGCCCGGGGCGACGCCTCGAGGCGGCCGATGTCGTGGAGCAGGTCTCCGACACCGCGTGGGAGGCCCTCATGCTGGCCGTCGACTTCAAAGGTGCTACAGTGAGGGAACACACGGAGGGTGCCACACAGCCGTTTTCGGCCGCGTGAATCTGGCCTCCGATCGCAATCTGCGAAGCACTGCATGCCCCCCGAATCCTTCTCCATTCTTTCGGCGTGGACGGGTGTCCGCCGCGGCGACATCGCATGCAGTCGTGTTCATTCACACGTGCAAGGGAGTACTCGTGGAGTCAATCTCCGAGATCCAGACCGGCGCCACCCCCATTCAGGGTGAGCAGACCGGTGACAACGCGCCCGAGGGCGCACAGACCACTGAGGCGGCGCCTCAAGACGCAGCTCCTCAGGACGCAGCTCCTCATGGCGCGGCTCCTCAGGACGCAGCTCCTCAGGACGCGGCGCCCGCCGAGTCGGCACCCGAACAGGGTTCCGCCGAGGCTGACGCATCCGTCCCGGACGAGGCACCCGCTTCGAAGCCGGCCCGCGCCTCCAAGCGCCGCCGCCGCGTTCGTGAGCTCGCCGCGGACTTCGGTGTCGACGCCAAGCGCGTCATCGCCGTCGCTGCTGAGCTCGGCCACACGCTGAAGACCCCCCAGTCGGCGCTCGACGCGGACGTCGAGGCGCAGGTCACGGCCGCGCTCACGTCCGCTGCGCTGTCGGATGCTTCGGCATCCACTGCCGACGCGCCCACGGAGACCGCGGCCGCGCCGTCTGCGGAAGAGGCCCCGGGCGTGGCATCGTCCGCTGAGGGCGATTCCGCACCCCGGAAGGCGGACGCTGGCGAGGCATCCGATTCCTCAGCCGAGAGCGCGCAGAGCGCCTCCGGCGCGCAAAACGATGGCAACGCCCAGAACGATGGCAACGCCCAGAACGATGGCAACGCCCAGAACGATGGCAACGCCCAGAACGATGGCAACGCCCAGAACGATGGCAACGCCCAGAACGATGGCAACGCCCAGAACGATGGCAACGCCCAGAGCGATTCTGAAGGCGAGCAGACGGGCAGCCGTCGCAGCCGCAACCGCAACCGCAACCGCAGCCGCGGTGGCCGTGACGCACAGGATGGCCAGGATGGCTCGGCCGACCAGGGTGGCCCGCAGAATCAGGCCAACCAGAACCAGGCCAACCAGAACCAGGCCAACCAGAACCAGGCCAACCAGAACCAGGCCAACCAGAACCAGGCCAACCAGAACCAGGCCAACCAGAACCAGGCCAACCAGAACCAGGGTCGTCAGGCCAAGGGCGACCAGGGCGGTCAGAACAACGCCCAGGGCAACCAGAACGCCCAGGGCAACCAGAACCAGCGCGGTCAGAACCCGCAGCGTGGCCAGAACGCGCAAGCCGCTCAGAGCAGCGGCCCGGCGGACGACGACGACAACGGTCAGGGTGCACGCGGCCGCGGTCGCGGTCGCACCAAGCGTTCCCCCGGCACGCCGATGGACGAATTCGAAACCGAGATCAACGATGACGACGTTCTCATCCCGATCGCGGGCATCCTCGATGTGCTCGACAACTACGCGTTCGTGCGTACATCCGGCTACCTGCCCGGCCCGAGCGACGTCTACGTCTCGCTCGGCCAGGTCAAGAAGTACAACCTGCGCAAGGGCGACGCGGTCGTGGGTGCGATCAAGCAGCCCCGCGAGGGCGAGCACCAGGGGCGTCAGAAATACAACGCCCTGGTCAAGGTCGACGCGATCAACGGCCTGTCGGTCGACGACGCCGCGACCCGTGTCGAGTTCGGCAAGCTCACGCCGCTCTACCCGCAGGACCGCCTGCGCCTCGAGACGGCGCCCGAGAAGCTCACCCAGCGGATCATCGACCTCGTCGCACCCATCGGCAAGGGCCAGCGCGGCCTGATCGTCGCGCCGCCCAAGGCGGGCAAGACGATCGTTCTGCAGCAGATCGCCAACGCGATCGCGACGAACAACCCCGAGGTTCACCTCATGGTCGTGCTCGTCGACGAGCGTCCCGAAGAGGTCACCGACATGCAGCGGACGGTCAAGGGCGAGGTCATCGCCTCAACGTTCGACCGCCCGGCCGAGGATCACACGACAGTCGCCGAACTGGCTATCGAGCGCGCCAAGCGTCTCGTCGAGCTCGGCCACGACGTCGTCGTGCTGCTCGATTCGATCACGCGTCTCGGCCGCGCCTACAACATCTCGGCGCCGACCTCGGGTCGCGTGCTGAGCGGTGGTGTGGATGCCTCGGCTCTGTACCCGCCCAAGCGCTTCTTCGGCGCCGCGCGCAACATCGAGAACGGCGGATCGCTCACGATCCTCGCGACCGCGCTCGTCGAGACCGGGTCCAAGATGGACGAGGTCATCTTCGAAGAGTTCAAGGGAACGGGCAACAGCGAGCTGCGTCTGTCCCGTCAGCTCGCCGACAAGCGGATCTTCCCGGCCGTCGATGTGAACGCATCCTCCACGCGCCGCGAAGAGATGCTCCTCTCGTCCGACGAGGTCAAGATCACCTGGAAGCTGCGCCGTGCGCTCGCGGGTCTCGACCCGCAGCAGGCCCTCGAGGTCGTGCTCGGCAAGCTGAAGGAAACGAGCTCGAACGTGGAGTTCCTCATCCAGATGCAGAAGTCGATCCCGGCGCCCACACAGGGTGCGCACGGCAGCAGCCACGGGCACGACAACAACATCCGCTGATCGGGTCCGCCGTGGCCGACCCCGGGATTTTCGACTCCGTTCGCGGACTCATCGACGAGCACCGGCGGGTGCAGGAGGAACTCTCCGACCCCGCCGTGCACGCCGATGCCGGCCGTGCGAAGCGCGTCAACCGACGCTACGCAGAGCTCAGCCGGATTGTCGCCGCGTACGACGCGTGGGCCGCGGCATCCGACGATCTCGCCGCCGCGCGTGAACTCGCGCGCGAGGATTCGGCTTTCGCCGAAGAGGTGCCGGGGCTCGAGGAACGCGTCGACGCAACACAGGAACGTCTGCGCCGCCTCCTGATCCCGCGCGACCCCGACGACGCCCGCGACGTGATCATGGAGATCAAGGGCGGCGAGGGCGGCGCCGAGAGCGCGCTCTTCGCGGCCGATCTGCTGCGGATGTACATCCAGTACGCCGCGTCCAAGGGCTGGAAGACCGAGCTGCTCGAGCGGACCGAGTCCGACCTCGGTGGCTACAAGGACGTCCAGGTCGCGATCAAGGGGTCGTCCGCCGATCCCGCGCAGGGCGTCTGGGCGCACCTCAAGTACGAGGGTGGCGTGCATCGCGTGCAGCGTGTGCCCGCGACCGAGTCGCAGGGGCGCATTCACACCTCGACGACCGGCGTGCTGGTCTTCCCCGAGGTGGATGAACCCGACGAGGTCGAGATCAACCAGAACGACCTCAAGATCGACGTTTTCCGATCGTCCGGTCCCGGCGGTCAGTCCGTCAACACCACCGATTCGGCGGTCCGCATCACCCACCTGCCCACGGGCATCGTGGTCTCGATGCAGAACGAGAAGTCGCAGCTGCAGAACCGTGAGGCCGGCATGCGCGTGCTGCGAGCCCGGATTCTCGCGCGACAGCAGGAAGAGATCGCGGCCGCGGCATCCGATGCCCGCAAGTCGCAGATCCGCGGGATGGATCGCTCCGAGCGCATCCGCACCTACAACTTTCCCGAGAACCGCATCGCGGATCACCGGACGGGCTACAAGGCCTACAACCTCGATCAGGTGATGGACGGGGCTCTGGGCCCGGTCATCGACTCGTGTATCGCCGCGGACGAGGAAGAGCGCCTGGCCTCTCTCGGCACCTGACGCCCCCGCAGCCGCCGCGCCCGCGCGCCTTGGATCTGCTCGCCTGACGCAATGTGTCGCCTGGGCGCTGCCCGAGCCAACACATTGCGTCAGGCGAGCGGATGCGATGTTTCCTCCACAGGGGGCGCCAACGGCGCAGGTGCACGTGTGGGGCGTGCGGGAGCGTTTGGGTAGCGGGATGCGGTCCAGCGTGGGGGTATGCAACCACGACAGCTGCCCGATGAGCTCGGGCCCGCGTTTCTCGTCCGCGATGCGTTGCAGGCGGGTCTGAGTCGCGAGCGCGTGCGACGTCTCGATCTGCACCGCCCGTTCCACGGGGTGCGGATCCGGGGAGATGCTGAACCGCCCGACCTCGATGTGCAATCGTCCTCGCCGTACTCGGATGAGGAATGTGCCGAGGTGCTGCGACTCGCGCGGGTGTATGCCCTACGAATGGCAGACCATGAGTTCTTCAGCCATCGGACGGCTGCGGTGCTTTGGGGTGTGCCGGTGCCGCGGAATCACGACGACCGTTTGCACGTGAGTGTGCTCGCGCCTGCACGTGCCGTCCGTACTTCCGGCGTGGTGGCGCACGAAGCGCAGCCCGGGCTCACTCGTGTTGTCACTCATCCTCCGACCGGGCTGCGGGTTTCGAGCCCCGCGACGACGTGGGCAATGCTCGGGGCACAGCTGCTGCATCCGTACGATCTCGTCGCGGCGGGCGACGCATTCATCCGGGTGCAGCGGATGCCCGGCCCTTGGGTGCGCGAAATGCCACCGCCCTTGGCGACGTTCGCGCAGCTCGAGGCCGCGGTGCGCGCAGGCCGGAGAGTCGGACGTCCAGCCTTGAGAGAGTCACTGCCTCGGTTGCGTGTGGCAGCAGCATCCCGACCTGAAACCTGGACGCGCCTGACGATCTGCGACGCTGGACTGCCCGAACCCTTGCTTGATCATGACGTCTACGACGAGAGCGGAGCATTCATTGGATGCGTCGACCTGGCGTATCCCGATCTGAAGATCGCGATCGAGTACGAGGGAGACCACCACCGCACAGATCTGGTGACGTGGAACCGCGACCTCGCTAAGCACGAAGCGCTACAGGCTGCCGGGTGGCGCGTCATCCGCGTCGGCAGCGCAATGCTCTTTCGGAAACCGCACCTGCTCGTCAGCCTCGTGCGCGACGCGCTCCGCGCCCGGCGCTGACGCCGCGCGCCGTCCCCGCTTGTTCCCCTGACGCGATGTGTCGCTTGCGGAGGGTGTGAAGCGACACATTGTGTCAGGGGAGCGGGGCTTGTGCGGCGCGCGCGGGGGCGGGGTGCGGCGAGAGACGCCGCGAGGCGGCCGGCGCGATAAGGTCAGCCCGTGATCAGATTCCTCATCCGCAGCCTCATCTTCGTGGTCTCGGCCGCGCTCGGCCTGCTCGTCGCCGACTGGGTGTTGCCCGGCTTCCAGATTCAGTGGAGCGAGTGGTGGGGATTCGTCGTCTGCATCGTGATCTTCGCGGTTCTGCAGAGCGTCCTCGCGCCCTGGATCGCGACGATGGCGAGGCGCTACGCCCCGGCGCTGCTCGGCGGTATCGGCATCGTGTCGACGTTCGTCGCGCTGCTCGTCGTGGTGCTGCTTCCGATCGGCGGGCTGCGCATCACCGACGCGATCTCGTGGGTGCTCGCTCCAGTCGTCGTCTGGCTCGTGACGGCGCTCGCGACCCTGTTCCTGCCGATGCTTCTGCTCAAGCGCGAGGTCAAAGACCTCTCGGGCCGCGGCAAGGATGCCTGACATGACCGCACGCATCCTCACCGCCGGCACGATCATCACGATGGACCCGGCGAACCCGCGCGCCGAGGCCGTGGCGATCGAAGACGGTCGCATCATCGCGGTCGGCACGATGGCGGAGTGCCAGGCGGCCGCGCCCACCGCGACCATCGAAGACACCCAGGCACGGGCCCTGCTGCCGGGCTTCATCGACTCGCACTCCCACCCTGTGCTCAGCGGGATGGCGACAATGCCGCCCGCATACTGGATCGCGCCGTGGTTCTGCCCGACCTGGGATGACGTTCTCGCGATGTTCCAGAAGGCGATCACCGAGTCCGCGCCGGGCACCGCGCTGTCGTTCTTCGGATTCGATGGGCTACTGCATCAGCACGAGGATCCGGATGCGGCGAGCCTCGACGCGATCTTTGGTGATCGACTCGTCTTGGTCATGGGAAATTCGGGCCACACGGCGTATGTGACGACTGCCGTGCTGAAAGAGCTCGGCTTCGTCGAGACCCCGCCGGCCAATCCCGTGGGTGCGTTCTTCGGGCGCCGGCCCGATGGGAGCCTGGATGGCCGGGGCACCGAGTTGCCCGCAGCCATGGCCCTCGCCACGCCCGTGCTGAACGCGATCGGTGCGCAGGGCAAGCCGCTTCAGGGTGCGGTCGAGTACTACATGTACATGGCGACGGCCGGCATCACCTCCGCCTCGGAAATGACGTACAAGACCCCGCTCAAGGCGGCGTACGAGACACTGGCGTCGCTGCCGAACAGTCCGATTCGCGTAACGCTGTACCACATGTCCACAGAGGCCGACGCGGGGGATCCGTTCGAATCGACCGTCCCCGTCGAGATGCTGCACAAGCGCGGCATCAAGCTCTGGGCCGACGGGTCTCCGTGGGTCGGCAACATCGCGATGTCGGAGCCCTATCTCGACACCGACGCCACCCGCGCGGCGGGTATCGCCCCCGGCATCCCGGGTGAGGCGCGGATGAACTACACGCGCGGGCAGCTGGACGCGGTCCTGGACGCCCATGCCGACGGCGGCTGGCAGATGGCGTTCCATGTCAACGGCGACATCGGGCTCGACGTCGTGCTCGACGCTTTCAGCCGTGCGCTCGACGAGCACGGTCTGGCTGGCACCGACCACAGGTGGCGGGTGGAGCACATCGGCGGCGCGCGCCACGATCAGTTCACGCGGATGGCTGAGCTCGGTGTCGTGACATCGATGGGGCCGTTCCAGTTCTACTACTGGGGTGACCTGCTCGACGGCCAGATGTTCGACAGCCGTATTGGCGCGCCCTGGCAGCGTTTTCGCGACGCGTTCGATGCGGGCACGCATCCCTCTTTCCACAACGACGGCAGCGTGAGCCCGCCCACCCCGCTTCTCAATATCCAGACCGCCGTCACACGGCGCACCAGCAGCGGAACGATCCGCGGGGCGGAGCAGGCGACGACGTTGCACGAGGCACTCGCGGCCCAGACGATCAACGCGGCGTACACCCTCGGGACCGACGGTGATGTCGGATCGATCGAAGTCGGTAAGCTCGCGGACTTCGTCGCGCTCGACGCCGATCCCTACGCAGTCGCACCCGAGAAGATCGGTGCGATCGGGGTCACCGGCACCTGGCTCGACGGCGCAAAGATCGATCTCGACGCGTTCGCCGAGGCATCCGGTCAGGTCGATGACGCCGCGTTCGCGTCGCTGCGTGCGCTCGGCGTGCCGGCCTGCTGCCATCAGGCGCCCGCCTAATCCGGCGCTCTCCTGATCGCGCGAATCAGGGGGACGCAGCGCGGAGCTATTGCGACGAAGCGGCCCGCACGCGCTGTAGCAGGTCCGGAGCGGTGCGGTCCAGCATTCGACCGCCGATCCCGACGCCGAGGACGAAGAACACGACACCGAGCACCACGCCGACGACGAGAGCGAGCCAACCGAACAGTGCATCGCCCGTGGCGACGGTCAGGATGGCCAGGATGATCTCGGGCGCGGCGAGCACCGCGGCGAGAATCCACACGGCGAGGAAGCCGAGGAAGATCGAGAACGTCGCGCCGGGCACGCGCTTGAACGGATTGTCGCCCGCCGCGGGCACGGGCACGAGCAGGTAGGCCGAGCTCACCGCACACACGCCGTATGCCGTGAGCAGCATGCCGATTGCCGACCCGACGATCGCGGGCGCCAAGTTCCAATCGCCGGTGATGGCGATCGTGATGATCGCCGTGAGGACTACCAGCGGAAGCCCGACGGTCGCGGCCGCGAGCATCCGGCCGAGACGGTCTTGACGACCGCGAACGCCCGTCGCGACGATCGTGCCGAAGGCCGTGCCGTCATAGGACACATCCGCGTAGGGGACGATGCCGAGGACGAACGCGACGAACGTCGCGCTGAAGGCGATGAAGGTGTTGGTCGTGTCGCCTCGAGCCCAGAACACCACGAGCACCGGCACGAGCGGAACGGTGATGAGCTGACGGAGGTAGCGGGGATCGTGGATCCAGTAGGTCAACGATCGTGCCCAGCTGGCTCCGGTGCCGCCGGTGGGCAGACGCCCGAACCATCCGATCTTCCCCGCGGCGACCTTGCGGCCGCCCCGAGCGGGAGGTGCGATGAGGGATGCCGACAGGCTCCGGTGCCAGATGAACCACAGCAGCGCGATCGTCGCCAGCGCGATCAGCAGTTTCGCGCCGGCGACGAGAGGCGCCCCGGATGCCAGATCGCCCGGGGCCGACCATGCGGCCGCCAGGGGTGTCCAGGACACCGCCTCGAGCACACCAGACAGAGCAGTCATGTCATCGGAGGGGCCGCTCGCGGCGCGCAGGAGCGAACCGATGCCGGCGATGATCGGACCGGCGAGGATGAGGACGATGAACGCGAGCATCCAGACGATTTCACGGATGCGCCGGCCTCCCGTCAGTCCGGCCGCGATCGAGGCGAAAGTCCGTGAGACGACGACGCAGATCAGGATGCCGAGCGGGACGCAGATGACCGCCGCCGCGAGGGCGATCGGCCAGCGCCACCACGCGACGAGACTCGCGAGACCACCGAGAATCGTTGCGAGACCGGGGATTCCGGTCGCACCCGCTGCCGTCAGGGCGACCATCATGCGGTTTGTCGTCAGGGGAAACGTTGCGAGACGCGAGGGGTCGAGCGTCGTATCGATCCCGGCCGCGAAAACGGGTGCGAGCACCCATCCCAGGGTTAGCAGACTGCCGCCGGCGATGAGGACGAGCCGCGTCACCTCGAGACCGAGGGTGCCGACGAAGAACAGACCGATCGCGATCAGCACGACGGCGCCGACGGCCCAGAGGGCGCCGAAGATGAATCCGACGAGCTGCCAGGGCTGTCGGGAGAGCGTATTGCCGAGGACGCGGAAGCGGATCCTCAGGAGAGTCGCAACCACTCGGGTCCCTCCGTGTGGTGTCGGCCGCCGACGAGCTCGACGAATCGGTCTTGCAGCGTCGCGTCGCCGCGCACCTCGGCGACCGTGCCTGCGGCGAGCACGCGACCTGCCGCGATGACGGCGACGTGGTCGCACATGCGCTGGACGAGGTCCATCGAGTGGCTCGACACGATCACCGTGCCGCCGCCCTGTGTGTAATCGCGCAGGATGTCCTCGATGTTCGCCGCCGACACCGGGTCGACCGATTCGAACGGTTCGTCGAGGACGAGGATGCGGGGGGCGTGGACGAGGGCGCAGGCCAGGGCGATCTTCTTGGTCATACCGGCGGAGAAGTCGACGACGGGTGTGCCGGCGGCCACTGTGAGGTCCATGATGCGGAGCAGATCGGCGGTGCGCGCCGCGACATCCGCGTGCGTGAGCCCGAACATCATGCCCGTGTACGTCACCAGCTGTTCGCCGGTGAGACGGTCGAACAGGCGCACGCCGTCGGCGAGGTTGCCGATCATGGCCTTCGCGCGGACAGGCTCGGCCCAGACATCGACGCCGTGGATGAATGCGCGACCGGCATCCGGGCGCAGGAGTCCCGTGGCCATGGACAGTGTGGTGGTCTTGCCGGCTCCGTTGGGGCCCACGAGTCCATAGAACGAGCCCTCGGGTACGGCGAGGTCGAGGTTATCCACGGCGATCTTGTCGCCGAAGCGCTTGACGAGGCCGTTCAGCTGCATGGCGAGAGCGCGGGAAGCGGCTGGTGGCGGCGGGGCAGCGGCGGGAGTCGGCGAGGTCACCGTTTCACGCTATCGGGAACATGCGCGAACTGGTATATCACCGCGCGTGTCGCTCAGGTGCATCGCGCGGCTCCATGGATGGTCGCGGTCGCGTCCCGCTGCGTCAGATGGAATACTCGGGGGCTGTCAAGAGTGCCCGCGTGTCCTCGCCCGGACGACGGGCACGTGCCTTTGCGGGTATGCCGACGAGCACCGAGTTCGCGGGTGCATCGCGGGTCACGACGGCGTTCGCCCCGACGGCGGAATCGTCGCCGATCACGACGGGCCCGAGGATCTTCGCACCCGCGCCGACCACGACGCGGTCGCCGAGCGTGGGGTGCCGCTTGCCGCCCTCGCGCTGACGTCCGCCGAGCGTCACGCCGTGGTAGAGCATGACGTCGTCACCGGTTTCGACGGTCTCACCGATCACGACACCCATGCCGTGGTCGATGAAGAAGCGACGACCGAGACGAGCACCCGGGTGGATTTCGATCCCGGTCAGCCACCGCGTCACCTGCGACAGTGCACGCGCGAGGAACTTCGCGCCGCGCACCCACAGGCGGTGATGGATGCGGTAGGCCCAGATGGCGTGCAGGCCCGGGTACAGCAGCGCGATCTCAAGATCCCCACGTGCGGCGGGATCCCGCAGACGAGCGGCGGTGACATCCTCTCGGATCGTCAGCCAGGCGGAACGAAGGCCCACGTCACTCCTCGCGCAGGTGCTCGTACAGAGCCGTGGAGAGGTAACGCTCGCCCGCGGACGGGACGATGACGACGATGTTCTTGCCTGCGGCCTCCGGCCGGGCCGCGATCTGCAGGGCGGCCCAGATGGCGGCCCCGCTCGACATGCCGACCAGAATGCCCTCGTCGGTTGCGACCTTGCGGGCCACCTCGAGGGTGTCCTCGAACGAGACGTCGATGACCTCGTCGATGACGTCACGGTCGAGGATCTCGGGCACGAAGTTCGGGCCGATGCCCTGGATCTTGTGGGGTCCGGGGTGGCCCTTCGTCAGGATGGGGGAGTCCGCGGGCTCGACGGCGACGATCTGGACACCCGGCACGCGCTCCTTGAGTACCTGACCGACACCCGTGATGGTGCCACCCGTGCCGATGCCGGCCACGAAGTATCCGATGTCACCATCGGTGTCGCGCAGAATCTCTTCCGCTGTCGTTGCGCGGTGGATCGCCGGGTTCGCCTCGTTCTCGAACTGGCGGGCCCAGATGGCGCCCGGTGTGTCGGCGACGATCTGCTTGGCGATGTTGACGGCCTCCGACATTCCCTTTGTGGGGTCGGTCAGCACGAGCTCGGCGCCGAACGCCTTCAGCAGCGTGCGCCGCTCCTTCGACATCGAGGCGGGCATCGTCAGGATCACCTTGTATCCGCGGGCGGCGCCCACCATGGCGAGCGCGATGCCCGTGTTGCCGCTCGTGGACTCCACGATGGTCCCGCCGGGTTTCAGCTCGCCGGATGCCTCGGCTGCGTCGACGATCGCGATGCCCAGGCGGTCCTTGACGCTCGAGACCGGGTTGTAGAACTCCAGCTTCGCCAGCACGACGCCGCCGAGCCCTTCGGTGACCCGGTTCAACCGGACGAGTGGGGTGTTTCCGAATGCGGACGTGATGTCTGAGTGGATGCCGGCCATGGGCGTGCCTTTCGGGATGTCACGGGATGTCACGGGGTGTCACGGGATGGATCGAAGCTTCGGCGTCGTCGTCGACGCACTTCCACGAGCCTAGGCGAGGCCCATCGGGCTCGGCGCGATTGTGACGAATCCGCGGATCCGCGGCCAGGACGGAGGGGCGCCGGTAATGTGGGGACGCTCATGCCTCCCATCGAAAACTCTTCTTCTCCGCGTGCGCTCGCGACCGTTCTGCGCGAGGCCGCCGAGCGACTCGCGGCGGCGGGCATCGCCGATCCGGGCGTCGATGTCGAGTTGCTTGCGGCGCACGTGCTCGGCACGAGTCGCGGGGGAGTGCAGGCTGCCAGTATCCGGGGCGATGAGATCGAGAATGAGGATGCCTCGGCATTCGAGGCTCTCGTTGAGCGCCGCGCCGCGCGGGTACCGCTGCAGCACCTCACGGGGCTTGCCCCGTTCCGCCGTCTGGTATTGCGGGTCGGTCCCGGTGTTTTCGTGCCTCGACCCGAGACCGAGATCGTCGCGCAGTTCGCCATCGACTCGCTCTGGGCTGCGGCATCACCGGCGCCGATCGCGGTCGATCTCGGCACAGGGAGCGGTGCGCTGGCGCTGGCGCTTGCGACCGAGGTGCCGCACGCGATCGTCTACGGCGTCGAGAAGTCGCCGGACGCCTTCATCTGGGCGAAGGGCAACGCCGAGTTCGTCGGTGCGACCAACGCACGGATCGTCCGGGGTGACCTCGACACGGCGCTCCCCGACCTAAACGGAACCGTTGACGTCGTCGTCTCGAACCCTCCGTACGTGCCGGATGACGCGATCCCGCGCGACCCCGAGGTTCGCTTCCACGACCCCGAGGCCGCGCTCTATGGTGGGCCCGACGGCCTCGACGTGGTGCGCCGCGTGAGCCGAGCCGCCCTGCGCCTCGTGCATCCCGGCGGCACGGTCGTGATCGAGCACGGCGAGTGGCAGGGGGCTGCCGTGCGCGACATCCTCGCGGCGGACGGATGGCGCGCGGCAGCGACGCATCCGGATCTGACGATGCGCGACCGCGCGACGACCGCTCTCCGCCCCTGACCCTCGCGCCGAGAATGGCAGCACTCGTGCCCGCCGTAGACTTGGCGGGACATGTCCGACATTTTCGACTGCCGCGACGAGGCGCAGCTCCTCGCGGGCCTGCGGCACGCACGACGTTCGATCGCGCGTGGCGAACTCGTGGTGCTGCCGACCGACACCGTATACGGCGTAGCGGCGGATGCCTTCAGCCCAGCCGCCGTGGCGGCCCTGCTCGCAGCCAAGGGACGCGGTCGCCAGTCGCCTCCGCCCGTGCTCGTTTCGGGCGCGTCCATGCTTGCCGCTCTCGTCAGCGAGGTCCCCGAGCCGATCGAACAGCTGATCGAGGAGCTCTGGCCCGGGGGGCTGACCATCGTGCTACCCAGCCAGCCGTCGCTCGCGTGGGACCTCGGCGAGACGCACGGCACGGTCGCCGTGCGGATGCCCGACAACCGCGTCACCCTCGACCTCATCCAGGACGCCGGGCCTCTCGCGGTTTCAAGCGCCAACCTCACCGGCCGCCCGGCCGCGACCTCCGTCCTCGAGGCCGAGCGGATGCTGCGCTCGAGCGTCAAGGTCTATCTCGACGATGGGCCCTCGAGCACAGGTGTGTCCTCGACCATCATCGACGCGACGGCCGTGGTCCGACGGGAGGAGGATGCGCGGGTGCACGTTCTTCGCGAGGGCGCCATCTCGATTGAACGGTTGCGCGAGCTGCTGGGCGACGTGCTCGAACCGGATGCTGCCGCGTGAAGCAGTACATCTTCACGATTCTCTTCACGGCGTTCCTGACGTTCGTCCTGTCGTGGGCGGTGTGGCAGCTCAGCATGCGCTTCAAGCTCTACCCCGGCATCCGGGAGCGCGATGTCCACAAGACCCCGACACCTCGGCTCGGCGGGGTCGCGATGTTCTTCGGCATCTTCGCGGCGTTCGTCGTATCCCGCGCCAACGACTTCTTCAATCCGTTCTGGTTCGTCCCGCAGCAGATCTACGGCATCCTCGGCGCGATGCTGCTGATCGTCATCGTCGGCGTCCTCGATGACCTGTGGGACCTCGACTGGCTCATCAAGCTCGGCGCGCAGTTTCTCGCGGCGGGCCTGATCGCGGGTGTCGGGGGACTGCAGATCTATTCGCTGCCGATCGGTGGGTTGACGGTCGGGTCGAGCTGGGTGAGTTTCACCCTGACCGTTTTCTCGATCGTCATCGTGATGAATGCGGTCAACTTCATCGATGGACTGGATGGCCTCGTCGCGGGTGTGTGCCTGATCGCGAACGGAGTGTTCTTCGTCTACTCCTATCTCTTGCTGCGCGAGTTCGCGACGAACAACTTTTCGCTCGCCACCTTCATCGCCGCCGTGCTCGTGGGCGCGTGCCTCGGCTTCCTGCCCCTGAACTGGAGCCCAGCGAAGCTCTTCATGGGCGACTCGGGTGCTCTCCTGCTCGGTCTGCTGATGGCGACGTCCGCGATCGCGATCACGGGCGCCATTCCGCCGGGAGCTCTCGACCCCGAGGACATCGGTCGCTCGCAACTACTCGGCGCGTTCATCCCGATCGTGCTCCCGGTCGTCGTCGTGTTGCTGCCCCTGCTCGATTTCGGGATGGCTGTGCTCCGTCGTCTGCACGCGGGCAAGAGTCCCTTCTCGCCCGACCGCAAACACCTGCACCACCGCATGCTCGATATGGGGCATAGCGACCGCGATGCCGTGCTGATCTTCTACGCCTGGACGGCCGTGATCAGCTTCGCCGTCCTGCTGATGTTCATCGCCGAACGCAATCAACTTTCCTACTGGATCGGGGTCGTCTTCGCCGTGATCGGCGCCGCCGCGTGCCTGGTCCTGACATTCATGCCCTCGCGTCGGCCCCGCCGCGAGGCGGGCTCCCACGCCCCCGACGAGATTCTGACCCCCGTGGAGGAACTGCCATGACCGACCCGTCCCCGCCGTCCGCCCCGTCTTCGGGCCGCGTCGTCGCGAGCACCCCGATCCTCACCATGACTCTCCGCTGGGGCGGATTACTCACGGCCGCCCTGGCCGTTCTCGGGGCGGTCATCGGTTTCTTCGTCGCCGGGGCGGATGGCTCATGGAGCGCCCTCGCCGGCGTGCTCACCGCAGCGGTGTTCCTCGGCATCACGGCCGTCAGCATCCTGATCGCCAACCGGTGGTACGGCGACCCGCTGTTCGTCCCGATCTTCTTCGGGATCGTGCTGGGCGGATGGCTGCTCAAGTTCGTCATCTTCATCGTCGTCCTGCTCGTGCTGCGGGGGCAGGAATGGATCGTTCCGCCGGTCTTCTTCGTCGGATTGATCGCGGGAGTCGTCGCCTCCCTGGCTGTGGACGTGGTCGTCATGCTCCGGATGCGTCTGCCCTATGTGAGCGACGTGACGTTGCCGGGGGATGGGCCGGGCAATGGGCCGAGCTTCGCTGGTTCGGACGGCGCTTCGATCCCGCTCACCAAGCCCCCTGCGGATTCGTGACCTGCCCAGATCCTTGATAGGGTCTAGATGTTCCCCTGAGCCGTGCATTGAACCTAGGTTCGTGACAGACACAGTCGTGACAGACACCGGCGTAAGACGTATTTTCGGCAGTCTTTTACCGATACGAAGTCTCAAATCGATACACAGTGATGTGCACCGCAGCGGTGACTTTTGATAATTCCCGTCGCATCGATCTCGATCGGTGCCCCCGAAGCTGGAGCCAGCGCAGTTGACTCAAGCCGCGACTTTCATCGCCACCGCAAGCACCGACGATGGTGCATTCTATCCGCCGTCTATTTGGGATTTCTTCCCTGACGCGGTTCTTTTCGAAGGAACGTGGTTCGCGCTCACGCGCATCAACCTGATCCAGATCCTTGCCACCGTGGCGTTGGTAGTGATCTTCGTCATCGGGACGCGCCGAATGAAGGTCGTTCCGGGTCGCTTCCAGAGCGTTGTCGAGATGGGTCTGGACTTCGTCCGCGTCAACATCGCGCACGATCTGCTGGGGCGTAAGGACGGCGACCGGTTCCTGCCGATCCTGACAACCTTCTTCTTCCTGATCCTGTTCATGAACATCACGGGAATCATCCCGTTCCTGAATATCGCGGGAACGAGCGTCATCGCGATGCCGCTGCTGCTCGCTGTCATCGCCTATGTCATGTTCATCTACGCGGGTGTCCGCAAGAGCCCGGGCAACTTCTTCAAGAACTCTCTGATGCCCCCGGGCGTGCCGTGGCCGCTCTACATCATCATCATCCCGCTCGAGTTCCTGTCGACCTTCATCATCCGGCCGATCACGCTGACCCTCCGTCTGCTGATGAACATGATCGTCGGGCACCTCATGCTCGTGTTGTTCTTCTCGGCGACACAGTTCTTCATCTTCTCGCTCGGCGGCTTCTGGTCGCTGCTCGGCGCCGGGACGCTCGCCTTCGGCTTCGCCTTCACCCTCTTCGAAATCCTGGTGGCATTCCTCCAGGCCTACGTTTTCACCATCCTCTCCGCGGTCTACATCCAGCTCGCGGTCGCGGAAGAGCACTAATCGGGTCGGCAAACGCCGCCCCTCACCGAAAGGAAACAACCCCGTGGACGCAACTACGGTTCTCGCCCAGGTCACCGGCTCCATCGCGACCGTCGGATACGGCCTCGCCGCGATCGGCCCGGCCATCGGCGTGGGCATCGTCGTCGGCAAGACCATCGAGGGCGTTGCTCGTCAGCCCGAGCTGGCCGGCCGCCTGCAGGTCCTGATGTTCATCGGGATCGCGTTCACCGAGGCGCTTGCGTTCATCGGTATCGCGACCGGCTTCATCTTCGGCGCCTAGTCATCCGCTTACGACCTAAGGAGACAGGATGCTGAACGCTCTTGTCACTCTCGCCGCTGAAGGCGAGGGCGAGGCGCCCAGCCCGCTCATTCCGGCGATGTACGACATCGTCTGGTCTGCGGTGTGCTTCGTCGTCGTCCTGCTGGTGTTCTGGCGCGTCATCCTTCCGCGGATGACGGCGCTGCTCGACGCGCGGTCCGCCGCGATCGAGGGCAACATCGCCAAGGCCGACGAGGCTCAGAAGCAGGCTGAGGCGGCGCTCCAGGAGTACACCGCGCAGCTGGCCGACGCCCGCCGCGAGGCTGGAGACATCCGCGAGGCCGCCCGCGAGGACGGCAAGCGCATCGTCACCGAGGCGAAGGAAGCCGCGGCCGCCGAGGCCGCACGTCAGACCGCGACGGCTCACGCGCAGATCGAGGCAGAGCGCCAGGGTGCTCTCGTCTCGCTGCGCTCGGAAGTCGGAACGCTTGCGCTCGACCTCGCTGGCGGCGTCATCGGAGAGACGCTCTCCGACGACGCGAAGGCTAAGTCCGTGGTCGACCGGTTCCTGGCCGAGCTCGAGGCATCCGAAAAGGCTGCTGCGGGGAAGGCCGAGTAATGGGCAGCGCGACCACTCAGGCGCAGCGCGCGACGAACGCCGAGCTTGTCGGTGCGAAGGGTCTCGATCTCGCCGTGGCGAGTCAGCTCTTCCACTCGGCACGGGTCGTCGGTTCTTCGTCGCACCTGAGCGGTGCGCTCGCCGACCCGTCGGCTTCGACGGTGTCGCGGCGGAAGGTCGTCGAGGATGTCTTCGGTGCGACGTTTGCGCCGGTGACCGTCTCGCTGCTCGCCTTCGCGGTTGAGCAGCGGTGGTCTTCGGCCGCCGATCTGATCGCCGGTATCGAAGAACTCGCGATCCGCGTTGTGGCGATTTCCGAGGGGTCGACCGATCTCGAGGGCGAGCTGTTCTCGGTTTTGCGCATGGTTACGCAGAATCCCGAGCTCGAGCTCGCGCTGGGTAGCCGCCTCGGTGATGCCACCTCCAAGGGTGCGCTCGTCGACACGCTGCTCGCGGGCCGTGTCAGCGCGGGTACCGCCCTGGTCGTCGCGTCGATCGTTCAGCAGCCGGGGGAGCGACGCATCCGTGAGTCCCTCTCGCGCACCATGCGGATCGTTTCGGACGAGTTGAACCGCACGGTTGCAACCGTCACGACGGCCACCCCACTCTCGGACGCGCAGGCAGCGCAGCTGGTTCGCCTGCTGAGTGCCAAGTACGGCCGCGACGTGTCGCTCAACACGGTCGTCGACTCCACGGTCGTCGGGGGACTGCGCGTGCAGATCGCGGACGACGTGATCGACGCATCGGTCGCCGCGCGTCTCGCAGAACTCCGTCAGCGGTTGGCGGGCTGAACCCAGATTTCCCGCACCCCGTGCGGAACGCGGAGCGAGAGCCCCGCACCAGACAGCACTCTCAAGATAGAGGAAGACAATGGCAGAACTATCGATCAGCCCCGACGTCATCCGTGACGCGCTGAAGGACTTCGCCGCCGCGTACGAGCCCACCGGCGCGGCCGCGACCGAGGTCGGCACCGTCGTCGACGCGGCAGACGGCATCGCCCACGTGGAGGGCCTGCCCGGCGTCATGGCGAACGAGCTCGTCACGTTCGAGGACGGCACGCAGGGCCTGGCCCTGAACCTGGACGAGCACGAGATCGGTGTCGTGGTTCTCGGCGAGTTCTCGGGCATCGAGGCCGGCAACTCGGTCACCCGCACGGGCGAGGTCCTCTCGGTCGCCGTGGGCGACGGATACCTCGGCCGCGTGGTCGACCCGCTCGGCAACCCGATCGATGGTCTCGGCCCGGTCGCAACTGAGGGACGCCGTGCACTCGAACTGCAGGCGCCCGGCGTCATGCAGCGCAAGTCGGTGCACGAGCCCATGCAGACCGGCATCAAGGCGATCGACGCCATGATCCCGATCGGCCGCGGCCAGCGCCAGCTCATCATCGGCGACCGCCAGACCGGTAAGACGGCCATCGCGATCGACACGATCATCAACCAGAAGGACAACTGGGCGTCGGGCGACGAGAACAAGCAGGTTCGCTGCGTGTACGTCGCCATCGGTCAGAAGGGCTCCACGATCGCGGCCGTCAAGGGTGCGCTCGAGGACGCCGGAGCGATGGAGTACACGACCATCGTCGCCGCGCCCGCGTCCGACCCTGCCGGCTTCAAGTACCTGGCGCCCTACACCGGCTCTGCCATCGGCCAGCACTGGATGTACGGCGGCAAGCACGTCCTGATCATCTTCGACGACCTGTCGAAGCAGGCCGAGGCCTACCGTGCCGTTTCGCTGCTCCTGCGTCGTCCGCCGGGCCGCGAGGCCTACCCGGGTGACGTCTTCTACCTGCACTCCCGTCTGCTGGAGCGTTGCGCGAAGCTCTCCGACGAGCTGGGCGCCGGTTCGATGACGGGACTCCCGATCATCGAGACGAAGGCCAACGACGTCTCGGCATATATCCCGACCAACGTGATCTCGATCACGGACGGCCAGATCTTCCTGCAGTCCGATCTCTTCAACTCGAACCAGCGTCCCGCGGTCGACGTGGGTATCTCGGTTTCGCGTGTCGGTGGCGACGCGCAGGTCAAGTCGATCAAGAAGGTCTCGGGAACGCTCAAGCTCGAGCTCGCCCAGTACCGTTCGCTCGAGGCGTTCGCGATGTTCGCGAGCGACCTCGACGCAACCTCGCGTCGTCAGCTCGCTCGTGGCGCACGCCTGACCGAGCTTCTCAAACAGCCGCAGTACTCGCCGTACCCGGTCGAGGAGCAGGTCGTCTCGATCTGGGCCGGCACCAAGGGCAAGCTCGACAACCTGGCGGTCGAGGACGTGCTGCGCTTCGAGGCCGAGTTGCTCGATCACCTGCGCCGCAACACCGAGATCCTGACGACGCTCCGCACGACCAACGTTCTCGACGACGACACCGCCGCCGAGCTCGAGAAGCAGGTCGACGCGTTCACCCTGGAGTTCCAGGGCGGCAAGGGTCAGAGCCTGTCCGCTCCCGGACGCGAAGAGGTCGAGGCCGCTGAGGCCGAAGACGTCAACCAGGAGCAGATCGTCAAGGGCCGCCGGGGCTAGGGAGACGCGACAGCGACACCATGGGCGCACAACTACGGGTCTACAAGCAGAAGATCTCTTCTGCCCAGACGACCAAAAAGATCACGAAGGCGATGGAGCTCATCGCGGCTTCGCGCATCCAGAAGGCGATGGCACGCGTCAAAGCGTCCTCACCTTTTGCGCGCGCCGTGACGCGGGCCGTCTCGGCGGTCGCGACCCACTCCAACGTCGAACACCCGCTCACGACGGAACGCCCGGTCATCCGCCGGTCGGCCGTGGTCATCTTCACCTCGGACCGCGGGCTGGCGGGAGCGTTCAACTCCCAGATCCTGCGCGAAGGGCTGGAGTTGTCGGCTCTCCTGCGTTCGCAGGGCAAGGAAGTCACGTACTTCCTGGTCGGGCGCAAGGCGGTCGGTTACTTCCAGTTCCGGAAGCTCGCGAGTGCCGCGCAGTGGATCGGCGACACCGACACCCCGCAGTTCACGACGGCGGAGAAGATCAGCGCGGAGCTACTCGACTGCTACCGTCGCGGCGGAGACACGGATGGCGATGCGGCTGGTGTTGACGAGATCCACCTCGTCTACAACCGCTTCGTCAGCATGATGGTGCAGTCGGCCGAGACGGTCCGCCTGCTCCCGCTCGAGGTCGTCGAATCGGATGCCTCGGAGTCGAGCGCGGTGTACCCGCTCTATGAGTTCGAACCGGACCCCGAGACGGTGCTGGACGCGCTCCTGCCCGTGTACATCCAGAGCCGCGTCTTCAACGCCCTCCTGCAGTCGTCCGCGGCAAAGCACGCCGCCACGCAGAAGGCGATGAAGTCCGCCAGCGACAACGCCGACAAGCTCATCACGACGTACACGCGCCTGCGCAACAACGCGCGTCAGGCTGAGATCACGCAGCAGATCGCCGAGATCGTCGGCGGCGCCGACGCCCTCTCCTCGAGCAAATAAGCCCACACGAAAGAGAAGAAGACCATGACCCCCACCGCCACCGCCGAAACGACGGAGACCGCGGTCGTCGGGCGCGTAGCGCGCGTCAACGGTCCCGTCGTCGACATCGAGTTCCCGCACGACGCGATCCCCGACATCTACAACGCGCTCAAGACGACCGTGACGATCGGCGAAGAGTCGACCGAACTCACGCTCGAGGTCGCCCAGCACCTGGGTGACGACCTCGTCCGCGCGATCGCTCTGAAGCCCACCGACGGACTCGTCCGCGGTCAGGAAGTGCGCAACACCGGCGGCCCCATCACGGTGCCCGTCGGCGATGTCACCAAGGGCAAGGTCTTCAACGTCATCGGCGAGGTGCTCAACGCGCAGCCGGGCGAGAAGATCGAGATCACCGAGCGCTGGGGCATCCACCGCAAGGCTCCGAACTTCGACCAGCTCGAGTCGAAGACTCAGATGTTCGAGACCGGCATCAAGGTCATCGACCTCCTCACGCCCTATGTTCTCGGTGGAAAGATCGGTCTGTTCGGTGGTGCCGGTGTCGGCAAGACCGTCCTCATCCAGGAGATGATCCAGCGCGTCGCGCAGGACCACGGTGGTGTGTCGGTGTTCGCCGGTGTCGGCGAGCGCACCCGTGAAGGCAACGACCTCATCCATGAGATGGAAGAAGCCGGCGTCTTCGACAAGACGGCGCTCGTCTTCGGCCAGATGGATGAGCCGCCGGGAACGCGTCTGCGTGTCGCCCTGTCGGCGCTGACGATGGCGGAGTACTTCCGTGACGTGCAGAAGCAGGACGTTCTGCTCTTCATCGACAACATCTTCCGCTTCACGCAGGCCGGTTCCGAGGTCTCGACGCTGCTCGGCCGTATGCCGTCCGCGGTGGGTTACCAGCCGAACCTCGCGGACGAGATGGGTGTGCTCCAGGAGCGCATCACCTCGACGCGTGGTCACTCGATCACGTCGCTCCAGGCCATCTACGTTCCCGCCGACGATTACACCGACCCGGCGCCCGCGACGACCTTCGCGCACCTCGACGCCACGACCGAGCTCTCGCGTGAGATCGCGTCGAAGGGCCTGTACCCGGCCGTCGACCCGCTGACGTCGACGAGCCGCATCCTGGACCCGCGCTACATCGGTGCCGACCACTACCGTGTCGCGACGAACGTGAAGCAGATCCTGCAGAAGAACAAAGAACTGCAGGAGATCATCGCGATCCTCGGTGTTGACGAGCTCTCGGAAGAGGACAAGGTCGTCGTGTCGCGTGCACGCCGCATCCAGCAGTTCCTCTCGCAGAACACCTACATGGCGAAGAAGTTCACCGGTGTCGAGGGCTCGACGGTTCCGATCAAGGAGACCATCGAGTCGTTCGACGCGATCGTCAAGGGCGACTTCGACCACGTGGCCGAGCAGGCCTTCTTCAACGTCGGTGGTATCGGCGACGTCGAAGAGCGCTGGGCGCAGATCCAGAAGGAAAACGGCTGAGCATGCCCGTCAACGTGAGCCTGGTCTCCGCGGACGCGGAGGTGTGGGCGGGTGAGGCGACGCTCGTCATCGCCAAGACGGTCGAGGGCGAGATCGGTCTGATGACCGGTCACGAGCCGATCTTGGCGATCTTGGCAGAGGGCCAGGTCCGGATCACGCAGCCGGACGGATCGAAGATCCTCGCGAACGCCCAGGACGGCTTCCTCTCGATGGAGAACGACGTGCTCACCATTGTGGCGGGCAACGCCGCGCTCGTCAGCTAAGTCGCACGTATCGAAGGCGAGGGGCCCGCAGGGGCTCCTCGCCTTCGTTCGTTCCAGCCCGCTATCCGTCTTCCCGCGTCTCGGAGTCGTCATGCTGATTCTGCTTCCCCCGTCCGAGACGAAGCGGCTCGGGGGCACGCACGCACCGCTCGATCTGGAACGGCTGGCGCTGCCGACGCTCACGCCGCAACGGCGGGGCGCGGTGAACGCGCTCGTCGAGCTTTCCGGCGATGCCGTCGCGGCAGCGCGTGTACTGGGGCTGAGTTCCCGTCAGCTGGGCGAGATCGAGGTCAACGCCGCGCTGCGCACCTCGCCCACGATGGCTGCCATAGATCGCTACACCGGGGTGCTGTACGACGCTCTCGCGGCAGACTCGCTCGAGCCGGCGGCGCGCCGGTGGCTCGGCTCGCACGCGATGATCCACAGTGCGCCTTTCGGTCCGGTGGGTGCGCTCGACCGCATCCCCGCGTACCGCTTGGGTGCGGGGGCGTCGATTCCATCGCTCGGGCCGCTGCGTCGGCACTGGGCGTCAGCGGTCACCGCGGCGCTCGAGGTATCCGGTGCGTCCTTCGTCCTGGACCTGCGGTCCGAGGCGTATGTCGCGCTCGGACCGGTGCCGTCGACGATCGCGTCCATCTATCTGCGGGTGGTCACGGCGTCCGAGGGCGGTGCCGTGCGCGCCCTGAACCACTTCAACAAGCACGCCAAGGGTGCGCTCACGCGGCTGCTCGCGACCGGCCGGCCGCGCATTCGCAGCGTCGCCGGGTTCGCGCGCTGGGCGAACTCCGCGGGTGTGGACGTGCGTCCGCGGGAGGGTGGCACGTGGGAGCTCGTCGAGGGAAAAGTGGGAATTACCTGAGATTCTCCTGCATGTTTACTCGGGATCTCGCTAGCATGTGACACGCGGGCCCGATGGGTCTGCGAACCGCGGCCTCCGGGCCCCGAGAGATGGATAACACTATGCCTTTGAGCATCAGCTACGACGACGGGTCCGGTGCAGCGGCGTTCGCCTTCCTGCTCTTCCTCCTGCCCCTGTTCCTTTTGATCGCCCTCGCCGGATATATCATCGGCGCCATCTTCTTCATGAAGATCTTCGAGAAGGCGGGCGTCCAGGGCAAGTGGCGGGCCTGGGTCCCGATCTACAACACCCTCATCTTCGTCAAGCTCGGCGACCTCAACCCCTGGTGGCTGCTGGTCCTGTGGCTCGCCGGAGGAGTGTTGGGCTGGGTTCCCGTCCTGGGTCAGCTCATCCTGCTCGCAGCTTTCCTGTACACGCTCATGGCAGCTTGGCGTGTGGGACTGAAGCTTCAGAAGGAAGCCGTCTGGCTCATCCTCTACTTCTTCCTCACGATCGTGTGGCTGGGCATCCTGGCATTCGATAAGTCTCGCTGGAACACCGCAATTCCGGCAGCTCCGTGGGCGGGCAACTTCCTCGCGGACAAGACGGTCTGGAGTGGTATCCCTGTCCAGACGCCTGCGGGTGGATTCCCGTCGAACGCGGCGACACAACCCGGTGCCTACCCGCCGGCGGCAGGCTCGTACCCGCCGCCCGCAGCGCCCCCGGTCCCGCCGGCCGCGCCTGAGGACCCGAACGCGCCCCGGCCGTAATCACGATCGTCGAAACCCCCGCGCGTTTTTGGCGGGGGTTTCGTCGTGTCTGCGATCCAGTCCCGATCACCACCGTCCGCGAGTCAGTTCGCGAACGAAACCCGTTCGCCCAGAGCGAACACGGAGTCGTCCCGTTAGCATCCCCGCTCGGAGCAACGGTCACGCCCACCGAGCGAAATGGGCAGGTCGGGAGCGGTCTACTAGGATGTGTAAGCCGCGCCGCGCCGCGCGCGGTCGGTCGTGATCTCGGCGCACCGAGTCGCTGGCCCATCGGAGGGATGACCGCGTGCCCGAATTCGACGCGATCGCAGATCGCCGCACCGTGACGCTCAAGGGCGGTGGCGAACTCTCGCTCTCGTGGGCGGCTGTCACGCATCGGGGAATGCGTCGCGAGCTCAATCAGGACGCGGTGCTGGCGGACTATCCGCTTTTCATCGTCGCGGACGGGATGGGCGGGCACCTCGGCGGCGAGATCGCGAGCGCGAGCGCTGTCGATCGTCTGGGCGATCTGGTGCGGGATGGTCGGATCAACCCGAAATCGATCGAGAAGGCACTCTCGCGGGCGGTCAAGGACATCATCGCCCACCCGGAGGCGACCGATGATGGCACCGGAACGACGGTTACCGGGATTTTCCTCGAGACCACCGGCACCGAACCGACGTGGGTCACTCTCAATATCGGCGACTCCCGCGTCTACTTGCTGCGCGATGGCACGCTCGCCCAAGTCACGACCGACCACTCCGTCGTGCAGGAGCTGATCGCCTCCGGCCGGCTCAGTCCCGAAGAGGCCGAGAACCACCCGTACGGGAACGTGATCACCCGTGCGGTCGGGCCGAGCGAAAGCGTGCACCCCGACTACATCCGGCTCGATGTGCTGGACGGCGATCGCTTCGTCATCTGCTCGGACGGTTTGACGAAAGAACTCACGGACTTCGGCATCCGTCATTTCCTGCTCGAGAACGAAGACCCGCAGATCGCGATCGAGCAAATGATGCAGGCCTGCCTCGACAACGGGGGCCGCGACAACATCTCGATCGTCGTGGTCGACGTACACCGGCCGGGGACACGGCCACTCGACCTCACCGACGACGACACCGATACGGCAGAACGCGGATCCGCGCGCCGCCCGCAGGCCCCTGTCTCGGGCGACTCCTCCCCAGAGGCCGATTCCGGCTCCTGATCCCGAACTCGGGGGATCCCGCGGGGCTCGAGGGCGTGCAGCGCGTTGACTGGCAGTGTGCCTCTCGACGAGCCCCTGATCCTTCCCGCCGTTCCGGTTGCTCCCACCCGTGCGTCGTTCCCGGTGGTGGCGACCATCGTGCCACTCATCGGCGGGGTCGCCCTGTGGGCCATCATCGGTTCGCCCTTCGCGCTGCTCTTCGCGCTGCTGGGCCCGTTCGTCGCTCTCGGTGGGCTCATCGACCATGCGCGAAGCGGGCGTCGGCAGCGTGCACGCTCCGAGACCGAGTACGCCCGAGCCCTGGCCGAGGTCGAAGCCGCCGCGATCGAATGCCAGAGTCGTGAACGCAGCGAGCTGCGCGCCAAGCATCCGGATGTGGCGGCGTTCGCTCTCCGAGGCGAGCAGATCTGGCGAGCCGCACCGTCGGGTTCACGCGATCTCGCCGTCGTCGGTCGGGGAGTGCGGCAGAGCATGACTCGGCTGACGGGCGACTCGTCCCGCCCCGAGGCTGAACGGCTGAGGCGCGAATTCGCCAATCTGGGCGATGCACCGCTGACGGCCGATTGGCGTGCGGGTATCGCGGTGCGCGGAGAGCCAGCGCAGACGCGTGCCGTTCTCCGTGCGCTCGTTCTCCAACTCTGCCTAGCCCACACGCCCGAGACTCTCCAGGTCATGGGTCCGGCGTCCGACGAATGGGAATGGATGTCGGGGCTGCCCCATCACCTGGGGCCGCAGGAATTGCCGCCCATCGTGAATCACGTCGAAGCTCCGACCCGCGTCGTCATCAGTCCCGCGGGGGCGGGTCCCGCACCGACCGGAGTTCTTCTGACGTGGGGGAGTGCGGGCTCGACGATAGATCCCCGATGCGGCGCCGTGCTCGACGTGCGCGAACCCGACGACGCCACGCTCGTGATCGGGGTGGACCGAACCGAGTTGGCCGTCGAGGCGGTGTCGGAAGCGCAGGCACGCGCGATGGCCCGAATCCTCTCGGAACGCGGGCAGACGCTGTACGGGCGGTACGAGGCGGAGCAGGCGGTCTCCTTCTCCGCCGTGCGCACTGTGCCCGGTGTCGGCTCTCCCGGCGGCCTGTCCGTGGCGCTGGGACGAGACGGCGACCGGATCGTGATTGTCGACCTCGTACGGGACGGCCCCCACGCGGTGGTCACCGGAATAACGGGCAGCGGCAAGTCCGAGTTGTTGACCACGTGGATCGCCGGTCTGTGTTCCGCCTATTCGACGCGAGAGGTCACGTTTCTGCTCGCGGACTTCAAAGGCGGCATGACGTTCGACGCTCTCGCCGACCTGCCGCACGTGACCGGGGTTATCACCGACCTCGATGGTGGTTCTGCCGAGCGCGCGATTGCGAGCCTTCGTGCCGAGATGCGTCGGCGCGAGCACGAACTCGCCCTTCGCGGGGCACGGGATATCGCGGATCCGCGGGCCGAGCTATCCCGGCTCGTCATCGTCGTGGACGAATTCGCTGCGCTTCTCGCCGAGCACGAGGGTCTGCATCGCATCTTCGCGGATGTCGCGGCTCGGGGGCGAGCGCTGGGTATGCATCTCGTCCTCGGATCTCAGCGTGCGTCGGGCGCGATGCCCGATGCATTGCTCGCGAACTGTCCGCTGCGGATAGCGCTACGCGCGGCGGACGCTGCCGACAGTCGCGCGATCATCGGTGATGACTCGGCGTCACGCCTGCCCGGCGGGTTGCCCGGCAGCGGCCGCGCCTTCGTGAGGCGCGCGGGCGACTCGGCTCCGCACCCCGTGAGAATCGCATTGACCAGCATCGCCGACCTCGCAGACGTCGCGGCCGCCACTCGTTCGCAGGATCCCCCCAGCTCGCCGTGGCTTCCTGCGCTTCCGCCGACGGTGACGCTCGAACAGCTTCGCGAGCGCACGCTGCGTGAGCACTCGGAGACAGACGCGGGCGTCCTCCTGGCGCTCGCGGACGACCCCGCCCGGCAGCGGCAATTCCCGATCACGCTCACGGCGGCGGGTGGGCTGGCGGTCGTCGGACGTGTCGCGTCGGGAAAGTCGTCGATCATCGCGCTCATCGCGGCACAGGCGGCTGATGCCGTCGTCGTCTCCGACGATCTCGAAGCGGCCTGGGACACGCTCATGAGCGCCGAGGAGTCCGGGCTGTGGCTCGTCGATGATGCGGATGACCTTCTCGCGCGCTTCCCGCCCGATCACGCGGTCGCCGTCAGCGACCGGCTGGACCGGATCGCGCGCGCCGGCCGGCTCGTCGTCACAGCGCGGTCGCTGTCCGGGCGGCTGGCGCGGATCGTGGATGCATTGCCGCAGCGCGCGCTGTTGGCGCTCAGCACGCGAATGGATCATGTCGCGGCGGGTGGCGAAGGCGGCGGATTCCGGCCCGATCTTCCCCCCGGGCGTGGTCGATTGGCGACCTGGGACGTTCAGTTCGCGCGCACCCACGAGCGCCCGTCGTCTGCGCCCGCAACGGTCGCGAACTGGAACCCGGAGATATTGACCGGTGTCGTGACGCGGCAGACGGATACGGTTGCGGATGCTCTGCGTGTGCGCCGGGATGGACGCGGCGACGTGCGGATGCTCCGACAGATCCCCGCGGCGTCCCGGCTCGCCGACATCGTCGGCGACTCGCGAGAGCCGCAGGTTCTCGTGGGCGATGGTGAGGACTGGCTGTCCCACTGGGGGCTGCTGCAGGAGTTGCGCGTTCGGCATCCGTTGGTCATCGACGCGGACTGCCCGACCGAGTTGCGGACCGTCGCGGGGGAGCGATCGCTGCCGCCGTATGCGCGCCCCGGCATCGGACGGGCGTGGCTGTGCGCCCCCGCCTGCCGCCCGGTGCGCGTGAACCTGCTCGGGTCGGAGGGGTGACGCGAGAGCTATCGGCCGCATGACCGAACACGCTTCGAGGGAGACGCAAACGGACGAGGACACCGCCCACACGATTTCTACTTGCGCAGGAGCCTTCCGCTCGGCCAAGGTGTGGACATGACCGCCACCACTCCGATCGACCTCCGCCGTCCCGAAGGCAAGGGTCTCGCCGCCGGCACACTGGGGCTCTGGGGTTCGACCGTGATCGGACTGGCCTCGACGGCGCCCGTCTACTCGCTCGTCGCGACCCTCGGCTTCGTCGTGCTCGCGGTGGGAGCCCAGGCCCCGATCGCGTTCGTGATCGCTTTCATACCGATGCTGTTCATCGCCTTCGCGTACCGCGAACTCAACAGAGCCGTCCCCGACTGCGGCACCACGTTCACCTGGGGCACCAAGGCATTCGGCCCGTTCGTCGGGTGGATGGGCGGCTGGGGCGTGGCAGTCGCCGGCATGGTCGTGTTGGCCAACCTCGCGCAGATCGCGGCCATCTACTTCTGGTCCCTGATCGGCGACGGCTCGCTCTCCGAGAACGTCCCGCTCGTCACGGCCACCGGCGTTTTCTTCATCGCCGCGATGACGTGGATCAGCTGGCGCGGTGTCGAAATCGGCGAGCGCGTGCAGAACATTCTGCTCGCCATCCAATATCTCGCCCTGGCGATCTTCGTGATCGCAGCGCTCACGCAATTCTTCTCGGGCACCGCCCCCAACGCGACGCCGTTCGACTGGGCCTGGTTCAACCCGCTGGGCTTCACCGACTGGTCCGGCTTCACCGAGGCGATCCTGCTCGCGCTCTTCATCTACTGGGGCTGGGACACCTGCCTGGCCCTCAACGAAGAAACGAAGGACCCCAAGCGCATCCCGGGGCGCGCTGCTCTGCTCACCACGGTCATCCTGCTCGTCACCTACGTCACCGTCACCGTCGCCGCGATGATGTACGCGGGTCTCGGAACGAACGGCACGGGGCTCGGCAACGAAGCCAACGCCGACGACTTCTTCCTGGCAATCAAGGACGGCCTGCTCGGCCCGTTCGGGTGGGTGCTCGTCGTCGCGGTCCTCATCTCGGCGGTCTCGTCCACGCAGACCACGATCCTTCCCACCGCTCGCGGCACCCTCTCCATGGCGGCCTACAAGGCCCTACCGCATCGGTTCGCCTCCGTGCACCCGCAGTACAAGACCCCGTCTTTCTCGACCCTGGTGATGGGCGTTGTCGCGTCGCTGTACTACATCGGTATGACACTGATCAGCGACAACATCCTGCAGGACTCGATCCTCTCGCTCGGGCTCGCGATCGCTTTCTACTACGGCATCACCGGCTACGCCTGCGTCTGGTACTTCCGCAAAGACCTTTTCCAGTCGGGGCGTGACTTCTTCTACAAGGGGCTGCTGCCTCTCCTCGGCGCGCTCATGCTCACGTACGCGTTCGTTCAGTCCGCCATCGACATGTACGACGTCGACTACGGATACAGCGGGTCGCTGCTGGGCATCGGAAGCACCTTCGTCCTCGGTATCGGTGCGCTCGCCTTCGGCGTCTTGCTGATGCTCATCTGGTTCGCGTTCCCGCGGTCCAAGCCGTTCTTCCGCGGCGACACCCTCAACCGCGACTCAGAGGTGCTCGTGCCCGACGACCCGGCCGAATACGGGCGTTCGATCGACGGGGGCCTCGCCTAGTCGCGCCAGTGCCGGGCGCGAGCGGCGGGCGCTCAGCCGACGATATCCTCGAGCCGCGTCAGCGGCAGGCCGTGCGCCTCGGCAACTCCCGCGTTGACGATCCGCCCCTCGGCGACGTTCAAGCCGTGTGCGAAGGCGGGATCAGCCGCCAGCGCCGAGCGCCAACCGCGGCCCGCGAGCTGACGGATGTACGGCTGAGTCGCGTTGGCGAGCGCGGCGGTCGAGGTATGGGGCACAGCGCCCGGCATGTTCGCCACGCAATAGAACACCGACCCGTGCACGCGAAAAGTCGGGTCGGCGTGAGTGGTCGGATGCGTGTCCTCGAAGCATCCGCCCTGATCCACGGCGATGTCCACGAGCACGCTGCCGGGACGCATCCGGGCAACCATCTCATTGGTCACCAGCTTCGGCGCACGCGCGCCCGGTACCAGGACCGCGCCGATCACGAGGTCGGAATCGATCACTGCCCGGTCGAGATCGAGCGGGTTGGATGCGGCGGTCTTCACTCGCCCCGCGAAACGGTCGTCGAGTTCTCGCAGGCGCGCGACCTGGGTGTCGAAGACCGTGACGTCAGCACCGAGGCCGACGGCGACCGCCGCAGCGCTCGCGCCCGCCACGCCGCCTCCGATGATCGTTACTCGAGCGGGCCGCGTGCCCGGAACCCCCGACATCAGAACGCCGAGTCCGCCCTCCGATCTGAGCAGGGTGTGCGCTCCGACGGTCGGAGCCAAACGGCCGGCGACTTCGCTCATCGGCGCAAGAAGGGGGAGGGCCCCGCCCGGCAACTGCACGGTCTCGTACGCGATCGCGACGACCTCGTCATCGCGCAGACGCTCCGTGAGCAAACGGTCCGCGGCCAGATGTAGGTAGGTGAACAGCACGAGCCCCGGGCGGAAGCGGTGATACTCGGATGCCACGGGCTCCTTGACCTTCAACACCATCTCGCTTGCGGCCCACACCTCGTCGGCGTCGTCGATCAGCGTTGCGCCCGCTGCGGCGTACTCGCCGTCCGATAACGACGAGCCCTCTCCCGCACCGCGCTGGACCAACAGCTCGTGTCCGGCACGCACCAGTTCGTGGGCTCCCGCGGGCGTCAGTGCGACCCGATACTCGTTGTTCTTGACCTCGGTCGGAACGGCGATCCTCATGCGGTCTCTCTTCCTGAGGGTGGTGAATGCGGGACGTCAGATGCAGACGGACGCGTCGTCCGTCACGAGACGCCGACGGTGGGGCGGATGCGGCCGACAACCTCGGAACCGCCGTGGATGTCGAGCTGGAGGTCATTCGATACGAGTGCGACAGCCGCCGCGCTCAGGGCGCCAGCCGTCTGCAACAGGGTGAGGGCGACGATGGGTGCCGCGCGCTGGCCCCCGTCGAGCATTTTCAGAGCCACGGTCGTGCCATCGGGTGCCACCGCGACCTGAACGCCCTCGGCGCCGAGCTTTGCGAAAACCCCCAGACGCTCGGCGATGAGCGTGTCGGGCTGATCAGGTCCGGCGATCGTCCACGGGTTCTCGCGCACCGCACGGACGACGGCCGCGGCCTGACGGTGCAGGGCGAAGGGCGATCGCTCGGACGCTGTGCCCATGCGGTGAATGCCGCGTGCGAGCCCGTTGAGGGTCACGGCATGGACCGGCGCCCCGCATCCGTCGATGACGCTCGCCTGTATCTTCTCGCCCGTGAGACGCTCGATCGTGTCGCGCAGGTGACGCTGCAACGGATGGTCGGAGCCGAGGTAGCCCGCCGTGTCCCAGTCGTTCGTGACACACGTCAGGAGCATTCCGGCGTGCTTGCCCGAGCAGTTCATCCGGACCGGCGCCGCGGGATCGAGGTCACGAATCTGGCGGTCGCGGGTTTCGGGATCCGACGCCCGGGCTGCCGGGCATCCGAGGGCATCCTCGGTCAATCCCGCCTGCTCGAGGACGGCGCGGACGACGCCGACATGGCGATCCGTGCCGGTGTGACTCGCGGTGGTGAGCCCGAGGCGCTCGCCGTCGAGCTCGACGCCGGCCGTGAGCATCCCGACGGCCTGGAACGGCTTGAGGCTCGAACGGGGCAGAAGAGCCGCTTCCGCATCGCCGAAGGATGCACGGATCGTTCCGTCGGGTGAGAGCACGACCGCGGCGCCACTATGCCGAGACTCGACGAAGCCGCCGCGATCGACGGTGGCGAGTTCGACGGCGCCCGGAACGGTGAGGGATCTTGACACCAGGTCAGCCTAATCGCGTCGCCACGCGCCACCCGCTCGGCGGGCTCCGCGGCCGGCGTAAGCGATCAGCATCCCGAGGCATGGGAAACTTCCCCTATGAACGGCGAACACCGCTATCGCGTGGCCACGACCTGGACTGGCGACCGCGGAACGGGCACCAGCGGCTACCGCGACTACGACCGGTCGGTCACGATCGAGATCGCCGGGAAACCCGGGCTCGAGGCATCCGCGGATCGTCCCTTCCGGGGGGATCCCGCGAAGTGGAATCCCGAAGACCTGTTGGTCGCCGCGCTGTCAGAGTGTCATCTGCTGAGCTACCTCCACGCGTGCGTCACGCTCGGGGTGATCGTGCTCGACTACTCCGACGAGGCGGAGGGGACGATGGCGCTCGACGGCCGCGGGGGAGGCGCTTTCACCGAGGTGGTGTTGCGGCCGCGCGTTGTGGTGGCGGATGCCTCGATGCTCGATGAGGCGCACCGGGCACACACTCTCGCGAACGAGTGGTGTTTCATCGCGAACTCGGTCAACTTCCCGGTGCGCCACGAGGCGACGATCAGCGTCGCGGGCTGAAGCTGCCCGGACCCGCCCGGCGTTCGGTCGGGCGCGTCGGGTTGGGTCGGCGGGTCAGAGCCGCTCGTGCGGCAGCACGCGCTTGATCTTCTCGACGGCGCCCTGCGCGGGTGCCTCGTTGTAGGTGCCCGCGAGTTCTTGACCCGTGAGCGCGTGGATCGCAGCCATGATCTCGTCGGTCGCGCCGCGGCGAGCACGCCCAGACTCGGGTGCGCCGTGGTGGGACAGGTCGAGAGGTTGACCGAAGCGGACGGTCACCCTCTCGCGGAGCGACGGCATCCGTGCGCCGACCGGCATGACCTCGGCCGTCCCGATGAGTCCCACCGGCACGACCGGGGCACCGGTCTGCAAAGCGAGGAACGCCGCGCCCGTCCGACCGCGATAGAGACGACCGTCGAGCGACCGCGTGCCCTCGGGATACAAGGCGACGGCGCGGCCGGAATCCAGAAGCGCCCGCTGCTGGTCGAGGGCATCGAGCGCCGCTTGACCGGCCCCGCGCTGGACGGGAACGGCTCCGATCGCGAAGAAGAACTCACGCGTGAACCATCCGGACATCCCGGAGCCCTCGAAGTACGACGACTTCGCCAAGAAGTGCACGGGTCGCGGCGCCGCAACGGGAATCGAGACCGAGTCGATGAACGAGAGGTGGTTGCTCGCGAGAATCACGGCACCGTCACGGGGAACGTGTTCGCGGCCCTCGATGATCGGGCGATAGACCATTCGCGCGAGCGGGGCGACGAACGTGCGACCCAGTCGATAGGTCCAACTCATCCCGGGTTCACCGTGGGCGAGTTCGCCAGTTGCGGGCGCGCCGGTGGGCTCCGGTTCTGCGGAGGTCATTGCCCGAGGCTATACCGGTAAGCATGCACGCCAGGGAATGCGAGCACGCGTGTGCGGGCGTTCAGGTGAGTCAAAGAAACCTCCGTCAGGATGGATGTCTCTCCCCGAACAGCATCGAGGTCTATCCGTGCGCATTCGCCCGCTCGTCGCCCTGTCGGCGCTCGCCCTGTCCGCCATCGTCCTGGCGGGTTGCTCCGGCGCGGGCACGCCCGATGCCGCCGCTTCCGGTACCGGGTCGCTCTGCGATGCTGCTGCGCCCTCCGGCGACGCATCCGAGGCCGTGACGGTCGAAGGCGATGCCGGCACGGTATCGACCGCGACCTTCACGACGGGACTCGAGGTTCCCGAGTTGGAGCGGACGGTCATCACCGAGGGTGACGGCGACCCGCTTGAAGAGGGCGACTACGTCCAGTACGCGCTGAGCGCATTCTCGGCCGACACCGGCGAGCGTCTCGGCGACGTCGGCTACGTGGAGGGCGAGATCCTGCCCGCTGCCGTCACGAGCGACTCGAACTTCGGTCAGATCATGGGATGCGCGAACATCGGCTCGCGCCTCGTGCTCACGTTCCCGGCGAGCCAGGACTCGACCTCGGGCGAGGCCGTGAGTGCTGAGGTGTACGTCGTCGATGTGCTCGGCGTGACCCCCCTCGCCGCGTGGGGCGCCGACCAGTCGCCCGTGGATGGCTTTCCGGCCGTCGAACTCGCCGAGGACGGCGCACCGACCATCACCCTCCCGGGAGGGGATGCGCCCACGACCGTCGACATCGAGGTGCTGAAGCAGGGTGATGGTGCGACCGTCAACTCGGGCGACACCGTCCTGGTGCAGTACACCGGCGTGAAGTGGTCGGATGGCACGGTCTTCGACTCCAGCTGGGAGAGTGGGGCGCCCGCGAGTTTCACGACCACCGGAGTCGTCGACGGGTTCCGTCAGGCGCTCGAGGGGCAGGCTGTCGGCTCGCAGGTTGTCGTCGTGATCCCGCCCGAGTTCGGCTACGGCGCGGTCGAGGGCAACGAACTTCAGAACGAGACCCTCGTCTTCGTCGTCGACATCCTCGCCACGCAGCGCGCCGCGGGCTGACAGCCCGCCACGCAGCGCGCCGCGGGCTGACAGCCCGGTCGCTGCGCTGCGGGCACTGAGCTGCAGCGCGGTCAGCGACCGGCACGGTCACTGAGCCTGTCGAAGTGGCCTGCTCTGCCCGCTCGGTAGGCTGACCGAATGCGCCGCATCATCATCCTCGGATCCACCGGCTCGATCGGCACGCAGGCGCTCGACGTCGTGCGTGCCAATCCGGGACGGTTCGAAGTGGTGGGGCTCGCCGCCGGCACGGATCGCGCGACGATGGAGGCCCAGGCCGCCGAGTTCGGGGTGGAGCATACCGCCCTGGGAGCGGACGAGGCCGAGGCGCTCGTGCGCAGCGTCGAGACGGATGTCGTGCTGAACGGGATCACCGGCTCGGTGGGCCTGGGGCCAACCCTCGCAGCGCTGGAGTGCGGTCGCACGCTCGCGCTCGCGAACAAGGAGTCGCTGATCGTCGGGGGAGATCTCGTGTCGCGAGTTGCCGCGCCCGGTCAGATCGTGCCCGTTGATTCTGAGCATTCCGCGATAGCGCAGTGTCTGCGCGCCGGGGCGGCGCACGAGGTGCGACGGCTCGTGCTCACGGCATCCGGAGGCCCGTTCCGCGGCCGCTCCCGTGCCGAGCTCGAGAATGTCACCCCGTCCGAGGCTCTGGCTCACCCGACCTGGGACATGGGTCGGATGGTGACGACGAACTCGGCGACGCTCGTCAACAAGGGTCTGGAAGTCATCGAAGCTCACCTGCTGTTCGATGTCCCGTATGACGAGATCGATGTCGTCGTGCACCCGCAGTCGATCGTGCACTCGATGGTCGAGTTCGTGGACGGCTCGACGTTGGCGCAGGCGTCGCCGCCCGACATGCGCCTGCCGATCGCGCTGGGGCTGGATTGGCCGGACCGCGTGGGCGGCGTCGGCCGTCCGCTCGATTGGACCACGACGACGTCATGGACGTTCGAGCCGCTCGACGAGAAGGCCTTTCCCGCTGTCGCCCTCGCCAAGCGGGTCGGCCGCGCGGGAGGCGCGTACCCCGCGGTATACAACGCGGCGAACGAGCAAGCGGTGGATGCGTTTCATGAGGGGCGCCTCGCATTCACCGGCATCGTCGACACCGTGGCGCGCGTCGTGGACGCACACGAGCCGCCGGATGCCTTGACCAGGGAGAGCCTCGCGGATGCCGAGGCCTGGGCGCGCCGAACGGCGGATGCCGCGATCGCCGCTGCATCCTGATCTCCCACGCTCTCAGTCGGGGTAGGGGACCGGCCAGTGCGGCTCCGGCACGGGCCAACCGCGCGCCTTGAGCGCCCGCCTTGCCAGCTCCCGCGCCGAGTACGGGGTTCGGACACCTCGGATGTCGCGGTAGTCCTGGTGCCCCGGGCCCGCCCATAGGATCGCGTCGCCTTCGCCGACCATGTCGACCGCCGCGTCGATGGCGCGCTCCGGCGGTGAGTACTCGTGGATCTCGGCATCCGGTCGCGCGCGTCGCGCCCCCTCGATCAGGGTCGCGCGGATCGAATCCGGGTCCTCGAAGCGCGGGTGGTGGTCGGTCACGACGAGGATGTCGCTGCCCTGCACCGCAGTCCGTCCCATGTCGTGGCGCTTGGTGGCATCGCGGTCGCCGTCGGCGCCGAACAGCATCAGCACCTTGCCGGGCGTGACACGGCGCACCGCGGCGAGGGTCTTCTCGAATGCGTCGGGGGAGTGTCCGAAGTCGACGAACACCGCGGGTCCGCGGTCTCCCGATACGCGTTCCGTGCGCCCGGGGAGGTAGGCGTGGATGGTGCCGTCGCGTTCCAGGGCCTCGACGATCCGATCCCACGGATACCCCGCCTCGCGCAGCATGACGATCGCGAGGCCCGCGTTCGCGGCCATGTGCGGACCGATCACGGGTACCACGGTGGTCAGGTCGCCGTCGGGACCTGAGAGCGTGAACCGGGTACCCGCCTGCGTCTCGTCGTGGATCGTGACGGTCCAGTCGGCCGCCGCGGCAGCCTCGGGATCCGCGGCGATGGCTGGCGTGCCGATCGTGACGGCGGGAATGCCCGAGCTCGCGACGAACTCGGCGCCCGCGGCCGAGTCGAGCGAGACCACGCCGCGCCGGGCGCGGTCGGGCTGAAAGAGTGGCAGCTTGGCCTCGAGATAAGCCCGCATGTCGGGGTAGTCGTCGAGGTGATCGTGCGTGAGGTTCGTGAATGCCGCGACGTCGAAGACGAGTCCGTCGACGCGATGACGGCTGAGGGCCTGGGCGCTCACCTCGACGGCGACGGCCTCGACGCCGCGTTCGCGCATCAGAGCGAGGAGGGCGTGGAATTCGGATGCTTCGGGCGTCGTGAGCCGCGAAACGATGACTTCTCCGGCGATGTGCCGTTCGGCCGTGGAACTGAGCCCGACGACCACCCCGAGCTGCTCGAGGATTCCCGCGAGGAGGTGTGACGTGCTGGTCTTTCCGTTCGTGCCGGTCGTGCCGAGCAGGATCGGCAGGTCGTCGCCGGGGCCGGTGCCGTACACCCAGGCCGACAGATCGCCGAGCAGGGCTCGGGGGTTCTCGACGACGATGATCGGCAAACCGGCGTCGGCTGCGATCTCAGCGCCCGCGGCATCGGTGATGACCGCGACAGCGCCCTTCTCAGCGACCTGCGCGGCGAACTCGGCACCGTGCCGGTTGACGCCCCGGATCGCGACGAACGCCTCGCCCGGGCGTAGGTCGGCGGTTGCCAGGGTGATGCCCGAGACCGATGTGCCGGCGATGTCACCGTGCACGGTAGTCGCGTACCGATCGGCGAGCGCCTGCAGGGAGCGGACGGGCGGGCGTTCGGGCCGGAGCACCGGCGGAAGCCGCGACGCACCCGGGGACGAGTCAGACGATGATTCAGAGGCGGGTGTCGTCATGGCGCCTCCATCTAATCAGACGAGTGGACGGATGCCTCGGTCTGCACGCACTCGGCCCGGTCACCACGCGGGACGTGGTGACCGGGCCGAACCGCATCAGCTGCGGGCGCGACGGAAGGCCAGCAGGGCGACGACGAGGGCGCCCGCGCCGAGCACGAGTCCCGCGCCACCGAGCACGATCGGCAGAGGTGTTGCCTCCGTCGCGGCCTCAGCGTCGGAGGCGTGCTCGTCGGTGTCGGAGTGCTCGCTGTCGGAGGTGCCGGTGCCGTGCTCGTCCGAGGTCGCCTCGCCGACGGTCACCGTGGGCGCCGGAGCGTCGAGCGAGTGCGGGTCGACTCCGTCTTCCGCAATCTCGGCCCAGTCGGTGTTACCGACCTCGCACACCTGGTTGATCGGGAATGCGAGCGTCTCACCCGCCGTGTCCTCGGCGTACTGCACGCCGAGCACGGCGGTCGCGCGCAGTCCGTCCGCGACGGGCTCCTGTGCCGTGTAGGTGACGAGCGAGACAGGACCGTCCTCTCCGTCGCGCTGCACGTCGATATCCCATCCGGGGGCGATCGTCGGCGAGACGGACGACATCCCCTCGGGGATCGTGATCTCGAGTGCTGTCGTCGGCGAACCGTCACACCCGTGGCTGAAGGCGAAGGTCAGTGTGCCGTAGCCGCCGGCGGTCGCAGTATCCGGTGTCGCTGTGACATGTGCGTGCGCGGCGAGGGGCGCCGCGAGGACGAGGGCCGCCGAAGCGAGGAGCGCGGCTCCGGCCCGCGCGCCGAAGCGGCGGCGGGTGGGGCGGGTACGTGCAGGGGTCGTGCCGTTCATGTTCGAAGTTCTCTCTGTGGACGCCGCGCGGCGATGAGCCGGTACGACGGATTCGTGGGGAACGCTCGGGCGGATTGCCCGGCGGATCATGCGACGCTGGCGTCGCCCCACTGCAGAGGTGGCCCACGGCGGCGAACCACACCGCGGGCCATACGGACGAGAGGTGCGGGCGCGTCCGCGAAGGTCGCGCGTGGAACGGATGCCCAACCGACCACCGTGGCGGTGGCGCGGCCGAGCAGGCGGAGGGTCCACGCGGCGATGGCGCGCAGCATCCGTTCGCCGGCGAGCAGCAGGACGAACGAGGCGATCGCGGCGAGAGCGTGCGCGGCCAGCATGGGGGGAGTGGGGAGCACGAGCTGCGCGACGGACCCGGTGGCATCTACGACGATCTGACCGTGCTGGTGCAGGGCCCCACTCTGCGGAGCTGCGCTCGCGGGCGCACCGGAGCCCGAGGTCAGTGCGAAGACGGTGTGCAGGGCCACCTGCGTGACGACCACGGCCGACGCGAGTCCGACCGGACGGAGCCCCCGACCGACGAGCGCGGTCGTGATCGGCCAGGCGAGAGCGGATACCCCGAGCAGGACAGCGAAGCTCGGTGCGGAACCGCCAGCGATGGTGTGCGAGACGGCGGCGAAGAGAACGGCGATCGTGGCGGCGGATGCCCCGCGGAGCGCGCGCAGTTGGCGTGTGCGCATGCCCGGCCCCGATCCGCTCGTTCGTTGGTGCTCTGTCGACTTTAGCGGCGTCCTCCCGCGCCTCCGGCCGCACGCATACGAGCCTCGGGGCGCGCTCCAAGCAACCGGCGGTAGCGTAGGCCCGTGACCGTGCTGACTTTCGCCATTGGCTTGCTTGTCATCGTCGTCGGCCTGGCGATCTCCATCGCGTTGCATGAGGTCGGGCACCTGGTGCCGGCCAAGCTCTTCGGCGTGCGCGTCGGCCGATACATGATCGGGCTCGGCCCCACTCTGTGGTCGCGGAAGTTCGGCGAGACCGAGTACGGCATCAAGGCCCTTCCGATCGGCGGGTACATCTCGATGTCGGGCATGTACCCCCCGACGCCCGCCGAACGCGAGGCCGAGGTCACGCGAGTGGGCGCTCAGGATGCAGACGGCGGGGGAGCAGCAGCGCCGCCACGCCAGGGCCGCACGGCGGGGATGTTCGCGGCGATGATCCAGGACGCACGCGTCGCCAACGAAGAGACGATGATCGGCACCGCCGACACACGCACCTTCTACCGCCTGCCCGTCTACAAGCGCATCATCATCATGCTCGGCGGGCCCGTCATGAACCTGCTGCTCGCCATCCTGCTCTTCATGCTGGTCTTCAGCGGGATCGGCGTGCAGAGCGCCTCGACATCGGTCGCGGCCGTCAGCGAGTGCGTCGTCGCGGCCGGATCCGAACAGACCGAGTGCGGACCGGACGACCCCGCGAGCCCCGCGGCGGCAGCCGGCATCCTTCCCGGCGACCGCATCCTCTCGATCGATGGAGCACCCGTCGCGACGTTCGATGAGGCATCCGCGATCATCCGCGACAACCCCGGCACGCGCCTGAACTTCGAGATCGAGCGGGACGGTGCACAGCAGACCCTCGCGGTCACGCCCCTGCTCGCCGAGCGCCCGGTTTACGACGACACCGGGCAGCCCGTGGTCGATGCGGACGGTGTGGCGGAGACTCAGGATGTCGGCTTCGTCGGCATCACTCCGGCGAACGAACTGCAGAGCCAACCGATCTGGACAGGGCCACAGGCCGCGATCGAGAACGTCGGTGCCGTGGTCGGTATCGTCGCGCAGCTGCCGGTCAAGCTCTACGAGACGGGCGTCGCGCTGTTCACCGGTGGTGAGCGAGACCCGAACGGACCGATGAGCGTCGTGGGTGTGGGTCTGATCGCGGGCGAGGTCGCTTCGACGGACGCGCCGATCCTGAGCCGCGTTTCGGTACTGCTCGGCCTGCTCGGTTCGCTCAACATTGCGCTTTTCGTCTTCAACCTGGTGCCGCTGCTCCCGCTCGACGGCGGTCACATCGTCGTCGCCCTCTGGGAGGGCGTGAAGAAGGCGTCGGCGCGCCTGTTCCGTCGCCCGCCGCCGAAGCCGGTCGATGCGACCAAGCTCGTGCCCGTCACGTTCGTCGTCGTGGTTCTGCTGATCGGGATGGGAGCGCTGCTGCTGCTCGCCGACGTGTTCAATCCGATTCAGCTGTTCAACTGACGATCCGGCGCTCCTGCAGTTCCCTGAGCCTGTCGTCGCCTCGACGCTCCCTGAGCCTGTCGTCCCCTCGACGCTCCCTGGCTGGTGGTCACCTCGCAACCTGGGGCGCCAGAATCACCCTGGGGCGCGGGGGCTCGCGCCCCAGGGTGATTCTGGCGCCCCAGGTTAGATCAGAGGGGCAGTGCGGCCCAGCAGGTGCTCCGCCGGGGACTCAGCGCCCGCGAGGTCAGGCGTCGACGGGGGTGAAGGCCTGAGCGATCAGGCGCTCGAGGGTCTCGATCCCGTCCCGCGAGAGGATCGACTCGAGATGGCCCTGCACCGAGGCATAGCCCGGGCCGCGCATCGCATAGACGTCGCCGGATGCCGGGTCCGCCGCGATCTCGGTCTGCCCGAGCCGCGTCGTTCCGGGCTCCACGCTGACCGTGAACGTGTTGTAGAACCCGATCGATGGGCGTTGCCCGAACACGTCGACGCTGAGCTGCAGGCCCTGGTGTGGCCGGGCCAGCGGGGCGAGGGTCATCCCGAGCGTGTGCGCGAGGATCTGATGGCTCAGGCACACTGCGAGCAGCGGACGTCCCGAAGCCAGCCGAGCCGACACGATCTCGCGCATGCGGTGCATCCGGGGGCTGTCGTCGAGAGGGTCGCCCGGACCGGGGCCGGCGATCAGGAGTTCGGCGTCGGATGCCTCGGCATCCGTCACCTCGGACCAGTGCTCTATGCGCACGGTCAGCCCGAGATGGCGCAGCTGGTGGGCGAGCATCGTCGTGAACCGGTCCTCGGCGTCGACCACCAGCGCGGTGCGCCCGGTGAAGGGCCCCGGGGCGTCGGTGTCCTGCGGGTTGAGCCAGAACGGAGCCAGCCGCGAGTTGCGCGAGGCGAGCAGCGTCGCGATCGCGGGGTCGTCGGCCAGCGGTGCGCGGAGCGTCGTCGGGGCGTCCGGATCCGCAACGGGTGCTGGCGCACTCTCGCGCGGAACCGCGCCGATCGCACCGAGCAGACCCGCGGCCTTGCCGTGCGTTTCGCCGACCTCGCCATCCGGGTCGGAGTGGCGCACGAGCGTCGCACCGACAGGCACGCGCAGGCGCCCATCGACGAGGTAGGCCGTGCGAATCAGGATCGGCGCATCCAGATCGTGTGCGTCGCCGTTCGGGGTGAAGAGGGCGGCGACACCGGAGTAGTAACCCCGGGCGCTCGTCTCGTGTCGGCGGATCACCGTGCACGCGTTCTGCATCGGCGAACCCGTGACGGTCGGCGCGAACATCGTCTCGCGCAGGATGTCCCGAGGATCGAGCGTGCTCCGGCCCCGCAGCATGTACTCGGTGTGCGTCAGCCGGGACATTTCTTTCAGATGCGGACCCGTGATGCGTCCGCCATCCGAGCAGACGGCGCTCATCATCTTCAACTCTTCGTCGACGACCATGAAGAGCTCTTCGGTCTCTTTCGTGTTTTCGAGGAACTCGGTGAGCGCCTCCGGCGTCGAGCCGCCCGCGGGGTGGCGGAACGTACCCGAGATGGGGTTCATCGTGACGACGCCGTTACTGGCGCTGACGTGCGCCTCAGGGCTCGCGCCCACGGCGACATGGCCGGGAGTGACGATCGCGAACGTCCAGTACGCGCCGCGCTCGTGCTCGAGTAGCGCGCGGAACCAGGTCAGGGCGGTCTCGAGCGGGTCGGCCTCGACACGAGCTGTGAAGTCACGGCGGATGACGAAATTCGCTCCCTCGCCGCGTCCGATCTCGTCGGCGATGACGTCGCGCACGATCTCGGCGTAGTCCTCGTCGGAGACGTCGAAGCCGGTGTCGTGCAGAGGCACCGGCGCGGTGGGAAGGACGCGCATCGCGTTGTCTCGGGACACAACGCCGCGCTCGGTGACGATGATGCAACGAAGCGGTGCTCCGTCGTCGTGGCATTCGAATCCGCGCTCGCGCACCTGCCGGTACGGAACCAGGGCCAGGACCTCTTGCGGTGCGCCCCCCGCATCCGTCAGCGGGATGTCGGCGAGCAGCTCGACGTCGACGACGGTGCCCGTGAGGACTTCGACATCAGCGCCGTCGCGCGCGATCAGGACGAGGGGACGGTCGGCTGCGGAATCGCGCAGACGCTTCAGCAGCTCGCTGCCGTCCGCATCACTAGGGGGGCGATGGCCGGTCATCGTGGGTCCTTCGGCTCGGCCCGGCGGGGCGGTCGCTCAAACGAAAAGACCGCCACTCGGGCGGTCTGGATTCGTGGAAACGCGAACACACCGCCTAGAAGGCGGGCCACCAGGAACGGTTCGCGAACATGCCGTCACGATAGCACGCGGGACGCGGGCCACCGCTCTTCCGGGCGGCGCCCCTACGGCCCTATGCTTTCGCCATGAGCGACGATCTGCGCGCACGCGCCATCAACCGATTGAAAGCCAAGAACCACTTCTGGCAGTCCCTCATCACCTGGCTGATCTTGAGCGTCCTCTTCATCCTCATCTGGGCTTTCTCGGGCGGACCCGGGGGAGGGTTCGAGGGATTCTGGCCGATCTGGCCGATCGTCGGCATCGCCATCGGGGTTGCATTCACGGGCGTTCGGGCCTTCGGTCCCGCGGCGGGAGGGCCGTCCGAGGGCCAGATTCAGAGCGAGATGAAGCGCATCTCCTGAATCTCGCTCCCGACCCGGCGGGGTCGTATCCGCGTAGGCTGGGTGCGTGCCAGCAGTGAATCTCGGAATGCCGAAAGTGCCGGATGTTCTCGCGCCTCGTCGCAAGAGTCGACAGATCCGCGTCGGCAAGGTGCTCGTCGGTGGCGACGCGCCGGTCAGTGTGCAGTCGATGTGCACGACGCCGACGACCAATATCAACGCCACGCTCCAGCAGATCGCCGAACTGACCGCATCCGGTTGCGAGATCGTGCGCGTCGCCGTCCCGTCGCAGGATGACGCCGATGTGCTGCACATCATCGCGAAGAAGAGCCAGATCCCGGTCATCGCAGACATCCACTTCCAACCGAAGTATGTCTTCCAAGCGATCGACGCGGGCTGTGCCGCCGTGCGCGTCAACCCGGGCAACATCCGGAAGTTCGATGACCAGGTCGGCTCGATCGCAGCGGCTGCGAAGGCCGCCGGAGTTTCACTCCGCATCGGCGTGAACGCCGGATCTCTCGACCCGCGCCTGCTGCAGAAGTACGGAAAGGCGACGCCCGAGGCGCTCGCCGAGAGCGCGCGCTGGGAAGCATCCCTCTTCGAAGAGCACGACTTCCACGATTTCAAGATCTCGGTCAAGCACAACGACCCCGTCGTGATGGTCAAGGCATACCGTCTCCTGGCCGAGATGGGCGATTGGCCGCTGCACCTCGGGGTTACCGAGGCCGGCCCCGCCTTCCAGGGCACGATCAAGTCGGCGACGGCGTTCGGCATTTTGCTCGGGGAAGGCATCGGCGACACGATTCGTGTCTCGCTCTCGGCCCCGCCCGCCGAAGAAGTCAAGGTCGGCCACCAGATCCTGCAGTCGCTGAACCTGCGCGAGCGCAAGCTCGAGATCGTCTCGTGCCCGTCCTGCGGGCGTGCGCAGGTCGACGTCTACACGCTCGCCGACGACGTGACCGAGGGGCTCAAGGACATGACCGTCCCGCTCCGCGTCGCGGTGATGGGCTGTGTCGTCAACGGCCCCGGCGAGGCCCGCGAGGCCGACCTGGGCGTCGCATCAGGCAACGGCAAGGGCCAGATCTTCGTGAAGGGGCAGGTCATCAAGACCGTCCCCGAGTCCGAGATCGTCGCAACGCTCATCGAAGAGGCAAACCGTCTGGCGGATGAAATGGGCCCCGGTGCCGCGCCTGGGACGGCCCAGGTCATCACCGCCTGACCCGGCAATCTTGAGCGGGCAGCCCTGACCCGAGGTAGCCCTGAGCCGGGCCACCTCAGAGCCGGGCCACCCGGTCTGGTGGCGAATTACTCCGCGTTGATGCGCGCGAGCGCGGCCAGCGGGATTCCCACCCACGCGGGGCGGTTGCGCTTTTCGTAGACGACCTCGTAGACGGCTTTATCGGCGACGTATGCCGCGAGCAGCACGCGGCGCTCGTGGGCGCTGGCCTCGTCTTCGGCTCGCGGAGTGTCGCCGCCATCGTTCGAGGCCTCGTCGGCCTCGTCGGCCTCCGGGGGACTCAGAGCCGCGATGTATCCGTCGACGAAGTGAGTGCGTGCCCGCGAAGACCACTCGCTCGAGCGTTCGCCCCGCAGGGCCCACTCTTCCTCATCGATGATCCGGGTCGTGCCTGCCAACGACATCTCCACGACACCGGGCGCATAGTCGAACGAACGCAGCATGCCGGCGACATCTCTCCACGGCGAATCGGGCAGCGCCCGCTCTGTGAAGGGCCGGCCTGGCTCGCCCTCGAAGTCCACGAGGCGCCAACCGCGTGACGTGCGCAGCGTCTGACCGAGATGCAGGTCACCGTGCACGCGCTGCACGTCGAGTCCGTCGAGCGCCGCGACGTCCGCGAAGACGGCGCGCAGTCGATCGGCGTGAGGCTCGATCTCGGGAACCACCCGGAGGGCCTGGTCCAGACGCTCCGTCATGGCAGCCGCGAGAGCCGCGGTGGCCTCCTGCCCGGTCCGATCTGACGGGAAACGCTCGCGAAGCACCGCGTGCACCTTGGCGAGGGCTTCGCCGAGGCGCGCGGCCTCTCCCGCGAAATCGCCACCCGAGTCATCCACTCCCTGTTCGAGGTCTGCCAGCAGCGTGCGGACACTCGCCATCGCGAGCTCGAATCCGTCGGTGGCGGTGCGGAGGAACTCCTGCAGCATGGCCAGCTGGAAGACCTCGCCGTCGACCGTCGCCTCGATCCACCCGTAGAGCTCGGCGATGTACTCCGACTCGCCCCGAGTGAGTTCCTCGTGAATCTCGATGTCGGGGTTCACGCCCGGACTGAGCTTGCGGAAGATCTTCATCATCGCGGTCTCGTCGAACCGGACCGACGAATTGGACTGCTCGCCCGTCATCGGCGAGGGGCGCAGCTCGGGATCGAGGGGCTCGCCGCCGGGCAGTCGATGGAATCGCAACCCACCTGCGTCGGCCTGGCCGCTCGTTTCGGCGGCTACGAAGGCGTCCAGCCAGAGCGCCATGGCGTCGCGGTCGTGCACCGCGTCGTAGAGGTGCCGCTGGTGACCGTCGACCTCGATCGCGCCGACGTACGCGTGGCCGATGCGGTCTTCGATGTCGCCGTAGCCGGCCAGGGGTACTTGGTACAGCTCCGTGCCGCCGACCTCGTCGTCGTACTCCACGGACACGAGGTACACGGTCACCTTCGGCCGCTCGGGTGCCGAAAGCTCAGCGAGCACGCGAGCCTGCGAGACCCGGAACGGGCGTCCCTTGCCGCCGAACCAACGTGTTCGTACGAGATAGCCCTCCAACAGGGCGTAACCGATGTCGCTCACAGCAACCCCACCTCCTCCGACTCGGTCGCCGGCTCGTGCAGTTGGAACCAGTAGAACCCGTGGCCGCCGAGAGTCAGCAGGTACGGCAGCTCGCCGATCCGGGGGAACGGAGCGCCACCGATGAGCTCAACGGGCACCATTCCCTCGAAGCGGCGCATATCGAGTTCGACGGGTTGGGGGAACTGGGACAGGTTGTTGACGCACACGATCACATCGACCGTACCGTCATCGTTCGTGTGCTCTCGGGAGTACGAGAGCACCGACGGGTTCGATCCGCCGAGATCGTTGAAGCTGCCGAGCCCGAATGCCGGATGGCGTTTACGGGCGTGGATCATCTGGCGCGTCCAGTGCAGCAGCGACGAGCGGTCCTCCTGCTGAGCCTCGACGTTGACCGCGAGGTATCCGTAGACCGGGTCCTGGACGATCGGACGGTCGAGCTTGCCCGGGTTCGCGGTCGAGAACCCGGCATTGCGATCGGATGTCCACTGCATCGGGGTGCGGACGCCGTCGCGGTCGCCGAGCCAGATGTTGTCGCCCATCCCGATCTCGTCGCCGTAGTAGAGGACGGGGGACCCGGGCAGCGACAGCAGCAGCGCGGTGAACAGTTCGATCCGGTCGATGTCGTTGTCGAGCAGGGGAGCGAGACGCCGACGGATGCCGATGTTGGCTTTCATCCGCGGGTCCTGGGCGTATTCGTTCCACATGTAGTCGCGGTCTTCGTCGGTCACCATCTCGAGCGTGAGCTCGTCGTGGTTTCGGAGGAAGATTCCCCACTGACATCCGGACGGAATCGACGGCGTCTCGGCGAGGATCTCGCTGATCGGGAACCGCGACTCGCGGCGCACCGCCATGAAGATGCGGGGCATCACGGGGAAGTGGAAGCACATGTGGCACTCGTCACCCCCGACATCCGGATCTCCGAAGTAATCGACGACGTCGGCCGGCCACTGATTCGCCTCGGCGAGCAGCACCCGACCTGGGTACTCGGTGTCGACGATCCCCCGCACCTTGCGGAGGAACTCGTGCGTCTCGGGAAGGTTCTCGCCGTTCGTGCCCGGCCGCTCGTACAGGTAGGGCACGGCGTCGAGTCGGAAGCCGTCCAGGCCCATATCGAGCCAGAATCGCATGGCGTCGATCATGGCCTCATGCACCTTCGGGTTGTCGAAGTTGAGGTCGGGCTGGTGCGAGAAGAACCGGTGCCAGAAGTATTGCTTGCGGACCGGATCCCACGTCCAGTTGCTCGGTTCGGTGTCGACGAAGATGATGCGGGCTTCCTCGTAGAGCTCGTCGGTGTCACTCCAGACGTAGAAGTCGCCGTACAGGCCATCCGGGTCGTTGCGGCTGGCTTGGAACCACGGATGCTCGTCGCTCGTGTGATTCATGACGAAGTCGATGATCACGCGGATGTCGCGCTCATGCGCCGCGTTCAGGAACTCCTGGAAGTCGGCGACCGTGCCGAGCTCCGGCAGGACGCCGGTGTAGTCGGCCACGTCGTACCCGTCATCACGCAATGGCGAGGGAAAGAACGGCGGAACCCACAGGCAGTCGACGCCGAGCCACTTCAGGTAGTCGAGTTTGTCGATCAACCCGCGGAAGTCTCCGGTGCCGTCGCCATCCCCGTCCTTGAACGAGCGCACAAGTACCTCGTAGAAGACGGCGGTCTTGAACCATTCCGGTTCGGGGCTGCCCGGCGTATCCGGAAACGGCTCCTGCGTCATGATCGGGATCGAGGCCGTATAGGGGGCGGGCTCTGCGGCGGCAGTCATACGTTCGTCCTCACTCGGGTGCGGTCGTCGCTGGTTCTACGCGTGCGGGGTGGCAGGCAGGCAATGAACCACCTCTCTAACCTGTCACAGGCGTGCTCTGAGCGCGATCATCCGGGCACCCGTTGCGCGGGGATGGACGTTGCGCTATTGGCCGCGCTGCAGTGTCCCGAGTAGGCGAGCCGTCACGAACCGCTGCATCCGTTCGATGTATGGAGCGTTTTGTGACAGCTCGACGTAGCCGAGCTCAGTAGCGGAGGGCGGCGGGCGCTAGACGGGATGTCTGGTCGCCGACGAGTGATGTGTCGCGCGGGTCGAGACGCAGCGCCTCGGTGGTGCCCGCGAGCGAGGGCACGTCGATCCAGAAGATGCCCGGACTCCGCGTTGAGCCGAAAAAGTATGTGCGGTTCGTGAGGTCCGCCGCCGAGCGCCACCAGGTCGGGTACACGCCGCCATCGGCGTAGGGCGCGCCGTAGGGCACCGACACGTTGGCGATCAGCTGCACGACCCCGGCGACGGCCTCGTCGAGGCTTGCGGGCTCGGGCAGATAGTGCAGGAAGTATGCCGCGCGCACGAACCGGTCGGGCGAGGTGATGTCGCCCGGGGGAGGAAGCTCACCACCGAACGGGCGATAGCGCGCGAGGTTCTCGAGCTGCTGGTCGAGTGTCGGCGAGTTGGCCATCACCGTGAATTCGGGTCCGTGGTGCACGACCATCCGCCCGCCGAGCGGCTCGATGATCGCCGAGTCGCCGGTGCTGTCCTCGAGGGCGATGTGCACGCCGAAGGTTTCGCCGCGGAGTAGGGGAGCGACGATCCGGATGTCTTCCACGGCCGCGATCGCATCCGCAACGGTGGCGAAGTTGTCGAGCAGGTACTGGACCCACATCGTGTGGGCGACAGTCGGGCGTTCGTCGGCGGCGGGGAACGACACATCCTCGGGATCCAAGTACAGCGCGTGAGCAGCCAGACCTGCGTCGTTCAGCCCGTCGACCGTGCCGATGCCCCACATGCTGACGACGACAGTGGCGTGCTGCGAGACCCAGGCGAGGGATCCTTCGCCAGCGTCGCCCGAGCGTTGCTGTCCGGCCGGGATGTACCAGAGCTCCGGTTCGTCGCTGACGGCCCAGTCCATGCACCGTGCCACGGTCTTGGCGATGGGATTGTCGTTCCAGAAGATGCGGGTGCACACGCGGGCGAGCCTATCCGGCCCACGGATCCGTTCGCCTGGCAGTCGTTGCGGGATGGGACGCCACGAGCCAACAACAAGTGCCAGGTGAGCGGATCCAGCGGCGCTGCGCGGACCGGGCGCGGGGATAGGCAGAACGCGGCGAAGGGCCCCGGGCATCCGCGCGCCTAGACTGGACGATCGTGGTCACCCGTCTCTCGCACTACTTCCTCCGCACACTCCGTGAGGACCCCTCTGACGCAGAAGTCACGAGCCATCGGCTGCTCGTTCGCGCCGGCTACATCAGGCGCCAGGCGCCCGGTGTCTTCGCCTGGCTGCCGCTGGGGCTGAAGGTCAAGGCCAAGATCGAGGCCGTCGTTCGCGAAGAGATGGCGAATGCCGGAGCGTACGAGGTGCACTTCCCGGCCTTGCTGCCGCGCGAGCCCTACGAGGTCACCGGCCGCTGGGAGGAGTACGGCGACGCGCTGTTCCGCCTGCAAGATCGCAAGGGCGCCGACTATCTGCTCGCGCCGACGCACGAAGAGGTCTTCACGCTGCTCGTGAAGGACCTGTACTCGTCGTACAAGGACCTGCCGCTGTCGATCTACCAGATCCAGGACAAGTACCGCGACGAGGCGCGGCCCCGCGCAGGCCTGCTGCGTGGCCGCGAGTTCACGATGAAGGATGCCTACTCTTTCGACTACACCGACGCCGGTCTCGACGCGAGCTACCAGTCGCAGCGGGATGCGTACGAGCGCATCTTCTCGCGCCTCGGCCTCGAGTACGTGATCGTGCAGGCGGATGCCGGGGCCATGGGTGGTTCGAGGAGCGAAGAGTTCTTGCACCCGACCCCGGTCGGCGAGGACACATTCGTCCGCTCGGACGGTGGCTATGCCGCCAACGTCGAAGCCTTCACGACGCTCGCGCCCGAGCCGATCCCGTTCGACGGCCTGCCCGAGCCCGTGATCTTCGACTCGCCGAACACGCCGACGATCGCCACGCTCGTCGCCCACGCCAACGCGCACCTCGACGCACCCGCGTCGGGGGAGTGGACCGCCGCGCACACGCTGAAGAACGTGGTGCTCGCGCTCACGCACCTCGATGGCACGCGCGAACTGGTCGTCGTGGGCCTGCCCGGTGACCGCGACGTCGACGACAAGCGCGTCGAGGTCGCATTCGCACCGGCCGCGGTCGAGGCCGCCACCGAGGCCGACTTCGCCAAGCATCCGCTGCTGGTCAAGGGCTACATCGGCCCCTGGTCGACCACGGGAGCGATCCTCGGCGCGGAATCCGCCACGAACATTCGCTTCGTTCTCGACCCTCGCGTGGTCGACGGCACCTCATGGATCACGGGCGCGAACGCGCACGAGAAGCACGTGCACTCGCTCGTCGCGGGCCGCGACTTCGTCGCCGACGGCTTCGTCGAGGTCGCCTCGGTGCGCGAGGGTGACCCGGCTCCGGATGGCTCTGGCCCGGTCAATCTCGCACGCGGCATGGAGATCGGTCACGTCTTCCAGCTCGGCCGCAAGTACGCCGAGGCGCTGGGCCTGAAGGTGCTCGACGAGAACGGCAAGCTCGTCACCGTCACGATGGGTTCGTACGGCATCGGCGTGACGCGCATCCTCGCGATCATTGCCGAGCTGGGCAACGACGACAAGGGTCTGATCTGGCCCGCCTCCGTCGCGCCGTTCGACGTGCATGTCGTCGCGACGGGACGGGATGCCGTGGCGTTCGACCTCGCGGCATCCATCTCCGACGAGCTCGAGGGCGCCGGACTCGATGTGCTCTACGACGACCGGCCCAAGGTGTCACCGGGCGTGAAGTTCGGCGATGCCGAGCTGATCGGTGTGCCCCGGATCCTGATCGTCGGCCGCGGTGCCGCCGAGGGCCAGGTCGAGCTGTGGGACCGCCGCACCGGTGACCGCGAGGTCGTGTCGGTCGCCGACGCGGTCGCTGCCCTCACCTCCTGAGGCCGGTACGCCGGAAGTCGATCTAGCATTGCCCGAGTGACTGACGAGCCGAGGGCCCCGCGCGCGCCCGTGCCGCGACGCGGCGGGGTGGGCCGGCTCGTGGGCCGCGCGCCCGCGTGGGTGGGCGTCGTCGTCGGACTCGGACTGATGGTGCTCGGCGTCTTCATCGTCACCCGCCCGTTGACCTCGCTGTGGGTCCTGGCGATCTATATCGGGATCAGCGCCATCGCCTCCGGTGCGATGGACCTGATCGCGCCACGCGACGTTCCCCGCCGGGCGAACATCCTCCTCGCCGTCCTGTGGATCATCGGTGGTGGCGTGATCCTGTTCTGGCTCGGACGAAATCTCGACCTGTTGCCCGAGCTGATCGCTGGACTGCTGGTGCTCGGCGGGCTCGGGGCGTTCATCGGTCTGTTCCGCGGGCGGGTGAGCGAGAGGGTGCTGGCCGGCGCTTCGGGTGCGGCGCAGGTGGTCTTCGGCCTGCTCGCCCTGTTGTGGCCGGATGTCACCCTGCTCGTGGTGGCGATCGCATTCGGGTTGCGGACGCTGGTGCTCGGGTCGGTCCTGACCTGGCGCGCGTCGCGGCGGATTCGAGGACGTTCTGCGCGCCCCGGTGAGACGACCGGAAACCGCCGCGGGATCGTCTGGGCGGCGGTCGGCCGGTACGCGCTCGCAGCAGTGCTGCTCGGGCTCGCGGGCGGGTCCTGGTGGGTGAGCACGTGGCTGGCCGACGGCGCGCCCGTCGTCGATGCTTTCTACGACGCCCCCGACGGCCCCCCGACCGCCCCCGGCACGCTGCTGCGCGAGGGTGCGTACAACGGACGCACCCCGGTCGGCGGCGAGGTGCGACGCATCCTGTACAGCACAACGGACACTTTCGGAAACCGTGCGCTGGCGAGCGGATTGGTCATCTCGCCCACCGAGATGCCCCCGGGCCCGCGCCCCGTCATCATCTGGAATCACGGCACCACCGGCGTCGCGCGGGGGTGTGCCCCGAGCCTCGCGGATGCCTCGGCGACACGATGGGCGATCCCCGCGATCGATCGCGCCCTGGCGGCGGGCTGGGTCGTCGTCGCGACCGACTACACGGGTCAGGGTGCACCGGGTACTTTCCCCTACCTGATCGGTGAGGGCGAGGCTCGCTCGGCCATCGACGCGGTGCGTGCGGCCGACGACGCGGACGGTATGTGGCTTTCGCCGGAGGTCGTGGTGTGGGGGCATTCGCAGGGCGGCCATGCCGCGCTCTGGGTGAGTCAGGTCGCGCCCGAGTACGCACCCGAACTGAGCGTGCAGGGGACCGTGGCGATCTCGCCCGCGGCCGACCCCCTGGCCCTCGCCGCGGAGCTGGCCCGGACTCAGGATTCGGCGATCCTGTCGGTGCTGATCTCGTGGGTGCTGGTGCCCTACGCCGACACGTATCCCGATGTCGAGATCTCGGACTACGTCGCGCCCGGCGGGCGCTCGATCGTGCGTGAGATGACACAGCGCTGCCCGACCGAGCCCGGCGTCGTCGTGTCGGTGCTCGCCGCGCTCGGGGTCTCGGCCGATCGGCCCCTCTACGACACCGACCTGACGGCGGGAGCGTTGGGCGAGCGGTTGGCGCAGAACTCGGCGACGGGACCCTGGACATCCCCGGTGCTCGTGGCGTGGGGAGGCCGGGACGAGGTGATCCCGTCCATGTTGTACGAGCGTTTCGTCGAAGAACGATGCGCCGAGGGGCAGGCCCTGCAGGTGCGCGTGTTCGATCGGATGGACCACACGGGCCCGATGCTGCCCGGTTCGCCGCTGCTCTCGACCATGATGCGCTGGACGCAGGCGCGATTCGATGGCGTGCCCGTCACGGCCGCGGCGAATGACTGCCCGGCCTGACCGGCGTCCCCGTCGTGGTCAGAGACGCGCGTAGCGGGCGCGGAAGAAGCAGTAGACGCCGTACGCGATGAACCCGACGCCGGCCGCGGCTACGAGCCAGGGCCCGAAGGGGAGCGCGACCAGTGAAGCTATCGCCTCGTCGATCCCACCCGCCTCGGTGGGATCAACCTGTACCGCCGCCGTGACGACCAGAATGCCGACAATCGCGAGGGCGACACCCTTCGCGATGTAGCCCGCGACGCCGAGGGCTGTCACGACGCGTCCGGCAGTGCCCCCGGGCATCCGGAGCTTCTTTCGGAAGCTGCGTGTCGCGCCCTTCACGACGTACGCGCCCCCGATCACCACGATGACGATGCCGGCGACGCCGAGGAGCAGGGGACCGGCGGGCAGCGACAGGACAGTGCCGCTGGCGTCCTGTGCGCTCTCGTCACCGCTCGACCCGGCACCCAGGGCGACCGAGGCCGCGCTGTAGCCGATCGCGGCGTAGACGATCGCCTTCGCCCACTCGCCGATGCGCTTCGCCCAACGCTTTCGCGCGTCATCCTCGTCGACCAGGACGCCCTCGATGACGTACCAGAGGGCCAGGGCGGCGAGCCCGATCGTCAGGATCCACAGGGCGACGAACCCCAGGGGTGCTTCCGAGATCGCGCGGAAAGCTCCGGTCTGGTCGGACTCGCCACCTCCACCCGCGCCGACCGCGAGCACGATCGCGCCGATCAGGATGTGCACCACACCGTTGGCGGCGTAGCCGGTCCGCGCGAGGGTGCGGAATGCGGGATGGGATGCCGCCTTGCGAGCCGTTTGCTCGGCGGAGTCTGCGACGTCAGGGGCCATGCCCCCGAGGCTACGCGCGACCGGAGCCGTTCACGCAGGGGAAGCGCGGGTCTCGACGCCGACCAGCGCGCGTGCTAAGGATCGCCGGAGCCAGGATCACAGGCGCGCGTAGCGCGCGCGGAAGAAGCAGAAAATCCCGTAGGCGATGAAACCGACGCCGATAGCGCCGACGAGCAATGGACCGAGGGCGAGCGCGAGAAGAGCCCCGAGCGCGCCGTCGAGACCGCCGGCCGTGCTCGCCTCGTCCCGGATCGCGGCGATCACGAGCAGCACCGATATCGCGATGAGGGCGATGCCCTTGGCGACGAACCCGACGATCCCGAGGGCGTCGACGAGGGTGCCGAGCCAGCCGTCCGGAACCGAGACCTGCGTGCGGTAGCTGCGCCGCACGCCCATGCCGAGAAAAGAAACCCCGGTGATGCCGACGCCGATGCCGACTCCGACGAGCAGGAATGCCCCACCGGGGATCCGCAGGACTCCGCCGCTGAGTGCTTCCGCCGCGCGCTCGCTGCTCAGTTGCGCGCCGAGTGCGATGGCGGCCGCGACGGTGCCGAACACGGCGAAAACGGCGGCCTGTCCCCATTGGCCCACGCGTCCGCCCCATCTCTGCACCGGATTCTCGCGGTAGACCAGCACGCCCTCGGCGATCTTCCAGACGGCCAGGGCGAAGAATCCCGCGGCGATGATCCAGAGCAGCGTGAACCCCAGGGGAAGCACGGCGATGGCCCGCAGCGCGCCCGTCTGATCGCTCACTGCATCGCCCCCGCGAGCCACGATCAGGGCGATGGCGCCGATCAAGCCGTGCACGATGCCGCTCGAGACATATCCGAGCCGCGCCAGGCCGCGGAACCACGGCACAGTCGTCGCCTCGCGCGCAACGCGCTTCGGGGCATCGGTGTCCATCGGCTCAGCCTAGGTCTGGCCGGCCGAGCCGATGGACACCTTCAGGACACCAGGGCGGCGGTGCCCCTATCGTTTGCGGACTTTCTCCTTGACGACGTCTGTGTCCACGTCGACGTCTTCCCATGCCGTGACATCGAGGTCGAGGTCGGCGAACTCCGCGACGTTGAATACCGGTCGGTCCACTCCGGCCTTCACCTGGCTCACGTAGTCCGACACGAATCGCAGTGCTGTGGGCAGCATCGCCAGAATCGCGATGAGGTTCGCGACCGCGAGCACTCCCATGAGCGGGTCGGAGAAGAAGAACACCGCGGTGGCTCCCGGAGCGATCGCTCCGATGAGGACGATCGCGATGACCGCCCAGCGGAGGATGTGGGTGGCGATGTTGCTCTTGGTGAGTTCTCGCAGCGCCGTCTCACCGAGGTAGTAGTTGTACATGATCGAGCTGAACGAGAAGAGCAGGATCGAGAACGTCAGAACATACAGGGTCCAGTCGCCGAGGCTGTCGGCCAGGGCTGTCTGGGTGAGCACGATGCCGTCGACCTCCTCGTTTCCTGGAACGTAGGCACCGCTGAGCAGGATGACGAACGCGGTCGCCGAGCAGACCAGCATCGTGTCGACGAACACCGAGAGCATCTGGGTGATGCCCTGGCTGACCGGGTGCTTGACGTAGGCGGTGGCCGCGACGTTCGGAGCCGAACCGAGACCTGCCTCGTTGGAGAAGAGGCCGCGCCGCAGTCCGTTGGCGATTGCCGCACCGATTCCGCCGGCGACGGCGGATTCGAAGCCGAAGGCGTTCTGGAGGATCGTCCAGATCATGGCCGGGACCTCGGTGATGTTGACGGCGATGACGATGAGAGCCATCAGCAGGTAGACGATGGCCATGACGGGCACGATCACGTCGGCGACCTTCGCGATGCGCTGGATGCTGCCGTAGACGATGACGCCCGCGAGCGCGGCCATCACGATCCCGGTGATCCAACGATCGATGGAGAAGGTGTTCTCCACCGCACCCGCGACCGTGTTCGCCTGGAAGGCGTTGAACCCGAGAGCGAACGAGGCCAGCAGGCTCACCGCGTAGATGATCACGAGCCACTGGAAGCTCTTGCCGAGGCCGTGACGGATGTATGTGGCTGGCCCGCCTCGGAATGATCCGTCGGGCATGCGGCGCTTGAATGCCTGCGCCAGCGTGCACTCGATCAGGCTCGTCGCCATGCCGACGAGGGCGATCATCCACATCCAGAAGACGGCGCCGGGGCCACCCAGCGTGATCGCGACCGCCACGCCCGCGATGTTTCCGCCGCCGACGCGACCGCCGATCGAGACGACGAGCGCCTGGCGCGCGCTGATCTGGTCGGGATCGGCCACTTTGTCGCCGCCGCCGAGGACCCGCCACATGCGCCCGAAGTATTTCAGCTGGATGAATCTCGTCGAGATCGTGAAGACGATGCCGAAGATGACGAGCATCGGAATCAGCGACCACCCCCAGGTGAAGAAGTCGATCTGAAGGAAGATGCTTTGCAGGAACGCCATGATGTCCATAGATCGACCGCTTTCCGTGTTCAGGGTTTCTTCAGCTTTTCGTCAGGTTGATGAAAGCCGAAGCGCGTTTCGCCTACATTTCGAGTTCACAACGGTCGCAACACGAACGGGGCTACCTTGCCCGAGAGTGCGGCCGCGTGCGGATGCACCGGACTGTAGCAACGATGCGGCGGCGCCGCACTCATCCGCACCGGCTTCTCGTGATGACATCCGGTAAAGTAGGCGGGATGTCGACGCGTGTGACGCGTTGACGAGAGCTGAATAGGGAGGTCTCCGTGGATATCGATCTCGGACTGCTGAAGACGATCGAGCGGGAGAAGGAAATCCCCTTCGACGAACTCGTGAGCATCATCGAGCAGGCGATTCTGACCGCCTACGGCAAGCACACGTCGCCCTCGGGCGAGGCGCCGGATGGTGCCCGTGTGGTGATGGACCGGAAGACCGGCCATGTCGGTGTTTTCATTCCCGTGACGGACGACGACGACGCCGTCATCGGCGAAGAAGAGACCACTCCCGACGACTTCGGTCGCATCGCCGCGTTCGCCGCCAAGCAGGTCATCGGCCAGCGGCTCCGGGACATCGCGGATGACGCGGTGCTCGGGGAGTTCAAGGGTAAAGAGGGCGACATCGTCGCCGGTGTCGTGCAGCAGGGACCCAACCCGCGCATGATTCACGTCGATCTCGGCTCGGTCGAGGCCATCCTGCCCCCCGAAGAACAGTCGCCCGGCGAGGCGTACCCGCACGGCTCGCGTCTGCGCGTTTACGTCACGAGCGTCGGCAAGGGGCCGAAGGGCCCGTCGATCACGGTCTCGCGCACGCATCCGGGTCTCGTCCGCAAGTTGTTTGCGCTCGAAGTGCCCGAGATCGCGTCGGGGCTCGTCGAGATCATCTCGCTCGCCCGCGAGGCCGGGCACCGCACCAAGATCGCGGTACGGGCCAACGACCCCGCGATCAACGCCAAGGGTGCGTGCATCGGCGAGATGGGGCGTCGCGTGCGCGCCGTCACCGAGGAGCTCGGCGGCGAGAAGATCGACATCGTCGACTATGACCCCGAACTGGCGAAGTTCGTGGGCAATGCGCTGTCTCCTGCGAAGGTGACGTCGAGCTTCATTCTGGATGCCTCGACCAAGGCCGTTCGTGCTCTCGTTCCCGACTATCAGCTGTCGCTGGCGATCGGCAAAGAGGGCCAGAATGCGCGGCTCGCGGCCAAGCTGACCGGCGCGAAGATCGACATTCAGCCCGACAGCATCCTGGAGTCGTAGGGGATCAATGTGGCGAAGCCGCGTTGATGCGCTACGACTCCAGATTGAGCGAGCGTAGCGAGACGAAATCTCCCACGTCGCCGTTTCGTCTCGCTTCGCTCGCTCAACGACCGGGGCTACGCTCGCTCAACGACCGGGGCCTCGGAGGTGTAAGATGGAACCTGTACGGACGTGTGTCGGATGCCGCGCACGTGCCCCCCGGTCGGCCCTTCTCAGGGTCGTTTCCATCAATTCTCATCTCGTCCCAGACGAGCGTGGGTCGATGCCGGGTCGGGGTGCGTGGGTGCATGAGACACCCGCCTGCGTGGATTCCGCTCTGCGGCGCCGCGCGTTCGTACGAGCACTACGTGCTTCGGGGCCACTCGACACGCAGACGTTAGAGAACAGGCTGAACGGCTATGGAAACAAAGTGAACGGCTCAGAATGAGTCCCGTCCGCGACTAACGGTCTGCCCTGCCTGGGTGGACCCAGACAGGAGAATTGTGGCTTCCAAACCACGCGTACACGAGATCGCTTCCGAGCTCGGCGTCGACAGTAAAGTCGCGCTGGCCAAGCTCAAAGAGCTCGGCGAGTTCGTCAAGAGCCCCTCGTCCACGATCGAGCCCCCCGTGGCTCGCAAGCTTCGCCAAGCGCTCGAGGCCGAGGGCGCAGCCGCGCCTGCGGCCCCGGCGCCCGCCGCCGCGTCGTCGTCCCCGCGCCCGGCCGGTCGTCCCGGTCCCGTGCGCCCGGCGGCGCCGGCTGCACCCGCGGCCGCTCCCGCCCCGGCTGCTCCCGCCCCGGCGCCCGCGACCCCGGCGCCCGCCGCGGCCGCACCGGCACCGGCAGCCCCCGCGGCGCCCGCCGCACAGGCTCCCGCTGCCCCGGCAGATGCGCCCGCAGCTGCAGAGGCACCCGCGGCACCCGCGGCCGAAGCATCCGGTGACGCCTCGGCGCCCCCGCGTCCCGGAGGAGCACCGCGCCCGGGTAACAACCCGTTCGCGAGCGCGCAGGGCATGGGACAGCGTCCGGCAGGACCGCGCCCCGGCAATAACCCGTTCGCCAGCGCGCAGGGCATGGGTCAGCGCCCGTCCCCGACGCCCGGCAACATCCCGCGCCCGCAGGCGCCGCGACCCGGCGCCCCGCGTCTCGGCGCACCGCGTTCCGGCGGCCCCGGTCGTCCCGGCGGTCCCGGTCGCCCCGGTGGCGCCCCGTTCCAGCAGCGTCCCGGCGGCCCCGGTCGCCCCGGCGGTGCCGGCGGCGGTGGCTTCCGACCCGGCGCGCCCGGTGCGGGTGCCCCCGGCGGCGGTGGCTTCGCAGGTCGCCCCGGCGGTGGTGGCGGCCGCGGCCGTGGCCCCGGCGGTGGCACGGCAGGTGCCTTCGGTAAGGGTGGCGGCAAGTCCAAGCAGCGCAAGTCGCGCAGGGCCAAGCGCCAGGAATTCGAGATGAGGGATGCCCCGGTCGTCGGTGGCGTCAACGTCCAGCGCGGTAACGGGCAGACGATCCGGATGCGCCGTGGTGCATCCATCTCGGACTTCGCCGACAAGATCGAGAACATCACCGGCTACACCGTGCAGCCCGGCACGCTCGTCACCATCCTGTTCAACCTGGGTGAGATGGCGACCGCGACGGAGTCGCTCGACGAGGCAACCTTCGAGGTCCTCGGTGAAGAACTCGGCTACAAGATTCAGATGGTCTCTCCCGAGGACGAAGACAAGGAGCTCCTCGAGAGCTTCGGTCTCGACCTCGATCAGGAGCTGGCCGACGAAGACGAGAGCGATCTCGAAATCCGTCCCCCCGTCGTCACCGTCATGGGTCACGTCGATCACGGTAAGACCAAGTTGCTCGACGCGATCCGCAAGGCCAACGTCGTCGCCGGCGAGGCCGGTGGCATCACGCAGCACATCGGTGCCTACCAGGTGTGGACCGAGCACGAGGGCATCGAACGCGCCATCACCTTCATCGACACCCCGGGTCACGAGGCGTTCACCGCCATGCGTGCACGTGGTGCGCAGGTGACCGACCTTGCGATCCTGGTGGTCGCGGCCGACGACGGCATCATGCCGCAGACGGTCGAGGCTCTCAACCACGCTCAATCGGCCGGTGTGCCGATCGTCGTGGCGGTCAACAAGGTCGACAAGCCCGACGCCAACCCGGCCAAGGTTCGTCAGCAGCTCACCGAATACGGTCTGGTCGCCGAGGAGTACGGCGGAGACGTGATGTTCGTGGATGTGTCGGCCACCAAGGGCACCAACATCCAGGATCTTCTGGATGCGGTTCTTCTCACGGCCGACGCGGGCCTGGATCTCACGGCCAACCCGAACAAGGCTGCCCGCGGTGTCGCGATCGAAGCGAAGCTCGACAAGGGCCGCGGTTCGGTCGCCACCGTCCTCATCCAGTCGGGAACGCTCCGGGTCGGCGACGCGATCGTGGCGGGCACGGCTTACGGCCGCGTGCGTGCGATGGCGGACGAGAACGGCGAGCCCGTGCTCGAGGCCTACCCGTCGCGGCCCGTGCAGGTGCAGGGACTCAACTCGGTGCCCCGCGCCGGCGACACGTTCATCGTCACCGACGAAGACCGCCTCGCGCGCCAGATCGCTGAGAAGCGTGAAGCTGCTGAGCGCAACGCTGCCCTGGCGAAGGCGCGCAAGCGTATCTCGCTCGAGGACTTCACGCGTGCTCTGCAAGAGGGCAAGGTCGAATCGCTCAACCTCATCATCAAGGGTGACGTCTCGGGTGCCGTCGAGGCCCTCGAAGAGTCGCTCCTCAAGATCGAGGTCGACGACTCGGTGCAGCTGCGCATCATCCACCGTGGTGTGGGTGCGGTGACGGAGTCCGACATCAACCTCGCAACGATCGACAACGCGATCGTGATCGGGTTCAACGTCCGGCCCGATGCCAAGGCCCGCGAGCGTGCCGCCCGCGAAGGCGTGGATGTTCGCTTCTACTCCGTCATCTACAACGCGATCGACGACGTCGAGCAGTCCCTCACCGGCATGCTCAAGCCGGAGTTCGAAGAGAAGCAGTCGGGTGTGGCCGAGATCCGCGAGGTGTTCCGCTCCTCCAAGTTCGGAAACATCGCCGGTGTCATCGTCCGCAGCGGAACGATCACCCGAAACGCGAAGGCCCGCGTCATCCGCGAGGGTGTCGTCATCGCCGATGGCCTGGCCATCGAGTCGCTGCGTCGCTTCAAGGACGACGTCACCGAGGTGCGCACGGACTACGAGGCCGGTATCGGACTCGGTAAGTTCAACGACATCCAGATCGGCGACGAGATCGAGACGACCGAGATGGTGGAGAAGCCGCGCGGCTGATCTTGATCGGGGTGCGGACGGGAAATCGTCCGCACCCACATCGGCTCCGGTTCCGGATGCCGGTGGTGGAAGCAGAGCGGGAACCTAACCCGATGCTTCCGCCGCCGACATCCGGAACCTCCGTCGTTCTCCACGCGCTCACTGCGCGGTGGGCTGGTGATGAGAAAGAAGTAGGAACATGGCAAGTGAGAGAGCGGCGCGCGTCGCCGACCGCATCAAAGTGGTTCTCGCCGAGCGTCTCGAGAAGGGACTGCGCGACCCGCGGCTCGGGTTCGTGACCATCACCGATGTCCGTGTGACCGGCGACCTGCAACACGCGAGCGTGTTCTACACGGTGCTCGGGTCCGAAGAAGAGCGCGCCGATAGCGGCAAGGCTCTGGCCTCCGCGACCGGGCTCCTGCGCTCAGAGCTCGGCAAGCACCTGAACACCCGGTTGACCCCGTCGCTGACGTTCATCGAAGACGCTCTGCCCGAGAGCGCCGACGCGATCTCGGCGCTGCTGCGCGAGGCGCGCGAACGCGACGCCGCCGTGGCGGGCCTCGCCGCGTCGGCACAGTACGCCGGCGACGCCGACCCGTACGTCAAGCCCCGCGACCTCGCTGATGACGCAGACCCCGCTGATGACGCGGACCTCGCTGATGACGCGGACCCCGCTGATGACGCGGACCTCGCTGACGCTGAGGCAGCCCCCGACGCCGACGCCTGATTGCTCGCCGAGTGCGCCGGTTCTCGCCGAGTGCGCCGGTTGTGGGCGCGAGAAACGGGCGGACTGGGTGGCAACCGGCGCGCTCGGTGAGTCGCTGTGGGGATGATGTCCCGGGACGGCGGGCGCGCGCGGCGTGCCTCAGCTGCCCGGCAGACGCAGAAGGCCGTCGGATGCCTCGGCTAGGCCGTCCGCAATGAGCGAATCGATCGCGCGGTCGCGCTGCGACGCATCCGGCCAATCGGGGATGATCTCGTCGAGCGTCACCGGACCGTCGGCCGCGCGCAGGACCGCGAGAACGGCACCGCGCGCCTGCCGGTCGCTGCCCGCGTATCGCGCTTGGAGCGGCCGAGTGTCGCCCGTGTCCGGGTAGCCCGCCGCGCGCCAGGCGCAGGATCGAGCTATCGGACACCCGTCACACCGCGGTGAGCGCGCCACACACACCACAGCGCCGAGCTCCATCGTCGCGGCATTGACGATGGCAGAGCGTGCGACATCCTGGGGCAACACGGCACGCATATCGTCCAGATCGCGGCGATGCGCGGGGCCGGGCTGGGAGCGTCCCGCGACGACCCGGGCGAGGACACGCCGGGTGTTGGTGTCGACGACCGGTTCGCGCAGACCGTACGCGAAAACGGCGACGGCCCGTGCCGTGTAGTCGCCGATTCCTGTGAGGGCGAGCAGCGCGTCGACGTCGGCCGGCACGATCCCGCCGTGCCGATCGGTGATCTCGACCGCCGCGCGATGCAGCCAGAGGGCGCGGCACGGATAGCCGAGGTTCGCCCATTGCCGCACGGCTTCGGACGGAGCATCCGCTGCCAACGCCGCGGGAGTCGGCCAGCGCTCGAGCCATGCCTCGAGACGCGGCACGACGCGGTTCACGGGGGTCTGCTGCAGCATGAACTCACTGACCAGCACGCCCCACGCCCCGAATCCGGCACGCCGCCACGGCAGCTCGCGCGCCGTGGCCGTGTACCAGTCGATCAGCTCGGGCACCCACTCGACCTCGTCCGCCGCTTCGGGACGGAGTGACGTGGGCACAACCTCCACCCTACGATCCCCGCACCCCACCCGTTCCTCGCTCGAGACTTCACCTGTGGCACATTTTCGCCCTGTATCGGTGACATAGATGAAGTTTCGCGCTCCGGTTTGCGCCGTAGGCTGGGGGGATGCGCCTGCCCGTCACGCCCCGCACGACCCTGCTGCGGGAGCTCCGCGACGAGGTGCGCCGTTCGTACCGGGCCGGCCGCGTGATCATCGCGGTGGACGGCATCGACGGTGCGGGCAAGACGATCTTCGCCGACGGACTTGCCGACGTGTTCGCCGAGGACGGGGCATCCGTCTTCCGCGCCTCGGTCGACGGCTTCCACCGACCTCGAGCAGAGCGCTACGCGCGCGGCCGCGACTCGCCCGAGGGCTTCTATCAGGACTCCTACGACGAGGCGACGTTGCGCCGCGTCTTGATCGACCCCTTCCGCGACGGCGCCACGATGCCCTCGACCGGCTTCCAGCTCGCAGCCTGGGACGTCGATCGCGATGTTCGCGCCGAGGCGCGCTGGGTGACGGGGCCCGAGGACGCGGTGCTGATCATCGACGGCATCTTCCTCCATCGGCCGACCTTGCGAGGGCTGTGGCACTGGTCGGTGTGGCTCGAGGTGCCCGTCGATGTCGCCTCGCAGCGGATGGCCGTGCGCGACGGCTCCGATCCCGACCCCACGGCGCCCGCAAACCACCGGTACCGCGCCGGTCAGGAGCTGTACCGGCGCGAGGCGGCTCCCTCTCGTGCAGCGTCCGTCATCGTCGACAACACCGACCCCGAGCATCCGCGGCGTATGTACGCCGATTTCTGCTGATGGCCAGCGCACACGGACCCGGCATCCTGCTCGTCGACAAGCCGGACGGGATGACGAGCCACGACGTCGTTTCGCGGGCTCGCAAGGCGCTCGGCACGCGCAAAATCGGCCACGCCGGGACCCTCGATCCCCTCGCCACGGGACTGCTGGTGCTGGGGGTCGATGCAGCGACGCGCTTGCTGACCTATCTGGTCGGGCTCGACAAGACCTACGAGGCGACGATCCGACTCGGTGCCGCGACGGATTCGGATGACTCGGACGGCGAGATCGTATGGCGTTCCGACCCACAGGTGCTCGCGGCGGTCGATACCGAGGCCATCCACGCCCACATCGCTGCGCTCACCGGGCGCATCTCTCAGGTCCCGAGCACGGTGTCGGCCATCAAGGTCGGCGGGCGCCGGGCCTACGACCTCGCCCGCGCGGGGGAGGAGGTCGTGCTCGCCTCACGTGAGGTGACCGTGTCGCGGTTCGACGTGCTTGATGTGCGACGTACCGACGAAACGGTTGACCTCGACGTCGTCGTCGACTGCTCGAGCGGCACCTACATCCGTGCGTTGGCCCGCGACCTGGGGTCTGCGCTCGGCGTCGGGGGACACCTCACAGCGCTCCGGCGGACCCGCGTCGGACCATTCGAAATCGCCGATGCTGTAGTCCCCGAGGCGATCGCGACCGAACCGCTGCTGTCGTCCGCCGATGTCGCCGTGCGGGTGCTCGGGGGCATCGAGGTGACGGATGCCGAGGCATCCGCTCTGCGTCACGGTCAGCGTCTGACCGGCGCTGCTGGACGCATCGTGGGCGAGCATGCCGCCGCGATCGATCCGGCCGGGGAGCTCATCGGGATCATCGGCCGGCGCGGCGATGACCTCAAGAGCCTGATGAACCTGCCGACAGGTACCCCGGCCGAAGGCACGACCGAGGGTGCTGCGGAGAGCGGGGGAGCGCGATGATCCTGTGGTTCACGATCACGCAGGTGGTGGTGGCGGTAGCGGTCGGACTCTTCAGCCTCGTGGCGGGCCTCGCGGGTCGACGACCCAGCGACTGGACCGTCGGTTCACTCGCGCTCATCGAACTGCTGCTGATCGCGCAGGTCGTCGTCTCGATCGGCGCGCCTCTCGTCGGCAACCCTCCGACGGGCAGCGCGCTGGAATTCTGGGTCTACCTCATATCGGCCGCGCTCTTGCCCGCGGCGGGCGTCGCCTGGGCGCTCCTGGAGCGCAGTCGCTGGAGCACCGTGATCATGGGTGTCGTGGCCCTGTCCATTGCGGTCATGGTCTGGCGTATGCAGGTCATTTGGACCGCACCGATCGGCTGAATGACGCGGGCGCCTCGCAGGGTCGGAGGACCGCCGTAAGATTGACGGGTTATGAGATCTCCTGCGCGCCGACGGATGACCGGCATCGGACGTGTGCTGGTTGCGGTGTACGCCATTATGGCGCTGGCCGCTCTCGGACGCTCGTTCGTGCAGATCGCGCAGCGCTTCGACGAGGCGCCGGTCGCGTATTCGCTGTCGGCCTTGGCGGCTGCCGTCTACCTGCTGGCGACGCTCGCACTCGTGTTCGCCGGAACGCGCACGTGGTACATCGTGGCGTGGGTCGCGATCACCTTCGAGCTGCTCGGGGTCCTGGTCGTCGGCACCCTGAGCCTCGTGTTCCCGGACGTGTTTCAGCACCCCACCGTCTGGTCGGTGTTCGGATACGGGTACCTGTTCATTCCGTTGGTGCTGCCCTTCGTAGGATTGTGGTGGCTGAGAACGCACCCGCCCGTCTCGGACGCCGACGTGTCGTACGCCGAGACATCAGCCGTTGCCGGGGAGCGGAAATGATCCTCTTCCGCTCGCCGGACGAGGTGCCCGATGACTTCGGGCCGACCGTTGTCGCTATCGGCAAGTTCGACGGCGTACATGCGGGACATCGCGCGGTTCTGCAGAAGATGCTCGTGGACGCGGCAGGTCTGGGCGCGCGGTCGGCCGTCGTCACGTTCGACCGACACCCCCTTGCTCTTCTGAACCCCGCGAAGCTGCCGCCCGCCCTTGTCGCGCCGCACCAGAAAGCGGCCCTGCTCGCGTCGACCGGGATCGACGCGACGCTCATGCTCGAGTTCAACGAGAAGCTCGCCTCGGAAGAACCCGAGGACTTCGTCCGCCGCGTCCTGGTTGATTCGCTGCACGCACGCTCCGTCCTCATCGGCGAAGACTTCCGGTTCGGGCGCGACGGAGCCGGCACACCTGCGATTCTGCGCGAGCTGGGCGAGCGGTACGGCTTCACGGTCGACGAGCTGCCGGATGTGCGCAGCGCGCCGAGCGGTCGGCGCGTCTCGTCCACGTGGATTCGCGAACTGCTCGCCAGCGGCGATGTCGCAACGGCGGCTCAGCTACTCGGCCGTCCGCCCGCCGTCTGGGGTGAGGTCGTGCACGGTGCGAAGCGCGGGCGCGAGCTCGGCTACCCCACCGCAAACCTCGAGGCCGCCACACAGGGCCTCGTGCCCCGTGACGGGGTGTACGCCGGGTGGCTGATCGACGGCGTCGCGGCGAGCCAGCCGGGCACGCGTGTGCGCTACCCCGCCGCCATCTCGGTCGGCGACAACCCGACCTTCGACGACGTTCACCGCAGGCAGGTCGAGGCATACGTCCTCGACGAGACCGAACTGGACCTCTACGGGCACGTCGTCGAGGTCCAGTTCGTCGCACGCCTTCGGGGGATGTCGGCTTTCGCCGGAATCGAAGCGCTGAAAGATCAGATGGCGGACGATGTCGAGCGGTCCCGCGAGATCCTCTTGACGGTGCCCTCTGCGTCAGACGCGCAGCGACGCGGCTGAGCGCAACTCCGAACGACCAGCGGTGGGCGTCAGTACGACGACTCGTCGATCGTGGTGCGCGTCTCGCTACCGCTCAGGCGGGCGCGCAGCTCGCCGAGGATCGTCGCGCTCGCGCTGGTGCCGAGGCGTGTCGCGCCGGCGTCGAGCATCTCGAGCGCCGTGTCGAGGCCACGGACGCCGCCGGATGCTTTGACCTGAACCTGGGGGCCGACGCTCGCGCGCATCAGCTCGACGTGGGGGACGGTCGCACCGCCGCCGGCGAATCCGGTCGACGTCTTGACGAAGTCGGCGCCGCCGGCTTCGGTCAAGCGGCTTCCCCGGGCGATCTGCTCGTCGTCGAGCAGCGACGTCTCGAGGATGACCTTCGTGATCAGGCCGCCAGCGGCTTCGACCACGGCCGCGATGTCCGCGGTGACCTCGTCATCGAGGCCTGAGCGCAGCCATCCGATGTTCACGACCATGTCGAGCTCGGTCGCGCCGTCGGCAATGGCCTGGTGGGCCTCCGCGACCTTCGCGGCGGTCGAGGTGGTGCCGTGCGGAAAACCGATCACGGTGCCGACCGCGACGCCGGTGCCCTCGAGTCGTGCGACGGCGTACGGGATGTCGGACGGGCGCACGCAGACGCTGAATACACGCCAGAGTGCCGCTGTCTCGAGCTCGGCGTCGACGTCGGCGCGGGTGAAGTCGGGCTTGAGGATCGCGTGGTCAAGGGTGGCCGCGAGTGCGGCCTCGGTGATGTCGAGGGGCATGCTTTCCAGCGTACGCGCCGCCGCCACCGGTTGCTTCCGCGGTCTTTCGCTGTAACGAAACAATAACGGTGGGGTCTAAAGTGGGCTCACGCGTCAACGACGACGCGGCTGTCTCGAAGGATCGACGATGCCCGAAACCGTCGCCGACGGGCGCGCTGCCACTCGCAGCGCCGGCCCGCTGATCGTCATCGCCGTGCTCGCAGCCATGAGCCTCACGGTCGCCTTTCTGGGTGCATCGCCCGCTCCGGTTTCCGCGCGCGAGCTGATGGGCGGGGCCCGCGACCCGGGCCAGCCAGCGTTTGTCGCAAGCCATCGCGGCGACGCCGACAGCGCCCCCGAGAACACGTTGCCCGGCGTCCTTGCGGCGCTAGCGGCGGGGTTCGACTACGTCGAGGTCGATGTGGCGCTGACCGCTGATGGCGCGGCCGTGCTGATGCATGACGCCACGGTCGATCGGACGACGAACGGGTCGGGTCGCCTCGGAGACCTTCCGCTGGCATACGTTCGATCCCTCGACGCGGGCGGATGGTTCGGCGCGGCGTTCGTGGGTACCCCCGTGCCGCTGGTCGAAGAATTCCTCGACGTTCTCGCCGCCTCCGAGAGTCGCGCGCTGATCGAACTGAAGGGAAAGTGGACCCCCGTCGCGATGGCGCACCTGGTCGCCGAGATCGAGACGCGCGGCCTCGAGCGAAGGGTCGCCGTATCGAGTTTCGACGCCCGCACTCTCGCCGTGGTGGCGACGGAGTCTGAGGTCATTTCGCGCCTCGCCATCCTGCGGTCGCTTCCGGACGACGTCGTACAGGCCGCGCGGGCACTCGGGGTGCGAGGTGTGGTGGCGAAGGGCAGCGCCGTGATCGCACGCCCCGAGATCGTGGACGAGTTGCACGCCGCCGGTCTCCGTGTGGTGGTCTACACGTTCAATAAGGATCGCGAGTGGCGCGACGCCATCGATCTCGGCGTAGACGGGATCGTCACGGATCGGCCCGAGAGGCTCGCAACGTGGTTGGCCTCCTCCTGATCGCATGGTTTCGGACGTTCGGGAATACCCCAGGGGGGTATGACCTCCGCCGTTCCCACCCTGTACCGCGAGGCGACCCTCGACATCGAAGGCATGACGTGTGCCAGCTGTGTTGCGCGCGTTGAGAAGCGCCTCGAGAAGGTCGATGGAGTCTCGACATCCGTGAATCTGGCCACCGAGTCTGCGCGCGAGCAACTGTCGGCGGATGTCGATGATGCGCGACTCGTGGCGGCGGTCGCCGAAGCCGGGTACACCGCGCGTGTTCGGCCGGTTCCATACGCGAGCTCGGCGCAGGCGCACGCGCATGAAGAACGCGGCACCGGTGACGGGCACGGCCCGAACGACTCGGGCGACCACGGCCCGAACGATTCGGACGACCCCGGCGGGCACCAGCACGACGTGGAAGACGTGCCGGGCCAGACCCGGCTCGCGACTCGTCTGATCGTCAGCGCGGCGCTCGCCCTGCCGGTCGTCGTGCTCGGAATGGTTCCGGCGTGGCAGTTCGCGGGTTGGCAATGGGTGTCGCTCGTGCTCGCTACCCCGATCGTGTTCTGGGGAGGCTGGCCGTTCCACCGCGCCGCATTCGCAGCCGCACGGCACGGCGCAGCCGCGATGGACACCCTGATCACCCTGGGCACGATGGCCGCTTACCTGTGGAGCGTGTGGACGCTGTTCTTCGGCAACGCGGGGCAGATCGGGCTGCGGCACGACGTCGTGCTCTTCGGGCCCGTCCATGACGCGACAGCGCTCGTCTACTTCGAGGTCGCCGCGGCGGTCACGGTGTTCCTCTTGCTCGGTCGCTACATCGAGCAACGCTCGCGCCGCCGCGCTGGAGCCGCACTGCGGTCGCTCATGGACCTCGGCGCAAAAGACGTCGAACTCGAGAGCGGTCGGCGCATCCCCGTCGACCGGTTGCGGGTCGACGACACGTTCGTCGTCCGTCCGGGCGAAACGATCGCAACAGACGGGATCGTCGTCGAGGGTCGAGCGGCCGTGGACGCCTCGGTGTCGACCGGCGAGTCCTTCCCGATCGAGGTCGGCACGGGCGGCGAAGTCACCGGTGGCACCGTCGCTGTCGATGGGCGACTGCTGGTCCGCACGGGCCGCGGCGCGCAATTGGGCGTACTCATCACGGGTCCCGAGGCGATCGAATCCGCGAACCCCATCGACACCGTGCTGATCGACAAGACCGGCACGCTCACGACCGGTGCCATGACGGTCCGCGAGGTCGTTGTGGCACGAGACAGCGCCCGCGCCGACGTGCTGCCGGTTGCCTCCGCGCTCGAGGGTCGGTCGGAGCATCCGATAGCGCGCGCTATCGCGACCTTCGTCGCGTCGGATGGTGTGCCGTCAGCCGTGTCCTCCGGAGCAACAACCCCCACAGCCGTCGTGGTGGACGACTTCCGCAGTCACGCGGGCCGGGGAGTGACCGACCTCGTCGACGGTGTGCGTGCCTTCGCGGGCAGTCCCGCCTTCGCCGTCGGTGACGACGTGCGTGCGGGCGCGGGGCGGGCCGTGGCGAGCCTGCGTGAACAGGGGATCGACGTCGTGCTGCTCACGGGCGATGGCCCGGGCGCAGCTCACGCGGTCGCGGCACGGGTCGGTATCGACGAGGTCGTTGCCGGGGTGTTGCCCGAGGCGAAGTTGGCCGAGGTGGAGCGTCGGCGGGCGGCCGGACGTCGGGTGGCGATGGTCGGCGACGGGGTGAACGATGCCGCCGCTCTCGCCGCGGCAGATCTCGGAATAGCAATGGGCGGCGGGACGGATGCCGCGATGCACGCCAGCGACATCACCCTCGTCCGCAACGGCCCCGAGTCGATCGTCACGGCGCTCCGGCTCGCTCGCCGCACGATGCGGACGATCCGGGGCAACCTCTTCTGGGCGTTCGGATACAACGCCGCGGCGATCCCGCTCGCAGCGTTGGGTCTGCTGAACCCGATGGTTGCGGGCCTGGCGATGGCGTTCTCCAGCGTCTTCGTCGTGCTGAACAGCCTGCGTCTGCGTTCCGCGCGCTGACGCGAGGCATCCGGTCCTTTCGGCGTTCTCCGCGGCGGTACATTGGGGAAACGTCACTCGCGCCGAGAGGATGCCATGCGCCCCGATCCCTACGTGTCGTTGCTTCGTCGAGGTGCGCTGGCCCGGGTAACGAGCGCGGTGGTCGTGAGCGCGGTCGCGCTCGCCGGCTGCGCCGCGGCCCCCGAGCCGACGCCGACGAGCACGGGCGACCCGACGCCCGAGATCACGACCCTCGGTGAGACGCCAGAGGCCTCGGAGACGCCCAGCTCGGAGCCCGTGGCCGACATCTCCATCCCGGCGAGCTGCGAAGACATCTACTCGGCCGAAATGCTCTCGCTGCTGCAGACAGGCAACCCGCCGCTGAACGATCCGGGCGTCACGATGGACTCCACCGAGGTACCGAAAGCGCTCGAGGTCCTCGCATCCGGCGCCCAAACCCTCCGCTGCTCGTGGGGGCTGCCGTCGTCCTACGGGCTCGCCACCAACGTCACGATCGTCGACGCCGACCAAACCGACGCCGTGCGCGATGCGCTCGATGCCGCCGGTTTCGCCTGTGGCGACCTCGCGGATGGCGCTGTGTGCCGGATCCAGCAGACCGAGGAAGAGAATTCGTTCGGAGAGAGCCACTATCTCCGGGCGAACGGATGGGTCTCCACGCGCTGGATCAACTTCGGGCCGCAGGGCTACACCGAGGACGTCGTCGCGACGCTCTGGGAGTGATGATCGGCGCGGCTGACGCGTCGAACGCACAAGCACGGCCCCGGATGCCGTAGAATACAGGGGAGGAACGGCGCTGTGACGTTCGCATCGAGGCATCCGCTTCGTGCTTCGTCCCCGCTTTTCTCGCCCGTGTCTGTCACGGCCCACCAGCCGCCCACGGGGATTCATCAGCTCGCCAGCCTTGCGCTGGAGATCACACCGGAGCAGCCGGTGCACACGCTCAGGAGGAGCATGCCGAGCACGGCACAGCCACAGCTGAACAGGCGTCGCAAGCAGTCGCCCGCACGTCGCGACGACGACGCGCCCCTGATCCCGATCCTCGCGCGCAAGGTGCGCGAGGTCGAGGCGAAGGCGCAGCGCGGCAAGCTGGGACCGACCAACCGCGTCAAGTTCCAGGTGATCGCGTTCCTGGTGCGCGAAGAGCGCGCACGGGTCAAGAACGACACCACGGTTCCGGATGCGGTGCGCTCCGAGTCGCTCAAGCGCCTCGACGGCGTCGCGACGATTCTCGCGAAGACCGCCGCGCGCGATACCTCACTCATCCAACTGCTCGAGGTCGACCAGGCGACGTCGCCCGTGGCCCGCCGCATGCGCCGTGACTGGCTGCTCGAGTCGGGTGCCGAACTTGCCCCCGACGAGCTCATCATCACGGATGCGGCTCCCGTGCTCGCCCCGGTCGTTCCGCCCGCACTCGCCGAGAAGCAGGTCGTGCCGCCCGCGATCGAGGCTCGCCAGCTCGCCAACCCGTTCCTCGCGCCCGACCTCGACCGCCCCGTGCGGCGCGAGAGCCCGCGCCGTCGACTCGACGGCTGGGAACTGATGGGCCCGCTGTACAAGGCGTTCGAGACCGGAGCCGGAGGCGGTGCGGCCTCGATGGAGCTGCCTCCCGTGCCCGAGTTCGATCGGCTCTCGCCGAAGGGTCGCGAGATCATGGCGCACCAGTCGCGCTTTCTCGAGTCGGTCCGCGACGGACACCGCACATTCCTGCTCGCCGACGAACCGGGTCTCGGCAAGACGGCGCAGTCGTTGCTCGCAGCATCCGTTGCTGGCGCGTACCCGCTGCTCGCGGTCGTGCCGAACGTCGTCAAGATGAACTGGGCGCGCGAGGTCGAGCGGTGGACACCCCACCGCCGTGCCACCGTCATCCAGGGCGACGGCGCGACGCTCGACGCGTTCGCCGACATCTTCATCGTCAACTACGAGATCCTCGACCGTCACCTCGCGTGGCTGAGCTCGATCGGCCTGCGCGGCATGGTCGTCGACGAGGCGCACTTCATCAAGAACCTCTCGTCGCAGCGTTCGCAGAACGTGCTGACGTTGGCGGGACGCATCCGCGAGATGACTCCCGGCGGCAACCCGCTGCTCATGGCGCTCACCGGAACGCCCCTGATCAACGACGTCGAAGACTTCGACGCGATCTGGCGCTTCCTCGGCTGGACCAATGGCGAGAAGCCCGGTCCTGAGCTGATGGAGAAGCTCGATTCGACCGGCATGACGCCGGCCGATAAGGCCTTCTACCCCGAGGCGCGCGAGGCCGTCATCTCGATGGGCATCGTCCGTCGCAAGAAGAAGGATGTCGCGGCCGACCTGCCCGACAAGCTCGTCGCCGACCTGCCCGTCGAGCTCGACGACGAATTCGGGCGCTCGATCCGGGACGCGGAGCGCGAGCTCGGTCAGCGCCTCGCCGATCGTTATCGTCGCATCGTCACCGCCCGCGGAGATCGCGGGATGGCCAATTCTCTCGGGGACGACATCGACGCCGACATCGTGCGGCTCGTCGCGCAGAACGAACTCGGCGAGTCCAAGGCCGCCGGTTCCGGGTCCGAGAACGTCTTCACCATGGTCCGCAAGATCGGTCAGGCGAAGGCGCACCTCGCGGCCGACTACGCGGTGCAGCTGCAGCGCGCCGTCGGCAAGGTCGTCTTCTTCGCCAAGCACATCGACGTCATGGACGCGGCCGAGGCGCACTTCGCGTCGGCGGGACTCAAGACGATCTCGATCCGTGGCGATCAGACCACGGCGAACCGTCAGGACGGCATCGACGCGTTCAACAACGACCCGAGCGTCGGGATCGCAGTGTGTTCGCTCACCGCGGCCGGTGTCGGGCTGAACCTGCAGGCGGCGTCCAACGTCGTGCTCGCCGAGCTCAGCTGGACCGCGGCCGAGCAGACGCAGGCGATCGACCGCGTACACCGCATCGGTCAGGGCGAACCGGTCACGGCCTGGCGCATCATCGCCGCGCACACGATCGACACGAAGATCGCCGAACTCATCGACTCCAAGCAGGGTCTGTCTCTGCGGGCTCTCGATGGCGAAGCGGTCGACCCGGCCTCGAGCGATTCCGTGCAGCTCAGCGCGCTCATGCATCTCACACGCCGGGCCCTCGGCGGCGAGTAGCGGCTTTGGCGACCGGAGGCGTGGGGGCCACGCCTCCGCGATCCGGCCATGCGGTTGCGCTCGTGCGGCAGCGCTCGTGTAGCAGGGCGAGTCATCCGGCGATAGTGTGACGGGGGCAACGTCGCCGGATCCCTTTCCCGAAACGCAAGGATCAGACATGAAGATCGGCATCCTCACCAGCGGCGGCGACTGCCCCGGACTGAACGCGGTCATTCGCGGCGTCGTGCTGAAGGGCACGACCAACTACGACCTCGAGTTCGTCGGCATCCGTGACGGATGGCGCGGCGTGGTCGACGGCGACTTCTTTCCCCTCACGCGCCACGAGGTGAAGGGTCTGTCGAAGGTCGGCGGCACGATCCTCGGCACCTCGCGCACCAACCCCTACGAAGGTCCCCGCGGCGGCGCCGAGAACATCGCGAAGACTCTGTATGGGCACCGCATCGACGGCATCATCGCGATCGGCGGCGAGGGGACGCTCGCCGCGGCCGATCGCCTGTCGAAGGACGGCATCAACGTCGTCGGCGTGCCGAAGACGATCGACAACGACCTGCGGGCGACGGACTACTCGTTCGGCTTCGACACGGCGGTGAACATCGCCTCCGAGGCGATGGACCGGCTGCGCACGACCGGCGACTCGCACCAGCGGTGCATGGTCGCCGAGGTCATGGGGCGGCACGTGGGGTGGATCGCGTTGCACGCGGGCATCGCGGCGGGAGCCCACGCCATCCTGATCCCTGAGGTGCCGATGACGATCGATGACATCTGCGAGCTCGTCTCGAAGGCTCACGATCGCGGCCGTGCGCCGCTGGTCGTGGTCTCGGAGGGCTTCAAGCTCAAGGACATGGACGAAGCCTTCAGCGACAAGGGGCTCGACGCATTCAACCGTCCGCGTCTCGGCGGCATCAGCGAGGTGCTCGCGCCCGAGATCGAGCGGATCACGGGCATCGAGACGCGCGCGACGGTGCTGGGCCACATTCAGCGCGGCGGCTCGCCCTCGGGCTTTGACCGCGTGCTCGCGACGCGACTGGGCCTGCATGCGGCCGACGCCGTGGTGGAGGGTTCATGGGGGCAGATGGTGTCGCTGAAGGGCACCGACATCGTGCGGGTGCCCTTCGCCGACGCGCTCGGCGAGCTCAACACGGTGCCGCTGTACCGCTACGAAGAGGCCGCGGCGCTCTTCGGTTGATCCGGCTGGTTATTGCGCGGCGCGCCTCGCGCTGCTGATGTCCCACTTTCTCGGGTGAGTGTCCCACTTCTGACCGTTCTGCGCCTCGCGCAGCGGTTGAAAGTGGGACACGCACACCCTGGCGGGAGCCGCTGACGATCCGGGATAGCGGGCGCTCGGATGCATCCTCCACAACCACGCGCGGCCGCAGTGAGTCCGCGACGAGGTCGTGTTCGGGCGGGTCGCGGCTCGAAATCCAGGACGCTGGGCGGATGCGGCGCCCCGAGCCTCTTCCCAGCGACCTTCCTCCGGTGTTCCGGGTGTCCGAGGCGCGGGATATGGGCGTGCAAGCCGCACGGCTCTCCCGCAGCGACCTCCGGTCGCCGTATCGCGGGCTGAGAACGTCGCGGTCGCTACCCGTCCCGTCGTCGTCTCTCGAGATCGCCGCGCAGTATGCGCCACGCCTCGCAGACTGGCAGTTCTTCAGCCACGAGACCGCGCTCGAAGGGGTGGGCACGCCGATGCCGGAATGGCCTTATCGTCCGCGCTTGCATGTGGCCGCGCATCGACCGAGTCGCGAACCCCGCATCCCCGGTGTCGTCGGTCATCGCCTTCAGACGCGGCAATCGGCGGTGATTCTGAGTCGTCTGGGCCTTCCGATCGAGTCCCCCGTGCGTGCCTGGCGCCAGGTCGGGTCGCTGTGGCCTCTCGACGACCTCATCGCCGCCGCGGACTACCTGATCTCGGGCGAGCAGCCGCTTGCTACGTCGGAGCAGCTGCGTGACGAGATCGAGGTGATGGGCGACGTGCGGCGAGGCATCCTTCGTCGCGCATTGGTCGAGGCGCGCAATGGCGTACGTTCGCCTCGCGAGACACGACTGCGACTGGCGTTGACGCGTGGGGGTCTGCCCGAGCCGGAGATCAACTGGGTTCTGCGTGACGCACACGGGATGCCGGTGGCCGAACTCGATCTCGCCTATCCCCGGTGGCGCGTCTGTGCCGAGTACGACGGACGTGTGCACGAGACCGACCGCCGCCAATTCGCGAAGGATGCCGACCGATGGGACAGCATTCGGGAGCAGGGTTGGGAGCACGTGCGCATACTGAATGTCCATATGCAGCACGGGGCGTGGCGGGCCGTGGAGCGGGTGCGGGATGGGCTCATCCGTGCCGGCTGGCATCACGGGGCATGAGCCCGCGTCGGCGTCGTCCGCCCGGCCCGACCCGGCCCGACCCTAGATGAGTGAGTCCGTTTGGCTGGGTCGGCGTGGATGCTGTTAATCGCAGGCGGAGGGTGTTAACCCCGGTGTGTGAAAACTGAACTCAACACCCTCCTGATCACACTCTACGTCCACCTCGATGACCGGATCCTGCCCGCGATCGGCTTCACCCGCGATCACCACCCGGGCCGCAAACCCGCCCTCAACGACGCGGAATTGCTCTGCCTGCTGGTCGCGCAACACCTGCTCGGGATCGCGTCGGATCGGAAATGGATCCGATACGCGCACGCTCACCTGAAGGGCATGTTCCCGAACCTGCCCGGCCAGTCCGGGTGGGGCAAACGCGTCCGCCAATCCACCGGGCTTCTCTCTGCGGTGATCACCGAGCTGGCCCGTGACACCCCGTCCTGGGGTGAGATCACCCGGCTGGTGGACTCGACCCCGTTACCGTGCGGGAAATCGCGGGAGACCGTGAAACGCTCAGACCTTGCCGGGCACGCCGACTACGGATACTGCGCATCCCACTCCCGATACTTCTGGGGCTTCCGGCTCTATCTGATCTGCACTCCCGACGGAATGCCCGTGATCTGGGGACTCGCGAGCCCGAAGATCGGTGAACGCGAAGCCACCCAAGCGATGCTCGACCACGACAGACACCTCATCCAGCCTGGACAGGTCATCGTTGGCGACAAAGGCTTCGCTGGGAAGCAGTTCGAGGACTTCGTCACCAACGAACTCGGCGCGCACCTGATCCGCCCCGACCGCAAAGACGAGACCCCCAGGTTCGGGAAACTCGGCAGCATCCGACAATGGGTCGAGTCCGTGTTCGACACCCTCAAAGGCCAACTCACCCTCGAAGACCACGGCGGCAGAACCCCCGCAGGCGTCTACTCCCGCGTCGCCGCAAGACTCCTCGCCCTCGCCGCCGGCATCTGGCACAACTGGCTCACCAACGCCCCCGCCAAACGCTCCCTCATCGCCTACGACCACTGAACCAAACGGACTCACTCATCTAGGTTGTCCCACTTCGAAGCGGTATGCAGGGCGTTTACCGTGCCGAAGTGGGACACGGGTCACAGGAAGTGGGACACACAGCGCGGAGCGGCCCGGGTCAGGCGTCGGCGACGCCCAGCACGTCGAACAGCCAGGCCAACTCGAACGCCCGCTCGCGCCACGCGTTGTAACGCCCCGAAACCCCGCCGTGGCCGGCGACCATCTCGCACTTCAGCATCGCGTCGGCGCCGACCTCGCGCAGGCGCGCGACCCACTTCGCGGGCTCGACGTACAGCACGCGCGTGTCGTTCAGTGACGTGACGGCCAGGATCCGCGGGTACGTCACGCCCTCGCGCACGTTCTCGTAGGGCGTGTACGACTTCATATACGCGTAGACATCCGCGTCGTGCAGCGGATCGCCCCACTCGTCCCACTCGATCACGGTGAGGGGGAGGGACGGATCGAGGATGGTCGTCAGGGCGTCGACGAACGGTACGTCCGCGACGATCCCGGCGAACAGCTCGGGCGCCAGGTTCGCCACGGCGCCCATGAGCAGCCCGCCGGCCGATCCGCCCTCGGCGACCAGCCGCTCGGGCGTGGTGTACCCCGCGCCGATCAGATGCAGCGCGCAGTCGACGAAGTCGGTGAACGTGTTGCGCTTGCTCGAGAGCTTGCCGTCCTCGTACCACTGGCGGCCCATCTCGCCGCCGCCCCGAACGTGCGCGACCGCGAACACGACGCCGCGGTCGAGCTCCGAGAGGCGTGCGACCGAGAAGCGCGGCTCGATCGAGTGCTCGTACGAGCCGTAGCCGTACAGGTGCAGCGGTCGGGACGCGACGCCGGCATCACCGAACGACCGCTTCCAGACGAGCGACATCGGGATCTCGGTGCCGTCCTGCGCCGTCGCCCACACCCGGGCCTGTTCGTAGTCGGATGCCTCGTACCCGCCGAGCACCGGCTGGCGCTTGCGCAGCAGAAGCTCGCCATCGGCCAGGCGGTAGTCGAAGACCGTGTTCGGGGTGACGAACGAGTCGTATCCGAGCCGCAGCATCGGCGGGGCCCACTCCCGGTTGCCGCCGAAGCCCGCGGCGTAAAGAGGTTCGTCGAACGCGAGCTCGTCGACATTCCCGCTCGCGTAGTCGAGCAGGCCGATGCGCGCGAGCCCCTCGCGCCGGTACTCGATGGTCGCGAAGTCGCGGAAGCAATCGACGTCCAGCAAGCGGATGCCGGGGGTGTGTGGCCGTACGACCGTGCGCTCGCCGGCGGGGTCGCTCGCCGGAACCCGCACCAGCTCGAAGTCCAGCGCATCCTCGTTGTGCAGGATGTACAGCTGGTCTTCCCCGTCGACGATCGCGTGGTCGACCGAGTACTCGATGCCCTCGCGGCGCGGCCAGACGACCCGCGGCTCGGTCGCCAGGTCGTCGGCGGGCACCAGCCAGATCTCGGACGTGATCGACGAACCGAGCCCGATCACGAGGAACTTCTCGCTGCGCGTGAAGCCACCGCCGAGCCAGTAGCGCTCGTCGGGCTCGTGGAACAGCTTGATGTCGTCGGCGACCGGGGCGCCGACGATGTGCCGCCAGAGGGTGTCGGGTCGCCACGCGTCATCGACGGTCGAGTAGACGATCGAGGTGCCGTCGGGCGAGAACTCCGCGCCGGACGAGGTGCCGGGTATCTCGTCGCCGAGTTCGGCACCGGTCTCGAGGTCGCGCACGCGGATCGTGTACCGCTCGTCGCCCGCAACGTCGACGCCGAACAGCATGAGGCGTCCGTCATCCGACACGTCGAACGATCCGAGCGAGAAGAACTCGTTACCCTCGGCCTCGATGTTGGCGTCCAGCAGCACCTGCTCGCCGGGCACGGGCTCGCCGGGCGTGAGCTCTGGCGGGGTCCAGTCATCCGGCGATGACAGGGGCGCGCGGCACTGCACGCCGTACTGCTTGCCCTCGATCGTCCGGCCGTAGTACCACCACGCGCCGCGACGCGAGGGCACCGACAGGTCGGTCTCGAGCGTGCGCTCCTTGATCTCGCCGAAAATGCGCTCGCGCAGCCCGGCAAGGTGCGCCGTCCGCTCGGCCGTATACGCGTTCTCGGCCTCGAGGTGCGCGATGACTCCGGCATCGTCCTTGGCACGCAGCCACTCGTACGGATCGTCGACGACGTCGCCGTGGAACTCGCGGCTGTGCGGCACGCGGAGCGCGGTGGGAGCGGATGTCTGGGGTCGGGCAATCTCGGTCGGCGAGGCGTCGTGGGTCACGGATCCACGTTAGCCGAGGCATCCGCGCCCGGGTCCTGGCACGAGCTCTGCGTGCCCGTCGGCACCGCTCGCCTGGCAGTAATCGGGGTGTTCGGTGCGTGTAGACCGCGACTACTGCCAGGGGAGCGGGTCTGGGGTCGGGGCGTCAGGGCGACGCGGGGTCAGGGTGACGCGGGGTCACCGGGTGCGACCGCGGGCGCGCCGAGCAGCTCGGCCGCACGCTCAGCGATCGCGTAGACCGGGGCGAGGGTGTTGCAGGTCGGGATCGTCGGCATGACCGAGGCATCCGCGACCCACAGCCCCTCGATGCCACGGACGGCGAGCTCGGGGGTGACGGGGGCTGCGGCATCCGACCCCATGCGCGCGGTGCCGCACGCGTGGAAGAAGGTCGACACCGAACGCCGGATGTACCGCTCGGCATCCTTCCGCGGCAGACGGCCCGGCGGGGCGAGCGGCGCATGGATCAGGTCGGCGAACGCCCGTGTGCCGAAGAGGTCCTGAATCGTGTCGAACGACTCGACGAGCGCGTCGAGGTCATGACGCTCTGCGAGGAAGTTGGGCTGGATGTCAGGGGCGACGCCGGGGTCCGCCGACCGCAGCCGCACGTGGCCCACGCTCCGCGAATCCATCAGCCCCGGCGACACCGCGAACACGTCGCCCGAGAGATCGAACTCGTCACGCACGGCCGGCGTGGCGTGCGGTCCCTGCACGACGAAGGCGTGCAGGTCGGGGGCGACCCCGGCCAGGCTGCTGCGCCAGTTCAGCATCGCGCCGCCGCCGTTGTCGCGCACCGGCCCGAGCGGACCGCGGGCTCGGGCGGTCACCCCCTCGATCAGCGGGTGGTCCTGGTAGTTCGCGCCGATGCCCGGCAGATCGACCCGGGGACGGATGCCGAGGGCACCGAGCGCATCGGCGTCGCCGATGCCCGACAGCATCAGCAGGCGCGGGGTGTCGATCGCGCCCGCGGTCATCACGACACCCCGCCCGGCGCGCGTCAGCACAGGGGCGCCGCCGACGAGGTGCCGAACGCCGGAAACCCGCGGCCCCTCGAACTCGAGCGACAGCACGGGGGAGTCGACGACTACGTCGAGGTTCCGCCGCGACAGCACCGGCCAGAGGTATCCGCGCGCCGCGCTCCAACGCCGCATCGAGCCATCCGGCGCGGTCGTCGCCGAGAAGTTCGTCCACGCCGCGCCTTCGTTCGAGGGGCCGTTCAAATCGTCCGTGACGGGTAGTCCGAGATCGGCCGAGCCCTCCATGAGCGCGACGGCGATCGGGTGCGGATTGCGGGACCGCTCGATGCGGATCGGTCCGCCGGCGCCCCGCCAGGCATCCGCTCCGCCCTCCCAGTCCTCCACGGTGCGGAACAGGCGTGTCATGAGCGCAGCATCCCAGCCCGTCGCGCCCTCGGCGCCCCACCGGTCGTAGTCGGATGGATGTCCGCGGTACCAGAGCATCGCGTTGATCGCGCTACTGCCGCCGAGCACACGTCCGCGGGGAATGGGGATTGTCCGTGCGTCGACAAGAGGCGTCGGGGTGTAGCTGTACCCCCAGTCGTACTCCGACCCCAACAGCGAAACCCACGAGTCGGCCCGGTCGATCGCCTCGACCGTGGTTCCGTCCGAACCGGTGCCCACGGGGCCCGCTTCGATCAGCAGCACCGAGGCATCCGGATCCGCCGACAGCCTGTTCGCCAGCACACACCCCGCAGAGCCGCCGCCGACGATGACCCAGTCATACCCCGGGCGCGCCGCACGAACGATCGGCATCAGTTGTGCTCGCTCGGACCCATGATCGAGATGCCCTCGGTGCGCTCGACGTGACGGACGAACGTGTAGGTGTCTTCGCGGCCGTCGGAGTGCTTGCGCTTGATGCCCGGTTCGAGGATGCCGTCGGTCTTGGCGACGACGATGTACGGCACGGTCGCGGCGAGGCCCGCGGCGCAGTGCTCGTCGAAGGCGTCGAGCGTGTCGACCGTGTACGCGCGCTCGACACCCGCCGCGCGCGCGATGCCCGCGAGATCGACCCGTCCCGAAGCGGTGTGGGTGCGAGGGCCGCCGATCGACTGGTACTGCTCGTTATCCCAGACCACGATGAACAGGTTCTGCGGCTGCTCATTGCCGAGCGTCGCGAGAATGCCGAGGTTGAAGAGTAGGCCGCCGTCGGTGTCGAGCGACACGATGCGGCGGTGGGGGAGCCCGACCGAGAGGCCGAATGCCTCGGCGCTCACGCATCCGAGCTGCTGCTGGAACAGGCTCCCCTCGCGCATGTGCGGGGCGGCGTTGAACCACTCATCGACGGCGCCACCGAGGGAGAGGATGACGAGCTCGTCGTTCAGCCGAGCGCCCAGGGCCTGCATACAGGCGAAACGCGACATGCTCATCGCACGACCTCCCCGCCCAGAACCACGGCCGAGTGGTAGTACGCCGTGTACGACCACTCGAACGCGTCGACGATGGCCTGTTCGATCTCATCCTCGCGTCGGACGACGCGGTACGGGACGCGCAGGGCTCCGAGCAGCGGCTCCATCGTGATGCCGTGCGGGATGGCCCACCAGTTGTTCTCGCCCATCTCGCCCCGGTAGCTCATGATCATGACGACCGGGATGCCCGAGCCGAGCCCGAGACGCGCGAGGTGCTCGGTCGCGGCGCGCAGGCCCGAGTTCTCCATCACGAGCACGGCGCGCTTGCCGGAGAGGAAGACCCCGCCCGCGATCGCGGCGCCCTCTCCCTCGTTCGTGACGGGGATGGTCCGGATGTCGGGGGCCGCGTCCAGCGCCGGGTACAGCTCCTTCAGGAGAGAGTCGGGCAGGTAGGTCGCCACGCTCACCCCCGCACGTTCGAGGCCGCGCAGAACGGCCTCCACTCCGGTCTTGTGCATGGGGTCCTCTCGGCCTTCGGGAATTCGTTGGGGACGTTCAGGCGTACGTGCGGATTCAGGCGTGCGCGCGCAGCGAGACGGCGGGATGGGTCGGCGCGAGGCGCGGCCCGCCGCCCGGGTGCATGCGCTCGCGGAGCGTGGGGCCGGGCGCGTCCGCCAGCAACCCGCGCTCACGCAGGAGCGGCACGACGAGCTCGCAGAAGTCTTCAAAGCACCCGGGCCCGCCGAACGTCGGCTCGAGCATGAAGCCCGCGAGTCCCGTCTCGCGGGCGATCGTCTCGAGTTCGTCGGCGACCTCGACGGGCGACCCGGTGACGAGAAACCCGCGGATGCCTCGGCGCCGGAATCCGTCGAGCACATCGCGCACGCGCACGCTGCCCTGTGCCCGGTACCGGTCGAGCAGGGTCTGCCCCTGCGCGCCGCCGGCGGGCAGCACGACATCCTCGAGCAGTGTGTCGGGGTCTTCGCGGGTCAGGTCGACCCCGGTGAACCCGGCGAACATGACCGCGGCATCGTCCAGGGCGTACAGGGTGTCGAGTTCGGCGCGGCGGGCATGGGCCTCTTCGCCCGTCCGCGCGACGACGATCGTCGCGCCGCTGATCACGGCGATGTCGTCGGCTGGGCGACCCGCCGCGATCGCGCGGGCCCGGACATCCGCGACGACGCCCGCCGCCTGCGGGATCGACTGGCCCTGGATGAACACGGCCTCGGCGTTCCGCGCGGCGAAGGCGCGGCCGCGGTCTGAGGTCCCGGCCTGGAAGAGGACGGGCGTGCGCTGGGGCGTCGGTGGCACGGCGAAAACCCCGTGTCCGCGGTGGTGTTCGCCCTCGAAAGAGACGGGTCGCACTTTCGCGGGGTCCGCATAGACGTTCCGCGCGCGGTCACGCACCTCGGCGTCGTCATCCCACGACTGCTCCCAGAACCGCAGGCACAGCTCGACGAACTCTTCGGCCGCGTCGTAGCGCGAGTCGTGTGCACCCGGGGCAGCCGCCTCGAGGCCGAACAGGGCGTCGGTCGTCGCCTGAGAGCTGCCCGTGACGATGTTCCAGCCGATGCGTCCGCCCGTGAGCCGATCGAGGGTCGCGAAGCGGCGTGCCGTGCCATAGGGCCGTTCGGCCACGGTCGGCGACGTCACCACGAAGCCGAGTGATGTCGTCTGCGCCGCGAGCGCCGCGATCATCAGCATCGGGTCGAGCGCGGGGAACTGGATGCCGTGGGCGATCGTCTCGTCGGGCACTCGTCCGTCGAGCGTCGGGTACCCGTAGGTGTCGGCGAAGAAGAGGAAGTCGAAGCCTGCGGCGTCCAGCGTCTTCGCGAGCGACGTCCAATGCGCGAGGTCATCCCAGTCGTCGCCGCGTCCGTCGGGATGCGTCCACGTCGGCATCCCGTTGTTCGGGTTGACCATCTCGAATGCGCCCAGCAGCATCTTCATCCCTTGGCCGTTCCCGTCATTGTTTGCCGTGACACCGGCCATCAGATGCCAACCATCAGATGCCAACCATCAGATGCCAACCATCAGATGCCAACCATCAGATGCCAACCATCAGATGCCAACCATCAGATGCCGGCCATCAGATGCCAGCCACTAAATGACCGCCACCACGGTCTTGGTCTCGAGGTAGTTCTCGAGCCCCTGCGATCCGTTCTCGTATCCCCAACCGGATTCTTTATGGCCGCCCTTGGGTAGTTCCGGGCCGAGGAACGAGTGGCAGTTGATCCACACCGTGCCCGACTGCAGGCGGGAGGCGATGCGGTGCGCGTTCGAGAGTCCCTCGGTCCACACGCTCGCGGCGAGTCCGTACCGGGTATCGTTCGCCCATCCGAGCACCTCGTCGAGGTCATCGAAGGGCACAACCGCGGCGACGGGACCGAAGATCTCCTCACGCATGATGCGCATGTCTTCGCGCACGCCGGTCAGCACGGTCGGTTCGAAGAACGTGCCGAGGGGTCCTTCGCGCCGCCCGCCCGTGACGACCTCCACGCCATCGGCGGCGCCCTCGCGGATGAAGTCGTCGACGCGCTCGGCCTGCCGCACACTCACGAGGGGACCCAGATCGGCTTCGGCGTCGAGCCCGTGCCCGAGTCGCAACGCCGAGCCGAACGACGCCATGCCGGCGACGAGTCGGTCGTAGACATCCCGGTGCGCGTACACCCGCGCGCTCGCGACGCATACCTGCCCGCCATTGTCGAAGATGCCGCGCGAGATTCCCTCGACGGACGCATCGAGGTCGGCGTCGGGCATGACGATCGAGGGGGATTTGCCGCCGAGCTCGAGCGTCAACCGACGCAGGTCAGCACCCGCGGATGCCGCGAGTTGCTTGCCCACGACGGTCGATCCCGTGAAGGTGATCTTCGCGACACCCGGGTGCGCCGCGAGCGCACTCCCGGCCTCGGTTCCATAGCCGGTGATGATGTTCACGACACCGTCCGGCACCCCCGCCTCGACGAGCAACTGCCCGAGGCGGAGCGCGGTGAGCGGGGTGTCCTCCGCGGGTTTCAGCACGACGGTGCATCCGGCGGCGAGCGCGGGTGCCAGCTTCATCGTGGCCATGAGCAGCGGCGAGTTCCAGGGCACGATGGCGGCCACCACACCGACCGGCTCGCGCACCGTGTAGGCGAAGACCTTCTTGCCCGGGGGAGTCCGTGACAGGGACGTCGGGATGGTCTGACCGAGGATCTTGGTGGGCCACCCGCTGTAGTAGCGGAATTGGTTGATCGCCGCGGGGATCTCGCCGAACCGAGACGTGCGCCACGCCTTGCCCTGGTCGAGGCTCTCGAGCTGGGCGAGTTCGTCCGCGTGCGCCTCGATCAGGTCGGCGATGCGCCAGAGCAACGCACCGCGGGCGGCCGGGGTCATGTCGGCCCAGCCGGGATCGCGCAAGGCCCGGGTCGCGGCAGTCACGGCGGCGTCGACATCCGCAATTCCCGCGCGGGCCGCGCTCGTCAGCAGCGCGCCCGTCGCGGGGTCGCGAGTCTCGAACGTCTCGCCCGACGCAGCTGGATGCCACCGTCCGCCGATCAGCAGGCCGTGCGGGCCCTGATCGAGGAACGCAGAAACGCCCGGGTCGAGGTCTGGCCTCTCGGGCCGGATCGAGTGGTTCATGGAGCATCCTTCGCACTCCGCAGACGGGCGACTGCGCGGGAGTAGCCCCATGTTAGGCGGATGGTCGCGCGTTGTACTATTCGGTTCAGGCGCGCAGATAAAGCATTCTGACCGGGCATATATCCCGGATGTTGCTGGGCGTGCGCGTTCCCGTTTCGTAAACTCTTTGTTTCGCGACCGCCCATCGGCCAGGTTCACAGGCGTCGAGGCGGCACACTCGTCGAGTGACCCGCCCCCTCCTATTGCTGCCCGACCACGTCGTGACCATGGACGATGACCTCACGGTGCTGTCGGGGGTGGGGATCCTCGTCGTGGGCGACACGATCACCGAGGTCGGTGAAGGAAAGGACCTGCGGGTTCGTCATCCCGACGCCGAGATCGTCGACCTGCCCGACCGCCTGGTGATGCCGGGCCTCGTCAACGCACACCACCACTCGGGCATGCTGCGAGGGACGGCCGAGCACCTGCCCGTTTGGGAGTGGCTGCGGCTGCACATCGACCCCATGCATCGGGTGCTGAAGCCGGAAGAGGCAGAAGCCGCTGCCTGGCTCTGCTACGCCGAAGGGCTGCTTTCGGGCACCACGACGGTCGTCGACATGTGGCGCTACATGGATGGCGCGGCCCGGGCGGCGGAGGCACTTGGCAACCGGGTCGTCACGGTCAATTACGTCGGCGAGCACCCCGACTTCGACTACTTCGACACGCTCGATGACAACGAGCGGATGCTGCGCGAGTGGACCGGTGCCGCGAACGGCCGAATCATGCCGTGGGTCGGGCTGGAGCATCCGTTCTACGCGGATGAAGCGGGCATGCAGCGAGCGATCTCGATGGCGCGGGAGTTCGACACGGGGCTGTACACGCACTGCAGCGAGTCCGAGATCGAACTCGCCGACTTCCGTGACCGGTACGACATGCGGCCGATGTTCGCGCTCGAGAAGCTCGGATTCTTCGACGTGCCACGAGCGATGATCGCGCACGCCGTGTGGCTCGATGGCTCCGAGGTCGACCTGATCGCCGAGCGCGGCGTCGGCGTCTCTCATAACCCCGTCTCGAACATGAAGCTCGCGAGCGGCATGGCGCCGATCGCCGAGATGCTCGCGGCGGGCGTCAACGTCGGGCTCGGCACTGACGGCGAAAAAGAGAACAACAACCTCGACATGTTCGAAGAGATGAAGGTCGCGTCCCTTCTCGGAAAGCTCCGGACGATGGATGCCGCGGCGATGGATTCCTGGGACGTGCTGCGCATGGCAACACGCGGGGGAGCGGCGGCGATCGGGCGTGGCGCTGAGCTGGGTGCGATCGAGGTGGGGCGTAAGGCCGACCTGATCGCGGTGCGGACGCACACACCGAGGATGACGCCCCTCCTGGCGGATGGCGGCTACGCCAATCTGCACCACAACCTCGTGCACGCGGTGCGCGGCTCTGATGTTGATCTGACGATGGTCGACGGGCGCATCGTGGTGCGCGACGGCGAGTTGCAGACCGCGGATCTCGGCGAGTTGATCGATCGTGTGCGATTCCTCGCTCCCGACCTGTTCGCCCGCCGGAGCGCGTATCTCGCGGAGCAGGGCGACCCGGACGGACTTTTCGCCGGTCGCTGAGTGACCGGTTGCGGAGCCTGTCGAAGAGACTTTGCTACGTCACGGTGACGAGGGTCCGCTGCCATCCGCTCGACCCGTTGGGCGCGATCGGCGCGCGTTCCTGCGTCTGAACCTCGCCGACGGCGTTCACCGCGCGCACCGTGACGTAATGCGTTCCTGGGGTGGCATCCCAGTCGACGTACCACTGCACCCAGGTGTTGACACCGACGGCGGTCGAGAGGTTTGCGACCTGCCAGTCACCGTCGTCGATCGATACCTCGACCCGCTCGATGCCGACGGTTTGGGCCCAGGCGACACCCGCGATGGGAACGCGTCCCGCGGCGACGGGGTTGCCCGGACGCGGGGTATCGATGCGGGATGACATCTTGATCGGCGCTTCGGCGCTGTACCCGCGTGGGGTCCAGTAGGCCTCGTCCTCGGCGAACGTGGTGACCTTCAGCTCCGTGAGCCACTTGGTCGCCGACACGTATCCGTACAGGCCGGGCACGACCATCCGCACAGGGAAGCCGTGTTCGAGGGGCAGGGGCTCGCCGTTCATCGCGACCGCGAGGATCGCGTCGAGGCCGTCGTTTGTCAGAGATTCGAGAGGCGTGCTCGCCGTGTATCCGTCGACACTGCGCGAGAGCACCATGTCTGCTGCGGCCGCCGGTCCCGCCGCCCGCAGGACATCGCGGATGGGGACGCCCCACCACTTCGCCGTCCCGACGAGATCGCCACCGACCTCGTTGGAGACGCAGGTCAGGGTGACGGAGTATTCGTCCAGGCCCATCCCGACCAAATCATCGAACGTCAGCTCCAGAGGCGTGTCGACCATGCCGACGACGCTGAGGCGCCAGGTCTCGGGGTCGATGGTCGGCACCGTCAGCGCGGTGTCGACACGGTAGAAGTCCGCGTTCGGCGTGTACAAGGGCGAGATGCCCTCAATGTCCAGTTCGGCGCCGGCGGGAACCGTGACAGTCGTGCGGGGTGCGGGAAGGTTCAGTCCGCGCCGAAGCGCCGCGATCGAGGATGTCGTGGCCCCGGCGACACGTGAGCCGATGCCGACCACCACGGCCCCCGCGGCAGCGATGCCGCTGATCAGGAGGAAGCGTCGCCGCGCGACTCCCGAGGCGGGGGAGTCGGCCGCGTCCGATGCTGTGCCGGACGCGCGGGTGGCATCCGAGCGCCAGGCGCGAAGCATCCGTCCGAGCACGATCAGGAGCGCGGCTCCCGCGATCGCACCCGCGACGGACGGAATCCACGAGACGGCCGTTGCACCCGCGCGAGTCACGACGGCGGCGACCGACAGGATGCCTGCGACGCCGAGCGCGACGGCGCCGAGGGGCGGTCGCACGAGCTCGAGAATGCCCGCGATGGCCGACGCGATGAGCACGGCGAGGCCGAGGCCGACGAGCAGTGCGATCTTGTCGTACTCGCCGAAGGTCGCGATCGCGAACTCTTTGAAGGGTTGCGGCACGATGTCGATCACGAACGATCCGACGGCCAGCAGGGGTGACCCGCCGCGCGCGAACAGGAGGGCGAGCAACTCGGCGACGGCGAGGAACACCGCCGCGCTCACGACCCCCGCGAAGGTCGCCCAGACGACGAACCGTTTGGTTCCGCGTCGCTGTGCCGTGATCGGGTTCGCCATGATCGTCTCCGCCCCGCGACACCACTCTGGCCCGCACTCTCGTATTCGCCACGGGTGGGGTATCGGATTGCCGGATCCGCTGATCTGCGAGCGGTCGCGATTGGCCGCCTGGAATCGCGGACACGCGGCGAGTCGCGACCGCTCGGGGGATCCTGTGGTGGACGGACGCGTCGGACGGATGCGGCGACCGGGCGTTGATCGAACGTACGAGTTGTGGCGCGATATGCGGTGCGAGTTGACCGCACCCGGACGTGCTGTCAGGATTCTGCGTGGCTGGTTAACGGAACCTGAACCCACGGTGAACTGTTCGTTCGTCATGCCACCCACGGCGGCGCTCCCTCACAGATCCTCGACGGAAAGCGAACGGTGGAAGCCGCATCATCCGCGAGGATCAGATCTCTGCCGCCGTCTTTCCGGCGCTGATCTTCGCGGGATTGATCGGCGCGACCACATGGAACATGATCACCTGGCTGCTCGGCCTGCCCTCGAGCTCCTTGCACGCCCTGTTCGGCGGGTTGATCGGCACGACCCTCGTCGGTGTGGGGGTCATGGCGATCGATTTCGGGGTGGTGCTGTCGAAGGTCATCCTGCCCGCCGTGATCGCCCCGCTGACGGCCGGCATCATCGCCTTCGCCGCGACCAAGCTCGCGTACTCGATGACCCGCCGCTACGACGGAAAGCCCGACGGTCGCGACGGGTTCCGATGGGGCCAGATCTTCACCTCGAGCCTCGTCGCCTTGGCGCACGGGACGAACGATGCTCAGAAGACGATGGGCGTCATCACCCTCGCCCTCATCACAGTGGGGTGGCAGTCGTCACCCGACCCGCAGCCGTGGGTCATCGTGGCGTGTGCCGTGACCATCGCGCTCGGCACCTACATGGGCGGATGGCGGATCATCCGCACCCTCGGTAAGGGGCTCACGGATATCAAGCCGGCGCAGGGCTTCGCGGCCGAGGCATCCACCGCGTCGACGATTCTCGCCTCGAGCGCTCTGGGTTTCGCCCTCTCGACGACCCAGGTCGCGTCCGGCTCGGTGATCGGTTCGGGACTCGGACGCCGCGGCTCGATCGTTCGCTGGCGCACGGTCGGACGGATTGCGATCGGATGGTTGCTGACGTTTCCGGCTGCCGGCGGTGTGGGCGCGGCGGCTGCCCTGGTGGTCGTGTGGCTCGGCACATGGGGCGTCATGATCGACGCGTTGTTGGCGGTCCTGATCGTTCTCGCGCTGTTCCTGCGGTCGCGTCGCAACTCGGTCAATGCCTCGAACGCGATGAGCGAGGTCGCCGATTCGGGGAAGGCCGTCAATGTCAAGCGGAACCCGCCCCCGACCCGTCGGCAGCGGGCGCTTGCCCGGGAAGAGGCGCGCATCCGAAATGCTGCAGCCGACCGGCGCGCAGACAAGGGGCAGTGAACGTGACGATCAATTGGTTCGCCTTCGTACAGGTGTTCTTCGCTGCGCTCACCGGCGCCGTCCTCGTCGTGGGCTTCTACGCGCTCGGCCTTCGGATGCTCGTGCGTTCCGGGCGTGCGCCGGTGGTCGCGCCGGCCGACTTCACCGACGCCATCGCCGTGATCACGGCCCAGGAGGCGCGCCGGGCCGAGAAGGCTGCGGCGAAGGCCGCGAAGAAGAGCCCGTTGACGGACGGCCAGCGCCGGGTCGCGTTGTGGGCGGCATACGGATGTTTCGGCCTCGCCGCAGCGGCTGTCTTGGCCGGCCTCGTGCTCATCATCGTCGGGCACTGACCTCGACATAGGCTGGGCGGGTGAGTGAGACAACGGTCGCCTTCGGGCAGCATCCTTCCGCCCAGCGCACGATCGTCCACGTGAGCGACACACACCTGCTGGCCGACAACGTTGCGCTCGGCGGCCGTTACGACACCGAGACGAGCCTGCGCCGGACGATGGAAAGGGTCGGCGAACTCCGGCTCGCACCCGATGCGCTCGTCTTCACCGGCGATCTGACCGACCTCGGCGAACCGGACGCGTACGAGCGGCTGCGCGCCATCGTGGAGCCCGCCGCCGCTGAATGGGGATGCCCCGTGGTCTGGGTCGCGGGAAACCACGACGAGCGTCCGGCCCTCCGCGAGAGCTTGCTCGGTCTCGAGCCGACGGAGGAGCCGGTGCTCGGCGAGTGGGACCTCGGGGGACTGCGTCTGCTCGCGCTCGACTCGAGCGTGCCCGGGTGGCATCACGGCGATCTGGACGACGCGCAGCTCCAATGGTTGCGTGCCCGCCTCGCCGAGCCGGCGCCGCTCGGCACGATCCTGGCGCTCCACCATCCTCCGTTGCCGAGCCACGTACCGCTCTTCGGCATCCTCGAGCTGCAGCGGCAGGAGCGCCTCGCCGAGGTCATCGCGGGCAGCGACGTGCGCGCGATCCTCGCTGGTCACTTGCATTACTCGACGAGCGGAACCTTTGCCGGTGTCCCCGTGAGCGTTGCGGCGGCCACGTGTTACACGATGGACATCGCGCGTCCCGCGCTGTCGGTCAATGGCATGGACGCCGGGCAGTCGTTCCACCTGGTGCACGTCTACGACGACACCGTCACCCACTCCGTCGTACCGGTTTCGGGTGCGGCTGACGGTGACTACTTCGCTCCGGAATGGTACGAGCGGATGTCTCGCCTCACCCCCGAGGAGCGACTCGAGGCATTCTCGCGTAAACCCGACAGAAGCGGGTCCGCGAACGCTTGACTTCGAGTGCGCTCGAAGTTCTAGCGTGGGGCCATGACCCTCACCCACGACGATTCGCCGACGCCGGAAATCGGTGTCGCGATCTCCGACGCGGCGGTCGCGACAGGCCTCTCGACACACACCCTGCGCTACTACGAGCGAGCCGGGCTGATGCTCGATCCCGTCGAGCGCGCATCGTCGACCCACCGTCGCTACGGTGACGCCGACATCGCGTGGGTGCAGTTCCTCACCCGCTTGCGGTCGACGGGCATGCCCATCGCGACGATCCGCGAATACACCGAGTTGGTTCGCCGCGGTGACGAAACGGTCGATGCGCGGCGCGAACTGCTCGTCCGACACCGCGCCGCCGTGCTGGAGCAGCTCGAAGACATCACGGCGAGCCTCTCCGCCATCGACATCAAGATCGCCATCTACGAAGAAAAGGGAGCGAACGCATGAAGAAGATCACGCTAGGCACCGACGGCCCCGTCATCGGCCGGATCGGTCTCGGTCTCATGGGTATGAGCGCGTTCTACACCGGGGCCACGCGCGACGATGAGGGCGCCATCCGCACGATCCACCGCGCCCTCGAGCTGGGCGTCACGTTCCTCGACACCGCCGAGATCTACGGTCCCTATGTGAACGAGGAACTGCTCGCCCGGGCCATTGTCGGGCGACGGGACGAGGTGGTCATCGCGACGAAGTTCGGCACGATCCGCCACTCCTCTGACGGTCAGGGCGGATTGGATGGGAGTGCCGAGAATGTGCGACTCTCCGTCGAGGGCTCGCTGCGCCGGCTCGGCACCGACCACATCGATCTCTACTACCAGCACCGGATGGACCCGGCAACGCCTATCGAAGAGACGGTCGGGGCCCTTGCGGACCTGATCGCCGAGGGCAAGATCCTGCATTACGGCCTGTCGGAGGCAGCGCCGGCGACGATCCGGCGGGCGCACGCGGTACATCCCGTGACGGCGCTCCAGACCGAATACTCGCTCTGGAGCCGCGATCCCGAGGCGGTGATACTGCCCACGGTTCGCGAACTCGGCATCGGGTTCGTGCCGTATTCGCCCCTGGGACGCGGGTTCTTGACCGGCGCCATCCGCTCCCTCGATCAGCTCGACGAGAGCGACTTCCGCCGCTCCAACCCGCGCTTTGCAGGTGGGGCGCTCGACGCGAATCTCGAGATTGTCGAGAAGGTCGAAGCCGTCGCGCAGGAAGCCGGGGCGACACCAGCGCAGGTCGCCCTCGCGTGGCTGCTGGCGCAGGGAGATGACATCGCGCCGATTCCGGGCACGCGTCGCATCGTGGCGCTGGAGGAAAACGTCGCCGCGGATGCGGTGCGGCTCTCGCCGGAGCAGATTGCCGCTCTGGGTGAGGTGGGTTCGCCCGTGGGCGAACGGTACGCCGACATGACGCCGGTGAATCGCTGAACCCAGAATCAGCCGACCGGTTGAATGTGCTGGGCTCGCCGGAATTGGCGACGTTCATCGGAGCAATCAGGACGCCGCGCTCACCGTATATCGCGGCGGGCGCGGCGTTGGTCGCGGGTAGGCTCGGGGAATCTCTCTATCCGCCGTGATCGACCCACAAGGACACCACATGGCCTCCCACATCGACGTGGACGCAACGCAGCCGACCCGCACCGAATCCGACTCGCTCGGCAGCCTCGAGATCCCGGCTGAGGCCTACTGGGGAATTCACACCGCCCGCGCGCTGGAGAATTTCCCGATCGCGAAGCGGCCGATCTCGGTCTACCCCGAGCTCGTGCGCGCGCTGGCGATGGTGAAGCAAGCATCCGCCCGCGCCAATCGCGATATCGGTGTGCTCGACGCCGAGAAGTCGGACCTGATCGATCGTGCCGCTCAGCGTGTGATCGACGGCGAATTCCACGATCAGTTCGTCGTGGGCGTGATTCAGGGCGGCGCGGGGACGTCGACCAACATGAACGCGAATGAGGTCATCACGAACGTCGCGCTCGAGATGGTGGGGCGTACCAAGGGCGACTACGCGTTCCTGTCGCCGATCGATCACACGAACCGCAGCCAGTCGACGAATGACGTCTATCCCACTGCCATCAAGGTGGGGCTGAGCCTGTCGCTCGTCAGCCTGCTGGAAGAACTCGATCTGCTGCGCCGCTCATTTCTTGCCAAGGCCGCCGAGTTCCACGACGTGCTGAAGGTCGGGCGGACGCAGCTTCAGGATGCCGTGCCGATGACGCTCGGGCAGGAGTTCCACGGCTTCGCCACGACGCTCGGCGAGGACTATCACCGCCTGCGCGAGAACGCCCGCCTGCTGACCGAGGTCAATATGGGTGCGACAGCGATCGGCACGGGAATCACAGCCCACCGCGGCTATGCGCAGTCGGTCGTGCGCCACCTCAGCCACATCTCTGGGCTTTCTCTGGAGACCGCTGCCGACCTGGTCGAGTCGACGAGCGACACGGGTTCGTTCATGTCGTTCTCGTCGTCCCTCAAGCGCAACGCGATCAAGCTCTCGAAGATCTGCAACGACCTGCGCCTGCTGTCCTCCGGCCCGCAGGCGGGGCTGGGCGAGATCAACCTGCCCGCGCGTCAGGCCGGTTCGAGCATCATGCCGGGCAAGGTCAATCCGGTGATCCCCGAGGTGGTCAATCAGGTCGCGTTCGCCGTCGCCGGAGCGGATGTCACGGTCACCATGGCCGTCGAGGGCGGGCAGCTGCAGCTCAACGCGTTCGAGCCCGTTATCGCGCACTCGATCTTCCAGTCGATCACGTGGATGCGTCAGGCCATGTGGACCCTGCGCGTCAACTGCGTCGACGGGATCACCGCGAACCGTGACCGGCTCGGCGCGATGGTCGGATCGTCGGTCGGCGTCGTCACGGCGCTCACGCCCTTTATCGGGTACGCGGCATCCGCGGCGCTAGCCAAGACGGCGCTGCTTACGGGTCGGAACGTCGGTGACCTCGTCGTCGAGGCGGGACTGATGTCCGCCGAAGAGGTTGCCAAGCAGCTCTCGCCCGCGCGCCTGTCGGGCCTCGAGGCGGTCACCGCGGCGATCCCGGTCATCGTCGCGGCCGAGGATCTCTGACGTCGTATGACCGACCGCTGAGCATCGTCGTTGCCGCCGCTCACCGTGAGCCGATAGGTTCGAGCGCGTACCCACGAGAGGACTCCTCATGAGCGACGCCAACGGACCCGCAGACCACACCCCGCCCCCGCCCGCCCACCCGACCGCACCGTCCGCGCCGGCCAGCGCAGCTCCGGGAGCTCCGGTCCCGGGGAAGACCCTCGGTATCGTCGCGCTGATCGTCGCGTTCTTCGCGAACGTCATCGGCCTGATCCTCGGCATCGTAGCGCTCGTGCAGAGTCGCAAGGCCGGATACAAGAACACGCCGGCAGTCTGGGCGATCATCGTCGGGTCCGTGCTCGCCGTTGTGGGCGTCATCCTGTTGGTCGTGCTGATCAGCGTGTTCGCTGCGGGCGCGGGCGAGCTGCTGCAGCAGTGTGCCGAACTCGGCCCGGGCACCTGGACGCTCGATAACGGCGCCACCGTCACCTGCGGCTAGGACTATTCTCCGGTCGTTGAGCCTGTCGAAACGGTAGCTCGTTTCGTCTCGGCGCTCCGCGCCTCGCTCAACGACCGGGGGCGTCAGTCGAGGATGCGGCAGTGCGTCGTCAACTCGCCGATACCGTCCACGCCGACCGTCACGGTCGAGCGGTCGCGGAGAAAGATCTGCGGATCGCGCGAATAACCCGCGCCGCCCGGGCTCCCGGTCGAGATGAGGGTGCCCGGCAGCAACGTCGTCGTACCCGAGAGGTGCGAGATGAGCGTCGCGACGGAGCGCACCATCTGGTTGGTCGATGCATCCTGCACCGTGTGTCCATCGACGACGGCCCAGATGTGCAGGTCCTGCGGATCGGGGATCTCGTCCGCCGTCACCACGAACGGGCCCGTCGGAGTGAAGCCGTCGAAGGACTTGCAGCGCGACCACTGTGCCTCCGAGAACTGGATGTCTCGCGCGGTGATGTCGTTGACGACCGTGTAGCCCCACACGTGATCGAGGGCGTCCTCGGGCGAGACGTCGCGAGCGGGGGCGCCGATGATGACGCCGAGCTCGGCCTCGTAGTCGACGGATTCGCTGAGGGAACGTGGCCAGGAGGTGGTCTGCTCATGCCCCGTCAGGGAGTTCGGCCAGAGGCTGAAGACCGTCGGCGCGGCATCCGTCTTCAATCCCAGCTCGCTCGAATGGGCCGAATAGTTCAGCCCGATCGCGAGGATCAGCGGAGGACGGTTCGAGACCGAGGCGAAGGTGACGTCGGCGAGCGGATGCCGTGGCACTCCGGCCGGCGGCTGTGTCAACGCCCGGCGCACACGGGTCAGGCCCTCTTCGCCCGACTCGATCAACGACTGGAGGTCGGCGGGACCGTCCTGCACGAGATCGGGGATGGCGATGGACTCATCGCCTTCGACAACGGCAAGGACGGGAGAACTCGCCCCGGAGGGCACGATGTGGGCAAAACGCACACCCCAACGCTACCGCGCGTGGGTCGAGGGGTAGTTTTCGCCGCCCTCTGAGTGAGCATGCCCGCCATATGCTGGCCGGGTGACGTATGCGCCCCCGCCCTGGCCCGACCGCCCCGGTTCGCCCGACCCCGCGGGCTCGGTGCCCTCCGCCGCGTCGTTCGCGTCGCCCTTGGCGCAACCGCAGCACGCCCCCGGGGCATACATCCCGCCCTCGCCCATGCCGGTCTCGGCGTCTGTCGAGTCGGTTCCCGCCGTGCTTCGGAAGGGTCGTCGCGTCTCGATCTGGCTGTTCGCGCTCCTGGCCGTGCTGCTCATCGGACTCGTCGGCTATTTCCTCACCTTCCTCGGTGCGAGCGCCTCCATCATCGGGATGATCGTGGCGCTCGTGCCGTTCGCCGTCGTTCTCTTCGCCGTGAGGGTGATCGACCGCTGGGAGCCCGAACCCCGCGGTCTTGTGGTGTTCGCGGTTGCCTGGGGCGCTATCGCCTCCGTCGGTATCGCGCTGCTCGTCGATCTGGGCCTCATCCTCCTGCTCGGGAACAGCGACTCGTCCGCGCGCGAGCTGTTCTCGACGGTCGTGCAGGCTCCGGTCGTCGAAGAAGTGGCGAAAGCGCTCGGACTGTTGCTGATCTTCGTGACCGCCCGTCGCGCGATAGATGGCCCCGTGGACGGCATCGTGTACGGCGCTCTGGTGGGTGCGGGCTTCGCCTTCACCGAGAACATCCAGTACTTCGCGATCAGCTATCTCGACGGGGGAGCGGGGGACCTCACGGCGACGTTCTTCGTTCGCGGCATCCTCTCGCCCTTCGCTCACGCCATGTTCACCGCCGTGGCCGGCTTCGCGCTGGGGCTTGCAGCCAGACGCGGCGCGACGGGCGGTCGAGCCCTGGGGGCACTCGGCCTGGGGCTGATCGGGGCGATCGCACTCCACGCGTTCTGGAACGGGTCGGCGATGCTCGGCGACTTCTTCGGCCTCTACCTGACGCTCCAGGTTCCGCTCTTCATCGGATTCATGCTCGGAATCCTGGCACTCCGCCGCGAAGAAGCACGCCTCACCCACGCACGCCTCGGCGAATACGCCTCGGCGGGATGGTTCACCGCGCAAGAGGTCGACATGCTCGCCACTCCCGCGGGCCGCCGCGAGGCGCTCCGGTGGGCGAAGACGCTCCGCACCGATCGCTCGCCGATCATGCGCGCCTTCATCGCCGACGCCACCGCGCTGGCCGCGGCGCGCCAGCGCGCGATCTCGGGACGGGATGCCTCGGCCGCCGAAGACGAACGCGTGCTGCTCGCTCGCACGGCCGCGGCGCGGGCCTCGCTTCTATCGATCTGAGGCTGCCTCCGGTCGTCCGGGAAATGACTCAGCGCCCGGTGCCGCGGCGATGCCTGCGTGTCTACCGGGCGCTGAGTTGGCCTGCATTGAGTCTGCCCCCGGCCTGTGAAGGTGTCAAGAGTGCTCGGGGCGGCTTTGACCCGACATCGGCGGTCCGGTTGGATGGAGTCATGACTGCAGACCGCACAAAGCCCACGTTCGACGCCCCCGAGCGCCCCGCGCCCGAGACCCTGGTCGTCCGCGACATCATCGTCGGAGAGGGTGCCGAGGCGAAGCCCGGCGATACCGTGACCGTGCACTACGCGGGGGTCGAGTACGACTCGGGCGAAGAGTTCGACTCGTCGTGGGGCCGGGGCGAAAGCATCCAGTTCCCGCTCCGTGGCCTGATCCAGGGCTGGCAGGACGGCATCCCCGGCATGAAAGAGGGCGGCCGTCGCGAGCTCGTCATCCCGCCGCACCTGGCTTACGGCCCGGCGGGTGGGCACTTCCTCGGCGGCAAGACCCTCATCTTCATCATCGACCTGATCAAGGTCGGCTGACCCCTTTCACGAGGTCAGAGGCTCGGCGTGTCACTCGCGTGCCGAGCCTCTGTCGTGCCTGGTGTGAACCTGGCGCAACCGATCCGTGAACTTTCTGCATTCACGGGAATAGATAAGGGCGCGAGCTCGTTAGACCCCCCGTACCGCCGGGATTCCGGCCCTCTTTGAACCGAAGGACAGACATGACCGACAGCACCGCAGCCCTCACCGAGTTCCCCGGCTACAAGGCCGGCACCTGGACGCTCGACCCCTCGCACAGCGAGGTTCAGTTCAGCGTCCGCCACATGATGATCTCGAAGGTGCGCGGCACGTTCGGCGTGAAGTCCGCCACCCTGACGGCCCCCGAGAACCCGCTCGAGGCCACGGTCGAGGCCACGGTCGATGTCGCGTCCGTCGACACGAAGGACGAGGGGCGCGACAACCACCTGCGCTCTGCCGACTTCTTCGACACCGAGACCTACCCGACCATGGAGTTCCGCTCGACCGGTGTCCGGATCGAGAACGGCGACTTCCTCGTCGACGGTGACCTGACGATCAAGGGCATCACCAAGCCCGTCACGTTCGACTTCGACTTCGGCGGCTTCGGCACGGACCCGTGGGGCAACTACAAGGCCGGCGCGACCGCCAAGGCCGTCATCAACCGCGAGGACTTCGGTCTGACGTGGAACGCCGCTCTCGAGACCGGCGGGGTGCTCGTCGGCAAGGACGTCACCATCGAGCTCGACCTGCAGGGCGCGCTCGCGGCCTGATCTCGTCGCAGCTTCACCTGCGCGAAAAAGGGACGGATGCTCCGGCATCCGTCCCTTTTCGTTGCCCCGAGTCGCGGCGGGGGTCAGGAGCGGCGGCACAGCCGCAAACGGTCCTGCGCCAGCAGGATCCCCAAGAACACGACGATCGCGCCGGCGGGCTCATTCCACGTGAGTGGCTCGCCGAGCACGATCAGGCCCAGCGCGACGCCGACCACGGGGGTCAGGTAGGTGACCGTCGACGCACGCGTCGGGCCCCAGGCGCGGAGGGCGTTCTGGTTCCAGATGTACGCGACACCCGTGCCGAGGCATCCGAGCAGCAGGACGCTGCCGACGATCCAGGGATTGAGCACGACCTCGCCGATCGCGACGACGGGGGTGAGGACGAGCATGATCAGCGCGGCGATGCCGATGTTGAGGAACGAGAACATCAACGCGCTCATGCCCGAGTTGGAGACGAACTTGCGCATGTACGCGAGGCTGAATCCGTAGCAGGCGGTGGCGCCGAGGATCGCGAGCTGGGCGATCATGCTCTGGTCGAGATCGAGACCCTCCCACGGAGCGATGAGCACCATCACACCGAGGATCCCGACCACGATCCCCGCGATCTGCATGCCCTTGAGACGTTCGACGCGGAACAGCAGGCCCGCCATGACCGCCGTCATGATGGGGGTCGTCGCGTTGTAGATGCTCGCGAGGCCCGACGTGACGTGCTGCTGTGCCCACGAGAACAGCAGGAACGGGATGACGCAGAAGGTGATCGCCAGCACGGTCATGTGCATCCACACGCGCGGAACCCGCGGCAGGCGCTCGCGGCGGAGTGAAACGAAGATGCCGAGCGTGATCGCCCCGAGGACGAGGCGCGACCACGCGACCTGGCCGGGCGACATTCCCTCGAGAGCCACCTTCATGAAGAGGAAGCTCGACCCCCAGACGATTCCGGTCAGGGCGAACTGCAGGGCGATCCAGGCGTTGGGCGGTCCGGCGATGGATCGTGCCGGGACGGTCGCGGAGGTGCTGGACGAGGGTTTGGCCGGGTGCTCGAGCGGGGGTGGGGTGGTGCTCACCGGCTGACTCTAGCCCCGGCATCCGACGTTCCGAGGCGTCGGCGGATGCCGCGTCCGGAATCCGCCGACGATCGGCCGTCTCACGCTGATGCACGAGTCCCGCGTGGGCCCCTGCGCCGAGTCAGGGCTGCGGGTCGAGCGCGTCGTACGCGCGGAACCGGGGGCTCCGCCGAACGAGCAGCGCAACGAGGATGACGATGATGAAGCCGCCGATGAGCGGGGGGAACCACAGCGCCGTCACGGTCGCCAGCGTGCCGGCGTAGAGCGCGCCGAGGCGCGGGCCGCCCGCGACGACAACCATGAAGATACCCTGCAGACGTCCGCGGATCGCGTCGGGCACCGCCGACTGCATCATCGTCTGCCGGTAGATCGCGCTGACGTTGTCGGCCGCGCCCGTCACCGCCAGCAGGACCATCGAGAGGACGATGAGGGGAATGTTGGCAACATCCTCACCCAGACCCGCGGGAGCAAACACGCCGAACGCGGCAATGAGGAGCACGCCGCCGAAGCCCGCCGTGGCCGCGCCGAACACCAGGATCGAGCGTTCGATGCCGAGGCCTTGCCGCCGGACGCGCCCGATAGGACCCGAGAACAGGCTGGAGAAGAATGCTCCGGCTGCGATCGCGGCGGTCAGGACACCCGTCGTGATCGCCCCGCCGCCGAGCAGCACCGCGCCGATCGCGGGGAAGAGGGCGAGCGGATGCCCGAAGGACATCGCGACGATGTCGAGGATGTACTGCAACCGGATGTTCGGGGCCTGCCTGAGGAAGGCCCAGCCGTCGGCGAGGGAGCGCAAACCCGGGCGCACAGTGACGCCTTCGGGGCGGATGCGCGGGAGGGTCCAGAGACCGAGGAACAGGGCCAGCATCAGCACGACGTCGACCGTGTAGGTCCACGGGTACCCCACGAAAGCGACCAGGATGCCCGCGAGCGCCGGCCCCGCCATGACCATGATGCCGACCGTGATGCCGCTGAGCGCCGCGGCCGCGGGCAGCAGTTCGCGCGGCACGAGACGCGGGGTGATGGCGGACTTCGTGGCCGAGACGATCGAGTTCGCCGACGAGTTGACGATCGACAGCAGGAACAGCCACGCCACTGTCTCGTTCCCCGTCCACGCCAGAACCGCGAGAAGAAGCGTCGAGACCCAGGTGACGGATGCCGCGATCAAGGCGACCGCGCGACGGTCGAAGTAGTCGGCGAGCATGCCGCCATACAGTCCCGCGAGAATCATCGGTACGAGTCCGGCGACCGCGATCATCGCGACCGCCAGCGTCGAGCCCGTCAACTCGAAGACGTGCAGCATGACCGCGACGATCGTCAGCTGTCCGCCGAGGCCCGCGAGGGTCGATCCGATCCACAACCGGGCGAAGGCCGGGCTCTGGGTGAGGGGGCGCAGATCGATGAAGTGTTCGCGGCGCAGACGCGCCATCACCGGTCCGCCCCGTGTTGCACCCCACGAGGTTAGTCGAGCCCCGGGGCGCGAGACGTCACCAGTGTGCTCTTTCGGCCGCGTTGCGAGGACATAGGTGAAGTCTCGCGCTGCCGACGGGGACTGGTAGACTCTGGAGGTTGCCGTTCGATCGGCCGCGGATAAAGAGAGCTCACGCATCAGGCGATGGGCGCCGCGCAATGAAGAGAAAGGGGATCCCCTCTATGCCGCTTGAATTCGAAGCCAAGAAGGCGATCATCGAAGAGTACGCGACGCACCCCGGTGACACCGGATCCCCCGAGGTGCAGATTGCGATGTTGTCGCAGCGCATCAAAGACCTCACAGAGCACTTGAAGGAGCACAAGCACGACCACCACTCGCGTCGTGGTCTGTTCCTGATGGTCGGTCAGCGCCGTCGTCTGCTCGGCTACCTCCAGGACATCGACATCAACCGCTACCGCGCGTTGATCGAGCGTCTCGGACTCCGCCGCTAAGTCGCACCAGCGTTCAGTCGCTTTCTCGAAGGCCCGTCCCACGGCGTGGGGCGGGCCTTCGTTTTGTCCGGACGCGCCATCCTCGGCGCCGAAACACCCATCGTGAGCCGAAACATCCTGTGTCGACGGATGTTTCGGCGCATATCGGGTGTTTCGACGTCCGGACGGACGGGCGGACGGATGCGCGGGCTGCGGGCCGCGGACGGGCGGCCGGATGAGCCCGAGGGGTGGGCAGCTCAGGGCCTCCGGTATAAGGTCCCCGGTATGGGGATCTCGCTGGGGAGCGGACGACGAACACGGATGCCGTGGCGACGACTCGTCGCGGGCGCGGTCATGACGCTACTGGCCGCGGGTATCGTCGGCGTCGGCGTCGGCGTCGGCAACGCGAGCGCAGCGTCCGCGAGCGAACCGGCCACGGTTGCGGTCGAGGAATCTCTTGCGTGCGACGACCTGCTGAGCCCCGGCATCCTCGACGCCGTCCTCGCCCGCCGGTTCGTGCCCATCGAGAATGCGACGCCGCTCTTTCCGGCCGACGGTCGGCAATGCTGGTGGGGTGACCCGGGTGGATTCCGAACCCAAATCTTCGCTGTCGGATTCGTGCCCCTTACCGCCGAACAAGCCGCCGCCGAGGGCGAGCGCCTGCTCGCGACCGGGCGTTTCGCGCGCGCCGCCGAAGACGACGTCATCTACCGCGCGATCCCGGCCGATTTCACGAACATGGCCGAGTACGTCGATCCCAGCTTCCGGTTCCACTACGCCGAGGGCTACTGGTTCTTCGTCTACGACCCGACCGCGGAGCTCGAGGAGGGCGTCGAGCAACTGCGGGCCATCTACAACTGGGGTGATGTCCTCGCGGCGGACCTTCAGTCGAACGTTTTGTCGGCGTTCGTGCCGGAGCCCGCCGTCGTGGAGGAAGAGGCCGAGTTCCCGCCCATTCCGGCACCCACCCCCGGCGGCTTCAGCGCCACGACCCCATCGACGCTCAGTGGCCTGCGCACGGCCGCGGAGGTGGACTTCGGCCCCGCCGCGGTCGGCGGATGCCTCGCGGCCGCGCTCGTGCTCGTGGCGTTGATCGGGCTGCCGGGTCGACTGGTCGATTCGGCTCTGTCGTCGCGATACGACGAGTGGGGAGGGTTGCTCCGGCCCGTGTTGCGGCCACTACGAGTCCGGGTGCGCGCCGTGGCTCGTGCCGTGGAGAACCTGCCCACGGTCGTGGTGGTCGGTGGGGGAGTCGTGCTCGCCGCGCTCTTCGCGGCGCTCGTCGAGCCGGACTTCGGTCTGAACGTCGGGTCCGTGCGGCTGTTGCTGTCGCTTGTCGGGGCGTTTCTGATCGAGAACGTGGCGGGCCTGGCTTTACTGGCGTGGTGGCTCGGGCGCAGGGGTGCCCCGGCACGTCTCCGTCTTCGGCTCGGGTCGCTGCTCGTCGTGCTGATCACCGCAGTGGCGAGCCGCGTTGCGGGCTTCGATCCCGGCTTCGTGTTCGGGTTGGTCCTCGGTCTTGCGTTCGTCGGCGAGATGTCGGCACGACGCGAGGAAGCCGGCGACCGGCCGAGCAGACGTGACGTCGATCAGGCACTCGGCGAGGCGACCTGGCTCTTCATCGCCGGCGTTGCTTCGTGGCTCGTCTACAGCGTCGCGGTCGGGCTCTCGCTCGGCGCAACGGGTGGAATGGCCGGCCTGCTGATCGTCGAACTCTTCGCGGGACTCGCGGTTGGATGCCTCGCCGCCCTGTTCGTGGTCTTGTTGCCTCTGCCGGGACTGATCGGCGCGACGCTCTGGGCGCACAGTCGAATTCGGTGGGCGATCGCCGAAGCGGTCGCGATCGGCGTCTTCCTCTTCATCGTCCTCCCGCTCCCGGCGAGCTGGACGACCGTCGGTGCCCCGTTCGCTCTGTGGGTAGCGATGTTCGCGATCTACGCCGTCCTGGCGGTCGCGCTGTGGGCGGTACTGACTTACACCCCCGCGGGCTGGATCGCGGCTCGGACCCGGCCCGAAGCATCCAGACCACCCGAATTCGATTCGCCGTCCGTCGGCGCGCGCCCCTGACGCCGCGCGCCAGTGCCCGCCTTGGGGTCGCGCGAGCGGACGCCCGTGACCGGATTTGAGCTGCACGTCCCGCGGGAGTAATGTCCCCTGAGTGAGGGTTGCCTAACCTCACAACCGGATGCCCCGAAAGCACCCTGGATCCCCTCGAATATCCCGAAAGCCGCGCGATAGCACCGTGTTCGCAACATTTCTGATCGGCCTGCGTGAAGGTCTGGAAGCCGCCCTTGTGGTCGGCATTCTCGTGGCCTACCTCTCTCGCCTCGGGCGTCGCGCTGTGCTGCCCCGGTTGTGGATCGGCGTCGGTCTGGCCGTCGCGCTGTCACTCTCGCTCGGTGCGATCTTCACCTTCGGCGCCTACGCGCTCACGACCGCAGCCCAGGAACTGATCGGCGGACTGCTCTCACTGACGGCCGTAGCCATGGTCACCTGGATGATCTTCTGGATGCAACGGGCCGGTCGAACGCTCAAGAACACTCTGCACGCCGGAGTCGACCGCGCGCTCGCGTCGGCCTCGCTGTGGGGCCTCGTCGTCATCGGCTTCGTCTCGGTCGCGCGCGAGGGTGTCGAGACGACGCTGCTGCTGTGGTCGATGGTGCAGTCCTTCGGCAATGCGCCCGAGGCGCTCCTCGGTGCCCTCCTGGGCCTGCTGGCAGCCGTTGTGCTCGGCTGGCTGCTCGCCCGCGGGATGCTGCGGCTCGACCTGCGCCGATTCTTCACCTGGACGGGCGCGTTCTTGATCATCGTCGCCGCGGGCGTGCTCGCCTACGGCATCCAAGACCTGCAAGAGGCGGGCGTCCTGCCCGGCCCCTTCACGGCGCTCGCACCTCTCGACCCCGCCACGGCCGCCGTCGCGACCGGGTGGGCGGGCATCCCCTTCGGCTGGGCGTTCGACGTAAGTGGCGACATCGCTCCGGGGGGACCCCTCGCCGCGATCCTGCAGGCCACCGTCGGCTTCACCCCGCAGATGTCGTGGCTGCAGATTTTCGCGTGGGTCGCCTACGTCGGGGTCGTCACGTTCGTCTTCGTCCGAAACCTGCGCGCTCATCGGCCCGCGGCGCCCGGACCCCACGAAACCGTGGCACCCACTTCGGATGCATCGGCCGAGGCATCCGCTCCATCTTCTTCTCCGTCATCCGTCCCCGTAAACCAAGGAGCCCCATGACCGCCTCCCGCATCATCGCGAGAACCCTCACCACAACGGCGATTGCGGCGATCGGCGCCCTCGCGCTCGCCGGATGCGTCGCCAAGGCCGATGTCGCCGCCGCCGACGCCATCACGGTGTCGTCGACCGACGCCGGATGTGATGTCTCGGCAGCCACCGCGTCGAGCGGCACGCTCGCGTTCGACGTGACGAATGCCGGCGACCAGATCACCGAGTTCTACCTGCTGGCCGACGACGGACTCCGCATTGTCGGCGAGGTCGAGAACATCGCGCCCGGAGCATCCCGCACGCTCACCGTCGTTGCGCAGCCGGGCGAGTACTTCACGCTCTGCAAGCCGGGCATGATCGGTGAGGGTGTCGGCCGAACCGGATTCTCGGTTTCGGGTGAGAGTGTCGCGATCGATGGCCCTGACGCCGAGCAGAAGCAGCAGGCCGTCGACCTGTACGCCGCGTTCGTGAAGGACCAGGTCGAGCAGCTCGTGCCCGCCGTCGAAGAATTCGCGACGGCCTACGCGACCGGAGATGACGACACCGCCCGCGCCCTGTTCCCGCAGGTGCGTGCCTATTACGAGCGCATCGAACCCGTCGCCGAGGCGCTTGGCGATCTCGACCCGCGCATCGACTATCGCGAGGTCGACGCCGTTGCCGAGGGGCTCGACTGGACAGGCTTCCACCGCATCGAGAAAGACCTCTGGGTTCCCGCGCTCGACGCGCTGAACGCGGATGGCGAGACCTCGGCCTGGCAGGACTGGAACCCGTCGACCACCGAGGAGCGCGCCGCTTTCGGTGACGAACTGGTCGCCGACATCCAAGAACTCGACACGTACGTGCACTCGGACGACTTCCAAGCGGCGCTCGATGCCCAGGGCGTGGCGGGTCTTTCAAACGGCGCGATCGCCCTGCTCGACGAGGTTGCTACCGGCAAGATCTCGGGCGAGGAAGACTGGTGGTCGGGAACGGACCTCTGGGACTTCGCCGCCAACGTCGAGGGCTCCAAGATGGCGTTCTCGCTCGCACGCGACTTCGCGGAGTCGAAGGGCGACGACGGCGCCGCGCTCGTCGACCAGATCGATGAGGGCTACGCCGACCTCGAGGCATCCCTCGCGAAGCACGGATCGCTCGCCGACGGATTCGTCAACTACCGTGAGCTGACCGACGACGACAAGCGTGAGTTCACTGACCTGATCAACGCCCTCGCCGAGCCGCTGTCGCAGCTCACCGTGACGGTTCTGGAGTGATGTGAGCCAAACAATTCCGCCCACGGGCGGGACGGATGCCGGGGCACCCACGGTGGGTACCCCGGCATCGCCTTCCGCTGAAGAGCCCCCTCCCGGCCTGTCGCGGCGCGGCCTGCTCGGTCTGCTCGGCGCCGGCGCGGCGGGCCTCGCGGTCGGCGGCGCGGGCGGTGTCGCTGGGGGCATGGCGATCTCGAGCTCGGCCGCGACCGGGGGCAGCTCGGACGGTGTGCACGCCTTCTTCGGCCCGCATCAGGCCGGAATCGTCACGCCCGTTCAAGACCACCTGCACTTCGCCGCCTTCGACATGATGGCGCGCACCAACCGCGACGACCTGATGAGTCTCCTGCAGGACTGGTCGTACGCGGCCGCGCGGATGACGCAGGGTCTCGATGTCAGTGCGTCGGGTTCGGTCGGCGGTTCGCTCGAGGCGCCGCCGGATGACACGGGCGAGGCGCTGGGGCTCCCCGCGAGCTCGCTCACCATCACCATCGGGGTGGGTCCGAGTCTGTTCCAGAACGCCGCCGGCGACCGCTACGGCATCGCCTCGCGGCGGCCGGCGGGACTCGAACGGCTGCCGGCATTCCTCGGCGACGACCTCGACCCGGCGCTCAGCGACGGGGACCTCTGCATTCAAGCGTGCGCAGACGACCCGCAGGTGGCCGTCCACGCGATCCGCAACCTCAGCCGCATCGCCTTCGGGCGTGCCCGTATCCGCTGGTCACAGCTCGGTTTCGGCCGCACCTCGATGACCACGACTTCGCAGGCGACGCCACGGAACCTCTTCGGCTTCAAGGACGGCACGGCCAACATCCTCGCCGACGACACGACCGGACTGGACGAGCACGTCTGGGTCTCGGCATCGGACGAACCGGTCTGGATGACGGGTGGCTCCTACTTGGTGGCACGGAAGATCGCGATGATCATCGAGTCGTGGGACCGCGTGCGCCTCTCGGAGCAGCAGCGCATCATCGGGCGTTCCAAGGGCGAAGGGGCGCCGCTCTCGGGCGGCGGCGAGTTCACCGAACCCGACTTCGGGGCGAAGGATGCTTCGGGCCGGGCCGCTATCGACGTCGCGAGCCACGTGCGGCTGGCGCATCCGCAGCTCAACGACGGCGTCCGGATCCTGCGTCGCGGATACAACTTCGTCGACGGCAACAACGATCTCGGGCGTCTTGACGCCGGCCTGTTCTTTCTGTCGTACCAGCGCTCGCCCGAGCAGTACGTCACGATCCAGCGGGCACTGTCGACCGACGCGATGAACGAGTACGTCCGCCACGTTCGGTCGGGTATCTGGGCCATCCCGCCCGGAGCGGACCAGGCATCCTTCGTCGGTGCTGGCCTGTTCGCTTGAGTTCTCGCTAGCGCGGTGGTTTCGAGTCTGTCGGGGGCCGTCGGGAGCCGGTGGGGTCGGACCGCCGTCCCTCGCGTCCCGCGAGTCGGGGATCCGCGAACAACCACCCGGCCCGCGGCTCGACAAGGGGGCGGAAGATACACCGCACCGGCTTGGTCGCGAGACCGAGGGCGATCACCACCGAGGCGACGATGACGATGGGCAGCCACAGCCACGTCGGTTCGAGGTTGCGCAAAACCCCTGACTCGCGGAAGGGGTAGAGCACGAACGAGTGCAGCAGGTAGACGTACATCGTGTATTGGCCGAAGTGTGTCCACCAGGTGTTCCGGCGCGGTACCAGCACGAGGAACGCCATGCTCAAGATGAGCGCCACGATCATGAGCGCCAGCCGTACGCCGCCGGCCCACCACTGGGTTCCGCCGAGATCGGCGTACGCGTCGTCATAGAACAGCCAGGTCCGCAGGTTCATCTGCTCCCAGGCATCGACGAAGAACCACGCCACGAAGGCGGCCACGGCCAGGGCCCCGACCGCCGCGACCACGACGAGCGGCGATCGCGAACGCAACAGTCGCAGCCGGTCGACGATGTCGTGCTCGCGCAGCCACCAGCCGAGGGTGAAGAACGGCAGCAGGCCGAGCGTGCGGGACAGCGAGAAGGTCGAGTCGATGTTCGGCAGGTACCCGGCGCCGATCGAGATGAGCACGGTCCACAGCAGCGGCCAGCGCAGCAGGGCCAGATACGGCAGTACGAGACGGAAGATGCCGAGCGCGAGCAAGAACCAGAGTGTCCACGAGGGCTGACTGAGGTCGGGCGAGCCGTCGCCCTCCACGATCCACTTCGTCAGCGTCCAAAGCCCCTCGAAGATCACGTAGGGGAGCAGGATGTCGGTGATGACGCGAGCCATCTGCCGATGAGACGGGGTGCCGGCCTTCGAGAAATATCCCGAGATGATCGCGAACGCCGGCATGTGGAACGCGTAGACGACGAGGTACAGTGCGAGCGCGATATCGGAATCGTAGGTGAGTCGCTGCACGGAGTGGCCGAGGACGACGAGCACGATGCAGGCGAAACGCGCGTTGTCCCAGAAGGGGACGCGTTTCGACGCGCCCGATGTGCGGGGCCTGGCGGTCGCGCCGGTGCTGGCGCCACCGTCGGCGCCGGAGGGGCGTTCGCTCGCGTCGCTCATGGGCGAGCCCACACTACCCTGGCGGGGCGCACACACGGAGGGGGTTGCATCCCGGTATTCTTCGCGTCGAAGTGAGGTGTTTATGACCGTGATCGACGACGCACCCGGCCGGGACCGCGCGATCCCCGACCTCGATTGGCGTGTCTTCCCGGACGGTACGGTTCGCGACGTTCTAGAGGCACCGAGCGGTTCGCTCGCCCGGGTGCGGCTCGGGCCCGACGATGGCACCCGGGTGCTTCTGCTCCCGGGTGTGACGGGGTCGAAAGAGGACTTCGTTCTGATGTTCCCTCTGTTCGCGGCCGCGGGCTACCGGGTCGAGTCGCTCGACCTCGCTGGCCAATACGAGTCGTGGCAGGCGGGTCCGGCGAATCTGCACCCACCCCGCAGCCGGTACGACTATCGACTCTTCGCAGACGACATGATCGCTGCGCTCGAGGATGGCGCGGGTCCCGTGAACGTCCTGGGGTACAGTTTCGCGGGTCTCGTTGCCCAGCAGGTGCTCGTCGAGCGTCCCGACCTGTTTGCGAGCCTGACGCTGTTGTCGACCCCGCCCGGTTCGGGACAGGTGTTCCGCGGCGTCAAGCGCATCGGTCGCTGGAGCGCCGGGGCGTCCCCGCGGACGGGCGCGGCACTGCTGATGTGGGGAATTCGGAACAACCTCAACCGTGTGCCGCCGCGACGTATCGCTTTCGTGCGCGAGCGGTTCGCCCTGACGCGGCGCGACAGCGTGAACGACATCGTCGGACTCATGATGACGACGCCGGATGTCTCGGCGGATGTCGCTGCGCAGCCCATCCCGAAGCTGGTGGCAGTGGGGGATCACGACCTCTGGCCGAGCGTCGAGTACGCCGACTATGCGCGCGCGATCGGGGCGGAGTTGCGCCTCTATCCGACCGGCCACAGCCCTTGCGAGACGACGCCGCACCAGCTCACCCGCGACATGCTCGCGATTTTCGACTCCGCGCGCTGACGCGGGCCCCGGACATCCGTGCCGCCGCGCTCGCGACACCGCGGGAATAACCTGGGCGTACGCGCGTTACACGAGATACATTCACTTGAATAAATGCGTGAGCGAGATCCCAGACCGAGATCCCGAACGCAGAGGGAGAAAGATCGTGGACGACATCACCACAGCACCCGCCGCCGGACAGGCCGTGCAGTTCGGCATCTTCACGGTGAGCGACATCACCGAAGACCCGACCACCGGTAAGACGCCGAGCGAGGCGGAGAAGATCCGCAACACGATTGCGATCGCCAAGCACGCCGAAGAGGTAGGACTCGACGTCTTCGCCCTCGGCGAGCACCACAACCCGCCGTTCTGGTCGTCGTCGCCCACGACGACCCTCGGCTATATCGCCGCGCAGACCGAGCGCCTGCTGCTCTCGACTGCGACGACGCTCATCACGACGAACGACCCGGTGAAGATCGCGGAAGACTACGCGATGCTCCAGCACCTCGCGGGCGGTCGTGTTGACCTGACCCTCGGGCGCGGCAACACCGGGCCCGTCTATCCCTGGTTCGGTCAGGACATCCGTCAGGGCGTTCCCCTCGCGATCGAGAACTACGCCCTGCTGCACCAGCTGTGGCGCGAGGACGTCGTCGACTGGGAGGGACGCTTCCGCACGCCCTTGCAGGGCTTCACCTCGACGCCGCGCCCGCTCGATGACGTGCCCCCGTTCGTCTGGCACGGATCGATCCGCACGCCCGAGATCGCCGAGCAGGCGGCCTACTACGGCGACGGATTCTTCGCCAACAACATCTTCTGGCCGGCGGAGCACTACCAGCGCCTGATCGGCCTCTACCGCCAGCGCTTCGAGCACTACGGTCACGGCACCGCGGCGCAGGCGATCGTCGGCCTCGGCGGTCAGGTGTTCATGCGCGCGAACTCGCAGGACGCGGTGCGGGAGTTCCGTCCGTACTTCGACAACGCGCCGGTGTACGGCCACGGCCCGAGCCTCGAGGACTTCTCGGAGATGACCCCGCTGACGGTCGGCTCGCCTCAGCAGGTCATCGACCGTTACGCGGGGATGCGCGATCTGTTCGGCGACTATCAGCGCCAGCTGTTCCTCATCGATCACGCGGGACTGCCCGTGAAGACCGTGCTCGAGCAGCTCGACATCCTGGGCGGCGAGGTCGTGCCCGTGCTGCGGAAGGAGCTCGCGAAGAACCGTCCCGCCGAGGTCCCGGATGCGCCGACCCATGCCGCTCGCGTCGCGCTCGCCGCAGCGGGTGGCCTGCCGGTGGCGGGTGGGAAGCTCGCCGCGCAGAAGTCCGAGCCGGTCGTTGCCGGATCCTCTTTCGGTACCGCCGCGACGCGCCGGGGAGCCTGACATGACCGCCCGTCGGATCGCGGTCGTGACGGCGGGGCTCTCGAACCCCTCCACGACCCGCCTGCTCGGTGACCGCCTCGCTTCGGCGACCGTTCGCGAGCTCGCGGCGCGGGGAATCGAGGCCACGGTCGACGCAATCGAGCTGCGCGATTATGCACACGACATCACCAACAATCTGCTGACGGGGTTCGCCCCGCCCGCGCTCGAGGCGGCCATCAACACCGTGGTCTCTTCGGACGCGCTGATCGCGGTGACACCGATCTTCTCGACCAGCTACTCGGGCCTGTTCAAGTCGTTCATCGACGTGCTCGACCCGGACGCGCTGACCGGAAAGCCTGTGCTGATCGGGGCGAATGCGGGCACCCCGCGGCACTCGCTCGCGATCGACTACGCCATCCGTCCTCTGTTCGCGTACCTGCACGCGGACGCCATCTCGACAGGCGTGTTCGCCGCGTCGAGCGACTGGGGAGCGCAGGGCGACGGCGTCGCCTCACTCGGTGACCGCATCGACAAGGCGGCCCGCGAGCTGGCATACACCATCGCCCGCCGCGACACCGCGGAGTCGGCCGACCCGTTCGACCCCGCGAACTACCTCGGCGAGGGCCGCTCGTTCGGCCACCTGCTGGGAGGCCTCGCGGGGGAGTAGCCCCGCGCATGCGCTGCTCATCACGGCGGCCTCGCGGCGAGTGCGCCGCTTGTTGTCGAGTGCGCCCTCTGTACCCCGTGTACAGGGGGCGCACTCGCGTCTACCCGGCGCGCTCGGTGGGTGACGTTTGGCACCGAGTGCACGGCTCGTGTGCGAGTGCACGGCTTACATACCGCGCACAACCCGTGCACTCGTGCGGACGTCGTGCACTCGCGGAAGCCGCTCACTCAAAGACCGAGGTTCGGATGCTTCGCCGCGCCCGTCAGGCCCGAGGTGCGCGCCGCCAGCGCGCGGCGAGTACGGCGTCGAGAGCCACGCCGAGCAGCAGCGCGACCGCGATCGAGGCCAGGATCGCCAGCACCGGCGCATTCGGCAGAAGCGTGGCGACGACCGTGCCGACGAGCGCCTGGTAGGCCGCCCATCCCAGCGCGGCGAGCGCCGCGAGCGGCAAGTACCGCGAGGCGCTCACCCCACTCGCCCCCGCAGTCAGGTTGACGGCCAGGCGGGCGAAGGGGATGAATCGCGCCGTGAAGACGATCACGGCCGTGCTGCGCGCCAGACGCGCCCGCGCCCACGTGAACGCGGCGGCGATGCGTGGCCGACGCATCCATCCCCACCGTTCGAGACCGACGCGCCGCCCGACCACGAAGCAGATGGTGTCGCCGAGGAACGCGCCCGCCGCGGCGACGCCGATGATCGTGACGAGGGGCGGGTCCCCGGTGACCACACTCAGCGCGGCGAGCGCCGTCACCGCAGTCTCGCCGGGGATCACGACGAGGAATGCGTCACCGACCACCAGGGCGAACATCGCCAGAAGCGCCCAGGGGCTCGCGGCGATCGCTGCGAGCACATCGTCCATCACCCCCTGTGGATAGCAAGGCCGTATGAACGGCGAGCGAACACGGCAAAGACCGGCCCCGCTGCGGTGCGCGACCCTGCGGCATCCGTCCGGTGACGCGGATGCGTGCGGTCGGTGAACTCTCGGTGCTCAGCCCCGTTTCGGCACATCCGGCGCCCACACCCGCGTCACCCTGGACAGGTGAGAGTCGCCCTGCTGGCGGAATCCGCCCTGCCCCACATGAACGGCGTGACCGGTTCGGTCGCGCAGGTTCTGCGTCACCTCCGCCGCGAAGGTCACGAGACTCTCGTGATCGCCCCGCACCCGGGTGGAGCGGCACCGGGCGCGCGAAAGATGCTGCCGGACTTCACGGACGCACGGACGGAGTTGCTCCGCTCGGTGCCGTTGCCGTCGTACCCCGACGTGCGCGTTGTGTTCGCGCGGACGGCGTACCTCACGAGGCTGCTGCGGGATTTCGCCCCGGATGTCGTCCACCTGGCGTCCCCGTTCGTGCTCGGCTCGCAAGGGGTCGCTGCCGCGGATGTGCTGCGGGTGCCGTCCGTCGCGATCTACCAGACGGATGTCATCGCCTACGCCGAGAAATACGGTGTCGTCGGCGCCGCACCGCTCGTCGCGCGGCACGTTGCCCGTCTGCACCGCCGTGCGACCCTGACGCTCGCTCCCTCGTCGGCGGCGATCGCACAGCTCGAGGCCCTCGGCATCGACCGTCTGCGGCCGTGGGGTCGTGGTGTCGACGCCGAACGATTCGCCCCCGAGCGCCGCAGTGAGGCCTGGCGGCAGCGGATCGCGCCGGGCGAGATCCTCGTCGGTTATGCGGGCCGGTTGGCAGCCGAGAAGCAGGTCGAAGACCTGCGCACCCTGACCGACCTGCCGGGTGTGCGGCTCGTGATCATCGGCGACGGACCCGATCGCGCGCGCCTGCGGGCAGCGCTCCCGACCGCCGTCTTCACGGGATTCCTCGACGGCCTGGATCTCGCCGAGGCTCTCGCGAGCCTCGATATCTTCGTCCACCCGGGCGAGAGTGAGACCTTCTGCCAGACCGTTCAAGAGGCGCACGCGAGCGGCATCCCGGTCGTCGCAACCGGACGCGGCGGCCCGGTCGATCTCGTCCGCAGCAGCATCGACGGGTGGCTGTACCAGCCGGGCGATCTGCGCGACCTGCGGGCGCGGGTCGCCGACCTCACGGGCGACGAGGCCAAGCGCCGCTCGTTCGGCATCGCCGCACGCGAGGGGGTTCGGCACCGAACGTGGGAAGCACTCTGCCGAGAGCTCGTCGACCGATACGACGAGGCCCGCATCCTGCGCCCGATCGACGATGCCCTGCTCGCCCGGGGCATCACGCGGCCCGAACTCCCGCCGACACCGACCGCCCCCACGGCGGCGGCGCCCGGATGGCGGCGGTACGTCGCCCTCGGTGACTCGATCACCGAGGGGCTCTGCGACGCCTCGCGCGCCCCATCCGGGCAGTACCGCGGGTGGGCGGATCGCCTGGCGCTGATGCTCGCGTCCGTGTCGGCCTCCGGGGGTGCCCGAGGCGGATCCGTCCGCTACGCCAACCTCGCGATCCGCAGCAGCCCCATGCGGGATGTGGTGGGCCGCCAGCTTCCGGCCGCGCTCGATCTGCGGCCCGACCTCGTCTCGGTGCTGATCGGCGCGAACGACCTGGTCAAGCAGGGTGCGAACCCCGTGCGCCTCGCCGCCGAGGTCGAACAGATCGTGCGGACGCTGCGCGCGACGGGTGCGGATGTGCTGCTCGCGACGCCGTTCCTGCCGCACCGTCGCGCGGCCCACATCTTCGCCCGCCGGTTCGCGCGATACAACTCGGAGCTGCGCCGCATCGCCCGCGACACCGGGGCGCTGCTGCTCGATGTCGAAGCGCTGCCGAGCGTGTCCCAGCTCGATCTCTGGGCCGAAGACGGCGTGCACCTGCGATCGGCGGGCCACCGTTTGCTCGCCTACCGCGCGGCCGATGTCCTCGGCGTTCCCGACGCTCAACAGCTTGGTCTCCTCGAGGCCGCGCTGCACGCTGACCAAGCGGCGGAAGACGAGGATGCCTCGGGCCCGAAGCGACTATGGCTGACCGCGCACGCCCTCCCGTGGGTGTGGCGGGAGCTGCGCGGCAAGACCGCCGGCGACGGTCTCTCGGCCAAGCATTCCGACTACGTCGTGCTGCCAGGTCGCGCTCGCCGCAGGACGCGCACGAGCTGAGACATCCTCACCCGCGCCAGGCGTACTCGGTCTCGGGGCGTCCCGGAGTGCCCCAGCGCGAACTGCGATCGGCACGCCCCACGTCGGCGAGGTGCTCGAGGTACCGCCGCGCGGCAACCCGCGAGAGACCCAGTGCCGCGCCGGCTTCGGCAGCAGACAGGGGGCCGCTCCCGCGGAGGGCCGCGGTTACGCGATCGAGCGTGTCGGCTGAAAGCCCCTTCGGTGGCGTCGCGGCCGCGGTCGGGTGGAGTGCCCCGAGCAGCGCGTCCACCTCGGCCTGGGTCGCCTGGCCGGATGCCTCGCGCGACCGCCGCCTAAACGCGGCGTACTGCTCCAGGCGTTCGCGGAACATCCCGAACGTGAAGGGTTTGATCAGGTACTGGGCGACACCGAGCGCCAGGGCCGTGCGAACGACCTCGGCGTCGCGGACTCCGGTGATCGCGATGATGTCGATAGGCGCACCCCGGGCGCGGATGAGGCGCGCGAGATCAAGACCGTGACCGTCCGGCATGGTCATGTCGAGCAGCACCAGGTCGATACGTGCGCCGACGGATGCCTCGAACACTGCGGCAACGGCGGCGCGGGCGCCCGCGCACTCGGCGACTACCGCGAACCCGTCGAGCTTGTCGATGTACGCGCGGTGCAGTTCGCGGGTCAGTCGTTCGTCGTCGACGATCAGCACGCCGACCGCCTCATCATCCGCCGTCGCCCTCGCGTCGCCGGTCATGACAGCCTTCCCGGCAGGACGACCCGAAAGGTGGTGGGGGAGTCACTCACGGTGATCTCGCCCCCGTTGGCTGCCACGATGTCGCGAACGAGCGCGAGGCCCACGCCGCGGCCCGACGGTCCCGCGCGCTTCGTGCTGAACCCGCGCTCAAACATGCGAGCACGCACCTCGGCAGGAATCGGGGACCCGCTATCGCTCACGCTCACCGCGACCGCCGTGCCGGACCGATCGATCCGCACGCGAACCCACCGCGGCTCGCCTCCGGCCGCAGCCGCGTCGATCGCGTTGTCGATCAGGTTGCCCACCACTGAGACGGCGTCCACCGCACCCAGCTCTGATCGCGGTGCATCGGGCTCGATGTCGACGCTCCAGCCGACACCGAGTTCGGACGCCTGCGAAGCCTTGCCGAGCAGCAGTGCCTCGACCGCCGGCTCTCCTTCTCGGAGAGGCGACATCCGGTCAACGAGTTCCTGACTCTCGCGCGTGCGCTCCGTCAGCAGCTCGATAGCCTCGGCGCCCCGGCCGAGTTCGATGAGCGCGACCGCCGTATGCATTCGATTGCCGTGCTCGTGCGCCTGTGCGCGCAGCGCCTCGCCGAGGGTCCTCACTGATTCGTAGGACGACACGGCGTCCCGCACAGCGCTCGCCGGCAGGTCGCCCGCCACGCGCCGGGTCAGCCGACGCGCGAGCCACGCGGCGACGGCGCCGATCACGACGAGCGTGGCGGTGAGCCCCAGAATCGCCGGGATGCGTCCCCACAGCTCGCCCGCAACGCTCTGCACGGTCACGCCGGCCGCGACGAGCCCGACGACCCGCCCGTCCACCATCACGGGCACGACGGCACGCACCGACGGTCCGAGAGTGCCGGTGAACTCCTCGAGCACGACCTCGCCCGCGGCGGCGTCCGCGATCGTACCGATGTAGGGCAGGCCGATCTGCGCAGGATCCGGGTGCGTCAGCCGGATGCCCTCCGGCGTCATGATCGTGACGAAGTCGATGGGGGTTTCGGCCGTGACCTCGACGGCGAGGGGTTGCAGCGCATCCGTCGCATCCGTCCCGCCCGCCGCGACCGCCTGCGCAACAGCTGGATCGCTCGCGAGCGAACGTGCCACGGCAAGGGTGAGCGTCTCGGCCTCGCGCCGCTCGTCCGCGAGCGCGACGACCACGAGGGCGATACCGATTACCGCCGCGACCGCGACCACGGCACCGAGAAAGACGAAGAAGACGCGGGATGCGGCGCTCGGCGTGCGGCGCTCGCTTCGGGGCGTGCGGGCCACCACGTCACCTCCTCATCGACGTCGACGTGACATCTCCGTCACATCTCTGGCATATGCAGTCCCATCCTGCCGCGCCGTCCGCGAATCGTGGTGCATCCTGCGCGAGACCAATACGACCGCAACCCGTTTGTCGGCCGTGGCGCGCGCACAGTACTCGCAGGAGATCGCCGAGCAATACCCAATAGGCGATCGCAACCAACGACGGTTCACCAGGAGGCAAAGATGGCTCAGGGCATCCCCAAGACGGGATCATTCACTCTCCCCAATTTCAACTGGCGCAGGGGCAAGAGGTCGTGGGACAAGCACACGTGGCTCTACGTCTCGGTCATCATCGCCGTCGTGCTGGGGGCGAGCATCGGACTGATCTGGCCCGAGGTCGGCATTGCGCTCGAGCCGATCGGCAAGGGGTTCGTGTCGCTCATCAAGATGATGATCGCGCCAATCATCTTCTGCACGATCGTCGTGGGCGTCGGGTCGATTGCCAAAGCAGCGACCGTCGGCAAGATCGGCGGGATGGCGCTTCTGTATTTCATGATCATGACGACCTTCGCTCTGGCGATCGGCCTCGTTGTCGGCAACATCATCCACCCGGGTGAGGGCCTGAACATGACGAACTCCACGTACGACGCCGACACGAGCGAGGCGAAGACGACCGAGGAGTTCATCCTCGGCATCATTCCCACCACGTTCTTCTCGGCTTTCACGGGTGAGAGCGTGCTTCAGGTACTGTTCATCGCCCTACTGGTCGGCTTCGCGCTGCAGAAGATGGGCAAGAAGGGCGAGCCCATCATGTTCGCGGTCAAGAACCTGCAGGCGCTCGTCTTCCGCATCCTCGGCATGATCCTGTGGCTCGCACCGCTCGGCGCATTCGGTGCGATCGCGGCCGTCGTCGGCAAGACCGGGTTCGCAGCCATCCTGAGTCTCGGCGTGCTGATGATCGCGTTCTACATCACGTGCGCCATCTTCGTCATCGGGATCCTCGGCACGCTGCTCTATGTTGTGGCGCGGGTCAACCTGTTCAGCCTGATGAAGTACCTCGCCCGCGAGTACCTGCTGATCGTCGGCACGTCGTCGTCCGAGTCCGCACTCCCGCGCCTGATCGCGAAGATGGAACACCTGGGCGTCTCGAAGCCCGTCGTGGGCATCACGGTGCCGACGGGGTACTCCTTCAACCTCGACGGCACGGCCATCTACCTCACGATGGCGTCGCTCTTCATCGCCGCCGGGATGGGAATGCCGATGTCGATTCCCGAACAGATCGGGCTGCTGTTGTTCATGGTCATCGCCTCGAAGGGCGCCGCGGGCGTTACGGGTGCCGGGTTGGCAACCCTCGCGGGTGGGCTGCAGGCCTACCGTCCCGACCTGGTCGACGGTGTCGGTGTGATCGTCGGCATCGACCGGTTCATGTCCGAGGGCCGCGCCGTCACGAACTTCACGGGCAACGCCGTGGCTACCGTGCTGATCGGAACGTGGGTCAAGGAGTTCGACGCGGCACGAGCGCGGCGCGTTCTCGCCGGTGATCTTCCGTTCGACGAGAGTACCCTGACGGGAACCGACCACGACGGCATGTCGAATGCCTCGGATGCCGTGGGCATCGAGGGGCTCGAAGCGGCCGCCGTCGCTGAAGATGAGCGCATCGAAACCCGCCGCGAACGCGCTGCTCGCTGAGCGAATAGTGGCGAGAGGCCCCTCGACCGGGTAGGTCGGGGGGTCTCTGCGTGCCATCGGTCAGGGTCGGAGCGACCCGGGCGTCGCGTCGAACCGGTCGCGGAAAGCGTGATGGAAGTGCGCCGTGTCGCGAAAACCGGATGCCGCAGCGATGGCTTCGATCGATAGCCCGTGCCAGGCGGGGGAGCGCAGCCGCTCGCGCGCGGCATCGAGCCGCGCCCCGAGCAACCAGTCGCGGAAGGTCTCCCCCGAGGCCCGGAAATCGTTCTGGATCGTCCTGACCGACACGTTGACGAACAGCGCATCGTCGGGCACCCGGGCGAGTGAGGCCGCATCGCGCCGCGCCTCGTGGCCCGGGGCGCGCATGCGCGACAGAATCGTCCCTTCCCAGTCGTAGGCGAGCACATCGGCGTCGAACGTGCCGGAAGACGGACGCTCAGGTCGGATGCCGAGGTACACATCGCAGAGCGCTTCGCGGAAGCTCTCGAACCGATCGGACTCGCGCTGATCCCTCGTCGTCGCGGCGAGGACAGGTACGGGATCGTCCTGCACAGACATTGCGCTCATCGCCATCGACTTTCGTTCCGTGCCAGTGCGGGCGTGGCCGCATGAACCTATCTTCATCCGTGTACGTGTGAGGCTCAAGCGGGCGCTGCCCGAACAGTGCCCGCCTGAGAACCGCGCGATCCCGACTGCGCGATCCCGACTGCACGATCCCGAATGCGCGATCCCGACGAAGATGACGGAGCGCCACGATGACCGATCGACCCACACTTCTGCTCGTCCACGGCGCCTGGCACGGCGCAGGGGCCTGGGAGCCCCTTCAGACCGAGCTTGCGTCACGGGGGTGGGATGTCCGCGCCCTCGATTTGCCGACGGTGCACGCCGACGACCCCCGCGGTCTCAACATGACGGATGATGCGGATGCGATCGCGGCCGCGATCGACGAGATCGGTGGTCCTGTAGCGGTCGTTGCCCACTCGTACGGTGGCGTGCCGACGACGCAGGGTGCGACATCCGATTCCGTCGTCCACATCGTCTACGTTGCCGCATTCGTGCTCGACGAGGGTGAGTCGCTGCTCGGTTCCGTCGGCGGAGTCGCACCCTCGTGGTGGGTCGTCGAGAGTCCGCTGGCGACCGCGGGCACCGTGGCTGAGCCCGCGGCCGGTCTGTTCTTCGGCGATGTCGACGAGGACACCGCTGCCGAAGCCGTGGGTCGGTTGAAGGCGCAGAGCAGCGCCGCGTTCAGCGACGAAGTCACCACGGTCGCCTGGCGTGAAAAGCCCACGACCTACGTCATTACGGAGCAGGACGTGATCTTCCCGCTACCCGCGCAAGAGGCCCTTGCCGCTCGTTCGGGGTCGACCGCGGTGCGGATGGACACCAGCCACTCGCCGTTCCTGTCGAAGCCTGCCGAACTGGCCGACGTCATCGACAACGCGCTCAGCTGAGTCGACGCGGTCGAGGCGTCGTGGCCGGGCTCACCCGAACGGGAGCCTCAGCCCTCGATGCCCTGCTCGTACTGCTCGAGTTCCAGCTCGAGCTGGCGGCGCAGCTCGGCGGTCTGCAGGGCCGTGAGCTCGTCGCCCGCATCGCCCGGGGCATCGCCCATGGTGACCGCGTCGCGCTCTTCGCCGGTGTTGGGTTCTCGTCGATCGGACATCGTCACTCCTCGCCGTACGGGGGCAGGTTATCGGCGCCGACCTCGGTCGAGAGCGCGGCGTCCGCCTCGCCCTCGAGGCCGGCGTCCAGGTCATCATCGAGGTTCTCGTCGTCCGTGACAGTCTCGGTATCGGCGGGCGCCTCCGGGTCGATCGCGTGCGTCGCGTGAATCACCGTTTCGGGGTCTACGGAATTCGAGAGCGCCGCGTCGCGGGCAGCCGCGTCCTCGTCAATCTCCTCGAAAGTGGGCTCGAAGACCATCGGATGCTCCTTCTCAGCCGCTCTTGCGTCGGAACTCGCGCTTGACCGAGGCGGGGCCCTGCGTCGCGTGAACGGCGGAATCACCGTTCAGGTGAGCCTCGCCCTCGCGATGCTTGGCGTTCTTCTTTTCGAGCGCCTCTTTGAATTTGCGCTTGACATCGTCGGCTGCCGCGGTGGGCGCCTTGTCGTCGGTACTCATGTTCGCCAGCCTACGCGGGCCTGCGGCGGCGGGGGAGTGCCCTCGCGTCCGGTTGGGTCCGCGCCGCACGGGCGATTCCGAAGGCCCCGCTGATAGGGTGGGTGACGATGGTGTGGCATTCGTCGTGTCATCAAACAATTTCATACGCATCGCGAACCGCGGTGCACCTGGAGCAGGCCGGCAGAAAGCTGGTCCCCTGTGGTGGTCTCCTCGTCGCGAATGCGCCGGGTGGATTTCTACTGGTGGCCAGCGCAGGCTAGATCGCGTATTGCGCGCCGCGCGCCCATATCTGCCTGTTCCTGCTTCTTCGCACACACTCGTGCGCCATACGGGCGTGCGAGTCGAAACAAAGAAGGAGAGACCTCTTGGAAGGTCCTGAAATCACATCCGCCGAGGCCGTTCTCGATAACGGCCGCTTCGGCACCCGCACCATTCGCTTCGAGACCGGCCGCCTCGCGCAGCAGGCTCAGGGCGCCGTTGCCGCTTACCTCGACAACGAGACCATGCTTCTCTCGGCCACCAGCGCCGGAAAGCACCCCCGCGAGGGCTTCGACTTCTTCCCGCTGACGGTGGATGTCGAAGAGCGCTCGTACGCCGCCGGAAAGATCCCCGGCTCGTTCTTCCGCCGCGAGGGTCGCCCCTCGACCGAGGCCATCCTCGTCTGCCGTCTGATCGACCGGCCGCTGCGCCCCTCATTCGTTGAGGGTCTGCGCAACGAGGTCCAGATCGTCATCACGGTCCTCTCCATTGCTCCGGGTGAGTTCTACGACGCCCTCGCGATCAACGCCGCCTCGGCGTCGACCCAGATCTCGGGCCTGCCCTTCTCCGGACCGATCGCCGGCGTTCGCCTCGCGCTCATCCCGGGCCACGGCGAGCACGCCGACCAGTGGGTCGCGTTCCCGACCGTCACCCAGCTCGAAGAGGCCGTCTTCGACCTCATCGTCGCCGGACGCGTCCTCGCCGATGGCGACGTCGCGATCATGATGGTCGAGGCCGAAGCCACGGAAGGCAGCTGGAACCTCATCAAGAGCGGCGCCGTCAAGCCGAACGAGGCCGTCGTTGCCGAGGGCCTCGAGGCCGCCAAGCCGTTCCTGCGCGAGCTCGTCGCTGCCCAGCAGACGCTGGCCAACACAGCGGCGAAAGAAATCGCGAACTACCCGGTCTTCCTGCCGTACAGCCGCGAGACCTACGATTTCGTCGCGCACCGCGCATACGACCCGCTTGTCGGCATCTACCAGATCGCCGACAAGGTCGAGCGTCAGGCCGCCGACGACGAGCTCAAGGACCGGGTCAAGGGCGAACTGCTCGCGGCCGTCGAGTCCGGCGAGCTGCAGGCCGTCGCGACTCTCGAGTTCTCGGCCGCGTACAAGTCCGTCACGAAGAAGATCGTCCGTGGACGCATCCTCGCCGACGGCGTGCGCATCGATGGACGTGGACTTGCCGATATCCGTGCGCTCGACGCACAGGTCGACGTGATTCCCCGCGTGCACGGCTCGGCGATCTTCCAGCGCGGCGAGACCCAGATCCTGGGTGTCACCACGCTGAACATGCTCAAGATGGAGCAGCAGATCGACTCGCTGTCGCCGATCACGCACAAGCGCTACATGCACCACTACAACTTCCCGCCGTACTCGACCGGTGAGACCGGCCGTGTGGGAAGCCCGAAGCGTCGCGAGATCGGGCACGGCTTCCTGGCCGAGCGCGCCCTCGTGCCCGTGCTGCCCTCGCGTGAAGAGTTCCCGTACGCCATCCGTCAGGTCTCTGAGGCGCTGTCGTCCAACGGCTCGACGTCGATGGGCTCGGTCTGCGCCTCGACCCTGGCCCTGCTGAACGCCGGTGTGCCGCTGCGCGCACCCGTCGCCGGTATCGCCATGGGTCTGGTCTCGGACGAGGTCGACGGACAGACGCGCTACGCCGCCCTGACCGACATCCTCGGCGCCGAAGACGCCCTCGGTGACATGGACTTCAAGGTCGCCGGTACGAGCGAATTCGTCACGGCGATCCAGCTCGACACCAAGCTCGACGGCATCCCGACCTCGGTTCTGACCGCGGCGCTGCAGCAAGCGAAGGATGCGCGTCTCGCCATCCTCGACCTGATCAACGCCACGATCGACGCACCTGATGAGATGGCGGCCACCGCGCCTCGTGTCATCAGCGTGCAGATTCCGGTCGACAAGATCGGCGAGCTCATCGGGCCCAAGGGCAAGACGATCAACTCGATCCAGGACACCACCGGCGCTCAGATCTCGATCGAGGAAGACGGCACCGTGTACATCGGTGCCGTCGACGGTCCCTCGGCCGAGGCCGCTCGCGCGCAGGTCAACGCGATCGCCAACCCTACCAACCCCGAGGTCGGCGAGCAGTTCCTCGGAACCGTCGTCAAGCTCGCGACGTTCGGTGCGTTCATCTCGCTCCTGCCCGGCAAGGACGGTCTTCTCCACGTCAGCGAGGTCCGCAAGCTCGCCGGTGGCAAGCGTGTCGAGAACGTCGAAGACGTGCTGAGTGTCGGTCAGAAGATCCTCGTGAAGATCACGAAGATCGATGACCGCGGCAAGCTGTCGCTCGAGCCGGTCGTGGAAGAGTCCGCCGACCAGGGTGCCGCCGAAGGCGCGCCCGAGGTTGCTGTCTGAGCCTGATCCTCTTCGGATAGACGAAGCCCCTGCGCCCTCGGCGGGTTCGGGGGCTTCGCTGTTCGTCGTGACCAAAGCGTTATGGCTAGTTCATTGGTTCGTCATCGGAACGCGCACGACGGTCGGTGGGCTGCTTTACTCTCGAAGAAAGCGTCGGGGGGCGCGACAGAAGGCAAGAAAAAAGTCGCGACTCGTGGCATCTAGCGCGCGAGGGGGTGGGAGCATGAGTTCCTTCGGCACGGGCACCGACCTGTCGGCCGGGCAAGCATCGCCGCCGCCACACCCCTCGTCGCCCATCCCCATCCTCGGTCCGAGCATCGGACACGGCATGCGCGTCGCTCTCGGCGAGACCGGCCTCGAGATCTTCCCGCTCATGCTGGGTGGTGCGGAGTTCGGCTGGAACATCGATCTGTCGACTAGCCACCGCATCATCGACCGCTATGTCGAGCTCGGCGGCAACGCCCTGCACACGGCGGACGCGTTCTCCGCGGGCCGCAGCGAGCACATCATCGGTCAATGGTTGGCCTCCCGTCAGACCCGCGACGACATGACCGTCGCCGTACGAGTCGGGGCGCACCCCGACAACCCGGGTCTTGGCCCGGTGAACCTCGTGCGTGCCGTCGAGGCATCCCTCGTACGACTGGGCACCGACCACATCGATGTTCTCTATCTCGACGGTGCCGATACATCGGTTCCCCTGGAAGAGACCCTGGCCACGGCCGAGTGGCTGATCGGTTCGGGCAAGGTGCGCCACCTCGGCGCCGCAGCCTTCACGCCCGAGCGCCTCGTCGAGGCACGGATACTCGCCTCAGCCGGCTACCCGCGCTTCACGGTGCTCGACGCGCACTACAACGTCGTGCACCGTGCCGCGTTCGAAGGCGATCTGCGCCTCGTCGCCGGGGCGCAGGGAATCGCGGTCACACCCTCGCATCCTCTCGCTCACGGGTTCTTGTCGGGGCGGCACCGCAGCCGGGACCGCGTCGGCCTGTCGGCGCGGGGTATGCAGGTTGCGGCATATCTCAATCGGCGCGGCCAGAAGGTACTCAAGGCGCTGGACGCGATCGCCCTCGAACTCTCGGTGCCGGACGCCGCGGTCGCCGTCGCCTGGCTCCTCGCGCAGCGCAACGTGGTGGCACCGATCGTCAACGCCTACGCGCCCGAGCACGTCGAAGAACTGACGCAGGGCGTGGGCGTGCAGCTGAGCCGTGCGCACCTGGGCGAGCTCTCCCGCGCCGCCCAGTGACGCTCGCTCGGAGTCGCGGTCGGACCACGCCGAGATCGTTTCGTGACACGGCGCATTCGTGACCTAGGCTGGAAACGGCGTGGCATCGGGGCACGTCGAGACGAAAGTGAGCGAGGATGACGCACTTCATCTACCTCGTTCGCCACGGCGAGCACCAGGATGCCGAGCACGGGCTCGTCGACGGTCCGCTCTCTCCGCGGGGTCAGCGCCAGGCCTCCCTGATCGCCGATCGTCTGTCGGGGATTCCGCTCAGCGCCGTCTGGCACTCGCCCCTGTTGCGGGCGACGGAGACGGCCCGCATGGTCGCCGAGCGGATGCCCGCCGTCACCCCGCAGGCCTCGTCGCTGCTTTTCGACTGCGTTCCGACGGGTATGACGCCCGAGACTCCCGCGGTCTACGAGCCGTTTTTCGGATCGGTCACCGACGCCGAGATCGAGGCCGGTCACGCGCAGATGGCGGACGCCGTGAGCGAGTTTCTCGTGCGTCGCACGGGCGAGGTTCACGAGCTCGTCATCACGCACAACTTCGTGATCAGCTGGTTCGTGCGCGAGGTTCTCGGTGCGCCCGAGTGGCGCTGGATGACGCTCAATCAGGCCCACTGCGGTCTGACGGTGATTGCGCAGAAGCAGGGGCGCCCGTGGACGCTCCTAACACACAACGACCTCGCGCACCTGCCGTTCGAACTCCGCACGGGCTTGCCCGAGACCCACCCGGTCTGAGCTCGGCGGGACCAGCCGCGGCTGGGGTGTATCCCTGGCGCACGCGTTCACAATTCAGTCCCCGCATGTGCTGCAAGGGCGGGTCGCCGCGGATTCGCGCGGCGCTAGAACTTGCAGAGACTGAATTGTGAACAGCGGGCTCGCGTGACGCGTTCGGGCGTCGTTGCTTCCGGCCGCCCGACTCGACCGCAGCGTGCCTCAATCGTGTGGCTACGCCGTCGTATAGGTTCGCTCCGTGGTGCCGCTGGAAAACCGCGATGGAATGGAGACCATCCTCGTGCGCCCGGGGTGGGGTCGCCGCGAGGTGATCGGCCCTGGTGCCCAGATCTCATCGAAGCTTCGGCGTCGGTTCCGAGAGTGGAAGAAAACCTGGCAGCACGTCTTGGACCCGGTGCTCGAGATCAGCTGGGCGAATCCTGAGGTCGGGCGTAGAGGGATCGCTGAGGGGAAGTCTCTCGTGATCGCTTTACAAGACGAGGTCGGACCCGCGTTCCGGGTCGTCGGGGATTTTGATGCCTACGATCCCGATGCCTACGATCCCGATGCCTGAGTCCCAGACACCGACGGACATTCCTGTGGGAGCCGTCACTGCGCGGGCGTCAGGCGTTGAGGACCTTGCCTAACCACACAGTCGCGTTCGGGTTGTCGTTGTAGGGCTCGATCGGAGTGAAGCCCGCCGACGCGTAGAGGCCGCCGGCAGCTTCGAGGGTGTGGTGAGTGTCGAGCACGAGCTCGGCCGCGCCCCAGGCCTGTGCCCGACGCTCGAGCTCGTCGAGGAGCAGGCGTCCCCACCCTCGGCCGCGCGTAGACGGGTCGAGGTAGAGGTGCTTCACTTCGTATCGCACCCCGGCCGGACCATCGGGGATGCGCCGGATTCCTCCGCACCCCACCTCCGTGCGTGCGCCCGCCTCGGCGTCCCCGTTCTGGACCACGAGGAACACTCCATCCGGCGCGACGAACGCCGAAGCATCCGGATACGTCGGTCGATACGCACCGCCCGGGAACACTTCGGCGCGGGCCGCGAAGTACTCGGTCAGCAGGTCATGGGCGGCCGGGGCATCCGCCGCCATCTCGATGAATCGCACCACGGATCGAGCCTATGCCGCCGCGGCCCGGCGTCCCGCCGGGCGTCACAAGGCGAACCTAGGATGGGCACATGACGACACGCGTAGCCATCGTGGGCGGAACCGGGCGCCTCGGCGGTGTGGTTCGCGACGTAATCGAGACGACCGAGGGCTACGAGGTCATTGCCGTGCTGTCCTCGCGCAGCGATATCACCGAGATCGACGGGTCGGATTTGGTGGTGGATGTCTCGAGCCCGGCGGTCTCGATCGACGTCGTCCGTGCGGCCATCGAGCGGGGCATCAACGTTCTGGTCGGCACCTCGGGGTGGTCGCAGGAGCGCATCGCGCTCGTCCGGCCGCTCGTCGAGGCGGCGGGCACCGGCGTCGTCTTCATCCCCAATTTCTCGCTCGGGTCGGTTATCGGCACGGCCCTCGCAGCTGCCGCGGCGCCCTTCTTTCCCTCGATCGAGATCGTCGAGGCGCACCACGAACGTAAGGTCGACTCGCCGAGCGGCACCGCGGTGCGCACGGCCGAGCTGATGGCTGCCGCCCGAGAGAGCGTCGGGCCGGTCGAGGCGCCGCACACCGACCAGCGCGCCCGCGGGCAGCGCGTCGCGAGCATCCCCGTCCATTCGCTTCGCCGGCCCGGCGTGATCGCACGCCAAGAGGTGCTGCTGTCGGGCCCGGGGGAGTCGCTGCAGATCGTCCACGACACGGTCGATCCGGCGTTGGCCTACGCCCCGGGCATCCGGATCGCTCTGGACGCGGCGCGTACCGTACGCGGCGTCGTCGTGGGCCTCGACCGATTCATCGACGTCGGTATCCGCCTGCCGGGAGACGAGCCCCAATCGCCGGTCGACGACGGCGGCGTGCCCGGACAGGTGGCGCGGGTTACCGGCCTGTGAAGGCACGCATCGGGGCGGCCATCATTGCCGTGGTGCTGGCACTCTACCTGGTGCTGGTTTCTCAGCGGGCGTACCTCCTGCTGACGTCAGGCGATCCGGTGGGCATTGCGATGGGAGTCGCGCTGTTCGTTCTGCCGGCGATCGCCGCGTGGGCCATCGGGCGCGAACTCTGGTTCGGGATGCGCGCGGAAAGCCTCGGTCGACGGCTCGAGCGCGAGGGCGCTCTCCCCGACGAGCAGCTGTCCGTGCGCCCGAGCGGGCGGGTCGATCGCGACGAGGCCGAGGCGCTCTTCCCGAAGTACCGCGACGAGGTCGAATCCGCCCCCGAGGACTGGCGTGCGTGGTACCGGCTCGGTCTCGCGTACGACGGTGCGGGGGACCGGCGGCGAGCTCGATCGGCCATACGGCAGGCGATCAGGTTCGAGTCCGCCGAACGGCGCGGCGACAGCACGAGCCACGGTGAGCGTTGACCTCGCGCGGCATGCTCAGCGCCCGACAGGAATGATCGCCGCGACCGCCTCGTCGACGGTCGCGTGCGTGAACGTGAAGCCGGATGCCTTGAGCGCGGCCGGAATGACATGCGCATCGACGAGAAGCACCGCGTCGGCCATGTCGCGTCCGAGTCCCAGCCGGAGAGCCCATGCGGGTGCGCGCAGGACGTAAGGGCGGTTCATGCGCCTCGCCAGCGCGAAGCCGAGGTCATTCGCGGTCGCCCGCGTCGGGCCCGACAGGTTGACGGGACCTTCGAGCTCGGCGTCGATGATGTGCCGGATGGCGCGCACTTCGTCGACGAGCGAGATCCAAGGCCACACCTGTGTGCCGCGGCCCATCGGTCCACTCAGCCCGAACTTCGTCAGCAGAATGAGCGGCTTCAAGACGCTCTCGGGGTGCACGACGGGTGCCGTCCGGAGAAGCGCGACGCGCGCGGTCCCGGCTGTGCGCGCGGTGGCCTCCCATTCGACGCACAGGTCGCTGAGGAATCCGCCACCGGGGCCCGCATCCTCGCGAAACTCGCGGCCGGGCACGGACCCGTAGTAGCCGATCGCGCTGGCGGACACGAATGCCGGAGCGTCGTCGCCGAGTGCCCGCAAAGCTTCCGCGAGGACTCCCGTGGCCTCGAGCCGTGACGAGACGAGGGTGCGCTTGTACGACGGCGTCCAGGGGATGTGCCCGATGCTCGCACCGTTCAGGTTGACGACGGCCGTGGCGCCCGCGAGCACGCTCGGATCGAGCGGCGACCCGTCCAACCAGCGAACCTCCGAAGGGCCCTGAGGCTCACGTCGAACGAGAGTCGTCACCTCGACACCGTCGGCGAGAAGACTGTCGGTGAGCGTCCGGCCGATGAGGCCCGAGGCGCCCGCGATGACGACGCGTTGAGACATCCGATCCGCCCGCCTCAGGCGAGCGTCGCCTCGAGCGTGATCTCGATGCCCGCAAGAGCCTGCGAGACGGGGCAGTCCGTCTTCGCGTCCTGTGCGATCTTGGCGAAGTCTTCAGCGCTGAGGCCAGGTACGACCGCGTTGACGTTCAGGTGACTGCCCGTGATTCCGGTGCCCGGCACGAAGGTGACGGATGCCGTGGTGTCTACGCTCTCGGGCGGGGTGCCGTTCTCGCTCAGTGCGTGCGAGAGCGCCATGCTGAAGCAGGACGAGTGGGCAGCGGCGATGAGTTCTTCGGGCGTCGTGACGGAACCGGATCCCTCGGAACGAGCCTTCCAGTTGACATCGAACGTGCCGGCGTGGGAGGTGTCGAGGGCGACCGTGCCCGAGCCGCCCATCAGGCTGCCCTTCCAGGCTGTGCTGGCTTCGCTCGTCACGCTCATGAGAGTCCTCCGGGTTGGTTGTGCCGCTGCATCGTCGGCACGGATCGCCGACGACCTGTCTTCGGTCAGCCTAATCCGGGCCGCGGACGTGCGCGACGTAACGCCGCTGATTCCATCTCAGACGGCGGGACGCGCGCGTCCGACGAGGCCCGCACGCTGGAGGACGAGATACAGCTGGCAGCCGAGGCACAGTCCGAAGACGGCATTCAGGAATGCCGCGACGAACGCCGCGGCGGCGGAGATCGGCAGCGCCCACGGCACGCCGGTGAGGTGCAGAATGAGACCAATCGTCACGACGAACAGTCCGACGCCCTGCGCAAAGCGGGGCGGGCGAGGATCCTCGAGTTCGGTGGGCGGCTTCAGGCGCGGACGGATGACTCGACGGAACAGCACGCCCCAGGGCGCCGTGCGCGGAGAGGCGACGCCCCACACGAACAGCAGCGCAATCACGAGAATCAGCAGGAAGGCCGGATCGAGTACGCGCTGGGCGAGGGATGCGCGAGCTACATCCCATCCGCTGCCGGCGAGCGAATTCTCACCTGCGACGAACCCGAAATCGGTGCTCCGTGTGGTCGACAGCCCGGTCAATCCGAGCAGCACCGCGACGGCGAGCAGAACAGTGGTGATCGACGCCGCGAACCGCGGGCCGCGCGGGTCGATGCCGGCTGGCACGGCACGGTCAGACACGTTCGGCCTCGGGCTTCGATTGCGGCTCGACCCCGGTCAGCCGCGCGAGCTCCATCTCGATGACGTCGCGGCGCGGTACACCGCCGAAGCGCGTCTGCACGACGCCGGCGCGATCCAGGATGAGTGTGGTCGGGGTCTGCAGAACGTGGAAGTGCTTGGCGATATCGGGACGATTGGTCAGGTCGACGTCCAGGTGGCGGACCCCGGGGCGCGCGTCCGCGACGGCCGAGAGAGTGCGGTGAACGCCCGGGCAGCGTGAGCACATATCGGTGCTGAACTGCAGAAGCGTGGCGACGTCGCCGAGTCCGTCGGCGCCGATTCGGGCGGGCTCAACCACCTCGTGCGCGACGTGATGGTGGGCGCGACCCTGGTTCCAGCGCACCACAATGCCCGCGACAACGGTGACCGTCAGCAAGACGGCCAGTCCGATCAGGGCTTCAACGAGAGTCACAGCAACCCAGGATAGGCGCGCCAGCTATGGTCGGTCGCTTCCCGACCGATTTTGACGGCGACGCCGTAACAATCGGTCGCACGCTCGCGGGTAGTCTGGGCGCGTGACCGATGCCGCTACCTCCGCCGAGTCGACCGTTCCCCCCGTCGAGTTTCGCTCCGACATGACCGTCGAGCTCGTGCGCTCGAGCGCCTCCGACAGTGACGTGTTGTTCGCCGCCCGTGTCTCGACGATGGGCGAGCAGACGCTCGAAGAGGCCGCTTCGGGGGCGGACGCATCCGCTCGTGATCGCGGCCTGATCAACTACCTGATGCGCGACCGCCACGGTTCGCCGTTCGAACACAACTCGATGACGTTCTACGTGCAGGCGCCGATCTTCGTGTTCCGCGAGTTCATGCGGCACCGCATCGCCTCGTACAACGAAGAATCGGGCCGCTACCGCGAGCTCCGTCCCGTCTTCTACGTCCCCGCTGCAGACCGCCGGCTGATCCAGGTCGGCAAGCCGGGTGCATACGAGTTCCTCGAGGGGACCCCCGAACAGACCGAGCTGACGGACGCCGTTACGCGCGAAGCATCCGTCCACGCGTTCGAGGCGTACCAGCGGATGCTCGACGCCGGCGTTGCCCGCGAGGTCGCCCGAATCGTGCTTCCGCTGAACATCTATTCTTCGATGTACGTCACGATGAACGCCCGCGCCCTGATGAACTTCCTGTCGCTGCGCACCAAGCGTGAGGGCACGCACTTCCCCTCTTTCCCACAGCGTGAGATCGAGATGGTGGCGGAAAAGATGGAGCACATCTGGACCGAACTCATGCCGTTCACGCACGCGTCGTTCAACGGCAACGGACGAGTCGCGCCCTAAGGCGTCGGGAACGCGCCCCATGGCCAAGACCGCGCTCATCACGGGTGCCAGCTCGGGACTCGGCACCGAATACGCCCGCCAACTGGCGGCGCGCGGCGCGGACCTCGTGCTCGTCGCCCGCGATCGTGCGGAGCTCGAGCGCCTCGGTGCCGAGCTCGTCCGCGACCACGGCATCTCGTACGAGGTGCTCGCCGTCGACCTCACCAAGCCTCGCCAGCTCCAGAAGGTGACCGATCGCCTCGCCGACGTGGCGCGCCCGATCGAGATGCTCGTCAACAACGCCGGGTTCGGGTTGGATCTGGCTTTCGAGAGCAACGACATCGAAGATGAGGCGCGGCACCTGGCGCTGCACGTCGAGGTGCCGATGCGACTGATGCGGGCGGTGCTGCCCGGCATGCTCGAGCGGGGCAGCGGGCGGATCGTCAACATCGCTTCGGTGGCCGGGTTCATTCCGCTTTCGACCTATGGCGCCTGCAAAGGCTGGCTGATCAGTTTCAGTCGATGGGCGAACGGCCGGTACGCACCGCGCGGGGTGACCGTCACGGCTGTCTGCCCGGGGTTCACGCACACGGGCTTCCACGAGCGGATGGGTCTCGCACCCGGTAACGAAGGTGTGCCCGCCGCGCTCTGGCTCGACGCATCCGACGTCGTCGCGGAATCCCTCCGCGATATCGCCCGCGGCAAGGCTGTCTCGGTGCCGTCGCTGCGGTACAAGGCACTCGTGGCTCTGACCCGTTTGGTGCCGCCAAACGTCGCCGCGCGGGTGGGGGAGAGCGGCCGCTGATCATGCGTTCGTTGCCCCCGACGTCTCCGCGGTCGGCACGGGTGAGGGTCCACCGCACCGCGGCCCGATAGCCTAGGAACCATGACGCACACCGCCAATCCGTTCGGTCAGGTGCTGGTCGCGCTCGTCACTCCGATGACGGCCGACGGCGAGGTCGATTGGCCCGCTGTCGAAAAGCACATCGACGACGTCATCACGGCGGGTGCGGACGGCATCGTCGTCACGGGCACGACGGGTGAGACGAGCACGCTGACGGATGCCGAGAAGCTCCGTCTCGTCGAGGTCGGCAAGGACGTCTCGGCCGGTCGAGCCAAGATCATCACGGGTGGCGGCTCGAACGAGACGGCCCACGCGATCGGGCTCTATAAGGCGAGCGAGAAGGCCGGCGCCGACGGCATCATGATCGTCACGCCGTACTACAACAAGCCCACGCAGGCCGGCATCCTGACGCACTTCCGCCTCGTTGCCGACGCCACGGACCTGCCCGTCATCCTGTACGACATCCCGGGCCGCACGGGCGTCGAGATCAAGTACGAGACGATCCTTCGGCTCGCGAAGCACCCGAACATCCTGGCCGTGAAGGATGCCAAGGGCGACTTCAGTGAGGTCAGCCGGGTGCTCAACCAGACCGATCTGATGTACTTCTCGGGCGACGACGCCAACGTGCTGCCGCACCTGGCGATCGGTGCCGCCGGCATGATCGGCGTGACGGCGAACATCACTGCGACCCCGTACCGGACGATCGTGGATGCCGTGAACCGTGGCGACCTCGCCGCCGCTACGGCGGCGCACAAGCAGCTCGAGCCCCTTGTCCGTGCCGTCATGACGCACGTACCGGGTACGGTCGCGGCGAAGTACATCCTGCACGGCCTCGGCCGCATCGGCAGCCCGCGCGTGCGCCTGCCGCTCGTCGGGCCCGAAGAGTGGGAAGCCGCAACGATCGAGGACGAGCTGGCTCTCGTCCGCGACGTCGCCGGCGCTGACTTCTCGAACTTCCGCCCCGACCGAAACGCGGCCGCGGGCGGCGCGCTTCCCAAGATCCACGGCACCACTCGATAAAGCTCGCTCGTCTCTCACCCAGGCGAACTCTCACACCAAAGCCCGAACGGGCGCCAGATAGCCAAAGCCGCGGACCCTCTATCGGGCCGCGCACACCACAACAACACACGACCGGATGCCTCGCTGCATCCATGGAGGCAGCATGCCCACCAACGTTTACGATCCGCCCGCGCTCGCCGCCGGCACCCTCCGCGTCTTCCCCCTGGGCGGTCTCGGCGAGATCGGTCGCAACATGACCGTCTTCGAGTACGAGGGCAAGCTGCTCATCGTCGACTGCGGCGTGCTCTTCCCCGAAGAGCACCAGCCAGGCGTCGACCTGATCTTGCCTGACTTCGAGCCGATCAAGTCCCGCCTCGACGACATCGTCGGCCTCGTCCTGACGCACGGTCACGAAGACCACATCGGCGCGGTGCCGTACCTGCTGAAGCTCAAGAGCGACATCCCCATCATCGGTTCGGGGCTGACGCTCGCGCTCATCGAGGCGAAGCTCAAAGAGCACCGCATCCGGCCGTACAGCCTCACGGTGCGCGAGGGCGACCGCGAGAAGGTCGGCCCGTTCGACCTCGAGTTCATCGCCGTGAACCACTCGATTCCGGATGCCCTCGCCGTGGCGATCCGTACCCCCGCGGGCCTCGTGCTCGCGACCGGCGACTTCAAGATGGACCAGCTGCCGCTCGATGGGCGCCTGACCGACCTCCGTGCGTTCTCGCGCCTGGGCGAAGAGGGCGTCGACCTGTTCTTGGTGGATTCGACCAACGCGGATGTCCCGGGTTTCACCCCGCTCGAAAGCTCGATCGGTCCGGTGCTCGATCAGGTGATCGCCAAGGCTCCGCGCCGCGTGGTCGTGGCCAGCTTCTCGAGTCACGTGCACCGCGTGCAGCAGGTGCTGGATGCGGCGGCCGCCAATGGCCGCCGAGTGGCATTCCTCGGGCGCAGCATGGTGCGAAACATGACAATCGCGGCGGACCTCGGGTACCTGCGCGTACCGCCGGGCGTGCTCATCGACTACAAGAAGGCCCGCGACCTGCCCGACGACAAGATCGTCTACATGTCGACCGGTTCGCAGGGCGAGCCGATGGCCGTGCTCAGCCGCATGGCGAACCTCGACCACGACATCGAGCCCGGCCCGGGTGACACCGTCATCCTCGCCTCGAGCCTGATTCCGGGCAACGAGAACGCGGTCTACCGTGTGATCGATGGGCTCACCAAGCTCGGCGCCAACGTCGTCCACAAGGGCAATGCCAAGGTGCACGTCTCGGGCCACGCGGCGGCGGGGGAGTTGCTCTACTGCTACAACATCCTCCAGCCCAAGAACGTCCTGCCGATCCACGGCGAGTACCGTCACCTGACCGCCAATGCGCGTATCGCCCACTCGAGCGGCGTTCCCGTTGAGCGCACGTTCCTGGCCGAGAACGGCACGGTCATCGATCTGCGTGACGGCGTCGCATCCGTCGTCGGTCAGCTCGACATCGGCTTCGTCTACGTCGACGGTTCGACCGTGGGCGAGATCACGGATGCGGACCTCAAGGATCGGCGCATCCTCGGCGAAGAGGGGTTCATCTCGGTGATCGTCGTCGTCGATGCCGCCACCGGCAAGATCATCACCGGCCCCGAGATCCATGCGCGTGGCTTCGCCGAAGACGACAAGGTGTTCGACAGCGTCAAGCCGAAGATCGCCGCGGCGCTCGAGGAGGCCGCGCAGTCGGGTGTACGCGACACGCATGCGCTCGCGCAGATCGTCCGCCGCACGATCGGTCGCTGGGTGAGCCAGTCGCTGCGTCGCCGGCCGATGATCGTGCCGCTCGTCATCGAGGCGTAGCCCGCGCGCGATCGCACGGAGACAGGCAACCGCACCCAGGCAGGCAATCACCCGGAGACAGGCAGATCCCACGCAGATCTGCCTGTCTTCGTGTATTCGCCTGTTCTCGTGCGCCGCTACACTCGCCGCATGCCCGCCTCGTTCACCACACGACCCGCCGCCCAGGCGGATGGCGGGTTCTTGGCGGACATGGTTGTCGAAGCGGTCAATTGGCGCGCGGGGGGCGCGCGGCCGCGGCACCAGATTCTGTCCACGCCCGAGCACGGCCGGTTCGTCGCGGGATGGATGCGTCCGAGCGACGCCGGGTTCGTCGCGCTCGACCCGCAGGGATCACCCATCGGTGCCGCCTGGTACCGGATGCTTCCCCGTACCGACCCCGCGTTCGCCCATGTCGGCACGGGAGTTCCCGAGATGATCATCGGGGTCCGGCCGATCTGGCGGGCGCACGGCGTGGGGCGGGCGCTGCTCAAGCAGCTCACGACCCATGCGGCGCAGGCCGGGTTCGCTCGCCTCAGCCTGAACGTCGAGCGCGGCAACTTCGCCGCCGTGTTCTATCGCTCAGAGGGCTTCGCCGTGACGCAACCCGGGGTCGGCCGAGACACCATGGTCAAGCGCCTGCGGTGAGTTCGGGCTGAGACCGGGCTGAAGCGGAGCCGCGTCGCTGCGCCCGAACGTCGCACGTCAGTCGTACCGTGGGGGAATGGCCAGGAGCACCAGCCCGACCAAGAGCGGCCGCGCGCCCGCCAAGGGCACCACGACGCGCGCGCGGAAGCCCGCGCCCGCACCCAAGCGGTACGACGACGAGCCCGAACGTCCACCCGTGATCGCTCGTGCCTGGATGGGCCTCGCCCACGGGGTGGGTGGGGTGTTCCGCGCTTTCGGCCCAGAGACTCTCGAGAAGGATCAGCGGCGCGACGGCTTCCCGTTCTTGCTCGTGCTGTTGGCGATCGCCGGCGGTGTCATCGAATGGTTCTTCATCGGCAACGACGTCGCGGGGACGATCTCGGACTACACCGTCGGAGGCATGCTCGGTCGACTGAGTTTCGTCCTCCCGGTGATGATTCTCTTGCTGGCCGGATGGCTCTTCCGCCACCCCTCGAGCGTGCACGACAACGGTCGGATCGGTATCGGCTTCGGCATGCTCATCCTGACGGGCGCGGGCTTTTGCCACCTGGCCGGCGACAGGCCGGTGCCGAGCTCGGGGCTGCCCGTGCTGAGTGCATCCGGCGGTCTGTTCGGCTGGATGGTCGCCGAACCGTTGGCGCTCCTGACGCCCATCGGCGCCTGGATCGTGCTGGTCCTCGTCGCGATCCTGAGTGTCCTGATCATCACCAAGACCCCGCCGAACCGCATCGGTTCGCGGCTGGGCGATCTCTACGCGTGGATGTTCGGTGAGCACGCGCGGCCCGAGGGTGCCGCCAAGGATCAGGGCCAGGCCCAGGATCAGGCGGAGCCCGAAGATCCGGCGACCCCGTGGTGGCGACGCAACAAGACCGGCCGCGAGGAGGACCCCGAGGGTGGGCTGAGTTCGCAGGACCTCACGGAGTTGCTCACGCCCGGTTCGAGCCACGGCGGTTTCGAACAGGCCATCGCCACGGTGCCGCCGGTTCCGCCCGCCCCGGTATTCTCGCCCGACGCGCTGACCGAGGTCATCGACCCGAACCTGCTCGCCGATGCCGAACGCGCGGCCGCGGCCGCGCGGCAGCACGGGACGTCGATCCATGGCACATCCATTCACGACGACGCCACCGAAGCGGTCGATGACGGCGTGCTGCCCGGACTGTCCGGCCTCGGAACAGACGGCGCGCTCGCGGGAAACCGCCCGGCGAACCCCTATCGCCTGCCGTCCGTCAGCGCTCTCGCCGCAGGAACCCCCGCCAAGGCGCGCTCGGCCGCGAACGACGAGGTCGTGCGTTCGCTCACCGAGGTGCTGCGTCAGTTCGGCGTGGATGCGCGGGTCACGGGCTTCTCGCGCGGTCCGACAGTCACGCAGTACGAGATCGAGCTCGGCCCGGGCGTCAAGGTCGAGCGCATCACGGCGCTGACCAACAACATCGCGTACGCCGTGGCATCCAACGAGGTCCGCATCCTCGCCCCGATTCCCGGCAAGAGCGCGATCGGCGTCGAGATTCCGAACGCCGACCGCGAGATCGTGACCCTCGGCGACGTGCTGCGCTCGGGCAACGCGCAGCAGTCGACGCATCCCATGACGATCGGTGTGGGTAAGGATGTCGGTGGCGGATTCGTCGTCGCCAACCTCGCCAAGATGCCCCACCTCTTGGTGGCGGGGTCGACGGGTTCGGGTAAGTCGAGCTTCGTGAACTCGATGATCACGAGCCTGCTGATGCGCGCGAAGCCGTCCGAGGTGCGCATGGTGCTGATCGACCCGAAGCGCGTCGAGCTGACGTCGTACGCCGGCGTGCCGCACCTGATCACGCCCATCATCACAAACCCGAAGAAGGCCGCCGAGGCGCTGCAATGGGTCGTGAAAGAGATGGACATGCGGTACGACGACCTCGCGTCGTTCGGCTTCCGTCACATCGACGACTTCAACAAGGCCGTCGTCGCCAACGAGATCCAGCTCCCCGCGGGCAGCGAGCGCGTGCTCAAGCCGTATCCGTACCTGCTGGTCGTCGTCGATGAGCTCGCCGACCTGATGATGGTCGCTCCGCGCGACGTCGAGGATTCGATCGTCCGTATCACGCAGCTCGCCCGTGCCTCGGGCATCCACCTCGTCCTGGCCACCCAGCGCCCGAGCGTCGACGTCGTCACCGGTCTGATCAAGGCCAACGTGCCCTCGCGTCTGGCGTTCGCCGTGACGAGCGTCACCGACTCCCGAGTCATTCTCGACCAGCCCGGCGCCGACCGCCTCATCGGTCAGGGCGACGGACTGTTCCTGCCGATGGGCGCTTCGAAGGCGATCCGTGTGCAAGGCGCGTGGGTCAGCGAGCGCGAGATCGAGACGGTCGTGGCGTACGTGACCGGACAGGCGCGACCGGAATACCGATCGGATGTCGCGGCCGTGGCCGAGAAGAAAGAGATCGATGCCGACATCGGCGACGATCTCGAGCTGCTGCTTGCGGCCGCGGAACTGATCGTCTCGACCCAGTTCGGGTCGACCTCGATGCTCCAGCGCAAGCTCCGTGTCGGGTTCGCCAAGGCCGGGCGCCTGATGGACCTGCTCGAGGCGCGCGAGATCGTCGGTCCCTCGGAGGGCTCGAAGGCTCGTGACGTTCTCGTGACCGCCGAACAGTTGCCCGAGGTGCTGGGCATGCTGCGCGGCGACGTGGCCCCGGCTGCACCCGCGGCACCGGCGGCGCCCGCTGCCCCCGCCGCGGCTCCGGCTCCGGCGGCGGGGTACGTGGCGGACACGCGCTACGGTACCGACGCGGTCGCCGACTCTCTCGCTGCCCAGTACGACGGCCTGCCGGTCGTTGACGCTGAGGACAACGACGAGGACGCCTGGGGCCTGACGGGGCGCGACTGATGGCCGTTCCCCGGCAGCTTCCGAACGCGATCACGATCGCGCGGATCCTCTGTGCTCCCGTTTTTCTGTGGATGCTCCTTGCCGATGGTGGCGCGGATGGCCCGCTGCGCTGGTGGGCCGCGGTGCTGTTCATTGTCGCGATCGCGACGGACGGGATCGACGGGTACATCGCGCGGCGCTACAAGATCGTCACCGACCTGGGCAAGCTGCTCGACCCGATCGCCGACAAGGTGCTTACGGGATTCGCCTTCATCGGGCTGTCGATCCTGGCCGAACTCCCGTGGTGGATCACGGTCGTCGTGCTGATCCGCGAGGTCGGGATCACCGTCCATCGGCTGGTCGTCGCGAGTGACCATGTCGTCGCGGCTGCGTGGATGGGCAAGCTCAAGACCGTCGCGCAGGCCGTCGCCCTGTCGCTCGCCCTGCTGCCGCTGGCGACGGTCGTGGGGGACTGGATCGTCTGGGTGAACATCGTGACGATGTGGGTCGCCGTCATCCTCACCATCGCGAGCGGGATCGACTACGTCGTGACCGAGATCCGCGGCTCCCGTCGTTCGCGGACCGCTCGCCGCCCGCACACAGACCCGTCATGACCGACGAGGCGCTGCCCCCGGGGGAGTGGCGCGCGTATGCAGAAGCGGGTGATGCCGCCGTGGATGCGGTGGGTGCGCTCGAGAGCTTGCGCCACCGCGGCTGGACTCTCGGCATCGCGGAGTCGCTCACGGGCGGGATGCTCGCGGCGGCGCTCATCGCGGTGCCCGGAGCGTCCGCCACGGTCGTCGGCGGCATCGTCGCGTACGCCACCCCGCTCAAGCACTCGCTCTTGGGAGTGGACGGGGCGCTGCTGGCCGAGCACGGGGCCGTGCACCCCGAGGTGGCCCGGCAGATGGCAGAGGGCGTCCGTCGTGCCGTGGCGGTCGAGGGGCGTGGCGCGGACGTCGGGATCTCGACGACAGGCATCGCGGGTCCCGACTCGCCCGACGGGCAGCCGGTCGGTACGGTGCACATCGGCGTGAGCACCCCGACAGAGTCGCGGGTCCTTTCGCTGCGACTCGAGGGTGACCGGGGTGCGATTCGTGCGGAGACGGTCCGCTACGCGTTGCGCGCGCTCCTCACTTCCGTATGAGGGCTGCCCTATGAGGAGATGCCGTATGAGGGACGCGACCCGGGAATACCTCGTGTTTCGTCTCCGTTACATTCGGTGATTCCCAGCCTCTGCATAGCGCAGGGCATTAGATTGGCACCATTCGGTGTTGTAAAGTGGCCCACCCGGTGGGGCACAGCGAGGACAGTGAGGAGGGGGCATCATGATCCTGGTTCGTCAAGAGATCGGGGACGTCCTTCGGGACTTCCGTCTGCAGAAGGGTCAGACCCTCCGTCAGGTCGCCGGCAAGGCAAGCGTTGCGCTCGGCTACCTCAGCGAGGTCGAGCGTGGTCAGAAGGAAGCTTCGAGCGAGATCCTCGCTTCTGTGGCTGAGGCGCTCGATGTGCCCATTTCGACCATCATGCGCGAGGTCGGCGATCGCATCTCGGTGATGGAAGGCCTCCAGACCTTCCCGGATGTTGTTCCCGACGACCTCGTCGCGTCGGTCGACGCCGAGCTGTCGCTGCGCTGACCCCGGATGCGTCGAAGCGAATTCGAACGCGCCGTCGAGGATGAGTTCGGCGCCGCCTACGGTGCCGTCGTCACGGCCGATCTCAGCCTGGACGCACTCGGTGGTCGCACGGCTGCTGTTGCGATTGCCGCCGGTGTTGACCCCCGCGAGGTGTGGGTCGCTCTGTGTGCGGCGACGGATGTCCCACCCGAACGCCGCTACGGAGTCGGGCGGCTCGAGCCCCGGTCCTGATATCGCGGCCACACTCGTCTCGATTCGACCGCCCCTTGAGGTCGTGCTAGGCTTGTTTCTTGTGCCGCGGGGTGGAGCAGCTCGGTAGCTCGCTGGGCTCATAACCCAGAGGTCGTAGGTTCAAATCCTGCCCCCGCAACAAAAAGAAGGTCCCGGAAACCGTTCAGGCATCCGGGACCTTCTGCTTTCCCCACCGGGTTGCCGCATACCGAGTCGCACGTCAGGATGGGAAAATGGTCGATGCCGAAGGGATTGCGCATGGCGCGCGACACAACGCATCCGACGATCCTGATCCGGCAGAGAGCGCCCAAGACGGGCGACACGAGACTCCGTCGGAGCGCTACGACCGCAACTGGATCGAGGTGCTGCAGGAACTTCGGGTTCTGCAGACCGGCACCCAGATCCTCACCGGCTTTCTGCTCGCCCTGGCGTTCCAGCCGGCGTTCGCCGACCTCGACGAGGGCCAACGCGCGTTCTACCTGTTTCTGGTCGTTGCGTCTGCGTTGAGCGCCATCATCGCGCTCGCGCCCGTCGCGCTGCACCGGTTTCTCTTCCGCCGACGCGAAAAGGAGCTCATCGTCACCTACGGCCACGCGGCGCTCATCACCGCGCTCGCAACGGTGTCGATCCTGCTGGTCGGAGTGGTCGCCTTTGTTTTTGATGTCGTGCTGGCTCGTGACGCGGCGCTGATCGCGGGAGTGTCGCTCGCGGCGCTGATCGTGGTGTTGTGGGTCGTGGTGCCACTTGTCTGGCGCACCCGCGGGGAGGAGCGGTCATGACTGCACGGGACCGAGGCGCGAGCCCGGGGGCGGCCGTGGGAGTCGCTGTGGCGCAGTTCGCACCGACAGCCTCTCGCGCCGTGAACCTCGAATCCATCGCGGAACTCGTCGAGCGGGCTGTGGCCCGCGGTGCGCGGCTCGTGCTGTTTCCCGAGTATTCGAGCTATTTCGTCGACCCTTTTGACGAGTCGCTCGCTGCCAACGCCGAAACGCTCGACGGGACCTTTGTGGCCGGGCTCGTGGCGCTTGCCGACCTGCACGATATCTGCATCGTCGCGGGCATGGTCGAGCGGGCCGAGGACAACAAACGCGTGCGCAACACGGTTGTTGCCGTCGATGGCGGGGGAGTGCTTGCTACCTACCGCAAGCTCCACCTGTATGACGCGTTCGGCCAGCGCGAGTCCGACTGGGTCGAGGCGGGCGAGATCACCGAACCCCAGACGTTCGAGTGTGCCGGGATGCGGTTCGCCCTGCAGACCTGTTATGACCTGCGGTTCCCCGAGGTGACACGGCTGCTGGCGGACGCCGCAGCCGATGTGGTGCTCGTGCCGGCCGAGTGGGTCCGCGGTCCGCTCAAGGAGTATCACTGGCAGACGTTGCTCCGGGCCCGAGCCATCGAGAACACGCTCTACGTGGCGGCGGCGGATCATCCGCCGCCCCTCGGAGTCGGACACAGCGCCGTCATCGATCCGCAGGGTGTCGAGATCGCGGCCCTGGGAACGGGGACGGACGTCGTGGTGGGTTTCGTGGAGCGCGCAGCCGTCGAGCGCGTGCGACGAACGAACCCGGCGCTGGCGCTCCGTCGTTTCCGCGTCGAGCCGCGGTAATCGCCCCTCTCAGCGGGCGAGTGCGGCGAGACGCCCGGCGGCCTCCTCGAGCACCTCGACACGCTTGCACGCCGCGAAGCGGACGAGCGTCGCGTACTCCGCACGGTGCTCCGTGGTGACGAAGGCCGAGACGGGAACGCCGACGACCCCGGCCAGCTGGGGCAGCTGACGGCAGAACTCCGTGGCATCCGTGATTCCCAGCGGTGCGGCATCCGCCACTGTGAAGTACGAGCCGCGCGGTTCGGATACGACAAAATCCGCCGCGCGCAGACCCGCGCCCAGGATGTCCCGCTTGCGCGCCAGTGCCGAGGCGATGCCCTCGAAGAAGGAGTCGTGCAGGCGCAAACCGGTCGCGATGGCCGGTTGGAACGGCGTCCCGTTCGAATACGTCAGGTACTGCTTGACCGTGTTGACGGCCGTGATGAGCGTCGCGGGGCCGGTGGCCCAGCCGATCTTCCACCCCGTCGTGGAGAAGGTCTTGCCGGCCGACGAGATCGTGAGGGTTCGGTCCCAGCCGCCGGGCAACGTCGCCAACGGCACGTGCGCCACACCGAACGTCAGGTGCTCGTAGACCTCGTCGGCGACGATGATGGCGTCGTGCCGCTCTGCGAGCTCGATGATGCGCTGAAGCACCGGTGTCTCGAAGACAGCGCCGGTCGGATTGTGGGGGTTGTTCGCCAGGATGACCCGGGTGCGATCGGTGACCGCGCGCTCGAGCGCATCGAGGTCGGGTTGAAAGTCGGGCCAGCGGAGAGGAACCGTCACGAGCCGGGCGCCCGCGAGGGCGACGCAGGCGGCGTAGGAGTCGTAGTACGGCTCGAACACCACGATCTCGTCGTCGGGGGAGTCCACGACGGCGAGAAGCGTGGCCGCGATTGCCTCGGTCGCCCCGGCTGTGACGAGAACGTGCGCGTCGGGGTCCAACCGGAGTCCGTAGAAGCGCTGCTGGTGTTCACTGATCGCCAGACGCAGATCGGGGATGCCTCGACCGGGCGCGTACTGGTTGGCCCCCTGCGCGATGGCCTCGCGGGCGGCGTCCAGCACCTCCAGGGGTCCGTCCTCGTCCGGAAAACCCTGGCCGAGATTGATCGCGCCGGTACTCATCGCAAGCGCGGTCATCTCGGCGAAGATCGTCGGCGAGACCGACCCGTCCGGACCGAGCAAACCGGCCCCCGCGGCGGTGCGCTTCCATGCGCCCGTGGGCTCAGACATCCACGCCTCCTGATGCGGCGCCTAGGCGGTCGCCGCGCTCCAGGCTAAGGCAGCCCGTACGCATAGTCGACATGCGGTGGCGTCATATGCAACGCACAGGATCCGAGAGCACAGTGAAGGAGATGTGAACGAAGGAGCACCCGATGACCGACACTCAGGGCACCAGCCCCACCGATGACGAGGCCCGGCTGAACGGCGACGCAACGCCGGCCAGCGAGCACGCAGCAACCGTGCCCGATGCGCCGACCGTGCCCGCCGCAGCGCTGACGGACAGCGCGGCGCCCGCGCCGAGCTCAGCGCCGACGTACGATACCCCGGCTGCGAACAGCGCGGCACCCGCACAGGGCGCGGTGCCCCCGCACACTCCGCCCGCGGCTTCGGCGCACAACGGTTACCCGCCCGCCCCGCCGCTGCCCGGGGCACAACAGCCCTACAGCTCGGTTGCGCCCGCGGCTCCGGCCTACGCTGGCGCCCCCTCGGGTGGACAGGCCTTCGGTCCCGCGGCCACCGCTGCCTACGGTGCACACGCGACGGGCACCCAGCCGACGCTGCCATTCGATCCGGGCCCTGTGGGTGCCGCGCCGCGCCCCCCGCAGAAGAAGTCCGCTGCGGGCCGTGTTGCGGGACTGATCGTCGCCGCGGCGTTGGTCGGCGGTGCCGCCGGCCTCGGAGGCGCGTACGTGGGTACGCAGCTCTGGGCTGCCCCCTCGACCACGGTCGTGCAGAGCGGGTCGACCGTCACGGTCAACAACCCGGACAAGGTCAACGCCACGACGGCGATCGCCGCGAAGGTGACTCCGAGCGTCGTCACGATCGAGGTCTCGGGAGGTGGGTCGGGTGGCAGCGGTTCCGGTGTCGTCTTGAGCGAGGACGGATACGTCGCAACGAACACCCACGTCGTGACGCTCGACGGCGCGACGGGTACCCCGGCGATCCGCGTGACGACCTCGGACGGCAAGATCTATGACGCCGAGATCGTCGGAACGGATCCCACCTACGACCTCGCCGTGATCAAGCTCGAGGATGCCTCGGGCCTGACCCCGATCGAGTTCGCCGACTCGTCCGAGCTGAACGTCGGCGACCAGACGGTCGCGATCGGCGCCCCGCTCGGCCTGTCCAACACCGTCACAACCGGAATCGTGAGCGCTCTGAATCGCAGCATCTCGATCGCCTCGTCCGCTGTGCCGGAACCGCGTGGTGGCGGGGACGAGGACGAGGATGCGCCGGAGCAGGGTCCCGGTCAGGGCCCGTTCCAGTTCGACATTCCGGGACAGCGCGAGCAGAGCCGTCCCTCGGCGGGAACCATCAGCATCGCCGTCATCCAGACCGACGCGGCGATCAACCCAGGTAATTCGGGTGGCGCTCTGGTCGACGGTGACGGCAAGCTGATCGGCATCAACGTCGCGATCGCGAGCGCGGGTTCATCGTCCGGCACGGCCGGTTCGATCGGTGTGGGCTTCTCGATCCCGTCGAACGTCGTCCAGCGCGTCACCGACGAGATCATCGCGGATGGGTCCGCGACACACGGTTTGCTCGGCGCCTCGGTGGTCGCATCGAGCTCTGTGGAAGACGCAACCATCTCGGGCGCGTACATCCAAGAGATCTCGCGAGGCGGCGCGGCGGAAGCGGCTGGCATCCGCAAGGGCGACATCGTCACCGCATTCAACGGGGTGCCGATCACCGACTCGATCGACCTGACCGCTCAGGTCCGGGCGGCCGCGGCGGGAAGCGACGCAACCGTCACGTTCGTCCGTGACGGAAAAACGCAGAGCGTGGATGTCACCCTGGGGGCGCTCGGCTAAAGCCCTCCCAGCTCCACAGGCGACGCCCCCGGCACCCTCATTCGTGAAGAGGTGCCGGGGGCGTCGCCTGTGTTCCGCCCGTCGGATGACCCCACCGGGTAGGCTCGCGTGCGGAAAGGGGATCGTGGCGTCCTTCTCATTCGGTGCGGGCAATGCGGCCAAGCTCGCTCGCATCCCGCTGTATGCGGTCGGTCGTCTCGCCACCCTCGTTATTCCCCGCTCGCGCGACGAATGGGTCTTCGGCTGTGGTGCGGGGATCGGTGATGGGGCTCTCGCCCTGTGGCAGCGGGTTGCCGCCGACGCTCACCCGGCCCTCTGGCTCACCGGGTCCGACACGGAAGCGGCGGATGCCTCGGCCCTCGGCATTCCGCACATCCCACGGACGTCGTGGCGCGGTTTCTGGCGCACGGCGCGTGCACGGGTGCTCGTCGTGACCCACGGGTTCGGCGACGTCAACCGGTACGCGGTCTCGGGTGCGTTCGTCGCGCAGCTCTGGCACGGTATACCGCTGAAGCGGATCGGGCTCGACTCTCCGGAGACGCTCCGCAGCAGCATCCTGCCGCGTTCGCGACTGCTGCGCCGCGTGCTGGGCGCAATGTACCGGTGGGCGGCTCGCCAGATCGACCTGCTGCCGGCGGCCTCGCCGCTCGTGCGCGGGCGACTCGAGTCCGCATTCGGGCTGCCTGATGCCCGCGTTCCGGTCACAGGCGAGCCGCGTGTCGACGTGCTGTCGACGGGAACGCCAGATGAGCGTCGTGAGCGGGCTCGTGCCGTGCTCGCACATGCGGGCCTGCCCCCTCTCGGCGATTCCCGGCTCGTGCTGTACGCCCCGACGTGGCGCGATGGCGAACCCGACCCCGCAATCCCGACGCCCGCGCAATGGCGCGGCCTCATCGATGTGCTCCAGGCGCGTAATGCCGTGCTGCTGGTGCGCTCGCACCCGCTGGGCGCCGGCGACTACGAGCCGCCGTTCGCGACCGACCGCGTGCTTCCGCTCGGCAGCTCACGGCTCCGGGATGCAACCCCCGCTCTTCCGGCCCTGAGCGCGCTGATCACGGACTATTCGTCCATGGCCTTCGATGCCTCGCTCGTGCCGCTCCCGGTGCTGTTTCTCGCGCCCGATGTCAATGCGTACGCCCGCCGGCGCGGCTTCTACGGGCGTTTTTCGGATGTCGCGGGCACCGATGCGGGGGTGAACTGGGATGACACCGTCGCTCAGCTGGACGCGCTGCTCGGCGATCCGGGTGTCCGTGAGGAGCGGATCGCTCGCGCCGAAGAACTCAGCGCGAGGGTCCACAGCTACCGGGACGGCGAGAACACCGCGCGGGTGTACCGTGCGATCCTGAACGGGGCTCAGCTGCGAGGCCGAGTCCCCGAGCACCGAAAGAGCACCGCATGACCTCCGCACGTTTCGACAGTGACGGCACCGAAGAACTCGTGCTGCAGGGGAGCGGGCCGCGTCCCGATACGGTCTGGCTCGACGGCCCCCGGGCGCGCGTAGACGCCGTCGTGACAGGCGGCGGGAAGACCTGGAAGGCACGCCTGCCGCTCGCAGCTTCTCGGTGGGGTGGTCCGAAATTGCCCCTGCCCAGCGGCTCATACACGATCCGTGTTCGGACGACGGCGAACGCCGCAGACGAGGCTCTCGTCACCGATTCACTGCCCCTCAGCATCCTCGACGGCCTGCGCGCGACGCTCGAGGGTGAGCACGCCACGCTCGTCATCGGGCCCCCCGTCGATCCGGCGTACGACTCCGGAGCTGGTCAGGACGCACTCGCGCGACGCTACGTCGGTCGCACCTCTCCGCTCGAGAACGCCGTCTTCTTCGAGAGTTTCTATGGCCGTTCTGCGAGCTGCAACCCCCTCGCGATCGATCGCGAACTCGCGCGCGTGGCGCCCGCGGTCACCCGATACTGGAGTGTCGTAGACCTCTCGATCGCGGTTCCCGAGGGCGCGATCGCTGTCGTCGAGGGAAGCCCCGAGTGGTGGCGGGCGCGCGGCTCGGCTCGGCTGCTCGTCGTGAACGACTGGCTTCGTCGGGCCTACGCGCGGCGGCCGGGTCAGCATGTGCTGCAGACGTGGCACGGCACACCGCTCAAGCGACTGGCTCTGCATCGCCCGGGCTTCGACCCGCGGCGGGCCGTGGCCGTCGTGCGGGAATCGCGGCGGTGGAACGTCCTTCTCGCGGCGAACCCGTACAGCGAGAACATCCTTCGCAAGGCGTACGCCTTCCTCACCCGTCCGGTGTGGGTCGAGGGCTATCCCCGCAACGATGTCCTCACGACGGGAGATGGGGCGGCGGTGCGGGCGCAGCTCGGAATCGCAGCGGACGAGCGGGTGCTGCTGTACGCGCCCACGTGGCGCGACGACCGTGACCTCATCGTCGACTTCTTCGACCCGGCCGAGCTTGCGCGCCGGACCGGGTCGGTGGTTCTGGTGCGGGGCCATTCGCGGACGCTCCCGGCGGGGCGGGATGCCGCTGGCGCGCGGGTCATCGACGTGACGCGATATCCGGATGTCTCGCGGTTGTTGCTTGCGGCGGATGCGCTGATCACGGACTACTCGTCGATGATGTTCGACTTCGCCGTGACGGGCAAGCCGATGCACTTCTTCGTCCCCGATCTCGAGCACTACCGCGGCGAGCTGCGGGGCTTCTACTTCGATCTCGAGGCGCACGCGCCGGGGCCGGTCGTCCGCACTCTCGACGATCTCGTGGACGCGATCGAGGACCCGGCGACGCAGACGACCTACGGCCCCCGGTACGACGCCTGGCGGCGGAAGTTCTCCGCTCGCGAGGACGGTCGGGCGGCGGAGCGGGTTGTGGCTCGCATCCTCGATCAGGGCTTCGTCGATCGCGGCTGAGAGCGCGATAGTCCTCGTCATCGTTCGTGTGAAGGCTCTCATCTTTTCGGCGTGGTTTTGGCGTGATTTGGGGGCTTTTCGGGGCGTGGGTGTCGGTGGTGGCCCGTAGAGTTTCGAACATGCATTCGATGGTTCGTGGGGTTGACGCCAAAGCTCGGGACTTCGCAGACCGGTGCGCTGAGGCGATGCGTGTGGCCGAGCAAGGACAGGCCGCACTGGCCCGCATTTTCGCGGAGGCAGCCGCGGAGGGGATGCACCGGGTCGCGGAACTCGCCTCGCCCTCGTCGCGTGAGGCGGAACTGCCTTTTCGTTCATTGGCGGCGGAACTGGGGGCCGCGACGAACATGTCCGACCGGACGGTGCAACGCCGCATGAACGATGCCGCGGTGCTGGAGGAGTCGTTCCCAGCCACGTTCGACGCGTGGGATGAAGGACGGGTCAGCGGCGGGCATGTCGCGGTGATCATGGAACACGGCCTACCACTCACGGATCCTGACGCGCGGGCCGTGTTCGAACGTGAAGCGCTGGTCCGGGCTGAAGGGACAACGCCGGGACGCCTCGGGGCGTCGCTCGCGCGGCTTGCGGAGTCCCTGCAGCCGCGCCCGCTCGCGGAACGGCACCAAGAGGCGCGCGCGTCGCGAGGTGCGTGTGTTCGGGACATCGGGGATGGGATGGCGGAGTTCAGCACCATCCAACCCGCCGTCCTCGCGCACGCGATGCACGACCGGATCACGCAGCAGGCCCAGGCGATCAAGAACGCCGACCCCACGGATGTGCGGACCCTGGATCAGATCCGCGCCGACCTCGTCGCTGACATGCTCCTCACCACCACACCCGACGCGCAGACCGGTGCGGGAATGTCGGACGGGTTCGGTGGACTCGGGTCGATCCAAGCGATCGTGAACGTCACCATCCCCGCCCTCGCGTTGGCGGGCGTCACGGATGAGCCCGCCGACCTGGTCGGGCGGTGCCCGATCGACCCGGCTACGGCCCGCCAGCTCGCAGGGCACGCGGCCGGGTGGGATCGGGTCCTCGCCGACCCGATCACGGGATGTGCTCTCGCGGTGGACCGATATACCCCGTCGGCGGATATGAAACGGTTCCTCCGGGCTCGGGATCAACACTGCCGATTCCCCGGATGCCGACAACCCGCCCACCGGTGCGATCGAGACCACACCCTCGACTACGCCCTCGGCGGCGCCACGGATGTGTGCAACCTCGCCTGCCTCTGCAAACGACACCACACCCTCAAAGGCGAAACGGCGTGGACCGTCCGACAACTCGGCGGCGGAATCCTCGAATGGACCTCACCCGGCGGCCATGTCTACATCGACAAACCACCGCCCGCGCTGGTCATCTTCACGCCCTCTTCAGACCCACCGCCGTTCTGAGACACCGCGGTCACTCAGACTGCGGTCGCTGAGCCGTCGGCCACTGAGCTTGTCGAAGTGACCCGCTGTGACCCACGCCCTACGGCAGTGGGGTGTTGCGGTCGCCGAGACGCGACGTGTCGACCGTCTCGTGTGCGCCACGAATCAACCCGACGATGAAGCCCGTGCCCCACGCCAGGTGCATCGTGGGCAGCACCGCGAGAGTCCAGAGTTTGTCGCGCCATCCGGTTCCGCCACCGCGTCCCGCGGCGACCGCGACGATCAGCACAGCGTAGGCGGCGACCGGCAGATAGACGACGGATGCAACGAGCGCCGGCCATCCGCTGATCACGCCCGTCACCTGCAGAACAGCGAGGACGATGCTGAGGGCGACGTCCACGACGAGCGCGGGAGGTGCGAAGAATCTCAGTGAGTTGCGCCGACCGTAGCGACGGACCAACTCCCCGCGCCAGGTTCCCGTGGCGCGGAACTGGCGAGCCAGTCGCACCCAGCTCTCGCGGGGCCAGTACGTCACGGAGAGCGTCGGATCGAACCAGACGCGGTAACCGGCTGCCCGGATGCGCAGGTTGAGCTCCCAATCCTCACCGCGTCGGATGCTCTCATCGAACAGCCCGACCTCGTCGAGCACCGAGCGTCGAAGCACCCCGAGATAGGCCGATTCGGCCTCACCCTCGCGGGTACCACCGTGGTAGGCGCCACCGCCGAGGCCGATGGGGGAGTTGTAGGCGCGCGCGACCGCCCGCTGGAACGGGGTGCGCCCGGAGGCGTGCATGACGCCGCCGACGTTCGCGGCGCGCGTACGTTCGAGGGTCTGCAGGGCGAGACGCGTGTAGTCGGGCGCGAGCTCGGAGTGCGCATCGACGCGCACGATCGTCGGCAGCGTGCTCGCACGAATCGCGGCGTTCAACCCGATCGGGATATCGGCGGCGGGGTTGTCGACGAGGGTGATGCGCGGCTCTCGATCCGCGAGCTCATGGGCGAACTCGGTCGTGCCGTCGGTCGAGGGCCCCAGGGCGAGCACCAGCTCGGTCGGGCCGGCCACGTCCTGATCCAGAACGGTCTGCACGGCCCGCTCGAGGTAGCGACGTTCGTTGAGCACCGGCATCACGAACGACACTCCGGAACCGGGCGCAACGATCGGTGCGTCCCGATCCGTCGTCGCGTCCGTCCCGCGTTCCTCCTGATGCACCCGTCGATCATGTCACGAGGCTCGCCGTGGACCCGAGTGGGCGCTGGGTAGGCTGATCGGATGAGTCTTGTGTCGGATGGCCGCAAACTCGCCACGTTGGCGCGGCGAGCCCTCACGAACCGCACTGCTCACCGAGGCGTGCTGCAAGAACTCGAGAACCGCCCACCGCACCCCCCGCGGCACTTCCGAATCGCCGTCTACTTCGCCGACGGCGACGTGAACATGTACCAGATCAGGCAGTGGTACCGGCCGCTCGCCGAGCTAGCCAGTACCTGGCCGGTCGTGGTGCTCTCGCGCTCGGCCACGGGAGCGCGGGCGATACTGGCCGACGGCGTGCTTCCGGTGGCGTACGTGCCCTCGGTACGGAGCCTCGAGGAGTTCGTCGCGACGCAGGACATCCGCATCGTCCTGTACGTCAACCAAAACACCCGCAACTTTCAGATGTTCCGCTACGGGCATCGCTGGCACGTCTTCATCAATCATGGTGAGTCCGACAAGATGTACATGACGACCAACCAGTTCAAGGCGTACGACTTCGCCTTCATCGCTGGGACCGCGGCGCGTGAGCGGCTGTCGCGGGTGCTGTGGGACTACGACTTCGATCGTCGGGCCATCCCGATCGGGCGCCCGCAGGCGGACTACTACTCGGGTGAGCTGCCGTACACGCCGGATGAGCGCACCGTTGTACTGTATGCCCCCACCTGGGAGGGCGACCGGCCCTCGGCGCACTACGGGTCCATCCGCACCCACGGCGAGCGGCTCGTTACCGAGTTGCTCGTGACGGGTCGGCATCGCGTCATCTACCGGCCGCATCCCCGCAGCGGCGTGATCGACCCCGAGTACGGTGCAGCGAACGCACGCATCATCGCCGCGATTTCCGCGGCCAACGCGCGGGATGCATCGGCGCACCACGTCTACGACGATAGGCCGGAGCTCGGCTGGCAGCTGTCTGCGGCAGACATCGCGGTGGTCGACATCTCGGCGATGGTCTACGACCGGCTGGCCGCGGGCCGCCCACTGCTGGTCACGAAGCCGGGCGACCCCGAGGCATCCGTCGACACAGGCGGATACCTCGCCGCGTGCGAGTGGCTCGATGCCGAAGCTCCGACGGGCTTCGTCGCAGAACTCGAGCGCGTCACGGATGATGCCGAGGTCGCTGCGCGCCTCGGTTACTGGGTGGAGCACTACTTCGGCGACGTTCGCCCGGGCGCTCCGACCGCGACATTCCGGGCCGCGATCGAGCGCCTCATGAACGACTGGGACACCTGGCACGCGCGCTCCGTCGCCGCGGGCGACCCCGAAGAAATCGACGAGGCCGAGTTCGACGCCTGATCCGCGCCATCGGCGCCGACTCATGGCGCGTACCGCCAGACGTACTCGCTCCCATCGTCCGGCCGGAACCAGGCCACGGTGATGACGCAATCTTCGGGATCGACCGCGCACAGGCAGAGCTCCGCGCTCTCGCCCGGCATCATTCCTCCCCACAGGTGCGTCTCGACGCGTTTGGTTCCGCCGTGATCGGCTCCGACGTGGACGAAGACCCGCACGACATCGAGCGGTGTCGCGCCGACGTTCGAGACAAGACTGTGGCTGTCGTGCAGGCGCTCGACGTGCCAGGGGACGGGGTACGCGCGATCTCGTGAACGGTCGCCACGAGGGACCAGGGGTGTGAGCATGCGAGGCACGCTAGGGTCGAGCGCGGACAGCGCGGGGCCGAATCGGGCCGCTCTGACGACCGTCGGTGGAAAGCCTGCCGCACGGGTCGCGGGGGAGGACGGATGCGGGGGCTTACGCCTGCTCGTCGGTTGCCGTATCGGCGTCCGACTTCTTCTCGTCGAGGGCCTTGTTCTTCGGTCGGGGAATGATCCGGCCGACAGTGCCCGCTACTTTGCGCCCCGCGGACCCGGCACCGTGAGCCGCACTGCCGACAGCTCCACCCACGACGCCTGCGATCGTGCCACCGAGCCGCGATGCTCCCGCCATCGTGGAGTGCTCCACGCGCCGGGCTCCGGGACGGGGCTCGAGGTCGGCGGGCAGTTCGAGCGGCGGGGCGCCGAACGCCCGACGCGAGCCGACCAGAACGCGACGGCCCAGGATGTTGTTGCCCGCGCCGCCGACGGCAGCGCCGATACCGAAGGGCAGTGCCTTGCCGACCCACGACGCACCGGCCTTGGCTGCGAACTGGTGTACGAAGACCGTCTTCAGGCGATCGACGAGGGGACCGACGGCGGCGCGTGGGAGGGTCTTCGTGACCATCTCACCCCAGTAGGCGGGGCGAGCCGTGCCCTCGCCCGCGGCTTGACCCGCGAGTTGGGCGACGAGGTCGACCCCCTCCTTGCCGAGCATGAGCGTCAGGACCAGCGCACGGGCGCGGTCAGGGTCCTCGATGGCGATGCCGTGGACCTCGGCGACGGACTGCGCGAAGAGCGTCGTCGATTCGAGGAATCCGATCGTCTCGACTCCCGACAGTGCAAGTGTGACACCGGTCCCGATGCCGGGCACGACAGCGGTCGCACCGACGGCAGCGCCGCCTGTTGTGACGGCCGCGAGATAGCGTCGCTCGAGCATACGAACGATATCCGCGGTCACGGCATCCGGGTGCCGGAGTCGGATGCTGCGGATGTGGGCCACGACGAGCGGACGCTGGATCGCGAGCGCACGGTCGAGAGCACGAACGATGCGCGGATGCTCCTCCGAACCCACGGGCGGAAGGCCCCCCTGCCAGGGGGCCTCGTCGGACAGGGAGTGGATCCTGTGTACCTTGTCGGCCATCCTCGCGAGCCTATCCGCGAGGGCTGAGGACGGGCTGGAAGAGTCCGGCTCAGACGAACAGGTTGGCTCGCTCGAGGTCCTCGGCGAAGTCCACCTCGACGGCGTACAGGTCCGAGATGTCGAGGGGCTCGACGAGCAGCGCGTTCTCGATGATCGCCAGCTCGAGGCCACGCTCGAAGTAGTCCTGGTCGTCGACCCGGCCGAGCTGGTGCGTGAACGCCTTCTTGTCTGCGGCGGAGATGTAGTTGATGCCCACGGCCTCGCCGATGCCGCCACGAACCGTCTTCGACAGTTCGTTGATGTAGCCCTCGGCGGTGACGGTGTACTTGACTTCTTCGTCGCTGACCTTGGCGGTGTTGACCGAGACGAAGGACTGCCCGCGTTCGATGAAGTCGATCGCGCGGCCGAGAACGCGGGGGTCGAAGACGACGTCGCCGTTCATCCACAGGACGCCATCGCGACCGGTCTTCTCGAGGGCGCGCAGCAGCGACTTGGACGTGTTCGTCTGGTCGTACCGATCGTTGTAGACGTAGTCGACGTCCGGGAAGGCCTCGACGATGGTCTCGGCGCGGTAACCGACAACCGTCGTGATGCGGGCGTCATCGCCAAACGCGCTGTAGACGTTGTCGTGCTGCTGACGCATGATCGACCGGCCATCGCTCAGCTCTGTGAGCGGTTTGGGCAGGGCGCGACCGAGTCGCGAGCCCATACCGGCTGCGAGGATAACTATTTGTAGGCTCATGATGCTCCAGAAGTTCGTGTGCGTTCACCATCAATTCAGATACGCGACACGCCTTTGTGCTCCTGTCATGCTACAGATCGACCCTGGGAAGCAGCAGGGGCGGATCGCCGTCGTTGTCCTTTCGTGACACGAATGACCGTTGGCTGTGAATGCCCGGCACGTCCCCCGGGTCTGGGTCCAGATGGTTGATACGTTGGGTCGGTGACCGCTCCCACGCCTGACCCGCGGGATCCTTCCGACAAGGCAGCGACTTCCCCCGCCGAGCCTCAGCGAGCCCCCAAGGTCCCGCCGCGTCCGCGTGCACCCCGTGCGCCGCGGCCCCCTGCGCCGCCCGCCGACTCGACGCCGGCAGGCGACAAACAGACAGACGCTGAATCGCAGAAGGTTGTTCCGGCGAGGGATGATTCGACCCCGGCCGTACCGTCGAAGCCTGCGCGGCCTGCGGCCAAGACCTCCGGTTCGCGGGCTGCGCGAAAGCCCGCCGCTCCACGGCCGAGCGGCTCTACTGCCCGCAAACCCGCTGCCCCTCGCAAACCTACGGCGCCTCGCGCCGCGAAGAGTGCACCGAGTGCTCCGTCCCGGACACCTCCCGTGTCGGTTCCCGGGCCCCCGCCGCCGCTGCCCGTGTCGGCTCAGGCGGATTCGGCAGTCACGGACGCCGAGGCGCGCCCCGTCGAGGCGCCACCTGTTGAGAAGGCAGACATTCCGCCGATCCCGCCGCTCTTTCTGCCGGAGCCGGCAACGACCCCCGATTCCGAGCGGACGGACACGGCGGGCGAACGGGGCGAGTCTGATCTCGTCGTCTCGGATGTCGCTGAGCACGATGTAGCTGAGCCCGAGATTGAGGAGCCTGTCGTGGACGAGCCCCAGGTCGACGAGCCTGTCGCCGACACGGATGAGGATGTCGTCGACGAATCGATCGACGATGTGATCGTTGACGAGCCCGTTCCCGCTGCGGTGATCGATCCCGACATCTTCGGTAGCTCCGCCGACAACGCGCCCGAGTCAGCCACGCCGGCGCTGGCCCTCCGCGGCGTCGTCAAGGAGTTCGGCAACACGCGTGCTGTCGATGCCATCGATCTGACGATCCCCGCGGGGTCGTTCTTCGGACTCGTCGGCCCGAACGGTGCCGGCAAGACGACCACACTTTCGATGATCGCCGGGCTCCTGCGTCCGGACAGCGGAACGATCGAGGTCTGCGGAATCGACTCGGCGACAGACGCTTCGCGGGCGAAGAAGCTCATTGGTGTGCTGCCGGATCGTCTGCGGACATTCGACCGCCTGACCGGCCGCCAACTGCTCTATTACTACGGTGTGCTGCGGGGGCTTTCGGCGTCGGTCGTGCAGTCGCGCATCGCCGATCTCGCGCGCGCGTTCGACCTGGTCGACGCACTCGGCCGCGTCGTGTCCGACTACTCCGCGGGCATGACGAAGAAGGTCATGCTGGCCGGCGCGATGATCCACTCGCCTCGCGTTCTCGTGCTCGACGAGCCGTTCGAGTCGCTGGATCCGGCGTCGTCACAGGTCATCCTCGACATCCTCGAAACGTATGTCGAGCACGGCGGCACAGTGGTGCTCTCGAGTCACGGTATGGCGCTCGTCGAACGCGTCTGCACCCGGGTCGCGGTCCTCGTCGAAGGCGAGGTTCTGGCAACGGGAACCGTCGATGAGGTGCGGGGCGAGATGACGCTCGAGCAGCGCTTCGTCGAACTCTCGGGCGGCGTCGACGATGCGGAAGGTCTCGAGTGGTTGCACACGTTCTCCGACTGAGGGCGACGCTTCTCGTCGGTGCGCTTCGCGGCGATTCGTCACATGTGGTTCGCGCTGTCCTCGGGCTCGCCGCGCTGATCGCGTTTGCAATCATCGGATGCCTCGGCATCCTGTCGCTCACCGACGCGTCGTCCGATCGCACCGGCACGGTCCTCGTCTGGACCGGCTCAGCCCTGGTGCTGGCCTTCGCCCTCGCCCCCGCATTGACGGGGACCCCCGATCCTCTCGATCCTCGCCGTTTCTCGGTGTTCGGTCTGGCCCCGCGGGTACTCGTCGCGACGTTGAGCCTCGCGTCGCTCATCAGCATCCCTCTCGCGCTCGTCGTCGTGCTCGCGGTCAGTGGTGTGGTCGTCCGCGTGGATGACGGTACGAGCCCCGTGCTCGCGACCGTCGGTGCGATCCTTGCGGTCCTCACGTGCGCGCTCGCGGGTCGGGTCGGCTTCGCTTTGGCCACGATCGCCGTCCGGGAAGGGCGCGGCGGATCGCTCGTCGGGCTGTTCGCGCTGGGAGCTCTCGCCGGTGGTGTGCCGATCGGCGTGTACCTCGCGACAGCCGCTGATACCCCTGCTGTTCCCGTCGAATCGGTGGCGGAGATCCTGGCGCTCACTCCCTTCGGCGCCGCCTGGGCGATCGGCAACCCGAACGCGAACGCCCCCGTGGCAATCGTCATCGCCGTCTCGACCCTCGTCGTCCTGTGGGCTTCGTGGTCCTGGCTGGCTCATCGCCTCATGTCGGGGGCGATCCGTTCGACGCCCAGCCACGACCACGCGGGCCTGGGTTGGTTCGGCATCATGCCCGCAACCCCCGGCGGGGCGATCGCGGCACGCAGCATGATTTATTGGCTGCACGATCGCCGATATTTGATGAACGTCGTGATCGTGCCGGTTGCCGCCGCCATCTCGATCGTGCCCCTTCTGGTGGCGGGGGTGTCGATCGAGACAGCCATCCTCGTTCCCGTGACCCTGACCGCCCTCTTCCTCGGGTGGCTTCCGCACGATGACGTCGCGTACGACTCGACCGCGGTGTGGATGCACGTCGCATCCGACGTCCACGGCGTATCGGATCGTGTCGGACGGCTCGCGCCCATCCTGCTTTTTGCGACTCCCGTTCTGGCGATCGGATTGCTGTTCTCTGTCGCGGTCCACGGCAGTTGGGACGTGCTTCCCGCGATGATCGGACTCTGTGCCTCGTTGTATCTGTCGGGTCTCGGCCTGTCGAGCATCGCATCGGTCGTCGCCCCGTACGCCGTCACACGGCCGGGCGACAACCCCTTCCGGCAGCCGCAGCGCACGGGCTCGTCGGGCGTCATAGCCCAGGGCATCGTGTTGTTCGGCTCCATCGTCGTGAGCGCTCCGGCCTTGCTGTGGACGTGGCGAACCGTCGCGGGTGACGCCGAAGCGAGCATGTCAGCGCTGGGTCTGGGACTCGGGATCGGACTCGCTGTGTTCATCATCGGGGTGGCCATCGGTGGGGCCGTCTTCCGCCGTCGCGGTGGTCGGCTGCTCGAACTTGCCGAGACCGCCTGAGTCGGGCCCCACCGCCTCTCGCGCCGATAGACTGACCAGCCATGAGCACGCCTCTCGATACCCCAGACCAAGGCGGCCTTGCCACCCTCGAACGCGAACTCGAGGAGCTGATTCGCGAAGAGAACGTCGAACCCGGCGATCACGAACGCTTCTCGCATTACGTCAAGAAAGAGAAGATCCTCGAGTCGGCTCTGACGGGCAAGCCGGTGCGGGCGCTGTGTGGCAAGAAGTGGACTCCGGGTCGCGATCCCGAGAAGTTCCCCGTCTGCCCTTCGTGCAAAGAGATCTACGAGTCGCTGCAGACCTGATCTTCGTCCAAGAACTCGGCGCTAACGCCCGACCATGACGGTCGGGATCGCCGGACCGGACTTGCTGAGTGCGAGCGCGTGCAGAGGCAGCTCGGCCCGCGCAACGGCGTGATGTGCTCGGGCGGCGCGGGTGCCCTGTGGCCCCTCTGCCGCGGTGCCGATCTCGCCGTCGACGACGAGTCGGACCTGGAGCGCTCGGGCATGGGAGGTGACGGATGCCGAGGCATCCGGTCCCGCGCCGTCGACCGGATCGGAGGTCACGAGTTCGCTCGTCGCGACACCGTTCTCGAAGTTTCGATAGGCGGACTTGCGGCCACCAACCGAGGCCTTGGACGCGGATGCCTTGGCCACCGAGATCCAGTTGCCCGCGGCATCCTGGCGCGCCACCAGCTTGTAGACCATGCCGGCGGTCGGGACGCCCGACCCCGTGACGACCGAGGTGCCGACCCCATAAGCGTCGACCGGCGAGGCGGCGAGGGCCGCGATGGCGTATTCGTCGAGGTCGCTCGTGACGATTATGCGCGTCTCGGTCGCGCCGAGGTCATCCAGCTGGGCCCGGACTGCGGTGGCGACGATCGGGAGGTCACCGGAGTCAATCCGGACCCCGCCGAGGTTCGTACCGGCGACGCGGATGGCGGTCTCGACTCCGCGGCGGATGTCGTAGGTGTCGACGAGGAGCGTCGTGCTCGGGCCGAGGGCGTCGACCTGGGCGCGGAAGGCCTGTTCTTCCGTGTCGTGCAGGAGTGTCCAGGCGTGTGCGGCCGTGCCCATGGTGGGGACTTCCCACCGGCGACCGGCCTCGAGGTTGCTCGTCGCTGCGAATCCCGCAATGTAGGCGGCGCGCGCGGCGGCGACAGCCGACTCTTCTCCCGCTCGGCGCGAACCCATCTCCGAGAGGGGGCGGGCGCCCGCTGCCGTCGACATGCGGGCGGCGGCCGTCGCGATGGCCGAGTCGTGGTTGAGCACGCTGAGGGCGAGTGTCTCGAGCACGACCGCGTCCGCGAAGGTGCCCTCGACGGTCAGCACGGGGGAGCCAGGAAAGTACAGCTCGCCCTCCCGATAGCCGGAGATCGAGCCGCGGAAGCGGTAGCTCTCGAGGTAGGCGAGGGTTTCGGCATCCACGATCTTCTCGTCGCGGAGGAAGGCGAGCTCTTCGTCGCCGAAGCGGAAGTCGCGCAGCAGACCGAGCAGGCGCCCCGTGCCCGCGACGACGCCGTAGCGTCTGCCGCCGGGCAGGCGACGTGCGAACATCTCGAAGACGCACGGGATGTCGGCGGTTCCGTCGCGGAGCGCGGCGCCCAACATCGTGAGCTCGTAACGATCGGTGTGCAGGGCGCTGCTGCGGCTGCCGGCCGGGTCGGTCATGCGGGTCACTCTACCGACGCGGGGCCTGCGCATCCGCGCCGGTAGGCTGGGGAACCATGAATGACGCGCCGATCGGAATCTTCGACTCCGGTGTCGGCGGACTCACGGTAGCCCGGGCGATCGGCGACCAGCTGCCCCGCGAATCCCTCGTCTACATTGGCGACACCTTGCACTCGCCGTACGGCCCCAAGCCGATCGCGGATGTGCGGCGGTACTCGCTCGAGGTGCTCGACTCGCTCGTCGACCAGGGCGTGAAGATGCTCGTGATCGCCTGCAACACGGCATCGGCCGCGGTGCTCGGCGATGCCCGCGAGCGCTACGACGTACCCGTGGTCGAGGTCATCCGTCCCGCCGTCCGCACGGCGATCGCGACGACCCGCAACGGCCGCATCGGCGTGATCGGCACCGAGGGCACGATCGGCTCGGGCGCGTACCAGGACATGCTCGAACTCAACGATGCACTCACGGTTTTCGCCCAGGCGTGCCCCGCGTTCGTCGACTTCGTGGAGCGGGGCGTGACGGGATCGCCCGAGCTGCTCGAGATCGCCGAGGGGTACCTCGCGCCGCTCCGGCACGCGGGCATCGACACTCTGGTGCTCGGCTGCACGCACTATCCGTTTCTCAAGGGCGCGATCAGCTACGTGATGGGACCGGATGTCTCGCTCGTGGCGAGCGACGACGAGACCGCGAACGACGTGTATCGCCAGCTCGTGACCCGCGACCTGCTGACCTCGTCGGATCATCCGGGGTCCCACGTCTATGAAGCGACGGGGGGATCACCGGATGCCTTCATCGACCTCGCGAACCGGCTGATGGGGCGCGAGGTGCGCTCCGTCCAGCTCGTGCACACCGGAGCCATCGAGCTGCCGCCCACTGACTGACGCTACGAAACTCCACGAACGAAACGAGACCGACATGACCGAGATCATTCGCGCCGACGGGCGCACCCCCGACCAGCTTCGTCCGATCACGATCGAACGTGGCTGGAGCGCGCACGCCGAGGGATCCGCGCTCATCTCGTTCGGCGGCACCAAGGTGCTGTGCACCGCATCCTTCACGAACGGGGTGCCGCGCTGGCTGGTGGGCAAGGGCAAGGGCTGGGTCACGGCCGAGTACGCGATGCTGCCGCGCGCGACGAACAGCCGCAACGACCGCGAGAGCGTCAAGGGCAAGATCGGCGGTCGCACGCACGAGATCTCGCGCCTGATCGGCCGGGCGCTGCGTTCGGTCGTTGACACCAAGGCGCTCGGTGAGAACACGATCGTCATCGACTGCGATGTGCTGCAGGCCGATGGCGGCACCCGCACCGCCGCGATCACGGGCGCCTATGTGGCCCTCGCCGACGCGATCGAGTGGGGCAAGCGCAAGAACTTCATCGCGCAGCGCTCACAGCCGCTCCACGATTCCGTAGCTGCTGTCTCGGTCGGAATCATCGACGGCGAGCCGATGCTCGACCTGGCGTACGTCGAGGACGTTCGTGCCGACACCGACATGAATGTCGTCGTGACGGGCCGGGGACTCTTCGTCGAGGTGCAGGGCACCGCCGAGGGCGCCCCGTTCGACAAGCGCGAGCTCGACGCGCTGCTCGAGCTCGGTGTCAACGGGTGCGCGTCGCTCCGTGAGCACCAGCTGGCGGCGCTGGCGGTCGAGCGCTGATGTGCGTTTCGACTCCTCGCTTCGTTCTTCGCGGGGCGACCGGGGTCGGTCGTTGAGCGAGCGCAGCGAGACGAAACGCCGCGTCGTGCTCGCCACGCACAACCCGCACAAGGTCGAAGAGTTCGGCGCGATCGTCCGTGAGACGCGTCCCGACCTCGAGGTGATCGGCTACGACGGCCCCGAACCGGTCGAGGACGGTGTCACCTTCGCGCAGAACGCTTTGATCAAGGCCCGCGCGGCGGCTCTGCACACCGGACTGCCTGCCCTCGCCGACGACTCGGGCATCTGCGTCGACGTGCTCGGCGGCTCGCCGGGAGTGTTCTCGGCCTACTGGGCCGGGCACGCGAAGGATGCTTCGGCCAACCTGACGCTGCTGCTCGACCAGCTCTCGGATGTCGCGGATCCGCACCGCGCCGCCCAGTTCGTGTCGACGATCGCGCTCGTCGTTCCTGCGGCCGACGGGGGAGAAGCCGCCGAGCATGTCGTCGAGGGGCGCTGGCCCGGTCGCCTCGCTCTGGCCCCCTCGGGAGAGAACGGCTTCGGCTACGACCCGATCTTCGTCCCGGACGGCCAACCGGACGGTGCCGAGCGCTCTGCCGCCGAGTTCTCGTCGGCCGAGAAGAACGCTTCGTCGCACCGCGCTCGCGCTTTCGTCGCGCTCGTGCCGTTGCTGTCGACGCTCTCGCTCTAATCTGCACGATCCGCGCGAGACGCGGATGAGAATCGAAGTCATGCTCAGTTTTGGCCGAATCACGTTCTCAACACATGTCTTGAACCCCGTCTTCTTGCGGTTTCAGACTTGCCCGTGTCCACCGTTTTGGACACGACATGGACACATGCTTATGCACAGGACGCGGCCTAGCTCTGAATATTTGACGCGTCTGGCCATTCACGCCTCTCACGGTCCCTATCGCCCGACAATGCCGGTGTGTCCGCAACGTTCGTTCCGTCACGCCCCACACGTAACCAGCGCGGTTTGACTCCCCTAGGCGCGCTCGGACGCCTCGTCATAGCCCGTAGGGTGACGGTAGAACCGGCCTCGGACACCTTTGTGGGGCGGCCGAAGATAGTGGCGGGGCGCGTGTCGGTGGCGTGCGGTTTAGTAGACGTGCGCGATAGTCTCGCCTGAACAATCGCCGGAGGACCCGTGCCCCGATCCATCCCCGCCTTCCCGAATCCCGACATGCTTGTCTGGGCTCGGGAAACTTCGCGCTTGGAGCCAGGTGTCGCCGCAGCGAAACTCTCGGTAGATGAGGCCCAGCTGCTCGCATGGGAGCGCGGAGATCCAGGCCTAACCGTGGCCAAGCTCCAGACTGTCGCCGACCTGTACCGGCGTCCCCTTGCCGCCTTCTTCCTCAGCGAGCGACCTCCAGTCGAGGAGCGGGTTCGCGATTACAGGCGTCCCTGGCTGACGGCGCGGCGTCGTGAGAGCCCGATTCTCGCCGCTGAGATCCGACGCGCCGAGGCACAGCGCGACAACATGCTGGAGATCATGGATCTGCGGGACGATGAGCCGGACAGCGAGTGGAAGGAGCCTGCCCGGTTTAAGGATGTGGCGGCGCGGGCTCGGATAATGCTCGACGTTCACTCCCTTATCAAGCTTCCGGGTCAGTCAGGAAAGCCGACCGACTGGTTCTTTTACTGGAGTAGCGCCCTGGAAGAGGTGGGGGTTCTCGTCGTGACCGCGAACGCTGTCCCCAAAGAGGAAGCTGATGGGTTCTCTGTCGCGCTTGACCCGGTGCCTATCGTCGGCGTGAACGGGTCCACGCATTTCAACAGGCGCATCTTTACGCTGCTGCACGAATACGCGCATTTATTGCTCAACACCTCCGCCCTGTGTGATCTGCATGAGGAATCAACCGGAGCAGACGACGTAGATCGCATCGAAGTCGAGTGCAACCGTCTCGCCGCCGAGATGCTTGTGCCCACTGCTGCCTTCTCCCAACGCCCCATCGTGCTCAACGCGCGTGAGAACGCCGAGGACTGGGAGTTATGGCAGTTGCGCGAGGAGGCACGTGCCTGGGGCGTCAGCCCCGAAGTCATCCTGCGGAAGCTCTTCACGCACGGCAAGGCTAGCCAGGAGTTCTACGAGAACTGGCGCGAAGGTTACAACGACATCGACCGGTGGTCCAACGGACCAGAACCTAGGAAGGCCAACGGTGGCGACGGCCTGCGCACCAAGGTGCGCAATCTCGGGAAGGGCTACGTACGAAACGTGGTCAGCGCGATGTCAGAGGGCTTATTGAGCACGTACGAGACCTCCAACATGCTCAACGCCAAGGTGGATCAGATACCCAAGCTGTTGGACCGCGCGCGCATCCCAGAGGTGGACTGATGTACTCCGTGGACACGAGCGTCCTGATCACCGCATGGCGGGACCATTATTGGCCGGACGTTTTTCCAGGTTTCTGGGAGAAGTTCAACGAGGCGGTCGACGCGGGAGTTCTTCAGGCGATTGACCCTGTCAAAGGCGAGTTGACGAAGCGGGATGACGACGTGGCGAAGTGGGCGAAGGCGCGGCCACATTTTTTCGTTCCGCTGGACCCAGATATCCAGGCAGCTACTGCGGACGTGCTGAAGACTCATCCGGGCTTGATCACTGCGGGTGGGAAGCGGTCGACCGTCGACCCGTTCGTGATCGGGTTAGGCATCGCACGCGGATTCCCTGTCGTCACGTACGAGAAGTTGTCCCCGAGCATCGCGAAACCCCACATACCCAACGTCTGCAATGACAAGGGGCACGCTGTCTTCAACATGGAACAGCTCGCTCGCGCTCTCGGTTGGCAGTTCAACTCCTAGCGGGCGCTGATCGCAACGATCATGTACGTGTGGGCGCGACGTGCTCGCCGTTGATTGCCTCGGGCAGGGCGGTGGTCACGGTTGAGAAGGGCGAAAAGGTCGGCGATCTCCAACCCGGACCCGGACAACATCCGGAGCACGTCAACGTGCAGGAGGTGGAGTCGGTTTGAGAGTGTCCTATCGCCACACTTGATCAGCCACGACCGCCCCTGCGCGGTACGCGTGCGGCCTCTGCGAGCCCGTCTGGTATAGACCCAGAACGTATTCCATCGACTCGACGTGGTGCAGACCGTTCGGCCTTGCCATGTCTGTGTCCAATCCCTGAACCTGTGATATATCGCAGGCAGATGGGGAGACGCTGGCGGCGCTGCCAACTCCCGACGAGTGACTCTGAGAATCGAAGTCATTCTCGGCTAGGCGAAACGACCCGGCATCGGGCATTCTCGGGCCTAGCCTGGACACATGCACGATCACGCGTCGGCCGGGGGATGAGTATTCGCTCCTCTGAGGGCCACAGATATTGAGGTTGAGGGCCACGTTCTGATCGACGTGATCGCGTCGGTGGGGACCACTCGATATTCGGGTTGAGGGCCACCGTTCCTAGGCTCCTTCTGCCGCGTGGCCAATCACGCGGCAGAAGGAGTGATTCGGATGGTACGCAAGATCAGAGCGAAGCTGGTGCTGAGGCTTCGGGGGGAGGGGTTCTCGGGGCGGCAGATCGCCGCGCAGGGCATGTCCCGCACGAGCGTGGCCGCAGTCATCGACGCCGCCGACCGTGAAGGCGTCCGCTGGGACGACGTCGCCGAGCTTGACGAGGCGACGGTCTATGCGCGGTTGTTCCCCGGACGTGGTGAGCATGACAGCGTTCACGCGCAACCTGAGTGGGAGGGGGTGCATCGCGAGCTCGCGAGGGTCGGGGTGACGTTGAAGCTGTTGCACGGCGAGTATCTCGACGCCTGCCGGGCGACGGGATCGCCGGCGATGGGCTATGACCGGTTCTGCAAGACCTACCAGCAGCACCTCCTGATCGCCGGCGCAGCGTCGCGCGTCGGTCACAAGGCGGGCCAGAGCGTCGAGGTCGACTGGTCAGGTCCGACGATGCAGCTGACCGATCCGGTCACCGGGCAGCAGACGCGGGTGTTCTTGTTCGTCGCGACGTTGCCGTTTTCGAGGTTCGCGTTCGTCGAGCCGGCGCTGGATATGAAGCAGGACACCTGGTTGCGCGCGCATGTCTCGATGTTCGCTTGGTTCGGCGGGAGTGTTCCTCGGATCGTGCCGGACAACCTGAAGACCGGGGTGATCAAGCATCCTGCGGAGGGTGAGGTGGTCCTGAACGACGCGTATCGGGAGCTCGCGGCTCACTATTCGGCAGCGGTGCTGCCGGGGAGGGTGAAGAAGCCTAAAGACAAGGCGAGTGTCGAGAACACCGTCGGGAACATCGCGACCTGGGTGATCGCGAGCTTGCGGGACCGGACCTTCGCGACGCTGCCGGAGCTGCGCGCCGCGATCTATGAACGCGTCGACGCTTACAACACCGAACCGTTCCAGAAACGCGCCGGATCACGAGCGAGCGTGTTCGAGGCGGAGGAGAAGCAGCTGCTGCGGCCGCTGCCGCAGGTTCCGTTCGAGATTTCCCGCTGGGTTTATAGGCGTCGGGTTCAGAAGAACGGGCACGTGGTGTTCGAGCGGAACTTCTACTCCGTCCCGTTCGCCCACATCGGCCGGGCCGTTGACCTGCGGGTCACGGACACCACCCTCGAGGTGTTCGCCGGGGATCAGCGGCTGACCAGCCACCTCCTCGCGCCGACCGGGGTGGTGAACGAGTATCGGACGCATGACGGGGATCTACCGGACGGGCCGCGTTATCGGCAGTGGGACTCTCCGCGGGTCAGGGAATGGGCGGCCCGGATCGGGGAGAACACCACCACAGTCGTGAATCGGATCTTCGAGTCGGTCCCGGTCGACGAACAAGGCCTGGGCGCCGCGTTGGCCGTATTGCGGCTGACCCGCCGCTACTCCGCTGCTCGTGTTGAAGCGGCGGCGGAGGTCGCGTTGACCCGCGTTCGGTCGCCGCGTTACGCGCACCTGAGACCGATCCTCGAGACCAGGCAGGACGACCCCGACGCCCGCGACGCATGGTCGACACCAGGCCGAACGGCCGAGCCAGCCGGGTATGTCCGCGGCGCGGACTACTACGCGGGAGGCACCCGATGACCCGCATCGACAGCGAGAGCAAGAGGAAGCTGCGGGAGATGGGCGTCACGGCGCTGGTCGACGCGTTCGAGGTCCAGGACGACACCCTGACGCTGGGGATGGTGTTCGAAGAACGCATCAAGCTCGCCGTCGACGACGCACACGCCACGTTCACCCACGGCAAGGTCGAGGGACTGATCCGCCGGGCCGGGCTGCGTTACCCGAACGCGGACCTCCGCCGCCTCGACCTCATTGAACAGCGCGGCCTCGACAGAGGGATCATCGCGCAGCTGGGCACCTGCGCGTTCATCAGCAGGCAGCAGAACGTCGTGTTCCAAGGGTTCACCGGCTCCGGGAAGTCCTACCTCGGCTCGGCGCTGGCGAAGCAAGCCTGCCAGCACAGGTATCGGGCGCACTACGTCCGCATGCCCGACCTCGAGGAGACCTGGGCCGCGGCCCGTGACCGGCCCGGCGGGAAGGAGAAATGGCTCCGCAAATACGCCGCGTTCACGCTGCTGGTCATCGATGAATGGCTCCTCGACCCACCCAGCGACGACGTCCGCAGCATGCTCCTCGAGCTCCTCGAACGGCGCTACGACTCCACGTCGACGGTGTTCTGCACCCAATACGCGAAAAAGGACTGGCACCAACGCCTCGGCTCCGACGTCCACGCCGACGCGATCATGGACCGCATCGTCCACAACACCATCTGGATCGAAACCGGCAGCACCAACATGCGCGAACACACCAACATGAGCAGCTGACCCGACGCCGGTGAGCGCCAGCACGACGGCTGGCGCTCACCGGCAATATCGTCTGGCCCTGAACCTCAATATTCGGTGGCCCTGAAACACGATAATCCCCGGCCCCCAAAGCTCCGAATACTCAGGGGAGGCATCCGAAACGCCTCGAACCGACGGCTGTTGGCGATCTCGCTGGCGATCACGGCGATCGTGATGGTGGTGCAGATCGTCGGCGGTGTGCTGAGCGGATCGCTCGCGCTGCTGGCCGACGCGGCGCACATGTTCACCGACACGGCGGCCCTCGTCATCGCGCTCGTCGCGAATGCCGTCGCGTCGCGACCGGCCGATGACCGGCGCACCTACGGCTATCAGCGCGCCGAGGTGTTCGGGGCGCTGATCAACGCGGCCGTGCTGATCGTGCTGTCGGTCTGGATCGCGGTCGAGAGCGTCGGACGTCTCATGGCGCCGGGGGATGTCGACGTCGAGGGCAGTGTGATGCTCGTCATCGCGATCGTCGGGCTCGTCGCGAATGCCGTCGCGCTCTGGCTGTTGAGTTCGGCGCAGCGGAACAGCATCAACGTCCGCGGGGCGTATCTCGAGGTGATGGGGGATCTGCTCGGGTCTGCGGCGGTCATCGTCGCGGCGCTCGTGATCGTGCTTTCGGGGTGGGTACAGGCCGATGCGATCGCGTCGCTGCTCATCGCCGCCATGATCGTGCCGCGTGCGATCGGGCTGTTGCGCGAGGTGTTCTCGGTACTGTCGGAGTCTGCTCCGCAGGGCACGCGGATCGCCGAGATCCGCGACCATATTCTGGGCGCGCCGGGCGTCGCCGACGTTCACGACGTGCACGTCTGGCAGTTGACGCGCGGGGCGCCGGTGTTCACCGCGCACGTCGTGGTCGAGCCCGCCGTGCTCGAGGCTGGGAGAGCAGCGGAACTCCTCGCGAGCCTGCAGTCGTGCCTCGCGGATCACTTCGACGTCGCGCACTCGACGTTCCAGATCGAGCCCGCGGGACACGCCGACCGCGATCCGGCCGCGCACGCGTGACGGGGGTCGGTCACACCACAGGAGCGAGCTTGGTCAAGAGCGTGTGCTCAGCGAGATCGGCGAGGCGTCGTGTCGCGGGTGACAGGTACGTGCCCTCCCGCCAGATGAGCGCGACCGTGTCGTACATGGGTTCCGCGAAGGCTGTCACGTGGATGGACTCGGGGAACGCCGCGCCTTCCGCGATGGTGCGGCAGACCATAGTGTCGGCTGCACTGGTCGCGACCAGGTTGAGCGCCGTCTCGACGTGCTCGACCTCGATGGCGGGATCGATGGTCAGTCCGCGCAGTCGCGCGCGTTCGAGCAGCTGCCGCCGGGTGGGATCGTCCCAGCCGGCATACGCGTCGTACAGCACGAGCTTCGCGTCCGACACCTCCTCGATCGTCACGGGTCCCTTCTCGGGACGGCGGTGCGCGGATGCATAGACGACCTCGTCGCGGAAAAGCGGCTTCACCTCGAGTCCGTCGTCTGTGACGGGAAGGACGACGAGACCTGCTTCGATCTCGCCCGAAATAACCGACTCGGCAACGAGCGAGGAATTAAGACCGACGAGACGCACCTTGACGCGTGGGTAGCGCGTGTGAAAACGCTGGACGAGATCCGATAGGTCGTAGTACGCGGCGTTGCGCAAAACGCCGAAGGTGCACGTGCCGCCTTCGAGCGATGCGAGGGCGCGGATGGCGTCGACACCGTTCGTGATGGCTGTCACGGCCTGCAGCGCATGCTCGCGAAGCTCCAATGCAGCCGCCGTGGGGACGAGGCGTCTTCCACCTCGTGTGAAGAGCTTCAGACCGAGTTCGCGTTCGAGACGGGCGACGAGTTCCGAGATGGATGCTTGGGTGGAATCCAATTCGTTTGCCGCGGCGGTGAAGCTGCCTTGTTCCAGCGCGGCCAGGAATGCCTTCAATTGCGTCAGAGTCATGTGCACTGCCTTTCGTGGGTGCCCATCGAAGTATAGGCAAACACGTTGGTTTTCACCGTACTCAACGGGCTTGTGGGTGATCACTGTGATCCCTACTGTTTCACGCATGCGCTTTTCTCCTCCTTTGCTCGCTCAGCTCAGCAGTTCCTTCGTCCACCTCAAGACGCCCGCGGTCGACGCTCCCGCCGCTCAGCGCGATCCGGCCGTCATCCGCACCGTCACCGAGATGTTGCAGACGATCGAACGGGGCGGGCTGGATGCGGTGCGCGACTACGCGCGCAAGCTCGACGGGTACACCGGTGGCGAGATCGAGTTGTCGGGTGCCGAGATCGCGAGGAGTGGCGCGCAGCTCGAGCCCGCGCTGCGCGCGGCTATTGAGCTGGGCTCCACCCGCACCCGAGCCTTCGCCGATGTCCAGCGGGGGAAGCTCGTCGACTTCTCCACCGAGCTCGAGCCGGGGTTGACCACCGGCGTGCGTTACATCCCCGTCTCGCGGGTGGGCGCCTACTTGCCTGCCGGCCGATTCCCGCTCACAGCATCCGCATTCATGACTGTCGGTGTCGCCAAGGCGGCCGGAGTCCCCTCTGTCATCGCATGCACCCCGCCGCAGCCCGGCGGGCGTGCCAATGACGCGGTGGTCTATGCCGCTCATGTGTCCGGAGTCGACCGGATCTTCGTGCTCGGTGGCGTTCAGGCGCTCGCGGCGATGGCTTTCGGTTTGCTCGAGGAGTTCCCGGTCGACATGCTCGTGGGAGCGGGAAATGCTTATGTCGCTGAGGCCAAGCGTCAGCTGTTCGGCACTGCCGCGATAGATCTCCTTGCGGGGCCCTCGGAGGTGGCGGTCCTCTCCGATGAAACGGCAGACCCAGAGATCGTCGCGGCCGACCTGCTCGGTCAGGCGGAGCACGGCCCGAACTCACCGGCCGCTCTGGTCACGACGTCCGCCGAACACGGAGCTGCCGTACTCAAAGCCGTCGAGCGTCAGCTGGCGGGGCTCGCGACGGCATCGATCGCGGGACCCGCGTGGCGGGACTACGGCTCCATCACTGTCGCCACGGATCGGGAGACGGCCGTCGTCCTCATGGACGACCTTGCCCCTGAGCACCTCGAGGTGATCACGTCGGATGACGAGTGGTATCACCAGAACCTGCGTAACTACGGCTCGATCTTCCTGGGCCCGTGGAGCACGGTCGCGTACTCCGACAAAGGCATGGCGGGCACGAACCACGTCCTGCCCACCGCAGGGGGCGCCAAGCACAGTGCCGGGCTGTCGGTCTCGAGGTTCCTCAAGCCGCTCACGTACCAGCGCATCTCGCGCGAGGCGACGCCGAGTCTTGCGCACGCGGTGCAGGTCATCTCGGATTCCGAGGGGATGGCCGCGCACAGCGCCACTGCGACAATGCGCCTCGCGACATATCGGGAGCCCGTGCACACGGCATAGTGACGAGCGGGCGGCCGGACGGTCGCTTCCAGGACAAGGAGAGACGATGGAGCACGAGGACGCCAGTGACCCCGCGTCGCACAGGGTGCGCGCGGTTGCGGTCAGCCCGACGATCCGCTTCGGCGACGTCGACGGCAACATCGCGCGCGTCGCCGAAGCGCTCGATCACGTCGCGGGCGATACCGCCCAACTCGTCGTCGCGCCCGAACTGACCACGAGCGGGTACGTCTTCGTCGACCGGGCCGAGGCACGGGGGCTCGGGATGTCGCGGTCCGACACACGGCTCGCGTCACTCTCCCGCGCGATCGGCCCACGCACCGTCGCGGTCGTGGGGTTCTGCGAGCGTGACGGCGACGATCTCTTCAACAGTGCCGCGGTCATCACGCAGGACGGCATCCAGGCGGTCTACGCCAAGTCGCATCTGTGGAGCGCCGAGTCGATGATATTCCGTCCGGGACCGACGGCGGGCGCCGTCGTGGACACCGCGATCGGGCGTGTCGGTGTGGCGATCTGTTACGACAACGAGTTCCCCGAGGTGCCTCGTCGGCTCGCGCTTGCCGGTGCCGACATCCTCGCGCTGCCGGTGAACTGGCCGCTTGTGCCCCGCCCGCGCGGAGAACGCCCGCCCGAGACCGTTCAGGCGATGGCGGCCGCACGCTCCTCGAGGCTGCCCACCGTCATCGCCGATCGCCACGGCGCCGAGCGTGGGGTCGTCTGGACGGGCGGTACGGCGGTGATCGACGGCGACGGCTGGGTCGTCGCCGATCGCCACGGCGCCGAGCGTGGGGTCGTCTGGACGGGCGGTACGGCGGTGATCGACGGCGACGGCTGGGTCGTCGCCGACAGCGTCCGCGGCAGCGCCGATGCGGTGCTGGACATCACGCCCGGTCACAAGGCACTCGGGCCGTGGAACGACCTCTTCGCTGACCGACGCCCCGAGATCTATGAGCCATCCGCACCCGACACCCGAGAAGGACAACGATGAACGAGCCCCGACCTGAGATCGAACAGACCGAAGTGGCGTTGCCCACGACCGCGGGCATCGAGGTGAAATCGATCGACTGGGTACCCCTATCCGAGAGGACGGGAAAACCGTCGAGCCTCTTCTCGCTCTGGTTCATGTCGAATGCCAATCTCACAACACTGGCTACCGGGATGGTGGGCGTGGCGCTGGGGGCTAACCTGGCGGTGTCTCTGCTCGCGATCATCACCGGCGTGTGCGTGGGGACCGTGTTCACGGCGTTCCACTCGGCGCAGGGCCCGCAGCTGGGACTGCCGCAGATGATCCAGTCGAGGGCGCAGTTCGGCTACCGGGGCGTGGCTCTAGTGTGCCTCGTCGTGATCGCCAGCATCGTTGGTTTCAATATCTTCAATCAACTGCTCGCCGGTGAAGTCCTGACGATGACGACAGGGGTCGACGCGGGGGCAGGATGGTACATCCTGATCACCGCGCTCTCGTTGACGCTCGCGATCGTGGGCTACCACTGGATCCACCGTGTGCAGAAGTGGCTCACCTGGCTCTTCCTAGCCACGTTCGGCGTGTTTACGGTCGTCGCCGTGGTGGTTCTTCCTCTGCCCGACGGCGCGCTGTCGCTCGGCGAATTCAACGGGCCCGCGTTCCTCGTCCAGTTCGCGGCGGCAGCGGCGTATGCGCTCGGCTGGGCGCCCTACGTTTCCGACTACTCCCGGTACCTTCCGCCCCAGACAAGCCCACGAAAGGCGCTGTTCTACACCTCTTCCGGCGTCATCGTCGGCGCCGGATGGCTCATGGCGCTGGGTGCATTCGTCGCTTCGCTCTTCTCCGACGCCGATCCCGTGCAGGCGATCGCCGCCACGGCCGATGCTCTCCTGCCCGGCCTGGGTGTTGTCCTGCTGTGGAGCGCCCTGCCTGCCCTCATCACCGTGATCACGATCAATATCTACGCGGCGAGCATTGAACTGATCACCGTGGCTGACTCGTTTGCGACCGTTCGGCCGACACGCAGGACACGCATCGTCGCGTGCACGATCGTCGCCCTCGCGGGCCTTCTGGGCGCGGTGTTCTCGACCGGGGAGTTCTTGGCTTCGTTCGGCAGCTTCCTCGTGATTCTGCTCTACGTGCTCGTCCCGTGGACGTCGGTGAACCTCATGGACTTCTACTTCATCCGCCGAGGCCGCTATGCGATCGCGGAGATGTTCCGCCCGCATGGCATCTATGGCGCGTGGGGATGGCGCGGCATCGTCGCCTACCTCGTCGGCATCGCGGCCATGATCCCGTTCGTCGTGACGACATGGTTCGTCGGGCCGCTCGCGCAGGCCATCGGCGGCATCGACATCGCGCTGTTCGTGGGCCTCGGTGCATCCGCACTGGCCTACGTGCTTCTGGCCCGGGGGCTGGACCTCTCCGCGGAGCGCGAGCTCGCTGCAGAAGAGGGCGACGCGTTCGGCGTTCGTTCGGTCTCGTTCGACCAGGCTCGCGGCTGAGGGCTGTGCCGGTCCCTGGTGTTGTCGCGCCGGGGACCGGACCGCCGCCTGCTTCGCCCTCGGGGGAGGACTTCGGCGCCGGGAGAGGAGTATCGCGCTTGAAGCATCCTCATCCCGTGCCGAAGTCCTCCACTCCCGCAGATCCGACGCTGATTCAGCCCTCACGCACCACGTCGGCGGGGTCCTTGTCGGGACGCAGGCCCCGCCAGCGCGCATGACGCAGCGACCCATCCCGGGTCCACTCGGCGAACTCCACCTCGGCGACGAGTTCCGGCCGGACCCACAGGGCGTCCGAGGCATCCGCCGCCGGGACTCCGACGAACGGATTTGTATTCGTTCGCAGCGGCGTCAACGCCTCCGTGAGCCGCGCGAGGGTCGCATCGCTGAAACCGGTGCCGACACGCCCTGCGTACTGCAGCCCATCCGGACCCGGAACACCGAGCAGCAGTGACCCGATCGATCCGCTCCGGCCACCGCGGCCCGGCCTGATGGCGCCGATCACGACCTCCTGCGTGTGTGTGAGCTTGAGCTTCAGCCACGACTCGGTGCGGATGCCGCGGCGATACGCCGACGCCGGGTCTTTCACCATCACCCCCTCCAGGCCGAACTCGCGAGCCGTCGCGAGGGCGGCGTCCAGATCGTCGAAGACGGGCGGCGCAGACAGCGGAGGTCGGGCATCCGTCACGACACGTTCGAGCAAAGCCCGACGCTCATGCAGGGGGAGGGCCGCAACATCCGCTCCGTCGTGCTCGATGATGTCGAACACGTAGTACGTCACCGGAGTGCGCCGGGCCTCGGCGGCGATGTCCTGGGCCTTGACCAGATTCATGCGGTGCTGCAGAAGCGAGAAGCTGGGTCGACCCGTCTCATCGAGCGCGACGAGCTCCCCATCGAGCACCGCGGGTTCGGGCGGGAGCCCGAGCGACTCGGCCGTGAGTTCGGGGTAGCGCGCGGTGATGTCGGTGCCACGACGACCGATGAGGCGGAGCACATCGCCATCCCAGACGCCGAGGGCACGGATGCCGTCCCACTTGAACTCGACCCATGGCTCCGCGCCGGCGCGTGCCGACCAACGCCGGATCGACCCGGCCGCGAGCCCGGGTGTGGAGCCCGTCGCGAGCATCGGGCTGAAGCGCTCGCCGGAGGGGATATCGGAGTGTGGCGGTGATTCTTCGTCCAGGGCAATGACGGGCGTGCCTTCCGGCTGCGGCTGGCCCGAGGCATCCGTCTTCATCCGATGTAGCAGCCAGGTCGACTTCTCGCCGTCGCCGTCCGTGCGGATGAGTGCGAGGCGCACCGCGCCGAGCGGGCCGCCGGGACGCCCCTTGAGGGTGAAGATGATCTCGTCGTCGCGCCACTTCTCGAGCTCGTAGCGTCCGTCGTCCCAGATCGTCATCGAGCCCGCGCCATACTCGCCCGCCGGGATCGTGCCCTCGAATTCCGCGTACTCGAGGGGGTGGTCCTCGGTCTGCACGGCCAGGTTGTTGCGCCCGGCGGTCGGGGGGATGCCGCGGGGCACCGCCCAGCTGGCGAGCACGCCGTCGCGTTCGAGGCGCAGGTCCCAGTGCAGGCGAGTCGCGTGGTGCTCCTGGATGACGAAGCGCGGGCGTTCCCCCGATGCCTCGGAAGCGCCCAGCGCGTTGGCCGGCACCGGTTCGGGGGTCTTGCCCGCCTCGCGTTTGGCGATATACACGGCGAGGGGTCCGTCGTCCGCGGCGCGACCGCCCGCGTGGAAGCCGAGTGCGCTGAGGGGGTCGCCATCCGCTTCCACCCTCTCGAGCACCTCGGCGAACTCGAGGTGCGCCAGGCCCGGGTCCTCGAGCTCGTCCCATGTTCGAGGAGCGGCGACCGTCGGGCGCAGGCGTCCGCGCAGCGAGTACGGCGCGATCGTCGTCTTGGCGCCGTTGTTCTGGCTCCAGTCGATGAACACGCGGCCGGGGCGCGCGGCCTTGTTCATCGCGCTGACGACGAGGTCGGGATGGTCCGCCTCGACGGCGCGCGCGAGCTCCTTGGCGAACGCCGAGATCTGATCGCTCGTCTGTCTCGCGTCGAGCGCGGCGTAGAGATGGATTCCCTTGCTCCCGCTCGTGACGGGGTGCGCGTCCCAGCCCATTCCGGCGAGGATCTCGCGGCACCAGCGCGCGACCTCGGCGCACTCCGCGAGCCCCACTCCAGGACCGGGATCAAGGTCGAGCACCAGCCGGTCGGGGTTGCCGCGGGCGCCGTCCGCGGTGAAGCGCCACTGCGGCACGTGCAGCTCGAGGCTCGCGACCTGCGCGAGATAGACGAGCGTGGCGACATCCCCGACGAGGGGATAGTCCTTCGGCCCGCCCGAGTGCTCGATCGGCGTGCGCCGAACCCAGTCGGGTGCGCCGGCCTCGAGGTCTTTGGCGAAGAATGAGGACTCGGGATGCTCCGCCGTGCCCACGCCATCCGGCCATCGCTTGCGGGTCACGGGTCGCCCCGTGACGTGCGGGATCAGGAACGGCGCGATGCGCGTGTAGTACGCGATGACCTCGCCCTTGGTCGTGCCCGTTTCGGGGTACAGCACCTTGTCGAGGTTGGTCACGCGCAGGCGGCGCCCCGCAACACGCACCACCTGCTCTCCCGCCATGCGTCGAGGCTACTCGTCCTCCTCTCTCGACCTCCGGAACCGCTCGCCTGGCAGTAGATGCGGTGTAACGCGCGTGCGCATCACGTTTTGTGCCAGGGGAGCGGGTGTGGCGGCGGACCTGGGCGGCGGGTGCCGGGAGCGGATGTCAAGCGCTGGCATCCGCGTGCGGCAGGGGTGTGTACTGGTCACATGAGAGCGATCTGGAAGGGTGCCGTCGCGTTCGGCCTCGTGAACGTGCCGGTGAAGGTGTATGCCGCTACCGAGGATCACGACGTCTCGCTGCACCAGGTGCACGCGGCGGATGGCGGACGCATCCGGTATCAGCGCATCTGCGAGATCGACGGCGAGGTCGTACCCTATGCCGACATCGATCGGGCGTTCGACGACGGCGAGCAGACCGTCGTTCTGACGAAGGATGACATCGCCTCGCTCCCGTCCGAGCGCAGTCGCGAGATCGAGGTCGTCGAGTTCGTGCCGTCCGGGCAGGTCGATCCGATCATGCTCGACCGCTCGTACTTTCTCGAGCCCGATTCGACGTCACCGAAGGCCTATGTCCTTCTGCGGCGGACGCTCGAAGAGACCGACCGCACCGCGATCGTGCGGTTCACGCTGCGCCAGAAGACGCGCCTCGCGGCGCTGCGGGTGCGGGGCGACGTGCTCGTGTTGCAGACCTTGCTGTGGTCGGACGAGGTGCGCGAGGCATCCTTCCCCGCGCTCGACGAGCCCGTCAAGATCTCGGCGAAGGAGCTCGAACTCTCGGCGAGTCTCGTCGACAGCTTTGCCGAGGACTTCCGCCCCGACGATTTCGTCGACGACTACCAGCGCGAACTCAAGACGCTGATCGAGGCGAAGCTCGAGCAAGGGGACACCCTCGACACATCCGCGACCTTCGGCGGGGCGGCCGAAGAAGACAAGGGTGGCGAGGTCATCGACCTGATGGACGCCCTCCGCGCGAGCGTCGAGCGGTCCCGCGCCGCGCGCGAAGGGGGAGGGACGAAGAAGGATGCGCCTGCCAAGAAGTCAGGGGCGGGTTCGAAGCCTACCGCGAAGACCGCCGAGAAGTCGGCGCCGAAGAACAAAGCCGCGAAGGCATCCTGACGGAGACCTGACGCGCGGCCCTATGCGCCGGGGCGGTGCTCGCTGTGTGAGTCGTGGTGGCCGATCTCGGGCGCCTTCTCGAACACCTCGGGCTCGAGCACGAGTTCCTGAGCTTCGACGGCGTCCGTGAGGACATCCTCGCCCGCGGCTTTCTTGGCCTTCCGGCGTTCGCTGAAGTAGTGGTACGCCGTGACGAGGAGCGTTCCCGCCACAGCGGCGAGCAGGATGACGTCGATGTACTCCGCGACGAAGTCTCCGAGCCCGGGGATGAATCCGATGACATACCCGATCATCGTGAGCCCGAAGCCCCAGATCATCGCGCCGATGAAGTTGTAGAGCGAGTATCGGCGCCACGGCATATGACCGACGCCCGCCGCCACCGGGGCGAAGGTGCGCACGATCGGCACGAAGCGCGCGATGATCACGGTGAGACCGCCGTATTTGGCGAAGAAGGCGTTCGTCCGCTCGACGTTCTTTCGGCTGAAAAGCCCGGATTCCTTGCGCTCGAATATCGCGGGGCCGCCCTTATGGCCGATGTAATACCCGACCTCACCACCGAGGAAAGCTGCGAGCGCGATGAGCAGCGCGACCCACCACACGTTGATTCCGAAGACGCCGTTCGGCGCGACATCGCTCGCGTGCGAGAGCAGCCCCGCCATGATCAGAAGCGTGTCGCCCGGCAGCAGGAAGCCGACCAACAGGCCGGTCTCGGCGAAGACGATGAAGCAGACCACGAGAAGGGCCCAGGGGCCCGCCGCAGCGATCAACGTCTCGGGATCGAGCCAGGGGATGAGGGCTGCAGGCTGCACGAGTTACTTTCCCGTCGTTCTGGGGCAGGTCGCCCGCCTCGCGGATGTGCGAAGAGTCAGCCCCGTGCGGAAGGTGGGACTTGAACCCACACGCCCGAAAGCACAGGAACCTAAATCCTGCGTGTCTGCCAATTCCACCACTCCCGCGAGACTCAATAGTCTACCGATCCCCTCGACCATTCCCGAGAGGTGAATACTCGCGGTTCTATACATAGAACCACAATGTATAGTTCTGCAAGGGTAGGAGGTCCCATGAACATCGACAAAGACCTGGTCGCCGCGATGGCAGCACCACTCGTGCTCGCGATCCTGAATGACGGGCAGAGCTACGGCTACGCCATTCTGAAGCGCGTCCGCGAGCTGTCGGCAGGTGAACTCGAGTGGACGGACGGCATGCTTTACCCGCTGCTGCACCGGCTGGATCGCCTCGGGCACGTCGAGGCCGAGTGGGGTGTTTCGCCCGAGGGTCGCCGCCGTCGCAACTATCGGATCACGGATGCCGGACGCGCACAGCTCGTCGAGCAGCGCCGGCAGTGGGCCACCGCAACCCGCACTTTGAGCGGCATCTGGGGCCTGGCAGCCCCAGGCAGCCTTCCGGGCAACTTTCCTGGCGGCATCGCCGTGGCGGGGGCGTGACGTGGGGGCGCTGGATGACGGCGTGCAGCAATGGCGTGCTTCGCTGGCGCGCGGACGGGTGATCGACTCGGCTGATCTGGATGAGCTCGAGGAGCACCTGCGCGATCAGGCGGAGGATCTCACCGAGTCGGGGTTGAGTGAAGACGAGGCGTTCTTGATTGCGCTGAAGCGCCTCGGGGCGGCGGACCGCCTGACCGCGGAGTTTGCCCGCGAGCACGGCGACCGTTTGTGGAAGCACCTGGTGCTCGCTCCCGAGGTGGATGCTGAGGGTGCCAGGGCGAAGCATCCGCTCGTCGTCATGATCGCGTTCGCCGTCTTCGCTGCCGTGGCGATTCAGGTCGGGCGGATCGCGGCGGGGAGTGACGGCGGCATGGCTTCGTGGTTTCCGCGCAACGTGAGTCTGTTCGTGCTTCCGGTGCTGGCGGGGTACCTCGCGTGGACGCGTGGTGTCACTCGATCGCGAGCGGCCGTTCTCGGCGGCATCGTGGCGATTCTCGCGGTCGGCGTGAACGTGTTGCCGTTCGACGATTCGTCGTCGACCGCCACCCTCGTGGCGATACATCTGCCGGTCGTGTTGTGGTTCGTCGCGGGCGCTGCGTATGTCGGTTCGGAGTGGCGGACGAGCGCCCGGCGGATGGACTTCATCCGGTTCACGGGGGAGTGGGCGATCTACCTCGTGTTGATCGCTTTGGGTGGCGGGGTGCTGGTCGGGTTGACCGTTCTGGTGATCTCGCCGATCGCGCCTGAATCGATCAGCGGGCTGGATATGTGGACCGTACCCTCGGGCGGTGCTGCCGCTGTGATCGTCGCGGCCTGGCTCGTCGAGGCTAAGAAGAGCGTGATTGAGAACATCGCTCCCGTGCTAACGGCGATCTTCACGCCGCTGTTCGCCGTCATGCTCGTCGCCGCCGCGGTGCTCTATGCCGTCGCCGGCATCGGTCGTGAGTTCGACCGCGACCTGCTGACGGGATTCGACGTGCTGCTGCTCGTCGTGCTCGGACTGGTGCTCTACGGGCTCTCAGCCCGGCCCGAAGCGGCGCGCGCGGGAGTGATGGACGTCATCCGTCTCGTCGCGGTGGTGGCGGCACTCGTGCTCGATGCCTTGGTGCTCGGCTCGCTCGTCGGCCGTATCGGTGAGCTCGGACTCACGCCGAACCGCATCGCCGCGATCGGTCTGAACGCGCTGCTGATCGTCAACCTTGCGGTCACGGCGTGGCTGTCGATTCGGCTTCTGATCGGGCGCGCACCCGCGTCGCGCCTGGTCCGCTGGCAGACGTCGTATCTACCGGTATTCGGCGTGTGGGCGGCGGTTGTCGTGCTGGTGGTTCCGGCGCTGTTCGGCTTCGCCTGATCCGGCGAGCACCCGGACGTGCGAGCGAGGGATAAACCCGGCCCTCACGCATTCGTTCGCATGGCGATGCTGCCTATCGTGAGGTCATGGTGGCGAGGTGATGGACACGACCCGGCTCTGGCGGATCCTGCTTCTCGTGGTCGCGGGATTCAGCGCGCTCTCAGCGATTGGCGGCGGCGTCGGACTGATGACACCGGGGTCGCTCGGCATGCCCGCGTGGTGGGTGGAAGACAGCGGCTTCACCTACCTCGGCGCCGGGCTGGTCCTGCTCATCGTGGTCGGCGGCACTCAGACTCTCGCGTTCGTGCTGCTGTTGTTACGTCGCCCGTATGCGGCTCTGGCGAATGCGGTCGCGGGATTCGGCATGGTGCTGTGGATCTATATCGAGGTCGTGCTGCTTCCGGTCTATTCGGTCCTGCACACGATTTACATCGGCACGGGCATCGCGCAGCTCGCCCTCGCGTTCGCGTGCTTGGGTGTGCTGCGACGCGATGCGGGTCTGCCGGTCGACTGACGGCCTCGTCGCGTCAGTCGGTGAACCGGCGGTCGGTGAAGTATCAGCCCTGGAGTCCTCGGTTGTGCATTGCGATGATGATGGCCCCAGGCACGAAGGTCGCGAAGCCGATCGCGGTTGAGCCGATTCCGATCGCGGGCCCGAAGAGGATGACCCCGAATACGACAGAACCGGCACCCGCAGCACGAAACGCCGTCGAGCGTGCGGGGGTATGTTCGGGCCGCGCCCACACCGAAAGACGGCTCGAAGCGTTGGCGGCCGACAGCAGCATCGCCGACCAGGTCAACAGCCCCATCCCGAAGATGACGCTGAGCACGGCGAGGGAATCCACGCCTCGATTCCAACAACCGGACGGCGAGCGGTCAAGCCTGCAGGGCGAGTTTGTGAGCAGCGCCACGCGCCGCCTCTCGGTGCGTCTGTGGATAACTCCGGATGCAGCCGCGGGCATCTTGCGAGGATGCCCGGGTGTCGATCTCCCCGAGCCCCGCCCTCGCTCACCCCGCCGCGCGTCCCGATGCGGCTCCCGAGGCCGTGGTGGCGGCTCGGGTGCGCGACCGGCTTCGCGCCGAGCACATCGACCCAGCCCGTGATCCCGACGCGGCACATCGTTTCGCGCTCGCCGAGGTGCGGCGCCATAACGACGTGGCTCTCGCCCGCGGTCTTCCTCTGGTCGAGGATGAGGTGGCCTGCGTGCGCGGTGCCCTGGCCCAGGTCACCGGGTTCGGGGCGCTGCAGCCATACCTGGACGATCCCGGGGTCGAGGAAATCTGGATCAACGCCCCCGATCGGATATTCGCCGCCAGAGCGGGAGTTTCCGAGCGTTTGCTGATTCGCCTGACCGACGAGCAGGTGCGTGATCTCGTCGAGCGGATGCTCCATCCGACCGGACGACGGGTCGACCTCAGCCAACCCTTCGTGGACGCGTCGCTGCCCGACGGGTCCCGTGTTCACGTCGTGATCCCGGATATCACCCGACGCCATTGGTCGGTCAACATCCGCAAGTTCACGCCCGCCTATCGCGACCTCGATGCTCTCGTCGCCCTCGGGTCGCTGCGTCTCGACGACGCGGATCTGCTGCGCGATGCGATCGCCGGAGGGCGCAGCATCCTGGTCTCGGGCCCCACCCACGCGGGCAAGACGACGCTGCTTGCGGCGTTGATCGCGGCATGCCCGCCTGATCATCGGGTCGTGACTGTGGAGGAGACATTCGAGTTGGGTGTCGATGCTCCGGACATCGTGGCGCTGCAGGGACGGCAGCCGAGCCTCGAGGGCACCGGTGAGGTTTCGCTTCGGCGTCTGGTGAAAGAGGCGTTGCGGATGCGTCCGGACCGGCTGGTCATCGGAGAGGTGCGTGACGCCGAAGCGCTCGACCTCGTGTTGGCCCTCAACACGGGGGTGCCCGGCATGGCCTCGATCCACGCGAACACCGCGAAGGATGCTCTCGCCAAACTCGCCGCGCTGCCGCTCTTGGCGGGTCGAAACATCGATTCATCCTTCGTCCTGCCCGCTATTGCCGCGGGCGTCGACCTGGTCGTGCACTGCTCGCGCTCGGCGGACGGACGGCGCCGAGTGAGCGAGATCGCGGCAACGACGGGCCGGGTCGTCGGGGGAGCGGTCGAGTTCGAGCGGGTCGGGGGCGAGCGGGTCGGGGGCGACGCGTGACGTTCTTGTGGGGCGGCGTGCTCGGTGCGGGGTTGCTCTTGGTGCTGTCGCCCTGGCTCTGGCCGAGCCGTCCGTCACGACCCTCGCGTGCGGGGGCGAGCGCGCTCTCGCGGCTGCTCGACGAAGCCGGGATGTCACACGTGCGGCCTCGTGTTCTTGTCGCCGTGTCGCTGTTGCTTGCCGCAATCGCTTCGGCTCTGGTCTGGCTCGTACTCGGCGTGCCGATTCTTGTGATGTGCGCAGCGGCATTCGGTGCGGCGGCGCCCGTGTTGTGGTTGCGCGCTCGGCGCACCCAACTCATCCGGTCGCGGCGTGGGCTGTGGTCGGATGTCTGCGATCACCTCGTTTCGGCCGTGCGGGCGGGGATGTCCCTGCCCGACGCGGTCGCGAACCTCGCGGTTTCGGCGCCCCCACTCTTGCGGCCCGCGTTCTCGTCATTCGCACGCGACATGGCGGCTTCCGGTCATTTCGATTCCAGCGCCCTGCGCCTGAAGGCGCTGCTCGCCGATCCCATCGCCGACCGCATCGTCGAGACGCTCCGGATGGCGCGGCACGTCGGCGGTACTGAACTTCCCGGGGTGCTCCGGGCGCTCTCGACGGCCGTGCGGGCGGATGCTGCGCTGAGGGCGGAGGTCGAGGCGCGTCAGTCGTGGATTCGGGGCGCTGCGCTGCTCGGGGTCGTCGCGCCGTGGGTGATCCTCGCGCTGTTGTCGCTGCGACCAGAGGGTGCCCGTGCGTACACCAGCCCCGAGGGCATCGCTCTCGTGATCGCGGGTGGGCTCGCCTCCGTCCTGGCTTATCGGCTCATGCTCGGCCTGGGGCGCCTTCCGGAACCACGGAGGTGGCTCGCGTGAGCGGCGTGTCGATGGGTGGTGCCCCCGTGAGCACGATGGCGCTCGCCGTCGTGCTCGGTACGGCGTTCGGACTCGGCGTGTGGCTCTTGATCGCCCTGTTGCCGCGGTGGCGCGCGGTTCCTCTCGAGCGTCGCATCGCGCCCTATGTACGGGAGGTGACGGATCCCCGAGGCGTCACGCCCTGGTTGGCGACGGATGCCTGGGCCGCCCCGACCCTCGGGCGAGCATTCGCGGCAGCGGGCATCCGGTTCGCGGGACTCTTCGGGAGCTCGGCGACGATCGCGCGGCGGTTGGCGCAGGCGGGACGATCCGGCGGTGTCGAGGAGTTTCGTGCGCGGCAGCTCGCGTGGGGGATCGGAGGCTTACTCGCCGGATCCGTCGTGCTGATCGGGGTGACCGTCGCGGGGCGGTTCACGCCCGTGGCCGCGGCCGTGCCCGTGATCGCTGCGGTCGCGGGCGTCGTGCTGTGTGATGCCCTGCTGCAACGCGCCGCGAAGGCACGGCGGGCGCGGTTGCAGGAGGAACTTCCGCCGGTGCTCGAGTTCTTGGGATTGTGTCTGGCCGCGGGCGAAAGCCTGCTCGATGCTCTGCGTCGTGTCGGCTCGATCGGTAGCGGTGAGCTGTCGCGCGAGCTTGCGGGGGTCGTCCTCGAGACGGGCACTGGGTCGTCCCTGGGGGAATCGCTCGGGTCGCTGTCGCGTCGTCTCGAGTTGCCCGCTTTCTCGCGTGCTGTCGATCAGCTCGTGGCCGCCATCGAGCGGGGCGCGCCGCTCGTTCAGGTGCTGCAGGCGCAGGCGGGTGATGCGCGTGAGGCCGCGCGGCACGAACTCATTGAGCGGGCCGGGCGGTCCGAAATTCTGATGCTCATCCCTCTGGTCTTCTTAATTCTTCCCCTGTCTGTCATTTACGCCGTTTACCCGGGTGTTTTCATGCTGCGCCTCGGGCTCGGCTGAGGCCTCAACGAAAGGATCGACATGTACGCAACAGTCACCTCAATGATCGGTAGGCGAGCACTCTCGGCCCGCCGGAGCCTCGCCGGGCTTGTTCGGGATGAGCGCGGCGATGTACCGGGCTGGGTCTTGATCACACTCATGACTGCCGGGCTCGTTGTGCTGATCTGGGCCCTCGCCGGGCCGGCTCTCGGGCAGCTCTTCCAGCAGGCGATCGCGCGCGTTTCGGGTCTCTGACCTCTCATGGCCCTGCGTCGGTGCCGCCTAGATGAGTGAGTCCGTTTGGCTGGGTCGGCGTGGATGCTGTTAATCGCAGGCGGAGGGTGTTAACCCCGGTGTGTGAAAACTGAACTCAACACCCTCCTGATCACACTCTACGTCCACCTCGATGACCGGATCCTGCCCGCGATCGGCTTCACCCGCGATCACCACCCGGGCCGCAAACCCGCCCTCAACGACGCGGAATTGCTCTGCCTGCTGGTCGCGCAACACCTGCTCGGGATCGCGTCGGATCGGAAATGGATCCGATACGCGCACGCTCACCTGAAGGGCATGTTCCCGAACCTGCCCGGCCAGTCCGGGTGGGGCAAACGCGTCCGCCAATCCACCGGGCTTCTCTCTGCGGTGATCACCGAGCTGGCCCGTGACACCCCGTCCTGGGGTGAGATCACCCGGCTGGTGGACTCGACCCCGCTACCGTGCGGGAAATCGCGGGAGACCGTGAAACGCTCAGACCTCGCCGGGCACGCCGACTACGGATACTGCGCATCCCACTCCCGATACTTCTGGGGCTTCCGGCTCTATCTGATCTGCACTCCCGACGGAATGCCCGTGATCTGGGGACTCGCGAGCCCGAAGATCGGTGAACGCGAAGCCACCCAAGCGATGCTCGACCACGACCGACACCTCATCCAGCCTGGACAGGTGATCGTTGGCGACAAAGGCTTCGCTGGGAAGCAGTTCGAGGACTTCGTCACCAACGACCTCGGCGCGCACCTGATCCGCCCCGACCGCAAAGACGAGACCCCCAGGTTCGGGAAACTCGGCAGCATCCGACAATGGGTCGAGTCCGTGTTCGACACCCTCAAAGGCCAACTCACCCTCGAAGACCACGGCGGCAGAACCCCCGCAGGCGTCTACTCCCGCGTCGCCGCAAGACTCCTCGCCCTCGCCGCCGGCATCTGGCACAACTGGCTCACCAACGCCCCCGCCAAACGCTCCCTCATCGCCTACGACCACTGAACCAAACGGACTCACTCATCTAGGCGGCCTCGTGCTCGATTCGCGCGGCTCGGCGCCCGTCGAGTTCGTGCTCGTCGGCGTGGTGCTGACCGTGCTGACCCTTGCCATCGTCCAGTTCGGCGTCGCCGTGTATGTGCGGAATGTTGTGCACGACGCCGCGGTCGAAGGAGCGCACCGCGCTGCCCTCGCCGACACGACGCTCACCGAGGGCGAGGCGCGAACGCGCGACGTCATCGCGCGCGCGGTGGGCGAGGCATTCGCCGAGGATGTGTCGGCACGCGACACGGAGCATCTCGGATACCCGGCAGTCGAGGTCACGGTGCGCGCCACGCTTCCGCTGATCGGCCTGATCGGCGTGCCGTGGGCGCTGGAGGTGACCGCGTATGCACCCGCCGAAACCCTCGACTAGCCGGGTGGTGCGCCGCGTGATGTCCGGGAACCTGCGGGGCGATGAGCGCGGCTCGGCCCCGCTCGAGTTCATCGTCGTCGGGCTCCTTCTTCTCGTGCCCCTGGTGTATCTGATCGCCTCGCTCGGGCTGATCCAGTCGCACGCGCTGGGCGTCGAATCGGGGGCGAGACACCTGGCCCGAGCGATCGCGATGGCGCCGGATGCGCCGAGCGCCGATGCCCGTGCGGCTGCGATTCTGCAGACCACCGCTTCGGAGTACGGCATCGCAGCGGGCAGCATCGACGTCGGCTTCGCCTGTGTTCCCGCGGGCGGGGCTTGTCCGCGCGCCGGGGCAACGATGATCGTGTCGGTTGCGGCCCAAGTGCCGCTGCCGCTCGTGCCGCCCGTGCTCGGCCTCGACCACATCGCCAGCGTGCCGGTAACGGCCACGGCGGTTCACAAGATCTCGCGGTTCTGGGGTGCCGAATGAAACGCCGAATGCGCGGACGCGGAACGATCCGACACCGGTTGGGCGTGGACCCGGATGACGAGGGCTCCGTCCTGCTGCTCACACTCGGCTACGCCGTGCTCGCGATCGCGGTGATCGTCGTGGGCGCGAACGCCGCGAGCCTGTACCTGGCGCAGAAGCGCGTCGACTCCGTGGCTGATGCCGCGGCGCTGGCCGGTGCGGACGGATTCGCGCTCGTGTTTCAGGGAGGCGAACCGCGCGCGGTCCTGACCGACGAGGGCGTTCGGTCGCAGGCGAGCGCGCTGGTCGACATCGCCGGTTCGGGGGTCTCGCTCGTGTCGGCGACGTCGCCGGACGGAGTCTCCGCACGGGTGACCGTGGCAGCCACCTGGCATCCGATTCTGTTCTCGGTCTTCGTCCCCTCCGGGGTCCCGCTGGACGCCACCGCGACCAGCCGCACCGCCGTCGACTGACCCGCGGGTAGTCCTGTCACGTAAACCTGAAAGGAATCTGGTCCGGAAGCGGACTTATTTCGCCCCGGCGAGGGAGCATCGGTGCCGAAATTCCCTTCGGATTTACGCGCGCCGCTCGGGCTTGGGTTCGGCCTCGGGCTCGACTCCGGCTCGGCCTTGGGCTCCGGCTCGGCTTCCGGCTCAGTTTCGGTTCAGCGCACGCGCGGCACGAACCGCGGGACGTAGCGCGAGAACGCGACAGCCCCCACGAGCCCGACCACGCCGATCAGGGCCACCGCACCGCCGATCGACCACACGGCGGTCACGCCCGACACCAGCAGAGGCGTCGCCGCGCCGCCCGCGTCGGTGAGGGTGCGCCACGACCCGAGGAACGGCGCGGGGTTCGACTTGGGCGCGACATCCGCGCCGAGCGTCAGCAGGATGCCGCTCGACAGGCCGTTGCCCACGGCAAGGACCATCGCGAATGCCGCGAACCACATGGACGCATCGGCGAGGTCGTGCGTGACCGACAGGGCGAGGAATCCGCCGCCCATCAGCACCATCGACGGCAGAACGGCCCAGAGCCGCCCGAAGCGATCCATGATCTGGCCGCTCACGTAGAACAGGGCGAAGTCGATCGCCCCCGAGATGCCGACGACCAGCGCGATGGTGGACGCGTCGAGTCCGATCGACAGTCCCCAAAGCGGCATGACGAGCTGGCGTGCCGAGCGAACGGACGACAGGGAAGCGGCGGCCAGGCCGAGCCGAGCGAGAACGCCCCGGTTCCGCCACATCGTGCGGAGCACACCGATGCGCTCGGACGTAGGGATCGACCCCGTGACGGCCTCGCCCGTGTCCTCGCGGTCTACCGCCTCTGGGTTGACCGCCTCCGGGTTAACGGCCGCCGGGTTAGCGGCCTCTGGGTCGACGGCTTCGGGATCGGATGCGCCGAATTCGGCACCTGCGGCGGCTCGGGCATCCGTCGGGCGCGGTGCCGAGGCATCCGTCCCCGTGCTGCGTGACTCCTCTGCGGCGATCCGCGTCTCGGGGTCGGGCCCCAGCAGAACGAGAAGGGCGGTGGCGACGAGGCAGATGCCGAAGAACCAGAGCGCCGCGTCTTCGGTGCCGAAGATCGCCAGCAGCGCGGCGGCGATGAAGGGACCGACGAACATGCCCAGCCGAAAGGTGCCGCCGAGTAGCGACAGGGCGCGGGCGCGGTAGAAGATCGGGACGCGCGTGGTCATGAACGAGTGGCGGGCGAGCCCGAAGACCGCGGCGCAGAGCCCGATCAGCAGAACGGATGCCATGAGTACACCGATGTTCGGAGCGATCAGTGCCCCGGCGACGCCCAGCAGCGCGATGCCGAGCGCGATCGCCATCGACAGGCGCTCGCCGATGCGGGCGACGGCCCATCCGGCGGGCAGGTTTCCGACCAGCTGACCGACGACGAGAGCGGATGCCACGAGCCCGGCGACCGCGATGTCGGCGCCGAGACGGGAGGCCAGGACGGGCAAAAGGGGCAGGACGGCGCCCTCGCCGACGGCGAAGAGGACGGTCGGTCCGTAGATCATCGGGGCGAAACGTCCGAGCACCGCCGCGGTCTCCCGCCGAGAGCCGTCGCCCGGGGAAGGCAGGGGCGGGCGATGGGTCACGTGCATCCACGTTAGTCTGGACTGTCATGCTCGACTTCGATCTCTCCGCCGAAATCCAGGCGCTCCGTGCCACCTTCGCCGACATCCAGGCGGTGGTGGACGTCGACGCACTCCGCAAAGAAATCGAGCGGCTGAGCGATGCCGCCGGTGCACCCGATCTCTGGGACGACCCGGATGCCGCGCAGAAGGTCACGAGCGCACTGAGTCACCGCCAGTCCGAGCTTGCGCGGATCGACTCCGTCGAGAGCCGCCTGGACGACCTCGAGGTTCTCGTCGGGCTCGCGCTCGAGATGGACGACGAAGAGTCGGCCGAAGAAGCCCGCAAGGAACTCGCCGAGCTGACCGAGACGATCGGCCAGCTCGAGGTGCAGACGCTCCTCGACGGCGAGTACGACCAGCGGGGCGCGGTCGTCACGATTCGCTCCGGCGCGGGCGGCGACGACGCGACCGACTTCGCCGAGATGCTCATGCGCATGTACCTGCGCTGGGCCGAGCGCCACAAGTACCCCGTCAAGGTCATGGACACCTCCTATGCGGAGGGTGCGGGCATCAAGTCCGCGACGTTCGAGATCGACGCCCCCTACGCCTACGGCACCATGTCGGTCGAGGCCGGCACACACCGTCTCGCCCGCATCAGCCCGTTCGGTTCGGCGGATAAACGCCAGACGTCCTTCGCCGCCGTCGAGGTCATCCCCGTCATGGAAGAGGCCGTCGAGGTCGACGTCCCGGAAGGAGACATCCGCGTCGACGTCTTCCGTTCGTCGGGTCCCGGTGGTCAGTCCGTCAACACGACCGACTCGGCCGTGCGCATCACGCACCTTCCGACCGGGCTCGTCGTGTCGATGCAGAACGAGAAGTCGCAGATCCAGAACCGCGCCGCCGCCATGCGCGTGCTGCAGACGCGCCTGATGCTGCTGCAGCGCGAGGAAGAAGCGGCGAAGAAGAAGGAGCTCGCCGGTGTCATCACCGCGAGCTGGGGCGACCAGATGCGCTCGTACTTCCTCTACGGTCAGCAGCTCGTCAAGGACCTGCGTACCGGCTACGAGGTCGGCAACCCCGCGGCCGTCTTCGATGGTGACCTCGACGGACTGATCGCGGCAGGCATCCGCTGGCGTAAGCGTCCGGTCGACGACTAATCCGACGCATCCTGCAGGCCATCTGACGCGAGGGGGTGTCGCTCGGGGGCCAGCGCGCGACCGCGCTTAGGCTCGGATCGCCATGATCAGGTTCGAAAGCGTCACCAAGACTTACCGCGGTTCTCAGAAACCCGGCCTCGCCGGCGTCGATTTCGAGGTGAAGCGCGGCGAGTTCGTCTTTCTCGTCGGCGCATCCGGGTCAGGTAAGTCCACGTGCCTGCGGCTCGTGCTGCGTGAGGATGTGCCGTCCGCCGGCCGCGTCGTCGTCCTCGGACGCGACATCGCGACCCTGTCGAACCGCAAAGTTCCCTACTTCCGCCGCCACGTGGGGGCTGTGTTCCAGGACTTCCGGCTACTGACGTCCAAGACGGTGTTCCAGAACGTCGCGTTCACGCTCCAAGTGACGGGTTCATCGCGCGGATTCATCCAGCAGGCCGTCCCCGAAGCTCTCCAGCTCGTCGGCCTGGCGGGCAAAGAAAAGCGTTTCCCGCACGAGCTCTCGGGCGGTGAGCAGCAGCGCGTCGCGATCGCCCGTGCGATCGTCAACCGCCCGCAGGTGCTGCTCGCGGATGAGCCGACCGGAAACCTCGACCCCGCGACATCCATCGGCATCATGCAGCTGCTCGCACGGATCAACGCCGGCGGCACCACGGTCGTGATGGCCACGCACGAGGCTGGCTTCGTCGATCAGATGCAGCGCCGTGTGATCGAGCTGTCGGCGGGCGAGATCGTTCGCGACGAGACGCACGGTGGCTATGGCGATACCTCGCAACTGCCGAGGCTCGCGCCCGAGGCCGCGCGCGGTGCCGAGTCGATCGCCGCGCTCACCGCTGTGCTCGAGCTGCAGCAGCGGGTCGCCGCAGGCGAGGCCGGGCCCGCGACGGGGCCGCTCGAGGTCGCCGGCGCTGCGGTCGATGTGGTCGCCGAGGCGGTGGGCGCTTCGACAGGCTCAGCGGCCGGGGAGACGGCTAAGGTTCCTGAGCCTGTCGAAGGGACCACGGGAACCGCCGAGGCCGAGGTCGTCGCTTCGACAAGCTCAGCGACCGTCCCGGGCTCAGCGACCGTGCCGGGTTCAGCGACCGTGCCGGGTTCAGCGACCGTGCCGGGTTCAGCGACCGTGGCGGGCTCAGCGAGCGGGGCGGAGCGGGCGACTGCGACGGTCCCTGAGCCTGTCGAAGGGACCCCCGGAACCCCCGCGCCCGCGAAAGAGGAGCCCACGCGCGCCTCGCTCACCGGACCGATCGTGATCGATCTGCCGGAGCTGCCCGAGGTCGGCATCGCCGATCGCCTGGGTCTCGGGGAACGCGACGAGGACGACACCGTGGGGTCGACGTCGTGAGGGTTCAGCTGATCCTGGCCGAGGCGTTCTCGGGCCTGCGTCGCAACGCCTCCATGGTGATCTCGGTCGTGCTCGTCACATTCGTGTCGCTGACGTTCGTGGGCGCCGCGATGCTGATGCAGATGCAGATCGGCACGATGAAGGACTTCTGGGCCGAGCGTGCCCAGGTTGCCGTCTACATGTGCACGTCGATCTCGACCGGCGCGACATGCGCCGAGGGCGAAGCGACGCAGGAACAGGTCGATGCCGTCGCTGAGGCGCTCGTCTCGCCTGCTCTGCAGCCCCTCATTCGCGACACCCGCTTCGAGAATCGTGACGAGGCATATCAGGCCACGATCGAGCAGTTGGGCCCGGAGTACGCCGATGTCATCACCCCCGATCAGGTGAACCAGGCGTTCTATGTCAACCTCGTCGATCCCTCACAGTCGGCCGTCATCGTCGAGCGGTTTAGCGGGATGCAGGGCGTCGAGCAAGTGCAAGATCAGTTGCAGTATCTCGAGCCTCTGTTCCAGGCACTGACGGTCGCAACGTATATCGCGGTCGGCATCGCCGGGCTCATGCTCGTCGCGGCGGTGCTGTTGATCGCGACGACGATTCGCCTGTCGGCCTACGCTCGACGGCGAGAGCTCGGCATCATGCGGCTGGTGGGAGCATCCAACCGCTTCATCCAGACGCCCTTCATTCTGGAGGGCGTGCTGGCAGCTCTGCTCGGCTCGGGTCTGGCCAGCGTCGCGATCTGGGCGGGCATCACGTTCGGCGTTGACGGATACCTGCGCGATCGCGTGACGTTCATCACCACGTGGGTGGGTGCGGGCGAACTGTGGGTCGTGATCCCGGTGATCATCGCGCTCGGCGTCGTGCTGGCCGCGCTGTCGGCGGGATTCGCCATCCGTCGCTGGCTGCGCGCGTAACGCTCGGGCGGTGTCGGGTCCCTTCGACAAGCTCAGGGACCGGGCGGCTGCGGGAACTCAGGGACCGGGCGGCTGATAGACTGACCGGCTGCCACTCGGGCAGTACGGCAACGTCCGTTCAGTAACGTCAGCGGGGAACACCATGGTCAAGGAACGCGGGGAGAAGGTCGTCGCGACCAACCGTCGCGCGCGCCATGAGTACTCGATCGAGAAGACGTACGAGGCGGGGCTGGTGCTCACGGGCACCGAGGTCAAGTCGCTGCGGATGGGCCGCGCCAACCTCTCGGACGGCTACGCCTACATCGATGGCAACGAAGCCTGGCTCGATGCCGTGCACATCCCCGAGTACTCGCAGGGGCACTGGACCAACCATGCCACCAAGCGCGTTCGCAAGCTGCTCTTGCACCGCGACGAGATCGTCAAGCTCTCGCACGCCGTGTCGGCCGGCGGATACACGCTCGTGCCGCTGAAGCTGTACTTCTCGGATGGCCGCGCCAAGGTCGAGATCGCCGTGGCCAAGGGTAAGCGCGAGTTCGACAAGCGCCAGACTCTGCGCGAGCGTCAGGACAAGCGCGAGGCCGAACGCGCGATGCGCACGAAGAACCGCCTCGGCGACTGATACGTCGTGAGCGGAGCGTGCGTTTCGTCTCGCTGCGCTCGCTCAACGACCGGGGTACGCTCGCTCAACGACCGGGCCGACGCTCGTTGAGCGAGGAGCGAAGCGACGAGTCGAAACGCGCTAAGCGGGCTACGCCTCGGCCTCGGCCACCGCACGGTCCGTGAACGCCTGCTTCGGCACGAACGCCAGCAGCACCGCGGCCGCCAGGGCGGTCACACCGCAGACCACCCACACGGTGACGTAACCCGCGAACGATCCCGCGGTGCCCTCGGCGGCGCCCGCCGCGCCCGTTGCACCCTGGATCAGCGCGATCCCGAAGACGCACGACGCGATCGCGCCGCCGACGGTCTTGACCGAGTTGGTCAGCCCGGTCGCGACACCCGTCTGCGTGGGCGGAGCAGCGGATGCCGCGGCTGCGGGCAGTGCGGCGACCAGCGCCCCCGATCCGAACCCGACGATCACCATGTTCGTGATCACCTGCGCGTACGTGTCGTGGAACGGGAGGAACATCAGGAATCCGATGCCCACCAGGGTCGACGCGCCCATCAATGTCAGCCGCGGCGTGATCTTGCGCGCGATGGGTGAGAACAGCAGAGCGCCGACGATCATCGCGATCAGGTACACGCCGATGATGAGCGAGGTCGTGAAGCCCGCGGTGCCGAGCCCGTAACCGTAGACCTCGGGGTCGGTGCGCGCGAAGGTCGACAGGGGGGCCTGCGCGCCGAGCACGCTGACACCGAACAGCCCGGCGGTGAGAAAAACCGGGCCGAGCGCGGGGGAGCGGAACATGCGCACATCGATCAGGGGATCGTCGTGGCGAAGCTCCCACAGCGCGAACGGGATGACGAGCAGGATGCCGAGGGCGACGAGTCCCCACGAGAGCACATCGCCGACCCCGTTCAGCCGCAAGAAGCTGAGGCCGCCCGTGAACGCGATCAGGGCGAACGAGATCAGGACGAGGCCGACGGTGTCGAAGCGCCCGCCGACCGGTTCGGGCGATTCTTTGACCCCGAAGAGGATGACGAAGAAGCAGATCACGACCGCGATGGCCGGGATCAGCAACACGACGGTCAGCGGTAGCGAATCGACGAGCGCCCCGCCGATGAGGGCGCCGCTGATCGCGCCCAGCTCGAGGGCCGCGACCAGCAGCCCCGCGGCCCGCGCGGTCAGCACGGCACGGCCGGGCATCGACCGCGAGCGCGACCAGATCAGCGCGATCTCGAGCGGCAGCCAGACGACATAGAACCCCTGCAGCGCCCACGCCGCGAGGAAGATCGCGAACGAATCGGTGAAGGGGAGGACGAGGGATGCGGCGGCCGTGACGGCGGTCGACACCAGAAGCATCCGCTTGTGTCCGACCATGTCGCCGAGCTTCGCGAGTGCCGGGACGACCAACGCCGAGAGCATCAGTTGCGAGCCCTCGAGCCAGTTGACGTCGGCGTCGTGGATGTCGAGGTTGCGCGCGATGTCGGTGAGCATCGGGGTGTAATACCCCTGCAGAATCCCGCTCGTGAACTCGACGAAAGCGAGGAATCCGACCACGCTGGCGAGGGCGCCCAGGGCTCCGGCACGAGGGTTCATCGTCGATCTCTCTGTTGGGGTGCGATCACTGTAACCGCTGCAGGAGCGTGCGGTGGAACAGTTCGCCGCGTTCGAGTTCGGCGATTTCGACGCTCTCGTCGACGCCGTGGATCGAGGCTCGCTGGGCGGACGACATCGCCAGCGGCGCAAAGCGGTACACAGCGGGCGCGAAGCGGTGGAAGTGTCGCGAGTCGGTCGCGGCCATCATCACGTAGGGGACGGTCCGAGCCTCGGGGTGCGACGCCGCGACGGCCTCTGTGATGAGGGCGAACTGCGCGTTGTCGGTCGGAGATTCGGGCGACGGTTCGCTGCCCTCGACGACTTCGACCGTGATGAGCGGGTCGTGGGTGCGGCGGCGGACGCGGCGCACGGTCGCGGCGACGGTCGAGCCGAGAGCGATCCGCAGGTTGAGCGTGACGGATGCCTGTGAAGGCAGCACGTTCGCGGCGGTTCCGCCCTCTTGCATCGTCGCGGCGATGGTCGTGCGGACGAGCGCCGCGGGTTCGCCGCCGAGCGCTGCGAAGACCTGCGCGGTGAGGGGCCGCACAGTGGCGAGGGTGCGCAGCAGGGTGCGAGCAGGCTGGGGCGTGCCGTCGGCGAAGAGTCCGAGCATCCGGGCGATTGCGCGCGGCGTGCGGGCCGGGAACGTGCGGGGCGTGAGCCGGTCGACGGCACGGGCGACCCGGCCGACCGCCGTGAGAGTCGGGGGAGCGGATGCGTGGCCCCCGTCGCCCCGTGCCGTCAGGCGGAGGGTCGCGATGCCCTTCTCGCCGACGCCGACCATCGCCGCCGTGCCCGCGACGAACGGCAGGGGTGCGTCGACGACCGCGCCGCCCTCGTCGAGCACGAGCCAGGGGATGATGCCACGGTCGCGGAGGGTTCTTGCGATCGTTTCTGCGGCGTTGCCGAAGGTCTCTTCGTTGCCGCCGAGCGAGATGTAGACGTCGCGCGCCGGGGCGAAGCCCGTGGTCAGGAGGTTCTCGACGGCCTCGAGCGTGACGATCAGGGGCCCCTTGTCGTCGAGCGTGCCGCGGCCGTAGACCGAACCATCCGCTATGCGTCCTGCGAAGGGTGGGTAGGTCCAGGCGTCGGTCGGGTCGACGGGGACGACGTCGTAGTGCGCCATCAGGACGACCGGATGCTTCGGGTTGCTCGTTGGCGCGCCGGGCCAGCGGAAGAGCAGGCCGAAGTCGGTGATGCGCTCGAGTTCGAGGCGTTCGTGGATCAGGGGGTACAGCTCGGCGAGTAGGGCGACGAAGTCTTCGAATGCCTGGGGTCCTCGGTGGTCGAGCTCGGCGCTGACGGTCTCGAGCTGGATCATGCGGCTCAGGCGTTCGGCGATGCCGGGCCGTGGCGTCACGGTCTCTGCAGCTGCACTCATGATCTTCACCCTAGCCACCGTCATCGGCCGGATTTGCGGTACCGACCTGTCAAAGAACGCTGCATCTGAGCAGAGAATCGAGCGTTTTGTGACGGCTCGAGTGGATGGTCGGCCTCAGCGTGCGGCGAACCGGGCCTCGACGCCGGCGGTCACCGTGATGCCCTGGGGCTGGAAGTCGAGGGTGGGCGAAGCATCCGAGGCCATGGCGCGCATCATGCGCGGGCCGGGGTCGGCTTCGGGGTGTCCGAGCAGGCCGATGTCGGCGATCTCGAGCGGGGTGACGGAGGCGTGGCCGATGGCGTTGGCGTAGGCGCTGGCGCGCGAGACGGCGGTCTGGACCGCGTGGGCGGCGACCTCGGCCTCGACGGTGCGGCGGGTTGCGGATGTCAGTTGCCAGGTGACGCCGCCGACCTGGACGCCGTCGCGTTCGGCGACGGCCGACACCCACCAGGACAGGGCGGCGAAGTCGGTGAAGGTGGCGACGACCTCGACACTCGCGTGGTGGACGAGGGGGAGTTGCTTGCCCTCGTTGTTCCAGGGACGTTCGGCCCAGACGCTCGCGCGCTGGCTCGACCATTCGCTCACCTCGCCGGATGCTTGGCGTGCGGCGAGCTCTTCGCGCAGCGGTGCGGCGATGGCGGCGATGCGTTCGACGACCGGGCCGCGCTCGGATCCATCGCAGCGGACGCTGAGGTGGACGACCCCTTCTTCGGGGGCGATTCGGGTTTCGTGTTCGCCGCGGACGGTGATGATGACGTCGCTCATGCCTGTGACTCTAGGCGCTCGCGCTGAGCGGTTGGGGTGCGAGGCGGTGAGCGGATGTACGAGATCGCCCTCCGGTGGCGAGTGCGCCTGCGGTGCGCGATCGAGCTGTCGCAGAACGCTCCATCTGGGCGGCGGATGCAGCAGTTCTTGACAGTTCGGCGGGCTGGCTGGGTCGTTGAGTGAGGGGCGCAGTGACGAGTCGAAACGTGTGTGCGGGTTGCGTGCGGTGGCATGCGTTCATCGTTTCGTCTTGCTGTGCTCGCTCGACGGCCGCGGTGCCTTGGCGCGCGCTCGCGCAACGGCCGTGCTCCGCAACGGCCATGCTCGCTCAACGGCCGTGCTCCTGACACGGGCACGGCCGTGCTCGCTCGACGGCCGCGGTGCCTTGGCGCGCGCTCGCGCAACGGCCGCGCTCCGCAACGGCCATGCTCGCTCAACGGCCGTGCTCCTGACACGGGCACGGCCGTGCTCGCTCGACGGCCGTGCTCGTGCCACGGGTGGGGTGGTTCTAGAAGGGTGGTGGGGGCCCGGTGGGGGTGAAGCGGACGCGGGAGGGTGGGTCGTCGATGTAGATCTGGCCGGTGGGGCTGGTCCATTCGAGGACCCCGCCGCCGAGGTTTCGTACCTGCCAGGGGGTGGCGTGTTTGAGGGAGTGGTGGCGGCGGCAGAGGTGGTGAAGATTGTGAACACATGTCGTTCCGCCGAGTGCCCAGTCGTGGCCGTGGTCGATGTCGCAGCGGTGGACGGGTTGGCGGCATCCGGGGAATCGGCAGTGTTCGTCGCGGGCTCGGAGGAAGCGTTTGAGGTCGGCGCCCGGGGTGTAGCGGTCGACGGCGAGTATTCCGCCGGTGATGGGGTCGCTGAGTACCCGGTCCCACCCGGATGCGCGACCGGCCAGGCACCGGGCCGTATCGATGTCGATCGGGGCGCGTCCGACGAGTTCGGCCGGTTCGTCGCTGAGACCCGCAAGTGCCAATGCGGGGACGGTGACGTGCACGATCGCGCGGATGGCGCCGAGCCCGCCGAAGCCGAGTGACGGGTCGGTGGCGGTGTCGGTGGTGGGGTCGTCTTGCGGTGCGCTGGTGAGGAGCATGTCGGCGAAGATGTCGGCCCGGAGTTGGTCGATCGTGCGCGGGTCGGGGGTCAACTCCGGGCCGCAATCAGAGTCACCCCCATCATCTTCCGCACCAGCACCAGCACCAGCACCAGCACCAGCACCAGCACCAGCACCAGCACCCGTGCCATCCGCCGCCACGGCGGCGGGCCCGAATGACGCACCCGGCTCGGCTGCGGCGCTCGCTGTGCGGACCGCTCGCGCCTGCTGCGTCAACCGGTCGTAGATGCCGTGGACGAGGGTGGCGGGCCCGGTGTAGATGAGTTCGCCCATCCCGTCGGGCCGGTCGGTGACGGTGACCGCACGGTCGGCGCGCGCATCTCGGTGTCGTTCGGTGACGGTGCGGGGTTGGAGGCGTTCGGCGAGAGCCTCAACGGCAGGGCGCAAGCGAGACGGCGAGAGATTCTCGGCTCGCGCCACGGCCTCGACGGCAAAAGCGAGGCGGGCCTCGGCGTCCAGGATCGGGGTACCCGCGTCGACGATCACGCGCGCGTGGCCCACGAAGATCCGCCCCTCTTCGAGCGCCTCGAGCACCGGGGTGAACCCGTCAGCGAGCACCCCGGCGTCGTTGATCTGCCGTTGAACCGTCCGGTCGGACGCGCGGACCGCGAGCGCGAGTTCTGCTGCGATCGAGCGGAGGTGCATCTCACGCTCCCGCGCATCGGAACGCAACACCGCCGAACGGGATGCCGCGAGCTCGCCCGCTTTCGCAAGCAACCGAACCTCGGCCGCGTGCACCTGTGCGGCTTGCTTGCGCAGTGCCACGATTCCCTCGACCAGACCGAGGAGGGAGACGTCGTCGAGCGCCCCCACGTCCACGGTCTGATTCGAAGTCATATTCGATACTCTATGGACGACCTCCGACATTGCGAGGGAGGCGGCTAGTAGTACTTGGTTAGGTGCTTGTTAATGGTCGGGATGGCTGTTAACCTCGCGGCGTGCGGGCAGATGAGATAGCGCGGGTGCGGGCGGGGTTGGACGAGTTCGTCGGCGAGGTATTCGCGTCGCTTCAGCGGAAGGATCAGCGGGCGAAGGGTGGCCTGTATCTGCAGGGGCTGATGCTTGAGGGCCGCCGGAAGTCGATGCAGCCGATGGGAGACCGTCTCGGGATCGATTACCAGCAGTTGCAGCAGTTCGTGTCCTCGTCGCCGTGGCCTGTCGAGCCGGTCCGCCGGCAGCTCGCCCGCAAGGCGGTCGCGGTCATTGAGCCGGAGGCGTGGGTGGTCGATGACACCGGGTTCGTCAAGGACGGCCCGGCTTCACCCGGGGTCGCCAGGCAGTATTCGGGGACGCTGGGGAAGGTCGGGAACGTGCAGATCGGCGTCTCGATCCACGCGGTCACTGATCAGGCGTCCTGTCCGCTGGGGTGGCGGCTTTTCCTCCCCGAGGCGTGGGACGACACCTGCTCGGAAACGAACGAGCACGCCGAGCTGGTCACTGCCCGCCGGGTCAAGGCGCAGATCCCCGATACCGTCCGGCACCGACCGAAGTGGGAACTCGCACTGGAGATGATCGACGAGGCCGCGACCTGGGGTCTGGTGCCGCCCGTGATGGTCGGTGACGCCGGCTACGGAGAGATCGGATACTTCCGCACCGCACTCACCGACAGGGGCATCCCGTATGTGGTGCAGGTGAAGTCCTCCACGAGCGTGCACGACGCTGCCGCCCGTTTCGAGATGCCCGAGCGGACCGGAAAGCGAGGACACCCGTTCACGACGGCCAGCTACCAGACCGCGCCGGTGCAAGCGAAGACATACGCCGAGGACCTCCCCGCCGACGCGTTCGAGCAGGTGTCGTGGCGGCAGGGCTCCAAAGGCACCATGACCAGCCGATTCGCCGCCCGCCGGGTCCGCCCCGCGAACCGGAACCTGCCCCGTGAGCCGGACGGATCATTGCCCGAGTGCTGGCTCCTCATCGAATGGGCCGAGGACGCCGCAGAACCCACCGACTACTGGCTCTCCACCCTCCCGCCCGACACGCCGACCTCAGAGCTGGTCCGGCTCGGGAAGGTCCGGTGGCGCATCGAGCACGACTACCGCGAACTCAAACACGGCCTCGGCCTGGACCACTTCGAAGGCCGCACCTGGCTGGGATGGCACCACCACGTCACCCTCGTCACCGCCGCGCACCTGTTCATCACCCTCCAACGATTGGCCACCGACCCAAAAGCCCGAGGGGCAGCCTGAGCTTCTACGGCATCCTCCGCGAACTCCAAACCGCGGTCACCCGCCTCCTCAGCTGCTGCCCCTACTGCCAACGCGCCGGACCCACCTAACCAAGTACTACTAGCGAGGGGCGCGGCTAGCGGGGGAGCAGCGGTATGACCTCGCGAAGGTCCACGCGACCGACCACGAGCGGTGCGGCGGCCCGAACGGCCGGCTTGGCGTTGAACGCCAGTCCGAGCCCGGCTACGGCGAGCATCGTCAGGTCGTTCGCGCCATCACCGATCGCGATCGTGCGTGCGCGCGGAACGCCGTATTGCGTGGCCCATTCCCGCAATCTGTCGGCCTTCGCCTCACTGTCGACGATGGCGCCGTCGACCGTGCCCGTCAGCATCCCGTTCGCCTGCACCAGACGGTTCGCCTGCCACATGTCGACGCCGAGCGCGGGCGCCACCGTGTCGAGGATCTCGTGGAAGCCTCCGGATACGACCCCTACCAGACCTCCGCGCTCGTGCACGGCGGTGATCAGCTCACGAACGCCGGGAGTTGGTTCGATGCGAGCGATCACACGAGCGAAGGCCGAAACCGGGACCCCGGCCAGGACGGCAACGCGAGTACGCAGACTCTCGGCGAAGTCGACCTCGCCGCGCATCGCGGCCTCCGTCGCGGCGGCGACCTCGGGTCCGCGACCCGCCTCGTCAGCGAGTAACTCGATGACTTCGTTGCGGATCAGCGTGGAATCGGCGTCCAGGACGACGAGCAGGCGGGGGGCGTCGGAATTCACCCCCCGAGGCTAGCGCGGCGCACCCGCGCCGCCGCGCAGCCCCGTGGTCATAGGGCCGAGTTCAGGGGTCGACGCGAACGTTCTTGCCGACGACCGTGAGTCCGGAATCCGTCACCGTGAAACCGCGGGCGAGGTCCCGTTCGCGATCGACTCCGACGGTCGCCCCGGGCGCGAGTTCGACGTTCTTGTCGAGGATCGCGCGATGGATGCGAGCGCCCGAGCCGACCCGGACGTAGTCGAAGAGCACCGAGTCGGTGATCGTCGACCCACCGCCCGCGAGGGCCCACGGTCCGACGACGCTCCGCTCCAGATGCGTGCCCGAGAGCACGGATCCGAGCGAAACGATCGAGTCGATCGCGTTGCCGATGCGTCCGACGGAGTCCCGCACGAACTTCGCGGGCGGCGAGTTGACCGTCTGCGAGTGGATGGGCCAGTCCGTGTTGTACAGGTTGAAGATCGGAAGCGTCGAGATCAGGTCCATGTGCGCGTCGAAGAACGAATCGATCGTCCCCACATCGCGCCAGTAGGCGCGATCGCGGTCGGTCGACCCGGGCACGTCGTTGCGCTTCATGTCGTAGACGCCGGCCTCGCCACGTCCGACGAAGTAGGGAACGATGTCGCCGCCCATGTCGTGGTTGGACGTCGCGAGCTCGCCGTCTGCCTCGACGGCCTCGATGAGGGCATCCGCATCGAAGATGTAGTTGCCCATCGAGGCGAGAACCTCGTGGGGTGCATCCGCGAGACCCTCGGGGCTCTGGGGCTTTTCGAGGAAGTCCCGGATGCGGGTCGGGTCCGCCTTGTCGACGTCGATGACACCGAACTGGTTGGCGAGCGAGATCGGCTGGCGGATTCCCGCGACCGTCGCGCGCGCGCCCGATTCGATGTGGGCCTCGAGCATCTGCCGGAAGTCCATGCGATAGACGTGGTCAGCGCCGATCACGACGACGATGTCCGGCTTCTCGTCGTTGATCAGGTTCATGCTCTGCAGGATCGCATCGGCCGATCCCGAGAACCATCGCTTACCCAGTCGCTGCTGCGCTGGCACCGAGGTCACGTACGAGTCGAGCATCGTCGACATGCGCCACGTCTGCGAGATATGGCGGTCGAGGCTGTGCGACTTGTACTGGGTGAGCACGACGAGCTGTCGCAGCCCCGAATTTATGAGATTCGAGATCGCAAAGTCGATCAAGCGATACTGCCCCCCGAAGGGCACCGCGGGCTTTGCTCGGTCTGCCGTCAGTGGCATCAAGCGCTTGCCCTCGCCGCCGGCGAGGATGATTCCGAATACCTTCGGCGGTGTAGCCATGCCGACAGACTATGCCCCACTTCCGACGACGACTAGCGTTGCAAGCATGCGCGTCGACATCGTCACCAAGGAGTATCCGCCTGAGGTATACGGAGGTGCCGGTGTTCATGTCACCGAGCTCGTGCGAGCGCTCCGGACCCGTATGGACGTGCGGGTCCGAGCATTCGGCGCGCCCCGTGACGAAGCGGGTACGACGTCATATGCCGTTCCCGGTGAACTCGCTTCGGCGAACCCCGCCGTGCAGACGCTGGGCGTGGATCTCGAGATCGTCGGGGATGTCGCGGGCGCAGATGTCGTCCACTCGCACACCTGGTACGCCAACTTCGCGGGCCACACGGCGTCGTTGTTGCACGGAATCCCGCACATCGTGTCGGCGCACAGCCTCGAGCCACTTCGCCCTTGGAAGGCGGAGCAACTCGGCGGCGGGTACGCGGTGTCGAGTTGGATCGAGAAGACGGCCTACGAGTCGGCCGCCGCGGTGATCGCGGTGAGCGGGGGCATGCGCACGGACATCCTGCGCAGTTATCCGTCCCTGGATCCCGACAAGGTGCACGTCATCTACAACGGTATCGATGTCGACGAATGGGCCCCGCTCGATGACCCGGACCTCGCGCGCGGCCTGGGGCTGGACCCCGACCGTCCGTCGGTCGTCTTCGTCGGGCGCATCACCCGGCAGAAGGGGCTGCCGTACCTGCTTCGTGCTGCCGCCCTGCTGTCGCCCGACGTCCAGCTGGTGTTGTGCGCCGGCGCGCCCGACACCCCCGAAATCCTCGCCGAGGTCGAGTCCGCCGTCCGGGGTCTGCAGCAGGAACGCGGCGGCGTCGTCTGGATCGACCGGGTGCTGTCTCGACGCGAGCTGCGGGCGCTGCTGAGCGCCGCGACGACTTTCGTATGCCCGTCCGTGTACGAACCCCTCGGGATCGTGAACCTGGAAGCCATGGCCTGCGGTGCGGCCGTGGTCGGCACCGCGACGGGCGGCATCCCCGAGGTCGTCGACGACGGGGTCACGGGTCGACTCGTCCCGATCGAACAACTGCAGGATGGTTCGGGTACACCGGTTGACCCCGACCGGTACGTGCGCGATCTCGCGAATGTGCTGACCGAGGTCGTCAGCGATCCGGCCCGAGCCGCCGAGTACGGGCGCGCGGGACGCGAACGAGCCGCCGCATCGTTCAGCTGGGACCGCATCGCGGCCGAGACCCACGACCTCTATGCGCGCGTGGTGGCGGGGTAGGTCGCTGCCCGTTAGCGGGCGGATGGCCCGATAGGCTGGGGCAATGGCCGGGGTCCTGCAGTTCCATGATGTGGTCGTACGCCGAGACGGTCGCGACATTGTCGATCACCTGAACTGGAGCGTCGAAGACGACCAGCGGTGGGTGATCCTCGGTCCTAACGGTGCAGGCAAGACGACGCTGCTCCAGCTCGCCGACACCGTCATGTACCCCACGAGCGGTGAGGTCCACGTTTTGGGCGAACGCCTCGGGCGGACGGATGTCTTCGAGCTGCGCCCGCGCATCGGTTTCGCGTCGTCGGCGATGGCGCGTCGGATGCCCGCGGACGAGCGTGTGCTCGATGCCGTCATGACCGCTGCTTTCGCCGTCCTCGGCCGGTGGCGTGAGGACTACGAAGACATCGACGAGCGTCGTGCCCTGCGCGTGCTCGCCGAGTGGAACCTCGATCACCTCGCGGACCGCACGTTCGGCACGCTCTCGGACGGCGAGCAGAAGCGGGTGCAGATCGCACGGGCCGTCATGACCGACCCCGAGTTGCTGCTGCTGGATGAGCCGACCGCAAGCCTCGACCTCGGCGCTCGTGAGGAGCTTCTGACCCTGCTCGGCGGTTATGCCCAGGCGCCGACGACGCCCGCCATGGTCATGGTGACGCACCACGTCGAAGAGATCCCGGTCGGGTTCACCCATGTGTTGCTGATGAGGGATGGATCGGCGGTCGCGTCGGGCCCACTTGAGGAAGCACTCACCGCCGAGAATCTGACCGAAGCGTTCGGTCTGTCTATCGCCCTGCGCTTCGACGAGGGTCGCTACACGGCCCGCGCCACGGGCTGAGGCCGCTCGGTCCACCCATCTCTGATAAGATCGGTGCTCGGTGCCAGCGCAGGATCGGCGCACCAGAGACTTCTTCTTCCGCAATCGCCGCAAGGAACACCCCATGAAGACTGCAATCCACCCCGACTATCAGGCCGTCGTCTTCCGCGACCTCGCCTCGGGCGAGACCTTCCTGACCCGCTCGACGGTGTCGAGCGCCAAGACGATCGAGCTCGACGGTGTCGAGTACCCGGTCATCGACGTCGAGATCTCGTCGGCTTCGCACCCGTTCTACACGGGCAAGCAGCGCATCATGGACTCGGCCGGCCGTGTCGAGAAGTTCAACCAGCGCTTCAAGGGCTTCGGCTCCAAGTAACTTCGACGTCCTTCAGACGTTCACGGAAGGCCTCGCTTCGGCGGGGCCTTTCGCGTTGCCCGCGACCGGCATGGACGAGGGCATGAGGCGCCACGTCAACCATCGTCCCCAACTTCGGCGGCGGGTAGCCATAGCGTCATCCGCAGTCCGTCTTCGGGAAGGTGGAGAATTTCGTAGCGCCGAGCAACGATATCGGCGTTTCCGACACGAATGTTCCTGACGGCCGTGCGCCGCTGCTCCACGATGTGCCCGCTCCACCATTCTTCGAACTGCGCACTCCGTCCGCGCAGCTCGAAGACGAGTTCGCGTAGCGAGGGATCGTCTAAGTTGTCCGCGTTTGCCGCACGCAGGTGGGCTACGGAGCCGCGGGCGATCTCTTCCCACTCGACGAAGATCTTCCGTGCTCTGCTGTCGAGGAGCAGATATCGACAGGTGTTTCGTTCGTATGGGGTGAGGTCGGCGAATCCCTCGAAGAGTGCGAGTCCGTCCTCGTTCGCCGCCACCATATTGCTCAGCCGGTCCAACACGTATGCGGGGTTGGGCCTCACCGCATCGACGAGGGCAGTCATGCGCGCGATGAGCAGGTTTTCGTCACGAACCGCGCGGGGATGCTCGGTAGGACTGGTCTCACGGAGGCGAAAGAGGTGCAGCGTGGCGTCGGGCGTCAGGTGGAGTGCCCGCGCGAGCGCGTTCAAAACTGCGTCGCTGGGATGCGCTTCCCGACCCTGCTCCAGCCGCGTGTAGTAGTCCACGCTGATCCCGGCTGCTACCGAGACCTCTTCGCGGCGGAGTCCGCTGACGCGGCGTCTGGCGTTGCCGTCGCTGGGCTGGGCTCCCAGGCGGACATCCGCTCTACGTGCGCGAAGAAATTCGCCGAGCGGGTGGGGCATGTAGATCTCCTGGGTACTCGCCCGCGGGTGGGTGCGGGGCTCCTAGGAAGACTACGGACTTCCGCGGTGAGGAAGCATCGCACACGCTCTTAGCAGGAGCCCGTCGATCGAAGGAGGCACCGTGGCAAAATACACGCACGGATACCACGAAGCTGTTTTGCGATCACACCGTTCGCGCACCGCCGAGAACTCCGCCGCACATCTGCTTCCCCTGTTGGGCGCCGGCGATCGGCTGCTCGATGTCGGAGCGGGCGCGGGAACCATCACGGTCGATTTCGCGAACATTGTTGCGAGTGTCACCGCGACGGAGATCGGGCCGGAGGCACTGGAGCTCACGTGCGCGACGGCGGCCGAGCGTGGCGCGACGAACATCGACTTCCGGGTCGGAGACGTTCATGCGCTCCCGTTCGGCGACGATACGTTCGATGTGGCGCACGCCCACCAGGTGCTGCAGCACGTTGACGACCCGGTTCAGGCGCTGCGCGAGATGGCGCGCGTGACGCGGCCCGGCGGGATTGTTGCCCTTCGAGACAGCGACTATGGGGGATTCCGGTGGTGGCCGGAAAATCCGCAGCTCGACAAGTGGCTGGACCTCTACCGATCCGTGGCCGCGCATAACGGTGGCGAACCCGATGCCGGGCGTCGTCTTCTCTCGTGGGCGCATTCAAGTGGCTTGACCGATGTCGTCGCGACCTCCAGCACATGGTGCTACTCGAACCCGGAGGAGCGCGTCTGGTGGGGACACATGTGGGCGGATCGAATCGTCGATTCGGCGATCTCCGAGCAGCTTGTCGGTTTGTCTCTCGCGACCGAACGAGAACTCGCCGAGATCAGCGCCGCCTGGCGGGAATGGGCGGCGAGCGATGACGGATGGTTTTCCGTACTGCACGGCGAGATCATCTGCCGGGTGGCCTGAGTCAGCGGATCGGCCACGCGCCGTCGAGGGCCTCGCTCGGCTCGAGACGACCGACCTTGATGAAGTACTCGGTCAGGCTCTCGGCCTGAGCGCGTGCCCATGAGATCTGGCGCGTGTGCATCTCGTGTTCGCTGAGGGGGAGTCGGTCGGCGTAGCGGGCGGCGATGGCCTGCGCCACACGGCCGGCGGCGACCGCGTCATCAGCAGCCGTGTGCGCCGCCTCGAGCAGCACGTCGTAGTGGGCGGCGACCGCGTCGAGGGTGCGCTTGCCGCGCCGGTACCGGTCGAACGTCTTGTCGACGACGAGGGGGTCGATCACGGGGGATGGCGCGAGGATCGGTTCGATGCCGTTGCGGAGGGCCTCGTACTTCAGAAGAGAGAAGTCGTAGGGCGCGTTGTAGGCCACAACCGGGATGCCGGCGGCGAAGATCGCCCGCAGCTCGGTCACGATCTCGGCGACGACCTGCGGCGCGGGAAGCCCGTTCGCCCGGGCGAAAGCGGTCGTTATGCCGTGCACGGCCGTCGCGCCCTCGGGAATCTCGATGCCCGGGTCGGCCATCCACGATCGCTGGCGCGTCACTGTGCCACTGGCATCCAGAACGCCGACGTGGGCGGTGACGATGCGGTCGGTCTCGACATCCACGCCCGTCGTCTCGAGATCGAACACGCCCAGGATGGTCGACCAGCGCGGCGCAGCGGGTGCGAAGAAGTCGTCGCCGAAGAGCGGCTCGGGAAGGACCTGCGACATGTCAACACGTTATGGCCCCGCACCGACATCGCGCGCCAGGCTCACCGCGGCGGACCGGACAGCACGCCGGTAGTGACGCGAGGCATCCGTAGACTCGCAGGGTGAGCGCTCCCCAGTCCTATGCCGAACTTCTGGCCGCAACTCCCGTCGTCCGGCGCGAGGTGGAAGCGGGTGGCGGCGTCACGGCCTACTGGGAATACGGTCCGACGGATGCCGACACCACCCTGATCGCGGTGCACGGCTTTCGCGGCGAACACCACGGCCTCGAGCCCGTCGTCGCGCACCTGCCGGGGGTTCGCGTGATCTCGCCCGACCTGCCGGGCTTCGGCGAGACGCCGCCCCTCCCGGGAGTGACGCACGATCTCGCCGCCTACGTCGGGTGGCTGCGCGAGTTCGTCGCTGCGGTCGCACCCGGCGCGGTCATTCTCGGCCATTCGTTCGGCTCGATCGTCGTGTCGGCGGCTGTTGCCGAGGGGATGCCTGCCCCTCGCGTCATCCTGGTGAACCCCATCGGTGCCCCGGCGCTCGAGGGTCCGCGCGGCGTTCTGACGCGGCTTGCGATCTTCTATTACTGGGCCGGTGCGCGCCTTCCCGCGCGTTTGGGTGACGCCCTCCTGCGCAACAAGGTCATCGTGCGCGTCATGAGCGTCTCGATGGCGAAGACGAAGGACCCCGAGCTGCGCGCGTTCATCCATGACCAGCACGACACGTACTTCTCGCGGTTCGCCGATCGCGACATGCTGCGCGAAGCGTTCGTGACCTCGGTGTCGCACGACGTGTCGGAGTTCGCCGCCCGCATCGTGCAACCGACGTTGCTGATCGCGGCCGAGCGCGACGACATCACGCCGATCGAAGCCGAGCGTCACCTCGTGAAGCTCTTCGCCGATGCTGAACTCGTCGAGATCCCTGATGTCGGGCACCTGATCCACTACGAGACCCCGGCCGTGGCGGCCCAAGCGATCAGGCGCTTTCTCGGTCGGCCTGACGCTTCCGGTACGCGATGACGTTCATGCGATTGCCGCAATTGCCGGTGTCGCAGTAGCGCTTCGAGCCGTTGCGGGACATGTCGACGTAGACCGACTCGCAGTCATCCGCGTCGCACACACGAACGCGCGCGTACTCGTCTGAGCGGATGACATCGACGAACGCCATCGCGGCTTCCACCAGGATCCGTGTAGCGAGGGGAACGTCATCGGACGTGGCGTGAACGTGCCAGTCGTAGTCGTTATGGATCACCAGGCGGGGGAGTGCGCCGCCATCGTGCAGCATGGCGTTGACGAGGGGTACAGCACCCTCACGGTCGACCTCCCAGAGGGCGCGCAGCCGACCACGGATCTCGCGCATCTCGGCGAGCTCGTCCTCGTCGTGCCGGATGCTTCCGGTGTACGGGTGGACGCTCAAGAATTCGTCGAGATCGGCAACCGTCGTCAAAGCGTCCTCGCCCTCGCTGGAGGTGCTCGGGTGCGTGTTCACCAGGTCCACGGTGGCAAGCAGAGCGGATCGCGTGTCATGGATAAAAACCATGTTGACTCCTGACGGTATTGTCTGAGAACATCAGTCAACCTCGTCATTAGTGTATGGCAGGTTTACTCCTGACATCCTTTCGTGTGAACGGACGCACATGGTCCAGAGCCTGACGGCCCCCCTCCCCACGATGCGCTCGGACCACCGCGCCATCGGCATCGTGACCGGGCTCGCATCCGCCCTCGCGTTCGCGTCGAGCGGGCCACTTCTCAAGCCGCTCATCGAGGCAGGGTGGTCGACGGGAGCTGCGGCGTCGGTCCGGATGAGTGGGGCAGCGCTGGTGATGCTGCCGATCCTGATCCTGGCGCTTCGTCGTGACCCGGGCATCCTGCGCCGCAACGCGGTCATCATCGTGGGATTCGGGGCGACCGGTGTCGCCGGGTGCCAGCTTTTCTATCTCGCCGCCATCCAGAGGATGCCGGTCGGTGTGGCACTTCTCGTGCAATACCTGGCGCCGGTTCTGCTGGTCGGGCTCGCATGGATCCGAACGCGTCGTGCGCCCGGCCGCCTCGTGCTGCTGGGCTCGGCCGTGAGTATCGTCGGACTCGTCTTCGTGATCGACATCGGGGGAGCGACGTTCGACGCCCTCGGTGTTCTCTTCGCCCTGGGCGCGGCAGTGTCGCTCGGCGGCTACTTCCTGCTCAGCGAGCGTGCGGGTGACAGCCTGCCCCCGCTGGTTCTCGCCGCGGCAGGACTCGTCGTCGGTTCTCTCCTGTCGGGGGCACTCTTGCTGGTTGGCGTGCTGCCGTTCGCCGCGCCGCCCGTCGAGGTCGTCCTGGGTGGGGCGACGGTGCCCTGGTATGTGCCGCTGGTGTGGGTCATCCTGATCGCCACGACGCTCGCGTACGGCCTGGGAGTGCTTGCCGTCACGCAGATCGGCTCGCGCGTCGCGTCGTTCGTCGGCCTGTCCGAGGTGCTCTTCGCGATCCTCATCGCGTGGCTCGTGCTCGGCGAGCAGCCGACATTCGTCCAGGTGATCGGCGGCGCGCTGATCGTCGCGGGTGTGGTCTTCGTCCGGCTGGGAACGCCGTCGACGATCGTGCCGGTGCCTAACGTTCCTGTCGTGCCAAGTCCATGAGCGGGCGCAGCCGATAGGGGATGACTTCACCCATGACCAGGGACGTCTCGGTGCGCTCTACACCCGAGATGGCGAGGATGCGGGCATCCACCTCGAACAGGTGACGGGCGTCGCGACACGCGACGTGCACGAGCAGATCGACCTGACCGCTCAGCCCGTAGGCCTGGATGATCTCGGGGATGTCGACGAGCTGCGGTGCGATTTCGGGCAGCTCTTTCTGCCGCAGCATGACCGAGATCGCCGCCTGCAGCGGGTACCCGATCGTGTGCGCGGCGATGGTCCGCTCGTAGGAGAGGAACACGCCCGCTTTCTCGAGCTTCGCCATCCGGGCCTGAACGGTATTGCGCGACAGACTCAGACGCTCGGCCAATGCGACCACGGTGGCCCGGGGGTCGTCTGCAAGCGCGCTGAGGAGCGCGAGGTCGGCGTGATCGAGCTTGCCCATAGTCGGTGACTTTACCCGAATCCGACGCTCCACTTTACGCATCCTGCTCAGCGGCTCAGAGAGGCACTGAGCGAGCTGATGAGACGGGCGCCAGTACGGACCTACGCGCCGGACGTGATCTTCGGGTAGAAGAGTCCGAGGCCGTGCTTCGTACCCACCCGATAGGCGTCGGCGTATGTCTGCGGTTCCGGCTCCGACCCGTCGCCGTACTTGGCGAGCAGGAGTCCGAGAAGTCCCTTACCGGGAGGGCTCAGCGGTTTGTCCCTCTGCGATCCGTGTGCGAGGTCTTCGATCTCTTCTTCGTCGATCTGCCGGGGTAGGTACATGGGGTGCACGGTGGGCCAGGTCTTCGGATCGCGCGGCACCTCGAGGTTCACGACGGGGAACAGGGTATTGGCACCCGCGTCGCGACGCGTCAAAGGCTCGAGACCGTGCAATCGGCAGAGGGTCGCAATCACCGACCCGTGATGCATCTCGTCATGGACGATCGTTCCCGAGCGGGTGTAAGCCGACACGGCGATCGCCGGCACACGCGCGCCGAGGCGATCGAACCGAAATCCCATCTCGCCCTCCGGCGCGTCCGCGTCGGGGGGAGTGGCCGCGGGTGGCGAGACGTGATCGTAGGTGCCCCCGTGCTCATCGAACGTGATGAGCAGAAGCGTGTTGAGGGCGTTCGAGCCTTGCGGCGTCGCGCTCTTCTTGATCGCGTCGTACACGTTGGCGACGAGAGCCTCACCCGCGCGGACATCCGAGACCGCGGAATCGACGACCTCGGTGCCCTCGACCTCGCCACTGCGGAGTGCACCGAACGGCGGGTGGAAGTCGTTGTGGTTATAGATCATGCGCGGCTCGATGAACGCGTAAGCCGGAAGGGTGCCGTTCTTCGCGTCCTGATAGAAGTCCGACATATGTGCGAAGTGCTCGGTACGCCAGTGCGTCTCGAGCACTGGCGCGTGCATGACGCCCGTCAGCGAGACGAGCTGCATCTCATCGAAGTAGATCTTCCAGCTGATCCCCGCGCGATCGAGATGATTGAAGATCGTGTCTCGGGGCGCCGCATCCAGCCACTTCTCGTAGCCACCCCCGCCGCGGTTCGTGACAAAGCCGTGGGACGTGGAAGCGTGGAAGAAAGAGCGGTTGCAGTAGGTCTGGCTGGGCACGGCCGCGAACCAGTGGTCGAACACGGCGAACTCGCGCGCGAGCGTCGACAGGACGGGCAGCATCTCGGGCGAGAAGCCGCCCATGATCTGATTGGCCTCGTCCGGCGTCGCCTTCTTGCCCTTGTGAAGCTCTTCGTAGTTGACGTGATAGTCCTTCAGGAAGCCGTCCATGGTGGGCTTCGCACCGTCTTTCGGCGCATTGAAGGGGGCGCCCATCTCGTTCCGCCAGAGTTCAGCATTACTCGCGGGATCAACGGTGCCGAAGAGTTGCGTGTTGACGTGCGGATAGGCCTCGCCCGGGTCAGGATTCGGCTGGCCCATGATCACGTCCGTCGGGCCGGCATAGACGTGCGCGGAGACGCGATTCCCGTCGGGGTCGGGGTTCGAATAGTTGCCGAACGCGAGGCCCTCGAAGGTTTCGCCGGGCGGAAGGTTGTCGGGCGTGTACAGCCAGCCCAGGAGGTTATCGAAGGAACGGTTCTCGCCCATCAGGACGACGACGTGATCGAAACCCGGGACCTCTCGGGGCGCCAGCGCCCCGAACTCGTCTTGATTTGCCATCGAACTGCCGATTGCGGCGCCGGCGGCGCCCCCGACCGCGCCACCCACGAGCAAACCGGCAGCGGCGATACCGCCGGCTCGCAGAAAATCGCGGCGGCTACGGCTACGGCCACGCTCGCTCGGCGCGTCACCTGGGGGTGTCGCGTTTTCCGCAGCGTCTCGCGGGTCAACAGAATCACTCACTGCGTCCTCCGCGTTCAGGCTAGCGGCGCTCGCGGCAATCCGAGCTCAGGCCCGGGTCGTGCTGGGGAAACCGTCGCGTGAGGCGCCGGCGTCATCCGTCGCGAGGCGGATACCCGTGCTGCCGAGACTGCCGCCGACCTCGAGCTGGAACCGGAACGGGTAACCGTTGGCGATGCGTTCACCCGGCCGCGGGAGCGCGCCGTCGCTTGCCACCCGCACGACCTCGGCGATGAGTGCGCCATGCGCGACCGCGATGATGGATGCCCCGGGCATCTCGCGTTCGACATCCGTCGAGATCTCATCCAGTGCTCGCAGTGCTCGCGCGCGCAGATCGGCCGCGGATTCCGCTCCCGGAATCAGATCGCGCTCGGCGGAGCCGAAGAGTGTCGGCACTTCGGCGACAAGGGCACCCTCGGCCTCACCGTAGCCCCGCTCACGCAGCCCCGGATACTCCCGTGGACCGGGCACTCCGAGGGCTTCGGCGATGATCGCGGCCGTCTCGATCGCCCGGGACAGGTCGCTCGAGACGATCGCCACGGGGCCGGCGTCCGCGAGTTCTATGCGGAGCAGTTCTCCCGCCGCGCGAGCCTGCACGCGGCCGGTTTCGTTCAGCGGGATGTCGCTCAGACCCTGGATGCGCCGTTCGCGGTTCCAGTCCGTCTCGCCATGGCGCAGGAGGATCAGATCGGTCACGTCTCCGAGCCTACGGGCAGGAGTCAGCGGGTTGCCGCGAGTCCAGCGGCGAGTGCGCCGAGGACTTCGCTGGTTCCGGCGTCGATCTTGATGGTCGCGCGGTTGTCGGCGCGGGTGACTCCGCGGTTCACGATGATCACCGGAAGTTTGCGCCTGCGCGCCCGTTCCACCAGACGGATGCCCGAATTCACGACGAGCGATGAGCCCGCGATCAGCAGGGCCTGGCTGGTCTTCAGCAGTTGCTCGGCCTCGCGAAACTTCTCGGCGGGGATGAACTCGCCGAAGAACACCACGTCGGGCTTGAGGAGCCCGCCGCACACCGAGCAGTCCGGAACGACGAACCCATCCGTCGACGAGGGAAGGACATCGCCGTCGGGGCCGAGCGGGATGTTCTCGGGCATCGTGACCCAGGGATTGTCGATCTCGATGCGTTCGGAGATGTCGCGCCGGTCGAAGACCTGGCCGCAGTGAGTGCAGAACACGCGACGCATTGTGCCGTGCAGCTCGACGACTCGGCCGCTGCCCGCTCGCACGTGCAGCCCGTCGACGTTCTGTGTCACGACACCCGTGGCGAATTCGTCTGCCTCGAGCCGGGCGATCGCTTCGTGGCCGGCATTCGGTTGAGCGCCCGAGAACGCGTGCCAGCCGAGGTGACCGCCGAGCCAGTAGCGGCGTCGCGAGGACTCGTCTGCCATGAACTGCTGGGCCGTCATGGGCGAGCGAACGGGGGCGCCGTTGCCGCGATAGTCCGGGATTCCGGAGTCCGTCGAGACTCCGGCGCCGGTGAGTACGGCGACCCGGCGTCCTCTCAACGTGGCGACCGCGCGGTCTATCAGCGCGGTCGTCGCGGAATCCAACTCCGAGACAGACGTCATCGTGCCTCCTCGCCGTAAGTGTAGGCGTCGAGGTTTTCCGGGATGTTACGCGAGCAGGGTCGGGCGAACGGGCACCCTGGGCCCGGGGCGGTGGGAGGATGGAGGGTGTGAGCGCAACTCCCGCAGATGTGAACCCCGTCGTCCTCTACGCATCCCCGGCCGCCGCCGGTGGGCCGGAACACGTCGAAGTGCCCGTCGCCTACGACGCGCTCCTGCTGGCGAGCTTCGGCGGACCCGAGGGCCAGGACGACGTGATCCCGTTCTTGCGAAACGTGACGCGCGGTCGTGGCATCCCCGACGAGCGACTCGAAGAGGTCGCCCATCACTACCGGCACTTCGGTGGGATCAGCCCGATCAACGCTCAGAACCGTGAGCTGAAGGTGAAGCTCGAGGCCGAACTCGCCCGCCGAGGCATCGATCTGCCCATCTACTGGGGCAACCGCAACTGGGCGCCGTACCTCGATGAGGCCGTCACGGCCGCGGATGCCGCGGGGCACCGCAGACTCCTCGCCCTCGCCACGAGCGCCTACAGCTCGTTCTCGAGCTGCCGCCAGTACCGCGAGGACTTCGCTCGCGTGCTCGACGAGACCGGTCTGGGCGGGACGGTGACGATTGACAAGATCCGCCAGTTCTTCGACCACCCCGGTTTCATCGCCCCGTTCGTCGCCGGAGTGCGCGAAGCCGTCGCCGGGTTCCTCTCGGATGGCATCGCGCCGGGCGAGATCCGGGTGCTCTTCTCCACGCACAGCGTGCCGATGGACGACGCGCGGCGATCCGGCCCGCGCGACCGGGAGTGGGGTGAAGGCGGCGCCTACGAGACGCAGCACCTCGCGGTCGCCGCGTACGTGATGGCGCAGATCGCGGAAGAGATCCCGGATGCTGCGGATGTTCCGTGGCAGCTGGTCTACCAGTCGCGGTCGGGTCCGCCCTCGCAGCCGTGGCTCGAGCCGGATGTGTGCGACGTGATCGAGGGGCTGCCCGCAGAAGGCGCGCGAGCCGTCGCGATCGTTCCCCTCGGCTTCGTCAGCGACCACATGGAGGTGCTCTGGGATCTCGACACCGAGGCGATGGAGGCCGCGGCGGAGGCGGGTCTCGCCGCCGTTCGAACCCCGACCCCCGGTGTCGACCCGGCGTACGTTGCGGGCCTGGTCGACCTCATCGAGGAGCGCCTGAAGGGCACCCCGACGGCCGAACGCCCGCACGTCACGAAGCTCGGGCCCTGGTTCGACGTGTGTCGGCCGGGGTGCTGCGAGAACGTCCGCGCGGGATTCAAACCCGCGGCATCCGGTATCGCGCCCTGACCGTTCGCCATTCGGCCCGTCCCTAGGATTGAGCCCATGCGCATCCATATCGCCACCGATCACGCGGGGCTGGAATTCTCCACTCGCCTGCAGCACCACCTGAGCGACCAGGGCCACGACGTCGTGGACCACGGCCCGCTCGAGTACGACGCCCTCGACGATTACCCGGCGTTCTGCATCCGTGCCGCTCAGGCGGTCGTTCGCGACCAGGCCGCCGGCATCGAGACGCTCGGCATCGTCTTCGGTGGATCGGGCAACGGTGAGCAGGTCGCGGCGAACAAGGTGCAGGGCATTCGCGCCGCGCTGGTCTGGAACGTTGCGACCGCGGAACTTGCGCGCGAGCACAACGACGCGAACGTCATCGCGATCGGTGCGCGCCAGCACACGTTCGACGAGGCAGCGAAGTTCATCGACATCTTCATCGCCACGCCCTTCACGTTCGAAGAACGGCACGTGCGCCGGATCGGCCAGATCGCGGCGTACGAGGCGGACGGTTCGCTCCTGCCCGATCCGCGCGCGACGCCGGTCGAGAACGGCGGTGCGGCACCGAGTCGCGGGGGAGAAGACATCGACGCCTTCGATCCCGAGGTCGGCTGATGCCCGAAGGCCACTCCGTCCATCGCATCGCGCGTCAGTTCGAGCGAAACTTCGTCGGTCAGCGCGTCTTCGCGTCGAGCCCGCAGGGACGTTTCGTCGAGGGCGCCGCACTGCTCGATGGACGTACGGCGACGGATGTGCGAGCTGTCGGCAAGCAGATGTTCCTCGCGTTCGAGGAGGACCTGTGGTTGCGCGTGCACCTCGGGATGTACGGCGCATGGGACTTCGCGGGCGAGATCGTGGTGGATCCGACGATCGCGGCGGCAAACGGACGCATGGGGCAGACGAATCAGCGGGGGACGGAGTTGGATGCCCCGGTCTTCGATGCCCCGGTGTTCGATTCAGCGGGTGAGAACTCGCTGACCTCGATCGGCGCGCCGCGTCGTGCTCGGGTGCACGTTCGTATGTCCGAGCAGACAACGGGCCTCGCGGACGAGGGTTCGGAGTGGCCGCCGCCGATCGTGGGGCAGGTGCGCCTGCGCCTGATGACCGAGGTGACCAGCGCGGACCTGCGTGGCCCGACTGCGTGCGCCCTGCAGACGCCCGATGAGGTGGCGGCGACGATCGCCAAGCTCGGCCCCGACCCGCTCGTGGATGACCTGGCAGAGGGCGAGGAACGCTTCGTCGCCGCGGTGCGCAAGAAGCCGACACCGATCGGGCTGTTGTTGATGGATCAGTCGATCGTCAGCGGTATCGGCAATGTCTATCGGGCAGAAATGCTCTTCCGCGCGCGCCTGAATCCGCACACGCCGGGGCGTGACGTGCCGGAAGAAGTCGTGCGGGAGCTGTGGCGCGACTGGACGCATCTGCTCGCCATCGGTGTCGAGACCGGCCAGATGATGACGATGGACGATCTCGATCCGGATTGGTACCGCCGCGCCATGGCGCGCCGCGACGATCGGCACTGGGTGTACCACCGGGCGGGCCTGCCCTGCCGCATCTGCGGCACCGAGATCGTGCTGGAAGAGGTCGGGGGACGAAAGCTCTATTGGTGCCCGCAGGACCAGCGCTGACCCCCCTCGGTCCCGCTCCGTGGTCACACATCGACCCTCGCGCGCGCTTCCGACATCGTTCTGCGACAGCGCAACGCCTGGCACGTCGGCCGATCTAGGCTGGGCGGGTGCGCCAGAACCCCTCCTTTGCGATGACCGACGTCGGCGAGCTACGACGGCTCGTGAATCAGCACCCGTGGGTCACGCTCGTCAGCGACACCCCCGACGGACTGGTCGCCTCGCACTACGCCGTGATGCTGGACCCGGCACGTGATGACCTCACGATCGTGGGGCACGTCGGCAAGCCCGACGACCTGATCCACGGTCTGGGTGAGCGTGAGCTGCTCGTCGTCGTTCAGGGCCCGCACGGATACATCTCGCCGTCCTGGTACGGCAGCGTCTTCTCCGGACCTGTCGCGAGCGTCCCGACGTGGAACTTCGTCTCGGCTCATCTGACGGGCGTGCCAGAACTCCTCGACACGGATGAGAACCTGCGGGTGCTCGACGCGCTCGTCGACCGGTTCGAGTCACGGATGCCAGAGCCCCGGGGCATGTGGCAGGCGCCGAACGACGCCACGTTCATCGAACGCCTCGAGCGGGGCACCGTCGGCTTTCGTTTGACGCCGTCGCGGGTCGTCGCGAAACGCAAGCTCAGCCAGAACCGGCCGGGCGACGTCGTCGAGACGATCATCGCCGAGCTGGCGGAGGGCGGGGCGCACCCGAATCCACCGCTCGCCGCCGAGATGCGTCGGGCGCGCGACGCGCAGATTGCGGCCGCGAAACCCGGCGGGACCACGCCCGCAGCCACTGAGCGAACCGGGGGCTTCCCGTCGTGAACGTCGGTGAAACCGTCGGGATGATCGCGAACGCACGCATCGTCGGCGCCGCGATGCCCCTGCCCCTGGGCGACGACCCGCATGACGTCGTGCTCGCGGGCGGGCGAATCGTCGACATCGCCCCGGCTGGCGCGCTGAAGCATCCGGCATCCGCGGCTGTGCTCGACGCGGACGGCGGATGGCTCATGCCCGGGTTGTGGGATCACCACGTGCACCTCACACAGTGGGCGCTGCGGGCGGCCCGCGAGCCGCTCGATCACGCGTCCTCCGCCGCCGAGGCGACGCGAATCATGGCTGCGGCGCCGGTGCTCGCGGATGGACGCCGCATCGGCACGGGATATCGCGACGCGCTGTGGGCGGACGAGCCCGAACGCCTGCTGCTCGATGCAGCGACGGGCGATGTCCCGACGTACCTGATCAACGCCGACGTTCACTCGGTATGGCTCAACACGGCCGCGCTTCGTCGCGAGGGACACGATCCCCTCGGCTCGGGCGTCTTGCGAGAGCTGCCGGCCTTCGAGATCTCGCGGCGACTCAACGCGATCGATCCGGCCCGCGGCGATGTTCTCGTCGATGCTGCGGCGCGCGGGGCCGCGATGCGGGGGATCGTCGGTGTCGTCGACCTCGACATGGCATGGAACGAGGATGCCTGGGTGCGCCGTCTGGCGGCCGGTTTCGATGCGCTCCGGATCCGGTTCGGGATCTACCCGGCAGATCTTCCGCGCGCCGTGGCCGAGGGACTACGTACCGGCGATGCCGTTCGCGGCGCGGCATCCGATCTGGTGCGCGTCGGGCCCTTCAAGGTCATCACAGACGGGTCGCTCGGCACACGGACCGCGGCCTGCTCGCACCCGTACCCCGGCACCCACGGCGACCACGGCGTGATGACCGTCCCGCCCGAGGAACTGCTGGAACTCATGACCGTCGCAACGGCCGGGGGCCTGGAGTCCGCGGTGCATGCGATCGGCGATGTCGCCAACTCGCACGCCCTGGACGCATTCGCGCGGACGGGCGCGGTCGGCACGATCGAGCACGCGCAGCTCGTGGCCCACGCAGACCTGCACCGCTTCGCGCGCCTCGGGGTCGCCGCGAGCGTGCAGCCCGCGCACGCGGTCGATGACCGCGACATCGCCGACCATGAATGGGCGGCGCAGACCGCGCTCGCCTACCCGCTCCGCGCTCTCGCGGATGCGGGCGCCGAGCTGCGGTTCGGATCGGATGCCCCGGTCTCGGCTCTCGACCCCTGGACCGCGATCGCGGCGGCCGTCTACCGGACGAACGACGACCGGCCGGCCTGGCACCCCGAACAGTCCGTGCCATTCGAGCTGGCGCGCGCGGCGTCGACCGAGCGCGGATCGGGATCGGATGCCGTGGGCATTGAACCCGGTGCGGTCGCTGACCTCGCCCTGTGCGAGGCCGACCCCCGTGTCGCGGACGCCGCGGGGCTACGCGGAATGCGCGTCGCCGCGACGATGATCGCTGGCCGGCTCACGCACCGGGCCTGAGGCATCCGCTCTCCTCACGAGAACCTGTCCGGGGAAACAGGAGATCTGCCGAGAACAGGAGATCTGCCGAGAACAGGAGAATGCGCGCGATACCGTCCTGTTCTCAGCGAACTTCCTGTTGTCGGCAGCAACGCAGAAGGGCCCCCGGATGATCCGGAGGCCCTTTTACAGCGCCTGAGGCGCGGGGTCTTTACTCGCTGACGTGAGCGAACAGGAACCAGCGGTCCTTCTCGAGGCCGCGCTTGATCTCGACCGCAACGTCCTGGCTGGTCAGGTCGACCTCGTCGAGGCCGTCGATCGCGGCCTGCAGGTCGATCAGGATGGCGTCCATGTCGGCGATGATCGCCGGGATCTCGACATCCGACTTAGCGAAGCCGGCGGGAACGCCGGTCGCTCCGGCCTTGGCCGCAACGGCTGACACACGGGCGTCGATCGGCAGGCCGAGGGCGACGATCCGCTCGGCGGCGAGGTCAGCCCAGCCGCCCGCGTTCGCCACGACGGTGTCGAGCAGCTCGTGAACGCCGATGAAGTTGGCGCCGCGCACGTGCCAGTGCGCCTGCTTGCCGTTGATCGTCAGGGCCTGCAGGCCGAGGACGACGGGGGAGAGGAACTGGGCGGCCGCAGCCGACACATCAGGGTCGCTGACGGTTGTGGAAACGGTCTGAATCTTCGTCATTTTGGTCCCTCCGGCCGCGATGTTCGCGGCGACTCTGGGGTAAACGCTACTCAGCCTCAGACATTCCGCAAGCAAGCTGAGGCTCGGCTTAGTGCCGGAAACACGCGGCAAATCACACGACGATGCGGGCATCCCGTGAACGACCGGGTAGCGTCGTCTGGTGCCCTCCGCAGACCATGAACTCGGCCCGCAGAATCTGGGCGCCCCGTCGCAGATGCTCCGACGCGAACGACGAAATCGTTCTCCCGAACACGCAGAGCCGTCGCGTTTCATCCCGCACGTACAGGGATTGCGTGCGATCGCCGTCCTGTTCGTGGTGCTCTATCACTTCTGGCCGGGTCGTCTCTCGGGCGGATATGTCGGTGTCGACGTGTTCTTCGTCATCTCCGGGTTCCTGATCACCGGTCACCTCATGCGCGAGCTCGAGGCGACGGGTGGCGTGCGACTCGCGCAGTTCTGGGCCCGTCGTGCGCGGCGGCTCCTGCCCGCGTCGCTTTTGGTCCTGTTGTTCTCCGCCATCGTCGTCGCATCGCCGTACCTCTTCCCGCTGTCGGCGCTCCCCAACGAGATCCGCGAGATCATCGCCTCGGCGTTCTACGTCGAGAACTGGTATCTGGCATTCGCTTCCACCGACTACCTCGCGCTCACGGGGGAGCCGACCACGGTGCAGCACTACTGGTCGCTGTCGCTCGAGGAGCAGTTCTACGTGCTCTGGCCGTTGGTCATGCTGCTCGCGGCATGGATCGGCGTGAAGTTCTTCCGCGGCGCCCGACGCCGCGCGATCATCACGACGCTCGGCGTTGTGACCCTCGCATCCTTCGTCTTCTGCGTCGTCTTCACGATCACGAACCCGGCTCCCGCCTACTTCGTGACCTTTACCCGCATGTGGCAGTTCGGGGTCGGAGCGCTCATCGCCCTGGTCCCGATGTTGCGGATCCGCAACGCGATCGGCAGCTTCGTGCTCGGCTGGGCGGGCATCGTCGCGCTGCTGTACGCCGCCTTCCAGTTCGATGGACAGACACCGTACCCCGGGTACATGGCTCTCGTGCCGACGCTCGGAGCGGCGGCCGTGATCGCCGCGTCGAACACCGCGCGGTGGTGGTACCCGACCCGCATCCTGTCGATCCGTCCCGCACAGTTCGTCGGGGACATCTCGTACAGCCTCTACCTGTGGCACTGGCCGCTGATCGTGATCGCGCCATCCGTCCCGTTCTGGGGTTTGACGATCTACCACCGTGTGACACTGCTTGCCCTGTGCTTCGTGCTCGCCTGGCTCACGAAGAAGTTCGTGGAGGATCCGGCGCGAGCCTGGAAGGTCCTGACGAAGCGCCCGCCGCGCGTGACTCTCTGGGCGTCGCTGGTCGCGATGATCCTCGTGGGGGCGACCGCGGCCGGCGCCTGGGCGATCAACGCACCCGCTTATCGCGAGGGCGTTGCAGCGATCGAACAACTCCGTTCCGACCCGCCCGAGTGCTTCGGGGCGGCGAGCGTGCTCGATTCGGCCTGTGCCGACGTCGACTTCGGCGACCAGGTGCTGCCCGCGCCCGGTTTCGCTGCCGCGGATATGCCCGCCGACGAACAGTGCTTCGTGCAGCTCAACGACTCCCGTGCCGTCACGTGCGAGTTCGGATCGGATGCAGCGGATGCTCCGCGTGTCGCGCTCATCGGCGACAGCCACGCGTTCCAGCTGCTGTCGACGTTCGAGCGCATCGCAGCCGAGAACGGATGGCACCTCACGACGCTCTTCAAGGGCGCATGCCCGTGGAGCACGACACCGCTGTCGACGCCCGGCGCCTTCGGGGCCGCCTGCGCCGACTGGCGCGAGAACGCGGTCGAGGTGCTCGACGGCGGCGACTTCGATGTCGTCTTCACGGCGGGGCTCTCGGCCACACCGTTCTCGTCTGCGGGGTACGACAGCGTGCACGACGCCGCCGTGGCGGGCTACCGCGAAGCATGGAGCGGGATGCTCGATCGCGGCATCCCCGTCGTCACCGTCGTCGACAATCCGGTCTGGGAGAACGACCCGAACAAGTGCCTGCGCACCCAAGGGGTGGGCAATTGCGATGGTGCCCGTGACGACCTGCTGACCGACCAGGATCCGCTGAAGGATGCGGCGGAAGGCACCGCTGGTGTCACGCTGCTCGACTTCACCGATGTGTTCTGCGACGACACGACGTGCTTCCCGGTCGTCGGCGGGGCGAACGTGTACCGAGACGAGAATCACCTGACAGTGTCGTTCGTCGATTCGCTCGCGCCGCAGTACACCGCTGCGCTGCGGGATGCGATCTCGGCGGGTGTCCCAGGGGAGTAGGGCGCGCGGGCCGGTGCGCGGGTCGTAAGGTCGGATCCATGACCGTTTCAACCGATGCATCCGTTCTGTCCGTCGCCGGACGCATCCCATCGCTCGATGAGACCGCGTTCGTCGCGGCCGGAGCGCGACTCGCCGGCGCCGTGCGTCTCGACGCGGGGGCGAGCGTCTGGTACAACGCGATCCTGCGCGCCGACCGCGACTCGATCTCGATCGGCGCGGGCAGCAACATTCAGGACAACGTCTCGGTACACGTCGACAGCGGCCACCCGGTGGTGATCGGCCGTGATGTCTCGGTCGGTCACAACGCCGTCGTGCACGGGTGCACGATCGGCGACGGGTCGCTCATCGGCATGGGCAGCGTGGTGCTGTCGGGTGCCGTGATCGGTGCCGGATGCCTCGTGGCTGGTGGCGCGGTCGTTCTCGAGGACATGGAGATTCCGGATGGCTCGCTCGTCGCGGGCGTGCCGGCCAAGGTTCGGCGGGCGCTCACCGACGAGGAGCGCGCCGGTCTGCTGCGGAACGCCGAGGTGTACGTGGTGCTGTCCGCCGAGCACGCGGACGCCGCGCCGGCCTGATTCGCACCCGTACGGTCGCTGAGCCCGTCGAAGCGACGCGCAGGCTGTCGCCCGCTCGGATGCGCTTCCACACAGCACGATCGCCCCGCCGCTCGGCCTACGGCCGAACGTCAGGGCGAGAGAGGGGCTGACGAGAATCGAACTCGCATCATCTGTTTGGAAGACAGAGGCTTTACCACTAAGCTACAGCCCCGAATTCAGCGCAATTATGCCGAAAATGGGTGATTCAGTTTTGGTCGATCCGCCGCGACGAGGCGCGGCATCCGAAAGTCTACCGGAACGCAGACGCGGTGCTGTCCGGGTCGCGGAGGCAGGGGTCACTTCGACAAGCTCAGCGACCGGGGGTTGGCTCAGTGGCCGAAGGCGCTGCTCATTGACCGTGCGGGAGCAGCGCGATCCGGGCCGCGACGGCGCGGTGAGGGACTCGGCTAGACTCTTGGGGGTCGTTTCTTACCCGCGTTGACCCGCGGGGCCACCCCGGGGCGTAGCTCAGCTTGGTAGAGCGCCCGCTTTGGGAGCGGGAGGCCGCAGGTTCAAATCCTGTCGCCCCGACGGACGATCCACACAGACCCTGACCCGCAGCGCAATCGCGCGTGCGATCAATCACGAGGAGAACAACCAGCATGGTGAATAGCACCGTCGAGCAGCTCAGCCCCACGCGCGTCAAGCTGCACATTTCGGTCACGCCCGAAGAGCTGAAGCCCAGCATCTCGCACGCCTACGAGCACATCGCCCAGGACATCCAGGTGCCCGGCTTCCGCAAGGGCAAGGTGCCCGCGCCGATCATCGACCAGCGCGTCGGTCGCGGCGCCGTCATCGAGCACGCCGTGAACGAGGCACTCGACCGCTTCTTCCGCGAGGCCGTTAACGAGAACAACGTTCGCGTTGTCGGGAAGCCCTCCGCCGACATCGTCGAATGGCCGAGCGACAAGGACTTCTCCGGCGACCTCAAGGTCGAGGTCGAGGTTGATGTTCGCCCCGAGGTCACCCTGCCCCCGCTCGAGGGCATCACGCTGACGGTCGACGCCGTCGAGGTCGACGAGTCGGCTATCGACGAAGAGCTCGATCGCCTGCGCGGCCGTTTCGGCACGCTCATCACGGTCGACCGTCCCGCCAAGACCGGTGACTTCGTCGAGCTCGACATGGTAGCCACGATCGACGGCGCCGAGATCGACCGCGCCGGTGGCGTTTCGTACGAGGTCGGCTCGGGCGAACTGCTCGAGGGCATCGACGAGGCCATCGACTCGCTCACCGCGGGCGAAGAGACCACCTTCCGTTCGACGCTCGTTGGCGGCGACCACGCCGGCGAAGAGGCCGAGGTCGTCGTGTCCGTCACCGCCGTCAAGGAGCGCGAGCTGCCCGAGGCTGACGACGACTTCGCTCAGATCGCGAGCGAGTTCGACACCATCGCCGAGCTGCGCGAGAGCCTCAGCGAGCGGGTCGGCCAGCAGTCGGCCTTCACGCAGGGCTCGGCCGCGCGCGACAAGCTGATCGAGACGCTCCTGGAGCAGCTCGACATCCCGGTTCCCGCTCAGCTCGTCGAGGACGAGGTGCACACGCACCTCGAGGGCGAAGGCCGCCTCGAAGACGACGTGCACCGCGCCGAGGTCACCGAGGCGAGCGAGAAGCAGTTCCGCACGCAGGTCGTGCTCGACAAGCTCGCCGAGGACGCCGACGTGCAGGTCTCGCAAGAAGAGCTGAGCCAGTACATCATCCAGTCCGCGGCCCAGTACGGCATGGCCCCCCAGGAGTTCATGCAGGCGTTGCAGCAGGGCAACCAGCTGCCCGCGCTCGTCGGTGAGGTCGCCCGCAACAAGGCCCTCGCCGTTGCGCTCGGCAAGGTCACCGTCGTCGACACCAACGGCAAGCCCGTCGATTTGTCCGGTTTCATCGCCGTGGATGACGAGGAGCTGGACGAGGACTTCCTCGACGCCGAAGAAGAGGTCGTCGAAGAGGCCGAAGAGATCGCGGACGCTGCGGCCGAGGCCGACGCCGTGATCGAGGCCGAAGAGAAGCCGAAGAAGAAGGCGCCTGCGAAGAAGGCTCCCGCGAAGAAGGCCGCCGACAAGGCGTAGTCGCCCGAGCGACAAGAGGGGGGTGGATGCCGAGGCATCCGCCCCCCTCTTCCTGTCCCCACGCGCACACCGACCGGCCTGGGGCGTCAGAATCCCGTTGGGGCGCGGGGCCCCGCGCCCCAACGGGACCTCAACGCCCCAAGTTGAGAATTGCGACGCCCCAAGTCGAGAGGGGGAGCGCGAGGCGCGGGCCCGCCGCGACACCCGCTCTGCCCAGGGCGAACACGGGCGAAGCCGCCGATCCGCGCCGGTAGATTCGTCGCAGACGTACAACGAATGGGAGCAACGATGGCCGAACCATTGATGGCAACGAGTGTCTTCGACAGGCTGCTGAAGGACCGCATCATCTGGCTGGGATCCGAGGTGCGTGACGAGAACGCCAACGAGATCTGCGCCAAGATCCTGCTGCTCGCCGCGGAAGACCCCGAGAAGGACATCTTTCTCTACGTGAACTCACCCGGTGGCTCGATCACCGCCGGTATGGCGATCTACGACACGATGCAGTTCGTGCCGAACGACATCGTCACGGTCGGCATCGGCATGGCCGCCTCGATGGGACAGTTGCTGCTCACGAGCGGCACGAAGGGCAAGCGCTACATCACGCCCAACGCGCGTGTGCTCCTGCACCAGCCCCACGGTGGGTTCGGCGGTACGTCGAGCGACATTCAGACGCAGGCCCAGCTCATCGTCTCGATGAAGAACCGCCTGGCCGAGATCACGGCAGCGCAGACGGGTAAGTCCGTCGAGCAGATCAACGAAGACGGTGACCGCGACCGCTGGTTCACCGCCGATGAGGCCCTCGAGTACGGCTTCGTCGATCACATCCGCGCGCACCTTTCCGACGTCACTGGTGGCGGCGGGACGGCTAGCTGAGGCATCCGAAGGACAGACAAGGAAGCATGAATATGGACATCCCCACCTTCGGCTCGGCCGCGGCAGAGGGTCTCGCGCATCGCGGACTCCAGGCTCCCGGATCGCGCTACATCCTGCCCCAGTTCGAGGAGCGCACGGCCTACGGCTACAAGCGTCAGGACCCGTACAACAAGCTGTTCGAGGACCGCGTCATCTTCCTGGGTGTTCAGGTCGACGACGCCTCGGCGGATGACGTCATGGCCCAGCTTCTGGTGCTCGAGAGCCAGGATCCCGACCGCGACATCATCATGTACATCAACTCGCCCGGTGGTTCGTTCACCGCGATGACGGCGATCTACGACACCATGCAGTACGTGTCGCCGCAGATCCAGACCGTCGTGCTCGGTCAGGCGGCCTCGGCCGCCGCCGTGCTGCTCGCGGCCGGTGCCCCCGGCAAGCGTCTCGCGCTGCCGAACGCGCGCATCCTGATCCACCAGCCCGCCATGGGCGAGGCGGGGCACGGGCAGGCGTCCGACATCGAGATTCAGGCTGCCGAGATCCTGCGCATGCGCACCTGGCTCGAGGACACCCTGGCCAAGCACAGCAACAAGACGCGCGAAGAGGTCAACCGCGACATCGATCGCGACAAGATCCTGAGCGGTGTCGACGCCGTCGCGTACGGCCTCGTCGACCAGGTTCTGACGACACGCAAGCGCGTTCCCGCGGCACTCACCAAGTAGTCCAGGGCCGGCTCGCCCCGGCATCGGGTCAATACGACCGGATGTCGGGGCGAGTTGTTAGGCTCGCACTATTGTCCCGCCCGGTTGTCCGGGCATGCATGAGGAGGAGCCCGATGGCCCGCATCGGCGAAAGCGCAGACCTGTTCAAGTGCTCCTTCTGTGGCAAGAGCCAGAAGCAGGTCGTGCAGTTGATCGCCGGTCCCGGCGTCTACATCTGCGACGAGTGCGTCGAGCTCTGCAACGAAATCATCGAAGAGCGGATGGCCGAGGCTGGCACTGGTGTCGTCTCGGACTTCGAACTTCCCAAGCCGCGTGAGATCTTCTCGTTCCTCGAGGAGTACGTCGTCGGGCAGCAGGATGCCAAGCGCGCCCTGTCCGTCGCCGTCTACAACCACTACAAGCGCGTGCGTGCGCACGGCACGATCCAGTCGGCCGAGCAGCGTGCCGAAGAGGTTGAGATCGCGAAGAGCAACATCCTGCTCCTCGGCCCCACGGGTTGCGGCAAGACGTACCTCGCTCAGACGCTCGCGAAGCGCCTGAACGTTCCCTTCGCGGTCGCAGACGCGACCGCTCTAACGGAGGCCGGATACGTCGGCGAAGACGTCGAGAACATCCTGCTGAAGCTCCTCCAGGCCGCGGACTTCGACACCAAGCGCGCCGAGACGGGCATCATCTACATCGACGAGGTCGACAAGATCGCCCGCAAGGCTGAGAACCCCTCGATCACGCGGGATGTCTCGGGCGAGGGTGTGCAGCAGGCTCTCCTGAAGATTCTCGAGGGCACCGTCGCCTCGGTTCCGCCGCAGGGCGGACGCAAGCACCCGCACCAGGAGTTCATCCAGATCGACACGACGAATGTTCTGTTCATCGTCGCTGGCGCGTTCGCGGGGCTCGAAGAAATCATCTCGTCACGCGTCGGTCGGCACGGTGTGGGCTTCGGTGCCCGTCTGCACGAAAAGGACGACGACCAGAACCTCTTCAGTGAGGTCCTGCCGGAAGACCTGCACAAGTTCGGCCTCATCCCCGAATTCATCGGCCGTCTGCCCGTCGTGGCATCCGTGTCCCAGCTCGACCGTGAGGCGCTCATCGAGATCCTCACCGGCCCGCGCAACGCTCTCGTGAAGCAGTACCAGCGCATGTTCGAGCTCGACGGCGTCGAACTGGAGTTCGAACGCGACGCGCTGGACGCCATCGCCGAGCTCGCGGTCGGCCGCAAGACCGGTGCCCGAGGTCTACGAGCGATCCTCGAGGACGTTCTCGGGCCGATCATGTTCGACATCCCGTCATCCGAGAACGTCGCGAAGGTCATCGTCACCCGCGCCGCGGTCGACGAGGGTGCCGAGCCGACCCTGATCATGAACCGCGCGAAGAAGAGCGCCTAGCCCTTCCGGCGTTTCGTCTCGCCTGCGGCTCGCTCAACGACCGGGTGCCGGTCATTGAGCGAGCCCGCAGGGCCGAGACGAAATGACGACTCAGGCGTCGAGGCCCCGACGCGAGAGCAGGGGCTGGATGTCGGCATCCCGGCCCCGGAAGTCGCGGTAGGCCTCGAGTGGGTCCTGGGAGCCGCCCACACCCAGCAGACGCTGGCGGAATCGGTCGCCGTTGTCGCGGCGCAGACCCCCGTGCGTGCGGAACCACTGCACGGTGTCGGCGTCGAGTACCTCGCTCCAGATGTAGGAGTAGTACCCGGCGCTGTAGCCGCCCGAGAAGACGTGGGCGAAGTAGGTCGAGGCGTAGCGCGGCGGTACGGCCGGCAGATCGAGCCCGATGTTGGCCAGCGTCGCGCTCTCGAAGTCGGCCACAGAGGTGACGGATTCGGCCGCGCTCTCGGAGAGGGAGTGCCAGGCCTGATCGAGCCAGGTCGCGGCGAGGTATTCGCTCGTCGCAAAGCCCTGGTTGAAGGTCTCGGTCGAGCGGAGCCGGTCGACGATGTCTTCCGGCAGGGGCTCGCCCGTCTCGACGTGCCGAGCGTAGTTACGGAGAACCTCGGGCCACAGAATCCACATCTCATTGACCTGGCTCGGGAACTCCACGAAGTCGCGATGCACGTTCGTCCCCGCGAAATGCGGATAGGTAACGGTGGCGAACAGGCCGTGCAGCGCGTGCCCGAATTCGTGGAAGAGCGTCGTGACCTCGTCGAGCGTGAGGAGCGTCGGCAGGCCCGCACCGGGCTTGGACACGTTGAGGTTGTTGACAACGACTGCGCGCGTGCCGCGGAGGGCGGACTGCGACACGATCGAGTTCATCCATGCGCCACCGCGCTTGGAATCGCGCGTGTACAGGTCGAGGACGAAGAGCCCGACGGGGGAGCTGTCCTCGTTGAGGACTTCGAACACCCGCGCTTCGGGGTGGTACGCCCGCAGGTCGGCCCGCTCGATAAACCGCACCCCGTAGAGCTGCTCGGCCGCGTAGAAAACGCCATCCTGCAGCACGCGCTCGGCCTCGAACCAGGGGCGGAGCGCCGCCGTGTCGATGTCGTAGTGCGCCGTGCGCACCTTCTCGGTATAGAACGCCCAGTCATGCGCTTCGATCGCGAACGGCTCGGGCTCGGCATCCGCGAGTACCTGCAGTTCTGCGCGCTCGCGTTCGGCATTTCGCGCGGCCGGGACGGCGAGGCGGCGCAGCAGCTCGTGCACGGCTTCGGGCGACCCGGCCGTTTCGTCGGCGGTGATGTAGGCGGCGTGCGATTCGTAGCCGAGCAACGCGGCCCGTTCGGCGCGAAGACGCACGATCTCGGTGAGGACGGCACCGTTGTCGTTCGCGTTTCCGCGGTTTCCGCGCGAGCGGGATGCATCCGTGATCCGGCGACGGCTCTCGCGGTTCGTCAGGACCGAGAGGTACGGATGCCCCGTGAACAGCGTCAACGTGATCGCGTACGCGCCCTCCCGCCCGCGGTCGGCTGCCGCCTGCGCCGCGGCCGAGATCTCGCCCTCGCTGAGGCCATCGAGCTCCGTCGGGTCCTCGAAGATGACGGCGAGGTCGTTCGTGTCGGCGAGCAGATTCTTCTCGAAGGTTGTGGTGAGCACCGAGAGCCGCTGGTTGAGCGTCGTCAGTCGTGCCTTGGCCCCGGCATCCAGTCCCGCACCGGCGTGGTTCATCTCACGGTGGTGGCGCTCGACGAGGAACTTCTGCTCGGCATTCAGGTCGAGGTCATCGATCTGTTCGAGGATCGCCGAGATGCGATCGAAGAGTGCGCCGTCGAGCTGAATCGCGTCCTGATGCGCCGCCATGAGAGGTGCGAGCGTCTCTTCGATCTCTTGAATCTCGGGCGTGGCATCCGCCGATGACACCGTGTAGAACGTGTGGGCGACGCGGCCGAGCAGCTCTCCGCTCTGCTCCAGCGCGATCAGCGTGTTCTCGAAACTGGGCGTTTCGGCGTCCGCCGTGATGGCGTCGATCTCGGCGCGCTGGGCGGCGAAACCCTGCTCGAAGGCGGGCAGATAGTGCTCGGGCAGGATGGCCGCGTAATCGGGCAATTCGTACGGGAGGAGGCTGGGGGAGAGCAGGGGATTCGAGACATCAGAGGCCATTGATCCAGCGTATCCCGGCATCCGTCGGACCCTTCGACAGGCTTTGGGGTCGTCGGTGCGCTCACGGGATCGACCACGGTCGCCAACGTCTCCTCACGGTCGCTGAGCCCGTCGAAGCGACTCGCTGTGCGCGGCGATCCGGATCAGCCGAATTCGTCGTCCGGGTCGTGACGCACGACGGCCTCACCGTCGGCGTTCAGCTCGACGATGACACCCGAGTCCATCTCCGCGATCGGGCGTCCCTCGAGCCACGTCAGAGTCCAGCGCGACTTCGGCGCTCCGGCCTGAGCGGGGCCGGTGGCCTCTTCGACCTGAGTGATCGCGTCGCGAAGAGCTGCGGGTACGGCAGCGGGCGGCTCGTCTCCCGCCGTCCATCGGGTTCCGAGTTGCATGTCAGACCTCCGGTGCCAGTTCGATGGACGAGACCCGAGTGGTCTCGCCCGCGATGAATTCGATGTTCTCGATGCGGCCGACGGCACGCAGATCACCCTCGGCCAGGCGCAGCGCGGCGATGGTCGCATCCGTGCCCTCGATCGTCGCCTGCGCAACAGGGGTCTTCTGCGAGGCCTTCGCCTCGGTCTTGGCGCGACGGATGCCCGTCAGGGCCTCGCTCGCGGCGACAAGTACCGCGGGGTCGCCGGGGCGATCCATCGCGCTCGGCCACGGGCTGGTGTGCACCGACTCGTCGTGGAACCACGACCACGCCTCTTCCGCCGCGAACACGAGCACGGGTGAGAAAAGCGCGAGCAGCGTCTCGAGAGCGATGCGCAGCGCGAGAGCCGCCGACGCCTGACCCTCGTTCGTGCGGTCGTATGCGCGCTCCTTGACGAGCTCGAGGTAATCGTCGCAGAACGTCCAGAAGAACGACTCTGTCACTTCCAGCGCGCGGGCGTGGTCGTAGTTCTCCAGCGCCTTCGTGGCGTCGCGGACGACGCCGTCGAGGGTGGCCAGCATCGAGGCATCCAGTGCGTGCGTCACCTCGGCGCCCTCGGGAACCGGGAACGACAGCACGAACTTCGCCGCGTTCAGCACCTTGATCGCGAGGCGTCGCCCGATCTTGATCTGCGTCGGGTTCTGCGGGTCGAAGGCGGCGTCGGTGCCGAGCCGGCTGGATGCCGCCCAGTACCGGACCGCATCCGAACCGTGCTGGTCGAGGATGTCGGCGGGCGTGACGACGTTGCCCTTCGACTTCGACATCTTCTTGCGGTCGGGGTCGACGATGAAGCCCGAGATCGCGGCATCCGTCCAGGGCGCGCGGCCGTCCTCAAGCGCGCTGCGGAGCAGAGTCGAGAAGAGCCAGGTGCGGATGATGTCCTGGCCCTGGGGGCGCAGATCGAACGGCGCCACGAGGTTCCAGAGTTCGGGATCGCGCTCCCAGCCGCCCGCGAGCTGTGGAGTCAGCGATGAGGTAGCCCAGGTGTCGAAGATGTCGAGCTCGGGGGTGAAGCCACCCGGCACGTCGCGCTGGTCGGCGGTGTAGCCCGGTGGCACATCGGTCGAAGGGTCGACCGGCAGCTGGCTGGCGTCGGGGGTCAGCACGCGGTCGTCGTCGCGCTCACCGTTCTCGTCGAGGGGGTACCAGACGGGGATCGGCACGCCGAAGAAGCGCTGGCGCGACACGAGCCAGTCGCCCGTGAGGCCATTCACCCAGTTCTCGTACCGCACCCGCATGAAGTCGGGGTGCCACGAGATCTCCTTGCCCAGGGCGAGAAGCTTCTCGCGCAGCTCGGCGTCACGGGCGCCGTTGCGCAGATACCACTGGCGTGTCGAGACGATCTCGAGGGGCCGATCGCCCTTCTCGAAGAACTTCACGGCGTGCGTGAAGGGCCGCGGGTCGCCGATCATCTCGCCGGACTCGGCGAGCAGCTCGACGATGCGCTTCTTGGCGCTGAACACGGTCTTGCCCGCGAGTTCCGCATACGCCGCCTTCGCGGCATCCTTCTGGAGCGCCTCGGGGGCCTCGGCGATGATGCGGCCGTCGCGGCCGATGATCGTGCGGTTGGGCAGGTCGAGCTCACGCCACCAGATGATGTCGGTCACATCGCCGAACGTACAGATCATGGCGATGCCCGAGCCCTTGTCTTTCTGGGCGAGCGGATGCGCGAGCACCGGCACCTCGACACCGAACAGCGGGCTCGTCACGGTCGTGCCGAACAGCGGCTGGTACCGCTCGTCATCCGGGTGCGCCACGAGCGCAACGCACGCGGCCAGCAGTTCGGGGCGCGTGGTCTCGATGAAGACGTCCCCCGTGCCGTCCGCCTTGTGAAAGGCGAGGCGGTGGTACGCGGCGGGCTGGTCACGGTCTTCGAGCTCGGCCTGGGCGATCGCCGAGCGGAAGTCGACGTCCCACAGCGTTGGCGCGAGGGCGCGGTAGGCCTCGCCGCGCTCGAGGTTCTTGAGAAACGCGAGCTGGCTCGTGCGGATCGTGTCGTCCGAGATCGTGCGGTACGTCTGGGTCCAGTCGACGCTCAGTCCGAGATTTCGCCAGAGCGCCTCGAAGGTCTTCTCGTCCTCGACGGTGAGGCGCTCGCACAGCTCGATGAAGTTGCGGCGGCTGATCGGGACCTGGTCGGCGGCCTTGCTCGACTTGTTGTCGCCGCCCTCGAACGGGGGCGTGAAGTCGGCGTCGTAGGGGAGCGTGGGGTCGCAGCGCACGCCGTAATAGTTCTGCACGCGGCGCTCGGTCGGCAGGCCGTTGTCGTCCCAACCCATGGGGTAGAACACGGTCTTGCCGCGCATCCGCTCGAACCGCACCGTGACGTCGGTGTGCGTGTAGCTGAACACGTGGCCGATGTGCAGGCTCCCGGACGCCGTCGGCGGGGGAGTGTCGACGCTGTAGACGCCCTGACGGCTGGATGCCTGGGCCGCTGCACGATCGAAGAGATAGGTGCCCGAGGCATCCCACTTCGCATCCCACTTGTTTTCGAGGCCCTCGAGAGCCGGCTTGTCGGGTACTTCGGCCATGGGTGTCTCCTCGATATGTGCGGCACGGTGTGTGCGTGCCTGAGTGTGGGGATGTTCGCTCAGTTTATCGCGCGGGCTGGGCGCGCTGCGCGTTCACTCGGGAGGATCTGGTCGCTCGGGAGGATCGATATGCGCGCATCCGTCCTCCTGAATAACCAGATCCTCCCGAACGAACGGCGGCTCCGGTGCGGGGAGTCCTCCACAGGGTCAGGAGCGGCGCGTAGTCCACGATTCAGGAGAGGATGCCTCGGCGCCAGCGCGCTGAGATGTCGAATGGGTTGATGGATGTGGTGTCGTTCGTGCGGGCGCGGGGTGGCGTGGTTCGCTCCGAGGTGCTTCGCCGTGCAGGAGCCACCAGTCGTCAGCTGACGACCGCCGTGGCCGATGGGCGACTCTTGAGGCCGCGCCGCGGGTGGCTCGCCGCTCCGGGAGCGGATGCCGACCTGATCGCCGCCGCCCGAAACGGTGTCGTACTGACCTGCATCACGCAGGCACGGCGACTCGGTCTATGGGTGCTCGAGAATGACCGGCCACATGTCGGTGCGCCACGGCACGCGGGCAATGTGAGGGTGCCCGCGGCAACGATGCACTGGCACAAGCCGGTCGTGCCGAGGCATCCGGATGCGCTCGAGGATCCGATTGAGAACGTGCTCGCGCTCGTTGCCGCGTGCCAGCCGTATGAGTCGGCGCTTGCCATCTGGGAGTCGGCACTGAACAAGCAGCTGGTCGAGCCGGATGCGCTCAGACGGATGCCTCTGCCCGCCGCCGCTCGCAAACTTCTCGAACACGCGAGCCCCTGGTCGGACTCGGGGATCGAGACATTCGTCGTGCCGCGGCTGCGGTGGCTGAGGTTGCCGCTGCGACGTCAGACCTGGATCGCGGGACACCGGGTTGATCTGCTCATCGGGGACCGACTCGTGCTGCAGATCGACGGCGGGCACCACGTGGGCCCGCAGCGCGAACAAGACATCGCGCACGATGCGGCGTTGCGGCTGCTCGGCTACCACGTGATCCGCGTCGGCTACTGGCAGGTCCTGAATGGATGGGCGGAGGTGCAGGAGATGCTCATGCGCGCCGTGGCCCAGCGACTACACGTGGTGTGACGGCTACGAGCTCGAGAGCCCCGCCCATCGATCACGCGACACGGCAAACGCGAGGTGCGGCATGTCGATATCCCGATAGCGCGTGATGAAGCGGCGGCGCACGGTCATGCCGAGCCGGATCGCGACGTTCATGGACGCGAGATTCGTGTCGCGCACCTTCGCGTACACAGCGTCGACATCCAGCGTCGCGAAAGCCCAGTCGATGCTCGCTCGCGCCGCCTCGGTTGCATAGCCTTGGTGCCAGTGGTCTCGGGCGAGGTGGTAGCCAACCTCGATCACCGCGTCATCCTCGATCTTCTGTGTCGTGATGCCGCAGTCGCCGATCACCTCGCCGGTCGCCTGCAGCACCACGGCCCAGAGACCGAAGCCGTCCGTGACGTACCGCTCCCTCTGGCGCTGGATCCAGACGTGCGTCTCGTCGAGATCGAACCCGTGCTCGTAGGCCGCCATTGCAATCGGGTCGCCGAGCGCGCGGTGCAGGGCTGAGGCATCCGTCTCTGCAAGATCGCGGAGAAGCAGCCACGGGGTCTCGAGCAGCACGGGTGTCAGTCCTTGACCTGAATGCCGAGGGCTGCGGCGAACGCCGCGGCCATGCTTTCGACCTGCGTGGAATCGAGGGTCGTCCCGCGAAGAGCCGTTGCGTCGGTGAGTGACAGCATCTCGAGCCCGCGAAGGTCGACGTCCGTAGCGCGGAGCCCGCGCACATCCACCTCATCGCCGCGGGTGTCGTCGAACCGCACGCGGGTCGCTGTCGCCTGCGGCAGATCGAGGCTGCCGATCACGCAGTTGGCGACGAGCAGGTCTTCTATCCGTGCGCCGCCGAGTGAGAGATAGTCGATGCGGATGCCGCGAAGCTCGACCTCGTCGAGGTCGGCGGTGGCGAGATCCAGGGTGCCGATACGCCCGCCTACAACCCGCACTCGGCGGAGCCGCGCCCCGCGCGCAGAGATCGTCGTGGCACGCAACTGGTCGATGTCGACATCCACAACGCTCGCCCCTGTCAGGGTGAGCGCATCGACGGATGCCCTGAAGAAGCGGCACTCGGAGATCTCGGAGTGCGAGGCATCCGTTGTCTCCTCCAGCGCCGTGAACGACTGCTGGAAGTGTTCGGCGCCCCGACGCAGGCCGGGCGCGACAGTCAACTCGCGGGGGAGATCGGGCGGCGAAACCCTCGGTGCGAACGGATGTTCTTCGCGTCGGGCCATCCGTCGACGCTATCGCGAGACGCGGGTGGGACGTCCCGCCCCCGTACATCCGAGAGGTTCAATCGCAGCCAACGCTGGCCCACCGGACACATCCGGGGTATGGCGCCCCAAGACTCCTCTCAGATGTTCACCGGGCGCCCGCACGGTCGCCGCTTGCTCCGGGTAGACTGGCGGCACGAGCATTGATCCGGCCATCACCGGGGAGCTCTCGGAAGAACAGGACCCCGCCGTCACGATGGGGTCCTCAGTAGAACCGAGCGGGGCAGGCCCGTCACAGCCGCTGTGAAAGTGGCTGCGCATAGCGGCAAGCAGGGTGGTACCGCGGTTCGAGCGGCGAAGACTCCCGAAAGGGATCGGATCCGACGGGTCGTCCCGGCAGGAAGCACACGACAGCACCTGCGAGAAGCCATGACATACCCCCAGCCCTCAGCGTTCGGACCCGCCGCCGATGCGATCCCCGCGAGCCCCCGCTTTCCCGAGATCGAGCGCGAGGTGCTCGACTTCTGGCGCGACGATGACACATTCCGCGCGAGCATCGCGCAGCGTGACGGCAGCGAAGAGTGGGTCTTCTACGACGGCCCGCCGTTCGCCAACGGCCTGCCCCATTACGGGCACCTGCTCACCGGGTACGCCAAGGACCTCTTCCCGCGCTTCCAGACCATGCGCGGCAAGAAGGTCGACCGTGTCTTCGGGTGGGACACGCACGGACTGCCCGCCGAGCTCGAGGCGATGAAGCAGCTCGGCATCACCGAGAAGGCGCAGATCGAGGCCATGGGCATCGACACCTTCAACGCCAAGGCGCGTGAGTCCGTGCTGGCCTACACCCACGAGTGGCAGGACTACGTCACCCGCCAGGCGCGCTGGGTCGACTTCGGCAACGGCTACAAGACCCTCGACACCTCGTATATGGAGAGCGTGCTCTGGGCCTTCAAGACCCTGTACGACAAGGGCCTCGCGTACGAGGGCTACCGCGTGCTGCCGTACTGCTGGCGCGACGAGACGCCGCTGTCGACCCACGAGCTGCGCATGGACGACGACGTCTATCGGATGCGTCAGGACCCGTCCGTCACCGTCACGTTCCCCCTCGTCGGGTTGAAGGCCGAGGCGCTCGGTCTGACCGGCGTGCGAGCACTCGCCTGGACGACGACGCCGTGGACGCTGCCGACGAACATGGCGCTCGCCGTGGGTCCGGACATCCGGTACGTCGTCCTGCCTGCGGGCCCCGCGGGAGCCGCCGATGTGCACCGCACGCCGGATGGCGAAGCGGATGACCCGATCGAGGCATCCGCGCACCGCTACCTGCTGGCGGCCGACCTGCTCGCGGGCTACGCGAAGGATCTCGGCTACGAGAACGCCGCCGCCGCTGCCGAGGCCGTCGAGCGCGAGATCATGGGCGCGGAGCTCGCGGATGTCTCCTACGACCGGCTCTTCGACTACTACGCGGATGCGGAGATCTGGGGCACCGACAACGCGTGGCGGATCCTCGTCGACGATTACGTCACCACGACCGACGGCACGGGCATCGTCCACCAGGCGCCGGCCTACGGTGAGGACGACCAGCGGGTGAGCGAGGCCGCCGGCATCCCGACGATCCTGAGTCTCGACGACGGCGGGCGGTTCCTGCCCGCCGTGACGGATGTCGCGGGCGACCTGTGGATGGACGCCAACACGCCGCTCATCCGCGTGCTGCGCCAGGCCGGGCGCCTCGTTCGCGAGGCCAGCTACGAGCACTCGTATCCGCACTGCTGGCGCTGCCGGAACCCCCTGATCTACAAGGCCGTGTCGAGCTGGTTCGTGCGGGTCACGGACTTCCGCGATCGGCTGGTCGAGCTGAACGAAGACATCACCTGGGTGCCCGAAAACGTCAAGCACGGCCAATTCGGCAAGTGGGTCGAGGGCGCGCGCGACTGGTCGATCAGCCGCAACCGCTACTGGGGTTCGCCGATCCCGATCTGGAAGAGCGACGACCCCGAGCACCCGCGCGTCGACGCGTACGGTTCGCTCGAAGACATCGAGCGCGACTTCGGCAGACTGCCGCGGAACGAGGCGGGCGAGGTCGACCTGCACCGCCCGTACATCGACCAGCTCACGCGCCCGAACCCCGACGACCCGACCGGCCAGAGCACCATGCGCCGCATCGAGGACGTCCTCGACGTGTGGTTCGACTCGGGCTCGATGCCGTTCGCTCAGGTGCACTACCCGTTCGAGAACCGCGACTGGTTCGACACGCACGCCCCCGCCGACTTCATCGTCGAGTACATCGGGCAGACGCGCGGCTGGTTCTACGTCATGCACGTGCTCTCCGGTGCGCTGTTCGATCGCCCGGCGTTCAAGGCGGTGTCGGCGCACGGCATCGTGCTGGGCAGCGACGGACAGAAGATGTCGAAGTCGCTGCGCAACTATCCGGATGTCTCGGAGGTGCTCGACCGCGACGGATCCGACGCCATGCGCTGGTTCCTGATGTCGAGTTCGGTGCTGCGGGGTGGCAACCTCGTCGTGACGGAGGAGGGCATCCGCTCGGGCGTGCGGGAGTTCCTGCTGCCGCTCTGGAGCTCGTGGTACTTCTTCTCGACGTATGCGAACGCCGCCTTCGCTGGTGGCCCTTCGACAGGCTCAGGGACCGCGAGTGCAGGCTACGAAGCCTCGTGGCGCACCGACTCGACCGATGTGCTGGATCGATACATCCTGGCGCTACTCGGCGAACTCGTCCGAGATGTTGCGGCCGACCTCGAGGGTCTCGATTCGACGACCGCGGCCGCTCGCCTGCGCGACTTCGCCGAGGTGCTGACCAACTGGTACATCCGCCGCTCGCGGGACCGTTTCTGGGTGGGTGTCGACCCGTCCGACCCGACGACGACTGAGACATTCGACACCCTCTACACGGTGCTCGAGACCCTCACGCGCGTTGCGGCTCCGCTCATCCCGCTCGTCAGCGAGCGGGTGTGGCAGGGGCTGACGGGTGGGCGGAGCGTCCATCTGCAGGATTGGCCGGATGCCGACGCATTCCCCGCGGCCCCCGACATCCGAAAGGCCATGGATGCCGTCCGTGACGTCTCGAGCGTCGCGAACGCCCTGCGCAAGAAGGAGGGCAGGCGCGTACGGCTGCCCCTCCCTCGACTAACCGTTGTCGTGCCCGACGCGGCATCTCTCGCGCAGTTCGAAGCGATTTTGCTGGAAGAACTCAATGTGAAGTCCGTGCAGCTGGCGGAGCTGCGCCCGGAGTCGTACGACGAGTACGGACTCGGCCTGCGACTGGTGGTGAACGCGCGGGTCGCAGGGCCGAGGCTCGGCAAGCGCGTGCAGCAAGTCATCCAGGCCGCGAAGGCGGGGGCCTGGGTCGAGGACGATCGCGGAATCGTCGTGAAGACCGCTGACGGCGACGTCGTGCTGCAGCACGGCGAGGGGTCGCTCGACAGCGACACTTCGATAAGGCCCGAGGGAGAGGCCATCGGGTTGCTCGTCGCGACCGATGGTTTCGTCGTCCTCGACACGACCACGACGCCCGAGCTCGAGGCCGAAGGCCTGGCGCGCGACATGATCCGCGCGGTGCAAGACACCCGAAAGGCGGCCGGATTCGACGTCAGCGACCGCATCCACCTCGGCATCACGTTCGAGAACGATGCGGATGCACAGGCCGTTTCTGAGGGCTTCGAGTTGGCGGATGTCGCGGGCGAGACCCTCGCGGTTGAATACCTGCTCGGAACGAAGGACGACACGCTGCGCGGGTCGTCGCGCAGCTTCGCGGGCGATAAAGCAAAAGCGGAGCACCAGGCATCCTTCGCCGCGGGAGCCTTTGCGAACACCGGAGCATTCACCGTGGCCGTGACCCGAGCGGAAGGCCGCGCATGACCGACAACCTGCCCGAAGAGAGCACCCCGGAAGACGCCGCTCGAGCGGATGCCGTCTACGCGGCGCTGCTCGCGCGCGCCGGGGAGCGGTGGGTACAGCCGCGCAAGGAGCGCACCGCGCGCCTGCTCGATTACCTCGGCGATCCGCAGCGCACGTATCGCGTCGTGCACGTGACCGGCACGAACGGCAAGACGAGCACGAGCCGCATTATCGAGAGCCTGCTGCGCGCCCACGGGCTGCGGACGGGACTGTTCACGAGCCCGCACCTCGAGCGGTTCACCGAGCGGATCATGATCGATGGGTTCCCCGTGCTCGACGCCGCGGTGTCGGACGCGTGGGACGAAATGACGCCGTTCGTCGCACTCGTCGACGCCGAGCTCGTCGAGGCCGGCGAAGAGCCGCTGACGTTCTTCGAGCTGCTGACCGCGCTGGCCTTCGTCGCGTTCGCGGACGCTCCGATCGACGTCCTGGTGCTCGAAGTTGGCATGGGCGGGTCGTGGGACTCGACGAACACCGCGGACGGGGATGTCGCGGTGTTCGCCCCGATCGACCTCGACCACGCCGACCGACTCGGCGACACGATCGCGAAGATCGCCGAGGTCAAGTCCGGAATCATCAAGGACGGAGCGGCTGTTGTCTCGGCCCGCCAACCGGCCGAGGCCGCCGCGGTGCTGCGCGCAGCGGCCGCCGCCCGGGGCGCGACGATCGCGTTCGAGGGAGAAGACTTCGCGTTGACCTCTGATCGCCTCGCGGTCGGGGGGCAGCTGATCTCGGTCCGCGGACTCGTCGGCACCTACGACGATGAGTATCTGCCCCTCTATGGCGCCCACCAGGGCGCGAATGCGGCCCTCGCGATTGCGGCCGTCGAGTCCCTCATCGGGGGCGCGACACAGCCGATCGCGGGAGACATCCTGGCGGACGGCCTCGGTGCCGTGACGTCGCCCGGGCGCCTGCAACTGGTCGGCACGAACCCGACCGTGCTGGTCGACGCCGCGCACAACCCGCACGGTGCGCGCGCCCTGGCGGAGGCCCTGCGCGCCTCGTTCGACTTCGACGAGTGGGGCGTCGTCCTCGGTGTCCTCGGGGACAAGGATGCCGCGGGCATCGTCGCGGCTCTCACGCCCATCGCGACCGAGGTCTTCGTGACCGCGCCCGATTCCGACCGGGCCGACAGCCCCGACGCGCTCGCCGACATCGTCGAGGACGCGGGGCTGCACGCGAGCGTGCACCCGAACCTCGACGACGCGGCGGAGTCCGCGCGTGCCTGGGCCGCAGAATCCGCTCGTCGCGCCGTGATCGTCGCCGGATCGGTCGTGCTCGCGGGTGAGGCCGTGTCGCTCGCTGCGAGCGAGGGCTGGAAGAGCGGGGCAGCGTCGTGAGCGCCGCCCGGCAACCTCGACAGCGTCGCCCGCGCCCGAAGCGGAGTCTGACCGCTCAGCTCGCGTCGGTCGTTCTGGGGTTCGAGGCGATCATCGTCTTTCTGGGTGGGCTCGTGATCTTCGGCCTCAAGGTGCTTCCGGCAGGCATTCCCGACTGGTTCGGCATCGTGGCGGGGGCCGTCGTCGCTGTCGTGATGATCGCGACGACCGGATTCGTCGATAAACCGCGCGGGATCGCCACCGGCTGGGTGCTGCAGGTGATCGTCGCGCTGTCGGCGATCCTCGTTCCCGCCATGCTACTGATCGCCCTCATCTTCGGTGGCATGTGGGCGTACGCCACCATCCAAGGACCGAGAATCGAAGCACGAACGCGCGCTGCGGCGCCGGAAGGAGAAACACAATGATCACGGAAGAGACGCTCGTTCTCGTCAAGCCCGACGGTGTCGCACGAGGCCTGACCGGAGACATCCTGGCGCGTATCGAACGCAAGGGATATGCGCTCGTCGACATCAAGCTCGTCGAGCCCGACCGCGATCTGCTCGAGGCGCACTACGCCGAGCACGCCGGCAAGCACTTCTACGAGCCGCTGCTCGAGTTCATGATGTCGGGCCCGTCCGTCGCGATCCGCCTCGCCGGCAACCGTGTGATCGAGGGGTTCCGCTCGCTCGCCGGCACGACCGACCCCACCGGCGCGGCGCCCGGAACCATCCGCGGCGACTTCGGCCGCGACTGGGGCCTGGCCGTACAGCAGAACCTCGTGCACGGCTCGGACAGCCCCGAGTCGGCCGCACGCGAGCTCGGTATCTGGTTCGCCTGAACTGACTTCGAGGAGTCCAGCGGGTCACTTCGACAAGCTCAGTGACCCGGCCCAGCGGGTCACTTCGACAAGCTCAGTGACCCGGCCCAGCGGGTCACTTCGACAAGCTCAGTGACCGAGTCCGGCTGTTGAGCGAGCGTCGGCGAGTCGAAACGCGGATACTGCGCTCAGAACAGGTTGTTCAGCACGTCGAGGCGCAGCTGCGCCAGGATCGCGACGATCGCGTAGCTGACGACTGCCATCAGCGGCACCCATCCCATCAACGTGTCGGCAGCCTTGCGTACCCCGGACGGCACGGGCACGATCCCGGACCGGAAGATGTGCAGCGTCACGGCGAAGAACGTCGGGATCGTCACGAGCCAGGTCACCATGCACCACGGGCAGAGCGTGCCGAGAACGTAGATGCTCTGGCCGATCAGCCAGATGACGAAGCCGATCGCGAAAATCATCCCGACCTCGAACAACCACCAGAACCAGCGCGCGAAGCGTGCGCGGGCGAGGATGGCGACGCCGACGACGATGGGCGCAACCCATGCGCCGAGTCCGATCAGCGGGTTCGGGAACCCAAACACCATGCCCTGCCATGACTCGAGGTTGGCGCGGCACTGCACGAGGACGCTGAAGTCGCACGACAGCGACGCGTTCGGGTCGGCGAGCAGATGGATGCGTTCGAGCGTCAGTTGAAACGCGGCCCACCAGCCGATTACGCCCGCAATGATGAGCCAGACCGCGAGGGCGACGGGTCGGGTGTGCGTCTGGGAGGGCGTTGCCATGCATCGGATTATGACACCGGAGTCTGCGGGAACGGCGTGGGCACAGCCGGACAGAAGGACGCGTGAATCGTGACACGAGGGCGTCGCGCGCGGCGCGGGGCGGACATTCGCCCCCGGATGATGCGATAATGAGATCTAGATGCCTCGCCGGCCGCGCCGGACGGGTATCGACGAAGACTTCGGGCGATGATCGCCCTTCGCAGCACGAGCCACGGGCCTGCTGCAGACCGAGTGAGTTCGCGGCACCGCAGGTGCGGTGCTGCACGAGATTTCGCCAGGTGACGCGCGGATGTCGCCCGGCAGGGAGTGCGCCAGCGATGGCTGATGACAACAATGACAATGACCGCAACGACCTTCAGGAAGCGTCACCGGCCGAACCGCCGTTGACGCGCGTGGAGGACGCCCCGCAGAGCGAGGGTGCCCCTTCTGAGCCCGAAGGTGCCTCTTCTGAGCCCGAGGGTGCCTCTTCTGAGCCCGAGGGTGCCTCTTCTGAGCCCGAGGCTGCTCCGTCGCTCGACGAAGCAGCGCCCGCGACCGAAGAGGCCGCCCCGCAGACCGAGGAGCCTTCTGTCGAGCCAGAGTCGTCTGCGGCTGAGCCCGCGGCGCCCCAGGCTGAGCCCGCTGAGCCCGAGGCTGAGCCCGCAGAGCCCGAGGCGTCGGCGCCTGAGTCCGAAGCTCCCGCGGCGGAAGCATCCGAGGCTCGAGCGCAGCCTGAGTCCGCGCCCGAGCCGGAGTCCGCGCCCCAGCCGACTATTCCCACTGCGGTAGCGCTGGGACTGCTCCCCGAGGTCTTCGTGTCGCAGGTCTCGACCCAGCTCAAGTTCTATGCGCCCGAGATCGTGCCGCTTCCCGCGGCCCCGACAGGTCGGGACGAGCGCCCCGAGCGGGACGAGCGCCCCGAGCGGGACGAGCCTGACGAGCGCAACCCCCGCGAGTCCCAGGGCTCGTCGCGTCGGCGCAACCGCCGCCGTGCGGGCGAAGAGACCAACGAGCCGCAGGATGCATCCACGGTCGTCCGGGTGCGTCAGCCCCGCGCCGTCGAGGTCATCACCGAGCCGCAGCGCATCAAAGGCTCGACGCGCCTCGAGGCCAAGAAGCAGCGTCGGCGCGACGGCCGCGAGGCCGGTCGGCGTCGTACCGTCGTCACCGAGGCCGAATTCCTCGCCCGCCGTGAGGCCGTCGACCGAGACATGATCGTGCGTTCCAAGAACGGGCGCATCCAGATCGCCGTGCTCGAGGACAAGGTTCTCGTCGAGCACTACGTCGCCCGTAACCAGGACGCGTCGCTTATCGGCAACGTCTACCTCGGTCGCGTGCAGAACGTGCTGCCCAGCATGGAGGCCGCGTTCGTCGACATCGGTCGCGGACGCAACGCCGTGCTGTACTCCGGCGAGGTCGACTGGGATGCCGTCGAGACGGGCAACCAGCCGCGTCGTATCGAGCTCGCTCTGAAGTCCGGCGATCGCGTTCTCGTCCAGGTCACGAAGGATCCGGTCGGCCACAAGGGCGCCCGTCTGACGAGCCAGATTTCGCTGCCGGGCCGCTACCTCGTGTACGTGCCGGCGGGGTCGATGAACGGCATCTCGCGGAAGCTCCCCGACACCGAGCGGGCGCGCCTCAAGCGCATCCTCAAGGAAGTCCTGCCCGAGTCATCCGGTGTCATCGTCCGCACTGCGGCCGAGGGCGCGACGGAAGACCAGCTCACGCGCGACGTGCAGCGCCTCACGAGCCAGTGGGAGCACATCTCGTCGCAGCTCGAGAACGTGCAGGCGCCTGCTCTGCTGCACTCGGAGCCCGACCTCTTGGTCAAGATCGTGCGGGATGTCTTCAATGAAGACTTCACGAAGATGCTCATCCAGGGCGAAGAGGCGCAGCGGACCATCGAGGGTTACCTCGAATCCGTCGCCCCGGACCTGCTGGAGCGCATTCAGCCGTACGAGGGCGACCGCGATCCGTTCGATGAGTTCCGGGTGACGGAGCAGATCGAGAAGGCCCTGGACCGCAAGGTCTGGCTGCCCTCGGGCGGTTCGCTCGTGATCGACCGCACCGAAGCGATGACGGTCGTCGACGTCAACACCGGCAAGTTCGTCGGCTCGGGGGGAAACCTCGAAGAGACCGTCACGAAGAACAACCTCGAGGCTGCCGAAGAGATCGTTCGCCAGCTGCGGCTGCGCGACATCGGCGGCATCATCGTCGTCGACTTCATCGACATGGTGCTCGAGTCCAACCGCGACCTCGTGCTGCGACGCCTCGTGGAGTGCCTGAGCCGTGACCGCACGAAGCACCAGGTCGCCGAGGTCACCTCGCTCGGCCTCGTGCAGATGACCCGTAAGAAGCTGGGGCTCGGCCTGCTCGAGACGTTCAGCGAGAACTGCGAGGTCTGTGCGGGCCGCGGTGTGATCGTGCACCATGACCCCGTCGTCAAGCACCGCTCGTCGTCGTCCGCGCCGTCCAGCAACGGCGGGTCGAACCGTCGTCCGCGCGGTGGCAACAACGGGTCCAACAACGGCGGCAACGGCAACGGCGGCAACGGTGGAACCCACGTGATCACCGAGGGCGTCAAGTCGGCCCTCGCCCAGATCGCCGCGTCGACCTTGGGCGCCGCACCCGAAGCAGAGTCGACGGATGCGCCGGCCACCGCCGTCGCAACGGTCGAGGAAGTGCGCGAGACCATCGAGACTCTCGAGTCGCTCGAGATCGTCCTGCCCGAGGGCCCTGTCGCTCCGGTCGGCGACGGCGAGCGGAAGAAGCGCCGCAAGCGTCCGGAACAGCGCGGCGACCGCGCTGAGCGCGGGGGCGAGCGAGGCGACCAACGGTCCGAACAGCGTTCGGCCGCGCCGAAATCCGAGAAGGACCAGCTGCTCGACTCTGTGCTGCAGGCTCTGCCCGAGCCGAAGGCTCCGGGTCAGGGACGTCAGCGTCGTCGTGTGTCGACCGGGATCGTGACGGGCACGCCCGTCACCATGCCGAGCGCTGACGAGTAGGCATCCGAACTCGCTGCCGCTCGCTCAATGACCGACACCGTTCGTTGAGCGAGCGCTAGCGAGACGAAACGCACCTCAGCGTGTTCCGCTTCCGCTCGCTCAATGCCCGGGCGAGCGCCGCTCGCGCGCCGTGACGCGCAGCCCGGAGTTACGGAGCGCGTAGACGAGCTCGCGCGCCGTTACCTGGCGTGCACCGGCGGCGATGAGTCGTTCGACAGCTTCTTCGGGAACGTCGTAGTGGTCGAGATCGAACCCGCGGCGGGGGATGTTCTGGGCGGCGGCGAAGGCATGCAGCTCGTCGAGGTTGTCGTCGCTGATGAGGTGCGCCCACAGTCTTCCGTGGGCCGGCCATCGCGCCGTGTCGATCAGGATGGCCATTCGCAGATCTTATGCCGCGACGCGCGGGGTGGATGCTTTTGCCGCATCCGGTTCCGTCGGGTAGACTCGACCCTTGGTGCGTCACGTGCTGCCGCTTTGCGCGCGGCACGATCAGAGCGAAGCTTCCGCACCGCACCACGGGTAGTACGGAATCTCACGGGATACCGTGCCCCGCGGAGCAAAGACTTCCGTGACATTTGGAACTACAAGGTTCCCCAGAGAAACAGGTGTGAAGTGGTTTACGCAGTAGTGCGCGCCGGTGGCCGCCAGGAGAAGGTCGAGGTCGGCACGATCGTCGTGCTCGATCGCCAGAAGGCCAAGCTCGGCGACAAGATCGAGCTGCCCGCGGTGCTCCTGGTCGACGGAGACAACGTCACCACCGACGCCGACAAGCTGGCTCAGGTGACCGTCACCGCCGAGGTTCTCGGTGAGCTGCGCGGCCCCAAGATCATCATCCAGAAGTTCAAGAACAAGACCGGTTACAAGAAGCGCCAGGGGCACCGTCAGGACCTCACGCGCGTCAAGGTAACCGGCATCAAGTAAGCGCGGGAGATTCGAGATGGCACACAAAAAGGGCGCAAGCTCCACCCGTAACGGTCGCGACTCCAACTCCCAGCGGCTGGGCGTCAAGCGCTTCGGCGGCCAGGTCGTCAGCGCCGGCGAGATCATCGTCCGCCAGCGTGGAACGCACTTCCACCCGGGCGCCGGCGTGGGTCGCGGTGGCGACGACACGCTGTTCGCGTTGCAGGCCGGTTCGGTCGAGTTCGGCAAGAAGGGCGGCCGCAAGGTCGTCAACATCGTCGTCGCAGCGGAGTAACAGCGCGACAACCGCAATGTGGTTTTCGGTCAGGGGGCGGGCTTCGGCTCGCCCCCTGACCATTTTGTGAAAGGAGTGCACGATGGTCTCATTCGTTGACCGGGTGACGCTCCACCTGCGTGCCGGCAAGGGCGGAAACGGCTGTGTCTCGGTTCGTCGCGAGAAGTTCAAGCCTCTCGCGGGACCGGATGGCGCGAGCGGCGGCAACGGTGGCGACATCGTCCTCGTCGCCGACCCGCAGGTCACGACGCTGCTGTCGTACCACCACTCGCCGCACCGCACGTCGAACAACGGTGCGTTCGGGGCCGGCGATCTGCGCCAGGGCGCCGCGGGCGAAGACGTCGAACTTCCGGTTCCCGTCGGAACCGTGGTGAAGGATGCCGCGGGCCAGCTCCTCATCGACATGGTCGAGCCCGGCACGCGATTCGTCGTGGCGCCCGGTGGTATCGGTGGTCTCGGAAACGCGGCCCTCGCCTCGCCCAAGCGCAAGGCGCCCGGTTTTGCGCTGCTCGGCACCCCCGGGTGGGAGGGCGATGTCCTTCTCGAGCTCAAGGTCGTCGCCGACGTGGCGCTCGTCGGTTTTCCGTCGGCGGGCAAGTCCAGCCTGATCGCCGCAATTTCTGCCGCACGGCCCAAGATCGCCGACTACCCGTTCACGACGCTGCATCCGAATCTCGGTGTCGTTCAGGCGGGCGAGGTGCGCTTCACCGTGGCCGACGTGCCCGGTCTGATCGAAGGCGCCAGCGAAGGCCGCGGTCTCGGTCTCGAATTCCTCCGTCACGTCGAGCGCTGCACCGCGCTCGTACACGTGCTCGACTGCGCGACGCTCGAGCCGGGCCGCGACCCGCTGTCAGACCTCGACGTGATTCTCGCGGAACTGGGCGCGTATCCCGTGCCCGAAGACCAGCTGCCCCTCCTCGAGCGTCCGCAGTTGATCGCGCTCAACAAGATCGACGTGCCCGAGGGTCGCGAGCTGGCCGAGTTCGTGCGGCCCGAGCTCGAGTCGCGCGGCTACCGCGTGTTCGAGATCTCCACCGTCGCGCACGAGGGTCTGCGTGAAATGACCTTCGCCCTGGGCGAGGTCGTCGCCGAACATCGCGCCGAGCTGGCCGCGAAGCCGGCGCCCGAGCGCATCGTCCTGCGGCCGCGCGCGGACAAAGAGAAGGACTACACGATCCGTGTCGAGGGTGGCACCTACGGCAACCTCTATCGCGTGCTGGGCGATAAGCCCGTGCGCTGGGTTCAGCAGACGGACTTCCAGAACGAAGAGGCCGTGGGCTACCTGGCCGATCGCTTGGCCAAGCTGGGCGTCGAAGACGGCCTTGTCCGTGCTGGGGCCGAGCCGGGCTCGACCGTCGTCATCGGCGAGGGTGACGGTGTCGTCTTCGACTGGCAGCCGACGCTGAGCTCCGCGGCCGAACTCATGACCGCCCCGCGCGGCATGGACCCGCGTCTCGACATGAACACGCGTCGCACCACGTCGCAGCGCCGCGAGCGCTACCACGAGCGGATGGATGCCAAGGCAGACGCCCGTGCCGAGTTCGAGGTGCAGCGGCTCGCCGCCGTGGAACGTGGCGAGGTCGAGGGGGACGCGTGAGCACCCTGCACCGCGCCGATATCGCCGCCGCTAGGCGGATCGTCGTCAAGGTCGGTTCGTCGTCGATCAGCGGCGATCAGGCCGCGACGATCGATGCCATCGTCTCGGCCCTCGCCGATGTTCACGCTCGAGGTACCGAGGTCGTGCTGGTCTCGTCCGGTGCCATCGCGACCGCATTGCCGCTCTTGAACCTCGAGGGCCGGCCCACGGATCTCGCGACGCAGCAGGCAGCGGCCGCCGTCGGGCAGAACGTCCTCATGTGGCGCTACCAGACGAGCCTCGACCGCTTCGGTGTGCTGGCGGGCCAGGTTCTCTTGACCGCCGGTGACCTCGAAAACTCCACGCCGCGCTCGAACGCGCGCCGGGCGATGGAGAGACTCCTGGGCCTACGCATCCTGCCGATCGTGAACGAGAACGACACCGTCGCCACCCACGAGATCCGATTCGGCGACAACGACCGCCTCGCGGCCCTCGTCGCCGAACTGATCGGCGCTGACGCGCTCGTCCTGCTCAGCGATATCGAGAACCTCTACACGCGGCCGCCCGGCCAACCCGGCGCACGTCCGATCGAGCGCGTGACGTTCGGCGACGACATGAGCGGCTACGAGTTCGGATCCGTCGTCGTCAACAGTGTCGGCACCGGCGGAGCGGCCACGAAGGTCTCGGCGGCACGTCTCGCCACAGCAGCCGGCGTCGGGGTGCTGGTGACGAGCGCCGCACGCGTCGCGGATGCGCTCGGCGGGGCCCCCATCGGAACCTGGTTCGAACCCGACCCGCGGGCGACCCCCGTCACCCCGACCGGGCCCGTTCGCACAGCGTCGACGAGCGCAAACCTCCCCGCTGCGGCCGCTGATGCCCCCGCCGGCAGCGGCGAGCCCGCCGATACACTGGGCTGATGACCAGCACCGCCCCCAGCGCTACGTCGAGCATCCCTGGCGATGAGTCTTCTGCGGATACGTGGGGCGAAACGACAGCCCGCGATCGGATGCGTCTGGCGAAGTCGGCCTCCCGCAGTATTGGGCTCCTCGGCGATGGGGACAAAGCGGGCATGCTTCGCGCGATCGCGCACGCCATCGACGAGGCATCCGATCGCATCATCGCTGCGAACGACGAGGACCTGGCGCGCGGGCGCGCGACGGGCCTGTCGGAGTCGCTGCAGGATCGACTGCGATTGGATGCTCCGCGCGTAGCCGCCCTCGCCGAGGCCGTGCGCGCCGTGGCCGAACTGCCAGACCCCGTCGGTCGCCTGCTCGATGAGCGGGTGCTGCCGAACGGTGTCGTGTTACAGAAGGTCAGTGTGCCGTTCGGTGTCGTCGGGTCGATCTACGAGGCTCGGCCCAACGTCACGGTCGACATTGCGGCGCTGGCGCTCCGCTCCGGCAACGCCGTCGTGCTGCGCGGCGGGTCGGCTGCCGAGAAGTCCAACGCCGCGCTCGTCGACATCATGCGCACGGCCCTCGCCGACCGGGGCATCGATGCGGAAGCCATCCAGACCGTCGACGACTTCGGACGTGAGGGTGCTCGTGAGCTCATGCAGGCGCGCGGGCTCGTGGATGTCCTGGTGCCTCGGGGCAGCGCCCAGCTGATCGAGACCGTGGTGACCGAGTCATCCGTTCCCGTCATCGAGACCGGTGCCGGCGTGGTGCACATCGTGCTCGACGAGTCGGCACGGCTCGAGTGGGCCCGCGACATCGTCGTGAACGCCAAGGTGCAGCGCCCGAGCGTCTGCAACGCCGTCGAGACCGTGCTGGTCGTGGGGTCGGCCGCTGAGCGCGTGTTGCCCACCGTGGCTCTGGCGCTCCAGGAGCAGGGTGTGACGGTGCACGGCGACGAGCGAACTGCTTCCCTGATTTCGGATGTCGTCCCGGCGACCGACGAGGACTGGTCGACCGAGTACGGCACTCTCGATGTCTCGATCCGTGTTGTCGACCACCTGGACGACGCGCTCGCCCACATCCGTGAGCACTCGACCGGACACACCGAGTCGATCATCACGGACGACGAGGCTCACGCCGAGCGGTTCCTGGCCGAGGTGGACGCTGCGGTTGTGATGGCCAACGCATCCACGCGTTTCACCGACGGCGGGGAGTTCGGGTTCGGTGCCGAGGTCGGCATCTCGACCCAGAAGTTGCACGCGCGGGGCCCGATGGGCCTGCCCGAGCTGACCAGCACCAAATGGCTCGCGCGCGGCGCCGGGCAGACCCGCCGATAGTTCTCTAGACTGGGGACTCACGCCCACACCCGAACGGAGCATGAGAATGACGCTTGTCACGACGATCTTGGCCGCGGCCGAAGAGGGTCAACAAGGCAACGTCGCGCTGGAGACGGTGGGTTTCTTCGTCATCGCGCTGGTCGTGTTCGCAGCGCTCGCTCTCGTGGTCTTCTCTTATCGCGACGTGGCCAACCGCCACGCAGGCAAGGCCCAGGCGTTCGCCCAGAGCCACGGCACGCCGACGGAAAACGCGGCAGTCGAGCACGGGACGGCGAGCGGCCACTAGGTCGGGCATGACGACGGACGCAGGGGAGCGGCCCCGGATCGGGGTGATGGGCGGCACGTTCGACCCCATCCACCACGGTCACCTGGTCGCCGCCAGCGAGGTCGCCAGTCACCTCGACCTCGACGAGGTCATCTTCGTGCCGACGGGAACGCCCTGGCAGAAGCAGAAGGTCAGCGATAGCGAACATCGTTACCTGATGACCGTTATCGCGACGGCTTCGAACCCGGGATTCACGGTCAGCCGCGTCGATATCGATCGCGGTGGTCCGACCTACACGATCGACACATTGCGGGATCTTCGGAAGCTGCGCCCCGATGCCGACCTTTTTTTCATCTCAGGCGCGGACGCGGTAGCGCAGATTCTCAGTTGGAGGGACCATGATGAGCTGTGGAACCTCGCGCACTTCGTCGCCGTGAGTCGCCCCGGACACGTCCTGGACACCGGGGGACTTCCGAGTGAGGTCGTGAGTCAACTCGAGATTCCGGCACTCGCGATTTCGTCGACGGACTGTCGCGAGCGAGTCCACCGGGGTGACCCGGTGTGGTATCTCGTTCCTGACGGGGTCGTCCAGTACATCAGCAAGCATCATCTCTATCGGAGCAACGCATGAGCACACCCGAGCAGCCGCTGACGCGGAAGAAGCTCCGCGAACTGCACGCGACCGGGTCACTTCCCGTTCAGAACGAGGCGTCGAGCGCGGACGAAGAGATCGAAGAAGACACGTACGTCGCGGCCACTCCGCCACCCGCCGCCCCGCTCGCGCGTGCGGCAACCCCCGCCTTCACCCCGCCGGCGCCGATGCCCGACGCCCACGTCGATCTGGGCGTCTCGCCTCTGACCCGCCGCCAGGCGCGCGAACAGGAGCGCATCCGCACGGCGTCCGTCCCGGTCATCACGCCCGACGTCATCGCCGCACAGATGCCTGTGTCGGCGCTCGGCGAGCCCGCCGCGGCGCGGTACACGCCGTTCTCGGCACCCGTCGCCTCCGGAGCTGTGGTTGCCGAGCCCGCGGTGCAGGGCGGCAAGGCCGACGACAAGAAGTCGGATGACAAGAAGTCCGGTGGCAAGAGAGCGGCCGCGAAGAAGGCGGAGGCGGCGAAGGCCCTGGATGCCGAGGCGTCCGATTCTTCCCGCGAAGGCACCTCGCGCGACGGCGACCACGCTCGCGGTATCGATGCCGCGCCCGCCGCGACGGTCGACCCGCAGTTCGGTGCGCACTTGCTGAAGGATGAGGAGATCTCGACGAAGCTGCCTGCTTCGTTCGACGAGCTCATCGTGCGGAACTCGTCGTCGACGGGTGCAATCGGTGCGTCGAGCGCGTTGATCCTGTCGCAGACGCCCAACATGCCCCTGCTGTCCGGCCCCGTGAATGCGACCGGTGAGGTGCTCATCACGGGCACGTTCCATCTGCCCGACGGGCTCGGGTCCGCCGGTGGCGACCCGCGTTCAACGGACGGTAAGGACATCGATTCGGTTCTCATCGATGGTGAGCTGCCCGCTTCGTCATCGCCGACCCCTATCGCCGCGAGCGCCGCGATCAGTACCGTGCGCGGCACGGGCGAGATCATCCGTCCGCCGGCGCCCGAAAAGGGCGGCCGACTCCTCTTCTCCCTGGCGATCACGGCGGGCGTTCTGGCGCTCGCACTCGTGGGCGTCCTCATCCTCGCTTTCGTGAATGGTGCTCTCTAATGCCCGCAACTGACCGCGCACGTGAACTCGTGCAGATCGCGTCGGCCGTCGCCGATGCCAAGGGTGGCGAGGATCTGGTCGCTCTGGATGTCTCGGGCCCGCTTCCGCTCGTCGATGCCTTCCTGATCGTCACGGGGCGCAACGAGCGGAACGTCGGCGCGATCGCCGACGAGATCGAAGACGCACTTCATGAGGCGGGCGTGAAGCGCCTGCGTCGGGAGGGCCGCCAGGAGGGGCGCTGGGTTCTGCTCGACTTCGGTGACCTCGTCGTGCACGTCTTCCACGAGCAGGAGCGTGTGTACTACGGGCTCGAGCGTCTGTGGAAGGACTGCCCGGTCATTCCGATCGAGCTCCCCACCCCGGCCGCCGCAGCGGCCGAATAGGCCTCTTGGTCGCTGGTCGTTCGCGGCATCCGTCTCGATTCGAGTGGGCGCCGCGGATGTAGTAATCTGGCGGGGTTGCCTCGGCTCGTTCGGGGCAGTGTTTGGGCCTGTGGCGCAGCTGGTAGCGCACCTGCATGGCATGCAGGGGGTCAGGGGTTCGAGTCCCCTCAGGTCCACAGAATTTCGGCAAGCGCCCCTTCGCGGGGCGTTTGTTGTTTCACCGACATACGTGTGGATGTCCCGTCAGGCCCCGGCCTGGTTCAGCTTCGCTTTGGGACGATGAAGCACAGGCGACCGGGAGCGAGGGGCAAACGTGGCGGAGGAATTGTCGGTAGGTGACCGCGTGAGCTGGGACACGCCGCAGGGACGCACCCGCGGAACTGTCGTGGAACCAAAGACGAGCGACTTCCAGTTCGCCGGGCAACATTTCACTGCGACATCCGACGAGCCGGCGTACATCGTCGAATCTGAGAAGAGCGGAAAACAGGCCGCGCACAAACGCTCCGCTCTGCGGAAGCTGAAGAGCTGACGCCCTGTGGGGTGGCGCGGGCGAGTCTGCTGATGGTGCCCGCGATAGCGTCGGTGCTGTGACCCTCCTCTCGCACGATGCCGTGACGCAGTTCGCCGTACTCGACGCACTGTTGGCGGGTGCCTACGAGACGGGGATGCCGGTGGCCGATGCGCTACGCGCGGGTGACTTCGGGATCGGATGCTGCGACCGGCTCGGCGGCGAGGTGGTGATCGTCGATGGGCGGGCGTACGAGTGCACCGTGGATGGTGCGCCGACGCAGATGGCGGAGACCGACATCCTGCCGTTCGTCGATGTCGCGCCGTTTCCGGATGTGGCTGCGACGCAGATCGACAATCTCGATCTTGCGGGGTTGACCTCGCACGTCGAGGGAAAGCTCCTGAGTCGGAACCTGTTTCACACGGTGCGGTTCGACGGCGTCGTGACCTCGGTGCGCGTGCGGGTGACGCCGCGGCAGCACCATCCGCTTCCGCCGCTGACGGAGGTCACCCGTGAGCAGGTCGAGACGGTGTTGGCCGAGCGGACGGGGACCCTGGTCGGGTTCTGGGCGCCGCGGATCTACCAGGGCATCGCCGTTGCGGGTCTGCACCTGCACTTCTTGGCTGAGGACCGGATGGACGGCGGTCATGTGCTGGATGTCACGGTCGGTGCGGGTGAGTTGCGCATCGCGGCGTTCGCGCGGCTCGACCTGCATCTGCCCATCGACGACCTGTTTTTGCGGACTGAGCTGACCCACGACGCCGACCACCGCATCGTCGCCATCGAGGGTGGCGCCGCGGGCTGACTCTGAGGACCGCGCTCACGAGCGGACGCGACACGCCGTTCCGGCCGTATGTGGAGCGGCGTGTTGCGTCCGTTCGGTGCGTTTCGACTCGCTTTCTCAACGGTCGGCGGCGGGCGTTGCGTTGCGGCGCTCGTTCGACCCGGCTCAACCGGCGACGATGCCCTGCCAGATACCCGCGGCCCAGCCGAGCTGCGCCGGTCCGCACCCACCCGAAGCCTGCGTCGCCCCGCGGGCGGCGGCCATGCAGTTCGCCAGCAACTCGGGGTTCTTGTTGAACAGGGTCTGGTACGACGGCGACGCCGTCATCTGCTTCCACACGCGGAACTGGTACTGGTGCGCGAGTTCGTGCGTCATGCCCCAGACCTTTGTCACGTAGGGCCAGTTCGCGACCGCGGACGACACCATGATCGTGCCGCTGCTGCTGGCACACGCAGGAGCCGTCACCCCGCCGCAGTTCCCGTCGTATTCGACGAGCGCGTACCCACCACCGCCGACGTTGTTCAGAATCGCGCGCATCTCGGCGAACCATCCGGCGCTACCACCACCCGTCGAGGGTGACGAACCCGTGCCACGCGTCACGGCAGCCGAATACGACCGCGCTGCCGCCTCCGCGGCCTTACGGCGCTGCTCAGCCTCGTACGCCTTGACCTTCGCGTCCACCTCGCTCGTGGCGCGCTGGACGGCCGCGGTCGGTTCTGCATAGGTGCTGGCCTCGGCGGGCGCCGCAGTCACGGTCGCCTGCGCATCGAGCGCGGCCTGGCGCTGTGATTCGACGTCGACCTTGTTCGCGGCCGTGTCGAGGGCCGTGCGCAGCGCGGCGATCGCGTCGACGAAGGCGACCCGCGCGGCCGCCGCTTCGGACAGGGCGGATGCTTCGGTGTTCTCTTCATCGATCGTGGTGCGGAGCGCGGTCAGGGACGCCGCGGCATCGGTGATCTGTGTTTCGAGAGCGAGCATCCGTGACTCGCGAATATCGGCCACGCCGTTCAGCTCGGCGACTTTGATCGTGCCGAGCGTGATGGTGAAGACCGCGATGCCTGACACCACGACCAGCGTCCATGACGATGCCCTCACTCGAGGAACCCTTCCGTGGATCCCAGTGCGGCCCGCGCGTCGTCGTTCTGCGCCTGGCGATCGGCCGCGCGAGCGGTGAGTTTGTCGACCTGGTCGAGGTGATCTTGGAGGCGCAGCTGCAGCAGGGTGATGCGCTCATCGAGCTCGATCAGACGTGCTTCCGCCCTCGTCTGAGCCGTCACTCCGATCCCGAACGCCACGAGCGTGCACACGACGGCTACGGCGGTGAGCAGCGCGACGAGTCGACGGCCCCGTGCGCGGCGCCGTTCACGACCGTTTTCGTGATCGTGCGGGCGCGTGGACGGGGACGTCTGCGCTAGGCGCCTGTCCTTCGTCTGCTGGAACACGATTCCCCTCCTCGTGACCTTTTCTTGCCCCTGATCGACCGGATTTCGCCGGTTGATGCTCCCCGATCCGGAGTCTAGGTCGGACAATCGCCGGAAACGGGGAGGCGCGGCGGCTTGGCACAACACCCGAACTCTCGACGCGTGTCCGGCGCGCTTACCCGCCAACGGTCCGGCGGTTCGAGAGGATTTCGACGTGGCGACAGGCTCCGTACAACGCGCGCTCGGCGTCGTCGTGTTGACGGCTGTCGTTACGGCGATGCTCGGTGTCGCCGTCGTTGCTCTTCTGCCGCCGATCTGGGTCGCGGCCACGACGCTCGTCGCGGGAGAAGACACCACGACGACGATTCGGGGTGAGAGCGTCGAGGCATCCGTGCCCGTGCCCGCCGGCTGGGCGATGCGGCCCACGTTCGCCGATGAGTCCCGGGTGACACTCACGAGCCCCGACGGTCGGATGCAGGTCGATCTGGCGGTCCGTGATGACGGCGACCCCGTGGTGGCTCTCGGGGACATCTCCCCACGACCGCTCGATACCCTCAGCCGCGAGCGGACGGTCGCCGGCCGGGAACTGCTGCACGCGAACACAACGGACGGCGAGCTCATCGTCGGCGTCGTGGTGTCGGGCGACGCCCTGCTGACTTTCGTGTCGGGTCCGCGCCAAGGGTATGACGCCGAACTCGCCGAACTCCTCGCTGAGATCGACGTGGCGGAGCGGCGGGTGACGGGGTGACCCGTCGGAAGCTCCTAACCTCGGTGCTCGTCGCCGCGGGAGTCATCGGCCTGTCGGCGTGTGCACCCGACACCGATCCGTCGTGGACACCCGCCCAGTGGCCGATTGTGGGACGGATGCTGACGGCTCCACCGCCACCGGTGGATCCCGCGGGCATCGCGCTCGCGTCGCAGCGGATCCGTAACGACGCGGTGCGGGTGGAGGCGCGTTGGGCGTACCTTCCCGGCGCGCAGCCGTTGAACGAGAGAATCGAAGCGGCGGTGCGGACCGCGATCGGCGAGCAGTCCGCGGCGGTCGGTGTCGCATACGAACCGCAGGTGTTCGGCGTCGAGGCTGCGCTCCGTGAGCGCGGGTGTGTGGCCGGTGTCACGGCGCTTCCCGCTGCCGAGTTGCTCGGCGCCTCGACCGACTCGCACACGGTCGTGGTGTGCGAGATCGTGCACGCGGCCGGGTCGACCTTCGGCCAGCGCCTCCGAGTCGTGCGCGGCTCCGCCACGGCCCTCGAGATGGACCAGATCACGACGGTGTACACGGATGTTGCGACCGGCGCCGTGGACGACGGAGCGGCGCTGATCGGTGAGACCGATGTGCTCTGGGAGGACGTCGTGTCGGTCGCTCGGCGCGCCGCGGGGGGACTGAGCCTGATCGCTGTCGGGCAGCCGTCGGCGGAGCAACGCGCATCGCTCGCGCGTGCGCTGCAGGACGTCTCATTCGTGGGTGGCGAACTGATCGTGCCGCTGCCGGTGGGTTTCACGGCGCCTGAACTCGAGGGGCTCGCGGGTTGGCAGACGCCCGATGCGGAGCATCCGGTCTGGGTGTCGCTGCCGCGGGAGTCCTACGATCCGGCGCTCACAGACTTCGGACGCGTCATCGCAGACGCCCAGGGACCTTTTTTCGGGCCGGCGACGGCGGGTGCGGCGTTTGACCGAACGCCCTGTGATCTCGTCCCGTGCATGGCCCTCACCTTGGATGACGGTCCGAGTGGGCTGACCGACGGCATCCTCGACGCTCTCCGTGATCGGCACTCGTCGGCGACGTTCTTCATGCTCGGACGCAATGCCCAGAACAGACCCGACACCGTGCGGCGGGTTTCGGCCGAGGGGCACGAGATCGGTAACCACACCTGGAATCATCCGGATCTGACGACTCTCGCGGACGAGCGGATCGCGGCCGAGCTGCAGTCCACCGGCGACCTGCTGCGCTCGCTTTCGGGTCAGGCCGTCTCGACATTCCGCCCGCCGTACGGCGCGCTGAATGATCGCGTGCTGGGTGTGGCGGGCATGCCAGCGATCCTGTGGAGCGTCGACACCCGGGATTGGGCCGGGCCATCCGATGTCGACCTGCTCTCGTACGCGGTGAGTGCTCCACGCGTCGGCACGATCATGCTGATGCACGATATTCAGGGTGCGACGAGCCGGGTCATGCCCGGGGTGCTCGATGGCCTGCTCGATCGCGGGTTCAGCCTGGTGACCCTGTCGAAGCTCTTCGACGGACAGGTTCCCGGCGGGATCGTCCGGTACGCGCCCTGATCGTGGCGTTCGCGACCTTCGGGTTTGAATGCTTGGCGCCTCAATGCTCGTCGTTTTAACGATCGCCGTTTCGCGGCCTGGCGCGGGCGCTACGGTGAACACGTGAGCTCTGCCCCGCGCTGTCCGCACTGTCGCCACTTCGTCTTTCTCGGCACGTTGACGTGCCCCAACTGCGAGGGTGAACTGGGCTTCAACTTGCTCGACCGCTCGTTCTACGGCATCCGTCAGGGTCGCGCCGTGATCGAGGGCGTGACCTGGTACACCTGCTCGAATCGCGGCTGGGGCTGCAATTGGCTGGTGCGAGAGGATGCTCCAGCGGGCACGTGCTTCTCGTGTCGCCTCACCCGTCGCCAGCCGGACAGCAACGACACCATCGCCCTCGAAAAGCTCGGGAAGACCGAGGAGGCCAAGCGGCGCCTGATTCTGCAGCTGGGTGAGCTCGGGCTGCCGATCGTGCCGTGGGATGTGAATAAGGGCGGCCTCGGGTTCGATCTCGTCTCGAGTCTGTCGTCCGGCGAGCGAGTCGTGATCGGACACGCCAACGGCATCATCACGATCGACTTGGCCGAGAGCCTTGATGACCGACGCGAAGCCTTGCGCGTGCGGCTCGGCGAGCCGTACCGCACGATGCTCGGTCACCTGCGGCACGAGGTCGGCCACTACTTCCAGAACGTTCTGTTGTCGGACGACGCGGCCTGGGATCGATGCCGGGCACTGTTCGGAGACGAGCGCGCCAGCTACCAGGACGCGATCGCTCGCCACTACTCGCGCGGCGCGCCCGAGGGGTGGAGCGCGTCGTTCATCTCGGAGTACGCCACGATGCATCCGTGGGAGGACTTCGCGGAGACGTTCGCCCACTACCTCCACATCACCGGCACCTTGCAGACGGCGGCGGCGATCGGCATCAACCTCGACGCGGGCGTGACGAACCGCGACACCGATGTCGAACCCTTGGAAAGCTACCGGGACGAACCGATCCAGCGCCTATTGACCGACTGGGACTGGATGAGTCAGGCGTTCAACCGCATCAACCGCTCGATGGGTTCGGCGGACCTGTACCCGTTCGAACTGGTCGGGCCCGTGCGCCACAAGCTCGCGTTCGTGCACGACATCGTCACGAAGGCGCCGCTCACGTTGCCCGAGCAGATCGCCTTGGCGCTGCCGCGGGATACCGAGCGGACCTGAGCTCGGCAGAACGGTTTGTCGGAGGGCGCGGCTTGCTCAGGGGTACTTCGAGGGCTGGCACCACAGCACGATGAGCGCGATGCCGCCGAAGGGCACCAGGGACAGAAGGATCCACGCCCAGTGCAAGCCGGCGTCGCGGAGGCGCCGCACCGAGAGCGCGAGGGTCGGGATCAGGATGCCGAGTCCCCAGGCGAGAAACCCGAGACCCGAGAGGTAGCCGAGGATCGGCACGACGCTGAGGAACATCAGGCCGATCGTGATCAGCACGGAGAAGAGGGTGAAGTACCAGAACTCGGCGCGCGTGGCTCGGCCCTCGAACATCGCATAGCGCGTGAAGACGACGCGGATGGCATCGCCCATGCCGCGTACGAGCGGCCGCGTGTCTGCGGGGGAGCGCCACACGCCAAGGGGTGGCGGGGTGTATCCCGAACCGAGCTGACCGCCGGTACCGGGAACGAGCGGGCGATAGACGGATGCGGGTGATATCGATCCGGGGGCCGCCCGTGTGGACACAGCTGATCCGGTCGGGACGACTGTGTACGGCGGCGTCGCGTACGGCGGGATGCTTGTCTGCGTCGGGGGAGTCGGAGACTCGGAATGGAGCAGCGCCCGTGGTTGCGCCCCGGGTGCCGCCGGTACGGGCGAGGTCTGGTTTGACCAGGAGAGTCCGTCCCACCAGCGTCGTTGACGGGCGTCGGCCGGGTCGGGATACCAACCTGCGGGGGGCGGGGATGAAACGGGCGGGGGTGAGACGGCCATGGTGCTCCGAATCGGTGGCGATGTATCCACTATTCAACAGCACCGCGTCGCGTCGAATCACCACGCCTAAGCTGGATCGGTGATGCAACGGCGCGGAACCCTCACCGCTGTGGCGGCGGCTGTCGCGCTGCTGTGCGTCGCACCGTCCGCGGCTGCTGCCCGTGCCGCCTCGCCGGAGGTGACTGCTGCGGCTGCCGCGTCCGCATTCGTCGCAGCCTCCGCATCGCCGTCCTCGGACGCGGCGTCCTTTGATTCACCGTCCACGGAGCCGACCGCGACGGATTCTTCCGCAGGGGTTCGCGTCGTTGCGGGCGACGATGCGGCGCTGGCCGAGCGTGCGTCCGCCATCGTCGCGGCGATGAGCCCGCGCCAGAAGGCCGGCGCCGTCGTCATGGGGCATCTGCCCTCCACCGATCCCGCCGCCGTGCGCAGGTACATGGAGCAGACGGGCGCGGGCGGCTTCATCGTGATGGGCGCGAACGTGTCGGGTTCCGAGTCGGCGCTGCGCGCGCTCGCGCAGTCAGCCTCGCTCGATCCCGCACTGCCCGCACTGGTGGCCGTCGACCAAGAGGGCGGCGATGTGCGCCGGTTGAAGTGGGACGACTTTCCGTCGTCGCTGACGCTGAAGTCCGCGCCGCCCGAGTCGACGACCGCGGCTTTCTCGGGACGCGGCTCTCTCGTGGAGCGCGCCGGTATCGATGTCAACTTCGGGATCGTCGCGGACTACACCGACGATCCCGGCTCTTTCATCTATCGCCGCTCGTTGGGGACGGATGCCTCGGCTGCCGCCCCACGTGTCGCTGAGGCGGTGGCGGGTGAGGCGTCCTTCGTCGATTCGACGCTCAAGCACTTTCCGGGTCACGGCGCGGCCCCGGGCGACTCGCACCGCACGATTCCTTCCACGGACATGTCGATCGACGCGTGGCGCGCCGGCGAAGCGCTGCCGTTCCAGGCGGGCATCGACGCCGGGGCTCAGCTGGTGATGTTCGGGCACCTCGCGTACACGTCGGTGGATGCTGCCCCGGCTTCGCTGTCGGTGGCCTGGCACGACATTCTGCGAGACGAACTGGGGTTCACTGGAGTTGCGATCACGGATGACATGGCGATGCTGGAGGCATCCGGAATCGCTGCCTATCGGGACCCCGTCGCGAATGCGGTCGCGGCTCTGGTCGCCGGAAACGACATGGTGCTGGGCGTAGCGTATTCGTCGGTGGAGCGTGCGAATGCGGTGATCGACGGAATCACCGGTGCCGTCGCGTCGGGGGCTTTGTCTTCGGAGCGTTTGGACGAGGCCGCGACACGTGTCGTCGCGCTGCGCCTGAGCTCGGCGACTGCCGGCGCCCTACCCTGCAGCGGCTGCTGACGAGCTCGCTCAACGACCGGGGTGTCGTTCGTTGAGCGAGGAGGGCAGCGACGAGTCGAAACGGTGGTTGTCGGCGGTGTCGTTTCGTCTCGCTGTGCGCGCTCAACGAGCAGGGTTTGTTCGCGGGTGAGGGTCAGAACGGCGCGGGTGATGGTCAGAACGGGATGAGCTCGAGCGGGTCGAACTGGAGCTCGTCGAAGTCGATGTCGTCGGGGTCGAGTTCCTCGGGCACCCGCGTCGTCGAGGCGGGGATGGGGTCGTTGGGTATCTCGTGTTCGGGGTCGGGTGCGAATTCGATGGTGCTGACCGGTGTGTCGATGTAGATGCGGCCGGTGGGGCTGGTCCATTCGAGGATTCCGCCGGGGAGTTGTCGGACGGTCCAGGCGGTGTTGTGTTTGAGCGTGTGATGTCTCTCGCAGAGGCAGGCGAGGTTGCAGACGTCTGTTTGGCCGCCGTGGGCGTGGTCGATGGTGTGGTCGACATCGCAGCGTTTGGCGGGCATGCGGCATCCGGGGAATCGACAGTGTTGGTCTCGGACGGTGAGGTGTCTTCGTTGCTGCTCGCTCGGTCTATATCTGTCGACGGCGAGCACCTGGCCGGAGATCGGATGTGTGAGGATCCGGTCCCAGCCCGGTGCCTGCGCGGTGAGCATGCAGGCCGTTTCGGGATCGACGGGGGAGTGTCCGACGAGGAATGCGCTCTCGTAGGGGTCGGTGATGCGCTTCTCGATGAGCGACATGACCGGGACGGTGATCTGGACGGTGGCGCGGATCGCTCCGAGGTCGGTGTGGCCGGTGGGTGCGGCGGTGAGGAGCAGGTCGCCGAGGATGTCGGCTCGGATCTGGTCCGTCGTGCGGACATCAGGTGAGTCCGTGGGCCCGTCGTCCCCGCATCCGCCTGCGTCGGTAGTCGTGCCCGCGGACCCGTCGCCCGCGCCAGTTTCGACGCGGCGTGCATCAATGACGGTTCGTGCCATTTCGCTGAGGCGGTCGTGAACGCCGTGGGCGATGACGGCGGGGAGGATCGCGCGAAGCTCAGCCATGCCGTCGTCGAGGTCGGTGACCCAGACGGTGCGGTCTTCGACGGCGCGGCGGTGGCGTTGTTCGAACGTGGTGTCGGCGTACCATTCCGCCCGCCGCTTCGCCAACGGCGTCAAACGGGTTGCGGATTCGGTCGCTGCGATCTGCAGGACGTCCTGTTCGAACTCGCCCCGCATCTCTGGCGTCTCGATGACGGTCCCGGCCGTGACGATCGCCCGGACGTGCGCCGCCGAGATCACCCCGGCATCCAGTGCTTCCAATGTCCCGGTGTAGTCGTGCACGAGGGTTGCGGCTTCACCCATTTGTCGTTGCACGGTGCGGTCGCTGACCCGCAATGCGGCGCCGATCTCGGCCGCGATCGACCGGTGCGGGAAACCGGCATCCGACCCGACCCGACCGGTGTCGGCTTCTTCGGTCCAGTCCGCCGCGATGGTTTGTGCCTCCGCCAGCGCGCGGGCTTCCTCAGCATCGAGCCGGGCTTTCGCGGCACGGATCTCGATCAGTTTCGGCAACAACAGGTCCATCCGCGCGTCAGCCCGAAGACGGGCATTCACTGCGGATTCGGTCATGACTACATCATCCGACCAACCACCGACACTCGACCCCCGAAAACAACCCCGATCAGGCCTTCGCACATGAGAAGAACATGAGAAGAACCCGAGACGGGGGATGCGCCGCTCAAGCCGGCCCAGCGGCAGCGAGTCCTGGACTACCTGTCACAAAACGCTCTATCTGATCGCGAAATGCAGCAGTCTGTGACGGCTCGATCACCGACGCGGCGTGTGATTACGACGCCAGCGGCTCGATGAGTTCGGGCCCGTTATTGCGGACGTTGCCCACCGCCCGGCTGACGACATGATTGGCGAGCGTCGCGGCGACGGATGGTGCGGCGTCGATCGCGGCGTCGAGGATGTCGCCGATGTTGTCGGTGTCGGTATCGAGCCAGGCCTCGGCGTGGTCCATGTCGACGAACAGCGGCATCCGGTCGTGGATCGAACCGAGGTCGCCGATCGAATCGCGCGTCAGAATCGTGAAGCTGAGCACCCAGCGCGCCGGGTCGTCGTCCGCAGCGGCGGGGTTCTTCCACCACTCGTAGAGCCCCGCCATGAGCAGGGGCGACTCGTCCGCCGGGTGGATGTAGTGCGGCTCTTTGCCGTCGTCGGTCGTCTTCCACTCGTAATAGCCCGAGGTCGGCACGATCGCGCGACGCTTCTCGAGCGCACCACGGAACATCGGCTTGTCCTCGATCTCCTCGGAGCGCGCGTTGAACGCGCGCGACCCGATCGAGACATCCTTCGCCCAACTCGGCACGAGGCCCCAGCGCGCGGCCTCGAGGCGTCGGGTCGGAGGGTCCGTCTTTGCCGAGTCGAGGACGATAGCCGCCCGGTCGGTGGGAGCGATGTTGAACGACGGTGCGGGCAGGTCTTCGGCCACCGTGTCGACATCGAGCAGGGCCGTCAGATCGGCCGGAGGTCTGGTCACCACGAAGCGTCCGCACATGCCTCAAACCCTACGCCGGGCCTCCGACGCCCCGCGGCTGTTACCGGTGCCGCGGCACGCCCTTGAGGATGCGATCGACGACGTTTTTCGGACCGTGGATAGCGACTCCCACCAGATCGAGGTCAGCGCCCGCGGATGCCGCGACCACTTCTCGATTCGCCGCGTCATGCCCCGTCGCGAACATCCCTTTCACATAGACGGCCACGCGAATCTCGCGAGCGACCGCCTTGGCGCGCACGGCTCGAAGTGTCTCGACATCTCCCTGCATCACCATGACCGGTTGCCCCAGCATCGCCAGGTACTCCGTGCCATCCGCATCCGCGTAGGGATCGCCGAAAAGTGTGACATCAGCGGCGATCCCGCTCGAGAGGAACGCGGCGACGTTGACCGTCTGCCACGGCTCGAGATCATCCCGCAACACGAGGGCGATGCGGGTGGGAAAGCGCACGAGTTCGTCAACCATGCTCCGATCCTCGGCCCCCGGCATGCGTCGCGTCTTGTACGTTTCTGGCATGGATCCCGACACGTGGATGCGGGCTTGGCACCCGGCCGTGCCTGCCGTGCGCGAGGTGCTGCACGCCCGGATGACCCTCCACGCCTACCCGGCCCACACCCACGCGGACTGGACGTTGATGCTGGTGGACGAGGGAGCCGTCGCCTACGGACTCGGTGGACGACCGAGGATCGCGGATGCTCGCTCGGCAACACTTCTTCCTCCCGGAATTGCCCACGACGGACGCGCGGCGCCCGACAGCGCGGGCTTTCGCAAGCGCGTCGCGTACCTGAACGCGTCCTGGCTACCGGAAGCTCTGGCGGGACACGCGGTCGATCAACCCGATCGGATCGACATCTTCGAGCCGACGCGTCGTGCTCATCGGGCCTTGGCCACGCCGGGAGAAGAGCTGGCGGCCGAGGGCGCGCTCGTCGAGAGCGCTGACCGTCTGGGCGCGGCGCGCGGTCGGACGATGCAGCCGACCCGAGACCGTGCAGCATCGCGTCGGCTCCGCGATCTGTTGGAGTCGCGGCTGACCGAGGGGATCACCCTCGTTGAGGCGAGCCGCCTATTGGACGCCGACCCGAGCCACCTGGCGCGCACGTTCACGGCGCACTACGGACTGCCGCCGCATCGCTACGTGACGGGTCGCCGTGTTGATGTAGCCCGCGGTCTGCTGCTCACAGGTATGAGGCCGGCGGCGGTCGCCGCGGCGGCCGGATTTCACGACCAAGCACATCTGACGCGGCACTTCCGTCGGGTGCTCGGCACCACCCCCGCGCGTTTCGCGCGAGACGGAACAGGGCCGGGCACCGTGCCATCGCCCATTGCGTGAACGGGTCCTCTGTCGGCCGGTCCGAGCGATGCTTGTGCCGGGGCACCGGACCACATTCCGGTGGAACTCGTCAGCAGAGGCCTTTATAGCTCCGATCCGGGCGGTTCGCGCAAGGTTCTCCGGAGTGTTGTCCGCGTCGAGGGTCAGACGAGGCCCGCGCGCTCCAACTTGTCGAGGATGCCCGCGCCGTCCGACGCCGTGACCCACGGGGCCTGGGCATCCGAATGATCGTCGATGGTCTGACGTCCACCGGCCAGCACGGCCTCGGTGGTCGAGAGGCGACGGATCGCAACGGCGGCGACGTGCCCCGAGTGATCCTTCGCGAACTCCGTGTAGATCGACTCGTCGTGCTGCCCGTCGTCGCCGATGAGTAGCCACTGCACCTGCGGGAACTCCTCAGCGAGGCGGCGCAGGTTGTCGAGCTTGTGCTCGCGGCCACTGCGGAACCACCGGTCGTGCGTGGGACCCCAGTCGGTCAGCAGGATGCCGCCCGGCGGGAAGAGGTGTCGGGAGAGGAAGCGAGTCAGCGTCGGCGCGATGTTCCACGCCCCGGTGGAGAGGTAGATCATCGGGGCGCCGGGGTGACTACGCACCAACCGCTCGAGCAGCACGGCCATGCCCGGAACGGGCAGACGAGCGTGCTCGTCGACGACGAACGAGTTCCACGCGGCGACGAGGGGACGGGGGAGCGCCGTCACCATGACGGTGTCATCGACATCCGACACCACGCCGAACTTCACATCGGACCCGACGATGAACACGCGCGCCTCTACGGGCTTGCTGTTCTCGACGGACAGTTCGAGCGTCTGCCACCCGGGCTCGAGCTCGGCTTGTATGACCGTGTCGACCACGCCCCCGCGGTCAGACACGACGGTGTGCGTGCGACCCGCGATCGTGATCTTCACCTCGGAGTAGCCGACGGGGATGCCGACGAAGCTGCGCCATCCGCGGAGGCTGCTGATCTCACCCGACTTCGTGTCGCGGGGTGGGCGGACGATCAAGACTCGTCCGACGACGCGCACCCAACCCTCGCCGCCGTACCCGGGGAACGGGACGATGCTCGCGCTCAACCCGCGGCGGCGAGCACGCTTCTCGCGCCAGGCATGAAATCGGTGCTCGAGTCTTGCCAACCAGAGGATCTTGGCGGGACGAGCGGGGGCCTGCGTCGAAGTGGGCATCGACCTCAGTCTTTCATGCCCTCCGGTGCATCCTCATCGTGCAGGTGACGGCGTTCGATACGTTCGATGACCTTCTTGCCAACAAAAACGAGCACGATGAACAGCACGATGATGCCGACGAACAGGTAGCCCGCGAAGTGCACGGTGTCGGCCAGTTCGCGATACGTGCCGGCGGCGGCCGCCGCGACGGAGACGTAGAGCGTTGCCCAGAGGATGCAGGCGGGTGCTGTCCACGCCAGAAAGCGCCGATAGGGGTAGGCGCTCATCCCGACCGTCAGCGGTACGAGTGAGTGCAGCACGGGGAGGAAGCGCGACAGGAAGATCGCCGGCCCGCCGCGACGCCGGAGGTAGCGCTCCGATCGTTCCCAGTTCTTCTCACCGATACGCGCGCCGAGACGAGAGGCGCGGATGCGTGGGCCCAGCCATCGTCCGATCCAGAACCCGATGCTCTCGCCGATGAGTGCCCCGATCACGACGGCTACCCCGAGCAGGACGCCCTCGATCGGCGACGACACCGCGGTCGCGGCGACGATCACGATGGTGTCGCCGGGAACGATGAGACCGATCAGGATGCTCGTCTCGAGCATGATCGCAACGCCCGCGAGCAATGTCCGCAACACCGGGTCGACGCTCTGGACCGAGTCCAGCAGCCACGAGAGGAACTCGTTCACGCGTCGAGCCTACGATGCTCAGGTACCCGTACCCTGGGTGCGTGCCACAGGATCTCGACGTCGAGTCGCTCGCCGACTGGATCGAGCCCGCCGAGGCGTTCGCAGCCCTGGAATCGTCGCATCCGAACGTTTTCTGGTTGGACGCCGGTGCCGACGCCGAATCAGGCTGGAGTTTCGTCGGATTTGGCCTGCCCTCGGCGGTCGCCGAGGTACGGGATATTCACCTGGCCGGGGCTGCCGGCGAAGCGGATGGCCCAGACCGCGAGTGGCCCGCGGGCCCGTTTCGGGGCGGTTGGGTCGGCTGGTTCGCGTACGACGTCGCGGCCGAGCGCGCCGGTGCCCCGGCCCGCGGCGCCACGGGGGAAGCAGGCGAGGATGCGTGGATGCACGTCAGCGCCTGGTTCGCCTTTGATCACGCCGGCCGCCGGGCGTGGGCCGTTTCGTCCGGGACGGAGTCGGCGTCGTGGGCGGAGGAGGTCCGAGCGGCCGCGAGCGTGACAGCCGAGCCTGTCGCGCCCGTCGACCCCGCGTCCGCGTCCCCCGTACAGCGGTCCGCCACCTCCCGGCACACCCCCGTCGAGTACGAGGCCCTGATCGCACAGTGCCACGACGCGATCCGCGCGGGTGATGCCTACCAGCTGTGCTTGACGACGCGGTTCGAGGTCGAGACATCCGATTCTCCGGTCTCTGTCTATAGACGACTGCGCGGCTCGAGCCCCGCACATCACGGCGGGTTCGTGCGGATCGGCGGAGTCAGCCTGCTGAGCGCGAGTCCCGAGGAGTTTCTCGGCGTTCGCGACGGCATCGTGCGCACGCGCCCGATCAAGGGCACCCGGCCGCGGGGCGCCGACCCCGAAGCCGATGTTGCCCTCGCCCGCGAACTGCTCGCGAGCGAGAAGGAGCGCGCCGAGAACGTCATGATCGTCGACCTGATGCGCAACGACCTGTCACGGGTGTGCGAGGTCGGCACCGTGCGGGTCGAGGCGCTGCTCGCGGTGGAGACGTACCCGCACGTCCATCAGCTCGTCAGCACGGTATCGGGGCAGCTGCGCCCGGGCAGCACGGTCGGCGAACTTCTCGACCGCGCCTTTCCGGCGGGGTCGATGACGGGGGCGCCGAAACTCTCGGCCATGACCATCCTGCAGAAGCTCGAGGTGGGGGAGCGCGGGATCTATGCCGGATGCTTCGGGTGGATCGGCCTCGACGGCACCCTCGATCTCGCCATGGTCATCCGCTCGATCGTCATGCGCGATGGCCACGCCGTCGTCGGAGCGGGCGGCGGCATCACCTGGTCGTCCGTTCCTCTCGAAGAGGTGCGCGAGGTCGGCATCAAGGTGCGGGCACCACTCGCCGCGCTCGGCGCCGCGCTGCCCGCCGGCTGGTAGGGGCAACCGCGCTCATCTACCGCCCGGCGAGCGGCGCAGGCGGGTCCGGTAACCTGGAAAGCGCCTGTGCGCATCCCGAACCCCCCGCTCGATTGGTTTTCTGTGTCCCAGACCGTTCCCACCGACAACGCTCCCGACGCCCCCGGCGATGCCCAGGGCGACGGCGCGCGCTACGACGCCGCCGCGATCCAGGCGAAGTGGCAGGCCGCGTGGGAGGCGAAAGACCCGTTCCGGGCCGGGGGAGAGGGCGACACCCGCCCCCGTAAGTACGTGCTCGGGATGTTCCCCTACCCCTCGGGCGACATGCACATGGGCCACGCCGAAAATTACGCCTACGTCGACACGGTGGCCCGCTTCTGGCGCCACCGCGGCTATAACGTGCTCAACCCGATCGGGTGGGACTCGTTCGGCTTGCCCGCCGAGAACGCGGCCATCCAGCGCGGCGTCGACCCGCGTGAGTGGACCTACGCGAACATCGGGCAGCAGAAGACGAGCCTGCGCGCCTTCGGCACGTCATACGACTGGAGTCGCGTGCTCCACACGAGCGACGACGACTACTACCGCTGGAACCAGTGGCTGTTCCTGAAGCTCTACGAGCGTGGGCTCGCCTACCGCAAAGATGCCCTGGTCAACTGGGACCCGGTGGATCAGACCGTGCTGGCCAACGAGCAGGTGCTGCCGGATGGCACGTCCGATCGCAGCGGCGCGATGGTTGAGAAGAAGAAGCTCACGCAATGGTTCTTCAAGATCACCGACTACGCCGACCGTCTGCTCGATGACCTCAACCAGCTCGAGGGATTCTGGCCGCAGAAGGTCATCCAGATGCAGCGCAACTGGATCGGTCGCTCTATCGGTGCCGACATCGACTTCGAGATCGAGGGTCACCCCGACACCGTGACGGTGTTCTCGACGCGCCCCGACACGCTTTACGGCGCGACGTTCTTCGTCGTCGCGCCCGATTCCGATCTCGCGCAGGAACTGGTAGCCGGCGCCGATGCTGAGGTGGCCGAGCGTTTCGTCGCCTATCTCGCAGACGTCCGCCGTGCGACCGATATCGAGCGTCAGAGCACGGATCGCCCGAAAACCGGTGTTTTCCTGGGCCGCTACGCGATCAACCCGGTCAACGGCGCCCGCCTGCCGATCTGGGCGGCCGACTACGTCCTCGCCGATTACGGTCACGGCGCCGTCATGGCCGTGCCCGCGCACGACCAGCGCGACCTCGACTTCGCCCGCGCGTTCGACCTGCCGATCACCGTCGTGGTCGACACCGCCGCCCCGATCACGGGGGCGATTCCGGTGATCGAGCTCGACGACGAGGGCGTTCCGATCGATCCGGGTGCCGACGCATCCGGTCTCGACGACATCGACCCCGCACGCACGGGCGTCGCCCTGACGGGGGAGGGACGCATGATCAATTCGGGTCCGCTCGACGGGCTCTCGAAGCGCACGGCCATCGCCCGCAGTGTCGAACAGCTCGAGTCGATCGGAAAGGGTCGCGCGGCGAAGTCGTACCGCCTGCGCGACTGGCTGATCTCGCGCCAGCGTTTCTGGGGCACGCCCATCCCCATGCTGCACATGGACGACGGCTCGATCGTGCCGGTTTCCGAAGACCAGCTCCCGATCCGTCTGCCCGACGTGCAGGGTCTCGACCTCACGCCCAAGGGTGCCTCACCCCTCGGTGCCGCCGAGAACTGGGTCAACACGGTCGACCCGGCCTCCGGTGCACCCGCCCGTCGCGACCCCGACACGATGGACACGTTCGTCGACAGCTCGTGGTACTTCCTGCGCTTTCTCTCGCCGGGCAACGACGAGAAGGCATTCGACCCGCGCGAGGCCCAGCGCTGGGCGCCCGTCGATTCGTACATCGGTGGCGTCGAGCACGCCATCCTGCACCTGCTTTATGCACGCTTCATCACCAAGGTGCTGTTCGACATGGGTCTGGTGGACTTCACCGAGCCGTTCTCGTCGCTGATCAACCAGGGCATGGTGACGCTCGGTGGCACGAAGATGTCGAAGAGCAAGGGCAACCTGGTCGAATTTGCCGCGAGCATGGAGTCCCCGGGTGCCGACGCGGTGCGCGTCGCGATCGCTTTCGCGGGCCCCGTCGAGGACGACATCGAGTGGGAGGATGTCTCGACCGGTGGTGCGCAGAAGTTCCTCGCCCGGGCTTGGCGCGTGGCGAACGACGTCGACAGTGACCCCAGCGTTATCTGGGCCGAGGGCGATCCCGCCCTCCGCCGCGTGACCCATCGCTTGCTCGCGGATGCCCCGAACCTCGTCGAGCAGACCAAGTTCAACGTCGTCATCGCGCGCCTGATGGAGCTCGTCAACGCGACGCGCAAGGTCATCGACACGGGCGCGGGACCCACCGACCCCGCCGTTCGCGAGGCCGCCGAGGTCACCGCGATGGTCCTCGACCTGTTCGCGCCGCACACGGCCGAAGAGATGTGGGAGCTGCTCGGCTACAAGCCCTTCGTCGGTCTCGTGCCCTGGCGCCAGGCCGACCCCATGCTGCTGGTCGAAGAGAACGTGACCGCGGTCGTGCAGGTCGACGGCAAGGTGCGCGGCACCCTCGAGGTGCCTGCTCGCATCGGCACGGAGGAGCTCGAGAAGCTCGCCCGCGCCGACGAGCGGATCGTGCGGGCGATCGGCGAGCGCGAGATCGTCAAGGTCATCGTGCGCGCCCCGAAGGTCGTCTCGATCGCGACCCGCCCCGCCTGATCCCCGCGCCCCTGGCCCCCTGAGCGCGAGACTTCACCTGTGTCACGTTTCGAGGGTGAAAAGCTGACATTGCTGAAGTCTCGCGCTTGCGCCGTCGTGTCCTCCCCAGCGGGGAGGGCGCGCGAGGTGCCACCGATGTGAGCGGTGAGCGGATGGTGGGGGCCGCGGCATCCGTAGCGTGACGGCGTGGCGCGCGACAACCCTCCGAACTCGGCCGCCGACGACGACTCCCTGAGCGGCGCGGAAGACGCCTATGTGCGCGCCTCGCCGCGCGCCCGGGCGATGGTGGGTGCGGTCGTGGTCGTTTTGCTCGTTGCGCTGGGCACAACGGTGGTGGTCGGGATCGTGCAGTCCGGGACGAGTTCACCCGAGGTGGTTCCGCTCGACGATTCGTCGGGCCTCGCAGGCGAGGAGGCGTCAGGCCTCGCGGGCGGGGACGTGTCGGCGAGCGTTCTCTACGTGCACGTGTCGGGCGCCGTAGCTCGGCCCGGACTGTATCGGCTCGAGGCCGGCGCGCGCTTGGTCGACGCCGTCGCCGCGGCGGGCGGATTCGCGGAGGGCGCCGACGATGCCGGAGTAAACCTGGCGCGTCCGCTGTCCGATGGTGAGCAGATCGTCGTGCCGGTCGTCGGGCAGGCGCCGGCCGCCGCCTCCGGCAGTGGCGGGACGGCGAGCGATGCCCGCGTGAACCTCAACACGGCCACCGTCGCCGAACTCGACACCCTGCCGCGGGTGGGCCCGGCCATCGCTCAGCGGATCATCGAGTGGCGCGACACGAACGGACGCTTCTCGGCGGTCGACGATCTGCTGTCGGTGCCGGGCATCGGCGAGAAGATGCTCGAGTCGCTCCGGCCCCTCGTTGTGCTGTGAACGTGGCCGGGCGCAGATCCCGTAGTCAGCACCCGCTGGTCGTCCCGGCGGTCGCCGCTTGGGTTACCGCGCTCGTTCTGGTTGTCATTCCTTCCGCCGCCGCGTGGGTGCCTCTCGTCGCCACCGCCCTGCTCGTGCTGGTCATGGTCGGGCTTGTCCGTCGCCCGTCCCTTGCGTTGCTCATCGCGGCCCTCTCGATCGTTCTCTCCGGATGTGTCGCGGCTCAGGTCGCGATCGCCGACGGAGCACGGGCGCAGGTGATCGCCTTCGCGGGGGATGGGGGTCGCGCCCTGGTTGTCGAGGCGATCGTGAGCACCAAGATCGAGCCGGCGACGGGGGACTCGGTGCGTTTCGAGGTGGACACGCAAGTTGTGCGGGCAGGCGGACGGCAGCTGGAGACATCCGTCCCGCTCGTCATCTGGGCCGACGCCAGTGTGCTGGCCGACATGCAAGCCCGGGATGCGCTGGATCTCGGAAGCAGCGTGACTGTGCGGGGCGCGGCGCGTCAGACGGATGCGGGGGATCGGGCCGTGCTCATCGTCTTCGCGACCGCCGTCGAGGTCGAAGCGGCACCGCCGGGTGCACTGGGCGTGACCGCAGACCTGCGCAGGAGTTTCGTCGACCGAGCTTCGACGTTGCCCGGTGCGGGCGGTGGGCTCGTTCCGGGACTCGCGGTCGGAGACACCTCCGCCGTTGGGGATGCGCTCAGCGAGCAGATGCGCACGAGTTCGCTCAGCCATCTGACCGCGGTGTCGGGCGCGAACTGCGCGGTTGTCGTGGCGCTGACATTCGCCCTGACTGGGTTGTTACGGATGCCGCGGTTAATCCGCATCCTGCTGTCACTCGCTGCTCTCGGATGCTTCGTCCTGCTCGTGACACCCGAGCCGAGCGTCATGCGGGCGGCCGCGATGACCACGATCGCGCTGCTCGCGCTCGCTGTGGACCGGGCAGGCGCGGGGCTCACCGTGCTCGCACTGGCCATCGGGGTCTTGCTGATCAGCGACCCGTGGTTGTCGCACTCGCTCGGCTTCGCGCTGTCGGCCGCGGCGACCGCGGGACTGCTTGTGCTGAGTCGTCCCCTCGCCGCGGCGTTTTCGCGCGTCCTGCCGGCACCCCTCGCGATCGCCCTGTCTGTTCCGGCCGCCGCGCAGCTGGCGTGCGGGCCCCTGCTCGTGCTGATCGATCCGAGAATTCCGGCATATGGCGTCGTCGCGAACCTGCTCGCGGGACCGGCCGCGCCCGTTGCGACGCTCGTCGGGCTCGCGGCTTGTCTGTTCGGCTTCGTGCCGCCGCTTGCGGATCTTCTGACGTGGATCGCCTGGGTTCCCGCATCCTGGATCGCGGGCGTCGCGGCGGTCCTCGCCGATTTCCCCGGTGCGAACCTGCCGTGGCCGGGTGGCGTGGTGGGGGCGGTCGCACTCGCCGTAGCCAGCGCGGCGCTGGTATTCGCGCTCGTGGTTCGGCCGCGGACGGCGCTGGCCCGACGCGCGCGGGCGGGCATCACGTTCATCGTGGTCGCGGTATCCGGGGTTGCCGTCGGGGGAGTGCTGCTCGACCGGCCGCTCGCGCCGCTGACGGTGCCCGCAGAGTGGAGCATCGCCCAGTGCGACATCGGGCAGGGCGACGCTGTGCTGCTCCGCTCGGCCGGCCGGGTGGCGTTGATCGACACGGGTGCCGATGTCGGGCTGCTCGAGGATTGCCTGGCCCGGGTCGGGGTGGCCTACGTCGACCTGCTCGTTCTCACCCACTTCGACTCGGACCACGTCGGAGCGGTGGATGCCGTGCGCGGCCGCATCGGCACAGTCATCCACGGACCAACGGGCGAAGCGGCGGAGGAGCGGATGATTGGCGACCTCGTCTCGGCCGGTGCCCGAGCCGTGCACGGGACGGCGGGAATGTCCGGCTCGTTGGGCGCGGCCCGGTGGCAGATCCTCTGGCCGAGCTCCGGACGGTCGCCGTTCGATCCGGGCAATGATCTGAGCCTCGTGCTCGACGTTGCGCGCACGGACGACGGGATGCCTCGCGGCCTGTACCTCGGGGACGTCTCGGCAACCGCTCAGCGCGCCCTCCGGGCAACGGGTCGAGTGCGCGGAACGTACGACGTCGTGAAGGTCGCCCATCATGGCAGCGCGGACCAGGACGCAGATCTTTACCGGGTCGTCGACGCATCCCTCGCTCTCATCGGCGTCGGCGCGGAAAATGACTACGGGCATCCGCGCACCGAGATCCTGGACCTGCTCACCAGCGCGGGCGCGACGATCGTGCGGTCTGATGTCGATGGTCTGGGCCTCGTGCGCCGCGTGGATGGGGGGCTCGAGGTGTGGCGCGAGGGTGGTGGGTGAATCGGCTGACTCCCGGGTCGGAGCCGTCCTCGCGGTGACCGCCGCTGTCGGTCGCCGTCAGTAGGCTGGGGGGATGGCGACACGATCGGCTCGGACACCGGCTAAAGCGGCCGCGAGCCGCATCCCACAACTGTCGTGGCGTCGGCCCGAGCCGGCCCCGATCGTCCTCGTTTCGGGGCCCGAAGAGGTGTGCGCCGAGCGCGCGATCGCGGGCCTTCGCGACTACCTGCGCGCCGAGGATCCGTCGCTCGAAGTGTCGGACGTTCGCGCCGATGCTTACGCCCCCGGGACCCTGCTCGGGGTCACGTCGCCGTCTCTGTTCGGCGAGCCGCGCCTCGTCCGGATCGGGGGGGTCGAGAAGTGTACGGACGAATTCCTCGCCGAGGCCCTGTCGTACCTCGCTCAGCCGCAGGAGGGTGCGACCGTCGTTCTGCGCCACACGGGTGCGAGCGTCCGCGGCAAGAAGCTGCTCGACGCGATCCGCAGCGGCCAGGGCGGAGGAATCGAGATCGCGTGTGCGGCCGTCAAGCGCGATTCCGACCGCTACGACTTCGCCGCGGGTGAGTTCCAGGCCGCGCAGCACCGCATCGCGCCGCCCGCCCTCCGGGCGCTCACCTCGGCCTTCGCAGACGACCTCACCGAGCTCGCCGCCGCCTGTCAGCAGCTCATCGCCGACGTGGATGGCGACATCACCCCCGAGATCGTTCAGCGCTACTACGGTGGCCGGGTCGAAACATCCGCGTTCGCCGTCGCCGATACCGCGATCGCCGGACGCTACGGCGAAGCTCTCGTTGCGCTCCGCCATGCTCTCGCCTCGGGTGCCGACCCCGTGCCGATGGTCGCCGCGCTCGCGTCGAAGCTGCGGTCCATGGCGCGAGTGGCCGGAACGCGTGAGTCATCCGCACAACTGGCCGCACGCCTCGGCATGAAGGACTGGCAGGTCGATCGTGCCCGACGCGACCTGGTCGGCTGGAGCGACGACCAGCTCGGGATGGCCATTCAGGCCGCCGCGCGTGCGGATGCCGAAGTCAAGGGCGCATCGCGCGATCCGGTGTTCGCGCTCGAGCGGCTGCTGACGGTCGTGGCGACCCGCACGCCGTTCCCCGGCGGTCGCGCGCCCCGCCGCTGACCCGCGCGGTCACTGAACCGTTCCCCTGGCAGTAGTTGCGAGCTGTACCCCGCTCAGCCCGCAACGAGTGCCAGGTGAGCCGGCCCCCTCGACCCGCGGCGGCACCAACGACGAAGGCCCGCCCCCTGGGGGACAGGCCTTCGTGAATGCGTTCAGATCAGAGCGCAGCAACCTGCTTGGCGATAGCCGACTTGCGGTTCGCGGCCTGGTTCTGGTGGATGACACCCTTGCTGACGGCCTTGTCGAGCTTCTTGGTCGCGGTGACGAGGGCTGCCTCGGCGGCGGCCTTGTCGCCGGCGGCGGTAGCCTCACGGGTGCGACGGATAGCCGTCTTGAGCTGCGTCTTGACCGCCTTGTTGCGCTCGTTCGCCTTGATGTTGGTCTTGTTGCGCTTGATCTGCGACTTGATATTTGCCACTGTGTCGAGTCTTTCGTTCGAGGAGAGTTTGGATGTGTTTGCCGGCCGGCAGAAGAGGGCTGCCAGGCAGCGATCGTGAGGGTGGGATACCCACACGCAAGCCAATCAAAGAGTCTAGCAGGTCACCGCCGCGGAACCCTGCGCGCCCGACGACCGCCAGCGTCGGTGTCGGTGTCGGTGTCGGTGTCGGTGACGGTGTCGGCGTCGGCACCATCAACATCGTCGGCGTTGGTCTCGCCCGCGGCATCCGTCCCGCCCGCCTCGATAGTGGCGATGGCGAGGTCCAGCAGCGCGTTGAAGACGCGCGGACGCATCGCGGTGACGAGGTGGCTCGTCCTCGGCACGACGACCAATTCGGCCTCGGGCTTCAGCCTCAGAAACAACCGCTCGTTCAGCCGCATCTGGTCGTACTGCCCGTTGATGAACCACACCGGTACCTCGATGCGCCGCAACGCTGTCAGCAGGTCGAGGATCGAGAGCGAGCGCAGGGTGGCATCTTGTGCGTCGAGGGCATAACCGCCGGCGCCGAAATCGAGGCGCGTGTCAGCGGGCAGTGTGCGGTCGAGCACCTTGTTCGTCAGCCACATTCCGCGGTCGGGCAGACGGTTGAAGCTGCCGGCGAGCGCTCGATACGCCGATAGTCCCGCGGTGCGAGGCAGAGCGGTGCATCCGGCTCCGATGAAGGCGGCCACGGGCGGATGCTCGAGGCCACCCACGTACTCGGTGCAGAGCAGCCCGCCCATGGAGTGACCGACGAGCAGCACGGGGCCGTCTTCGGCAGCGCGGTGCACCGTGCGGTCGATGGTTGCGAAGGCCTCGTTGATGTCGAACGTTTCGCCCATGCGCGTGCCGTGTGCGGGTAGATCGATCGCGTGTGCCCCGATGCCGCGCGCCTCGAGGTGCTCGACCTGAGCCCGCCACATCGTCGCTGACGTGCGAATTCCGTGGACGAAAACCACCTGCACCGTCATGCCTCCAGCGTAACTTCGCCGCGCAGGTCTGCTCGCCTGGCAGTAGTCGGGCCTTCGCGCCGGTGTAGACCCCGACTACTGCCAGGCGAGCGGATCCGGAGCAGCAGCGCGCGGCACGGAACCGCCCCCGCGAGAGGTCGCGAGGGGCGGTTCCGGGAGCGCGGGCGCGGCGGGCTAGAACAGCACCCGCACGCCCACCTTCTTGCTCGTCGAACCCTCGACGGCACCGGGATCCGCGGGGACGAACTCCGCGGTGTACTGGTGCTTCCCGCGGCTGAGACGCGGCAGCGTCACCGACGCGAGCCCGAGGCGGCTGACCTTGACCTCGGCCACAACCTTCGAGCCCTCGCGGAACACAACCGTGCCAGACGCGCGTCCGTCAGAAACCGACACGTACCCGATGAGGGTCGCGTGCAGCAGACCGTTGATCTGCAGCGGCGGCAGGGCGACCAGCGTCGTCTTGCTCGTCACGAGCGGCACCGGCTGCTCGATCGTGAGCGGCACCGTGACGGTCGTTCCCGTGGCGGACGTCAGGACGAGGGCGGATGCCCCGTCCGCTGTCCCCGCGGGGATCGTAACCGTGACCGTCGCAGAACCGGCCGTGACCGGCACGGTCGTCAGCACCTGGCCACCGAGAGATACCTCGAGCGACGTCGTCTCGGGCGTGCCGAGGCTCGTCATGTTCAGCCCCGACACGCCGAACGAGACCTCGGTCCCGGCGACAGCCGACTCCGGGGCACCCTGCACGGCCACGCCCTGCTTGGCGTACGACGGCGCGACCGGCGAACCCTCGGCGAGGAAGTCGATCCATGCCTCGTAGTCGAGCAGGCCGGTGTCGACGTAGTCCGATCCTTCGGTGAAGATCCGGAAGTTGTCGCCACCGGTCGCGAGGAACGATGCCGTACCGATGCGGTACTCCGCCGCGGGGTCGAGCGGCGCGCCGTCGATCGTCACGGAGGTGATCCGCGAGCCCTCGGGCAGCGTCGGGTCGAACGTGTAGGTCACGTTGTCCGACAGGCCGAGCTGCAGGTACGGGCGGCTCGGCACGTTGCCCTGCGCATCCCGCTGCCACTGCTGTTCGAGCAGCGTTGTGAACTGCTCACCGGTCAGGGTGACCAGCGCCAGCGTGTTGTTGAACGGCTGGACCGCGTTCGCCTGCGAGAACGAGATCGTGCCGTCCGGCATCCCCGCCACGGCGCTCGCGCCGAACTCGGCCTGCGTGTCGAACAGGTCGGCCCGCAGACCGCCCGGGTTCGTCACACCGATCTGCGCACCGTTCGGCAGCGCCGACAGCGAGTCGAGGATCGAACCCGCAACGAGGTTGCCGAGCGCGGACTCCGACGCACGGTCATCCCGCGAGCCACCGGTCCACACACCAGTCACGAACGAGCCGCCGACGTACGCCGTCGTGATGTCGCCCGACATCTGTGCGACCGCCGTGTTGCCGACCTCGGCCGCGTTGGCGAGCGCTTGCGTGACGATGTCGTTCACCGCTGAGACCCGTGGGTACGTCGTGATGAGCTCGGCGGCGGGCGTCGTGGTACGCGCGACGTTCTCTTGAGCGTGACCCAGGACGTCACCCGTCTCGGGGTCGATCGTCAGCGTGATCTTGCCGATCTTGGCGCCGTACGAACCCGTCTGGACGATCGGGCGCGTCCGGTCGGTGCCGGGGATCGCCGCCGACCACGCGTACTCCTTGTGCGTGTGTCCGGTGAAGATCGCGTCGACCTCGGCCGCCGTGTCCTCCACGATGGCCGCGAAGGCACCATCACCGGCGATCTCCTTCTCGAGGGTCGCGCCTTCCGGTGTCCCGGCGCCAGCACCCTCGTGGTACGTCGCCACGAGCACGTCGGCTTCGCCGTTGCTCTCATCGCCGTCCGACAGCTCGGCCGCGACGCGGTTGACGGCTTCCACAGGGTCGCCGAAGCTGAGCGAAGTGATGCCCGCGGGCGAGACCAGGGTCGGCGTCTCTTCGGTCACGGCGCCGATGACGCCGACGGTCAGGCCGTCGACCTCGATCAACTCGTACTCCTGTAGAACGGGAGTCTCGGTGCCGGCTTCGTAGACGTTCGCCCCGAGGTACGAGAAGTCCGATTCGTCGGTCACGCGTCCCGCGAGGTCATCGAATCCGCGGTCGAACTCGTGGTTGCCCACGGCGGATGTCTCGAGCTCGAGCGCGTTGAGCACGTCGATCGTCGGCTGGTCCTGCGCGACCGACGAGGCGAACAGCGAAGCGCCGATGTTGTCGCCCGCCGAGAGGAACAGGGTGGGTCCGGATGCGGCATCCCGCAGCTGCTCGATGGTTCCGGCGAAGTTCACCGTGTTGGCATCGATACGACCGTGGAAGTCGTTGATGCCGAGCAGCGTCAACTCGACCGGCGGTTCTTCGGCGGTGAGGCCGACGATCACCGGGTCGTGGTCGGACGAACGGTACGGGCCATCCTCGTAGAAGAGCGTGCCGTGGTAGCCGTAGCGGCTGTATTCCAGCGCGACGGATTCACCCGAGTTGATGTTCCAGATGTCGCCGCCCGTGGAGCGGGCGAGTGCCGCGTCGTTCAGCATGATGTGGTCGAGCGAGCCCGACAGTCCCGAGAACGAGTAGCTGGACGAGTCGATCTCGAGCGCGTCTCCCGCGTTCGCGTAGCCCGCGTCGTATAGCACCTGCAGCGGGTCTTCCTGGCTGTACGAGTTGAAGTCACCTGCGAGCAGGACCGCCTCGGTGTCGCCCTGGATCTCGGCGACCCAGTCGCGCAACGCCGTAGCCTGACGCACACGCGACTCGTTCGACGAGCCCTGTCCGTCGCCCGTGTCGGCGTCGCCCGGCCAGGGGCCGGCCGAACCTTTCGACTTGAAGTGGTTCACCACGAAGAGGAAGTTGTCTCCGCCATCTGCCGGCGCGAACACCTGTCCGATCGGCTCGCGAGCGTTCTGGAACGCCTCGCCTGTCTCGCTCTGATTGCCGAGGGCACGCGATTCGCCCACCCGCTCGACGAGGGCCGTCTGGTAGATGATCGCGTTGGTGATGACGTCCTGTCCGGATGCGTCGGGGAGTTCGTCCGACGAGGGCACGAACGCCCACTTCTCGGTCCCCGCCGCGTCGTTCAGAGCAGCGACGAGGGTTGCCGTCGCTTCGTCGGCCGTCTCGCCGAGGGCGGCGGAGTTCTCGATCTCCATCAGGCCCACTACGGAGGCGTCCAGTGCCTCGATGGCCGCGACGATCTTCGACTCCTGACGTTCGAAGTCGGCGTCGTCCCAGGCTCCGCGCTGGTCGCAGCCGGTGCGCACCGTCACGGGCTCACCCGCGGCGGTCGTGTAGGCCGAGCACGAGGCGTTCTCGTCGCCGAGCGTCGTGAAGTAGTTCAGAACGTTGAACGACGCGACGCTGACATCGCCGCCGACGGCCTCGGGGGCCGCGGTGCGCGGGTTCGAGAATTGCACGCCATCGGTGCCCGAGCCATCCGTCGTCATGGGCGCCGTGGGGTTGAGCTTCCACGTGTTGTTGCGGTAGTCGACGACCACGGGTGCCGAGAAGGTCGCGGATGCTCCGACCACGAGCGGCTCGACGAGCGAGACCCACGCGGGGGTCAAGCCCGCGTTCGCGGCGCTCAGGAAGTTGATCGAGGTGCCGTCGTCGAGGGTCACCGCCCGAGCAACGTTCTCGGCCGCGACTGCCGCCGCCTCGGGCGTACCCGGCCGTGCGACATCCGACGGCTGACGCAGCGGCGTCGTGCCGGAAGCGAGTCCGACTTCTCCGTACTGGTTGGTCGAGTACGTGTTCGACACGGTGAAGTCACCCTGCGGTTGCACGAGCATCGACTCGAGAGCCTCGCGCTGGGCAGCATCCGTGGGCCAACCGACCGTCGCAGCAACGGGTGTGATGCCCGCCTCGATGACGGTGGCCGCGCCGGGCGCGACGGTTAGTTCGGTGAGCCCGTTGAACTCGGTCACCACGCCGGTGACGCGCACGGTCTGGCCGGGGGAGACCTCGCCCACCGCGCCGGGCGCGTAGACGAAGACGGCGTCGGAGGCCGTGTGTGTGGTGAGGTCGAGCGTGCCGCCGGTTCCGGCGGTCTGGATCACATACCCGTTGAAGCCGCCCGTCGGGTAGTGCGCCGTGACGACGCCCTCCGTCGTGACGGTCTGACCGGCGAGCGGCGAAGCGTCGCCGGTGCCCTGGATCGCGTCGATCGCGACAACGGTCGGCTCTTGGGGGTCCTCCGGGTCGACGGGCTCTTCCGGGTCGACCGGCTCCTCGGGGTCGACCGGCTCTTCCGGCGTCTCGGCACCCGAAGCGGTGGGGGTAGGCGTTCCGACCGTGAAGTCGACGGCGTTGTCGGCGGTGTTCGCGTTCTGCGCACTTCGCGATGCGCTCGTGGCGTTCTGGGTACCGGGCGCGGGCGCGCTGCCGGCGAAGTCGCTGGCAGGTCCCCACCCGACGAAGTCGACGACGGATGCGGCGCCGCTGGCATTACCGGTAGCGCCGGTCAGGGCGACGTCGGAGGAGACGAGCGCTACCTTTGCGGCCGTGCCACTCATCGCGATCGTGCCGGTGGTGTCGGGCGTCGGCAGAGCGTCCGTCCCGCCGGAGCCCGCGGCCTGCTGCACGAGGTAGTACTCACCGGGCTCGATCGAGCCGGTCAGGGGCGTGCGCGCCCAGCTGTTCCCCGCGGTCGATGCGTACTGAACGGTCCATCCGTCGATGGTGACGGCCTCGTCGCTGGTGTTGAACAGCTCGATGAAGTCGTTCGTGTAGGTCGCGCCGGAGTTGCCGCCACCGCCGTAGACCTCGCTGATCACGATCGCGGCGTCGGGGCTCACGGCTGCGGACGCCGCGAGGGGAGCCGCGCCGATGCCGGCAAGCGTCGTCGCCGACACCGCGATGATCGCGGCGAAGCGGCGACCGCGCGAGCGTTGCGGTGCGGGGGAGGTTGCGAGCGGGGATGTTGGGGGCAGGGGTTGCCGATTACTCGTCACGTGTCGTCTCCACGCGGCTTGGTCACGATCCTGGGGAGATCGCGGGGGAACCGGCCGCACCATTGAGCATTCGTTGCAATCAGGCGATTGCGCAAGTATCGATGTGGTGAACAAACTCTCATCGTTTGTTTACTAATGCTTTCCTGGCGTGTTTCGAAAGGCCCGGGTTACGATGCGCCGTCGGGCTCTCGCGGATCGCTTCTTTCGACTCGGGGAGCGTGGCTCAACCGGGCACTGAGCCTGTCGAAGTGACCGTCCCCGCCCGGTTGCGCAATTCTGAAAGGAATATCGGGTCCGGTTCACGCGAGAAGGCCGCCCGTGAGCAACCTCCCGTACGGATTTCCTTCCAGATTTACGCCTCGTCCACCGCCTGACCGCGCGCTGGCCCGGCCCTCCGCGTACATCACGGAGGAACAACCCGCCCAGCACCAACGGAAATCACCTCGGCGGGCCACATCCGCCGCATCGCTCCTCTCGGATGTTCGCGCACCGCCCGGCGCGCGCGGGGTTGCTGCGCTCCCTTCGACTGGCTCAGGGAGCGTGAGGGCGCAGGCGCCAGCCCTGTCATTCGTCGTGACGCGCCCGCCCCGTAGAATCGAGCGGACATGTCTCCCCGCGCCCTGAAGCCTCTCGAGCCCGCCGCAACGCCGCCCGAGAACATCCGTAACTTCTGCATCATCGCCCATATCGACCACGGCAAGTCGACGCTGGCCGACCGGATGCTGCAGATCACCGGCGTCGTCTCGGACCGCGATATGCGTGCCCAGTACCTCGACCGCATGGACATCGAGCGCGAGCGCGGAATCACGATCAAGAGCCAGGCCGTTCGTATGCCGTGGTCCGCGCCCGGAACCGGCGAGACCTTCGCACTCAACATGATCGACACCCCGGGCCACGTCGACTTCACCTACGAGGTCAGCCGCTCGCTCGCGGCGTGCGAGGGCGCGATCCTCCTCGTCGACGCGGCTCAGGGCATCGAGGCGCAGACCCTCGCGAACCTGTACCTCGCGCTCGAGAACGACCTGACGATCATCCCGGTGCTGAACAAGATCGACCTGCCCGCGGCCGACCCCGAGAAGTACGCGAAAGAGCTCGCGAGCCTGATCGGTGGCAAGCCCGAGGACGTCCTGCGCGTGAGTGGCAAGACCGGAATGGGCGTCGAGGAGCTGCTCGACCAGGTCGTCGCGCAGATCCCGGCACCGAAGGGTGATCCGGATGCGCCGTCCCGGGCGATGATCTTCGACTCCGTCTACGACTCGTATCGCGGCGTCATCACCTATGTCCGTGTGATCGATGGATCGCTGAAGCCCCGCGAGCGCATCCAGATGATGTCGACTCGAGCCATCCACGAGCTCCTCGAAATCGGTGTCTCGTCGCCCGAACCGACCCCCACCAAGGGGCTCGGGGTCGGTGAGGTCGGGTACCTGATCACGGGTGTGAAGGACGTGCGCCAGTCCAAGGTCGGCGACACGGTCACGAACGCCGCGAAGCCCTCGAAAGACGCGCTGCCCGGGTACACAGACCCGAAGCCCATGGTCTTCTCGGGGTTGTACCCGATCGACGGCAGCGACTACCCGGTGCTGCGCGAGGCGCTCGACAAGCTCAAGCTGTCGGATGCTTCGCTCAACTACGAACCCGAGACATCCGTCGCCCTCGGCTTCGGTTTCCGCTGCGGATTCCTCGGGCTGCTGCACCTCGAGATCGTCACGGAGCGCCTCGAGCGCGAGTTCGGCCTCGACCTGATTTCGACCGCGCCGTCGGTGACGTACGAGGTCATGACGGACGACAAGAAGACGTTCACGGTGACTAACCCGAGCGAGTTCCCCTCGGGCACCAAGATCGCCAGCGTCACCGAGCCGATGGTCAAGGCCGCGATACTCGCGCCGAAGGACTATGTCGGCACGATCATGGAGCTGTGCCAGCAGCGCCGCGGAACGCTCCTCGGAATGGAGTATCTGGGTGAGGACCGCGTCGAGATCCGCTACACGATCCCGCTCGGTGAGATCGTCTTCGACTTCTTCGATCACCTCAAGTCCAAGACCGCCGGCTACGCCTCGCTCGACTACGAACCGAGCGGCGACCAGGAAGCGGACCTGGTCAAGGTCGACATCCTGCTGCAGGGTGAGGCGGTCGACGCGTTCAGCGCCATCGTGCACCGCGACAAGGCCTACGCCTACGGCGTGCTCATGACCGAGCGGCTGAAGAAGCTGATCCCGCGCCAGCAGTTCGAGGTGCCCATCCAGGCCGCGATCGGCGCCCGGATCATCGCCCGCGAGTCGATCCGCGCCATGCGCAAGGACGTTCTCGCCAAGTGCTACGGCGGCGACATCAGCCGCAAGCGCAAGCTGCTGGAGAAGCAGAAAGAGGGCAAGAAGCGCATGAAGATGGTTGGCCGCGTCGAGGTTCCGCAGGAGGCGTTCATCGCGGCGCTGTCGGGGGACACCGAAACGAAGGCCAAGTAGGCTCGCATGATGCGGCGCGGGACGTTCAAGGACGACACGGTGAACTACGCGGCGGTCGGCGCGACTCAGGCCGCCGACCTGATGCACTTTCCACCCGAGCGGAGCATCCCTGCCGAAGAGACGCTGCGGATCGGCTCGGGTGAGGCACGCTTCCAGGCAGCGAGTGAATCGCTGCTGTCGTGGGGTGCCGTGCGCGGCGCGGGGCTCCGCCTCTCGGATGTGCGCCCCGCATCCGGTCCCATGTACTCCGGCGTGAGCTTCGACGAAGAGGGCAACGCCCTCGCGCCGTCGCGCACCGAGGCCGACCAGCGCTTCGACGCCGACGGCACGCCGTTCGTCGGCGCGGGCACCAACGTGCACGTGCGGGGTCGGATCGGCGGGTTGCGCGCGGATGCCGAGCTACGCGTGATCTTCGTGGTCGAGGAGACGCGCCGGGTGGGGTTCGCGCTCGGTACGGTAGGTAGCTCCGTCGTCCGGGGTGAAGAGTCCTTCATGGTCGACTGGTTGCCGAACGACGAGGTCTGGTTCACCGTGCGGGCATTCGACGCGCCCGCCGCGACCACGTACCGCATGATGAAGGGCCTCGTGCGCCGTCGCCGTCGGCAGCTCTTCACACGGTATCTGCAGGCCATCTCGCCGTTGTACACGACCCCCTCCTGACGTGGCCGGCCCCCTTCCCGTCGGCGATCCCGCACCCGCCGACGGTGCGCTGCCGCGGGATCTCGCCCTCGACCCCGCGGCGGATTTCGGCGTCTACCTGCACGTTCCGTTCTGCCGCGTGCGCTGCGGATACTGCGACTTCAACACGTACACCGCGACCGAGTTGCGCGGCGTGCGGCAGGACTCCTATGCCGAGACGCTGTCGGGCGAGATCACGATCGCGCGCCGCGTGCTGACGGATGCGGGGGCTCTCCGTCCCGCATCGACGGTCTTCATCGGCGGGGGCACGCCGACGCTCCTGCCCGCGCGCGATCTCGCGCGGATGCTCGGCGATGTTCGTGACGCGTTCGGGCTGATGCCCGGCGCCGAGATCACGGTCGAGGCGAACCCCGACACCATGACCACCGAGGTCGCAGACACCCTCGCCGCGGCCGGCGTCACACGCCTGTCGATCGGCATGCAGTCGAGCGTGCCGCACGTGCTCGCGGCGCTCGACCGCACCCACAATCCCGAGAACGTTGCCACCGCCGTCCGGACGGCCCGCGCCGCGGGTCTGGCCGTGAGCCTCGACCTGATCTACGGGGCACCGGGGGAGTCGCTGGACGACTGGACCCGGTCGCTCGAGTCGGCGCTCGCGCAGGACCCCGATCACGTCTCGGCCTACGCCCTGATCGTGGAGGAGGGCACGCCGCTGCACCGACGCATCCGTCGCGGTGAGCTGGTCGCCCCCGACGACGACCTGCAGGCCGACATGTACGAAGCCGCCGATGCTCGCCTCAGTGCCGCCGGGTATGACTGGTACGAGGTGAGCAACTGGGCGCGGACGCCCGAGAATCGCTCTCAGCACAACCTCAACTACTGGCGCAGCCAGGACTGGTGGGGCTTCGGTCCCGGTGCCCACAGCCACGTCGGTGGGCTGCGCTGGTGGAACGTCAAGCATCCGGCGGCATACGCGCAACGCCTCGCGGCGGGGGAGTCACCCGCGGCGGGACGCGAGAGACCGGATGCCGCGGCCACCGCGTTGGAACGGGTGCTGCTGGAGTCGCGCATTCGCGAGGGGCTCGCGCTCGATCGTGTGCCTTCCGCGTCGCGCGTGGCGGTTGCCGGGCTGATCGCGGACGGCCTGGTCGAGGCATCCGATGCCCTGCGGGGTCGCATCGTGCTGACGCTGCGGGGGCGGCTGCTCGCCGACACTGTCGTACGGGCGCTGCTGCCGTAAATCCGCCGACCGCGCCGCAACAGCGCCGACGCCTCCCGACGCGTTAGAATTGGCACTCAGACTTCACGAGTGCCAGCGGAAGGGGGATGCATGGTCAACGAACGAGGCCTGCAGGTCCTCCGGGCGATCGTCCAGGACTACGTCGCAACGCACGAACCGGTCGGCAGCCGTTCGATCGTCGAGCGGCACGCTTTCGGGGTGTCGGCAGCGACGATCCGCAATGACATGGCGCTGCTCGAAGACGAAGAACTGATCGTCGCCCCGCACACGTCGTCAGGCCGCGTTCCGACCGATAAGGGCTACCGGGTTTTCGTCGATCACCTGGCCGAAGTCCGTCCGCTCTCGCCCGCGCAACGGACCGCCATCTCGAGCTTTCTCGGAGGCACGGGCGATCTCGACGATGTGCTCGCGCGAACGGTCCGCGTTCTGTCGCAGCTGACCGGACAGGTCGCTGTCGTGCAGTATCCGTCGTTCGCCAATGCGCATGTCACGCACGTCGAACTCGTCTCGCTCGCGCCCCAGCGCCTGCTCGTCATCCTGGTCACCGACACCGGCCGGGTCTCGCAGCGGATCGCGCCGCTCACGGTGCCTCTGGATGACGAAGACATTCCGGTTCTTCGGACGCGACTCGCGGCGCTCCTCACCGGGCTGGCCGTGGGCGTCGCCGCGGAGCGGGTCGAGGCGCTGCGCGTGCAGGCCGACCCGGCCGCTCCGGTCATCGACGCCGCGCTCGTCCAGGTCGCGCATGTGCTGTCGGAGGAGCTCGAAGAGTTCCGGCAAGACCGTCTCGTCATGGCCGGCGCCGCCAACCTCGCGCGGCGCGAGACCGACTTCCGTGGCAGCATTTATCCGTTGCTCGAGGCGATCGAGGAGCAGGTCACGCTGATCCGACTCATGAGCGAGATGGTCGCCGACAGCCAGGGATTGGCGGCCAGCATCGGTCGCGAGAACGAACCATGGGGCCTCGCCGAGGCATCCATCGTCACGAGTGACTACGAGACATCCGGATCCATGGCCCGCGTGGGCGTGATGGGTCCGACCCGGATGGATTACCCGAGCAACCTGGCGGCAGCCCGAGCCGTCGCGCGCTACCTATCGCGCATGCTCGACGAAGACGAGTCGTCCCGCTAACGGACGCACACCGGACGGCCGAGCGTCGCCGGATATCTGTGAAAGGCAACATGGCAGACCACTACGAGGTGCTGGGCGTCTCGCGCGATGCGAGCACCGAAGACATCAAGAAGGCGTACCGGCGTTTGGCGCGCGAGCTGCACCCCGACGTGAATTCGGGAGCGGATGCGGCGGAGCGCTTCAAGCTCGTCACGCACGCGTACGACGTGCTGAGCAACGCCGAAGAACGCAGTAAGTACGACCGCGGCGGCGACAACCCGTTCGGCGGGGGCGCTGCGGGCGGATTCGGTGGCTTCGGCGACATCTTCGAGACCTTCTTCGGCGGTGCGCAGGGCGGCGGCGGTCGCGGGCAGCGTCCGCGTTCGCGGCGCGAGCGGGGCCAGGATGCGCTCGTCCGCGTGACGCTCGACCTCTCGGACGTCGTCTTCGGCGTGCATCGCGACCTCGAGGTCGACACCGCTGTCATCTGTGAGACTTGCCAGGGATCGTGCTGCCAGCCCGGAACCCAGCCGGTGACCTGCGACATCTGCGGTGGGTCCGGTCACGTGCAGCGCACCGTCCGGAGCCTGCTCGGCAACGTCGTGACGAGCCAACCGTGCCAGACCTGCCAGGGCTACGGCACGACGATCCCGTACCCCTGCTCGACCTGCCAGGGTCAGGGGCGCGTGCGCTCACGCCGTACGGTTTCGCTCGACATCCCCTCGGGCGTCGAGACCGGACTGCGCTTGCAGCTGCCGGGCTCGGGCGAGATCGGCCCGGCCGGCGGTCCGCACGGCGATCTCTACATCGAGGTCACCGTGTCGCACCACGAGGTGTTCAGCCGCGAGGGCGACGACCTGCTCGCGACCCTCGAGGTGTCGATGCCGGATGCCGTTCTCGGCACGACGACGACGATCGAGGCGCTTGATGGTCCCGTTGAGCTCGAGGTGCGGCCCGGCATCCAGGCCGGCGATATCCTGACGATCAAGGGGCGCGGCGTCACGCCCCTTCGCGGCACGCAGCGCGGCGACCTCCGTGTCGGCGTGCAGGTACTCACGCCGACACGTCTCGATGCCAAGGAACGGGCCCTGATCGAGGAGTTGCGCAAGCGCACCAAGGCTCCGGCGCCCAAGCTCGCGCACTTCCAGCAGGGCATCTTCTCGAAGCTCCGCGACCGCTTCCGGAACGCCTGATGCCCCTGCATTTCGTTGCCGATCAGGCGACGGATGCTGCGGTTGGAAGTCTGCTAGGACTCACGGGTGCCGAGGCTCATCACGCTGCCGTCGTGCGGCGTGTGCGCTCGGGCGAGACCGTCACGGTCGGTGACGGGCGCGGAGTGTGGCTCGACGGGATCTGCGAGGACGTCGGCCCGAAAGAGGTGGCGGTGCGCGTGATCGCGCGGCGGGTCGAGCCGCAGGCCTCGCCGCGTCTCGTGCTCGTTCAGGCGTTGGCGAAGGGCGATCGGGACGAGCTCGCCGTGCAAGCCGCTACCGAGCTCGGCGTCGACGAGGTCGTGCCGTGGCAGGCGTCTCGCAGTGTTTCGCGGTGGTCCGGCCCGAAGCTCGACAAGGGCGTGGCGCGGTGGGAGGCCATCACGCGCGAGGCCGCGAAGCAGGCGCACCGGGCGTGGATTCCCGATGTCTCGGCCCCCGTCTCGACCAGGCAGCTCGCCGCGCGTGCGGCCGAAGCATCCGTTCTGGTGCTCGAACCGACCGCCGAGGCGACGCTCACGGCGCAGCTTCTGAAGCCCGTGAATGAGCGCGACATCGTGCTGGTGGTGGGGCCGGAGGGTGGGATCGCACCGGACGAGCTCGACGTGCTCGTCGCGGCCGGTGCCGTGCTGGTGCGGCTCGGTGCCACGGTTCTGCGGACCTCGACCGCGGGCCCCGCCGCGCTGGCGGTAGCGAGCGCGGCCCTCGGCCGCTGGTGACCCCGCTCGGTCACTGAGCCTGCCGAAGTGACCCACCCGACCCCTCGGTCGCTGAGCCTGCCGAAGTGACCCACCCGACCCCTCGGTCACTGAGCCTGTCGAAGTGACCCGTGTGACCCCCCCCGTGATGTAAATCTGAAAGGAATATCGGGGCCTGGTTGCGCCAGATCGGCGTTTCCGGGCACGATCTCGCGTGAATTTCCTTTCAGGTTTACGCCTCCGGCACCGCCCGACCGCGCAACAGTCCCGCCGATAGACTGGAGGGGTGAGCACAGAACCCTCGATCTTCACGCGCATCCTGCGCGGCGACATCCCCTCCGAAATGGTGGGCGAGACCGAGAACGTGTTCGCCATCAAAGACATCGCGCCGCGCGCACCCCTGCACCTGTTGGTGATCCCGAAGACCGAGAAGTACCGCAACGTCGTGGAGCTCGCCGCGGGTGACCCGGAGCTCCTCGCCGAGATGATCGGGGTCGCGAACACCCTCGCGATGGAGAATTCCGACGGAGACTTCCGGTTGGTCTTCAACACCGGGGCCGAGGCAGGCCAGACCGTTTTCCATGTACACGCCCACGTTCTCGCGGGCGGACTTTCCGAGAAGAGCGTCAGTGACTGAACCGACCGAACAGACCGCGTCGGGCGAAGAGATCGTCAACGAGCGGGTCCTGGCCGACGGTGTCGCGATGGTGCAGCTGCTCGGCCCGCAGGATCGACTCCTGCGCGTGGTCGAGAAGGAGCATCCGGATGTGGACGTCCACGTCCGCGGCAACGAGATCACGCTGTCGGGACCACGGGATGCCGTGGCCGCTGCCCGCACTCTCGTCGACGAACTGCTCACCATGACTCGCGAGGGCTACAGCGTTGCTCCCGCCGACGTATCGTCGTCCGCGCGGATGCTCGGCGACGATCCCGCGCGTCGACCCACGGATGTGCTGGGCGAGGCGATCCTCTCGTCGCGCGGTCGGATCATCCGTCCGAAGACCCTCGGGCAGAAGGAGTACGTCGACGCGATCGAAGAGAACACGATCACGTTCGGCATCGGCCCGGCCGGTACCGGCAAGACCTACCTCGCGATGGCAAAGGCCGTACAAGCGCTGCAGCGCAAGGAGGTCAGTCGCATCATCCTGACCCGTCCCGCGGTCGAGGCGGGGGAGCGGCTCGGGTTCTTGCCGGGCACGCTCAACGACAAGATCGACCCGTATCTGCGCCCGCTGTACGACGCGCTGAACGAAATGATGGACCCCGACATCGTCCCCAAGCTCATGGCGACGGGAACGATCGAGGTCGCGCCGCTCGCGTACATGCGCGGCCGCACGCTCAACGACTCGTTCGTCGTGCTCGACGAGGCCCAGAACACCACGCCCGAGCAGATGAAGATGTTCCTGACGCGCCTCGGCTTCAACACGCGCATGGTCGTGACAGGTGACATCACGCAGGTCGACCTGCCGGGCGGATCGTCGGGACTGCGCCTGGTCACCAAGGTGCTCGACGACATCGACGACATCCATTTCGCCCGTCTGTCCAGTGCGGATGTCGTGCGGCACACGCTCGTCGGCAAGATCGTCGACGCGTACACCGAGTACGACGAGCAGCGGACGGCCGAGCGCTACGAGCGCGAGCAGGCGGCGCAGTTCGCCAATCGGGCCGAGCGTCGATCTTCCACCCGCCCACTCGGGCCGCGTGACCGCAAGAGCCAGGGAGGACGCTCATGACCATCGAGATCACCAACGAGTCCGGTGTCACGGGTGTTGACGAGACGAAGCTCCTGCGCCTGATGGAGTACAACCTCGCCGAGCTTCACGTCAGCCCCGAGGCGGACGTCGCGATCATCCTCGTCGACGAGGGCGCGATGGAGGCGCTGCACGTGCAGTGGATGGATGAGCCGGGCCCGACGGATGTCCTGAGCTTTCCGATGGACGAGTTGCGCCCCGGCACGGAAGACATTCCGACGCCCCCCGGCCTGCTGGGCGACATCGTGCTCTGCCCGCAGGTTGCCGAGACGCAGGCGCGCGAAGCCGGTCATACGACCGAGGACGAACTGCTGCTGTTGTCGACGCACGGACTGCTCCACTTGCTCGGCTTCGATCACGCCGAGCCCGAAGAAGAGCGCGAGATGTTCGCGCTTCAGCGGGATCTGCTCATCGGCTTCTCGGTTCGTGAGCGGCGCCGCAGACCCGCATGACCGCCCTCCTCCTTCTTCTCGCTGCACTCTTTCTCGTCGCCTTTGCGGGTCTTATGGCTGCGCTCGACGCAGCCCTGAGCGTCACGTCGCGCGCCGACCTCGCCGAATGGGCGCTCACGGCGCGGGCTCGACGATCGCTACGCGCGATTTCAGCGGACAACGACGCCCACCTCAACGCGGTGGTGTTCATCCGCATCCTGGCCGAGACCGCGGCCGCCGTTTTCGTCACGGTCGCGCTCACGATCCTGTTGGACTCGATCTGGTGGGCGATGCTGGCCGCCGTGATCCTGATGACCGGCGCCTCGTTCGTCCTCGTCGGGGCGAGCCCCCGCACGGTGGGGCGCCAGCACGCCGAGGGTCTGCTGCGCGCGTTCGCTCCGATCGTGCGGTTCGTTCGGATCATCCTCGGCCCGATCGCTGGTGCCCTGGTTGCGCTCGGCAATCGCGTGACACCGGGTCGTCGACGGGTCGTCTCGTTCGCGTCCGAGCAGCAGTTGCTCAGCATGGTCGACGAGGCCGCCGAGGCGGATCTGATCGAGGACGAGGACCGCGAACTCATCCACTCGGTCTTCGACTTCACCGACACGTTCGTTCGCTCCGTCATGGTGCCGCGCACCGACATGGTCACGCTCGACGCGACGGCAAGCACGGATGACGCGATGGGCCTCTTCCTCAGCACGGGTGTGTCGCGCATCCCCGTGACCGAGGGAAGCGACGATGACATCGTCGGCATCCTGTATCTGAAAGACCTGGTCCAGTCAGGTTTCGGGGCGGGCGACGGATGGCGCACCCAAGGCATCCGCAAGATCCTCCGGCCGGCGAGCTTCGTGCCCGAGTCGATGATGGCCGAGACCCTGCTGCAGCAGATGAAGCGCGACGCCGTGCACGTCTGCATCGTCGTCGACGAGTACGGCGGAATCGCGGGCCTCGTGACGCTCGAAGACCTGATCGAAGAGCTCGTGGGCGAGATCGCGGACGAGTACGACGTGCCGCAGAACGAGATCGTCGAGCTGAGCCCGGGGCGCTACCGGGTGAGCGCGCGCAGTTCGCTCGATGATGTCGGGGACCTGTTCGGCATCGAACTCGAGGACGAGGACGTCGACTCGATCGGCGGTCTCCTCGGCAAGGCGCTCGGGCGCGTGCCGCTGCCGGGAGCCGAGGCGACGCACGATGGCATCGTGATGACCGGCGGCGCCTCGCGCGGTCGAGGTCGGGGTATTGCGACGGTATTCGTCGAGCGCTCCGCTGAACTGATTGCCGCCGAAGAAGCATTCGCGGCGGAGACGAACACTGGTCCGATCGAGAAGGTCGGCGCGTCCGAGGGGCGCAAACGAAAGGGAGAATCCCGTGACTGATGCGGTTTCGCACGAAGACACGGGATCGGGTTCGGAATCGCTTCGCAGCGGCTTCGTCACGTTCGTCGGTCGCCCGAACGTTGGCAAGTCGACGCTCACGAATGCCCTGGTCGGCGAGAAGATCGCGATCACGAGCGAGAAGCCGCAGACGACGCGCCGGGCGATCCGGGGCATCCTGAATCGTCCTGCTGGTCAGCTCGTGATCGTCGACACGCCTGGTATTCACAAGCCGCGGACGCTGCTCGGCGAGCGCCTCAATCACCTGGTCGATCAGGTGCTCGGCGACGTCGATGTGATCGCGTTCTGTGTGCCGGCGACCGAGAAGGTCGGGCCGGGCGACCGCCGTATCGCGGAGTCGCTCGACGGGTATCGCCGCGCCCGCAAGGTCGCGCTGGTGACGAAGACGGATGCGGCGTCCCGCGAGCAGATCACCGAACGCTTGCTCGAGGTTGATGCGCTGCGCGAGGACTGGGCCGCTGTCATCCCGCTGTCCGCCGAGGCGGGTGAGGGGCTCGAGGTTCTCGCCGACGAGCTGCTGTCGCTCATGCCCGAGGGGCCGGCGCTGTATGGCGCGGATGTCGTGACGGATGAGTCGACCGAGGATCGGATCGCCGAGATCATCCGCGAGGCGGCACTGCAGGGTGTGCGCGATGAGCTGCCGCACTCGATCGCGGTGACGATCGCGGACATCCTGCCGCGTGAGGATTCAGACCTGATCGACGTCTACGCCGACCTCGTCGTTGAGCGCGACAGCCAAAAGGCCATCATCATCGGTCACCGCGGGTCACGGCTCGCGGATGTCGGGGCTCGCGCCCGCGCGCAGATCGAGCCGCTGATGAAGTCGCGCGTGTACCTGCACCTGCACGTGCGGGTGGCGAAGGAATGGCAGCGCGACCCGAAGCAGTTGGGGCGCCTGGGCTTCTAGAGTCCGCTGCAACGACGGAACGACGGCTCGCTAGGCTCGCGACATGACCGATCACGCGGTACCGAATTTGCCGTCTCGTGACTTCGACAGCACGATCGCGTTCTATAGCGGGTTCGGATTCAGACCGGCTTACCGGGATGATGGATGGCTGATCATGCGCCGCGGGAAGCTTCACCTGGAGTTCTTTCTCTTGCCCGAGCTCATGCCCGAAGAGAGTGCCTTCATGTGCAGCGTGCGCGTTGATGACGTCGATGAGTTGTATGGGCAGATCAAAGGAGCTGGCGTGGTCGAAAGGCCTGCGGGCTTCCCGCGGCTGCTTCCTGTGCGGCAGCAGAGATGGGGGCAGCGAGCGGGATTCCTTGTCGACCCTGACGGGACGCAGCTGCATCTCATCGAAAACCAGCACAGCCCGGCGCCAGCCGCCACCTGATTCAGGAAATACCACCGTGGAACGTCGGCTACGTCCGCCGCCCGACCAGGTCGAGCAGGCGTGTGCGGGAAGTGGTGATCGGTCGCCACCGCGGACTTCGCTCGATCCATGGGGGAGCCATGACCTCGGGCACCCCCTGATTCATCCGAATCTTCCATCCGCCGTGGTCGATGAACCGGTGGTGATTCCAGCACAACAGCACACCGTTGTCGGTATGGGTCGGGCCCCCCTCGGCGTGGTCCACAACGTGATGGATCTCACACCACGCTGCACGGACACCGCAGCCCGGGATGATGCATCCGCCGTCCCGCAGGGCGATCGCCCGACGCTGGTGCCGGTTGAACACGCGCTCTTCGGTGCCGATGCGCTGGATACGGCCGTTCTCGCCGAGCAGTACGCGCTGAATCACTCCGGCACAACCGGCGTGGGCGGCGGCGCGGACCGACACCGGCTCGTCGATGCCGTCGACGTGCGCCCAACCCGTGTCGGATGCCAGGTCTTCGGCACGGACTGAGATGACGAGCGTGGGAGCCGCGCCCCCGATCGTGGGGAGCTGCTCACTGGATGCCGCGACCGACAACGCGGTCGCGAGGGCATCGTGCCGCTTCTGCGCCGAGGTGCGCGGGTCGTCGGCAAAGCCGGAGTCACCTTCGCTATCGGGGTGGAACGAAACGCCGTCAGCCACCCGCGGCGAGCTGATGGCATCGCAAATGCGCTGGAACTGCGCGGCGACTTCGGGCAGCAGACTCCCGCGCAGCGGCACGACACCGTCGCGCGCGACGCCGAGGGTGACCCCGCGCATCCGCACCGCCTGCTGCTCCTTCGGTTCGGCGCCGTCCTGGTCGAGCGCCGCAGCCCACACCTGAGCCTGCACACGCAGTAGATCCGCGCACGCGGACGGGGCGCCATCCGGACCCGTGCCGCTCGCCTCGGCAGCGAGCACGGCGTCGGCCACCCGCAGGGATTCCAGCGGGACCCGCTGACTCATCGCCTCGAGCGGCCCGGACACCGCGACGAGTCCGTCCAGACCGACTTCGCCCTCCAACAACACAGAGCGCATGGCCGGCAGAAGCGCCGGAAGAGGCCCGCCGCTCAGCGACTCACCCAGCGCGACACCCTTGGCCCCGCGCTGCAGACGGGCAGCGGATGCGGGACCCATCCGCGTCGCCCGTTGCACCAGCTCGCTCACGTCGTGGCATCCGCGCCGCGCTGTCAGCCTGAGGTCACGATCGGGGCCCGCAGAGCGGCGAACGACCTCGCCCACCGACTCCACGAGCACCGCGTCGGTGAGTCGCTGCAGCTCAGCCGCCAAGCTCAGAACGCGCACCACCTGGTCATCGTTCGCGGCCCGGATCTGCCCGTCGCTCAACTCCGCGACCACAACGGCGCGCGTCTGCTCGATGACCCCTTCGAGGTGATCGAGCAGTGCTTCCATACCCTCTATTCTGGCGAGGGCCACCGACATTGAGGCCTGGTTTTGCGCGGATCAAACGGGCAAATTTGCCGGTTCGCAAAAGTTCTTTTCGAAGACTCTGCCGGAGCCGTGGATGCGCATTCGGAGCACCCCGCGGCCCCGCACCCTCGGCTCAGTCGAAGTCGCGAAACGCCGAGCGGATGACGACGGCGCCCTCGCCGTAGTTGGCATCGGCCGCGGCCTGCAGGGTTCCGTCGTCCCAGACGACGTCGACCCACAGCCATCCGTTCTCGGGGTATGACGCGAGCATGTCGTCACCGATCACGTCAGAAAGAGCGTCCTGCATTTCCGTCAACTCGGCTTCGTTCGCCGTGCCCGGCTTGCCACCCGTCGGATCGACCGGCGCGATCGGGTCGTACAGCGCCAACATCACCGGTTCCGCGGTCACCGCGAACGACGACCCGTCGTAGGTGCCCCGCACGCCGTAGGCACCCCAGGTCACATCACCCGAGGTCTCCCACCCCTCGATGCCATCCCACGACCACCCCTCGACCGGGATGCCGCTGCACTGCGGCGGGTACGACTCGGCGACGGGCCCGAGGCACAGTTCGACCGTGCCCCCGACGTCCATCACGGTGCCCTGTGTCATCACCTCGCCCGTGGGTGGCGACGGTGTTCCCCATACGACCGTATCGCCAGACGATGGGGACGCGGTCGCGCAGCCAGCGAGCAGAAGAACGGATGCGGCGGCCAGGGCGCTAGCGGATATGAAACGGCTCATACCAGAGAGTGTCACGGCGGACGGGATCGTCTCACGAGACATCCTGCTACCATCGGACCCATGCGTTTGCGCGGGCTTCTCCTCCTTAGCCGCCGCGACGAGGCTTCGATCTAGGGCCTTTCTCGTCGCGGAGCTTGTCGTTGGCCCCCACAAGTCACAAACAGAAGCGACGACACCATGGAGAACACCCAGAAGACCTCGGGGATGCCGGTACACAAGTACCGCCCCTACCACGAGCAGATTTCGGTGCAGCTGCCCGATCGTACGTGGCCCGACAAGCAGATCACCCAGGCACCTCGTTGGTGCGCCGTCGACCTGCGCGACGGCAACCAGGCGCTCATCGACCCGATGAGCCCCGAACGCAAGCGGATCATGTTCGAACTGCTCGTCGGCATGGGCTACAAAGAGATCGAGGTCGGCTTCCCGTCGGCCAGCCAGACCGACTTCGACTTCGTCCGCCTGCTGATCGAAGACGGGCTCATTCCCGACGACGTCACGATCCAGGTGCTCACGCAGGCACGCGAAGAGCTGATCAAGCGCACGTTCGAGTCCATCAAGGGCGCCAAGCAGGCGATCGTGCACCTCTACAACTCGACCAGCATCCTGCAGCGCGATGTCGTGTTCCGCACCGACAAGCAGGGCATCATCGACATCGCCCAGCAGGGCGCGCGCTGGTGCAAGCAGTACGAAGAGACGGTGCCCGAGACCGCGGTCTACTACGAGTATTCGCCCGAGAGCTACACGGGCACCGAGCTCGAGTTCGCGGCCGACGTCTGCAACAAGGTCATGGAGATCTTCGTGCCGACGCCCGAGCGCAAGGTCATCCTGAACCTGCCCGCCACAGTCGAGATGGCGACGCCCAACGTCTACGCCGACTCGATCGAGTGGATGGGTCGCAACCTCAACCACCGCGAGAACGTCATCATCTCGCTCCACCCGCACAACGACCGCGGCACCGCGATTGCGGCCGCCGAGCTCGGCTACCTGGCCGGTGCGGACCGCATCGAAGGATGCCTCTTCGGCAACGGTGAGCGCACCGGCAACGTCGACCTGGTCGCGCTCGGCATCAACCTGTTCACACAGGGCGTTGACCCGCAGATCGACTTCAGCGACATCGATCAGGTCAAGCGCACCGCCGAATACTGCAACCAGCTGCCCGTGCCCGAGCGCAGCCCGTGGGCGGGCGACCTGGTGTTCACGGCGTTCAGCGGATCGCACCAGGACGCCATCAAGAAGGGCTTCGAGGCGATGGATGCCCGGGCCCAGGCCGAGGGCGTCTCGGTCGACGAGCTCGAGTGGGCCGTGCCCTACCTGCCGATCGACCCGAAAGACCTCGGCCGCTCGTACGAGGCCGTCATCCGCGTCAACTCGCAGTCCGGCAAGGGCGGCGTGGCCTACCTGCTGAAGAGCGACCACGCGATCGATCTGCCCCGCAAGCTCCAGATCGAGTTCTCGGGTGTCGTACAGGCGAAGACGGATGCCGAGGGCGGCGAAGTGTCGAGCGACCAGATCTGGTCGATATTCCGCGACGAATACCTACCGGCCGACGAGGCGGACGCCCGCTGGGGTCGGTTCGAGCTTCTGTCGACGCGCACACAGAGCGACATGAGCGGGGATGTCTCGCTCGATGTGATGCTCCGTGACAGCGATGAGCGGTTCGAGGCATCCGGTCATGGCAACGGCCCGATTGCGGCGTTCCTCGATATCGTGCGCGCCCGAGGTTTCGAGGTCACGGTGTATGACTATGTCGAGCATGCCCTCAGCGCCGGTGGCGATGCTCAGGCCGCGGCCTACGTCGAGCTGCAGGTCGAGGGCGAGCGCCTCTGGGGCGTCGGTATTGACGGCGACATCTCGACGGCGAGCCTCAAGGCGATCGTCTCGGGCGTGAACCGCGCGATCCGCACGCGCGACCGCGCGCTCGCCGGCGTCGTCTGACGGGTCGTTTCGTCTCGCTGCGCTCGCTCAACGACCGGTAGCTCTCGGTCGTTGAGCGAGCCGCAGGTGAGACGAAACGACCCGGCTCATCCCTCGGTCGTTGAGCGAGCCGCAGGTGAGACGAAACGACGCGACCCGCTCAGGGCTTGATGATCGGGAGCACGCCCGTCTCGGCCGCGACGCGGCGGCGATACAGCATGCGCTGTTCCGGCAGCGACAGATCGAACACCACGGCCAGCACGCGGATCACGGCCGTCACTACGATGCCGGCGATCGCGGCCGGAACGATCGCGAGTCCGAGCGAGGCAGAGACGGCGAGCACGAGGCATCCGGCTCCCGCGGCGACCGCATACAGCGAACCGACGTGCATCACGGCCACGGGCAGCCCCATGATCACGTCACGCAGGATCGAGCCTCCGACCGCCGCGACCACGCCGACGAAAACCGCGGGCACGAGCGGCAGTCCTACGGCGAGCGCCTTACTGGTGCCGAACGCGCCGAACAGTCCGATCACGATCGCGTCGAGCCCGACGATCACACCGTTCACCCGCCGGAAGAGCCCGGCGAGCAGCATCCCGACCAGCGAAGCCGCGACGGCCGTGAGCAGGTACCAGTTGCTCTGGAGCGTCGACGGTGGGAGGCCGAGCAGCAGGTCACGGATGAGTCCACCGCCCATGCCGATCACGATGCCGATGATCGCTACCCCGAGCAGATCCAAACGCCGCTGCCCCTGGAAGCCGGAAGCGAACAGGGCACCCTGGACGCCTCCCAAAGCCACGGCTGTGAGGTCGGCCCAGAGCGGGATCATGAAATGGGGTTCCACTCGTCTATTCTCGCCGCCGCGGCAGCTCTCGACCGGCACCCGTGGGCGAGCCGCGCGACCCGGTGTCGCCGCACCGCCGGATAATGGACCGGTGCCCACTTACCGCGACGAGGTCGTGATCCTCCGCACCCACAAGCTGGGCGAAGCGGACCGGATCATCACGATGCTGAGCCGTCGGCACGGCAAGGTCCGCGCGGTCGCGAAGGGTGTACGGCGCACGGCCTCACGCTTCGGGGCACGGCTCGAGCCGTTCATGGTCGCGGATGTCCAGCTGTATGCCGGACGCAACCTCGACATCGTCCAGCAGGCCGAGAGCCTGGGCTCGTACGGCGCCGACATCGTCGTGCACTACGAGCGCTTCACGGCCGCGAACGCGATGGTCGAGACCGCCGATCGCCTCAACGAGTCCGAGGCGACTCCCCAGCAGTACCTGCTGCTCGTGGGTGGCCTGCGCGCACTGGCTCGCGGTGAGCACGAGTCGCGCAGCGTCCTGGACTCCTACCTGCTGCGGGTCATGGCCCTCTCGGGTTGGGCACCGAGCCTCGGTGAGTGCGCCCGCTGTGGTGCGGCCGGTCCCAACGACTACTTCGTCGCGCAGCTCGGCGGCATCGTCTGCAACGACTGCGCCCCTCCAGGCAGCGCGCGCATCGGACCCGAAGCCGTCCGCCAGCTCGGTGCGCTGATGGCGGGGGAATGGGATGTCGTGGCCGCCGCGCCCCCACGTGCCCTGGCCGCAGCATCCGGTGTCGTTGCGGCGTACACGCAGTGGCACCTCGAGCGAGGCATCCGCTCGCTCTCGCATCTCGAAGGACCTCGATGAGCCCCAAGCCCTACACGCATAAGGATGCCGTGCCGTATCGCCCCCTCGACTGGACGGGCGTGTACCCGCCGGCGTTCCCGTCTGGCTCGGTCCCCGAGCACGTGGCGATCGTGATGGACGGCAACGGTCGCTGGGCGAACCGCCGCGGGCTGTCGCGGGTGGAGGGACACAAGGCGGGTGAGGCGTCACTGCTCGACGTCGTCGCGGGGGCGATCCAGGCGGGCGTGAAGCATCTGTCGGTCTACGCTTTCTCGACCGAGAATTGGACGCGCTCGCCCGATGAGGTCCGCTTCCTGATGGGCTTCAACCGCGACGTCCTGCATCGCCGCCGTGACCAGCTGAACGAGTGGGGCGTGCGCGTGCGTTGGGCGGGTCGCAAGCCGCGGCTGTGGGGTTCGGTCATCAAGGAGCTGCAGCATGCCGAGCAGCTCACAGCGGGCAACGACGTGCTGACGCTGACGATGTGCGTCAACTACGGCGGTCGCGTCGAACTCGTGGATGCCATGAGGCAGATCGCCGAGGATGTCGCGCGCGGACGCATCCGTCCCTCCGCCGTCACCGAGAAGCTGATCCGGCGCCACCTGTATGTGCCGGACATGCCCGATGTCGACCTATTCATCCGCTCGAGCGGAGAGCAGCGAACGTCGAACTTCCTGTTGTGGGAGTCGGCGTACGCCGAGTTCGTGTTTCTCGACACGCTCTGGCCCGACTTTTCGCGCTCGGATCTCTGGCAGGGCATCGAGCTGTACCTCGACCGGGACCGCCGCTTCGGTGGCGCGATCGACACGCCCGGCGCTCCGTAGTGCCCCCACCCTCTCTCACCCCGTGCCGAGTCCGTTCCCCTGGCAGTAGATGTTGCCTCGGGCGCCGCCCGGCAACATTTAGTGCCAGGGGAGCGGGATGTGGTGGCGAAGCATGCGGGGGCGGGAATATGCGGGCATGTTGCGGGTGTTGAGCACGGTATGACGGATGCCATCAAGATCGACGTGTGGAGCGATATCGCTTGCCCCTGGTGCTACATCGGCAAGCGGAATCTCGAGAACGGACTGGTGGAAGCATCCGCAGATCCCGACGGCCCCCGCGTCGAGGTGACCTATCACTCGTACGAGCTGTCTCCGGATACTCCGGTGGATTTCGAGGGTGACGAGGTCTCATACCTGGCAAACCACAAGGGCGTGCCGCTCGAGCAGGCACGCGAGATGATCGGTCGGGTCACGGATGTCGCCGCCGGATCGGGGCTGGCCTACCGCTATGACCTGCTCAAGCACACGAACACGGTCAAGGCCCACGAACTCCTGCACTTCGCCAAGTACAAGGGACGCCAGCTCGACATGGCCGAGCGCCTGATGGCTGCGTACTTCACCGAGGGTAAGCACGTGGGTCGCATCGATGACCTCGTGGCCCTCGCCGCCGAGGTCGGGTTCGACGCGGACGAGACGCGTGAGGCCCTCGAATCCGAGCGCTACCTCGCGGATGTTCGCGCCGATCAGGCCCAGGCGCAGACCTACGGAATCAACGGGGTGCCGTTTTTCGTGATCGATGGCAAATACGGCGTCAGCGGCGCCCAACCGGCCGAGGCATTCGCGCAGATCGCCCGCCAGGTGTGGGCCGAGCGGAACACCCCGGAAGGTGACCTGCAGATCGAGAACGAGCCCGCCGCGGTCTGACCGCCGCAGGGCTTGCCGTGAATCCGCGTCAGGCGGGCAGATTTGCCTCGATGACCGAGACGATGGCCGGGTCGTCGGGCTTCACGGTCGGACGGAAGCGGTGTACGGTGCCGCCGGGCGTGAGCACGAACTTCTCGAAGTTCCAGATGATCGGGCCGTGCGCGCCCTCGGAGTCCTTGGCCTTCTTCAGCGCCTTGTAGATCGGCGCGGCACCGCCGCCATTCACCTTGACCTTGTCGAAGATCGGGAACGTGATGCCCCAGTTGACGGCGCAGTAGTCGAGGATCTCGTCTATCGAGCCGGGCTCCTGTCCCATGAACTGGTTGCAGGGGAATCCGAGGACGGTGAAGCCGCGCTCACTATAGGTGCGCTGCAGCTCTTCGAGCTGTTCGTACTGTGGCGCGAGACCGCACTTCGACGCGACGTTGACGACGAGGATGACCTTATCGCCGTAGTCGGCGAGCGATGCGGTGCCCCCGTCCGCGGTGTGGAAAGGGATCTTTCGGATGTCCACAGCGGTGTCGTTCGTCATGCTGTCCACGATACGACCACGTATCGAGACGAAGGCCACGTTATGTCTGGGAGAATGATGAGATGTCCGGCCTCCTTACTTCCGCGCCGACGTTGCGCATCGGGCCGCTCGCTCTCGATGTCCCCGTCGTGCTTGCGCCGATGGCGGGGATCACGAACACGGCGTTCCGGCGCCTGTGTCGCGAGTACGGCGCCGGCCTGTACGTCAGCGAGATGATCACGTCTCGGGCACTGGTCGAGCGCAACGCGACGACCATGCGTCTGATCCAGCACCACGAGTCCGAGACACCCCGTTCGATCCAGCTCTACGGCGTCGATCCCGCCACCGTCGCCGAGGCGGTCCGCATCATCGTCGCCGAAGATCACGCCGATCACGTCGACCTGAACTTCGGATGCCCGGTGCCCAAGGTCACGAAGAAGGGCGGGGGAGCGGCCCTGCCGTGGAAGCTCGGCCTGTTCCGCGACATCGTCGAGGGCGCCGTCCAGGCTGCCGGTGACGTGCCCCTGACGATCAAGATGCGCAAGGGCATCGACGACGACCACCTCACCTACCTCGAAGCCGGTCGCATCGCCGAGGGCGCGGGTGTCGCATCCATCGCCCTCCACGCACGCACGGCTGCGGAGTTCTATTCGGGGCAGGCGGACTGGTCGGCGATCGCGAAGCTCAAAGAGACCGTGACGACCGTTCCCGTGCTCGGCAATGGCGACATCTGGTCTGCCGAAGACGCCGTGCGCATGATGGCCGAGACCGGATGCGACGGCGTTGTCGTGGGACGCGGATGCCTCGGGCGCCCGTGGCTCTTCGGTGACCTCGCGGCGGCGTTCGGCGCCGACTCTCCCGCCGTTGATGCGAACCTCGGGTTCGTAGCTCGCGCCTTCCGCCGTCATGCCGAACTCCTCGTCGAGTTCTTCGAAGACGAGGGACGTGGATGCCGAGACATCCGCAAGCACGTCGCGTGGTACTTCAAGGGGTATCCCGTCGGTGGTGAGACGCGCGCGAGCCTCGCGACCGCGTCGAGCCTGGACGAGATCGACGAGCTGCTCGCCGAGCTTCCCCTGGACGCCCCGTACCCCGGGGCAGCGGCCGAAGGCCAGCGCGGCCGGGCCGGAACCCCCAAGCGCCCGGCGCTGCCCGACCGTTGGCTCGAAAGCCGAGACGTCAACGTGGCCGAGGGCCAGGAGATCGCCGCGGCGGAGTTGCACCACAGTGGTGGATAAAGGCGTGGTTGATAAGGGCGTGGCGGCTCACGCCAGAAAAGAACCCGCAGCGATCCGCACCGACGGCTATGACGAGCACGCGACCGAGCGGTTCCACGCCGAGGAGCACCGGTCGAAGCGCGACGACTTCGCCCGCGACCGGGCTCGCGTGCTGCATTCAGCTGCTCTTCGTCGCCTCGCGGCGAAGACACAGGTGCTCAGCCCCGCCAGCCCGGCCGATTTCGCCCGCAACCGGCTGACCCACTCTCTCGAGGTCGCCCAGGTCGGCCGCGAGCTGGCAACCTGGCTCGAGCTCGCCCCGGATGTCGTGGATGCGGCCTGCCTCAGCCACGATCTCGGGCACCCGCCGTTCGGGCACAACGGCGAGCGTGCGCTCAACGACTGGGCCGATGACATCGGTGGGTTCGAGGGCAATGCGCAGACGCTGCGGATCATCTCGCGGCTCGAACCGAAGGTCATCGACGCAGATGGGCAGAGCGTCGGTCTGAACCTCACGCGGGCGAGCCTCGACGCTACCTGCAAGTACCCGTGGACGTCCGAGCATCCGCTGCCTGACGCCGGCGGACGCCTGAAATACGGCGTCTACGCGGACGACGAGCCCGTTTTCCGCTGGATGCGCGAGGGTGCGCCCGGTCGTGTGCGGTGTATCGAGGCCGAGGTCATGGACCTGGCCGACGACATCGCCTATTCGGTGCACGACTTCGAAGACGCGGTGACGAACGGATACCTCGATCCGCGCCGTCTCTCGGATCCTGCCGAGCATCAGGCGCTCGTCACGGCGCTGCAGGCATGGGTCGGCTTCGACTTCGCCCGGGACGAGCTCGACGATGCGCTGTACCGCCTGACGCGGATGCCCGAGTGGATCACGTCGTTCGACGGATCGCGCGCCGCCCTCGGTCGCCTGAAGAACCTCACGAGTGACCTGATCGGGCGATTCGCGCGCGCTGCTACGACCGCGACGCGTGAGGCATATCCCGCCCGCATGCTGACGCGGTACGGTGCGCACGTGGTCGTGCCGCGGGTCGTCGAGGCTGAGGTCGCCGCGCTCAAGGGCATGGTGGGCGCTTTCGTGGTGTCGATCGATGGACGAAAGACGCTCTACAAGGAGCAGAGGCGGATGCTGAAGCGCCTCGCAACCGCTCTGTGGGAAGCGGGCCCCGCGCAGTTGACCCCAGCGCTTCGCGGCGACTTCCTCGCGGCCGATTCCGATGCCGCCCGTCGACGCGTGATCGTCGATCAGGTGGCAAGCCTGACCGACCAGGACGCCCTGTCGTGGCACGAGCGCCTTCTCGGCGAGGTAGATGCGGGCGCCCTCGGCATCTGGACGCCGGGCTCGCGTCCCTGGTCGAAGGAAAGCTGATGGCGGGGCGGATCGCTCAGGCCGATGTCGAAGAGGTCAAGGCCCGAACGAACATCGTCGACATCGTGGGGGAGCGCGTCGCCCTGAAGTCGGCGGGTGTCGGGTCGATGAAGGGTCTCTGCCCGTTCCACGACGAGCGCAGCCCGAGCTTCCACGTCCGTCCGCAGGTGGGTTTTTACCACTGCTTCGGATGCGGCGAGTCGGGGGACGTCTATACGTTCCTGCGCAAGATGGACCACGTCACGTTCACGGATGCCGTCGAGCGGCTGGCCGCTCGCATCGGCTTCACACTGCACTACGAAGAGGGCGGTGGACCCGCGCCCGAAACGAGCGGGCGGGCACGTCTGTATGCCGCCAACCAGACGGCGGCGGCGTGGTTCCAGAGCCAGCTGTCGACGCCCGAGGCGGAGGCTGCGCGCCGATTTCTCGGTGAGCGCGGGTTCGATGCCGGAGCCGCCGCGCACTTCGGCGTCGGCTATGCCCCGAAGGGGTGGGACAAAGCGCTGAAGGCGCTCACCGCCGAAGGATTCTCGCGCGAAGAGCTCACGACCGCCGGTCTGATGTCTCAAGGTCAGCGGGGCGTCTACGACCGCTTCCGCGGTCGGTTGGTGTGGCCCATCCGTGACGTGACGGGTCAGACCGTCGGCTTCGGTGCGCGTCACCTGTATGAGGACGACCAGGGCCCCAAGTACCTGAACACCCCCGAGACCCCGATCTATCACAAGTCGCAGGTGCTCTACGGGCTCGACCTCGCAAAGCGCGATATCTCCCGCGCCGACCAGGTCGTGGTCGTCGAGGGATACACCGATGTCATGGCCTGCCACCTGGCGGGCATCACGACGGCGATCGCGACCTGTGGCACGGCGTTCGGTACCGACCACATCACGGTGCTGCGGCGCGTGATGGGTGACGACAAGGCTTCGGGCGAGGTCATCTTCACGTTCGATCCGGATGCCGCGGGGCAGAAGGCGGCGCTGCGTGCCTTCGCCGAAGAGAAGCGCTTTTCTGCCCAGACCTATGTCGCCGTTGCGCCCGAAGGACTGGACCCCTGCGATCTGAGGCTGCATCGCGGTGACGCGGCCGTCCGCGCCCTGCTCGAGCACAAGCAGCCGATGTACGAGTTCGTCATCGACCGGCGGATTGCCGACTACGACCTCGCGAGCGTGGAGGGACGTATCGGGGCGCTGCGGGCGGCGGCACCGATCGTCGCAGACATCCGTGACCCGTCGCTCCGCCCCGGATATACCCGGGTGCTCGCTCGTCGCCTCGGCATGGACATCGGCGAGGTGCGTCCGGCTGTCGAGCGTGCGGCCCGAGGCGCGGCGCGGGAGGGCGCCCGTGCCGACCAGGCCGCAGCGCCGGGCACCGCGTCGGAGGGCGGATCCGCCCCGGTCGCCGCGGTCACACTCGCGAACCTGCCGCACACCCCCGACGTTCTGCTCGAACGCGACGCCGTCATGGCGTTCCTGCAGTACGGACACACGGTCCCCGAAGACCTGCGGGCGCGTGCGATCGCCCAGCCGATGCGACACCCGGGGCTCGAGGCCGTCCGCGAGTCGATTGCAACCGGAGACCCCGCACGTGCCGGATGGGCGCTGACGGCGATCGAGAATGTGCGCGAGCCCTATCGTGGGCTGGCGGCAGAACTCCTCGCCGCACCGTTCCCCGCCCGCGACGAACAGAGCGCCCAGGCATCCGCTGTCTCGCTCGCTCGCCGGATGCTGGCCCGCGCGATCGATCGCGAGAAGACCGAGTTGCTCGGTGCGGTCCAGCGTGTTCCGGCGGCCTCAGAGGAGGGGCGAACCTTGAGAATGCGGCTGCGCGACCTCGACGCCCAGCGACACGCGTTGCTCACGGAAGACTGAATTCCCGCCCCGGGCCCATGATCCGGGGCATGATGAAGAGCATGGCCCGGCGTCGAGACATCCCGTTCGCAATTCTTGCGGAGGATCTTTCGCTGGCGCACACGTCCGGTTCTCGTCCGGGTGGCGGTCGCGCGGTCGACGGCGTCTCGTTCGAAATCTTGCCGGGTCGATCGCTCGTCGTCATGGGTTCGACGGGGTCGGGTAAGTCGAGTCTCGCGGTAGCTCTCGCAGGTCGCGGCACCGACGACCTCGCGGTCGTGGGCGGCCAGGCATTCGTCGACGGCGTCTCCATTCGTCACCCCGGTCGCGCGAAGCGTTCGCTGATGTACTACACCGGGTATCTGCCGCAGCGAGCGGGCGCGGATCTACCCGCGCGGTTGACGGCGGGCGAGATCATCACCGAACCGATCACGAGCCGCGACCGCAAGGTCGCTGAACGCGCGCTCGCGCTCGTGGTCGCGTCGATGCTCGATGAGATGCACCTACCGCTGAAGGTGGCCACGCAGTTTCCGTACGAATTGAGCGCCGGGATGCGGCAGCGTGTCGCCCTCGCGCGCGCCCTCGTGCTGCAGCCCCGTGTGTTGATCGCGGATGAACCGCTCGCGAACCTGGACGTCGCATCCCGATCGGCCGTCCTGTCTGCGCTCCGTCAGCGTGCGGCTGATTTCTCCATGGCAACGCTGGCTGTGTCGAACGACGCAGAGCTCGCGAGTGTGCTGAATGCCGACGTCATCGTGCTGCAGCACGGACACATCGTGGCGCAGGGACCACACGATCGTCTGGCGTGGGCGCCGGGCGCCAATGCCGACCCGTGGCTGGTCGCGCCCTGACGTGCAGGTGTCGTTGCGGACGGTTCGGGTTTGCTAGGATAGTGGGGTTGCCCGGCGCGAGTCGGGCGCATTCCTCCATAGCTCAATTGGCAGAGCAATCGGCTGTTAACCGATAGGTTCTTGGTTCGAGTCCAAGTGGGGGAGCAGTGACAGAACTGGCTGCAGGTGGCTGGGTTCTGCTGGTGATCGGGGCCCTCATCGTCGGGTTGTCGAAGGCTGCTCTGCCCGGCGCGAGCACCCTGGCCGTGGCGATCTTCGCAGCGATCCTGCCGGCGAAGCAGTCGACCGCCACCCTGCTCGTTCTGCTCATCGTGGGCGACATCTTTGCGCTCTGGGCCTACCGTCGCCACGCCGACTGGCGAGCTCTCGGTCGGCTGGTCCCCGCGGTCGCTGCGGGTCTCGTGTTGGGCGCGATCTTCCTCGTCGTCGCGGACGATTCCTGGGTGCGCCGCACGATCGGGGTCATCCTGCTCGTCCTCATCGCGGTCACGCTGTGGCGACGCTACGCGCGGCGGGGCGAACCGGCTGTGGACGGTGCGCGCTGGCCGGCGGCAGCGACCTACGGCTCGCTCGGGGGATTCACCACGATGGTCGCGAATGCCGGTGGCCCGGTCATGTCGATGTACTTCCTCGCGTCCGGGTTCCGCGTGATGGCGTTCCTCGGCACCGCCGCGTGGTTCTTCGCGCTCGTCAACCTGACCAAGCTCCCCATCATGTTCGGGCTGGGGCTGATCACGCCAGCGACGTTGTTGATGGATCTGGTCCTCGTCCCGGCGGTGTTGGTCGGTGCATTCGGTGGGCGCTTGATCGCGGGGCGGATCAACCAAACCTGGTTCGAACGCATCGTCATCGCGCTGACGATCGTCGGCGCTCTGTACCTGCTCGTTTGACACGGTTTGGCGGCGCGGCGAGCCCAAATGCTGTCCGAGCCTGCCGAATCGGTCTATTCTCGTGCGCACCATGGATGTGTTCGAGCGGGGCACGATCCGCCAACGACGGTTTCTGGTATTCGTTCGCGCCCAATTACCGCTGTTGGTCGGCACGACGTTTGTGATCGCGAGCGGGTGGGTCGTGGTACCCGAGGTGCGCGGTGATGCGTTCCTCATCGCCGGCGGCCTCATGATCGTGACATCGTGCGTTGTGGGCCTCCTCGTTCCGTGGCATAAGGTCACCGCTCCCGGGCTCGTCGTGCTGGCCCTCGCAGACGTCATCGGCGTCGCTCTTGTCCGGGCCGCACTGTTCCCCTACGTACCCTCGGTCGAGATCTTGGCGATCTTCCCCGTGCTCTGGCTCGCCTACGGCTTCAATCGCGGTGTCATATTCGCCGCGGTCGGCGGCACGATCTTCATCGCCGTGTTCCCCTACCTCGCAGCGTGGACGGTGCCGCAGTCCTCGCTCGAGTGGCTCAACGTGCTGACGCTGCCGGTTCTCGTCATCGGGATCGCCATCCTGGCGAATCTCGCGGCCGACGAACTGCGAACCCGCCGCGCGCGGCTCATTCAGGCCTTCTCCGTTCAGCAGACCGCGCTCGAAGAGGCGCAGGACAGCGAAGCCATCGTGCGCAGCATCCTCGATACGGTGAACGCCGGTGTGGCGTTTTTCGCGGTCGACGGAGAGCTCATCGCCAACGATCGTGCCGCGGACGCTGCCGCCGCAATCGGATTCGATCTCGACGCGAAGCAGTACAGCGGCAACAGGATGTACGGGGCGGATCGGATCACCCCCATCCCGCCGGAAGCACAACCACTCGAACGGGGGCTCCGAGCCGAAGTTGTGGAGCAGGACTTCGCGTGGATCGGACCGGCGCACAAGCAGTCCGCGATGATCACCTCGACCAGTCTCGTGCGGCGGCCGTCCGGGGAGTTGCTCGGCACCGTGGCGGTCATGTACGACGTCACCGAGCTTGCCGAGGCGATCGAGATTCGCGAGGAGTTCTTGCGCACGGCTTCGCACGAGCTCCGCACGCCTCTCACGGCGGCTGTGGGCTACGTGGATCTGCTGGAGGAAGACCCTGAGCTTCCTCCGCGACTGGCCGAGCGGCTCGACACGGTGCGGCGGGGAATCGAGCGCCTCACGACGCGCATCGCCGAACTCATGGCGGCGAGCGACGATGGTGTCGACCTGAATCCTGTGCGGGTCGATGTCGGACAGCTCGTCGAGGAGTGCGTCGATCGTCTTCCGCCGCGCAATCGCGGTCGGGTCATTCGCTTCGGCACCGACGCCGGAGGGATCGAAGCCGACGTGGACCCGCGGCGTCTCTCGCAGGCGATCGGCGAGCTTCTCACGAACGCCATCAAGTTCGGTTCCGAAGAGATGCCCGTGGTGGTGCGCCTCTCGAGTGAGGGCGACGCGATCGAGCTGCGGATCACCGACACGGGCCCCGGGATGTCGCGGGCCGAAATCACTCGCGCATTCGACTCGTTCTACCGGGCCCCGGCGGCCCGGGCACAGGCGATCCAGGGCTTCGGGCTCGGTCTGCACATCGTCCGCAATATCTTCCAGGCCCACGGCGGGGATGTGCAGCTGCGCAGCGAAGTGGGCGTGGGAACGACCGTGATCTGTCGACTTCCCCGGCCGGCCGCTTAGCCGCCGGAGCCCCGGTGGGCGAGTGGGTCCTCGCCGAGCATCCGCCACACCGTACTGGTTAGGGCGGGGTGCTCAAGCGCGATCTGGCGCAGCACACGATAGTGGCGGACGTGCGTCGGCATCCGTCCACCGTCCGCGATGATCGCGTCGGCACGCAGCATGTGCACGACGAGCTCATCGACCGTGGGGAGTTCTTCCATGAAGGCCCAGGGGTCTTCGCCATGGCGAAGGCGCTCTTCGACGACGACGCCGAGTTCTTCGGATGCCTCGGCGCGGAGCACTTCCAGGCTCGCGCGTCGTTCGATCCGTACCTCTTCCACTCTTCGAGCCTACGCGCGATTCGGCGATGGGCGCGAGGCGCGGTCCACGCGGCTCGGCCTACGCGGCTCGCCCTATGCGTCGAGGTCGTCGACGCCGGGCATCCACGACTGCCCGGGCACGCCCCAGCCGCGTTTGCGCACGATCTTGGCGGCCGTCTTCGCGTCGGCGTCGCCGATGCGGTCGACGTAGAGAATCCCGTCGAGGTGATCGAATTCGTGCTGCAGGATGCGTGCGCGCCAGCCATCGACCTCGAGTCGGACGGGCGCGCCTTCGAGATCCGTTCCCGTGACGATGGCGCGGTCGGCGCGGCGCAGCGGGAACCTTTCGCCGGGGAACGACAGGCACCCTTCGCTCTCGTCGTCCGGATCGGGATGACCGGGCTCCGGCGACGTGATCCACAGCTCCGGGTCGATCACGACGCCCCGCCAAGGCGCCCCCTCGTCGTCCTCGTACGAATACACGAAGATCCGCAGCGGCACCCCCACCTGCGGGGCGGCGAGTCCGACGCCGGGTGCGACGTCCATCGTCTCGTGCATGTCGGCGACGAGAGTCCGGATCTCGTCGGTTATGACACCGACGCGAGCTGCGGGGGAATGAAGGACGGGATCACCCAGGATCACGATCGGGAGCACAGCCACGTATCGAGCCTAACCGGAGCGCCTCGGCCCATCGGCATCTGCCTCGGTTAGTGTCGATGAGTGATGTGGGTGGGATCAGTAGAAGAAGTCGGCGAGCAGCTCGTCGGCGCTTTCCAGAATCCAGGCCTGCTCCTGGGTATCCCGCTGGCTCTGGCCGGCGCGGTCTTCATGTCGTTCGGCGCTCTGTATCAGCACCGCGGTGTGGAGAAAGTCGAGCGCCTGAGCGGGCAGGACGGCGCGAGCGGGCTGACGATGCGGCAGATGTCGCGTTTGATCACGCGCCCCTCGTGGGTCGTTGGCACACTGATGCTCGGGATGGCGATTCTCTGCCAGCTGGGTGCATTGACCGTTGCACCGCTCATCGTGGTGCAGCCGCTGGGCGCGATCGCCCTCGTCATCACGACCCTGCTGAACTCGCGTGTGAGCGGCCTGGCGCCGACGAGGCGATCGCTCATGGCGATCGTCGCGTGCGTCGGCGGCATCTTCATCTTCGTGATCATCGCCGCGATCTTCGCGACCGAGCGGCCGCTCAGCGAGAGCGACCTCATCACGGTGCTCGTGATCATGGGCGTCGTGCTCGTCGTCATGATCGCGCTGTGGATCCTGCTGCGCAAGCGGATGCGGGCGTTGTTCTACATCCTGAGTGCGGGCGTCGTCTACGGCTTCGTCGCAACGCTCGCGAAGGTCGTCATCAAACGGGTCGAGGCCGGTGACTTCGAGTGGTTGACATTCGTGTGTCTGCTCGCGCTGCTCGCGGCGACAGGTCTCGGCGCCTACTTCGTCCAGACCGCGTATTCGTCCGGCCCGCCCGACCTCGTGATCGCGGGCCTGACGGTCATCGACCCGATGGTCGCGGTCCTCATCGGTCTGCTCGTGCTCGGTGAGGGCGGCGCCGCGCCACTGTGGGCTCTCATCGGCTTCGCCATCGCGGGGGCCATCGCGGTGTGGGGCGTCATCACCCTGGCGCGCTTCCATCCGCAGGTTCTGTCGCACAGCCAGGAGTTCCCGATCCTCCGCGGGGGATCGACATCCAGCAGTGTTTCACCGCGACCCACGATGGACGATGGCGCGGGTCCCGATCCTCTCGTCTGACGGACGCTAGGCTTTTCCCTACGGGGCGGTGGCCAAGCTGGTCAAGGCAGCGGGCTCATAACCCGACGATCGTGGGTTCAAGTCCCACCCGCCCTACTCCTAGCAAGCACGCGACCCAGCCCTGAAAAAGTTGGACCGTTGATGTTCGCGGCATTTCGATGACGATAGTCGTACCTGATCGGGTTAGCGCCGCAGACTCCCCGGGCCGGCTAATCGCCGAGGGTAGGTGGCCTTGACATCGGCCGTCGGCGCAGCGATACGGTTTGCACGTGCGATGCCAGCTTGTCAACGACGAGGTCCTCGAATAGGTCGCTGGTAAGTGAGGCGCACGTTTCCCGGACGCTCAGTTTCCGCTATGACATCGAGACCAACGTCGATGTCGGCATAGCAAGAAACTTGTACCCCGTTAGGGAGGGTTACTGAACGCATACTCAAGTCTGCCGCGCTCTCGTGTTTGCTACGTAGCCTCACGCGGCAAGACGCGGTCCAGAACCCACCTGTATGCGTAGTCGAGGTTGCCGCCGTCGGCGAGATGGGTGCTCGTCAAGCGTTCGAGCAGGATGTTTGGATCGATCAGATCCGCATCGAGCAGCGCACCAACAAAGTCACGGTCTTTTTGCCTATGCGCTACGAGCTTGGCGACGCACAGGTCGTGTGGTTCGAGGCAGAGTCCCAAACGGGCCGCGCCGTCCGGCCCTTCCGTTGGTACCTCGACGAGCCGTTCTTCCCACAAGTCGGGCAGAGTGGCGGTTCGCCGCCCCACGCCGTCGATATAGAAGCCGTGCGTCTCGTGAAAGATGCTCAACTCCCCGTTGATGTCCAGACGACGAGCGATCGTCTCCGCATCATCGTCGTCGAGCGGCATGATGTCGACTTCGTTCGAAAGCGTGGCTAGGGCGGGTAATTCGTCCTGGTCCCAGGTTCCGAGAACGCTCTGGCTACCGATGATAATGACCTTGTCGCGCATGACAACGTGTGTCGCGGCGCGAATGGCGCGTTCCAGTTCTGAACGGTTCACCGCGCGTACTCGCTACGGCTGTAGACTTCGTCGAGGACAGTGCGCCGCTCCGCCTCTGAGAGCACACCCAAGAACACCCCGAGATTCCGCATCTCTACCGCGTACTCGTCGTCGCCGGCCAGCACAGCGTTGATGCCGTCTACGTCGCGGCTTCGCAGCAATCGCAGCCATTCCGATACGAGATCGCGCGCACCTCCCCGCGTATGCGGAAGGACGCGGTTCGCACCTTCGATCCCGAGCTGGACCACGCGCTCCGGATCTTCACTAAGGTGACGCTGTACGGCCTGATGCAACGCAAGGCTCGTGTAGAACTTGCGATCACGACGCACAGGTGACGGCTTCATAGCTCCTCGATACGCGGCTCGACCTTGTCGTCATGTTACCCCCGGCCGTTCTCGGGATGGGCGTGCCACCGTGAAGGACCGGCCAAACCCTGGTGGTGAGACGAGTTGGGTGAGCGTCGTGCCTGCATACGCGGTTCAGCGTTCGACGTTCGCGACCCTGTCCCACCACAGCGCCGCCTCTGCACGGTTGCGGGGCTCGCGTTCGGCCGCGGCATCGGCGATCCGTTCGCGCGCTGACCAGACCTGGTCGAGCACCGCGGCGCCTGCGCCAGCGGTGTCCGCGAGCGGTGCGATGCCGTCCTGACCCCAGTGTCCCAGTACACCGAGCTGCTTGATGCGGGTGTAGTCGTCAGCGACGAGCCCGACGATCGGTACGCCCGCAGGTGCGGCGAACACGGCCGGGTGGTAGCGACCGGTGATCAGCAGCGCGGACGACCGCGCGAGGCGGGCCGCGGCGCGCGGGTCGCCGGTGGGGATCACCCGCGACGGTGCCGACATCTGCGCCCGCACCTCATCGTGCAGCACGGCGTCACCGCGGGCGGGAGCCGCGGAGTCCAGGCGGCCGAAGTGCGCGTGGAACGCGACCGACTCACCGGTCAGCTCGGCCGCCCGATCGACCAGCCGGGCGATGCCGGCGACGGTCTCGTCGCGCGGAGCACCGCCCAGGCTGAGCGAGAGGCTCACGAGCACTCCCGATCGCGGGGCGTCCGCGTCTTCATCCGCGCCGGGATCGCGGTCGCCCAGGAACGAGGCATCGTCGACGCCCAGGCGCGCAACCACGCCGAGCTCACGCGCCAGCGCCAGAGATGTCTTCTCGCGGACTCCGACGAGGCGAGCGTTCTGCAGGGCACGAGACAGCAGCGTCCGATCGTGCGGCTCGAGGTCCGGACCGAATGTCTGACCCGTGATGACCACGGGACGCCCGAGTTCGCCGGCGATCCGGGCCAACGTCGCCCGCTCATAGATGTGCACCGGCCAGCGCGACGCGAGGTTACCGCCGCCCGCGACGACGACCCCGTCTGTGTCGGCTATCGCCTCGATGACCGCCCGCGCGGGATCATCCGTCCCGAGAAGGGACGGATGCTTCGCCGCAGCCACGACCTCGCGCATCCGGTCCTCCGCGTCGTCACGGTTGAGGACTGCGAATCCGATGCGGGGAACCGCGTCGACGCCGTACCGCGCGGCCGATTCGGCCGGCTCGGCGGACACGGCGACGAGCTCGACGCCGCGAGCGTGCATCTCGTCGCGGAGGGCCTCGACCATCGCCTCGTCACCGATGTGCATCATGCCGTCTGACACGCCGATATCGCCGATAGAGAGAAGCCGCACGAGCACCGGAGCCTAGCCTCCGAAGTCGGCCGACGCCAGCCGAGTCCGATGTCACTCGCGCGGGCTACGATCGGCATGCGGTTGTATTCGGACGACTGTGTTCGGACGAACTCGCGCGCGCGGAGGAGACGACGATGGGCATCCAGACGGCCATGGACGCGGTGTACGCCGCCCCGGGAATCGTGGACGCCATCCGGCTCGCGGACGATGTTGCGTTCGAAGCGGGACGCGACCCTGGTGTTCGTACCCTTCGTCTGCTGGCGAAGGCCCTTGCCAGCGAAGACGACGTCGCGGCCATCACGGCCGTGCACGCCCTGGCTGAGATGTACGACGAGCAGGCGGCCCGAGCTCTCAGTGGGCTGCTCTCGGACGAACGCGGCTTCATCCGTGAACATGCCGCGTGGGCGCTCGGCGCGGGTCTGCCGCGCTTCGATGCGATCGGGCGGCTGCTCGGAATCGTGGCAGCGGGCGGCTTCTCGGGCATGCTCGCGCAAAGGACGCTCGAGAACTGGTCGATCACGATCGGCGAGTCGCTCGCGGTCGCGATCGAGTCGGCTCTTCTGGGGATTCAGGATGCGCCGTCCCGCACGCGCCTCGTCGAGACTCTGGGCCTTGTGCGGGCGCCTATCGCTGCGCGAACGCTGCTCATCTGCGCCAGCGACCCGCACGAGCCGCGCACGGTGCGAATCGCGGCCGTCGCGGCGCTCGGCCAGCGCGCACACTCGGCGGAGGCTGCGTTGCTGCTCGGTGACTTGGCCGATGGTGAGGATGAGCTGGCGGATGCCGCGCGCCTCGCGCTCGTGGACCTCGCGGCTGCGCGCACCGCGGTCGGCCCTGCCCGCAACGGATCCGCACCAACGCCCGGCCCGCTGACCGTGGCACAGCTCTTTCTGCACGCCGACATCGATCCGTCGCTCACGTCGGCGGGCGTCGGCGACAACGGTGGAATCGCGACGTTGCTGGTGCGCCTGGGCGATGCCCTGGTAGCGGATCCCTCGACGGGTGTCCAACGCGTGGTGACCCTGTCGCGTGGCCCGCGCGAACGTGCCGTGATCGACCTCGGCGTCATCGGCATGGACCGCGATGGCCACGTCTACGGTCGGGTCCCGCTGGCCGAACAGCCCGTGCCGTCCGCGGCGGCGTGGTCGCTGCGCGTGCCCGCGCGCCGTGGCATCCGACGCATCCTCCGTGCCGCCGGTCGCATCGACGTGCTGCACCTGCGGATGGCGGACGTGGGCAGTCTTGCCGCGGCGGACGTCGCACGCGAACTCGGCATCCCCGTCGTGTTCACGGTGGCCCCCGATCCGCACGCGGTGATCCAGTCGATGGACCTCTCGGGAACGTTGCACCGATCGGACTTCGGCGAGGTCGACATGCGCGAACATTTCTGGTTCCGCGCCCGGCTCGTGCAGAGCCTCGCATCCAACGCGGCGCACACCGTGCTGTTTCCCCGTCCGAAGCTCGAAGAAGACATGCGGCATCTGGTCGGCATCGACATCGCATCGCACCCCGAACGGCACACGATCGTCGCCGAGGGCGTCGACCTCGAGGTCGTCGAGCGGGCCGTTGCCGAGGTGCGATCGGGCTCCAGCGAAGACGTCCCGCCCGAGGTCCAGCCGCTCCGCGCCCTGCTCGAAGAGCTGCCCGCCGAGCGTCGCGGACTTCCGCTGCTGGTGAGTGTCGGGCGACTGCACCGGGTCAAGGGCATGGCGACCCTCGTAGAGGCCTGGGCGAGCGGGCCGCTGGCCGATCGTGCGAATCTGCTCATCATCGGCGGTGACCTCGAACGCCCGTCGCTCGACGAACGCGAGCAGCTCGAGCGCATCGCGCGGATCGTGCCTGACGCGGATCGCGCCGCGCGCGGCCTCGTGCTGGCTGGGCACCGCTCGAACGACGTCGCGGCGCGATGGTTGGCCGCCGTCCGCTTCGGTCTTCCGGGCCTCGCGGCCGCGGGCGGCGTTTACGTGTGTGCGAGCGTGAAGGAAGAATTCGGGATCGCCTTGCTCGAGGCCATGGCCACCGGTTTGACGGTCGTCGCGCCCGACGGGGGCGGCCCTGCCACCTACGTCACGCGCGGTGATACCGGGGTATTGACGCAGACGTGGGACGTGGCGCGGCTCACCCAGGCGATCGCCGAAGCGCTCGACATCGCCGCCGAGCGCGACGAGTCGCGGTCGGAGCGATCGCACGACATGGTCCGGGAACGCTTCACGATCCAGGGCATGGCTTCGGCACTCGGCCCCGTCTACGGCGGCGTGGCGCGGGAAGAGGCCGAGCTGATCCGGGCCGCGGGGGTGCTCGGGTGACGCTGCTCGTCATCAGCCCGGACTACGCCTCGCATCTGCTTCCCCTCGCGACGCTGGCAACACGGTGGCGCGATGCGGGGGAGCGCGTGGTTGTCGCGACGGGCCCGTCGACGGCGGGAATCGTCGCCGACTTCGGGTTGGAGCGGATTGATCTGACACTGGGGCGGGGCTCGAACCCCGGTGTGATTCGCGCCGAGGAACAACCGCGCGACGAGGGCGCTTCGCTGCGGGGATTCTTCGACGCGACGCGCCGTGGAATGACGCAGACCCTGCGCTACCAGGCACAGGAGCGGCTTACCGACTTGATGTGGGATCCCGTCGGGCGCAGTCGGCGCGTGCTCGAAATCGTCGACGAGGTCCGCCCCGATGCGATCCTCGTTGACCACCTGGCCTTCAGCGCTCGCATGGCATTGCAGACCGCGGGTGTGCCGTACGGCGACGTCGTGCTGGGGCATCCGAGCGCGCTGCCGGTCCCGGGGGAGGTTTACGGCTACCCGCCGTACTGGCCGAGGGCATTCGCGCCATCGCAGGAGGACCTCGACGAGTTGCGTGAACTCTGCGACCGGGTGGCCGCAGGCTTCACGGGGGAGTGGAACCGGGCTGCGCGCGAACTGGACGGTCGGTCGGCCGACGTCGACGACGCCTTCGCAACCCACGGCGGCACCCAGGGCGGCACAATTCTGTACAACTATCCGGCCGAGCTGGCCGCGATCGAGGGGCGGGTGCTCCCGCCGCACGCCTTCCTCGGATCGACGCGCCGCGAAGAAGCCGTTGCCCCCGACATCCTCGAGTGGATCGCTCGAGACGAACCCTACGTCTACGTCAGCTTCGGGAGTTTCCTCTCCGTTCGGGACGACGTTCTCGCGCGCGTTGCCGAGGCCCTCCGCAGTGTGGGCGTGCGAGCCGCGATCGCGACCGGTGCAACCCCGGGCGAGGCGCTCGGCGACGTGCCAGACGGATGGCTCGTGCGTCCCCATCTGCCGCAGGTGCGGCTGCTGAAGAGCGCGGCGGTTGCGGTCAACCACGGCGGCAACAACTCGGTCACCGAGGCGCTCGGAAGCGGCGTGCCGATCCTCGTGCTGCCCTTCTCGACGGATCAGTTCGCGGGCGCCGCGACCATCGAGCGCGCGCGGGTAGGCGTCGCGCTCGACCCGAACTCCGCAAGCCCCGAGGAACTCGCGGACGCGCTCCGCGTGCTGCTCACCGGGGACGCGGATCGGGACGGGGTGGAAGGATCGGACGTCGACCGCGCCCTGTTGCGACGGATAGCCGAAGGCCAGACCGCTCGGCCCGGACCCGAGGTCGCCTACGAGGCGCTGGCGGCAATGCGCTCGCTCACGAGGGATCGCATCGCTTCGGGATCGCCGTCCGCCGACCGGTAGCGCTCCATGAGCGCGGCACTCGCGTCGAACCGGGCGCCAGCTCGTGTCTCGGCGACGTGATGCAGGGCGTAAACGCGACCTTCGTGGCGCTGAGGTGGGCTGCCAAGGAGGGTCTGATGCGCGAGATTCCACGCGGCATCCTCGTACCCCCACCCGCGGAAGCGCTCGTCCTGCCCTCCGTGCCGCTCCCACGTGCGCGGAGTCGTGACGTACACGCCTGAGCACGCGCCGCGGACGAGCTCGAACTCGCACTGTTGTGGGTCCATCCCCGCCAGGTACTGTGCGGTGCCGGTGGCACCGAGCCAGTGATAGGCGGTGTATGGCAGGTGTACGAGGCCGCTCGTCCGCGCGGCAGCAACAGCGGCTCGGAGTGCATCGGCCTCGGGGATCGTGTCCGCGTCGTTGATGATGACCACGTCATCGAGGCTCGCGTCGGCGATGCCCCGGTTCCGGCATGCCGCGAGCACGAAGACGTCGTCGCCCGTGTCCACCGTCTGGACCGTGAACTCGGAGAACTCGCGCGCGTACCAGCTCGTCAGGGCCTCGAAAGCGGTCACGCGGGAGGGCGCGGGGCGCCAGGGGATGATGACGGAAACGGCAGACACGACGTTCAGCCTAAGCGCGTAAATGTGAAAGGAAAATCGCGCCTCGACCCGTGCTTCGCGAGTCGAGGTGGCCTCTATCCGGCCGTGCTTCCTTTCAGATTTACGGAACGGCGGCGCGCCGCGGAATCACAGTGTTGTGATTCCCTTACGCGATGGGCAATAATGGGCCCACAACCGAACAGCAGTCGCCGACACACGTGTCACAGGTCGTAGGGGAAGACGTACCTGAAGAAACGGAAGTGGAAATGGCGACATCATCAGCGCGCGGAGTGATCTATGTCCACTCCGCGCCGCGGGCGCTGTGCCCGCACCTGGAGTGGGCTGTCGGGCGTGCGCTCGGTCGCGCCGTGAATTTCGAGTGGGACGAGCAGCCGGTGCTTCCGGGTGCCCGTCGTGCCGAGTTCTACTGGGAGGGCCCCGTCGGAACCGGCGCCGCCCTGTCGTCGGCGATGCACGGTTGGGAGCACCTCCGCTTCGAGGTGACCGAAGACCCCACCCCGCGCTCGGACGGTGGGCGTTGGTTGCACACGCCGGACCTCGGCATCCACTACGCGCAGACCGACGCGGCCGGCAACGTCGTCATCGGTGAAGATCGCATTCGGTACGCGATGGAGATCGCCGCGGGTGACGCTCGTGAACTTCAGCGCGAACTGGGCGTCGCGCTCGGCCAGGCCTGGGACGATGAGCTCGAGATCTTCCGCCACGCGAGCGACCAGGCTCCCGTGGTGTGGCTCCACAAAGTCGGTTGATGGCGCGAGTCGGTTAGTGACGCGAGCCCGACAACCCAGACATCCCCACACTCGGACCGAACCCATCGTCCGCGCTTGCGCGGCCTGTTGGCTGGGTCAGGATGTGGAACCCCCTGGGGCTCGATCTGCGAGCGTGAGAGCTGTTCAGGATGTCGAGAAGGCCACGACCGCGTTGTGGCCACCGAAGCCGAACGAGTTGCTGATCGCGAGCTGGTCGCCCGAGCCCAGGTCCTGAGGTGCGCCCGAGATCCGGAACGGCACTTCGGGGTCCTGCGTCGTCAGGTTGATCGTCGGAGGCGCTTGGCGCTGACCGATCGCGAGCACAGTGAAGATGGCCTCGAGTGCTCCGGTGCCACCCAACAGGTGCCCCGTGGATGCCTTGGTCGCTGAGACGGGGATCTCTTCCACCCGCGGGCCGAAGATGGCCTTGAGGGCCTGGTACTCGTTCGGGTCACCGACGGGGGTGGAGGTGGCGTGCGCGTTGATGTGCGTGACGTCGTCCGGGGATGCTCCGGCCATCTCCAGCGCCATCGTCACGGCGCGAGCCGCGCCGTGGCCCTCGGGGTCGTTGGCCGTGATGTGGTACGAATCGGCCGTGACGCCGCCGCCGACAACGTACGCGTAGATCTTTGCGCCGCGCGCCTTGGCGTGGTCTTCCGTCTCGAGGATGAGTGCGCCGGCACCCTCGCCCATGACGAAGCCGTCGCGGTCGATGCTGCCGGGTCGCGATGCGGTCGCGGGGTCGTCATTGCGGCGCGAGAGCGCCTGCATCGACGCGAACGACGCGACGGTGATGGGGTGGATGGCCGACTCGGTGCCGCCCGCGATGACGACGTCTGCGAGCCCGTCCTGCAGGTGCTCCACGGCGTTGACGATCGACTCTGTGCTCGACGCGCAGGCGCTCGCGACGGTGCGGGCAAAGGCACGCGCACCGAAGTGGAGCGACAGGTTTCCGGCCGCCGCATTGGGCATGAGCATCGGCACCGTCATCGGCATGACGCGGCGGGGCCCCTTCTCGCGGAGGGTGTCCCACGCGTCGAGGAGTGTCCACACGCCGCCGATGCCGGTCGCGAAGTCGACTCCGAGGCGTTCAGGGTCCACCTCGGGTGCTCCGGCATCCTCCCACGCCTCCATCGCTGCGACGAGGGCGAACTGGGACGCCGGGTCGAGCCGCTTGGCGGTCGGTCGGGGCAGGACCTCTTCGGGGCGCACGATCGCCTCGGCGGCGAACGTGACAGGTAGCTCGTACTTCGCTACCCACTCGTGCTCGAGCGTGCGTGCGCCGGACACTCCGGCGAGCAGTGCGGTCCAGCTGTCGGGGGCGGTGCCGCCGAGCGGTGAAGAGGCACCGATCCCGGTGACGACGATGCGCTTGGTGGTCATGACACGAATCCTCAGGCGTTGCTGTCGCTCTCGGGGGCCGGCTGGCCCCCGAGAGGGTGGATCAGGACTGGTTCGACGTGATGAACGTCACGGCGTCGCCGACGGTCTTGAGGTTCTTGACCTCGTCGTCGGGGATGGTGACGCCGAACTTCTCTTCTGCGTTGACGACGATCGTCATCATCGAGATGGAGTCGATGTCGAGGTCGTCGGTGAAGGACTTCTCGAGGGCGACGTCGTCGGCCGAGATGCCGGTTTCGTCGGTGATGAGCTCAGCGAGCCCGGCAAGCACCTCATCGGTGGAAAAGGCCATGGTGTCTCCTTGGTTCTGGATCTAGATGGGGGTTCTGGAGTCGTGTCGGCGACCGCAAGTCAGTCTAGGGCGGCGATCCGCCCGGTCATGGCAGCACCACGACCTGCGCGCCGAACACCAGACCTGCGCCGAAACCGATCTGCAGGGCGAGTCCGCCACTGATCTCGGGGTGTTCCTGCAGCAGGCGGTGCGTTGCGAGCGGGATGGACGCCGCCGAGGTGTTGCCGGTCGTCTCGATGTCGCGCCCGATCACGACGGTCTCGGGCAGTTTCAGCTGCTTGGCGAATTCGTCGATGATGCGCATGTTCGCCTGGTGGGGCACGAAGGCGGATAGATCGGATGCCTCGACACCGGCCGCTTCGAGCGCCTGGCGGGCGACCTTCACCATTTCCCACACCGCCCACCGGAAGACCGTCGGGCCTTCCTGTCGGAGGGTGGGCCAGGCGGCGGTACCGTCGCGGTACTCGATGAGCGTGTGGTCCATGCCGACGGCGTCTGCTTTGGAGCCATCCGATCCCCACACCGTCGGGCCGATTCCGGGGGTGTCGCTCGGTCCGACGACCGCCGCGCCGGCTCCATCGCCCAGCAGGAATGAGATGCTGCGGTCGGTGGGGTCGACGACGTCGCTGAGCTTCTCCGCGCCGATGACGACGGCGTACCGCGCGATGCCTCCGCGGATCAGGGCGTCGGCCTGCGCGACGCCGTACGAGAATCCGGCACAAGCGGCGTTGAGGTCGTAGGCGGCTGCGGGGTTAGCGCCGACGCGGTCGGCGACGACGGCCGAGATCGACGGTGTCTGCCGGGGGTTGCTGATCGTCGCGACGATCACGAGGTCGATGTCTTCCGGCGCGACGCCAGAGGAGGCGATCGCCTCGGCGGCGGCGTCCGTCGCGAGGTCGAGGGCACTCGTGCCGGCTTCGGCGCGCGTACGCGTGATGATGCCGGTGCGTTGACGGATCCACTCGTCGCTCGAGTCGATCGGTCCGACGAGGGCATCGTTGTCGACGACGAGCTCGCCACGGGCTGCACCGTACGCGTAGATGCGCGTGTGGGCGACACCCGTGGTCTGGGTCAGCGGTGCGGGCGAGATCATGCGTTGTCCTTCGAGAGCAGTTCCACGGCCGCATCGAGGTCGTCGGGGGTCTTGACCGCTACCGACGGGATGCCCCGGAGCCCGCGTTTGGCGAGCCCGGTCAGTGTACCGGCGGGCGTCAGTTCGACGAGGCCCGTGATACCGGCATCCGAGAATCCGGTCATGCACAGGTCCCAGCGGACGGGCGAGGCCACCTGACCGACCAACAGGTCGAGGGCCGTGCTGCCGGAGGTGACGATCGAGCCGTCACTGTTGGACCACAGGGTGAGGGTCGGGTCGCTCACCGTGACGATGCCAGCGGCGGTGCGGAGCCGCTCGACCGCGGGTGCCATGTACGACGTGTGGAATGCGCCGGCGACCTGCAGGGGGATGACGCGGGCTCCGCGGGGAGGATCCACGGCCAGTGCCTCCAGCGCGGCGGGCGCACCCGCGGCAACGATCTGTCCACCACCGTTGAAGTTGGCGGGAGTCAGCGCGAGCTCTTCCAGTCGGGTGAGGACAGCTGCCTCGTCACCGCCGACGATGGCGCTCATGCCGGTCGGCTCGAGGGCCGCTGCGTCCGCCATCGCACGCCCGCGGATGCCGACCAGCTTCATTCCCTCGTATGCCGAGATGACCCCGGCGACGACGAGCGCCGCGATCTCACCGACCGAGTGGCCCGCTGCGCCGCCCGGGGTGGGCGCCCCGCGCTCATCGAGCTTCATCCACGCGAGCAGGCTCGCGGCGACGATCAACGGCTGCGCGATGCGCGTGTCGCGGATGGTGTCGGCGTCGGACACGGTGCCGTGCAGGATCAGATCGACCTCTGCGGCGTCAGAGAACACGGTGAGCAGCTCTCGCGCGCCATCGAGTTCCAGCCACGGGGAGAGGAATCCAGGAGTTTGAGAGCCCTGACCCGGGCAAGCTACAACGATCACTAGCCCAGTCTGTCAACTCGACCGGGGTCGGTCTTGGCGCAGTCCTACGAAGAAAGTCCGGAACGTTTGTGCGTGGCTGACACTGAAGAGCGCCTGCGCGTGTCGGTCGCCGCGATTTGACCCAGGATCAGGGCCGACTGCAGGATGAGCGCCTCTCGGGCACCCGTGGCGTCCCAGCCGATCACCTCGCTGACGCGCTTCAGGCGGTAGCGGACGGTGTTCGGGTGTACGAAAAGCTCGCGCGCGGTCGCCTCGAGCGAGCGACCGTTGTCGAGGTAGCTCCACAGGGTCGTGACGAGATCGGGGGAGTGCGCCTGCAGGGGCCGATAGATCCGCTCGACGAGCGTCTGCCTAGCCAGCGCATCGCCGGCCAGGGCGCGCTCGGGCAGCAGGTCGTCGGCCTCGACGGGTCGAGGAGCGTTCCGCCAAGCACGCGCCACGGCGAAACCCGCGAGGGCCGCGCGCGCGCTCGCACTGGCATCGACGAGGGCCGGCACAGCCGGGCCGAGCACGAGGTGGCCGGGTCCGAATCCGGGCTCGAGTCGCGTCGCGATCTCGGGGAAGGGCAGGTCGGGTATCGGTTCTTCACCGCGGGCGACCGAGTCCGAGCGGCCCATGACCAGCACGAGCCGCGAACCCTGTACGCCGATCAGCACGTCCACACCGAGCTTGCGTGCGATGCGACGCAGGTGGTCGACGTCGAACTGTGAAGGCGTCGTGCCGACCAGAACGCAGACCTCGCCATGTCCGTGCCACCCGAGCGCCGCGATGCGGCTCGGCAGCTCGGCATCGGCTTCGCCCGTCAGGATCGAGTCGACGACCAGCGCCTCGAGCCGTGCGTCCCACAACCCGCGCGCTTCGGCCGCCCGGGCGTAGACATCCGCTGCCGCGAAGGCGACATCACGCGAGTACTTCAGGATCGCCTCGCGGATGCTTCCGCCCCGGCCGGTCACACGCTCTTCCGTGACCTCGACCGTCACCCGGATGAGCTGGAGCGTCTGCTGCAGGCTGACGCTCCGCAGCAACTCGCGCGGGGCGGCGGCGAAGATGTCCGCCGCGATCCAGGGGGTCGACTCGGGATCTTCGTACCACTGGATGAACGAGCTGATGCCGGCCTGCGCCACGAGGCCGACGGCGGACCGTCGCCCGGGCGGCATCTCGCGATACCAGGGCAGCGTGTCCTCGAGGCGGTTGAGCGTCGCCGTGGCGAGGTCGCCGGAGATGCGACGCAGCCAGGTGAGCGTCGCCGCTTTCTCATCGGCCACCGTCTTGGCGATCGCCGCTTCGTCGTCGGCGTCTGTGTTCTCCGGCACGCCGGTCAGCTCTCGCCGCCCGCGTTCCCGCTCGTTCCCGCGGTCACGTCGAACAGCCGGTACTTCTCGATGGCCTGGGCGACGAGCGAACGGTCGACCGCGCCCTGCTGCGCGAGTGCTTGCAGCGCCCGCACGACGATCGAGGGACCGTCGATCTTGAAGAAGCGTCGAGCGGCGGCACGGGTGTCCGAGAAGCCGAAGCCGTCGGCGCCGAGAGTGTAGAAGTCATGCTGCACCCAGGGCCGGATCTGGTCCTGGACGGCGTGCATGAAGTCGCTCACGGCGATGACCGGGCCGGGTGCGCCGGCCAGCTTCTCGGTGATGTAGGCCGTCTTCGGCTCTTCTTCCGGGTGCAGGAAGTTGTGCTCGTCAGTGGCCAGACCGTCGCGGCGGAGCTCTGTCCAGGACGTGACGGACCAGACATCCGCTGCCACACCCCAGTCGTCGCGCAGCAGTTGCTGGGCTTCCTTGGCCCACGGCACACCGACGCCCGACGCGAGCAGCTGGGCGCGTGCGCCGTCGCCCTCGCCGGTCGAGATGCGGTGGATGCCTCGCACAATGCCATCCACGTCGACGCCCTCGGGCTCGGCGGGCTGCACGATCGGCTCGTTGTAGACAGTCAGGTAGTACATGACGTTCGGGTCCGGGTGCTCGCCGCCGTACATCCGCTCGATGCCCGAGCGCACGATGTGTGCGATCTCGTAGCCGTAGGCCGGGTCATACGACACCGTTGCGGGGTTCGTCGAAGCGAGCAGGTGCGAGTGGCCGTCGGCGTGCTGCAGGCCTTCGCCGGTGAGCGTGGTGCGCCCAGCAGTGGCGCCGATGATGAATCCGCGCGCCATCTGGTCGCCCGCGGCCCACTGAGCGTCGCCCGTGCGCTGGAAGCCGAACATCGAGTAGAAGACGTAGACCGGGATGAGCGGCTCGCCGTGGGTCGAGTACGACGTTCCGACACCGGTGAACGCCGCAACCGCGCCCGCCTCGTTGATACCCACGTGCAGGATCTGCCCCTGCGGGCTCTCCTTGTACGCCAGCAGCAGCTCGCGGTCGACCGAGGTGTAGTGCTGACCGTTCGGGTTGTAGATCTTCGCCGTGGGGAAGAACGCGTCCATACCGAACGTGCGTGCCTCGTCGGGGATGATCGGAACGATGCGGTGGCCGAAGTCCTTCGCCCGAAGCAGGTCCTTCAGGAGACGCACGAACGCCATGGTCGTCGCGATCTCTTGCGTTCCCGAGCCCTTCTTCGGCATCGCGTAGGCCGAGTCATCCGGCAACGTGAGGCCGACGTGGGTCGAGCGACGCTCGGGAAGGAACCCGCCGAGATTGCGGCGACGCTCCAGCAGGTACTGGATCGTCTCGTCCTTCTCGCCCGGGTTGTAGTACGGGGGCGTGTAGGGGTTCTCTTCGAGCTGCGCGTCCGTGATGGGGATGTGCATCGCATCGCGGAAGTGCTTGAGGTCCTCGAGCGTCATCTTCTTCATCTGGTGGGTCGCGTTGCGGCCCTCGAAGTGGGGACCGAGGCCGTAGCCCTTGATGGTCTTGGCGATGATGACGGTCGGCTGGCCCTTGTGTTCGACGGCCGCCTTGAACGCCGCGTAGACCTTGCGGTAGTCGTGGCCGCCGCGCTTGAGGTTCCAGACCTGGTCGTCGGTGTAGTCCTTGACAAGGGCGAGCGCGCGCTCGTCGCGACCGAAGAAGTTCTCACGCACGTAGGCGCCGTTCTCGGTCTTGTACGTCTGGAAGTCGCCGTCGGGGGTAACGTTCATGAGGTTTCGTAGGGCGCCGTCCGTGTCGCGGGCGAGCAAATCGTCCCATTCGCGACCCCAGACGACCTTGATGACGTTCCATCCGGCGCCGCGGAAGAAGCTCTCGAGTTCCTGGATGATCTTGCCGTTGCCGCGCACCGGGCCATCGAGGCGCTGAAGGTTGGCGTTGACCACGAAGGTCAGGTTGTCGAGACCCTCGTTCGCCGCGACCTGGAGCTGGCCGCGGCTTTCGACCTCGTCCATTTCGCCGTCACCCAGGAATGCCCACACATGACCGTCCGAGACATCCTTGATTCCTCGGTTGGTCAGGTACTTGTTCGTCATCGCCTGGTAGATCGCGTTGATCGGGCCAAGACCCATCGACACGGTCGGGAACTGCCAGAACTCCGGCATCAGACGCGGGTGCGGGTAGGAAGGGATGCCGTTGGGCGCCGCGGACTTCTCCTGGCGGAAGCCGTCGAGCTGCGCCTCGGTCAACCGGCCTTCGAGGAAAGCGCGGGCGTAGGTACCGGGGGAGGCGTGACCCTGGATGAAGATCTGGTCGCCGCCCGAGGGGTGGTCGGCGCCGCGGAAGAAGTGGTTGAACCCGACCTCGTAGAGCGCGGCCGACGAGGCGTATGTCGAGATGTGTCCGCCGACGCCGATGCCCGGGCGCTGTGCGCGGTGCACCGTGACGGCGGCGTTCCAGCGGATCCAGGCGCGGTAACGGCGCTCGATCTCTTCGTCGCCCGGAAACTCGGGCTCGTTCTCGGGCGCGATGGTGTTGATGTAGTCCGTCGTCGGGACCATCGGGACGCCGAGGTGCAGATCATGCGACTTCTTCAGAAGGCTGAGCATCACCTCTCGTCCGCGGCCGTGGCCCTTCGCGTCGACGAGCTGCTGCAGGGATTCCTGCCACTCGGAAGTCTCTTCCGGGTCGCTGTCTTCGTGGTTCTGCGAGTAGGGATCCTGGTCGTGAACAGTCACACGTGACCTCTCTTCGTGCCGGCAGATCGTGCCGGGGGAGTCTTGGCGGCGGCGTCTCGGCTTGTGGGCCGGGCGGGAACGCACACCTCTCTCAGCCTAGTCAGTTCCGGGCATCCCGCGCCCGTCTGGAGGGAGAGGGTGCGCGGACCATATCTGTCGACGTGGTCCGATCTTCTAGACTGATCCCGAGGGCCTTTAGCTCAGCTGGTAGAGCGCCACGTTTACACCGTGGATGTCGTCGGTTCGATCCCGGCAGGGCCCACACTCAGTACCGTGGCGAGGTTGTCGCCATGTGTGGGATGGACCGCGGATATTGGAGGCGCGTCCCCGCCGAATCTCCGGGCAGGATGGGGGTGTGCCGCCACGAATCCGCCCGACGCCGTCTGTGTCGATGTCATCGCCCGCGATCGAGGTCGAGGGCCTGACCAAGCGGTACAAGAAGGTCACGGCGGTCGATGACGTGTCCTTCCTGGTCCAGACCGGAGGAGTGTTCGCGTTCCTCGGCACGAATGGCGCCGGCAAGTCGACGACGATCGGATGCCTCACCACCGTCCTGCCCTTCGACGCCGGCCGACTGATCGTGGCCGGGCGAGACATCCGTACCGACGGCGAAGCGATCCGCCGGAGCATCGGCGTCGTCTTCCAGGATTCGGTGCTCGACGATGCCCTGACCGCTCGCGAGAACTTGCGCATCCGGGCGCGGTTCTCGATGACGGATGCCTCGGCGATCAACGCCCGTATCGCCGAGCTGTCCGCACTCATCGAGCTGGACGAGTTCCTCGACCGCCGCTACGGGAAGCTCTCGGGCGGGCAGCGCCGCCGCGTCGACATCGCCCGGGCGCTGCTGCACCAACCCGCGATCCTGTTCCTCGACGAACCCACCGCCGGCCTCGACCCCGCCAGCCGCGCGGTCGTCTGGTCGACGATCCACGAACTGGGGGAGAGGACCGGCCTGACCGTCTTCCTGACCACGCACTATATGGAAGAGACCGAAGAGGCCGATCGCGTCTGCATCATCGATGCTGGCCGGATCATCGCCGAGGGGTCGCCCGTCGAACTGCGGGCCCGCCACAGTCGAAGCATCCTCACCGTCACCACCCGCAATCGCGCCGCGCTTCTCGCGCTCGCGCAAGCGGACGGCCTCGATCCGATGGGTGATGCCGACGAGATCGCCATCGCTGTGGAGGACGCGAGCGTCGCGCGGCGCATCCTGGGCGCGCACGGTGATGATGTGGCCGACTTCGAGTTCCGCCACGGCAGCATGGACGACGTCTTCCTCGCGTTGACCGGGCGCGAAGGGATCGAAAACTGATGGGCGTCATCCGCACGATCATCGGCCGGAACCTCCGCCTGTTCTTCCGCGACCGCCTCAACGTCTTCTTCTCGCTGCTGTCCGCGATCATCCTCTTCGCGCTCTACACACTCTTTCTCGGCAATCTGCAGACGACCGGCTTGCAGGAGTCGTTCCCCGATGCGACGACCGCCGAGATCAAGGCCTTCGTCGACTCGTGGATGTTCGCCGGCATCGTCGGCATGACGTCGATCACCACGGGTTTGGGTGCGCTGGGAGTTCTGGTCGAGGATGCCGCATCCAGCCGATTCCGCGACTTCCTGGTCTCGCCGATCCGGCGCGGCCAGATCGTCGCCGGGTATCTGTTCGCGGCCCTGGCCGTCGCTCTGCTGATGACGCTCGTCGTGCTCGTCATCAGCCTGATCTACCTCTGGCTCGTCGACGGGGTGGTTCCGCCGCCGCTGTCGGTGCTGCGGATCGTCGGATGGATCGCCCTGTCCGGCGCCGCCTTCACAGCTCTCTCCGCCTTCGTGGTGTCGTTCCTGTCGTCGAACAATGCATTCTCTGCGATGTCCACGATCGTCGGCACAATCCTCGGGTTCGTCGCGGGCGCCTACATCCCGGTCGGATCCCTGCCGGAGGCGGTGCGCGAGGTCATCAACGCGCTGCCGTTCGCGCAGTCGTCGATGGTGCTGCGTCGCGAGTTCACTCAGGGCCCGCTCGACACGCTGACGGGCGGGGTGCCCGAGGCATCCGATTCGATCGCGCTCTTCTACGGCATCGACCTGACGGTGGGGGACTGGACCGTCACGGCCGTGTACGTCGCCGCGATTCTCGGGGCGATGGTCGTGGTGTTCTTCGCCCTCGCGTCGGCACGGATCCGGGCGCGCATCGTCTGAAGCACCGGCCGCCAAGACGCCGCGGCCGCCGGGATAGGCTGGACGCGTGAATGCGAGCCCGACAGACCAGCGTCGATTGCTGGAGATCGCCGAGCTCGACGCGCAGCTCCGCGCGTCAAATGCCCTGCGCCAGAATCCTCCCCAAGCCCCGCGTGTGAAAGAACTTCTCGCCGCGCGCCAAGCCCTCTCGCACGAGTTGTCCCGCCGCCAGGGTGCGCGCGACGACCTGCAGCTCGAGATCTCGCGCGTCGAGTCCGATGTGAAGGTCGTCGAGGCGCGACGCAAGCGCGACGAAGAGCTGCTACAGAGGGTCTCGAACCCGAAGGATGCCGCGGGCCTCGAACACGAGCTCGCCTCGCTTGCGCGTCGCCAGGGTGACCTCGAGGATGCCGAGCTCGAGCTGATGGAGAAGCTCGAGCAGATCGAGGCATCCGTCGCCGAGCAGGAGCGCCTCGTCGCGGAGACGAACGAAGAGGGCACGCGTCTCTCGAACGAGGCGAAGGCCGTCGTCGCCGATGCGATCGCCCGCACCGAACACCTGACCCGCGACCGCGCGGCCGTCGTCGGGACGGTGCCGCCGGAACTTTTGGCCCTGTACGAGCGACTGACCGCCCGCAACGACGGCGCGGCGCTGCTGCGTGCGCGTACCTGCGGCGGATGCCACATGGTGCTCTCCGGCACCGATCTGAAAGTCATCCGCGGCGCTGCCGACGACGAGATCGTGAACTGCCCCGAGTGCGGTTGCATCCTCGTTCGTACGAACGAATCGGGCCTGTGAGCTCGTCCCGATGACGGGCGGGCTCTGGGATGACCAGACCGCTCAGCGCGCCGCGCCCGACCTGATCGTCGAAGCGGATGGCGGGTCGCGGGGCAACCCGGGCATCGCCGCGGGCGGAGCCGTCGTCCTCGACGCGACGACCGGAGAGGTGCTGGTCGAGCTGGGTTTCTACGTGGGCATGGCGAGCAACAACGTGGCCGAATACCGGGGCATGATCGAGGGTGTACGTGCCGCTTTCGAGCGCGACCCGGTATCCGTTCGCGTGCGACTCGACTCCAAGCTCGTGGTCGAGCAGATGACGGGACGCTGGAAGATCAAGCACCCCGACATGCAGGCCCTGGCCCGCGAGGCGCGCGAGCTGATCGCCGGGCGGCAAGTGAGCTTCGAATGGATCCCACGCGCGCAGAACGCGAGAGCGGATGCTGCGGCCAACGCGTCGATGGATCGGCGCGAGAGCTTTCGCCGCGACCTCGTGGGCTGAGCTCGCTGGGGCGGCCGGCGCGGGGCAGTGAGGCATCCGCGGCTAGACTTGCGGCGCGAGTGGGTCGGCTGGACGGTCGCGTCACGAGGGTTTTCTCTCGTGCCGAGGAACGTCCGGGCTCCACAGGGCAGGGCGGTGGGTAACACCCACCCGGAGTGATCCGCGAGACAGTGCCACAGAAAACAGACCGCCGCGGGCAACCGCGGTAAGGGTGAAACGGTGGTGTAAGAGACCACCAGGGACCGCGGTGACGCGGTCTGCTCGGTAAACCTCGCCCGGAGCAAGGTCAGACAGAGGATGTTGACGCGGCCCGCCGAGTCCTCGGGTAGACCGCTAGAACGGCATGGCAACGTGTCGTCGAGAGAGATGACCGTCCACGGGGCTCACGCCCCCGGACAGAACCCGGCGTACAGGCCGGCCCACTCGCCCTCTCTCTTCCGCCGCCGTTCCTGATGCTGCGCGCGTGTGCCCGCACCGAGACCGCCGCTTGCGCCCGAGTGCGCCGCTTCTGCACGGCGCACAACGGGCGTGCTCGGTAACAACAGGCGTTCTCGGCATCCGTGCGTCAGTCGAAGCGACGACCATCTTCGCGCGGACCGCCGACCAGGAAGATCAGCAGGACGATCCACCCGACGATCGGGACGAACGCCAGGAAGAACCACGCGCCACTGCGGCCGGTGTCGTGCAAGCGACGCCACGTGATCGCGAGGTTCGGGAGCAGCGTTCCGAGCGAGAAGATCAGCGCAAGCACCCCGGGAACGCCCGCGATCTCTCCGGTCGGTCCGCCCATCAGGGGTAGTCCGAGCGGACCCCACGCCCAGTCATCCGCTCCCCACTGCAGAGCAAGAAGATTGAGGGCGTTCAGCACCAAGGCATTGGTGAGCGTCCACCACCAGTACTCGCTCGGACTCGCGCGACCGCGAAAGATCGAGTAGTTGCCGAAGAATCGAGCGTTGGCTGAGCCCCACGAGGCGCCATAGAGCGGACGGTCGAGTGGCGCAGACATCCTTCGGACCGGGGGTCAGTCGCCCGCGAGGGCCGCCGCGCCGATGATGCCCGAGCTGTTGCGGTGCACGGCGGGAAGGATCGGGGTGCGCAGCTTCAGCATCGGCAAGAAACGCTCCGGATGCTTCGACACGCCGCCGCCGACGACGAACAGGTCGGGCGAGAACAAGAACTCGACGTGGTCGTAGAAGAGCTGCAGGCGCTTCGTCCAGTCCTGCCACGTGAGGTCTTCGCGCTCCATCGCCGAGTATGCCGCGTACTTCTCGATCGACTCGCCCTCGTACCAGAGGTGTCCGAGCTCGGTGTTGGGGATCAGTGTGCCGTTGTAGATGAACGCTGAGCCGATACCGGTGCCGAGGGTCGTCAGGATCGTGAGCCCGTCGTGGCCCTTCGCGGCGCCGTACCGAACTTCGGCGACACCCGCCGCATCTGCGTCATTGACGAACTGGATGTCGCGACCGAGGCCCTTTTCGAAGAACTTCTCAGCCTCGAAGTCGATCCATTTCTCGGAGACATTGGCGGCGGAGAGCGTGCGACCCTTCTTGACGATCGCCGGGAAGGCGACGCCGAGGGGAACCTTCTTGTCCACGCCACCGAGCTTGTCGAGCACCTCGTTCACGGCGGCGAGGACGTCATCCGGCGCCGCCCCCTTCGGGGTGTTGACGCGGATGCGGTCGCTCAGCAACTCTCCGCGCTTCAGATCTACGATGCCGGCCTTGATGCCGGTCCCCCCGATGTCGACACCGACAGCACGATCCACGCTCTTTGACATGCGAATCAGCTTAGCGAGAGCCATCCGATGATCCGGCCGCCACCGTCGATGCGCCACGCTGGAACGCCCGCGGTCACTAGGATCGACACGGAACGCAGATCGAGGGAGAACCGGTGTCCGAGAGCGAACAGAAGTACTGGTACAACCTGACGACCGGTGAGGTCGAGAAGGGGTTCGAGTCTCCCGCGATCGACCGCGCCGGCCCGTTCGACACGGCGGAAGAAGCGGCCAATGCGCCGCAGGTCATCAAGGACCGCGCGCGCGCGTGGGCCGACGACGACGCCCGTGACGCCTCGTGGGGCGCACCCGCGTCCGGCGCCGGCGAAGACCCCCAGTAGGCTGGGCAAGCAGCCGGCCTGCGAACGATACCGCCGCGGAGGGAACCATGGACAAGCAGCGTGATTTCGTCTTGCGGACGATCGAAGAGCGGGGCGTCAAATTCGTCCGCCTCTGGTTCACCGATGTGATCGGGACGCTCAAGTCCGTCGCGATCGCCCCGGCCGAGGTTGAAGGGGCATTCGCAGAGGGCCTCGGATTCGACGGTTCGGCGATCGAGGGCCTGACTCGAAGCTTCGAGTCAGACCTTCTCGCGCACCCGGACCCGGTGACGTTCCAGATCTTGCCCTGGCGGGGCGAGATCGACCCGACGGCGCGCATGTTCTGCGACATCACGACGCCGGATGGTCAGCCCGCCGTGGCCGACCCGCGTCACGTTCTCAAGCGCACCCTGGCGCGTGCCGCAGACCGCGGGTTCACGTTCTACACGCACCCCGAGATCGAGTTCTACCTGCTCAAGTCCTCGTCCTACGGTGCCGAGGGCCCCGAGCCGGTTGACTCCGCCGGTTACTTCGACAACGTCCCGGGCGGCACGGCTCACGACTTCCGTCGCCGTTCGGTCCGGATGCTCGAAGACCTGGGTATCTCGGTCGAGTTCAGCCACCACGAGGGTGGCCCGGGTCAGAACGAGATCGACCTGCGTTACGCCGACGCCCTGGCGACGGCGGACAACATCATGACGTTCCGCACGGTCATCAAAGAGGTCGCGATCGAGCAGGGTGTCTACGCGACATTCATGCCGAAGCCCCTCAGCGGCAAGCCCGGTAGCGGCATGCACACGCACATGTCCCTTTTCGAGGGAGACCAGAACGCCTTCTACGAAGAGGGGGCCGAGTACCAGCTCTCCAAAGTCGGACGGCAGTTCATCGCCGGCCTGCTGCGTCACTCGAGCGAGATCGCGGCCGTGACGAACCAGTTCGTCAACTCGTACAAGCGGCTCTGGGGCGGAGACGAAGCTCCCAGCTTCATCACGTGGGGTCACAACAACCGCTCGGCGCTCGTGCGGGTTCCGCTCTACAAGCCGAACAAGAGCCAGTCGTCGCGCGTCGAATACCGTGCTCTGGATTCTGCGGCCAACCCCTACCTGGCCTACGCGCTCATGCTCGCGGCCGGGCTGAAGGGTATCGAGGAGGAGTATGAACTCCCGCCCGAGGCCGAGGACAACGTGTGGTCGCTGAGCGATGCCGAGCGCCGGGCGCTGGGCTACAAGCCGCTGCCCGCGAGCCTCGACCACGCCCTCCAGGCGATGGAAGAGAGCGAATTGGTTGCCGAAACCCTCGGCGAGCAGGTCTTCACGTATGTGCTGAAGAACAAGCGCCGTGAATGGCAGGAGTACCGTTCGCAGGTCACGCCCTTCGAGTTGAAGAGCAACCTCGAGATGCTCTGACGGGGGCGCCCGCTCCCATGGCTCTGGAACGTTTTCAGTCCCGCACGCAGCTCGCGCGACTCGGCTTCACCGAACTCGATGAAGCCGAGCGCGGCCTGGACGAGCTCGAAGAGCTGACCGGGCTGCCCCGCGATTCGTGGATCACAGAGGCGTCCTCGGCCGGTGATCCGAATGCCGCCGTGCGAGGTCTGGTCGCAATCGCGCGACGCGATGCCATCCCTGTTCGCGAGGTCATGGCGAGCGCTTCCGCGCACCGGGCGGTGTGGGCTCTTCTCGGCGCGAGTGAGGGGTACGCCTCGTTCTACCTGCGCCACCCCGTGGAGCTGCAGGATCTGCTCGAGCCTCGCGGCCTGCTCGCGTCAGCCGCCGAGCTCCGCGACGAGATGCTGGCGTCTGTCGGTGCGGTGGACGGTTTCGCCGAGAAGAACGCGGATGGCTGGATCGCCCTGCGCGTCTGCTACCGCAGACTCGTCGCCCGGATCGCCGTTTACGATCTGCTCTCGCCCGACCCGCCGGGTGCGATTCGCGAGGTGTCCGCGGCGTTGGCGGATGTCGCTGCCGCGGCCCTCGAGGCATCCCTCGCCGTCGCGCGCACGCGCATCTCGGCAACCGGAACCGGACCGGGCGGACTGTTTCCCCGCGAAGATGTCGCGCAGACTCGTTTGGCCATCATCGGAATGGGCAAGGCGGGCGCCCGTGAACTCAACTACGTCTCGGACGTCGACGTCATCTTCGTCGGCGGCGGGAGCGCTGAGCTCGTCGAACGCACGAGCGAGAGTCGTGTGCTCGATATCGCCACGCGCCTCGCCGTTCAGACCATGCGCGGCATCGAAGAGGCCGAGATCGAACCGCCGCTGTGGGAGGTGGACCCGAATCTTCGCCCCGAGGGCAAGCAGGGCGCGCTCGTGCGGAGCCTCGAGTCGCATGTGTCCTATTACCAGCGGTGGGCGAAGAGCTGGGAATTCCAGGCTCTTCTGAAGGCCCGGCCGCTGGCGGGCGATGCGGAGCTCGGACGCGACTATGTGGCGGCCGTGCAGCCGAAGGTGTGGACGAGCGCGGCGCGCGAGAACTTCGTCGACTCGGTGCAGCGGATGCGTGAGCGCGTTACCGAGCACATCCCCGCCGAGGACGTCCCGTATCAGCTGAAGCTTGGACCCGGCGGTATCCGCGACGTCGAGTTCACCGTGCAGCTGTTGCAGCTCGTGCACGGGCTGACGGATGACTCGATCCGGCAGCGCGGGACGCTCGCGGCGCTCGATGCTCTGGTTACCGGCGGATATATCGGTCGTTCCGAGGCATCGGCTTTCGCCCAGGACTATCGGGTGCTGCGGTTGCTCGAGCACCGCCTGCAACTGTGGCGTCTCGCGCGCACACACCTGATGCCTCGGACGCCCGAGGGGCTGCGCACGCTCGCACGTGCCTCGGGGCTCGCCGATACCGGTGAGGGCGTCGCGGCCGTCTGGGAGCAGATCAAGCGCGAGGTCCGCGACATCCATGTCCGGCTCTTCTACCGGCCGTTGTTGTCGGCGGTCGCGGCTCTGCCCGAAGAAGGGCGCCTGCTCTCGACGGCGCAGGCGCACGACAGGCTCGCGGCGATCGGATTCCGCGACCCGGCCGGAGCCCTGCGGACGATCGGCAGCCTGACGAGCGGCATCAGCCGCAAGGCGACCATCCAGCGGCACCTGATGCCCGTCATGATCAGGTGGTTCGCGGATGGCGTCGATCCGGACTACGGGCTCCTCGCCTTCCGGCGCGTCAGCGAGCGCCTCGGCGACACCCCGTGGTTCCTGCGCATGCTGCGCGATTCGTCCGGGGCCGCCGAGCGGCTTACGCGTGTGCTGTCCGGATCGCGCTACATCGGCGAGCTCATGGAGTGGATCCCCGAGTCCGTCGCGTGGCTGGACGACGACGAGCCCCTGCGACCGCGCTCGGGCCTGGCGCTCCAAGAGGAGGCGCGGGCGATCCAGACGCGCCACAAGACCATAGACGACGCCATGCGGGCCGTGCGCGCTCTCCGCCGGCGCGAGCTTCTGCGCACCGCGATGGCGGCCCTGCTGGGCGTGCTCACGATCGAGCAACTGGCGGCGAGCCTCACGACCATCACCGACGTGACCCTGCAAGCGACCCTCCGTGCCGTGCGTCGTGAGGTCGTGCCGCCCGAGGATGCTTCGCTGGACTTCGCCATCATCGCGATGGGCCGATTCGGGGGAGCGGAGCTCGGGTTCGGATCGGATGCGGACGTGCTCTACGTCTACCGTCCCGAAAAGGTCGATCCAGAACGCGCGCATCAGCTATCGCTGAAGATCGTCGCGGAACTGAGGCGGGTGTCGGAGGATTTCCGGGCGCCGTTGGATCTGGATGCGGATCTCCGTCCCGAGGGACGTACGGGACCGCTCGTGCGGTCACTGACCTCCTACGCCGAGTACTACTCGCGCTGGTCGCTGTCCTGGGAGGCCCAGGCGCTTCTGCGTGCGCGGGGCGTCGCCGGGTCGGTCAAACTCGTCCGGGCGTTCATGGAGCTGGCGGACCGCCTGCGCTACCCCGAGCATCCGGACCCGCAGGGAGTGCGTGAGATCAAGCGCATCAAGGCGCGCGTCGAGACGGAGCGGTTGCCGAAGGGCGTCGACCGTACGCGGCACCTCAAGCTCGGTCCCGGCACGCTCAGCGACGTCGAGTGGCTCGTCCAGATCACTCAGCTCTGCTACGCCCACCAACATCCCGAACTGCGCACGACGTCGACGCTCGGGGCCCTGGACGCCGCGGTGGCGGCGGGATTGATCCCGCAGACATCTGCGGCACGCCTGGCTGAGTCCTGGCACCTGTCGACGCGCCTTCGATCGGCGAACACCCTGCTGTCGGGTCAGACGAGTGACGTGCTGCCCACAGACCGGCGCCAGCTCGACGGCATCGGGCGCATCCTGGATTACGGCCCACGCGCTGCGACGCAGGTCGAAGAGGATTACTTCGGCACGGCGCGCAGAGCCCGTCGCGTGTTCGAGAAGCTCTTCTACGGCTGACGCACCCCGCCGCTGACGCGCTGGCCCTATTCCCCTGGCACTTGTTGCGGGATACCCGTCACGTGACCCACAACAAGTGCCAGGCGAGCGGGTCGAGCGCACGGACAGCGGACCGGCGGCACCGGCCGTGTAGCGGAGCGCTGCGGACGGTCGGGGGCACAACGGAAGAGGGCCCCGGGATGATCCCGGGGCCCTCTTCGTAATGCGATCTGCGTCAGACGCCGAAGTACAGCTCGGCTTGAGGATCTGAGAACCGGAGGGGGTTCCACAGGCTCACACTTCCCTGCAAACACAGGGAAGTGCAATGGTGAGCATGGGTGGGGTCGCTGCTGCGACTGTCCGAGAACCCGTCCGTTTACTCGATTCTTGGCCGTCCTACGGGGTTCGCTGGAGGTTTGCGGGTGGTGCCGCCTACCTCATTGGTATGAGCGACGCCCGCCCCCGCCTCTGGACTCCGCAGGAGCTTGCAGAGTACACGGGCATCCCGATCAGGACGCTCGCTGACTGGCGGACAGAGCGTGCGCGCAGCCGAGGTCTCGGGTTGCCGTTCGTCGCACTCTCGTCGCACAACGTTCGCTACCGCGATGAGGATGTCGAGGCGTTCATCGCTGGGCGGATCGTGGCCCCGACGGATAGGGCGGGCGACTGATGGCGCGGCCGAAGCGTGCGCTCGGCGAACTCGGCAAGGTGACCTACACGGTCGAGCCGAGCGGACTGGTCATCGCGCGAGCGCGGGTCTATGACGGCCAGGGGCAGGAGCGTCGTCCCAGCGGCAGCGGAGCGACCGAGGCTGAGGCGCTGACGGCGTTGCAGGAAGCGGCTGATGTCGCTGTCGGTCGAGTGCTGGCGCGACGAGCACAGGTCATGACTGTCGCTGAGCTGGCGGAGGCGTGGCTGAAGACGGCGTATCACGATGACGATCCGCGGGTGCTGCGCCAGCGCCGCGAGCAGACCGTCGATGGCTACGCATCGGTTGTTCGCGCGCATGTCATCCCGCGCGCCGGTGCCGTCCCCATTGCCGACATCACCGCCGACCGTGCTGATGGGCTGCTCATGGACATCGCACGGGAGAAGTCGGTGACGACCGCGAACAAGGTTCGGAACGTGATGTCGCTCATGTTCGACTGGGCGATCCAGCAGGGGCATTTCTCGGCTGCCGGGTCGATCCAGAAGACCCGGTACGGAGCGGTCGTCGTGGCGAACCCGATCCGTGCGACCAGGCGAGCGGACGAGCCGGAAACGGTGTACTTCGAACTCGACGCGGTGCAGGTCAAGTACATCCTCCACCTCATCCGCGACGTGTGGCCCGAGCGGCACCGTGCGCGCTATCCGGTGGGCCGACGGCCCAACTACAAGCTGCTCGCCGACTACATCCTCATCACGCTCGGCACCTCCGAGAGGACGGCAGAACCGATTGCGATCCGGTTCCAGGACGTGCGATTCGAGGCGGTGGAACAACCGGATGGAAGCCTCACGATGGAGGCGCTCGTCTGGGTCGGCGGAACGATGGTTCGCACCAAGTCCCGCGGCCTGTTCCGCCAGGACTCGCCCAAGGCGGAGCGACAGAAGCGATGGGTTCGCGTTCCGAAGTTCGCGGCGAAGGTTCTGAGCGAACTCGTGGCGAGCCATGTTCCCGACCCCGAGCGGAATCCAGACGACGTACTGTTCACGACCGAGCGCGGCCGTCCGCGCGACCCCAGCGCAGTCGGCGAACTGCTCAGGATGTTCCGCCGCGAGTTCGAGCCGGAACTGCTCGCTATCGGGGTCGACGCTGACCACCTCACCTTCCGCAGCCTCCGCAAGGCGGTCGCTGCGGCGGTATCGGACATGGCTGGCGTCGAGGTCGCACGCGACCTGCTCGGGCACAGCAGTACCGACATCACGGAAGGGCACTACGCGAAGCGTCCCGACCTCATCGTCGAGGTCGCGGCTGACGCGCTCGACGAGGCGTTCGCGGGCATCGACGCCTGAACTGCCAAGAAGAGGGTGGTTCAGCCTTCGAGTAGCGCGGCGTCTGCCCGGACCTGCGTCAGTACGTCCTCGAAGGAGGGCGGCTCGTCGGTGCCGTAGTAGAGGTCGCGCATGGCCGCGTCGTGCTCGACTCTGAGGCGGTCTGCGAACGGGGATGCAGCGTCAAACGCAGCGGACGCCGCGAAGCCGCCCTCGGGCACTGGCAGGTCGGGCTTGCCGAATGCGGCGGAGACCTCACGGGCGCTGGTGAGGATTTCGGCGACGAGCGGCTTGTCGGCCAGCAGTTCGCGCACGGAGGGATCGTGGAGCAGGGCGTAGATGTCGTAGAGCTGTCGGCCGATGCGCGGCCAGCCGTGCGGCGAGGCGGCGGACTCGGGGGAGTCGGCGAAGTTGTTCACGCGCAGCAGCTTCTCCAGCAGGGTGCGGCCCGGATGCAGGATCGGCACATCGAAGGATGCCAGATCATCCCATGCGCTCGTATCGAATCCAGAGTCTGCCAGTTCGCGTGCCAGGAGCGAGGTGACCGGGTGCGGGGCATGCGGGTTCGGCCCGCCGGACTGTCCGAGTTCCACGAGGATCGCGGCAGGGTCAGCGATCGCGCCGGGCTCGCCGCGGTGCTCCAGTGGTGGGGTGAGATAGCCGGAGCGGTGGAACGAACCCGAGTTGCCTCCCGCGGTCACCCCGGTCGGTTCCGCGCCCGTCGCATCTGCCGCAGTGGTGAGCAGATTCCGCAGCGCACGCTGCTCAGCGTTCTTCGACGGGTACTGGCCGACCACGAGCAGGTCGAGGTCTTCAGAGAAGCGTCGGATGATCCGCAGTTTCTCCAGGCTCGTGCCTCCCTTGAAAACCGCCTCGCCGGGATGCACGGTCGTGATCGCGCGCAGCGCCTCGCAGACCCAGTAGTCCTTCTCGACGGCGAGGGGCTGCACGCCGAGGCGTTCCGCGGCGGCGAGGATCGTGCCGCGAAACACCTCGGGGTCGTCGTCCCGCCACAGCGTGGAATCGGTCATGCCGCGTCCAGCGCAGCGAGCGCCGACTGGCGCGTGCGGGGGTCAGGCGACGGAATCCGCGCCGCGAGGTCGTCCCACCCGGCCGCACGCAGCAGCGCCGCGAGACGCGCACGGGTGCGACCCGGCTCAGTGGCGGCGGCCTGGGTGAGCCGTTCGGCGCGGAGGTCGCCGCCTCGCAGCAGCTCGGTCAGCCGCCTCGTGGCCTCGTTCGGGGTGACCTCCAGCACGGCGGTCCAGTCATCGAGGACTTCGAGCGCGGCGACCTCCGTGGCGTTCAGCCCGGCTTCGGCCCGGCCGGTGCGCGTTGCGCGGGAAACGAACGCGACCGACCCGGCACCCGAGGGAGCCCGCTCGGGGACGGACACCAGCGCGCGACGGGGGATCTGCGTCGACAGGCGCAGCAGGTTCGCCGCGGACAGGCCCGCAGGCCCCACGCCGGGGCCGGGGGCGAGCGCCTCGATCAGCCGCTCGGTCGGCGGCGGGGACATGCCCAGCGGCGTCTTCGTGCCGCGCCAGTACAGGCCGCGGCGCACGCGCCGCAGCTCACCGCGAGCCTCCAGCTCGCCGAGCAGATGGTGCGCGGTCGACGGCGTGAGCGCGAAATCGCCGGGCTCCCAGAATCGTCCCCGTGAAGCGAGGACGGCACGCCGGGCGTCGGTGGCACCCTGACGGTTGCGCCGGGGCGCGAGCAGTGTCGACATCATGCGCTCCTTTCTGCAACAGGATACGAGAAACTGCGGTAATCCAGTCTACAACGTGATACGAGAACCTGCACTAAGCGTTCTACAGCCGCGGTGCCGCGACTTCACTCGCTGGACTGCGCGGCACGGAGCTGCTCCAGTCCTCCGCAGCAGGCGCTGCCCCGCCCTCCCGCGAGCCCAGGTTCGGCTCGTATGAGCGCACGGTCTCGACGGTCAGCTCGGTGCGGCTCGTCTGGACGCCGGGTGCGTCGAGGCCGCGAGCGGCCGGGGGCTCCGGCACCTGGATGTCGTGGGCTCCGGTGATGATCCGCGCAGTCCCGCTGCACAACAGCTCGTGTGGGCCGGAGCTGGAGGCGCTCGTGATCGGGCCAGGCACAGCCCCGACATCGCGGCCGAACGCGGCGGCGCGCGCGGCAACCAGGAGCGAGCCAGAGCGGACGCCTGCCTCGACGATGACGCTCGTGTCCGAGAGTGCGGCGAGTAGCCGTGCGCGCTGCACGAAGCGCAGCCTGGTCGGCGCGCATCCGGGCGGGATCTCGCTGAGCAGAGCGCCGTTCGCGGCGATGCGCTCGAAAAGCTGCTGATTGCCCGCCGGGTAGGGCCTGTCCAGGCCGCCAGCGTGGACGGCGATGGTCTTACCGCCCGCGTTGAGCGCGCCCCGGTGGGCGGCGGCCTCGATGCCGTAGGCGCCTCCACCGACGACGATGCCGCCGCGCTCGGCGGCTCCGGTCGCCAGCTCGGCGGCGACGAACTCGCCGTAGCTCGACGCGGCGCGAGATCCCGTGAGCGTGACGAGCCGCTGGACGGGGGTTCGGAGGGTGTCGACCTCGCCGAGTATCCACAGCGCCAGCGGCGGGGTGACGCCGCCGATGGCGAAGCCCTCGGGCCACTCGGGATCGCCGGGGATCGAGACGTGCAGACCGAACCGCCGAGTCGCGTCCAAGACATGGTGGATCGCTTGCGGCCTGAGCCGGGGAGCGGCGAGGTCGCGCCAGAGCGCGGCAGTCTCCACGTCGACGCCGGGAACTGCCTCGGTCGAGGTGAGCAGGCGAAGTGTCTCCTGGGCTCCGACCGCGGCCATCACAGTGGCGGTCGTGCCCTCACCCGGCTCGACGGCGACGGCGAGCGCGATCCTGGCGCTCCGCTCGTCGGAGGCGAGAGATTCGATCGTCTCCATGTTCGCGTCCTCTCCGCTGTCCCAGGCACCTGGCCTCACAAGAGAGGTGCACCCGTGGTGCCGCCGGACGCGGCTCGGCGTCCGGCGGCTACAGGGACGGCGTACTGCTCGGAGGCCGTTGCGTCGGATCGCGGGCGTCGAAGGGTTCGGCCGTGACGGTGACGGCCCCCTCCCGTGAGCCCAGGTTCGGCTCGTAGGCGCGCACGGCTTCGATGGTCAGCTCGACGCGCTCCGACTCGGGTGCCGCGGGCTCGGGGCGTGGCTCGTCCTGCATCGCGGCGAGCTGCGTCTCGACGCGGGTGAGGTCTTCCTCGGCGTCGGCGAGCGCCTGCGCGTGGCGGAACGGCTGGCCGAGGCGCCGCTGGGTGTCGGCGACGGTCTGCTCAGCCTCTTCCAGGTCGGCACGCGCCTGGTCGAGCAGCGTCGGGATGCCGCTGACACGGTTCTCGATGCGCTGCACGAGCCCGAGTCCGGCTTCCAAGAACGACTCCTTCGACATCGTGAATCCCGAGCGGGGCACCTCGGGTAGCGAGACCGTCACGTCGAGCGTGGCGAGCCCGGAGCGGGCCTCGACGTGGATGTCGAAGCCTGAGATGCGGCCGATGATCCCGAAGTCCTTGCGCCCGTACCGCGGCAGCCACTTCAGCCCGGAGTCGCCCATCCACGCGGCGAGGGCGTGCGCGGCTTCGGAGCGCGAGTCGTAGTCGCGCGTGCCGAGCGTGATGCGAAACCTGTCGCCGCTCGTGTCGATCATCCGTGGGGCAGCGGCTTCCAGCCCGCGAATGTCCGCGGCGGCGCGCTCGGCGGCTGACCGGGCGCGATTGCCGGTGTGGACGAGCATGTCCTCGTTGCGCTCGTGCGCGCGCTGGAGGCGGCGCAGCCGGTTCACCTCGTTCAGGATGACGGAGTGCTCCAGCAGGAGCGGATTGCCGGAGGCGATGGCCTTGGCCTCTGCTGCGGACAGCGCGGAGGTGTCGATCTCCTCGATCTCGCGGGCGTTGATCTTCCCGCGCAGGAGCTGCGCGAACGACGCGGCCTTCCGCTCGACGGTCTGCCACATGTAGGAGTCGAAGGAACGCTCGGTGACGTAGCGGACGATCGCCACTTCCTCGTTCTGGTTGCCCTGCCGCATGATGCGACCGTCGCGCTGGGCGATGTCGGAGGGCCGCCACGGGCAGTCCAGGTGGTGCAGGGCGATGGCGCGGGCCTGGACGTTGGTGCCAACGCCCATCTTCTCCGTCGAGCCGATCAGCACCGCGACGTGGCCGGCGCGGGCTGCGGCGAACAGGCGCGCCTTCTCCACGTCGGTTTTCGCCTCGTGCATATATCTGATCTGCTCGGCGCGGACGCCGCGCTGCACGAGCTGCTGCCGCAGCTCGTCGTAGGCGTTCCACCTGTCCTGGTTCGGGGTGCCGATGTCGCTAAATACCAGCTGGAGCGCCCCGAGGACCGCGGAGGGCTGCCCGGTCACGGTGTCGAGGTACTCGCTGCCGCGGGTGCGCTCCCAGATACGGTGGATCGCGTCGGCGGCGACATCGACCTTGCTCGGCCCGGAAGGGTCGCGGGAGATGACCATGCGGATGTCGAGCGCGGCCTTGCGCCCGTCGGTGGCGATCAGGAGCATGTTGTCCTCGTCGGGGCGCACCTGGCGGCTGGCGACCTTCTCGGCGCGTTCGGCGAGGGATGCGACGTACTGCTCCAGCTCGACGGTCGGCTGTACCGGGACGGTGGAGGGCGCGCGGCTGCCGTCGTCTCGCTGTACGAGCGAGGGCACGGGCAGGGAGAGGTCTTCGGCGGTCTTCACGTCGGCGAACACCGACCACATCCGCAGCAGCTCCTGCCCGTTCTGGAAGCGGGCGAACCGGGTCTTCATACGGAACGTGCTGCCGGTCGGCGAGATCTCCATCTGCGTGACCAGCTCGCCGAACGTCGCCGCCCACGCATCGAATGCGCCGACACCCGCGGACTCCAGCACGTCTGGCCGCAGATATCGCTGCATCACATAGGTCTCGGTGATCGAGTTCGAGATGGGCGTCGCCGTCGCCGCAGTCACGACCCGCTCGCGCCCCGCGGAGCGGAGGTATTCGAGCTTCATGTGCAGGTCGCTCGCGCGATCCGAGCCCTCGATCGCGGCGTCCCTGATGTTCGACTCCGTGGCGAGGTTCTTGTACATATGCATCTCGTCGACGATGACGTAATCAATGCCGGTGTCCTCAAAGCAGACACCGCGGTCGCGGTCGGAGTCGAGCCGATCCTTGAGCTTGTTCTCCATCGCCAGGAGCTTCCGCTGGATGCGCTTGACGCTCATCCGCTGCTCGCCGGTCGCCTCGTCCAGCACTCGCCGCACGTCGTCTACCTGCCCGCGGATGTATTGCTGCTGCGTCTCGGCGCGCAGCGGGATCTTGGCGAACGCCCCCTGCGTGAGGATGATCGCGTCCCACTCGTTCGCCGCCGCCCGCGCGACGAACAGCCGCCGCTTGTCGGCGGTGAGGTCGAGGCTCGACGCGGCGAGCACGCGGGCACGCGGGTAGACCTGGAGCCACTCCCGGCCGAACTGCTCCAGCATGTGGTTCGGCACGACGACGACGGGCTTGCTGATGAGCCCCATGCGGCGCATCTCCATCGCGCCCATAATCATCTCCGCCGTCTTGCCTGCGCCGACCTCGTGGAACAGGCCCGCCGCAGGCTCGGACACCATGCGGGCGACGGCGGCGCGCTGGTGCGTGCGCGGCTCGAAGGTTGCCGCGAGGCCCGGCAGCGAGAGGTACGCCCCGGCGTTCGTGTAGTCGCGGAGCACGATGGAGTTGAAGCGCCGGTTGTACTCGTCCACGAGCGCCTGCGCACGAGCCGGGTCTTCCCACACCCACTCGCCGAACCGCTCCTGAAGTGCGTCGGCCTTCTCCTGGGCGGCGGCGGTCTCTACGGGATTGAGGATGCGGCGCACCTTCCCGTCGATGTCCTTCTCCTCGTCGTAGACGAGCATCGTGCGCTGCTCCATCACGGCCTGCGCGATGTCCGGCGCGGGACGTCGCGGGGTGCCCCACTCCGAGGTGGAGGGGAGGCCCTGCCGACCGCCGCGAATCTCCCACATTCCCGGCAGCGGGTTCTCGACGCGCACGTCCTGCGCGCGCAGGATGCTGCGGAGGAACTGCTCGTGAACGTCGGCGCTGATCCAGACGGCCCCGAGCTTGGCGTGGATGTCCTGGATGCCGAGCGGCGCGGGCAGCACCTCGGCGAGTGCATCCACGTTGAGCTGGAATGCCGGGTCTTGCTCGGCGCGCTGGCGAGCGGCTTCGAGCTTGACTCGCACATCGCCGGACAGGTACTCGGGCGCGTGGACGAGCTGATCGGTCGCCGGGTCGGTGAAAACGAGCGTTCCCAGCGCCTCGCGCGCGTCGCGGTCGTTCATCCCGAGCAGGTCGGCGATGAGGGGCAGGTCGATCCCGCCGGTTCGGTCCAGGCTGACGGCGATGGCGTCGGCGGGGCTGTCGACGCCCTGCACCTCGGCGCGCGGCACCACCACGCGGTGGCTCATGATCGCTGCGGGCGAGGCCGACTGATCCTCGTCATCGAACTGCTCCAGCGCGAGCACGAGCGGGCCGAACGGGTCGGAGCGCAGCAGCCGGATCGGGGTCGGCACGATGCGGGCGAAGGTCTCCTCGCCCTCGTCGTTCGTGCGCCCGGTAGGGCGGAGCGTGTAGCGGTTGAGAGCCCCGTATGTGCCGACGTACTTCAGGTAGTCGCGCCGCAGCGTCGTGCGGATGAGCACGATGTCGGGGGTGTCGTCCACGCTTGCCGCTTCCGCGGTGAGCAGGCGGGATGCGCTGTCGCGCAGCCGCAGCAGCGCGCGCAGCTCGCGCTCGGCGGACTTCGGCACCGCGAGCGGCTCCAGCCCGCCCGAGACCACGGTGCGGAAGCCGCCGCTCTCGCTCGCGACAATGCTGCCGTCCCACAACTCCGGCGCCGACGGCGTGAACGCGGCCCGGCGCGCCTGCTGCTCGGCGGTCCGCTCCGTGACCGTCAGCCCGGCACGGCGAGCGGAGAACACGAGCTGGTCGACGGCGACCGCGAGTTCCGCCTCCAAGTCGGCCAGATCGGTCGTGATGGTGAGCGTGGCCGCGTCGTACATCCCGTGGCCGACGCCGACCTCCCCGAGCATCTGCTCCGGGTGCTCATCGAAGTAGCGGTTGATCCGCATCGGCACGCCGTCGATGGGCAGCTGCGCGACCTTCTCCCAGGCGTCGTCGCGCATCTGCTCGCCAGGCAGACGACGCCGGAACACGAGCAGGTCGGTGACGACCTCCGTCCCTGCGGCGCGACGGTGCGCCCCGGTGGGCAGGCGGATCGCGCCCACGAGGTCGGCCAGCTCGTTCATCTCCCGCCGCGCCCCGGGGTTCTGTGCGTCCAACGTGTAGTGCGAGGTCAGCACCGCGACGAGGCCGCCCGGTCGGGTCAGGCGTAGCGACTTGATGATGAAGTGGTTATGCATCGACTGCCGGGTCGCGTTGTGCAGCGGATCGTGCAGGGTGACGTTGCTGAACGGCACGTTGCCGATGGCAGCGTCGAAGTGCCCTTCGGGCAGTCGCGTGTCGGCGAAGGACTCGGCACGGACGGTCGCGTGCGGATACAGCTCGGCGCAGATCGCCGCTGTCAGGGGGTCGAGTTCCACCCCGGTCATCTGGGCCGATACTGGCGCGAGGCCGATGAATGTACCCGACCCGGAGCCGGGCTCGAGGACCGCACCGCCGCGGAACCCCAGCCCGGCCAGCAGCCGCCACACCTGCCGGGCGATCATCGGGTCGGTGTAGTGCGCGTTGATGGTTGTCCGCTCCGCAGCCTCCCACTCGTCATCGCCCAGCAGCTCGCGCAGTTCGGCGCGCTCGGCGTCCCACTCGGGTTTCAGGTCATCGAACACCTCGGGGATCGCGCCCCAGCTCGACCAGCGGGCGAGCACCCGTTGTCCGTCCGGGGACGCGGGGCGACCCGTGGAGTTCAGATCGTGGATGAGCTGGATGGCCTCCACGTTCGCCCGATAGCGGGCCTTTGCACCCGATGGCCCGAGGTCGTCCTGGGAGGCGGGAACGAACCGGGGCGCTACCGCAGCTCGCGGAAGAAGCGGATCGTCGCCGCCTCGGCGAGCGCCGCCTGATTCGCCCGCATGTATTCCCGCGGGGGCTCCGTCGCCACGAGCTCCAGCAGGAACTCGACGCTGAGCGCCCACTTCTTCGCCAGTTCCTCCAGTTCCACGGAGGAGGGCATCGAATCCGGGCAGTCCTGCATCCGCTCCGCCCAGAGGATCAGGTTCTCGTCGGAGGGCCGGGTCTGCTCCCATTCCTCTCGCGCCTGATCCAGGGGCAGGCTCGGGTCGGTGATCCACGCCAGTTGCGACATCACGACCTCCTCCGCCTGCTTCCGGGCTGCTGTCAGCCGGGCGACCTTCTGCAAGAAAGTCTCCCCCTGCCGGTCGCTCCCCGCCAGCATTGACGCGAGGTTCGTCACCTGCGTCTGCATTTCCAGGCCCATCGCCTTGAAGAATGCCGCCGGATCGCTCAGCTCCGCGACCCTGCTCGGGGCCGTCGTCTGCCAGTGGGACAGCGCCATCTGGCCGTACTTGTTCATCGCCTGCTCCAGCATCCCGAGCCGTGGCGAGCGCGGCGTCGGCCGCGGGCTCGTCGAGCCCCCACAAATCGAACTCCAGTTGCCCCGGCCAGGGCTTCCGGGATCGCTGCCGCGCCATTCGCAGTCACCGCCCGCGCCTACTGCTCCGCCGCGAGGCGGGCGTAGAACTCGTCCTCGATGGCCTGCCTGCGCGCCACGTCCTCCTTGACGAACTGCGTGAAGTCGGCGTCCCGGTTGGGGATCACCGTCTCCACGGGAGCGGGGCGCTCGTCCTCGCCCGGCCACACCGCCTGCCGCGTCGGGCGATCCGTGTTGAGCTTCGTGCCGCACGCGGTCACTGCGTCCCGAAGCTGCGGCATGAAGGCCCAGAAATCTCGCCACCAGCCGAACGGTGCCGAGCCGTGCTGCTTCGTGTCGTAGGCATTCAGGTAGTGCTGGCGCAGCGCCGACAGCGGCCACACCAGCTCCGGGTGCCGGTGCCAATACGGCGGCACGACGTTCACGCTCAGCCCGAACTCGTGGCGCAGCCAGTTCACGAAGGCGTTCAGCTCCAGCCACTCCACCTGCGCTTCGGCCGCGGTCAGGATGTTCCAGTTCACCGGGCGCGGCGGCTCCGGTGTGTCCTCCGCCTCGGGCTCCTGCTCCTTGGTCGGCCTCGACGAAGTCGTTATCGGGTCGGGCTCCGGTTCTTCGAGCGGAGGCACGTCGAAGTCGGGGTCATCGGGCGGGAACAACGTTTCCTCGATGGTCATGACTCGGCCTCACAGCGTCATCGGACGGGGCGACGGCTGCTGCGGGAGGGTCGGGTCGGGCGCTTCGATGGGGACTCTCTTGACTTGCTGCGAGCGCGAGCGGCCACGGTCGACGGCGTAGCTCGTGCGGGCAGCATCGGGGCCGATGTGCGTGGCGATGAACTCCTCGCCGCTGACCGTCTCACCATTCTTCTCGTAGCTGAACTTCTGGACGTGGCCGCTGGCGACGAAGTTGTCGCCGCGCGCGAACTTCTCGTAGGCATGTTCTGCGCTGCGCCGGAACATCTTGAACGGGTAGAACTTCGTCTCGCCTTGGGTGAACGAGCCGTCCGGGTTGCGCTCGAACTGCTCCTGACCGATCCAGGCGAACAACCGCGCCTCACCGCCCTCGTTGAAGGACAACTGCGGGTCGCTGGCGAAGAAGCCCCACAGGGACTCTTTGGTTCGCATCGGGATGCTCCTAACTTCTCCTGCCGAGAGAGGATTGCTACCCGATAGGTGCGCAGGCTCGACCGTCGGCGCCCCGGCTACTGTGATTACAGGACTGAGAGGCGAGCGTCGCCTGGGCAGAGAATGCGAGAGGTAGGTCGTCCAGTGTCGTTCGTGAACCACTCGACCGGCGAAGAGTTCGAGGATGAAGACGACTAGGGCGTGTCTGAGAAATGTTTCGCCGACTCGCTGGGATGCTGGGGTCATGTCGCGGTTTCAGGTGCTCTCCGATAGTCAGTGGTCATTGATCGAGGAGATGCTGCCTCGCCCGACGGGGCGCAAGGGCCGTCCGTTCGCGGATGCGCGGGTGATGGTCGAGGCGATCATCTACCGGTATCGGACGGGGATCGCGTGGCGGGATCTGCCCGAGGTATTTGGCCCGTGGCAGACGGTGTGGACGTGGCATCACCGGATGGCGAAGGACGGCACCTGGGATGCGGTGTTCGCGAAGCTGACGGCGGCCGCGGATGCGGCCGGGCTGGTGGACTGGTCGCTGTCGGTGGACTCCACCATCGCGCGGGCGCATCAGCACGCAACGAACACCACCCGCCTCACAGGGGGCTGGATCGAATTACACGAATCCGAGGATCGAGCCGCCTGATCACGGGATCGGCCGCTCCCGCGGTGGTCTGTCGACAAAGATCCACCAGCTCGTCGACGGCAACGGCCTGCCGCTGGCGACACTGATCACACCGGGCCAGTCCGGTGACTCACCGATGTTCCTGCCTCTGATGGAACAGCTGCGCATCGCACGTGGAAGCGGTCGCCCCAGAACGCGCCCCGACGCGGTGCGCGCCGACAAGGCCTACTCGTCTCGCGCGATCCGCGCCCACCTGCGCTCGCGTGGGATCAAGGCCGTCATCCCCGAGCCCAACGACCAGAAGGGACACCGCGTCCGGCGCGGACCACGCGGCGGCAGGCCCGTCGCACTCGACAAGGTCGACTACAAGAACAGAAACGTCGTCGAACGCCAGTACTGCCAACTCAAGCAATGGCGAGGCCTCGCCACCCGCTACGACAAACACGCAATCGTCTACCGCGCCGCCGTGATCCTGAACGCCGTCATCGCCTGGGCCCGCCAATTATCAGACACGCCCTAGTCGCCGCGAGCTTGATCTCAGCGGGAACGGCCAGCCGTGTGCGAGTTCGCGGTGTCAACCAGCGTGAGACATGTGCCAACCAGTTTGAGAAACGACATCGGGCCTGCCAATAGCAAATAGCACGCGCACGAGGGTCCGAAGTGCGTGGCAAGAGTCCGAACTAGACCGTCACGTCACACGTACTGCATCCGAAGCTACCCGCGTCGGTCCGGCCAGTCCGACCCTTTTGCGCGGACGTTCCATCGAGCGCGCATGTCCGGCGCCACGGACTCTGACCCGCCGGAGGTGGGTGTGCTCTACCCGCCGTGGACCCTCCCGGCGTCACGCAGGGCGTCGGAAAGCACATGTTCCACCCGCCCGGCTCGCAGCTCGTCGATGTGTCGAAGCAGTCCGTTCTCATACACGGTGCCGATGAGCCACGCGGCGCATGTCTCGCCTGCTCCTAGAGCTGGCATGAGCACTGCCAGCGCTGACTCCACCCCGTTGGCCACTTGGCCGTTGTGGAATTGCCAAGCATCGAGTCGTCCAACCGGATTCGATTCATTGTGGAGCCGGGACACTCCATGCGAGATGGCCAGGGCGCCTCCGGGCGCATGGTGCTCGCGATGCTGCCACCGACCGCGAAGGCCGCGCGCCTCGACGGCATTGACGCGGATGCGCGTCTTCGCGCCCTTTGTCGACCAAGCGAGTGAGCTCCAATTCGCCACGAGTGAAGGTGAGGTCGATGCAGGGACATGGGCGTGCGCAGTACCGATTGCGCTTGCCAACAACCGGCCTGTAGTGCTCACGCTCGCGGGCCCCGCCTCACGCATCCCCCACTCCAACCGTGAGGCAATCATCCTTCGGCTGAAAGCAACGGCCGGGCAGATCGCCTCCGAGTTCCAGGCCTACCGCTACTGACCTCGTTCCAGGCGTGAGGCGGCTCTGGGAGTCAAGGCCGTGCGCCGCTCGGCCGAGTGTGTCCCCGGTGGTTGTCGGCTCCAGCATGGCCGAGTTACGAGTCGGGATCCGACTGCCCCGGACGCGACATCAACGCCGGGATACTGAGCGCCACCGCCACGACGGCCGTGGCCGCCGCCGCGGAGGGGAGCACGAAGACGAGCGCGCCGATGCCCATCGGTGTGACCAGGAGGGAGACGGCGCGGAAGGTGCCGATCATCGCGATCGAGCGACCGCGCTCATGCGGCCCGACCGACTCGGCCGCGAGGGCCGGGCCAAGTGTCTGGAGGATGCCGCCGCCGAGGCCTGAGAGCACGAGGAAGCAGCAGGCGACTGCGATGTGCGGAGCCAGCAGCGCCATGCCAGCAGTGCCTCCCGCTGCGAGGAGCGTTGCCAGCAGGGTCGACATGCCGATGCCGAGCTTTCGGAATGGCGTCGCCACCGCCGAGCCGACCAGGGCGGCGAGGTTTGCGAGGGTCATCATCGCGCCCGCGAGGGGGATGGAATGGCCTGCCTCCACGATGAGCACCGGGAGATAGGAATTCAGGATGCCCCGCCACCCGCCCGCGGTCGCGCCCATCCATCCGGCGGCGACGACCCCGGGCCGACGCCATACAGGGCTCGCGGCGCTGCCCGGCTCGGGCGCCGCCTTGGTGAAGGGCTCGTAGGGGATGAGGAAGGAGCACGTGACGAGGGCGACGCCAGACACGGCCGCGGCGATGTAGAGGGCCGCGGTGAGCGACCAGTCACCGATGAACCCGGCGACGAGAGGGCCGACAAGCAGGCCGACACCGTTCATGATGTTCATGCGCGCGAGCGCGGCGACGGCGGTGCGGGTGCCGCGAACCACGTGGGTCTGCGTGCCCGTGAAGAAGTAGGCGCGCGCGGCTCCCTGGAGGAGTTGCGACACGATGAAGGCCCAGAACGTCTGGCTGAACCCAAGAACGACGCACGACGCCGCGAGCAGCACGAGCGACCACAGTATAAACGTGCGCGTGCGGAAGCGGTCCATGAGCACGCCCATACCGGCTCGCGCGGCGATCTGCGTGACGGCCGACGTCGAGATGAGGAAGCCGACGGCGCCGAGGGAGTAGCCGGAGGCGGTCGCAAGCAGCGGCACGATGACCGTCGCCATCCCCAATGCCATCGAGAAGAGGAAGATTGTCGTGGGGGCCGCGAAGTCTTCGTTGCGCGGTGACAATGCCGTGCGGGGTTCTCTCGTCATGTTCCGTCCCGTCGTCGAGGGCAACCACAAAAGCGGGAGCCCGCCTCCTCACCGGAGTGAAGGAGGCGGACTCCGCTACAACACACGCGCGTCAGCTGGTCAGTAGGACGAGCGCAGCACCTCGAGCACGTCGTCGTCGAGCCCCTTGAGACCCGGGACGACATCGGAGACCATCTCTTCACCGGACAGGTAGGAGAGCTCGCGCTGCATCTTCTCCGCCTGCTCGAGCACCTCGGGGTCTTCGACGGCGGCCTCAAGCGCGCCCTGCAGGCAGCCGAGGGTGGCCTCATCGACACCGGCCGGCGCGACAAGCGGACGACCGAACGACGTGAGGAGCTTGATTCCGTCGATGAGCGACTCGGCCTCGGCGCTGAGCTCAAGGTCGGAGAAAAGGGTCGCGTCTTCAGCATCCTGAGGCGCCTCATCTGCGAACGACAGGACCGCCTGTGTCTCACCGCTCTTGATGCTCGGGCGGCGGCTGTCGAGCGGACCAGCGATCGCGTCGACGTTGCCCTGGATGAGCGCCAGGTCGGCTTCAGACTGGCTGTTGAAGCCTGTGACGACCTCGGCGTTCTTCAGTTCGAACGCCTCGATGAGGGCATTCGCGACGATGTAGTCGGACGAGCCGCGACCCGTCGAACCGAAGCGGAAGCCGTCACTCTCCATAACGTCCTCCCACGAGGAGTACTTCGAGTTGGCGTTCGTCACCACGACCAGGTCATCGACGGCAACGCGACCGATGTAGCTCAGGTCGTCGAAGTCGAAGGTGGGGCCCTCTGCACCCGCGAGGATCGCCGCCGCGGCGCCCGTGCCGTTGACAATCGCGATCTGCGTGCCGTCGGTGGGCGCGGCCGCGAGCTGGTTGATGGCGAGGAGTCCGCCGGCACCCGGCTTGTTGATGGGGAGCACCTTGGTGTCGAGTGCGTTCTCGAGACCGGGGATGATCACTCGAGCGAGGATGTCGTAGCCGCCGCCCGCGTTGTACGGGATGACGAGTTCGACGGTCTTGCCCTTGAACATCCCGCAGTCGGTGGCGTTCGCCGTCGAGCCGCCCTGTGTGCTGGTGGCCCCTTCGGTGGACGCGCAGCCCGTGAGGGCGAGCGCGCCGACGGCGAGCACCCCCACTGCAAGGCGAGTGATGGAAGAACTCTTGAGCGTCATTGCTGTGCCTTTCGTTGTGATGTGGACGTCATCCGCCGTGGAAGAGGATGCCGGTGGGGCTCGGGATATAGGTCACCCACCGCATGAGCGCCCAGAGGAGCCCGGTGAGCACGACCATGTACACGAGCGAGTAGAGCCAGGTCTTCTTACCTACGATGAAGAGGTAGAGGAAGGAAAGTGCTGCTGCCGCCACGAAGACGCCGGCGAGGTAGAGCACGAGGAAGAACCCGGCAATGAAGCCGAGGGTGACGGCCCAAATCTTTCGTGGCGTGTGACTCAGCACGTACTCGGGGTCGTTCTCGTCGACGTCCTCCGCGACGGGAATGTCGATGCCGCTGGTCTCCTCCTGCGCACTACGGCGTGCGACGACGCGATGCGCCTCGTCATCGCGCAGTGCCGCACGCAGGGCAAGCGTTTTGCTAATGATCAGCCAGCCGGCGCAGAAGATGCCGAGACCTGCGGCGAGCCTTGGCAACAGCATCGACATCGCTGGCGGGTACGTGAAGCTCAGGGCCAATGCCCCCGCGCTGATGACGAAGATGGCCGTCGCGATGATGAGGTCCGGCTTGGCCGAGCGTGCGTCGGTGTGGACTGTCATTTCTTTCCTCCGACCGTGCGGATGACGTTGGTTCGCGGGCCCTCAACGGGTTCATCAGCGAGTCGCTTCTTGTGGTCGCGCGCGACAGATCGAATGCTCAGCACGAGGATCACGGCAACGATGACGCCGATGATGATGACACCGGGGCGCGTGAGCCACCCCGTGGAGAACATGGTGTTCGAGAGGTTGAGGTACTGTTCGAGAAGCTTGCCGAGCACGAGCGCGAGCAGGAATGGCACTCGGGGCCAGTCCCAACGGAGGCACACGACGCCAAGCACCGACGCGACGAGCATGACGATGAGGTCGCCCCAGTTGTTCGACGCCGTGTAGGCGCCGATCACGAGGAACATGATGAGCACGGGCGTGAGCACAGTGCCAGAGATGCGCGTGAGCGCGGCGAGCGGACGCACCAGAGTGAGCGCGAACGCGACACCGAGGATGCCCGCGACGACGACCGTCCAGACCATCGAGAAGGTAACGTCGAGCTGGGTCGTAAGCATCGCCTGACCGGGCGTGATTCCGAGCACAAGGAAGCCGCCGAGCAGGACGGCCGTGGCGGCGCCGCCGGGGATGCCGAATGCGATCGTCGGAATGAGCGAGCCGGCGTCCTTCGCGTTGTTGGTCGAGCCTGCCGCCACGAGCCCATCAACGGCGCCCTTGCCAAACATCTCGGGGTTCTTGGACGTCTGCCGCGCCTGACCGTAAGACACCCACTGCGCGACGGTGCCGCCGAGGCCGGGGAGCATGCCGATCACGACGCCGACGGCGGACGACCGAACGGCGACCGTCCAGTTGCGAAGCGCGTCCCCCACTCCGCGCATGGTGCCGTCGAGCTTGTTGTCGTCCACCTTGCTGGTCGCGATAGACCCTCGCGTGAGCATGAGCTGCAGCACCTCGGCGCCGCCGAAGAGGCCGACGACGACGGGGATGAGTTCGATGCCGCCCCACAGATACATCTGGTCGAAGGTGAAGCGCGGGAGCCCGGCGGACGGGTCGGATCCGATGAACGACGTGAGCAGGCCGAGCGCCACCATCGCCATGCCCTTCGCGGGGCTTTTGCCGGAGAGTGTCACGACGAACGCGAGTCCCAGCAGCACAAGCATGAAGAACTCTGGCGCTCCCAGCATGAGGACGAGTGGCCGGATGATGGTGATGAAGACACCGAGCACGATTGCGCCGAAGATCAAGCCGATCGTGGAACTCGTGAGCACGATGCCGAGCGCGCGTCCACCCTGTCCCTTCTTCGTCATGGGATAGCCGTCGAGCACGGCGGCTGCGGATGTCGCCTCGCCCGGTATGCCGAAGAGCACCGACGTGATGTCGCCGGCCGTACCGGTCACGATCCACATGCTCAGGAGGAAGACGATGCCCTGGACGGGCTCCATCGCGAATGTGAACGGGAGAAGTAGTGCGATGGCGACGGCGCCGCCGAGGCCCGGAAGGATGCCGACGATGAAGCCGATAAAGATCCCAAGCACCATAAGTGCGAGGGTCTCCCACTGGAAGAGCTGCGTGAGACCGCTGGTAATGGCTTCGATCACGACTCACTCCCAGCGCGGCGGGAGCCTTCAGCCGGTTCTGATCCCGGCGGTTTCACGTGCGGGGCCGGAGCCCATCCGTATGGCATGTACAACAGTCGCGAGCCTCTCTCACATCGTTGTGTCTGACGATCCGCCCGGCGAGTAAGACGTTTAGTCTACCCATCGCGCGAATGGATAGACCATACCACCTATGACCCATCAGTCAAGAAGCCGATATCGTTGAGGCAGTCGCGCACGCTGCGACGCGCATTGCGCGGACCGCCCTCGTGACGCAATCCGATGAAGGAGACGGCGTATTGGCCGACACTGAAGAACTCAGCTCCGCCAGCCCTCGATTCACCCGCGTGAACGTGGACAGGGCTTCGCATGTGATCGTCGATCAGATCAAGCAACTCATCCGTGACGGAAGCCTCAAGCCAGGCGACCGCCTACCGAATGAGCGCGAACTGTGTCAGCAGCTTGGCGTCAGCCGCGTGACGGTGCGCGAAGCGCTTCGCGTCCTCGAGGCGACCGGGCTGATCCAGGTGCGGCTGGGCGCGCACGGCGGCTCGTTCCTCACGTCCCCGTCGGCCGAGCTCGTCGGCGCGAACCTCGCACAACTCCTCTCCCTCTCGCCGATCACCGCAGCAGCGGTGACCGAGGCGCGACAGGTGCTCGAACTCGGCATCTTGCCATTCGTCATCGAGCGCGCCACACCCGATGACATCGAAGACCTGCGCGGTCTCGTCGCAGCAGCAGCCGAGGCGAAGGAGCGAGGCGAGTACGAGACAGCAATGTCGGCAGCCTTTCACGTGCGACTCGCCGCCTGCACACACAATCCGGCCCTTGAGGCCCTCATGGAGAGCTTTCACGGCCCCGTGCTCTCGTCCCTCAAAGAGGCGCGGTCCGTGGCGCCAGACATGGGATCGCGCGGCGTCGAGGAGCACTCGGCGATCGTCGACGCGATCGAGCAGCGACGACTCGACCTGGCCCAGGAGATCCTAGGCACCCACCTCAGGCGCACGGCGGAACGCGTCACGCAGGGAGATTCCTTCGAGTAGATCGCACACGTTTGCGCATTGTGGTCTAATGGTCATACCGAAAGGGGATGCCATGACCACCGCAACGTCGCGTGTAGGCGCAGGAACACTTGTCATCGGAGCCGGACAGGCCGGACTGCAGCTCGCCACGAGCCTGCGCGAACTCGGGGACACTCAAGCAATCACCGTCATCGGCGGCGAGACCCATCTGCCGTACCAGCGCCCGCCGCTGTCGAAAGCCTTCCTCAGCGGCACGGCTGTCGCTGGCGACATCGCACTCCGCGGCGCCGACTTCTATGACCAGCACGGCATCGTGGTGCGCTGCGGCGAGTGGGTCGAGAGCATCGAACTCGATGAGCCCGACGCATCGCACGGTGTCGCGCGCACCAGCACCGGGGAGACGCTGCCCTTCGAGCGGCTCGCCTTCACGGTCGGCGGCACGCCGCGACGCATGGCTGCCCCGGGATCCGAACTGACGGGCATCCACTACCTCCGCACGCTAGACGACGCCGTGGCCCTCAAGCAGGACCTCGATCGCGCCCAACGCGTCGTCGTCGTTGGCGGCGGCTTCGTCGGACTCGAGATCGCCGCGGCGGCAACCGCGAACGGCAAGAACGTCGTCGTGCTCGAGGCCCAGGAGCGACTCATGGCACGTGCCGTCGCGCCAGAGATGTCTAACTTCTACCTGAGCGCGCACAAGCGCCGCGGTACCCAGATCGAGCTCAACGCGAAGGTGTCCGGCTTCCAGGGCGTCGATCGGGTATCCGGCGTCGAACTCTCCGATGGGCATGTCATCGGCGCTGACGTCGTCGTCGTCGGCATCGGACTCATCCCTCACACCGAGCTCGCCGCATCCATTGGGCTCGCGAACGACCATGGCATCGTCGTCGACGAGTTCGGCCGCACGCGCATCCCCGGCATCGTCGCGGCGGGTGACTGCGCCATCGCGCAGCACGAAATCCACGGACAGGTGCGCCTCGAGTCGGTGCCCAACGCCATCGCGCAGGCCAAGACGGCCGCCGCCGCACTCCTCGGCATCGAGCCGACGACGCAAGCGGTGCCGTGGTTCTGGTCGGACCAGGGAGACCTCAAGCTGCAGATGGCCGGCCTCACGATGGGCTACGACGCGGTCGTGCCGCGGGGCGACATCGCGGCGGAGCAGTTCTGCGCCCTCTACTACCGCGAAGGCCAGCTCATCGCCGTCGAGGCCGTGAACGCGACGAGAGACTACATGGCCGCACGACGCATCCTCGAGACCGGCGGCAACATCCCGCAGGATGCGGCCGCAGACCTGGAGATTCCCCTCAAGGCGCATCTCGGTGCGCCCCGAGGGGAACTCGTCATATAACGAAGGCTTCGAGCGCCTCGGGCGCGAAGAGCTGCTCGGGCGAACGCAACGATCGCGACAATCCCTGTTCGTGGTGATAGCGGAGGAAGGTCGAGAGCACGTGGTGGTCCTTCTCGCCGAGCCCGTACGACCAGAAGTCGTCGCCGAGCAGCTCTCGTGCCTCCTCGAGGTGCTGCATGAGCCAGGGCTCCATGAGGTGGAGCGCTGACGAGTCGTAGATGCGGGCGCTCGCGTCGGCCTTCGCGTGCATGAGCGCCTTCGTGAGCGACTGGGCGATCCAGCGGTGCCGCTCGTAGAGCTCGCGCTTCAGCACGACAACGTGCATGATCGGGAAGATCCCGGTGTCGCCGAAGTAGGCCTGCTCGGCCGCCTTCGCGTCGGGAAACAGGCGAACGACGTCTCCGCCGCCGCCAGCGAACGAGCTCGGAATCCTCGGCGACAGGAGCGCGTCGATCTCGCCCGTCGCCAGCATGTCAGACAGCGTGCGGTCTTCGGGGATGCGCCGGACGTCGAATGGCACCGCGACGGCCCCCTTCTCGATACGGCCCGGTTTCTCCTGGCCTCCCGTGAAGAACGTCGATGCGTCGAGCGGCAGGTCATGACGGTCCGCGAGGATGCCGCGCTGCCACACGCAGGCGGTCAGCTGCACCTCGGGCATCCCAATTCGCTTGCCCTGCAGGTCGGCCGGCGTACGGATTCCCGCGTGCCGGTTGACGAACATGCCGCCGTGCCGGAACTGCCGCGACGTGTAGACGGGAAGCGCGACGAACGGCGGGGTCTCGCCCGCGTCCAGGGCGTTGAGCGTCGAAACGTATGTGGAGAGCGACATCTCGGCGGCGTCGAACTCGCGGTGCCGCGCCATGCGGAAGAAGGTTTCCTCGACGGGGAGGCGCAGGAACGTGACATCCATGCCGTCAGGGACGATGCGGCCCTCCTCGATGGCCCGCGTGCGATCGTAGTCGCCGCACGCGAACGTGAGGGCGAGCCTGCTCACGATGCAGCCTGGGCGAGACGCTTGGCGAGTCGCGGGTACACGCGGAGCGCGTTGTCGCGCGTGACCGCGTCCCAGTTCGCGCGGGCCTTCTCCGAAGCGCGCAGGTAGCTGAGCGTGTCGTCCCACTCGACGCCCGTCTCCGGGTCCGCGCCCCGCACAGCGCCCAGCATCTCGGAAGCGAAGAGCACGTTCGAGGCGGGCACGACGTCGAGCAGGAGGTTGATGCCGGGCTGGTGGTAGACCGCCGTATCGAAGAAGACATTGCGCAGGAGCTCGGACGGGTCCTGCCAGCCATTGCGCATCGCGAGGCCCCGGTACCGACCCCAGTGGTAGGGCACCGCCCCGCCGCCGTGCGGAATGACAAAGCGTAGCCCCGGAAAGCGCGAGAACAGGTCCGACTGCAGGAGCTGCATGAACACGCTCGTGTCCGCGTTGAGGTAGTGCGCCCCGAGGGTGTGGAAGTTCGGGTTGCACGCCGCGGACACGTGCACCATGAGCGGAACGTCGAGCTGCTCGGCGACCTCGTAGATCGGGAACCACGAGGCATCCGTGAGGGGCAGTCCTGCCCAGGTGCCCGACGGGTCGGGATTAAGGTTCGCGGCGACGAACCCGAGCTCGCTGACGGTGCGGCGGAGCTCAGCGATCACCGCGTCGCAGTTGCCCCCGGGCGTCTGGGGCAGCTGCGCGACGGGTGCGAACTGCGCGGGGAACGCCTCGCTCACGCGGTGGACGAGGTCATTGGACGCCTGGGCCCATGCGGTCGCGACACGCGCATCGGGCACGTGGTGCTCCATGCCGGCGGCACGAGGCGAGAAGAGCATCATGTCACCGCCGCGCTCGCGCAGGACGCGCATCTGGTTCTGCTCGACGCTCTCCCGGATGGCATCGTCAGAGACCTGCGCGGCGAGCGCCTGCACGCTCGGCGACTCGCCGCGCAGCTGAGCCGCCCGGAACTCCTTGAGGGGCGCGGGTTCCGTCGTGTAGTGGCCGTGGATGTCGATGATCATCGCGATGCCTCCTTCTTCCAGTCCTCGAAGTCGACGTACCGCACGCCCGACGCCGCGATGAGGTCTCGCATGTGGTTGACGTCGAGGGCGATCTCGCCGTTTTGGTAGCGAGCACGCGAGACCGCCTCCTTCTCCTCGCGTCGACGGGCCGCATCGATGACCGCGGGGACGTGCTCGCGCGGCACGATAACGACGCCGTCGTCATCCGCAACCACGGCATCTCCCGCGCGCACGATTTGACCCGCGATCGAGATGGGCACGTTGACGTCACCGAGGACGCCCTTCGTGGTCCCCTCTGCCGTGACGCACCGCGACCACGCCGGGAAGCCCATGTCGCGAAGGTCGGCGACGTCGCGCACGCCCGAGTCGATGACGATGCCGCGCACGCCGCGGTGCTTGAGGGACGTGGCGAGGAGGTCGCCGAAGTAGCCCATGTCGGACCGGCTCGTCGGCGTGACGACGAGCACGTCGCCCTCGCGGCACTGCTCGACGGCGATCGCGATGGTCGTATTGTCGCCCGGGGCAACCGTGACCGTGACGGCCGAGCCAGCGATTCGCACGCCGCTCTGAACGGGCGTGATGTTGGCGGCGAGGAGCCCCGTGCGCCCCTGCGCCTCGTGCACGGTCGCGATGCCGTACTCCGCGAGCGCGTCGAGCTGGTCGATAGGGGTGCGCGGGGGGTTCCTGACGACGAGGCCCGACATCAGCGACCTCCCTCCTTCACGCGGCCGCCCGGCTGCCCATTGAGGGCGGGCATCATCGAGATGTGGATGGCGTCCTCGTCGGTCTGTCCCGCGAGCACGCGAATGGCGTGGTCGACCTGGTCGATGCCGTAGCGGTGCGTCGCGAGCTTCTCGAGGGGGAAGCGGCCGGATGCGACCTGCGCGACAGCGAGCTCGCATGCGCGGTACGAGTGCCCGCGCGCCGACTTGATGGTGATCGACTTCTCAGTGATGGCCTTGAGCGGGAAGTCCGGGAAGGCTGCGAGTTCGCCCTGCATGAGCAGCGTGCCGTCGCGACGTTTGAGGACGTCGACACCGAGGAGAAGGGGCGCGGTCCCGGCGCGCGACGTGCAGTCGAGCACGAAGTCCACGCCGCGGCCGCCCGTGAGGTCCATGACGCGCTCGCGCGGGTCTTCCGTGAGGACGTCGATGACGTGGTCTGCGCCGAGCTCGAGCGCGAGGTCGAATCGCTCACGGTCGCGTGTCGTGCCGGTCATGATGATCTGCGAAGCGCCAGCCTGCTTGGCGGCGACGAGCTGGGAGAGTCCCTGCTGACCGGGCCCTTGAATGAGCACGGTGTCGTTGTAGCCGATACCAGCGGTGAGGAGCGCCCACTCGATGCCGTTCGAGAGGGGCATGACGAGCCCGGCGAGCTCGGGCGTGACGCTCGACGGGATGCGGTGCAGGACCGAGTTCCACGGCAGGTACATGAACTCCGAGAAGCCGCCCCAGAGTCGCCCGGGCATGTCGCTCGACGTGTACCCGAAGCGTCGCGCGTCGGGGTTGGTGCGCCAGTCGGTCGCCTCGCAGTGCCGGTACTCACCGATGCGACACCACTCACAGTTGTAGCAGGCGACGTAGTGCTCGACGAAGACGCGGTCGCCCTCCTCGAGCCCATGCCGGATCTTGAACCGTTCGCCCGCCTCCACAATCACGCCGACGTTCTCGTGCCCCATGATGACGGGGCCGCGCGTGGCCGGCGTGTCCGGCGGGGAGAAGTAGAGCTTGGCGTCGGTGCCGCAGATGCCCGCGACCTCGATCTTGAGCAGGGCGGAGTCCGCGTCGATCGCGGGTTTCGCGAACTCGCGCATCTCGGTGACTTCTGGTGCGGTCCGTACCGCTGCGAGCACCTGGTCAGTCATAGCACATCCTTGAGCTTACGATTGGAGTAATGGTCTGACCACGGTAGCATCCTCCATACGGAACTTACTCAACGCGGAGGACCAATGACCCTTTCAACCCTGACGAGGCCCCAGGGAGCCAATCGCGCCCTCATCGACGGCGACGTGTCGTCGCCAGACGCCCCGCTCGAGTTCGTCCACGAACCCGTGCTGGTGAAGGGCTTCCGCAAGATGGTGCGGAACCTCGAGTTCGATGTCGCCGAGATGGCCCTAACGACCTACATCACCGCGAGGGAGCACGGCGTGGCCTTCACAGCGCTGCCCGTCTTCCTCGTCCGCGATTTCCACCACGGAGCGACGCAAGTGGTTCGCGCGAACGCCGAGCGTCCCGTCGCCGACTTCGCTGGCGGACGCATCGGTGTCAACCGCGGCTACACCGTCACGACCGGCGTGTGGGGAAGGACCGCACTCGCGGCCGCGGGCCTCGATCTCGACTCCGTCACGTGGGTCTGCTCTGGCGACGAGCATGTGGAGTCCTATGTCGCCCCGGAGAACGTCACGCGCGCGCCGGAGGGTCGCACCCTCGAGGAACTCCTGCTCACGGGCGAGCTCGACGCGGTCGTCGGCGCGAACATCGATCACCCCGACGTGGTGCAACTCATCGCGAACGCCGACGACGTGGCCGCCGACGTGTTCCGTCGCACGCGCGTGTTCCCCATCAACCACCTCGTCGTGGTGCGCGACAACCTCCTGCGGGAGCGCCCCGAACTCGCGGCCACCCTCTTCGCACTCTTCGCGGAAGCCAAGCGACGCTATGTCGACCGCCTCGGCAACGGCACCACCGACGGTGGACGGCAGGATCGCATCCTGCGCCGCGTCATGGAGCTCTCGGGCGGTGACCCCCTGCCGTATGGCATCGAGCCCAACCGCGCCACGCTCGACGCCCTCCTGGACTCGGCGATGCGGCAGCGCATCGTCACGCGCCGCCCCGAGATCGAGGACCTGTTCGCCGACACCACGCTCGGACTCGAGGGATGATGCCCACCTTCAGGCGCATCGCCATCGCTGGCGACCACCACGGCGTCGGCCTCATCGAGCGCGTCGTGCCTTTGCTGACCCAACGAGGGCACCTCGTCACGAACCTCAGCCCCGGCACGTCCGACACCGTCGACTATCCCCCGCTGTGCGCGGCCGTCGCCAAGCTCGTCGCAGCGGGCGAGGCCGACGTCGGCATGATCGTCGGAGGCAGCGGCCAGGGCGAGGTCATCGCGTGCAACAAGGTGCCAGGCGTGCGCGCCGGACTGGCCTACTCGGAGTTCTCAGTCGACATCTCGCGCGGCAACAACGACGCCAACGTGATTGTCATCGGCACGAAGGTCGTAACGGATGACACGGCATTCGCGCTGATCGACCGCTGGCTCGGCACACCATTCAAGGGCGGCGTGCACGCCCAGCGGCTCGGGCAGATCGCCCAGATCGAAGCCGAGTTCGGGCGCTAGGGCGTGTCTGAGAAATGTTTCGCCGACTCGCTGGGATGCTGGGGTCATGTCGCGGTTTCAGGTGCTCTCCGATAGTCAGTGGTCATTGATCGAGGAGATGCTGCCTCGCCCGACGGGGCGCAAGGGCCGTCCGTTCGCGGATGCGCGGGTGATGGTCGAGGCGATCATCTACCGGTATCGGACGGGGATCGCGTGGCGGGATCTGCCCGAGGTATTTGGCCCGTGGCAGACGGTGTGGACGTGGCATCACCGGATGGCGAAGGACGGCACCTGGGATGCGGTGTTCGCGAAGCTGACGGCGGCCGCGGATGCGGCCGGGCTGGTGGACTGGTCGCTGTCGGTGGACTCCACCATCGCGCGGGCGCATCAGCACGCAACGAACACCACCCGCCTCACAGGGGGCTGGATCGAATTACACGAATCCGAGGATCGAGCCGCCTGATCACGGGATCGGCCGCTCCCGCGGTGGTCTGTCGACAAAGATCCACCAGCTCGTCGACGGCAACGGCCTGCCGCTGGCGACACTGATCACACCGGGCCAGTCCGGTGACTCACCGATGTTCCTGCCTCTGATGGAACAGCTGCGCATCGCACGTGGAAGCGGTCGCCCCAGAACGCGCCCCGACGCGGTGCGCGCCGACAAGGCCTACTCGTCTCGCGCGATCCGCGCCCACCTGCGCTCGCGTGGGATCAAGGCCGTCATCCCCGAGCCCAACGACCAGAAGGGACACCGCGTCCGGCGCGGACCACGCGGCGGCAGGCCCGTCGCACTCGACAAGGTCGACTACAAGAACAGAAACGTCGTCGAACGCCAGTACTGCCAACTCAAGCAATGGCGAGGCCTCGCCACCCGCTACGACAAACACGCAATCGTCTACCGCGCCGCCGTGATCCTGAACGCCGTCATCGCCTGGGCCCGCCAATTATCAGACACGCCCTAG